>NZ_QHHX01000002.1:0-1139947 GCF_003947485.1 Amycolatopsis sp. WAC 01416 | reverse complement strand
CAGATTGCCCACGTGTTACTCACCCGTTCGCCACTAATCCACCCGAAGGCTTCATCGTTCGACTTGCATGTGTTAAGCACGCCGCCAGCGTTCGTCCTGAGCCAGGATCAAACTCTCCAACAATGTCAAATTTGATCGAGGCAAATTTTCTTGCTCTCAAAGGAACCTCAAACGAGGTTCAAATACATAAGCTCTACTGGCTTAGTTCACTAGCACACTGTTGAGTTCTCAAGCAACACGCTTTGTTTCAAAGCGATATTCACAAGCTTTTGGTCGAGCATGCCGAATCCTACACTGTTAGTCGTAGGGGGTCGGCGGCCGCTCGTGGGCCGACGCTGAACATTACCTGGTCCGGTTCGCGGTGTCAACCCGCTCGGCCCTGGTTCCTTGCCTCGGGGCTTTCGGCCCCGGCGGCCCGGTGTTCCTGGCGACGAAGAGAAGATTACATGCCCCGGAACCCCCTGAAAACAGGGGGGTCACTTAAGGACATCGCCGCAGGTCAGCCGGTGTGAACCACCCTCATCCGACGGTCTTCAGGTAGCGGGGCGGTTTGCGGGCGGGCGCCACGCGTTCGAAGTCGGCCGCGTAGGCGAGCACTCGGGCGTCCGTCCACTGCCCCGCCATGAACGAGACGCCCACCGGGAGCTCGCCGACGAAACCGGCGGGCACGGTCACCGCGGGGTAGCCCGAGACCGCGGCCGGCGTCGACGACGGGATCACGTCGTTGTCGCCGGTCTTGCAGTCGGTCTTCCAGGCGGGCGGGTTCGTGGGCGCGGCGATCGCGTCGAGGCGGTACTTCGCGAGGGTTTCGTCGATCGAGCGTTTCGCCAGATCGGTGAGCTCGCGGCGCATGGCCTGGTAGCCGGGATCGGACGGGCTGGGCGCGACGAGCGCCTGTTCGAAGAGTTCTTGCCCGGCGAAGCAGGTCTGCTCCAGCGGGTCGGAGCGGTTGTAGTCGATCAGCGCCGCGAGGTCGCGCGGGCCTTCGGGGCGCGTGGCCAGGTAGCGGTCGATGTCCCGGTGGAACTCGGTGAGCAGGGCCGGGAACTCCAGTTCACCGAGCCTCGCCTGGTACGGCGGCGTCACCTCGACGACCTCGGCGCCCGCCTTGACCAGCGAGTTCTTGGTTCGCGTCAGCACGGCGTCGACGTCCGGACCGAGGACCGGCAGACGCCAGAGCCCGATCCGGGAGCCCTTCAGCACGCCGGGCCGGAGGTGTGCGGCGTAGTCGGTCGGCTGGTTCGGCGGGTACGCGCCGGTGGCCGGGTCGCTCGGGTCACGGCCTTGGAGCGCGGACAGGGTCAGCGCGACGTCGACGACGTGCCTGGCCATCGGGCCCGCGGTGTCCTGTTCGGCCGAGATCGGCACCACACCGGTGCGGCTGACCAGGCCGAGGCTCGGTTTGTGCCCCACCGTCGAGGTCATCCCGGCCGGGCAGACGATCGAGCCGTCGGTCTCGCTGCCGATCGCGACCTGGGCGAGCGACGCGGCGATACCCGCGGCGGACCCGGCGGACGACCCACAGGGGTTGCGATCGAGCACGTACGGGTTGTTCGTCTGCCCACCGACGCCCGACCACCCGGAAGTGGGTTTGGCGGCACGGAAGTTCGCCCATTCGGACAGGTTCGCCTTGCCGAGGACCACCGCGCCCGCGTCACGCAGACGGCGGATCAAGGTCGCGTCCTTCGTGGGCTTGCTGCGCAGCGCGCGCGAACCCGCCGTCGTCTGCATGGAACGGGTGTCGACGTTGTCCTTCACCAGGACCGGGATGCCGTCCAGCGGCCCGCGCGTCTTGCCAGCGCGACGCCGGACGTCGCTCTCCGCGGCCTGCGCGATCGCGGCCGGATTGACCGCGATGACCGCGTTCACCTTCCGGTCGACCTTGTGGATGCGATCGAGATAAGCCGAGGTCAGGCTGACCGCGGTCAGCCTTCCGGAGGACATCCGGGCCTGGAGCGCGAGGATGTCGGCGGCGTCGAGATCGAGAGGCCTCCCGGCGGCGGATGCCGCCGGCGCGGCTGTTGCCGCGATGGTCGCGGCGACCAAGGTCGTCAGAACTCTGAACACCGGTCGCCGCACCATCAGGTCTCCTTCGTCTAGAGAACCGGAAGCAGGGTCCGCAGCTCGTACGGGGTCACCGCGCTGCGGTAGTTATCCCATTCAACACGTTTGTTGCGCAGGAAGAAGTCGTAAACGTGCTCTCCGAGCGCTTCGGGCAGAAGTTCCGATTTCTCCATCTCGGACAGCGCCTCGCCGAGGTTCTGCGGGAGCTGGGCGTATCCGGCCGCACGACGCTCGGCGTCGGAGAGCTGCCAGATGTTGTCCTCGGCGGGCGGAGGGAGCTCGTAACCCTTCTCGATGCCCTTGAGACCGGCGGCCAGGATGACCGAGTACGCCAGGTAGGGGTTGCACGCGGAGTCCAGCGTGCGGATCTCCACGCGACGTGACGACGCCTTGCCGGGCGAGTACATCGGCACCCTGACCAGTGCGGAACGGTTCGCGCGGCCCCAGGAGACGGTCGTCGGGGCCTCGCTGCCACTGATCAGCCGTTTGTAGGAGTTCACCCACTGGTTGGTGACCGCCGAGATCTCCTTCGCGTGGTGCAACAGCCCCGCCACGAAAGCTTTACCCGTCGCTGACAACTCGTACGGGTCTTCGGCGTCGTAGAAGGCGTTGCGATCACCTTCGAACAGGCTCACGTGGGTGTGCATCCCGGAACCCGGCTGGTTGGTGAACGGCTTCGGCATGAACGTCGCGCGGACACCTTGGGTGAGCGCGACCTCCTTGACGACGTACCGGAAGGTCATCACGTTGTCGGCCATGGTCAGCGCGTCGGCGTACCGGAGGTCGATCTCCTGCTGACCGGGCGCACCCTCGTGGTGGCTGAACTCGACCGAGATTCCCATCGCTTCGAGCGTCTCGATGGCGTGGCGGCGGAAGTGCGTCGCCGTCGCGTGGCTGGCCTGGTCGAAATAGCCGCCGTTGTCCGCGGGCTCGGGTTCGCTGCCGTCGTCCGGCAGGCTCGCGAGCAGGAAGAACTCGATTTCGGGATGGACGTAGCAGGTGAAACCCGCTTCGGCCGCCTTCGAGAGCTGCCTGCGCAGAACGTGCCGGGGATCCGCCCAGGACGGGGAGCCGTCCGGCATCGCGATGTCGCAGAACATGCGCGCCGAGTACGGGCCGCCGTCCGGGGTCTCCCACGGGAGGACCTGGAACGTGGCCGGGTCGGGCTTCGCGACCATGTCGGACTCGTAGACCCGGGCGAATCCTTCGATGGCCGATCCGTCGAAGCCGATCCCCTCGCTGAAGGCGCCCTCGAGTTCGGCCGGCGCCACCGCGACGGACTTGAGAAACCCCAGCACATCCGTGAACCAGAGCCTGACGAAACGGATGTCGCGCTCTTCCAAGGTACGGAGCACGAACTCCTGCTGGCGATCCATGGCCGCACCCTAACGAGAACGTGTTAACGACATGTTTCGCGACGCGCCGATCGACCGGAAGTGGTGGATCACCCCACGAGGACCGGTTCGGGTTTCGCGGCCTTGGTGATCGCCAGCGAAGCGACCGAAGCGAGCACGGCCAGGCCTGCCGCGATGTACCAGGCGAGCGCGTAGCTGCCCGACGAATCGCGGATCGCGCCGGCGCCGAAAGCCGCCAGACCAGCGCCGAGCTGGTGGCTGGCGAAGACCCAGCCGAAGACGATCGGCCCGGCGGCGCCGTATTGCCGGACACAGAGCGCGACGGTGGGCGGGACCGTCGCCACCCAGTCGAGTCCGTAGAAGACGATGAACGCCCACATGCTCGGCTCCACCGTTCCGCTCAACAACTGCGGGAGCAGGGCGAGTGAAACGCCGCGAAGGGAGTAGTAGACGCCGAGCAGGATCCGCGGGTCTACCCGGTCGGTGAGCCAGCCGGAGGCGATCGTGCCCGCGACGTCGAAGATCCCGACGAGGGCGAGCAGGCCGGCGGCGGTCGTCTGTGGCATGCCGTGGTCGTGCGCCGCGGGGACGAAATGGGTGCTGACCAGGCCGTTCGTCGTGGCGCCGCAGATCGCGAAACCCACGGCGAGCAGCCAGAACGTCCTTGTGCGTGCCGCCGAGCCGAGGACCGAGAGCGCGCGACGGGCGGAACCACCCTTGCGAGTGACGGGATCGGCTTCGCCGGGCTCCGCGCCGTACGCGGTCGTTCCGACGTCGGACGGGTGATCGCGGACCACCAGAAGGACGACGGGGACGACGGCCAGCGCGGCGATGGCGATGACGAGCGACGCCGTGCGCCAGCCTTCGTCGACGGCGAGGTTGGCCACGATCGGGAGGAAGATCAGCTGGCCGGTGGCGCCCGCCGCGGTGAGGACCCCGGTGACGACGCCGCGGCTGCGGACGAACCAGCGGGCGGCGACCGTCGCGGCGAAACTCATCGCCATCGAGCCGGTGCCGACGCCGACCAGGACACCCCAGCAGAGGATGAGCTGCCAGCTCGCGTTCATGAACACCGTGCCGCCCGCTCCGATCGCGACGACGCATAGCGCTGTCGAGGCGACGCGTCGCATGCCGAAACGCTCCATGAGAGCTGCCGCGAAGGGCGAGAAGAGGCCGTAGAGCACGAGGTTCACGGAGACGGCCGACGCGATCGTCGCGCGCGACCAGCCGAATTCGTTGTGAAGCGGGTCGATGAGCACGCCGGGGGCCGCGCGGAAACCGGCGGCGGCGAGCAGGGCGATGAAAGCGGCAGCGGCGACGAACCACGCGCGGTGGAGCCGGGTCTCAGGTTGCACAGGTACAGCGTCATCGGCGACGGCCCTCGACGGAAGCGGCTGGAAGGACACTGTGCGAAAGATTCGGGCCAAGGCCATAGGCTCTGGCCATGCGCTGCCGTCACCTCGTGCCGGCGCTGCTGCTCACCATCGGGCTCATCGGCGGCTGCGCGGGGTCACCCCCGTTGCCGCCTGCCCAGGACTACGTGAGCGCGGCGGCCGACTCCCTCGTCTCGTTGCGCAGCGTGCGGTTCACGCTCGGAGTGAACGGCGTCGTCACCGGGCTGCCGGTGCGCGGGCTCGACGGCGAGGTCAGTCTCGAGGGTGGCGCGGTCGGTAATGCCGACCTGCAGGACGACTTCGGACGGAGGAAGGTCCAGTACCGCCTGTCCGGCTCGGAGATCACGCTCAGTGGGCCTGGCGGGGAGCGGGTGCTTCCGGCTTCGGCGCCGTACACGCCTGAAGCGATGCTCGGGGCTGAAGGCGGGCTTCGGCGGCTGCTGACCGGGGCGACCGACCTGCGGGGCGAGCGGTGGGAGCGGGTGCAGGACACCGATTCGTTCCGGATCGCCGCGAAGGTGCCGGCCGCGGTGATCGGCGGGATCGTGCCGGAGATCAAGTCGGACGTGTTCGTGAAGCTGTGGATTTCGCGGGACGAGCCGCGGCGGCTGGTGCGGGTGTGGCTGCAGGTGCCGCCGACGAAGCCGGAGGAGTTCGCGGTGATGTTGGAGTTGGCGTTGACCAGGCATGACGCAGTGGTCGTCGGGGGCGGGCGATAGCAAAGGTCCCCTGCTCTCTTCGGCGGGAAAGGCCTGGTCAGGGGGTCGGCGATAGCAAAGGTCCCTTGCTCCCCCGCTAAGAGCAGCGGGTGTCGGGAGCGGGTAGTTCGCCGTCGATCAAGTACGCGAAGCCGGCGCTGTCGACGCACTCGTTGCCGTCGAGGAAGACAGTGTGCTGCGCGCCCTCGAACGTCAGCAAAGCTCCCTTGAGGTCTCGGGCCAGGTTCACGCCGGACGCGTACGGGGTCGCCGGGTCGTCGGTGGTCGAGATGACCAGCGGCCGCGGCAGGCCGTCGATGTCCGGCTTGTGGACCTTGGAAGTGGCGGGCACCGGCCACACCGAGCAGATGTCGAGTTCACTCATGTCCGGGGTGCCGCCGGCCAGGAACGGCGCGCCCTGGAGCATCCGCTGGTGGGCGCCCTCGATGACGCGTCTGTCGGCGATCCGCGTGCTGTCGACGCAGCGCACCGCGAAGTACACGTCGAAGATCCCGGTGTACCGGCCGTCCGTCTCTCGGCCGTAGTAGTTGTCGGCGAGCGCGACCAGGGTTTTGCCGCTCCCCCGTTTCAGCTCGGCGAGCCCGTCGTTGAGGAACTTCCACGCGTCAGCCGAGTACAACGCGGCACTGGTCCCGGTGATGGCGTCCTCGAAGGAGAGCTTGCGGGTCCCCGCGGGCACCGGTTCGGTGATCAGCGGCCGGACCAGATCCTGGAAGACCCTCGTCACCGCATTCGCGTCACGGCCGAGCGCGCAGTCCTCGCGAGCGACGCACCACTTGCCGAATTCGGCGAACGTGTTCTGGAAGCCGGCCATCTGCGTGACCAGCGATTCCGCGGTGTCGAGTTCGGGATCCACCGCACCGTCGAGGAGCAGCGCCCGCACCTTGTCCGGGTAGGCCTCGGCATAGGCGGTCCCGATCTGCGTGCCGTACGAAAAGCCCAGGTAGGTGAGCTTCTCGTCGCCGAGAGCCGAGCGCAGGACGTCGAGGTCGCGGACGACGTCCCTGGTCCCGATGTTGGCGAGCAGCTCTTTACCGTGCTTCGTGCGCTCGGCACACTTCGCGGCGTACGTCCTGGCGTCGGCCAGTTGCTTCGCGATCCCGTCGGGCGTCAAGTCGCTTTCGGAATCCTCGGCGCGGTCCGCGTCGCGTTCGGCGTCGGTGAGGCAGACGAGCTTCGGATCGCTGATCCCGACACCGCGCGGATCGAATCCGACGATGTCGAATCGCTCGGCGAGTGCCGCCGCCGGCCGGGACTTCGCGATCCGCGCGGCAGCGGAGACGCCTGATCCACCGGGACCGCCGGGATTGAGTACGAGGGAGCCGATCCGCCTTTCGACCTTCTTAGTCTTGTGCCGGAGAACGCCGATCGAGATCGTCTCGCCGTCCGGCTTCAGGTAGTCGAGTGGCACGGTGAGCTTCGCGCAGTCGAACGCCTTGTCCGCGAAAGACGCGCACGCGCCCCACGTCAGCTCCTGCCGAGTGAACTTCTCAAGCGCCTTCGGGTCCGGTGTCGGTGACGCGGTGGCCGTAGGAGACACCGTCGGCGCGGGCTGCGGCTGCTGCGTCGTGCAGGAAGTGACCAGCACGGCGACAACGAGCACGGCCGGAACGCGGCGAAGGCTCATCTCGCGATCTTCGCAGCGTCCCGGCCGGTCAGGGGCCTTCGCGCCGAACTCGTTACTTGGCGGTGCAGCGGGTGCCTTCGTCCGGCAGGACACCGTCCACCAGGTAATCGATGCCGATCTTGTCGACGCACGAGACGCCCTGGAGGAAGACCGTGTGCTGGTTGCCCTCGAACGTCAGCAAAGCTCCCTTGATCGCTTTCGCGAGGTTGACGCCCGCCTGATACGGGGTCGCCGGGTCGTTCGTGGTCGAGATGACCAGCGTCTTCGGCAGGCCTTCGACGTTGGGCTGGTGCGGCTCCGAGGTGTTCGGCACGGGCCAGAAGGCGCAGGCGTCGCGCGCGGAACCGTCCGGTTTGCCGTCGTCGAGGAACGGTGCCGCCTGCGCGTATCGCTTCTGCGCGTCGAGGAGCTTCGCCGGATCGGTGACCCGCGGGTCGTCGACGCACCTGATCGCGACGAACGCGTCCTGCGTCGTCCCGTAGCGGCCGTCGGCGCCGCGTTCGTTGTAGAGGTCGGCCAGTTTCTCCAGGCCGTCGCCGCGCTGACGCTTCAGGTCGTTGAGCGCGGTGTTCAGCGGTTCCCAGAGATCTTCCTGGTAGAGAGCCTGTATCACCCCTGTCGTCGCGTCCTCGTACGACAGTTTCCGGCCGTCGCTGACCGGCACCGGGAAGTCGATCAGCGGCCGCACCAGGTCCTGGAACGCCTTCGTCACGCCGGCGGCGTCGCGCCCCAGCGCGCAGTCCTCGCGCGCGGCGCACCAGTTCGAGAACTCCCCGAACGCCTTGCCGAAGCCCTGTCCCTGCGCGACGAGCGACTCCACCGCGTCCTGCTCCGGGTCGACGGCTCCATCGAGCACCAGCGCGCGGACGTTCGCCGGGAACGCCTCCGCGTAGGCGGATCCGATCCGCGTCCCGTAGGAGTAGCCGAGGTAGTTCAGTTTCGGATCGCCGAGGACCGACCGCAGGACGTCCATGTCTTTCACGACGTCACGGGTGCCCACGTTCGCGAGCATCGAGGGGCCGTGTTCGGTCCGCTCGGCACACTTGGCCGCGAAGTACTGGGACTCGGTCTCCTGCTTTTTCACTCCCTCGGGCGACCCGTCCGTCTCGCTGTCGTCCGCCCGGTCCGCGTCGCGTTCGGTGTCGGTCAGGCAGCGGATCTGCGGCTGGCTCGCGCCGATGCCGCGCGGGTCGAAACCGACGATGTCGAAGCGTTTGCCCAGCGCGTTCGTCGACGTCCGGGAGGCGAGACCGGCCGCGGCCGCCATCCCGGAAGCGCCGGGGCCGCCGGGATTGACCACGAGCGCCCCAATCCTTTCGTCGGTTTCCAGTGCCTTCCGGCGCAGGAGGCCGAGCGTGATCGAGTCGCCTTCAGGTTTCGCGTAGTCGAGCGGGACGGTCAACCGGGCACATTGTGCGTCCTTCACTCGAAACGCCGCTTTCGCGTCATCGGATGTCGCGTAGGGTGCACAGTCGGCCCAGGTCAGGCTCTGTCCGTAAAACTTCTCGAGGCCGGGCGGCACCGGCCCGGTCGGAGCGTGCGACTCGGTGGCCGGAGGCGGCGGCTGGGTTCTACCCTCTCCCGACGAGCACGCGGCGGAAGTGACGGCGAGCAGGCCGGACAGCGTGATCGCGGCGAATCGACGGGCACGGGACCTGGCGCTGACATGAGTGGACACGGTTGGATCGTGCCATCGGCCGTGGAACTCGGCCGCACCACCACCGCGTTGGTGATACGGGTGCGTACGGCAGAAGAGCAGACGGGAGCACAGGGGTGGCAGCACTGATCAGCCGGGTGGGCAAGAAGCTGCGCCGGATCATCCAGCGGCCGGGCAGCGTCGAGCTGACCCGCTACGAAGCGCTGCTGCCGGCCATCGAGAAGCTCGAGCCCGAGTTGGAGAAGCTCTCCGACGAGGAGCTGACAGAGCGGGCCGGCAAGCTTCGCGACGCCGCTTCCTTCGGCAACGACCAGCTGGTCGAGGTCTGCGCGCTCGGTCGTGAGGCCGCGCGGCGGGCCCTCGGCGAGCGCGCCTTCGACGTCCAGCTGCTGGGCACGATGGGCCTACTCAGCGGGCATATCGTGCAGATGGAGACCGGTGAGGGCAAGACGCTGGCCGGTGCGCTGGCCGGCGCCGGGTACGCCCTGCGCGGGAAGCACGTCCACGTCGTCACGGTGAACGATTACCTCGCCCGTCGTGACGCGGAGTGGATGGGTCCGATCTACGACCTGCTCGGCGTTTCCGTCGGCTGGATCGAGCCTGCTCACTCCCGCGACGAGCGCCGCGAGGCGTACGCGAAGGAAGTCACGTACGGCGCCGTCAGCGAGATCGGCTTCGACGTGCTGCGCGACCGCCTGGTGACCCGCGAAGAGGACCTGGTCCAGCGCGAGCCCGAGGTGGCGATCGTCGACGAAGCGGACTCCGTGCTGGTCGACGAGGCCCGCGTGCCGTTGGTGATGGCGGGGTCGATCGACCACACCGACGCCGATGAAGAGGTCGCGAACATCGTGCGGCGGCTGCGGCTCGGGCTGCACTACGAGACCGACGCCGACGGCCGCAACGCCTGGCTGACCAAGGCGGGCGCGTCGGTGGTCGAGAAGGCGCTCGGCGACGACATCAACCTCTATGACGAGACGGGCTCGGACAGGCTGCCCGCGGTGAACGTGGCGCTGCACGCGCACGCGCTGCTCACCCGCGACGTCGACTATCTGGTGCGCGACGGCAAGGTGCAGCTGATCAACGCCGCGCGCGGCCGCGTCGCCGAACTGCAGCGCTGGCCGGACGGTCTCCAGGCCGCTGTCGAGGCGAAGGAGCAGGTCAAGGCGACCGACCGGGGCGAGATCCTGGACTCGATCACCGTGCAGGCGCTGCTCGCGCGGTATCCCGAGGTCGCGGGGATGACCGGTACCGCGGTCGCGGTCGCCGAGCAGCTGCGCGAGTTCTACAAGCTCGAGGTCGCGGTCATCCCGCCGAACACGCCGAACATCCGCGAAGACCAGGAGGACCGGATCTTCGGGTCGCCGTCGCAGAAGCTGCGTGCGATCGAGGAGGAGATCCGGCGGGTGCACGAGTCCGGGCGGCCGATCCTCGTCGGCACCCAGGACGTAGCCGAGTCCGAAGAACTGGCCGAGAAGCTGGCGAAGGCCGACCTCGAATGCGTCGTGCTCAACGCGCGCAACGACGCCGAGGAAGCCGAGATCATCGCCGACGCCGGCAAGAAGGGCGCGGTCACCGTCTCGACCCAGATGGCCGGTCGCGGTACCGACATCCGGCTGGGCGGCAAGGACGGCGACGGCCGCGACGAGGTCGTCGAACTGGGCGGCCTGCACGTGATCGGCACCGCCCGGTACCCGTCGAGCAGGCTGGACGGCCAGCTGCGCGGCCGGTCCGGACGGCAGGGCGACCCGGGCAGCGCGGTGTTCTTCGCCAGCCTGAACGACGAACTCGTGCTGTCGAACGCGCCGGACATCCCCGAGGGCATCAGCTCCGACGTGGGCAGCGGCGAGATCGTCGACCCCGCGGCGCTGCGGCAGATCAACCACGCGCAGCGCGTCGCCGAGGGTGTGGACCTGGAGATCCACCGGAACACCTGGCGCTACACGCGGCTGATCGAGCGGCAGCGCGGCGAGCTGCTCGAGCACCGGGACAAGGTGCTGAGGACCGCACACGCGGCGGAGGTGCTGGAAAAGGCGCACCCCGAGAAGTTCAAGGAGCTTTCGGAGGCCGTCGACGACGAGGCCCGTGTCCACCAGCTGTGCCGAGAGGTGCTGCTGTTCCACATCGACCAGCTGTGGTCCGACCACCTGGCGTTCCTGACGGACGTGCGGGAGAGCATCCACCTGCGGGCGCTGGCGCGGGAGACGCCGATCGACGAGTTCCACCGCGCGGCGATCCCCGAGTTCCACAAGATCATTCCGGAGGCGGCCGAGCGGGCGGCAAAGACGCTCGAAGAGGCCGAGATCACCGAGAACGGGATCGACCTCGGTGACGCGGGCGTGCGGCGGGCGAACACGACGTGGACCTACCTGGTGCACGACAACCCGTTCGACTCCGACTTCGAGCAGACCATCAAGAAGGTGCGGAGCATGATCAAGCGGAAGTAGCGCGCGGTCCTGAGCAGGGAGCGGGGGACCTTTGCTATCACTCTCTTTCGGAGAGCGATAGCAAAGGTCCCCCGCTCTCTTTTCGCCCGGCCGTCCCCAGGTGGGCGATTCGGCACATCCAGTCGTCCCCGCGGACGCCGGTGGGTGAGAATGTCGGCATGCCGCAACTGCGCATCGCACTGGCCCAGGTCAACACCACCGTCGGGGACCTCGAAGGCAACGCCGAGCTCACCGTCGAGTGGACTCGCAAAGCCGCCGAAGCAGGCGCCCACATCGTCGTCTTCCCGGAGATGTCCCTCACCGGCTACCCCGTCGAGGACCTCTCCCTCCGCCCGACCTTCGCCTCTGCCTCGAAGCAGATGGTCGAAGCGCTCGCCAAGCGGCTCGAAGACGCCGGATGCGGCGAGGTGCTCACGTACGTCGGATACCTCGACCTGGACGAGACCGGCCCGCGCGACGCGGCGGCCGCGCTGTACCGCGGCGAGGTGGTCGCCCGTCAGTTCAAGCACCACTTGCCCAACTACGGCGTCTTCGACGAGCACCGCTGGTTCAAGCCGGGCCACGATCTCGAAGTCGTCCGCTTCCACGGCGTCGACGTCGGCATGGTGATCTGCGAGGACGTCTGGCAGGACGGCGGCCCGATCTCCGCGCTGGGCAAGGCCGGCGTGGATCTGGTGGTCGCGCCCAACGCTTCGCCTTACGAGCGCGCGAAGGACGACATCCGCCTGCCGCTCATCGCCCGCCGCGCGGCCGAGGCCGGCGCGCCGCTGGTGTACACGAACCAGATCGGCGGGCAGGACGACCTCGTCTTCGACGGCGACTCGATCGTGGTCGGCGCGGACGGCCGGTTGCTGGCGCGTGCGCCGCAGTTCGTCGAGCACCTGCTCGTCGTCGACACGGACCTCGAGTCGGGTGGGCACACCGCCGAGGGCGAGTTCGAAGGCCTCCGGGTCAAGCGCCGCGTGCTCAGCGAGGACCCGGTTCCGGCGTACAGCGCGAGCAACGAGTCCGCGATCAGCGAGCCGCTGTCGGACGAAGCCGAGGTGTGGCACGCGCTGGTCGTCGGCCTGCGCGACTACGTGCACAAGAACGGCTTCTCGTCGGTGACGTTCGGATTCTCCGGCGGCATCGACTCGGCGGTCGTGGCGGCGCTGGCCGCCGACGCGCTGGGCGGCGACAACGTCTACGGCGTTTCGATGCCTTCGGAGTACTCCTCGGAGCACTCGAAGGGCGACGCCGAGGACCTCGCCCGACGCATCGGCGCGCACTACCGCGTCGAGCCGATCGCGGACATGGTCAAGGTCTATGTCGAGCAGCTTCAGCTGACCGGCCTCGCCGAAGAGAACATCCAGGCCCGTGTCCGCGGCATGCTGCTGATGGCACTGTCCAATCAGGATGGTCATCTGGTGCTCGCCACCGGCAACAAGACCGAGCTCGCTGTCGGCTACTCGACGATCTACGGCGACGCCGTCGGGGCGTTCGCGCCGATCAAGGACCTGTTCAAGACCCACGTCTGGCATCTGGCCAAGTGGCGCAACGCGGAAGCCGAGAAGAACGGCGAAACCCCGCCGATCCCGGAGAGCTCGATCACCAAACCGCCGTCGGCCGAGCTGAGGCCGGGTCAGCTGGACAGCGACTCGCTGCCCGACTACCTGATGCTCGACGACATCCTCGACGACTACATCGAGGGCGACCGCGGTTACGTCGACCTGGTCGACGCGGGCTTCGAGCCGGAAACCATCGACCGCGTGGTGCGGATGGTCGACAAGGCCGAATACAAGCGTCGCCAGTACCCGCCGGGCACCAAGATCACGTTCAAGGCGTTCGGACGGGACCGGCGGCTGCCGATGACCAACGGCTGGCGCGAGGGAACTGTCGTGGCCCGCTCAGCTCAGCGCGACCTGCTTCCCGGCTGAGTTCGTCAGCACGGCCACCAGGCCGGGCTTCGTGTCACGCCGGACGAGCATGTCCATCCCGAGCGCGCGGACCGCGGCTTCGACCGCGGCCGGCTCGGGGTGGACGCCGGTGACCATGAGCAGCGGAATGGACGGAAGGCCCCGTGTCGTCGGATGCGGGGTGTTCCCCCAGTCGATGAGGAACGGCGCGAGTCCGTCGAGACCGCCCGCACCGGTGAGCCGCCAGGTCAGCAGTTCGCCGTCGTCGGTGGTCCGCGACATCTCGGACGCTTCGCCCGGGTCGTAACCACGTTCACGAGCTTCGGCGATCGCTGCGTCGATGCCTTCCGCCCGTGCTGCCCAGGTGACCAGCGCGGGCGCGGTCAGCTCGTCGATACCGAACGGGCGCGGTCCGATGTGCTCGGGCTGGTCCGGGTCGGGACCGACCACCTCGAGATAGGCGCCGGCACCCAGATCGGCCAGGTAGTTGGCCGTACCGAAACCGATATGCCTTCCGCCGCGTACAGGCGTGACGCCGGTCAGCTCGGCGACGCGCGCGACGGCCTCTTCGAGGTCCGGCCCGGCGTACACGAGGTGATCAAGCACGAGGTCGCTCATGCCCATACTCCTACCGCAGCCGCCGCTCCGGCGGCACCGCGGCATGGCGGTGAACCCGAAAACTGTCGGACCGGTCTCGTACCCTGGGCACATGACGGCACCGGGCTACTCCGTGTTCGGCACCGCGATCGGCGACTGCGGCATCGCGTGGAGCGAACGCGGGGTCGTCGCGGTCCAGCTTCCCGAGGGCAGTGAAGAGAAGACGAGGGCGCGACTGACCACGCGCCTTCCCGAAGCGGCCGAATCCACGCCGCCGGGCGAGATCCAGCACGCGATCGACGGGATCGTCTCGTTGATGGACGGCAAGCGCACGGATCTCACCGGTGTCGAGCTCGACTACGAAGGAGTACCGGACTTCCACCACCGGGTTTACGAGTTCATCCGCACGATCCCCGCGGGCAAGACGCTGACGTACGGCGACATCGCGAACATCCTCGGCATGCCCGGCGGAGCACAGGCCGTGGGGCAGGCGATGGGCCGGAACCCGTTCCCGATCATCGTGCCGTGCCACCGTGTGCTCGCCGCGGGCGGCAAGGACGGCGGGTTCTCCGCGCGCGGAGGGGTCGCCACCAAGCGCCGGATGCTGGTCATCGAAGGCGCTTTGGCGGACGAACCGACGTTGTTCTAGTCGCTAGGGGTTCTAGTCACCTGAGGTTCTAGTCGCTTTGGGCAGGCGACCAGGGCTTGAGCCAGGGCGTCTCCGGCCAGCCTTCCGCAGCGGCCATCAGCGGGATCGCCGTCGCGCCGTCGATGTGCTCGCGGATGATGTCGGCGTGCCCGGCGTGCCGCGCGGTCTCCTCGATGAGGTGGAGCAGCACCCAGCGGACCGACCACGCGTCGACGTCCTGCGGGTACCAGGGCACGCCCTTCGGCACCGGGACCGGCTGGCCGAGGTCGGCGATATTGGCGATGACGTCCGCGGTGCGGCCGGCGACCTCGTCGTAGCGCGCGAGGACGGTTTCGACCGTCTCGTCCGGGGTCATCACGTAGCCCGCTTCGTACTCCTTCATCGTCTCGTCCATCGGCTTCGAGGGCTTCTGGAGAAGGATGTCGATCCAGCCGTCTTCGACTGTCGCGGTGTGCTTGATCAGGCCGCCGACGCTCAGTGAACTTCTGGTCGGGACGGCTCTGGCCTGTTCCTCGGTGAGTCCGTGCGCCGCGATCCGCAGGACGTGGCGCTGCTGCTCCAGGTACGCGAGGAGGCCTTCGCGCTCGTCGGCGACCGGGGGAACGTTTCCAGCCATGGTGGCTCCTTCCGTCGGGAAGGGGATCATGGCATTCGGCACCGGCTTCTTGCGGCGATTCGGCCCGGAAGAGAGCAAGGGACCTTTGCTATCACTTCTCTCGACGTCGAGACAAGCGATAGCAAAGGTCCCTTGCTCCCCCGCTAGCCCTGCGGGCGGACGAACGGAAACAGCACCGTCTGCCGGATCGACGCCCCGGTCAGCATCATCAGCAGCCGGTCGACGCCGATGCCGAGCCCGCCGGTCGGCGGCATGCCGTGTTCTAGCGCGAGCAGGAAGTCCTCGTCCAGCTCCATCGCCTCGACATCCCCGCTCGCGGCGCGCAGCGACTGGGCCTCCAGCCGTCGCCGCTGCTCGAGCGGGTCGGTCAGCTCGGTGTAGGCCGTGCCGACCTCGGAGCCGAACGCGATCAGGTCCCAACGCTCGGCCAGCCGCGGATCGACGCGATGTTGCCGGGTCAGCGGCGAGACGTCGGTCGGGTAGTCGGTGTAGAACGTCGGCAGTACGGTCGCGCCTTCGACCAGATGCTCGTGCGCCTTCAGCACGAGATCGCCGTGCCCGGCGTCCTCGTTCACCGGCACTCCCGCCGCGCGGCAGAACCGCTGGAGTTCGGCGACAGAGGTGCCCGCGTCGATCTTCTCCCCGAGCGCCGCCGAAACGGCTTCGTGGACCGGGATCACCGGCCAGTCACCGGAAATGTCGTACTCGACGACCGTCCCGTCCGGCCCCGGACGGCGAACGACCTGCGCGCCGTACGCGGCTTCCGCGGCGCACTGCACGAGTTCCCGCGTCAGCGTCCGCATCGTGTTGTAGTCGGCGTACGCCTGATACGCCTCCAACATGGTGAATTCGGGGTTGTGCGTCGCGTCGACGCCTTCGTTGCGGAAGTTCCGGTTGAGCTCGAAAACGCGCTCGACCCCGGCCACGCACAACCGCTTCAGGTACAACTCGGGGGCGATCCTCAGGTACATCCGCATGTCGTAGGCGTTGATGTGCGTGATGAACGGGCGGGCGTTGGCGCCGCCGTGCACGGTCTGGAGCATCGGCGTCTCGACTTCGAGGTAGTCACCCTGGTGCAGCCGTTCCCGCACGGCGCGCACCACGGTCGAGCGCATCCGCAGCATCGCCGTCGAATCCGGGTTCACCGCGAGGTCGAGGTAGCGCTGCCGCACCCGCGTCTCCGGGTCGGTGAGGCCCTTTCGCTTGTCCGGCAAGGGATGCAGGCTTTTCGCCGTCACGGTCCACTCGTCGACGAGCACCGAGAGTTCACCGCGCCGCGACGTCACGACCTGCCCGCTCACGCCGACGTGATCGCCGAGGTCGACGCCCCGCCGCCAGCCGCCGAGGTCGAGCACGGAGGCGTCGAGCATGAGCTGGATTTCGCCGCTGAAGTCCTTGACCCGAGCGAAGCAGAGCCCGCCGAGGTTACGCATGGCGAGCACCCGCCCCGCGACGCGGACCCGGTGGCCGGTGTTGCTGTCCGGGCTCAGATCGCCGAACTTCGCGACGACGTCACCGAGCAGATCTTCCCGGGCGAAACCGACCGGATACGGGTCGATCCCGGCTTCCCGCAAGCGATCCAACTTCGCTATCCGCACACGAACTTGGTCGGGTCGCCGCACCTGTTTCGGCGCGGGAGTGGCCGCGTTCGCTTCGATGCGGTGGACCTCGGCCACGAATTCATCGGTGACCGTCTCAAGTTTCAACGCCCGTGCCGACCGTCCGGTGGGGACGAATCCTTCGAGCGCACCGGCGACGATGCCGACCCGCGGCAGCCGTCGAGCCGAGGAGTAGCAAAGGAATCGCGGCTCCCAGTCGGGGCCGTACTTGGCGTTGGACCGGTAGAGCGATTCCAGTTGGAAGAACCGCGACGCCATGCTGAGCACGCCGCGCCAGGCACGCAGCACCGGGCCCGCGCCGATCCGCTCCCCCTCGGAGAAGACCGCGCGGAACATCGCGAAGTTCAGTGAAATCCGTTGTGCGCCAAGGTGTGAACTGGCCGCCACGACCTCGGCGACCATGTATTCGTTGAGCCCGTTTTCGGCGTCGCGGTCACGCCGCATCAGATCAAGGGAAAGACCGCGACGGCCCCACGGCACGAAGGACAGCATGCCGCGAAGCTCGCCCTTGGCGTCGTACGCCTCCACCATCACGCTGCGGCCGTCGCTCGGATCGCCGAGCCTGCCGAGCGCCATCGAGAACCCGCGTTCGGTCTCCGCACCCCGCCACTGCTGCGCTTGCAGCAACAGCCTCGCCATTTCGTCGGCCGGGATTTCGCTGTGGCGCCGGACTTTCGTGGTGTATCCGGCCCGTTCGATCCGTTTGACCGCTTGGCGGACCGAGCGGCGCTCCGGCCCGGCGAGGCTGAAGTCACGCACGTCGAGGACCGCTTCGTCACCGATCTCCAGCGCGCGCAGGCCCGCGTCGGCATAGACCTTCGCGCCGCGTTCGCTCGCGCCGAGCACGCCGGGGGTCCAGCCGTAGGTGCGCGCCTCGTTCAGCCAGGCGCGGACCGCGTCGGGCCAGGCGTCGGGATCACCGATGGGATCCGCGCTCGCGACGCTGGTGCCCGCGAGCACGCGATAGGCCACGGCGGCGCGGCCGTTCGGCGAGAAGACGACACTCTTCTCGCGCCTCGTGGCGAAATAGCCCAGAGAGTCGTCTTCGCCGTGTTCAGCCAGAAGGCGACGTACGCGCAGTTCTTCCTCGTCCGTCCTCAAGCGACGGCTGCGCACGCCGCGGAACAGCGTGTACAACGCCGCCGTGGCGACGGCCGTCGCGCTGAGGTCGAGCACGAGGTCGAGCCAGGCGGGCCCTTCGCCGATACCGACCCGACGCAGCTGGATGTTCTCCCCGGTCGTGTGGTTGACGACCCAGGCGAAGCGCGCCCAGGTGTCGGCGAGCCGGCCGGGAAAGGCTTCGCTCAAGCCCCAGCCGACGAGAATGACCGCGGCCAAACCGCCGAAAAGCACCGTGAAGCCGTCGCGCCAAGCGCCCGGCGCGAGCCTGGCGGGGAACGCGGGACGCAGAATCCAGAGGAAAACGATCATGCCGACCGAGATCAGATCGGCGACGGCCAGCACCCACACCTGGTGCGGAATGTGCCGGACCTGCCACGGCCCCAGTTTCAGCAGCTCGGGCCACCACAGCAGGGCGGCCTGGAAGGCCAGCGTCACCGCCAGTCCGCCGACCTGGAACAGCAGGAGCGTGTAGAGGGCCGCGCGTTTGCGGCGGCGGAGCGCTGCGCCGAGGACGACAAGCAGCAGGACGATCACGAGGCTCGCGTTCGTCGGGATGCTCAAGGCCGAGAAGGCGACGTCACCCGTCCTGAGCACCGGGCCCTTCACGCCGCCGGCGAGCAGGAGGATCACCGAGAACACGGCCGCGAGCTGCACGAGGGTGGCGACGATTCCGCCGGCCCTCGCCTTCCACGGCGAGACTCGGCTCACTGGGTTTCCCATTCTGGCCCTTCGCGCTACACACAGGTGATCGACAGCTGTTCTTACTTGACGTCACACAACCCTGTGTGGTTGTCAACGATCATCATCCTCTGGTCTGAATTTCCTCATCCGGGGGCGTGACGCCGTGGTGTGAAGCTGGTCGCAGGGCCTTGGGACGGCCATATCCGCATGTCACGCTTGGCCTGTTCAGCTCCACGACCCGGGGACCTCTTCGAGGCCTCGAGGGAAGGACGGTCGACAAGGATGTCTGCCACCGAAAAGGATTCCGGCGAGCTCGTCGCTCCGTACGGGACCGGCGCGGCGCCCCAGCCCACATCTGGGAAGAAAGTCCGCGTACATCACCTTCGCGACATGAAGGAGCGCGGCGAAACCTGGCCGATGCTCACCGCCTACGACATGTACACCGCCGCGCTGTTCGACGAAGTGGGCATTCCCGTGCTGCTGGTCGGGGATTCCGCGGCGAACAATGTCTTCGGTTACGACACTTCGCTTCCGGTGACCGTGGAGGAACTGCTTCCGCTGGTCCGCGCGGTGACCCGGTCGGTGAAGCGGGCGCTGGTCGTCGCCGATCTGCCGTTCGGCTCGTACCAGCTTTCGCCGCAGCAGGCGCTGGAGACGTCGGTGAGGTTCATGAAGGAAGGCCGCGCGCACGCGGTGAAACTCGAAGGCGGGCGGAAATTCGCTCCGCACGTCGAGGCACTGACGTCGGCCGGTGTCCCCGTCATGGGACATATCGGATTCACACCGCAGAGTGAACACAATCTGGGCGGCTACCGGGTCCAGGGACGCGGCGAAGCGGCCGAAGCGCTGCTCGCCGACGCGCTGGCTCTGGAGGAGGCCGGCGCCTTCGCGGTCGTCATGGAGATGGTGCCCGCCGAAGCGGCGAAGCGGATCACGCACGAACTGAAGATCCCGACCGTCGGCATCGGCGCGGGGCCGGACTGCGACGCGCAGGTGCTCGTCTGGCAGGACATGGCCGGGCTTCGACGCGGCAAGACCCCTCGCTTCGTGAAGAAGTACACGGACCTCGCCGGCGTACTGGCCGGCGCCGCGTCAGCGTTCGCGGAGGACGTCCGGCGAGGTGAGTTCCCCGCTCCGGAGCACTCGTTCCACGACTGAGCTGCCTCTGACCTGCGAAAAGAGAGCAAGGGACCTTTGCTATCACTCCCGTTGAGGACGGGCGATAGCAAAGGTCCCTTGCTCTCCTCGGCGGCGACTGTGTGGATTTCGGGGCATCCAACACACCAAAATCCACACAGTCAGTCAGCACCGCTACGCGGCGTACAGGGTGTGTGGATATAGGGACACTCAACGTCCCTATATCCACACACCCCGCCCGCCGAGGGACGCGATAGCAAAGGTCCCTTGCTCTCTTTTCGGGTGGGCCGTGCACGACGACCCTCCTTTAGTCGTTCACGTATATGAACTTCAATCATGTCCTTGACTAGCATTCGTAAAGAGGCTTAACGTCTAGCCCGTCGCCGCCACGACCGAGCTTCGATCCCTCGACGAGGAGGACCACGGATGCGTGTTCGTGAGCGGGTTCTGGCCATCGCGACCGGTGCCGCCTTGCTGTCGATGCTGGCGGCGTACCCCGCACAGGCCGCGACGGTCCGCGTAGGGACTTCGGAGCAGCTGACGGCGGCGCTTGCTTCGGTCACTCCGGGCACCGTCATCGAACTCGCGGCCGACACGACCTTCGTGGGTAACTTCAAGGCGGCGAAGAGCGGGACTTCCAGCAGCCGCATCACGCTGAAGGGGCCGCGAAGCGCGGTCATCAAGGCCTCGGCGGGACGCACGCTCGAACTCACCGGCAGCTACTGGAACCTGACCGGCTTCACCCTTACCGGTGGCCAGAAGGGCCTGATGGCGACGGGAGTCAAGAACACCGTCGTCGACGGCATCAGGGTCACCGGCGTCGGCCACGAAGGCATCCATTTCCAGTACACGAGCACCGACAACGTCGTGAAGAACTCCGAGGTGACCGACACCGGCCGCGAGTACGCGGGCTACGGCGAAGGCATCTACTTCGGTTCCGCGAAGGGCAACTGGCCGGGCGGGACGCCCGACCGGAGCGACCGCAACAAAGCGCTGAACAACAAGATCGGCCCGAACGTGCGGGCCGAGTCGATCGACATCAAGGAAGGCACCACCGGCGGTGAACTGCGCGGCAACGTCTTCGACGGGACCGGGCAGAGCGGCGAGCACTTCGCCGACAGCTGGGTGGACATGAAGGGCAACAACTACGTGGTCGCGGACAACCGGGGCAGCAAGGTCTTCGTGCACGACGCGACCTACGGCGGCTTCGAGGTCCATGTCCAGCTGGACGGCTGGGGCCGCGGCAACACCTTCTCCGGCAACACCGCGGACGTGCGGTCCCCCTACGCGTACGGCTTCTATCTCGTGAAGGCCGCGACGGGGAACAAGGTCTGCGCGAGCAACAAGGTGACCGGTGCCGGGAAGGGATTCGCGAACGTGGCCGCCACGGCGGGCTGCTGACGCGACCGAAGACCGGGGGCCCGCTCAGCCCGGCGGCGGGGGCGGGCCCCCACCCTTCGGACACTCGCCGATTCAGGCAGAGTGTCCTCATGGATGACCTGTACCCGCCGATCCACGTGCGCGCCGAGGGCATGCTCGACGTCGGCGACGGGCACCGGATCTACTGCCAGGAAGCCGGGAACCCGGACGGCAAACCCGTGGTCGTCCTGCACGGAGGCCCTGGTAGCGGCATGTCCTCGATGGCCCGGCGGCATTTCGACCCTGAGGCCTACCGGATCATCCTGTTCGACCAGCGCGGTGCCGGCCGCAGCACTCCACACATCGGCACGCCGGACGTCGATCTGTCGGTCAACACCCTCTGGCACCTCGTCTCGGACATGGAAAAGCTGCGCGAACGGCTGAATCTCGACCAGTGGCAGCTCTTCGGCGGCTCGTGGGGCGCGACCCTCGCCCTCGCCTACGCCGAAACGCACCCGAGCCGCGTCAGCGAGATCATCCTGCGCGGCGTCTTCACCGTCCGCGGCAGCGAGCTCGACTGGATCTACAACGGCGGCGCTGCGAACCTCTTCCCCCGCGAGTGGGAAGCCTTCCTCGCGCCGATCCCCGAAGACCGCCGCGACGACCCGCTGTCGGCGTACCGCGAACTCGTCTATCACCCCGATCAGGCAGTCCGGGAGCGTGCCGCCATCGCCTGGAGCACGTGGGAAGGCGCGATCGTCTGCCTGCGCCCGGACCCGGCCTTCCACAACCAGTACGCGTCACCGGACTTCGCGGTCACGTTCGCTCGGCTGGCGCTGCACTACTTCTGCCATGGGGCATGGCTTGAGGAAGGACAGCTGATCCGGGAAGCCGGAAAGCTTGCCGGCATTCCCGGCGTGATCGTGCAGGGGCGGTACGACGCGGTGTGCCCGCCGGCGACGGCTTACGAGCTGCACCGGGCTTGGCCGGACTCGAAGCTGGAACTGGTGGAGGCGGCCGGGCACGCGGTGACGGATCCGGGGATGTTGGCCGCGCTTCGGGAAGCCACGGACTCTTTCCGACGAAGCTGACTCGGCCTGCGAATGGCCGATGACAAGCCGGGTTCAGACCAATAGCGTTCCCCTTGATCATCGTCCTTGGGGGGATCCGGGTGTCTTGATCGTCGCGTTACGTCTCGTCGTGGCCGCGGCACATCTTCGCTGTGGCACGCGCGCGGTTCGATGCCTTCTGGAGCTCTCTTCGCCACGAAGAAAGCAGGTCTGATGCGTTCTCGAAGATCCATCGCCGCCGCGACAGCCGTCTTGACCGCTCTCGGCACCACGGTCGTCACGGCACGCGTCGCCGAAGCGGCACCAGTGCTGCCACCCGGGTTCGTCTTGACCGACACACCGACCGGGCAGCCTGCCGGTGAGCTCACCGATGTGGCCTATCTGCCCGACGGCAGCGTCCTCACCACTGGCAGGCAGGGCTCCCTGCGCTGGACGCCGAAGGGCGGACAGCCGAATGAAATCGCGTCGCTCCCGGTCTACACCGGGGGTTCACTCGGCTTGACGAGTATCGCGGTTGCCCCGGATTACGCCATCAGCCGGACGATCTATACCGCGCGAGCAGTGTCGACCGGCGGCGACCGGGCTTTCCGGGTCAGCCAATGGCAGGTACAGGGGACGGACGCGCCAACCGGGCTCACCGACGAAAGACCTGTGCTTCAACTCCCCGCGAACTCCGACAGCCGGGGAATCCAGGATCTCGCCGTCGATCCGCTGGGCAACGTGCTCTGGATCGCGGTCGGCGACAACGCCGCAGAGCAGGCGCCCGGGACCGCCACCAAGGACACCGTGGACAAGTTCGCACTGCGCGCGCTGGACCCGGGCCAACCGACCGGGAAGATCCTGCGGGTCACCACCAACGGTGCCGGTGTCATCGGCAATCCCTTCTACGACGGGAACGCGCCGGATTCCTGGCGCAGCCGCAACTATCTCAGCGGACTCCGGGATCCGCGGATCACGCTCGACCAGCGTGGCGGGATCGTCGTCACGGATAGCGGATGGGCGGCCCGGGACGAGGTGAACATCGCCCTGCCCGGCCAGAACCTGAAATGGCCGTGCTGGGAAGGAACCGGCAAGACACCCGGTTACCGCGACCTGGCCGAGTGCGGCAACGTGCTGAACACCGCGCCGCTGACGGAAACGGCCCGCCAGGCGAACGGCGACATTCTCGGCGGGGTCTTCTACGCCGGTACGTCGTATCCGGAGCCCTACCGTGCACGCCATTTCGTGGCGGACAAAGGCGCGGGAACCCTGTCGACGCTGAGATTCGACAGTGGCGGGCAGGTGGTCGATCAGCCCGCGGTGCTCGCGTCCGGGATCGGCAACCCCGCCGCCCTCGCGACCGCGCCCAACGGGGACATCGTGATGGCCGACGCGAGCACCTCGACCCTGCGGCGGTTGAGCTACCGTCCGGCCAACAAGGCTCCCACGGCGTCCTTCGACGCCTCCTACGATCCCGGTCCACGCACGGTGTGGTTCGACGCGAGCACTTCGACGGATCCGGACTTCGACAACCTCGGTTATGAATGGGACTTCGGCGACGGCGCAACCGGGACCGGACGCCTGGTACCGCACGTCTACGACCCTGGGACTCAGAAGGTGACCGTCACCCTGACCACGAGGGACATCCACGGGACGGCGACGAGCACGACCCAGTCCGTGACCCCCGGAACCGCCGGCCCGACGGTCACGATGTCCTCACCGGGGCCGGACGCGCGCTTCCAACCGGGCGAGACGATCACGTTGACGGCGAAGGCGACCGATCCCGCCGACGGGTGGCTCAACGTCAGGTGGACCGCTGAGCAGGTGGTCTGCCCGGTTCAGGACAGCTGCACGACCAGCGTGCTGCGCACCGGGTCGGATGAGATCTTCTCGCCGACTTACCCGTCGGACAACGACAGCAAGGTCGTCATCACCGCGTACGCGAGCAACAGCCGCGGTGTCGTGAGCAGGGTTCGGTACGTCGCCCTGCCGCGGCTGATAAGGCTCTCGATCACCGGGTCGCGGGAAGCCCGGTACGACGTGGGCAACGGCCAGGGCCAAGCCGTCGACAGGCTGGTGACCGTCGGCTCCAGGGTCTCGGTCACCGCACCGTCCACCGCGTTCGACGGAGCGCCGTTCACCCGGTGGGCTGACAACTCCAGTACGTCACCGAATCGCGAGTTCATAGTGCTTCCGGGCGGAACGCAACTACGTGCCGATTACCAGTCGCCCATCGAAAAGCGCTACGCCGAAGACGCCACCCTTCCGGGGAGGCTGGGTGCCGCGACGGGGATCGAGGTCATCGAAGCCGGTATTCACTGGAAGCCTTACGCCTACGGTCGTCTTTACTGGACACCGCGGACCGGCGTAACCGCCGTTTCCGGCGCGATCCACGAAAAGTACGTCGCTCTCGGCGCGCATGCCTTCCTCGGAGTCCCGAGCACGGACGAAGCCCCGGGTAAAACGACTTACGGTCGCTTCAATCAGTTCGAGGGCGGGCCTGCGACCGGTACCGGGACGATCTATTGGGAACCGGGCTTCGGCGCGGTGGCGATCTACGGTCCCGTCCGCGACAAGTGGCTCGAGACCGGAGCGGAGGCTGGCCTGCTCGGTCACCCGATCACCGATCAGGCGACGACGCCGGACGGCACCGGCAGATACAGCCACTTCGTCGGCTCGTCGATCTACTGGACGGCCGCGACCGGAGCGCATTACGTCAAGGGCGAGATCCGGAACAAGTGGAGGGCGCTCGGGTGGGAGAGGTACTTCGGCTACCCCACCACCGACGAGAGCGGGACTCCGGACGGCGTCGGCAAATACAACCACTTCAGCCAGGCTGGTTCGATTTATTGGACACCGTCGACCGGTGCTTACGAAGTCCATGGGTTGATTCGCACACGCTGGTCGGCGGTCGGCTGGGAGAACGGACTCGGCTACCCGACCACCGACGAGACCTGGACGCCCGGCAACACCGGCAAGTACAACCACTTCGCGCAGGGCGGCTTCGCGCACTCGATCTACTGGCGTGCGGGAACGAACGTCGCCTGGGAGGTCAAGGGATTGATCCGTCAGCGGTGGCGCGAACTCGGTTGGCAGACGTCGTATCTCGGCTTCCCGATCAGCGGCGAGTACAACACGCCAACAGGTAAGCGAAGCGACTTCCAGTACGGCTACATCACCTACAACGGTTCAACGGGAGCGATCGAAGACCGTCGGTACTGAGTGAAAAGAACGCCGGTGCGGCTTTCTGGCCGCACCGGCGTTCGTCTACAAACGACCACCGGAGGTCGTGTCGCCGGAAAGCCGTTGCGCCAGATAGACCGGAACCGTCGAGGCCAGGATCAGGACCGCCGCCACGACGTTGACGATCGGTGCCTGGTTCGGCCGGAACAGGTTGTTCAGGATCCAGATCGGCAGGGTTTCCAGTCCGGTGCCGAGGGTGAACGTCGTGACGATGATTTCGTCGAACGACAGCGCGAACGCCAGCAGGCCGCCTGCAAGGAGGGCCGACCGCAGCATCGGGAAGGTCACCAGGCGGAACGTCGTGAGGCCGTCGGCGCCGAGGTCCATCGACGCCTCTTCGAGGTTCCCGCCCATTCGCCGCAGGCGCGCGACGACGTTGTTGAACACCACCACGATGCAGAACGTCGCGTGCGCGACGATCGCGGTGAACAGGCCGAGGTCGATGCCGAGGATCGTGCGGAAGGCGTTGTTCAGCGCGATACCGGTGACGATGCCGGGCAGCGCGATCGGCAGGATGATCAGCAGCGACACCTGGTTGCGGCCGAAGAAGCGGTACTTCTGCAGCGCGAAAGCCGCCATTGTGCCTAGCACCAAGGCGATCGCGGTCGCGGCGAGTCCTGCTCGGACACTCGTGCCGAGCGCGTTCAGCGCGCCCTCGTTGTCCGCGGCCCGGCCCCACCATTCGAGGGTGAAGCTCGACGGCGGCCAGCCGAAGGTGGTGTCGGCGTTGAAAGAATTGAGCAGGACCACAAGCAGCGGGAAGTAGATCACCGCGAGGCCGAGCACCAGCGCCACGAGCAGAAGGTATTTGGTCGTCCGGGAAAGCCGCATCGCGCGCTCCTACAGGTTGTCCAGCGCGCCCGTGCGGCGCACGGCGGCGAGGTAGGCGAGCATGATCACCACGGGTACGGTCGCGACGGTCGCCGCGAACGGCAGGTTGTTGGCCGCGCCGATGTTGTCGTAGACGACGTTGCCGAGCATCTGCGACGTGCCGCCGACGATCTTCACCGCGATGTAGTCGCCCAGCGACAACGAGAACGTGAAGATCGAGCCGGCGACGACGGCCGGGAACGTCACGGGCAGCACCACCGAGCGGAAGGTCCGGAACGGCCGGGCGCCGAGGTCGCCCGAGGCGTCCACCAAGGAGTTCGGCAGCCGCTCCAGACCCGCGTAGATCGGCAGGATCATGTACGGCAGCCAGAGATACGACAGCGTGATCACGGTCGCGAGCACGCCGTAGCCGGGGGTGTCGAGGCCGAAGGGGTTCAGCAGCCAGTGCAGGACACCGTTGCCGGACAACATGGTCCGCCACGCGTAGGCCTTCACCAGGTAGCTCGCCCACAGCGGCGTCATGACGGCGATCACCAGGAGCCGCCGCGCCCTCGGTGAGGCGAATTTGGCCATGTAGAACGCCATCGGGAAGGCGATGATCGCGGTGACCACCGTGACCAGCGCGGCGATCCCGACCGTCCGGAGGGTAATCGTGCGGTACACCGCGTCACTGAAGAGGGTGACGAAGTTGTTCAGCGACCACTCGGTCACGACCTGGCCGGTGAAGACGTCGGTGCTCCAGAACGCGGTCACGAACAACGCGGCGAGTGCGCCGAGGTAGGCGAGGCCGAGCCACAGCATCGGCGCGGAGAGCAGGATTCCCAGTCGCAGCTTGGGTTTGCGGTACAGGAAGGCAGAGGTCTTCCGCCGCGGCGAATCGAGGGTGGTCGTCATGTTTTTCCACCTAGGAATGGGACCGGGAGCGGCCGGCGTGGGGGGCCCACCGGCCGCTCCCGGAGTTCGGGAGTCAGCCCTTGATCTCGGTCCAGGCGCGGGTCCACTCGCCGTAGTCCTTGCACTTGACGTCGGTGCGGCCGTCGAGGCACTGCGTGATCGGCGTCGTCCAGTAGGCGATCTTCGAGGCGTACGCGGCGTCACCGGCGTGGAAGGTCTCGCAGTGCGCCTTGTTCTTGGTTTCGGCGCACGCCTTGGGGTTCGAGGGCGATTCGCCGAAGTACTCGGCCACCTGCGCGTTGGCGTTCGGACTGACGATGTGGTTCAGCCACTTGTAGGAGCACGTCTTGTGCGGCGACTTCGCCGACACCATCCAGGTGTCCGACCAGCCGGTCGCGCCTTCGGACGGCAGCACGGATTCGACCGGCGCGCCCTCGCTCTTGGTCAGGTTCACCGTCACCTGCCAGGCGGTGCCGACGACGGCGTCGCCGCTCTTGAGCGCCTGGCTCTCCTTCAGATAGTCCGACCAGTACTCCGCGACCATCGGGCGCTGCTGCTTGAGCAGGTCGACGGCGGCCTGGAACTGCTTGTCGTCCAAGGCATACGGGTTCTTGATGCCGAGTTCGGGTTTGTGCGTCTGCAGGTACAGCGCGGCGTCGGCGATGTAGATCGGCGAGTCGTAGGCGGTGATCTTGCCCTTGTACGGGCTGTTCGCGTCGAACATGACCGACCACGACGTTGGCGCCGGGTTCACCTTGTCGGTGCGCCAGGTGAGCAGGTTCGCGCCCCAACCGTGCGGCACGCCGTAGGAAACGTTGTTCACGCTGTTCCACGGGCGGTTCTTGAGGAAGTCGAAGACGTCGGCGTAGTTCGGCACGAGCGCGGTGTTCACCGGTTCGACGTCTCCGGACGCGATGAGCCGCAGCGAAGCGTCACCGGAGGCGGAGATGACGTCGTACTGTCCGGTCTTCATCAGGCTCACGGCCTCGTCGGAGGTGCCGAACGCCTTGACGTTGACCTTGCAGCCGGTCTCCTTCTCGAAGCCGGTGACCCAGTCGACGGCCGGGTCATTGGAGCCGTTCTCCGCGTATCCGGGCCAGGCCAGCACGTTGACCTGGCCTTCCGGCTGGCCGAGCTGCGCGAGCGCGTCGAGCTTCGGCGGGGTGAAGCCCTGCCCACCGGGCGCGGCCGCGGTCGAACTGGATCCGGAGGTTCCGCAGGCGGCCACGAGCAGGCCGGCGCCGAGCAGGCCGGCGAGCGCGAGTTTCCTGTTCTTCATTGAACAACCTTTCGGTGCTGGGGAGAGCTAACCGGCTTCGGGGACGCGGAAGCTGTGTTCGTGCCGCCAGCTCAGGCGGACACGGCCGCCATCGAAGTCCGCGGGTTCGGCGGTGTTCTGCCGGACCACGGAGAGCTGGCCGCCGGCGTCGAGGGTGACCTCGTAGCGCACGGTCGCGCCGGCGTAGACGGTGTTGGTGACGGTGCCGGTGGCGCTGGTTTCGCCGACGTCCGCGGATTTCGAGAGATCGGCGTCGATGCGGATCTTTTCGGGGCGGATGCTGAACACCCCGGGTTTGCCGATGATGTTCTCGGCGCCGCCGCCGCTGAGCAGGTTCGAGGTGCCGACGAAGCCGGCGACGAACGGCGAGGCGGGCCGTTCGTAGACCTCGACCGGTGAGCCGACCTGTTCGATGCGGCCGGCGTTGAACACCGCGATGCGGTCGCTCATCGTCAACGCCTCGTCCTGGTCGTGGGTGACGAAGATGAAGGTGATGCCGACGTCGCGCTGGATCTGTTTCAGCTCGGTCTGCATGGTGTGGCGCAGTTTCAGGTCGAGGGCGCCGAGTGGTTCGTCGAGCAGGAGCACCTTCGGCCGGTTGACCAAAGCCCTGGCGAGCGCGACGCGCTGACGCTGGCCGCCGGAGAGCTGGTCGGGTTTGCGCTCGCCGAACTCGCCGAGCCGAACGGTGTCGAGAGCGTCCTTCGCGCGTTGACGCCGCTCCGCGCGGGGGACACGCTTCACCCGGAGGCCGTACTCGACGTTCTGCTGCACGGTCATGTGCGGGAAGAGCGCGTAGTCCTGGAAGACGGTGTTGACGTCGCGGTCGAAGGGCGCGAGGCGGCTGACGTCGCGGCCGTGCAGTTCGATCTTGCCCGCGGTCGGCAGTTCGAAGCCGGCGATCATGCGGAGCACGGTCGTCTTGCCGGAGCCGGACGGGCCGAGCATCGAGAAGAACTCACCGGGCGGGATGTCGAGGTCGACGCCGTCGACCGCGTGGACCTGGCCGAACTCCTTGCGCAGCCCGCGCAGCCGGATGGCCGGAACCGCGCCTCCACCTGCGGAAGTGATAGCAAAGGTCCCTTGCTCCCCCGCGGCGGTCGTTGGCGCTTGATGAGGCATGGCGTGCCTTTCGGTGGTCGTCACAGCGCGCTCATCACGTGCTTGACGCGGGTGTAGTCCTCGAGGCCGTAGAGCGAGAGGTCCTTGCCGTAGCCGGACTTCTTGAAGCCGCCGTGCGGCATTTCGGCGACCAGCGGGATATGCGTGTTGATCCACACGCAGCCGAAGTCGAGCTTCCCCGCCAGCCGCATCGCCCGCTGGTGGTCGGTGGTCCACACCGACGACGCGAGCGCGTAGTCGACGCCGTTGGCCGCGGCGAGCGCTTCGGCTTCGGTCTCGAAGCGCTGCACGGTGATTACCGGGCCGAAGACCTCCGTCTGGCTGATCTCATCGTCCTGCCGGACGCCGGAGATCACCGTCGGTTCGTAGAAGTAACCCTCGTCCCCATGCCGTTTACCTCCACAGTGGACCGTCGCGTGCGCGGGCAGCCGGTCGACGAAACCGGCGACCCGGTCGAGCTGGGCGGCGTTGTTGAGCGGCCCGTAGGTGACCGACGTGTCGTCGGGTTTGCCGGTGGTCGTCGCCCGCGCCTGCCGGGTGAGGGCGGCGACGAACGTGTCGTGGACTTCGTCGGCGACCAGGACACGCGTCGCCGCCGTACAGTCCTGACCCGCGTTGAAGTACCCAGCAGCGGCGATGCCCTCAGCAGCCGCTTCGATGTCCGCGTCCGCGAAGACCACTACGGGCGCTTTACCGCCGAGCTCGAGGTGTACGCGCTTCACGTCCTTCGCGGCCGAAGCGGCGACTTCGATCCCGGCGCGGACGGAGCCGGTGATGGACACCATCGCGGGGATCTCGTGCTCGACGAGCGCGCGTCCGGTGTCGCGGTCCCCGCAGATCACGTTGAGCACGCCGGGCGGCAGGAATTCGGCGCAGATCTCGGCGAGGAGCAGGGTCGACGCGGGTGTCGTGTCGGCCGGTTTGAGCACCACGGTGTTGCCCGCGGCGAGCGCGGGGGCGATCTTCCAGACCGCCATGAGGAGCGGATAGTTCCACGGCGTAACCTGCGCGCACACGCCGATCGGCTCTCGGCGGACGAAAGAGGTATGCCCTTCCATGTATTCGCCCGCCGACCGTCCTTCGAGGACACGCGCGGCCCCCGCGAAGAACCGCAACTGGTCGACGATCATCGGCAGTTCCTCGGCCGCGGTGAGCGCGATCGGCTTGCCGGTGTTCGCCGATTCGACGAGTACGAGGCCGTCCGCGCGCGCTTCGACGGCGTCGGCGATCTTCAGCAGCGCGAGCTGGCGCTGCGCGGGCGTGGTGCCGCGCCAGGTTTCGAAGGCGGCGGCCGCGACTTCGAGCGCGCGGTCGACGTCTTCGGGGCCGGCGACGGCGGCGGTGCAATACGGGCGGCCGGTGACGGGATCGACGATGTCGGCGACCTGGCCCGACGCGGATCCGCTGTACTCACCGCCGATGAAGTGCTTCAACTGCTGCACGAGAGCTCCTGGCTACTGGGCCTGGGGGCGTGAGGCGATAGCAAAGGTCCCCTGCTCCCTTGTGGGGCGGCGCGGGAGCTAAAACATATAAGTCCAGATGTTAAATGACAAGACGATGGGGCAAGATTGGTTCCATCGGGTAGCGGTACGGGCGAAGGGCCACCATGCGTAAGGGGATGTCGCACAGCGCGCGATCAGCGATGTTCGCGCCGCTCGACCAGATCGGCCGGGCGGAAGCGGTCACCGCGCGGCTGGTCGACGCCATCACTCTCGGGCTGCTGGCCGACTCGGAGCAGCTGCCGAGCGAAGCCGAGCTGGCGTCGCAGTTCGGTGTCTCCACCGTGACGGTTCGCGAAGCGCTCGTGGCCTTGCGGCAACAGGGGCTTGTGGAGACGCGACGCGGCCGAGGCGGCGGAAGCTTCGTGAAGACGCCTGCCAACCCTTCGGCCGCTTCGTGGCGAGAGCGCCTTCGCACGGTTTCGCTGTCCGAACTCCGTGACGTCGGCGATCACTATCTCGCCATCGCGGGCGCCGCGGCCAAACTCGCCGCCGAGCGGAGTTCGCCCGAGGACATCGAGCGTCTCGAACTGGCGACCGAGGACATCCGCACCGCCACCGGCGCGGAGGCATCGCGCGCCGAGCGCCAGTTCCATCTCGAAGTCGCCGCGGCCGCCCAATCACCGCGGCTGACCAGAGAAGAAGTGCAACTGCAGAGCGAACGAGGCGGATTGCTGTGGCTGCCGCTCGAGCCGCACGGCACCCGCGAGAACGCCTACGCCGAACACCGCGCGATCGCCGCCGCCATCGCGGAGGGCGACGGCGAGCTGGCCAGAAAGCTCACCGAGGAGCACATCCTCGAAGCGATAGACCGGCTGGCGGACGTGCATTTAGACCTTCTGGCCCCTTAAGCTGCGGCATCCGCGCATCCGAGGTGAGCATCGTGAACGACACACCGTCCGCCGGTTCCGAGGTCGTGGAACAGGTATCCACCCTGGTCGAGGACGTCTTCGGCCGACTGAAGCCGGTACTGGCCGGCGCCGAAGGGCTCCTGGCCGCATCCGCCGATGCCACCGCCGGAGACCTGACCCGCCTCCGGCCGCAGGTCTTCGACGTCCTCGGCGGCCTGGTCGTCGGTGCCGGGTTCATCAGCGCGCCGAACGCGCTGACCGATCAGGAATTCGCCTTCGAATGGTGGACCGAGACCGGCGACGCCGAGCCGGCGCAACTGGTCATCAGCCTCGATCCGGCCAGTGAGAACTTCCTGGACTACACCCGGCAGTCGTGGTTCACCGTCCCGCGTGACACCGGCCGCCGCCACATCAACGGCCCATACGTCGATTACCTCTGCACCGACGAATACACGTTGACCTTCACGGTCCCAGTCCAGCGCGCCGGGACTTTCGCGGGGGTCGTCGGCGCGGACATCTACGTGCGCGAAGTCGAGCGCCTGCTGGCACCGAAGCTACGCGCGCTCGGCGGCCGCGCGGCGCTGGTCAACGCCCAAGGCCGGGTGATCGTGTCGAACAACGCGCGCCAGGCGACCGGTTCCCTGGTGCGCGACATCGACGTCCCGGCCTGGTGGTCCGCCGGCGCGGAGCCGGTCACGACGGAGACCGGCACGCACCTGCGACGCTGCGGAGACTCGCCGATCGCCCTGGTCAGGTCCGAGCGCTGACCTGCAGCGCGAGCCAGAATTCGGCGCGCACGCCAGGGGAATCGAGATCACGGCCGGTCAGTTCGGTGACCTTGCGCATGCGATTGCGCAAGGTGTGCCGGTGCACGCCGAGCCGCGCGGACGCCAGATCCCAATGACCGTGGTGTTCGAGCCAGCAGGTCAGTGAGGCGACCAGCTCGCCACGACCGGTCTTGTCATGGTGTCGCAGTGGCGCCAGCAGACTGTCCGAAAACGCTTGCGCCGCTTGGGAATCGACCATCTCCAGAAAACCGCGCCCAGCGTGTTCGGCGAACCGGACCAACGGGGACCGTTCGGCCTTCGCCGCTTCCGCCGCCTGTTTCGCCTGCCGGAGCCCGGCCGGGAAATCCACTGTGGACACCGGATCGGACAGCCCGGCGTGCAGCCCGCCGGTCCGGGACACCAGCAGGGTGACGGTTTCCACGTCGCCGAGCGCGACCACGAACGCCCCGGACTCGCCGAAGAACACCGACTCCCCGGACACTTCGGCGTCGAGCGAGTCGGCGAGCGACCGGCGCGCGCCCGCGGCACCGGTGACGGCGAGCACGGACCACGGCGCTTCCGGGACACCGCCCCAGAGTGACTTCATCGTGCGCGTGGCGAGCTCGGTGTGCCCGGCGGCGAGCAGGTCGATCGTCCCCGACCTCAGCCGTCGCAAGGCACCGACGTGCTCGCGGTTCTGTTCCAGGGCAAGGGAAAGCAAGGATACAGCGGTGTTGACGATGTGCTGCCCCGCGGCGTCGAGCGGTTCACGGGTGCCGACGGCGAGCACGCCTCGGGCACGGGTGTCCAGCGTCTGCAGGACGACCTCGTACTCCCCCGCCACCGTCACCAGCGTGCCCGCGCGCAGCCGCGCGAAGTCATCCTGGAGTCCGTCGGCGAAGGGTCTCGCGGATGGCGAAGCCTCAGTGACCGCACCGGACGAGTCGAGCAGGAGCACCCAGCCGTCGACCAGCTTCGCCAGTTTGCGCACCACCCCGCCGGGCCCGCCCTTGCCGACGGCCGTCCTGGTCAGCTCCTGCTGCCCCTTGCCGGTGCGCACGAGCGAGGCGTATTCGTCGGCGGCGACCGCACGGGAGACCGCTCGCGTGATCGCGATGAACGGCGTCTTTCTCGGCACTTCGAGCACCGGGAGCCCGACCTCTTCGGCGGTGTCCACAAGGGACTGCGGGATGCTTTCGTGGCTGAGGCCGACGCCGAAACCGAGCCCCGCCACGCCGGCGTCGACGAGCCGCCGGATGTACCCGGGCGACGTGGTCTCGTCGAGGGCGAGACCGGTGGTCAGCAGCAGCTCGCCACCTTCGAGGAAGGCCTGCGGATCGGTCAGTTCGGTGGGGTGGACCCAGCCGATCTGCCGGTCGAGCCCGGCCTCCGCCGCACGCACCCGCAGGCCGAGCGGGCGTTCCGCCACCAGTGCGGCGAGGGTCAGTGCCATGTTGTCCAACTCTACGCCTCGATATAGACAAGATGTCGAGCTGACGCGGACCGGGCGGGCTCCCATCCTGGAGGGCGACCCCGTCCCTCGCGTCCGCAGGAGTCTGGCCGTGACCGTCACCACCGAAACCCAGCGCAGGCTGCGCACCGAGATCCCCGGCCCCGCCTCGCGCGCACTGCAGGAGCGACGTGCCGCCGTCGTCGCCGCGGGCGTGAGTTCGGTGCTGCCCGTCTACGTCACCTCCGCCGAGGGCGGCCTGCTCACCGACGCCGACGGCAACGTCCTGATCGACTTCGGTTCCGGCATCGCGGTGACCAACGTCGGCCACGCCGCCCCGGCCGTCGTGGACCGCGTCCGCGAGCAGGTCGGCCGGTTCACGCACACGTGTTTCATGGTCACGCCGTACGAGGGATACGTCGAGGTGTGCGAAGCACTCGACAAGCTGACGCCGGGCACCCACGAGAAGCGTTCGGTGCTGTTCAACTCCGGCGCCGAAGCCGTCGAGAACGCGGTGAAGATCGCCCGCGCCGCGACCGGGCGTCAGGCCGTCGTCGTGTTCGACCACGCCTACCACGGCCGCACCAACCTGACGATGGCGCTGACCGCGAAGTCCATTCCCTACAAGCACGGTTTCGGCCCGTTCGCGCCCGAGGTGTACCGCGTGCCCGGCTCGTACCCGTACCGCGACGGGCTGTCCGGTCCCGAAGCCGCGCGGATCGCCATCGACCGCATCGAGAAGCAGATCGGCGGCGACCAGGTCGCGGCCGTCGTGCTGGAACCGGTTCAGGGTGAAGGCGGCTTCATCGAGCCCGCTCCCGGCTTCCTGCCCGCGCTTTCCCGCTGGTGCACCGAAAACGGCGTCGTGTTCGTCGCCGACGAGGTGCAGACCGGTTTCTGCCGCACCGGCGAGTGGTTCGCGTCCACGCACGAAGACGTCGTGCCCGATCTGATCGCCACCGCCAAGGGCATCGCGGGCGGGCTACCGCTCGCCGCAGTCACCGGCCGCGCGGAACTGCTCGACGCCGTCCCGCCGGGCGGGCTCGGCGGAACCTACGGCGGCAACCCGATCGCGTGTGCGGCGGCGCTCGGCTCGATCGAGGTCATGCGCCAGGAGAACCTCGCGGCGTCGGCGAAGCGCATCGAGAACACGGTGCTGCCGCGGCTGCGCGCGCTGGCCGAGGAGACCGGTGTGATCGGCGACGTCCGCGGCCGCGGCGCGATGCTGGCCGCCGAGTTCGTCAAGCCGGGCACCACCGAACCCGACGCCGACCTGACCAAGCGGATCGCGCAGGCCTGCCACCAGGCAGGCGTCGTCGTCCTCACCTGCGGCACCTACGGCAACGTCGTCCGCCTGCTGCCGCCGCTGTCCCTGTCCGCCGAACTGCTCGACGAGGGACTGTCCGTCCTCGAGCACGCTGTCCGCACGGAGGCCTCCAAGTGACTACATTCCCCTTCTGGGTAGCCGGAAAGCCGGTCACCAGCGGCGAGACCGTCGTCGTCCGTCACTCCTTCGACGGGAGCGAGGCCGGGTCGCACCACGTTCCGTCCACTTCGGACATCGAGACCGCCGTGCAGGCGGCGCACGACGTCCAGGAGGAGTTCGCGACGCTGCCCGCGCACGTCCGAGCGGGCGCGTTGGACCACGTGTCCCGAGTTTTGGGTGAGCGGTCCGAAGAGCTCGCACAGCTGATCACCGCCGAGTCGGGCAAGCCGCTGAAGTGGGCGCGCGGCGAGGTCGGGCGCGCGGCGTCGACGTTCCGCTGGGCCGCCGAGGAGGCCCGCCGGTTCTCCGGTGACCTGCAGCGCCTCGACACCGACCCGGGCGGCACGGGACGGCTCGCGCTGGTCCGCCGTGTCCCGAAGGGCCCGGTGCTGGGCATCACGCCGTTCAACTTCCCGCTGAACCTGGTGGCGCACAAGGTCGCGCCGGCGATCGCGGTCGGCGCGCCGATCGTGCTCAAGCCCGCGCCCGCGACACCGCTGACCGCACTGCTGCTCGGCGAGATCCTCGCCGAGACCGGCCTGCCCGCCGGAAGCTGGTCGATTCTCCCGGTCAGCAACGAGGAATCGGCCAAGCTGGTCTCGGACCCGCGGCTGCCGGTCGTGTCGTTCACCGGTTCCGTGCCGGTGGGCTGGGGCATCCGCGACAGCGTGCCGCGCAAGCACGTCGCGCTCGAACTCGGCGGCAACGCGGCGGTACTCGTCTGTCCTGATTGGACGGATCTGGACTTCGCGGCGCAGCGGATCGCGACCTTCGCCATGTACCAAGCGGGCCAGTCGTGCATCTCGGTGCAGCGCGTCTACGCGCACGCCGACGTCTACGACGAGCTCCGGGCGAAGGTGCTGGAGCAGGTGCGCGCGCTCGGGACCGGCAACCCGCGGACGGACGGCGTGGACGTCGGACCGCTGATCAACACCGCCGCCGCTTCCCGAGTGGAATCGTGGATCACGGCGGCCGTCGAGGCGGGCGGCGAGTTGCTGACCGGCGGGAAGCGCGACGGCGCGACCGTCGAGCCGACGGTGCTCGCGAACGTGCCGGAGGACGCGTCGGTGATGGCCGACGAGGTTTTCGGGCCGGTCGTGTCGATCACGCGCGTGGACTCGGTGGAGGACGGGGTGCGCCGGATCAACGACTCGCGCTTCGGCCTTCAGGCGGGCGTGTTCACACGCGACCTGCCGACGGCGTTCGACGTGTCCGCGAAGCTGCGCGTCGGCGGCGTGCTCGTCGGCGACGTGCCGAGCTTCCGCGCCGACCAGATGCCCTACGGCGGCGTGAAGGACTCCGGCGTCGGCCGCGAAGGCCCCGCGTCGGCGATGGCGGACTTCACCGAAGAACGCGTCACCGTCCTGACCGGCCTGACCCTCTGATCCCTCTCGCAATTCGGCACCTGGTTGCGATGGTTCGTTGCGCGAACTATCGCAACCAGGTGACCAGTTGCGTGAGGTGAGAGTGGGCTTCGACGAGCGAAGGGCCGTACCAGGTCAGATAGCGCCCGGAGACCAGGACGTGCTTCGCGCCGGGGAACGCTTCGGGGCCGTCGTCCGCGGTGAACTCGTAGGGCTCGTCGGGCAGCACGAGCAGGTTCGCGTCTCCGGCCGCGAAGCGCGCTTGGAGCTCGTCGAGCTTCGGACGCGGGTAGCGCGCTTCGTCGTCCGCGTAGACGTTTCCGATCCCGACGCGATGCAGGACGTCGCCGCCGAAGGTGTCCCTGCCGAGCACGATCCACGGCTTCCGCCAGACCGGCACGACCGCCCGGAACCGCTCCGGCAGCGTCTCCCGCCAGATCTCTTCGGCTTCGACCAGCCAATCCGGCTCGGCGAGGTCGTAGGCCTGCGTGAGGATCCGCCGGATCGAGGCGAGCGCGCCGGGCACGGTCGCCGACGCCTCCATCACCCAGACCGGAATCCCGTTGGCACGTAAGCGTTCTACGTCCTCCGGCCGGTTCTCCTCGGAGTTGGCCAGCACCAGATCCGGCTCGAGTTCGAGCACCTTGTCCACGTTCGGGTACTTCGAGCCACCCACCCTCGGGACGTCCAGATCGACCGGATGGGTGCAGTAGTCCGTGGCGCCCGCGAGCCTTCCCGGCGCGCTCACCTCGACAGCCTCGGTCAGCGACGGAACGAGCGACACCACCCGCGACGCCGGTTCGCGCAGCGGGACCACTTCGCCGAGATCGTCGATCATGCGCGCTCGAAGGACAGTTTCCGTTTGTCGACGTCCACTGCCGTGAGCCGGACCCGGATCCGCTCGCCTTCCGGCGGCTTCTCGCCCGCGCATTTGCCCATCACCGGCGGATTCTCGATCAGGATCTCCGACTTGGAGTCGTCGGCCCGTAGCACGATCGCGTCGAACTCCTCGCCGATGTGCTCGACCATGACCCACGCCTCGACCTGGTCGATGCAGGCACGTTCGACCTTCGCCGCCAGCGTGTCGGAGGCGGTCATCTGCTCCGGCACCTCCGAAAGCGCCGCGCGAACCCACGCGGGCACTTCACGACCGGCGCTCACGGCGAGGCAGATCTCGGTGGCGAATCGGTCGACCAGCCGCCGGATCGGCGCGGTGACGTGGGCGTACGCGCCGCCGATCCCGGCGTGCGTGGTCAAGGCGGGCAGTTCGCCGTCGAACGCGGTGTATCCGGCGCCGCGCAAAAGCCTGGTGGTGTCGGCGAAAAGTGCCATGGAGGCGGGCTGACCGGGGTCGAGCGCGGCCAGGAACTCCGACACGCTCTTGCCTTCGGGCCAGTCGATGTTCAGCGCCTGCGCGGACCGGCGCAGCCATTCGACCGCTTCGGCGTCGGGCTGGGGCAGCGTGCGCAGCACCCCGATCCCGGCGCCGATCATGATCTTGGCCGCGGCCATGCCGGTGAGCAGCGAGATCTCGGCGTTCCACGCGTCGACGTCGTTGCGCGGCCGCTGGATCAGCGCCCAGCCGCCGTCGGGATCGCCGCTGATCTCCTGCTCCGGCAACTGCAGTTCGACCGCGCCGCGCCGGATCGCGAGCTCGCGGCGAAGGCGGCCCAGCTCCGGCAACGCGGCGACCGACGGATGCGGACTCCCCGCGTCGATCGAAGCCTGGACGGTCTCGTAGTCGAACTGTTCGGTGGACCGGACGAGCGCCCGGCGGACGTTGGTCGCCGTCGGCTCGCCGCGCTCGTCGACGTCGATGGTCCACAGCACCGCCGGCCGGGTCTCCCCCGGCAGCAGGCTCGCCGCGCCCTCGGACAGCACCGGCGGGTGCAGCGGGACGTTCCCGTCGGGCAGGTAGAGCGTCTGCCCGCGGCGGCGCGCCTCCTTGTCGAGCGCGCCACCCGGCGGGATGAACGCGGCCAGATCGGCGATCGCGTAGTGGACGCGGAACCCGCCGCCCTCGGCGCGCTCGATCAGCACCGCCTGATCGAGGTCCTTGGAACCGGGCGGATCGATGGTGACGAAGGGCAGACCGGTGGCGTCCTCGCGTTCCCCCGCCGACTCGAGCGGGTCGACGACCGCCGCTTCCGCCTCGGCGAGCACGTCGGGCCCGAACGACTCCGGCAGCGAGAACTCGGCTCGAAGGTGACCGAAGTCCCCTCCTGCCGCGTGTGTCCTGATCACGAGTGGAGGCACCACCCAACCCTATCCCGATCCGGCGCCGTTGATCGCCCGTTCGGGTGCGGGCCGGTCGGGTGTACGTTACGGACCGAAATGAAAACCGATACCCTTTTCAAAACGACAGGAAGGTCCGTGGCGTGAAGATCGCGTTCGTCGGGAAGGGCGGCAGCGGGAAGACCACGCTGGCGTCGCTGTTCACCGCGTACCTGGCCGGCGGCGGGAAACCGGTTCTGGCGATCGACGCGGACATCAACCAGCACCTCGCCGTCGCGCTCGGCGCGAGCGAGGAAGAGGCCATCGCGTGGCCGACGCTGGGCGACAACATGGGCCTGATCAAGGAATACCTGCGCGGCGACAACCCGCGGATCGCCGACGCGGCCTCGATGATCAAGACGACCCCGCCGGGGCGCGGGTCGCGGCTGGTCCGGCCGTTCGAGGACAACCCGATCTTCCAGGCGTGCTTCCGCGAGTTCGGCGGCGTACGGCTGGGCGTCACCGGACAGTTCGACGAGGACGACCTCGGCGTCGCGTGCTACCACTCGAAGGTCGGCGCGGCGGAACTGCTGCTGAACCACATGATCGACGACGCGGGCGAATACGTGGTCATGGACATGACCGCCGGCGCCGACGCGTTCGCGTCCGGCCTGTTCACGCGGTTCGACGTGACCTTCCTGGTGTGCGAACCGACCGTGCGCAGCGTCGGCGTGTACCGGCAATACGCCGACTACGCGCGCGACTTCGGCGTGCGGCTGGTCGTCGTGGGCAACAAGGTCACCGAAGACGAGGACATCGAGTTCCTGCGCGAAGAGGTCGGCGACGCCCTGCTGGGCTGGATGGAGAACTCGCGGCACGTCCGCGCCGCCGAACGCGGCCGCGCGCGCCCCATCGGCGAACTCGAGACGCACAACCTCGCGACGCTGGACTCGATGCTCGCGACCGTCGACGGCGAGCAGCGCGACTGGGCGCGCTACCAGCGGCAGGGCGTCGAGTTCCACCTCCGCAACGCGCGGGCGTGGGGCAGCGGGCGGGCCGGGGAAGACCTCACGGCGCAGGTGGATCCGGAGTTCACGCTGGGCCCGGCTTTGGCGGGGCAGGACGCCTGACCTGCTGTTTTAGCGGGGAAGAGAGCAAGGGACCTTTGCTATCGCTTGGTTGCCTACGCTAAGCAACGCTAGCAAAGGTCCCTTGCTCTCCCGCCTGATCACGGGGCACGGGCGAGTGGGCCGACCGGTCTTGATCAACGGAGGATCGGGGACACTCAACGTCCCCGATCCTCCGTTGATCAAGACCGAAATCTGGCGCACGGGCGAGTGTGGAGGCCTGCTGCGACATCCCCGCGGAAATCCTCGTGAGTACCACTCACGAGGGTGACCTCAGGCGCTCAGTCACCGTTCCATTTGGCGTCCTCGGCGTCGGCCTGCCGCGTGCGTTCCTTGGCGATGTCCAGGGCGCGCCGGGCCGTCGCCTCGTCCGGGTACGGGCCGAGGAGGTCGACGCTCCGGCCGCGTTCCAGGTGCTCGACCTGGTTCGTCTTGGTGTTGAAGTACCAGCCCTGATCCGGGTTCGGGTCGCTCGACATACGACAAGCCTGACATCACCCGGACGTCCTGTCATCACTTGCGATAGCGGTACGGGATCTCCGTCGGATCACCGGTCGGGCCGAACTCGGCGCCCTCGGACCGCGCCACCTTCGAGCTTTCCGGCGCGTTCTCAGCGAGCTCGTCGAACCAGCCGCGGTTCATCGGGACGCCGCGCGGCGGGGTCGCGGGTTCCGGCGGAGGTGAAGCGGGCGACACGGGCTGCGGCAGAGGAGGAGCGATCGCGGACGACGGCGGAGTCGTGACAGGCGGCTCCGGTTCGGCTTGGGACGGCGCGGCGGACTGCGCTTCCGGAGTGGCCGGAGGCACGCTCATCTGCGGAGGCGGAGGCGGCGTCTGGTTCGTCGCCGGAGGCTGCATCCGGGTTGGCTGAGGCAGAGCCGGAGGCGAGGCAGGCGGGGGTGCCTGAGGCCCAGCGGGGGCAGAGGGCTGGGCCGGAGGTAGCGCTTGGCCGCCCGGCGACGCCGGCCCCCCGGGCGGAACAGGCGGAGCAGGAGGCACGGACGGGGTGACCGTGCGCCACACCGGTGCGGGTCCGATGTTCATCGGCGCCGGGGCGCGTGGCGGCTGCCCGGTCGCGGGCGGCGCGGCCTGCGAAGGCGGCGGAGGGGCCTGACGCTGCGCGGGCTTCGGGATCGGGTCGAGGCACGAGACGAGCACCGTGGTGTTCGCCGGGTCTTCGATCTTCCGGCCGCTGCGCTCGCGGTAGATCATCTCGCCTTCGGTGTCCATCTCGACCAGGTAGCCGGCCTCCGCCAGCTGTTCCTCGTCGAGGTCGACGAGCTTTTCGTAGCGCGACGGGACGACACGGTAGATCGGCCAGGCGAGACGGGCGTTCTCGTGATGGAACTGGGCCAGCAGGGCGGCCATCTGCTGCTGCCATGGCAGCGACATCCCCTCGGCCAGCGAACGCGGCAACACGACATAACCGGGGTCGACGCCCGGCCAGCCTTGGTTCAGCTGATCGGCCAACGGCGTGCTCGACGCCGGCCGGGCGGCGTGCCGCGCGGGTTGGGCGGTACCGAAAAGGTCGCGGGGATCGACCTCCGGGCCGTTGGCCGCCGCGGGCTTGCCTCGCCTTCCGAATTTCCGTGCCACGTTCTTCATCCTCTGCCAGTGTGCGGCCGCTTGCCGGTGGACAGGCCGCCACTTCGGGTGAATCCGATGGTCCCGCGTTCGCGATACCACGCTTTCACCATGCTAAACGCCAGGACGGACCGCCTGCGCGACCACTTCGGCCTCGTCGAAGGAGAAGTCCCGGATGTGCACCGGCACCCCGGTCTGCTGCGCCTCGACGATCTTGCCCTCGCCCAGGTACATCATCACGTGGTGGATGGTCGCCGGATTCGACGGCACGGTGGCGAGGAACAGCAGGTCGCCCGGCTGCGCCTGGCGGACCGGCAGCATCGCGCCGCCCTTGTACTGGTCCCGCGAAACACGCGGGATGATGATCCCGGCCGACTCGTACGCCCGCAGCATCAACCCGGAACAGTCGTAGCTGTTCGGCCCCGTGGCGCCCCAGACGTACGGCTTGCCCTGCTCGCCGAGCGCGAACTTGATGGCCTGCGCGGCGGCCTGGCTCGGCGGCACCACGCTGCCCACGCTCGACCCACAGCCGACGACGTCGACGATCTGGCCCTCGTTCTGCACGAGGAGGGCCGCCATCGGCTCCCAATTGTGGTACCGGTCGGGGAAGCCGGACCGCTCCACCCGCTGCGCGGCGTCACCGGGACGCATGTTCTCCCAGTTCGGCACCGCGAGCAGTACGTCGTAGAACTTGTTGACTTGGTACGGCGGGTCGGTGACCTGCGCGACGGTGCCCCAGCCCATCGACGGCCGCATCTGGAAGATGCCGAGCGAGTCGCGGTCGCCGTAGGTCAGGTTGCGCAGCTTGGACTCGGTCATCCCGGCCTGGATCGCCACCTGCCACGCCCGCGGGGACAGCGTCCGCTGCTTGCCGATCGAGATGATCAGCGCGACGATCCCCTTCTGTTCTTCGTCGAGTTTGTTCACGTCCGAAGAACCGCGGTCGGCCTGCCCTGGCAGGGTCGGCCCGATCGACGCGTCGCAAGAGGTCTTGACGACGCCGCCCGCCTGGGCCTCCATGTGGTCGGTCACCACCTCGGTGACCTTGCTCGTGGTGACCACCGCGGCGAAGACCGCGGCGATCAGCACGCCGACGATGATCCCGATCTTCATCGGGTCAGCCCGCTTGCGTGAACTTGGTGACCCGCCATCCCGGGTTCGTCTTGACGACGGTGACCCGGACCTTGGGCCCGTCCGTCGGGACGTCGACCTCCATCGATCCGGTGACCGAGGACGCGACCTGCGGCTCCCCGGAGACCCTGGTCGCGGTGATGTTCGCGGGATCCACGGTCGTCAGTTCCCCGGCCAGGTACTCCTCGGTGGTGTACGGCTTCAGTCCGTTCAGCCACTGGTCTGTCGTCGTGCCGTCGGGATGGTTCGCCCATGCCGTCACCCACTCCTTGGCGACCCGGACCCCGTCCTGGTCGACCGGCGCGGAAGACGGCGGCGGCTGGGTGGTGATCCTCGGCGGCAGCGTCGACGTCACGGTCACCGGCGCCGCGACGCCGGGACGCGAAGTGGCTGTCGCCGAAGCACCCGGCCCGGTGGCCGTCTGTCCCGGTTTTCCGATGGCCTTCGGCAGCACGATGCCCAGCGCGGTGAACAGCACCGCGAGGATCACCAGCGTGCCGATGAGGTGGCGGGGCGAGCGCAGCGGCCAGCCCCACAGTCTGCGGTAGACCGCGGTGCGCCCGCGGTTGGTCCGGATCGGCATGGGTCACCGACCCACTGCGTGGTCTGTGTCGCGGACTTCCTCGCGGACCTCGAGCCCGCGCGAAGGGCGGTACAGCACGTAGACCGGCTTGCCCGCGACGACTTCGGGATCGACGCGGCGAGGGCGCGGAGTCGAAGGCCCCGCCTGCGCCGGCACGGTGCCCGAGTGGTCGGGCGTGGTGTAGCCGCCGCCCGCGGTGTTCATCCGTGACGGCACCACGACCGGCTCCGGTTCGTCGCTCCAGCGCCGGTCGGCGACCGGCGAGGTGTCGACCCGGCGGCTCGGTACCTGGATGGGGCTCCGCCCGCCCGAGGTGAACATGGAGTCGCCCGGATTGCCCGCGGACGGGTTGTACTGACCGAACACCGGAACGCCTCCGCCGCCACCGGCGGGAAGCGCGGCCGTGCCGCCACCGCCGCCGACAGCGCCGGGCCACGGCGCTCCCGACCAGGCCGCGGCGGGCCGGATCGCGCCGGAGCCGTTGTCGAGCCGCTGGGAGCTGGCGAAGATCGTCGCTTCGGGCCGGAACCGGCCGCCGCCGACCGTCGCGCCCACGGGGCCGCGGAGGTCGCCGTCGACCACATCGTCGGTGTCGCGGACGTTCTGCCAGAACGCGTCCTGCGGGGTCGGTTCGTTGTTCTTCTTGCGGAAGCGGGAAAAGAGGCCGCCGCGGGGCGAGGGCACCGCGCCGCCGACCATGCCGACGGACATCTCGACCATCTGCCACAGCCGCCGCACGGGGCGGCCGATCATGAACAGCAACACGGTGATGATGCCCGCGAGCGCCATCTTCGTCAGCAGGGAAAGCGAGTTCCCCGCGGTGAAGATCGCCTCGAGCAGGAGCGTGTGCACGCCTGCCAGCACGGAAAGCACCATGAGGTTGAAGGCGACCGCGCCGACGACCTTGAGAATGCGCTGCATGATCTGCGGCTGGAGCAGCGCGATCAGCCCGATCAGCGGGGCCGTCAGGACGAAGATCCTGATCAGGACCTGCGCGAGCAGCACCGTGGCCTTGGCCAGCAACTGGAACAGCGAGTAGAAGATGCCCTGGCCGAGGGAAAGGAAACCGGCGCCCACGCGGCTGCCGTCCTCACCTGTGAAATAGCCCGTCGCCGGGCCGAGTTTGGTGGAGATGTCCTTGAACGCCGCCTTCTTGGAGTCGACCAGCGCGGTGTCGGCGTCGCCGCCCTGCTGGATCTGGCCCCAGGTGAAGGCACGCGCGTCCAGGAGGGCCGGGCCGTACTGGATGGCCTGCGGCGAATCCGGGCTGCCGAACTCCCCGCGGAGCCAGTTGTCGTAGACGACCCGGCAGTGCAGTTCGGTCGGGACCCGGTCCCACGGCTGGCGAGCCGCGACGGCCTCCGGGGTCGCCTGACACGGTTGCGCCGAGGGCGGCGGCGGCTGGGTCGGCGGCGGCGTCTTGGGCTCGTCGATGAAGCCGGCCTGGATGTTGGTGGTGGTCTGCACGATCGCGTTGTCGATCGGATCGAGGAAGCGCAGCAATGCCAAGGAGGACGCGGCCAGCCAGACCGCGGCGAGCCCGTACAGCGCCCGTTTGCTGACCGCCGCGAGATCACCGCGCCAGATGTTGCGGAACAACATGATGGACATGATCAGCGCGGCAAGGCCGAACAACTGGGCGTAGATGTTGTTGTAGACCTTCTCGGCCCCGGCCTTGACGGCGTTGTACAGCGGGCTGAGCAGGCTGCCCTGCAAGACGGTGTAGTGCAGCGAGTTCGTGGCACCGACGAGGTTCTTGCCGATGTTGAACAGCTGGTTGCCCGCCCAGGTGTCGATCGTCGAGTTCGGCGAGGTGATCCCGGCCAGCGGGCCGCAGTCGGTTTCGAACGTGTCCCAGACGTGCCCCGCGTACCCGTAGACGTTGTACGGGCTTCCGCCTTCACCGCGCGCCGTCGCGGGCGGGTCGAGCGCGCCGACCATGCCCGCGCCGGGCCGTTCCGGGTTCGGCGCCTCACCACAGGCGGCGGCCGAAGCCGCCGGAGCGGTCGCCACGGCCTGGAGGCCCAGGATCAGCATGACGACGAACATCGTCGCGCGGCGGCTGGGTCTGGTCTTGCCGGGCCGCGGCCCCTCTTTGAGGCGGCGGCGCAGCGCGTGCCAGCCGGCGGCGAACGCGAGCACGCACGCCAGCGTGATCACCGTGTTCATGCGGCATCCCTGCCGGTGCCGCCCTTGCCGGCGCGCGCGTGCTGCTCGCCCTTTTCCCCGTTCGTGATGTGTCCGTTTTGGACGGCGCCTTGCACTTCCCCGGTCTCGGCCGCCAACGGGTCCGGAGCGCCGAGCAGTTGCTCCTCGGTCAGCCCGACCTCGAGTTCGGCCGCGAGTTCGAGATCCTCTTCGAGTTCGAAATCGTCTTCCTCCGGCGGAGCGGCCACGAACTGCTTCTCCTCCGGGACGGCGAGTTCGTTGCCCGGCCTCGATGGTTTGGCGTCCGGCGAACCCGGCGTGGTGTCCATGACCCGGCGCAGGTGCTCCAGGTGCGGGCCGGAGAAGTCGACGCGGATCCGCTCCACGCCACCGGCACCGTCACCGAAGATGAACTGCCGGGGCTCGACGTCCCGCTGGAGATCGCGGGACGAGCCGGGACGGCGGCCCAGCGCCGCGACGACCTGCTCGTAGCCGACGCCGACCGGGACCTTCAGCAGGCGCAGCGCGTCGGCCTGGGCGTCGTCGTCGTCGAGACGCCCCACGAACACCGAGTCCAGCAGCGCCACGAAACCCTGGATCTTCAGGAAGTCCGCGGGGATCTGCGAGGACAGCAGCACGCGGACGTTCCACTTACGCGAGTCACGTGCGAAGCGGTTCATCAGCACGCGACCGGTCGGGACCTCGGAGAGGAAGAACGCCTCGTCGATCCAGACGCCCTTGCGCAGTTCCTTCGGCTTCTCGTACACCGACCGCTGCGTCAGCCACGCGGCGAGGTTCAGCATCTCGACGCCGAGCGATTCCGCGTCCGTCCAGTACTCGCGCGGGACGCCGTCCTTGGGCAGGGTCAGGCCCGCCATGGTCAGCACGGTCATCCGGTCGTCGCGGGTCTCGGCGTACGGGTCCGCGTCGGTCTCCGGGATGAGCAGCGCCATCCGCTCGCGCATCTCGTCGAGGAAGTCCGCGACGACGACGGCGTGCTCGTGGTGCTCGCTGGAGTCCCGGCGCAGCGCGTCGATGACCTGGCCGGGGTCGGCTTCGAACCGGCCGCCGACCGCGCGAACGGCGCGCAGCAGCACGATCCGGGTCTGCGCCATCCGCGAGACCTCGTACGGCAGGACACCGGAGAGGACGTCGAGCACGAGACGGCGGCGCGTCGCGCCCGCGAGGGCCTTCTCCCGCCGCCACGAGCGCTCGGGGTCGTCCTCGTCCATGAAGTGCTCGATCTGCGGCTCGGCGACCACCCGGTACGGGTTGAGGATGCCGGGCTGCGCGTTGAGCAGGTTGATGTTCCGCGCGTACGGCCGCAACTCGGGCAGATCGCACAGGCGCGACAGCGGGCCCGACGGGTCGAGGATCGTCCAGTGCGCGCCCGCGCGGAGCGTCTTGTAGACGATGCCGCCGCCGAGGAACGACTTACCGCCACCGAGACCGGCGACCATCGCGGTCAGGCCGGAACCGTCGCGGATCTCCTGCGCCATCCACGGGTCCCAGGCCACCGGGCGCCGCGTCGCGGTCACTGTCTCGCCGAGCAGGATGCCGCGGCGGTCGCCCACCTCGGCCGTCGCCGTCGGCACCGACGACGCCGCCCACACGACCGAACCGCGCCGCATGTACGCCGCCGAAGCCAGCGGCTCGCCGGGGATGAACTCCCTGGCCAGCGCGTACTGGGCTTCGGGATGCTCGACGGCGATCTTCGGCTTGTAGAGGTCCAGGAGCTGCTGGGCCAGGCGCAGCGCGTCCCGCTCCGTCGGCCCGGACACCGCGAGCCGCCACCACGAACGCACCCGGGTGGCCAGCGCGGTGAAACCCGACGTCATCTCGTCGTCGATCTCCAGCACCCGGCCCGCCTGGCGCGCCAGCGACTGCGGCGGCTCCAGCTCGTGCTCGTCGGTGTAGTGCTTGACCTGCGAGCGGACCTTGTTCATCTGGCGTTGGAGCTCACCCGCCACTTCCTCGGGGCGCCGGACGTAGATCCGCGCGGACACCTCGACCGCGGCGGGCAGCCGGTCCGCGTGCTGGATCCACGGGTCGTCGACCTCGGGGATCTGGAGACCGTGCATCTGGCCGACGGTGAGGACGGCGAGATGCCGCGAGACCCCGGCGTTCGACCCGGTGCGGCCGCGGACGGTGACCGTCGGCGCGTACGGCTCGGCGTGGAAATCCGCCGCGTCGGTGAAACTGGCGAGATCCTCGGGCTCCCAGGCGGCGCCGGGGACCGCGGGCATGTTGCGCGGCGCGGGCAGGCCCAGCGAGCACGAGCGGTGCATCAGCCAGGACATCTCCTCGGCGTGCACCGGACGGCCTTCGAGCCCGGCCGAGCCGATCACCTGATCGAGGTGCTCGACCTCGGAGTCGAGCGCGGCCAGCTCGGCGTCGACGGCCTCGGGCAGGATCTTGCGCAGCACCGGGGCGGCACTCTCGACCGCACGGTCGATCATCCGCCTGGTCTGCACCTGGACGCCGAGGTAGACCTCTTTTTCCGCCATCGAGCGGCCCATCAGCTGCTGCTGCTCGCCGATGAGGTAGTCGTCGAAGGACAACGCGCCCTGCACGTCCTGGGGACGGCCGACGGCGTTGTGCACGTGGGCCTCGGCCCACATGCGGATCGGGTACGGCCGGTTGGTCACCCGCAGGTGCAGCCAGCGGCCCTGAAGCTCCGCGTACTGCCCGGCGATGGCCGCGATCAGGTCGCGGCGCTGCGAATCCGACCGGAACGACCAGCGCTGCGGCGCGAGCCGATACCAGGCGTAGACCTCATAACCGGTGCGTAACAGGTGCCCGTCGATGCTTCGCGCCGCGATCGACGGGGTATAGGTGGGTATGGCCGCCTCGCCGGGCAGCCGCCTTCCCTTGCCGGCCTTCTTGGGCTGCGCGGAGCGGACCTGCTGGGGCGGGTTCCAGGCCCCTTGCTGCAGATCTCGATCACGTTTTCCTCGGCTTCCGCCGCGACCGAACAACGACTACCTCCCGGCCCGAGCCGCAGGGCGGCTCCGACGCGCTCGTGGTGTTCCCTGAGCTCCGGCGCCGCCGCCGTAGCCGTGCTGCTGGTACTGCCGTCTCCTGCGCTGCTTCGGTAGCGGGCGGGTCGCCCGTACCCGGACGCGGGACGCGCTGGCGGCGCCCCCCGTGCCCGTGGTCCGTTCTCTAGGAGTGTTGAGCTCTTTCGCCGCCATCCCGGCCACGGCGCCGAGTGGGCGCTCGTGACTGATCTTGGACGTGATCAATCTGGTGATCACGATTGTGGCGACGAAGGCCCAGGCGGTCGAGAAGAACCCGAAGCTCCAGCCCGCCCACCGTTCGACGGTGAGCACGAGCAGGAAGACCGGGATACCGACGAGCCACGCGACGTAGCGGGCTCTCCAGGGAAAAGTCGCTTTCGGCGGGCCGAGCCACACGGCATCGACCCGGTAAACCTCGTCATCGGTGCGGATACGCAACGCGAGCCCTGCCTCAGCCCGTGAAGAGGCCGGCGATCCACTGGCCCACGTTGACTCCGGCGCCGCTCACCGCGAGGCCGATGATCGCCAGCGCGATCACGACACCGGCGAGTCGGCGCATGACACCGGCGTTGTCTCCCTTGCCACCGCCCAGCCACAGCAGGAGGAGCGCGACGGCCAGCAGCACCAGGGGGATGATGTTGTCGATCAGCCAGGTGCGGACGTTGCCGGTGCCGAGCTCGCCGGCGGCCAGCGTGTCGAGGGTGGTCATGGTCATCATCGCATTACTCCCGGTGCGCGGAGAGGGGGTTCGCGCGGTTCTGGCTCGGTGGTGCTTCGAACATCATGGCGTCACGAGGCGTAGTGGTCAAAGCGCGCTCTGTAGATATCGATTTATCCACTGATCACAGAGCGAGGCACAGCACCACGACCATCCTCGGTCTCCATCATCGTTGCAAGGGTCGTCTGGTTTAACCCCGGCCACCCGTATTTCGCAGTGTGCTGACGGCCTCACTCGGTTGCGAGGCATCTTGCTCACTGTGAGTACGGGTCGGTCGCGGAGAATCGGGCCTCGACCAGTGTGACATGACTCGTTCGGTGGCTTCTCCCGAGTCCGCTGGGTGAACACGCATTCGACAAAAATCATGAGTGCCGATCAAGCGAAAGTCACACTTCCGTTACCCAAAGCGAAAACAGGGCAGGCATTTTCGCTACATAGCGTAATTATCGGCCGGTAGAGAACACATTCGCGGGAAAAGCGCCGGCTTCGACGGCCTTGCGGCTCAAAGGCCCGCACAGCTCGTGAAGGCGCTTGGTCTTCTCCTCGCCGAGATGCTCCCAAGGCCCCGCCGACGCCGCGTTCGTCGCGACTTCGAGCCGCTCGCGAAGATCGTTCCCGGCCTCGGTCAGACCGCCCTCGGCGTCCAGGATGCCCTGTTCGCGGAGCTTGGCGGCCGCGTCGTCCCACTGCTCGTCGCTCCAGCCGCGGGACGCCTTGGCGGCGGCGGGCAGGAACCCCTTGCCGGTGGCGGTGTGCGTGACGAGGGCGGCGAGCCCGTCGAGACCGTTGACGACCAGCGCGGCGATGTGGCCGTCACCGCGATGCTCACGCAACAGGGTGATGGCGTGCCAGAGCACGAGATGCGGCTCGCTCGGCCAGTCGAGGCCCGCGTGCCCGGCGTACAGCGGCCTGCCGTCGCGCTGGCAGCCCCCGGTCGCCTCGCGAGCCAGCTCGGCCGCCTCGGCGACCTCTTCGGAACCGAGAGTCTCCTTGCCGAGAAGCCTGGTCAACGCCGCGTCGACGGCCTCGAAGCGAGCCTCGATGATCCGGTCCGGGCCGGCCAGCGTCCACGCGCGCGGGATGTGGCGGGCGACCAGCTCGGGATTGAAGTTGTAGAAAGTGGCCGCGACCACGGCGGAACTCACCGCGCCCATGGGCGCCGCGCGGCCCGCGAAATAGGTCATGCGCCCCGGCCGGAGGCCCGCGTCGGTGAGCGCGGCTTCCGTCTCGGGGGCGAAGTAGGTAAGGGAATGCAGTACATCGAACGTCCCGCGGAACCGTCCCGTGACCCGACTCGCTTCACCCATGGGGGCACCCTACCGGCAAGTAGGCGAGGGGCGCAGCGTCCGAAGGGGCGGCGGGGGTGTGCGGCAGGGGCTGGGGTGGGCCGTGGCGGGAGCGGCTGCGGCGGGAGCAAGGGACCTTTGCTATCACTTCGCAGGTGGGGGCGGGTTCGGGAGTCCGTGAAGGCCTCCTTCACTACCTTGAGGGTAGGTAAGGAGGCCCTCACGGACTTTCCTACTCACCCCAGGCCTGGCTGAAGTCCGTGAAGGACTCCTTGAGGGACTCTGGGTCCCTCAAGGAGTCCTTCACGGACTTCGCGGACTTCGCGGCCCGGTCCCAAGTGTCAGAACCGGCACGACATATCGGCACAGCCCAGCACAAGCCCGGGCCCAAAGAAAAAGAAGTACGGACGAGCCGGCGTGTAAGCCGGATCCTGTCCTCGCCTCGCCTTGCGGCTGAGCGAGTGGCGGCCATCCATCTAGGCCCGCCGTCGCCGACGGGCTCGAGCGGCCTACCCGCAGGCTCGGGCGGGCAGCCCTCGATCGCCTGCGCAGGAGCCTCGCGGCTCCCTCTTGACCTTGCTCCGGGTGGGGTTTACCTAGCCGTCCTGGTCACCCAGGACGCTGGTGGTCTCTTACACCACCGTTTCACCCTTACCTCCGCCCGCGAAGCGAACGGAGGCGGTCTGTTTTCTGTGGCACTGTCCCGCGGGTCGCCCCGGGTTGCCGTTAACAACCACCCTGCCCTGTGGAGTCCGGACTTTCCTCGAACCGGTCTCCCGGCTCGCGGCCGCCCCGCCGACTCGTCCGTCGGCGAATCCTACTGCACGGGTGCGGGGAGGCAGTTCAGGTTGCGTTGCCCGTCGGGTTTGACGACGAACCAGAGGTGGTCGGTGCCCTGTCCGGTCCATTCGCCGGGGCGCGCGTTGGCGAACTTGTAGAGGGGCCTGCCCGCCAAGGTCACCTGTTCGGCGCCTTCGGGACGTTTGATGGTGTCGATGAGGGCCGGGTCGATGCCGGTCACCTGCGGCGTGCCGGTGGTGGTGATGGGGGTCCACACGACGGCACAGTCCCCGAGACACGCCGAGCGGGCCTTGTGCGGGTTGTCGCGTTCGTAGCGGAAGAGGACGGCGCCGGTCTCGTCGAGGATGGCCTGACCCATTCGTGTCATGTAGACGGCGGTGAGCCGAGTGCCGGACGGAGTGTCCGCGGGGGAGCTGGGCCGCGCGGTGCCGGGCGACGGGACACGCGGGCTGGGGAGGGCTTCGGTCACCGGAGCACTCGCCGTCCGCGACACGGGATCAGCCGCCTGCCACCACATCGCGGCGCCCACGACGAGCGCCGCGATGACGACGAGCATGGTCAACCGTGATCGGCGCATCGGGCGTCTCCGTTTCTTCCTGCGGGTCGACGGGGTTCTGCTCCGCGATCTCGTTGGTCCAGTGGAGGACGCCGGACGGGCTGTCGAGGCCGACGACGCCGACGAGGCGTCCCTTGCGGACGAAGCCGGTGACGGGCCGTTCGCCACCGACGGGCGAGGCGAGCGCGACGGTGTCGGTGCCGAGCTTCGGGATTCCGCCCGCTTGGATGCGCATGCCGTGCTGTTCGGACCAGAACCGCGGCACCGGCGCGAAGGGCCGCGAAGCCTGCGGGCCGGCGAGGAGGTTCTCGGCGGCCGCCCGGCCCATCTCGACGGCGTTGAGCCAGTGTTCGACCCGTCTCGGTGCCTCGTCGAAACGCAGGTTCGGCCATTGCGCGACATCGCCGGCGGCGACGATGTTGTTCATCCCCAGCACATGACACGTGGGCGAGCAGACGACGCCGTCGTCGAGCGGCAGCTTCGAGCCGCGCAGCCACGAGATCGAGGGCACGGTCCCGACGGCCACGACGACGCACGAGACGTCCAGGATCCAGCCGTCGGACGAGTGCAGCCGCAGACCGTTCGCCGTCGTCTGCCAGTTGTCGATGGACGCGCCCAGCGCGAGCCGCACGCCCCGCGACCGGTGCAGCGCCGAGAGCTTCTGCCCGATGTGCTTGCCGACGACCTCGCCGAGCAGGGTCGCCGACCGGCCGATGATGGTGACCTCGCGGCCGATCTCGCGCAGGCTCGCGGCGACCTCGCAGCCGATGAACCCGCTGCCCAGCACCGCGACGGGCCCGTTGTCGGCGGCGAGGTTGTCGCGCAGTTCCGCGGCGTCGGCCAGTGTCCGGACGACGACCACCCGCGGATGTCCGTGCGGCACACCGGAAAGCCGCCGCGGTTCGACGCCGCTGGCGATGACGAGCCCGTCGTACGGGAGCTCCTCCGCCCCGGGCAGATGGACGATCTGGCGGCCGGGCTGCAAATGCGTCGCCGGGGTGTTGAACCGCCATTCGGCGTCGATCTCGTCGGGCCGCGCGAGCATCATCTCCGCCGGACCGGTGGCGCCGGTCAGCAGCTGCTTGGACAACGCGGGCCGGTGATACGGCAGTTCGGGCTCGTTGCCGACGATGACCAGTTCGCCGTCGAACCGCAGTTCCCGCAACCGTTCCGCGCACCGCAGCCCGGCGAGCCCGCCGCCGATCACGACTATCCGTTCGCTCATTGTCCCGCCCCTTGCAGTCGGATCGCGCGCATCGGACAGGCTCGGGCCGCGGCCTGGACCAGCGGCACCTGTTTGGCGCCGGGTTTCCGGAGGTAGCGCAGCTGACCGTCGCCTTGTAACTGGAAGACCTGCGGAGCTTCGGCCTGACAGATGGCGTAGCGGTGGCATTTCTTGTCGTCGACGGAGATCCGCACCCGTTCGGCCCTGCCGGTTTCGCCTTCGAGCAGTCCCAGCCGGACCAGCGTCCGCGGCGGGAGCACGCGGAGCACGGAGAGCACGACGGCGGGGGTGAGCACGGTGATCCCGCCGAGCCAGACGGCCGCGAGCTGCCCGTTCGCGGACGCGCCGAGCCAGGAATGGATCGCCAGCAGCCCGACCGCGAAGTAGCCGGCCTGGTGGAACCGCTGCCCGCCGCGACCGTTCGCCCGGCGACCCAGCGCGGCGGTGACCGAGACGGCGATGAACAGTTCCAGCCCGACGACGCCCGCCGCGTGCCGTGCGACCCCGCCGCCGGCGAACGGGATCAGCAGCGCGAAGACGCCGAACGAGTCGTCGTCGAGGAAGAGGTAGGACAGACCGTGGACGACACCGGTGGCGAGGCTGAACGTCGCGAGGACGACGTGACCGCCGCGCAGTGCCTCGTGGCCGGTGACGCGCCTGATCCAGCCGGTGGCGCTCAGCACGCCCCACGCCAGTGTCAGGCACATCGTCACGTAGGCGAACCGGCCCGAAAGCGCGGCGATGTCCCGCACCCCGCTGTCGTGCGGCGACGGGGCCGGGATGACCGCCAGGAGCGAGGCCGTCATGCGCGCCTGCCCGGCGAGCCGAGAACCCGGACGAGCCCGAACGTCGCTCCGCCGGCGATTCCCGCCATGAGCACGCCGAGCAGGAGGTCACCGCCGTCGAGTTCGTTGCCGCCGGTCGGCACGACCATCAGCGACGTGGTCTCGGCGATACCGGTGCTTTCGAGCAGGGTCATATGCCGCATGACGGTGTCGACGGCGGTCTGCGCGAACGAACGCATCGCGTCGTCGCGGGTGGCGGCGCGGACCTGGGAGGCGAGCCCGAAAATGCTCCCGTGCGCGGCGCGGGAGCGATTGACGTAGAGGCGGTCGAAGTCGGCGCCGCCCGCCGCGGTGATCTCGCCGATCCAGGAGCGCTGTTCTTCGGTGGGCTCGGCGGGAAGTTCGACGCGGACCTTCGAAGCGAGTGTGCGGACCTGCGCGTCGAGACGGTCGTGGTCCTCGGCGAGTTTGCGGCCGACCTCCCGCACTCGCTGCCCGCTCCCGCGCTGTTCCGCCTGACGGCCGGCCGGGCCTTCCCACAAACTCCCTTGACGTACTCGCACGAGCAGTTCCCGGTCATGGGCGTCGATTTCCGCGAAGGCAGGGGCAGGCGTTCCCACCCATATCACCAAGCAGGCGATCACCACTCCGAGCAGTCGATAGATCATTTCACCCGTCCCCGTCATGGAAGTGCCTCACTGGAAGTACGGCGAACCGGAGCGGCCGGTTCGATCTCGATACTCGCAGCCAGTGTGATGTGCATCACACGACACATTTAGAACCGTTTCCCACTGGCATACGTACCGGCCGACTAATAGCGAACAGAGCACTACTGCACATGGCTCACGGCGATAGTCTGCGCTACGGTGTACGAACCTGTGAAATCCTCCACCGTTGGGGAGGTAGCGAACTTTATGGAAGCAGTGGGCAGAGGATGCCGGATCGGCGGCGACCACCGGCCGAACGAGCTTTCCGATGAGCTGGTTTCGTTGCTGTACAAGGATTTCCGGGAGACTCTGTTCAATCAGGTGCTCTATCTGACGGGTCATGATCAACAATGGACGGAGGATGTCGTCCAGGAAACACTGATCCGCGCCTGGCAGCATTCCGACACGTTGAACCGCGAGCCGGGAATGCTGCGCGGCTGGCTGCTCACGGTCGCCAAGCGGATCGTGATCGACGGCTGGCGAAACCGGCGGGCGCGACCACAGGAGGTGGAGCTGGACAGTTCCGAAAACGCCGAAATAGCGGACCGGACCGAGCAGTCACTGTCCGCACTCGTCATTTCCGAAGCGCTACGATATCTGGACGGCAAATACCAGGCCGTCATCTACGAGACGTATCTGACCGGACATACCGTCCGGGAGGCGGCGGTGATATTGGGAATCCCGGAGGGAACGGTCAAATCACGGCTGTACGCGGCCATGAGGACATTGCGACGGTCGTTAGGAGAACTGGGTTCGCGATGAGGAAGCGAAAGGTGAAACACACCGATGTGGCGGCGTACGTACTCGGTGTGCTCGATCAGGCCGAGGCGTACGCCTTCGAAAAGCATTTGGAGGGCTGCGGGCGCTGCCGCCGCCAGGTCGCGGAATTCACGTCGGTGGAAGTCGCGCTGGCGAGGGCCGATCCGCGCTACCTGTCCCCCGTCGCCACGCGGTGCCGCGGGCGGCTGTCGATGATCGCGGCCAACCTCGTCGTGGTCTTCCTGGCGTGCGTCGTCGCGGCCTTGATGTCGTCGCAACGGTCGGCCCGGCGGGTCTCGTCGGATGCGGACATCTCGACCCCTGCTCCCCTCGACGACCAGCGATTACTCCCGATACCGCTTACGTTGAAGTAGTCTGCCGCAAGCCGACACGAAGGTCTCTACGGTGCATACCGAAGTAAATCCCGAGAGCCCCTTCGGCGGGCCTTCGGTACCGAAGCGCCGAGCCGCCGGGCTACTGGGTCGAGACAGCGAACTCGACACGATCACCGGGCTGTTCCGGGCCGCCCTGCACGGCCGCGCGGTCAGCGCGGTGGTGGTCGGAGAGTTCGGCATGGGCAAGTCGTCGGTGCTGACAGCCGCCGGTGAACTCGCGAAAGCGGCGGGCTTCACCGTCGCGATCGCCACCGCGTCCCGGCTGGAGACGCATCTGAGCGGCGGTGTCGGCCGCCAGCTCCTCGAAGCGCTCACCCACGCGCCCGCCGAACCCGGATCGCCGCGGCCGCGCACGCCGCACGCGGCCGAGATCCTGCCGGACCGCCGTCCCCGGAACGAACAGGAACAGACGGAGGCGCTCGACGCCTTCTTCCGCACCGTCCGCCACGCCGCCGAACAGGGACCGGTCTTCCTCGGCATCGACAACATCCACCTCGCCGATCCGTGGTCGATGCGCTGTCTCGCCTACATCCGGCATCGCGTCGAGCAGTTGCCGGTGATGGTCGTGCTGACGTCGCTGATCGGACATCTGCAAACCGGCGAGGTCGCGCTGCTGGAGATGTCCGGGTGCACGCCGGCGACGATCCGGCTGCGCGGGCTGGGCGCGGGACACGTCGCCGAGTTCCTCCGCGTCTCCCCCGGACGGTTCGCCGAGGAATGCCGTGAGCTCACCGGCGGCAACCCGTTCCTGCTCAGCGCGCTGCGGCGCCGCCTGGTCCCCGGGATGGATCTGGACACCGCGGGGTCGGCGATGATCGGCGAGGTGCTGCGGGTGCGCATGCACGAGTACACCGCCGCGCCGAAGATGCTCGAAGCCGTCGCGATCCTCGGCGAGGACGCGAGCTTCGACCTGCTGGCGCGGCTCGCCGGGGTCGACGAGATCACCGCGCTGGAGGCCATCGACACGATGGTGCGTATGCATCTGCTGACCAACAGCCACCGGCCCGCGCTGTCCTACCGGTTCGTCCGCAACTCGGTGCTCGCCGACATGCCGCTCACCACCAGGGCGGTCAGCCAGTCGCGAGCGGCACGGCTCCTGCACGACTCGGGTGCCGCGCCGGAGCGGGTCGGCGCGCACCTCCTGGAGGCGACCGCGATCAGGATCCCGTGGGCGGTCGACGTGCTGCGGCTGGCCGCGCGGCATTCGGTGGAGGGCAACCCGGAGTTGGCGGTCCGGTTCCTGGTGCGGGCCCTGGAAGAACGGCTCAGCGAACGCAAGCGGATGGCGATCCTGCTCCAGCTCGCGCACGCGGAGTTCCACTGCGACCCGGACCTCGCGCCCGCCCGCGTCCGCGAAGCCATCGATCACATCGACGACCGCGAGACCGCCGCGTTCGTCGCGACGGCCATGATCCTTTCGCTGTGCTGCGGCCCGGACGCGCGGCTGGCGATCAACTCCGCGGGACAGTTCGCCGCGCGGCTCGACGCGGGCGGGCCCGACGCCGTCTGGCCGTTGCTGTGCATGACCTATCTCGCCGAAGCGGGCAGCAGGCTCGGGCCGCCGCCCGACTTCCGCGATTTCGAGCGGCAATGGGCACCGCTGAACGATCCCGCCGCGCGACAGAGCCGATCGGGCTTGCTCGCGCTCGACACGGTGCGGAGCGGGACGTCCTCGGCGAACGCCGTCCGGCATTTCGGGGAGGCGCTGTCCGGCGAACAACCCGAACTGTTCGAACAGCCCTACTTCTTCACGCTCGCGACGGCCGCGCTCGCCGACGAACCCGCGCTCACCGACCGGCTCTGCCAGGTGCTCGACACCAAACGCCTGCCTTGGGACTTCCACGTGCCGAAGGGGGCGCTCGCCACGCTCGCCCGCGGGATCGCCCTGCAAGCGGGCGGCGATCTCGCGCGGGCGAGCGTCCACTACGAATCCCTGGTGCGGCAGTTCGACGAACGCGGCGTCACCGGTCATTGCCCGATCGCGGTGCTGTGCGCGGCGAGACTGATCGAGGTCTCGGTCGACCTCGGCCGCCACGACGTCGCGAACGCGGTGCTGGACAAGCTGGATTTCGGGGCCACCCAAGCACTTTTCACGCACAACTACCTGCTCTACGCCCGCGGCAGGCTCCGGGCGGCCACCGGCGAGCCCGAACTCGGCTACGAAGACCTGCGCGGCTGCGGCCGCCGTCTCGAACACCACGGCATGCGCTTCCCCGGGTTCGCCCCCTGGCGGGCGCACGCCGCCCGCACCGCGCTGCCGCTCGAGCGCACCGACGCGGCGGCCCGGCTCGCCGAGGAGGACCTCGACGCCGCGGAACGCTGGGGAGCGCCGAGGATCCTCGGCGGCGCGCTGACCACGGCAGGCCTCGTCCGCGACGACGGTCTCGGCGAGGAGGCGGAACGCCTGCTCACCAAGGCCGTCGACGTCCTCGGCGGGTCGACCGCGAAACTGGCGCTGGCCGAGGCGCTGACCGAACTCGGCGTGCTGCAGGCCCGGCACGGGCAGGCCGAGAAGGCGGTCGGCACACTGCGGCCGGCGGTGCGGTCGAGCAAGCACTGCGGGGCCCGGCCGCTCGAGCGGCGGGCCACCGAGGCGCTGCGGAACGCGCGAACGAGCCTCGCGACGGCGAAGGACAACGAACACGGCCTCACCAAACAGGAGTACCGCGTCGCGCTGATGGCCGCACAGGGTCTCACCAACCGGGAGATCGCCGAGGCGCTGCACCTGACCCGCCGCACCGTCGAACTCCATTTGTCCGGGGCGTACCGCAAACTGGAGATCACCGGTCGTCCCGAATTGAGTTCCGCGCTCGGCCGTTCCCAGCGCGTGGACGGTGATTGACGGTTTCCGGGGGCGGCGGGTTCACTCCGCGACATGCCGGGAATCGAATCCGAACCACTCAAACTCGCCTATTGGGTCCCCAATGTGAGCGGCGGTCTGGTCACGAGCGACATCGAGCAGCGCACCGACTGGGGATACGAGTACAACCGGGATCTCGCCGTCCTCGCGGAGAACAGCGGGTTCGAATACGCGCTGAGCCAGGTCCGGTACACGGCCAGCTACGGTGCCGCCTACCAGCACGAATCGACCGGATTCAGCCTCGCGCTGCTGCTCGCGACGCAGCGGCTCAAGGTGATCGCGGCGATCCACCCCGGACTGTGGCATCCCGGCGTGCTGGCGAAGTTCATCGCCAGCGCCGACGTGATCTCCGGCGGTCGCGCGGCGGTCAACGTGGTCAGTGGCTGGTTCAAGGACGAATTCACGAACCTCGGTGAACCGTGGCTGGAACACGACGAACGGTACCGTCGTTCGGAAGAGTTCATTCGCGTACTGAAGGAACTCTGGACGAACGACCACGCCGAATTCACCGGTGATTTCTACCGGATCCACGATTTCGACATCAAACCCAAACCGGTCGGCCGTCCGCATCCGGAGATCTTCCAGGGCGGCAACTCCACCGCGGCGCGGAAGCTCGCGGGCCGGGTGTCGGACTGGTACTTCAGCAACGGCAAGGACTTCGACGGTTTCAGCGAGCAGGTCGAGGAGGTCCGCGGTTACGCGGCCCAGAACGACCACGCCGTCCGCTTCGGGCTCAACGGCTTCCTGATCGCGCGGGAGACCGAGAGCGAGGCGAAGGCCGTGCTGCGCGAGATCGTCGAGAAGGCGAACTCGGACGCCGTCGAGGGCTTCCGCAACGCCGTCAAGCAGGCGGGAGGCTCCACTTCGGACAAGAAGGGGATGTGGGCCGACTCGGAGTTCAAGGATCTGGTGCAGTACAACGACGGCTTCCGCACCGGGCTGATCGGCACGCCGGAGCAGATCGCGGACCGGGCCATCGAGTACAAGAAGCGCGGAGCGAACCTGCTGCTGCTCGGCTTCTTGCACTACCTGGAGGACGTCGAGCACTTCGGGAAGCACGTGCTGCCGGTGATCCGGGCTAAGGAAGCGGACCTGGACCGAGGCGCCGCCACCCCGGAACCCCTCGTCACTTCCGCCCCCTGACCCCTACGCAATTCGGCACCTGGTTGCGATCGTTGCGCGTGCAAGGATCGCAACCAGGTGCCGAATTGCGGGGTCTTACGGCAGGTAGACGGTCTGGCCGGGGTGCATCGTCGGGCCGCAGTCCTTGAGCGGGCCGCCGAAGCGCGCCGCCTCGACGTCCGGCAGGGTCTTCGCGGCGTACTCCTGGACGGCCTTCAGCTTCTCGGGGCTGGAGACGGCGTCCTTGCGCACGAAGTCCCCGTTGCGCGGCCCGCTGCCCGGGTACACGAAGATCGGCTCGTAGTCGCGGTCGATCCGCGGGTCGACGGTGATGCCGTTGCCCGCGGCCCACGGGCCCCACGAGTGGATGAAGGTCGGCTTGACCTTCTCGAACACGTAGTCGCGCAGCCCCGGCAGGTCGCCGTTCTTGAGGAAGTCCGCGACGTCCGCCTCGACCAGCCCGGCCATGTCGACCAGGTGCAGGCGGCTGGTCATCGACGAGCCGCCGAGGTCGGGCAGCAGCAGCGACGCCTGCTGGAGGCCGAGGATGTCGGCCATGGTGTTGAAGCCGCGGCCGAAGCGGTCGGCGATGAGGCAGGCGGGCACCGTCGGGACCTCTTGGAACTTCTTCGACGCCGACGCGAAGCCCATCCCGGACGGGATCGCGGCGGCGACCAGCACGAGCACCACGACGGTCCGGAGCACGGCACGCGACCGGCGCAGCAGTTCGCCCGCGGCGAGCGTTCCCGCCAGCACGGCGAGGATCCAGATCGGGGTCGCGAACCGGTGCTGGCCCATCCAGTCCGGGACCATCACGCCGTACGCGATGATGCCCAGCGCCAGCGGCACCAGCAGCGCGATCAGGCCGCGCCGCCACTCCGCGCGGATCAGCGCGTACCCGATGGTCAGCGCCAGCAGGATCGTTCCGGCGACACCCGCGTAGCCGACCAGTTCGAAGGGCTGCTTCAGCGCCGAAAGCCCGGGCAGGCCCTGGCCTTTCGCGATGGACGGGTTCGCCAGCAGCCTGCCGAACTCCGTGATCCGCCAGGCCAGGTACGCCCCGAACGGGATCGCGAACGCGACCACCGACACCACGACCAGTTTGACGCTCTGCCCCAGCAGCGGCTTCCGCAGCTGGAACAGGACGACGAGCGGGTACGCGCCGCCGTAGATCAGGCCCTCGGGGCGGGTCAGCGCGGCGAACGCGACCAGCACCCCGGACCAGATGGCGACCTTCGCGGTGAGCACCGTGTCCTTGCGCACGGCCACGAACAGCAGCGCGGCGAGCCAGGCGACGGCCATCCCGAACAGGGAGTTCTCCAGGCCGGAGATCGTCCAGATGACGAACGACGGGATCGCGGCCAGCGTCAGCCCGACGACCAGCGTCGCCAGCCAAGCGAAGCGCGCGAAGATCTGCTTCGCCACGATGTGGCACGCGGCCAGCGTCCCGGCGGTGAACAAGAGCCCCAGCAGCTTCGGGAACAGGACGTAGTCGGGAACGCCGAACAGCATGCCGCTGTCGAAGACTCCGACAAGCTTGCCGAGCACCAGCGCCACCAGCCACGTCGAGTTCGACCAGCCCTCGACCGACGGCTGCCCTTGCTGCAGCACCGGGCCGAGTCCGTCGGCGAAGCTGCGCGCGTACGAGAAGGTGATGGCCGCGTCGTCGACGATCCAGTGGCCGTAGAGGGTGGCGTGCCAGGCGACGGCCGCGACACCGGCGAGCACCGCCAGGTACGGCGCGACACGGGCGGCCAGGCCACGACGGGCCGGCGTCTCCGCCGGGTCGGGCACGTCTTGTTCGGAAGCTTCGCTGAGTGCGCTCGCCGTCATGTCCCCGTCTTTGCCTTTTCGCTCACGTGCCGTCGCCGAAACTGTAGCCAATACCCCATCGGCCGCCTTCGACACGTCATATCCAGGCGTGATCCGCGCCACACTCCCCTATCAGGAAAGATGCGAGATGTCGTTCACCAGCCGCACCGACGCGTTGCCGTCCGGGTAGAACTCGACGATCGAGAGCGACGCCAGGTCCAGATGCAGGCGGAACAGCAGCGACGGCCCGGCGTCCAGGCCCATCCGCAGCAGGGCCTTGATCGGCGTGACATGGCTGACCAGCACAAGCGTCCGCCCGCCGTACTTCGCGATCAGTTCGTCGCGGGCCTTGCGGACCCGCCGGTGCACGCCGTCGAAGCTTTCGCCGCCCGGCGCCGCGATCGAGGTGTCGGAAAGCCAGCTGGTCTGGAATTCGGGGTCGCGCTCCATCGCCTCTGTGAAGGTGAGGCCTTCCCAGTCGCCGAAGTCGGTCTCGATCAGCCCCGGGTGGGTCTCGACCCGGCCGCCGAGCGCGTCCGCGATCGCCTGCGCGGTCTGCTGGGTGCGGATCAGCGGCGAGGCGATGATCGGCGCGGCCTCTCCGTCGACGACCAGGCCCTCCATCGCGCCGAGACGTTTCGCGGCGGCGGCCGCCTGCTGTTTGCCGTGCTCGGTCAGGGGCACGTCGCCGCGGCCGGAGTAGCGCTTCTCGACCGACATCGCCGTCTGGCCGTGCCGCACGAGGAGCAGCTTGGTCGGCGTCCCGGTCGCGCCGGTCCAGCCGACCGGGCTGACCCTGTCCTGCTTCACGGTCTTCGGTGCTTCCGGCCGCTTCTCGGCCTCACGGCCCGCGTCCATGGCCTCGTTCGCGAGCCTGTCCGCGTGGGAGTTCTCCGCGCGCGGAATCCACTCGTAACGCACGCGGGAAAACCTGGCGGCCAACTCCTTGGCCTCGGCGTTCAGCGGCTGCATCGACGGGTGCTTGACCTTCCAGCGCCCGGACATCTGTTCCACCACGAGCTTCGAGTCCATCCGGACGTCCACTGTGGACGCACCGAGCTCGGCGGCCGCGGCGAGCCCGGCGATCAGGCCGGAGTACTCGGCGACGTTGTTGGTCGCGATGCCGACGTACGCCTTGCGCTCGGCCAGCACCTCGCCGGTGGTCGCGTCCTTGACGACCGCGCCGTATCCGGCGGGTCCGGGGTTGCCCCGCGAGCCGCCGTCGGCTTCGACGAGTACGTGGTCGGTCACAGGCCGGACTCCAGTGTGCGCACCAGGATGGCGCCGCAGTTCTCGCACTGGATGACGTTGTCCTCGGGGGCGGCCTTGATCTCGGCGATCTCGCGGCGGTCGATGTCGAGCTGGCAGGCACCGCAGCGGCGGGACCGCAGCAGCGACGCGCCGATGCCCTTCTGGGCCCGGACCCGTTCGTAGAGCTTCATCAGGTCTTCGGGGAACCGCGGCAGGAGCTTGGCGCGGTCCTCGTCGCGGCGCGCCGTCGTGGTGTCGAGGTCGGCGAACTGCTCGTCACGACGGCGGATGGCTTCGGCGACCTCGTTCTCGGCCTTGGCGACCTCCGCGCTGGTGCGCTGGGCGTCGAGCTCGAGCGCCTCGCGACGCTCCATCAGTTCGAGCAGGTCGTCCTCGAGCGCGGACTGGCGCCGGTTGAGGCTGTTCAGCTCGTGCTCGATGTCGGTCATCTGCTTCGCCGCGACGGAACCGGATTCGAGGAGCTTGCGGTCGCGGTCGCCGCGAGCGCGCACCGACTCGATCTCCTTCTCCTGCCGGGCGATCTCGCGGTCGAGGTCGGACGCCGCGGTCTGGACCGAGACCAGCGCGTCACGTCGTTCGCGCACCGTCTTCTCGCCCGCGTCGATCTCGGCGATCTCCGGCAGGGTGCGGCGGCGGTGGGCGGTACGCGAGAGTTCGGCGTCCACCTTCGCGAGTTCGAGCAGCTTGCGCTGGACGGCGGGGTCGGCCTTCACGGTGCTCCTTGGATTCTTAGTGCGCGGTTCGGGTGGCCCGTAGCGTCCACGGGTCGGTGCACCTCGTGGAGACGTGAACGCCGACGTTACCCGCAAAGGCGGCCCGGACGACGGCCGAGGCTTGCTCGCACCACGGCCACTCGCTCGCCCAGTGTGTGACGCCGACCAGGGCGGGGACTTCGGCGATCTCGGCGAGGTGCTCGCCGGCGGGATGATGCCGGAGATCCGCGGTGACGTACGCGTCGACACCGGCGGCGGTGGCACGCTTGAGATAGCTGTCGCCGGAACCGCCGGAAACGGCGACGCGGCGGATCGGGCGGGCCGGGTCGCCCGCGCCGTAGACGCCGGGTTCCGTGCGCGGCAAGGCGTTCGCGACGCGTTCGACGAAGACGGAAAACGGTTCGGGCGCGGGCAATTCACCGATGCGGCCGATGCCGGTGACACCGTCTTCGCGGGGGTCGAGCGGGCCGAGGACGGTCAGTCCGATGGCGTCGGCGAGCGCGTCGGAGACGCCGGGTGACGCGGAATCGGCGTTGGTGTGCGCGCAGTAGAGCGCGACGCCCGCGCGGATGAGACGGTGCACGAGACGCCCTTTGGTGCTGTCGGCCGGAACGCCGTGGACGCCGCGTAGCAGCAGCGGGTGATGCGCGACGATCAGCTGCGCGCCGCCTTCGATGGCCTCTTCGATGGTCTCGTCGACCGGGTCGACGCAGAACAGCACCTTGTCCACGTTCTCGGCCGGGTCGCCGCAGACGAGACCGACGGCGTCCCACGATTCGGCGAGTTCGGGCGGGTACGCCTGCTCGAGGGCGGCGATGACTTCGGCTAGCGCGGGCACCCGGCGATTTTCGCATGTAGCGTTTCCGGGCATGCGACTTCGGGTGCTCTACGCCGCTTCGTTGCTTCTTGCGGTGTTACCCGCGACGGCGTCGGCGTCTCCGGGACTCTGGAAGCTGACCGACCTTGCCGCTCAGCGCGTGCAGATCGCCGACAAGGTCGCGGCCGCGAAGTTCGGCACGCCTTCGCCGATCGACGATCCGGTGCGCGAACAGCAGATCCTCGACTCGATGGCCGCGAAGGCCCCGGGCCTCGGTCTCGACGCGGACGGCGCGGTGCGGTTCTTCCGCGACCAGATCGAGGCGAACAAGGTCGTGCAACGCGGCCTGTACGCGCGGTGGACCGAACACCCCGGCACGCGGCCGCCCGGACGACCCGACCTGGCGACCGAGGTGCGGCCGGTGATCGACCGGCTGAACGCGGGCCTGCTCGCCGAACTCGGCTCGACCCGGGACGCGCGGACGCGACGGTCGTGCGACGTGCGGCTCGCGGTCACGGTGCGGCTGGTCGACGCGCGGCGTGGCCAGGACCGGCCGCACTCGGTCGCGCTCGGGGAGTCCGTGCGGTCGGCCTGCTCGCACGCTTGATCGCGGCGGCGGGAGCAAGGGACCTTTGCTATCACTTCGGCCGCCGCGTGTTGCGAAAGCCACTTTCGCAACCTTCAACGTTGCGAAAGTGGCTTTCGCAACCTCCCAAGATGTCTCACCCGGGCCGCTCACCTGCGGAAAGAGAGCAAGGGACCTTTGCTATCGCCTCCGGGTCAGTCCAGCGCCTTCGCGTCCTTGTTGATCGCCCAGCGCCCGGCCGCGCGCATCACGCGGCCCGTCCACAACATCGCCCGGTAGGCCTTCGCCGGGTGATCGGGGACTTCGGTGTGGCCGACCTGGTACGGCGCGACGGACGCGTTCGACCGGAGGTGCAACGGCATCCTGGTCATCGCCTCTTTCGGCGATCTCGCCTGGACGAAGTGGTGCTCCGACAGGATCCGCCCGACCTCGTAGGGGTGCGGATGCGTGACGGTGATGCGATACCAGCGGAGCCCGGTTGCCGCGGACTCGACGATGGGTGTTGGTGCGCTCATACGCGACCTTCCTGCGTGTTTCTCTCCAGGAGGTCTACTCCCGCTTCGTCCCGGCTTTCCAGCTTCGCGCGCCCGGTAGCCGTTCGGAGCCGGTGAGCGGTCGATCTCCGTCGGCCTTCACACTGATCGGGTGCTGCACATCGTCTTCGTCTGTTCCGGCAACATCTGCCGTTCCCCGATGGCCGAGCTCGTCTTCCGCGCGAAGGTCGAAGAAGCCGGTCTCGATCACCTCGTGCGGGTGTCCAGCGCGGGCACCGGTGGCTGGCACGTGGGCGAGGCCGCGGACAAGCGGGCGCGCGCGAAGCTGGCCGAACACGGTTATCCGACCGGTCACGTCGCGGCCGAGGTCGACCGCGGGCATCTTGCCGCCGATCTGCTGCTCGCGGCGGACGAGAGTCACCTGTCGTTCCTCCGGCGAAAGGTCGCGGACCAGGAGAAGGTCCGCCTGTTGCGCGAATTCGATCCGTCCGCGCCCGAAGGCGCCGAGGTCCCGGACCCGTACTACGGCGAGGACGACGGTTTCGAGGACGTCCTCGGCATGATCGAGCGGTCTGTTCCCGGCCTGCTCGACTGGGTGCGCGCACACGCCTGAGGCGGACCGCTTACCGTGGTGGGGTGCGGTTGAAGTTCCTGCTGAAGCCCGGGTGGCTGGCGTTGACGTTGGTGGTGTTCACCTTCGCCGTCACCTGCTTCACCCTGCTCGCGCCGTGGCAGTTCTCCCGCAACACCGAACGCGAGCACCAGAACGCGGCGCTGCGGGAGTCGTTCTCCGGGCAGCAGCGGTCGCTGGACCAGCTGCTTCCCCACGGCGCCGCCCCTGATCAGCGCACCGAATGGCATCTGGTGGCGATGAAGGGGACGTACCTTCCCGAAGGTGAGGTCGTGGCCCGTCTGCGCTCCGTACAGGGCGAAGCGGCCTACGAGGTCCTGACGCCGTTCCGCACCGTCGAAGGCACGATCGTGCTGGTGGACCGCGGGTACGTCCGGCTCGACGACAAATCGCGCGCGCTTCCGTTCGCCCCGCCTCCCACCGGCACGGTCGACATCGTCACGCGGGCACGTCACGACGAGAGGGACGGCAAGAACCGCGACGCGTTCGCCGACGAGTCGACGGGCGGGAAACTACAGAGCTACGTCGTCGATTCCCAGGTCGTCGCGCGGGCCGCGAAGCTGGACATCCGGCCGGGCTACTTCCAGCTCGACGTGAACCAGCCCGGCGTGCTGGGCGCGCTGCCGCTGCCGCAGACCGACGCCGGACCGTTCTTCTCCTACGCGCTCCAGTGGATCGCTTTCGGGGCCATGGCGTTGATGGGCTGGCTGTACTTCACCGTCCGCGAGCTGAAGCCGGGTGGTGTGCTGACCACGGAACGGCCGCAGCGGCGCAAGAGTGTCGCGGAGATGCTGGCCGAAGACGAACGCTCCGAAGTGGCCACCTGATCCGACGTGAAAATGGCCCTTCTACAGGTCCATTTGGCGTGTTCGGATGCGATCATGCTGATTCACCCGTGGGACGCCGCCCACGACGACGGGGAATGGCAGGCCTGGCTCTCCGCACACGACTTCGGCCAGCTGATCGCCGGAGGCGCGGGCCGTGACCTGCCGATCGTCAACCCGGTTCACTTCGTCTTCGACGGCGACCGGACGGTCCTGCTGCACCTCGCGCGGCCGAACCCGGTCTGGCCGCTGCTGGAGGAACACCCGCGCGCGCTGCTGTCGGTGATCGACGACCACACCTACATCCGCTCCGGCTGGAACACCCCCGCCGACCCACCGCACGGCGTGCCGACGTCGTATTACGCGTCCGTCCAGCTCGAATGCGACGTCCGGCTGATCGACGACGCGGCGGAGAAGGCCGCGCTGCTGGACCGGCAGCTCGCGCACTTCGAGCCTTCCGGGGACCGGGTTCCGGTGAGCGCCACCGAGGCGCCGGACAAGCGGCTGCTCCCCGGCATCCGCGGGATCGAACTGACCGTGACCGGGGTGCGGGCGAAGTTCAAGTTCGGCGGCAACAAGCAGCCGGCCGACCGCGCGCGGATCGACGCGGAGCTGGCGCGACGGGACGGCCCGATGGATGCGCGGGCGCGGGCACAGCTGGCGCGGCGGGAGCGATAGCAAAGGTCCCTTGCTCCCTTTTCGCAGGTCAGCGCCCCCGGCGATAGCAAAGGTCCCCCGCTCCCCCGACCGCCGAAAACCGCAGGTCAGCGCCGCCGTCGCCGAAGCCCGACGAGACCGGCCAGCACGACCGAGCTGATCGCGCCCAGCCAGCCGACCACCCGCGAGAGTTCCACGGCCCGCGTCACGTGCCCGGCGTCCGGGTTGCGGCCGATGCCGAGCACCGGCAGTTCCTCGACGCCGTGCGGGTACACGGTCCGCCCGCCGACGCGGATCTCGAGCGCCCCGGCGAACGCTGCCTCGACGCGGCCCGCGTTCGGGCTCGGGTGTGCGGTCGTGTCCCGGCGCCAAGCGCGCCACGCCCCGCCCGCGGAGCCGCCGACGACCGGGGCAGCGAGGACGGTCAGGCCGGCCGCGACCCGGGTGGGGACGAGATGGACGATTTCGTCCAGCCGCGCGACGAACCAGCGGTAGCGCTCGGGTCGTCCCCTGCCGAGGCCGCGCAGCAGACTGATCGCGCGCGAGCCGAGGAGGCCGGGGACGCCGGCGAGCGCTCCCCACACCAGCGGCGCGATGACGACGTCCGCGGTGTTCTCGGCGAGCGTCTCCACCGAGGCGCGCGAGAGGCCGATGACACCGAGCTCGTCGGCGACGCGGGGGTCCAGTGTGGACAGTGTGCCGCGTGCGGTTTCGAGTTCGCCTTCTTCGAGGTCCCGCGCCAGCGACGTGCCGTGCGCGGCCAGGCCGGCGGCGCCGAGGACGGCCCAGGTGGTCACCGCGGTCGTGGTCGCCTGCAGAACGGGGCTGCGCCGCCCGGCGCGTTCGGCGAGCACGCCCGCCAGCACCGCGGAACCCGCGAGACCACCGGTCCAAAGTACTCCGACCGCCGGATGCTTCGACCGGACCTTCGCGTCCACCGCCGAAGCCGCCCTGGCGAACGCCGTCACCGGACGCCGTGACCGGGGATCCCCGATCGCCCCGTCGGCGGCCACCCCCAACACCAAGCCGATCGCGCGCGCCGCGCTCACCGTCGCCCCCCGCATGCAGTATCCCTCGAAGACCTGCAGAGATTACTCGAAGATCATCCGTCCAGAAGGACGGCCATCTCGTCACGCGCCTGGATGACGATGTCCCGCATCGCGCGTTCGGCCCGGTCAGGGTCACCGGCGTCGATGGCCGCCGCGACCTCGACGTGCAGCGCGACGGCCTCGGGCTGCGGCTCCTCCGGCATCAGCCCGTGCCCGGTGCGCCCGGCGAGCACTTCGGCGACGACCGCCGAAAGCTGCGCGAACATCGGGTTCCGCGACGAGGACAGCAGCAGATCGTGGAAGGCGACGTCGTGCCCCAGGAAGGTCTCGAGGTCCCGCTGGTGCGCCGTCTCCTCCAGTCGCTTCGCCAAGGCCCGGAGACGGCCGCCCTCTTCCGGTGTCGCCCGCAGCGCGGCGTACCGGGCGGCGCACGGTTCGACGCCGGAGCGCAGTTCGGTGAGGGTTCGCAGCGCGGTCTTCCGCTCGGATCCGTCGAGTTGCCAGCGAAGCAGCCTCGGGTCGTAATGGTTCCAGTCACGCGGCTCGCGCACGATCATCCCGACCCGGCGCTTGCTGCTGGTCAGGCACATCGTTTCGAGGACGCGCACCACCTCGCGCGCCACCGTGCGGGACGCGTCGAACCGTTCTTGGAGCTCCTCCGAACGCAGCACGGAGCCCGGCGGAAGCCGCCCGTTCGCGATCGCGGAGCCGAGCGCGTCGAGTACTTCGGCATGCCTGTCGTTGCCCACCAGGTGACCCTAACGTTCTGACTCGATTAAGTAGTACTTCATCTTGCTTAAGTAGTACTTTTGAGCTGTACTCGTCCCGGCTACAACGACGTGGGAGGTACGGATGACCGTCATCGTGGTGATGGGCGTTTCCGGCTCGGGCAAGACGACCGTGGGCACGGCACTCGCCGAACGCCTCGGCGTCGACTACGCCGAAGCGGACACGTTCCATCCGAAGGCGAACATCGACAAGATGAGCTCCGGCCACCCGCTGAACGACGAAGACCGGCAACCCTGGCTCGAAGCCATCGCCGCCTGGATCTCCGACCACCAGTCCTCCGGCGGCGTCGTGACGTCTTCCGCGCTCAAGTTCCGCTACCGCGACATCCTGCGTGGCGGCGGCGACGTCTGGTTCCTGCACCTGCACGGCGACCACGACCTGCTCGCCGCCCGGATGAAGACCCGCTCCGGCCATTTCATGCCGGTGTCCCTTTTGGACTCCCAGCTCGCCGACCTCGAGCCGCTGCGCCCGGAGGAGCGCGGCCTCGTCGCCGACATCGCGAAAAAGCCGGAAGAAATCGTCGAAACCGCCCTCTCCGCTTTCGAGGACCGCTCATGACCACCACCCTCGCCGCCGCCTGGACCGGCCACGACACCCGTCTCATCGGCGCGACGGTGCTCGCCATCGCCGTGATCGTCGTCCTGATCACCAAGGCGAAGCAGCATCCGTTCCTGGCCCTCATCCTCGGCTCCGGCGTGCTCGGGCTCGTCGGGGGCATGCCGGTGGACAAGCTGATCAAGAGCTTCAGCTCCGGCGTCGGTTCCACCGTCGCCTCGGTCGGCGTGCTGATCGCGCTCGGCGCGATGCTCGGCAAGCTGCTCGCCGATTCCGGCGGCGCCGACCAGATCGTCGACACCATCCTGCGCCGCGCGGGCGACCGCACCCTGCCGTGGGCGATGGCGCTGGTCGCCGCGCTGATCGGCCTGCCGATGTTCTTCGAGATCGGCCTGGTCATGCTGATCCCGGTGATCCTGCTGGTCGCCAAGCGCACCGGGAAACCGTTGCTGCTGCTGGGAATCCCCGCGCTCGCCGGGCTTTCGGTGCTGCACGGCCTCGTCCCGCCGCACCCCGGCCCACTCGCCGCCGCGGGCGCGTTGAACGCGAACGTCGGCCTCACTCTGGCCTTCGGCCTGCTCGTCGCGATCCCGACGGTGATCATCGCCGGACCGCTGTTCGGCAGGCTGGCCGCGAAGATGGTCCCGGACGCCGTCGCGCCGGAGCGGCTCGTCCCGGAATCGTCCTCTTCGGACGGACGGCGGCCCGGCTTCCTCGCGACGCTGTCCACGGTGCTGCTGCCGGTCGTGCTGATGATGGGCAAAGCACTCGCGGACATCCTGCTGGAAAAGGAAAACCACGTCCGCCGTGTGCTGGACTTCATCGGCGACCCGCTGGTGGCCCTGCTCGCCGCGGTCCTGCTCGGCATGCTCACCCTCGGCAAGTCCGCGGGCTTCACCCGGGACAAGCTGTCGTCCACGGTGGCCGATTCGCTCCCGCCGATCGCCGGCATCCTGCTCATCGTCGGCGCCGGCGGCGGGTTCAAGCAGACCCTCGTGGACGCCGGAGTCGGCAACGTCATCACCAGCCTGGCCACCGGCGCGAACCTGTCGCCGCTGCTGCTCGGCTGGCTGGTCGCGGTCGCGATCCGGCTCGCGACCGGCTCCGCGACGGTCGCGACCGTGTCCGCCGCCGGCATCGTGGCCCCGCTCGCCGCGACCATGGACCCGTCGCACAGCGCACTGCTGGTGCTGGCGATCGGCGCCGGTTCACTGTTCTTCTCCCACGTCAACGACGCCGGGTTCTGGCTGGTCAAGGAGTACTTCGGGCTTTCGGTCGGGCAGACACTGAAGAGCTGGTCGATCATGGAGACGGTCATCTCCGTGGTCGCGATCGCGCTGATCCTGCCGCTGGGCGCCCTCCTGTAGCCGAACGCGCGTGAAGGCCCCCTTCCCTCGGCTGAGCCGAGGGAAGGGGGCCTTCACGCGCTTCGCGAAAGTTCCGGTTGACACGTGACCTTTTGGTCACCTATTCTTTCGAAGTGCCCGACGACGACCTGGTTTTCAAGGCCCTGGCGGATCCGACCCGTCGGTTCCTGCTCGACCGGTTGTTCGCGCGTGACGGCCGCACGCTGACCGAACTCGAGTCCGAAGTGGACATGAGCCGGTTCGGTGTGATGAAGCATTTGAAACTGCTGGAAGAAGCCGGACTTGTCGTCACGCGCAAGGAGGGCCGGGAGAAGAAGCATTTCCTCAACCCGGTACCGATCCGGCAGATCCACGACCGGTGGATCGACAAGTTCACCGAGCGCAACGTGACCGCGTTGCTCGACCTCAAAGCCGAACTCGAAACCCCAGAACTCGAACCCGAGGAGCCGTCATGACCGACACCATCACCGCCGCCACCCAGGTCTACCGCGTCTACATCAAGGCCACCCCGGAGAAGATCTGGGACGCGATCACGAAGCCCGAATGGTCGCGGAAGTACGGCTACACCGGCCTCGTCGACTTCGACCTGCGGCCGGGTGGCAAGCACGCCACCCACCCCACACCGGAATACGTCGAGGCGGGGTTCACGAACGATCTGGTCGACGGCGAGGTCCTCGAGGTCGACCCACCGCGCAAGCTGGTCATCACCTGGAAGCTGCTGATGGACCCGTCCTTCGAAAAGGAGCCGTACACCAAGCTCACCTATGAGATCGAAGAGACGAAGACCGCGGGCACCCGGCTGACCGTCACCCACGACGTCACCGACGCGCCCACGACGGCCGCGCTGGTCAACGGCTCGCAGGAGGACGTCAACGCCGGGCCGGGCGAGAACGCCGGCGGCGGCTGGGCGTGGATCCTGTCGGACCTCAAGACGCTGCTGGAGACGGACGAGCCGCTCGTCCCCGCCGCTTCCTGAGACTTCCGGCAATGCGCATGAAGGCCTCCTTCCCTCGGCTGAGCCGAGGGAAGGAGGCCTTCACGCGTGTTCAGACCCGTTTGGTCGCGGCCTTAAGGGAGGCCTTCGCGGCGGTAGAAGCACCGATGGTGTCCAGTGCGAACAACGCCGCGCCGACCACGGGAGCCACGTCGACGACCCGGATCGAAGCCTGCGGCGCCACCTTCAGGCACCGCCGCTCGATTTCCGCGATCACCTGCGTGCCGACCCCGGTCAGCACTCCCCCGCCGAGGATGACTTCGGGCGCTTCCCCGGTCAGTTCGAGCCGCCGAAGGATGACCCCGACCAGCAGGGCGACCTCTTCGACGAACCGGTCGACCACGTCCTGCGCCACCTCGTCGCCGTCCGCCGCGACGGCGAACAGCAGCGGGCACAGGCCGTGGATCGCGTCGGAGTGCAGCTCCTCGAAGTGCAGTCGCTGCACCACTTCCAGCACCGAAGACGTCTCGAAGTGCGCGGTGACGGCGGCCTGCAAAGCCGTACCCGGACCACGGCCGTCCTCGGCGCGGACGGCCCACCACAGTGCCTCCTCGCCCAGCCGGTAGCCGCCGCCCCAGTCGCCGGAGATCTTGCCCAGCGCGGGAAACCGGTGCTCACGGCCGTCGGCGCTGACACCGGCGCCGTTGATCCCGGCGCCGCACACCACCGCCACACCCGTCCCGTCGGAACTGCCCGCGCGCAGCAGCGCGAGCGTGTCGTTGCCGACGATCAGCGTGTCGCTCCAGCCGCGTGCGGCCAGCGCGGCGTGCAGGATCTTCTCCTCCCGCGGGAAATCCAGCCCCGCGAGGTAGGCCGACGTATGTGTCGCGAAAGGACGTTCGTCGGGAATCCCCGCCCCGTGAAGGGCTTCCAGTACCAGTTTCTCCAGCGCGCGGACGCTGCCGTCGACCCCGATGTTCTGCGGGGAAGCGCCCGGCCCTCGCGACTGTCCGAGCACCCGTCCGTCCCGGGAGACGATCAGGACGTCGGTCTTGCTGTTGCCGCCGTCGATCGCGACGACGACGTCTCGTGAGCCGGCCGTCATGCCCCCGCCCACGGCAGGAACTCACGGTTGACCTGCACCAGCGTGTCGGCGAGCTGATCCGCCTTGGCGTACTGGCCGACGAGCGGATGCGCGAGCAACGCGTCGGCCACCCGGTCCCGGCCGCCCTTGATCGCCGCGTCCAGCGCGAGGTGCTCGTACGCGGTGACCCCGGCGATGAGCCCGGCGAACCGCTGTTCGACCCGCGGCTGCGCGATCGGGCGAGGACCGTTGCCGTCCACAAGGGACGGAACCTCGATGACGGCGTCGTCCGGCAGGAAGTCGAAAGTGCCTTCGTTGCGGACGTTGACGACGTGCTCCTCCGCGGGCCCGCCCGAGGTGAGCGCGTGCACAAGCTGCACCGCGGCCTCGGAATAGTAGGCGCCGCCCCGCTTTTCCAGCTGCTCCGGTTTGGTCACCACCTCCGGGTCGAGGTACACCTTGAGCAGTTCCTCTTCGACGTCGCTGACGACGTCCGCGCGCGGCCGCTCGGTGCGCTGCTTCATGACCTGCTCGTCGTGCCCGTAGTAGTACTTCAGGTAGTACGACGGCACGACGTTCATCCGCCGCATCCACTCGACCGGCGCGGTGACATGCTCGCCGAGGAATTCCGCGTGCTCCGCCAGCAGTTCCGGCAGCCGGTCCTCGCCGTTGACGAGCACCTTCCGTTCCCAGCTCAGGTGGTTCAGTCCGGTGTGGACGAGTTTGACCTCGTCGACGCCGGCACCGAGCAGATGCGCGAACGTGCGCTGGAGGTGGATCGCGACGTTGCACAGCCCGACGGCGCGGTGGCCCTCGTTCAGCAACGCGCGGGTGACGATGCCGACCGGGTTCGTGAAGTTCACGATCCAGGTGTCGTCACCCGCGACTTTCCTCACCCTGTCGGCGATGTCGAGCACGACCGGCACGGTGCGCAACGCCTTCGCGAGGCCGCCCGCGCCCGTGGTCTCCTGCCCGACACAGCCGCAGGCGTGCGGGAACGTCTCGTCCCCGCGCCGCGCGCGCTGCCCGCCGACCCGCAGCTGGATCAGCACCGCCGACGCACCGTCGACACCCTCTTCGAGACTCGCGGTGGTGCGGACGCGCGCCGGATGCCCGGCGTGGTCCAGTAACCGGTTGCTGAAGTCAGCGACCGCCTCCACCCGGTACGCGTCCGGATCGATCAGCACGATCTCGTCGACGTCCAAAGTGGACCGCCGTCCGGCGATCCCGTCGATCAGCTCGGGCGTGTACGTGGACCCACCACCGACGACTGCCAGTTTCATCCCTTGACCCCTGTGAATGTGATGCCCTTGACGAAGGACTTCTGCGCGAACACGAACAGCACGATCACCGGCAGCATGATCAGCGCGGTGGCCGCCATGGTGAGGTTCCATTCCACGTGGTGCATCCCGCGGAACGACGCGATCGCCAGCGAAAGCGGCCAGCTGTCGCGGGTCTCACCGGTGTAGAGCAGCGGACCGAAATAGTCGTTCCAGGTGAAGAGGAAGCAGAACATCGCGGTGGCCGCGATCCCCGGCTTCGCCATCGGGATCAGCACCTTGAGCATCGCCTGGAACTCGTTGCAGCCGTCGATCTTCGCCGCTTCGAGATAGTCCTTCGGAATGGTGAGGAAGAACTGCCGCAGCAGGAAGATCGAGAACGCGTCGAAGAAGAAGTACGGCACGATCAGCGGGACCAGCGTCCCGGTGAACCCGAGCCGCACCCACAGGTCGTACAGCGGCACGACGGTGACCTGCGGTGGCAGCATCATCGCGGCCACGGTCAGCATGAAGAACAGGTTCTGCCCGCGGAACTTCAGCTTCGAAAGCGCGTACGCCGCCGGGATCGCCGAGATGAGCGCCCCGAGGGTGGCCAGCGTCGAATACAGCATGCTGTTGCCGAAATACTGCAGCAGCGGCGCCTTTTCGAACACCTCGATGAAGTTCTCGAAGTGCCATTCCTTCGGCCAGAAGTTCGACGAAAGCGCCTGGTCGCTGGACATCACCGCGGTGAGGAACACGAACAGGATGGGCAGCATGAAGATCACGCCCATCGCGATGCCCACGCTGTGGGTCGCGATCCAGTACAGCTTCTTGTCCCATTGGCGCCGCACCCGCACCCTCGGCGGTTCGGTCACCGGCTCCCGCCTGCGGGTCTCCGAAAGCGTGATCATCCGCCTTCCTCCTGATGCTGGGACTTGCGGAGCTGACGCACGAGAATCCAGGTGAATCCCGCCGAGACGATGAACAACAGCACCGCCATCGCGGCCGCGTAGCCCATGTTGAAGTACCGGAAACCCTGGACGTACAGCCAAACCGGATAGGTCAGTGTCGAGTTCTGTGGTGCGCCGATGAACTTCGTGTTGCCCGCGACGTCGGCCGCTCCCGCGGCCGCGGATCCCGCGACGATCGCCTGCGTGAAGAACTGCAGTGCGAAGATCATCGAGTTGACGATGCCGAACAGCAGCACCGGCGAGATCGACGGGAGCGTGACGTGCCAGAACCGGCGGACCGGCCCGGCGCCGTCGAGCTGGGCGGCCTCGTACTGTTCCTGCGGCACGTCGAGCAGCGCCGCGAGGATGATGATCATCAGCTCGCCCGAACCCCACATCACCAGCAGGGTCAGCGCGGGCTTCGACATCGCCGGATCGTTGAACCACAGGCCGCCGTCGATGCCGACCGCTCCCAGGAACGCGTTGACCGGCCCGTATTCCGGGTTGAACAGGAACACGAACGCCAGGGTCGCCGCGGCGGGCGGGGCCAGCGACGGCAGGTAGCAGAGCGTCCGCACCAGGCCGACACCCGACTTGAGCCGCGAGATGATCGACGCCACGCCGAGTGCGAACACGACCCGGCAGAACGTCAGCACGATCACCAGCCACAGCGTGTTGTACGCGGCGGTGCCGACCAGCTGCTCGCTGGTGAACATGCGGATGTAGTTGTCGAAGCCGATGAACTCGGGCGCGTTGATCAGGTCGTACCGGGTGAACGAGTAGTACACCGTGGCGATCAACGGGTAGCCGAAGAAGATCAGGAACCCGAGCATCGCCGGGGCGATGAAGTAGAAGACTGTGCGACGGCGGCGCGCTGCGTTCCCCTTCCGCGTCCGGCTGGACGCGGAAGAGGAACCGACCGCCCTGGAGTCCAGGGTCGTGGTCATGCGATCAGCCGCCGGCGCGTTTCTGGGCCAGCTCGTCGTTGATCTGAGCGTCGACCTGCTTGAGACCCGCGACCATGTCCGGGATGTTGCCCGCCTGCCACTTCTCGGCGAAGTCGTTGACCGCCTTGAGGTGCGCGTCGCCGATCGGGGTCGACGGGTTCGGCGTCAGCTTGCCGCCGTTGTACAGATCGAGGAACGTCTTGAACTCCGGCGTGACCTCGAGCTTCGGGTCGGTCAGCGCGGCCTTGGTGCTCGGCACGTTCTTGAGGCCGTTGGACAGCTCGACCAGCGTCGCCGTGTCGAGGGTGACCTGCTTGATCAGTTCCCAAGCCGCGCCGGGGTTCTTGGCGCCCTTGGGGATCGCGATGATCGTGCCCGTGGTGAACGCGCCGCCGTAGCGGTCCGGCTTGCTGTCGAGCACCGGCGGGGCCGCCGTGCCGAACTTGAGCTCCGGCGCCTGGTCCTTGATGAAGGCCGTGCGGTACTCGCCGTCGATCATCATCGCGAGCTTGCCGCGCTGGAAACCGTGGTCCGCCGAGTACTCCTCGCCGAGACCGGCCTTGAACTGCTCGACCTTGGCGTGGCCGCCGTAGAAGTCGACGAGTTGCTTCTGGAAGTCGAACATCGCCTTCCACTCGGGGCTGTCGGCGATATGAGACTGCCCGTCCGGGCCGAGGTAATTGGCGCCGAAGTTCGGAGCCCAGTACTGCGCCATGTTGGCGTAGAAGGGCATCGACGGCATGAAGCCGGCGACCTTGATCGAGCCGTCCGGGTTGAACTCGGTCAGCTTCTTGGTGGCCTCGAACAGTTCCGAGGTCGTCTTCGGCGGCGACGTGATGCCCTTCGCCGCGAACATGTCCTTGTTGTAGTAGAAGCCGTAGACGTCGGCGAGCAGCGGCATGGCGCACCGCTTGCCCTGGTACTCGGTGTAGCTGCGGACCGCGTCGGGAATCTGCGTCAGGTCGATCTTGTCGCGGTCGATGTAGGGCTTGAGATCCTGGAAGCTGCCCGTGGAGCACCATGCGCCGAGGTTGTCGGTGAAGAACGAGATCGCCACGTCCGGCGGGTTGCCACCGCGGATGGACTGGGTGATCTTGTCGTCGTCCTGCTGACCTTCGTGCTTGATCTCGATGTTCGGGAACTTCGCCTTGAGCTTGTTGAGCCCGGCGGTCACCACGTTGTACTCGCGGTCGGTGAACTTGCTGTAGACGGTCAGCGTGAGCTTCGCGTCCGCGGCCGGGGCGGCCGCCGCGTCGCCCGACCCGCCGTTCGGGCCGCTTGCGGCGCCCGAACAGGCGGACACCAGCGCGGCGACGGTGACCGCGCCGAGCACTATCGAGCCGCGCCAACGGCGGCCACTTCTCCGAACCTGGGTCGTGGAACTCATGACCCTCCTCCTAGTTGGTTGGGGCGGGAGACGGTGGTTCTGTTCGTGAATCCGGGATCGCCACGATCGGATTTGGCTCTCCCGCCCCGGACCGTCTCGGCCCGAGGAGCGAAGGGGTGTTGACGCCGAAGACGTCCCTGCGGACGGTGGCGAGCGCCGATTGGAGCGCGCCCGCGCGGACCGCGTTGCCCTGCACCGAAGCGACCCCGACCGGGGTGCGGGGCAGGACCAGTTCGTGCAACCTTTTCGCGACCAGCGCGGCGAATTCGTCGCCACCGGCACGGCTGGTGTCACCGGAAAGGAGCACGAGTTCGGGGTCGACGACCGCGATGAGACCGGCCGCGCCACCCGCGACGCGACGGGCCAGGTCGTCGAGGAAAGGTTCGTTGTGGTTCTCGCGGGCCTTGGTGACCGCGTCCGCGCCGTCCTCGGCTTCGATACCGTGCGCGGCGGCCAGCTCGACGACGGCCGGGGACGCGACGAGGTCACCGAAGCGATCTCCGGCGCGGGGCTTTTCGTTCGGTGTGGCGACGGAAACCGGATCGGGCACCCGCATCCAGTCGATCTCGCCACCACCGCCGGTCGCGCCGCGCAACAGCCTGCGGCCGACCACCACCGCGCCACCGACGCCGTCGCTGAGCCAGATCATCACGAAGTCGTCGAGCCCGACGGCCTGGCCGACGGTCATCTCCACGATCGCGACGAGGTTGACGTCGTTCTCGATGGTGACCTCGACGCCCAGTTCGCGGCTGAGCCTGCGCGGCACGTCGAAACCGAGCCAGCCGGGGATGTGCGGCGCCGAGGACAGCAGGCCGGTGCGCGGGTCGAACGCGCCCTGCGCGCCGATGACGACATGGCGGAGATCGGTGGCGGCGAGACCGGCACTGTTCGCGACGCTGGTGAGCGCCGCGCCGAAGGTGCCGACGACGTCGGCGCCCTCGTGAACCGGCAGCGGGACCTGGTACTCGGCGAGCACCGCGCCCGTGACGTCGGCGACCACGAAATCGGCTTGCTGCGGCGTCAGGTCCACGGCCGCGACGTAGGCGACGCCGCCGTTGACCTGCCAGAGCTGCGCCCTCGGCCCGCGGCCCCCACCGCGCACGCCCGCCTTGGTGACGACGTCGTCCTGCTCGAGGCGGGTGAGCAGCTGCGCCGTCGCGGGTTTCGACAGGCCGATCGCGACTTCGAGCTCCGAGCGCGTCAGCGGGCCGTCCCTCAGGAGGACCTCGATGGCCGCGCGATCGTTGATTTCGCGCAGCATTCGCGGACTGCCGGCTCGCACTTGGGCTCGCTCCCGACTTCGTTAGGAAACTTTACAGACGGTTTCCGGGGACTGTAGTGAGCCGAACCACAGCCGTCAACGGCGCGGGGAAACGGGGAGGTAACGCTTGGCGTGTTCCGCACAGCGGGTATACGTACCGGTGCGGAGGGTGTCCGGTTCGAGGCAGGCGGGTGGACCTGCTTCGTGAGTGGTAATGCCGCACGGATCGCCGCTCACGGCGCCTCGGCGGGCGGTATCGCGTGATCAAGTGGACGACACGCGTGATCCGGCGGACGACACGCGTGACCAGGTGGACGGCACACGCGTGTCGTCCATCCAGACACGTGAAGGCGCCGCTCACGGCGCCTCGGCGGGCTGACGATGGAGGATTTGGGACGTTCAGCGTCCCAAATCCTCCATCGTCGCGAAGGGGCTTCGATCCTGGGCCTTGTTCAAGCTCAAGCCTGAGCCGCGTGCGCCAGGGTCAGACGCCTGCCCAGGCCGCCAGCATCACGCGCGCGATCGACGAGTTCCCCGGCAGCACCAGCTGCCGCGTACCACCGGCGATCGGGGTCGGCACGGCGCCGGCGTTCCGCAGCTGGCTGTTCGCGAAAGCGGCCCGCACCTCCGCGCGCGAAACCCAGAAGGCCTCTTCGATCTCGCCCTCCGCGGGCACGATCGTCGAGGAGATGTCGGCCCGCGCGGTGAAGCCGAGCATGATCGACCGCGGGAACGGCCACGGCTGGCTGCCGAGATAGCGGATGTCACGCACGTCGACGCCGACCTCTTCGCGGATCTCCCGCTCGACACAGCCTTCGAGCGACTCCCCCGCCTCGACGAAACCGGCGAGGATCGAGTAGCGGTCCGGCGGCCAGATCGGCTGCCGTGCCAGGAGGACGTGCTCGCCGTTGACGCCGGCGTCGTCGTGCACGAGGCAGATGACCGCCGGGTCGGTGCGCGGGTACTCCTCACGGCCGCAGCCGGTGCACTTGCTCGCCCAGCCCAGCTGGACGACCTCGGTCGGGCTCCCGCAGCGCGTGCAGAACTTCGCCTGCCGGCGCCAGGCCTGCAACGCCTGCGCGGTGGTGAACAGCCCGGCCGACGCGTCGTCGAGCAGGTCGCCGTAACCGCGCAGGTCGACCCAGATCTCGCCTTCGTACCGCGGGACCTCTTCGACGACACCCCAGCTGCCCGCCATTTCGACGGTCTCGGTCTCCCCGGAGGGGCGGCCGGGCAGCGACCAGTAGTCGATGCCCTGCCACTCCCCGAGGAACACCGCATCGACGGGCGGCTCGGGGCCGACGTCCTGCGTCTTGCGGGTCGCGAGCGTGCCCGAAGCCTCGATCACCGGAGTGCGCGCGTGCTCGTCGAGCAGCACGACCCGGGCGTTCGGCCAGCGCTCGGCGAGCCTGTCCGGGTTGGTGCGCAAGGATTCCTGACGGTCCGCCATGGAGCGCGAAAGCGTCGGGAGCGCACCCAACTCGAACGGTGTCTCCATCAGGAGGGCTCCCCGACCGTCACGTCGCCCAACGCCTCCAGCTTCGGTGCGAGGACGTCGGCGTCACCGACGACGACCCCGGTGAACCGCTTGGGCGCGAAGAACTCCAGTGCGGCGTTCGCGACGTCTTCGGCGGTGACCGCGGCGAGCCGTGCCGGGTGCTCGCCGAGCCACTCGACGCCCAGTCCGGTCGCGGCGAGCGCGGCCAGCTGTGCGGCGAGTCCGCCCTGCGACGACGCGGACGTGACCAGCGAGCCGATCGCGTACTGCCGCACCGACTCGACCTCGTCGGCGGTCGGCGGCACGAGACCGAGCCTGGCCAGCTCGTACCGGGTCTCCATGAGCGCGGCCGCGGTGGCGTCGGTGGCGGTGTCCGCGTCGATGTTCACCACGGCGGTCTGGTCGGTGAACTCGAATCCGGAGTGCGCGCTGTAGGTGTAACCCTTGTCCTCACGGATGTTCTCGACCAGCCGCGACGAGAAGTACCCGCCGTACACCAGGTTCGCCAGCTGAAGTGCCGGGTACCGCGGGTCCGTGCGCGACACGGTCTGCGCCGACAGCCGGATCTGCGACTGCACGGCACCGGCCCGCGGCACCAGCAGGACGTTGCCGCCGGCGAGATCAGGCAGCACGGGCAGGCGGACGGCGGAGCGGTCCGAAGCCCAGCCGCCGAACGCCTTCTCCAGGTCGCCGATGACGGTCTCCGGGTCGATGTCGCCGACGATCACCAGCACGGATCCCCGCGGCAGCACCGAAGCCCGGTGCAACGCGCGAACCTGTTCCGGCGTCACGACGGCCACGTCTTCGGCCTGCGGGACCTCCCGCACCGCGGGGTGGTCGCCGTAGCGGTGCTTCTGCAGTGCCTCGCGGGCGATCGTCCTCGGCTGCGTGCGGGAGACGGCGATCCGCTCGATGAGCCGCTCACGTTCCCGCTCGACCTCGGCGTCTGCGTACGAAGCGCCGGTGAGCGCGTCGGCGAGGACGTCGAGCATCGTCGGCAGGCCGTCGGCGAGCGAGGTACCGGTGATGGCGAGCCGCTCCGGGTCGACGCCGGACGCGAGGTCGCCGCCGATCAGCGCCAGATCGGCGTCGATCTCGATGCGGTCGCGGCGGGCGGTGCCGGTCAGCAGGGTCTCGGCCAGCACTTCGGCGGTGGCCGGGTGCAGTTTGTCTTCACCGGCGAACGGGATCCACACCCGCAGTTCGACCAGCGGCACGGTGGGCTTGCGGACGGCGAGCACCCGCAGCCCGTTGCTCAGCGTGGTGTCCACATGGGACAGATCGGCGGCGGCGCGCTGCGTCCCCAGCGGCGGGACCGGACGCGGCCCGGCGGCCGTGCGGCCGATCTCCTCGGCGGTGCGGTGCGGTGCGCTCACTGCTCGGTACCTTCCTGGTCTGAAGATCCACTGCCCGGGCGGACGACGAGCACGGCGCGCGAATCCGGCCGCAGCGCCTTCGCCGCCGCCGAAACGGCCTCCCCGGTGACCGCCGAGATCTTCTCGGCGAGCCGGTACACCAGCGACGCGTCGCCGTACAGCAGCTCGAAAGAGCCGAGCGCGAGCGTCCGGGACACCAGCTTGTCGTGCTCGGAGTGCAGGCTCGCGGCCCAGCGCGCGGTGACCTTCTTGATCTCCTGGTCACCCGGCGGCGTGGCCGCCAGCTTCTCCAGTTCCTCGTCCAGCGCGGTGAGGACCTGGTCGGTGCTCACGTCCGGCGGGTGGATCGCGGTGATGGTGAAGGTGTCCGGGTCACGGGCCTCGAACGGGCCGAACAGCCCGACGGCGAGGCCGATGTCGACCACCAGCGGCTCGCGGTGCACCAGGCGCTGCTGGAGCCGGGAGCCGTCGCCGTCGGTCAGCACGCCGGCGAGCACGAGGTTCGCCAGGTAGCCGTCGAGGTCGTTGATCGGATCCGGCATGCGGTAGCCGACGCCGACCGCGGGCAGCGGGGCGTGCGGATCCACCTGCTCGCCGCGCAGCTCGCCCTCGGGGGCGGGCTCGGCGAACGAGGGACGCTCGGGCGCGGGCCGGTGCGGCACGTCGCCGAAGTGCTTCTCGATCAGCTCGCGGGCCTGCTCGACGGTGAAGTCACCGGCGACGGTCAGCACCGCGTTCGCGGGCGAGTAGTAGGTGTCGAAGAAGGCCGCGCAGTCGTCCAGGGTGGCCTGTTCGAGATCCTCGAAACCGCCGTAACCGTTGTGCGCGTTGGGGAACGTGGAGTACAGCACCGGCGGGAGGGTGATCCACGGGAACCCGCCGTACGGCCGGTTCAGCACGTTGAGGCGGATCTCCTCCTTGACCACGTCGATCTGGTTGGCCAGGTTCTCCTGCGTCAGCTTCGGCGCCCGCATCCTGTCCGCTTCGAGGAACAGGGCACGCTCGAGAGCCGCGGCGGGGAGGACCTCGAAGTAGTCCGTGTAGTCCGGATGGGTGGAGCCGTTGAAGCTGCCACCACTCGACTGGACGTGCCGGAAGTGCGCGAGCTTCTCCAGGCTCTCGCTCCCCTGGAACATCAAATGCTCGAAGAGGTGCGCGAAACCTGTGCGCCCTTCGGGCTCGGAACGGAAGCCCACGTCGTAGTGGACGCTGACACCCACCACCGGAGCGGTCGCGTCGGGCGCGAGCACCACGCGCAGACCGTTGTCGAGGGTGAATCGGACAAGCTCGGGATCGGCCATGCGCACCACCCTACGGGCTACTCAGGCCTCCAGGCGACGACCCTGGCGGGTCGCGGCGAAGGTTCCCACGAGTGCGGCGGTGAAGTCGCTCACCCGCGAGAGGTCCGCCTCGTCGGTGCCTTCCCTGCCACACCAGTAGATCTTGGGCGGGCCCTTCAGTCCGGCGAATCCGCCGACCCAGTCTTCTTGTTCGCCGAGAGCGAGCGCATACGGCAGCGCCCGCGAGAGGAGCACCTCGCGTTCGAGCTTCGGGACGGCCGCCGCCTTGGTCTCCAGCAGCGCGTCACGGACGCCGAGCAGCCGCCGGTGCAGTGTGACGCCGGCCCCGGTGCGCGCCGGGAGCCACCGGGCGGCGACGGCGAGTACCGCGCCCGCGGCGATGACGATCAGCCCGAGCTGGGCGTAGCCGACGGTCAAGGCCAGCAGGACGGTGAGGAACAGCCCGTAGAAGCAGACGCGCAGGCCGATGCCGGTGAGCCTGCCGGGCAGCCGGGAGTACCAGCGGCGTTCGACGACGCTGGCGTCCAACGCGTCTCGCACCCTTTCGATCCCGACCCTCGCGGACTGGAGCTCCGACAGCAGCACCGACTCCCGTCCCTCCGGCAGCAGGACGTCGAACACCGCGCGTTCGTAAGCGGTCAGCTGCTCGTCCGGCGGATTGCGGCGGACGAGCCGCCAGCCGGTCAGCTCGCCGGGCTCCTCGGTCACCCAGAGGTAGTTACGGACGGCGAGGTCGACGACCGTCGCGGCCAGGTCGACGGCGTCGGCACGCCCCGTGAGCACGGTCCCGACCTGCCCGGGCAGCACGCCGTCGGGTGACGAGAACGCGGCCTGGTCGTCCTTCCCGGTGAGCAGCCGGACCGGAAGCGCGTCGCCCGGGTGCTTGTCGCGCCTTCGCAGCAGGCCCAGCGCCACGGCGGCCACGACCAGCGCGAGCGCGAAGCCGCCCCAAGCCCAGCCGACCGGAGAGGTGAGCACGAACGCTCCGGCGAAGGTCTTCGACGGCTCCAGCCGTGCGTTCGCCGGGACGGTGCCGCCGGGCAACTCGACCGAGATCTCCATCCGCTGTCCGGCCGCGAGACTCTGCTGGCTGAACCGGGTCAGCCCGGAATGCGCGATCTGGGCGGCCCCGCAGTGCGCGCGCGAACCCTCGGGCCCGGCGTAGCAGGTGACCGCGTTCGGGATGGACGGCGCGGCGAAGCTCGCGCGCACGAGTTCGAGCCGGGCGTCCCAGCCGCCCGCGACCTGCCAGCCGACCCGAACCAGGCCGTCCGCTTCGGTGACCGCACCGTCCACTGTGTACCGGACGATCGAGGTGCCGCCCCTGAGCTTGACGGTGAACTCGTCTTCGGTCAGCTCGGAGTTGCCCGCGCCCTCGATGACGACGTCGCGGATGCCGATGATCCGGTCGCGGTCGTGCGGGGCCGCCGTGCGGAGCGGGATCCGGCGGGTCATCGTCGCCTCGCTCGGCACGGACACCGCCTCGACGACCGAAAGGGCGCCGTCGCGTTCCACCTTGAGCGAGATCTCCGCGCTGTTGGGCAGCGAGGGCAGCTGCGGTTCGCCTTGCGCTCCCGCCGGTGCCGCGCCCAGCACCAGCAGAACGAGCGCCAAGACCACGCAATTCGGCACCAGCTTGCGATAGTTGCGCGTGCAAGGATCGCAAGCCGGTGCCGAATCGCGAGTCTTCATGATCAGGCGGGGACCGGTTCCGGGCGGAGCGAACGCAGGTGCCCGGATTCGGCGAGCAGACCGTCCAAAGCGGACAGGAACGACGGAAGGTGCGCGGCGAACCGGCGCAGATCCCGATCGCCCTCGAGGCCGCCGAACCAGTACAGCCCGGCCGAGCCGTCCGCCGACGGGTCGAGCCCCTCGAACGTGCGAAGCCAGTGCTCGGTGTCGCCGAGCACGATGGCGTACGGCAGCGACCGGGAGAACACCAATTCCCGGTCCGCCACGGGGATGTCGGCGACCTTCACGGTGTGCAGGTACTCGAGCAGGCCACGCACCTGGCCGACCAGCCGCCTGCCACGCGAGGTCCGCGGCGGCACCCACGAGGCGCCCAGCAACGCGGCGACCCCGGCGAGCACGACCGCCACGCCGAGCAGCGCGTGCCCGGCCGTGAAGGTCAGCACGACGGTGCCCACGAGACCGAGCGCCACCAGGCCGATGCCCGCCCACGCGAGCTTGCTCCTGCCCTTGTCCGGACGGCGGGAGAACCAGCCCTTGCGCACGACGTCCGCGTACATCGCCTCTCCGGCGACGCGGAGGTCGACGGTGCCGCGGCCGCGGAGTTCCGACAGCAGCACGGAATCGGTGCCCTCGGGAAGGAGCGCGGTGTAGATCTCGCGCTCGAAGGCGGCGAGGTGCTCATCGGGCGCGTTGCGGCGACTGATCTGCCAGTCGACCGTGCCCGCGCCGCGCACCTCGGCGATCCACAGATAGTTGCGGACCGCGAGGTCGACCACCGTTCCGCTGACGTCCACGACGTCGACCGTCTCGTCGACGACCGTGCCGACCTGACCGGGCAGGACACCGTCGGGCGAGGCGAAGGAGACCCGATCACCGTCTCGCATGAGGACGTCGACCGGGCCGGTTCCCGCCGTGAGCGCGCCCTTGTCGCGACGGCGCAGCAACCAGACGGCGAGCGCGCCGAGGATCAGCGACAGCGCCAGCGCCCCGAAACCGAGACCGGCGACGGTGGTGAGGGCGAACGCTCCGCCGACCGAGGCGATCTGCTCGAACCGCGCGTTCGCGGGCACCGTGCCGGCCGGAAGTCCGACGGCGAGGTCGACCCGTTCGCCCGCCGCGAGTTTGTCCTGCTCGACGCGGACGACGCCGCTGTGGTCGATCTCCGCGAGCGAACACTGCCGGTCCGAACCGAGCGGCCCGGCGAAACAGTCCACTGTGGGCGTTTCCTGCGTCGGCGCGCTGAACGAAGCGGACACGCGGGACAGTTCGCCGTCCCAGCCGCTCGCCACCTGCCAGCGCACCTGCTGCGCGCCGTTGACGTCCGCGACCGCTCCGTCCACTTTGTACTTGAGGGTGGCCGCTCCGCCGTCGAAGGTGGCGACCAGCTGCTCACCGTTCGACTCGGCCTTCCCCGCGCCTTCGACCGAGACGTCACGGACGCCGTAGACACGGTCCTGCTCTTCACCGGCGGGAACCTTCAACGGAATCCGGCGTACCAGGTGCTGTCCACCCGGGACGGTCACCTGCTCGGTGATCGACACCGAACCGTCGCGTTCCACCTTCACCGAGACGTTCGCGGCCGCGCCGCCCGGCGGCTGGAGCAGCCCGAGCTGGCCGCGTGCGCCGATCGGCGGCGGCTTCGGCAACTGCGGCGCGTTCGTCAGCGAAGGGCCCGCTTCGGGCGCCTCCGGAACGTTCGTATCCGACGGCGGGGCCATCAAGGCCGAGCTCGCCGCGACGGCCACGACCGCCGTCCCCCATTTCGTCAACACAGCCACACACCTTAGGGCAGCCGATCTATGCTGACCGCCGAAACGCCGAATCGCCCCACCTGGGCGAACGGCGTTGCCGAACCGCATGGGGGATCCACTCGATGAACCAGCAGCCGCCCGGCGCGCCTGATCCGCGGCGCCGGCCGACTCCGCCGCCACCGCCGCACGGTGGCCGCCCGCTTCCGCCGCCGGGCGCGCGTCCGCTGCCGCCGCAAGGTGGCCGTCCGCTGCCGCCGCCGGGCACGCGTCCGCTGCCACCGCAAAGCGGCCGCCCGCTCCCGCCACCCGGAGCACGGCCACTGCCGCCGCGCGGCGGTCCGGGCCCTGTCCCGCCCGGCCGCCCCGGGCAACCGCCGGTCTCCCGGCCGACGCCGGTCCCGCCGCCGTTCCGGCCGGGTCCGCCGAGCGGCGGGATGCCGCTGCCCCCGCCGGGCGCGGCCCCGCTGCCGCCGCCGCGGATCGGCGCACCTGTCCCGTTCCGGCCCGGCGCGGTCGGCCCGCCGCAGCTTCCGTACGGCCCGCGTTTCGCTCAGCCCGCGTTCACGCCGTACGGCGGATATCGCGCCAAGAAGTCCAACGGCGGGGTGATCGCGGCGGTCGCGATCGTCGCCGTGATGGCGGTCATGGGCGGGTTGCTGATGGTCGTCACCATCGCGAACGGCGACTCGCGTCACACCGCGGATGTCGGGTACTCCAGTTATTCGACGACGTCCTCTTCGGACTACACGACCACCACGTCCAGCGACACGTCGACGGCGACGAGCACCCGTTCACGCGATTCGACCGCCTCGCGCGAAACGTCGGCGGGCTCGACCCGGGAGACCTCGGCCAGCCGTGCCCCGTCCGGCCCGCAACCGCACTACAAGCTGGCGGACAACCCGCTGTGGCTCGATTCCCAAGTCGGCCTGCCGAACCAGCCGTGCAACCTCTCGCGCTGGGCGAACAACCCGGACGCGGCCGCGGCGTTCTTCGAAAGCGCGCGGCCCTGCCTGGACAGCGTCTGGCAGCAGGTCATGAAGTACACGAAACTGCCGTTCCGGGTCCCGACCGTGAAGTACCCGTCCGGCAAGAACTGGTCAAGCCCCTGCGGCGACGCCAGCAACGGCTCGGTAGCGGCGTTCTACTGCTCGCAGAACGAGACGCTTTACATGCCGTACGAAGGCCTTCAGGTCCCCCAGTACGGCAACCGGCCTGGGGTCTATCTGGCCCTCTACGCCCATGAGTACGCGCACCACATCCAGGCGCTCTCCGGTATCTCGAAGGCCTATTGGGACGCGCGATACGAAGCGGGCACCGACTCGGCGGCGGGCCTGGAGATGTCGCGGCGCAACGAACTTTCGGCGCAGTGTCTGTCCGGGACGTTCCTGGGCTCGACGGTCGGCCGCGGCGGCTCGGTCGACCAGGCGATGTACCGCGACGCCTGGCAGACCCAGGACCGCGGCGACCACAACGGCGGCCCGCGCGACCACGGGTCCGACGCGCACGCCGTCTCGTGGTGGCAGCACGGCGCGCAGAAGAACCGGCTGTTCCAGTGCAACACGTGGGCGGCCAAGCCGGCCGACGTCTCCTGACCCGCTCGGGTTTCGCGCGGCTCGGTCCGTGAAGGGCGCGAGCGGGGAATCGAGAGCCGGGCATGCCCCCAATGCGGCATTGGGGACACTGAGCGTCCCCAATGCCGCATTGGGGGCATCGGACCGGGGGCGTGGGTCAGCTGGGCGGTGTGAAGGGGTTCTCCGGGGCGGGGTCCGCGATCGGCTGCGGCGGGGCGACCGGCTGCGGCTGGGCGACCGGCGCGGGAGCGACGGGCTGCGGATAGTGCTGTCCAGGCGCGAAAGGCTGCGCCACAGGCAACACCGGCTGCCCAACAGGCGCCACCGGCGCGAAGGTCTGTCCCGCCGCGAAAGGCTGCGCCACCGGCGGCCCGTACTGAACCGCCGGTTGCAGCTTCGCCTGATCCCGCTGCCGCCGCTCCGCCAGCACCGCCGACAGGTACGCCCACGACGGCACTCCCGGCGGCACCGGCGCCCCGATCACCGAAGCGACCTGCTGCGCGAGCCCGTACCCGAGGGCTTCGACCGCTTCGGGGCGAAGCTCGCTCGTGCGGCTCAAGTACTGCCGGACGGCCAGCGCGAGGTCGTTCGGCAGCCGGGTCAGGTCCAGCTGCGAAGCCCAGTGCGCCAGCTGCGGCGGCATCCCGACATACGGCGTGCGGGAGGCGGGCATGCGTTCCCGGATCACCAGGGTGCCGGCGAGGTAGTCGCCGACGCGGCGGCCGTTGGGCGACAACAGCGACGTGACCACGGCCACGACGCCGAGCATGCCCAGCGCCCAGAAGTCGACGAAGAAGCCGGCGAGCCCGCGGACCAGCGCGTGCCGGAACCGGACAGGGCCGCCGTCGGTGCGGACCACCCGCAGGCCGAGCGCCATCTTCCCGAGGGTGCGGCCGCGGGTCAGTGTCTCGGAGATCACCGGGTAGCCGACCATGATCAACACGAGGGTCACCAGGAACAGGGTCAGCGCCAGCGCCTCGTCACCGAACGCGGCGACCTGGCTCAGGACCAGCATCGCGACGACCAGCGCGATCAGCTGGAGGGCGACGTCGAGCATCATGGCGAGACCGCGGCTGGCCAGTTTCGCCGCGCGCACGTCCAGGACGACGGCCTCGCCGGTGACGAGTTCGGACTCTTGTTCCACCTGGCAAGCGTAGTGACGAATAGGCTGGGCGACCAAAGACGATCGCCGGGAGGGCTCCGAGTTGGACGTGGACGTGTTCGTCGCCGCGCATCAGGCCGAATGGAACCGGCTGCGTGACCTCGTCGGCCGCGCCGGGAAACTCAGCGGCCCGGACGCCGACGAGCTGGTGACGCTGTACCAGCGCGTCGCGACGCATCTTTCGATCATCCGCTCGGTCGCGCCCGACCCGGTGCTCGTCGCTCAGCTGTCCGGTCTGGTCGCGAAGGCCCGCTCCGCCGTCACCGGCTCGCACAGTCCCGCTTGGCGTGAGGTCGGGCTGTTCTTCACCCAGCGGTTCCCGGCGGCCCTGTACCTGAGCAGGCGTTGGTGGCTGGCGTCGGCGGCGGCGTCGATCGCGGTGATGGCGATCGCGGCGGTGTGGATCGCGGGCGACCCGCAGGTGCTCGCGTCGCTGGCCTCACCCGAGGAGTTCAAGGACTTGACGGCGCCCGGCGGGAAGTACGAGACGTATTACTCGTCCGACCCCGCGGGGTCCTTCGCCGCGCGCGTCTGGACGAACAACGCGTGGGTGGCCGCGACCTGCCTGTTCCTCGGCGTGGTGCTGGGGCTCCCGGTGATCTACGCGCTCTGGGCGAACTCGCTGAACCTCGCGATCGGCGCTGCGCTGATGTCCTCGGCCGGACGGCTCGACGTGTTCTTCGGCCTGATCCTGCCGCACGGCCTGCTGGAGCTGACCGCGGTGTTCGTCGCGGCCGGGACGGGGCTGAAACTCGGCTGGACGGTCATCGACCCGGGGCGCCGGTCCCGGACGGCCGCGCTCGGCGAGCAGGGGCGATCGGTCGTGGTGATGGCGCTGGGGCTGACCGTGGTCCTGCTGATCTCCGGCGTGATCGAAGGCTTCGTGACCCCGTCGGGCCTGCCGACCTGGGCCCGCATCGGCATCGGAGTGGTCGCCGAGGTCGCGTTCTTACTGTACGTGTTCGTGGTCGGGCGCCGGGCCGCGAAAGCGGGCGAAGTGGGTGATGTCGACTGGCGATACGCTGGAGATTCTCGACCTGAAGCCGGCTGAACTGGTTAGCTCCTCCCATGGGGAGAAAACGGTTACGCGTTCTGGCGATCGTCGTTTTGTCCGTGCTCGCCTCGACGCTTCTCGTCGGCGCGTCCCAGGCCCGGACCGGATCCGCGCCGTCGGGCAAACAGAACTGGGTGGTGAGCGTCGGCGGATTCCGCACCGACGCCGACCGCAACTACATCCGCCTCGGCTACCTCGTGTTCAACCCGGCCGACAACACCGTCGCGCACAACTTCTGGACCTGGAACCAGGCGGATTTCCCCGCCCCCGTCAACAGCGGCGACGTCTATTACTGCGGCGACTGGGCGCCGGGGTCCAATCCCCGCAACAACTGCCCGATCAAGACCGCGCCGGGCTTCACCGGTGAACCGAACGGCCACTTCACCGGCACCTATGCCGAGAACTCCGGGCAGGTGGCCATCACCTGGACGAAGAGCACTGTCAACGGCACCACGACCACTGTGAACCTCGCGGAGACGTGGGCGGTTTCGGAACCCCGGCCGGGCCTCGGCCGATTGCAACTGGTGAGCGACGACTACTCCATCACCAGCGGCATCGCCTATGGCAGCAACGCCTCCCTCGCGCAGACCAGCAAGGCCCCGATGAGTTCGGTCCGCGCGACCCAGCGGTCGTACCTGCTCGAAGGGCAAGGGGTGAACCGCCGCGCGATCACCAACTGGACCAGAGGCGGCAGTGGCGCCCTCGGTGTCGGTCCGGGTTGGAACAAGTGCGACGACGGCTCGTGCCTCGGCTTCGTGCAGTACGACTCCGGCTGCGCCCCGACCTCCTGCTGCCTCCCAGGCGACGGATACGAGGCGTGCGCACAGAAGATCATCGATACCGGCGACAGACGGTTCTACTACCTGAGCGATGCCTTCGGCGGACGGCGCAACAGTTACGAGTTCTGGTGCGAATGCCTGTCCTACAACGGTTGCTACCTGGGCAACAGTCACGTCCGCCCGCTGCTGCAGGTGATCGACGACGCGGGGGCGTTCCAGGGCTGGGTCGGCGCCGAGGTCAGCCCCGACCGGAGCGGTTCGCGGGATCCCGCCGGCGAGTACTACTCGAGTTTCGCTCTGGTGGCCTAGGCCGGAAGCGCGTGAAGGCCCCCTTCCCTCGGCTGAGCCGAGGGAAGGGGCCTTCACGCGCCGCTCGGCAGGTGCAGCTGTCCGCTCAGCAGGTGCAGCTGCCCTCGAAGGTGATGCTGTTCCCGTCCTCCAGGCTCGCGCTGCCCGCGAACCGGATCTCGAATTCGCCCGGTTCGGTCAGGACGATCTTCGGGCTCGCGGCCGACCCGTCGGCGCCGGTCTTCGCGGTCGCCGTCTCGGCGCCGCCTTCGAAGACCAGCACGTTCTTCGCCCGCGCCGCGCGGACGAAGAAGTTCACCGGCACGTCGGCCGCGGGCTGCCCGCTCTCCCCGATCACGCGCACCACGAACGGCTGACCAGGTGTCTTCGTGGACAGTCGCTGCCCGTTCCCCGACAGGATCGCGAGGGTCCGTACCCCGGCCGCCCAGGTGTTGGACAGTCCTGGCAGTGAACAGACTTCCTGATACAGCCGCGCTCCGGCGATCGGCGCCTCCGCGGTGAGGCAGCGCGCGGTCGCCACGTTCGCCAGGAGCACCAGCCCGGGCAGCCCGGCGTTGCGGCGCCACTGCTGGTGACGGTCTTTGCCGTCGCACGCCGCGAGTTTGACGCCGACCCCATCGACGGGACTGATCGCCGCGAGGCACTGTCCACTCGCGACATGCTTGTACGAAAGCGCCGCCTTGTCGTACACCCATTGCGCGCTGGCGTCCTTCGCGTCGGCGAGGGCGAGCTTGCCGTCGGCCGCGGCCAAGGAGAGGTTCCCGCCTCCGTCGGCGAGGTGGACCGGTGTCCCGGCGGGTTGTGCGGAAGCGGGTGACACGAGCAGCGCCAGCGGCAGCACCGCGAGGAACAGCACGACCTTGCGCAAGCCTGACCCCAATCCTGTCGGTCCGGAACTCCTTCCGAGCTAACCGCCCGCGACACCCACCGCCAACCGGCACCACTCCATCGGGTTCAGCCGAACCGCACGTGGGTCTGCCACAGCTTGAACAGCTCAAGGTCGCCGACGACGTCCCCTGCGTCCCGACGCTGGTAGAGCGCCAGCAACAACTCCGTCAGCGAGCCACGCACGGTCACCGCGGCATCGCGTCGCCCCCGCTCCCAGGTGACCGCCGAGCCGTCGAGGTCGAGGAACCAAGCGTGCTCCCCCGACTCGAAACCCACCGACCGGCCTGCCCCGAGGATCTCCCGCTTCTCCGGCCTGAACTCGAAGTGCAGCGGCAGCGCTTCGAGCTCCATCCACTCGTCGATCGCGTCGAGCACGACCTCGGGGGTGGCGCGGAACTCCAGCTCCGCGGCCAGGGTCGCGTCAGCGCGGTGGACCAGCGTCTCGTGGGTGAAGCGGCGCGCGTAGAACGACGCGGTCCGGTAGTGGAACGGCACCCAGACCTCGGCTTCCGGTCCCGCTTCCCGCAGCGCCGACGCCAGCCGGGAAGCACCGTCCACCAGCCAGGATCCGGGCAGCTGCCCGGAATCGTCGCCGTCCACCCGGCGCACCTGGTCGTCGGGCACCGGCGACGTCGCCCGGCTCCGGACGATCTCGTCCGCCCATCGGTGCCCGGCACCGAGATGCCGAACCAACGCGCCCAGCGTCCAGCCCGGACAGGACGGCACGGGTGTGGTCAGGTCGGCGTCGGCCAGTTCCGTCGCAAGCAGTTCGGCCTGGGTGACGATCTCCGCGCAGTGCCGGTCGAAATCCATCGGTTCCTCCTGATGATCGGTTCACCAGGGGGTCGGAGCCGGTTCGCGGCTCTCGACATCAGAGCCGTCCGGCCGCCTTCAGCGCGAGATACCGGTCGGCCAGCCGCGGCGGCAGGTCCTCCGGGACGGCCTCGGCGACCTCGACACCGTGCCGCGCCAGCCGCGCGGTGACCTGGCGGCGTTCGGCCAGCACCCGCTCGGCCGCGGCCGCGTCGTAGACGGCTTCCGCGTCGCCGCGGCCCGCCGCCATCTCGGCGACCCGCGGATCCGCCACCGAAGCGATCATCAGCTGGTGTCGCGAGGTCAGTTTGGACAGCACCGGGAACAGGCCTTCTTCCAGCGGCGCCGCGTCGAGCCCGGTCAGCAGGACGACCAGCGCGCGCCGCCGGGTCCGCCGCAGGACCTCCGCGATCATCCCGCGCGCGTCGGTCTCGACGAGTGACGATTCGAGCGGCGCCATCGCGTTAACCAAAGCGGGCAACAAGTCGCTCGAACCCCGGACCGCGGCGTGGACCTGCCGGTCGTAGGCGAGCAGGTCGACGCGGTCACCCGCCCGCGCGGCGAGCACGGCCAGCAGCAGGGCCGCGTCCATCGCCGCGTCCAGCCGCGGCGCGTCCCCGACCCGGCCCGCCGAAACGCGGCCGGTGTCGAGCACCAGCACCACGTGCCGGTCGCGTTCGGGGCGCCAGGTCCGCACCATGACGTCGGACGCGCGCGCCGAAGCCCGCCAGTCGATCGACCGGACGTCGTCGCCGATCACGTACTCGCGCAGGGAGTCGAATTCCGTGCCCTGGCCCCGGATCAGCACCGCGTTGCGACCGTCGAGCTGTTGCAGCCGCGCCAGCCTCGACGGCAGATGCTTGCGGCTGTGGAACGGCGGCAGCACCCGCACGGTCCACGGCACGTCGTGCGAACCCTGCCGTGCGGCGAGCCCCAGCGGGCCTGTCGATCGGACGGTGACCCTGGCCGCCGTCCGGTCGCCGCGCCTGGTGGGCAGGAGCCGGGTGGTCACGACGCGGCGTTCTCCCGCAGGCAGGGTCAAACGGTGCCTGTCTTCCGCGCCGGCGCTGGGCGGCCAGGCGTCCCGCAGCCAAGCGCGCACGGGACGGCCACCGGGATTGGCCACGGTCAGCGTGACCTCGCACGCCTCCCCCAGCCGCACGGACGTCGCGCCGGACCGCGCGAATTCCAGCCGCCGCACGCTCCCGGCCAGCAGGAGATCCAGCGCCACCAACGCGAACAGCACCGCCGCGGCCAGCCCGATCCCGGCCCACGAGGGCAGCAGGAAACCGACCACCGGCGCCGCGAGAAGCGCCAGCAGTCCGAGCCGCCCGGTGACGGCCATCAGCGCGGAACGGGCACGGACGCGAGGACGCGGTCCAGCACACCGTCGGCGGTCGCGCCTTCGAGTTCGGCCTCGGGCCGCAGATCGAGCCGGTGCCGCAAAGACGGCCGTGCCAAGGCTTTGACGTCGTCCGGGGTGGCGTAGTCGCGGCCGGCGAGCCACGCCCACGCCCGGGTCGCGGCCAGCAGCGCGGTCGCGCCACGCGGCGAAACGCCGAGCCGTACGGACGGCATTGACCGCGTCGCCCGGCAGACGTCCACGATGTAGGCGAGCACCTCGGGGCGCACGGTGACGCCGGCGACCGCGCGCCGGGCGGCGTCGAGCTGGGCGACCCCGGCGACCGGGGTGATCCCCGCCGCGCCGAGGTTTCGCGGGTCGAAACCCTGCGCGTGCCGGGAAAGGATGCCGAATTCGTCCTCACGGGACGGCATCGGCATGGTCAGCTTCAACAGGAAACGGTCGAGCTGCGCCTCGGGCAACGGGTACGTGCCTTCGTATTCGACCGGGTTCTGCGTCGCGATGACGATGAACGGATCGGGCAGCGGCCGCGTCTTGCCGTCGCTGGAAACCTGACGTTCCTCCATCGCCTCCAGCAGCGAAGACTGCGTTTTCGGCGGAGTGCGGTTGATTTCGTCGGCCAGCAAAAGGTTTGTGAACACCGGACCCTCGCGGAACGAGAACTCGCCGCTGTGCGCGTCGTAGACGATCGAGCCGGTGATGTCGCCCGGCATGAGGTCCGGCGTGAACTGCACCCGGGTGGTCTCCAGCTCCAGTGCCGCGGCCAAAGCCCGCACCAGCAACGTCTTGGCCACGCCGGGAACGCCTTCGAGCAGCACATGTCCCCGGCACAGCAACGCGATGATGAGCCCGGTGACGGCCGCGTCGTTGCCGACCACGGCCTTCCCGACCTCGGCCCGCAGGGCGATCAGCGCCGCCCGCGCTTCGGCCGCACCATCCACGGTGCCCTGCTCGGACTGTTCGGTACTCAAGACCGCTCCACCTCTCGTTCCACGACATCGAGTCCGTCCGCCAGCCGCACCAGGGCGGCGTCATCCGCGGGCTGGTCCCCGTACAACAGCGCGCCGATCTCGGCCGGTGTCCTGCCGGTCCGCGCGGCGACGGATTCCACCAGCGCCGCGGGTTCGGCGTCACGGGTGAGCCCCAGCAACGGCCGCAGCCGCGCGCGGGCCGCCTCACGCAGGGTCTCCCCGGCGTGCGCGGCGGCCTTCGCCTTGCGATACAACCTCGCCCGTCCCTCGGTGGCCTCGGCCGCGCGCACCACGACGGGGATCGGTTCGGTCACCACCTGGCCCAGTCGCCGCGAGCGCCACAACGCCAGCAGCACCACCGCGACCCCGGCCTGCAACGCCGCGTACGACCAGCCCGCCGGGATCAGTTCGGACAGCGGCTTCTTCTCCGCTTCGAGCGACGGATCCGCCGGCGTCGGCAGGTACCAGACCAGCCGTTCGTGCTTCCCGAGCAACCGCATCGCGAGCGCCGCGTTGCCCTCGTTCGCGAGCCGTTCGTTGGTCAGCGGCTCGGGGGTGCCGAGTACCGTGACCGTCCCTTCCGGACCGGGCACTTCGAGATACGAGCCGCCGTAGCATTCCTGCGCTCGCGGCTGCGTGGCCGTGTACTTCAAGCCGCCCATCGTCGCGCTGCCCGCCGCGACGGGATCCACTGCCTGGCAGTCCGGGGAACGGGCTTCGGTTTCGAGCTGGCCGGTCGACCGCACACCCGGGAGGATTTCCTCGACCGTGGCAGGACTCGGCCGCACCAGCACGACATGCTTGGCGCTCCGCCGGATTTCGGCGAAGGTGTTCTTGGGCAGGTACGCGGGCTGGGTGATCAAGACGGTCGCGTCCCTCGCGACGCCCTTGGCCGCGGCGGCGGTGCGCACGACCGGGATCTTGACGCCTTCCCGTTCCAGCAAGGTCGCCAGCGCACGGCTGCCACCGGGCTCGTAGGACCCCGGTTCGAGCGCGCCGGTGGTCTGCTCGCCCTGGACGAGGACGAGCAGCGTCCCGGTCAGCACGAGCATGAGGACGACCGCGAGCGGCAACCGCACTCCGCGCCAGATCCGGCGGGCGTCGGGCGAAACCGAGGTCATCCGGCCGCCAAGGCGACCGGCCTGGCACGACGGCAGCGTTCGTCCAGTTCGGACAGTGACCGGTAGCCGGCCTCGGTGGCCGGGAGGCCGCCGTAGTGGACGTCGTCGAACAGCCGGGCGCCGGCGCGCAGGGCCACGGCGACGTCGGGGAGCAGCCGTCCGGCTTCGATGGCGGCCTCGTCGGCGGTCCGGCCGGACTTCTCGTCCAGCAACGCCCGTTCCTCCAAAGACCGCACCACGGCACGGAAGAGCTCACGGACGGCGTCGTCGAAGTCGCCCCGTGACGCGGCCTCCTCGGCCGCCTTGCGATGTTCGCCGGAAGCCTTGCGCTGCCCGGCGAACACGGCGCGGCCGCTCTTGGCCGACGCCGCCAGCGGGCCCGACTTCAGCCGGATCACCACGACCACCACGATCAGCACGACGACCAGCAGCACCACGTCGAAGATCCCGCCGGGCACGGCGCTGTCGACGGTTTCGAGGAGACCGAACAGCTTTTCGAGCACCCAGCTGAACGCCTCGGACAGCCAGCTCGGCTTCGCGGCTTGATAAGCCTGACCCGCGAGCTCCTCGGCGGCACGCAGCCGGGCGGTGTCCCGGTCGATGTCGACCGGGACCTCGGAGAGGAAACGCGTCACCATGCCTGCGGCGGGGGCGGCGTCGCGATCCCGGCCGCGCGGGCCAGTTCGATGTCCATGCCCTCGCGGCGCATCCGCTGATCGATGTAGAGGATCACGGTCACCAGCGCGGAGAACGGTCCGACGATCGTCTGCGCGATCACCGTGCCCACCGACTGCAGGATCAGGTCACCGGTCGAGGGGATGTACACCTGCTCGGGGTCGGTGAACAGGGTCATGAACGCGCCGAAGCTGAACGGCATCGTGATGATCATCGCCAGGAATCCCGAGATCACCGCGGCCAGCAGCAGGATCCCGAAGATCCGCCAGAACATCCCCGAGACCAGCTTCGCCGATCGGCGGAACGCCTCCCGCACGGTGCCGCGCTCCAGCAGCAGCGCCGGGCTGGCCAGCGCCCAGAAGGTGTAGGGGATGATCGCGGGCACGAAACAGAAGATCGCCGCGACCAAGATCGCCAGCGTGTAGAGCACGGTCAGCCCGAGCAGCGGCAGCAGCCGTCCCGCCGCCTCCTTCACCGCCTCCTTGAAGACGATCGGTTTGCCCAGTGCGGCCTTGCCCATCAAGACGGTCAGGAACCCGGTGAGCAGCGTGGTCCCGATCATCGTGGCGACCAGGCTGACGAAGCTCGCCGCCAGCGATCCGCCGAGCATGTCCAGCGTCTGGTTCAGCAGTTCCTGATCGGTGGCCGCCGGACCGAGATCGCGGAGCCGCTCGAGGTCCTCGGTCGTGTCGACCAGCAGGAACCCGATCAGGTCGATGGCCGCGGTCAGCACGGCGGTCACGGCGGCGGCGCCGAAGACCATCCGCCAGTACCGGCGCATGGTCGTGACCGCGCCGTCGAGGATGTCGGTGAGGTTCAGCGGGCGCAGCGGGATGACCCCTGGCCTGCCGAGACCGACCTTCCAGTTCGGATACTGCTGCTGCTGTTGCTGCGGCGGCTGGTAGGACGGCAGCGGCGGCGGCGTGGCCCCGGACGGGGACTGCCACTGCTGCTCAGGCGCCGGTGACGGCGGAACTTCACCCCGCGGCGGTGTCGGCATGTCCGCCTGCGGCTGTGCCGGTTCGCCCGCCTGCGACTGTGCTGGTTCGCCTGCCTTCGGCTGTGCCGGTTTGCCCGGAGTCTCGGTACCTTCCGGCCCGGACGGTCCGCCGGTCTCCGTCATGCGACAGCCCCTCTACCCGTTCACGTTGCTTACGCCCACTCTTCCAGAGGGTCCGACACCCGGCCAGAGCTGGGGTGACGACACTGATGGGTGACCACTCGCCTCATGGTGGATACCCTCTGCAGCCGAGCTGTGGGAAGGGACACCGTTAGCTCGTTATGCTGAACATCGGGCCGGGTACCCCCGGTTCGCCCCTAGAACCACCGGGACCGACTTGATGACGCAACCGCCCCACGGCCAGTGGCCGCCACGCGGCGCCGTCCAGCCACCGCCGGTGCACGGCCAGCACCCTGCCCAGTGGCACGGCGCGCCGCACCAGTTCCCGCCGCCGCCACCGCGTCGGCGGTCCGTGGGCGCGATCGTCGGCATCTGCCTCGGCGCGGTCGCCGTACTGGTCCTCGGCCTCGTCGCGATCATCTCACTCAATCGTGACGGCACCGATCACGTAGCGAACGCGGGCTATTCGACCCTGCCGAACCCGACTTCCCCGGCCGCGTTGCCGCCGAGCGGGTCTTCTTCGCCGTCGTCCTCGACGAACCCGTTCCCCTCGTCGCCGTCCTCGGCGCCGTCGTCGTCGAGCGGGCCGCAGAAGATCCTCAAACTCGGCGACCACCCGATCCTCCAGGACCCCAACGCGGGCCTGCAGAACCGGGTCTGCACGCTGCCGCAGTGGCAGAGCAGCCAGCAGGCCGCCGAGGCGTTCTTCACCGCGGCGGGCAAATGCCTCGACAACGCGTGGGGACCGTTCCTCGACGCCTACGACCTGCCGTTCACCCCGCCCGCGCTGCACTTCCCGACCGGGGCCAGCTTCGAAACCGAATGCGGCACGATCCAGGTGGGCATCGCGACGGCGGCGTACTACTGCGAGAACAACCTCTACGTGCCGTTCCGTGGTCTTCAAACCGACCAGTACGGCAACAACCCCGGCGTCTACCTCGCCCTTTTCGCGCACGAGTACGGGCACCACGTGCAGGAGGTCGCCGGGCTGATGGACGCGGCCTGGCAGAAGATCTACGACGCGGGCCAGAACAGCCCCGCCGGGCTGGAGATGTCACGGCGCAAGGAACTCCAGGCGCAGTGCTTCTCCGGGATGTTCCTCGGCGCACACGTCGACCAGGGCGGCACGGTCAGCCGGGACATGTACAACAAGGCGTGGAACGACCAGGAGACCCGGGGCGACAACACCTCGCGCAGCCAGGACCACGGGACGAACGCGCATTACGCGTCCTGGTGGCGGGCGGGTGCGAGCAACAACCGGATCGCCGACTGCAACACCTTCTCGGCCCCGGGGAACGCCGTTTCCTGACTTCAGCGCGGTGGGCGCCTCTCCCCCGGCTGAGCCCCAGGGTGCCGGCAAAGTCGCATATCCGCTGTTCGGTGGCGCTCTTGATGATTCGAACTGGATATCGTCGGCTGCCCGAAGGGGCAGAGCTCGAGTGGCGGTTCGGCTTGCTCAAGGGGCGGGGTCAAGGCCTTGTATGTCCACAAAGGACTTTGCCTGACGACTGCGTGTCCATTTTGTGCGCATATATACGGTTTTCGACAGGGGTCGTGAGTGTTTAGGAGCGTTCTAACCCTCCTAAACACTCACGACCCCTCCGCAAAACGCCCGAATCGGGCACTGTCATCCCGGAACTGTGACGAGCCCGCCTCCGCCGCTCCGGCACCCGCTTGAGCAGTGGTTATACGACTTTCGCCGGGGCCCTGGGCTGAGCCGGGGGAAGGGGCCTTCACGCGAGTTCCGTCTTCAATCACGCGTGTTCGCGGAATCAGGCCGTCGCGAGCCTCCGCGGCCCGCGCAACACCAGGTAGACGTACATCCCGCCGGCGAAGCAGCTGAACACCAGCAACGCCATCCCGAGCGGCCGCCGCGCGTCGCTGGCTCCCGCTGTCGCGTCGGCCGCGTGCACCGAGACGCCGTCGCCCGAGGCCCCGTCCGGGACGACGACCTCGATGCGCTCGCCCTTGCCGTGGCCGCAGCCGTTGAACGAGCCCTCCATCGGCTTGCCGCCGAATTCGAACTTGACCTTCTCGGTCGCGCCGCCGCCCGTGCAGGGCGCTGGCTCGACGACCTCCGCCCGCACGGTCGTCCCCTTGGGCTCGTTCGTGATGCCGAACAGCCCCGGCCCGGCGAACCAGGCCAGAAAGATCACCAGCAGGCCGGCACCGGCCGCCACGGCCAGGGAGTTCCACCCCGGCGTGAGCCCTCTGGCGGGGTCCGATCGCTTGCGCACGAACGCCATGCTCCCAGAACCCGGCGGCAAAACACAGGAGCCCTCTTGTCCGGGCAGCGCGATACCAGCGGCAGAACAGAAGAACCCTCTTGTCCGGTCAGCGCGATACCAGCGGCAGAACAGAGGAGCCCTCTTGTCCGGGCAGCGCGATACGAAAGGTCCCCCGCTACCGCTCGATCGTCTCCGCGGAGGTCACCTTCCGGACGTACAGCAGCTTGTCGCCCGGCTCGATGGCGTCGGCCTGCGGGGCGTCCACGCGGTACAGGACGCCGTCGCGGACGACGCCCAGCACGATGTCCGACAGATGCCGCGGCGAACCGCCCTCTTCGGACGGCTCCACCGGGCGTTCGGCGATCGCGAGACCGGACTCGGGGGTGAGGAGGTCCTCGACCATGTCGACCACCAGCGGCGTCGACGTCGCCATGCCGAGCAGGCGTCCGGCGGTCTCGCTCGACACCACGACCTGGTTCGCGCCCGACTGCTTGAGCAGGTGGACGTTCTCCGTTTCACGCACCGAAGCCACGATGTGCGCCTTCGGTGCCAGCTCGCGCGCGGTCAGCGTGACCAGCACCGCGGTGTCGTCCCGGTTCGGGGCGACGACCACGGCCTTGGCCCGCTGCACCCCGGCGACGCGCAGCACGTCGGCGCGGGTGGCCGAACCGTGCACGACCACCAGGCCGAGCGCGGTGGCCGCTTCGAGGGCTTGCTGGTCGGTGTCGACGACGACGATGTGGTCGGGCTCGACGTTCTCGTCCCCGAGCAGCGCGTTGACCGCCGACCGGCCCTTCGTGCCGAATCCGACGACGACCGTGTGGTCACGCACCTTCGTCCTCCACTTTTGGATCTTGAAAGCCTGGCGGGAGCGCTCGGTGAGCACTTCGAGAGTGGTACCGACCAGGACGATGAGGAAGAGCACCCGCAGCGGGGTGATCACCAGGACGTTCACCAGCCGCGCGGACGACGTCGCGGGCGCGATGTCACCGTACCCCGTGGTCGACAGCGACACCGTCGCGTAATAGAGGCTGTCGAGGAAGGTGAGCCCGTCGCCGTTGGCGTCGCGGTAGCCGTCCCGGTCGAGGTAGACGATCAGGACGGTCGCGAGCAGGGCGAGCATCGCGCCGATGATCCGCTTGGAGATGGCCCGCAGCGGGCTGACCGTCAGTTCCGGCATGCGGATCACGCCGACGAGCTCGTGGTCCGGGCGGTCGCTCAGCCGGACCGGGAAGCGCTTGAGAACCTTCATGCACAGGCTCCGGCCTGGTCCGCGTCACTCACGGTCGGGAGGATAGCCGAAGATCCTCACGTTGAGCGCGGTATGCGAAGCTCAGGGCATGTCTTCGGATTCCAAGCCGTCTCAGCGGCCCGCGTATTTCCTCGCCGGCCTGCTCGGCGCGGCCGGTGTGCTGCACTTCGCCCAGCCGAAGCCCTTCGACGCCATCATCCCGAAGCAGCTCCCGGGCTCCCCGCGGGCATGGACCTACGGCTCCGGCGTGGCCGAGCTGGGTGTCGCCGCCGCGATCGCCGCGCCGAAGACAAGGCGGCTCGGCGGGCTCGCGGCCGCGCTGCTGTTCGTCGTGGTCCTGCCGGGGAACGTGAAAATGGCCGTCGACGCCGACCGCCGAAAGGCACCGAAGCACTGGCGGGCGGCGTTCTGGGCCCGCGTCCCGCTCCAGATCCCGTTGGTGACCTGGGCGCTGAAGGTGCGCGACCGCGCCTGACCCCACCCCCGCAATTCGTCACCTACTTGCGGTAGTTGCGCGTGCAAGGACCGCAAGTAGATGACGAATTGCGGCCGGCAGGTGAGGTCACCTCTCGGTCGTGACCGGGCCGGTGATGCGGGCACCGTGTGGATTTCGGGGCGTTGGATGACCAGAAATCCACACAGTCACGGTCGCACCGCGGACCGCCCGACGCCTGAACCCCGCAATTCGTCACCTACTTGCGGTAGTTGCACGTGCAAGGACCGCAAGCAGGTGACGAATTGCTAGATCGTCGGGACGCTCCGTAGGAGCTGTCGCAGGCCTTCGGCGTCCAGCAGGTCCGCCGGGCGGACGGTCTTGTCGTGTTTCACGTAGTGGAACGCCGCTCGCACCCTCTCGACCGGCACCTTCTTGAGTGCCGCCCACGCCAGCCGGTACGCCGCCAGCTGCACGGCCAGCGGCGCGAGCCGGTCTTTCTCCGGTACCGCGCCGGTCTTCCAGTCGACGACGGTCCACCCGCCGTCGGCGTCGGCGAACACGGCGTCCATCCGACCGCGCACCGTCACGCCCACGGCGTCCGCCGAAAACGGGACCTCGACGGCGTGCGGCACCCGGTGCGACCACTCGCTCTTCTCGAACGCCGTCTGCAACGCCTCCAGTTCGGAGTCGGGCGCTTCGTCGACGTCCGCCGCGCCCGGCAGGTCGTCGATCTCCAGCAGCTGCTCGCCGCCGAACCGCTGCTCCAGCCAGCCGTGGAACGCCGTCCCCCGGCGCGCGTAAGTGTTGGGGCGCACGGGAAGCGGTCGCCGCAGCCGTTTCGCCAACGCGGCGGGGTCGGCCGACAGCTCGACCAGCTGACTCACCGAGAGATGCGCCGGCAGCACGACCTGCTGAACGCGGTTCTGCGCCCGCGCGCGCTCCTCCAGCAGCACCTTGGTGTCGGAGATCCAACCGTCCGGATCGCCCTCTTCCTCAGTGTCTTCACTGTCTTCCGCGTCTTCCATAGCGCCGACAACCAGATCGACGCCGTTAGTGACGCCTTCGCGCCGCGGCCACAGCGGATCGACCGGCCACCGCGACCGGCGGGAGTCGGCGACCAGCGGGTTCTCCCCGTCGGCTTCCGGCTCGTCGGCCCAGTGCTCGATCCGGCCGACCGAGTTCCCGCGCATCACCTCGCCGATTTCGAGCAGGAACTCCGAAGGCCCTTTCGGCCGCGCGCTGCTCTCGTTCCACCAATGGCCGGAGATCAGCATCGTGTGTTCGGAGCGGGTCAGCGCGACGTAGCAGAGCCGCCGTTCCTCGTCCGCTTCCCGCGCGATGAAGCCTTCTTCGTGCAGTTCCAGCGCTTCCTGCACTTCCTTGCGGTCCGAGCCTTCGGGAATCCTCAGCTCCGGCAGATCCTCCGAGTCACCGCGCAGCGCGGCGGGCAACGAGGTCGACGTCCGCAGCCACGACGACGAACGCCGCCGTCCAGGGAAGACCTCCTTGACCAGATGCGGGATCGCGACGATGCGCCATTCCAGCCCCTTGGCCGAATGCACGGTCAGCACCTGGACCCGATCCGGGACGACCTCCACCTCGCCGGGGGTGAGCCCGTCCTCCGCGTGCGCGGCCGTGTTCAGGTAGTCCACAAAGGACAAAAGAGTGGCCGTCGGCGACGTCTCGGCGAAATCCGTGACGACGTCCGCGAAAGCGTCCAGATGCGCGCGTCCGGCCGGCCCCGGGCGGGCCAGTGATTCGACGTCGAGCAGCATGGTGCGTTCCACGTCGGCGACCAGTTCGGGCAGCGACTGGTCGAGCCGCCGTCGCAACGCCGAAAGCTCGGCGCCGATCTTCCGGATCCGCCGGTAGCCCTCGGACGAATACCGGTCCGGCGTCCCGGGATCGTCGATCGCGTCGGCGAGCCCGGCCTGTTCGACCCGTTCGGTCACCAGCACCGGTTCGTCCACATCGGACTTCCCCGAAGGTGGCACCGGCGAGGACAGTTCGCCCGCGCGGCGCCACAATGCCGCGAGGTCGGCCGCCGCGATCCGCCAGCGCGCCCCGGTCAGCAACCGGGCGGCGGCACTGCCCGCGAGCGGATCGGCGAGCACCCGCAACGTGCTGACCAGGTCCGCGACCTCGGGTTCGTCGAGGAGGCCGCCGAGGCCGACGACCTCGACCGGAAGTCCGCGCGCCCGCATCTCCGCCGCGATCGGCGCCATGTCGGCGCGGCGGCGCACCAGAACCGCCGCGGTCGGCGGCTTTCCGGTCTCCTCCACGGTTTCGAACCAGCGCTTCGCCACCGCGTCGGCCACCCACTCGCGTTCGGCACGGACGTCCGGCAGCAACGCGGTGGCGATGTCGGCCGTCCCCGCGCCCTCCAGCGCACGCAGCCGCGCGACACCGAGCCCGCGCTCCCGCAGCGGTTCCGAGATCGCGTTCGCGAGTTCGAGCACCTCGGGCGGGTTGCGGAAACTGGTCAACAGCCCGAAATCCAGCGCCGGGACGAGTCGTTCGCCGTTGTCGCGCGGGAAGTCCGTGGTGAACCGGGGCAGGTTCGCCGCGCTCGCCCCGCGCCAGCCGTAGATGGCCTGCGCCGGGTCGCCCACCGCGGTCACCGGCATCGGCGGATGCTCGACGCCGCCGAACAACGACCGCAGCAGGATCCGCTGGGCGTGCCCGGTGTCCTGGTACTCGTCGAGCAGGACGGCGCCGTAGCGCTCCCGCTCCCCCGCGACCACCGCCGGATAACTGCTGGCGAGCTGCGCGGCCAAGGACATCTGGTCGGCGAAGTCGAGCGCGCCCTCGGCTCTCTTCCGCGTGTGATACGCCTCGACCAGCGGCAGCAGCGCGAGCCGAAACCGTTGCGCTGTCATGACTTCGGCCAGTTTCTGCGGCAGCGCCGCACGCTGGCCCTTTGCCCGCGGCGCGTTCTCGATGACCTCGCACAGCCAGGACGTGTACTGCGCCAGCCGTTCGGGCTCGACCAGATGCTCACCGAGTTCCCCGGCCAGCGCCAGCAACTGCGCGGTCACCGTGGCGGGCACGCGATCGGTGTCGAGGTCGTTGTCCCAAGTGGACACCACGCGATGCGAGAACTGCCACGAAGACGTCTCCGAAAGCAGCCGGACCCCTGGCTGGACGGGCAGCCGCAGGCCGTGTTCGGACAGCAACCGCCCGGCGTATGCGTGATAGGTGAGCACCGTCGGCTCGCCCGCCGTCACCGTCATGCGCAGGTCGCCGGTCGGGTCGATCCTGTCGAGCAGCCCCGATCCGACGAGGCGGCGCAGCCGGGTGCGGACGCGTTCGCCGAGCTGGCGGGCGGCCTTGCGGGTGAAGGTCAGGCCGAGGACGCGTTCCGGCGGCACGATGCTGTTGGCCACCAGCCACACCACGCGCGCGGCCATCGTCTCGGTCTTGCCCGCGCCCGCCCCGGCGACCACCAGCGACGGCTCGATGGGCGCGGCGATGACCTCGGCCTGCTCGTCGGTCGGGCTGTGCAGGCCGAGCGCGCGGGCGATCTCGCCCGGTTCGACCTGACGGCGCTGGAGTGCGGAGATCACGGCCCGGTCACCTGCCTGCCCTCGGGCCGCAGCGGACAGCAACCCCTTGCCGGGCAACGATCACAGTCCGGGTTTTCGGTGACCCCGTACTCCGGGCCCGCGGCGGAACCGGCCGCCGAACGCACCAGTTCGAGCCACTGCTTGCCGCCGTCTTCGTCCAACGGCGCCTGCTCGCGCTGGGTGGATCCGGTCTTGTTGTTGGACTTCGCGACATAGACCAGCCGCGCGCCACCGGGTTTCGAACCGCCTTCGACCGCGCCGAGCAGCACGGCGAGCTGGTACGCGGCGAGCTGGGGATGCTGTTCGGCGTCGGCGGCGGAGATCGGGACCTTGCCGGTTTTGATGTCGATGACGACCGGACGGCCGTCCTTGTCCATCTCGACGCGGTCGACGCGGCCGCGCAGGAGCACGCGAACGTCGTCATCTCCGACCGGGAGCTCGACCTCGATGTCCTGCTCGACCCCGGCTTCGATCAGCTCCTTACGGCTGGACTCCAGCCAGGAGATGAAGTTCCGCAACATCTGCTCGACCCGCGACCGCTCGCGGCGCGAGAACCACGGCGCTCCCGCGTCGACCCGCACCCACGCCTCGTCGAGTGCCGCGCGGATCTGCTCGTCGCTGCTGCCGCCCGCGACCGCCTGCGCGAGGCCGTGCACCAGGGTTCCCGTGACGGCCGCGAGTTGCGCCGGGTCGCTGCCGCCGTGGCGTTCGATCAGCCACCGCAGCGGGCATTTGACCAGAACCTCCACAGTGGACGGTGAGATGCGGATGAGGTCGCCCGGCCCGTGCACGGGTTCGCCGGTGGAGGGTTCCAGCAGGCCGTACCAGGTGCCCGGATGCGCGCCAGGCACCCCGGCGGCGGCCAGTTTGGCGAGCTGGCGCGCCGCCCGCTGCCGCCTTTCCGGCTCGCTCGATTCGTCGCAGACCACCTCGCGCAGTTCACCGACGAGTTCCGCGAGCACCAGCGAACGTCCGGCAGGCTTCATCCGCGAATCGAGGCCGCCGTCGTCCGCGCCGTTCTCTTCGAGGTCGTCGATGAACCGCGAGGGCTGCTCGTCCTCCCCCGCGACCGCGCTGACCAGCAACGTCTTCCGCGCGCGGCTCGCGGCGAGGTAGAACAGCCGCCGCTCTTCGGCGAGGATCGGCGCGGTGGCGGACACCTTCTCGTCGTCGACGCCGGACATGAGGTCGACCAGCCGCTCCACGCCGAGCACGGAACCGCGCAGCCGCAGATCCGGCCAGCTGCCCTCCTGCACGCCGGCGATGGACACCACCGTCCACTCGCGACCGGCGGCCGCGTGCGCCGTCAGCAGCGAGACGCCTTCGCTCTTCATGGCCGCGGGCGCCAGCGTGTCACCCGCGATGTTCTGCGAGGACAGGTAGTCCGCGAACGAAGCGACACTCGCCTTCGGCAATCTGTCGACATAGCGACCGGCCGCGTCGAAGAGGGCGACGATCGCGTCGAGGTCCCGATCCGCCTGCGAGCCGAGCGAACCACCACGATCGACCAAACGCAGTAAGCGCTGTTCCAGACCGCTGGCCTGCCAGAGATCCCACAGCACCTGCTCGACACCGTCGCCGCGCACCACGGCCTGGTGCGCGGCATGCAGCAGACCGCCGACCCGGCGCATCGGCAGCGACTCGGCATCGGCGAGACCGGTGAGGACATCGTTGGTACGCAAGGCTTCCACCAGCAACTCGTCGCTGGACCGCTGCCCGCCGCCGGCGAGTTCCAGCCTGCGCAGACCGCGACGCAGCCTCCGCAGGGCGAGCGGATCCGCTCCGCCCAGCGGCGAGGACAACAGCATCTCGGCGAGATCTACGTCGAGCAGGTCCGGATCCGCGGCGAGCCGCAGCATCGCCAGCAGAGGACGGACCGCGGGCTGCTTCGCGAGCGGCAGTTCCTCGGTGGCCGAACCGATCGGCACCCCTGCCGCCCGCAAAGCGCGTTGCAGGACAAGGAAAGTACGGGCGGGCGACCGGACGAGCACCGCCATCTCCGACCACGGCACGCCGTCGACGAGATGCGCGCGGCGGAGCTGATCGGCGATCCAGCTCGCCTCGGCGGCCGGGGTCGGCATCAGGCGGACGCGGACGGCGCCACCCTCGGCGTCCGGCGCGTCGACGAGTTTGCGCTGCGGCGACGAGCCGGGCAGCACGGAGCCGAGTTTCGTGACGGCCGTGCGGATCACCGGGGCGAGCCGGTGCGCCGTGGTCAGCAGGACCGTGCGTTCGCCGTCCTCGTCCGCGTCGGCGAACAGCCGGGGATCCGCGCCGCGAAAGGAGAACACGGACTGATCGGGATCACCCGCGACGACGAATTCTTCGGCCGCGTGCCCGATGAGCCGGATGAGCTGGGTCTGCAACGGGTCGAGATGCTGGGCGTCGTCGACGAACAGGTGCCGGACGCGCCGCTGCTCGCGTTCGCGCAGTTCGGGGTCGTCCTCCAGCGCGAGCAACGCGGAAGTGACGAGTTCCGCCGCGTCCAGCGCGGGCGCGCTCGCGACGCCGAGCGCGTTGCCGCCCGCGCCCTGCAGCAGCGTGACCTCTTCGTACTGGCTCCAGAAGCGCCCGGCCGCGATCCACTCGTCGCGGCCGCGCCGCCTGCCGAGTTCGACCAGATCCTCTGGGCCGAGCCCGCGTTCGGCGGCGCGGAGCAGGAGGTCTCGCAGTTCCTCGGCGAAACCCGGCACGTTCAGCGCGGGCCGCAGCTGTTCTGGCCAGTCGAGCGCGCCCGCCTCGATGTCGCCGGCGAGCAGATCGCGGACGACGACGTCCTGCTCCGCACCGGCCAGCAGGCGAGGCGGCGGAAGTTCGTCGGCCTGCGCCTCCATCCGCAACAACGCGTACGCGTACGAGTGCACCGTGCGCACGAGCGGCTCACGGATCGTGCGCGGCAGCGGATCCTCTTCCGGATCGGTCGTGAGCCGGTGGGTGATGTCGGCGCGCAGGACCTCGGCCGCCTTGCGAGAGGTGGTCAGGATGAGCACGCTCTCGGGATCCGCGCCCTCCGCGATGCGCCGCGAAGCCGCCGACGCCAGCAAGGCCGTCTTGCCCGTACCCGGGCCGCCGAGGACCCGGCGGAAGCCGTCCGGAGCGGCCAGCAGGCGCCGGGCGCCGGAATCCCACTGGAACGAGGGCGTGCCGGTGACCGGCGTGCGGACCAGCCGCGCGTCGGTTCCTGCCGCTGTTCGCCGCCCGTTCACGCCCACGATGGAACCACGCCCCGCCGACACAACCTCGCAGCGGCACGGCAAAGTGGTCCCATGGATGACGAACTGCACGAGCGGGTGCGCGAGGTCATCGCGAGCGTGCCTGCCGGCTCGGTCGCGACTTATGGGGATATAGCGTCGGTTTCGGGAGCCCCGTCACCACGGCTGGTCGGGCGGATCCTCGGCGAGGACGGCCAGGACCTGCCTTGGCACCGCATTCTGCGCGCCGACGGGACGCCTGCCCCGCATCTGGTCCACGAGCAGCTGGAGAAGCTGCGCGCGGAGGGCGTCCTGGCCGACGGACAGCGCGTCGACCTGCGAAAATACCGGTGGCAGCGTGATACCGGCGATGACGCTGGCCCCGGCGCTCTCTTTTAGGTTAGCCTCGCCTAATGAGTTTCATCGAGGCGAAGGTGACCGGCGTGCGGCGGCTGACCCCGCATATGAGCAGGGTGACCTTCTCGGGGGCGTCGCTGGTGGACCACGCTCCCGACCAGTACCTGAAGGTGTTCTTCCCGCAGCCCGGCCAGGCGGAACCCGTACTGCCCGCTCCGCTGAGCGGCGACGAAGTGCTGTCCTGGTACCGGACCTACCTCGCGATGCCCGACGACGTCCGGCCGCCGATGCGCACCTACACCGTGCGCGCGCTGCGGCCGTCGGCGCAGGAGGTCGACATCGACTTCGTGCTGCACGGCGACGAAGGCCCCGCCTCGGCTTGGGCGTCGCGCGCTTCAGAGGGTGACCGGGTGGCCTTCCTCGGGCCGCACGGGCTCTACGACGTGCCTTCGGACACGACCTGGCAGCTACTGGTCGGCGACGAGACCGCGATCCCGGCGATCGGCGCGATCGTCGAAGCGCTGCCCGCCGGAACGCGAGCGGTGGTCTACGTCGAGATCGGTGATCGCGAGGATCGGCAGGTCTTCGAAACGCGGGGGACGGTGGAGCTGCATTGGGTGGTGCGGGGCTCCGGCTCTGTCGGCGATGCGGTGCTCGAAGCCGTGCGGAAGGCCGAACTGCCGGGCGGGACGCCTTACGCGTGGATCTCGGGCGAGGCGAACATGGTGAAGCTGGCGCGACGGCACCTCGTGCGGGAGCGCGGAGTGGACAAGCGCGCGATCTGCTTCACGGGGTACTGGCGGCAGGGCGTGAGCGAAGAGGCCGCCGGGCGGGAAGCGATGCGGCAGGCGGAAGCCGGGGAGACTCCGGCTCCCGACGAGGACTGAGCGCTTTCGGCCGCGTGCTGCGGGACGGGTGCGGGGGTGCGGCCGTCGACGGCATGTCCTGAAGGTGCCCTTTGAGACGTTCAACGTCTCAAAGGGCACCTTCAGGACATCAGCACCCTGCCCCCCGACCTGCGAAAAGAGAGCAAGGGACCTTTGCTATCACTTACGTAGGCATGCTAAGCAAGCGATAGCAAAGGTCCCTTGCTACCGCTTTGGCCCCTCCGACTCGGTCACCTCGGTGCCACGCTGGACACGTGCCGTGAAGGCCCCCTTGCCTACCCTGAAGGTAGTGAAGGAGGCCTTCACGGACCGGCCGGTCACCTCAGGCGCCGCAGCCGTCACAGAAACCCCGCTCTGCACTTACAACTCAGTGCGGCACCCAAAGTGTCACCCTGGTCCCTCGCCCCGGATGCGAATCGATCGTCCCCCGCCCGCCGACCTCCGCCAGCCGAGCCATGATCGACTGGCTGATCCCGAACCCCGGCGGCCGGTCCAGCATGCTGAAACCGGTCCCCTGATCCCGCGCGATGACCGCGACGCCGCCTTCGGACTCCTCGACGCGAAGCACGACCTGGTTCGTTCCGGCGTGCTTCACGGTGTTTCGGAGCGCTTCGCGGACGGCGTCGCGGATGGCGGTCCGGCGCGCGTGCGAGAGTCGGTAGTCCTCTTCGGTCTCGGCGGCGACGAGTTGGGTGCGGAGGCCGTCGCGCGCCATTTCGGTGGCGACCTCAGCGAGGTCCGCGGCGAGGCCGCGCGCCGACGGCGCGTCGGGTCCGGCCAGTTCGCGACGCAGTTCGGCGGCCTGCGCACGGGCGGCGGCACGCATCTCGGCGAGCCGTTGCGCGGCGGCGGAGTCGTCGTCGGGCGCCTCCATGCCCATCGCTTCCAGCGTTTGGAGCACCGAGTCGTGCATGACCCGCTGGGTCCGCAGGCGTTCGGCGCGCTGCCCTCGGCGCATCCCGATGCCCAGCGCGAACCGGGTCCCGACGCCGAGCAGGATCAGGATCCCGGCCGTGGTCACCATCGCCACGACGAGCGCGACCATGCAGCCGACCGATCGGCTCACCGCGAGCGGATGGTCGATCGGGAGTCCGCCGATCCAGGTCAGGAACGCCCGGAACGGCAAGGCCGCGATCAGCAGCAGGCAGGCGGCGGGCAGCCCGAACGAAAGTGTCCACAACGCCACCGTCCCGACCATCCACGTCCACGCGACGTCGACGGCGAACGGCTGGATCTCGATGGGCGCGGCCACGGCCACGATCGTCGTGAGCACCACGCCCACGGCGAGATCCGCGTACATCAGCCGCCCGGACGTCTTCGCCCGGATCCCGCGGCCCTTCACGACCCACCAGACCGCGAAGACGTTGAGCAGCACCGCCAGCAGCGTCGTGCTCAGCACCGGGACGATCCCCGCCGAACCGTTCGCGACCAGGAAACCGATGTACACCTTGGGAAACGCGGCCACGCGGTAGAAGATCGGGCCGAGGGCGGAGTAACGCATGGCGCGCATCAGCAGCGAGTCCGCGGAGTCTTCCCGATAGCGCCAGTCGGGAACGGAATCGGGGTCGGGTGCTTCGTCGGCGGGGCTCGCGCCCAAGACCGAAGAGCCCTTTCGCAACATCGCGCGCACGAACGTGACCGATTGAGACTCGGACATCCGCCGCCCTCCCCGCGTCCGATGTGTCGAGCCTGGCAAAGCGGGCTAGCCGCGTCAAGACGGCCGAATGCGCAGTTCCGCGACGAGAAGTTTGACGAGCGCGCCGAGTCGCTGACGTTCGGGCTGGACGGTCGGCACCCCGGCGGCTTCCAACGGCGCCGCGGTCACCGGTCCGACACATGCGCACAACACCGGGCCTCGCAGTGCGGCGAGGAGTTCCTCGCGACGCGAACCCGCCAGCGTGAGCAGATTCGTGGCCGCCGGAGCGGAGGTGAAGGCCAAAGCGTGCACGCGTCCGGAAAGCACACTTTCGACGAGTTCGTGCACAGGTCCGACGTCGGCGGGCGAAAGCCAGCGGTACGGCTGCGCCTGGACGACGTCCGCACCCGCGTCCCGCAGCGAACCGGTGAGTTCGGGCAGCAGCGTTCCGTGCAGCTGGACGGCGACCCGTGCCCCGCGAACCCCGGCGTCGCGCAAGCCTTCGAACAGTTCGGCGTTGCTCTCTTCGGGCGCGGAGAATTCCTCGCGCAGACCCTCACCGCGCACCGCGCCCGCCGCTTTCGGTCCGCGCACGAAGATCCGTGACGCCGCCAGCCGCTCCAGCAACGGTTCGCGCAGCCCCCAGCCTTCGGCCGCCGAAAGCCAGCCGCGGAACCCGGCGCCGGTGGTGACCGCGGTGAACCCGACCGGTCCGGCCAGCACGGCGTCCGTCGCCGCCCGCAGTTCGGTGTCGTCGGGCAGCGGGACGATCCGGATGGTGGGCGCGTGCAGCACGGTCGCACCATGCCGCATCAGCGCGCCGATGAAGTCTTCCGCCCGCCGTTCCGCGGTGATCCCGATCGTGATGCCGGCCAGGTCAGCCATAACGCGCGCCCATCTTCCTGATCTCCTCCGCCAGCCGCTCGCGCAGCTCCGGCGGTTCGAGCACTTCGAGGTTCCCGCCGAACCGCAGCAGTTCGCCGACGGCCGATTCTCCCGGCTCCACGGGCAGTTCCATCGTGAGCCAGCCGTTTTCGTCCGGTTCGGCGTCCGCTTCCCGCAACGCCCGTGCGCCGACGGCTCCGAGATAGAACGGCACCAGTATGCGGGCGAACTCGTTCAGCCGGACCACCGCCACTCGCGAGTACATCCGCTTTTCGAACTGCTCCGACCACTCCTGCCAGTACCGCGCGAGGTCGAAGTCGGACGGCCGCTCGAAGGTCTCGCCGAGATCGTCGAGCTCTTCGATGCGGGAGACCCGATAGGTCCGGTCGGTCCCGTCGCAGCGCGCCGCGAGATACCAGTTCCCCGCCTTGAGGATCAGGCCAAGCGGGTCGAGGACACGATCGACCTTCCGCTGCCCCCAGCGTTCGTATCGGACCTTGATCCGCCGCGCGTGCCAGACCGCGTCGGCCAGTTCGGACAGTCGCGGCAGGCTCTCGATCCCGCGATGCCAGCCGGGAACGTCCAGGTAGAACCGGTCGGAGAGCTTGCTCGCCCCGGCGCGCAGTTCCGCGGGCATGGCCGCGTGCAGTTTGAGCTGCGCGGCGGCGAGGACCGTGCCCAGCCCCAGTTCGGCGGCCGCGCCCGGCAGGCCCGCCAGCGAAAGCGATTGCGCCTCTTCCTCGGTCAGCCCGGTCAGCCGCGTGCGATAGCCGTCGATGAGCTGATATCCGCCCGTGCGCCCACGGTCGGCGTACACCGGCACGCCGGCGGCGGACAGCGCCTCGACGTCGCGGTAGACCGTCCGGACCGAGACCTCCAGCTCGGTCGCCAGCTCCTCGGCCGTCATCCGGCCGCGGTTCTGCAGCAGGAGGAGGACTGACAGGAGTCTGCTCGCGCGCATGACTCCAGTATCCCCGAAAACCTGACATGATCTGACAGGTATGGCTGACAGGGTGAACCCATGAACACGTTCGCCATGAAGAACTGGGAAGAAGCCCTCGTCAGCGGCACGGAGGGCGGGCCGCGCGTGGCACACGCGCACGCCACGTTCGCCTACAGCGGGCTGATCGACGGCGAGGCGGCCATCGACTACCTGCTGTACTACGCGGGCGAGGGCTTCGACGGCGGCGGAACGACGTCCCCCGGCCTCGAACGCATCGAAGGCAGTGTGGACGGGCGCAAGGGAAGCTTCGTGATCAAGCACGACACCGGGTTCGACGCGAAGGGCATCTCGTCGACGTTCACGGTCGTCGAAGGCTCCGGAACGGGTGAACTCGCCGGGATCACCGGCACCGGCACCACGACCGGCGCGCTCGGTGAGCCGACGATGTCGTACACGTTCGACTACTCGCTTTAAGGAGGGCCAGTGCTCGAGGTCGATCGCGAGCAGGTGCTGGCGTACCGGATCGCGGCGCACGGACTGCACCGTGAGGAGACGGATCCGGCTGCGGCGGCCGTGTTCGACCTCGGGCTGCAGGATTCCGTGCGGGACACCGCCCTGCTGGGCCTGGCCGCCCGGATCGACGGCGACATCACACCCGAGGTCTGGGACGACGAGCGCTTCGTGCTCGCGTGGACGCATCGCGGCGCGCCGCATTTCCACCGTCGCGCGGAACTCGACGCGATCCGGGCCGCGCTCGTGCCGCTCGACGAGAAGGACGCGATGGCGCGGATCCTCTGGCAGCGCAAGCAGGTCGAGGACGCGGCCATGTCCGCGACGGACGCGCTGTTCACCGCCGCGAAGGCGATCCGCGAAGTCGTCACCGGTACGCAGACCAAGGGCACGGTGAGCGGCGCTGTCACGAAACTGATCCCCGAAGGCCTGTCGTACGCCTGCCGCGGCTGCGGCGTGGTGCACATCTACGAGCAGCTGATGCGGGTCGCGTCGATCCACGCCGGAGTCCGGCTGGAGGCGGGCGCGACCCCGGCGACGTTGGCGCCACTGGAAAAGCGCGGCCGGCTCAAGACGTCGCCGGACGTCGAGGCGGCCACCCGCGTGGTCGAGGGCTACCTGCGGATCAATGGCCCCGCCGCCCCCGGTGACGCCGCCGCCTACGTCGGAACGACCCGCACCGGCGTCGACGCGATGTGGCCGGACGGCCTGGTCGAGGTCCGGGTCGACGGCAAGAAGGCATACCTGCCGCAAGACCGGGTTTCGTTGCTCGAAAACCCACCCGAGCCGGACATGGTCCGGCTGTTGCCCCCGCTGGACCCGTTCGTCCAGGCGCGCGACCGTGCCGTGCTGGCGCCGGACAAGGCACGGCAGAAAGAAGTCTGGAAGATCCTCGGCAGTCCCGGCGCACTGCTGGCCGACGGCGAGATCGCCGGCGTGTGGCGGGCCAAGGCGAGCGGGAAGAAACGGCTCGACTTCACCGTCACCCCGTTCGACGCCCTCCGCCCGGCCGTGCGGAAAGCGGCCGAGGAGGAGGCGGCCCGTGTCGCCGCCGCCCGGGAGTTCCCCGACCACCGCGTCACCTTCGCCTAGCCCCGAGCCCGCAATTCGCGCCCAGCCGGAACTTGCCAGCCGACAGGCTTCGAGTAGTCACCACGCCCAGACCTGTACCCCCACGCGCAGCAAGAGTTGCCTCGCAAAGCAGCTTGCGCACGACAGACAATCTAGGATATGTCGCAAACTTGCCCGTAACGCAAACTTGCCCCAGTGGGACAAGTTCCACTTTCGGGCAAGTTTCGTTGACTCTCCGTATCCGTCTGTGCCATCATCGCCCCGTGCCCGCCGTCGAAAGCAACCCAGCCAGCCTGGTTGATCAGGCTGTACGCGTCCTACACGCACTACTTGGCGAGAGCTGGTCAGTGACACTCGCACCTTCAGCGGGTGACGACCAAGAAGACGGCAACGCGTTCGACGGCCGGGTGACAATCGCTCCACCCGATGCCAGCCCCTACACGGAGCTGCTGATAACGGCACGACAATCAGTCACGCCTCGCGAGGTCGAGACGCAACTCGGGGCCATCAGGAACATCCTGGCGCACACGCGCGCCTCGCCGACCATGCTGGTGGTCTCGCCATGGATCAGCGCACGAGCCCAACAGGACCTCCGGGACCGCCGAATCGGCTACATCGATCTGACCGGCAACGTCTTCCTGTCGGTCACATATCCTGCGATTCACCTTCAGTTACAAGGTGCGTCCCGCTCTCCTCGCGCGAACCTCGGGACAGCGACCGGCACCAAGCGGGTCACCCTGGCGGGCGAGAAAGCAGGCAGGATCGTCCGTTTCCTCGCGGATTTCAGGCCGCCGTACAAGGCCAAGGACATCGCGAACGCGACACAAGTCGACTTAGGCTGGGTCTCACGCTTGCTGGGCGCGCTCGACGACCAGCGCCTGATCGAGCGCACGAACCGTACGATCACCGACGTCGACTGGGCCGATCTTCTGCACGCTCGGGCCATGACGACCAAGTTGCTCAACGACAATAACTACGTCGGGATGATCGCGCCTGCCGGTACCAAGTCGGTACTGCGCGAGCTGACCACTTTTCCGCACCCTCCCCACGGAAATCCACAGGTGCTGGTGACCGGTCCGTATGCCGCGCGCGCGGTAGCCCCGATCGCCACCGGCGGCCAACTGATGCTCTACGTCGACAATTCTCCCGGCTCCATCGACTTCGTGGCCGACGAGCTTGGGCTGCTGCCTGTAGACCACGGCGCCGAAGTCCTGCTATTGCGCGCACGTGACGCAGTGATCTTCGACCGTTATCGCACGGTCACCGGCATCCCACACGTGGCGCTGAGCCAGCTGGTGATCGACAGCCTCTCCGGTCCTGGGCGAATGCCGGCCGAAGCCGAGGCAGTACTCGACCTTATGCGGGCCACAGAGGAAACCTGGCGACAACCCTGGCTCGCGAAATTCGAATCGAAACCTTCCCGCTAGCCTACTTCGCCATCCCGTTCTCTTCAGGAAGATGAGTCCAATCGTGGCCAAGGTCCCCGACGGGGTCGACGTTCAGGAACTGACCATCGTCGCGCGGAAGGTGCTCCTCGACGGACTGACCGCACTCAAGCAGCACCTAGACGCGCTGACCGTCGTCGGTGCCCAGGCGGTCTATCTGCAAACTGCGGAGGTACCACTAGCCGCCGCTGCCTACACATCCGACGGTGACCTCGGCGTCGACCCGCAACAGCTTGCCGACGAGCCGTTGCTGGAACAGGCACTTCGGAGCGCCGGCTTCGAACGACTTCAGCAGCACCAACCAGGGCTATGGGGCCGTACTGAAACGGTGGGCGGCACCGCCACAAAGGTCGAATTGGATCTGCTCGTCGGCCAAACTCTTGCCGATGGCGGCAGCAGAAGTGTCAAGATCCAGCCTCACGACAAGATGGCCGCGCGGCGTGTGCCAGGCCTGGAGCCCGCAGTGGTCGACCGGATGCCCATGACCATCACCGCGCTGGAGTCCAGCGACGATCGCCAGATCTGTGTACACGTCGCGGGAGCCGGAGCACTCCTGGTCGCGAAAGCTCACAAGATCCACGACCGGCTGAACGACAGTGCTGTCCGCCCGTACCGCTTGACCGACAAGGATGCCGGTGACGTCTATCGGCTCATGATGGGTACTCGCGCGCGGGAGGTCAGCGACACTTTCCGGACACTTCTCGCGGACCCGCGAGTTGGCGACGTGGCAGCCACAGGACTTGCCTATTTGCGCGAGCAGTTCGGTGGTGCGGACACTGCCGGAGTCAGGCTCGCCATCGAGGCCCTGGCCGGATCGGTCCCCGAAAGCACCATTCGTGCCGCGGCGCCCGCCTATGTTCGCGCGCTCCCCATTCCGTGATCTGACCCCGCAATTCGTCACCTACTTGCGCCACTTCCCCGCGCGACCACCCGCAAGTAGGTGACGAATTGCGGGAGTCACGAGTCGATGGCCAGGCGGTAGCCCCGTTTCACCACCGTCTGGACGAGTTTCGGTGACCCCAGAGAACTTCGCAGGCGTCCGATCGCGGTCTCGACGGCGTGCTCCTCGCCGCCGTCGGGCAACGCGGCGACCAGCTCCCGCCGGGAGAACACCCGCCCCGGTGACTCCGCCAGCGCCCGCAGCATCGCCATCGGCGCGGGCGCGATGTCACACCACTGCCCGTCGACCAACGCCGCCTGACCGCGCAGTTCGATACTCCGCCCGCCCGCCCGCAACCGTGGTGAACGGGCTTCGAGCGCGTCGGACACCGTCCGCGCCAACGCCCCGATCCGCGACCGCGCCGGCTGGACCGTCGGGATCCCGAGCGCGGCCAACGGCGCCGCGGTGATCGGCCCGACACAGGCGACCACGACGCGCTTTTCCAGTGCTCGCACGACTCCCGGCAGCTTCCCGGTCCGCTTCGCCACCGCCAGCAGCGACGCGGCCGCAGGCGCGCTGGTGAACGGCAACGCGTCCACCGAGCCGTCGAGGACGGCGTCCAGCAACCGGTCCAGCGGGCCGGGATCGGCCGGACCGACCCAGCGGTACACCGGAACCTCGATAACCTCGGCGCCCGCCGCGCGCAGACTGTCCACAAAGTACGGAAGCGGCTCGCCGTGCAGCTGCACCGCGATCCGCTGACCGTCCACACCGGAATCGAGAAGATGCCGCAGCACCTCGGCATTGCTCTCCGAAGTGGGTGAATAGTCCTCCGAGAGCCCGGCCGCGCGGATCGCTCCTTTGGCCTTCGGGCCGCGTGCGAGCAGCGCCGACTTCCCCAGACTGTCCAGCAACTCCTCCCCCAGCCCCCAGCCTTCGGCCGCCTCGACCCAGCCGCGGAAGCCGATCCCGGTCGTCGCGACGACGACGTCGACGCGGTCTTCCAGCAACCGCATGGTCGCCGACCGCAGTTCGGTGTCGTCGGCGAGCGGCACGATCCGGATGGCCGGACCGTAGCGCACGGTCGCACCCTTACGCACGAACAGCGCGCCGAGCTCGTCAGCTCGCCGCGCCGCCGTGATCCCGATGACGAATCCCGCCAGGGGAAGGGCTTCTGTCACGGTGAGAACTCCACCTCCACCACTCCCCCGGAGACCCGCACCCGGTACGCCTCGACCGAGACACCCTCGGCGTCGAGACATTCACCGGTCCGCAGGTCGAAGCGTTCCTTGTACACCGGCGACGCCACCACGGGGACTCCGCCCGCGTCGCCGACGATCCCCCGCGAAAGCACCGCGGCCCCGCTGACCGGGTCCATATTGGACAGTGCGTACCACCGATCGCCGGGAAGCCGGAAGATCGCCACCTGGACGCCGCCGTCGAGCAGGGCGGCGACACCGGACCATTCGGGGACCGCGCCCGCCGCGCAGACGACGGTCCAGGTGCGCTCGATCGAGGTCGTCACTGTTTCACCTCCGGGATGCCCAGCAGCACGGGCACCTTCTGGTCGCGTTCGGTGCGGAACGAGATCGTCGGATCCGGCGTGCCCGGCGCGTTGACGAACGAGCTGAACTTCGCCAGCTTCTCCGGGTCTTCCAGCACGCCGCGCCACTCGTCGGCGTAGTCGCCGACGTGTTTGGCCATCGCCGCGTCGAGGTCCTCGCAGATGCCGAGCTTGTCGTCGACGATCACCGCGCGCAGGTGGTCGAGCCCGCCTTCCATCTCCTCGACCCACGGCGCGGTGCGCTGCAGGCGGTCGGCCGTGCGGACGTAGAACATCAGGAACCGGTCGATCGTGCGGATCAGCGTCTCGGTGTCCACTTCGGACACCAGCAGATCCGCGTGCCGTGGGGTCGCGCCGCCGTTGCCGCCGACGTAGAGGTTCCAGCCCTTGTCGGTCGCGATGACGCCGAAGTCCTTGCTCCGTGCCTCGGCGCATTCCCGCGCGCAGCCCGAAACCGCGGACTTCAGCTTGTGCGGCGAGCGAAGGCCGCGGTAGCGCAGCTCCAGCTCGATCGCCAGCCCGACGCTGTCCTGCACGCCGTAGCGGCACCACGTCGAACCGACGCACGACTTCACCGTGCGCAACGACTTCCCATACGCGTGTCCCGACTCGAACCCGGCGTCGACGAGCCGCCGCCAGATCGGCGGCAACTGGTCGACGGTGGCACCGAACAGGTCGATCCGCTGCCCGCCGGTGATCTTGGTGTACAGCCCGAAGTCCATCGCCACCTGCGCGATCACCATGAGCTTCTCCGGCGTGACCTCGCCGCCGGGGATCCGCGGAACCACCGAGTACGTCCCGTTGCGCTGCAGGTTCGCGAGGAACTTGTCGTTGGTGTCCTGCAGGGTCGCCTGCTCGCCGGCGAGGATGTGCCCGTTGCCCAGCGTGGCCAGGATGGACGCGATCGCCGGTTTGCAGATCGCGCAGCCGGTTCCGGTGCCGTAGCGGTCGATCATCTCGCTGAACGTGGTGATCCGCGTGGCCTGGAGGATCTGGAACAGCTCCGCGCGCGACTGCGGGAAGTGCTCGCACAGCGCCTTCGACTGCTCGACGCCGCAAGCCGTCAGCAGCTTGCCCAGCAGCGGGACACACGATCCGCACGCCGTGCCCGCCCGCGTGCAGCCCTTGATCTTGGCGACCGAATCGCAGCCCTCTTCGGTGATCGCGTGCGTGATCGCGCCCTTGGAAACCGCGTTGCAGGAACAGATCTGCGCGGCGTCTGGTAGCGCGTCGACGCCGGCCGCCGCCCCGCCACCGGCCGGGGCGAGGATCGCGCCGGGCTCGGCGGGCAGCGGCCTGCCGACCATCGCGCGCAGGGTGTTGAACTCGCTCGCGTCGCCGACGAGCACCCCGCCGAGCAACGTCTTCGAGTCGTCCGAGATGACCAGCTTCTTGTACGTCCCGGCGACGGCGTCGTTGAACGCCACCTCCAGCGCGCCCTCGGTCGCCGCGTGCGCGTCGCCGAAGCTGGCGACGTCGACACCCATGAGCTTGAGCTTCGTGGACATGTCCGGCTCGGGGAACGTACCCTCGCCGCCGGTCAGCCGCGCCGCGACGATCTCCGCCATCGCGTAACCCGGCGCCACGATGCCGTACACCTTGCCGTCCACGGCCGCGCATTCGCCGATCGCGTACACCGCCGGATCCGACGTCCGGCAGGTGTCGTCGACCAGGATGCCGCCCCGCGCGCCGACCTCCAGCCCGGACGAACGCGCCAAGTCGTCACGCGGCCGGATGCCCGCCGAGAAGACGACCAGGTCGACGTCGAGTTCCGTACCGTTGCCGAGCTTCGCGATGTAACGCTCGCCGTCCGGCTCGATGGCGTCGGTCGACGTTCCCGTGTGGACGGTCACGTCGAGGTCGGTGATCAGCCGCCGGAGCAGGCCGCCGCCGCCCTCGTCGACCTGCAGCGGCATCAGGCGCGGCGCCATCTCGACCACATGCGGCGAGAGACCCATGTCCCGCAACGCCTTCGCGGCTTCCAGCCCCAGCAGCCCGCCACCGATGACGACCGCCGAACGCCGTCCGCGCCCGGGCCGCTGAGCGGCTTCCCGGATGGCGTCGAGGTCTTCGATCGTCCGGTAGACGAAACAGCCCGGAAGATCGTGTCCCGGCACCGGCGGGACGAACGGCCGTGAACCGGTCGCCAGGACGAGCGCGTCGTACGGCTGCTCGTAGCCGGCCTCGGTGACGACGACCTTGCGGTCCCGGTCCACCGAAACCACCGCGTCGCCGAGCCGCAGCTCTACCAGCGGGTCTCCCGCGTAGTCCGCTCCATCGAGAGCGAGGGAAGCCGGCTCCCAGGTGTCCACATAGGACGTCAGGGCGACGCGATCGTAAGCGGGGCGCGCCTCCTCGGCGAGGACCACGATCTGCCATTCGCCGGTCTTGTCCTCCGCGCGCACCGCTTCGACGAGCCGGTGCGCGACCATGCCATGTCCCGCGACGACGAGTTTCCGCATCAGACCTCCGCTCCGGCGAGCGCCAGACCCCGGACGCTCGTCACCTCCGACTGCTGCTTGCGCAGGTACACCGCCCACGTGACGGCGAAGCACAGCCCGTAGAAGACGAGGAAGGCGACGAACGCCGGCACCCCGCTCTTCGTGTCCGCGAACGACTGCCGGAACGCCAGGTTGATGAACAGCCCGCCGAGCGCGCCGATCGCGGCGGCCAGCCCGATCAGGGCACCGGAAAGCTTGCGCGCCTTGAGCATCTCCAGCGTCTCGTCCGCGCCCTCGCTGATCGCGACCTTCGCCTTGGCGCGGAAGATCGCCGGGATCATCTTGTACGTCGAGCCGTTGCCGATGCCGGTGAGCACGAACAACACGATGAACGCGACAGTGAACAACGCCAGCGAGTTCGACGTCGACGCCAGGATCAGCACCACGGTCGCCGCGGCCATGCCGACGAACGTCACGAAGGTGATCTTGCCGCCGCCGATCCGGTCGGCGAGCCAGCCGCCCGTCGGTCGTGAGAACGAGCCGAGCAGCGGGCCGAGGAACGTCACCGCGGCCGCCTGCAGCGGCGTGCGGCCGAACTGGTTCTGCAGCACCAGGCCGAAGGCGAAGCTGTAGCCGATGAACGAACCGAACGTGCCGACGTAGAGGAACGACATAACCCAGGTGTGCGGATCCTTGACGACCTCGCGCATCGCCTTCGTGTCGCCCTTCATCGAGGCGAGGTTGTCCATGTAGAAGTACGCGCAGACCGCCGCGACCACGATGAGCGGGATGTAGATCGCCAGCACCACCCGGGGCGCGGTCGCGCCGACGGTGCCGATCACCAGCAGCCCGATCAGCTGGATCGCCGCCACGCCGAGGTTCCCGCCGCCCGCGTTGAGCCCGAGCGCCCAGCCCTTGTGCTTCTCGGGGTAGAACGCGTTGATGTTGGTCATCGACGACGCGAAGTTCCCGCCGCCGACCCCGCCGAGCGCGGCGATCAGCAGGAACGTGCCGAGCGAGGTGCCCGGTTGCATCGCGATCGCCGCGAGGATCGTCGGCGCCAGCAACAGCAGCGCGCTGACGATCGTCCAGTTCCGGCCGCCGAACCGCGCCACCGCGAAGGTGTACAGCGGCCGCATCAGCGCACCGATCAGCGTCGGCGTCGAGACCAGCAGGAACTTGTCCGCGGCCGAGAACCCGTACTGCGGGCCCATGAACAGGACCATGACCGACCACAGTGTCCAGACGGAGAAGCCGATGTGCTCGGCGAGGATGGAGAACCAGAGGTTCCGCCGGGCGATCTTCTTCCCGGTCTCCTCCCAGAACCGCTCGTTCTCCGGATCCCAGTGCTCGATCCAGCGCTTGCCACGAGCGTGCATGAGGTCCTCCTTGGTGGATGCGTTCGGGTTCACTGGGCGGCCAGCCATTTCGCGACCCCGCCGACGGCGTCCTTGCAGCCGCCGCAGCCGGTGGTCGCCCTGGTCGCTCCGGCGAGGGCCGGGACGTCGGTGGCGCCGGCCCGCCAGGCCTCGACGAGCCGCCCCTTGGTCACCGCGTTGCAGCGGCAGATGACCGCCGACGCCGGCAGATCGGCCGGGCTCGCCGCAGACGGCGCACCGGGCGGAAGTGATCGTCCTAAAAGGACCGCCAGCCGGTCTTCGGGCACCGGAGTACCCCGGTCGTAGAGTTGGCTGATCGTGGCGGCCGCGTCCGGCAGGCCGAGCAGGATCGCGCCGGCCACCCGGTTTTCGCGGATGACGAGTTTGCCGTAGCGGCAGCCCGCCGGGTCGCTGAAAGTGAGTACTTCGGCGGCCGGGTCGTCCGCGCCGGTCGTCGTCTCGCCGAGCGCGGTGAGGTCGATGCCGCGGGCCTTGAGCCGCGTCACCGCCTGGGTGCCGCGATACCGTGACGCGGATTTCGTGCCGGTGACCAGATCCGCGACGACGGCGGCCTGTTCCCACGCGGGTTGCACGAGACCGCCGAACGCGCCCGGATGCTTCGCGCAGTCACCGATCGCGTGGATCCGGCCGTCGCTGGTACGCAGCAGATCGTCGACGACGATGCCGCCCTCGACGGTCAGCCCGGCGTCCACGGCCAGTTTCGTCTCGGGCCGGACACCGGTGGAGACGACGAGGAGATCGGCGGGTACGTGCGTGCCGTCGTCGAGTTTGAGCCCGTCGCCGCTGACATAGCGCGCGGCCCCGACACCGAGCCGGAAGCCGACGCCGAGTTCATCGAGCTTCCTGGTCAGCACCCGCGCGGATTCCGCGTCGAGCTGGCGCTCCATGATGTGCGGCATCGGATGCACGACGGTGACGAGGTTTCCGCGTCCGGCGAGGCCTCGCGCGGCTTCCAGGCCGAGCAGCCCGCCGCCGAGCACCGCGACCGGGGCACCCAGTTTGGCGGCGTCGAGGATGCGGGCGCAGTCGTCGAGGGTACGGAAAGCGACGACGTCCGGACCGGGTTCGAGTCCTTCGACCGGCGGCATCCACGGGTTCGCGCCGGTGGCGAGCACGAGCACGTCGTAGTCCACAGTGGACCCGTCGTCGAGATGCAGCCGCCTGGCCTCGCGGTCGATCGACGTCGCGGCGACGCCCCGCCGCAGGTCGGCACGGGTGCGCGAGGACCATTCGTCGTCGTGCAGCCGGACGGCCTCGGGCCGCATGGTCCCGGCGACCACCGACGAGAGCAGCACCCGGTTGTAGGCGGTGTGCTCCTCCGCGCCGACGACGGTGAGCCGCACGCGTTCGCCTTCGGGGTCGCGGCGCTGGATCTCGTCCGCGAGCCGCGCGCCCGCCATCCCGTATCCGGCGATGACCACCGACCGGGGGCTCACGCGACGGCCTCGGCCGGGGCGAGCGCGACCGCGCACACCTTGAACTCGGGCATCCGGCTCGTCGGGTCGAGCGCCGGGTTGGTCAGCAGGTTCGCCCTGCCCTGACCGGGGAAGTGGAACGGCAGGAACACCAGGTCGGGGCGCAGCGACGCCACGCAGCGGACCCGGGCGACGGTCTCGCCGCGCCGCGAGCGCACGACGGCGAGGTCGCCCTCGGCCAGCCCCGCCCTCGCGGCGGTGTCGGGGTGAACTTCCACGAAGGCCTCCGCTACGACGTCGTTCAGCTCCTTGACCAACCGGGTCTGTGCCCCGGACTGGTAGTGCTGCAGGACCCGGCCCGTGGTGGCCTGCAAGGGGAATTCGGCGTCGGGCAGCTCGGCCGGGCCGACGTGGTCCACCGGGACGAACCGCGCGCGGCCATCCGGGTGGGCGAAGGAGTCGAGGAACATCCGCGGCGTGCCGGGATGCGATTCCGCCGGGACGGGCCAGTAGAGGGCCTCCCCGTCCCGGAGCCTGTCGTAGGTGATGCCCGAGTAGTCGGCGACGCCGCCTTTGGACGCCTGGCGGAGCTCGGTGAAGACGGTCTCGGCGTCCGCCGGGAACCGTCCGTCCGGCTGGCCGAACCGGCGGGCGAGTTCGGAAAGCACATAGAGATCGGTCTTCGCGCCGGACGGCGGGTCGATCGCCTTGCGCCGCAGCAGGATCCGGCCTTCGAGGTTGGTCATCGTGCCGTCCTCCTCGGCCCACTGGGTGACCGGCAGGACGACGTCGGCCATCGCCGCCGTCTCCGAGAGGACGAGGTCCGAGACCACCAGGAAGTCCAAAGAGGACACCCGGTCCTGGATGTTCCCGGCACCGGGCGCGGAAACGACGAGGTTGCTGCCGAACACCATCAGCGCGCTCGGCCCGTCTTCGGTGCCGAGCGCCTCCAGCAGCTCGACGGCCGACCGGCCCGGTCCCGGCAGGGATTCCGGCGGCACACCCCACACTCCGGCGACGTACTCGCGGGCCGCTGGGTCGTCGATCTTGCGGTAGCCGGGCAGCTGGTCGGCCTTCTGCCCGTGCTCGCGACCGCCTTGGCCGTTGCCCTGACCGGTCAGGCAGCCGAACCCGGAACCCTTGCGGCCGGGCAGGCCGAGGGCGAGCGAGAGGTTGATCCAGGCGTTGACCATCGCGGTGCCGTTGGCGTGCTGTTCGGTGCCGCGCGCGGTGAGGACGTAGGCGTTGCGGGCCGCGGCGAGCTTGGCGGCGACGCGGCGCTGGTCCGCGGCGGAGACCCCGGTGACCTGCTCGACCCGCTCCGGCCACCAGGCCACGACCGAGCGCCACAGCTGCTCGAAGCCGTTCGTCCGCTTGTCCACATAGGACTGGTCGAGCAGGCCGTCGGCGACGACGGCGTGCAGGATTCCCTGCGCGAGCGCGAGATCGGTCCCCGGCGCGGGGGCGAGGTGCAATCCGGCCAGTTCGGCGGTCGGGGTGCGGCGCGGGTCGACGACGATCAGGTCCGCGCCGCGCAGGTGCTGCGTGAACGGCGGCATCGTCTCGGCCGGGTTCGCGCCGACGAGCAGGACGGCGTCGGCGTCGGCGAGATCCGTGACCGGGAACGGCATCCCGCGGTCGGCGCCGAACGCCTTGATCCCGGCGGCCGCCGCCGACGACATGCAGAAGCGGCCGTTGTAGTCGATCTGCGAGGTGCCCAGCGCGACGCGGGCGAACTTCCCCAGCAGGTAAGCCTTCTCGTTGGTCAGCCCGCCACCGCCGAAGACGGCGACCGAGTCCGCTCCCTTGGCCGCGCGGATCTCGATGAGCCGCTTCGCGACGAGGTCGAGGGCCTGCGGCCAGGTCGCGGGCCGGAGTTCGCCGTCGACCCTGATCAGCGGGGTGGTCAGGCGGGAAGGCGAGGTGAGGAGCTCCCCCGACGTCCAGCCCTTCTGGCACAGGCCGCCGGCGTTGACCGGGAAGTCACGCGGTGCGACCCGGGCGCCGTCGAGGCTCATCCCGCACTGCAGGGCGCAGTACGGGCAGTGCGTGTCCACCGCGGTCGCGGTGGGGGCGGCGAGCGGCACGGGCACCTCCTCCAGGCGTCGATAGCGCTTGAAGGTAGGTAGGCCGTGTTACCTGGAAAGTCCTGAATGTTTCAGGCGTTTGACATTGACCGCCGCCGATGGACGTCACACCGTGAGGTCACCGCACCCCCGCAATTCGTCATCTACTTGCGGTCGTTGCGCGTGCGACCGCCGCAAGTAGATGACGAATTGCGACTATGCGCTAGGTGTATAGCCGCACGTATACACACTGTGTATAGTCGCTCGCATGTCCATCGGGAACACGTTGCTCGGCCTGCTCGAAGCGGGCCCCAAGCACGGTTACGACCTCAAACAGCTCTACGACAAGCAGTTCCGGCAAGACCGTCCACTGCACTACGGGCAGGTCTATTCGACGCTGAACCGGCTCTTGAAGAACGGCCTGGTCGAGGAGAACGGCATCGAAGCGGGCGGCGGACCGGACCGGAAGCGGTACGCGATCACCGAAGCGGGCGTCACCAACGTCGAGGAATGGCTGAAGAGCCCGGAAAGTCCCTCGGTCTACCTGCAGAACACGCTGTACACCAAGGTCGTGCTCGCCCTCCTGTCCGGCCGGGGCGCCCAGGATCTGCTCGACGCCCAGCGGAGCTCCCACCTGCGCACCATGCGCGAGCTCACCGCCCGCAAGACCGACGGCGACCTTGCCGACCAGCTGATCTGCGACCACGCGCTGTTCCACCTGGAAGCGGATCTGCGATGGCTGGAACTCACCGCCGCCCGCCTCGACGACCTCGCGCGCCAGCTGACGCGCTGATCTGGGGACCACACAGTGGAAACACCGTTGTTACACGGGCTCGGCCTGCACAAGGCCTTCGGCCCGAATCAGGCGCTGGCCGGGGCCGGGCTGACGGTCGAAGCCGGTGAGATCGTCGCGATCATGGGCCCATCGGGATCCGGGAAATCAACACTGCTGCACTGCCTGTCCGGCATCCTGCGGCCCGACGGCGGCCAGGTGCTGTTCCGCGGGCGCGATCTCGCGATCATGCCCGACGCCGAACGCAGCGCCTTGCGCCGCACCGAATTCGGTTTCGTCTTCCAGTTCGGGCAGCTCGTCCCGGAGCTGACCTGCCTGGAGAACGTCGCGCTGCCGCTGCGCTTGGGCGGGATGAAACGCCGTCCCGCCGAGCACATCGCGCGCGATTGGCTCGACCGGCTGGAAGTCGGCGACTCGGACGACAGCACTCCCGGCCGGATTTCGGGCGGGGAGAGCCAGCGGGTCGCCATGGCGAGGGCGTTGATCACCGAACCGTCGGTGATCTTCGCCGACGAACCGACCGGCGCGCTGGACTCGCTGAGCGGTGAGCTCGTCATGCGCCTGCTGTCCGAGACGGCGAAACAGACCGACGCCGCCGTCGTCCTGGTCACCCACGAACCGCGGGTGGCCGCCTACTCCGACCGGGAGGTCATCGTGCGAGACGGCCGGACCCGCGAACCGGTGGTCACCCGATGACCGGACGCGAAGATCTGCTGCTCGGGTTCCGGCTGGCCGTCGGGGGCGGCCGGGGCTCGATCATCAGGCTCGTCCTGAGCACCGTCGGCATCGGGCTCGCGGTGGCGATCCTCCTGATCGGCTCCTCCGCGGGCACCGTCAAGGAGAACCGCGACCAGCGGGCGTACGCCGCTTCCCCGCGGAACGAACCGATCCCGGGTGTCACACCGCTGAACTACAGCGCGACCAAGACCGACTTCCGTGGCCAGGCGATCGCGCTCGTCCACCTCCAGCCCACCGGGCCGACCTCGCCGATCCCGCCGGGCGTGGACCGGCTGCCCGCGCCGGGTGAGGTCTTCCTTTCACCGAAACTGGAAGAACTCGTCGCGTCCGACACCAGTGGCCTGCTGCGGCCGCGCCTGCCCGGCAAACCCGTCGGGATCATCGACGCGGCGGCGGTGCTCAATCCGAACGACCTGGTCGCCTACGTCGGCACGGACGAACTGAGCGGTGGCATCGCGACCTACGCGTTCGGTTCCGACTACGGCTACGAAACACCGTTCGAACGGGGAATCCTTTCACTGCTGCTGGTCGGCCTTTTCGTCCTGCTCACGCCGGTGTTCATCTTCGTCGGGACGGTCTCCCGGCTCGGCGGTGCGTCCCGTGACCGGAGGCTCGCCGCATTACGACTGGCAGGCTCGTCCCTCAACCAGCTGCGCCGGATCACCGCGGCGGAATCCCTCGTGGGCGCCGTGGCCGGACTGGTCGCCGGTGGCGCGTCGTTCCTGCTCTTCCGCGGCGCGGTGGCGGACTTCCAGGTGTTCCGTTTCGGGGTGTATCCGAAGGACCTGACGCCGTCGTGGCCGTTGGTGGCGCTGATCGTGCTCGTGATCCCGGCCCTGACCGTCGCGACGGCTGGGGCGGCCCAACGGCACACGGTCGTCGAACCGCTCGGAGTCGTCCGCGAGACCACGCCGCCGCAGCGCCGGTTGTGGTGGCGGCTGCTGCCGGTCGTCGCCGGAATCGCTTTGATAGCCCCGGATCTGGGCGTCGCCAGCGAACTCGGCCGGTTCGCGCTCATCGGCGGCGCCGTCCTGCTGATGCTCGGGATCCCGGCGTTGCTGCCGTGGCTGCTGGACCGCGTCGTCTCCAGGATCAAGGGTGGACCGCCGTCGTTCCAGCTCGCGATCCGCCGTCTGCGGAACGACAGCGGGACCCCGTCGCGGGTGGTCGCGGGTCTCTGTGTGGTGCTCGCCGGGGCGATCGGGTTGCAAAGCCTGTTGACCGGCCAAGCGGTGCTGACGGCCGGTTACGAGGACAGAACCGAAGGCCGGGCCACCGTTCACGCGGACGGCCCGGTGGCCGACCGGGCGGTGGCCGCCGTCCGCGCGGTTCCCGGCGCGGCCGACTTTCAGACCATGCGCTCGATGTTCGTCGACGCGAACAGCGCGCTCGCCTCCTTCGCCGTCGCCGACTGCGCCACGATCGAAGCGGCCACCACCGCGACCGGTTGCCGCGACGGTGACGTGTTCACCGGCACCACGTCCATCCAAAAAGGACAGACGGTGAAACTCGTCGACAACGACAAGCGCGAGCGGCCATGGACCGTTCCGGTCACGCCGCGACCACTCGAGGTGAAACAGTCGGGGCTCGCCGAGCAGCTCGCGGTGCACGTGCTCGCGACACCCGCCGCGGTGGCGGGCGTCGACCTGGCCGCCGCGCCGGTCACGGTGAGCCTGCGCGGGACGACCGGGGATCCGGACTTCGTCGAACTGGTGCGGAACTCGGTGGCGCCGTACAGCGGACAGGTCACCGTGGCGTCCTACAACGGAAAACGGGCCTCCGACGAGGCCCGGATGTTCGACGACGCGCGGAACATCCTGTTCGGCGGCGCCCTGTTGGTCCTGCTGCTGGCCGGGGTGAGCCTGCTGGTGCTCGCCCAGGAACAGGTCCGGGAACGGCGCCGGGCGCTCGGGGCGCTGTCCGCCACCGGTGTCCCGGTGCGCGTGATCGTCCGGTCCCTGTTGTGGCAGAACGGGATTCCGCTGTTGCTGGGCATCGTGGTCGCCACGGCGACCGCGATCGCCCTCGCCGCGCTGGCCAGGCGGCTGTTCTGGGACGGGCTGTACGTCGAGTGGTCCGCGGTGGGGATGCTCATCGCGGCAGCGGTCGCGATGGTGCTGCTGGTGACGGCGTCGACCGTGCCGTCCGTGCGCTCGGCCGCGAAAGCGGAGAACCTGCGCACCGAGTGACCCGTCCGTGAAGGCCCCTTGCCCGGGGCCTTCACGGACCTACAACACGGCGCTGACGTCGCGGGCGGCGGCGCGGAGCCCGTCGTGCGCCGCTCGCGTCGACCGCGGGTCGAGAGCGTTGGCGGCGAGGCGGAAGAGGATCGCCCGCAGGAGAAGCTGGGGCCATTCGGGCAGATGCGCCCAGCGTTCGAGAAGATCGATGGTGGCGCCGCCCCAGGCCAGCGCGTCGACCGCGACGATCGCGGCGCCCCATTCACCTGGCCGGTAATACGGCACGAAATCGACGATGCCCGGGGCCGCGTCGCCGTCGAACAGCACGCCGGCGAGAAGCTCCCCGTGCACGACCTGGTCCGGCAGTTTGACCGGTCTTCGGGAGCCCGCCAGCACCTCGAACCAGCGGCCGCCCTTGTTCTCGTCGAGCGACATGTCCGCCTCGCCCCAGGCGAGTTTGTCGGCCAGCGCCTCGAGATCGGTGCGCCGCCCCAGGAAATCCGGCCGCGGCAACCCGGCCGTCGCCCGATGCAGTTTGACCGCCGCGTGCACGACCTCGTCGTAGCGGTGCTCGGCCGTACCGGACACGAACCGGTTCGCCGACCAGCCGCCGACCACCCACCGGCCGTCGCTGGACCGAACGGGTTTCGCGACCCGCAACCCCGGCTCGTCGATGGCCTCCAGCGCCCGCGCCGTCCACAGCGTCCGCGACTTGTCCACGACGGGCTTGAGCACGAGACCGTTGTAGCGCCAAGCGGTGGTGCCGGGCAGCGGTTCCGCGTCACCGATACGTCCGCCGAACGCCGAACAGACGTGTTCCGGAGGGCTTTCAAGGGTGGCACGCACGGCTCGGGACGTTACCCCGTCTTCCGCGCCACGAACGAGAAGACGCGCTGGTGTTGAGTAGCGATACTCAAGACAGGATCGCTTCTGACCTGCCATTCTTCGACCGTGACCCCCCGAACGGCGCAGCGCCGTCTCACCGACGGGCAGCTCGCCGCCCTCGCACTCGGCTCACTGTGGCTGCTCGGCACCCTGGGCTCGGTCACCGTGGGCCTGCTGCTCCCGCTCGCCGCGTTCCTGCACGCTCCCTGGATCGCGTTGCCGGTGCCGCTCGTGTCGATCGGCATGGTCTACCTCGTCGGATTCGCCGCGCCGGAAGCCTTTCCTGCCGTCGCGAAACCCTGGCCCCGGCTGGCGTGGGCTTTCGCGACCGGGATTTCCGGCGTTTTCGGCGCGATCTTCGTGGTGGAGGTGGCGGAGGCGTTCGATTCCTGGTTCGCGGTGCCGTTCCTCGGGGTGCCGGTGCTGCTCGTCGCGGGGCTGTTCGCGTACGACCTCCGGATCCGGGCCACCGCCGGGATCCTCTTGATCGCGGCGATCGCGGGCGGGATCGCCATCCCCGCGGCCCTGCCCGAAGACACCGCCACCCGGCGGCTGGCCGTGACCGGTGTTCCGCGCGACCGCACCCTCGCGGCCGACCTCGGTCCCCGGCGGCTCCCGACCAAGACGACCGAAGACTCCGGAGCGCTGATCGTCGAGTACGCGCCCCAGCTGTGGATCTCGCCCGTCTGGACCTTCGCGACCGACGCCGTCGAGAGCTGCGAGACGTCGGTGAAGACCGGCTGGCACCTCTCGAACGCGACGTGCACCCAAGTCGGCGACGGCGAATTCCTCCGGCGGAACGCGGACCGGATCGAATTCATCCAGCGGCGCGGCGCGCTGTCGGTGCACGTCGCGGGCAACCACAACTGGAAACCCGAGGAACTGCGCGACTTGGCCGCGAAGACCCATCCACTGACCGACGCCGAGATCATCGCCGCCGTGCCGAAGTCGTCCCGCGGGAACCGGACGGACGTCGTCGCGGGGTTCACGACCTTCGTGCGGGCGATCTTCGCGGGCGGGTCCGGTCCGTGAAAGCCCCCTTGAGGGCCCCAGAGTCCGTGAAGGCCTCCTTCACTACCTTCAGAGTAGGCAAGGAGGCCCTCACGGCACCGCCAAGAAGAGAGCAAGGGACCTTTGCTATCGCCGCACCGTGGGCCAGGGCGCACGAGGGGCCGCCGGTCCGCCAGCCCGTGAAGGTCGCCGTGAAGGCCGCGCGTGCAATGAAAGGCTCCTTCCTTGCGAAATTTGCAAGGAAGGAGCCTTTCATTGCATCAGCGGCGAGAGGTGCGCTCGCCGGACCGAAGAGAGCAAGGGACCTTTGCTATCGCCCGCACCCTGGGCCCAGCGAGAACCCTCAGTAAGTCGGCAGACTCTGGTCGATCTGCCGCGCCCAGGCAAGCACGCCGCCACCGAGGTGGGTCGCGTCCTTGAACCCGGCCTGGTGCAACGCCGCGAGCGCCTCCGCCGAACGCGCGCCCGACTTGCAGTGCAGCACGATCGGCTTGTCCTGCGGCAGTTCCGACAGCGCTTCGCCCGAGAGGATCTTGTCCTTCGGGATGAGCGTCGCACCCTTGATGTTCACGATCTCGTACTCGTGCGGCTCGCGGACGTCGATGAGGGCGAAGTTGTCGCCGTTGTCGAACTTGGCTTTGAGCTCCGCCGGAGTGATCGTGTGCCCCGAAGCGGCCGAAGCGGCTTCGTCGGACACAACGCCACAGAAGGCTTCGTAGTCGATGAGCTCGGTGATCTTCGGGGTCTCCGGATCCTTGCGGATCTTGACCTCGCGGTACTTCATCTCGAGCGCGTCGTAGCTGACGAGCCTGCCCAGCAGCGGCTCACCGATGCCGGTGATCAGCTTGATCGCCTCGTTCACCATGATCGAGCCGATCGACGCGCACAGCACGCCCAGCACCCCGCCCTCGGCGCACGACGGCACCATGCCGGGCGGCGGCGGCTCGGGGTAGAGGTCGCGGTAGTTGAGGCCCTTGCCGTTCGGCGCGTCCTCCCAGAACACGCTCGCCTGCCCCTCGAACCGGTAGATCGAGCCCCACACGTAGGGCTTGCCGGTGAGCACGGCGGCGTCGTTGACCAGGTAGCGCGTCGCGAAGTTGTCGGTGCCGTCGAGGATCAGGTCGTACTGCTCGAACAGCTCCAGCGCGTTGGACGACTCGAGCCGGTCGGTGTGCAGGTGCACCTTGACGAACGGGTTGATCTCGGCGAGCGACTCCTGCGCGGACGCCGCCTTGAGCTTGCCGATGTCGGACTGGCCGTGGATGACCTGGCGGTGCAAGTTCGATTCGTCGACCTCGTCGAAGTCGACGATGCCGAGTGTGCCGACCCCGGCCGCGGCCAGGTACAGCAGCGCCGGGCTGCCGAGGCCGCCGGCACCGATGACCAGCACCTTGGCGTTCTTCAGCCGCTTCTGCCCGGTCATCCCGACGTCCGGGATGATCAGGTGACGGCTGTACCGGGCCACCTCTTCCTTGGTGAGCTCGGCGGCCGGCTCAACGAGCGGCGGCAGCGTGCCTGACATCGGGTCCTCCATCTCGCGTGGATCGCGGTCGCATCCCAGTATCTACAACACCGACAGGCGGAAACGACTTCCCCTGTTTCAGATCCTGGGAAATTCCAGCAGATGGGATGGCGGGGCTAAGGTGTCTGGTTCGGCCAGGAGCCGGGTTTGCAGACCTTGCCGTCCGCGGGCACCTTGCCGCGGTCGCCGCCGGGAAGGTTGTTCAGCTGCGCCACGAAGTCGTTGGAGACGCCGAACGTCTGCTGCATCATCACCGGCGCGATCCCGCCGTTCTCCTTGCAGCCCACGTGTTTTCCGCCCAGGGCATGCCCGACTTCGTGATTGATGGCGTACTGGCGATATCCGGTCATGTCGCTCTCGAAGGCCATCGCCCCCCGCACCCAGCGGGCGAGGTTGATCACCACGCGCTTGTCGAAACTCGCGCGGTAACACGAGGTCTCGTAGGTGATCTGGAACATGCAGACGTCCGCGCGATGCGTCGTGTTCGGTGTGGTCAGACTCACGCGGAAGGTGGGGTTCGGGTAACTCGCGTCCACGCGCTGGAGTGCCTTCTTGCCGTCCCACGTCCAGCTCTTGGGATTGGACAGGGTGCCCTCCACCATCGTGGCGAAACTGTCGTCACCGAGGTAGCTGGTGGGATCGATGCCGTCCTCGACCTCGACGGTGTACGTGTACAGCTGCCCCGTCCCGACCTTCTCTCCCTTGCCCGGCACCACGTGATACGTGCCCTTGCCGGACTCGGTGAAAGGACCGCCCTTGGGCAGATCCGCGGTCGGGATCTTGAGATCGACCGGTTTGGCCGGATTCTCCGGGAGAACGTCGCCGCCCCCGTCGACACCCGCGCCCGGCTCGCCGCCGTTGCCGGCGGAACCGTCGGATCCATCGGCCGAAGCGAGGCTCGCCCCGTCCGTGGGGATCGGCTCGGGCGGGCCGGTGGCGGTGTTGAACACGACCAGCGCGGTGATCACCACGAGGATCGGCAGCGCGTACACGCGCCAGCCGTAGGTCTTGGCGAAGTGGCCGATGCCGCCCTTGCTCTTGCGCGTCTTGGACTTGGCGGCGCCCGGCTCGTGCGGCTTCCACGACGCGCTGAGCGGCTGGGCGCTGGTCCGGCGGCCGCCGGGGCGGTAGCGGTCCTCGTCGAGCCGCTGCGACGGCGGCGGTGTCGGCCGGTACTGGCCGGTGCGCGGCGCGTCGGAGGTCCGCGGCTGGGTACGCGGCGGACGGCGACCGGAGGCGGAGTACTGAGACCGCCGTCCTTCGCCCTGCGCGCCTTGCTTAACCCGGTCCACGGGAACCAGGGTGCCATAACCGAACTGTGATGTTGTGAGCGACCGGCGCTTCGCGCGGCGTGTCCTGCCCACCCGAATGGGCTACCAGGTGCCCGATTCGACCGATTCCCACATGCCCAAAACGGCCTGCGCTACGACATTCGGGCGTTCCATCTGCGCCACGTGGCCGGTTCGGGGGAGAACGAGCAACCGGGCGTGCGGAAGTAGCCGAGCGGTGCGCTCCGCGCGCCGGACGGAGATCACCCGGTCGTGCTGTCCCCAAACTACGAGTGTCGGCGCGGCGACGTTCGGCGCGACGGCCCACAACGACGCGGGACCGCGCGCGGACCACGTCCGGAAGATGCCGAACGTGCTGCGAGCGAGCGCGGGGGCGGCCCAGGCGAAGGCGGCGCGAGCGCTGTGCTCCTCTTCCAGCTCGTCCAGCCTGCTTTCGGCGAAGCGGCCCGGGTCGGCGAAGCAGAGCTTGATGACCTGCATGGCGCGTTCGCGCGGGCCCAGCGCGGCCAGCTGACGGCGCACCCGCGGGCCGATCAGCGGCAGATACGCGAACGCCATCCGCGGATCGGACAACCGCTTCATGCTGGGACGGAGATCCGGCATCGCCGGCGAGATCAGCGTCAGCGTCTTCACCAGTTCCGGATGCCTGGCCGCGACGAGCAGCGCGACCGCTCCCCCCATCGAGTTGCCGAACAGGTGCACCGGCCCGGCGTCGAGGCTCTTGATGTGGCTCGCGACGATCTCGGCGTGCGCGTCGAGGCTGAAGTCGAAAGCGTCGGGCGGCTCCGAGTAGCCGAACCCCGGCAGATCGACCGAAGTACCTGCCGCTTGGGGCGCCAGGAGGGCGGCGAGATCGGTCCAATTCGTGGACGAGCCGCCGAGCCCGTGGACGTAGACCGCCGTCTCGGGACCCCCAGGGGTCCGGCGGATGTGCAATTTCACCCCGCCGACACCTATTGTTTCCCCGGGCCACGGCGGCGGCGCGGGGTCGAGCGACGGCAACGACCTGCGCGACAGCGGTACGTGGGTCAACGACGGGCGGCCCCCGGCGGCACGGGAAACTGGAGAAGACACAGCACCAAGGATGCCCGACCCTTGGCGGTCCGGCTGTACCGGCGAGTAATCTCGAGGTCACTTCACGCGGCGGTGACCCCGCCCGGCGGAGCCCGCTCGACTGCGCTGATGAGTTCTCGGCGGTAAGGATCGCCTTGAACAAGGCTGATGCGTTCGCGGCGGAGACGAGTGCCTCGAACTGGAGGAACGATGACAGAAATGGCGCGACTGCAGGCACGAGGCGTCCGCCTGCCCAGAACGGAACGCCGCGCCCAGCTGCTGGCCGCCGCTCAGCGGGTGTTCGCCGCGAACGGCTACCACGCCGCCGCGATGGACGAGATCGCCGAAGAGGCCGGAGTCAGCAAGCCGGTCCTCTACCAGCACTTCCCCGGCAAGCTCGACCTCTACATCGCGCTGCTGGAGAGCCACGTCGACGAACTGGTGCGGCGGGTCAAGGACGCGCTCGACTCCACGACGGACAACAAGCAGCGCGTGCCGGCGACCGTCGGCGCGTTCTTCGACTTCGTCAACAACGACGCGGGCGCGTTCCGGATGGTCTTCGAGTCCGACCTTCGCGGCGAGCCCGCCGTGCAGGAGGCGGTGGACCGGGCGACGTCGGCCAGCGTCGACGCGATCACCGAGACCATCACCGCCGACGCGGGCCTCGACGAGGACAAGGCACGGCTGCTCGCGGTCGGCCTCGTGGGCCTCTCGCAGGTCAGCGCGCGGTTCTGGCTGGCGCACCACAAGTCGATGAGCCGCGAAGAGGCCGTCGCCCTCACCGCCAACCTCGCCTGGCGAGGGATCGGCGGTGGCTTCCCGCTGCAGCACTGACCCGCAATTCGTCACCTACTTGCGTTCATCTCGATCGCAAGTAGGTGACGAATTGCGTGGGTCACTGGGCCGACGCATTTGCCGAGTCGGCCGATGAGTTCCTTGTCGGCCGCGCAGCCGCGGATAGCGACTGCCACAGGTGGTTCTGCGGGTCGACGAATCCGGGCAGCACGATCTTGCCGCGGCCGGCGCCGGTGAACTCCGCGTCGCTCCCGGCTTCAGTGGTTTCGCCGCCGATGCCGGTAAGCAGGGCCGCGCCGAGGACCACGGCGATCACGCTGGCGCCTCCGGCGAGAGCAAGGGACCTTTGCTCTCGCTTTGGGCCATCCAGCGGCACCGGGCAGAGCCGCGATTCGGCTATGAATCAAGCGACCGCGTCCCGATCCGCGAGGAGTCTCCATGCCCCACATCGCGCTCGACGAGAACCTGCCCGGCATCACCGCCCTGTTCGCCTACCGGCCGGAGACGGCGGCACCGCTCGGGCAACTCGCCGAGGTCCTGCTTCGCGGCCCGAGCAGCCTCAGCGTCGGCGAGCGGGAACTGATCGCCGCGGTCGTCTCGCGCGGCAATGACTGCACGTTCTGCTCACGCAGTCACGGCGCCGTCGCCGCCGAAGCGCTCGAAGGGGGCATGCCGGTTGTCGAAGCGGCTTGGAAGGACATCGACGGCGCACCCGTGTCGGCGAAGGTGCGGTCGCTTCTGCACGTCGCGCTCGCAGTCCGCGAAGGCGGGAAGTCCGTGAGCGAAGAGCTGATCGAGATCGCCCGCGCGGAGGGCGCGACGGACGTCGAAATCCACGACACCGTCCTGATCGCGGCCGCCTTCTGCATGTTCAACCGCTACGTCGACGGGCTGGCCACGATCGCCATCGACGACCAGGACGCCTATCGGGAGGCAGGCGTCCGTCTCCTGGAGAACGGCTACACACGCCTCTGAAAAGAGAGCAAGGGACCTTTGCTCCCGCTTCTCTCAATGTCGAGAGAAGCGAGAGCAAAGGTCCCTTGCTCCCGCTTTCAGACCCTCGCGGCGCGGCGGACGAGTGCCGCGATGCGGTCCGAAACTTCTTGCGTTCGTTCCTGCGGCAGCATGTGCCCGGCGCCCGGGTAACGCACGAATTCAGCCTCCGGCAGCGCGTCGGCGATGACCTTGGCGTGCGGGGGCGGGCAGAGCCTGTCCCGCTCCCCCGTCAGCACGATCACCGGTTTGCCCTGCAGCGCGGAGAGGGTGACCCGGCAGTCGTGCCGGGAGATCGCGTCCTGGAATCCGGCGACGCTCGCCGGATGCGCGCAAAGCAACTGTTCGGCGACCGAGTCCACGTCGGCCCGCTGAGGCCGCCGCCCGAAGACGAGCAGCCGCGCGCCGGGCCGCACCACCGACAGCGGCAGCGGCAAGGCGTCCCGGCGGTTCTTCGCGAGCAGCTTCGCGAGCCTCCGTTCGAACCTCGCCGCGCCGCTGCCCGCGATCCCCGGCAGGCCGAGGGTGATCCGGTCCATCTCACCGGACGATGTGGCGACGAACGCGACCCCTGCGACGCGCCGGTCCACCAGATCGGGATGCCTGCGGGAAAGTTCCATGATCGTCATGCCGCCCATGGAGTGCCCGGCGAGCACGATCGGTCCGTTCGGGACGCGGTCCTCGATCAGTTCGGCGAGGTCGTCGGCGAGGGTCGCGATCGTGGCCGTTCCCGGTTTCGCCGGCGCGGAACCGCCGTGACCGCGCAGGTCGTAGCGCAGGATCCGGACGGAGTCGCCGAGCCGCGACGCCACGCCGTCCCAGGTCCGGTGATCCTGCGTCCAGCCGTGCACGAGTATCAGCGTGAGTTCGGAGTCGGCCGGGCCGCTCATCTCGACGTGCAGCGCGGTGCCGTCGCCGGTCACGAAACGGTGTTCCCGCGACGGGTCCCACGAGACGGCGTCGCGCTGTTTGACGCTCTTCATCGCTTCCCCGGCAGCAGGAAGGACTTGCGCCAGAAGTACATGCCGGGCTTGCCGACCAGACCGGATTCCTGCAGGAACGGCATGATCTTCTCGCCAGCCCACTGGATGCTTTCGCGCCAGTTGGGGTTGTTCAGCGCGGCTTCGACGCCGTCGCGCGGCCGGATACCGACGGCCTTGTAGACGTTCGGGTTGATGAAGGCCCGCGTCACGAAGTACGAAATGACCGCGATGATGAACTGCTGGTAGAGGATTTCCTTCTTCGACAGTTTCGCCATTCCGCGAGTGACCTCTTCGCGGGCGAAGGTGACATGCCGGGCTTCCTCGAGCACGTGGATCCGGTTCACCATGCGCACCAGCGGCTGGATGTCCGGATCGTTCATCTGCTCGCGCTGAAGCCGATCGAGGACCTCTTCGGCGACGAGGATCGCGCCGTACCGCGCGGGGCCGTAGCTGATCGACGGCATCAGTTTCGCCAGCCGCCGCAGCCACGGCACCGGCCCGTAGGACGGGCAGCCGATCCGCGAGGCCATCCGCGCGAACATCGTCGAGTGACGGCATTCGTCCGCGATCTCGGTCAGCGCGTACTGGGCGTGCGAGCTGGTGGGGTCTTCCTCGTAGACCTCCTTGAGCAGCATCTGCATCAGGAGGATTTCGAACCACAGTCCTGTCGTGGCGACGCTCGCGACCTCGTGCTTGCCGAGTTCGATGCGCTGCTCTTCCGACAGCGAGTCCCACAGCTCGGTGCCGTAGAGCGAAGAGCGATGTGCCGGGATGTAGCGCTTCCCGTCCACGAGCGGAGCGTTCCAGTCGATGTCGACGTCGGGGTCGTAGAACTTGTTTGCGGAGGACTTGAGCAGCCGCTCGGCTGTCTTCTCCCGGTCTGTTTCCTTCAGCGCCCGCGTCATTGCCGACACACCCCTATCTGTAACTCGCGGTAACAGTTACCTCTGGTAGCATGACTTGGGTGATCGAACGTGTCAAGCGCAACAGCAAGCAGTCGAGCAAGCACCCCACCGCGGGTGAGGCCGACACGGGCGACGCCCGCCGCGACCGCTGGCGCAAACACCGGATCGCGCGCCGCGCGGAGTTCGTCGAAGCGGCCCTCCGGGCGCTCGACGCGCACGGGCCGGACCTCGGCATGGAAGACGTCGCCGCCGAAGCGGGCGTCACGAAACCCGTGCTGTACCGGCACTTCGACGACAAGGCGGATCTGTACGTCGCACTCGGGCAGCGCGGCACGGAGATCCTCTTCCAGCGGCTGATCCCGGCCATCAACTCCGAACTCGCCCCGATCCCCCGGATCCGGATGGCGCTCGACGCGTTCTTCAGCGTCATCGAGGAGCACCCGAACCTGTACCGCCTGCTCGCACGCGGCGGCCTCCAGGAGAAGGTGGTCGTCAAATCCGACGTCGTCGCCGAGGACAAGGAACTGATCGCCACCGCGCTCACCGCGCTGCTCGGCGACTACATGCGGATGTTCAACATGGACTCCGGCGCCGCCGAACCGTGGGCGCACGGCATCGTCGGCATGGTGCAGAGCACCGGCGAATGGTGGCTGGACCGGCGCTCGATGGGCCGCGACAGCGTCGTCGAATACCTGACACAGATCATCTGGGCCGCGATCGACGGCCTCTCCCGGCAGCAGGGCATCGTCATCGATCCCACTCTGCCGCTCGAAGAGAACAAGGTCATCCAAATGCGGAAGACCCAGGAAAAGCAGGCGGAGGGGCAATGAGCGAGCACGACGAAGACGGCTACGCCGGCGAAGCGGTCCTCGTGATCGACGGAACCGAGATCGCCGCGACGGTCGACCTGCGGGGCTACTTCCAGCCCATCGACGGGTACTACCGCTGGTACGGCCGCGTGGCCACCAACGAGCAGGTGTCCGCGGCCGCCGGCGGCAAGAAGACCGCCGTCGAGATCCGCGCGGGCGAGTACAGCGCGAAGGGCGAACTCTCCGACCCGGACCCGTGGGACCGCTACCGCATCATGGGCACCAGCACGCCGCCCTTCCACGTGCCGACCTCACTGGAAGAACTGAACGAACTCAACGCCTGACCGCTGAGGCAGAAGTACATGAAGGCCCCCTTCCTTGCGCTAGACGCAAGGAAGGGGGGCCTTCATGTACTTGGGGACCAGCCTGCGGGGTGAGCGGCGTTAAGCCGCCGGTTCATGAGCGGCCGAAGGCTGACGATGTAGGAATCGGGACGTTCAGTGTCCCGATCCCTACATCGTCACGAGGTCGCGACCACCGCACCACCGCAGCAGCCCAACCCGCGCTTCAAGAGAACGTCAGCCCTGTCGTTGAGCGGGCACCCGAGTACGCGGCACCAGGTTCGGCCAGCTCGACAGCTTGTTCATCGCCCATTCCAGCGGCCCGCGCCCGACGAACCTCCGCCACAGCACGGCCGCGGTCAGCGCGACCACCGAGAACTCGACGAAGTGCAGCACGCTGAAGATCGAATCGCCGTCGCTCTCGTCCCACAGCAGCGCGATCGCCACGAAATGCAGCACGTACGCGCTCAGCACCCGCCCGCCCAGATCCGAAAGCGGCCGCAGCACGCGCTCGAACTTCGGCATCAGCAGCTGGCAGCCGCCGATCACCGCCGCCGCGATCCCGATCGAGATCAGCAGGTCGAACGGCGTGTACGAAGTGCCTGTCGGCAGCAGTTCCCAGGCCCAGCTGGTGGTCGGCGGTGTGCCGTGGATCCAGGTCTGGTGGAGCCGGAGGAATTCCGGCGGCGTCATCCCCATCTGCGCGGCGGCCGGTTCCAGTGAGCGGTAGACGGCCTGCATGCCGCCGAGCGGCCCGGTCGCGAGCCAGGACACGAGGTAGCCGCCGACCGCGAGCGCCGATCCGCCGAAGAACAGCCGACGGCACACGCTGCGCGACGTCAGATCCATCCGCCCGAGCGACATCCCCGCGAACACGTACGCCATCAGCGTCAATGCGGGGAAGGTCCCGGTCAGGACGAGAACGGCCGCGGCTTTCAGCAGCCCGGTCGAGGTGACATCGTCCGCGGTCAGGTCCGGCGCGAAGAAGAGCAGGTCGCGAGGAAGCAGTTGCGCTCTGATCAGATGTGAGAGCAGCGGGCCCGCCACGGCGACGACGACCGCCGCGATCGCCAGCGCCTTCGCACCCGCGCGCAGCCATGGGATCGCGAAGAGGAAACAGGCCCCGTAGTAGGCCAGGATCACCATGTAGCCGGTCTCAAGGCTGGTCAGCCACAGTCCCAGAGCCACCAGCAGCGGTGCCCGGGTCGCCAGCTTGAGCGCGACGCGCGTCCGGTCGCGGCCCAGTTTCGGGCGGCGTCCACCGGACATCAGCGCGATGGAGACTCCGGCCAGTACCGCGAACAACGCCGCGGAGTGGCCTTCGAACGGTTTGAACAGCAGCCCGACGCCGCCTTTGGCGGGATCGGGGCCGACATGCACCGCGTACATGCCGAGAACGGCCAGGCCGCGGGCGACGTCGATGCCGGTCAGCCGCCCAGCGGCCCGCTTGCCTTGTTCGGGAACTGTACGCACGCCGTCGACCAGCGCGCGGTCCATCACAGTGACGCCGTCCACCTCATTTCTCGGCTAGCCCCCTGCCGTCCCCGCCTTAGCGTGACGATCAAATCTGAGAGCTGGCTGAGACGCGGCGGTGACGCCACTGTGACATCCGACTACAACCCGATCGGGTTAGCCACCAACAGCGAAGCCGACCTTGCGAACGTCTGACGGCGCGATCTCGACGTAGGCGATCCGGTCGGTGGGCACGATGTACTTACGGCCCTTCTCGTCGTCGAGGCGTAAGATCCCGTCGCCGGCCCTCAAGGCGTTCGCGACCAGTTCCTCGACCTCGTCGGGCGACTGGCTGCTGGACACCACGAGCTCTCGCGGCGTGTCCTTGATGCCGATCTTGACCTCCACGTGGGACCTCCGCTTGAAAGTTCGAAACTACTGGCCCGCCAAGGCTAGCCGAAGAGACGTCAGCCGAGCCCCAGCACCTGCATGCGTTTGGTATGCCCCTGCTGCAACCGGCGGAACAGCGCGGCGATTCCCGAAAGGTCGCCGGAGCCCTCGACGATGAGCTCGGCGGGCCCGTCCCGCTCGGCGACGACGTACTGGGCCTGCGTCAACGCCTCGCCCAGCAGGCGACGGCCCCACAGCGCCAGCTTGTCCCGCGCCTTCGGGTCGGCCTCGATCCCGGCCGCGACTTCGCGTTCGGCGAACGCGGAATGCCCCGTGTCGGCGAGCACGGTGAGCACCAGATCCTTGGTTTCGGGGTCGAGCCAGCTGGCCATCTCGCGGTAGAGGTCCGCCGCGAGCCCGTCTCCGACGTAGGCCTTCACCAGGGACTCGAGCCAGGAACGCGGCGCGGTGGAGGCGTGCCAGGCGTCGATGTGCCCGACGAAGGGCCTCATGGCGTCTTCGATCGCGACGCCGTACCCCGCGAGGTGCTTGGTGAGCAGGTCGTAGTGCCCGATCTCGGCGGCCGCCATGGACGCCAGCGCGGCGCGGCCGGACAGCGTCGGCGCGGTGCGCGCGTCCTCGGCCAGGCGATCGAATGCGGACAATTCCCCGTAGGCGAGTACGCCGAGCAAATCGACTACGCCCTCGCTGATCTGCTTTGCCTCCGTCACGGCGGAAAGGGTATCGCCGAACACACCCGCCCGGACGGGAAGAGACCGATCCCACCTCCGGGCGCGGCGGGGGCTTCGGCCGGAAAGAGAGCCTTCCCACGTCCGGGCGCGGCGGGGACTATCAGAAAACCGCAGATCAGGTAGACTGACGGCCGGATACGACGGATCATCCGTCCCGGATCGGGACGCCGCTGCGGCTGAAGGACAGCCGGTGCGGCCCCGATCAGCGCAAGAATGATGTGCGTGCACGCCATCCTGCGGCATTCCCACGAAGGGCCGCTTCAGCGCCAGTAGCGCGGAGCCCGAGCGAATTTTCGTGGTCGAGTGTCGATCGGTGACCAGGGCAGTGCGCGCTGGTCACGAGAGAGGCGAGCACCCTGACCACGAACGAAAACACGCCCGAAGACAACCCCACCGGCGTTCCGGAGGCCGTCGCGCTGGAGCACAGCGAGTCAGGCCCGGCGGCGCTCGACGTGTCGCACCCGCTGCAGGCGGGCGCACCGGTGGAACCCGAAGCCCCCTCCTTCGCTTCCTTCGGCGTCAAGCCGGAGATCGTGAAGGCGCTCAGCGAGGCCGGGATCGAGCGCACCTTCGCCATCCAGGCGCTGACGCTGCCGCTGGCCATGGCCGGCGACGACCTGATCGGCCAGGCCCGCACGGGCATGGGCAAGACGCTGGGCTTCGGTGTCCCGCTGCTGCACCGCGTCGAGGTCCCCGGCGACGGCACCCCGCAGGTGCTGGTCGTCGTGCCGACCCGTGAGCTGTGCATCCAGGTCGCGAACGACCTCAAGGGCGCGGGCAAGCACCTCGGCATCCGCACACTGGCCATCTACGGTGGCCGCCCCTACGAGCCGCAGATCGCGGCGCTCCGCAGCGGCGTCGACGTCGTCATCGGCACCCCGGGCCGCCTGCTGGACCTGGCCGAGCAGAAGCACCTGGTGCTGGGCAAGGTCCGCGGTCTGGTGCTGGACGAGGCCGACGAGATGCTCGACCTGGGCTTCCTGCCCGACATCGAGCGCATCCTGCGGATGGTCCCGGACAAGCGCCAGACGATGCTGTTCTCGGCGACCATGCCGGGCCCGATCATCACGCTGGCCCGCACGTTCCTCACGCAGCCGACGCACATCCGCGCCGAGGAGAACGACGCCGGCGCCATCCACGAGCGCACCACCCAGTTCGTCTACCGGGCGCACTCGATGGACAAGCCCGAGCTGATCGCCCGCGCGCTGCAGGCCGAAGGCCGTGGCCTGACGATGATCTTCACCCGCACCAAGCGCACCGCGGAGAAGGTCGCCGACGAGCTCGTCGAGCGCGGCTTCGCGGCCGCCGCCGTGCACGGTGACCTTGGCCAGGGCGCCCGCGAGCAGGCGCTGCGCGCGTTCCGCGCCGGCAAGGTCGACGTGCTGGTCGCCACCGATGTCGCCGCCCGCGGCATCGACATCGACGACGTCACGCACGTGATCAACTACCAGACGCCGGAGGACGAGAAGACCTACGTCCACCGGATCGGCCGCACCGGCCGCGCCGGGCGCACCGGTGTCGCGATCACCCTCGTCGACTGGGACGAGACGCCGCGCTGGAAGATGATCTCGGACATCCTCGGGCTCGACATGCCCGAGCCCGCCGAGACGTACTCGTCGTCGAAGCACCTGTTCAGCGACCTGGGCATCCCCGAGGGCACCACCGGGCGCCTCCCGCTGTCGAAGCGGACCCGCGCCGGTCTTTCGGCCGAGGTCGAAGAAGACCTGGGCGGCAAGCGCCGCGGCCGTGGCCAGGGACAGAGCCAGGGCCCGAAGGACGAAGAAGAAGCGCCCCGCAAGCGCAACCGCACACCGCGCAAGCGGACCCGTGGCGGCGCGAACGCGGCCGCCAAGATCGAGGCCGCGGACGCCGCGGACGCTACGGCGGAAGGCACCGAGGGCGAAGCGTCGTCCGAGGGCCGCACGCGGGCCCGTCGCCGCAGCCGCGGCGCCGCGAAGCCGAGCCCGGAGGTCAGCGGCCCGGCGGTCGAGAAGGAGACAGGCGACAGCGCCGAGCGTCCGGCTCGCCGACGCCGCCGTCGCCGTCCCTCGGCGACTTCTGATACACCTGCGTCGGCAGACTGAGAGCTTCAGACCTCGACGTGGGGAGCTAGGGGCACGTGAGCGAACGCTGGGACGCCGCGCCGGACGACGAACCGGCGCGGCCCGTGCCCGCCGATCCCGAACCGCCGTCGAGCGGTGCCGAACCGCAGACGGCCGAAAACGCGATCGGCACGGAAGACGTGCTGGACGCCGAACCCGCCGCGGCGGTGGCCACCGAGCCACCGCTGGGCGGGAAACGCGCCCGGCGCTCGCCGTGGAACCGCACGAGGGATCGTGTGTTCGCCGCGGCGATCGTGGTGGTCGTCGCCGTCACCGGCGTCGTCATCGGCGTGAACAGCGACAACGCGGCGACCGTCGCGCAGGTCGCCAACACCATGCCGCCAGGACTCCCGCCCGCGCCGGCGGAGATGCCCGGCTCGCTGACCGAACTGTGGCAGGCACCGAGTTCGTCGACACCCGTCCCGATCGGCGAGGCCAACAGCGTCGTCACCGCGGACAAGGGCGAGGTACTCGGCCGGGATCCGCACACCGGCGACGTCCGGTGGCGCTATTCCCGCGATCTCGAACTGTGCACGGTCGCGCTCGCCGGGATCAAGGTGGACGCGGTGTACCGCAAGGACACCGGCTGTAGCGAGGTCACCCAGCTCGACGCCGGCACCGGACGCCGCACGGCGCAGCGCAACGGCGACGCCGAACTCGGGACCCGGCTGGTGGTCGACGGATCGCACGTCACCACGACCGGCAAGAAACTGCTGAACACCTGGCGCGACGACCTGGTCAAGAGCATGGAGTACGGCCAGGTCCCCGCCATCGTGAACCCGAACAAGCAGCCGAGGACCGGCTGCACCTACGGCACGGTGGCCGCCGCGGCGGGCAAGATCGGTGTGATCGAACGCTGCCCCGGCGACCCGGCCGACCGCTTCACCGTCTACCGCGCGACCAACGACGAAGCCGACGACCCGAAGGTCGACTACAGCACCGTGCTCGCCGGCAAGAACGCGAAGGTCGTCGCGATGTCCGGCGATCTGGCGCTGATCGTGCTGCCCGAACAGAAACTGCTGGTCATCTACGGCGGCGACGGCCTCCAGAAGTCGGCGTACCCGCTCGATGTGCCCGACGCGGACATCACGCAGGACCCGGTGGGCGGCGTCATGACGACCGCGTGGACCGCGCAGGGCGTCTACTGGTTCACCGGCTCGAAGACCATGGCGTTCTCGCGCGACGACCTCACGCCACGCTGGACGCTGAACAACTCCGCCGGCCCCGGCGTGACCTTCGGGGAACAGCTGGTCGTGCCCATCCAGGGCGGGCTCGCCGTGCTCGACGAGACGACCGGCGCCACCATCCGCACCGTCGGCGTCGACAGGCGTGGCTACACCGGCCCGGTGGTGCTCTCGTCGGTCGGTCCGGTGCTGCTGGAGCAACGCGGTCCGACCCTGGTCGCGCTCAAGTGACCGGCTGGCGATAGCAAAGGTCCCTTGCTACCGCCGGCCGTCAGCGCGTCGTCGTGGACTTGGTGCGCAGCCGGCCGATTTCCTTCCAGCACCAATTACCGCCCTCGGCGGCGAGCGTGCCGGCGGCGGTGCGGGATCGCCCTTCGACGCTCAGCGTGACAGCCACCGTGTACTTGGTTTCGGAGACCTTCGTGATCTCGCCGAGCGAAGCGTTCGAAACGTCGGCGACTCGATCGATGGCCTGCTCGACGTCCTGTTCCGCGTTCGCGCACTTGAGCGCCGTCAACGCGGCCTTGTCGTGGGCGTTGATACCGTCGACGATCGCGCGCGCGGTCCCTTCGGGGCCGGACGGCTTGTCGGCCTTGTCGTCACCGAGGAAGAACCCGGGAGCGACGAACCCGGTGATACCCAGCGTGAGCACCACCACGGCAGCGGCGGCGATGCCCACCAGGAGGCCGGTCTTGTTGTTCTTCGGCGGCGCGGGCGGCCCGCCGAAACCCTGTCCGTACTGCTGGTTCTGTCCGTACTGCTGCTGGCCGTAGCCGGGGTACTGCTGCTGCGGGTACGCGCCGCTCTGGTCGTAACCACCCTGCGGGTACTGCTGCTCCGGGTAGTGCTGTCCCGGGTGCTGCTGCCCTGGGTACTGCTGCTGTCCGCCGGGGCCCTGGTCGGGCTGTCCTGGCTGGGGTGGGTAGGTCATCGACGGTGCCCTTCGTCCTCGCTGCGGGCAGCGTGTTCATCTACGACGTGCCCAGTAAGCCATAGTTTCGCAGGGACGGGAGGCATTTCGCCGGTCAATGGCACTTTCCTGCCGCGGTCAGCTCCACCAGAACAGGCTCAGGGCGGCCGTCACGCTCACCGCGACGCCGAGACCCGCGAAGCCCGCGACGCGGCCAGCGCGCCCATCGACGACCCGCTGCGCCAGCAACGCGAGCGCCGCGGCCACCGGGTGGCCGATCAGCATCAGGAGACCCGGCCCCGGCGAGCCGGTGAACAGACAGACCGCGGCGATCGCGACCACGCACACCGCCAGCACGGCCATCCCGGCCGCGAGCGATCCGGTCAGCCCGCGCCAGAACCGGCCGCCGTCGGTCGCCGCGGGCGCGTTCCGCTCCGCGGGCGGCGGTGTGGTCGCGAGCTCTTCGGTGTCCGGTGACGACACGTCCTCGCCTGTCCAATCGTCGAATCTGGAGAATCTAGGGCGCCAGCAACTCCCACGGCTGAGCCGCGGGCCCGGCCTCTTGGCCTGCCGCGCAGCTGGGCCGGAAGTCGCACCATGAGCAACGGCGACCCGGGCGCGCCGGGAACAACACGTCCTCGTCGCCGCCGGCGTCCAGGGTATCCGTTGCCAGGCGCAGGTCACCGGCGGTCTCGTCGGCGCGTTGGAGATGCCGCTTGAGGCTCTCCTCGGTGTGCTCGGCGGCCGCGATGGTCCCGGTGGGCACGTGGTGCAGCTCGACCTGGTAGCACGGCGTCCGCAGCGTCCGGGCCGCGGCGACCGCGTACAGCGCCAAGGCCTGCGAAGAGCGCGCCTCGTACTCGTCCGGCTCACGACGGCCGGTCTTGTAGTCGATGATCACCAGTTCCCGGCCGCGCTGGTCGATGCGGTCGGCGCGGCCCTCGATGATGAGGCTGGGCCCGCTGCCCGGCTCGAGCGTGACAGGCGCGGAAACCCAGCGCTCCAGCCCGACCGGATCGACGCTGACGTCGTTGTGCTCGACGTACTCCGCGACCCACGCCTTAGCCCTGGCTCGATACCGGGCGGCCTGGTCGGTGTCTTCGAACCCGGCGTCCTTCCAGTGTTCGGCGACGAGCGCCATCGCCCGCTGCGGCACGCGCTTGATCACCGGCAGGTCGAACAACGCCCGCAAAGCGTTGTGCACCACCGCACCGAGCGTGCTGTGCGCCCACGCGCCGGTGCGTGTCGGGGACGGGCGGTCCAGATACGACATGCGATAACGGCGCGGGCAATCTTCGAACGTCGCGAGGCGCGCGGGCGAGACCTTCGTCAGCTTGCGCGGCGCCTCGACGCCGAAGTCGAAACCAATCTGCTCCATCGGATCACCCCGCCCGCAACGCTACGCACCCCCACCGACACTTTTCGAGGGGATCCCCAGGAAGGGAGCAAGGGACCTTTGCTATCACCGGCGCCCGGTCACGTACCCGCGATGAAGCCCTTCACCGAGTTCGCCACCAGCTCGACCGCGATCGCGGCCAGCAGCAGACCGGCGATCTTCGCCAGCAGCGTGATCCCGCTTTCCTTGATCAGCCGGATGACCACGCCCGAGTACCGCATGCACAGGTACAGCACGAAGTGCACTGTCACGATCGAAAGCGCGAGAGCCACGTACGCGCCGACGTGCCCGTCGGCCTGCCGTACGAAGACGATGGTCGCGGCGACCGCGCCCGGGCCGGCGAGCAGCGGCGTCCCGAGCGGCACGAGCGCGACGTTGACGTCGTCGCCCGCCGCCTCGGCCTCGCCGCCGGTCTTGCCGGTGAGCAGTTGCAGCGCGATGAGCAGCAGCAACAGCCCGCCCGCACCCTGCAGTGCCGGGATCCCGATACCGAGATAGGACAGGATCGCTTGTCCCGCAACGGCGAACAACGAGATCACCAGCAACGAGACCAGCACCGCCTGCCGCGCGGCCTTGGCGCGGAACGCCACCGATTTCCGGCCGGTCAGGCTCAGGAACACCGGCACCGTGCCGGGCGGGTCCATGATCACGATCAGCGTGATCGTCGCGCTCATGAACAGGCGCGCGTCGAAGAAGTCCGTGATCGTCACCGGGTCACGACCTCGTAGCCGGTCGCCCGCGCGACGAGTTCTTCGAAGGCGAGCGGATCGGTGGTCTCGTCGCCGAGATCGATGGTCTTGTTCGTGCCGTGATAATCGCTCGACCCGGTGCGCACGAGCCCCAGTTCCCCCGCCAGCCCGTGCAGCCGGACGCGTGTCTCCTCGTCGTGGTTCGGGTGGTCGACCTCGACGCCGGTGAGGCCGTGCTTCGCCAGCCCGGCGAGCACATCGACGGTGATGGTCGCGCCGCGCGTGTACGCGAAGGGATGCGCGATGACGGTGACCCCGCCCGCCGCCGCGATCATGTCGATCGCGTCCTCCACGAGCGTGTCCTGCCGCGCCACGAAGTACCCGCTGCCGTTTCCGAGGTAGCTCCCGAATGCCTCGTTCACCGACGAGACGACACCGGCCCGCACCAGTGCCTGCGCGAGGTGGGGCCGTCCGGCCGAACCGTCCTCGGGCAGCAGCGACATGACCTCGTCGGGATCGACCGGCAGGCCGTCTGCGGCCATCCGCTCGGCCATCACGCGCAGCCGCCATCGCCGCTCCGACCGCAGCCGGGTCTGCTCGGCGACGACCGCGGGCGACGCCGGGTCGAAGAGGTACGCGAGCAGATGGACGCTGATATGCCGCCCGGTCACCGGATCGACGGAGATCGTGGACAGCTCGGCGCCGGGCACCAGGGTGAGCCCCGGCGGGAGTGCCTCGGCGGCCGGGGCCCAGCCGGCCGTGGTGTCGTGATCGGTGATCGCGACGACGTCGAGGCCCGCCTTCGCGGCGGCGGCGACCAGCCCGGCAGGGCTGTCGGTACCGTCGGAGGCGGTGGAGTGGGCGTGCAGGTCGATGCGCATCGACTGTATTGTCTATCGCGCTGTTCAGAGCCGCGCTGCCAGGGCGCGGCCGGGTGGCCTGCGTTGCAGCTGACGATGACAGCGCCCTGCCATCACGCCTCTGAGGCCTGGCGGCCGGAAGGCGCGCGACCCCAAGGATCAAAGACCTCCTGGGTCACCGCCGAGTCGGGACCTGCGCTAACCGACCTTCTTCTTGCCGCGTGCCGCACGCTGTGCCTTGATCATCGAGAAGCGCTCGGCCTGCTTCTGCTTGTCGCCGAACACGAGCTCGGAAATCGTGTCGTAGAACTCTTCCGGCTTCGGCAGGTAATCGATGCGGTTCAGCGCCTGGATCTGACCGGCGGACTCGACCACCATGGTCCCGTACCCCATCATCCGGCCCCACGCCGAACGTTCGTAGGTGAGGTCGGTGACCTTGGTGATCGGCATCATCAGCACTTTCGTGGTGAAGACACCGGTGGTCATCACGAACCGCTTGTCCGTGACCACCAGGCGCTCGACCCACCACTCCATCACCACGTACGCGAAGCGCAGGATGATGAGCAACGCGGCATACCAGAGGATGTTCTGGATGACCCACGCGGCGGGCGGCAACAGGTAGGAGACCAGGACACAGACGGCCAGCAACGCGGCCGTCTCAAAGGTTTCCCACAACAGCACAGCCCAGTGCCGGCGGATCCTGATGACCCGCCGCTCGGTGTCGAGGAGATACTCGTCTGGATCGCGTGGGGCGAACATACCGATAGAGTATCCGCTCCCCCGCTAGCTGAAGACGTTGCTGACGAAGGTGATCACCGATTCGGCCGAGTCACGCAGGAAGCCGATGATGTTTCCCACGAGGCCCGCGGCCTGACCTGGCTGCGCGATCACGAAGAACAGCACCAACGCGATTCCTGCGAAAGTGAGGAGCTTTTTCGCGTTCACAGCGATCAATCCTGTCTCTTACGGTGACTGACTGCGGATACTGACTATTCATTTTGTACCGCACCTTCCACCCGCGCGGGAGGGAAGTCCCGCGCTTGGGTCAGCCGGCGAGGGGAAGTGTACCGTACGGCTACTCTCCGTGTACAGGACAGCCATTGTCAGGAAGCCCGCGTCTACCATTCGGGAATGAACACCGTTTCGGACAGCACCGTCCGCTGTGTCGGCGGCATCGTCCATGACGAACTCGGGCGGATTTTGCTGATCCGGCGCGCGAATGAACCCGGACGTGGACTGTGGTCGGTCCCCGGCGGACGGGTGGAACCAGGCGAAACGGACGAAGCGGCCGTGATCCGGGAGATGCGCGAAGAGACCGGGCTCGACGTGATACCGGGCACATACGTCGGCAATGCCCGCCGCGGCCCGTACGACATCCATGATTACGCCTGCGCGGTCGCCGGCGGCACTCTCCGTGCTGGGGACGACGCCGACGACGCCCGGTGGATCGACGCCGGAACCTTGATCGAACTCGACAAAGAGGGCCGGTTGGCCGAACTCCTGTTCGTCACTCTGCGCGACTGGGGAGTGCTGCCGACCGGGGACGTCACGCCGTCTTGACGACCTGCCGTGTCCGATTCGTCGAATGACGCGGTGATAAAGCGGCGCGGGAGGTGAAAGTTATCCTTCCCGATGCTTTGCCGACATCTTCGAAGAGCCGAATGGGTAAACCCGGAAGTCGGGTCGGCCGCCGCCGCCTCTCGCAGGCGGCGTCGCCGGTGAGGCTGCCCGCGCGGTGGTCGTGAGTGGCGTTTCGGGTTCTAACCCGAAACGCCACTCACGACCAGCTCGACCCATGCGCTCCTGTCACGGCTGCGTACCTCGCCCACGGAACGCTCTGGCCCTAAGCGAAGTCCCGCACCCCTAAACCGGGAGCCACGTCATCCGCTGCCCGTGCGGGGCCGTCCTGGCCAGCGCCCGCACGTCCGGGACACCGGCGTCCCAGCGGACGAGGCCGAGCACGGCCTGATCCGCGGGTTCGGCCAGATCGGCCCGGCCGGGCGCCAAGTGCTCCAGCCCGGCGCCGTAGAACTCCTCGCTGACCCACCACAGCGGCCGGTCCGCGGCGAGTTTCCGCAACGCCTCGAGGAAGTCCGCCCGCCGGTCCCCCAGGTACGCGAGCACGTGGCTGGTCAGCACGACGAGTGGCGCGTCGGCGGGCGCGGTGGCGGCCGCCGAGGCGAGATCGTCGACGGCGTCGCCGGCGATCAGGTCCGGCCGCTGTTTGCCCTGCGCCGCCGCGGCCGTACGCAGGAGCCGGATCCGGTCCGGCTGGTCGGCCCAGACGCAGGCTTCGAGCCAGGCCAGTTCGTCTTCGTCGGCGAGGTCCACCGGGGCGCGGTCGAGGCCGGCGCGGGCGGTGATCGTCAGCTTCTTCGGCACCTTCGGCGTGACGGCACCGGGCGCGAGGTCCAGTGCGCAGTGCAGGCCGACCGCGGTCTTCGCGGGACCGGCGGTGAGTTGCTCGCCGCCGTCGCACTGGTAGCGGTAGGCGTACTTGTCCAGGCCAAGGAGCAGCCCCGCGCTGCATCCGACCTCGAGCAGCGCGATCTTGCCGCCCGCTTCCTTCGCCGCCGTCGTCATCGCGGGGTAGAGCAGCGCGGCACGGCGGACCTCGTTGGTCTGCGTGTACCGCGAGGAGATGATCGCCCGCGCCTTGTCCGCCCGCTCCAGCAGGAACGAGCGGAACAGCGGCCACGTCTCCGAGTCCACGCCGTCGAAACCGCCGACGGACGGGTAGTACCGCGAGAGCGGGTGGATCGGGTCGGCCTGGATGAGCCGGTGCGCGGTCGCCAAAAGCAGCGTTCCGCGCGCTTCACCGCCGCGGGCGTCGGTCAGCAGACCGGCCACGTCGTCGTCCTCGGACGCCTTCGTCGCCAGGTGCTCGTACAGCGGCGAAACACCGGCCGCCTCGACCGTCGCGAACTTCCGCAGGCGGCTCTTGATCTCATCCAGCCCGATGGGCATCGACGCGCTCCCTCTTCCCGTTCGTGACACCCATTATTCGTGCGGGACGGGGCGACCGGGCTGTTCACCGCCCCTGCTGTCACCGTAGGACCGCTTCGGCACCATCACCTTGCGACGGAAGACACACACGATCGTGCCGTCCTGCTTGTAGCCGCGAGTCTCGACGTAAACGACACCGCGGTCGTCCTTCGACTTCGACGGCGTCTTGTCCAGCACCTCGGTCTCGCCGTAGATGGTGTCCCCGTGGAAGGTCGGCTTCACGTGCTTCAGCGATTCGACCTCGAGGTTCGCGATCGCCTTGCCGGACACGTCCGGCACCGACATCCCCAGCAGCAGCGAGTAGACGTAGTTGCCGACCACGACGTTCTTGCCGAAGTCGGTGGTCTCCTCGGCGTAGTGCGCGTCGAGGTGCAGCGGGTGGTGGTTCATGGTGATGAGGCAGAACAGGTGGTCGTCGTACTCGGTGACCGTTTTGCCCGGCCAGTGCTTGTAGACCGCGCCGACCTCGAACTCTTCGTAATAGCGACCGAACTGCACCCATTCCTCCTGCACGAGTAACGCGGCGTGAGCCTGGAACGACAGGCTTTCGTGTTGAGGAGTACCCTCGACCATTGGTGTCGGGTCGTCAACGCGACCCACACCACTGCGTAACCGTCCGCCGAGCCGAAGGAGGTGAGGAACCCGATGTCCAGTGGCGATAGTCCGCTTCCTAGTAGTCGCAGCGTTCCCCCCTTCACGTCTCGCCGGATCCCCACCTGGCAGGGCTGACGAAACCGGGAACGCTGGCCTAGCCGAGCGGCCCCCCGACCGCTTGGCCCGTCGTCTTCGCGCATCAACGCACGACGTCTGCCCAGGAGATCCCATGCCTGCCATTCCCTCGCTCGGCGGCCTTCGCGGCCGGAGCAACGGCCGCGCCAAGAGCGTCCCCGAACGCCCGCTGCCCGTCCCTCTTTCGGCGTACGTCGTCGATTGCGCGGTGTATGTGGAGGGCAAGCGCCTGCCCGGCCGTTGGACGCACGCCGAGGCGATCAAAGAGGTGCGCAAGCGGCACACGGGATTCGTCTGGATCGGCCTGCACGAGCCGGACGCGGTCCAGATCCAGGGCATCGCGGACACCTTCGGCCTGCACGAACTGGCCGTCGAGGACGCGCTGGAAGCACACCAGCGGCCCAAGCTGGAGCGTTACGACGACACGCTGTTCATGGTGCTGAAGACGGTCCGTTACGTCGAGCACGAGTCGCCCGCGACGGCCAACGAGATCGTCGAGACCGGCGAGCTGATGGCGTTCCTCGGCCGCGACTTCGTGATCACCGTGCGGCACGGGAACCACTCGGGGCTCGCCAGGCTGCGCCGCGAACTCGACCAGGACCCCGAGCGGCTCGACCTCGGGCCGTCCGCGGTGCTGCACGCGATCGCGGACCACGTCGTCGACCACTACCTCGACGTCACCACGGCGATCGAGTCGGACATCGACGAGATGGAGACGCACGTCTTCGCGCCGAGGTCCAAGGTGAGCGCCGAGCAGATCTACTTCATGAAGCGTGAAGTGCTGGAGCTGCGCCGCGCCGTCATGCCGCTGGGGACGCCGCTGCAGCGCCTCGCCGAGGGCTACACGCGACTGATCCCGGACGAGGTCCGCTCGTACTTCCGCGACGTCTCCGACCACTTGACGACCGTGGCGGAGCGGGTCGCGAACTTCGACGAACTGCTGACCACCCTGGTGGACGCCACACTGGCGAAGATCACTCTCCAGCAGAACACCGACATGCGCAAGATCACCGCGTGGGCGGCGATCATCGCGGTCCCCACGGCGCTGGCCGGCATCTACGGGATGAACTTCGACTACATGCCGGAACTGCACTGGCGCTTCGGCTACCCGGTGGCGATGACGGTCATCTTCGGCGTCTGCATCCTGCTCTACCGAATATTCAGGAAGAACCGCTGGCTCTGACCCTTCTTCCGCATTCGGCAGTTCTGGAGTTCCCTCATGCCAAGGATCCTGACCAACCTCAAGTTCTGGGCGCTGGCCTTCTGCGTCGTCTGGCTGGGCATCGTGATCGCGATCATCGCCAAGGACCCCGCGTTCGCGCACGGCCCGAAGTAGCGCCTCCGGCATTACGCTGGAGCGTATGAAAGCGCTGGTCGTCGCGGACGAGGTCGAAGAGCGGTTGTGGACGTCCGCCGTCCATCGGCTGCCTGCCGACCTCGGCCTTGTCGTCGGTGCCGGCGACCTGCCGTACGACTACCTCGAGTTCCTGGCCGGCGCGCTCGACGTGCCGTGCGTATTCGTCCCCGGCAATCACGATCCCGACCTGTCCGGTTACACGCGCTACGGCGGACTGTCCATGAAGGACGGTTTCCCCACGGTGTGGCCCGGTCCGGCGGGCGGGGTGAACGCGGACGGCCGGGTCGTCGACGTCGGCGGGCTCCGCTTCGCCGGGCTCGGCGGTTCGGTCCGCTACAACGACGGCCCGAACCAGTGGACGCAACGCCAGCAGGCCCGGCGCGCGCGGCGGCTGGTGCGCCGGGCCCGGTTCCGGCGCCGGCGGGACGGGCGGGACGTCGACATCCTGCTCACCCACGCGCCGCCGCGGCACTGCGGCGACCGCGAGGATCCGCCGCACCGCGGCTTCGACTGTCTCCATCGCACGATCGAGTTGCTGCGGCCGAAGTGGTTGCTGCACGGGCATATCCACCCGCACGGCGAACCCGTGCCGGACCGGGTGGTCGGCGGGACCACGGTACGCAACGTCGTCGGGCACCGGATCATGGAGTTCTCATGAAGGACACGGGTTTTCCCCGCGCGGACGCGGAACACGACTTCCTTCGCGCGCGACGGCGTCAGGTCCTCTCCCGGCTGGCGACCTGGCTGCGCCGCGAGCCCGACGACGTCAACATCATGCTGCCGTTCCACGAGGTGGTGGACGCTCTCGGCTACCTCGGCGAGCGGAAGATCGGGGCGCGGGTGATCCGGCTGGATTCGATCGTCGGCAGCGTCGACCGCGGCCGCGACTTCGACCGCCGTTTCCGCCCGACGTCCGGGCGCGTCCGCGAACGCTGGGAACGGCTGGCGCTCGCCACCAGGCGTGGCGAGTCGATTCCGCCGATCGAGGTGTACCGCGTCGGCGAACTGCACTTCATCATCGACGGGCACCACCGCGTTTCGGTGGCGCACGCGATGCGACTGTCCACAATAGAGGCGATGGTCACCGAGGTGCGCACCAAACTGGACCCGAGCGGGATCCGGTACCGCGGCGACCTGATCGTGAAGGACTACCGGCGGCTGTTCCTGGAACGCGTCCCGCTGTCCGGGCACGCGCGGGCTTCGGTCGTGTTCACCGATCCGTGGGACTACGCGCGGCTCGGCGAGCACGTGGAGGCGTGGGGCTTCCGGCTGATGCAGGACGAAGGCGCGTACTCGGACCGCGCGACGCTCGCGCAGCGCTGGTTCGACGAGGAGTTCGTGCCGGTGGTGGCGATGCTGCGGCAGGCGGACCTGATCGGCTCGCGCACGGACGCCGAGGCGTACCTGTGGGTGGCGTGCGAGCGGTACCGGCTGATCCGGACGCACCGGTGGGACGACGAGGTCTTCGAAGCGGTGCGGTCACAGTCCCGCTGACGTCGCCTCACCGTCGGCGCGTGAAGGCCCCCTTCCCTACCTTCAGCGTAAGGAAGGAGGCCTTCGCTACCTCACCGACCAGGCGCGGGAGCGTTCCCCCACAACCACGCCACGTGCAGGACGCCTTCCTCGCATGCCATGCGGCGAAAGTCTCCTTCAGCATCGAAATCTGAGATGAAAGGCCCCTACATTGCAAATTTTGCAATGAAGGGGCCTTTCATTGCACTCCCCCTACATGTGCACGGCGACCGGAGCACCCTCCGAAGCACCTTCAGGAGCGCGAGCCGGGGCACCGGACCGCAACAGCAGCCCGCAGATCACCGCACCGATGACGAAGATCCACCCGCCCCACACGAAAGCGGTCGTGTAACTGTGCACAGCCGCTTCAGCCGCGAGCTGCGGCGAAGCGACCTTCCCGACCAGGAACGACGTCGAGGCGTTCCCGGCCAGCGTGCTCAGCAGCGCGGTCCCGATCGAGCCGCCGACCTGCTGCGCGGTGTTGACCGCCGCCGACGCGACACCGGCGTCGCGGGTGTCGACGCCGAAGGTCGCGACGCTCATCGCGGGCGCCATGGCGAGGCCGATGCCGACGCCCATGATCATCAGCGGGAACAGCACGCCGCTGGCGTACGTGCTGGTGGTGTCGATGGCCGAGAGCCAGAAAAGTCCCGCGCCGGCGATCAGCATTCCCAGTGACACCAACGGTTTCGCGCCGAACTTCGGCAGCAGGATCGCGGTCGCCGACGTCGCGCTGATCATCAGGGTGGCGACCATCGGCAGGAACGCGACCCCGCTCTGCACCGGCGTGAACCCGAGGTTCAGCTGGATGTAGAAGGTGAGGAACAGGAAGATCGAGAACATCCCGATGGCGAGCAGGAACATCGCGAGATACGAGCCACCGCGGTCGCGGTCGAGCAGCACGCGCAGCGGCAGGAGCGGGTGTTCGGCACGTTGCTGGATCGCCACGAACGCGGCGAGCAGCACGACACCGCCGGCGAGGAAACCCCAGACCGTGATCGAGGACCACGAGTCACGCTCGGCGTTCGCGAAGCCGTAGACGAGCGCGAAAAGGCCGGCCGACGCGGTGATCGTGCCCGGGATGTCGAGCTTCGGGCGCGGGCCGTCGGTCTCGGAGTTCTTCAGCAGCACGGCCGAACCGGCGAACGCGATCACCGCGAAGACGATGTTGACGTACATCGACCAGCGCCAGTCGAGGTACTCGGTCAGCACGCCGCCGAGCAGCAGGCCGATCGCCGCGCCCCCGCCACCGATCGCGCCGAAGACACCGAAGGCCTTACCGCGTTCCTTCGGGTCGGTGAAGGTCGTGGTCAGCAGCGAGAGGGCCGCCGGGGCGAGAAGCGCGCCGAAGACACCCTGTGCGGCACGGGCGACGAGCAGCATTTCGATGCTGGTGGCGGCACCACCGATCGCCGACACGATGGCGAAACCGGCGAGCCCGACGAGGAACGCGCGTTTGCGGCCGAAGAGGTCCGCGAGCCGCCCGCCCAGCAGGAGCAGGCTGCCGAACGCGAGCGCGTAGGCGGTGACGACCCACTGGCGGGCGTCGTTCGAGAACCCGAGGTCCTGCTGCGCCGACGGGAGCGCGATGTTCACGACGGTGGCGTCGAGCACCACCATCAGCTGGGCGAGACCGATCATCACCAGGATCAGCCATCTCCTGGCGTGGTGCGGGTTGGCGTGCTGCGCGGCCGCGTCCCCCGGCGGCGTGGCGACAGCGGTGGATGAGTCAGACATACGGGCGGTTTCCTCACCGATAGTGACGAAGAAGCTATGTGGAGTAGGTATCTCCCCTTTCCGCGCCCAAGGTACACAAGAAGTGGAGAAGTGTCCTCTACTTCGTTTGTTAAGCTGGACGGATGGCTAGGGACCTCGCTCCCGCCGCACCGGCGCGGCCGCTGCGGCGCGACGCTGAACTCAATCGGCAGCGCATCATCGCGGCGGCACGCGATGTCTTCGGCGAACGCGGGCTCGAAGCGACGCTCGACGACGTCGCGCAGGTCGCCGGCGTCGGCGTCGGCACCGTCTATCGCCGTTTCCCGAGTAAGGAACACCTGGTCGAGGCCATGTTCGTCGACCAGTTCGAGACGATCCGCGAGTTCGCCGAAGAAGCGCTTCGTGCCGAAGATCCCTGGGAGGGCTTCGCGGGCTTTACGTGGCGCGCGGCCGAACTGCACGCCGGTGACCGCGGGTTACGTGAAGTCATGCTGTCGAACGTCTTCGGCCAGGAGCGCGTCGCCGAGGCGAAGTCCCGCATGGTGCCGTTGATCACACAGCTCGTCGAACGGGCTCAGGCGGCGGGTGCCCTCCGCGCCGATTTCGTGCCGACGGACATACCGCTCCTGCACCAGATGATCGGCTCGGTCATCGAGTTCACGCACGGTATCCAGCCGGACCTGTGGCGCCGGTGCCTCGCCATGCTGCTGGACGGTCTGCGCGCCGAACCCGGCCGCGCCACGCCGCTGCCGCATCCGCCACTGGACTTCGAGACGCTGGACGAGGCGATGTGCTCCTTCCGGCTGCCCAAGCTGCGCTAGCCCCCACGCAATTCGTCACCTACTTGCGACCGGCGAGCGTCCGCAGACGCCGCAAGTAGGTGACGAATCGCGTCAGGGGAGCTTCGGGAACACGGCGACGGCGACCTCACGGGCCGCCGCGCAGGTGGCGTCCTCCGGCGCCCCGTCGACGCCGACCACCGAGAGAGTCGCCTGTTCGACCCGCTCCGGGGTGCCCGGAATCGGCCGGTGCGTGGTCACCTGGCAGAACGCGCCCGACGTGGTGACCTGGACCTGCCGCCCGCCCAGCGCCTCCGTGGCGCCCGGCGTGGTGTCCGCCCCGACCGACAACGAGAAGCTGACCTTGCCGCGGATGCAGCTGTGCCCGGACAGCGCCGGGGCCGGTTTGGTCTCCGCGCCGGCTGCGGCGTCGAGTTCGTGCTGGTCGAGCGGCGCGCACGGGGCGACCCGGCCCCACGAGCGCTGGTCGAGGTTCAGCCGCCCGACCTGGCGCGCGCCGATCACCCCCGCCGCACTGCCGACCGTCGCGTCGGCGATCCGGCAGCGGGCCGTCTGGTCGGCCGGGGACGTGTTGTCGGACGTGACGGCGATGGACAGGCGGATCCCGTCGGCGAAGGTCAGCAGCCGCGTGCAGGCGGTGTCCTCGTTGAACGTCGACTGCTGGACGCTGACGCCTTCCGGCAGCGGACCACCGTATTCGTACGGCTGATTGTTCGGATCCTGCCCGGAAGTGATCGGGCCGGTGGTCACGGTGTAGCGATTGGCGCCCTCGACGAATTCGAGGCGGCAGAACTCGAAAGAGCTCAAAGGCGGCTTGACCGCGTTTCCGCCGCCGATCACTTTCCGCTGGTCGACGAGGCTGCAGTAATCGAGCGACGAGTATTCCCCGAGCGCCTCGGAAGCGGTCAGGGCCTCCTCGCCCGCCGTGGTCGACGGCGCCACCGCCGGTCCCGGGGTGGAACAGGCCGCGGCGAGGAACAGGCCGCAGAGTACTGCGCTGAGTCTCTTCGAGGGCACCGGAGCAGTATCGTCAAAAGATCGCGGAACACCAGCCCCTACGGGCGAAGAACACAGGGTCCGCCACGTTTTCCCAGGTGAATACCTCACCGCGATTTCACGCCCTTAAGGGTGCGTTTCGTTCCGCGGTGGGATGCGGTGCGGCCGTCACGAGACGAGAATGGGTTTCACACAACGTGACGACCGAGAGGGAAGAACCGTGACGAACCCCGTAGCCGCCCGCCTGACCCGACCGCGCCAGGGCCGCATGATCGGCGGCGTCTGCGCCGGTCTCGCCAAACGCTTCGGCACCACGCCGGGCAAGGTCCGCCTGCTCGCCGTGCTGTCCTGCCTGCTGCCCGGCCCGCAGTTCATCGTCTACCTCGTGCTGTGGCTCGCCCTGCCCGAGAGCGAGTACTGAGCCGGCCTCAGGCGTTGGGATCGAAGGGGATGCCCGCCGGTTTGGCCTTGCCGAGGTTGTACTCGAAGGAGCCGTCCTTGATCGCCAGGCTCGCGCTGCCGAAATCGGCGCGGACGAGGGTGTCGCGGATCCCGGGCGGGAATCGGTCCCAGCTGACGAGGTCCGGGTACTGCCAGGCGTTGTAGTGGTTCTCCGGCGGTTCGGTCGCGCTCGCGATGCGGAAGCAGTGGGTACTCGCGCCGTCCTTGTGATAGACGATCTTCGGATGGGTTCCCTCCCACGAGACCTTGGAGCGGTCGTAGGTGGAGTAGTTCCCGTGCGCGGACGTCGAGACGTACCGGGCCTGGCCCTCGTTGACCCAGACGACGACGTGTTCGATGTCGTGCCGGTGCCCGCAACAGTCGAGGATGGGGACGGCCTGGTCCTTCTCGAAGTAGAGGTCGTACAGGTGGGCGCACCAGCCGTTGTTGCACTTCGACCGCGCGTAGGAGTTGGTGTTGTCGAGGTCCGATCGGTCGCGGCACTGACCGTTGAGGGCCCCGGAGTTCTTGAGGCCGGTGGCCACCGCGCCGGTCGGCGAGATCGCGGGCGTCGGGTAGCAGCCGTCGGTGTCGTAGTCGAACGCGGGCTGCCAGGTGCTGTCGGCCTCCGTCGCGTTCGACGGCAGGGCCTGTGGGGGTTCGGCCCAGGCGACCGCCGGGGCGAGTGTGGTGATGAGGACCGCTCCGATGAGGCCCTGCAGGAGACGGCGTGGCAGCTTTTTCGTCAAGGCAGGCGCCCCTTCGCTCGGTCTCGGTGTTCCGCGCGTTGGGCTGAGGGTCCCGGATCGGCCGGTGATCGTAAACCGCCGAAGGTCGGAATCCGGATGTCCGAAGTGGACGAATTCTACGGATCGGTGACGTCGGCACGGGGCAGTTGATCGACGACCGCGCGGTACTCGTCGACGATCCGCCGGATGATGACGGCCGCGGGCAGGACGTCGGTCACCAGCCCCGCCGATTGACCCGCTTCGACCTTGCCGTTCGTCAGATCGCCGTCGAGCGCGGCGTCCCGCAGGGTCGAAGCCGCGAACACGCCGCGTCGTTGTTCGAGATCGGCGGCGCCGTCCTCGAGTTCGGCCATCCGGTCGGTGAAGTCGTTGGCCAGCGCCCTGATCAGGCCGAGTCCGCGGCCGACCGTGCGGGTCGAGCCGATGTCGGCTGCGACCACGGCGTCCTTGTACCCGGGATGCACGGTGGCTTCGGCGCTGGCGAGGAATCGCGTGCCGTATTGGACGGCGCCCGCGCCGAGGGCGAGCATCGCGGCGAGTCCGGCACCATCGGCGAGGCCTCCGGCCGCGACGATCGGGGTGCCCGGCACCGCGGTCGCGACCGCGCGAGTGAGGACCAACGTCGTGACGAGGCCCGGCGGTGGATGTCCCCCGGCCTCGGCGCCGACCACGACGAGCCCGTCGACGCCGGCGTCCACGGCCTTCCGCGCGTGCTCGGTACCGGCGACGACGTGCAGGCAGATCGTCCCGATGTCGTGGAAACGGTCGAGGTAGCGCCGCGGACCGCCCTGCGAGGCGATCAGCACCGGTGGGCGCCGCGCGAGCAGCAACTCGATCACCTCGTCGGCACCCGACCGGTACAGCGGCAGGTTCACCGCCCACGGCGAGTCGGTGCCGTCAGCCATCTCACCGAGGGTGCGGGCCAGGTCCGGCAGCCGCATCGGCCCGGCGGCGACGACACCGAGGCCGCCCGCGTTGCTCACCGCGAGCGGCAACGCGGAGGACGACGACGCCCAGGACATCCCTGCCTGCACGATCGGCAGCTCGATGCCCAGCAGTTCGGTGACGGCGGTCGGGATCCGGCTCATCAGGCAAGCCCCAACAGGGTGCGAGCGTGTGCCGCGAGCTGGTTCTTCCGCACCTTCGAACTCGCGGTCATGCCGATGCCTTCGAAGCCGTCGACGATCCGCAGATGGTGCGGCACCTTGAAGCCCGCCATGTGGACTTTCGCCCAGCGCAGGAGTTCCTCTTCGGTGACCGCGTCGGGCTCGCGGAGCACGACGAACGCGAACGGGACCTCGATCAGCCGTTCGTCGGGCACGCCGACCACGGCGGCCTGCCGGACCGCGGTGTGGCGATGCAGGACGTCCTCGATGTCGGCGGGAGCGACGTTTTCCCCGCCGACGCGGATGATGTCCTTCGTGCGCCCGGTGAAATGGAGCCTGCCGGTGTGATCGAGCAGGCCGACGTCCCCGGTGGACAGCCAGCCGTCGGCGTCGATCGCCGCGGCCGTCTGCTCGGGCGCGTCGAGATAGCCGCGCATGACGTTCCAGCCGCGGACGAGGATCGCGCCGGGGGTACCGGGAGCGCAGTCCTGATCCCCGTCGAGCGCGCGGATCCGGACCTCCACCCCGGGTTCTACGGCCATCGCGCCGGACGCCCTGATCTCCTCCGCTTCCCACCAGCACGACTGCGCGACGTTCGGCGACGCCTCCGAAAGGCCATATCCCGCAACGCATTCGCGGGCACCGAGCTCGTCGATCACGCGCCGGATCACCGTCGGTGAGGCGGCGACCCAAGCGCCGCGCAGATGGAGTTCCCGTGCGGCGCGGTCGGGATGGTTGAGCAGGAGCATCGCGATGGTGTCGTTGCCGGAGAAATGCGTGCAGCGTTCCTTTTCCAGCAGGCGCAACGCTTCCCCGGCCTCGAACTTGGCCATGGTCACCAGGGTGGCGGCGTGCTGGAGGCAGGCGAGCACCGACAAGGTGCTTCCGGCGACGTGGAAGAAGGGCCGGGCGCTGAGGAACCGGTCGGCGACGCGGAAACCGAGCCGGGCGCCCGAAAAGTACGCGTTGGCGCACATGCCGCGGTGGGTCAGCAGGACCCCCTTCGGCCGGGACGTGGTGCCCGACGTGTACTGCACGAGCAGGACGTCGTCCGGTTCCGCGGTGGCCGGTGCGTCATCGCCTGCCGCGGCGAGGAACGTCGCCCACGCCGTCACCCCGTCCGGCACTTCCGTGCCGAGTACCACCACGGAGGCAAGGTCGGGCAGCGTGGCGCAGCGCCCGTCGGCGCCGAGGCCCAGTTCGCGCAGCATCGCGATGAAGTCGACGCGCAGCACGCGGTCCGCGACGAAGAGCGTGGAGACCTTCGCCTTGGCCAGCATGTACCGCACCTCGTCCGCGGTGCATCGGGTGTTGACCGGCACGGTGACGGCGCCGAGCGAGCCGATCGCGACGAACAGCGCGACCCAGTCGGGCCCGTTGCCGAGGCAGACGCCGACCCGGTCTCCTCGCCCGACACCGTGTGCCACCAGCGCGGCCCTGATCCGCACGACGTGCCCGGCGAGTTCGCCGTAGGTGATCCGCGCGTCGGCGGTGACGACGGCTTCGACATCCGGAGCGGTCATCGCGGCGCGCTCCAGCGCCTCGTGCGCGGTGAGCGGGCAAACGGTGCGCAGGTCCATCACTCTGTCTCCTCGGGCGTGGCGGAGCGGCCGCGGAAGCGGTCGAGACCGGCACGCCAGTCACCAGTGTCCAGATTCTGTTCGATCGCGGCCATTTCGATGCGGATGCCGCGGTCGAGGTCGGTTTCGCCGCCGAGATCCACCGCGCGTTTGGTCAGCGCGATGGCTCCCGGTGGCGCCTTGGCGATGCTCCGCGCCGTCTCGAGGCCGACCTCGGTCAGCTCCTCCGACGGGACCACCCGCACGACCAGCCCGAGCTCGCGGGCTTCCGCCGCGTCCAGCGGGCGGTTGGTGAACAGCAGTTCCTTGGCCCGCCGTGGTCCGATCGCGCGCGGGAGCCGTTGGGTGGCGCCGATCGTGCCCCAATGCGGCTCGGGGAAGCGAAACGTGGTGCCCTCGGCGGCGATGGCGAAGTCGGCGGCCAGGGTGATCTCGCCACCCGAACCGACGACGGCACCGTGCACCAGCGCGACCACCGGACGGCGGCAGGCCTCGATGGCGGCGTAGGCGGCGAACGAGGCCACGCGACGGCGGCGCACCCACGAGGCGTCCTTGCCGACACGCTCCTTGAGGTCGGCACCGGCGCAGAAGACCGGGCCCTCTCCGGACATCAGGACGACGCGGACCGACTCGTCGGCGTCGATCTCCTCGAAAGCCGCGCGTAGCTCAAGGCACAGGGGCAGGTCGACGGCGTTGCGCGCGGCCGCGCGGGCCAGCCGCAGCCGAGCGATCCCGTCGGCGATGTCGAGCCGGATCCGCTCGTCCATTCAGATCACCCCCGCGCCGCGCAGGGCGGCGATCTCGTCCGTGCCGAGGCCCGCGTCCGCGAGCACGGCGTCGGTGTCGGCGCCCAGCATCGGCGGACTGGCCGTGTCCGGTGGCCGCGCGCCCGTCTCCCGCAACGGGGTGCGGAGCGCGGGGAACGTGCCTTCGGTGGGATGGGAGAAGGCACCAACGACGCCACGCGCTCGCGCATGCGGATCGGCCAGTGCCTCGCGTACGCCGCGCACCTCACCGACGGGCACGTCGGCCGCCCGCAGCTCTTCGACCAGCTTGTCGCTGTCACGGCAAGCGATCGCGGTGCGCAACGCGGTCATCACCCGGTCCCGTTGCGCGACTCGTCCCGCGTTGTCCCGGAGCGTGTGGTCGGAGCCGAGTTCGTCGAGGCGGAGCACCCGGCACAGGTCACGCCAGTGCTGGTCGCTGCAGCTGATGTGCACCCAGCGGCCGTCCGCGGCCTGGAACGCGGCGGACGGGACGCGACCGGGGTGCTGGCTGCCGGTCGGCGCGGGGTCCTCGTCGAGGGCGAACAGCCTGGCGGCGTTCAAGGCGTGCAGGCTGAGCTGCACGTCCATCATCGACACGTCCAGGTGACGGCCGCGTCCGGTGACGCCGCGTCCCGCCAGCCCGGTGAGCGCGGCGATGACCACCCAGAGTCCCGAAGTCAGATCCGCCACCGGGATCCCGGTCTTGACCGGCGGACCGTCCGGTTCACCGGTCATCGCCATGATTCCGGACAGGGCCTGGAAAACGGTGTCGTAACCCTTGCGGGCGCTGTCCGGACCGGTCTGCCCGAACCCGGTGGCGGACACGTACACCAGACCGGGGTTGTCCGCCGCCAGCTCCGCGTACCCGAGGCCGAGTCCGTCCATGGTGCCGGGCAGGAAGTTCTCCACCACGACGTCCGCGCGGGCGGCGAGGCGGCGGGCGACGTCGCGCCCGCGGGGATCCTTCAGATTGAGGGTCACCGAACGCTTGCCCCGGTTGACGGCGAAGAAGTAGGCGCTTTCCCCGGCAGGGAGCCGGGGTTCGAAGCCGCGGGTCTCGTCGCCGGAGCCCGGCCGTTCGACCTTGATCACCGTCGCGCCCAGTTCGCCGAGGATCTGCGTGGCCATCGGGGCGGCCAGCACGCGGGAGAAGTCGAGCACGGTGATGCCCTCGAGTGGCGGTGTCACCGGCGGAACCCCCGCATCAGCGCGTTGACGTCCTGTCCGGCGCGCATTGCGGCGTCGGTCGGCAGATCGCCGACCCGGTAGAACAGGTCCTTGGCCGCGCTCAGGGCCCGTGGCTCGACGGCCGCCCATGTCCCGGCGATCTCCAGTGCCGCGGTGAGGACGTCCTCGGGAGCGACCACCCGGTTGACCAGGCCGTGTTCGAAGGCCTCGGCAGCGGTGAGCAGCCTGCCGGTGCTGATCAGCTCGAACGCGAGCTTGCGGCCCAGATGCCTGACCAGGCCGGTCATCACCAGGGCCGGGACGAGAGAGTGCCGCAATTCCGGGTAGCCGAAGCGCAGATCGTCGCCCGCGACGACCATGTCGGCGCCGATCGCGAGGCCTGCCCCGCCGCCGACGGCCGCGCCGCGGACCGCGGTGACGACCGGGGTGCCCATCCGCTGCATCCGGGTCTGGAGTCCGGCGGTCAGCGCCGCCCGTTCGAGCACGGCGCCGGGCTGGTCGGGGGTGAGGGCGGAGAACTCGGAAAGGTCCGCGCCGGCACAGAATCCGCGCCCGTTGCCGGTCAGGACGACGGCGCGGACACCGGGATCGCGGTCGGCGTCGTCGAGGGCGTCCCGCAGCGCCAGGGTGAGGGCGGTGTCGAGCGCGTTGAGCTTCTCCGGCCGGTCGAGGGTGAGGATCCGGACCCGGTCGCGGTCTTCGGTGAGCAGGGTGACGGTCATCGGCGGCTTTCTCCTTGTGTGCGGGCGAAACCGGCTCGCGCGACCATGCTGTACAGCGGACGGCCGAGGGCTTCCTCGCAGGCGGCGGACGACTCGGCGAGTGCGTCGAGGTCCAGTCCGGTTCGGACACCCATCGCGTGGAAGAGGTCGACGAGGTCCTCGGTGCAGACGTTCCCGGTCAGCCCGGCGCCGTAGCCGATCGACGACGGGTGGCCGCCGACACCGCCCATCGCGCTGTCGAAGTGGCGGCAGCCCGCGTCCAACGCGGCGACCGCGTTGGCGATACCCGCGCCCCGCGAGTTGTGGAAGTGCGCGATCAGCGGCAGCGCGGGATGGGCCCGGCCGAGCCGTTCGAACAGTGCGGTCACGCTCTTCGGCGTCGCCACGCCGGTGGTGTCGCCCAGGGTCACCGCGTCGGCGCCGAGGTCGGCGAACCGGGCGACGTCCTCGGCGACCCGCCCCGGGTCCACGGCGCCCTCGAACGGGCAGCCGAACGCGACCGACACCACGCCGATCAGGCGGAAACGCTTGTCCGCCAGGCGAACCATCTCCGTGACCCGCTCCCACTGCGCGTCGCGGGTGGTGCGCAGATTCCGCTCGGTGTGGCTCTCGCTGGCGGAGACCAGCAGGCTCAGTTCTTCCGCCCCCGCACCACGTTCGAGGTCGTCCAGCGCGCGCAGCACGGCGCGGGGATTGGGGCACGTCGCCTTGAAGGCGACGCTCGGCCGCCGGTCGAGCGAGGCGAGGACGTCGCTCGCGTCCGAGAACGCCGGGACCCGCTCCGGATGGCTGTAACTCGTCGCCTCGATTCGCGTGAATCCCGCGCGGACGAAACCTTCCAGCAGGGCGACCTTCGTCGCCGTCGGGACGAACTCCGGCTCGTGTTGCAGACCGTCCCTGGCGAAGCACTCACAAACAGTGACCTCGTCGGTCATCGAGTCACCTCCTCTGGTGACTCCACAACTACTCGCCGACAGTTGATAATGTCAACACTTAGGGTTTCTCGTCACGCTCGCGCTCCTCCTGCTCGACGGCGAGCGCGGCGTCGGCGAGTTTGTCGAGGGCGCGCTCGAGAACTTCGGTCTCCTCCGAGGTCAGGATGCCAAGGAAGGCCGCGTCGCGTTCGTTCGCGGCGACGATGAGGCCCCGGTAAACAGCGAGACCGTCCTCGGTCAACGCCAGCCGTGAAGTGCGGCGCGAGGCCGCCGTCCGGCTCACGAATCCGCGCTCGACCAGCTTGGCGACCACCCGGCTCATCTGGGCTTTGTCCAGCCCCGCCCGGCGAGCCAGCCGATTCAAGGTGAGCGTCGGGTCGGCCGCGATGAGGGCGATCGCCCGCCATTCGCCGAGACTCACGTCGAACTCCCGGCGATAGCGCAGCGCCGCAGAACGCGACAGCGCGGCCGACGTGCGGGAGAGTCGGTAGGAGAGCAGCCGGGAGATCGGGACGAGCTCGTGTCCATCCGGACGTTCGGTCATGCCGGGCATCCTACCGATCATCCTTCGACTGTTGACAGTATCAACACTGGAGCGCATGCTACGCGTCGTCGCCGCACCCCGCGGCGGCACACGCACCTCGACAAGGGAGTCGAACACCGTGGCCGATTCCAGTCCCTCCACCGACCAGCCGGCCGTGCCGGACACCGCGTCGGTCGACCGCCCCGCCACTTACCGCGCGATCGCGCTGCGGATCATGCCCTTGCTCGTGATCTGCTACATCGTCAGCTTCATCGACCGGACGAACATCGGAATCGCGCAGGAGGGCCTCAAACGCGATCTCGGCTTCGGCCCCGCGGTCTACGGCCTCGGCGTGACGGTGTTCTTCATCGGGTTCATCCTCTTCGAGGTGCCGAGCAACGCGTTGATGGCACGCATCGGAGCCCGCAAGTCACTCGTGCGCATCATGGCGTCCTGGGGTGCCGTGACCGTGGCAACGATGTTCATCCAGGACGAGTTCACCTTCTACGTGGCGAGGTTCCTGCTCGGCGTCACCGAAGCGGGCTTCTTCCCCGGGGCACTCTTCTACCTGTCCCGCTGGTTCCCGTCCGCCCGCCGGACCCGCATGACCGCGATCTTCTTCATCGGGGTGCCGGTTTCCGGGATCGTCGGTTCGGTGATCTCCGGCGGGATCATGCATTCGCTCGGCGGCGTCGCCGGCTTGGCGGACTGGCAATGGCTGTTCCTCATCGAGGGAATCCCGCCGATCCTGCTCGCCCTCGTCGTGTTGTTCTGGCTCGCCGACGAGCCAGAGCAGGTTCGCTGGCTCACTCCCGCGCAGAAGGCCGCGGTCCGCGCCGATCTCGACGCCGATCAGCGGCTCAAGGGCGGCAAGGGCGGCACGCAGACCCACGCCGGGCTTCGCGTGGCGCTGAAGGACCCCAAGGTGTGGATCCTCGGGCTGTGCGCTTGCGGCGCGTACACCCTGGCCAACGCCGTTTCGTTCTGGGCGCCGAGGATCATCGCCGACGCCGGGGTGGGCAACGTGCTGAACCTCGGCCTGTTCTCCGCCGTGCCACCGCTGGTCGGCATCGGCGCGATGTTGCTCGTCGGACGGCATTCCGACCGCACCCTCGAACGGCGCTGGCACGCCGCGACGGCGTGGATCATCGCGGCCCTCACGATGTTCGCGATCTCCTTCTCCCACGGCAACGTGGTGGCGGTCGTGATCCTGCTCGCCGTCCTGGCGGCGGCACACTATTCGGGCTTGACGGTGTTCTACTCGATCCCGTCGATCTACCTGTCGGACCGCGCGGCCGCGACCGGCATCGCCGTCGTCACCTCGATGGGCTCCTTCGCCGCCGCCGCGTCACCGTCGCTGCTCGGCTTCATCCAGTCCTCCACCGGCAGTCTTTCCCTCGGGCTGCAGATCAGCGGCGGGATAGTGCTGCTCGCGGTGGTCGTCCTCCTGGTCGGCGTGCGAGCGAGCGACCTGAAGGAGAAGCGCTAGGTACAGGTGGTCGTGAGTGGCGATTCGGGTTAGAACCCGAATCGCCACTCACGACCCACCCGGCCCACCGTGTACCGGCGCCTACTCGGTGTAGGTCAGGTTCTTGCCGCTGGCCCCGTCGAACAGCTTGATCTTGTCCGCGTCGAACCACAGTTCCACGTTCTGGTTCTCCGCCGCCGAGGACGCCGCCGAGAGGCGGGCCACGATCTGCGACTCGGCACCGGGAACGTCCGAGGATCCGCTGTCGGCGGCGAGATCCGCGAGGTCGGACGACGACGCGGCCTCACCTTCGACCGTGAAGTGCGCGAACTTCTCCGAACCCATCGACTCGAGGACGTCGACGTGGGCGGTGAACGTCGCACCCTGACGGGCGGCGGCGTCCACCAGCGCGGCGTCCTCGAAGTGCTCCGGCCGGATGCCGACGATGACCTCTCGCGGCGCGTCCGCGGCCTCGACCAGCTGCCGCACCCGGTCGGTGAGCGGGATGTCGCCCAGCGCGCTGCGGGCGGTCCCGTTCTCCAGCGTCGCGGGCACGAAGTTCATCGACGGGCTGCCGATGAACCCGGCCACGAACAGGTTCGCCGGGTTGTCGTAGAGGAACTGCGGCGACCCGATCTGCTGCACGTAGCCCGCCCGCAGCACGACGACCCGGTCGCCGAGGGTCATGGCCTCGGTCTGGTCGTGTGTGACGTAGAGCGTCGTCGTGCCCAGCTGTTTCTGGATCTTCGACACCGAGGTCCGCATCTGGCCGCGGAGCTTCGCGTCCAGGTTGGACAGTGGCTCGTCCATCAGGAACGCCTTGGGGTTACGGACGATCGCCCGTCCCATCGCGACGCGCTGCCGCTGCCCGCCGGACAGGTTCGCCGGCTTGCGGTCCAGATGTCCGGTCAGGTCGAGGATCTGCGCGGCTTCCTCGACCTTCGCACGCACGATCTTGTCGTCGACCTTGGCCAGCCGCAACGGGAACGCCATGTTCTCCCGCACGCTCATGTGCGGGTACAGCGCGTAGGACTGGAACACCATCGCGATGTCGCGGTCCTTCGGCGCCTTCTCGTTGACGCGCCGGCCGTCGATCCGCAGTTCGCCGGAGGAGATGTCCTCCAGGCCCGCAACCATGTTCAAGGTCGTGGACTTCCCGCAGCCGGACGGACCCACCAGGATGATGAACTCACCGTCGGCGATCGTGATGTCCACTTCGGACACCGCGAGGGCGCCGTCGGGGTACTTCTTGGACACTTTTTCGAGAACGATTTCAGCCATGGGTCAGCCCTTCACCGCACCGGACGTCAGCCCCGCCACGATGCGACGCTGGAAGAACAACACGAACAGGATGATCGGGACGGTGATCACCACGGCGGCCGCGGAGATCGTCCCGGTCGGGTCTTCGAACTGCGACGACCCGGTGAAGAACGACAGCGCCGCCGGGACCGTGCGCGAGGCCTCGGTCGAGGTCAGCGAGATCGCGAACAGGAAGTCGTTCCAGCAGAAGATGAACACCAGGATCGCGGTGGTGAACACCCCCGGTGCCGCCAGTGGCGCGATCACCTTCCGGAACGCCTGTGCCGGGGTCGCGCCGTCCATCTTCGCCGCCTTTTCCAGCTCCCACGGGATTTCCCGGAAGAACGCGGAAAGCGTGTAGATCGACAGCGGCAGCGCGAACGTGATGTACGGCAGGATCAGCCCCGGCCAGGTGTCGAACAGCCCCAGCTCACGTTCGATGTTGAACAGCGGCGTCACCAGCGACACCTGCGGGAACATCGCGATCAGCAGCGACATCCCGACCAGCACCTGCTTGCCCGGGAAGTCCAGCCGCGCGATCGCGTACGCCGCCATCGTGCCGAGGACGACCGCGATCACCGTCGCGATGATCGCGATCCCGATCGAGTTCACCAGTGCCCTGATGAACTCCGTGGTCTCGAAGATGTCCGCGTAGTTCTGCCACGTCCATTCCGACGGGATGAAGTTCCCGTCGTCCAGGGTCTCCTTGGTCTTGAACGAAAGCGAGACCACCCAGAGCACCGGGAACAGCGCGAACACCAGGACGAGGATGTCGACGAGGCCCCATTTGAACTTGCGGCCGGGAGTGACCGCTCCACCGATCGCCATCAGCGCTTACCCCCATTGTCACTGCCGGGTGCGGCCGTGCCGAACACCTTGATGAAGATGAACGCGATGATCGCCACCGTGATGAAGATCAGCACCGCCATCGTCGACCCGATCCCGAGGTTCAACCCCTTGACCAGGTTGTTGTAGGTCTGCATCGACACCGAAGACGTATCTTGCGCACCGTTGGTGAGCACGAAGATGTTGTCGAAGATGCGGAACGCGTCCAGGGTGCGGAACAGCAACGCCACCAGGATCGCCGGTTTCATCACCGGCAGCATCACCTTGGTGAACCGCTGCCACGCGGTCGCGCCGTCCATCGCCGCCGCCTTCAGCAGGTCGTCCGGCACCAGCGCCAGCCCAGCCATCAGCAGCAGCGCCATGAACGGCGTCGTCTTCCACACCTCGGCCAGCACGATGATCGCCAGCGAAGGCCAGTATTCGGTCAGCGGCGCGCTGTCCGGGAAGAACAGGTTGGCCAGATAACCCGTGTCCGGCGTCCAGGCGTAGTACCAGGAGAACGCCGCGACCACCGTCACGATGCCGTACGGGATCAGGGCGACCGTCCGCACGAGGCCCCGTCCGACGAGGGTCCGGTGCATGATCAGCGCCAGGCCCATGCCGAGGACGAACTCGATCACCACCGAAACGATGGTCAAGCCCATCGTCGTCCCGAACGCCGTCCACCAGTAGCCGTTGGACAGCACCGAAATGTAGTTGTCGAGGCCGACGAACTCCTGCTGCGCCGGGAACCTGAGGTCGTAGCGCTGCAGCGAAAGCCAGATCGAGTAGATGATCGGATAGCCGGTGACGGCGATCATCACGAACGCCGCCGGGGCACACAGCCAGAGTCCGAGTCTGCGCTCGGCCTTCTTTCCCTCACTGAGCGCGGGTTTCTTCTTCTTGCCCGGTTTGCTCGCGGTCGCCGAACCGGCGGCTTCCTGCACGGTCACGGGATCACTCCCTTCGACTCGAGCGCGTCGGCGAGCTCTTCTTTCAGTTTCTCCGCCGTCTTCCGCGGATCGATTTCAGAAGGCGGGGAAAGCACCTTCGACAACACGGTCGAGGCGTTCTGGTACGCCGGGGTCAGCGGGCGCACCGCCGCGTCCTTGAGCGCGTCCAGGATCGTTTCCCGCATCGGGTACTTCGTGTCCATGCTCGGGTTGTCGTCGCTGACGCCTGCTGTGGCATCGAGCGGGACCGTGTCGGTGTAGAGCGACTCGATCGTCGGCGGGACACCGTCCTTGAGCGCGGAGAACTTCTGGTTCTTCTCGTTGCGCAGGCACAGCGCGACTTCGTAGGCCTCGGCCTTGTGCTTCGAAGTCGAGCTGACCGCCAGGTTGTAGCCACCGATCGTGGTCTTGGCGGGCTTGTCCGCTTCGAACCGCGGATAGGTCGCCCATTTGAAATGCTTCAGCTCGTCCTTCTTCTCCTTGGCGTAGGAGGCGTAGACGAACGGCCAGTTCAGTTCGAAGGCGGCGTTTCCGCGCTGGAACGCCTGGCGGACCTCGTCCTCCTTCGAGTTGGTCAGCGACGGGTCGGTGATCCCGGCCGTGGTGACCTTCTTGAGCATCTCCAGCGCCTTGACCGCGCCCTCGTCCATCACGACCGATTTTCCGTCGTCGGAAAGGATCTTGCCGCCCGCCGATTCGACGAGCGTGTTGTAGATGACGACGAGGCCTTCGTACTGCGCGCCGGTGAACACGACGTTCGCCGGCTTGCCCTGCGCCTTGAGCGCCTGCGCCTGCTGGATCATCTCGTCCCAGGTCTTCGGCGGCGTCGGGGTCAGCCGGTCGTCGTACCAGAGCAGCTGGACGTTGGTGTTCTTGGTCGCCGCGTAGAGCTTTCCGTTCCACGTGGCGGTTTCGAGCGGTCCCGGCAGGACACCCGCGGTCGCCTCCGCCTTGGCTTCACCCGTCCATTCGTCGACCCAGCCCGCCTCGGCGAACTCGGAGACCCAGGTGACGTCCAACCCCAGTACGTCGAGAGAATCGTCCCCGGCGGCCAGGCGCCGGACCATCTGTTCCCGCTGGCCGTCGGCCGGTCGCGGAAGTTTGTTGTAGACGACCTCGTAGCGTCCGCCAGAGGCCTTGGTGCAATCGTCCACAACGGACTGGAAGTTGTCTTCCGGCGCGTAGTAGACGTTGATCTTGAGTCCGGCATCCGAACCACAGCCCGCCAGTAAACCGGCCGTCAGCGCTGTCGCGCCGAGTAACGAGCCGGCGCGGCCTGGTGAGCGGCCCCTCCGGCTCGCGCTCATCCTCTTCCCCATGAGGCCTCCTCACCCGCGCACGCTCGGGAAGCGGCGGCACTAGGACGCGTTGAAGAAGCCCGCGCGCCAGCACCCCGACGTGCTAGTGCTCGGGCGGACACGCTGGAGTACGCGACCGCCCGACTGGTGTTGTGCAACCTATTCCGGGCGATCACCGCCCGCAAGCAGTATCGGTAACGATTCAGCGGACCGCACGACGAACAGGTGAACGAGTACCGCCGAATGTCATCGCACGGGGCGGCCGCCCAACGCCAGCTGGGCGAGGAGCTCACGCCCCTGTTCGGCCGAACGCGGCTGGCAGAGCACGTCGTAGCGGCCGGCGACCAGTTGGCTCGCGGAGGAGAAGTCGCGGCGGGACATGCTGTAGCTGATCGCCGCGAAGACCGTCCACGCCAGGATGCCGAGCAAGAGCCCGCCGATCATGGGCTGCCAGGCGAAACCCTGGTTGTTGAACATGCCGAGCAGTAGCCCGATGATCAGGCCGAACCACGCGCCCGACACCGCGCCGGTGCCCAGCACGCGGCCCCAGCTCAGCCGGCCGACGACGCGTTCGACGAGCATCAGGTCGACGCCGACGATGGTCACGTCGGCGACCCCGAACTCCTTCTCCGCGAGGAAACCGACGGCTTGCTGGGCTTCGCCGTACGTCGCGTAGGAACCGATCGGCCAGCCTGAAGGCGGTGTCGGCAGCCTGGGCAGCCCACCCGCGGCCCTGCCGCTTCCGCCAAAGGGAGCACTCACGTAATCACCTCTCGCCCGTCCTGGTCCATCTTCTCAAGGACGGGCGAAAGGCGCGAACGTTCAGGAGCGGGACTTGTACTCGCGGAGCAGGCCGCGGCTGATGATGGTCTTCTGGATTTCGCTGGTGCCTTCGCCGATGAGCAGGAACGGCGCTTCACGCATGAGGCGCTCGATCTCGTATTCCTTGGAGTAGCCGTAGCCGCCGTGGATGCGGAACGAGTCCTGGGTGACCTCGGCGCAGTATTCGCTGGCGATGAGCTTGGCCATGCCCGCTTCGACGTCGTTGCGTTCGCCGGAGTCCTTGAGGCGGGCGGCGTTGACCATCATCAGGTGCGCGGCCTCGACCTTGGTGGCCATCTCGGCGAGTTTGAACGCGATCGCCTGGTGCTCGGCGATCGCCTTGCCGAAGGTCTTGCGCTGCTGTGCGTACTCGACGGCGAGTTCGAACGCGCGGATCGCGATGCCGCAGGCGCGGGCGGCGACGTTCACGCGGCCGATCTCGACACCGTCCATCATGTACGCGAAGCCCCTGCCCGGCGCTTCGCCGAGGACCTTGTCTGCACCGATCTTGTAGCCGTCGAACACGGCTTCGGTGGTGTCGACGCCCTTGTAGCCCATTTTGTCGATCTTGCCGGGGATGGTGAGGCCGGGAGCGACCTCGCCGAAGCCCTCGGGCTTCTCGACCAGGAACGTGGTGAGGTTCTGGTGGGCCTTCTCGGCGCCTTCGTCGGTCTTGACGAGCAGCGCGATCAGGTTGGAGCTTCCGCCGTTGGTCAGCCACATCTTCGAACCGTCGATGACGTAACCGTCGTCGGTCTTGCGGGCGCGGGTCTTGATCGCGGCGACGTCGGAGCCGAGATCCGGCTCGGACATCGAGAACGAGCCGCGGACCTCACCGGTCGCCATGCGCGGCAGGAAGTGCTGCTTCTGCTCCGGCGTCCCGTGTTGCTTGATCATGTGCGCCACGATGAAGTGCGTGTTGATGACACCGGAGACGCTCATCCAGCCGCGCGCGATCTCCTCGACCACGAGCGCGTAGGTCAGCAGCGATTCGCCGAGGCCGCCGTACTCCTCCGGGATGGTGAGCCCGAACAGGCCCATCTCCTTCATCCCCTCGACGATGTCGGCGGGATAGGTGTCGGAATGCTCGAGCTCCTGCGCGCGCGGGATGACCTCCTTGTCCACGAACTGGCGGACCGTGGCCAGGATCTCGGACTGCACGTCGGTCAAGCCGGCGGTCTGGGCGAGGCGAGCCATCGCTGCTCCTAAATTCGCGCGCACCGGGCTCCCGGCGCTGGGTTACCGGTGAGTATGACGCCTGAGCGGAGACCTCGCTATGAGCGCAGTCACGCGTACGCCATCCGTGACCATGGCGTAGGCGTGACAAGCCGATCACAGTCCGAGGGGGACGAACATGGCTCAGCAGCCCTTTGGTGGATTCCCGCCGCAACAGCAGTACGTCTTCCCGAATCAGCCACCGGCGCGGAGCAAGGACTCCGGCCTGGCGATGGCCGCGCTGATCTTTTCACTCTTCGGGCTGATCGGACTGGTGTCCGTGATCCCCGGGATCGTCATGGGCCACGTCGCCTTCGCGAAGGCCCGGCGCGGCGAAGCGGGCGGCAAGGGCATGGCGCTCGCCGCGTTCGTCGTCGGCTACCTGATCATCATCCTGTACGCGATCGCGATCCCGGTCGCGCTGAACATCGCCGCGAAACACGGCGCTTTCCGTTAGCGATACGGTCCTCGACCTACGAGGGGACCGACATGACGAATCCGCACGACCCGTACGAGCAGCAGCCCTACGGTCTCCAGCCGTACCAGCCGCCGCCTCAGCAGTACTACGCCCAGCCCTACGCCTACGTTCGGCCGCCGGATCAGGGCATGGCGGTGGCGTCGCTGGTGTGCTCGCTGATCGGGCTGGTCATGTGCTTCCCCGCGATCCTGGGGATCATCTTCGGGCACATCGCGCTCTCGAAGGCCAAACGCGGCGAAGCGGGCGGCCAGGGCATGGCGCAGGCCGGGATGGTCGTCGGGTACGTCGTCACCGGGCTGTGGCTGATCCCCGTCATCCTGTGGTTCGTGTTCGCGGTGCTCGCGCTCGGAGCCGCGAGCGTGTCGTGACCCGTCCCCGGATACGGTGGTGTCCCGCACGAACCAGGGGGCCAACCGGATGAGCAGTTCCGACTCTCAGGACACACCGTCGACGTCGTCCTACACCGACTCGAACACCTTCTCGGACCCGACTGCGGCTTCTTCTGACGCTGTGGCAAGCCCGGCGGAACCGCAGCAGTTCCAGCCGCCGGCGCCCTTCACGCCGCCCGCGCCGTTCGAGCCGCCCGCTCCGTTCGAGCCCCCTTCGGCTGCTGCCCCGGACCCTGTTCCCGCTCCCGAGCCGCCTTCCGTTCCGGTTCCGGCCGAGACGTACGGGCAGGCCATCGACCCGTTGACCGCCGAGCCCGTTCCGCCGCCGTTCGCGGCTCCGGGCCCGCCGATTCCCCCGGTGTACGCGCCCGCGCCGCTGCCGGTCGCGTATCCGTCGCCGCAGCCGTACAACCCGTACGCGATGGCGGCGCCCCCGCGATCGCAGGACAACGGGATGGCGATCGCCGGACTGGTGTGCTCGATCATCGGCCTCTGCTCGTGCGTGACCGTGATCGTCGGCCTGATCCTGGGCCACATCGGGCTGGCGAAGGCGAACCGCGGCGAGGCGGGCGGACGCGGCATGGCGCTCGCGGCGGTGATCATCGCTTACATCGTCCTCGCGCTGTGGGTCGGTTTCGGCGGGACCTTCATCATCCTCGGTATGCGGGGCGAGCTGGATTAGCGACGGGGGTCGGCAGCAAGAACCACGGAATACCACACTGATCCTCGCGAAAATGCTCGCGGAGGCACCGATCCAGAGCGTTACGAAGCAGTGCCTCTTCGATCTCGACGGACGGCACGAACGCCCCAGTGTCACCTCTGATGCAAGCGCCTGGGGCTTCTCTATGCCCTTAGGGGCGCTGCTCCACATCGCCCGGCTCCCGGGGCGCCGGGGGCGCCACCTGACCGTTGTCCTGCGAAACCGGCGGCGCCTCCCGCTTCGGCGTATTCGCGTCGAGGAAGCGCAGCAGCTCCACCGGGAACGGCAGGACCAGCGTCGAGTTCTTCTCCGCCGACACCTGCACGACGGTCTCCAGCAGCCGCAGCTGCAACGCCGCCGGGGTGTCGGCCATGGTCGCGGCCGCCTGCGAAAGCTTGTACGACGCCTGGAGTTCCCCGTCGGCCGAGATGACCCGCGCGCGCCGTTCCCGTTCGGCTTCGGCCTGGCGTGACATCGAGCGTTTCATCGACTCCGGCAGCGCGACGTCCTTGATCTCGACCCGGTCGATGTGGATGCCCCAGTCCAGCGCCGGACTGTCGATCATCAGCTCCAGGCCCTCGTTGAGCCGTTCGCGGTTGGACAGCAGGTCGTCCAGGTCGCTCTTGCCGATGATGGACCGCAGCGAGGTCTGCGCGACCTGGCCGACGGCCGAGCGGTAGTCCTGCACGTTGACCGCGGCCAGCACCGGGTCGATCACCTTGAAGTACACGACCGCGTCCACCCGCACGGTGACGTTGTCGCGGGTGATTCCGTCCTGCGCGGGGACCGGCATCGTGACGATCTGCATGTTGACCTTCTGCAGTCTGTCCGCGAACGGCACCAGCAGCGCGAGCCCGGGCTGCCGGATGTTCGCGCGCACCCGCCCGAACCGGAACACGAGGCCGCGTTCGTACTGTTTCACCACACGAAGGCTGGCCGCGAGCCAAGCACCGCCCGCGACGGCGACCGCACTGAGAATCTCCACCACCATGGCTGCTCCCGGGGTTGTTCTCACTGTTCACGGTACGCCCGGCGGGTCACGGAGGAAACACGGTGGACGCACCTGCCAAGGTGGGTTCGTGACCGGTTTCAAGATCCCGCCCAAGTTCCTCGACCGCGCCGCCGGACTCGGCCCCGGAGCCGCCGAATGGCTCGATTCGCTGCCGTTCCTCGCCGAGAAGTACACCGCCAAGTGGCAGCTCGACTACGACGGCGAGGCCATGCACGGGTTCGTCGGCGTCGCGCAGCCTGTGCGCCGCGCGGACGGCTCCCCCGCGATCCTCAAACTCGGCTGGCCGCACGAGGAATCCGACGACGAACCGCTCGCACTGTCCACTTGGGCCGGTCAGGGCGCGGTCCTGATGTACGACAACGTGCCCGAGGACGGCGTGCTGCTCCTGGAGCGGCTCGACGCCACCCGGTCGCTGGAAACGGAGCCGATCCGGCAGGCCGTCGAGACGGTCGGCGCGATCGCGCGACGGCTGGCCGTCCCCACTCCCGAGACGCTGCGGCGCTCCCTTCGCGAGGAAGCCGCGGAGCTCGTCACCGAACTCCCGGAGTCCTGGAGCGAACTGGGCGAACCGTTCGACCGGAAGTACCTCGACGCGGCCGTGGAAATCTGCGTGAACCTCGGACCGGAAGCCGGTGAGCTGATGGTGAACGAGGACCTGCACTTCGAGAACGTCCTCGCCGGGGAACGCGAACCGTGGCTGGTGATCGACCCGAAGCCGGTTTCGGGGGATCTCGAGTTCGGCGCGATCTCGATCCTCTGGAACCGGGCGAACGAGTCCACAATGGACGAAAAGATCGCGTGGTTCGCCGCGGCGGCCGAGGTGGACGCCGAACGCACGCGCGCGTGGACGCTCGTCCGCGCGGTGCAGAACTGGATCTGGCTCCACGAAGACCTCGCCGAGGGCGAGTCGCCCGAAACCCTCGCCGAAGACCCGGCCTACGCCGCCGTTCCCGGAATCGCCGCCTGGGCATTGCGGTGATCACACGAATCGTCTCCCGCCCCGGGAGCCGATAACCTTCGGGCATGGCAGCCGTGAACAGGGTATTCGCAGCTCAGCTGGCCGGTTTGCCGGTTTTCGGACCCGATGGCGAATCGATCGGCAAGGTGCGGGACGTGGTGGCGGGCCTGCGCCTCGATCAGCAGCCGCCGCGGATCCTGGGCATCGTGGTCGAACTGACGACCAGGCGCCGGGTGTTCGTGCCGATGTTGCGCGTGACCTCGATCGAGCCAAGCGCGGTCACGCTCGCCACCGGATCGGTGAACATGCGGCGATTCCATCAGCGGCCCAACGAGGTGCTGGTGGTCGGGCAGCTGTTCGACGCGTACGCGACGCTCGCGGGCTCGCAAACCCGCGTCACCGTCGTCGACGCCGGCATGGAGCCGACGCGAACGCGCGACTGGGTGCTCGCGAAACTCGCGATCCGCGAACGGTCGAGCAGACTCGGCCTCGGCAGGCGGCGCGCGCCGATGCAGGTCCTGCCGTGGTCGGAGGTGTCCGGGCTGGGGCTCACCGACCTGACCGGCCAGACCCAGGGCGCCGCTCAACTGTTGATGCTGTTCGACACCATGCGCGCGGCGGACATCGCCGCCACGGTCCGTGATCTGCCGCTGAAACGGCGGCACGAGGTCGCCGACGCGATGGACGACGAGCACCTCGCCGACCTCATCGAGGAACTTCCCGAGGACGATCAGAAGGAATTGATGTCCTACCTCGCCGAGGAACGGGCCGCCGACATCCTCGAAGCGATGAACCCCGACGACGCCGCCGACCTGCTGGCCGAACTGGCACCCGCCGACCAGAACCGGTTCCTGGAACTCATGGAACCCGAGGAATCGGCGCCGGTGAAACGGCTGCTGGAGTACTCGTCCGACACCGCGGGCGGGCTGATGACCCCCGAACCGGTGGTGCTGACGCCGGACGCCACCGTCGCGGAAGCGCTCGCGCACATCCGCAACGCCGACCTCCCGGTGGCGCTGGCGAGCATGGTGTTCGTCAGCCGCCCGCCGACTGAGACGCCGACGGGCCGCTTCGTCGGTGTCGTCCACTTCCAGCGGCTGCTGCGCGAACCACCCGCCGAGATGGTGGCGAGCGCCGTCGACACCCAGTTGCCCGCGCTACGGCCGAACGCGACCTTGTCCGAGGTCACCCGATACTTCGCCGCCTACAACCTCACCTGTGGGCCGGTGGTGGACGCCGAGCACCACCTGCTCGGCGCGGTCACCGTCGACGACGTGCTCGACCACCTGCTGCCGGAGGACTGGCGCGAGACCGGGCTGCACGACATCACCGGCGAGATCGCCGAAGAGAGCGAGGAGGCCGAACGTGCCTGAACTGACCTCCGGGCGACGGCTCGACCAGCCCCGTGGCCAAGGCCGGTTCCGGCTGAACCTGGATCCGGACACCTTCGGCAGGCTCACCGAACGGGTCGCGCGGTTCCTCGGCACCGGCAAGTACCTGTTCTGGCAGACGCTGACCGTCATCGTCTGGATCGTGCTGAACCTGGTCGCGGTCTCCCTGCGCTGGGACCCGTATCCGTTCATCCTGCTGAACCTGGCGTTCTCGACCCAGGCCGCCTACGCCGCGCCGCTCATCCTGCTGGCGCAGAACCGCCAGGACGACCGCGACCGCGTCTCGCTGGAGGAAGACCGGAACCGCGCCGAACAGACCAAGGCGGACACCGAATACCTCGCCCGGGAGCTGGCGTCGCTGCGGATCGCGCTCGGCGAGGTCGCCACCCGGGACTTCCTGCGGGGCGAACTCGACCGGCTCCGTGAAGATCTTGATGCCAAGCCGCGCAAGGCCAAACCCGACCGCGCCGCTACCGGTACGTAACATGGTGGGGTGACCAGTACGCAGCAACTCCCCAGCGTCGACGATGTCCGCACCGCGCTGAAGGCCGTGTACGACCCTGAGATCAAGAAGCCGATCACCGACCTCGGCATGGTCAAGGGCGTGGAGGTGGGCTCGGACGGTGTGGTCACCGTCGGGATCTACCTGACGGTCGCGGGCTGCCCGTTGAAGGCGACGCTGACCAAGGACACGACCGACGCCGTCGCGAAGCTCCCCGGCGTCAGCGACGTCAAGGTCGAGCTCGACGTCATGAACGACGAGCAACGTACGGAACTGCGAAAATCGCTGCGCGGCGACGCCACGGAACCGGTGATCCCGTTCGCGCAGCCGGGTTCGATGACGCGGGTCTACTGCGTCGCGTCCGGCAAGGGCGGCGTCGGCAAGTCCTCGGTGACGGTGAACCTCGCGGCCGCGATGGCCGAGCGCGGGCTTTCCGTCGGCGTGGTGGACGCGGACATCTACGGGCACTCGGTGCCGCGGATGCTCGGCACGCACGAGAAGCCGACCAAGGTCGACACCATGATCATGCCGCCGCAGGCGCACGGCGTGAAGGTCATCTCGATCGGCATGTTCACCCCGGGCAACCAGCCCGTCGTGTGGCGCGGACCGATGCTGCACCGCGCGCTGCAGCAGTTCCTCGCCGACGTGTTCTGGGGCGACCTCGACATCCTGCTGCTGGACCTGCCGCCGGGCACCGGCGACATCGCGATCTCGGTGGCGCAGCTCATCCCGAACGCGGAGATCCTGGTCGTCACCACCCCGCAGCAGGCGGCCGCCGAGGTGGCCGAGCGCGCGGGCGCGATCGCGTTGCAGACGCGGCAGCGGGTGGCCGGGGTCATCGAGAACATGTCGTGGCTCGAAACGCCCGACGGCCAGCGGATGGAGATCTTCGGGGCCGGCGGCGGGCAGTCCGTCGCCGACTCGCTGTCGAAGTCGGTCGGCTCGACCGTGCCGCTGCTGGGGCAGATCCCGATGGACCCGCGCGTGGTCACCTTCGGCGACGCGGGCACACCGATCGTGCTGGCCGAACCGGACGCGCCGGCGTCGCTCGTGCTCAAGGAGGCGGCGAAGAAGCTGACCGTCCGGGCGCGCGGGCTGGCCGGGATGATGCTGAACGTCACCCCTGCGGGGCGCTGACCACCCTCTTCGCCATTAGTCACCTACTTGCGGTGTTCATCCATCGCAAGTAGGTGACGAATTGCGGGTTGGTCAGGTGGCGTCGGGGTCGACCGGCGGGCGCTCCCCCGGCTTCAGCGGCTCCGGCTGCGAAGCCGTCGCCGGGTAACCGTTGGGCTTCGCAGCCCCGTTGGCACCGTTGGTCCCATTGGCGGCACCATTGGTGCCGTTGACGTTGTTGAGCCCCAGCGGATCCGTGTCACCGTCGAACAGGTGCTGGGTGACGACCCGCTTCGGGTCGAAGTTCCGCAGGCCCCGCAGGTCCTCCAGCGGCTTGCGCAGCTGATCGAACTCCGGGCCCATTTCCTCGCGCAGTTGCGTCTTGGCCCCGGTCGCGAAATCCCGGACCTTGCGGACACTCTTCGCCATCCAGGCCGCCGCTTCGGGCAGCCGTTCCGGACCGAGGATGAAAAGACCCGCGACGACGATGATGAGGATCTCGCCCCAGCCGACACTCTCGAACACCCGTGTGAACCTCCGCCTCGGCGTCTTCCCCGTTCAGGGTACCCCGGCCGAACTCGCTAGTCCGAGGCCAGTTTCACGTCCACCACAAGCGAAGACCCATCCCGGACAAGGCGGACAGGGACCACTTCGCCGACTTCGCGCGCGCGGACCGCGACGAGCAGTTCCGCCGAGTCGCGCACGAGCCGTCCGCCGACTTCGGTGATGACGTCGCCTTCCTTGATCCCGGCCGAGGCGGCCGGGCCGCCCGGGGCCACATTGCGGACCTGCGCGCCCATGGTGCTTGAGCCCGCGACGGTGGACGAAGCGTTGATGCCGATGTCGGGGTGGACGACCTTGCCGTCCTTGATCAGTGTTTTCGCGATCTTCACCGCGTAGTCGCTCGGGATGGCGAATCCGATGCCGATGCTGCCGCCTTCGGCGCTGGACGAGCGGATCGCGGAGTTGATCCCGACCAGCGCGCCGGTCGCGTCGACGAGCGCGCCGCCCGAGTTGCCGTGGTTGATCGCGGCGTCGGTCTGGATGGCCTCGTAGATCACCGGCGCGCTGCCGCCGTCGCCGCCGGCGGTGACCGGGCGGTTGAGCGCGCTCACGATGCCGGCGGTGACCGAGTTCTGCAGCGCCAGCGGCGAACCGACGGCGATCACCGAGTCGCCGACGGCGAGGTCGGACGACTTCCCGACCTGCAACGCGGTCAGGTTGTCGACGTCGACCTTGACCACGGCCAGATCCGTTTTGGGATCGGAGCCGACGACCTTCGCCTCGACGCGCCTGCCGTCGAAGAACACGGCGGTGACCTTGGTGGCCGAGTCGGCCGTCGCGGCGGAGATCACGTGCTCGTTCGTGAGCACATAGCCCTGGGTGTCGATGACGACGCCGGAACCCTGCTGGCCTGCGTCCGCGCCCGGCTTGAACACCTCGAGCGACACCACGGCGGGCGCCACCCGGTGGGCGATGTCCGCGATCGAACCCGCCGGACGTTCCTTGGCCGCGTCGGCTTCGGAGATGCTGGCCTGGCCGGTCAGTTCGCTGCCGGTGTCGGCGAACCACCAGCCGATCAGCCCGCCGGCGGCGCCGATGACCAGCGCGACGGCGGCGAGCATCGCGAGCGCCTTGGTCTGCACGCGGCGCCCGAAGAGGACCTCCGGAAGGCTCAGCAGCGCACCTTGCGGGCGCTTCGCGTCCTTCTCCTCATCCGAGTCCTGCTGGACGGCCGGTCCGGCGAGCACCGCACCGGAGCCGGGGTCGCGCCACGGGTCCGAGGTCGTGGTCCAGAGCGGAGCTTCCGAACCGTTCACGGACGACTCGGAGCCGTTGGTCCCCTGCGGCCGCTCGAGCACGACACCTTCGGCACCCGGCGGGCGGCGGAAGGCCTCGGCGAGCGATTCCGGCGTCGGGGGTGCCAGGTTCAGACCCGGCGCGGCCTGCCCGTTCGTGCCGGGCTGGTACAGCTTGTCGAAGGCGCCGTCGACGCCACGCGGCCTGCCGAACGTGGCCGCCTGCGCCGGATCGACGGCGGGCCTGGCCAGCGGGCGCGGCGCCAGCCGATCCCGCGCCGGTTCACCAGGCTGCTGCGGATTCGCGTTCGGCTGCTCGGTCATCATTCCCCGGGGCTGAGATCAGGTTGGCCGGACGCGAGAGTACGCCAAGCCTCGTCCTGGATTCTGCCGTGACCACGGTGAAGTGCGCGTTGATTCCCCGGATCGGCCAAGAAGTGTGACACTTGAGGCAACCATGTCTCACGTCTGGCAGTCTAACGGGCATGTCGGAGAACCCGGGGGCTCCTTTTCCGCCCCAGAACGTCCCTCAGCAGCAGCAATGGCCGCAGCAGCAGTGGCCGCAGCACCAGGGCTGGCCGCAGCAGCCGCCCAAGAAGAAGGGCTTGTCCACCAAGGTGAAAGTGCTGCTGCTCGTCGCCGCGCTCGTCGTGGACGCGGGCGGGATCGGCTTCATCTTCGTGATGAAGGCGGCTGCCGGGCCGGAGAAGCAGGCCAAAGCCCTCACCGAAGGCGATTGCGTGGTACTGACCGGATCCGGCAAGGAGGCCGACGCGGTCAAGACGCCGTGCGATTCACCGCAAGCGCCCTACGCGGTGAGCCTCACCGGCGTCGACAAGGGCGACTGGAACTGCAAGGACGGTTTCTACAAGTACGCCGTCCCGAGGCCGGTACGCGGCGACGGCGTCGCCCTGTGCCTGGCGATCAACGCCAAGGTCGGGTTGTGCTTCGACGACATCGAGACCAAGACGCCGCCGCCTCTGAAGGACTGTGGCTCGGCGCGGCTGAGGATCAGTGAGGTCTTCCCGAAGATGAGCGTGGTGAACAGTCCGTGCGCGGAAGGCACCGCGGAGGTCATCTCCTACGCCAGCTACGGGACTTCGCAGTTCAAGAGCGCGACGATCTGCTTCGTCAAACCCTGACGAAGCAGATCAGCGGGCCGAGACGGGCATGGGCGCGCTCGACGTGCTCGGGCTCGGCGCGGGGCTGCGCGGCGGTTCCGGTTGGGTGCCGCCGCCCAGCTGCGCGGGCAGCAGACCGGCGTTGACCCCCTGCGGCGGGGTGAAGCCGGTGTTCGGCTGTTCTTCGCTGCCGTCACCCGAGGTCGCGACGAGGGCGAGGGCGCTCAGCACCAGCCCCGAAACGACGACGCCGGCGCCTTGCGCGTACTTCCGCCGGGCGACGCCGAAACGTCCGCCGCCGAGGACGTTCGGCGACTGGCCCAGCGGCGCCGATGATCCCAACGGGGTGGTCCCGCCCAGCACTCCGGTGTCACGAAGGCCGGCGACCCTGTCGGGCCGCTGGATGGCCACCAGCTGGCCGTCGGCCGTCATCGCCAGGTTGTCCGGCGTGCCGGGAAGTTCGGTGTTCTGTGGGATGGAGCACAGGCTGGCCAGGAAACCCGCCGACATCGACGGGGCTCCCGCCTGCTTCACGGCGTTGACGGCCTGGCGCTGCGCGGAGACCTCGGCCGCGCACGCCTGGCAGCGGGCGAGGTGCGCCGAAGCCCTGTCCTGGGCGCCGAGGGACAGCTCGCCGTCCACGAAGGCGACGATGGCGTCCGGAAGAAGATGCGACTCGGGGAGCCCCCAACCTCGCGGTGCGGTCATACCCCCACCTTCGCAGACTCCTGCGCCGCGGCGCGACGACGCTCCAAAGAAGCGCGAAGCGCCTGGCGGCCGCGGTGGATCCGGCTGCGCACGGTGCCGAGCTTGACACCGAGGGTGGCGCCGATCTCCTCGTACGAGAGGCCTTCGACGTCGCACAGCACGACCGCGGCGCGGAACTCGGGCGGCAACTCGTCGAGCGCGGCCTGCAGGTCCGGGTCGAGATGGGTGTCCGAGTAGACCTGCTCCGGGCTCGGGTCGTCGCCGACGATGCGGTCGGTGTCCTCGGGGAGGCCTTCCATCCGCACGCGCGAGCGGCGGCGGGCCATGTCGAGGAAGAGGTTCGTGGTGATGCGGTGCAGCCAGCCCTCGAACGTGCCGGGCTTGTAGGACGCGAGGGAGCGGAAGACCCGGATGAAGGTCTCCTGCGTCAGGTCTTCGGCGTCGTGGGCGTTACCGGTCAGGCGGTATGCCAGCCGGTACACGCGGTCAGCGTGCTCACGCACGACCTCGTCCCACGAGGGCGGCGTCCATGCGGCCTCGTCCACCGTCACCGGCGTGACCTGGTCCGCGTGCTGGTCCTGCATCGTTTCCTGCATCGGGGAAGTAGGCACCTCCATCAGCGTCTTCTCCCAACTACTCCACCCAACGCGGGCGATGAGCACGGTGTTCCCGTTGTCGAGGACCAGTCTGTCCGGCCTGCTTATGTTTCTAGTGAGACTGGACTGAGAGGAGGCTGAGAAGTCGGTACCAGGGAGTCTTCGCTCTTTTGGCGATAGGCAGCGCTAACCTCCGCGTGTGAATTCCGGGACGCATGCGGGCTCGCCTGCCGAGGCCGCCGACGCCGACCTCGTCGACGGGTACGCCCCCGACGACGAGGTTCTGGCCACCGCGCGGGCGCGGTCGGCCGATCTGGGGTGCGGTCCGCTGAGTGCGGGCGCGGGTGCGACTCTGCGTTTTCTCGCCACGACGCTGCGGGCGAAGGCCGTGGTGGAGGTCGGGACCGGGGCCGGGGTTAGCGGGTTGTGCCTGCTCCGCGGCATGGTCGACGACGGGATCCTCACCTCGATCGACATCGAGCCCGAGTACCACCGGGCGGCGAGGGCGGCGTTCCGCGAGGCCGGTTACCCGCCGGGGCGGACCCGGCTGATCCTGGGGCGCGCGCTCGAGGTCCTCCCCCGGCTCACCCCCGGCGGCTACGACCTGGTGTTCGTCGATTCGGCGCCGATCGAGTACCCGAGTTGCTACGAGCAGGCCGTCGCGTTGCTCCGGCCCGGCGGGATACTGGCGTTCCACAACGTCTCGGGGACGAGGGTGACCGATCCCTCACGACGCGATCCGGACACCCTGGCGCTGCGCGAGGTCGCGCGGGCCTTCCGGGAGGACGAGCGGCTGGTTCCGGCGCTGCTGCCGGTGGGCGGCGGGCTGCTGGTCGCCGCGATCGCGTAGCAAGGGACCTTTGCTATCGCCTCAGCGCCTGTTCCGTGAAGGCCTTCACGGAGGCCTTCACGGACTTGGGGACCACCGCGACCACGGCCACCGCGGCGATGGCCAGCCAGGCGGCGGTGAGCACGATCAGCCAGGTCCACCCCGCATGGCCGTAGACGGTCGCGCCGACGGCGCCGCCGATGCTGCTGCCCAGGTAATACGAAAGCGTGTAGAGCCCGCCGACCTGGCCCCGGGCGTTCTCGGGCGCCTCCGCCGCGGCCCAGCCGTTGGCGACGGCGTGCGCGGCGAAGAACGCGCCGGTCAGCACCACGAAACCGGCGACGACCATCGGCAGCGAGTCGGACAGCGTCAGCGTGGCGCCCGCGATCGTGAGCAGCAGGGCGCCGACGAGCGCCCCGCGACGGCCGAACCGGCCGACGAGTTTGCCCGCGGTCGCCGACGAGACCGAGCCCATCGCGTAGGCGAGGAAGACGAGCGACGCGATCGCAGGAGAGAGGTTCAGCGGCTCGCCGGTCAAGCGGAATCCGGCGGCGTTGTACAGCGCGACGAACGAGCCCATCGCCAGCAGCGCGACCGCGTACTGGACCAGCAGGACCGGCTTCCGGACCGCGGCGCCGAGCCCGGCCAGCACCGCCCGGCCCTGCTCGCGCAGCCGCTCTGACCTGCGCCGATCCGTCGAAGTGAGAGCAAAGGTCCCTTGCTCCCCCGGCGGCAGGGCCAGCACCGTGACCACCGTGCAGACCAGGCCGATACCCGCGACGACGAGCAGCGCGCCGTGATAGCCGAACGGCCCGGCGGTGAACCCGGCCGCGAGTCTGCCGATCATGCCGCCGACGGTGTTCCCGGCGATCATCGCGCCCACCGCGGCCGCGAGCCCGGCCTTCCCGAGCCGTTCCGCGAGATAGGCGGCGGCCACTCCGGGGAACCCCGCGATGGCGACCCCTTGCAACGCCCGCAGCACGAGCAGCGCCGGGTAGCTGGGCGCCAGCGGCAGCAGGAAGCCGAACACCACCGACGCGACCACCGAAGCGATGATCACCGGACGCCGTCCCACGACCTCGGAGAGCGCCGCGATCGGCAGTACGGCGATCGCGAGCGCGCCGGTCGCGACACTCACCGCGAGCGAGGCACCACCGGGATCGAGGTGGTACTGCTCGGCGAGCTGCGGCAGCACCGGCTGTGGCGCGTAGAGCAGCGCGAACGACGAGATCCCGGCCGCGGCGACGGCGATCGTGACGCGGCGGGTGGTTCCGGTGGCAGGCACGATCCCGAAGCTAAGCCTGGCTAAACGATACGTCTAATACGGTCATCTGCCACAATCGATACCGTGCTGAATGAAAGGATGACCGCCCAGCTAGCCCCCCAGCTCGCGTTGCTCACCGCACTGCGCCGCACGACGAACGTCACACGCGCGGCCGAACTGCTCGGTGTCCCGCAGCCCACGGTAAGCCGCCGGATCTCGGCGCTCGGCGAGGCCCTCGGCGCGCCACTGACGGTCCCCGACGGCCGAGGCATCCGGCTCACCCGTGCCGCCGAGTTGCTGGCCGACGCCGCCGAACGCGCACTCGCCGCTGTCGACGCCGGAGTCCGTCAAGCCCGCGAAGAGGTCGACCCCGAATCAGGGCACGTCGTCCTCGGCTTCCTGCACCTGCTCGGCAGGTCGCTGGTCCCCACGTTGCTCCGCGGCTACCGCGCGGACCATCCGGAAGTCCGGTTCACGCTGGTCCAGGGCTCACGTCAGGACATGGTCGACAGGCTGACCAGCGGCGAACTCGACCTCGCGCTGCTCGCGCCCGCCCCCGTGGACGACCCGCTGCTCGACACCGCCGTGCTCGCCGAACAGGAGATCTTCCTCTCCGTTCCGACATCGCACCGCCTCGCCGACCGGCCCAACGCCGCCATCGAAGACCTCAAGGACGAGGAATTCGTCCTCCTCGAAACCGGCTACGGCCTCCGCACCATCACCGACGACCTGTGCGCCGCGGCCGGCTTCGCGCCGAAGATCGCTTTCGAGGGACAGGAGTCCGACACCGTCCGCGGCCTGGTCGCGGCCGGGCTAGGCGTCGCGCTGCTCCCCCGGTTCGAACCCGGCAGCCCGGCGGGCGTCGCGGAAGTCCCGCTGGTGCCGCCGGTCGGGCGGACCATCGGGCTGGCTTGGCGTCGCGACGTGGTGCTGCCGCCCGCCGTGTTGCGGTTCCGTGAGCGGGTCCGCGCGCAGCATCGGTGACGATCGTCAGGGTCGGTCATTGCCGTTCGTCCATCCCGGCAGGGAAGCATTTTCGCTAACTTCGGGTGAATGTACGACGACATCGTGGAGTTGGCGGGCGCGAGCCCGAGCTGGCTTCAGGCGGCAGGAATCCTGTTCACCGAAGCAGGATTGCTCGCCTTCGCAGCGCTCTTCGCCTGGATGTCGTGGCGGGCCCGCACCTCGCCCGTCCGGCTGGCCGTGGCGTTGCTGCCGCCCGCCGGGACCGCGGTCGCGTACCTGATCAGCGAAGGGATCAAGAGCGTGATCCAGGAGGACCGGCCCTGCCGGGGCCTCGTCACACTCGTCGAATGCCCGCCGACCGGCGACTGGTCCTTCCCGAGCAACCACTCCACGATTGCCGCAGCGGCCGCCGTCGGGCTGGCACTGGCCTGGCGACGGCTCGTGCCGTGGGTGCTCCCGGGTGCTCTGCTGATGGGCTTCTCACGGGTCTTCGTCGGCGCGCATTACCCGCACGACGTGCTCGCCGGACTCGTCCTCGGCTCTGTGACGGCGTGGCTCGTGTTCCGGTACCTGAAAGGCCCGGCGACCAGGATCGCCCGCCGTCTCACCGCGCACGCCGGAGACGCGCCGACGCAGCCCATGCCCAGGGTGCGCCCGCGAGGCGATAGCAAAGGTCCCTTGCTACCGCCCCGCAGGTAACCGCAGGTCAGGCGTAGGACGCGACCAGTTCGACCAGCGTCCGCGCCGCGAAACCGGTGGCTCCCGGGACGACGTCGGCGTAGGTCTTGTCGGCCCGCGCGGGTCCGGCGATGTCGAGATGCGCCCACGGCACGTCGCCGACGAACTCCCGCAGGAACAACGCCGCGACGATGCCGCCGGGACCGCCGGGCGCCTGCCGGACGTCACCGAGCGAACCCTGCACGGACTCGGCGAGGTCTTCCAGCAGCGGCATCCGCCACCACGCCTCGCCGACTCGCTCGCCCGCCTTCGTGACCCGCTCCGCGAGCACGTCCTCGGTGGCGAAGACGCCTCCGGTGCGGACGCCGAGCGAGACCTTCATGGCGCCGGTCAGCGTCGCCGCGTCGATCACCGCGTCCGGTTTGTGCTTCTTGATGCCGTAGACGAGCGCGTCGGCCAGGACCATGCGGCCCTCGGCGTCGGTGTTGCCCACCTCGGTCGTCTTGCCGCCGTAGTGCCGGACGATGTCGCCGGGGCGGTACGACGAACCGGAAACGTGGTTTTCGGCGGCGGGCACCAGCCCGGTCACCTTGACCGGCAGGCGCAGCGCGGCGATCGCTCGGACCGCGGCGATGATCGCCGCTCCGCCGGCCATGTCGGTGCGCATGAGGTGCATGCCGTCGGCCGGTTTGATCGAAAGGCCGCCGGTGTCGAAGGTGATGCCCTTGCCGACCAGCAGCAGATGCGTCGTCGCCCCGCGCGGCCGGTACTCCAGCTCGATCAGCCGCAGCAGCGCGGCCGAGCCGCCGCCGACGGCGAGGACGCCGCCGAAGCCCTGCTCCGCCAGCCACTTCTCGTCCCTGGCCGTCACGGTCAGGTTCGGGATGCCGCCCGCGGCCCGGACGGCCGTGTCGGCGAGCCAGGCGGGGGTCTTGACGTTCGAGGGCGTGTTCGCCAGGTCGCGCGCGAACGCGGCGGCCGCGGCGAGTTCGCTTATCCGCTCCAACGCGCCGGCGGCGCCCTCGTGACGTGTGATCAAACGCACGGTCCGCAGGCTCGGCTTCGGCTCGTCGGCCGTCACGGTGAACCGGTAACCACCGAGCAGCAGCCCGAACGCGAGCTCCTCGATGTGCTCGGCGCCCGCGTCCTCTGGCAGTTCGACGGCGAAGGCGCGGAACGCCTTCTGCCCCGCCTTGACGTCGTCCTCCAGCACCGACGTGACGACGCGGACCAGCGCGGCACCGGCCTTGCGGTACTGCCTCGGCTCACCGTCTCCGACGCCCGCCAGCCAACGGATGCCGCCGGTCGGCACGGTCTGCACGTCGCCGGCCTTGCCGGTGGGCCGCACGCCGCCGATCTCCGCGAGTCCGGCGTCACCGTCCTCTTCGGACGGGGCGGCGATCAACGTGGCCAGCGGCGTACCGCGCCGTAGGTCATCCGAGACCTCGAGTTCGAGCAGCTTCCCCGGAACGGGGGGTAGCGGGTTACGCACAGTGAGCGACCTCCGGGCGCAGATGAACCGCGACCCCGGCCTCCGAAGGGAGACCGGGGTGCGGGTGGTTGAACGTTGGTGCGGTCCGGCTCAGCCGGTGACCTCCTGCAAGGCCGCGCCGAGATCCTTCGCTTCTTCCGCGGAGAGTTCGACGACGAGGCGCCCACCACCTTCGAGTGGTACGCGCATCACGAGGCCCCGCCCCTCCTTAGTCACTTCGAGGGGACCATCTCCGGTCCGGGGCTTCATGGCCGCCATAGCGTGCTCCCTCCGTCTCAACCGGCGCGCCCGGGTCGCGCTCGTCAAAGCCAGCCGGGTCTACTGTCCATTGTCCCTCATCAGCGGCCGGGCGCGAACGCGGACCGATCTTTTGCCGCCGTATCGGTGCTGGTATGCGGCTCGCGAGGCTGAAAGACTCTTCTCTGACCGCAGTTTCGCCGACTAGGAGATCCCGTGACCACATCCGACGTTCTGCTGACCGCCGACGCCGATGGCGTGCGCACCTTCACGCTGAACCGGCCGCAGGCGTACAACTCGCTGACCGTCGAACTCAAGGAACTGCTGCTGGCGGGCCTGACCGAGGCCGCGGCCGACGACAGTGTCCGTGCGGTCGTGCTGACCGGTTCGGGCAAGGCGTTCTGCGCCGGGCAGGACCTGAAGGAGCACGTCGGGCTGCTGCAGGCGGGTGACCCGGCGCCGCTACACACGGTCAAGGAGCACTACAACCCGATCGTCAAGACCATCGTCGGGATGCCGAAGCCGGTCATCGCCGCGGTGAACGGCCCCGCCGCCGGCGCGGGTGCGGCCTTCGCCTACGCGAGCGACCTTCGGATCGCCGCGACGTCGGCGAACTTCCTGATGGCGTTCGCGAACGTCGGCCTCGGCCCGGACTCGGGCGCGTCGTGGACGCTGCAGCGGCTGATCGGCCTCGGCCGCGCGGCCGAGCTGATGCTGCTGGCGCGTACGGTCGAGTCCGCCGAAGCGCTGACGCTGGGGCTGGTCGGCGAAGTCGTTCCGGACGAGGAACTGGCCGCCCGCGCGCAGAAGGTCGCCGCGAAGCTCGCGGCCGGTCCGACGGTCGCGTACGCGAAGATCAAGAACGTGCTGTCCGTCGCCGCGGAGTCGTCTCTCGAAACCGCGCTGGCGGCGGAGGACGAGGCCCAGACCGCGCTCGGCGCGACGGCCGACCACACGGAGGCCGTCGAGGCGTTCGTCGGCAAGCGCAAGCCGGACTTCCAGGGCAAGTAACCCCTCGCGACGTGCAATGAAGGACGCTTTCATAGCAAATTTTGCAATGAAAGCGTCCTTCATAGCGCTCCCGGGACCGGTACCGAACCACCGCGGCTAGCGTCCGGGAGTGATCCCGACCCCGCCCCACCTCAAGGCGACAGCCGCCGAGCGCGACCTCGGTGACTGTCTCCGCCGCTACCGCCGCAGGCCGGGCGCCATCGGGACCTTCTTCGCCTTCGCGCCACTAGCGGGCGCTCTCGCGCTCGGGATCCGCGAAGGTGATACGACCGGCGCGCTGGCCGTAGTGCTGTTCGTGTGGACGCCGCTCTTCCTGTGTTGGTGCATCTCCACACGGAGGCGCCTCGACGGAGGTCTTTACGTCTTCGACGGCGGTTTCGCCGACGTCCACGGACGCAAAGTCCTGTTCGCGATCACCTGGCCCGAAGTCCGCTCGGTCGAGTACGAGACCCGTTCCCTCTGGGCTGGCCTGATTCCCGTCGCGGCCACCACGAACTGCGTGATCGAACTGCGGAATTGCCACCGGATCGAGCTCAACGGCAGCTACCGCAAACTGAAAAGACTGGCCGAAGACCTCTACGCCCGCACGATCTATTGAGGGGTGTGGTGCCGGGGGTCGTGAGTGGCGTTTCGGGTTCTAACCCGAAACGCCACTCACGACCGACCCGGGCCACCACGAACACGACACGTTCGACCTTCTTCTCACTAAGTGGCCCGGAAGCAGTCCTTCACGTGGTCGTCGACCATCCCTGTCGCCTGCATCAGCGCGTAACAGGTCGTCGGCCCGAGAAACACGAAGCCGCGCTTCTTGAGTTCCTTCGCCATCGCCTTCGACTCGTCGGTGATCGCCGGGACGTCCGCCATCCGCCGCGGCCGGGTACGCGAGGAAGGCGCGAACGACCACAGCAGGTCGTCCAGCGAACCGTCCAGTTCCGAGATCGCCCGTGCGTTGTTGATCGCCGCCAGGATCTTGGCCCGGTTCCGCACGATCGACGCGTCTTCCATGAGACGAGCGACGTCGTCGTCGGTGAAGGCCGCGACCTTCTTCGGCTTGAACCGCTTGAACGCCTTCCGGAACGACTCCCGTTTCCGCAGGATCGTGATCCACGAAAGCCCGGACTGGAACGACTCCAGGCACAGCCGCTCGTACAGCTCTTCGTCGCCGTGGAGCGGGACGCCCCACTCGGTGTCGTGATACTCGGCGTAGTCCGGTGCCGAGTTGCCCCACGAACACCGCTTGATCCCGTCCGCGCCCAGCAGACCCGCCTCAGCCAACCCTGTACCCCTCCGCATACTTCACGAATCTCTGCAGGCACAACCGCAGTCCCAGTTCGAAACCCGGTTTCGCGACCGGCCAGCCGAGCCGTCCGACGACGCCGAACGGCGGCCGCAGATGCTCCGCCCAGACGAACGTCGACGAATGCGGCCCCTTCTCGATCACCTGGAAGACCCCGGTGCCCTGCACGATCTTGCCGGTATGCCGCACGACGCAGCGCAGCGGCGGTTCCCAGCTGGTGATCTCCATGGTGTCGGTGACCCCGACGCCGGCGACGCCGGTGAAGGCCGACAGCTTCGAACCCACACTGCGCCCGTTGCCCTCGACGACCTTGACCTCGGTGCCGAGCATCCATTCGCCCTGGCGTTCCCAGTCGGTCAGCGCGAGCCAAGCCGTCCCGGCCGGTACCGCGACGTCGACGGAGACGACGACATCCGTCACCTGGCACCCTCGCGCTCGGCCTGCAGTTCGGCCACCTTGGCCCGCAGGTCCTCGATCTCGACGCCGAGCCGTCGCATCACCCAGTCCACTTCGGACATCTTGTAGCCGCGCAGCACCATCTGGTAGCGGACGGCGTGGACGTCCTCGGCGGTGATGTCCTCGGCGGGCAGCCTGGTCGGCGAGCTGCCGGGCGGCAGCGGGGCCAGCTCCTCACCCCGGCCGAACACCACGGCGGCCAGCAGAAACACCACGGCGGCCACCAGCAGCATGACTACGAGATAGATCAGGGCGGTCGTCACGCCACGATCGTGGCACACGAACGCCACGATCGTCGCGCCAGCAACGCGAGTCGCACGCTGACCACCACCCAGAGGATCATCAGCAGCCCGCACGGCACGGACAGGAACAGCCTCGACGCGTCGATGACGCCGGTCGCGATCACCAGCAGCCCCACCGAAAGCAGGTTCAGCCCGACCGCCTCGCCGATCAGCACGCCGGCGGTCTTGACCAGCCGGGCACTGTCCATCCGCCGGGACAGCCAGCGCATGGAGACGAGGGCGATCACCCCCAGCACCGGCACGATGAAGACCGAACCGTGGGTGAATTGGGCGATGTACTTGTACCAACCCGGCGTCGGCGCGAGCTGCGACCATTCGCCGAAGGTCCACTTGCGGGCGAACTCCCAGGCGAGCTGCATCAGCGGCACGCCGAGGATCAGTTTCCAGAGGGTGCGGGTGCCGCTGTGCATGCCCAGTTCGGCCTGATAGTCGCGGGCGATCAGGTGCACCGGGCCGAAGTCGGCGACGGCGCGCCGCTGCGCGTCGTGCTCGCTCCAGCCGCCGTCGCGGTACGCGTCCGCCGCGTCGTTGAGCCCGTCCCGCGCCTCGCGCAGCAGATCCCGCTTCGCCGACGCCGGGCCGTCCAGCCGGGCGCGCAACTCACCGACATAGGCCTCGATCACCGTCATGCCGTGGTTCTCCCGAAGTTCCTCGCGGCGACCGTGAGCCGCATGCTGAACAGGATCCAGGTTCCGGACAGCACCGCGCACGGCACGCTGACGAGCATGCGGGCCGGCTCCAGAAGTCCGGTCGCTCCGCCGTACGTCACGACCGCGACGAGGTTCAGCCCCACGGCCGCGGCCAGCGTCCACGAAACCGCGCGGGCGACCGGCGGACCGGCCGTCCGCCGCGAGAGCAGTCGTGCCGCGAGCAGCCCGGCGACCGCGACGGCCGGGGACAGCGCCGCCAGTGTGTCGGCCACACCGATAGCACGGTGGTACCAGGAAGGCGAAGCACCGAGCCGCGACCAGTCGGCGAAGGCCCGCGCCAGATCCCAGGCGAGGATCAGGAGCGGGACACCGGCGATCAGCTCCCACAGCACGCGGATGTCGCGCCGCAGCCCCAGTTCCGCTTGATAGTCACGCGCGATCAGCTCGGCCGGGCCGAAATCGGCGACGGCACGGCGTTCGGCTTCCGCCTCGTCGACACCACCCGCGAGGTAGGCGTCGGCCGCGTCGACCAGACCGTCCCTCGCCTCGGTGAGCAGGTCGGCCTTCGCCGCCGACGGCCCGCGCAGGCGGGCGTCGAGATCGCCGATGTAGGCCTCGATCGCGTTCATGCGGCGAGCACTTGCCGGGTCCGGAAGGCGGGCGCGAGCAGCCAGAAACTGAAGGCCACCCAGCCGAGCGCCACCATGTTGCACACGAGGCTCACGTTCATCCGCGACGGATCGAGGACCGTGGTGCTCACGGTGAGCAGCAGCAGCGCCAGCAGGTTCGTGCTCGCCGCGGCACCCACCGTCCACCGCGTCACCTTCCCCAGGCTCACGCTGTCGAGCCTGCGTCCCAGCCGCCGGGCCCCGAAAAGCGAAACCGCTCCGATCACGGCCGGAACGAGGACCAGGACGCCGAAGACTTCGATGACGGCCGTGTACCACTCCGGATTCGGCTTCCCCGAACGGCTCCAGTCGCCATAGGTCCAGATCCGCGCCAGCTCCCAGGTCACCTGGATCAGCGGCACACCGACGATGACCTTCCACAACGTGCCGATGTCGGCGCGCAACGCCAGCTCGGCCTGGTACTCACGGGCGATCACGGCGGCCGGACCGAAGTCGGCGACGGCACGGCGTTCCGCTTCCGCCTCGTCGACACCGCCTTCTCGATACGCCTCGGCCGCGTCGACCAGACCGTCCCTCGCCTCGGTGAGCAGATCGGTCTTCGCTCCCGCCGGCCCGTGCAACCGCCTGTCCAGGTCGCCGATGTAGCCGTCGATCGCGCTCATGCCGTGCTCCCCCCGAGGACACCACCGATCACGGTGGTGAACTCCTGCCACTCCGCTCGTTCCGCCGCCAAGGCCTTCTGCCCGGAGCGGGTGAGCTTGTACGTACGACGTTTGCGGCCGGATACGACATCCCATTCGCTGGCGAGGTATCCGGCGCGCTCCAACCGGCGAAGCGCCGGGTAGACGGTGCCCGTCGGCAGGTCGAGCGCGCCGTCACTGCGGAGCTGGAGCGCCTCGATGATGGCGTACCCGTGCAGCTTCCGGCCGTCGAGGACGGCGAGGAGCAACGCGTCGAGGTGCCCGCGCAGGCTGTCGGCCTTCATAAATAGACAGTCTACACATCGCCGCATACCAGGGTAGCCGGGACTTTCCCGGACAGGCCTCAGGGAATGTCCCCGAGATCACCCCGATTTCATAGATTTAGTGGCTACATGTAGCCAGCCTACGTATACAGTGCATCGCCATGGACGCACTCCCGATCGCGAGACTCCAGTTCGCGACGACGACCTCGTTCCACTTCCTGTTCGTGCTGCTCACACTGGGGCTCGTGACACTCGTCGCGGTGATGCAGACACGCTCCGCGTTCGGCGGCAAGCCGGAACTCACGCGGATGACTCGCTTCTGGGGCAAGCTTTACGTGATCAATTACGCGCTGGGAATCGTCACCGGAATCGTGATGGAATTCCAGTTCGGACTCACCTGGACCGGCCTGTCCGCGGTCGCGGGCGACGTCTTCGGCGCACCACTGGCCATCGAGACGCTGGTGGCGTTCTTCGCCGAATCGACCTTCCTCGGGCTGTGGATCTTCGGCTGGGGGCGGCTGAACAAATGGGTCCACCTGACGCTGATCTGGCTGGTCACGCTGACCGCGTACGCCTCGGCGCTGTTCATCATGGTGGCCAACTCGTTCCTGCAGAACCCGGTCGGCACGCACGCCGAGAACGGCGTGCTGAAACTCGACGACTTCGGCGCGCTGTTCACCAACCCCGCACTCGTGTCCTCGCTGCCGCACGTGCTGAGCGCGGCGCTGATGACCGGCGGCTTCTTCGTGGTCGGCGTCTGCGCGTACCACTTCATCAAGCGCACCACGGAGATCGAGTTCTTCCGGCGCTCGATGCGGATCGGCGTGCTCACCTCGCTCATCGGCAGCACGCTGGTGATCGGCTTCGGCTTCGCCCAGTTCGGCCCGCTCGGGGAGTACCACCCCGGCAAGCTGGAAGGGGCGGATCCCCTCGTCGGCGTCTCGCTGGGCTTCATGATCCAGATCGGGTTCATCGCCTTCCTGGCGTCGATCCTCGGCACGCTGCTGCTGTTCCGGAACTGGATCACCAAAGTGCGGCCGCTGCTGTACGTGATGGTGCTGGCCATCCCGCTGCCGTTCGTCGCGGCGATCCTCGGCTGGCTGGTGCGGGAGATCGGCCGTCAGCCGTGGCTGATCCGCGGGCAGCTGACCACCGCCGTCTCCGTCGCGTCGATCCCGGCGGGCCAGATCCTGTTCTCCTTCATCGCTTTCACGCTGTTGTTCCTGGTGCTGGCGATCGCCGACTGGGTGCTGATGTCGCGGGTCGCGAAACGCGGCCCGGAACCCGTCGAAGAGGCAGCCACGCCTCGCGCCGAACTTCCCGTCCTGAGCGGAGTCTGACCGATGGTGATCCTCTGGTGGTGTGTGCTCGGTTTCCTGACCGCGGGCTACTTCGCGCTGGCAGGCTACGACTACGGCGTCGGGATGTTGCTCGGCAGGATCGGCCGTGACGAGGCCGGGCGACGGCGCGTGCTCGGCGCCTTCGGCCCGTTCTTCCTGGCCAACGAGGTGTGGCTGGTGGCCGCGGTCGGCGTCCTGTTCGGCGCTTTCCCGCATCTGGAAGGAAAAGTGTTCGCCGGGGCGTATCTCCCGGTGGTCACCCTGCTGCTCGGGCTGGTCACGTTCACCGCGGCGGTGCAGTTGCGCAGCAGGCGGCCGGACGCGGGCCGCGGCGCCTGGACGCTGGCGATCACCGTCGGCGCGTGGGTGACGGCGGTGTCGTGGGGCGTATTCCTCGGCAACCTCGTCCTCGGGCTCCCGCTCGACGCGGCCGGGAAACCGACCGGCGGCGTCCTCGCGGTGTTCAGCCCGTACGCGCTGCTCTGGGGTGCGGGGTTCGTCGCGCTGTTCGCCTTGCAGGGGGCGGCTTTCCTCGCCGTGCGGGCACCCGCGGAGTTCACCGCCCGCGCGAACCGGATCGCCAAGGCGCTGCTCGCGCCGGCGCTCGCGTTCCTGGTCGTGGCGGTCGCCTGGGGTGCCTTCGAGACCGCCGCGTCGTGGACCGTGCTACCCGCGATCGTGCTGGCCTTCGGAGCCTTGGGCGTCGCGTACGCGGCTTTGCGCGCGGGGCGGCACAAGACAGCGCTGATCGCCACGATGACCCTGTCCGCGTCGCCGGTGCTGGCCGTCGGCACGGCGCGCCTGCCGGAGGCACTGGTGTCCTCTGTGGACGGCGGGTTCTCGCTGAGCCTCACGGAAGCGGCCAGCAGCACCGAGATACTCGGCCTGCTCACCGTCGTTCTGCCGCCCGCGCTGCTGGCGATCGCCGCCGTGCAATGGGTGACCTGGCGCCGGAACGACGACCGCGTCGACCAGCGTTCGCTGCTGCACTTCTAGGAGCCCCAGATGCCTCCCCTTCCCGGATTGCGACGCCATTTCGGCGTACTGGCCGTCCTCGGAACGCTGACCGCCGCGGCGATCCTCGTCCAGGCGGACGGCCTCGCGACGCTGCTCACCGGCGGCGGTGTGACCTGGACGCTCGTGGCCGCCATCGCGGTACGGGCGCTGCTCGCGGGCGTACAGGGCTCCTTCGGCGGCCGGTTCGCGGCGACGGTCAAGGCCGGGCTGCGCAAACGGCTTCTCGGCGCGGAGGCGGAGAACCCCGGCGAGGTCGCGACACTGGTGACCAAGGGAATCGACGCGGGCGACGCCTACCTGACCGGCTATCTGCCGACGGTGGTGCTGTCGGCGATCGTGCCGGTCGCGGTGCTCGTCCGGCTGTTCGCCGCGGACCTTTCGTCGGCGCTGATCATCCTCGCGACGCTTCCGCTGATCCCGGTGTTCGCGATCTTGGTCGGACAGCACACGAAGGCGAAGACCGCCAAGCAGTGGTCGCTGCTTTCCAAGCTGGGCGGGCATTTCCTCGACGTCGTGCGCGGACTCGGCACGCTCAAGGTGTTCGGCCGCGCCGAGGCGCAGGCGAAGACGGTGCGGGCGATGGCGGACGCGCATACGGACGCGACGATGCGCACGCTGCGCGTCGCCTTCCTGTCCGCGCTGGTACTGGAACTGGTGGCGACGCTTTCGGTGGCGCTGGTCGCGGTGCCGATCGGTTTCCGGCTGCTGGAAGGCGGCATGGTCGTGCACACCGCGGTGCTGGTGCTGCTGCTCGCCCCGGAGGCCTACCTGCCGCTGCGGGCGGCCGGGGCGAAGTTCCACGCCAGCGCGGAAGGGCTCGCCACGCTGCGGGAGGCGCTGGCCGTCCGCACGGAGGACGTCACCGGTGGTTCGCGGGTGGCAGGCCGCGGTGCGCCGCGGATCGTGCTGGAGAAAGTGAGCGTCGCGTACGGCGACGAGACCGTACTGTCCGAAGTGGACATGACGATCGAGCCGGGTGAGCACGTCGCGCTCGTCGGGCCCAGTGGTTCCGGGAAGAGCACGCTGCTGGCGGTCTTGCTGGGTTTCGTCACGCCGACCTCCGGCAGGGTCCTCGTCGACGGCGTCGACCTGCGCGAACTGGATCCGGCGCGGTGGCGGACCGGGACGGCGTGGGTGCCGCAGCGGCCGACGTTGTTCACCGGGACCGTCGAGGAGAACATCGCCATGGGCCAGGTGCCGGACGTCCAGGCCGCGGCTCGTGCGGCGGCGTTCGACGAGGTCGTTCGTGGCCTGCCCGACGGCTACCGGACGCGGATCGGCGAGCTCGGCGCGCCGCTTTCGGCCGGGCAGCGGCAACGGCTCGGCCTCGCCAGGGCGCTGGCCCGCACGGAGGCCGGGCTCGCGCTGCTCGACGAACCGACCGCCAGGCTCGACGCGGAAACCGAGGCGGCCGTGCTCGGCGCGACCCGCGAACTGCTCACCGGCCGGACCGCGGTGCTCGTGGCCCACCGGCCCGCGATGGCCGCACTGGCCACCCGCGTCCTCGAAGTCCACGACGGCGCCGTAAGAGCAGTAGGCGGAGCTGAAGATCGAACACTGAGAGAACGGGAACTGGTGTGAACGTCTGGGGTGTGTCCACAAGGGACGCCGTGCGGCTGGTCCGTGCCGGGCTGATCGGCGCCGGAGCCGAACTGGCCGGGCTGGCGTTGATGGCGACCGCCGCGTGGTTGCTGCTGAAGGCGGCCGAACAACCGCCGCTGGCGTCGCTCACGGTCGCGATCGTGGCCGTCCGGACGCTGGCCCTGGCGCGTGGCGGATTGCGGTACGCGGAACGGCTCGCCGGACACGAGGTCGTCCTGCGTTATCTCGGCGCCCTGCGGACCCGCGTGTACACGTCGTTACTGCCGCACCGGGTCTCCCGGCATTCCGGTGGTGATCTCGTCACGCGGCTCGTGTCCGATGTGGACGCCGTGCAGGACGCCATCCTGCGGTGCCTGCTGCCCGCCGGGGTCGCCGCGTTCGTGGGCTCGGTGTCGACCGCGATCGCGCTGATCGTCAGCCCGGCGGCCGGGCTCGTCCTGGCGCTCGGGCTCGCCGTGGCGGGGATCGGGTTGCCGTGGCTGTGCGTGCGGATCACCCGCGCGGCCGCGGAGAAGAGCGCCCCGGCGCGCGCCGACCTCGCCGAACGATCGGTCGAGCTGATCACCGGGCGACGTGAGCTGATCGCCTACGGTGTGCATGAGTCCACTGTGGACGCCGCGCACACCGCTGTCGACTCCCTCGCTTCGAGGGACCGGGCGACTGCCAACCGCACGAGCCTGCTGACCGCGGCCGGGATCCTCGTCCAGCTGCTGACCTGCGTCACGATCGCGCTGACCGCCGGGGTTTCCCGGCCGCAGACGGCTGCCTTGGCCTTGGGCGCACTGGCCGTGTTCGAGCTGGTCCTCCCGTTGACCGCGGCCGCCCAGCGCTGGGTCGAGGTCCGCGCGTCGGCCGGGCGGGTGCGCGCACTGCTGACCGAACCGCCGCCCGCGCGCGGGAGCGCGGTGCCGGAACCGGGGCACCTGCGGCTCGAAGGGGTCGGCGTTCGTTTCGAGGGCAGGGCCCCCGCGCTGGACGGCGTCGACCTCGACCTGCCGCCGGGCAAACGGGTCGGCATCGTCGGGCCGAGCGGGGCGGGGAAGACGACGTTGCTGAACGTGCTGCTGGGTTCCGTGGCGCCGACGTCCGGACGTGCCGTTCTGAACGGAAGGGCGCTCGACGAGTACGACCCGGCACTGCTGCCCACGGTGGTCTCCGGCGCGCTCGCGGACGCGCACGTCTTCCACACGACGGTCCGGGAGAACCTGCTGCTCGCGAAGCCCGGCGCTGCTGATTCAGAGCTGCTCTCCGCATGCGCGACGGCTGGTTTCGATCTGCCGCTGGACCGCGAAGTCGGCTTCGACGGCGACACGCTGTCAGGTGGACAGCGTCAGCGGCTCGTGCTCGCGCGGGCGGTGCTGGCCGCGCCGCCGGTGCTCGTGCTGGACGAGCCCGTCGAAGGGCTGGACCCGGAGCACGGCGACGCCGTCCTGGCGGACGTGCTCGCGGCCGCACGCGGCACCGTCGTCCTGGTGACGCATCGTGAGTCGCAGGTGGCCGGGTTCGACGAAGTCGTGCGGCTGGGCTCGTGAGTGTTCTGGGTCGTTGTGGCCAAGGGTGTTTCAGGTACCAGCAGCATCACCAGCCACAACGGCGGCGCGAGCAAAGCCGCACGCCACGCGTAGGTGGTTCGTCCTAACGACCCGAAACACTCACGAGAGGCGGCGCACGTCGCGCATCGGCGGCCGGTCACTCACCGACACCTCGGCCACCTCCGGCAGCCATTCGTCACCTAGTTGCGCGAACTGGGTGAGCTGGGCCGGGTCGTCGGACTTGATGCCGCAGCGCGCGAGCGCCGTCCCGAGGATCTGGCGTGCCATCACACCCAGCTGAAGCAGCGAACGGTTGCGATGCTTGCGTACGCCGAGGTTGACCTGCGCGAGCCCTTCAAGGCCGTAGCGCGCTTCGGCGTCGAGAATGAGCCCGATCTCGACGCCGTACCCGGCCGCGAAGGGCACTGACTCGAGGAACTCCCGCGTCGCGGCGTACTCGCCACCCAAGGGCTGGATGAGTCCGGAGAGCGACGGGCGCAGCGCCGAAAGGACCGGTCTTGCCAGCAGTTCGGTGACCCGGCCGCCGCCGCTGCTCTCCAGCCGCAGCGGCCGCCGGTAGAACCCCTTGACCAGGTGGACGCCGTCCTCGCAGAGCAGCGGTCCGAGCAGCGTGGGCACGAACGCCGGATCCGGGTCGACGAGGTCGGAGTCGAGGAACACGACGACGTCACCGGTCGTCGCGGCCAGCGACCGCCACAGCACCTCGCCCTTGCCCGGCACCGGCGGCAGGTCGGGGAGCACGTCCTCGCGGTGCACCACCCGCGCGCCTGCGCGTGCGGCGAGCTCGGCGGTGGCGTCGGTGGACCCGGAGTCCATCACCACCAGCTCGTCGACGATAGTGCCCAGCATGGGCCGGACCGTGCCGACGACCTCGGCGACGGTGTCCTCTTCGTCGAGCGCCGGTAGCACGACCGAAACCGTCCGGTCACCCTTCGCAGCGACGATGTCGTCGAGCGTCCAATCGGGGTTCTGCCAGGTGCGCCGCTCGAACCAACTCATGAGTAGTGATCGTGCCATGCTGGAGTCCGACACCCTGTCGATGGAGGAACCCTTGCTACCGCTACTCGTCCGATTCGTGCTGGGCCCGCTGGTCAGGGCGCTGTACCGCCCCGAGATCCGCGGCGTGGAGAACATTCCCGCCACCGGGCCGGTGCTGCTGGCACCCAACCACCGCGCGGCCCTGGACACCGGCGTGATCACTTTCACGGCGATGCGGCAGGTCAAGTTCCTCGGCAAGGCGGAGTACTTCACCGGCCGCGGGCTCAGGGGCAAACTGATGGCCGGTTTCCTGGGCGGCCTCGGCTACGTCCCGGTCGAACGCGGCAACGCGCAGGCCGGTCTCGCCGCGCTGGAAGCGGCGCGGAAGGTGCTCGACGCGGGCGGCGCTTTCGCGATCTACCCCGAGGGCACCCGCTCCCTGGACGGACGGCTGCACCGCGGCCACACCGGCGTCGCCGCACTGGCGCTGGCGACCGGCGCGAAGGTCGTGCCCGTCGCCCTTTCCGGCACCGAAGACCTGCAACCCGCCGGAAAGCGCATCCCGCGGCGGGCGAAGATCACCGTCACCTACGGCGCGCCCCTGGACTTCTCGCGCTACGAGGGGCAGGACTCGTCGCCGGCGATCCGGCGCTCGGTGACCGACGAGATCATGTACACGATCCTGGAGCTGTCGGGGCAGGAGTACGTCGACTCGTACCACAAACGGCCTGATCAGAGCGCTGCCTGACGGTCGGCCGGGGTGGGGCGATAGCAAAGGTCCCTTGCTTCCCCGCTGTTCGGGCTCCCTGCATCGCCGCTTGCGCGCCGCTGCCTCGCCGCTGCAATGAAAGGCTCCTTCCTTGCAAAATTGGCAAGGAAGGAGCCTTTCATTGCACGCGCGAGTGGGACTTCAGGGACTAAAGGAGCGTTTCGGGCACGACTGGTCTGGGTGACGTGCCGTGAAGGCCTCCTTCACGGACTCTGGGTCCCTCAAGAGGTCCTTCACGGACTTGGCCGGTCACCTCACGAACCCCAGCTGCACCAGTGAACCCACACGTCACAAGCAGCACGCGTGAAGGCGCCCTTCGCGCCAGCCCAAGTACATGAAGGCCCCCTTCACAACGCTAGGCGCAATGAAGGGGGCCTTCATGTACCGAAGCAGCGCCAGAAAGCGTCGGTCGCGGTGGTCGTGAGTGGAGATTCGGCTTAGAGCTGACCCTGTTTAAGTTACCTACTCGTGACCTGGTGATTCTCGCGCTGCGGGGGCGGGCGAAGGTTTGCGCATGCCGCGCCTTGCTCGCCCCCGTGCGCGCGGACCTTGCAGACCACTTAGCTCGGCCGTGTGTCGGCTACGGCCGGGAGCTGCGGCGTGGGTCGACGTCTCGGCCCTGACTAGTTGTCGGGTCGCAGGGGTTGAAGCGATTCACCTGGCTTGTCGTCGCCATTGGCGATGACGAGGACTCGGAACGTGTAGCCGAGTACTCGCGCATACATTTGAAGTTCAGTGATGTTGCTTGCGTAGGCCGGGCTGTTCTCCCAGCGCCAGACAGTTGACGGATGCACGTTCAGCTTGTTTCCCACGTCGAGCAGGGACCAGCCCCGAGACTTGCGAATCCGGCCAAGTTGAGATTGAACCCGGATCACTTCGTGCATGGCTTCCGCATCGTCGTTCGCATCGTCCACACCGGCCACCACGTCGCACACCCTCATGTTCTGTTCCTGTTCTGTTTTGCCGTGGGTTACCGGCGATAGGTCAAGAGGGATGGCCTACTGCCCAGAGTCATGACCCGACCTCGGCAGTCTTGTGCTTGTCACCGTCGATCGCTGCCAAGACCAGAAGCAGCGGCAGCCGACTGAACATTGGCCAGCTATCCAGCGAATACACTTCGAACGCTTGTCGCGCATGGACCGAGAATGTAGGCGCAAGGCACGATTAGAAATCTTTGTCATCTTCGGGCCAATCATTAGTGCAAAGAGTCAATCTCTTGTTGCATTCGTGCGCGAATGCAAGTGCATTTAAGGCCAAGCTGATGGCGAATTCCCTGGCTGCTTGCGCTTCATGTCGCCGCACTCCCGCCGTGAAAGTAACTTGAGTCAGGCCATCCGACAGCATCAGTCCTGGTAACGCCCGCCGGTAACGCGGGAGGCACTGTGACCACGTCAGGCCGTCCACCGCGACCTCAAAACGGTCACCCGGAGGCTCGTGACTTGCTGCTTGACCCCCGAGTGCTTCAGCATTGCTCACGGCGCCGTCCCGCTTCCCACTCGCGAAGCATCCGGGCAGCGTCCGCCCAATCCTCAGGGGTCATGTCCGCGATCATCGTGGCGTGCTTGCGGTTCGCTATGTCTATCTCGCCACCTAGCCGATGGCCACGATTGTCGAACATGAAGCACAGCGGCCCATCGGTCGCAGAACTCGCCTGAGTCATCCTGTCCGCCCTCCTAAAGGGTTATCGGTCGAGCCGTACTTGCGTCTACGAAACAGCAGGTCAGCTCGACAAGACACCCCGTAGTACCGTGATCTTGTGGGACACTATGTCCCTGTTCAACCGGTACGTCTTGCAAGAGTGGACGTGGTACTACGGTCCATGCCCACAGGCGAGAGGAGACAGCCATCATGCCATCGGCTCTGCGAAGTCTGCGACAAGAGCAGCGAGAAGTGGTCGCCGCTCAACGTGCCGACCACAAAACATGGGTCGAAATCGCTGCCATATTTTGTAGCCGCTATGGCGTTAACCTTCGGGCCGCGATGCGCATGGTTCACGATTGGAGTCAACGCGATGCGGCCGATCAATGGAACGCCCGCTGGCCAGCAGACCCAAAGACTTTCAAGAATTTTTCATATTGGGAGCTGTGGCCTGGCTCAACCGGTCATGCGCCATCCCTTGATGTTCTAGGACGCCTCGCGGAACTTTATGAATGCAGCATATCCGACCTGCTCGACGATTGTGCCAACTTCCGCTCAAATGACTCAGCTTACAAAAGCAATGCAAATGGACTGGTTCGCATTCCAGGGGTTCCAAAGAAAGATGATCCATCGCTCGACAACGATGAAGCACAAGACCTCGGAGAGCTAATATCAACCTTGGAGCTGACTGATGTGAATGAATTGGCGCGCCTTGCTGCTGAATGGTCCAACTCGCTCGGAGAATCATCCAATCGGCGGGCATTATTACTGAAGTTGAGCGCCGGTCTGTCCCTTGCGGCCGCGTCGCCCGCCCTGGCGGACGACGTAAAACCGGCTGATTCTTCACTGGAATTATCTTCGCAAAGGGAAGGGATGACGGGCATTTGGCGTAGCCGGTATACATATCCCAGTAGTGGCCGTGGCAAGGATTTCGTGGGCGAACACTTTATTGTTATCCGTCAGCAGGGAAACAAACTAGTAGGCCAGAGTCTTCCGCATTCCACTGGTTCTAGTCTTCGAATTGAACTTGTAGTTGACGACTCCGTGGCGACCGGAAGCTGGCGAGAAACTACATCACCGCATGGCTACTACAAAGGAGCAACTTATCATGGCACCTTACAACTATTTGTCGACCCGAGTGCGCAACGCATGAACGGCATGTGGCTTGGATTCGGCCGGGAGTTTGTCATTAATAGCGGTCAGTGGTCGCTCAACCTGGAAAGCTCTTCTGTTGGGAAGAACGCTCAGCGGGAATATCACAACAGGAAGTAGCATTATGGCAATTAGGATATCAGGGCCACTATCGACGTTCCGGCTTTGAAGTGGTTACGGTCGATTAGGTCCATCAGTCCGTACATCATCTTTGCCTCGTAAACCCAGTCTAATTTAAGACCAAAACGCGACTCGAAGTCGGCAATGAAAAGCCTTAGCGTCTGATCTACTTTGGCGTACCCGCCAAAGTGGTATCCCAGCTCGATTGACCAGTCGTCGCTAGCGCACCCGAATGCCCGCTCTTGAAGTTCGCGAACGTTGTCTACCAGGAATCCCGCACCCTTAAGTACTGCAAACCCCTTGGCTTGCTGGTCTCCGCGCAATGCGCTAGCGATGCCCGCCAGAGTGCCGCCCGTGCCACATGCGCAGCAAATAACGTCGAAATCGACCGCAATTTCTTCAATCAACTCGGCGCAACCAGGTAGGGCGAGAGCATTACTTCCGCCTTCTGGTATCAGATAGAATCGCCCAAACTTGGCATTCAGGCTCCCAACTACGTCCGATTCATCTTTGTGCCTATAGGTCTCGCGGTCCATGTAGGTCAGCGCCATTCCGCAATCGACGGCGTACTCTAGCGAGGAATTGAGCGGCTTGCACTCCTCGCCCCTTATGACACCAATGGTGCTAAATCCAAAGTGTTTGCCCGCCGCCGCCACGGCTCGAACATGATTCGAGTAGGCGCCGCCGAAGGTCAAAAGTTTAGAGTGGCCATCCTTCGTTGCCGCATCCAGATTATATTTCAACTTGCGCCATTTGTTGCCCGGAAACTCCGCGTGAATAAGGTCGTCGCGCTTGAAGTAAAGGCGAACGCCTTTAGCGTCCAAGTGGCCGTCGTGGACCTCAATAAGGGGCGACGGTAGCCGCAAGTTCAAGCCGGTCATAAAGCACATGCTATGGGATTCTTGCCGCCATGCCACGGTGGAGATGACCTGACGACCCGCCCGTGAGCCGGACGCACACCCCAGCGACGGTAGTAACGCACAGTGACAAGAATCATCGTCATGATCACTCGAATGATCTATTGCGGATCAGATTTGATCATGGGAATACTGGAGGGTCCTAGGTTGCGTCGGCGAGTTGCCCGCGAGAGGACTGGGAGGAGCGTATCAGGGTGACCGGGCTAGCGCGACCGGGCGTCACTTTGGTTGATCGGCTGGAATAGCTCCGGAGTAGAGATCCCAGTGGCGCGCAGCGTTCCGATCGTGTCCAGTGCACGCGGCGCCCGCGTGGTGTGGGTGTCAGTTTCTTGGGCCTAGGGTTCATGAACCGGAGATGTGAGCCGGACCCCTTGTTTGCTCGTTCCCTCGAATAGTGCCCGTGGCCGGATGATCCCCGCGCTGCTGAACATGTCCCGCCGAACGGTGTTCTGCTGACCGATGTCCACGTCTGATGTGCGTGTGTTCCGGTCATCTGCCGTGGTCGGCTAATTCCCTTTTGTGCCAAGCGAAACAGCTATCCCGCTGTTGTCGGCTTGCCGTACCCCGCGCACTGCCGTGCGCGGCGTTCGGCGTCGACACGGACGGGGTTGCGTCGTGGCGCCGCCGCTGTTCTGCGCGGCTGCTCGTGACGCCCTAAGAGGAGTTGATTCAGCATGTTCAAGACTGTTCAGCAGTGGGACGCATTCGCGTTGGCGGACCCGTGTTCGGGGTCGGCGCTGGCGCGGTTGGTGTGTGATCCCTCGGCCGAGTTCAACGCGTTCATGGCGTGGGTGTCCTACACCCTGTGGGCCTGGGTCACGGTGTGGTGGCCGCTGCTCGTCGTGGCCGCCGTGCTGGCGTTGACGGTGGGTGCGGTGCTGGCGCGGGTGGTGCGGTTGCGCCACGACCGGGAGATGGCGGGAGCGCGGTTTTTCGAGATCACGCCGCCGCATCGTCTGCCCGCTGACGGGGCGGTGCCGTTGTGGCGGCTGCTCGCCTCGACGCTGGCCGGAGTGTCGACGCGGGCGCGGGTCGCGATGGTGTTGTGGGCCGATGATCCGGACGGCCGTGTTCGTGCGGGGTTGTGGGTTCCGGGTGGTGGCCCGGAACGGTCGGTGGCGCGGGCGGTCGAGCACGCGTGGCCCGGTTGCGGGCTGACCCGGACCGAGCCGCCCCGGTTGCCTGCGGGCGCGGTTGGCGCGACGGAACTGGTACCGCGTGAGGGACCGTGGGCGCCGCTGGTCGATCACCTGCACCGCCCGGAACGCGGCGTGGTGGCGGTCGAGGACGAACCGTTGCGCGCCGTGCTGGAAGGGATTTCCGACCACGCGGTGGCGGGTCGTTTCGCGTCGGTTCAGGTGGTGATTTCCCCTTCCCGCAGAAGTCGCCGGCGTGGCCGCGGGACGGGTCGCCGGCGGGGTCTGGCCGGGCTCGTTGGTGCGTTCCTGCTCGCGATCGTGCGCGGTGTCATCGACGCCGTGATGCTGTTGGTGTCGTCGTCTTCGGCGCGCGAGTCACGGCGGGACGCGCGGCCGTCGGGACGCCGCGAGGATCCGGTGACGGTGGCGCGTCGGCGGGCGCGGGAGGCGAAGCAGAAAGCGGGGCCGCACCTTCGTGCGACGGTCCGGTTGGTCGTCGCGGGCGCGAGCACGCCGCGCACGATGCGGCGTGCGTCGGGTGGGCTGGCCGATGTTTTGGCGGCGCTGGCGACTGACGAACACGACACCGCGCGGCTTCGGGTGTGGCGTGCGGCGGGCAAGGTGGCGCGGTACGCGCACGGGCGCGGTTTCGTCGCGAGCGTGCGTGAGCTGGCGTCGGTGTGGCACCTGCCGCATCAGCCCGGTAGCCATGGCTTGCCCCACCCGGAGGCGCCGTTGCGGAAGGCCGATCGGGCCTTGCCCCGGCTCGACGGTGACCGCTACCGCCGTCCCGGGCGGGGCGGGTTCGACGGGTTCGGCGGTGGTCGCAATGCGGCCTGACATGAACCTCCACGGTGATGGCGGGAACGGTCGGCGCGGGCTCATCGTGTCGCCGTGGGACGACCCGCGCCGCCAGTCACCGAAGCTGCTCGGCGCGACCACGACCGGGGTGTCCGAACTGGTCGGGGTGAGCGTCGCGGATGCCCGGCATCACCTTCACGTGCAAGGCGTGACCGGGGTGGGCAAGTCCACCTGGCTCGCCCATCACGTCCTCGGTGAAGCCGACGCGGGACGCGGTGTGGTGCTGCTCGATCCGCAAGGCGACCTCGCCGCGAACGTGATCGACCGGCTGCCCGCCGACTGCGGGGATCGGCTGGTGATCCTTGACCCGGACGAACGTGACGCCCCCGCCGCGTTCAACGTCCTCGACGCCACCGACCCGGCACAACGGGAACTCGTGGCGGACGGGGTGGTGTCGGTGTTCCGGCGTCTCTACGCCGCGTCGTGGGGACCGCGCATGGACGACCTGATGCGCGCCGCGTGCCTGACGCTGATCCGGCGTGAGGGTTCGACGCTGGCCGATATCCCGCCGCTGCTGCATCACGCGCCGTTCCGGCGTGCGGTGCTGGCGGAGGTCGGGGAACCGGACGGGCTGGAAGGATTCTGGGCCGCGTTCGATGAGGCCACCCCGGCACAACGTGCCCAGTTGTGCGCACCCGTCGTGTCCCGTCTGCGCGGGGTGCTGACCCGGCGGTTCGCCCGCACCCTGCTCGGCGCTCCTCGGTCGAGTTTCACGCTTGCCGATGTGCTGGACGGCGGCATCCTGATCGCCCGCCTGCCGAAAGGGAACATCGGTGAGGACGCGTCGCGGTTGGTGGGGTCGCTGCTGATCGCCGGACTGTGGCAGGAGATCACCCGCCGCGCCGTCCGGCCGCCCGAACGGCGGCCGGACGCGACGGTCGTGGTGGACGAGTGTCACAACTTCCTGCACCTCCCGATCGGCGTCGAAGACGCGCTCGCGGAGGCACGGGGATACCGGGTGTCGCTGGTGCTGGCACACCAGCACCAGGCACAGCTACAGCCGGATGTGCGGGAAGGGATCGACGCCAACGCCCGCACCAAGGTGTACTTCACCGTGTCGCCGGACGACGCCCGCCGCCTGGTGCGGCACGTCGCCCCCGATATCGACGAACACGGCCTACGGCGGCGCCCCGCGTTCCAGATCGTGGCCCGCGCCGTGGCAGGCGGACGGGACACCCCGGCGTGCACCTTGGACACCCTGCCGATGCCGCCCGCCCCGCCCGGCCGTGGCGCGATGGTGCGGCGGGCGGCGCGGGCACGGACCGGGCTCTCACACAGGGAGCGGGACGGCAGCGCTTCGGCCCGCAGGCTCGACACGACGCCCGCCGCCAGCGGCGCGGCGCAAGCGTTGCGGCAGCACTGGAACACCAGTGAGGGCAGCGCTTTCGGCGATGGCAACTCAGTGGGCAGCTCTATGGACAACTCGGTGGGCAACTCAAGGGGCAACTTATGAGTGGCCCACCGAGTTGCCGCCTGAGGCGCCCTGAAACCCCTGCGTACGGCCACCGTGGAGGAACCATGCCCGCATCCCGACTTCCTAGGAACAGCAACACCCACCCCCTCAAAGTGGAAATAGAACCGGTCAGTACCGGTGACGCTCTCGCCCGCTCACGCGGGCTCACCGACCGGGACCTGTCCCTGTTCGGCCACCTCGATCAGCACCGGGTGCTGACCGCGCTCCAGATCACGCGGCTGCTGTTCGGGTCACCGCACCACGCCCGTCACCGGCTGGCCGCGCTGTATCACCGTGGCGTGCTCGCGCGGTTCCGGCGCGAGGTCTGGCCCGGCTCCCAGTCGTGGCGTTACACCCTCGGCCACGTCGGCGCGGCAGTGCACGCCGCCGCGACCGACACGCCACTACCGAAACCGTCGGCGGTCACGGAAAAGGTGCTCCGGCTGGCGCACTCGCCACACACCGAACACCTGCTCGGCGTGAACGAGTTCTTCACCATTCTCGCCGGACACGCCCGCACCAACCCCGGCTGTGTCTTGCGGAAGTGGACGTCCGAAGCCGTCACCGCCGACGCGTGCGGCGGCATCGTTCGCCCGGACGGCTACGGCGAGTACAGCGACCCGCACGGAACCATCGGGTTCTTCTACGAACACGACACCGGAACCGAAACCCTCGACACCCTCACCGACAAGATCACCAAGTACGCCGAACTTGCCCGTTCCGGAATCCGTCGCCCGGTCCTGTTCGGACTTCCCAGCACTGCCCGCGAACGCAACCTTCACGACGCGTGGGCGCGCCGCTGGCCGACTGGGCCACCCGCCACCGTGGCCACCACCGCAACCGGCGATACGGCGGTCGCGACGGACCCGGTATGGCTGCCCGCAGGACACCGGCAACGCTGCACCCTGACTCAACTCGCGACGCCCGCACGCCGCCACTCACCGCGCCGGGAGGCGGCATGAACCAGCACACCCACAATCACGAAAGCACGGGCGGGTTGTCAGTGGCGCGGCTGGCCGCGATGGCCGACGCGCTGACCGTTCCGGACGGCGGGTTCACCGTCGATCCCGCGACCGGTGACGCCGCCCGCAACGGCTACGCCGTCGCCGTGCACCCCGAGTGCGAACACATCTGCGACGGCCGTGTCACGGCCGATGATCTCGCCGACTACCTCACCCGCACCCGGCATGCCCTCGCGTTGCCGGGGCGGGTGTTCGGCGGATGGTGCGACCCCGGCGACCGGCGGGTGTACCTCGACGTGTCCGCCGTCGTAGCCACACTTCCCGCCGCGCTGGAACTCGGCCGCGACAACGGGCAACGCGCCGTGTTCGACCTCGACGCCGCCACGTCGATACCCGTACCTCCCGCACCGTTGCCCGTCACAGGAAAGGAGACACCAGCCGACCCCACGCCGCCGATACCCGCACCACGCGCCGAGAGGACACCGCCGCCATGCCCGCCCGGCAACCACGCCCGCACCGCCACCTCAAAGCCGTCCCGGCCGACGCCCGAAGGAAGGAAACGTACGCCGAAGAACAAGCCCGGCTCGACGCCGAAGCAGTCGACCGGTGGGCCGCGAAAGTCGCCGACCTCCCGCCGCTCACCGAAGAACGGATCACCTCACTCGCGGTGATCCTTAACCGCATCGACAAACGCCGCCACGCCGCCAACGCTGAGAGGAACGACGAAGACCGACGCGCGGCCTGACACACCAACGACCCGAGGACACACCCGCCCCCGTTTCCGGGGTGGTGTGGCCTCGGGTCGTTGCTCTATCAGGCCGCGTGCTGGCCGCGCGTCCGGCGCTTGGGCTTGCGCGGGTCGATCCGCACCCGCTTCGGGTCGAACTGCCGTTTCCCGTTCTTGGCGGCAGGGTCCAAATAGAGGGTGTCGCCGCTGAGTGCGTCGGTGAGCATCGCGCGGCGTTCATCGAACTCGGCCGCGTCCCACTGCGCCGCCGCGTCCTCACTGCTCATCGCCTCGGTAGGACCGTCCGGGTTCCCACCGGTCAAGTCGTCCCGCTCCGCTTCCAACCGCGCGTGTGTGGCCATCAGCGGTTCATTGGCCGCATCGTAAGCGTCCTCGGTCATCTTCCCCGCCCCGAGCTTCGCCGCGATCGACTTCAACAAGCGCTCGCACTCACCGAGTTCCGTGTGGATCTCGGCCAACCGTTCCGAGACACGCGCACGCGCGGCCCGGATCGCCGCCGCGTGCTTAGCGTCCGACAAACGCGAAATCACCAGCCCGCGCAACTCACGATCCACCCGCCGCATATCGGCGCCGACCTTGCCGCACCCGCCCGAACTCTTCGAGCACCCGTACTGCCGCCGCCGCTCACCATCCGGGTAGTTCCCCGAATGCGGGCGCCCGCTCACACCCCGCCCACATAACGGGCACCGCAAGATCCCCGACCCCACGTAGACCCCGCTCGGATGCTGGCCCTGCGTCCGCCCCGCACACAACGCGCGCAGCTTCGTGAACGTCTCCGGTTTCACGATCGGCTCACCCGGCATCGTGCCCACCACCACGCCGTCATGCTCGATCAGACCAGCATTGATCGGCCTGAGCAGCACCTCCCCGACCTGACGCGGCAGCCACGTCTTACCCGTGATCGTCAGCAGCCCCGCCGCGTTCCACTCATCCGCGATCGTGGATTGGAACACCCCCGCCAACACGGCATCGGTGGCGTCGCTCAACGCCCTGCGTTCGCGTTCCACCAGCTCCGCCGGAACCGGCTTGCGGGTGTCCTTCCCGTCCGCGTCCAACCACTTCTCACGCGGCACGGTCCGGTCCAGACCCCCGAACCCGAACCGGCGCCCCTGGTGATGCGGGATACCGCGCTTGCGCAGCACCTCGAACCGGCGGGAGATCCGCTGAGACGCCTCATCGGAGTTGCGCTGATTGTGCGCGACCTCCTGCCGTAACTGGTACCGGTCGTTGTAGTCGGTGAGGTCATAGCGGCCGTGTGAGGACGCCACCGTGTACGAGTCATAGCCCGTGCTCTCGATCAGCTTGAACAGGTCCTCAAGATCCTGTGACTGCCGCCAACCACGGTCGGTGTTCCACAACACCACCCCATCCGACGCCCGCGCCGCGACCCGTTTCATGATCCGTTCCCAGCCCGGACGGCGCACCTTCGGGTTCCACGCGGACAGCTTCGGGTCCGAGATCTCCTCACCCAGCACGCCGCCCAACCGGTCGATCACATCCCGGTTGTCGGCGTGCTGGGTCTCGCACTTCTCCAGCTTCCCCGCCTGATTCCGCGACAGGCGCGCATACGAGTCCAACACCGGCTGACGCCCGCCCTGACCTGCACTAACCTGATGACTGAATCCCATGTCATCCACAGTAGGTACATAAGACAGGTTCAGCTAGAACCCGAAACGCCACTCACGACCCGCCAGACCCAAGACCCAAAACTCAAGCCCCTACTTAGCCCACTTGGGCCGCGGAGGAGGCACGTAGTCCGCGAAGGCGTCCAGAAGCACTGAAGCGTCCGAGTCGATCGAGAGCATGTCCCGGTATCCCGCCGACAGGAAGCCCTCCGACACCATGTGGTCGGCGAACTTCAGCAGCGGCGCGTAGTACCCGCCGACGTCGACCAGTCCGATCGGCTTCTCGTGCAGCCCGAGTTGCGCCCACGTCCACACCTCGAACAGCTCCTCCAGCGTCCCGGCCCCGCCGGGCAGCGCGAGGAAGCCGTCGGACAGCGCGGCCATCTTCGCCTTCCGCTGGTGCATGTCGGCGACGACGTGCAGTTCGGTCAGGCCGGCGTGCGCGATTTCGACGCTGCCCAGCGCCTCCGGGATCACGCCGATCACGCCGCCGCCCGCGGCCAGTGCCGCGTCCGCGACGACGCCCATGGTCCCGACCGACGCACCGCCGTAGACCAGCCCGATCCCCCGCGACGCCAGCAACGTGCCCAGGGCACGAGCCTCCTCGGCATACCGCGGGTCGAAGCCCATCGAAGAGCCGCAGAAGACACAGACCCGGCGCGGCACCGCCATCAGTGGGTGTCCTCCCATGCCTGGTACGACTCCTGGACGACGCGCACGGCGTCGTCGATGTCGTCGGTGACGTGCAGCAGGTCGAGGTCCTTCTCACCGATTTTGCCCTCGGCGACCAGCGTCTTGGCGATCCAGTCGTACAGGCCGCCCCAGTAGTCGCTGCCGAACAGCACGACCGGGAACTTCGTGACCTTCTTCGTCTGCACCAGCGTGAGCGCCTCGAACAGCTCGTCGAGCGTGCCGAAGCCCCCGGGGAGGCAGATGAACGCCTGCGAGTACTTGATGAACATGGTCTTGCGGGCGAAGAAGTACCGGAAGTTGACGCCGAGGTCGACCCATGGGTTCAGGCCCTGCTCGAACGGCAGCTCGATGCCGAGGCCGACGGAGAACCCACCCGCCTCGTTGGCGCCGCGGTTCACCGCTTCCATCGTGCCGGGGCCGCCGCCGGTCATCACCGCGAAGCCCGCGTTCGCGAGCGCGCCGCCGATCTTGCGGCCGAGTTCGTATTCCGGGTTGTCCCGTTTGGTCCGCGCCGAACCGAACACCGTCACCGCGCGCGGCACCTCGGCCAGCGCACCGAAGCCTTCGACGAACTCCGCCTGGATCCGCAGCACGCGCCACGGGTCGGTGTGCACCCAGTCGCTCGGCCCCCGTGAGTCCAGCAGGCGCTGGTCGGTGGTACTGCCCTGGTCACGGCGATCCCGCCGCAGCACGACCGGGCCCTTGTGGCGCTCGATCGGACGTTCCGGGTACTGGCCGTCGGGGAACTCGCTTGTCTCACTCACCCCGCCAAGCCTACGACGTCGTCACCGTCCGGAGCGGCGGCATCGCCGCGAACAGGAGTTGTCGGCTACGCGAACGCGGGGCCCGCCGGAAAGCGGGCCCCGCGATCACGCCTCAGGAACGTCCGGTCAGCGCGAACGCGAGCATGGCCGTCGAGGTGAAGTCGATGGCGGGCTCGTTGCTCGGCCACGACGCGAGGTCATCGGCGTAGCGGGCCTCGGGGGTGTCGAAGGTATCGAAGGGCTTCCTGCAGTCCTTCGAACCGGGCGGGAGCTCCATGTGCTCGAAGTTCTCCGCTCCGTTGGGGCCGTTCACGACAGCGCCGTAGAGCAGTTTCTCCTCGCCGGCGAGGTTCGCCGCCTGGTGGTGCGGGCACCGCGGGTACGTGGTGCCGACGCCGACGACCAGCGAGATGCCCCACGCGTTCGCGCCGAGGGTGAAGTTCCGCTGCTGCGAACCGAACGCCGCGTACCGGCGGTCACCGGTCAGGTCCGCGTACAGCCGCTCGGTCGCGGCGAACCCGAAGCTCTTGCTGGCCGCATCGAATTCCTTCACCGAGACGGCGGTCCGGAAAGGACTCTGCGCCGCGCTCGCGACACCTTCGTCGAGCTGACGGCGGAGGTCGCCGATCAGTTCCTTCGGGCCGAGCACGGCACCCGGGACGCCGTGCCGCAGGAGCTTCGCCAGTTCGGCGTGCGCCAGCGCGCTGGTGTCGTACAGGTTGAGCGTGCTCTTCTCTTCGAGGTCGATATAGGCCTTCGCCCAGTGCGCCGCCTGCCGCGTCCAGTCGGCCGACCGCGGGTCACGCAGGGCCTTGGCCGCCAGGGCCAGCTGCGTCGCGCCGAGTTCCATGTCGTCCCGCCAGGACGACTCCGGGTAGTACGCGTGCGGGAACGCGGTGACCAGTTCGCCGACGTTCTCGGTCTTGGCCTGCGCGAAGACCGACGAGGCCTCGGCGAGGTATTCCCTTGCCAGCGCGGGGTTCCGCTTCGCCTCGACCTGGGCGCCGAGCGCGAAGGCGGCGGCGACCCGGCCGGCGAGGTTCGGGCTCAGCGCCGAACCACCGGGGTTCGCCGGGAAGACCGGCCGGTGCTTGACGAAGTACTTGGGGTCACCGGGTTTCACGTCGAGCGGATCGTCGTCGTGCGGGTTCCGCCAGACGTCGTGGTCGCCGAGGAAGCCGAACTTGTCGCTTCCCGTCCCGATTCCGACCTGCGCGTAGAGCGTCTTGCTCTTCTCGTCCCACATCTTGTCGAGCCAGTCGAGGCCGAGCTTGACCTCCTTGGCCAGCGCCGGGTCGTGGCCCTCACGGAGCACGTAACCCAGCTCCGCCAGCGAGTACGCCGTGTTCGAGGTGAACTTGACGAAGTCGCCCGCGTCGACCCAGCCGCCCTCGACGTCGACCGGCCCGCCTGCCGGCTTCAGCGGTTCGGTGATCTCGTCGCCGAATTCACCGCCGAACGCGGGCCATTCGTAGACCGTGGCCTGCTTGTCGGCCAGATGTGAGGGTTTGCGGTCGAGCCTGCCGGGGATGATGTCGTCGCCGTCGCGCTGCGCCTGGAAGAACTCGTTGGTGGCGCGGACCAGCGGGGTGAAGAGCCGGTTCTTGGTGTCCACCCGGAACGTCGGCGAGGTCGCCTTGGTCTCGCCGCTGACCTCGATCCGGTACTTGCCCGGCAGCCAGACCCTCGACAGGTCGAGCTGGTACACCGCCGGATACTTCGCGTTCCACGCGCCGAGAGAGGCACCGGTCCGTCCACGATGGACGGTCCGGCCGCGTTCGTCGATCACCGAGAACGAACCCGGCGCGCTGGACAGGAGATAAGCGTGCTTGGTCTCGGTGATGCCGTAGCCGACCTGATCGACCCGGACCTCACCTTGTACCGCGGCCGCGGCCGAAACCGCCGGAACCGTCAAACCCCCGAGGACCAGTGCCGAAACCGCGGCCACCGCCCGGGACCAGGAACTCACCATCATCGGCGCCCCGTTCCAGAATTAGTTAAGAAACTTTCCTTTTTATGACGCAGGACGCTAGCGTCCGGAACACCACCAGTCAATATGTCCGTTTCGCCGAGAGGAACTCACCGGATCCGGACACTGTTGGCGGGTATCCGTCCAGCTCAGCCGGATCTCCGCCGGGAAATCGTCTACCGTGGATCGATGCCGTCCAGGGCAGAACCACTCGGCGCGCGGATCCGGCGGTTGCGCCGGGCACGCGGGCTGACTCAGCGTGAGCTCGCCGAACCCCGCTACGACCGCGGCTTCCTCGCCAAGGTCGAGTCGGGCGGGCGCCTGCCTTCGGACGACGTACTGACCCATCTCGCGCGACGGCTCGGCCTCACCGCGGACGAACTCCGCTTCGGCAGGCCGCCGGGCGCCGCCGAGGAACTCACCGACGCGCTCGAAACCGCATATCGAGAGTTGCAGAAAGGCGGACTCGAAGCCGCCGAACGCGAATTCACCCGCGTGGAACGGCGAGCGGCGGAGTACCGGCTGCCGGACGTTCAGTGCCACGCGCGGTTCTATCTCGGCGAAGTGCAGTGGCAGCGCTACGACATTCCGTTGGCGGACAAGGGTTTCGCCCACGCCATGGAACTCGCCGGCACCGCGTCGCCCCGGCTGCGCGCGATGATCGTCAACCGTGTCGCCGCCTGCCGCGCACTGTCGGGCGACCTTGGTGCGTCGGTCGCACTCGTCGAAACCGCACTCGCCGCACTCCGTGCCGAGGAACCGGTCGATCCCGACGCCGAACTGGCGCTGGTGACCGCGCTGATCCACCCGCTCATCGAAATGGGCGCGCTCCGCCGCGCCCGGCGGGCCGCCGAAGAAGGGCATCGCGCGCTCCCTTCCGCCCGGCGCAAGGACATCGCCGCCCGGTACCACCGGCAGGCGGCGCAACTGTGGCAGGAGATCGGCCTGGTCGACCGCGCGGAAAAGGATCTTTCACGGGCACTGCGGCTGTTCACCTCCCTCGGCTACGACCGTGACGCCGCCCGGAGCCGATGGGCACGCGGCTTCCTGTGGCGACGGCTGGGCAAACTCGACGAGGCACAAGCCGAATTGCAACTTGCACGCGACCTCTTGGCCAAGGCGGGTTCACGGGAAGGCGTACTCGGCGCGACCATCGAACTCGCCGACGTCCGCCGCCGCCAAGGGGAACTCGACGAGGCCACCGAACTCGCCGAGGGAATCCGGCCGCTTCTGGATCGATCCCCCGACATCGAAGCCAGGGCGGAGGTTCTCCGGCTACTGGGACTCGTCGCGCGCGCCCGCGGTGATCTGCCGGAGGCGACCGCGTTACTCGAAGAAGCCGCCACCGCACAGGAAAAGTCGGAACTGCGTGGCGCGCTCGTCGCCACCTCGCTGCATTTGGGCGACACATTGCGCGCTCGCGGATTAATCGAAGAGGCGGCGGAGGCGTATCGACGCGGCGTGCGCGCGGCCGCTATGTCCGATTCCGGGCCCACCGGATGAAAACCATACGAAAGTCGCCATATATCGCATATGGCGGGAAAACTCTTACTACACAGGCATTTCATTCCCTGCATGTCGATCTTCACCCGCTCCGCTAGGCCATCCGGCCCATTGACGCCTTCGTGACCGGCCTCCTTTACTCGGACGTGTCCATCGGGATAACTCCAGTTATCCGAATGGGCACGCTCCCCGTCCCCCGCCGTGCACCCGCTCCGGTCCCATTCCCCGCCGCGCCAAGGGCCTGACGGGTACACGGTCCTGCCCATGGAAGGTTTCCCATGACCGTTCAGCGAGGGCTCAGAACAGGGTTGGCGGCTGTCGCCGGCCTTGCCTTGAGCATGACGTTCCCGGTGACCCCGGCGAACGCGACCACCGCCACCATTCAACCCGCGAGCCCCGACGCCGTGGCCGCGAGCGCGGCCGACCAGGCCGCCGCGGCCGGTGTGGACCACTTGCGGAAGGGGGCACAGGAAGGCTTCCGTCGCGTCGGGCTGACCCCGGGTGGCGGCGGACTCTTCTACGCCGCTTACGAACGAACCTACCGTGGCCTGCCGGTGGTCGGCGGGGACGCGGTGGTGGTCGCCGACGGCGCCGGACGCGTCCGCGGCACCAGCGCCGCCGAGACGGCGGCGATCTCGGTCGACACCAAGGCCAAGATCACCGCGGCGAAGGCGACCGAGGTCGCCCGCGGCCAGCTATCCAAAGTAGACAGTGTCATCGCGCCGAAGCTCGTCGTGCTGGCGGGGAACTCGCCCAAGCTCGCCTACGAGGTCGTCGTCGCCGGGACCAAGGCGACGACCCCGAGCAACCTGCACGTGTTCGTGGACGGTGCCACCGGCGCGGTTCTCGAAACCCGTGACGACGTCAAGATGTCCAACTTCCCGGCCGCGGCGAAGACCACGTCGAACGAGGTCGGCACGCTGGGCGCCGGGAACAGCTACTACGTCGGCAACGTCACCATCGACACGACGAACTCCGGCGGCACGTACACGATGCGCGACCCGCAGCGCACCAACATCAGCTGCGCCCGCCAGAACGGCTCGCCCTACAGCGGACCGGACGACAACTGGGGCAACGGCTCCGGCACCGACCTGGAAACCGCCTGTGTCGACGCGCTCTTCGGCGTCCAGACCGAGTGGAAGATGCTGGGCGAATGGCTCGGCCGCAACGGCATCAACGGCAACGGCGGCGGCTTCCCCGCCTACGTCGGCCTCAACCAGGCCAACGCCTACTGGAACGGTTCCTCGACCACCTACGGCCGCTCGTCGGACAGCCAGCGCCAGGCCACCCCGATGGACGTCGTCGCGCACGAGTACGGCCACGCCATCTTCCAGACCACGCCGGGCGGCGCGGGAAGCGGCAACGAGAACGGCGGTCTCAACGAGTCCACCGGTGACATCTTCGGTGCCATCACCGAGCACTACGCCAACAACGCCAAGGACGTCCCGGACTACGACGTCGGCGAGGGCGTGAACCTGGTCGGCCGCGGGCCGATCCGCTACATGAACCAGCCGAGCAGGATCTCCGGCAACCCCGACTGCTACTCGTCGTCCATCCCGAACACCGAGGTGCACGCCGCCGCCGGCCCGCAGAACCACTGGTTCTACCTGCTCGCCGAGGGCACCGCGCCGGTGGGCAAGCCCGCCAGCCCGACCTGCAACAACACCTCGATCACCGGGATCGGCATCCAGAAGGCAGGCAAGATCTTCTACAACGGCCTGCTGAAGAAGACCTCCAGCTGGAACCACAAGGCGGCCCGCAAGGCCACCCTGGAAGCGGCGCTCGCGCTGTACCCGGGTTCCTGCACCGAGTTCAACACCACCAAGGCGGCGTGGAACGCGATCAGCGTCACCGCGGCGACCGGCGAGCCCGCCTCGTGCACCCCGCAGGGCGACGACTTCTCGGTCGGCGTCACCCCGGCGGCGGGTTCCGTCAAGCCTGGCGAGTCGGCCACGGTCACGGTGAACACCGCGACCACCAACGGTGCGGCCCAGTCGGTTTCGCTGAGCGCCAGCGGTCTTCCCGCCGGGGCGACCGCGACGTTCAACCCGGCTTCGGTGCAGTCCGGCACCTCCTCGACGCTCACCATCGCGACGTCGGCGAGCACCCCTGACGGCACCAGCACCATCACGGTGACCGGTACCGGGGCCAGCGGCGCGCGCACCGCGCAGTACAAGCTGACCGTCGGCACCGGCGGTGACGTGCGCACCTACACCAACGACACCGACTACGCGCTGAACGACTACGGCACGGTGAACAGCCCGATCACCTCGACCGCGACCGGCAACGCGGTGTCGCCGGTGAAGGTGACGGTCACCGGGACGCACACCTGCTCCGAGGACCTTCGCATCAGCCTGAAGGCCCCCGACGGCAGCACGTATTCGGTCAAGGCCACCGGTTCCCTGCCCTGCACCGATCTGGGCACCCGGAACTACTCGGTCAACGTGACCAACGAAGTCGCGGCAGGCACTTGGACCCTCGTGGTCTACGACGCCTACGCGCAGGACACCGGCACGCTTTCCAGCTGGTCGATCACCGTCTAGCGCCTCCCGCGCGTGAAGGACTCCTTCCCTCGGCTCGGTCGAGGGAAGGAGTCCTTCACACACCCCTCTCGAAAGGAACCCGGCATGAAGTGGGGAAAGCGAATAGGAGCGGCCGTCGTCGGCATGGCCGCCGTACTGGGTGTCGTCACGGCGCCCGCGCAGGCGGTCACGGCCGCCGCCGCACCGGACATCTCGCTCGCCAACGTCAAGGCGCACCTGAGCGCGTTGCAGACCATCGCCAACCAGAACGGCGGCAACCGCGCCTCCGGGCGACCGGGTTACCCGGCGTCGGTGTCCTATGTGGCACAGAAGCTGCGCGACGCCGGCTACAACGTCACGTTGCAGTCCTGCACGAGCTGCGCGGGTTCGAACCAGAACATCATCGCGGAATGGCCGCAGGGTGACGCCAGTCAGGTCATCATGCTCGGCGCGCACCTCGACAGCGTGAGCGCCGGCCCCGGTATCAACGACAACGGCTCGGGTTCGGCCTCGATCCTCGAAGTCGCGCTGACACTGGCCCGCGAGAACCCCACCATGGCCAAGCGGGTCCGCTTCGGCTGGTGGGCCGACGAGGAGTCCGGCCTGCGCGGCTCCAAGTTCTACGTCAACAGCCTGCCGCAGACCGAGCGCACGAAGATCAAGACCTACCTGAACTTCGACATGATCGGCTCCGACAACTGGGGCTACTTCGTCTATGACGACGTGGCTTCGGTCAAGGCCGTGTTCGACGAGTACTTCAGGACGATCGGCATCCAGACCGAGGGCGACACCGAGGGCGACGGCCGTTCGGACCACGCGTCGTTCAAGAGCGCGGGCATCCCGGTCGGCGGTCTCGCGACCGGTGCCGGATACACGAAGAGCGCCGCGCAGCAACAGAAATGGGGCGGCACCGCCGGAAGGGCGTTCGACAGCTGCTACCACCGCGCCTGCGACACGCTGTCCAACATCCCGGACACCCCGCTGGAGAAGAACAGCGACGCGATCGCGTACGCGCTCTGGAAGCTCGCCGTCGGCACGTCGACGGGCCCCGACTTCTCGATCGGCCTGTCCCCCGCCTCCGGCACCGTCCAAGCGGGACAGTCGGCGACCGTCACGGTCAACACCACGACGACTTCCGGTGCGGCGCAAGCGGTTTCGCTGAGCGCCGCCGGTCTTCCCGCCGGGGCGACCGCGACGTTCAACCCCGCTTCGGTGCAGTCGGGCGGTTCCTCGACGCTCACCATCGCGACGTCGGCGAGCACTCCCAACGGCACCAGCACGATCACGGTGACCGGTGACGGGACCTCGGTGGACCGCACGGCGCAGTACACGCTCACCGTCGGCGACGTCAGCGTGCGCACGTTCACCAACGGCACCGACTACGCGCTGAACGACTACGCGACCGTCAACAGCCCGATCACGTCCAGCGCGACGGGTACGGCGACCTCGCCGGTCAAGGTGTCGATCACCGGGACACACACCTGCTCCGAGGACCTTCGCATCAGCCTGAAGGCCCCCGACGGCAGCACGTATTCGGTCAAGGCCACCGGTTCCCTGCCCTGCACCGATCTCGGTACCAGGACGTACTCGGTGCCGGTGACCAACGAAGCCGCTTCCGGCACTTGGACGCTCGTGCTTTACGACGCCTACGCGCAGGACACCGGCACGCTCGACAGCTGGACCATCACCGTCTGACCACCCGAATGGCGAAGGCCATCTCACGAGGACACCCGGCCTCGTGAGATGGCCTTCGTGCGTGAGAGGGATTCACGGACAACTTTTCGATATCTGGTCTAGACCACCCGATCGTCGGTAGCGCCACTCGTGCGCGGCGACCTATGTTGAGCCGAACGGCCGCTTCCTGTTCGTTCAAACCGCTTTCGAGATGGGAGCTGGGTATGTTCGGTCGCGTCTCACGGCTGCTCGCAATCACCGGCGCGGCGGTACTCGCCGTCACCACGCTCGTCGTCCTGACCCCGGCGCAGGCCTCGGTGGACGCCGAGGTCTGCGCGGTCAAATCGAAGCCGGCGGGCAAGGTCCTGCAAGGCTATTGGGAGAACTGGGACGGCGCTTCGAACGGCGTCCACCCGCCGCTCGGCTGGATCCCGATCACCGACGCCCGCATCAAGGCCAACGGATACAACGTGCTCAACGCCGCCTTTCCGGTCATCCTGTCCGACGGAACGGCCAAATGGGAGGACGGGATGGACGCGACTGTGAAGGTCGCGACCCCGGCCGAAATGTGCGCCGCCAAGGACGCAGGCGCAACGATCCTGATGTCGATCGGCGGTGCCACCGCGGGAATCGACCTGAACTCGGCCACCGTGGCGGACAAATTCATCGCGACCATCGTGCCTATCCTGAAGAAGTACAACTTCGACGGGATCGACATCGACATCGAAACCGGCCTCGTCGGCAGCGGGAACATCACCACGCTTTCCGCGTCGCAGAAGAACCTCATCCGCATCATCGACGGTGTGCTCGCCGCGATGCCGCCGAACTTCGGGCTCACGATGGCGCCCGAGACCGCGTACGTCACCGGCGGCAGCGTCGTCTACGGCTCGATCTGGGGCGCGTACCTGCCGATCATCAAGAAGTACGCGGACAACGGCAGGCTGTGGTGGCTGAACATGCAGTACTACAACGGAAGCATGTACGGCTGCTCCGGCGATTCGTACCAGGCCGGCACGGTTCAGGGTTTCGTCGCGCAGACCAACTGCCTCGACAAGGGCCTGGTGATCCAGGGCCAGACGATCCGTGTTCCCTACGACAAGCAGGCTCCGGGCCTGCCGGCGCAGGCGGGCGCCGGTGGCGGCTACATGTCGCCGAGCCTGGTCTCCCAGGCGTACCGCAGCATTCCGGGGCTCAAGGGCCTGATGACCTGGTCGCTCAACTGGGACGGTTCGCGGAACTGGACCTTCGGCCAGAACGTGAAGTCCTTGCAGGGCCGCTGACCTCTCGTGTCGTCCGTCTGATCACGTGAGTTACGCCTCCAATCACGCGAGTTACGCCTCTGATCACGTGAGTTACGCCTCTGATCACGCGGGCCGGATGCTCGCTGTGCGGAAACGGCGAACTCGCGTGATCAGGCGGCGAACTCGGCCGGTTCGCCCGTATCGTTCTCGGGCATGGACGACGAGGTCGGCGGACGGCTGCGGCGGCTGCGCGCCGAACGTGGCCTCACCCAGCGTGAACTCGCCGAGCCGCATTACACCGCCGCCTACGTTTCGTCCGTCGAGACGGGTGCGCGGACGCCGTCCGGTGACGCGTTGCGCCATTTCGCCGCGCGGCTCGGGGTGGACACCGGCGAACTGCTCGGCGTGACCTCGCCGCGTGACGACGTCCGGCTCGATCTGGACATCGCGTCGGCCGCGTCGGACTTCCTCGCGGGGAAGGGCTCGGCTCCGAAGATGCGGCGGCTGGCTCGGCGGGCGGAGAAGATCGGCCGTGCTCGCCAGGCCGGGCTCGCCTGGCTGTGGCTCGCGCGGTTCACCGATGGCGACGCCCAGCCGCGATTGGTCGCCGCCGCCGAAGCCGCTCTCGGCGACGACATCCCGCCATATCGCGAACTGGCCGCCGCGCTGCGGGCGAACGTCCTGATCGGCCGGGGCGAGCCGCATCACGCGATGCACCTGCTCCGGACCGCGCTCGGCGCGAGCCTCGACGGCTATCCGCATCCGCTGCTCCTCCTGACCCTCCGCGCGTACCTCGCCGAAGGACACCTCCGCCTCGGCGAGACCGCTCAGGCCGCGCAGCACGCGAGCGAGGCGCTGCGGCTGGCTCGCGGCGGCGAGGAGATCCTGGCCGAACTCACCGACCACCAGCGTCGGCTGACCGAGGCCTACCTCGACGAAGGACGGGTGGCCGACGCCGTCACCGCCGTGTCGGTGCTGCACGATCTGCTCCACGAGCGTGCCCTGCGGCCGGTGCTGGCCCGGTGTCTGTTCGCGCGGGCGCTGGTCCGTCGTGCCGACGACCTCGAAGGCGCACTCGCGGACCTTCGCGCGTCGAGGGCGGCCGCGGCCGATCACGCCGTCACCCTGGAACTCGCCGACGTCTGCCGCGAACTCGGTCGTCTCGACGACGCCGCCGCGCTACTCTCCGAAGCGACCGAAGCCATCCCCGCGGACTCGCCGCTCTCCGCGTCACTCACGTTCCAGCAAGGCTCGCTGGCTCTGGCCCGCGGAGACCTCGAAGCAGCCGAAGCGGGCTTCGCGCACGCCATCGACGTGGCCGCGCTCCGTGACGCTCGCGGCGTCTTGGCCGCTTCGGTCGACAAAGCGGGAGAACTGCTTCTCGGCCAAGGGCGCACCGAAGAGGCCGCAGACCTGCTGCGGCGTGGACTACTACTGCTTGGCGCAGAAGAGGACGTTGCGAAGTGACCGAAGTGGACTTGGAAGATCTCAACACCCGCCTGGTGGGCCGATTCGGCTCTGCCGCCGAAGGGTGGGTCGCCGGTGTCCCGGCCCTCGCCGAGCGGCTGGCGTCCCGATGGGGCTTCGTGCCCGGCGAGATTTTCGACAGCGGCGCCTCGTCCGTCGTGCTGCGCTGCCGATGGACCGACGGGACACCGGCGGTGCTCAAACTCAGCCCGGATGGCGCGCTGCTGACCAAACAGCTCCAGATGCTGCGGGTGTTCGCGCCGACGGGCCGGGTGCCCGCCGTGCTGGCCGCCGACGCGGACGCCGGCGCGATGGTGCTGGAGGAGATCCGGCCGGGCACCCCGGCCGAGGACCTGCCGCTGCCGACCCTGCCCGGACTTTGGGGAGAGCTGCTGACCGCGCTGCATTCCGTCGCCCCGCCCGCGGACTGGCCGTGGAGCCTGCGCGGCCGGTTCGAGGAATCCTTCGCCCGGATCGGCAAGCGGATCACCGAGCCGGCCATCGCCGCCAGGATCGGCACCGACACCTGGCAGCGGGCGATCGAGCGCTGCGAGAAGTTGCTGGACACCCAGGCCGACGTCGTGTTGCTCCACGGCGATCTGCATCTCGGCAACGCCTTGGACGGCGGCTCGCGCGGCCTGATCGCGATCGATCCGAAGGCGTGCGTGGGTGATCCGTGCTTCGACGCCGTCGACTACGTGGTGAGCGGCGCCGGGCACGAAGGCGTCGAGGCCCGTTGCCATTCGGTGGCGAACGCCTGCGGGCTCGACGGGGACCGGTTGTACGCCTGGAGCCGGGTGGTCGCCCCGATGTTCGCCATCGCGCACCTGACCTATGGCGGCCCGGAGCGGGCACTCGACGAGCTGCTCGCCCTGATCAGCTGAGGAACGCGCGCAGCACCGCGGTCACCTGCCGGATCTCGCCCGCGCGGACGTTCTCCTGCCGGGTGTGCGCCAGCGTCGGGTCGCCGGGTCCGAAGTTCACCGCCGGAATCCCGAGAGCCGCGAAGCGCGCGACGTCGGTCCAGCCCAGCTTCGCGACCGCCTTGCCCCCGGCCGCGGCGATCAGTTCGGCCGCCGCCGGGGCGCTCAGACCGGGCAGGGCACCTGGCGACAAGTCGACGACCTTGACGTCGTAGCCCGCGAAGACGTCGCGAAGGTGCGCCTCGGCCTCCTCGGATGAGCGGTCGGGCGCGAACCGGTGGTTGATCGTGAGCACGGCCTCGTCCGGTACGACGTTGCCCGCGACACCGCCGCCGATCTTCGTGGCCTGCAAGCCTTCGCGATAGGTCAACCCGTCGATGTCGACCACCCGCGGCGTGTACTCGGCCAGCCTGCGCAGCGGTTCGGCGAGGCCGTGGATCGCGTTGACGCCCATCCAGCCGCGCGCGGTGTGCGCCCGGACGCCGTCGACGCGGATCTCGATCCGCATCGTGCCCTGGCAACCACCCTCGATCCCGCCGTTCGACGGTTCGCCGAGGATCGCGAGGTCGGCCCGCAACCACTCGGGTAGTTCGCGTTCGATGCGGCCGAGGCCGTTCTTCGTCGCTTCGATCTCTTCGCAGTCGTAGAACACGAAGGTGATGTCGTGCCTCGGCTCACGGAGGGCGGCGGCGAGGTGAAGGAAGACGGCGTCGCCGCTCTTCATGTCGACGGTGCCCAGCCCGTGCAGGATCTCGTCGTCACCGGCTCCCTCACGACGCACGGGCATGTTGTCGTTGACCGGAACGGTGTCGAGATGCCCGGCCAGCAACACCCGCGAAGGGCGGCCGAGGTTCGTGCGGGCGAGGACCGCGTCACCGTTGCGGATCACCTCGAGATGCGGCGCCTGCGCCTGGAGCGCGGCCTGCACGGTGTCCGCGATGACCTTCTCCTCTTCCGAGACACTGAAGATGTCCACCAGCGCGGCGGTGAGATCGACGGGATCGGCGTGCAGATCGAGCGAAGGCATGCCCGCACCGTACCGCCGTGGGCCCGGGGCTACCGTGAAGGAGTGCGCATGCGAACGATCTTGGTCGCCCTCCTCCTGGTACTCAGCGGCTGCGGATCGGGCGAAGCCCCGGTGAAGGTCCGGCCGACCCAGAGCACCGGGCCGGACGTGCTGCCGATCAAGCTCAAGGCGCTGACCACCGACCAGTGCTATCTGGCGCCGGGGACCGAGTCGCCGAAGGGCTGCCAGAAGTACGTCACCGAACTCTCCAGCGCCGCGGGCACCGTCCGCAAGCGCAGGCCGGACCTGTCGTCGCACGCCGACGTCCTCGATCGCCCGATCGCCGCCTTCCGCACCGCGAACTGCCAGGACCAAGCGGCTCCCGGCGGGCCGTGCGGCCAAGCACTCGCCGACATGGCGACGGCGCTGACCAGTGTGAAGAGCCTCGTCGGCGGTTGACGCGGGTCACTGGGTTACCGTTCAGGACGTGAGCGAGCAGACCCCTGATCCCGAAACGACCGGCGCCACCGGCGTCGGACTGGCCACCGTCACGACCGACGGCACGGTGCTGGACACCTGGTTCCCGCTGCCGAAGCTGATCGACGGCACCGACAGCAAGGCCGGCACGGTGCGGCTGACCGCCGAAGAGGCCTCCGAGGCCCTCGGCGAGGCCGCCGCCGCCCAACTCGGCCCGGACACCGACCGCGGTGTCGAGGTCGTCGCGGTCCGCACGACCATCGCCCGCCTCGTCGACGCCCCCGGTGACACGCACGACGTCTACCTGCGTCTTCACCTGCTGTCGCACCGCCTGATCCGGCCGCACGGCGCGAGCCTCGACGGCATGTTCGGTCTGCTGGCGAACGTCGTATGGACCAACTACGGGCCGTGCCCCGTCGAGGGCTTCGAGGCGACCCGGCTGCGGTTGCGGGCGCACGGCAACGTCACCGTCTACAGCGTGGACAAGTTCCCGCGGATGGTGGACTACGTCATGCCGACCGGCGTCCGCCTCGCCGACGCCGACCGCGCCCGCCTCGGCGCGCACCTGGCCAACGGCACCACGGTCATGCACGAGGGCTTCATCAACTTCAACGCCGGCACGCTCGGCGCCTCCATGGTGGAAGGCCGGATCTCGGCGGGCGTGGTGGTCGGCGACGGCTCCGACGTCGGCGGCGGCGCGTCGATCATGGGCACGCTGTCCGGCGGCGGCAAGGAGACCATCTCGATCGGCGAGCGCTGCCTGATCGGCGCGAACGGCGGCGTCGGCATCTCACTCGGCGACGACTCGGTCGTCGAAGCGGGCCTCTACGTCACGGCCGGCACGAAGGTCACCTTCGAGGGCAAGGTCGTGAAGGCGCTGGAGCTGTCCGGCATCTCGGGCGCGGTGTTCCGGCGGAACTCCGGGACCGGCGCCGTCGAGGTCGTCGCGGGCACCGGCGTCGGCATCGAGCTGAACGCGGCCCTGCACGCCAACTGACCTGCGGAAAGAGAGCAAGGGACCTTTGCTGTCGCCCGGGTCTCCCTGGGTGACGCTGGGTGACGCTGGGTGAGCAAGCCCGGGTCACGTGTGCAATGAAAGGCTCCTTCCTTGCGAAATTTGCAAGGAAGGAGCCTTTCATTGCATCGGCAGGGGGCAGGGCGCACGCGCAAAAGAGAGCAAGGGACCTTTGCTCTCACTCTCCCCCGGAGAGCGAGAGCAAAGGTCCCTTGCTTCTCTCACGGCCTGGACCACCTTGCCGGTTCACCTAGAATTCATCTTGTGACAGCCGAGGTCCCGCCGCGCAAGAACGCCCCTTCGACCACTCCGGCCGCGCTCGGGCTCGGTGACCGTCCCGCGCAAGCCGGGCCGGACGATCCGGCGGCCACCCACGTCCGGGTCAAACTCGACGTCGAGGTCCGGGCGCTCCTCACGCACGAACCGGGCACCAAATCCGGCACCGACCCCGAAGACCTGCACCAGATGCGGGTCGCGCTGCGTCGCATGCGGAGCGTCCTCAAGCTCTCGGGCCGCCTCGTCGGCCCGGACGCCGAGCCCGTGCGCGCCGAACTCGGCTGGCTCGGCCAGTCCCTCGGTGACGTCCGCGACTACGACGTCCTGATCGGTCATCTCCGCGAGGTCGTCGCCGAATTCGAGGTGCGCGACCAGCCCGCCGCGCGCCGTCTGGTCTCGATGTTCGTCACCGAACGCGGGGGCGCGAAGCGGCGGCTCACCCGCGCGCTCGCCAGCCCCCGGTATGCCTCGATGCTGCTGGACATCGGCCGTCTCGCCCGGCAGCCCGACGCCGAAGAACCCCGTTCCGGCGCCGAGTCCACCTCCGCGGATCTCGTCGCCGGTCTCGCGAAGCCGCATCGAAAGCTTGCGAAGGCCGTGAAGGCGCTTCCCGCCGATCCCCCGGACGACGACCTTCACGCGCTTCGCATCTACGGCAAGAAACTCCGCTACGCCGCCGAGATGGCCAAGCCCGCAGCGAAGAAGAAGCAAGCGGAGCGGATCCAGCGGCTGATCAAGGCCACGAAGAACTTCCAGACCGTCCTCGGCGACCATCAAGACGCCTGCGTCGCCGCTGATCGCATGCGAGGAGCCTTGGACACGACCGACACCGAACTCGCCTTCATCGCGGGCCGGGTCGCGGAGAAGGAACTTCTGCGCCGCGCCGAGGTCCGTGCCGTGTGGCGCGACGTCTGGGCGGAGGTCGACGAGGCGGCTCAGGCGGTCATCTCGCGGACGTAGCCGTCCGGGCGGATCAGCACCCGCCTCCCGTTTTCGGCTTCATACGCCGCGAAGGCATGCCCGCCGACGTCCTCGAAGTCCACATCGGACAGTGCGCTGCCCGCGGGCAGGATCCGCCGCGCGCCTTCGGGAGCCGGGCCGTCCCCGAACACCAGCACGGTCGCCTGCGGTCCGCGCAGCAGCTCGAACAGCCGGACGGACTTGCCGTTCGCGTCCTTCAGCGGCGCGTCCGGCGCGCGGTCGCCGGGCCGGATCCGGCCGGTCGCCGCGGGTGCGAGCGGACCGCCGCGATACCCGATGTCGAGCTGACGCGTGTTCTCGCCGCGCTCGTGCGCGTCTTCCGAGCCGTTCTTGTACTTCTCGAGGATTTCGGTGCTGATCTTCAGCACTCTCGCGGCGACCCCGCGTCGCTCGGGCTCGTAGCTGTCGAGCAGCTCCGGTGAACCGTCGGCGAGCTTCCAGCCCAGGTTGTATGCGTCCTGGACGCCGGTGTTGAGGCCCTGGCCACCGGTCGGCGGATGGACGTGCGCCGCGTCGCCGGCGAGGAACACGCGGCCGTCCCGGAACCGCGCGGCGAGCCGGATGTTGGGCCGCCACACCGTCGACCAGGCGAGATCGTGCAATCGGACCCCGCCACCGGACAGCTCGTCGAGCCGGAACTGCAACGTCTCCAGCGACGCCTCGACCTGCTCCTCACCCAGCAAGGCGCCGAACTGGAAGTGCGGCACCCCGGGCAGCGGCGTGAGCACGATCCCCGACATCGGATCCTCGGGCTTCGCGAACCAATGCCCGTACGCGCGATCGAGCCCCTCCGCCTGGACGTCGCCCAGCAGCATGCGGATCGATTCGTCGGTGGTGCCCTCGAACGCGATCCCGAGCGCCTTGCGCACGAAGCTCTTCCCGCCGTCCGCGCCGACGAGATGGCCGACCCGCACCCGCTCACCGGGCAGCTCGGCCGTCACGCCGTCGGCGTCCTGCTCGAAACCGAGCAGGGGCGTGCCGAGCTCGACCTGAACGCCGAGCTCGGCGAGCCGGTCCCGCAGGATCCCTTCGGTCCGCGACTGGCCGAGGAAGTGGCCGTTCGGGTACGGCACGTCCGGGGTCGGGTCGCCGAGTTCGGCCATCATCCGCTCGCCGACGACCTCACCGCCCAGGTGGATCCGAATCGGCACGGGTGCCTGCCCGGCGGCCAGCACCGCGTCCAGCACGCCGAGGTCCTCGAAGACCTCCAGCGTGCGCGGTTGCAGGCCGTCTCCGCGCGAGCCCTCGAAGAACGTCTCGGCCTTCTCCACGATCCGCACGCCGACGCCGCGGCGCGCGAGGTCGATGGCCAGCGTGAGCCCGGTCGGCCCGGCTCCCGCGATCAGTATCTCGGTCATCTTCGCCTCCAGTGAATTAGAATTCAGTGAATCTTGATTCAGTGTGGACGTTGCTAGCCTTCCGTGTCAAGGAGGTGCCGATGACGGCGACGAGCCGCAAGGAGAAAGCGGCGGAGACCGAGGCCGCGCTCAAGGACGCGGCGAAGCGCGTCTTCGCGGCGAAGGGGTACCTGAACACCAAGATCACCGACATCACGGCGGAAGCCGGACGCGCGGCGGGCTCGTTCTACAACCACTTCGCGAGCAAGGAGGAGCTGCTCGAAGCGCTCCTCGCGGACCTCGCGGCGGCAAGCGACGTCAACGCGTCCTCGCCGGAGCACAAAGCCGACTTCACCGACCCGGACGCCGTGCGCTGGCACGTCCGCGAGTACTGGAACTTCCATCGCGACAACGCCGCGACGATGCTCGCGCTGCGCCAGGCGGCGATGGTCAGCGACGACTTCGCACGCACCTTCGCGCGCTTCGGCGCCGATCAGGCGGAGGACATCCTCGGCCACCTCGGGTACATCACCGCGGCGGGGATGGAACTACCGGCGTCGGAACGGCTCTCGCTCGCGATGATGGGCGAGCTCGTCAACGGTTTCGCGCACACGTGGCTGCTGGACCCGTCGTCGGTCTCCGAGGAGGAAGCCGTCGAGGCGCTGACGCGGTTCATCTACCGGGGTTTCACCGGTCGCGACGTGCTCTGAAGTCCCCGTCACCGCTTCCGCGCGTGCAATGAAAGGCTCTTTCATTGCAAATTTTGCAATGAAAGAGCCTTTCATTGCACGCCGCACCGGACGCAAACCGCGCCGAAATCAGGAAGTGAGCCGCTCCACGGCCGCGTCGATCCGCTCGTCCGTCGCCGTCAGGGCGATCCGGACGTGCCGCCCGCCGGTCGGCCCGTAGAACGTGCCCGGCGCGGCGAGGATGCCGCGATCGGCGAGCCAGTCGACCGTGTCGAGCGCGGATTCCCCGCGCGTGGACCAGAGATACAGTCCTGCCTCGGAGTGCGAGATCTCGAAACCGCTGTCCAGCAGCGCCTTCCGCAGCACCAGCCGGCGGCGTGCATAGCGTTCCCGTTGCACGGCAAGTGCTTCGTCGTCCTTCAGCGCGGCGACCATGGCCTCCTGCACCGGCCGCGGCATGATCAGCCCGGAATGCTTGCGGATCTCCAGCAGTCCGGCGACGAGCTTCGGGTCACCGGTGACGAATCCGGCGCGGTAGCTGGCGAGGTTCGCGGACTTCGACAGCGAGTGGACGGCCAGCAGGCCGTCGAGTGAGCCGCCGTGCACGGACGGGTGCAGGATCGACACGGGCTCGCTTTCCCAGCCCAGCGCCAGATAACACTCGTCGGAGACCACGACGACATCGCGTTCCCGCGCCCATTCGACGACCTTGCGCAGGTGATCGACACCGAGCACCCGCCCTGTCGGATTGGACGGCGAGTTGATCCACAGCATCGAGGGCCGCTGCGGGCCGAGCGCGAAAGTGCTGTCCGCACGCAGCAGAGACGCACCCGCCAGCAGCACGCCGACCTCGTAGGTCGGGTATGCCACCTCGGGGATGACGACGAGGTCACCGGGGCCGAAGCCCAGTTGCCGCGGCAACGACGCGACCAGTTCCTTCGAACCGATCGTCGGCAGCACAGCCGCCTCGGGAACACCTTCGATGCCGTGCCGCCGCGAAAGCGCGTCGATCGCTGCGGCCCTGAGCTCGGGAATCCCGTGCGTGGTCGGGTACCCCGGGATCTCCGACACGGACGTGAGCGCCGCGCGGATGCTCTCGGGGACCGGGTCCACCGGCGTGCCGATCGACAGGTCGACGATGCCGCCGGGATGCGCCTGGGCCTTCGCCTTGGCTTCGGCGAGGGAGTCCCAGGGGAAATCGGGAAGAGCGACCCGGCTCATTCGCCCTGCGGGGGAAGAGCCTTGATGAAGGCGGGGTCGTGGCTGGTCTTGCCGACCTTGGAGGCGCCACCGGGCGAGCCGAGTTCGTTGAAGAAGTCGACGTTGGCCTTGGTGTAGTCGTTCCACTCGTCGGGGACGTCGTCCTCGTAGTAGATCGCCTCGACTGGGCAGACCGGCTCGCAGGCACCACAGTCGACGCATTCGTCCGGGTGGATGTACAGCATGCGGTCACCCTCGTAGATGCAATCCACGGGGCACTCGTCGATACACGCCTTGTCGAGCACGTCGACGCAGGGCTCGGCGATCACGTAGGTCACTGCGCACTCCTGCTTTATCTCTGCTTCACCAGTCTGCAACGGACATTACGCGCCCACGGGCGCGACCGGCCCGCTTAGGCCACCCTTATTCGTACCCCGGGTACGGGCTTTCAGCGGTCTTTCCGGCGCGGCGGCGGAGTGGCCCTGCTGTCCCCAGTGATGACGAACTTCGGCGCGGCGGGCTTCGCCGCTTCCGTGTCCTTCTCGACGACCTCTTCCGCGCCCAAAGCCCGGTTGAAGCCGTCGGAGATCTCGCGGACCAGGTCTTCGTTGTGCCTGTCGTCCTTGCGCGCGATGCTCATCGGGGTCCCTCCACTGCCTTCCTTGGCACAATCTAACCGTGAACAGTGCGGAAATGCTCGAGCTCACCTGTAGCCGGGCTTGGACTCCCCTGCTGGAGAGCCGGATCGGGGACTGGAGGCTGCGCTGGGCGGACGGGTTCACCGCCAGGGCCAACAGTGCCCTGGCCATCGGCGACCCGGGAAAACCGCTGCCAGACGCCCTGCGGACGGTCTGTGACTTCGCCCACGATCATGCCATCCCACCGGTCGTTCAGGTGATCCAGGACACGTCGCTCGAAGACGCCATCGCCTCCCACGGCTGGGTCCACTATGTGGAACACCGGCCCGCGCACGAGGTTCGCGTGCTGACCGGGCCGCTCTCACGCGGGACCACGGCGGGAGCGGTGATTCTCGACGAACCGACGTCCGGATGGTGGGAGCTGACGGCGGGCGGCCCGGATCCGGCGGAGGCGCCACGGCATGTCCTCGGCACCGGCAAGGTCGGCTTCGGCGTGGTGGAAATCGACGGTGTCACGGCCGGGGCGGTGCGCGGCGCCGTCGTCGGCGAGTGGCTGCACATCGCCCGTTTGGAGGTACGGTCCGAGTTCCGGCGGCGGGGGCTGGCGCGCGGGCTGATGAACGCGGCGGGTGGCTGGGCGGCCGCTCAGGGCACCACCGGCGTCGTGCTGCAGGTCGCGGAGGCGAATTCCGGCGCGCTGAAACTGTACGAAAGCCTGGGCTGTACGGAGCACCACAGGTACCGCTACTGGGCCCCGGCTCCGGGGGCGTGCGAGGATCGCCCGTCGTGAAGGTCGTCATTTTGGTCGGCGGAGTGGGCGGGGCCCGCTTCCTGCTGGGGGTCAAACAAGCACTCGGTCTGCCCGCGATCGGTTCCGCGCCGGAATCGCCGCATGAGGTGACCGCGCTGGTGAACACCGGGGACGACGTGTGGATGCACGGTCTGCGCATCTGCCCGGACCTGGACACCTGCATGTACACGCTCGGCGGGGGGATCGACGAAGAGCGCGGCTGGGGCCATTCCGGGGAGACCTGGACGGTCAAGGAGGAGCTCGCCGCCTATGGCGCCGAGCCGACCTGGTTCGGCTTGGGCGACAAGGACATCGCGACGCATCTGATCCGTTCGCGGATGCTGCGCGCGGGTTATCCGCTCTCGCAGGTCACCGAGGCGCTGTGCGACCGCTGGCAGCCGGGCGTGCGCCTGCTGCCGATGTCGGACGACCGCGTCGAAACGCATGTCGTGATCGACGATCCAGACGATGCGGACCAGCGCAAGGCGATCCACTTCCAGGAGTGGTGGGTGCGCTACCGCGCCGAGCCGAAGGCGCATTCGATCATCGCCGTCGGCGCCGAGGAGGCCAAGCCGGCGCCGGGTGTGCTCGACGCGATCGCGGGCGCCGACATCGTGCTGTTCGCTCCATCCAATCCGGTGGTCTCGGTGGGCACGACGCTCGGCGTCCCGGGAATCCGCGACGCGCTGCGGAAGACGCGGGCAAAGGTCGTCGGTGTCTCGCCGATCATCGGCGGGAAGGCGTTGCGCGGTATGGCCGACGCGTGCCTGAGCGCGATCGGTGTGGAGACCTCGGCCGAGGCCGTCGGACGGCATTACGGTTCCCGCAAGGAATCCCCGGACGGCGTGCTCGACGGCTGGCTGGTCTCCGAAGGTGAAACCGTCGAGGTGCCGGGAGTCGCCGTCCGTGACGTGCCCCTGCTGATGTCCGATGTGGACGCCACGGCGGCCATGGTGCGCGCCGCTTTCGATCTGGCAGGAGTTTCTGTTGCCTGACAAGAATCAGCCGGAGTTTCCCTTGCCTGAAAAGAAGCTGCGTGACCACGCTTCGGCGAAGATCGAGATCCTTCCGGTCGAAGGCCTGCCGGAGTTCCGCCCCGGCGACGACCTGACCGGGGCGATCGTCGAGGCGGCCCCCTGGCTGCGGTCGGGCGATGTCCTGGTCGTGACGAGCAAGATCGTCTCCAAGACCGAGGGCATGCTGATCCGCGTCCCCGCCGACCTGGAAGAGCGCGACGCTGCCCGGCGCAAGCTCGTCGAGGAGGAGTCGGTCCGCGTGATCGCGCGGATCAACCGGACGGTGATCACCGAGAACAAGCTCGGCATCGTGCAAGCCGCCTCCGGGGTGGACGCGTCGAACGTGGCCTCCGGCGAGGTCGCGCTGCTGCCGTCCGATCCGGACGCTTCCGCGCTCGCGCTGCGGAACGGGCTGCGTGAACGGCTGGGCGTCGAGGTCGCCGTCGTGGTCACCGACACGATGGGCCGCGCGTGGCGGGTCGGGCAGATCGACGCCGCGATCGGCGCGTCCGGCCTGCGGGTGCTGCATTCGTACGCGGGCGAGGTCGACAGCCAGGGCAACGAACTCGCGGTCACCGAGGTGGCGATCGCCGACGAACTGGCCGCCGCGGCGGACCTGGTCAAGGGCAAGCTCGGCGGGACACCGGTCGCCGTCGTGCGCGGACTTCGGCTGACCGACGACGGTTCGACCGCCCGCAAACTGCTCCGGCCGACCGATGAGGACCTGTTCCGCCTCGGTACCAACGAAGCCATCGCGCAGGGCCGCCGGGAAGCCGTGCTCGCGCGGCGTTCGATCCGGTCGTTCACCGGCGAACCGGTCGATCCCGAGGTGCTGCGCCGCGCGGTCGGGACGGCGCTCACGGCGCCCGCGCCCCACCACACGAAGCCGGTCCGGTTCGTGTGGCTGCGCGAGGAAGGCTTGCGCCGCAAGCTTCTCGACGCGATGAAGGCGTCGTGGCAGGCCGATCTCGAAGCCGACGACTTCACCGCCGAACAGGTCGCGAAGCGCCTCAGCCGCGGCGACATCCTTTACAACGCGCCCGAAGTCGTGGTGCCGTTCCTCGTCGCCGAGGGCGCGCACACTTACCGCGACGACCGGCGAAACGCTTGTGAGCACACGATGTTCACCGTCGCCGGTGGCGCGGCGGTGCAGGGCCTGCTGGTCGCGCTCGCCGCCGAAGACCTCGGCTCGTGCTGGATCGGTTCGACGATCTTCGCGGCGGACGTCGTGCGCGACGTGCTCGGCTTGGACGAGCGCTGGGAACCGCTCGGCGCGGTCGCGATCGGACATCCCGCCGCGCTCCCGCCCGCGCGCGGCCCAGTCGAACCCGGTGAAGGACTTCTCGAACTGTGACCCTGCACGACGACGTTGTGTCCACTTTGTCCGGTTGGCGACCGGCGGACGCCGCCCAGGAATCCTTGCGCCAGGCCTATCTCGGCTTCCTCGCCGCCCGCGAGGACGTCTGCCGCCGCGAATGCGCGGCCGGGCACATCACCGCGTCGGCCGTCCTTCTCGACGCCGACGCGGAAAACGTGCTGCTCACCCTGCATCCGCGAGTCGGACGCTGGTTGCAGCTCGGCGGGCATTGCGAACCCGGCGACGCGACGCTCGCGGACGCCGCTCTTCGTGAGGCACGCGAGGAATCCGGCATCGACGACCTGGTGATCGAACCGGCCCCGGTGCATCTCGACGTCCACCCGATCACCTGCTCGCTCGGTGTGCCGACGCGGCATTTCGACGTGCGTTTCGTGGTGCGCGCGCCCCGGGGAGCGCAACCGGTCCAAAGCGACGAATCGGACGATCTTCGTTGGTGGCCGGTGGATTCCCTGCCGAAAGGGTCGGAAGATCTCGCCGAACTGATGGAAGCCGCCGTGCCCGTGGCGTCCGGCCGTTAGGGTGTCGGCTGACGTCCTAAAGGGGGAACGATGCTGACGGCGCTGACGCCATACCTCGACCGGGTCCGGGTCCACAGCAGCGGTGACGGTGACGGCTTCGGCTGGTTTCTGCTGATCCTGGCGATCATCGTCATCATCATCGTGGTCGTAGTGATCATCGTGAAGGTCAATCAGGCGAAGAAGCCGCCGATGACGTTCCCCCAGAACCCGAACTTCGGCGGTGGCGGCCCGGCTCCGGGCTTCCCGCCGCCTCCGCCCGGCGGCGGCCCCGCCCCGCAGGGCAACTGGCAGCAGCAGCCCGGTTTCCCGCCGCCTCAGCCCGGTTACGGCCAGGCGCCCGGCTTCCCGCCGCCGCCCGCCCCTGCCGGTTTCGCACCGTCGCCCGCCGGCTTCGCACCGTCGCCCGCAGGCTTCGCGCCGCCTCCCGCGGGTTTCGCACCACCTCCCGGCGCCCCGGCGCCCAATCCGTTCGGCGCGCCCGGCATGGCCCAGCCCGGTTTCCCGCCGCCTCCCCCGCAGGCCGGGCCGCCGATCGACGGCAGCGCGGACCGCACGCAGGTCGTGTCCCCACAGCAGCAGGCGAACGCCGGCGCCGACCGCACCCAGGTCGTGTCGCCCGCGGGCGCCGACCGGACGCAGGTCGTCTCCCCGGCGGGCGGCGGTGACCGGACACAGGTCGTGTCCGGTGGTGCCGGCGACGCCACCCAGGTCGTCCCGCCCCGTCAGTAGTCCCCAGCAGGGAGAGAACCGCATGGTCAGGGTCGACCCGAACTCCTCGGTCCCGCCCTTCGAGCAGGTCCGCATCGCCTACGCGGAGCGGATCAACGAGGGCACCCTGCCCGTCGGGGCGAAACTCCCGACCGTGCGGAAACTCGCCGAAGACCTCGGCATCGCCCCGAACACGGTCGCCAAGGCCTACCGCGAACTCGAAGAAGCGGGCCTGATCGAGACTCGCGGCCGGGCGGGGACGTTCGTCAGCGCCATCGGCGACGAAACCCGCGAACGCGCGAGGCAGGCGGCCGCCGACTACGCCGCGCTGACCAGGAAGCTGGGTCTCGGCCGCGACGAGGCCAAGGCGATCGTCGACGCGGCGCTCGGCTGATCCGCTCCTCGTGACCGGTCACGAAAATCGTCGACCGGTTAACCTCACCGCATGGGAGTCTCCGTGTTGATGCTGCTGATCATCGTCCTGGTCCTCGCCGGTGTCGGCGTCGGCATCTTTTTCCTGGTGAAGGCACTCAACAAGCCGAAGCCCCCGGTGTACCCGCCGCACCAGTACCCGCCGCACCAGTACCCGCACCAGCAGTACCCGCAGCAGCAGTACCCGCAGCAGCCGCCGCAGTACCCGAGCCAGCAGCAGCCCTACCCGCCGCAGGGCTGGGGCAACTGACCGGCAGGCGCGATCACATGGCGCGGTAGTCGCGGAGCTCGATCTTCGGCCCGAACCTGGGGCGGCGGAATCCGGCCGTCGACAGGTAGCGCACGGCACGCTGGCGCTGCGGCGAATACGGCGCCAGCACCTCGGACATCCCGACATCGTCGAGTTTCGTGCCGACGAGCGCGTGCCCGACCATCGACGGGATGTTGTAGTCGCCGAAGCTCACCGCGTCCGGGTCGCCCCAGGCGCGTTGCGCGATCTCCGCCGCGGTCCACACGCCGATGCCGGGCACCTTCCGCAGCCAGGCCCGGCCCTCGACACCCCTCAGCTCGACGGCCTTTTCCAGCCGGGACGCGACACGGGCCGCGGCGATCAGCGTCGTCCGCCGTTTCAGGTCCACCCCGGCGCGGTGCCATTTCCAGTCCACAATGGATCGGATGGCGACGGGTGTCGGCGGCACACGCAGCCGTGCGGGCCCCGGCCCCGGTGCCTGCTCGCCGAACCAGCGGCACAGCTCACCCCATGAGCGCAGCGCCTCCGTGCTGGTCACCTTCTGCTCCAGCACGGCGAGCACCAGGGCGTCCCACACCCGGCCGGTCGAGCCGAGCCGCAGTCCCGGGTTCCGTCGCCGCGCCGACGCGATGACGTCGTGATGCGCGACGAATTCGGAGTCGTCGTCATGCGCGCCCAGCATCGCCGGGACGCCGTGGAGCAGCCTGTCCGCGCCGGGCCCCCAGGCCTCCGCCTCGATCTCGCCGTCGGCGCGCCGCAGCAGCGCGAGCGTGCCCGCGCCGTCCTCGGTGTTGGCGGCCAGCCAGGTGACCCCGGCCTCGGTGCGGACGACGTTGGGCGACCGTGACCCACGGCTCAGCGGACCGAGGACCGTGTCCAGGTCCAGTTCGAAGCCGGGGCGGAACAGCACACGATGAAACTACCCGGCACTCGGCTAGGGTTAGCGGGCCACCTGAAACCGTAAGCCTATGGAGGACACCGACGATGACCGAGCGACCGGCGAAGGCCTCGATCGTCAGCGGGTACTTCAACCCGCTCCACCAGGGCCATCTCGACTTGTTCGAGGACGCGCAGGCACGGTCCGGCTACCTGATCGTCATCGTCAACAACGATCACCAGCAGGTCCTCAAGAAGGGCAGGGTGATCCAGACCGAGGACATCCGGGCCCGGATCGTCCGCGCGCTGCGCATCGTCGACGACGTGTACATCGCCGTCGAGCAGGGGCCGGGCATCAACGAGTCGTTCGACCTGATCCGCGCGGCGTACCCCGACACGGAGCTCGAGTTCTGCAACGGCGGCGACAGGCGCAGCGTCGACGAGCTGCCCGCCGACGAGATCGAGGCCGGAGCACGCAACAACATCGCGTTGCTCTACGGCATCGGCGGCACGGACAAGGCGGACTCCAGCACCCGGATCCTTTCGGACATGGAAGCCTGAGTTCCTCACGGCCTGCCAGGTGCCTGCCAACTTTTGTCGGACGACGTTCGCGGGTCTGCTGACGGCGGCCACTCCCAGGGCCTACCCTGGACATCACACAGTCGGCCCTGAACCCAGAGGGCCCCAGGTCAGTCGGGAGGCCTAGGGGAATGGACCCCCGTGCTCGGGCGGACGCCTTGCTCGCACGCGCAAGCGCGCGTGGAGCCTTCGTCGTGACACCGGACAACGCGACGTCTCCGATGGACTCCGCGAACACCCAGCAGATCCCCCGATCGGTGGTCGCCGAGATCGACCGATCATCGGACCCGGACACGACCACTCAGCTACCGGCTTCGCTGATCGCGGAGAACGACCACCCGCTCGCGGGACCCGAGCCGACGACGCGGCTGGATCTGCCGCCGGCGCGGGGCGAAGGTTCGACTCAGCCGCAGCCTTATCCTCGCCGTCCCGGCACGCAGCCGACCAGACCGCTGCCGCAGGCGACGACCCCGCTCACCCGGCGCCCGCCGGCCGCGCCGGTGCAGAGCCCGGTGATCGAGCGGCCGGAGCCGGAGACCGTCGAGAACGAGGTCGGCGGCCTGGTGCCGACGGTGAAGCAGAACCCTTCGGGACGGTCGAACCTCTCGCGCCGTCTGGACGGGATTTAGCCCTCGACACGTGCAATGAAAGGCCCCTTCATAGCAAAATTTGCTATGAAGGGGCCTTTCATTGCACGCGCGAGGACCGGCCTCAGGAAGCCCGGATCACCCGATCGATCTCCTTGATCGCCGCGCCCCCGCCATACGTGGCGTTCGACAGCATGGCGACGTCCAGCCCCTCGGCCGGATAGTGCCGCATGAGCGAGCAGACGCCGATGTTCCCGCCGTCCTTGTAGTAGTGCCGCACCGAGCCATCCGGCTCCAGGACGAATTCGAGGCCGAAGCCGTACCAGACACCGCTGTTGTGGAGCACCTGCGGCGTGAGGAACTCCTTCGTGCGCGCGGGGCTCAAGAGTCGTTCTTCGCGGATCGCGCGCAGAAGCCGGACGAGGTCGCCGACGGTGCAGTACACACCCCCGTCGGGTGACCCGATCGGCGGGTAACTGAAGATGTTCTGCTTCCAGCCGGTGATCCGCTCGCCGTCGAGGATCGGGTCCCAGCCTTCGGCGACCCTGGGCGCCGGATCACGCCGGTCGAAGAAACCCGAATCGGTCATCTCCGCGCGGTCGAGCACGGTCTCCCGGACGTGGTCGCGATACGGCCTTCCGGTGCACTCCTCGATCACCAGCCCGGCGAGGACGTACCCCGAATTGCAGTACCGGCAACCCTCGCCCGGCGCGAAATTCGGTGCCCTGTAGGCGAAATTGGGCAGATGGTCGCGTGTGTCCACCACCGAGTACACCGGTTTGTCGACCCACAGCGCCTCATAGCTCTCGCCTGCTTCCTCGTCGGCGTCGTCGGCGATCCCGGACGTGTGCGTGAGCAGGTGCCGCGTCGTCGCACCGGGCGCGATCGCCGTGCCGCCGAGGTCGACGATCTCGCCGATCGGGCGATCGAGGTCCAGCCGTCCCTCGTCGGCGAGGCGCAGTGCGGCGATCGCGGTAACGACCTTGGTGATCGACGCGGTGTCATAGCGGATGTCCGGCGCGTTCGGCACCGACCAGCGGCGGCTGGCCAGGCCGTATCCGCGTTCGAACAGTGTCTCGTCGCCGCGCCGGATCAGCACGACCCCGGAGAAGCGATCCTCCCCGGCGCGTTCCGTCAGCCAGGTGTCCAGTTCGGCGAAGTCCATGCACCGACGGTAACGACGGCGGGGAGCGGAGTCGCGCGAGTTCCGGTGGCCGGAACGGCTACTTCCGGCGCGTTTCGAGCTTGAGCCGCAGCGCGAGACCGGCCTTCACCGCGAGCATGACCGGCTTCCACGGGAGACCGCGGTGACGGTCCGCGAGGTAGCGGTACGCGCTTTCGTGGTGCACACGCAGCATCTTCTCCGAAGCCTGCGAAGTCGAATGCCCGCCGATGTGCATGACGCTCGACGAAGGGGCGTACACGTTCAGCCAGCCCGCGCGGGTCAGCCGGTCACCGAGGTCGACGTCCTCGAAGTACATGAAGTAGCGCGTGTCGAATCCGTCGACCGAGTCGAATGCCTCGCGGCGCAACAGCTGGCACGATCCGGAAAGCCAGCCCGCCGTGCGCTCGACCGGGGTGCCGGTCTCCTGCCGGTACTGCCGCGTCCATGGGTTGCCCGGCCAGATCTTGCCGAACGCCGCGTGCCCGATCCCGCGGCCGAACGACGGCAGCAGCCGGGCCGACGGGTAGACCGTGCCGTCGAGGTCGTGGATGAGCGGCCCGAACGCGCCACCGCGCGGCCAGCGCTCGGCCACTTCCAGCAGTGCGTCGAGCGAACCGGGTTCCCATTCGAGGTCCGGGTTCACCACGACGACCCAGCCGTAGCTGTCGTCGAGTTCCGCGACACCCCGGTTGGCGGCCGTGCCGTAGCCGACGTTCTCGCCGATGCTGAGCAGCTTGACGTTCTCCCGGCGGGCGGCCTTCTCCGGGGCGCCGTCCGTGGAGGCGTTGTCGGCGACGACGACCTGGACGTCCCGATCCGTCGCCTTCTCGAGCGTGTCGAGGAACTTCTCGAGGGTTTCGCCGGGGAAGTACGTCACGGTCACGACGGCGATCCCGTCGCCGTAGCTGGGGTGCTCAGTCACGGGGCCATTGTCCACCCGTCACCGAACGCGACCGCGCCGCACCCACCCCGAGGCGATAGCAAAGGTCCCTTGCTCCCCCGCTGCTCCGGAGCGCCGAATCCGGCGGACACGCTCCCAATGTGGCATTGGGGACACTCAGCGACCCCAATGCCACATTGGGAGCATCCGCACGGACGCGGGAGCGGCGGGAGCGGAGCGGGGAGGCTCAGCTCGCCCGCCGCTGCGCATGCCGGTGCCAAGCCTTCGCGTAGGCCTCCCGGTGCCGCTCCGCGGTCGTCGCCCACGAGAACTCCTTCGCCCGCCGAAGCGCGGCTTCGGCCAGCTCGGCCCGCCTCGCGGGAGCGTCGAGCAGCTCCGAGATGGCCGCGGCGACGTCTCCGGCGCCGACTCCGCAGTAGGCGACCGCGTCGCCGCCGACCTCCGGCAGCGAAAGCCGCCGGGTCGTGAGCACGGCCGCGCCGCACGCCATCGCCTCCAGCACCGGCAGCCCGAATCCCTCACCGAGGCTCGGGTACGCGACCAGATCGGAGCCGCCGAGGAAGCCGGCGAGCGTGTCGAACGGCAGGTATCCGGCCCGGATCACGCGCAACCGATGCGGCACAGCGTCGAGGGCGCGTTCGACCTGCGAATCCCAGCCCGGTTGTCCGGCGAGCACCAGCGCCGGCGGGTTCGGCCTGCCGATCACGGCGTGTGCGAAGCCGCGGATCAGCGCGGGCACGTTCTTGCGCGGTTCGAGCGCGCCGAGGAAGGCGACGTACGGCGTCTTCCCCAGTCCGACGGCCTGCCGCGCGGCCTCGATCTCGGCGGGTGAGGGTGGATGGAACCGATCCGGTTCGACGCCGTGGTGGATGATCTCCAGTTCCGAGGTGCGCACCTGGCCGACGCGCTCGAGTTCGGCCGCCGTCGCGATGCTCGGCACGACGCACAGCGTCGCGCGGCGAAGCGCCGTTGCGGTCCAGGCGCGGAAGAAGCGCGCCTTCACCGAAGAGTGCAGGACGGCGTCGGTGAAGAAGGTCGCGTCGTGCAGCGTCACCACCGAAGCGGCCGGGCTGGCCAGCGGCATCGTGTAGTGCGGCGAGTGGACGACGTCGACGGCGAGCCGCCGGACCAGCCGGGGCAGGGTCGCCTGCTCCCAGGTCAGCCGGGCCGTCCTGGTCGAAGTCGACGGCGAGGTCGGCACGATCCGCGCGCCGGGCGCCAGCCGGTCGTACAGCACCGCGTCCCGCGGCTGGCAGACGACGGTGATCCGCGCGCCGTCCTCGTCCAGCGCCGCGACCAGGGAATCCACGTAACGTCCGACGCCACCCCGGTCCGCGGGGACGGCGGTCGCGTCGATCAGCACGCGAGGGTCATCGGTCACCCTAGGAGGGTACGGCTGCTCACCGGCTCCGCGGTGGGGAACCGGGAAACTGATCGCGCTGGTGGAGGCCCCAAACGGCCGAAGCGGCGCGTTGCCAGGTGAACTCACTCGAACGGCTGAGACCACTGTCACGCAGCGCTGCCGCACGCTCCGGGTGGTCGAGTACGTCGCGAAGGGCATCCGCAAGCGCTTGCGCCTCGCCGACGGGGACGGTGACGCCCGCTCCCCCGGCCACCTCGACCAGGGCGGGGACGTCCGAATGCACCACCGGCACCCCGGCCGCCATCGCCTCGATCAGCGGCAGCCCGAAACCCTCCGCCCGGCTCGGCATCGCCAGCACCGACGCGCCCCGCAACGCGAACGCCAGTTCCGCGTCGCTCACCTTCCCCAGCAGCCGGACGTCCGCGCCGTGCTCGCGTGCCAGCGCCGCCGGATCGACCCCGCCCCAGCCTGGCTGACCGGCCAGCACCAGTGGCACCCCGACCCGGCCGGCGGCGTCGATCAGCACGTCGATGCCCTTGCGCGGCTCGATCGTCCCGATCGCGAGCACGTACCGCTCGGGCAGCGCGACCTCGGTGAACGCGGCGGGCGGCCGCACACCGTGCGGGATCACGTGCAGCGGAGCCGAAACCGGAACCAGCCCGGCGAGCTCGTCCGCAATCGCTTGCGTCGGCACGGTCAGCGCGGTCGCCCGCGCCGCCGCTCGCGCGATCATCGCCTTGTGCCACGCGACACCGCGCGGGGTCAGCGTCTCGGGATGCGTCCACGGCACGGTGTCGTGCACCGCGACCGACAGCGTCCGCCCCTTCGGCACGCGGGCGGGCGCGAGCGGCGTCGGCGCGTGGACCGCGTCGCCACCCGGCCACCACGGCAGGCCCAGCTGCCAAGCGGCGATCAGCGCCCGTGGCGGGATCGGCAGCTCACGCGGTCCGTCGACACTCTCGACGACCGCGGCCTCGATGTCGGCATGCCGTGCGACCACGCTCGACACCGTCCAGCCCGGCGGCGCGGTCTCGGCGAGCGCCCGCAGCAATTCGCCGGTGTAGCGGCCTGTCCCGCCGGGGACCGGCGCCAGCAGCTGCTCGGCGAGCACGACCAGTTCGGGCATGGTCTCTATTCTCTCTGGTATGCCCAGCACCACCGTCGTCGTGGTCACCTGGCGCGGCGCGGCGCACATCATCGCCTGCCTCGACGCCCTCGCCGCGCAGTCCCGCCCGCATCGCACCCTGGTCGTCGACAACGCCTCCGACGACGGCACGGCCGCCCTGCTCGCCGCCCATCCGTCGAAGCCCGAGGTGCTCCGGCTGCGGCGCAACACCGGTTACGCGGGCGCCATGGCCGCCGCACTGGACAAAGTGGACACCCCGCTGATGGCGTGGCTGAACGACGACGCCGCGGCGAGCCCGGACTGGCTCGCGACCTGCGAAGACACCCTCGCCAAGGCGCCGCTCGCCGCCGCCGTGAGCGCCCGCCTGACGCTGGCCGATGGGACCGTCCAGTCCACCGGCGTCCGCCTGACCGCCGACGGCCACGGCGCCGACCTGCCGGAACCCGCCGAAGAGGTCTTCGGTTTCTGCGGCGGCGCGGCCGTGCTGAACGTCGAGGCGCTCCGCTCCGTCGGCGGCGTCCCGGCGTCCTACTTCTGCTACTACGAGGACACCGACACCGCGTGGCGGCTCCGGCTGGCGGGCTGGGACGTAGTCGGCGCCGAAGCCGAGGTCACCCATCGGCATGGCGCGAGCACCCGACCGGGTTCGGTCCAGTTCCACCTGTGGAATGAACGCAACCGCCTGCTGACCCTCCTGCGGTGTGCTCCGCGTGAAGTCGCGCTCCGCCAGCTGCTGAAGTTCGCCGCCCTGACCGCGATACTCCCCCTTCGAGGGCTCCGTCACAACAAGAAGGCTGCGGCGCCGAACTTCCGTCCGAGCCTGCGGTGCCGGGTGCTGGGTGCCGTCGCCGCCCGCCTGCCGCGCACACTGCTCGAGCGGCGGGCCATCGGGCGGCGCGCGACACTCGGCCGAGGCGCGGTCTGGGACGCGTGGGCGGGCAATTAAGCTCTGACAGAAGACGGAGATGAAGGTTGAGTCCGAGAAGGGCCCTCACAGGAGCCCGCCCCGGCCGAAGGCCCCGCTTCGCGGTGGCAGGGCGCACCATCACCAGAGGTGGTGGGCAGGCGAACGAGCGCCCTGGCGACGCGAAGCGGTCGCGGGCTCTTCATTGACGCTGCCCCAATCGAGAGCAGGGAGTACGGCTTTGGCGCAGGGGGAAACGCAACCGGTCGTCTCGGTCATCGTGGTGAACTACCGGGGAGCCGCCGACACCGTTACCTGCCTGCGCGCACTCGCCGAACACGATTACCCGAACCTCGAAGTCATCTGCGTCGACAACGCCTCCGGCGGCTCCGACGTCGCCGAGATCAAGGCCGCCGCCCCGGGCGTCAAGCTCGTCGAGTCCCCGGTGAACTCCGGCTTCGCGGGCGGCTGCAACCTCGGCGCGGAGCACGCGACAGGCACCGTGCTCGCCTTCCTCAACAACGACGCCCGCCCTGCTCCCGGCTGGGTGGGCACGGCCGTCGCCGAACTGCGCGCGCAGCCGACGGTCGCCGCGGTGGCCAGCAAGGTCCTCGACTGGGACGGCACCGGCACCGACTTCGTCGACGCGGGCCTGACCTGGTTCGGCATGGGCTACAAACGCCACGCGGGCAGCCCGCTGGCCGATGTCCCCGCCGCCGAACACGAGATCGCCAAGGACGTCCTGTTCGCGACCGGTTCGGCGATGTTCGTCCGCGCCGGGGTGTTCGCCGAACTCGGCGGGTTCGACGAGCGGTTCTTCATGTTCTACGAAGACGTCGACCTCGGCTGGCGGCTGAACCTGCGCGGCTGGCGCGTGCGCTACGTGCCGGATTCGCTGACCTACCACAAGCACCACGCCACTATGTCCACAGTGGACGCTCCGGCCTCCGGCCGCGAGACGTTCCTGCTGGAACGCAACGCCTTGGCCGCGCTGTACAAGAACCTCTCCGACGAGACACTCTCGCGCGCGCTGCCCGCGGCGCTGGCACTGGCCGTCCGCCGGGCGACCGCTCGCGGAGACCTCGACGCCACCCAGCTCGATCTCGCCAAGGGCGTCGGCCCGGCCGAAACCGGTCCGGTCGAAGTGCCGAGGACGACGTTGGCCGGCGTGCTGGCGATCGACCAGTTCGTCGAGCTGCTGCCGTCGCTGGCCGAGTCGCGCGCCGTCGAACAGGCCGCCCGCGTCCGCACAGACGCCGATCTGCTTCCCTTGCTGCGCAAGGCGTTGGAGCCCGCATATCCGCTGCCGCGCTATCTCGCCGCGCACGACATCCTGGTCGAGACGTTCGGCATCGACCCGCTCTTCGGGCAGCGTCGCAAGATCGCGGTGATCACCGGTGACGCGATCACCGAACGGATGGCGGGCCCGGCGATCCGCGCCTGGAACATCTCCGCGACCCTGGCCGCCGAACACGACGTCCATCTGGTGACGGTCAATCCACTCGCCGATCCGCCGCCCGCGCCGTTCCGGGTCAGCGCGGCGACCCGGCGCGAGCTGGAGGCTCCGATCGCGTGGGCGGACATCATCGTCCTGCAGGGCCACGTGCTGGAACTCGCGCCCTCGCTCAAGAAGCAGTACGCGCACAAGATCGTGGTCGCGGATCTGTACGACCCGATGCACCTCGAACTGCTCGAACAGGGCAAGGGCGTTCCCGACGACAAACGCGCGCTCGACCTCATCGGGGTCACCAAGGTCCTCGACGCGCAGCTGGAACGCGGAGACTTCTTCCTCTGTGCCTCGGAGCGTCAGCGGCACTTCTGGCTGGGGCATCTCGCGGCGATGGGCAGGCTCTCGCCGCGGCTGTACGACGCGGACCCGACCACCCAGTCGCTGCTCTCCATCGTCCCGTTCGGCCTCTCGCCCAACGCGCCGGTCCGCACCGGCCCCGGCCTCCGGTCCACTTTGGACGGCATCGGCGAGACCGATCACGTCGTGCTGTGGGCGGGCGGGGTCTACAGCTGGTTCGACCCGCTCACGCTGGTACGGGCGATCGAGCAGCTGCGGCAGCGCCGCGGTGACGTCCGCCTGGTGTTCCTCGGGATGAAGCATCCCAACCCCGAGGTCACCGAGATGGACATCGGCGCGCGCACGATGCTGCTTTCCGACTCGCTCGGGCTCACCGGCAAGCACGTGTTCTTCAACCAGCAGTGGGTGCCGTACGAGGAGCGCCAGAACTGGCTGCTCGACGCGAACTGCGGCGTCACCACGCACTACGAGCACGTCGAGACGACGTTCGCCTTCCGCACCCGCGTGTTGGACTACCTGTGGGCCGGGCTGCCGATCGTCACCACCGACGGTGACTCGTTCGCGGACCTGGTCCGCGAGGAACGGCTCGGCGTCGTCGTCCCCGCCGAGGACGTGGACGCGCTGGCCGACGCGCTGGAAAAGGCGTTGTACGACGAAGAATTCGCCGCGGGCTGCGTCGAGCGGATGGCCGCGGTCGCTCAGCGTTACGCCTGGCCGGAAGCCCTGAAGCCGTTGGTGGAGTTCTGCCGGAACCCGCGGCCCGCCGCGGACCGGCTGCCCGGCTCGGAGGACCTCGTGGTCACCGCACCGGTGCGGGGCAAGGAAATGCTGCGCCGCGACGTCGACCTGATCCGCGAATACCTCGCCGACGGCGGCCCGAAGGAACTCGTGCGGCGCGTCGGCGGCCGCGTGGTCAAGGTCGCCAAGCAAAGGCTCGGCCGTGGCTGACCGCCCCTTGCGCGTCCTGCTCGACGGGACCCCGCTTCTCGGTGCCAGGACGGGTATCGGCCGGTACACGGTCGCACTGTCCGAAGAGCTCGCGTCGATGTCCGAAGTGGACACTCGCGCGGTCGCGTTCACGCTGCGCGGCTGGCGGCGGCTGCGGCACGTGCTCCCGCACGGTGTCCGGGCCCGGGGCATGCCGGTGGCGGCGCGGTTGCTGCGGAAGGCGTGGCTGCGTTCGCAACTGCCGCCGGTGGAACTGTTCGCCGGACCGACTGATGTCGTGCACGGCACCAACTTCGTGTTGCCCGGCCGGTTCCGTGCGGCGGGTGTGGTGACCATCCACGACCTGGCCTTTTTGGACGCTCCCGAGGAACTCGCGCCGAGCGATCACGAACTGCCGCGCCTGGTCCGGCGCGGCGCCCGGCTCGCCGACGCGATCTGCACGCCCACCAACGCCGTCGCCGACCAGGTCGCCGAACGGCTCGACGTGGACCGCGGCAAGATCATCGTCACCCCGCTCGGCGTGAACCCGGCCTGGTTCACCGCGCGCCCGCCGGACAAGGAACGCCGCAAGGAACTCGGCCTTCCTGACAAGTACCTGCTCTTCGCCGGCGCCCCCGGACCCCGCAAGGGCCTGCACTGGCTCCGGCAGGCGCACGAGGCGGCGCCGGATCTGCCGGAACTGGTGTTCGTCGGCCCCGGCTCGTTCGCGGTGGGCTCACGTTCGCGACACGTGGGCTACCTGTCCGACGTGAACCTCCGCCGGGTCGTCGCCGGGGCCAGCGCGCTGGTGCTGCCGTCGCGCGACGAGGGTTTCGGGCTCCCGGTGCTGGAAGCGATGGCGTCGGACGTGCCCGTGGTGTGCACGGACATCCCGGCGCTGCGCGAGGTCGCGGGGAACTGCGCGAGCCTGGTCCCCTACGAGGACGTCGACGGGCTCGTGGAGGCGCTGCGGATCGCCGTCAGCGACCCGCACGCCGTCGCCACTTCGGCCGCGCGCCGCGCCCACGTCGCGAACTTCACCTGGCGCGCCTGCGCCGAACTCACCGTCGCCGCGTACCGCCAGGCCAGCACGAAACACTGACCACAACAGCCCCACGCGTCACTCCAGAGCGAAGCAAGGGACCTTTAGTATCGCTAGCTTTCCTAGCGCCGCTAGCGACCTGGTCCCGTGTTGCGCCCCCAATCACGTGAGTTCGCCTCCTGATCACGCGAGTTCGCTCCTCAATCACACGAGTTCGCCGCCCAATCACGCGTGGTCGACGTGCGGGAAAGGCGAACTCGCGTGACCAGACGGCGAACTCGCGTGATTGAAGACGCAACTCGCGTGATTGGGCGGCGAACTCACGTGACCAGAGGCGAAGCGGCGCCAGGCGGCGAAGCGGCCTCAAGAAGCGAAGTAGGCCTTAAGCGCGTCAGACCAGCCCCGAAGCGGCGTGAGACCTGCCTCGCGCCACGAAGCGTTCGACAGCACGCCGTACGCCGGACGCGCCGCGGGACGCGGGAATTCCGCCGTCGTGCAGGGCTTCACCCGCGCCGGGTCCGCGCCGAGTTCCGCGAAGATCGCGCGCGCGAACCCGCACCACGTCGTCGACCCGCCACCCGTGCAGTGCAGCACCCGTCGCGCAGGCCCGTCGCCGGCGGCAACGCGACCGGCCAGTTCCAGCAGCCCGGCGGCGAGATCGCGGGACCAGGTCGGCGAACCGGTCTGATCGTCCACTACGGACAGTTCATCGCGTTCCTTTTCCAGGCGCGCCATGGTCTTCACGAAGTTCGCTCCGGTCTTGCCATACACCCACGACGTCCGCACGATCCAGGACCGGGCGCCCGACCCGAGAAGCGCGTCCTCCCCCGCCGCCTTCGTCCGGCCGTAGGCGTTGAGCGGCCCCAGCAGATCATCGGTCTCGTACGGCGAAGTCGCGTCACCGGCGAACACGTAGTCCGTGGACACGTGGATGAGCGGCACTCCGCGCGACGAGCACGCCGCGGCGAGCACCCGGGGGCCGTCGGCGTTCACCGCGAACGCCCGCGCCTCATCGGTCTCCGCGGCGTCCACCGCGGTGTAGGCGGCCGCGTTGATCACCACCGGCGTCTTCCCCGCGGCCCGCGCCCGGCCCGCCAGTTCGGTCACCGCGGCGACGACCTGCCCGGTGTCGCACACGTTCAACTCCGACGACGACGGCGTCGAGGCGTCGATGGAGTCCACAGCCAGCGCCGCGATGTCCTGCCCCAGCTGGCCGGATCCGCCCGGTACGAGAATGCTCAGCACGTCGTCACTCTCCCGCACGGTTCTTCAGCGGCTCCCACCACGCCCGGTTTCCGCTGTACCACGCGACCGTGTCGGCCAGACCGTCCTCAAAGGACTTCCGCGGCGCGTACCCGAGCTCCCGCGAGATCTTGGTGATGTCGACGGAGTACCGGCGATCGTGCCCCTTGCGGTCCTCGACCGGCTCGACGCTCTCCCAGTCGGCGCCGACCGCGGTCAGCAGCCGCTCGGTCAGCTCGCGGTTCGTCAGTTCCGTGCCACCACCGATGTTGTAGACCTCGCCCGGCCTGCCGCCGTCGGCGACGAGCTGGATGCCGCGGCAGTGATCGTCCACGTGCAGCCAGTCACGCACGTTGAGCCCGTCGCCGTAGAGCGGGACCTTCTTGCCGTCGAGCAGGTTGGTCACGAAGAGCGGGATGACCTTCTCAGGGAACTGGTACGGACCGTAGTTGTTCGAGCACCTCGTGACACAGACAGGCAATCCGTGCGTACGGAAGAAGGAACGGGCCAGCAGATCGGAGGACGCCTTCGACGCCGAGTACGGCGAATTCGGCTCCAGCGCGTGGTCTTCGTCCCAGGATCCTTCGTCGATCGAGCCGTACACCTCGTCGGTGGACACGTGGACGAACTTCCCGACCTCGGCCTCGAGCGCGGCCTGCAGCAGGGTCTGCGTGCCGAGCACGTTGGTCAGCACGAAGTCGGCCGCGCCGGCGATCGAACGGTCCACATGGGACTCGGCGGCGAAGTGGACGACCAGGTCGATACCCCGCATCAGCTCGCTTACCAGGGCGGCGTCGCAGATGTCGCCCTTTTCGAACCGGTAGCGCGGGTTCTCGCGCACTGGCTCCAGGTTCGCTTCGTTGCCCGCGTAGGTCAGCTTGTCGAGCACGATCAGCTCGGCGTCGGCCAGGCTCGGGTACGCCCCTGTCAGCACCTGCCGGACGTAATGCGAACCGATGAACCCGGCACCCCCGGTGACCAGCACTCGCATGCCGCGATCCTCCCTTTACGACTTCCCTGACCGGCCGAGTGTGTCACGACCGGGGCAACCTTTCACCAGCCTACGGACGTCTAACACAGGGGTCAGTAGAGTTGTCGGCGAGGCACGCAGGTGCCCTGGGGAAGATTCGTGGAGGACCGCACGTGACCGAGTGGCCCGGGCCACCCATTCCGGCGCGCCGTGGCGGCGGTGTCGTGGTGTTCGCCCGCCGTGGGGTGAAGGTCGTGTTCAGCCTGGTCTCGATCACGATCCTGGCGCTGACCTGGTGGGGCTGGCAGTTCATCGGCGACCCGTCGAAGGGCTTCGCGACCACGAACATCTTCGAGGACAACGGCCACCCGCCCGCGAAGCCGCTGGACGGCGCGATCGACATCCTGCTCGTCGGCCAGGACAGCCGCACCGACGCGCAGGGAAACCCGCTGCCGCGCGAGGTCCTCGACATGCTGCACGCCGGTGTTTCCGAGGGCGAACGCCAGACCGACACGATGATCCTGGTGCACATCCCCCAGAACGGTAAGAAGGCGGTCGCGATCTCCTTCCCCCGCGACTCGTGGGTCGAGATCACCGGCGGTTTCGGCAAGCACAAGCTCAACAGCGCGTACGTGTACGCCTACAACGACACGTCGAAGACGCTGCAGCAGCAGGGCAACTCCGATCTCAAGGACGTCGACGCCAAGGCCAAGGACGCCGGCCGCAAGAACCTGATCGCGACGCTGGAGAAGTTCATCGGCAAGCCGAAGATGATCGACCGGTACGCCGAGGTGAACCTGTCGAGCTTCTACGAGATCACCAAGGCGATCGGCGGCGTCGAGGTCTGCCTCAACAACGCGGTCAAGGAGAAGAAGTCCGGCGTGGACCTGCCCGCCGGGAAGTCGACCGTCGAAGGCGTCCAGGCGCTCGCGTTCGTCCGCCAACGCTACGACCTGCAGAACGGCGACCTCGACCGGATCGCGCGGCAGCAGGCCTTCCTGTCGGGGCTGGCGAACAAGGTGCTCTCGTCCGACGTCCTGATCAACCCGGCGAAGATCGCGGACCTGATCGAAGCGGTGAAGAAGTCGGTCGTGCTGTCGGCCGGCTGGGATCTGCCGGAGTTCGCCGCTCAGATGCGTGGGCTGACCAGCGGAAACGTCGAGTTCCACACGATCCCGACGCAGGGCGACGCGACCATCGGCGGCGCCGCCGTGCTCCGGGTGGACCCGGCGCAGGTGCAGGCCGAAATCAGTCGCCTCACCGCCGACGGCGAGACGGCACCCACCTCGGCCCAGCCCACCCTGCCGGGCGCGGAAGCGGTGACCGTCGAACTCTTCGACGGATCCGGCTCCCCCACGTTGGCCACCGAGACCCGGAATCTCTTGCAGGGCAAGGGTTTCAAACTCGCACCCGACACCAAGCTCAGCACCCGCAATTCGACGGTCATCCGGCACGCGCCGGGCGACGAAGCCGCGCTGGCCCTGATCAAGCAGGTCTTCGGCACCGCGGTGCAGGCCGAAGCGGACCGTGACGTCGCGCCCGGCAAGGTGCGGGTGCTGCTCGGCAAGGACTTCAAGGGTGCGACCACGACCACCGCCCCGTCGAAGACGTCGACTCCCTCGAAGCCGGCTCAGCCGCCCTCCAGCGCTCCGCCGGCGCCCACCACGACGCCGATCGTCGCGGGCAATGTGCCCTGCGTCAATTAATGTCCGGGTACTGAGCGTGGCCGACCTCACGGTGGCCTAGCCTTCTCCTACGATCGGACAAGCGGCAGCGCCAGGGGAGGTGAACAGGGATGGGCGACGAGGACAAGGGTGTCAACGAACGTTCTGAGCAGTTGGACGACGAAGAGCCGAAGTCCGAAGAGGACACCAAATCGGACACCGAGAGTGACGAGAAGCCCCGGTTCATCCCGACGCCGTACCCCCGGAATCCGCCGCTCCCCCAGCCGTCCGCCCCGGCCGAAGACGAAGACGGACCGGCCTCGGGTGTGCTCGCCGTACCCGAGCGCCCGCTGCGCCGCGCCGGCCGGATCACCCGCCGGATCGCGCTCGGCCTCGTATCGCTGCTCGCCCTCGGCACGACGGGTTACGCGTACGTCACCAAGGACCAGTTGCAGAACAACGTCCCCACGACGAACGCGCTGAGCAAGGCCGACGATCCCGCCGCACCGCCCGCCGACGACGGCGCGAACGACATCCTTCTCGTCGGCAGCGACGCGCGGACCGACGCGCAGGGCAATCCGCTGCCGCTCAGGGTGCTCAAGGAACTGCGTACCGAGGAGAAGCCGGGCGTCAACACCGACACCATCATCATCCTGCGCATCCCGAAGAACGGCGGGAAGCCGTCCGGTGTCTCGATCCCGCGCGACACCTGGACCGACATCCCCGGCCGTGGTCTCGGCAAGATCAACTCGGCGTATGGCTCCGCGAAGGCCGACTACGCGAACGCGCACCGCGGCGAAGGCGATCAGGCGAAACTCGAACGCGATTCCGATCAGGAAGGCCGCAAGGCACTGGTCCAGACCGTTCAGGATCTGACGAAGATCCGCATCGACCACTACGCCGAGGTCAACCTGCTCGGGTTCTACCTGCTGACCGAGGCGCTGGGCGGCGTCAAGGTCTGCCTGAACCACTCGACCGAGGACAAGGACTCCGGCGCGGACTTCCGGCGCGGCGAACAGACCGTGTCGGGCGGCGAGGCACTTTCGTTCGTGCGACAGCGGAAGAACCTGCCGCGCGGCGATCTCGACCGCATCGTGCGACAGCAGACGTTCCTGTCCTCGGCGCTGAACCAGGTGCTCTCGGCCGGCACGCTGACCAGCCCGTCGACGATGGCGGGCCTGATGGACGTCGTGCGCCGGTCGATCGTCCTGGACGAAGGGCTGGACCTGCTGGAGTTCGCGCAGCAGGCGAAGGGGATCGCGTCCGGCGACCTGACGTTCACGACCATCCCGGTGGTGAACATCAACGGTCGCAGCGCGGACGGTCAGAGCATCGTCGAGATCGATCCCGCCGCCGTGCGGACCTTCGTATCCGGCCTGGTGGGCCGGGGCGGTGGTGGCGGGGCCCCCGGTGCCGCTCCGCTGCTCGCCGCGTCGAGTGTTCCCTGCGTGAACTAGCGTTGGGGGCGTGAGCCTCACCGAACTGCTGCTGCGACCCCTGCTCGGGTCGCCCGCGAAACCGCTGATCACACACTACGACGACAAGCAGGGCAGCCGGGTCGAGCTGTCCGTGGCGACCACGGTGAACTGGGCCGCCAAAACGGCGAACTGGCTGGTCGACGAGTTCGACGTCGAGCCGGGAGACGAGGTCGCCGTCGTGCTGCCGTCGCACTGGCAGACCGCCGGTGTCCTGCTGGGCGCCTGGTGGTGCGGCGCCAGGGTGGTGACGGAGACCGCGGGCGCGCGGGTGGCGTTCGTCGCGCCGGGCGGCGAATCCGACGCGGCCGCGACGGCCGTCGTCTCGCTGCACCCGATGGGCCTCGGGCTGCCCGCCGGTTCCGTACCCGACGGGGCGGTGGACTACGTGACCGAAGCCAGGCTTTCGGGTGACCAGTTCAGCCCGCTGTTCCCCGTACCCGGCGACACTCCCGCACTGGGTTCGTCCACTGTGGACGAAGTTCTCGCCGAAGCTCGTTCCCGCGCTTCGGCGGCGGGTTTGTCCGCGGCGGACCGCGTTCTGTCCACTGTGGAATGGATTGGCGAGGAAGGGATTCTGTCGGGATTCCTGACGCCGCTCGCGGCCGGCGCACATCTGGTCCAGGTCACCGACGCGGATCCGGCCAAACTCGCTGCCCGGCGCGAAGCCGAGCGGACGACCGCGGATCTCCCCTCCTGACGCGCTATGAAAGGACCTTTCCTTGCAAAATTTGCAAGGAAAGGTCCTTTCATAGCAACCGGGTCAGGCGTCCTGGAGCTGCTTCGCCTCACGCTTGCGTCCGAAGAGCACGTGGTCGAGCGACAGCTTGCCGGCGTTGAAGCCGAGCGCCAGCCCGGCGACCGCCAGAACGAGGACGAGTTCGTAACCGCCCTGGCCGGTGAGGCCGTTGTCGAGGTGCACCGAGAGCAGGGCGCCGACGGAGACCACGACGAAGCCGAGGCCCACCAGCGGCGTCAGGAAACCGACGATGAACAAGATCGCGCCCACGATCTCCACCGCGATCGCGAAGATCGCCGCGAGCGTCGGCAGCGGGATTCCGGTCTGCTCGAAGAACTTCGCGGTGCCGTCGATCCCGTTTTCCCACTTCTGCAGGCCGTGTGCGAGGAAGACCACACCGACACCGATCCGGCCGAGCAGGAGGGCGACATCCTTGAAACGAGCGAACATCGGGTATCAGCTTTCTGGTCGGTGAATATTCAACTTACCCGGATCACGGTAGGGCACCGGGTGCCTCGGATGGCACCTCCGGAGCGTGATCGACAGGTACCCGACAGGAAGCGGACCCGGTCGGCGGCATGTCCTCTGTGGAAGGCCGCGGATGTTATCTCCCCCGGACGGCAGAATCCCCTCCGTGGTGGACGAACGGCTGACCGGCCTGTGGTCGGACGAGATCCTGCATCCGGGCAGCGTCGAAACCGTCGACTTGGTGTTCCGCCGCGACGGCATCGGATGGCTCTACTGGGCGAGCTGGAGCACCGAGTTCACGGTGTCCCGCTTCACTTGGTCGACGCCGGGCGAACTGGTCTTGAAGTTTCATCGCACCCTCGGGGGCACGTGGTCGATCGACAACGATGTCACACGGCACGACGTCGAGGCCGACGCGAAGGAAGCGTCGGTGTTCGAGACCGGCTACGCGATCGTGCCCGGCGAGGACCCGTACGGCACCCCGGTGACCCTGCTCTCGCTGGACCGCCCGATGACCGAGCACCTGGCGGGCTCGCGGTTCGCGTGGGTCGAGAAACCGGAATCGCTCAGCGATCCGTCCGCCGATGCTCCGCGGCCAGACCCGTCCAGCCCCCGCTGACGGCCAACACCTCGAGCACTCGCTCGGCCTGCTCGGCGAATCCGGCCAGATCGGCGTGCAGCAACGCGATCCGCTCGGCGTCGAGCGGGACCTCGTCGTCGGCCCACAGCTCGATCACCGTGCTCACGGTCCACACGAGGAACTGGATGATCCGGATGAACTCCTCCGACGGCTCGTCGACGGCCTCGCGGTAGCCCGTCTCGATGTCGTCGCAGGCCGCGACCAGCTCACGCAGCGGCTTGACGACGTCGGCCGCCGTCCCGTCCCACGCGGCCGACGGCCACGTGCGATCCCCGAGTTCGAGCCACAACCGCCAGCCGGCGATCAGCTCGGCCTCGTCGTGCGGTGTCCACGACACCGGAGCGAACCAGAACATCCTTCGAGAGTGACACCGTGCGGCCATGATCGCCGTACTTCCGTGAAGCATCTCACCGAGGGTTAATCGATCGCCTGTGCCAAGGCGCGTCTCTAACCTGACGCCGTGCCCGCCACGAATCCGCCCTGGTCGGGCGATGACGAGAAGTACAACCGCGCCTGCCATGCGCGCTGGCGCGAACGCCTCAATGGAGGAGCGCCCGGGGAGCCTTACCTCCGACGACTGGCACGGCGAGCAATGCGGCGGATGCGTGTTTTGGGTCGCCTTGCACGGCCGGCTCGGCCAGGACTACGGCGCCTGCACCAACGCTCACTCGATCTTCGACGGAATGGTTCGATTCGAGCACGACGGCTGCGCCGCTTTCGCCGGCCGCGGCGACGACTCATTCGGCTGATCCATCGCGCAGGCGTAGGTACATGAAGGCCCCCTTCCTGTAGATCAACTCAACCCTTGAGCAGGGCGCGCGCCATGACCATGCGCTGGATCTGGTTGGTGCCTTCGTAGATCTGGGTGATCTCTCGGCCGGTTTCGGCCGCGCTGGCGATCTTGCCTGAGAACGGCCTCTGAGCTGCAGAAACGTCTCTCGACAGTTCTCGGTGGATCTTGGCCCTACCCGGCGTCTGACGGCCTGTAGACGGCCTGGCGAAACCCTGCCCACACCTCTCCCTTCATCCCGATACGAAGCCAGCACGCGGCCGGTGGCATCGGGTCAAGGCACGCTTTCCAGCCTTGGCGCGGTGTTACCGGCCGTTGTCACGATCAGGCGTCGGGGTGGGGGGAATCGACGACTGCGCGTAACAGGTGGCGATGCATCGTCGACCGGTATTCATTGAGGAGGGCCGACGTTGACTATCGGGACATGTGCGCCGCTGCTGGGTGGCGCTACGCAAGGTGACCCGCTGGCGGCCGCGTCGCCCGGCCGGTGGGCGGAGCGGAGCGGCAGCCCACCGTCTCGGGAACGGCGCGGTCGCCCAGGCGACGGGCTACCTACGCGCCCGGCGCGCCGCCCGGCGGCGCGCCCTTGATCCCATAGAGCCAAGTTCGGCAAGTCGCGTCCGATCGCCCAACTTGAGAGACAACCGTTGGAGGCTATTCAGTGGCAACGCCGCAGGACGACCAGGCAGTAACCCAAGTCTTCGTAAGTTATGCACATGACGACGATGCGGTATTGGACTTCGTAGAAAAGTTTGCCAATGATCTTAAGTACTACGCCTTCGCTGATCACGGACGAGAAATTAAGGTTTTCGTCGACAACCAATCCATCATCTGGGGCGAAGAATGGCGTGCGAAAATCTACGACAGCGTCAAGGGTGCTTCCGCGTTCGTGCCTCTTGTAACAATGAGGTACCTCGCAAGTCCAATGTGCCGCGAAGAGCTTCAGCTCTTTGTCGAGTCGGCGCAAAATTTGGGCGTCAAGGAGCTATTTCTTCCGATTGTTATACTTGGAAACAAGATGATCTCTGAGGATAGCGACAACCTAGCCACCCGCCACGTGGCCAGTCGTCAGTACATTAAACTAAAAGACGCCGTCCTGGATGGAACAACTTCTTCTACGTGGCGAAAGGCGTTAGTTGAGATCGCCAGCAGGCTAGTAGACGGCATTGAACGCGCCGAGGAGCACCTGACACAAGACGCGGAACAGCTCGCCGACGAATCAACTCCAACGAGGACAGGAAGTCCAGACACCAGGCCAGATGACGCACCAGGCTTACTAGAGGTCTACGAAATCGCCGTAGAGAACGTCAACAAGTTCGGACCACTCTTGGCCTCGTTCTCCGCAATCTTGGTCGAATTCAAAGAAAAAGCAGACAAACTTCAAAGGCAGGCTCCAAAAGCAGGTGGCAACATTGACCAGCGAGCACTTCTTCGCTTTGCCAATGATTTTTCACCCAGGGCAGTTGAAGCCGAATCGCTAGCTAACGAACTGGAACTAAGTGCGACTCAAGCAGACCAGAGTCTCCGCGAAGTTCACCGCATGTTATCCCAATATGGTAGCGATCAACAAAAAGAGGAATTTAGCGCAGACGTCAACGGCGCGGTCGAAGCGATGACAATAATCGCAGAGGCGCAGCGCGGGGCAGACGAAGCCTTGAAGCAATCGAGGTCGATTGAAACTCTAAACGTTCCCGTGCGCGCCGCCCTGAAGCCACTGAGAAACGGGTTGAACTCTACAAGTGCAGCTCTAAGGACAATGCTTTCATGGAGAGAACTGGCAGATTTCATGTAATCCAAGAAGAATGAGCAGCTGACTTCGTCTGCCGCTCTCTCCGCTAGTTGGCCCAGAATTGCATATGTCTTGTCGGCGCGACATGAGCGCTCCCACTGTCCTGTACTCGAACCTGCGACCAATCGCGCCTCGCTGTTAGCCTGGCAGTATGCGTGGTGCGGGTGATCAGCTCAGCATCGGGGAGCGTATTGCCTTCTACCGGCGGCGGCGTGGTCTGTCGCAGGCGGTTCTTGCTGACTTGGTGGGCCGTACTGAGGACTGGCTGAGCAAGATCGAGCGTGGTGAACGTGAGATCCGGCGCCTGGATGTGCTGGCTGACGTGGCGCGGGGTCTGCGGGTGACGCTGGGAGATCTCCTCGGCGAACCCGTGCTCATGGAGGACGAGGACAAGAACGACGACGTCCCGGCCATCCGTGACGCCCTGATGGCACCGCGGCGCCTGTCCCGCACCCTGTTCTCCTCGGCCATGTCGCCGGAGCCTGGTCGCGAAGGATGATGAGGCGTTGTCGGCGCTGCTGACGGCGGAGCAGAAGGCGCCGGGGATCGTCCGGCACAGTACAGCGGTGCGGGAGGTCGTGCGGTCGATGTATCGCCGTGCTCCGGCGACGGCTGGTAAGAAGTCCTCGCCCTTGTTGGCGTTGGCTGAGCGCTGCGGCGCGGTGAGGTAGGTCGAGTTTGGCGTCGCGTGTTCTGGGCCTGGTGGGCTCGGGTGCTGGTGGTGTTGAGGACCTTCTTCCGCGCGTCATCCGGCCCCTCCAAGAGGACGGCTGGACGGTCGCGGTGACCTTGACCCCGACGGCGGGGCGCTGGCTGGACGAGAACGGCGGCCGCGCCGAGATCGAGGAGGCCACCGGGTTCCCGGTCCGGGTCGAGCCGCGCTCGCCGGCCGAAACCAGCCTGCATCCGGCCCCGGACTGCTACCTGGTCGCCCCGGCTTCGGCGAACATGGTCGCCAAACTCGCGATGGGCATCGCCGACAATCAAGCACTTACGCAGGTCAACGAGGCCATCGGCACGCTCAACCTGCCGGTCGTGGTCTTCCCGCGCGTGAACGCCGCGCGCGCTCGTCACCCGTCCTGGGACACCCACATCGACGCGCTGCGGCGTGCTGGTGTGCATCTCGTGTACGGCGACGATGTGTGGCCGCTGCATGAACCGCGGAGCGCCCCGGACCGAGAACTGCCCTGGTCGGCAATACTTTCCGCGGTGAACGGAGCAGTACCCCTGCCGCGTTAGCTGATAGAATCCGAGCTACGACACGGACTGCGGTCGGTGCGAGGCTAGAAAACCCGCATCCGACCAGCCAGTCCGTCGCAAGAAAGATGGAAGGCAGGCGACTCCTTCAGCACACGGCTATCTAATATCTAAGGCACGATGAAAAGCGCGGTGCACAAAGTAGAAGCGAGTCGTCTGAATATTACTTCTCTGATCTATAAACAGTGGATCATCTGAATAGAACACAGCGCGCCGCATGTCACTTCTAGAACAGCCTATCAGGCCAACCGTAAAGATGACCTTCAGAAGAGGTTGATAGAGCTCGAACCACTGTGTCTCAGGGCCAGAATTCCACATTACATCAGTTACATCTGTCATCCATCGAATGCCTGTAAATTTGGGCTCCGAGAGGAGAAGCATCGCCGAGTCGAGACGTTCCTGAAGATCCTGCCTGGACATTGCAATAGGGCATTCTCGAAACTTCTCGAAGACCTGATCAATGCCAGGATAGGTTTGCTTCCACTCATCTCGTAGAGCGAGAAGCCTTTTTGACGAGTACGACTGCTCCGCAAAAGATATGTCTGACCAACTAAGACGATCGCTTCCCACACCCAGCGCCAGACACTCGTTCACGAAGGAAATCGCATCGCGCGGCCTCAGCAGAGTCCTGTCCAACATATAGTCCAACGGATTGCCGCGCGCCTTATTTGGATTAGGAAGAAGAGCAGATACTGAGTCTACTTCTAAACCTACCTTCGGAGCGGAAGCCTTTACTCGCTCGTCGAGCATCTCCGCCAAGTCTGCCTTCGTCCACTTCATCAGCAGGACAAGTGCACGGAACTTCTCCTCCTGACCACCTCCTCGACGGCCGAACTGAAGCTCTTGAAAGATGTTGGTGCGCAGGGCCACAAGAACCTTGAGGTGCCGCACGCGCTTAAGGTCAATCACAGTACGAAACAGGCAGCGAATAAGATCATTGGCGATTCTTTCGTCGACCCAGTCTCGATCCAGGTCGTCGATTACGACGTAAGTAAAATGCTGGGGCCGGTTTAGCACCTCGTCATCCAAAACATTAATCATCTTGTTAAGCCTGGCCAATTGAGTATCATTCACAATACGCTGAAAACGATCTACCCTCTCTTCAGTAAACTCACTTGAAGTCTCAAAGCCTTCTTTGCCGCCGACTTTTACGCTGGCGACGCTACCAATTTTCGCTTCGGCAGCCGCTTCCGCATCGATTCTTTCGGTGAACTTCTGCGTAATTTCCCTAACCCGTTGATCCGCTTCCTCCCAGAAACGCCCCTCATACTCATCAAGATAATCGAGTGCGGCTCGCTTTGCTTGGTCACGCCGAACCTTATCGCGAATCTCAGCCAAAAAGCTTTGCTTCGCGGCTTGCGAATTTACTTTGTAGCGGTGTCGAATGATTTCGACCAACAGCACATGCTTCCAGAGAGTAGTCCAGAAATTATCTAGATTGATTTCAAGCGAATCTAAGTACCTAATTGCTTGAAGATTGGTAATATAGGGCAGCGATAGGTCTTCAGGGCTGATTCGAATTACATGGTCCGGGTTCAGTTCCTCAAGCCGCTTTAACGCGGCAGACTTCCCAGAGCCAGTCCTTCCTACCACAAAGCAACGCTTGTCTTCGCGCGAAGATATTACGGCAAAGTCATCCGATTCGTAAAACGCATTGTCAAGGAGAGCATCCGCTTCGGCTTGCTCGCCTCCTAAAGTAAACGTGCTTCGGAGGCGTTGGCGCTTTGCTCCCACGTTTGGTCTCCTCTCATGTGACGCACAACTCAGGGCATCTCTTTGACCTTAGGTCGTGAACACACCCTGGGTTGTTACCAGCGTCGGCGGATCTCCAAAACGACGTGTTCACTACGCCGTTTGCAGGAACGCCACCCGCAAGGCGCATGTCTGCCCTCCTCCAGCCGCGTGGTTGAAATCAAACACAGGAGTGACTGCCAAGCATCCTCGTTGCGCGGCTCCCAGCTACGTGGGTCCCGCTGCCCGACAGGCGACCGCAAATGCCCCCGCTAGTACCTACCCGGACAGTTTGTCCGGGGTGAGGCTCCTCACTGGGTGTCTCCTGTGTCCAGCGCGCCCAATCGGGCTCGCCGAGACCGAGACATCGGGAGAGCACACATGGGCATTCACGTGGTGATTCAGCCCCTCGTCGGCTACGGCGCGGCGGTGGTTTCACCCTCTCCTGGCGTTCGTCAGCTCGTCGCCGGAAGCGAAGAGACCTCCTTCATCGTCCAGGTGCCCGCCCGTATCGGCGGCCTGATGGACACCGCACGGTTCGCGCAGAGTCTCGCGACCGCTGCCAGCGAGTTCAGCGAGTGGTGCGAAACCCAGCACCGCACGCGCTCGCATTCCTCCTCCTTCCATGACCAGTGGTCCGACGCTGCCGATGACGCCGTCACGCGCAAGAACGACTGATCAGACGCACCTAGGAGCAAAAATGGCTATCTACAAGGGTTTCCGGTTCCCCATCGACTTCGACGAGGCGCTCGGACAGGGCTTGGTCATGGTCGGCGAGGTATCGCCCGACAACGAATACCAGTCCCGGGAGGACCGGGCTGCGGGGCGTCCGGCTCGGCAGCGGGTCGACGAGGTGACGGGCAAGCGTCAGTGGAAGGTCACCGTGACCGACCCGGACGAGGTCAAGGCGAAGCGGGCGTCGTTCGAGATCACGTTGCTGGCGGATGTGCAGCCGGTGCCGACGACGTCGGAGGTGCTGCCGGGTATGCGGCCGATCGAGCTGGAGGGCCTGACGGCTGAGCCGAAGGTGGCCGGTCAGGGCGAGTTCAAGTACCAGTCCTACATGTTCCGCGCGACCGGCTTCAAGGCTGCGGCTTCGGGTGGGGCGTCGAAGTCGTCGCGGACCTCGGGCGCTGCCGAGTCGACACCCAAGGCTGCGTGATGCCGGGCGGGGTGCCGGGGAGCCACCGTGTGGCCGTGGTTCCTCCGCACCTGGTCCAGGCGTGGGAGATGGCCTACCGCCACTACAGCGCACTAACGGCCAGGACGACATCCGGCGCTGATGCGTTGGCGGCTCATGACCTGGCCGTCGCCTCGGTGGCGGTGGCGGCGTCCTGGCGGGACCTGGCCGCCCATGGCCAGTTGCCGTGGTGGGTTCTCGCGGCCGTGACGGCTGCGGCAGAAGGTTTCGAGGAGAACGCGCGGTCGTGGGAGATGCGCGCCTACAGCGAGGAAGGGCAGGTCCGTGGCGTTCAACGCGATGTGGAAGCCGGGGCCGCAAGCGGTCGCGGGAATGCAGGGCAATGGTTCGGCGAACCCGGCCTTGGTGATCTACCTGGATCCGGACGGCCTGGCGATCCTGCCGCCGTCCGACCCCGGCCGTGTGGCCGGAGTTCATCCGGCTCCTTCGCCAAATCCGCGACAGCGCGGACGAACTGGCCGTCTTCCTCGACAAGCACAAGGCGGTGCGCGATGACGACCCCGGGCCGGAATGAGCCACAGACATTGGCGGACGCGCACCTGGTCGCCTCGGCTCATCGTCCGAAGCCGGGATCGAATTTGACGACCTGGCTGAAGTTCCATCAGGCCAACGCGCGCATGTACCGGGCCGTGTCCGATGTGGACCGCGCGCACCACCACGAACTCCGCTACTGGGTGGGCTACGAGGAACGCAAGGCGGAGGAGGTGGCCGCGAAGATCCAAGAAGGGAAGTCGCAAGCCAGCTGAAAACTGAATGACAGAGCGAAAACGCACGTGGGGACGTGCGGCGAACAAACTCGTCGGGCGGCCTGGCACCTATGACAACCTGGAGGCCGCATGATCGAGGTGCCAGACCGGCCGAACATCAAACGGGCGAAGTTAGCGCTTCACTCGAAGGCGGAACGCCGAGTCCTTCGAAGCGGTGACGACGGCAGCTACGTCTTCCGGTCGACAGCGAGTGACCGCCAGATAGACGATCCAGACTCGCGTCAGCCCGCGAATACAGACAGTGAGAACGAACGAAAGAGCAAAAAGGTTGGCATTCATTATGGTCTCCAGGCATCGAAGGACGATGCCCGAGATCAAATGCCGACAGGTCGACAGCTCTCCGGCCCCTAAGAGGGCCGTCCCGAGCAGGGCGCAGCGGGCGTTTACAGGGTTAACCATACTCGCGACGGTGCGACGTGCGCCATCGGAATAATGCTCGGGCGGCCTGGTGCCCATGACGGCCTGGAGGCGGCCTGATCATGAGCAGCCAGCGCCGCCCGAACTACCGGATCAAGATCAAATCAGCCCTTGAGCAGGGCGCGCGCCATGACCATGCGCTGGATCTGGTTGGTGCCTTCGTAGATCTGGGTGATCTTCGCGTCGCGCATCATGCGCTCCACGGGGAAGTCGCGGGTGTAGCCCGCGCCGCCGAAGAGCTGCACGGCGTCCGTCGTCACCGACATCGCGATGTCCGACGCGTACGCCTTCGCGGCCGCGGCCATGTAACCGCCGCGCTTGTCGCCGCGTTCGGTCGCCGCGGCGGAGGCGTAGACGAGGTTCCGGGCGGCTTCGATCTTGATGCCCATGTCGGCCAGCATGAACTGGACGCCCTGGAACTCCGAGATCGACTTGCCGAACTGCTTGCGCTCCTTGACGTACGCGATCGACGCGTCGAGTGCGCCCTGCGCGATGCCCAGCGCCTGCGCGCCGATGGTCGGGCGGGTGTGGTCGAGGGTGCGCAGCGCGGTCTTCAGGCCGGTGCCGGGCTCGCCGATGATGCGGTCGGCCGGGATGGTGCAGTTCTCGAAGTGGATCTCGCGGGTCGGCGAGCCCTTGATGCCGAGCTTCCGCTCCTTCGAGCCGACGGTGAAGCCGGGGTCGTCCTTGTGGACGACGAACGCGGAGATGCCGTTGGCCTTCTTCTCGGCGTCGGGGTCGGTCACCGCCATCACGGTGTACCAGGACGATTCACCCGCGTTGGTGATCCAGCACTTGGTGCCGTTGAGCACCCAGTGGTCGCCGTCGAGCTTCGCGCGGGTGCGCATCGACGCGGTGTCCGAGCCGGCTTCGCGCTCCGAAAGCGCGTACGACGCCGACGCCTCGCCGGAGGCGATCGAGGGCAGCACGAGCTTCTTGAGGTCTTCCGACGCCGAAAGGATGATCGGCACCGTGCCCAGCTTGTTCACCGCCGGGATCAGCGACGCCGACGCGTCGACACGCGCGACCTCTTCGATCACGATGCAGGCCGCGATGGCGTCCGCACCCTGGCCGTCGTAGGCCTCGTCGATGTGGACGGCGTTGAAACCCGATTTGACCAGGGCGTTGTACGCCTCGATCGGGTAGCGCTCGTCCTCGTCGACCTCGGCCGCGTACGGCTCGATTTCCTTCTCCGCCAAGGCACGGACCGCGGCCCGCAGCTCTTCGTGCTCCTCGGCAAGCTGGTAAAGACCCGGGCCGTCAGACACCTTCGTCACCTCTTCTAACGCGTTTGAGAGTTCGACCGATGTTAGCGCTCGTTCACATTGTGCGACATCGCGTGCGCTTGTGTCTTTGACCGCAAAGTCCGTACGTTCGAGTGATGCAGCTCACCCCGTTCCCCCGGTCGCTCGAATATCCCGAGGTCCCGGTCGGCTCGGTGCTGGCCGGCGCCGCTGCTCGATGGGGCTCCCGAACCGCCTTCGCCCACGGAGACCAGAGCCTCACCTTCGCCGAGACGTACAGCGCGGCCTGCCGGTTCGCGAACGCCCTGCGCGCGGAGGGCATCGGCCGCGGTGACGTCGTGGCCCTTCACCTGCCGAACTGCCTGGCGTACCCGATCGCGTACTACGGCACGCTGCTCGCGGGCGCCACCTTCAGCCCGGCGAACCCGCTGCTGCCGCCCGACGACCTCGCCTTCCAGCTGGCCGACGCCGGAGCGGTCGCCGCCGTCACCGTCGGCCCGGTCGCGCGCGTACTCGCCGCGGTCCGTGACCGGACGGCGGTCCGGCTGAGCGTCGTCGTTCACCCGCCCGAGGAGGTGAGCGAGAACGAAGTCGAGTTCACGCGGTTCTACGCCGCTCACTCCGACGAGCGGCCGGACGTCGAGATCGACATCCACCGCGACCTCGCCCATCTGGCGTACACCGGCGGCACCACCGGACGATCGAAGGGCGTCTGCCTGCCGCACCGGAACGTCGTGGTCAACAGCCTGCAGAGTTCCTGCTGGCGGCTGGGCGCGATCCCCGCCGTCGACGACTCGGGAGAAGTGATCGTCGACCAGCTCGGCGGTCCGGACGAATGGCCGTCCCGGATCGGCACCGGCGTCGCCCTCAACCTGACGCCGTGGTTCCACGCCATGGGCACCATCGCCGCGCTGAACGTCCCGCTACTCGATGGCGGCACCGTCGTCCTGCACGACCGCTTCGACCCGGCCGCGTACGTGGCCGACGCAGAGCTGCTGCGGGTCACCACCATCGGCGGGGCGCCCGCGCTGTTCGCCGCCCTGCTCGCCTGCCCCGATTTTCACACGGCCGACCTGTCTTCGGTACTGACCATCGGTTCCGGTGCGGCGCCGATGAACCACGAGATGATCCGCGCCCTGCAGAAACGCTTCCCCGGCGTGATCATCACCGAGGGCTATGGCCTCACCGAGGTCACCATGGGCGCCATCATCGCGCCGTCGTATCGCTCCGCCACCCGGAAGGTCGGCTCGGTCGGCCTTCCGCTGCCCGACACCGAGATCAAGATCGTCTCGGCCGAGGGCGGCGAGGATCCGTTGCCCGCGGGCGAAAGCGGCGAGGTGTGCCTGCGCGGCCCGCAGGTGATGACCGGCTACCGCAACCGCACCGAGGAGACCGCGGCCGCGCTCGTCGACGGCTGGCTGCACACCGGCGACATCGGCATCCTCGACGAGGACGGCTATCTGTCCATTGTGGATCGCAAGAAGGACATGCTGCTGTACAAGGGATACAACGTCTTCCCGCGCGAGCTCGAAGAGCTGCTGATCACCCTGCCCGGCGTCTCCGCGGCGGCCGTCGTCGGCAAACCGGACACCGAGGTCGGCGAGCTGCCGGTCGCGTTCGTGGTGCGCAGCGACGAGAACGTCACCGCCGAGCAGCTGCTGGAGGCGGTCGGTGCTCGCGTGCTGCCCTACAAGCGGCTGCGGGCGATCCACTTCGTCGACCAGATCCCGGTTTCGGCCGCCGGGAAGGTGCTCAAACGAGAGCTGCGGAAGCAACTCGCCGAGTGAACCACCGCAAGTAGGTGACTAATCGCGTGTCACCGGCCGCGGAGGTTGCCGATCACCAGCTCCGCGGCCTTGAGCACACCCGCACACCGATCGGTGCCCCAATACTGCGAATCAACCCCGTCTGGAACCATGTAGTCGAACTCGAGAGCCGCGTCGTCCGACACGCCGACCACCATCGCGCACGACTTCATGTCGCCGAACAAGTGGTACTGCGCCGCAGGCAGGCCTTCGATCGACAATTCCCTCCACCCGGAGTATGTGCCCTGATTACTTGCACTGAGCGCCGTCAGTCCGGCAAGGCTTTTTTCTTTCACTGCCGGGATCTGCACACGCAACTGCGGCGCGTCCCGGGTGACCCACGCACACCCCAGCAGAGGAGAATCCGCCCGACTGGGCTTGACCCGATCCGGCGGATCGATGACCAACGCCGCTACATCCTCACGTTTCAGCGAGCCACAAGGGTCTGCCCGAAAAGACGCGAGATCAACAGGTTGCTCGACCGGCGTAACCGGGATCGCGTCTCCTGCCCTGGCAGGCGCCGGCCGCTCCTTGAGCAACGGGTCGGGCTTGCCCGGACCGCACCCGCCTGCGAGCACGACTATCGCGAATACGACGACAGATACGAAACTCACACTATTCCGGGACAGCATCCGGCTCGACCTTCCATTGCTTCTGCTCGTCCATTCCGGAACCTTCGCGAAGGTCAGGAACCTCCACGAAATTCGTCTGGATCTGCACGAGACTGATAGCACCCGCCTTGAAAGCGCCGATTGACTTGAGCGCCTCGTCGAACAGCGAGCTGATCTTTTTGACGAGTTCACCGAGTGCCTCGATAACCGAATCTATGACGTCAGCGAAGGTGAACAGATTCACCCCGGGAATAACAGAAGTCAGAGCGGCTACCAGTGCCTTCAAATCTATCTTGGCAAGCTCTCCGGCACATTCGCCGAGGAGAGTGATCGCCGTACCGTAGGTTTTGATCACCTCGTTCGCGATGCCCGCCATCACTCCGGAAATTCCGGCTACCGCCTCCTGTTCCGACTTGAGCGCATTGGTCACGTTCGCGGCATGCGCGACGAACTGGTCGGCCGCCCGGCCGGTCCAGGTGCCCGCCAACGCCTGCACCGCATCGCCGATGTCGTCGTGCGCGCCTTGGATCGCGGCATTACTTGCAAACCGGAACGCGATCTCTTGAATCCCGACGGCGTTACCGAGAAGCCGCGTTCGAATATCATCGAGCATGCGGAAAACATCCGGACGACCGATAAGCGGAAGCCCGGCGAAATCGCGAATTTTCTGGTCTGCGGCGAGCGGGTATGCCGGCAAATCACTCACGATCATTTCCCGTCTTTCTCGATGTCCTGGAGGCGCTTGTAGTACTCCTCGTCCTGCGCGTCGTAGTAGTCGGCGGCCTTGTCCATGGCGTCCCCAAGCTTGATCAAGCGATCGAAGCCACGAGTGCTCTTTGCCTGCAACTCGGCGATCATCCCGTTGAAGGCTTCGATGATTCCGGCCTCTTCGCCGAGCATGCCGACGTCATGAACATTGAGGCGCAGTCCTTCGATGTCGACATTCGCGAAATCACGGATACGCCCGGCAGCATGAAAGACGTCCTCGGTCGCCCTTCGAAGGGCTTCCGGATACACCTCGTAGCCGGAGCCATTGGAGCCGAGCGGCTCGAACGGGCCGCTCATCGAAAGCCTCCCTTCTCCGCTTCCTCGATCAGTGCGTCACGCCTCGTACGCGCTGCACGCTCGGCATCATTGATCGCGCGCAGGATGTGCCGGGCCAGGCTCGCCGCCGTCTGTGTTTCCACGGCGTCGGGGTTCAAGTCGACCGACCTCAACGAGCCCATCCCGTCCACCGTGACCGTGCCGAGTCCGGTAGGAATATTCCAAGTCAGGATCGCCGCACGACCACTGCTCGCGGCATGCTCGATCGCGGTGACTCTCGTATCGATTTCCTTCGCAAGGTGGTACAGCCTGTCGTGGGTGTTCACCTGTGGCCACCCCGATCGTCGAAGTCCTCATCGGAGAGGAAGTCGACTTGGTCGTAGCTCTCTTCATCGGGCACTTCGCCCCGTGACGCCCGCGCTCTCCGGCTGGCAGTGGACATCTCCACCGGTGGCGTCGGCGGTGGCCGATCCGGACTCCCCGCTCCCCATTCCGACATAGGCGGCGAGGCCGGTTCTTTGCCGATCACGGCCGCAAGCTCCGGGACCGCGGCCGAGTGGGCGGCGCCACGCGCGGCGTGGACAGCCTGCACGATGCTGTTTCCGAGCAGTTGAGGGTGTGCGCGGTTCAGTGCGTTGTCCGAGATCCGCAGATCGACGAGTTCGCCGCGTCCGGTCACCGTCGCGGCCACCGCTTGATCCGCGGACCGTCCGATGTGCACGGTCCCCGTGAGTCGGGCTTCCATGGCCCGCACCCGATCGCGAAACACTCGCGGATCCTGCGGCGCCGTCATGACGGCATCACAAAGCAAAGCATCGTGCTCCCTCCTTCACCACCGGACGGTTCTGACCGGCAGTGCCCGCCTGACACCTTACTGTGACGGCCTACGCCCGCAAGCAAGTTCCAAAGAATCGGAGGAAGTGGAGCAGATTCAGCCTTCGACGCGTTTGCGCAGTGCGGCGTCCTTGTCGAGCACCAGCTGTTCCAGGTCCGCCTGGAACCGCGCCATCTTCGCCTGCAAGCCCTCGTCGGACGCGGCGAGGATGCGCACCGCGAGCAGCCCAGCGTTGCGTGCGCCGCCGACGGAGACCGTCGCGACCGGGACACCGGCGGGCATCTGGACGATCGAGAGCAGCGAGTCCATGCCGTCGAGGTACTTCAGCGGCACCGGCACGCCGATCACCGGCAGCACCGTCGCCGACGCGACCATGCCCGGCAGATGCGCGGCCCCGCCGGCGCCCGCGATGATCACGCGCACACCGCGCGAAGCGGCCGACGTCGCGTAGTCGAGCATCCGCTGCGGGGTGCGATGCGCCGAGTAGACGCCGACCTCGTATTCGACGCCGAACTCGGCCAGCGCCTGCCCGGCCGCTTCCATCGTCGGCCAGTCCGAGTCGCTGCCCATGATCAGGCCAACCTGCGGCGCCATATTCGATTACTCCCTAGTGAATTTCGTAGCCGTCGAGCCAGACGGCGTGGGAAAGCCAGTGCGCGGCGAGCAGCGCGCGGTCGCGCAGCTCCTCCATGCGTTCGCCGACGAGGTTGACGTGGCCGAGTTTGCGGCCGGGACGCTCGCCCTTGCCGTATAGGTGGACACGGATGTCCGGGTACCGCGCGAACAGGTGGTGCAGCCGTTCGTCCGGCCCCATCTCGGGCGCCTCGGGGGCGCCGAGGACGTTCGCCATCACGCAGGCGGGGGCGATCAGGTCGGTCACGCCGAGCGGGTAGTCGAGCACGGCACGCAGGTGCTGCTCGAACTGCGACGTCTTCGAACCGTCCTGGGTCCAGTGCCCGGAGTTGTGCGGGCGCATGGCGAGTTCGTTGACCAGCAGGCCTTCGTCGGTCTCGAACAGCTCGACGGCGAGCAGGCCGGTCACGTTCAGTGTCGCGGCGATCCGCAGCGCCAGGTCCTGCGCCTCCTGCGTGCGCTGGACGCTGAGCCCCGGCGCCGGCGCGAGCACCTCGGTGTTGATCCCGCCGGACTGCACGGTTTCCACCACCGGCCACGCCGCGCCCTGTCCGAACGGCGACCGGGCGACGAGCGCGGACAGTTCGCGCCGCATGACGACCTTTTCCTCGACCAGCAGCGGGGTTCCGGCGTCGAGCAGTTCGGGGACGGTCTCGCGGGCGTGCTGTGCGGTGTCGAGCATCCAGACGCCGCGGCCGTCGTAGCCGCCCTGCGCCGCCTTGAGCACCACCGGCCAGGAGTGCTTGCCACCGAAGGTGATCACGTCGTCCACAGAGGACACTTCAGCGAACGCGGGGCCGGGGATCTCGAGTCCGGCCATCATCTCGCGCATGATGAGCTTGTTCTGCGCCATCGACAACGCGGCCGGATCGGGCCGGATGGTGACGCCTTCCATCGCGAGCGTCAGCAGGTGCTCGCCGGGGACGTGCTCGTGGTCGAAGGGCATCGCGTCGACCTCGGCGGCGAACGAGCGCAGCGCTTCGAGGTCGGTGTGGTGCCCGTGCACGACCTCACCCGCGACGAGGCCGGCGGATTCGTTCTCCCCGGCGGCCAGCACGCGCAGGGACTGGCCGAGGGAGATCGCCGCCTGGTGGGTCATCCTGGCCAGCTGTCCGCCGCCAACCATGCCCACGATCGGAAGACCGGTTCGCTTGTCCACTACTGCCGCACACTCCCGCTCAAAAGCCGATTCCGCGGATGAGATTACTTGGCCGCCACGGCCACGACCTGGGCGGACCCGCGTCGCAGTTCCCTTGCGGCCAGGCCTGTGATGGCGATCGCAGCCGTGAGGACATAGATGTTGCCGAGCAGTGACCAGCCCATCCCCCAGCCGAACTCGGTGTCCCCGCCGTTGGGCACGAACATGATCACCCCGCTCGCGAACAGCACCGCGACCCCCGCGGCCGGAACCCACGATCGGCGGAGGACGAGCAGGACGAGCAGCGGCACCGTCCACACCCAGTGGTGTGACCAGGACACCGGCGAGAGCAACAGCCCGTAGAACGCGGTCACCAGCAGCGCGCCGACGGGATCGCCGCGGCGATGCAGGCGCACGACCAGCCAGACGGCGGGTACGGCGAGGACGGCGGCGATCGCGATGGCCACGGTCAGCGACCACGGCGCGAGTTCCGAAGCGCGGTTCACCAGTCCGTTGAGTGATTGGTTGAAGATCCAGTGCACGGAGCCGACCCGGCTGGGGTCGGTCGCCGACTCCGTCCAGAACCGGACGGCGTCCCCTGGGATCACCGCGAACATCACGGCTTCGAGCGCGACGAACGTGCCGAGGGCCCGCAGCGCGTCCTTCCAGCGGCCGGTGAACAGCAGATGCGGCACGAAGATCAGCGGCGTCAGCTTGATCGCGGCGGAGATCCCGATCAGCACGCCCGCCCAGCGCGAACCACGGGCCGAAAGCACCAGGACGTCGAGGACGATCAACGCCATCAGGATGAGGTTGATCTGCCCGAGGAAGATCGTCTTCCAGACCGGCTCCAGCGCCAGCGCGCCCGCCGTGGCCAGCGGCAGCACCCACCAGCAGGTGATGGGGGCACCGCAGGCGCGGGCGACCACGGAGATCACGACGCTCAGGCAGACCAGGGAGAGCGCGCCCACGACGCCCCAGGTCAGCCCGGCGGGGACGATCGCGAGCGGCAGGAACAGCGGCGCGGCGGCCGGGGTGTAGGTGAACGGCAGCAGTACCCACGGCGGCAGTGTCGTCAGCGCCTCGCGGGTGTAGAGCGGTTCACCCTTCAGCAGGGTGAGGGCACCGGCGCGGTAGACGGCGCTGTCCGCGCCGAGGTGCCATTCCCCCAGCCAGGCGACGACGCCCAGCGCGAGCATCGCCAGTGCGAGCACACCCGCCAGCGCCGCCCCGACGATCCGGGGGTCAGCCGCCTGCCGTGACTTCAGCATGCTTGTCGTCGTCGCTCCGCTTCCGCCGCAGATACCACCAGCGCCCGGCGAGCGCGAGCGCCAATACCAGTGGCATGAGGATGTACGCGCTGCCGAGGATGTTCTCCCACACCTTCCAGTGCAGCTCGACATTCCGGCCGTTCGGCAAGATCAGCAGCACGCAGCTGATGAAGACGAAGAACACCGCGAAGGTGCCGAGCCAGCGTTTCCACGCGGTGGCGGGCGTGGTCTTCGGCAGCCGCGAGACCAGCAGGACGACCAGCGGCGCCACCCACACCCAGTGATGTGTCCAGGAGATCGGCGAGATCAGCAGGATCCAGAACGCCGTCACGAGCATCGCCGCGAGCGCCTGGCCCTTGCGGTGGAAGCGCAGCACCAGCCAGATCGCCGGGATCGCGAGCAGCGCGCCGATCCCCATCGCCGCTTTCGACGCCCAGGGCGCGAGCTCGGTGAAGCGGTTCATCAGCGCGTTCAGCGACTGGTTGCCCGCCCAGTGCACCGGGCCGATGCGGCCGGTGTCGGGCAGCGTGTAGGTCCAGTACCGGGCCGCGTCGTGCGGGATGATCAGGAACATCAGGCCCTGCATCACGACGAAGGTGATGAGCCCGCGGATGGCGTCCATCCGGCGGCCGGTGATGAAGAGATGCCCCAGGAACACGATCGGGGTGAGCTTGACCGCGGCCGCGACGCCGACGAGCACGCCGCCCCAGCGGCTGCCCCTCGCCCCGATGACGAGGATGTCGAGCATGACCAGCGCCATCAGGATGATGTTGATCTGGCCGAGGAAGATCGTGCGCCACACCGGCTCGAGGCCGAGGAAGACCAGGAAGAACGCGATCGTCGAGCGGGCGGGCGAGGCCCACCAGCGGGGGCCGTCGGTCGAGGGCTTCGGCAGTGCGCCGATGGCGATCCGGACGCACAGCGCCAGCGCGAGCAGCGAGACCGCGGTCAGGAGCCCCCAGGCGACCTGCGTCGGGACCAGCGCGAGCGGGATGAACAGCAGCGCGGCGGTCGGCGGGTAGGTGAACGGCAACAGCGCCCACCACGGTTCCACCGGAAGGGTGTTCGCGTCGTACAGCGGGTCGCCGTTCAACAGCGTCTCGGCGCCGGCGCGGTAGACCGCGCTGTCCACGCCGAGCACCCATTCGTGCTGCCAGCCCCAGATACCGAAACCGATCGCGACCAGCGGGATCACCGACAGGATCAGGATCGATCTCGGCCGGACGGACAAGCGGGCGAGCGACCTCCGCAGCGAGAGACGATGCTGCGGGCGGCTCGCCGAAACGTCGCCGTTGGCGTCGGCGGGAACAGTCCGGGTCACGCAAACAGGAAATCATGAACCGGGTCGTGCCTGGTCGACAGGGTCGGCCGTGACCTGGAGAACGTCTTACGCTACCCCGCGTCAGGAGCGCGCGAGACTACCGAGGAGATCGCACGCCAGATCGTAGGTCGCCGGGAGCCGGACGGCCGAGATCTGCGGGCGGCCGGTGTCCCGAAGCTGGGCGTCCACCGAAAGCCGCTCGTTGAGCGCCCTTCGCAACGCGACGCCGGACGAGGCGAGCCGCACGTCCTTCGGGACGAGCACGCCCGCGACGGACGGCCCGATCGAGGCGACGCTTTCCCCACCGTCGAACACCTGCTTCAAGGCGTCCGCGACCAGGATCATCCCGGTCAGCCGGGGCCAGCCGGCGACCGAGCTGAAGTCCATCGACACCACGAGCAGCGTGTGCGCCTCCGAGACCGGCCGTTCGTCACGACGGGCCTGGCGGTACAGCTCGCTCAACCGGGTCCTCAGGTACGCGGCCGTGGGCAGCCCGGTGAGCGGTTCGGTGACCTCGGTGTTCACGAGCTGGTCGGTCGCGACGTCCGCCCACGCCAGCGCCGTCACCCGGAGTAACCGGGAGGGTGTGGAGTCGACATCCGGTTCGAGGAAGCCGTCGACCGCGTCCGGATCGGCGAGCACGGCGTGCAACGCCGCGAGGTCCGCGAGCGTTTCGGCCAGCCCGGCACCCGCGGCGGCCCGTGCCCGGCCCAGCCCCGCGAGGGCGGTCTCCGCCACCTCGGCGGGAGCGACCCGGCCGTTCTTGATCACCGCCGCGCAGACGGCGTCGACCTCGGGGAGGCCCCAGTCACTGGGGAAACGCCAGCCCGCGGCCAGGCTGGCCGTGCGCCAGCGGGCTCGCAGTGCGCGGAGCGTGCGATCTCGTTCGAACCGGTTCCAGGCGGTTTGCCCGTCGGATCCCCCGGACGGCGCACCGGTGGCCGGTACGTCCACTGCCCACCGCCCCTTTCCGTTCCGATCTTTTCGATCTTGCGATCGCTTCACGGTGGGGACGCCGGTCCACGCCGCGCGTGACGGCGTTTTCCAAGGATCTTTCCGAACTCTTCGGTAACCCCGGTGCGGGTGAAGGTGTTGCGCTCTCCGGGTCATCGACGGGGCCGCGAGGTGACGTGCGTCGCCCAGTCCGTCACACTGAGCGGGTTCGGGCGTTTAAGAAAGTAGACCCGCCGAACCAGCAGATGAAGGAGCCCCGTGTCCACCGTTCCCGCCGATCTCTCCGGTAGGAGTGACGCCGAGCTGATCGCCGAGGTGCGTGACGGGAAGATCGCGTCCTACGGAACCCTGTACGAGCGCCACGCCGGCGCGGCGCACAACCTCGCCCGCCAGCTCGCCCGCTCGAGTTCCGAGGCCGACGACCTCGTTTCGGAAGCCTTCGCGAAGGTGCTGGACACGCTGCGCGTCGGCAAAGGCCCCGACGCCGCGTTCCGCGCGTACCTGCTGACCGCGCTCCGGCACACCGCCTACGACAAGACGCGCAAGGACAAGCGCGTCGACCTGAACGAGGACATGTCCGACGTCGGCGGCGCCGTCGGCGAAGCGCTGACGGTCCCCTTCTCCGACACCGCCGTCGCCGGGCTGGAGCGCACGCTCGCCGCGAAGGCGTTCGCCCGGCTGCCCGAGCGGTGGCAGGCGGTGCTGTGGCACACCGAGATCGAGGGGCAGACACCCGCCGAGGTCGCCCCGCTGCTGGGGCTGACCGCGAACGGGGTCTCCGCGCTCGCCTACCGCGCACGTGAAGGTCTGCGGCAGGCTTATCTGCAGGTCCACCTGGCCGAGAACTCCGCCGAACGGTGCCGCGCGAGCGCGGACAAGCTCGGCGCGTGGACCCGCGACGGGTTGTCCAAACGCGAACGTGCCCAGGTCGAGAGCCACCTGGACGAATGCGAGAACTGTCGCGCGCTGGCCGCGGAACTGGCCGACGTCAACACCGGTCTGCGCGGGATCATCGCGCCGATCGTGCTCGGTGGCGCGGCTCTCGGTTATCTGGCGACGACCGGCGCGGGCAAGGCGGGCGCGGTCACCGCGGCCGCGACGGCCGCCGCCGCGGGTTCGAGTTCGGGCGGGGCCGCCGGTGCGGCCGCGGCCGGACCGCGCCAGTTCGCCGGAGTGGCCGGATCGAGCGCGGCCATCGTCGCCGCGGTCGCGGTGGCGCTCGCCGCCGGCGGCGGTACGCAGGAGATCCCGGCGGCCGCGGCGGTCCCGCCGCCCGCCGTCGTCGCACCCGCGCCCACCCCCGGGGCCCCGCCCGTGGTGGTGCCTCCGGCCGTCCCGCCGGCGCAGCAGCCCGTGCCGCCCGCGCAGCAGGTGCCGCCTCCGGCTCCTCCGGCCACACCCCCGGCGCCGACCCCGACGCCCGCCGAGCCGCCCGCGCCGACGCCGGTGATTCCGGCGCCTCCGGTGATGACGGCGTCGACCCCGGCCGGCGGTGTCCAGCTCCAGCCCGGTGAAGAAGCCAGCCTGCCGATCACCGTGCGCAACGACGGGGGATCGAAGTCCGAGCCCGTGGCGGTCTCGCTGAACCTGCCGAAGGGTGTGCGGGCCGTTCCCGCCGCCGGCGGCGGCGCGATGGGCGTCAACGGCTTCCGGCAGCAGGCGCCCGCTCCGATCGCGGTCAGCTGCCCCGGCGGCACCGGCACGGTGACCTGCCGGACCGGTACCGGCCTCGAACCCGGACAGTCCGCGGTGCTGACCTTCCGGCTGCTCGCCGATGAAACGGCCGTGGACGGCAGCGTGGTGACCGGTTCGGTGACGGCGGGCGCGCAGATCAAGGTGTCGGTCGCGGTGAAGGTCAAGGTGCCCGCCCCGCCGGACGGCGTCGACCTGAGTGCCGAGGGCGACGGGCTGTCGGCGTTCCCGTGGAACCACCATCCGCTGATGAAGATCCGGGTGAAGAACACGGGAAAGACGACGAAGCCGGTCACGATCACCATCGACCACCGCGTGTTCTACTCCTGGAGCGCGTACGGCATCCGCTGCACCCCGACCGGCGAAGGCGCGTCGTGCACTTCGCGCGGCTCGCTGGCCCCGGGCCGTGAGGTGGGGCTGCTGGTCCGGTTGAAGGGCCGCCCGGCGGAAAACGTCCCGGTGACGGTGAACGCCACCCTCGGCGTCGCCAAGGCGAAGCCGGTCGCGGTCTACTTCGGCTGCTGGCACCACTGGTGTGACGACAACGCGCTGCTTCCGCCGACCACGGTGCCTTCGCTGCCTTCGATCACTTCGAAGCCTTCGGGCACGCCTGAGACGACGAAGCCGGGGCGGCCAGGGTGGCCTTCTCCGTCGAAGAAGCCTTCGCCGTCAGCGACGCCTTCGGAGCCTGCGAAGCCACAGCCCGCCCCCGCGGAGCCGACCACGACCACGAGCGCGCCGCCGAGGCCGGACAAGACGAAGCCGTCCACTCGCCCCAACGGAGTGGTCGACCGTATTTTCCAGTAGCGTCGCGCGCATGCGGGGGAAGCATCGCGAACTGCTGCGATTCGTCTTGGTCGGGGGCGCGAGTTTCGTCATCACGATGACGATCACCTATGGCCTGAAGTTCACCGTGCTGACCGACAAACCGGTGACCGCGCTGATCATCGGCGTGCTGGTGGCGACCGTTTTTTCGTACGTCGCGAACCGTGAATGGTCCTTTCGCACCCGCGGCGGCCGTGAGCGAGCCCACGAAGCGGCGCTTTTCTTCCTGATCAGCGCGATCGCGCTCGGCCTCAACGCGCTTCCGCAACTGGTTTCGCGGTACGTGTTCGACCTGGAGCAGCCGCATGTCGGGCTGCTGACCCAGGAGATCGCCGACTTCGTCAGCGGTGTGCTCATCGGGACCCTGCTCGGCACGCTGTTTCGCTGGTGGTCGTTCAAGAAGTGGGTCTTCCCGGAGGCCGACGCGCGACCGCGGCTGTTGCGGGGCGGCGGACCGGAGATTTCCGACATTCCCGACGACTCGGCTGCCTGACCGTCACGCGACAGCAAAGGTCCCTTGCTCTCTTTCCGCAGGTCAGCGGACCGAGTGGCAGCAAAGGTCCCTTGCTCCCCCGGGCGGCCGGGCACAAGGGTGGCGTGTTGCGAAAGCCACTTTCGCAACCTTCAACGTTGCGAAAGTGGCTTTCGCAACACCAGCGGCGGCATGGCCGGCGATCAGCCCACGTCACAGAAACGCCCAAAGCGTCATATAACGCACTGTCCATCCCCTCCCGGCCCATTCGACGGGCGAAGCGAATTAGACTGATCCGGTGACCGTGGTCGAATCCGTCCTTTCGAGGACGCCCGAGCCGTTCCGATCCGTGCTGATCAAGCACCGTGAGCTGTTGAAGTTCGCGATCGTGGGCGGCACGACGTTCCTCGTCGACAACGGCGTCTGGTACCTGCTGAAACTCACCGTGCTGGAGTCGAAGCCGACCACGGCGAAGGCGATCGCGATCATCGTCGCGACGATCGTGTCGTACATCCTGAACCGCGAGTGGTCCTTCCGGACCCGAGGCGGCCGCGAGCGGCATCACGAGGCGGCGCTCTTCTTCGTGATCAGCGGGATCGCCGTGGTGGTCAACCTGATCCCGCTCTACACGTCGCGCTACATCTTCGACCTCGAAGTGCCGCATGTGACGCGGTTCGTCCAGGAGTTCGCCGACTTCACGAGCGGGTCGATCATCGGCATGCTCCTGGCGATGTTCTTCCGCTTCTGGGGCTTCAAGAAGTGGGTCTTCCCGGATGAGCTGGGCAAACGCCGCCGGGACAGCGACGAACCGGACGACGACGTCGTTCCCCTCCGCTAAGTACTTGTCAAACGACATGTGATTGTCTAGGGTCATCCATGTCAACGTTCCTTCACTGATGACGCCGGCCGGGTTCGTACGGTCGAGCGGGACGAATCCGAGGTGATCGCCAAGCGCGAAGAGGACCGCATCCGGTTCGGATGACGGTTGAGCCTTTTCCCGTCTTGGCGGGGATCCGGGGCTGCTTTCGAGCACCGCTCCGCGTCCCTCGCGTTCCCTCGTTTCTTCCAGTGAACGGATCTTTTCTTGAGCACCGCTCTCGGCGCGCCTCCGCGCGCCCGAAACACCCTTGCCCTCGTCGGGCTCTTCGCCGCCGTGTTCCTGGCGATGCTCGACGCCCAGGTCGTCGCGACCGCGCTACCGCGCATGGTCGGCGAACTCGGCGGCGCGACGTCGTTCGCCTGGGTCACCACCGCCTACCTGCTGGCGGGCAGCGTCAGCGCGCCCGTCTACGGAAAACTCGGTGACCTCTTCGGCCGCAAGCGCGTCGTGCTCGTCGCGATCGCGTTGTTCGTCCTCGGCTCCCTCGCCTGCGCGCTCGCGCCGACGATGCCGCTGCTGATCGCCGCCCGCGTCCTGCAGGGCGTCGGCTCCGGCGGCCTGTTCGTCGCGGTCGCCGCGATCATCGGCGAACTGTTCCCGGGTCGCGAAGGCGCCCGCTACTTCGCCTGGTTCTCGATCTGTTTCGCCGGGTCCTCGCTGGCGGGCCCGGTCGTCGGCGGCGTCCTGACCGACCTCGCCGGCTGGCGATCGATCTTCGGGGTCAACGTGCCGATCGGGGTGGTCGCGTTCGGCATCGTCGCGCGATTCCTGCGGCTCGAACGACGCCGCAAGACCGCGCCGTTCGACTTCGCGGGCATCGTCGTGCTGTCCGGCGCGATCGTCGGCTTGACCCTGGCGACGCCGCTTTCGGCGTCGATCGGCGCCGTACTGCTCGTCGCCTTCCTGGTCATCGAACGCCGGGCGGCCGAACCGATCATCCCGCTCCGGCTCTTCCGCGCCAGGATGTTCAGCCTGAGCGTCCTGGCCAGTGCGGCGGCCGGGTTCGTCTTCCTGGGCTCGGTCAACTACCTGGCGCTCTTCCTGCAGACCGCGGGCGGCGCCGGACCTTCGGAAGCCGGACTCCTGCTGCTGCCCATGACCCTCGCGGTCGCCGCGTCGTCGATGGTCGCGGGCCGGATCATCGCCAAGACCGGCGCCTACCGCTGGGCGCCGATCCTCAGCATGACCCTCGGCCTCGCCGCCGCCCTCGCCATGTCCACAATGGACGAAACGACGCCGCTGCCGCTCGTCGTCGCCTATCTCGTCCTGTTCGGCGCGGCGGCCGGGCTCAACATGCAGATGCTTTCCATGGCGGCCCAGCAGGACGTCGCCCGGACCGATCTCGGCGCCGTTTCGGCGACCGTCGGTTTCCTGCGTTCACTCGGCACCACGGCCGGGTTGACCGTCTTCGGCGCGGTGTTCACGCAGGCGTTCACCGACGACAGTCCCGCCGGATACGCGTCCGCGCTCGGCGGCGTGTTCCGGGCAATGGTCCCCGCACTGGCCATCGGACTCGCCGCTTCCCTCTTCCTGCCGCGCGTTTCCTTGCGGCGCAACCACTAAAGGAGTCTTTCGATGATCCTCGTACTCGGTTCCACCGGCAAAATCGGCCGCGAACTGGTTCCCGCCCTGCTGGACAAGGGCGCCCGCGTGCGTGCCCTGACACGCGACCCCGCCCGCGCCAGGATCGATCCGCGTGCCGAGGTCGCCGCCGGCGATCTCGACGCCTTCGACCCGGCACTGCTCGATGGCGTCGACCGCGTGTTCGTCCTGACCTCCGGGCACGGTTCGGACCCGCTCGCCCAGGAACGCACCGTGCTCGAGGCCGCCACCGGTGTCGCGCACGTCGTCAAACTCTCCACCACCGGAGTCCACTTCGGACAGACCGACCCGATCTCCCTCTTGCACGCCGAGGCCGAACAGGCCGTGCGCGAAGCCGGGCCGGCCTGGACGATCCTGCGACCCGGCACCTTCATGGACAACCGGTTCGCGTGGCTGCACGCCGTCCGCGGCGACGGGGTCATCCGCGTCCCCGAGGGCGATCCGTCGTCCGCGCTGGTGCACGCCCGCGACATCGCCGAAGTCGCCGCGACCGTGCTGACCAGCGACGGGCACGCGGGCAGGACGTACCCGATCACCGGCGGCGAAGCGCTCACGACGCGGCGGCAGGTCGAAATCCTCGGCGACGCGCTCGGGCGGCGGCTGACGTACGTCGAAGAGCCCGAAGCCGATTCTCGGGCTCGGATGCTCGGGTACGGCTGGCCCGCTTCCGCGGTCGACGGGATGTTCGAGCTCAAACGGCAGTCCGCCGGGAATGAGGAGATCGTGTTCGACACCGTGCGCGAACTGCTCGACCGGGCGCCGCTGACGTTCGCCGACTGGGCCCGCGAGCACGCCGCCGCCTTCGCCTGACCTGCGGAAAGGGAGCAAGGGACCTTTGCTGTCGCCTGGCTCTTGAGTCCGTGAAGGCCTCCTTCCCTACCTTCAGAGTAGGGAAGGAGGCCTTCACGGTCACGCGTGCAATGAAAGGCTCCTTCCTTGCAAATTTTGCAAGGAAGGAGCCTTTCATTGCATCGGCGGCGAGCGGGAGGTACGGGCGGGAGGGACAGGCGCGAGAGCAAGGGACCTTTGCTACCACCCGCCCGCGACTCCTTCGCGTACTTGTGACCCAACACTGCGCCGAAAGGGTTAATGGGTTGGGCGTATCCCGGCGATACGCGACACTCATCAGGCGTTTAATTCTCGCCGGTCCGCTGTCCGGACCACGCGTTGTCCACGTCCGGCCCTCTCGCTAACGTGCCGCGTCGGGGAGACAGGGGGAACCAGATGAACGAACGCCTTAGCGTGCTCGTGGTCGACGACCATCCGTTGTTCCGGTTCGGGGTCTGCACGCTGCTCGCCAACGAGCCGCGGATCGACGTGGTCGGCGAGGCCGCGAGCGGCGCGCACGCGATCAGCGCGGCGAGCGCCCTCGCGCCCGACGTCGTGGTCATGGATCTGCATCTGCCCGACATCAGCGGCGCCGAAGCGACCCGGCACATCGTCGCCGAACGGCCCGGCGTCGGGGTGCTGATGCTGACGATGGCGGACGAAAGCGAATCGGTTTTCTCCGCGATGCGTGCCGGAGCCCGCGGATATCTGCTCAAAGACGCCGAGCCCGACGAAATCATCCGTGCCGTTCACGCCGTCGCGAGGCGCGAAGCGATCTTCGGGCCCGACATCGCGACGCGGGTTCTCGGCTTCTTCAACCACACTCAGCCGAGTACGGACACGGTGTTCCCGGAACTGACCGTCCGCGAACGAGAGGTCCTTTCGCTCATCGCGGGCGGGCACAGCAACACCGCCATCGCCAGCACCTTGTGTCTCAGCCCGAAGACCGTGCGGAACCACATTTCCAACGTCTTCAGCAAACTCCACGTCGCCGACCGCGCCGAAGCCATCGTGCGCGCCCGCGAAGCCGGGCTGGGTCGTTGAAAAGCGGAATTTGAAAACCCCGATAAGGGCGGCTTTTCGGGCAATGTCGGGACCGGAGTCCCATGCGCCCGGGACACCTCACCCGGCAGGGTGAGCAGTGCGAGGGGTGGGACCCTCGCACCGTTCGAGGGGAATGGGAATCACATGTTCGAACCGAACCGGACGCCAGTGGTCGTCCGCGCCACCGATCCGATTTTGCACAACGGCGTCTGCATGACGCTCCGCTCCCGTGACGATGTCTGGCTGGTGGACGGGGAGACCGCCGACCCGACGATGGTGGCCCTCCTGGTCACCGACCGCCTCGACGAGGCGATGACGCAGCTGCTGTCCGCACTGCATCACCAGGGGTTCACCCGCATCGTGCTCGTCGCGGGTGAAGTCGACGACAACGAGATCCTCAGCGCCATCGAGCACGGCGTCTGCGCGGTCGCCCGCCGTTCCGAGGCGGGCGCCGACGTCCTGGTCCGGCTGATCAAGGCGGCCGCGGCCGGGGAAGGCGCGTTGCCGCCCGACCTGCTCGGCAGGTTGCTGCACCGGGTCTCACGGCTGCAACGCCAGGTGCTGCAGCCGCGCGGCCTGCAATTCGGTGGCATGAGCAGCCGGGAGACCGAGGTGCTCAAACTGGTCGCGTCGGGGTTCTCGACGCAGGAGATCGCCGATCAGCTCTGCTACTCACAGCGCACGGTGAAGAGCATCCTGCACGACGTGACCAACCGGTTCCAGCTCCGGAACCGCTCGCACGCGGTGGCGTACGCACTGCGTGAGGGATTGATCTGACCCCGTGATCACCCAGGTCGACGAGGCGTTGTGCCTGCTCATCGCGCCTCATCTGCCGGAGGGGACGGTGGTCCGGCTGGATCCGCCGAAACCCACCTGGCAGACCGAGACGCGGGTGTCGAGCGTCGATCTGTTCCTCTTCGCCCTGCACGGCGCCGGCCCGGGAACCGGCGCCGTGCGGGCGAAGCGGTGCGAACTGTCCTATTTGGTCACGGCGCGGGCGGACAAGGTCCGGGACGAGCACACCTTGCTCGGCCGGTCGTTGCGGGCGCTGCTCGGGGCCGAGTTCCTCATGGTCGGCGAGCAGCCGTTGCGGATGGCTCTCGGGGAGACCGATCCGACCGGGCTGTGGGTCAGCCTCGGTCTGCCCGCCAGGGCGGCCTTCGTCGTCACGGTCACGGCGGAGTACCGAGACTGAGCAGCGAGGACCGCCGCAGGACCACTCCGCCGATGGACGCCAGCTGCCCGCCGAAGAGTTCGGCCCATTCGGCGGCCGTTCCGGGCGGCCCGCAGTCACCCGCCCGGCCGGCCCACCCCGCGCGGACTTCGAGCCGGTAACCGATCATCCCGGTCAACGTCAGCCCGTTCCGGCTGGCGCCGACCCCGCACCTGCCCCGGTAGAGCCGGCTGTCCGGCGGCTGGAACACCGCGCTCTCCTGGATGAACCGGTGGCCCGCCGCTCCGGTGACGGTCGCGACCGAGGTATCGATCCCGCTGACGAACAGCCCCTTCGAGAGCAGGTCCAGCGCTTCGGCCTCCATCCGTTCCACCACGCCGGGCGGTTTGCGGCACGCGTACAGAGCGCCGTCGAAGGACAACCGCACGGAGATCGCCACCTTGCCGATCTCCAGGGTCGCCGCGGCCACCGGACTCACCGGTGGGCGGTACCGGAACGCCGTCGCACGCACCCCCCGACGGTAGGTCGGCGCGCTTCCTCGGCATCGCCCGATCGGGAGATCCTTCGGGAGGTCTTAGCGCGGGACCCGCTCGGCCGGCCAGCGCACTTCGGCCACATCGCCCGGCCGGGGCACCTTCAGGAAGAGACTGAACACCGCCGGCTGCTTGCTCGACAGCTCCAGCCGTCCCCCGTCGGCCTCGATGAGCGCGCGGGCGAGCGCGAGCCCGACACCGGTCGAGCCGCCACCGGAGAAGCCGCGTTCGAAGATGTGCGGCGCCAGCTCGTCGGGCACGCCCGAGCCGGTGTCGGCGACTTCGATGACGACGGTGCCCTCGGTGTCGCCACGCCGCGCGGCGAGCGTGACCGTACCCGCGCCGTGGCGGAGCGCGTTGTCGAGCAGGACGCCGACGACCTCGCGCAACCGGCCCGGCGTCGCCCTCGCCCTCAGCCCGTCGGTGACCCGGATCCGCAGATGCCTGCCTTCGGCGCGAAGCAGCTGTCGCCACTCTTCGGAGACCTCGGGAAGCACTTCCTGCAGGCTGACCGGCTCCGCGACCACCTCCCGCGCCGCCCGCGCGGCGGCCAGCAGCTCGTCGAGGGCCTCGGCGAGCCGGTCCGCCTGTTCCTGCGCGGCCTTCGCCTCGTCGACGACGTCCTGGTCGGGGTAGACGGTGAGTGGTTCGAGCCGCAGCTGCAACGCGGTCAACCGGCTCCGCAGCTGGTGGGAGACATCGCCGACGAGCTGGCGTTCCCGCTGGACGAGCTGCGCGAGCGCCGAACCGGACGCGTCGAGCGCTTCGGCGACCATGTCGAGCTCGCCGACGCCGTAGCGCTTGGGATCCGGCCGGAAGTCGCCGCCGCCGAGTTTGACCGCGCGATCCGCGACGTGTCTCAGCGGTTTCGCGAGCCTTCGCGCGGTCACCGTCGCGACCACCGTTCCGGTGCCCACCGACAGCACGACCAGCAACAGCACGAGCAGCGTCACCTGAGTCTGGCGAGTGCGCATCGGCCCGGCGGGCACGGCCAGCTCGACCTCGCCGTGCAACGCGATCGGCGCCCGCTCGGACACCACGTCCGAACCGGGGTCGGAGCCGTACCGCTTCTCGATCTGCCCCTGCGCGCGGACGGTCAGCAAACCGCCCTGCGGGACGGCGACCCGGACGAGGTCGAGGTTGATCGGCTGGCCGACGGCGATCTCGTTGTCCAGTGTCGCCGCGATCCCGCGGGCCGAGGAAGCAAGGTTCTCGCGGTTGAGGTTCTCGACCAGCTGCCAGGCGGTGATCCCCAGCGGGATGCCCAGCACCGCCGCGGTGACCGCGACGGCGAGCAGGATCGCCAGCAGGATGCGACGGCGCATGCTATTCCGCGTTGAAGCGGAAGCCGACGCCGCGGACCGTGGCGATCCGCCGTTCGCCGTCGCCGTTCCCGCCGGGTTTACCCGCTCGACCGGCGGCTTCGTCGGCCGCGATCGCGAGCTTCCGCCTGAGCCACGACATGTGCATGTCGAGGGTCTTCGAGGTCTTCGATTCGAGGTCGTTCCACACCTCGGCGAGGATCTCGTCGCGGCTGACCACCTGGCCCGCGCGGCTCATCAGCACCCGGAGCAGCTCGAACTCCTTGTTCGCCAGCTGCACCTCGTGCAGGTCCACGGTGACCATCCGGGCACCGAGGTCCATCCGCACTCCCCCGGCTTCGAGCACGTCGGGGGCCCGGCGGCGGAGCAGCGCCCGGATGCGGGCCAGCAGTTCGGCGAGCCGGAACGGCTTGGCGACGTAGTCGTCCGCGCCGGCGTCGAGCCCGACCACGAAGTCGACCTCGTCGGTGCGCGCGGTGAGCATCAGCACCGGCACCTCGGTGCCGCTGGCGCGCAGGCGGCGGCACACCTCGAGCCCGTCCATTCCGGGCAGGCCGAGATCGAGGACCAGCAGGTCCACCCGATCGCTCTCGGTCGCGTCGAGAGCGGCGGGACCGTCGCCGACGACACGCACGTCATACCCCTCCCGCTGGAGTGCGCGGGAAAGCGGATCGGCGATGGCCGGGTCGTCCTCGGCGAGTAGCACCATGCTCACCTGGCCAACTCTACGACTGCCGGGCGTGAAAGCATCGTGACCGTGCCTGGCTACGAGAATGATCTGGAACTCGCCACCCGGCTGGCCGACGCCGCCGACGCCATCACCACCGCCCGGTTCCGCGCGCTCGACCTGGCCGTGGAGCGCAAACCCGACCGGACGCCGGTGACCGACGCCGACACCGCCGTCGAAGACGCCATCCGCGCGATCCTCGCCACGGACCGGCCGGAAGACGCGGTGCTCGGCGAGGAACGCGGCGGCACCGCGGCGACCGGCCGCGCCTGGGTGCTCGACCCGATCGACGGGACCAAGAACTTCCTGCGCGGCGTCCCGGTCTGGGCGACGCTGATCGCGCTGGTCGAAGACGGCGACCCCGTCGTGGGCATGATCAGCGCGCCCCTGCTCGGCCGCCGCTGGTGGGCCGCCACCGGCGACGGTGCCTGGATGAGCGACTCCGCCGGTGAGCGCCGCATCTCGGTGTCGAAGGTCGCGTCCCTCGAAGACGCGTATCTGTCCACAACGGACCTGAACTCGTGGTCGGAGTACCACTCACGCGAGAAGTACCTCGACCTCGTCGACGCGTGCTGGGAAAGCCGCGCTTTCGGCGATTTCTGGCACCACTGCCTGGTCGCCGAGGGCGCGCTCGACGTCACCGCGGAATGCATCGTGAACCCGTGGGACGTCGCGGCTGCCCAGGTGCTGGTCACCGAAGCCGGTGGCCGGTTCAGCGACCTCGACGGTGAGGCGCGCTACGACAACGGCTCGGCGCTTTCGACGAACGGCCTGGTCCACGACGAGGTCTTGGCGATCCTGAAGCGCTGAACGCGCGGAGTCACTGCGCCCCGGGCAGCAGGCCGACCGCGCCGCGCGCGACCTGAGACCAGGCGAGGCGGCCGAAGAGGTAGTGGCAGGCGACCTGTTCGCTGGTGAACCGCGCCCAGTCGTACCGGTTGCCCTGCTCACGCCAGAAGACCTCCCAGGCTGGCTCGGCGTCTTCTTCCTCGGTGCGCATGAGGCACCAGGCGTTGTCCGTCTCCGCGCCGACCGAGACCACCTCGGCGGGCACACCCAGCGCGGCCAGCCACCGCAAGATCGTCCCCGTGTTCACCGAACCTCCCCCGTGACGTCCGCCAGGAAGCCCAGCGTGACGAGTTCATCGGCGCCCAGCACCGCGCGAAAGCGCACCCCGCCGCCCGGCTGGCCGAACCATTCGGCGGTCACCGACCGCCAGACCGGCAGCGGCCGGACGACGCGGTAACGCCGGTACGTGGTGACCTGGTCTGACGGCAGCGAGCGCATCGGGAACAGGGTCCCGTCCTCTTCGAACACCCGGCCGTGCTGATCCCCGAAGCGGTCGAGATGAGTGCCGGCTTCGAGCATCGTCGGCGTCGCAGGATCGATGCCGCCCTCGGGAAAGAGCTCGGCGGGCGGCCACAGATAACCGTCTTCTCCGGCGAAGCGCGCCGTCCAGTCCTCTTGGGACGCTCCGCCCCACGGGTCGTGTCCCCTGGTCAACGCCGGCGGGGGCACGACGGCCGGAGTCGTCGGCGATCGCCGGAAGCCGCTGCTGACGTGCGACAACGCGTCCAGATCGTCCAGCACGTCCGCTTCGGGGTGATCCTGCGGGCCGGAACCGCCTTCGGGGAGCGGCAACTGGCGCGCGGGTTTCCCCATCGCGACCGGCAGATGCCCGATGGGGAACATGTGCACGAGGAACAGCGCGATCACGCTCTCCCGTTCGGTCCGCAAAGCCCCCATGGGCGGCGGGGCGACGGGCCGGGGCGGGAACGGCACCCGCAGCGGCGCCATCGCGGGCGGCCACGGCGAAGGCGCGTACGGAGCGCGCGCCCCGTGCGGCGGTGTCGGGGCGTCGTCGTACTGGACGGGCAGCCGGATCGGGCCCGTTCCGGCCTCGCTCGGATCGGTCACCGCACCTCCCCCAAGGAATCGAACCCCACCGGTGACGGGGGGAGGCAGCGGACAGGACGCGTTACGACCTTAGCGCCGACCGGCGTTCTCGTCGGCGGATACCCGAAAGCGCATCAAGGCCCGCGCGGGCGGGCGACGTTCGACGAGGGCGAAACCCGCCTTCGTGAACGTGCTCACCGTGCCGTGGTACGGATCCGCTCCCGGCCGCGAAGTCGACCGCGGCCTTCAGCAGGGCGACGGAAACCCCTTGACGACGGCTCTTCCTGCCGATGTAGAAGCACGTCACCGACCAGACCCCGGTCTGGTCGCCAGCCGGGGGTTGTCCAGCCGGGGCGGGACGGCGACCCAGCCGACCGGCTCGTCGTCGGCCAAGGCCAGCAGCCCCAACGGTTTCCCGGCGGCAACCTCGCCGCGCACGTATGCCTTGCGGCCGTCCTTGCCCGCCTGTTCGAACTCGGGACCGGTCAGCCGGAGAAGGCGCACCAGCAGCCGCCCTGCACTCCGCCGGGCCCGGACAACCGCTCGAAAAGCGGCCAGGTCTCGTCCGTGAGTTCGGCGAACCTCATCCGGCGAGTGCGTTGACCACCCGGGACGGGCTCGGCCTGCCCAGCTTCCCTGCCATCCACTTGCTCGTCGCCACCAGCGCGTCGAGGTCGACGCCGGTTTCGACGCCGAGACCGTCGAGCATCCACACGAGGTCTTCGGTGGCGAGGTTCCCGGTGGCCGATTCGGCGTACGGGCAGCCACCGAGCCCGCCGGCCGAAGAGTCCACAGTGGACACACCGCAGCGCAGGGCCGCCAGCGTGTTCGCGAGTGCCTGGCCGTAGGTGTCGTGGAAATGGACGGCCAGCGCGTCGACATCGGCGAACTGCCCGATCAGCGCCTCGACCTGGCCCGCGGTGGCGACGCCGATGGTGTCCCCGAGCGAGAGCTGCGAGCAGCCCAGGTCCAGGAGCCGCTTACCCACTCCGGCGACCTGCGAGGCCGGGACGGCGCCCTCCCACGGGTCGCCGAAGCACATCGACACGTAGCCGCGGACGTCGAGACCTTCGGCCCGCGCCCGGGTGACGACCGGCTCGAACATCGCGAACTGGTCGTCCACCGTCGAGTTGAGGTTCTTCTCGGCGAAGGTCTCGGTGGCGCTGGCGAAGATCGCGATCTGCGAGACGCCGGCCTCCAGCGCCCTGTCCAGCCCGCGCTCGTTCGGGACGAGCACCGGATACCGGACGCCCTCGCGCTTTTCGAGCCCGGCCAAGAGCTGCTCGGCGTCGGCCAGCTGCGGCACCCATTTCGGGCTCACGAAACTGGTCGCCTCGAGCGTGGTCAGCCCGGCACCGGCGAGCCTGTCCAGGAATTCGAGTTTGACCTCGACCGGGACGATCGACTTCTCGTTCTGGAGGCCGTCACGCGGACCGACCTCCCAGATCGTCACCCGTTCCGGCAACGCGGCGGCCGACGGGACGCGGTCGGGCAGCCCCAGCTCTCGCGTGCCCATCAACGCCGCCGGTTTCCGCGCGGCGGGGGCCCTTGCGGCGGCAGGGGTTCGGTCTGCTGCGGCGCGCCGGCGGCAGGCGGCGCGAAGTCGTCGTACGGGTTGTCGTTGACTTCGCGGTAGATCACCGTGTGCACGCGCTCGACCTTGGGGATGTCGTCGAACTTCAGCGGTTCGTCCGAAGCGGACTCGATCACCAGCGTGCCGCAGCCGAACACGCGGTCCAGCAGGCCGTGCTCGAACTGGACGCTGTTGATCCGCGACAACGGGATGTCGATCCCGGTCCGCTTGAGCACGCCTTCACGGGCGATCAGCCGATCCGTGGTCACGATGAAATGCGTGGTGCGCCAGCGGACGAACGGAGCGAGGAAGAGCCATACGACGAGACCGAGCCCGACCGCGGCGATCGCGATCTCCGAGATCAGGTCCCACGGGGCCGTCGCCTCCCTCGCGATCACAGCCAGCCAGATACCCACGCCGAGCGTGACGATCAGCGCGAGGAACGGGAAGATCAGCATCTTGAAATGCGGGTGACTGTGCACCACGACGTGCTCGTTTTCGCTGAGCAAATCGTCCGGATAGGCCACGACGGACGCTCCCAAAAGTATGTTCGGCGCTGGTGAGCTCACCGTACCGGCGAACGGTCCCGGTGGAAGAGGAGACGCCGGAAATCGAGACGCACGGATCAGGCCCCGGCCTGCCGGACGTGCACGACGTCGCCGGCGAACACCGTGTACCGCTCACCACCGGGAACGTCGACCTGGAGCTGGCCGGCGGGATCGATGTCGGCGGCACGGCCGGTCAGCGCCGAGCCGTCGGGCAGCTGGACCTCGACATCCTGGCCGAGCGTGGCGCAATGCCGCCGGTAGTCCCCGAGCAGACCGGCCTCGGCCAGCGACCCGCCGGCGAGCCGCCAACGGCGTTCGAGCTCGTCGAAACCGGTGAGCAGCCGCGTGGCGATCTCGGCGCGATCGGTCTCCGTCGCCCCCTGCTCGGCCAGCGAGGTCGCGGGCAGGCCACCGGGCCCGGCCGGAACGTTCTCGCCGAGCGGCAGCACGTTCAGGCCGATGCCGAGGACCACGGTGGTCTCGTCACCGGCGGCGGCCTCCGCCAGGATGCCCGCGCATTTCGCGCGCCCGGGACCGGCCAAGACGTCGTTCGGCCACTTGAGGACGGCGTCGACACCCACGCTCGCGGCGACCTCCCGGACCGCGAGACCCGCGACCACGGAAAGTGAACCCAAATTGCTGAACGGAACCCCGTCCGGCCGCAGCAGCACACTGACGTAGAGGCCGGATCCCTTCGGCGAGGACCACTGCCTGGCGCGGCGGCCGACGCCGGCCGTCTGCTCCTCGGCGATCAGCACGGTGCGGTCTTCGGCCCCCTTCGCGGCGGCTTCCCGCAGGTCGGCGTTGGTGGACCCGGTGCTCGCCACGACCTGGATCGCGGCGTACCGGCCGGACAGCGCGGCACTCAGACGCCCGGCGTCGAGCGCTCCCGTCTCACTCATTCGTCCAGAATATGAGAGTCCCCCTAACGTGCAAGGCGTTCGCTCGTTACGCAGAGGTGGTCTCCAATAACCTGGACGGCGTGACCGAGCCCGATTCCGCCCCGAGCGCGCCCGAAAACAGCAAGAAGAAGTCGTGGGCGCACGGCGCGGCGATGCGCGGCCTGGTCGCTCTCCCGCTGGTCGCGGGGCTCGCGACGGCGGGCTGGCTGCTCGCCGGCGGCAACGATCCGGCACCGGCCGACGGCAACCAACCGGTCCCGGTACCGGCCGCCAAACAGGATCCGGCCACCGTCGGCGGCGGCGCGGGTCCCTCGGTCCTCGAAGTCAGCGCACCGGTCAAGGCCCAAGAGACACCGAAGGGCGTCCGGCCGCTCGAAGAGTGGGCGGCGAAACTGGCCGGGCCGCTCGACATCCCGGCGAAGTCGCTCATCGGCTACGCGAACGGTGAACTGGCGCTGCGCGGCGAGCAGCCGAACTGCCACCTGTCGTGGGTCACCCTGGCCGGAGTCGGCGCGGCGAGCTCGAACCACGGACGCGGCGGCGACAACCCCCTCGGCCTGTCGGCACAGCAGTGGAAGAAGCACGGCGCGTCGATCCCCGGGATCACGAAACCCGCGCTCACCGACCCCGACTCCGCGTCGGTCGCCGCAGGCCGCGCACTGTGCGCTTCCGGCACCGACCTCGGCGGCGGCAACGGCTGGTGGAAGGCGATCGCCGGCTACCAAGGCGGCAAGGGCAACGAGGCCGAACTGTTCCGCCAGCGGGTCCTGGGCAACGCGCAGCTCTACGCGACCCTGTCCCTCGACCCGGCGCGATCCGGCAGCCCCGCCGTGAAGGCGACGCGGTTCGCCCTCGGCCAGCTGGGCCTCCCGTACGTGTGGGGCGGCAACGGACCGGACGCCGGCGCGGCGGGCTTCGACTGCTCCGGACTGACCAAGGCGTCCTACGACGAAGCCGGAGTCCCGCTCCCGCGGACCGCGGACAGCCAGTTCCGGGCGCTGCCGCAGGTGCCCGGCGAACCGAAACTCGGCGATCTCGTGTTCTACGGCAACCCGGCGACACGGATCCATCACGTCGGGCTGTACCTCGGGAACGGCCTGATGATCAACGCGCCCACCCAGGGCCAGGCGATCCAGATCCACACGTACCACTCGAAGGGCGACGACTACACCGGCGCCGGACGGCCCGCGGCCTGAACCGGCCAAACCACCCTCTGGCCCCGGCACCGGCGGTTACCTTGGCGCCCATGCGTTCGATCGAGTTCCGCAGGATCTCCGACGTGACAAGGCGATCGGCCAAGGAGAGAACGACAGCCGCGCTCGAGCTGCTGATCGATGGCGTCTCCTTCCTGGAACTGGTGCGCCGGGCCGAACTTCCCGGCGCGCTCGCGGAACAGCGGGAGCTCGCCGAGGAGTTCGCGCCGGAACCCGCACCCTTGCTCGCCGGGGATTACGGCCCCGTGACCAGTTGCTCCGCCGAGCATCTTCTCGGGGAAACACCGGATGACGTTCCGCATGGCGTCGAAGACGACGAACACCTGCTGCTGGGGTGCTCGTGCGGCATCGTCGAATGCTGGGCGTTGGTGGTGAAGATAGCGACCGACGACGAGACGGTGACTTGGTCGGGGCTTCGCAATACGTACCGGGAATGGAATTACGACGCCATCGGTGTACTGACGTTCTCGCGGCAGCAGTACGAAGAGGCGCTGCACGCCGCCTTCGGTGCTGTGGGCTCATGAGTGTTTTGGGGAGGTGTGTGGAAATAGAGACGTTGAGTGTCCCTATTTCCCCACACCGTCACGTTCGGTTATCGCTCGCTGGTGCGCCCTGGATGGATTTTGAGCCGGTGGACGGCGGGCATCGGCATGTCCCGGGAGAACGGCCAGTCGATCCCCGGCCTGATCCCGGCCAGCAGCCGAGATACGAAGGTCCCGTGACTGCCCACCAGTACGACACCGCCGTCATGCTCTTCGGCGAGCCGATCGACGGCGGCCATCGCACGCACCGTCAGCTGCCGCAGGCTCTCGGCGTCCGGCCGCACGAAATCCGGATCGGCCCAGCTGCGCTCGTAGTGCGCGGCGTAGTCCGGTGTCGGTTCCAGGCCCGAGTCCCACTCACGTAACTCCCAGCGGGTGGTGACCTCGAGTCCGGCCCTTCTGGCCGCGGGCGCGACCGTGGCGGCCGCTCGCCGGTACGGACTCGACACGACCGCCGTCGGGTTCATCGCGACGAGCTCGTGCGCGAGCTGTTCCGCGGCCGCCACGCCCGCCGCGGTCAAGGGTCGGTCCGGGTCTTCGGGCTTTCCCGGCGAAGGCGGAACGGACTCGGCGTGCCGGACGAGCACGATGTCGCAGCTCACGGGCGCTCGGCCAGCCACTCGAGCGCGGCCTCCCCGTGGCGAAGAACCGAAATGTGCCCCTCCTCGGGAAAAGTGCGCGACTCGGCCGCGGCGCACTGCCGGGCCAGCCACTCGCCGTGCGCGAGCGGCGCGATCCGGTCCGCGCCGCCGTGCAGGAGCAGCACCGGGGTTTTGACGTCGGACGGCTGGAAGCCCCATGGCGCGACGTACGCGAGATCGTCGTCGATCAGTCCGCCGGGGCCGCCCTCGACCGCGGGGCCGACGACATCGAGGAACCATTTCCAGTCACCGGCAAGGGCCGCGTGGTCCGAGGCGGTGAACATCTCGGCGTCGTATTCGGCCGACGCCTCGTAGTCCGCCTTTGCCTCCCGCCCCGCCAAGGCGGCCGTCAGCGAGCCCACTCCTGCCGCACTCATGCCCGCGAAGTAGTCCAGGCCGTCGGCGTCGTACGGGGCCATGCTCGCGACGGCGACCATCGCCGAGACCCGTTCCGGCAGCAGAGCCGCGCAGGCGAACGCGTGCGGTCCGCCACCGGAATGCCCGAAGACCGCGAACCGCTCGATCCCCAGTGCATCGGCGACCTTCTCGACGTCCGACGCCGCCGACGCGACGTCTCGGCCGGGGCGCGGCGACGAGCCGCCGTAACCGGGCCGGTCGTAGGAGACCCACCTCAGCCCGAGTCGCTCGGCGGCCGCGAACAGCGGGGCAGGCGGGGCGCCGACGTTCGGGGTGCCGTGGTGCCAGAAGACCACCGGGCCGGCTCCGCCGGTGTCGTACGTGTGCAAGGTGGTCCCGTCCCCCAGGTCCACGTCGGACTCGTTCACCATGGCCCGAGCGTAGGGCACCCTGGAACCATGTCCCGCTATCACGAGATCAAGCACCGGGTGGCCACGACCTTCCAGCGCCACGTCGGCAACCCGATCCTCGTCCGCCTGCCGAACCAGCCGGTCCTGGAGACCACCGGCCGCAAGTCCGGGGTGCCCCGGCAGACGCCGATCGGGGGCCGCAGGGTGGGCCGCTCGTTCTGGATCGTCTCCGAGTTCGGGGAGAAATCGCAGTACGTCCGCAACATCCAGGCCGATCCGCGCGTCCGGGTCCGGCTCAAGGGCCGGTGGCACGCCGGCACGGCGCTCCTGCTCCCCGACGACGACCCCCGCGCCCGGCTGAAGACCCTGCCCACGGTCAACAGCGCCGCCGTGCGGGCGATCGGCACGAACCTCCTCACCATCCGCGTCGATCTCGACGACTGAACGTTTGCCTTGACGCCAAGGGCAAGGTTTACGCTCGGACCATGCGGATCGGCGAGCTCGCCGCGCGCACCGGGACCACCACGCGCGCGCTGCGTTTCTATGAGTCACAAGGGCTTCTCGACGCACGGCGCGCGTCGAACGGCTACCGGGAGTACGACGAGGACGACTACCGCCTGGTGCACGAGATCCTGACCCTGCAAGCGGTCGGGCTCAGCCTCGAGGACACCAGGCCGTTCGTCGAATGCCTGCGCGCCGGGCACGAGACCGGCGACTCGTGCGCCGATTCGATCGAGGTCTACCAACGCAAACTCGCCGAGGTGGACGCCTGTCTTGCCAGGCTCAACGACGTGCGGGACAGCCTGCTGACCAAACTGGCGGGCGCGTTGAAAACGCCGCCGGGACCGTGCGTCGTCGTGCCGCGAACCGAGGAGGCCTGAATGTCCCTTTCCGTCGTCACCGACGAAACCTTCCAAGAACTCGTCCTCGACCAGGACAAGCCCGTCCTGGTGGACTTCTGGGCGCAATGGTGCCCGCCCTGCCACATGATCGCGCCGGTACTCGCGGAAATCGCCGAGGAGCGTGCCGGCGCACTGCTCATCCGCAAGCTCAACTCCGACGAGAACCCGCTCACGGCAAGGAACTATCAGGTCATGTCCTTGCCGACGCTGATCCTCTTCCGCGGCGGGAGTCCGGTGTGGACGACCGTCGGCGCCCGGCCGAAGGCCAAGTTGCTGGCCGATCTGGACGCCGTTCTGGAGCCCGCCCACTCGTGAGTGGCAGGGACGGTTGAGGGGTAAGGCGAAGGTGGCGTGGCCGGTGCCGGGGGTCGTGAGTGGCGATTCGGGTTCTAACCCGAATCGCCACTCACGAGGCCCATCGCGAACCGGCCGTTAATTGTGTTGCGCGCCGGGCCGTCCGTTCGCATCCTTCACCACATGACATCGACCCGCACCTTCCTGTCCCCGTCCTCCGTCGTCCGACGGGTGCGGGTGCAGCAGCAGGCCGGGTCCTGGCGGAGGCCGACACCAGTCCTGCCGTGAGCGCCGCGCTCGTCGCGGGCCTGCTCGCCGGGTATGGCATCGCCATCCCGGTGGGCGCGGTCGCGACCTATCTGGTGGTACTGACAGCACGGGCAGGGCTCAAGATCGGCGCGTACGCCGCCTTGGGAGTCGCCACGGCCGACGGGCTGTACGCCCTGATCGCGGTCCTCGGTGGCGGCAGCCTGATCCCGATCATCGAGCCGATCGCCGAACCGTTGCGCTGGGTTTCGGTGGCGGTGCTGCTCGGGCTGGCCGTCCACATCGGACTCACCGGGATCCGGAACTTTCGCGCCTCCGCCAAAGCAGAGGTGAGCCAGCCGGTCGCGATCGGCCCGGCGAAGGCGTACGTGAGCCTGCTCGGGATCACGCTGCTGAACCCGACGACGGTGGTCTACTTCGCGGCGCTCGTACTCGGCAGCGAGGACATGGCCGCGGCGAGCGGGGCGGAGCACGTGGTCTTCGTGCTCGCGGCGTTCGCCGCTTCGGCCAGCTGGCAACTGTTCCTCGCGGGCGGCGGAGCCGTCCTCGGCAAGGCGTTGACCGGACGCCGTGGACGGCTGGTGACCGCGCTGGCGTCCAGTGCGCTCATCACCGTGCTCGGCCTCCGTCTCCTTTGGTGATCGCCGGCAATCCAGGACCGTAGTTGTCCGCATCGGTTGCGAGGCTGCCCCCATGACCGAAACCAAGGAACGCCTCGCCTCCCTCCACTCCTACCTCGCCTATCACGATGCCCCGAAGGCGCTTCGCTGGCTCGAACGCGCCTTCGGGTTCGAGACCACCATGGAGTTCGCCGACGACAAAGGGTTGATCCAGCACTCGGAGCTGCGGCTCGGCGGCGTCGGGATCATCGTGTTCAGCGCAGAAGAGGACTACGACCGCCCGGCCCGCAAGGGCGAGACGGTCGGCCACGGCCTCTACGTGAGCCTTCCGACGCAAGAGGCCGTGGACGCCGTCTTCGCTTCCGCCGTCGAAGCCGGCGCGACTCCGGTCTGGAATCCGGAGAACACCGAATGGGGCAATTACCGCTGCCGCGTCGACGATCTCGAAGGCTACGAATGGACTTTCGGCACGCACATCCCCGGCGAACCGCAGACCGATTGGAGCTAAAGCAACCGCGCGAACCACTCGCGAGTCCGGCGGAGCAGGTCCAGCTGGTGATCACGTCCGCGGAGCGAATGCCCTTCACCGGGATACACGACGAGGTCGTGTTCGACGCCGAAGTGGCGTAGCGCGCGGTGGAAGAATTCCGCCTGGGACAAGGGGACGTTCGTGTCTGCCGCACCGTGCACGATCAGCACGGGGGTCTCGATCTTCGACGCGAAGGAGATCGGGCTGAGCTGATCGTGCCGGTGCGGGCCTGCCCCTTCCCAGCCGATACTCCCGCTGTGCGCGGATTCCACCAGCGGACCGAGTTCACCGGTCGCGGCGAGCATTCCCCAGTCACAGATCCCGGCGACCATCAGCGCCGCCTCGAACCGGCGGGTCTGCCCGACGGCCCAGGCCGTCATATATCCGCCGTGACTCCCGCCTACGATCCCGAGCCGCTCCGGATCGGCCACCCCTTCGGCGATGAGGAGGTCGATCCCGGTCTCGATATCGCTCCATTCCTCCATGCCTACCCGTCCCGCGACGGAAGCGGCGAATTCATGCCCATGGCCTTGTCCCCCACGGGGATTCGGCAGGAAGACGGCGTGCCCTGCCAGGGTCAGCCACTGCGCGGACGGGTACCAGTTGAGCATGAAGCGGTCCGCGTGCCGGTCGTACGGTCCGCCGTGAACCCGCGTGACCAGCGAGAAAGGCCCGTCGGCCCGGGTCTTTCCCGGCGGCAGGACGAGCAGGCCGTCCAACGCGAGGCCGTCGGACGCCTTGTAGGCCAACCGTTCCTGGGAGCCCCACGAAATCCCGGCGAACTCCGGCGCCGTGTCGCTGACTCGCGTCAACGCCCCACCCACCGGTCCACAATGGACATCCTTCGGCCGGTACGCGGTACTCAGCACGGTGACCACGATCTCGCCGTTCGAGGCGAGCGCGTCGGCTTGCCCGCGCCAGAACGACACTTCGCCGCCGCCGAGCCGATGGAGGGCCGAGTCGAGCCCGTCGGCGACGAGCACCAGCGGAGCACCGGAATCGACCTGCGCGAGCTTGACCGGGCAGGTCGATTCCTCGGTCAGGTTCCGATGTTCCCCGGTTTCCACGGAAACGTCGAAGACCGCCCGACCACCCACCGGTTCCGGGTTCCCGAGGTACGCGATGTGCCAGCCGTCCTCGTCCCGCCACCAAACCGGGCCGGCGGCTTCGAACGCGACCCGGCCGAGATCACGCCGCTCACCGGTTTCCAGGTCCAGCAAGGAAAGCCGGGGTTCGAGCCCGCCGGGGTCGACTTCCGGCGTCGGCCAGGTGACGACGGCGAGCGCTTTGTCGTCCTGGCGGCAGGCGACGTCGACGACGTGGTCTTCGATCAGCGTCGTGATCTCGCCGGTTCGAGGGTCGAAGCTCCGCAGCCGCGCCGGGCGAAGACTCTCACTCCAGACCCAGACGGCCGGAGCGGGCGTCTCGTCTTCGGCGATGAACACGATCCTGTCGCGCAGCGGAAGGAATCCGGTGATCTCACTCCCCCAGGCGAACAGCTCCTCGTCCCGCGAACAGACACGGCCGTCCCGGAGGAAATAGAGGGCATCCGCGGACCACCGGGGTGAGGATCCTTCGGCCAGCTTCCGCGGCTTTTCGCTGCCGTCCACAGCGGCGAGCCAGATCTCGGGGACGCCTTTCGCGATGGTCGAGACCTGGTAGGCCACCCATTTCCCGTCGGGGGAAAGCGCGGGTTCCGACGGGAAATGGCTGTCGACGATCAGCTCAGCGGTCAGCATGTCCCCATCCTGCCGGAAATCATCGCGACAGTGTTTTGCCCAGTTTGTCGAGCCAGTCGCCCGTTCCCTGTTCCCGCCAGCTCGGTTCTTCGTGCCCGTCAAGGAAGGTGCCCTGCTCGATCAGCGTCAGCCGTGTTCCGTCCGCCTCGGCTTCGAGCAGCACCGTCGTGACCGACACGGTCGCCAGAACGTCGTTCGCGGAGAGTGTGCCCGCGTAGACGATCCGCTCGTTCTCGGCGATGTCCTCGTAGCGCGCTTCGAAGACCATCCGCTTCCCGTCATCGGGAGGACCGCTGGTGACCTCCTGGCCGCCGACACGGAAGTCCAAGGAATGCCCGCCGCCCGGCACGGTGAACCAGCCCGCTTTCGCGGCGGGATCGGACCAGGCGGCGAAAACGCGTTCCGGCGACACCGGATAGACGCGTTCGAGGGTGAAAGTGGCGTGTTTGACGGTCATGACCGTTTCCCTTCATCGGAGTTCAGAAAGCCACCAAGGCGATCGAGCCGGTGTTCCCAGCCGGTGCGCTGCTCGCCGAGCCAGTCCTCGGCCATCCGCAGGCCGTCCGGTTCGAGGTGGCAGGTGCGGACGCGACCCGCCTTTTCCGACCGGACCAGCCCGCCGGCTTCGAGCACCTGGAGGTGCTGCATCACGGCGGGCAACGACATCGACAACGGCTGCGCGAGCTCCCCCACCGAGGCGGGCCCCCGGGTGAGGCGCTCGATCATTTCGCGGCGCGTCCCGTCGGAAAGCGCCTTGAACACCTGATCCATCTGTTGGTTAGGCACATGCTTAACTATGCACCCATGCCGAGCAATAGTCAAGTATCTGCTTAACTTTCTACTTCTCCGCGGTCATGCCCTCTACGAGCAGCCACTGGGAGGCCAGATACGAGGTCAGCACGAAGGTTTCGAGATTGGCCCGCACCCGCTCACTGGTCACGAAGTTGCGGCGGATCAGGATCGCCAGATCCGACGCGGAGAACAGCAGCGCGCCGGCGGCGATCCAGGTCCGGCGATCACCCGACGGGACCACCATCCCGCCCGCGACCTTGGACTTCGGCGCCAAGGCCGGGTCGGCCGCGAGGGTCGACGTCGTGCTCAGCAGGCCTCCGTAGACCGAAAGCACCGAAGACACCGGAGACGGCTTCGGGAGCGTCATCGCGACGGCGGCCGCAGCCCACGCCCCGAGCCGGGGCGTCGCGGTCGCGGCACGCGGACGTGCGCCGCGGCGCCACAGGAACGCGGAGTACAGCACCTGCATCACGCCGAACGACGTCGCGCCCTTGATCAGCTCACGGTCCTCATGCGACCGGCCCATGAAGTGGTCGCCCGCGCCTGCCGCGACCAAGGCGGCGACGAGCAGCCCCTTCTCCCCTGGTGCAAGCGTTTGTGCCCGGGCGACGCGAGCCGCGAGCACGGGGACCGCGGCCGGTTTCGTCACCAGTTGCAACCGCCGGTTGCCTGTCCTGGCGGAGTACACCGTGCCGATCGCGGCGGCGCCGAACAGGATCCGTTCGGCGAGCTTGAGGGCCTTCGCTGTTGACACTGACCACCTCCGGAACTTATTTCTGGGTAAGTTACCAGGCAGTCAGCCGTTTCTAGACGGCTTCGCGGAAGGTACTCCGGTACGCGCTCGGCGAGACACCCAACGCGGCCTGGAGATGCTGCCGCAGCGACGCGGCCGTGCCGAACCCCGCCTCGGCCGCGACCTTGTCCACCGGCAGGTCGGTTTCTTCGAGCAGCTGACGGGCCCGTTCGATCCGTTGCTGGGTCAGCCACTGCAGCGCCGAAATCCCGACTTCGTCGCGGAACCGCCGTGTGAACGTCCTCGTGCTCATCGCCTCTTTCGCCGCCAGCTCGCGCAGCGTCAGCGGCCGGTCGAGGTTCTCCAGCGCCCAGGCCCGCGCCGCCGCCGTCGACGAGGACTGCGGTTCCGGCACCGGACGCCGGATGAACTGCGCCTGCCCGCCCTCGCGATGCGGCGAGACGACCGTGCCGCGCGCGACCTCGTTCGCGACCGCGGCGCCGTGATCACATCGGATCATGTGCAGGCAGAGGTCGATCCCGGACGCGACACCCGCCGCGGTCAGGACGTTCCCGTCGTCGGTGTAGAGCACGTTGGGATCGAGGTCGACCTTCGGGAACTTCGCCTGGAAATCCAGCGCCGAACGCCAGTGCGTGGTCGCCTTCCGGCCGTCGAGCAGTCCGGCGGCGGCGAGCACGAAGGCACCCGTGCAGATCGACGCGATTCTCGCCTCCGGCCGGATCAGCTCCAGCGCCCGCGCGAGCGGCTCGGTGAGGTCGTGCCCCGACGGTTCGTATTCGGTGGACGAGGCCGGGATGACGACGGTGTCGGCCTCGGCCAGCACCTCCGGGCCGAGCGGGACCGAGATGGCGACATCGGCGTCGGTCCGGATCTGGCCGGGTTCCGGCGTGCAGGTGACGACTTCGTAGAGCGGCTCGCCGTCGGCCGATTTGGCCGTGCCGAAGAGCCGGATGACGATGCCCAGCTCCATCACCAGCATTCCGTGCCGGACCAGCACGGCGACCCGATGACGGCCGGGATACCCGAAAAAGCCCATGGCCTGATTCTTGCACATGTTGGCCATCGGGCCACTCGCGTCGACCGCCGGGCCGCGCGACGGTGGACACATGAACGTGTTGTGGATCTTCGCCCATCCGGAACCCCGCTCCCTCGGCGGCTCACTGCGTGACGAAGGCGTGCGCACCCTTCGCGCGCAGGGCGCCGACGTCCGGGAATCCGACCTGTACGCGATGAAGTGGAAGGCCGTCGTCGACGCCGACGACTTCGGCCGGGCCGCTTCCACAGACCGGCTCGTCGTCGGCTCGACGTCGAAGAACGCCTTCGAGACCGGCGAACTCGGCGAAGACATCCGCGCCGAGCACGAGAAACTGGCATGGGCGGACACGGTGATCGTCCAGTTCCCGCTGTGGTGGTACGGGATGCCCGCGATCCTCAAGGGCTGGTTCGACCGCGTTTTCGTCAAGGGTTTCGCTTACGGCGTGCAACGCCCCGACGGCCGGACGTCGCGCTATGGCGAAGGGGTGCTGGCCGGAAAGCGCGCCATGGTCCTGCTGACCGCGGGCGCGCCGGAAGCCACCATCGGACCGCGCGGCGTGAACGGCGAGATCAACGACGTGTTGTTCCCGCTACAGCACGGAACCCTTTGGTACGCCGGGATGTCCGTCCTCCCTCCGCTCACGGTCTGCGGCGCCGACCGCGTTTCTCCCGAGCAGTACGAGGCCGCCGCCGAGACACTGCGCGAACGGCTTCGAACACTGTCCACTCGCGACCCGATCCCGTTCCGCTCCCAGAACGGCGGCGACTACGACGAGAACCTCGTCCTGCGCGACGACCTCGCTCCCGGCCGGGGCGGCATCGGCGTCCACGTCTCCAGGCCGGAACTCGCGTGATTGAAGGCGGAACTCCGTGTTACGGCTCCAATCACGCGAGTTCCGTCCCGGTTGACCCTGTATTACGTCGCGGTTATATTCCCCTTGAGGCACATTAGGAGGTAACCGTGAACCCTCGCGCCCGGTTGGAAACCGTCGGAGAGCGCCCAGCGCTGCGGATCGAACGCCGTCTCGCGCATCGGCCGGAGCGCGTCTGGCGGGCGATCACCGAACCGTCGGCGCTCGCGAAGTGGTTCCCCGCGGCGGTCGCCGTCGACCTGCGACCGGGCGGGACCATCGAGTTCACTTTCGAAGGCGAAGAGACTCCGACAGCGGGCGAGGTGCTCGAAGCCGACGAGCCTCGCGTGTTCGCGTTCAGCTGGAACGACGACGTGCTGCGCTGGGAGATCACTCCGGCGGGCGACGGCAGCCGTCTGCTGTTCACCCATACGTTCGGCCGGGGTGAACCCGCGATCGCCAGGATCGCGGCGGGCCGCACGGCCGCCGGCTGGGACAGCTGCCTCGTCGCGCTCACCGCCCTGCTCGACGGCGAGGACCACGAGCCGCCGCAGGACTGGGTCGGCCCCATCGAGGCCTACATCGAGGAGTTCGGGCTCGCCGACGGCGAAGTACTGGAAACCGGCGAGGGCAAGGTGATCCGCTTCCGCCGCGACCTGATCTGGAAACCGCTCGACGACGTCTGGCCACTTCTCACGCACGAAAAGGCGTCGGGCACGGTCATCCGCGAAGAACCGCCGCGGCTGCTGGAGCTCTCCCTGCCGCGCGGCGGCGTCGTGCGCTGGGAGTTCAGCCATTCCGAACTCGACGGCACCATGGTGGAGCTGACGCAGACCGTCCCGGACGGACAGGACGATGTCGTGCCCGAGGCGCTGCGAAGCTGGCGCGAGAAGCTGAAGGAGTTCTTCGCGTCGGCTCACGGAGGCTGATCTCCACCCTGGGGATGACCTCCGCCGGACGGACGCGCACCCGCCACCCGTCCGGCTAAGTTCGCCGTATGAAACAGCCGTCGGCGCTCCCGCAGCGGGTGGCGTACCTGATCGACGCGCTTCTCGCGGTGGTCCTCGTCGTGGCCGTCGGCGGGAACCTCGCCGCGCGGACCTGGACGTTCCTCATCGCCATCCCGATGTGGCTCGCCTGGGCGACGGTCGCCGCCAGCGGCATCGCGATCGCGTTGCGGCGCCACCGGCCCTTGGTCGCCTACGGCCTCGGCCTCGGCAGCCTGATCCCGGCCCTGCTCGCCGGCAACGGGCTTGGCCCGGCCGCGCTCCTGGCCACCGCGTGCGCCCTGTACACCGTGGCGCTGGAACATCCGCGGCCCCGCTCGCTGATCGCGATGGGGCTCGGCCTGGTCGTCGTCATGATCTTCGAGTTCCTGCGGCTCGGGCCGAACACGATCGCGTCGACGGCCTTCGCGGGCGGCGGGGTGGCGGGCTCGTGGGCGCTGGGCTGGATGACGCGGCAACGGCGCGCGAATCTGGCCCAGCTCGCCGATACCCAGGCTGATCAGGCGGTTTCCGACGAACGGCTGCGCATCGCGCGCGAAATGCACGACGTCGTCGCGCACAGCATGAGCCTGATCGCGGTCAAGGCGGCCGTCGGCAACCACGTCGCGAAGGAACAGCCCGAAGAAGCCCGCGAAGCGTTGCGGGTCATCGAACTCACCAGCCGCGAAACCCTCGTCGAACTCCGGCGGATGCTCGGCGTCCTCCGCTCGGGTGACGGGACGCCCGAAGCGGCGCTCGGGCCCGCGCCGAAACTCGCCGATCTGCGGACCCTCGCCGAACGGGCCGGACAGGCCGGGGTGCGCGTCGAGTTGTCCGGCGAGGCGGTGGACGACCTCCCCGAAGGCGTCGCGCTTTCGGTCTACCGCATCACCCAGGAGGCGGTGACCAACGTCGTGAAGCACGCGGGCCCGTCGGCCTGCCGGGTCACGATCACCGAAGGCCCCGGCGAGGTCAGCGTCGAAATCGTCGACGACGGGCGCGGTGAAGGCTCGCCGTCGACCGGCGGCGGGCACGGTTTGATCGGCATGCGCGAACGCGTCGCCGTCTACGGTGGTGACTTCGAAGCGGGCCCGCTGCCCGCCGGGGGCTTCCGGGTGTTCGCGCGGCTGCCGTACGCCGCCAAGGAAGTGGGGACACGATGATCCGCGTACTGATCGCCGACGACCAGGCGTTGCTGCGCGGCAGTTTCCGCGTGCTCGTCGACAGCGCGCCGGACCTCGAAGTCGTCGGGGAGGCGAGCGACGGCGTGGAGGCGGCGGAACTGGCCGAGAAGGAACGCCCCGACGTCGTGCTGATGGACGTCCGCATGCCGGAGCTGGACGGGATCGAAGCGACCCGGCGGATCTGCGCGTCGGCCGCCACCGAAGGCGTCCACGTGCTGATGCTGACGACCTTCGACCTCGACGCCTACGTCTATTCGGCCCTGCGCGCGGGTGCCAGCGGATTCCTGCTGAAGGACACCCCGCCCGCCGAACTGCTGACCGCGATCCGAGTCGTCGCGGCGGGCGAAGGGCTGCTCGCCCCTTCGATCACGCGAAGGCTCATCGCCGAATTCGCCCGGCTGCCCGAACCGGGCCAGCGCGTCGCGGCGTCGCTGGACAACATCACCACCCGCGAACGCGAGGTCCTCGGCCTGATCGCGCGCGGCCTGTCGAACGACGAGATCGCCGGAACCCTGCACCTCGGGCTGGCGACGGTGAAGACGCATATCGGCCATCTCCTGCACAAACTCGCGGCACGCGACCGGGCGCAGCTCGTGATCGCGGCCTACGAGTCCGGCCTGGTGCGCGCCTCCGTCCAGTGAGCAGGTGGGTCCCCGTGGTCGTGAGTGGCGATTCGGGTTAGAACCCGAATCGCCACTCACGACCACCGCCCGGCCCCAAAAGACGTTGCCTACGCCACACGCGAAGTGACCGTCGAGTAGCTAGGCTGCGGTTTCATGAGCAGTGCGACGGAGCCGCTCGGGACGCCGCCCGAGGACGAACCGGACATCCACACGACGGCCGGCAAGCTGGCCGACCTGTACCGCCGGTATGACGAGGCGGTGCACGCGGGTTCCGCGAGGGCGGTGGAGAAACAGCACGCCAAGGGCAAGAAGACCGCTCGCGAGCGGATCGACCTGCTACTGGACGAAGGCTCGTTCGTCGAACTCGACGAGCTGGCGAAGCACCGCTCGGTGAACTTCGGCCAGGAGAAGAACCGGCCCTACGGCGACGGCGTCGTCACCGGCTACGGCACCGTCGACGGCCGCCCGGTGTGCGTGTTCAGCCAGGACGTCACCGTCTTCGGCGGTTCACTCGGCGAGGTGTACGGCGAGAAGATCGTCAAGGTGATGGACCTGGCGATCAAGACCGGCCGTCCGATCGTCGGCATCAACGAAGGCGGCGGCGCGCGGATCCAGGAAGGCGTCGTCTCGCTCGGGCTGTACGGCGAGATCTTCAACCGCAACGTCAAGGCGTCCGGCGTCATCCCGCAGATCTCGCTGATCATGGGCGCCAACGCGGGCGGGCACGTCTACTCCCCCGCGCTGACCGACTTCGTGGTGATGGTCGACAAGACCTCCCACATGTTCATCACCGGCCCCGACGTCGTGAAGACCGTGACCGGCGAAGAGGTCTCCTTCGAGGAGCTCGGCGGCGGGCGCACGCACAACACCCGTTCGGGCGTCGCGCACTACCTCGGTTCCGACGACGAGGACGCCATCGCGTACGTGAAGGAACTGCTCGCGTTCCTCCCGGCGAACAACCTGTCCGAAGCGCCGCTGTTCGAGACCGACTCGGCGCCCGGCGGGTTCTTCGACGACGTCACCGACACCGACCGCGAGCTCGACACGCTGATCCCGGATTCGCCGAACCAGCCGTACGACATGCACGAGGTCATCAACCGCGTCGTCGACGACGGCGACTTCCTCGAGGTGCACGAACTGTTCGCGCCCAACATCCTGGTCGGCTTCGGCCGGGTGAACGGGCGCAGCGTCGGCATCGTGGCGAACCAGCCGACCCAGTTCGCTGGCTGCCTCGACATCGACGCGTCCGAGAAGGCCGCGCGGTTCGTGCGCACCTGCGACGCGTTCAACATCCCGGTGCTGACCTTCGTCGACGTCCCCGGCTTCCTGCCCGGCACCGACCAGGAGTGGAACGGCATCATCCGGCGCGGCGCGAAGCTGATCTACGCCTACGCCGAAGCGACCGTCCCGCTCGTCACCGTCATCACCCGCAAGGCGTACGGCGGCGCGTACGACGTCATGGGGTCGAAGCACCTCGGCGCGGACATCAACCTGGCGTGGCCGACGGCGCAGGTCGCGGTCATGGGCGCGCAGGGCGCGGCGAACATCGTGCACCGCAAGACACTCGCCGCGGCCGCCGCCGACGGCAAGGACGTCGACGCGCTGCGCGCCGAGCTGATCCAGGAGTACGAGGACACGCTCCTGAACCCGTACGCGGCGGCCGAGCGCGGTTACGTCGACTCGGTGATCGTGCCCGCGCACACCCGCGGCCACATCGCGAAGGCGCTGTCGCTGCTCCAAGGCAAGCGGGAAAGCCTGCCGCCCAAGAAGCACGGGAACATCCCGCTGTGAGCACGCCCGAAACCCCGCTGCTGAAGGTCGTCCGCGGCAATCCGGACGACGCCGAACTCGCCGCGCTGACCGCCGTGGTCGCGGCGGCGGCCGGCGCGCGGGCGCCGGAACCGGCGCCGAAACGGGATTCGTGGTGGGCGGACAAGGCTTCGCTCGTGCGGGCCCCGCTCGCCCCCGGTGAAGGCGCTTGGCGGGCTTCGGCGCTTCCTCGCTGACACGGCCCGTCTGACGGCGCGGATCCGGTTTCCGCGGACTATGGTGACAGTCCTGCCGACCGGATCCGCCCTCAGAAAGCCGTGCGTGACGAACCAGGATCAGCTGTCCACCGAGTTGCGCCGTCTGCGCAAAGCCGCCGGGTTGTCCGGTACCGAAGCGGCCAGGCTCACCGGTCTCAGTCAGTCGAAGGTCTCGCGCGTCGAAACCGGCGCGTTCATGCCGACGGAGGACCAGGTCGTCGCGCTGTGCCGGGCGTACCGCGCACCCGCGAAGGTCCGGCGGGCGCTGGTCGCGATCACGCGGGACCTTCGCGAAGAGGCGTCGTCGGCCCGCGTCGTCCTCCAGCGCGGTGCCTGGCGGATGCAGCAGCGCATCGGCAAGATCGAGACGGCGTCCGCGCGCATCCGCAGTTTCCAGCCGACCATCGTGTTCGGCCTGCTCCAGACCCGCGACTACATCACCGCGCTGTTCGACGATTCCCTGCCGTCGGACGAACGCGACCAGACCGTCGAGGCCCGGCTGGAACGCCAGCGGATCCTCGACTCGAGCCGTGACTTCCACTTCGTGCTCACCGAAGGCGCCCTGCGCTGGAACATGGGCGGCGCGGCGACCATGCTCGCTCAGCTCGGCCACCTCATCGAGGTGTCCCGCCGCGGCCGGGTGCGGCTCGGCGTCATCCCGTGGACCACGCCGGTGTCGGTCGCCGTGCTCCACGGTTTCGACATCTACGACTCGCGCGCGGTGCTCCTCGGGACGCAGACGGCCACGGCGCTCGTCACGGACGAACGCGAAGTCGCCGACTACGAGAAGAACTTCGCCGAAGTCGAGCGCTACGCCACTTATGGCGATGTCGCCTGCTCGCATCTGACGCGGATCGCGGCCGATTACCGACAGCTCGCGGTCGAACCACTTCGGTGACCTAAGACCCTTTGCGCTATGCACTCCGAGAGTGCATCGTGAGTAAAGCAGCTGTCGGTGAAGGCCCACTTTCGTGCGCCGAACGCGATCACCGAAGCCGTTCACCGACCAGCGGGCACAGATCACCCGATCTCGCCAACTTTGCTGCCGCGCAACCCGTCTACTTGCCGAAACAGTCACTGGGGAAAGGGCCTCCGATGACCACCTGGCACGAGAACATGACCGGCTGGCACAAGTCGACCTACACGCACTGGGAAGAGAACGCCTGCGTCGAGGTCGGCGCCGCGCCCGGCCTGGTCGGCATCCGGGACACCAAACAGTGGGCGATGCCGGACGAGACCCGGCCCATCCTGGTGCTGCCGTCCGAGTCCTTCGCCGCGCTCCTCGAGCACCTTGGCCGATGAACGACGTCGCCGAGCCGTACATGGTCCACCATCCACGGGAGATGGCGGGCCAGCTGATCAACGGCAACTGGATCGTCGCGCGCTGGGAACACCTCGGTGAGGACGAGGACCTGGACCGCTGGACGGCCGTCCTCCGCGAGTACTGCGCGGAGCTGGACGTCGATCCGTACGTCATCAACATCCCGCGGAAGAGCCTGACCATCGTCTTCAACGGCGCGCTCCCCGCGCCGACGTTCGAACAGCTGGAGAATTCGATCGCGGCCATCGAGTACCACCGCTTCCTCGAACGCGAAATCGGCCCGAGACCGCTGAACTGACCCGCGAGTTACGCCTCCAGACACACGAGTTACGCCTCCAAGCACGCGAGTTACGCCTCCAGCCACGCGAGTCACGCCTCCAAGCACGCGAACCCCGTACTTGAGCCCGGCCGCGCCCTGCCATATAGTCCACTCGGAATAATCAGTACGGAATCTTCCGAGAGGATCATCATGGCCGCGAAGCTCACCCCGCTCGCCATGGCGGTGCTGGAACTCCTTCACGAACGGCCCATGCATCCGTACGAGATGGCGCAGCTGATGAAGGAGCGCTACGTCAGCACGCGCGTCAAAGTGAAGGCCGGCTCGCTCTATCACACGGTCGACCGCCTGGCGGAGAACGGTTTCGTCGAGATCGTCGAGACACAGCGGGACGGGAAACGCCCCGAGCGCACCCTGTACGCGATGACGGAGGCCGGTCGCGACGAGTTCGTCGACCGGGCGCAGGACATGCTGGCCACGCCCGCCGAGGAGTACCCCGAGTACCTCAGCGCGCTCGCCGTCATCGACGAACTCGGCCCGGAAATGACGCTCACCCAGCTCAAACACCGCGTGCTGCGGCTACAGGCCGCCATCGCTTCCGATCAGGTCGTGCTCGAAAACCTGGTCAAGGAGCACAAGCTCCCCGAGGTCTACTGGCTCGACTGGTCCTATGCCACCGCGCGGCGCGCCTTCGAGCTCGAGTGGACCCAGAAGCTGATCGAGGACCTCGAATCCGGTCGCATCGGGTTCCAGGGTCACTGCACGCCGCACCTCAACCTGGTCACCGAGGACGACACCGATGAACGCAAGACAAGCTAACCCGTGGGCGGCGCTTTCCGCGCTGTGCCTGGGTTTCTTCATGATCCTGCTGGACACCACGATCGTTTCGACCGCGATTCCCGCGATGCTGCGCGAACTCGGCGCCGGGCTGAACGCGATCGTCTGGGTGATCAGCGTCTATCTGCTCACCTACGCGGTGCCGATGCTGTTCGCCAGCCGCCTCGGCGACCGCTTCGGCCCGAAACGCGTCTACCTGACCGGGCTCGTGGTGTTCACCTTGGCCTCGCTGTGGTGCGGCCTGTCCGGTTCGGTGGAGATGCTGATCGCGGCCCGCGCGGTGCAGGGACTCGGGGCCGCTTTGATGACGCCGCAGACGCTGGCGTTCATCAGCCACCTGTTCCCGCCGTCGAAACGCGGCCCCGCGATGGGACTCTGGAGCGGTGTCGCCGGCATCGCGGCCATCACCGGACCGCTGCTCGGCGGCGTGCTCGTCGACCACCTCGGCTGGGAATGGATCTTCTTCGTCAATCTGCCGGTCGGCGTGGTCGCGTTCGCGCTGGCGCTGCTCAAGGTGCCGGACTGGCAGCCGAAACACTCGCATTCCTTCGACGTTCCCGGGATCCTGCTGTCCGGCGCAGGCTTGTTCTTGGTCGTCTACGGCGTCCAAAATGGGCAGCACTACGAGTGGGGCCGCGTGTTCGGGCCGATCACCGTATTCGAGATCATCGGCGCCGGCGTCGCACTGCTGGTCGCTTTTGTGCTGTGGCAACGGTTCAACCGCAAGGAACCGTTGCTGCCGCTGAGTGTCTTCGCGAACCGCAACTTCTCGGCCGGGGCGCTGACCGCGGTCACCGTCGGCTTCGCGATGACCGGCATGTTCCTGCCGCTGGTGATCTACATCCAGGCCGTACTCGGCGAATCACCGACGATGTCCGGGTTGCTGTTCGCGCCGATGTCCTTGCTGGCTGGCATGATCGGCCCGTTCGTCGGCCGCGCTTCGGACAAGGTCAACGGCAAGTTCCTGCTGATCATCGGACTGGCGGCGCTGGCCGTGGGGCTGGGCCTGGTGGCGCTGATCGCGCGGGCGGGAGCGAACGCGTGGACGCTCACCCCGGCGCTGCTGGTGGCCGGCCTCGGAATCGGGTTCATCTTCGCGCCGATGGGCAACCTGGCGATGAGTTCGGTCGAACCGCGGCTCGTCGGGACCGCGTCGGGCATCTTCAACACCGCCCGCCAGGTCGGCGGCGTACTCGGCAGCGCCGCCGTCGGCGTGCTGCTGCAGGCGCGGATCAGCGCTTCGATCGCCGACGAGGCGGCGTCGGCCGCGAGCGCGTTGCCGGAGCAGTATCGGGCGCCGTTCGCGGAAGGCGTCGCGAAGGCCGCGGAGTCGACCGGGGAGTTCGGTTCTTCCGGGCCGACGGCGTTCCCCGGCCTGCCTTCCGGCGTCGCCGAGCAGGCGCAACGACTTGCGCTCGACGCCGTCCACAGTGGACTTACCGACGCGGCGCGGGTGACACTGCTGCTCCCGGCCGCGGTACTGGTGCTGGGCGTGCTCGCGGCGCTCACCATGCGCCGCCCCGCTCCGCGGGCGCCTCGCTCCCCCGTCCTGGAACCCGCCGCCAGCGCCGCCTGACCGGCCCCGCAATTCGTCACCTACTTGCGTGAGCAGCCCCGCCACCGATGCAATGAACGGTCCTTTCCTTGCAAAATTTGCAAGGAAAGGACCGTTCCTCTCATCCGCGGGAGGGCGGAAGCTACCTACCGGCGGTACCGCAGGCCGTAGCCGTACGGGTACAGCGCCTTCTTGCCGTCGCCGACGTTCACCGGTTCCTGCGCCGCACTGGTCGGCCAGCTGAACGTCAGCTTCCCGGTCGGGTTGTAGTCGCCGTAAAGGACATCGGCGACGCCGGCGCCTTCGCTGCCAGGGAGCCAAGCGGCGAGAAGCCCGTCGAACCGCGGCAGTTGCGGAGCGATGTCGAGCGGGCGCCCGGACACGGTCACCACGACGACCGGGACCCCGGTGCTCTTCAGTTTGGCGATCGTGGCGAGGTCTTCCGCGTCGAGTCCGAAGCCGTTCGGACGGTCTCCCTGTCCTTCGGCGTACGGCGTTTCGCCCACCACGGCGACGGCGACCCGGTAGCTGCCGTCGATTCCGTTACCCGCACGGTCATAGGTCACCGTGGTTCCCTTCCCCGCCCCCGACTTGATGCCGTCGAGGATGGTCGTGCCCGGGATCACCGGGCCGCTCTGGCCTTGCCAGGTGAGCGTCCAGCCGCCCGCCTGGTTACCGATGTCGTTCGCGTTCTTGCCCGCGACGAAGATCTTGTTGTTCTTCTTCGCCAGTGGCAGCACACCGTCGTTCTTCAGCAGTACCTGGGATTCGCGGACGGCCTGCCGGGCCAGTTCGCGATGTTCCTTGCTGCCGAACGTTTTCTGGAGCGAACGGTCGGTGTACGGGCGCTCGAACAGGCCGAGCTTGAACTTCTCCGCCAGGATGCGGCGGTTCGCGTCGTCGATCCGGTCGCGTGAGACACGGCCCGCCTCGACTTCGGCCTTGAGATAGGCGATGAACTGCGGCGCGTCCCACGGGACCATGAACATGTCGATGCCCGCGTTGACCGAGAGCCGCACCTCTTCGGGAGTGAAGCCTTCCTTGCCGTCGATCTGGTTGATCGCGTTGTAGTCCGAGATCACCAGGCCGGAGAACCGGAGTTCCTTCTTGAGGACGTCGGTGATGAGGTACTTCTCGGCGTGCATGCGCACACCTTGGAAACTGGAGAACGAGATCATCACCGAACCGACGCCGCGGTCGATCGCCTCGCGGAACGGCGGCAGGTGGATCTGGCGCAGTTCGCGTTCGCTGATCACGGTGTCGCCCTGGTCGATGCCGTTCGCCGTGCCGCCGTCGCCGACGTAGTGCTTCGCCGTCGCGAGCACCGATCCCGGTTTCTCGCCGAGCCTGCGCCCTTGAAGGCCGGTGATGGCCGACGCGTTGGCGATGGCGTCGCGCGGGGATTCGCCGAAGGATTCGTAGGTCCGGCCCCAGCGATCGTCACGGGCGACGCACAGGCACGGCGAAAAGTCCCACTGCGGACCGGTTCCGGCGACTTCCAGCGCTGTCGCACGGCCGATCTTCTCGACCAGGCGCGGATTGTTGGCCGCGCCGAGGCCGATGTTGTGCGGGAAGATCGTCGCGCCGTAGACGTTGTTGTGGCCGTGCACGGCGTCGACGCCGTAGAGCGTGGGGATGCCGAGCGGCGTCGAAATCGCCGCCTTCTGGTACGAGTCGACCATGTCGGCCCACCCGTTCGGCGTGTTGCTGGCGGGCACCGAGCCACCGCCGGAGAGCAAGGACCCCAGTTTGAGCGCGGCGGCCTGATCGGGCGTGACCGCGCCGCGTTCGGCCTGGGTCATCTGGCCGATCTTGTCGTCGAGGCTCATCCGCTTGAGCAGGTCGTTCACCCGTGCGGAGGTCGAAGCGTGGGGATTCTTGTAGACCGGCCCGGGGGCGGCGGACGCCATCGGCGCCAGGGCCGAACCGGCCAGGAGCAGTCCTGCGAGCACTGTGGTTTGCGTCGTGCGAAGCGATCTTCTGACGCGGAGGCGGGACGGCATTGGTTCCTCCGTAGCTCGAACAATCCATATGTTGCGCGCCACAACAAACTAGCTCCACGTTCGGGTGTTCCAGGTCACAATTAGGCAACGGCAAGCCGTCGAGTACCTTCCTCCAGGTGCGTTTCGTCCTCGCTTCCCAGTCCCCCGCCCGCCTCGGCGTCCTGCGTTCCGCCGGCTTCGACCCGAGCGTCGTCGTCTCCGGCGTCGACGAGGACGCCGTCGCCGCGTCCCTGACCGATCCGGCGCCGGAGGAGCTGGTCCGCGCGCTCGCCGCCGCGAAGGCCGAAGCGGTTTTCGAGGCACTCGGCGGCCACACCGACATGGTCATCGTGGGCTGCGATTCGATGCTGTCGATCAACGGCGAGATGGTCGGGAAGCCGATCACGCCGGAGGCCGCGCGCGAGCGATGGGCGTCGATGGCGGGCAAGACCGGTGAACTTCTCACCGGCCACGCGATCATCCGCATCGAGGACGGCGTGAGGACGAAGGAAGCCTCCGGGACCGAAGGCACCACTGTTCGCTTCGGCACGCCGTCACAAGAAGAGATCGAGGCCTACATCGCGTCCGGCGAACCGCTTCAGGTGGCGGGCGGTTTCACCTTGGACGGGCTCGGCGGCTGGTTCATCGAGGGCATCGACGGCGATTTCTCGAGCGTCATCGGCATCAGCCTGCCGCTGACGCGACGCTTGCTGACCGAAGTCGGCGTCAGCGTCATCGACCTGTGGACCCGTCCCGCATCCTGAGACGACTCCCACACGATCGGGTGATCCGGAAGAGTCCTGCCTCGCCGAACGTTCTTCACGTTCGGGAAATCAGGAAACTTTCACGCACCGGAGTCGCCCCGTGTCTTTCATTCGGACCTACACAAGGCCAAAGGTCTTCGCGGCGGCGGTCCTCGGCTCGCTAGTCGTGGGCGCCCTGCTCGGCGTGCTCGCCAGGACGACCGAGGCGAGCTGGCTGACCGACCTGCTCGACCAGATCGGCACGATCTTCACAACGCTGCTGCAGATCGCGGTGATCCCGCTGGTCTTCACGGCGATCGTGGTCGGCATCAACAGCCTGCGCAACCTCGGCGGCGGCAAGAAGGCCGCGCGGCTGGGCGGCAAGACCGTGCTGTGGTTCGCGATCACCTCGTTCATCGCGTCGCTGATCGGCATCGCCGTCGCGAAGCTGTTCAACCCGGGCAGCGGCGGCCTCGGCGAAGGTGTCGCCGCGACCGCGAAGAACGCCGACAAGGCCACCAAGAGCGTCGACAACTGGGGCTCCTGGAGCGCCTTCGTCGAAGGCTTCCTGCCGAAGAACTTCTTCACCGCCTTCACCGAGGGTGAAACACTTCAGGTGCTGTTCCTCGCGGTGCTGATCGGTGCGGCGGCCTACAGCCTCGGCGACAAGGCCAAACCGTTCGTCGACTTCACCACGAGCGTTTTCGAGATCATCCAGCGCTACCTCGGCTGGGTCGTGCGGCTCGCCCCGATCGGCATCATCGGCCTGATCGGCGCCGCGGTCTCGAACTACGGTGACGCCCTGTTCCGGCCGCTGTTGTCCACCACTCTCGCGGTGTACGTCGGCTGCTTGCTGGTGCTGTTCGTGGTCTACCCGATCCTGCTGCAGTTCGTGGCGAAGGTCAGCCCGCTGACGTTCTTCTCGAAGGCCGGCACGGCGATCCAGTTCGCGTTCGCTTCGCAGTCTTCAGGCGCGACGCTGCCCCTGACCCGGCAGTCCGCCGTGAACCTGGGCGTCCAGCCCGCGTACGCCGCCTTCGCGACTCCGCTGGGCAGCGCCACGAAGATGGACGGCTGCGCCGCGGTGTTCCCCGCGATCGGCGCCATCTTCATCGCGAACCTGTCCGGCGTTTCGCTGAACATCTGGCAGTACGCCGGCATCGTCGTGGTCGCCGTGCTCGGCGCGCTGGCCACCGCGGGCACCACCGGCTGGCTGACCGCGCTGACCCTGACCACCGCGTTCATCGGGCTCGACGCGCAGCAGGTGGCGCTCGGGATCGCGCTGATCTACTCGGTGAACCCGATCATGGACATGATGCGGACCGCGACCAACGTCGCGGGCCAGATCGTCGTGCCGGTGGTCGTCGCCCGCAGCGAAGGCCTGCTGGACGACGACGTGCTCAACTCGCCGACGGACCCTTCGCCCACCTCCGACGGCGAAGCGGCTACTACCTCTGCGAAGGCGCCTGCTGCTGCGGGCGCTTGAGGTTCTTTAAGTACATGAAGGCCCCCTTCCTTGCGCCTGGCGCAAGGAAGGGGGCCTTCATGTACTTAGACGCAGGGTTCCGGCAAGTCGCAAAACCGCTGGTCAAGTGAGTGCTGGAGCCGCGGGGCGAGCTTGTCTCGGCGACCTGGCGCCTCCTCGACTGTCCACAGGGGACAGTTCCGGGATGACAGTGCCCGATTCGGGTGTTTTGCGGAGGGACCGCTGTGACGTGTGGGGGTGCCGGGGTCACCGAGGCGATCCGACGGTCCGTAAAGGCCTCCTTGAGGGACCAGGAGGCCCTTCACGGACTTCTGGGCTCCACAAGCCAGTTACTCAGGCAAGCTCAGCAACACCAGCAAGGGACCTTTGCTATCACTTCTCTCGACATTGAGAGAAGTGATAGCAAAGGTCCCTTGCTCCCTTTCAGGGGCAAGCCCGCAGGTCCGCCTTGGTGAGCCGGACGTCCGGCCACCCCCGCAGCTCCGAAGGCGCGGTGTACCGCCGCGTGCAGCCCACCGAACCGCGGGCGACGTCGTAGACCTCGGCGAGCACCGGCGCCGCCTGACAGCGGGCCGAACCGGATTGCGCGCCGGGGCACTCGTGCCGCACGACGATGACGTCCGCGATCCCGTCGGCGGTCACGTCGTTCAGGGCGACCGTCCCGGCGTCGGAGAAGTACGGCTTCCCGGTGTCCCGCCAGATCCCGCCGCGCGCGACGAACAATTCGCCCGCCGAGCCGCCGCCCACTTCGCCGCGCACCAGACAGACCGGCGTCGCGCCGTCGACGCAGCGCAAAGAATCACCCTTGAGGGTGACCCCCATGTCGTTGACGATCAGCGGGTACACCGTGTCCGCGCCGATCCGGACCACGCCCTGCTTCCCCGCGTCGTCGGCCAGCAGCACGACGGGAAGCCCGCCGACGGTCATCGCGCCGATCTCCCGGCAGGCCGAGTCGCCGCAGTTGACCCTGGGCGCGGTCGAGGCGCCGTCGGAAACAGGAGGCACGCCGGAGCCTCCGGCGGGCATCGGTGCGGCCGGGCGGAGCAGGATCACGGCCACGATCACGCCCGCCGTCACCACCACCGCCAGCAGCGCGGTGAACAGCACGGATCGCGGCGCCCGCGCTTCCTGAGTCCGCATATCCGAGAGCGTAAGTGATCTAGCGCAGAGTGCACGGCTATGTTGTTCCCGTGACGAACCCCGGACTGCCCAACGCCCTGTTCCTTCCCACGGCGAAAAAGCCGAAGGACTTCACGAGCGCCGAGATCGAACTTCGCACGACCAAGGACGGCCGGACGGCGTTGATCGCCTTCAGCACCGTGCAGCGCCTTGTCGAGTGCTGCGGCCCGCATCAGCCGTGGGCGCTGGTCAAGTCCGAGCACCTCGGGCGGGTCCACCAGGCCCAGCCGTACGACCTGATCGTGCTCGACTCCGACCTTCCGGAAGAACTGCGGCACCGCGAAGCGCTGGTGTAAAGCCTGATAGAAGAACCGGACCGACCTGTCGCGCTGATATAAACAGGGGCAACTAGGTGGCCTTGCTCTCACTAATCGGGGTGGGAATTTCCGTAAACTGCTGCGGAGCCGCATCGGGGCGGCCCGACGTGCGAACGCAGGAGGTACGGCGTGACCGAGCAGGCCGGCACAGGTGGTCCGGTGACCAAGATCCTGATCGCGAACCGCGGGGAAATCGCGGTACGGGTGATCAGGGCGGCGAAGGACGCCGGGCTGACCAGCGTGGCCGTCTACGCCGATCCGGATCGTGACGCACCCCATGTCCGCCTCGCCGACGAGGCCTTCGCCCTCGGCGGCACCACCGCCGCCGAGAGCTACCTCGTCTTCGACAAGCTGCTCGACGCCGCCAAGCGGTCGGGCGCGGACTCCGTCCACCCCGGCTACGGGTTCCTCTCCGAGAACGCGGACTTCGCGCAGGCCGTGATCGACGCGGGGCTGACTTGGATCGGCCCGAGCCCGCAGTCCATTCGCGATCTCGGCGACAAGGTCACCGCGCGCCACATCGCGCTGCGCGCCGGAGCCCCGCTCGTGCCCGGCACGAAGGACCCTGTCGCGAACGCCGACGAGATCATCGCCTTCGCCGACGAGCACGGCCTGCCCGTCGCGATCAAGGCGGCGTTCGGCGGCGGCGGCCGCGGGCTGAAGGTCGCCCGCACCCGCGAGGAGATCCCGGAGCTCTTCGAATCCGCGACGCGTGAGGCGATCTCCGCCTTCGGCCGCGGCGAATGCTTCGTCGAGCGCTACCTGGACAAGCCGCGCCATGTCGAAGCCCAGGTCCTCGCCGACCAGCACGGCAACGCCATCGTCGTCGGCACCCGGGACTGCTCGTTGCAGCGCCGCCACCAGAAGCTGGTCGAAGAGGCACCCGCGCCGTATCTGACCGACGACCAGCGCAAGCGCATCCACGAGTCCGCGAAGGCGATCTGCAAGGAAGCCGGTTACTACGGCGCCGGGACCGTCGAGTACCTCGTCGCGGTCGACGGCACGATCTCGTTCCTCGAGGTCAACACGCGGCTCCAGGTCGAACACCCGGTGTCCGAGGAGACCACGGGCCTCGACCTCGTGCGCGAGATGTTCCGCATCGCGCGCGGCGAGAAGCTGCGCATCACCGAGGATCCGGAACCGCGCGGCCACTCGATCGAATTCCGCATCAACGGCGAGGACGCCGGCCGCGGGTTCCTGCCCGCGCCCGGCACCGTGACGAAGTTCGTCGCGCCCAGCGGTCCCGGAGTCCGGGTCGACTCGGGTGTCGAATCCGGCAGCGTCATCGGCGGCCAGTTCGACTCGATGCTCGCGAAGCTGATCGTCACCGGCTCGGACCGGCAGAACGCGCTCGAGCGCAGCCGCCGCGCGCTGGCCGAGATGGTCGCCGACGGGATGGCGACGGTCCTGCCGTTCCACCGGGTGATCGTGAACGACCCGGCCTTCGTCGGCGACGAGAACGGTTTCAGCGTGCACACCCGCTGGATCGAGACCGAGTTCGACAACCGGATCGAGCCCTTCGTGGCACCGGAAGCGGCCGAGGCCGAGGAAGAGCAGCCTCGCCAGAACGTCGTCGTCGAGGTCGGCGGCCGCCGTCTCGAAGTGTCGCTTCCCGGCGGTTTCTCGCTCGACGCCGGTGGCGGCGGGACGGCCGTGAAGGCCAAGCCGCGCAAGCGCGCGGGCGGCACCAAGGCCGCGGTGAGCGGCGACGCGGTCACCGCGCCGATGCAGGGCACCATCGTCAAGGTCGCCGTCGAAGAGGGCCAGCAGGTCGAAGCGGGCGAGCTGGTCGTCGTGCTCGAAGCGATGAAGATGGAGAACCCGGTCACCGCGCACAAAGCGGGCACCGTGACCGGTCTTTCGGTCGAGGTCGGCGCGGCGGTCACCCAGGGAACCCAGCTGTTCGAGCTGAAAGACTGACGATTGTCGTGGTTGACGGGGCCTCGCTCGGCCTACCATCGAAAAGGTGAGCGAGGTTCCGTCTCCGCGGCTGCGGATCAGTGATCAGGATCGTGAGTCCGCGCTGACCGCGCTCGGCGAGCACATGAGCGTGGGCCGGATCGACATCGACGAGTTCGGCGAGCGGTCCGCACAGGTCACCGCAGCCAAGACCCGCGGCGAACTGTCCGGGATCTTCGCGGACCTGCCCGAACCACATCCGCTTCTCGACGCGCCCAAGGTCGCCGTGAGCGAACCGGAGAAACCGGCGTGGGCGGACATCCCGCCGATGCAACGGATCATGGGCGCGCTCCTGCCGATCCTGTTCATCGCCTCCATCGCGCTCATCGTCACCACCGGTGTCACCTGGTGGTTCATCCTCGTCCCGATCGGGATCAGCGCCGTCGGCGAAGGCATCTGGGGCAAGGGCTGGGACAACGCGCACAAGAAGCTCGGGAAACAACGTCGGCGGGAACTGGACGGCTGATCCGCCCGTAGACTCGGGTCGTGAGTGCCGAGAGACCGGACATGCGGCTGAGCGACGCCGAACGCCAAGACGCGCTCGAAGCGCTGGAAGAACATGTCCGCACCGGCAGACTCGACCTCGACGAGTTCGGTTCGCGGTCGGCGAAGGTCAGCGCCGCGCGGATGGTGAGTGATCTCGAACCGCTGTTCACGGACCTGCCCTCGCCCCGGCCCGGCGCGCTGCTCCCCCTGCCGCCGATGCCCGGTGTGGCGCAGGCGTCCGCGAAGAACGACGCTCCGCCGTCGAAATGGCTGACGGCCAGCGCCGTGCCGATCGCGGCGGCGGTCGCGATCGCGCTGTTCTTCTTCACCCGGGGGACGTTCCTGGTCTTCCTGCTGCCGCTGGCGGTCGCGCTGATCATGAGCCGCCGTCGCTGAAGGGCCGGTTACCCTCGAAGGGTGGAACCGGTGGAGATCAACGCAGGCGAGTACTACCTGCGGCAGCTGCGGGCGGACAAGGCACTCGACGACCGTCCGGCGCTGGTCGCGGCCTTCGCCGACCCGACGCATCGCAAGTACGTCCTGAACTACCGTTTGCGGGATCTGGACGAGGCGACCGAGTACGTCGCGTTGCGCACGGCCCAGTGGGCCGGTGACGAACGCTGTTCCTGGGCGGTGGCCGAGCCGACGACCGGCGAGTTGCTGGGCGAGGTCGGCCTGCGGGATCTCGATTTCGACGCCGCGTACGCGGAGGCGTCGGTCTGGGTGCGTGCGGCGTCCAGGGGCAAGGGCGTCGCGAGCACCGCGCTCAACGCGGCCCTGCGCTTCGGTTTCGGCGGGCTCGGCCTGCGCGAGGTCAGTTACCGCTACGAGGAGACGAACGAGGTTTCCGCCTTGGTCGCCCGCAAATGCGGGTTCACCCTGGTCGGGCCCGAACTGGAACCGGCCCCGACCGGGGAACGCCTCATCCGCTGGCGCCGCACCGCCTGACCCTTCCCGCAATTCGTCACCTACTTGCGACATCACCCGCAATCCGTCACCTACTTGCGTGGGCGCTTACCGGCGCCGGACCTCGATCGGGCGCAAGTAGGTGACGAATTGCGGGCGGTCAGCAAGTAGGTGACGAATTGCGAGGGGGTCAGAAGGGGTAGGTGGGCGGCGGGTTGCGGACGGTGACCCAGCGTGTCTCGGTGAAGGCCTCGATGTTCGCCGCAGCGCCGCCGAAACGGCTCCCGGTGCCCGAAGCGGCGACGCCACCGAAGGGGCTGTTCGCCTCATCGCTGACGGTCTGGTCGTTGATGTGCACGATCCCGGTCGGGACGCGGTCGGCCAGCTCCAGTCCTTTGAGGACATCGCGAGTGACGATCCCCAGCGAGAGCCCGTATTCGCTCGCCGTGGCGAGGCGGATGGCCTCCTCGGCGTCGGAGAACCGCACGACCGGCGCGACCGGGCCGAAGATCTCTTCGGCGACCGCGGGCGCCGTCGGCGGCACGTCGGCGAGCACCGTCGCGGAGTAGAACAGCCGGTCGTATTCGGCGCCGGCGGCGACCCGCGCCCCCGCCGCGACACTGGACGTGACCAGCTCGTGGATCTTGTCCCGCTGTCCGGCGTCGATGATCGGCCCGAGCGCGACCTCGTCCAGCGCCGGGTCGCCCACCCGCAACGCGGCCGCCTTCGCCGCCAGCCGCTCGACGAAGTCGTCGTAGAGCCGCTCGTGCACGAGGTGCCGCCCGGTGGTCATGCAGATCTGGCCCTGGTGGAAGAAGGAGCCGAACGCGGCGACACCGGCGGCTTCGTCGACGTCCGCGTCGTCGAGCACGATGAGCGCCGAGTTCCCGCCCAGTTCCAGATGTGCCCGCTTCAGGTGCTTTCCGGCGAGTTCGCCGACCTTGCGCCCGGCTCCGGTCGACCCGGTGAACGAGATGACCCGCACCGCCGGATGCGTCACCAGCGTCTCGCCGACGTCCGCGCCGCCCGGCAGCATCTGCAGCACGCCCGGCGGCAGACCGGCTTCCTCGAAGATCCGGGCGAGGACCACGCCACCGGTGACGGCGGTGCGCGGATCCGGCTTGAGGATGACCGCGTTTCCCAGCGCGAGCGCCGGGGCGACCGAACGGATGCCCAGGATGATCGGCATGTTGAACGGCGAGATCACCGCGACGACCCCGGCCGGGACGCGGCGCGCCATCGAAAGCCGCGGCTCCTCACTCGGCAGGAGTTCGCCGTACGGACGGCCGGGCAGGGCCGCCGCCTCGTAGCACTCCTGCTCGGCGACGTGCAGCGAAAAGCCCGCGACTCCCGGCACCGCGCCGACCTCGCGGATGTTCCACCAGCGGATCTCGTCGGCGTACTCGGACCACAGCCGAGCGGCTTTGCGCAGGACGGCGGCACGCTGGACGTGCGGTGTCGCGGCCCAGGCCCGCTGCGCCTCGGCCGCGGTCTCGGCCGCTTTCGCGGCGTCCTCGGCCGAGGCGATCCCCACGCTTCCCAGCACCGCACCGGTCGCGGGCTCCATGACGTCACGGACGCCACCGGACCCTGGCACCCAGGAACCCCCGGCGAAGATCCGGTCCGTCCACGTCGACGAGTCGAGAAACACCACAAGGCCGCCTTCCGTATCGGGACGGCCGACGCTATGCCAGATTCACCTGATCAGGCAACGATCCCTGCGCGCGTGGCATACGACTCGGCAGCAGGGGTCAACTCACCGGTTCGATGATCCCGGACCGCGCTTCCGGCGCGGCCGAACGCAACGCGTCGGCGGCCTCGTCGCTCGGCTGCGACTGCGACTTCCGTTCCGCGTCGACCCGCGCCTTGTACACCTCGACCTCGCGCTTCTCCTCGTCCTTCGACCAGCCGAGGACCTCGCCCACCAACGTGGCGACCTGCGCCGCGCAGTCGACACCGCGGTGCGCGTACTCGATCGAGATCCGCGTCCGGCGCGCGAGCACGTCTTCCAGGTGAAGCGCGCCCTCGTGGCTGGCCGCGTAGACGACCTCGACGCCGAGGTAGTCCGGAGCATGCTCCAGCGGCTTCAACAGCTCCGGCCGTCCTTCGCCGAGCGCGAGGACCTCGTGCACCATCGAGCCGTACCGGTCGAGCAGATGCCGGACGCGGTACGGGTGCAGCCCGTGCTCGCTCGCCAGATGGTCGGCCTGGTTCACCAGCGCGTGGTACCCGTCGGCGCCCAGCAGCGGCACCTTGTCCGTGATGGACGACTGCGGCCTGCCGGGAAGGTCGACGGCCGCGGCGTCGACGGCGTCGGCCGCCATCACCCGGTACGTCGTGTACTTCCCGCCCGCGATCGCGACCAGTCCCGGGGCGACCCGGGCGACCGCGTGTTCACGCGAAAGCTTCGACGTCTCTTCGCTTTCCCCTGCCAGCAAAGGCCGGAGTCCCGCGTAGACGCCTTCGATGTCGTCGTGCGTCAGCGGGGTCGCGAGCACGGTGTTGACGTGTTCGAGGAGGTAGTCGATGTCGTGCTTCGTCGCGGCGGGATGCGCGAGATCGAGGTTCCAGTCGGTGTCGGTGGTCCCGACGATCCAGTGGTTGCGCCACGGGATCACGAACAGCACGGACTTCTCGGTGCGCAGGATCATGCCCGATTCCGAGACGATCCGGTCGCGCGGGACGACGATGTGCACACCCTTGCTCGCCCGCACGCGGAACCGGCCGCGGCCGCCGGAAAGGCGCTGCAGTTCGTCGGTCCAGACGCCGGTGCAGTTGACCACCGCGGAGGCGTGGATCTCGGTCTCGCGGCCGTCCTCGACGTCGCGCACGCGGACACCGGAAATACGGTCGGCCTCGCGAAGGAAACCGACCACCTGGGTGGAGGTGCGCACCACGGCGCCGTAGTGCGCGGCGGTGCGGGCGACGGTCATCGTGTGCCGCGCGTCGTCGGATTGCGCGTCGTAGTAACGGATCCCGCCGATCAACGCGGACCGCTTCAGCGCCGGGACCATCCGCAGCGCGCCCGCGCGGCTCAGGTGTTTCTGGCCGGGGACCGACCGCGCGCCGCCCATCGTGTCGTACATCAGCAGGCCGGCCGCGGTGTACGGACGCTCCCAGATCCGGTGGGTCAGCGGATACAGGAAGCTGACCGGCTTCACCAGATGGGGGGCGATCGTCGTCAGCATCAGTTCGCGTTCGCGCAGGGCTTCCCGCACCAGACCGAATTCCAGCTGTTCGAGGTACCGGAGCCCGCCGTGGAAGAGCTTGCTGGACCGGCTCGACGTCCCCGAAGCGAGGTCGCGCGCTTCGACGAGGGCGACCCGCAGGCCGCGTGTGGCGGCGTCGAGCGCCGTGCCCGCCCCGACCACTCCGCCGCCGATGACGACGAGGTCGAACTTGTCCTCACCCAGTCGCTGCCAAGACTCTTCCCGCTTGAGCGGTCCCAGCCTGGCGGGGCTGTTTTCGGCTTCGCGCTGAGAGCTTGCCACGTGACATTCCTCCTTGTGCCGCTGTGGCTCCAGCATCGCACGATCGGCCGCGACCGGTCCGTTATGCGGGTGACACGTGTGGCGTAACCCTCGTCGATCTTGGAAAGATTGGTTCCCACGATGCCTGGAAGGAACAAATACGCGACGGTAACGTGCCACGGACGTGGGTCGGCAAGGGCGCCGTAGCACACCGTGTTCGACCCTGCGCGGAATGTCCAAAGTGGAGGTCAAGCGGTGAGTGTGGGAGCCATCTTCGTCTGGGAGCTGCTGGGAACGGCGGTCCTGATCCTGTTGGGTAACGGCGTGGTCGCCAACCACGTGTTGCGCAAGAACAACGGCCACAACGGTGGCGTCGTGATGATCACCTTCGGGTGGGCGTTCGCGGTCTTCGCCGGTGCCAGCATCGCCGCGCCCAGCGGCGCGCACCTCAACCCCGCGGTGACACTGGGTCTCGCCATCGCGGACAAGACGAAGTGGGCGGACGTCCCGATCTACTTCGCCGGGCAGATGGTCGGCGCGATCCTCGGCGCCGTGCTCTGCTGGGCCGCCTACAAACTCCAGTTCGACGACCATCCGCAACGCGACGAGACGCTCGGCATCTTCTCGACCGCGCCGCAGATCCCGAACAAGGCGTGGAACCTCGTCACCGAGATCATCGGCACCTTCGTGCTGGTCGCGTGGATCCTGCTCAGCCCGGTCTACGCCAACGCCACGGGCGAAGGCGGCACGCCGAACTTCGGCAACTCCGCGCTCGGCTACGCGGGTGTAGCGTTCGTCGTGCTGGTCATCGGCCAGTCCCTCGGTGGCCCGACCGGTTACGCCATCAACCCGGCCCGAGACCTCGGCCCCCGTATCGCGTACGCGTTCCTGCTGCCGATCAAGAACAAGGCCAACCCGAACTGGGGTTACTCCTGGATCCCGGTCGCCGGCCCGCTGGTCGGCGGTGCGCTGGCCGCCCTCCTCTTCCTCGCCGTCCACAACCTGACCTGAGACTGGAGCTTCGATGACTTCGTACGTAGCCGCGATCGACCAGGGCACCACGTCGACTCGCTGCATGATCTTCGACCACTCCGGGCGGGTGGTCGCCGTCGACCAGCGGGAACACGAGCAGATCTTCCCGAAGGCGGGCTGGGTCGAGCACAACGCCGAAGAGATCTGGGAGAACACGCGGGCCGTCGCCGCGGGCGCGCTGGCCAAGGGTGACCTGGTCGCGGGCGACATCGTCGCGGTCGGTATCACCAACCAGCGCGAGACCACGCTGGTCTGGGACCGCACCACCGGCAAACCGGTGTACAACGCGATCGTCTGGCAGGACACCCGCACGGACAAGATCGTCAGCGACCTGGGGGCGCTGGGCGGCGGACAGGAGCGCTACCGCGCGAAGGTGGGCCTGCCGCTGGCGACCTACTTCTCCGGGCCGAAGATCAAGTGGATCCTCGACAACGTCGAGGGCGCCCGCGCGAAGGCCGAGGCCGGTGACCTCATCTTCGGCAACATGGACACCTGGGTGCTGTGGAACATGACCGGCGGGGTCGACGGCGGCGTGCACGTCACCGACCCGACCAACGCGTCGCGGACCATGCTGATGGACCTCGACACGCTGGCATGGGACGCCGGGATCGCCGAAGAGATGACGGTCCCGCTGTCGATGCTGCCGGAGATCCGGTCGTCCTCGGAGACCTACGGCAAGGTCCGCGAGAAGGGCGCGCTGGCCGGGGTCCCGATCTCGGGCATCCTCGGCGACCAGCAGGCGGCGACCTTCGGGCAGGCCTGCCTTTCGCCGGGTGAAGCGAAGAACACCTACGGCACCGGCAACTTCATGCTGCTCAACACGGGCACCGAGAAGGTCATGTCGGACAACGGATTGCTCACCACGGTCTGCTACAAGATCGGCTCGAACGACACGGTGTACGCGCTCGAAGGATCGATCGCGGTCACCGGTTCGCTCGTGCAGTGGCTGCGCGACAACCTCGGCCTGATCGGCTCCGCGGCCGAAGTCGAGCAGCACGCCCGCACCGTCGAGGACAACGGTGGCGCGTACTTCGTGCCGGCGTTCTCGGGCCTCTTCGCGCCGTACTGGCGCTCCGACGCCCGCGGCGCGATCGTCGGCCTCACCCGGTTCGTCAACAAGGGCCACATTTCCCGGGCGGTCCTGGAGGCGACCGCGTTCCAGTCGCGCGAGGTCATCGACGCGATGAACGCCGACTCCGGTGTCCCGCTGAAGTCGCTGAAGGTCGACGGCGGCATGGTCGTCAACGAACTGCTCATGCAGTTCCAGGCCGACATCCTCGGCGTGCCGGTGATCCGTCCGGTGGTCAACGAGACCACCGCGCTCGGCGCCGCCTACGCGGCCGGTCTCGCGGTGGGCTTCTGGGAGAGCGAAGACGACATCCGCAACAACTGGGCGCAGGACAAGCAGTGGGACCCGTCGATGGACGAGGCACGCCGCGAATCCGAGTACCGCAACTGGAAGAAGGCCGTCACGAAGACCTTCGACTGGGTCGACGACGAGGGCTGATCCCGAGGGGCCAGTGTCGCTCCTGCGTACGCGTTCTCCTGGTAGTGAAGGAGGCTTTCGCTACCGTCAGATGTGATCCCTGGTGACAGCGAGACGGCTGCGACCTCGGCGGCCAGTCGCGAAGTACATGAAGGCCCCCTTCCTTGCGCTAGACGCAAGGAAGGGGGCCTTCATGTACTTCGGCAAGGCGTGACTCGCGTGCTTGGGGAAGTAACTCGGGAGTGCGGAGTCTCAACACGCGGTGTCGCGTCACCCAGCCCGCCGTCTCGCCCCGAGACACGACACGTTTTCCTTACCTCTCAACTCACGCCCCGCCACCGGTCTGCGGCGCCCCCACCGGAATCCTCGAAACCTGCCGCCGCCCGGCCGCGGGCACCGCATTCGGCGGCGTCACCTTCGTCGGCTTGGCCGACGGAGACGGGGGCAGCGTCGGGGTCGGGGTCTTGACCGGCGCGACTTCGACGTTGATCGTCACCGTCGTCGTCTTGCAGGTCGCCTTGACCGCGTAGAAACCCGGCTTCGCCTTGTCGCTGATATGCGCGACCGTGCCGAGGATCACCGGATCCTCCGAGGTCACCTCGAAGGTCCCGATCCGGTCCAGCACCATCGACTTCACCTCGCCGAAGTCGTCCTTCGCGCAGCCGACCGAGACCAGGACGTCCTCCCCCGCCGTCGATTTCGACGGTGAGACGGCGACGAACGGGTACTGCGTGGGCGGCGGGGTGAAGGTCGTGGTCGGCGGGACGTCGTCCTGCGCGTACGCGACGGCAGGGGCGGCCAAGGCCACGCCGCACGCCACCACCAAGGCGGACCTGATCATGGAACTCACCTCGCGATCAACCGGGCGAAAACGATGATGTTGTCGAGATAGTTGTGCGACGCCTTGTCGAAGACCCCGCCGCAGGTGATGAGCCTCAGCTCCGGCTCGGTGGTGTCGCCGTAGACCGCGTCGGTGGGGAACTTGTCCTTCGCCACCCGCTCGACCTTCGTGACCGCGAACTCGGCCGTCTTGCCGTCCTTCCGGGCGATCGAGACCTTGTCGCCGGGCGCCAGCTCCTTCAGCCGGAAGAAGATGCCCTTCTGCTTGTTCCCGTCCACGTGCCCGAGGATCACCGAAGGCCCGACCTCCCCCGGGGTCGGCCCGTGCACGTACCAGCCCGCCTGCATCGGCTGGGTGATCGGCGGGACTTCGACGGTGTTGTCCGCGTTGAGCCCCAGCGGGACCAGGCTGGACTTCGCCTCGATCTTCGGCACGTCGATCGAGAGCGGATCGACCTTGGGCAGCCCCTCGGCGACGGCCCCGCCCGCGGGCTCCGGCCCGGTCTCCGGCGCCGCACTCGGCTGCGTCGAGGTCTCGGCCTGCGCTGTGACCTGCGGCGGAGCGGCCTGTCCGGTCTCCCCCGGCCCGGACAGGACGATCGCCAGCGTCGCCAGGACGGCCAGCAGGACGACAGCGAGCACCAACGGCGCACGTCGTCCTCGCCACCACGTCGACTTCATGTTCACCCCTCACGGAACCGGCGCGGGAGCGACGGAACCGGTCCCGGCCCCCAGAACAGGACCGGCTCGTCGTTCACCCCCACGACTGCCAGACGCCGGGCGCGGCCGGACGGTTGCCCGCCAAGGTCACGAAATCATCGCGATGAGGAGGATCAGGACGCCATGCTGCCGTCGCCGGCCTGGGCGGCACCGGCGGGCACCGCGCCGACCTGCCTGGAAGGAACCGAAAACGTTGCCGTATAAGACTTTCCATTGCAGTTGACGGTCAGCGGGTAGCTGCCGGGGACGGTGCCCTCCTTGAGGGTGACCTCGGCACTGATGTTCGCCGGGACCCCGATGAGCGGGCCGTAGTCATACTTCCCGATGCTCAGCACCGGCGAAGCGAACGTCGTCGACTTCGGCGCCTTCAGACCGTCGCCGGGGCATTGGGCCAGCGCCACGTTGGAGTCGCCGTGCACGTACTTGTTGACGAGCCCGAGTTCGTAGGCGGTGTCGTCGTTGAGCTGCACCCTGACACCGGGATCCGCCTCGGGTTGCTGAGCGAAACCGGCCGACGAACCCGCCAGCACCGCCGCACCGATCGCCACCATCCCGGCGAGAACCCTGCGAACCACGAAAACCCCTAGCTGTCAACGAAACACCGACACGCGCTAGACGCGGACATCCCCGCGAGGGTTGCTTCGACGGCGGAGATCAGTCCAAGTCGTCGTGGCGCATGAGCTGGCGGCCCGCCTCGGTGATCGACCCCGACAGCGACGGGTACACCGAAAATGTCAGTGCCAGGTGTTCCACTGTGAGCTGGTTCTGGACGGCGAGCGCGATGGGAAGGATGAGTTCGCTCGCCGTCGGCGCCACGACCACCCCACCGACGACCACGCCGGTGGCGGGGCGGCAGAACAACTTCACGAAACCGCGTCGCAAGCCTTCCATCTTCGCGCGGGCGTTCGTCGCGAGCGGGAGCATGATGGTGCGGGCGGGCACCTCACCCGAGTCGATCGCCTGCTGGCTGATGCCGACGGTCGCGATCTCGGGATGGGTGAACACGTTCGCGGCGACGGTCTTGAGCTTGATCGGCGCGACACCCTCGCCGAGCGCGTGCCACATCGCGATGCGGCCCTGCATGCTGGCCACGGAAGCGAGCATGAGCACCCCGGTGCAGTCGCCGGCGGCGTAGATCCCGGGCGCGCTGGTGCGGGAAACACGGTCGACGCCGATGAAGCCGCCGGGGCCGGGCTCGATGCCGACCTTCTCCAGGCCGATGTCGGTGGTGTTGGGCACCGAACCGACGGTCATCAGCGCGTGGCTGGCTTCGATCACGCGGCCGTCGGAGAGGTGGATCTCGACGCCCTTTTCGGTGCGCACGACCTTGTCGGCGCGGGCCTGCTTGACGACCGTGGTGCCGCGCTGCGAGAAGACCTCTTCGAGCACGGCGGCGGCGTCGGCGTCCTCGTGCGGGAGCACGCGGTCGCGGCTGGACACGACGGTGACCTTGACACCCATCTCGGTGTAGGCCGAGGCGAATTCGGCGCCGGTGACACCCGAACCGATGACGGCCAGGTGCTCGGGCAGCTCGCGCAGGTCGTAGAGCTGACGCCAGTCGAGGATGCGTTCGCCGTCCGGCACCGCGCCGGGCAGCACACGCGGGGTGGCGCCGGTCGAGATGAGGACGACGTCGGCGTCGAGCACTTGCGTCGAGCCGTCGGGGGCGGTGACGGCGACCTTGTGCGTGGCGAGCCCGGCCTCGTCGTCGTCGAAGCGGGCCTGGCCGATGACGACGCGGACGCCCTCGCGCTGGACGCGGGCGCGGATGTCGGCGGACTGCGCGAGCGCGAGGCCCTTCACCCGGCCGTGGACGGTCGGCAGGTCGACGCTGGTGTCGGCCATGTCGGTGTTGATGCCGAGCTCGCGGAGGTCGTGCATGTTCGCGAGGGCGCCGGAGGAGGCGATGAACGTCTTCGACGGGACGCAGTCGTAGAGCACGCACGCGCCGCCGAGACCGTCGCGTTCGACGATGGTGACGTCGGCTCCGTGCTGGGCCGCGACCAGTGCCGCTTCGTAACCGGCGGGGCCTCCGCCCATGATCACGATCTTGGTCACTGGTCTCCTCCTCGCTGCGGTGTCTGTGACTGCGTTTACCGTACGCGGGCGACCGCTGGGCGGATTGAGTGGCCGGACACGGCATGTGCGTCCAGCCGGGTGACCGCCGGGTCGCTAGGCTGTGGCCGTGCCGTTGTATGCCGCGTATGGATCCAATATGGAGCCCGCCCAGATGCTGGAGCGCGCTCCGCACTCGCCCATGGCCGGCACCGGCTGGCTGGAGGGCTGGAGACTGACCTTCGGCGGCGAGGACATCGGCTGGGAAGGCGCGCTGGCGACCATCGTCGAAGACCCTGGCTCCCGGGTCTTCGTGGTGCTGTACGACGTCACGTCGCTGGACGAGGACGGCCTCGACCGCTGGGAAGGCGGCGAGCTGGGCATCCACAACAAGATCCGGCTGCGCGTGCAGACCATGGAAGGGTCCGTCCTGGCCTGGTTGTACGTCCTGGACGGCTACGAGGGCGGCCTCCCTTCGGCGCGCTACCTCGGCGTGCTGGCCGACGCCGCCGAAGCCGCGGGCGCCCCCGCCGACTACGTCGACGCACTCCGCACCCGCCCCTGCCAGGGCATCTCCGGCTGATCCCGCGAGTTACGCCCCCAATCACGCGAATCGCGCCTCCAATCACGCGAGTTACGCCCCCAATCACGTGAATCGCGCCTCCAATCACGCGAGTCGCGCCGTACGACGCCCGAACGCGCCGTGCAACTCAGCCAGCAACCGTCGTGGATCCCGCAGATCAGCCGCTGTCGCGCGGATCGTGATCCACCCGCGCGCCGCCATCCGAGCGTCCCGCTCCGCGTCATAGTCTCGCCTGCCCTCATGAGCGGCGTAGCCGTCGTACTCCAGGGCGATCCGCACCTCAGGCCACGCGAGGTCGAGCACGTACAGCTTCCGCCCGTCGATGGTGGCGACCTCGTACTGGGCGACCGGTACCGGCAGCCCGGCCTCCACGACGATCAAGCGAAGAATGCTCTCCGGCGGCGATTCGGCCTCGCCCGTAGCGAGGGCGAGCAGCATCTGTGCCCTGTGGATACCTCGTCGGTCGTGGCGGTCGAGAATGCGATCTCGGACGTTGGCGTGCAGGACTACTCGGTGGTCCGGCGCGAGGTTGTGCAACGCCTCTTCGAGCGCGGCGAACGCTGTTCGCTTGTCGCCGTCGCAGAGGTGGTCGGCCAGGGCGCGGTCCAACGGGAACACCGGAAGTCCGTCCAGTTCGAGTACATCGGCCGGGTGGAATTCCGCCCTGTGCACCACCAGCCCAGGCCTCGACTGGACTCGTCTCGAGTAGGGAACGGTCAGGTGGACGACCGTGCTGTCGGCAGCCGAAATCCCATGCAGGGCAAGAGAAGTCGCGCCGGAAAGCACTGCTGGTGGTCCGACCGCGAGCAGTGCCGCCTGTGCCAGGCACGGCAACTCCAGCAGATCCGCGGCATGGACGATCACGCCTCGCCACGGCTGAGCCAGCACACCGGACGCCAGCCCTTCGAGGACGGCTCGCCGCCCCAAGATCTTGTCGGCCTCGCTACGCAAGGCCGCCCCATGAAGTCCTCCCCAGTTGATCATGCCTTCGAGAATCGAGGACTGGGCAGACCTTGGGAAGGGGCTGTATCCAGAGCTGTGGATAACTCGACCAAGCTGTGGACAACTCTGTGCACGGGTGTTCGGTCCCGATAGGACCGAACACCCGTGCACAGAGACGTAACTCGCGTGATTGAAGCCGTAACTCGCGTGATTGGAGGCGTAACTCAGGCCAGGGTGGCCAGGGCGGTGTGGACCAGCGTGCGGACACCGCACAGGAGTGAACGCTCGTCGAGGACGAAGGTCGGGCGGTGGATGTCGGCCATCGGGCCTTCACCGGACCAAACGCCGAGGCGCGCGAAGGCGCCCTGGACGTGCTCCAGGTACCACCCGAAGTCCTCGCCACCGGACGACTGCTCGGTCCCGGCCACGGCGGCCTCGCCCAGCGCGGCTTCGACACCGGCACGCATCAGCAGGTGCGACTCCGGGTCGGAGACGACCGGCGGGACGCCGCGGCGGTAGTCGAGGGAGAACCCGACGCCGGTCGGCGCGAGCAGCGACTCCACCGAAGACGCGACGAGCGGCTCCAGCATCGTCCAGACCTCATGGTCCGCCGTCCGGAGGGTGCCGCGCAGCACCCCGTCCTGCGGGACCGCGTTGGCGGCCTGCCCGGCGTGCACCGCGCCCCAGACCAGCACGGTCCCGGATCGCGGGTCGACGCGCCGCGAGAGGACCGCGGGCAGCGACGTGATCACGGTGCCCAGCGCGTGCACCAGGTCCGCGGTCAGATGCGGCCGCGAGGTGTGCCCGCCCGGCGAAGTGAGCCGCAGCTCGATGAGATCGGCGGCGGAGGTCAGCGCGCCTTCGCGCAGACCGACCTTGCCGACCTCGAGCCGCGGGTCGCAGTGCAGCCCGTAGATCCGCTCGACGCCTTCCATCGCGCCGGCGGCGATCATGTCCAGCGCGCCGCCGGGCATGACCTCCTCGGCGGGCTGGAAGATCAGCCGCACGCGCCCCGGCAGCTCCGGCGCGCCCGCCAGGGCCCGCGCCGCGCCAAGCAGGATCGCGGTGTGCGCGTCGTGCCCGCACATATGCGCGGCGCCTTCGGTCTTGGAGGCGTACGGGAGGCCGGTGGCCTCGGTCAGCGGCAAGGCGTCCATGTCGGCGCGCAGTGCGACGCAGCGGTCTCCGCTGCCGATGTCGCAGACCACGCCGGTGCCCGTGGGGAGCACCCATGGCTTGAGCCCGACCGCGCGGAGCAGGGACATGACCATTTCGGTCGTGGCGAACTCGTGGCGGGAGAGTTCCGGGTGCGCGTGGATGTGCCGACGCCACGCGAGGACGTCGGTGGCGTTCGCGCGGAGCCAGTCGTCAAGCCAGAAAGGGCCGCGTCCGGCACCCAGATCATGCACAGGTGCCATGCTGACGCCGGCCTCGGAGATCAGCGCGGTGGGCGCCTCTATAGGGGCAACGACGCGACCCTCGGGGTCGCCTGGAATGTCCGGACGTGAATCGAGCACCGTCACGCCGCACCTCCTCCCGCAACACAGTTGCCTTCGTCTACCACCGTACGAGTGGTCGCTGAAGGCACGCTGGGTGCCGATCGATCTGTGATACGCATTTGCGATAGATCGTGCACCATGCAGATGACAAGCCGCTCGTCGAGTGATCGAGCCGGAGATGGCCGGTAGTGGATCTGCGTTGAACGGCTACGGGAATTCGGCCCGGGCTAAGCGGAGAGTCCTTCTACTTACCGGTCGCGGTTCAGGACTTCTTCTTCTTGGAACGGGCGCGGCGGCCGAGGACGACCAGGCCGAGCAAGATGGCCGCGGCGACGCCCGCGATGATCTTGTTCTTGGTCTCCTGACTGTTGGCCTTGTCGGTCTCGGCGGGGTCGAGCACCGGCCCGGGGGGCGCCTGCCGCGGCACCTCGTGCACCGCCGCCGCCTGCGCGATCACCGGCGCGGGCGCCTGGATCTCCACGGCCTGCGCGACAGGCGCGCAGACGACCAGCCCGGCGGCGACGAGTCCGGCAAGCTGCCCGAGACGAGACCTTTTCGGCATGACTCCCTTTCGACGGCGTGGCGCGAATCCGATTCTGCACTCTGCCGGGTTCCCGCGTCAGCCGCCACGCGGAGGACCGGAGAACGCCTCCAGAATCCGTTGCGCGGCCAGTGTCGGGGTCAGTTCACCGTTCCGGACCGCCCGTTCGACGTCCGGGACGACCGCTCGCACGTCCGGATGCGCGGCGAGCCTGCCGAGCAGCTGTTCGCGGACCATCGACCAGGTCCACTCCACCTGCTGCCGCCGTCGCCGGGTGTCGAGTTCCCCCGACGCGGTCAATACGTCACGGTGACGGCCGATTTCGGCCCACACCTCGTCCAGTCCGACGTCGGTGAGCGCGCTGCAGGTCAGCACCGGCGGGGTCCATTCGGCGTCCCGCCCGTAGATCATCCGCAACGCGCCGGCGAGTTCGCGGGCAGCGCGTTTCGCGTCGCGTTCGTGGTCACCGTCGGCCTTGTTGACCGCGATGACGTCGGCCAGTTCGAGGACGCCCTTCTTGATGCCCTGCAGCTGGTCGCCGGTGCGGGCGAGGGTCAGGAACAGGAAGTGGTCGACCATGTTCGCCACGGTCACCTCGGACTGCCCGACGCCGACGGTCTCGACCAGCACGATGTCGTATCCGGCCGCTTCCATCAGCACGATCGTTTCGCGGGTCGCCCGAGCGACACCGCCGAGAGTGCCCGAAGTCGGCGAAGGGCGGATGAACGCCTTCGGGTCCACCGCGAGCCGCGCCATCCGGGTCTTGTCGCCCAGGATCGAGCCGCCGGTCCGCGTCGACGACGGGTCGACGGCCAGCACGGCGACCTTGTGCCCGGCCTCCGTGAGATCCGTGCCGAGCTGGTCGATGAAAGTCGACTTGCCGACACCGGGGACGCCGGTGATGCCGACGCGCCGCGCGCCGCCCGCGTGCGGGAGCAGCTCGACCAGCAGTTCCTGCGCCTGCGCCCGGTGGTCCTCGCGGTTCGACTCGACGAGCGTGATCGCCCGCGACAGCAGGCCGCGGTCACCCGCGAGGACGCCCTTGGCCAGCGCTCCGACGTCGATCTTGCGCGGCAAGTTTCACGACTCCTGGGCGGTCAGCTGTCCGATGAGGTCGATCGCCGCTTCGGCGATCACCGTGCCGGGGCCGAAGGCCGCCGCCGCGCCCGCCGCGCGCAGCTCTTCGTAGTCCTGCGGCGGGATGACGCCGCCGACCACGACGATGATGTCCTCGCGGCCCTGTTCGGCGAGTTCCGCGCGCAAGGCGGGGACCAGCGAAAGGTGCCCCGCCGCCAGCGACGAAACGCCGATGACGTGCACGTCCGCTTCGATCGCCTGCCGCGCGACCTCGCCGGGGGTGGAGAACAGCGGGCCGACGTCGACGTCGAAACCGATGTCGGCGAAGCCGGTCGCGATCACCTTTTGGCCGCGGTCGTGGCCGTCCTGGCCCATTTTCGCGACCAGGATCCGGGGACGACGGCCTTCTTCCTCGGCGAACTTCTCGACGAGCTCGCGCGCCTGCTCGACGTTCTCGGCCTTGCCGACCTCCTCGCGGTACACACCGGAGATGGTACGAATCTGGCCGGAGTGGCGCCCCCAGATCCTCTCCAGCGAGTCGGAGATCTCGCCGACCGTGGCCTTCGCCCTGGCGGCGTCGATGGCGAGCGCGAGCAGGTTGCCGTCGGCCTTGGCGCCGGCGGTGAGCCGCCGAAGCGCGTCCTGCGTGGCGTCCTCGTCGCGTTCTTCGCGCAGCCGACGCAGTTTCTCCAGCTGCTGCGCGCGCACGCCGGCGTTGTCGACCTTGAGCACGTCGATCTGTTCGTCGTCGGTGACTTGGTACTTGTTCACGCCGATCACGGGCTGGCGGCCGGAGTCGATCCGCGCCTGGGTCCGCGCGGCGGCCTCCTCGATGCGTAGCTTGGGGATGCCGGCGTCGATCGCCTTCGCCATCCCGCCCGCCTGCTCGACCTCGGTGATGTGGGCCCAGGCCTTGCGCGCGAGGTCGTAGGTCAGCTTCTCGACGAACGCGCTTCCGCCCCACGGGTCGATGACGCGCGTGGTGCCGGATTCCTGTTGCAGCAGCAGCTGCGTGTTCCGCGCGATGCGGGCGGAGAAGTCGGTCGGCAGCGCGAGCGCCTCGTCGAGGGCGTTGGTGTGCAACGACTGCGTGTGCCCCTGGGTCGCGGCCATCGCCTCGACACAGGTGCGGACGACGTTGTTGTAGACGTCCTGCGCGGTCAGCGACCAGCCGGACGTCTGCGAGTGGGTCCGCAGGCTCAAAGACTTGGAACTCTTGGGTTCGAAGCCCTTCACGAGCTTCGCCCACAGGAGGCGTGCCGCGCGGAGCTTCGCGACCTCCATGAAGAAGTTCATCCCGATCGCCCAGAAGAAGGACAGGCGCGGGGCGAACTTGTCGACGTCCAGCCCGGCCTCGACGCCGGATCGGAGGTACTCGACGCCGTCCGCGAGCGTGTACGCCAGCTCCAGATCGGCGGTCGCCCCGGCCTCCTGCATGTGGTAGCCGGAGATGGAGATCGAGTTGTACTTCGGCATGTTCCGCGAGGTGAACGAGAAGATGTCCGAAATGATCCGCATCGACGGCTGCGGCGGGTAGATGTAGGTGTTGCGGACCATGAACTCCTTGAGGATGTCGTTCTGGATGGTCCCGGCCAGTTTGTCCGGCGTGACACCCTGTTCCTCGGCCGCGACGACGTACAGCGCGAGCACCGGCAGGACGGCGCCGTTCATGGTCATCGAGACGCTCATCTTGTCGAGCGGGATGCCGTCGAAGAGCTGGCGCATGTCGTAGATCGAGTCGATCGCGACACCCGCCATGCCGACGTCACCGGCGACGCGCGGGTGATCGGAGTCGTAACCGCGGTGTGTCGCGAGGTCGAAGGCGACCGAGAGACCCTTCTGCCCGGCAGCGAGGTTCCGGCGGTAGAAGGCGTTCGACTCCTCGGCGGTGGAGAAACCCGCGTACTGGCGGATGGTCCACGGCTGGTTGACGTACATCGTCGGGTACGGGCCGCGCAGATACGGCGCGATGCCAGGATAGGTGCCGAGGAAGTCCACTCCGGACAGATCGTCGGCGGTGTAGACCGGCTTGACGCCGATGCCTTCCGGCGTCTCCCACGCGAGCGCGTCGGGGCCCTTTCCGGTGGCGGCGTGCAGCGCTTCGGTCCACTGAGGACGGTCGCCCGGCTCGGGAGAACCGAGGTCGATTCCGGCGAAGTTCGGGATGGTCATCACTGCACTCCGAGCTCGTTCAACGTGCCGGTCAGGATTTCCAGGGCGTCGCAGCCCGTGAAGAGGAAGCCCGAGACGTCCGGGTGGTCGCCGGGTTTCCCGGCGAGAAGCACCGACGTGGCGCCCGCTTCCTTCAATGCCTTCGCGACGCTGTCGGCTTCCTCCGCGTAGGAAGTGTTGCTTCCGCAGAGGCAGGCGATCTTCGTTCCGCTGGCCCGGAACTCCGCGATGACGCCGTCGATGTCCTCGGGGGCACCGGGGTTCACGGCCTCGATCCCGCCCGCTTGGAACAGGTTCGCCGCGAAACTCGCCCGCGCGGTGTGCGCCGCGACCGGGCCGAGCGTGGCGAGGAAGACGCGGGGACGGTTCGGATGCGCGTCCGACCGGTCCCGCAGGGCCTCGAACGCCTCGGCGTACCGGTGCCGGGGCAGACCGCCGTCCGGCAGGTCTTCGACGGCGTCGCGGACGACGGTTTTCTCCGTCAGGTTGGGGAATTCGCTGACGCCGGTGATCGGATCGCGACGGGTCGCGATCCGCTTCGACCGCTTCTCCCAGGTCTCGGCCAGCCGTGTGGCGAGCGCACCGGAGGCCAGTTCCGCCTCGATACCACCTGCCGCCTCGATGGCGGTGAACTCGCGCCACGCGGCCTTGGCCAGGTCTTCGGTGAGGTTCTCGACGTACCAGGAGCCGCCCGCCGGATCGATGACACCGGCCAGTTTGGACTCCTCCAGCAGCACGGCGTGCGTGTTGCGCGCGATCCGCGCGGAGAACGCGTCCGGCTGGCCGATCGCGGCGTCGAACGGGAGCACGGTGATCGCGTCCGCGCCGCCGACCCCGGCGCCGAAACAGGCGAGCGTGGTGCGCAGCATGTTCACCCACGGGTCGCGCTGGGTCAGCATCGCGGGCGAGGTGACCGCGTGCTGCCGCATGCCCGTTCCCTTGCCGCCGGACACTTCGGTGACCCGGGACCACAGGCGCCGCGCGGCGCGGAACTTGGCGATCGTGAGGAACTGGTCGGCGGTGGCGGCGAGCCGGAATTCGAGCTGCCCGGCCGCGGTGTCGACGTCCAGCCCCGCTTCGGTCAGCGCCCGCAGGTACGCGACGCCGGCGGCGATGGTCGCGCCGAGCTCCTGCGCGTCGGAGCCGCCCGCCTCGTGGAACGGCAGGCCGTCGGCGACGATCGTCCGCACCTTCGGGTGACTGACGGCGACCCGCGCCGCCAAGTCCGCGGCGGGAGCGAGCGGCCGCGGCGAACCGGTGCGCGCGGTCGACCCGATCGGGTCGGCGCCGAGGGTCGCGGTGACCGCGCTCGCCGGGATCTCACGTTCGGCGAAGAGGGCGAGCAACTCGTTCGCAGCGGCTTCGTACTCTTCGCCCGCGTCGAGCGTGACGGGTGCGAGGTCGACGTACACCTCGTTCAGCGCGTCACCAAGATCGGCGACGGGGACGCCGGTCGCTCCGGCGCGCAGCCAGATCGAGCTGACACCGCCTTCGAGATCGGCGAGGATCGCGGCGTTCGTGGCCTTCGCGTCCCGGCGCGCGTACCGGGCACGGATGTCCCAGCCGGTCGTCACCGCGCCCTCGGGCCGCGCACTTCTCACGAACGGCGGAAGGCCGGGGAAACCCGTTCCGTCGACGGCGTCCTCGGCGGTGTAGAGCGGCCGGATCTCCAGGCCGTCATACGTCCGGGTGACGAGCTTGCTTTCGGGCAGGCCGTCGAAGGACTCGTCGATGGCGCCGCTCTTGCGCAGCACGCCGGCGACGAGTTCCCGCCACTGGTCCCGGCTCGCTTCCGGGAACTCCGCGGCGAGCTTCAACTCTTCGGGCGCGTCGGGCTCGCCGGGGGTCGGCACTGACTCCGTCTCGGCCACATCCGTCATAACCAACGATGCTAACGGCCCTCAACAGCGCTTACCTGTGACGCTAGTCGCGCCTGTTCACTCCGACAGGGCACGGCGCATAGGTCCGTCACGCGGGCATACGCCACAATTGGGCCGTGCCGTCCGACACCACCGAGCCCAGCGAGAGTCCCGGCGACGAGAAGCGTGTAGTCGCCGGGCGATATCGGTTGCGCTCGGTCATCGGATCAGGGTCGATGGGTACGGTCTGGTCGGCCTACGACGAATTCCTGCACCGTCCGGTCGCGGTCAAAGAGGTCCGCCTCCCGCCCGGCGTCCCGGCCTCGCAGGCCGACGAACTGCGCGAACGGACCCTGCGCGAAGCCCGCGCGATCGCCGTCCTGAGTCACCCGAACGTGATCATCCTGCACGACGTCGCGCGCGAGAACGACGAACCGTTCGTGGTCATGGAGCTGCTGCCGTCGCGCAGCCTCGCGCACATCCTGCGCGACCACGGGGCGCTGACGGTCGAGCAGGCGGCGGCGGTCGGTACCGCGGTGGCGTCCGCGCTCGAAGCCGCGCACGCCGCCGGGATCACCCACCGTGACGTCAAACCGGGGAACGTCCTGGTCGCGGGGGACGGCCGCATCAAGCTCACCGACTTCGGCATCGCGCGCAACGTCTCCGAAGCCACCATGACCCGCACGGGGATGATGCTGGGCTCCCCCGCCTACATCGCGCCCGAGGTGGCCTCCGGCGGCGCCGTCGTTCCCGCCGCCGACCTGTGGGGGCTCGGCGCGACGCTGTTCGCCGCCATCGAGGGCTCGCCGCCCTACGACGCCGACGGCGACCCGCTCGAAACGGTCGGGAAGGTCGTCAACGGGAAGGTGCCGAAGCCCGGACCCGGTCCGCTGGCCGACGTGATCGGCGCGCTCATGAAGAAGGAGCCGTCGAAGCGGATCACGCTGCGCGAGGTGCGGCGCCGCCTGTACCCGTTGCAGGCCAAGACACTCATCGACCTCTTCCCCGCGGAGCTGTTCCACACGCCCGACGGCAGGAAGACCACCGCGCATCTGGACGCGACCGACACCCAGGTGCTCAAGCCGGTCAAGCCGGAAAAGCCGGGCGAGGGCACGAGTTCGGAACTCGCCGCCGACCCCGGTCCGCTGCCGTTCCTGAACCAGCCCGCCGCGGCACCGGCATCCCCGGCCGAACTCCCGCCGATGCCGACCGTCACCCCGCCGCAGCCTCGCACGCCGGGCCGGTCCCCTGCCGCCACCGTGGTGCTGGTGCTCGCGTCGATCGTGCTCTTCCTGCTGGCCGCGCTCGGCGGGTTCGTGCTGGCCAGGACCGCCGGCGGGCAGGACCTGCGGCCGCCGGAGAAGGTGCAGCAGGGCGACACCATCGTCACTCAGCCGCCGCCGAAACTGATCACGCAGCAGGGTGACGCCAGCACGGTGAACGGCCTCAAGGGCGGCCGGTTCAGCATCGGTGTCCCGGAGGGCTGGCAGAAGTTCGTCGCCCCGCACGTCACCAAGGGTGTGCCGAGCACCGTGGTGCAGTACGTCTCGCCCGACGGCCGCCAGGTCATCCGGATCGAGCGGCTGAGCGGTTTCCTGGCCGACAGCCCGCCGCCCGCCTACTTCAGCTGGCTGAAGAGCCAGCATCCGGAGATCGCCCCCATCGGCGGGCCGGCCACCGTCCCCGGCCGGGGTGACGGCAGCCAGCGGTACACCTACCGGACGACCGAGCGCGCCCCCGGCAACAGGGACTCCGTGACCCGCACGACGTACATGGACCTGTTCGGCGGCGGCGCGGACCTCTGGATCCTCTCGGTGACCTCGACGATCGAGCAGGAGAACTCCGCGAAGACGGGGATCTTCGAGCCCGTGGCGCTGTCCCTCATCGTCGACGGCTGAATCCCACCATCGTCCATTGTGGACACGCCGTCCGGATAAGAGATTGCGTGTCTGCTTCCCAGCTGGCTAGGGTTCGGCCGGCTGCGACAGGGCAGGCCCATCGTCGATGAGGAGGTGTGCAGCACATGCGCACAAGTGTGAAGCCGTCGAACCCGACGTTCGTCCTCTCACGACGGAGCCGGATCGCCCCGCGCCATCACCTCGCCGATCGATACTGACCCACGGGATCGTCGGGCCGGAGCGACGGCCACCGCGTGAGCCTTTGCCATCGAAAGGCTTCACCCTTGAACCGTGAACAGATCTCCCGTATCGCCCACACCGATCACCCGATCAAGTCGCCGCTCGACGACGCTTCGGTCGATCGACTCCTCGACCGAGGGCTTCCCAGGGGCGACGAGCACGTCCTCGACCTCGGTTGCGGCAGCGCGGAATGGCTTTTGCGCGCCCTCGCCACGCGGCCGCACCTGCTCGCCGAAGGCGTGGACGTCTCCGAGGACGCCTTGGCACAGGCGCGCCACGCGGCGAACGATCGCGGCGTCGCGGACCGCCTCGTCCTCCACCACCAGGATGCCGCCGGCTTCGTCTCGGCCCGGCGATTCGACCTGGTGATCAGCGTCGGGGCCACCCACGCTTTCGGCGGTCTGCTCCCTACCCTGGCCGCGGCCCGGCGGCATCTCGCCCCCGGCGGCCGTGTCCTGATCGGGGAAGGATTCTGGGATCGGACCCCGACCACCGAGGCCGTCGAAATGCTGGGTGAGTTCACCGACCTCGCCACCACAGTGGACCGTGTGGTCGCCGACGGGTGGACGCCGGTCCACGGCCATGTCAGCGCCCGCCACGAGCTGGACGCCTACGAATGGGCGTGCTGGGGGTCGCTGGCCGCGTGGGCACTCGACCGTCCCGCCGACCCGGACAGCGCGGAAGCGCTCTCGACGGCGAGCACTCGCCGGACCGAGTGGTTGCGCGTCTACCGGGACACCTGGGGTTTCGTGTCCCTGGTCCTCGGTCGTACGCCCGGCCAAGGCTGAATCGGCACGCCGCTGAAACCGCCCACCGGTCCGAAGCCGGACCGGTGGGCGGGTCACGGACTCCTTCGATCACTCGCCTTCGTCGGCCTGCGCGGCGAAGTACGCCTTCGAGGCACGCTGCTGTGCCAGCCTGCGCAGCACCGAAAGCAGCCTGTCGCCGAGAACGGTCTCCACGACGGCGATCTCGATGATCTGCTCGAGCGACTCGATCCCGGCGATCCCTTCCAGGTCCAGATCGGCGATCCGGTCGGCGATCTCGGCGTAGTCGTCGAGTTTGTCGAGATACCAGCCGTGCCCGACCTCGCGGATCGCGCACAGGACGCCGACCAGGGCCTGGACGACCAGGTCGTCGTCCTTCTTGCAGGGCCAGCCGCGGCGTTCGGTGAGGTCACGGACCGTGGCGAGCGCCCATTCCCTGGCTTCGTCGTCGACGACCTGCCGGGAGGTGGTGATGCCCTGCTGGGCGATGCCGAGGACGTGGTGGGGGCTCGCTTCCCCGGTGTCGACCTCGGCGAGCACCTCGCCGACCGTCGCGAGCGAAAGGCCGCCGACGTCCATCAGCGCCCTGATCAGCTTGATCCGCTGGACGTGCCCGTCGTCGTACTTCGCCTGGTTGGGGCTGGTCCGCTCGCCCGGCGGGACCAGCCCTTCCCGCAGGTAGTACTTGATCGTGGCGACCGGGACCCCGGCTTTTTCGCTCAGTTCGGCCATCCGCACGCGTGCCTGCTCCGATCTCGGGGACGGTTCCAGGGTCATCCCTGAAGATTCCTCAGGATGGATAGTTTAGCTTCCCGTAACGGAGAGCTTGACTATCCATTCCTGGAGGGATCCATGACCATCTTGACCGATCTCCGCGAGAGAACCCGCACCTGGCATCGGGGTTCCTATCGCCTGGCCCAGGCCTTCGCCGTGATCACCGTGCTGTGCGTACTCGCCATGCTGATCGACCAGCGGACGCTGAACGGCGCGCCGCTCTGGGCGAAGCCGTTCAAATTCGCCGTCACCGCCGTCCTGTACTTCTTCACCTGGAGCTGGCTGGTCTCACTGCTGCCCAAGTTCCGGCGCACCGCGAACTGGCTGGCGAACGCGCTCGTCGTGATCTTCGCGGCCGAGTACGCACTGGTGATCTTCCAGGCCGTCCGCGTCCGCGCGAGCCACTTCAACAACGCGACCCCGCTGGACAACACGATCTTCCAGGTCATGGGCGGAATGATCGCCATGCTGTGGATGGTCAACCTCGTACTGACGATCGCGGTCATGTTCGTCCGGCTCCCCGACCGCGCGACGGCGTGGGCGGCCAGGATCGGCGCGATCCTCGGCATGATCGGGATTTCGCTGGCGACGCTGATGAGCGGTCCCACCCCGGACCAGCAGGCGCTGCTCGACGCGACCGGCCAGTCCGCGATGATCGGCGCGCATACCGTCGGCCTCCCCGACGGCGGCCCCGGCCTGCCGATCGTCGGCTGGAGCACGGTCGGCGGCGACCTGCGGATCCCGCATTTCCTCGGCCTGCACGGCCTCCAGGCGCTCCCGCTGCTCGCGCTCGCCCTGGGCGTCCTGGCCGCGCGCTACCCGCGGCTTCGCGACGACGTCCTCAGGCTGCGGCTCGTGGTGATCGCCGGCGTCGGCTACGCGGGCCTTCTCGCGCTGCTGACCTGGCAGGCACTGCGCGGCCAGTCGATCGTCTCCCCCGACTCCCAGACGCTGACCGCCTTCGCCCTGCTCGTGGCCGGTGTCGCCTTTAGCGGGCTGATCGCGATCGGGCGGCCTTCGAGGGACCGGGAGCCGGAGGACTCGCTGCGATGAGCGTCGAGACGCTGTTCACCTGGACCTTCCCGCTGGCGACACCGTTCTGGCTGCTGATGATCTTCCTGCCGGGCTGGTCGTGGACCCGCCGGATCATGTCCTCGCCGTGGACACCGCTGCTGCCACTGATCCCGTACTTCGTGCTCGCCCTCACGCATCTCGGCGAACTCTGGACGGCGGTCAGCCGACCGGATCTCGACGTGCTCAGCGCGTTCACCGGCACGCCGTACGGGGCGGCCGCGATCTGGGCCCATCTGATCGCCTTCGACCTGTTCATCGCCCGCTGGATGTACCTCGAATCCCGCGAGCACCGGATCCATCCGCTGGTGACCGGCCCGATCCTGGCGCTCACGATCTTCCTGTCCCCGTTCGGGCTGGTGGCGTTCCTGCTCGTGCGAACCGTCCGGATACGCTCGTCGCATGAGTGAGAACGAGGTCGCGGCGGCCGCCGCCATCGCCGAGCGCACCGGCGTCGAGAAGCACGACATCGCCGTCGTGCTCGGTTCGGGCTGGCGCCCGGCGGCGGACGTCATCGGGGAGCCCGAGGCGGAGATCCCGCTGGGCGAACTGCCCGGATTCGTCGCACCGGGCGCGGTCGGGCACGGGGGAACCGTCCGGTCGGTCCGCGTCGGCGAGAAGCGCGCACTGATCCTGCTGGGCCGCACGCATTTCTACGAGGGCAAGGGCATCGACCCGGTCGTGCACAACGTGCGCACCGCCGCGGCGGCGGGCGCCAGGACGGTGCTGCTGACCAACGCCGCGGGCGGTCTGCGCGAGGGCTTCCGTGTCGGACAGCCGGTGCTGATCTCCGACCACCTGAACCTGACCGCGCGTTCGCCGATCGTCGGCGCGAACTTCGTCGACCTGACGGATCTCTACTCGAAGCGGCTGCGCGATATCGCGCGCGAAATCGACGCTTCGCTGGAAGAGGGTGTCTACGCGGGGCTGACTGGACCGCATTTCGAGACGCCGGCGGAAATCCACATGCTGCGGACGCTCGGCGCCGACCTCGTCGGCATGTCGACGGTGCTGGAGGCCATCGCCGCCCGCGCCGCCGGGGTCGAGGTGTTCGGGCTTTCGCTGGTGACCAACCTGGCGGCCGGGATGACCGGGGAGCCGCTGAACCACGAAGAGGTCCTCGAAGCGGGCCGCCAGTCGGCCACCCGTATGGGCACCTTGCTCAGGGAACTCGTCGCCCGCGCCTGAGAAGTGTCATGAAAGGGTCGTTCAGGACATTTTTCGTCCTGAACGACCCTTTCATGACATCCGGAGAACTGATCCGCCCCCCTGCGGCAGCGACGGCGAGCGGCAGCAGGGGATAGCGGTGACCATGACTCACCAGAGAAGTGAAGATCAATCGCACCCTCTCCAACGGGCCCGTAGGCTGACTCGGTGACGACTTCCTTGACCTCGGATCTCCGGGATCGGGCCTTCCGCTGGATCGCCGACGATCCGGACGACGATTCCCGCGTCGAACTGCAGAACATCCTCGCCCGCGCGATGGGTGGCGAAGCCGGCGCGACGGACGAACTCGCGGACCGGATGGCCGGTCCGCTCGAATTCGGCACCGCCGGGCTGCGCGGCCCGGTGCGCGCGGGCCCCAACGGGATGAACGTCGCGGTCGTCACGCGGACGACGGCCGGGGTCGCGGCCTGGCTGACCGCGCAAGGACATCCGGGTGGGGTCGTGGTGGTCGGCCGCGACGCGCGGCACGGTTCGGAGGCCTTCGCCAAGGCCGCGGCCGAGGTGCTGACGGCCGCCGGGTTCGCGGTGAAGGTACTGCCCGGTCCGCTGCCGACGCCGGTGCTCGCGTTCGCCGTACCGGAACTCGGCGCGGTCGCGGGGATCCAGATCACCGCGTCGCACAATCCGCCCGCTGACAACGGTTACAAGCTTTACGACGCGTCGGGTGGCCAGATCGTGCCGCCGTCGGACGGTCAGATCGAGCGGGCCATCGAAGCCGCTCTCCCGGCGATCAGCGTGCCGCGCGAGCCGGGCGCCGAGGTGCTGGGCGACGAACTCCGCGACGCGTACCTCGCGAAGGTCGCGCTTCTGCCGCGCGGCCCGGAGCGCGAAGTCAAGGTCGCCGCGACGGCGTTGCACGGCGTCGGCGCGGACACCCTGCGTGCGGCGTTCGAGCGTGCCGGTTTCGGCGATCTCCACGTGGTGGCGGAGCAGGCCACGCCGGATCCCGACTTCCCGACGGTCGCCTTCCCGAATCCGGAGGAACCGGGCGCGACGGACCTTTTGCTGGCGCTGGCGTCCGAAGTGGACGCCGATCTGGCCGTCGCGCTCGACCCCGACGCCGACCGCTGCGCGCTGGGCGTGCGCGAGCGGGACGGTTCGTGGCGGATGCTGCGCGGCGACGAAACCGGTGCGCTGCTCGGCTGGCACGTTCTGTCCACTGTAGACAGCACAGAGGATGCCGACCCGTTGGTCGCCACGACGATCGTGTCGTCGTCGATGCTCGGCGAGATCGCGAAGGAATTCGGAGCGCGCTACGCGGAGACGTTGACCGGGTTCAAGTGGCTGGTCCGCGCGGGCGAAGGCCTCGTGTTCGCCTACGAAGAGGCGCTCGGCCTCTGCGTGAACCCCGGTTTCGTACGCGACAAGGACGGCATCTCCGCCGCCGTGTTCGCCGCGGGACTGGCCGCTTCCCTGCGCGCGGCGGGCCGCGGGCCGCTGGACGTCCTCGACGAACTGGCCGTGAAGCACGGGGTCCACGTGACGGATCAGGTCTCGCTGCGGGTCACCGATCTCTCGGTGCGGGAGCGGCTGATGGCCGGCCTGCGCGCCGCTCCCCCGGCGTCGCTGGGCGGCACCGATGTCACGATGGAGGATCTGCTGCCCGACGCCGACGTCCTCCGCCTGACCGGCGAAGGCCTGCGCGTCGTCATCAGGCCGTCCGGAACCGAGCCGAAACTGAAGGCGTATCTCCAGGTGAAGGAACCGGTGTCCGGCGATCTCGCCGAGGCACACACCGCGGCGGACGCGCGGCTGGCCACGCTCCGGGCCGACATCGAGTCCCGGCTGGCCTGACCATGCCGAGGTTGCTGATCGTCCACCACACGCCGTCGCCCTCGACGCAGGCGATGTTCGAAGCCGTGCTCTCCGGCGCGAACCATCCGGACATCGAGGGCGTCGACGTGGTCCGCCGCGCGGCGTTGGGCACGACCGTGCCCGACGTCCTCGAGGCCGATGGCTACCTGCTCGGCACCCCGGCGAATCTCGGTTACATGTCCGGTGCGCTGAAGCATTTCTTCGACACCGTCTATTACCCGTGCCTGGATTCCACGCGGGGACGGCCGTTCGGCTTCTTCGTGCACGGCAACAACGACACCTCGGGCACCGTGCGCGGAATCGAGAGCATCACCACCGGACTCGGCTGGGAGAGCGCGGCGTCTCCGGTGCTCGTCACCGGAGAACCGGGCAAAGCGGATTTGGAAGCCTGTTTCGAACTGGGCGGCACCCTGGCCGCCACCCTGATGCCCTGATCCCTCCACGCAATTCGTCACCTACTTGCGACAGCGTTCAGCGCAAGTAGGTGACGAATTGCCCCGGAAAAGTAAGGGGCCTGTCACCGGAAGCCCTGGGGGTCGACCTCCGGCAACAGGCCTAGGCCAAGGGTTCGCCGTGATGGCGATCAACCTTGGCTGCCTCAGCGTACTACATCCGGCACGATCTTGTGCACCCGCCCGGAAAAACGCCTCTCACTCCGGTGTCCGTGCACCCCCAGGGCACGGATTCCGGAGCAAGAGGCCGGGACGCGGTACGAAACCGCTTGACAACTGTAAACCACTGCATACATAGGCTGTCAACAGCTGCGGACAGGTCGAATCGCGTTACACTCCCACTACGGAACGGGACCTTGGAACGGATGGGGGGTCATGTCGCCGTACCAGACCTTCGCCCAGAAACTGAGCGCGCTGATCGATTCGGCGCGCGCGAACGAAGGCGCCCCGCACAGCTATCGCGAGCTGTCCGCGGCCATCGATCGCGCCGGCGGGCCCACCATGTCGCCCGCGTACCTTCAGCAGCTCGCCACTGGCAAACGCGTCAATCCGAAGATCCACTACGTCGAGGCGCTGGCGAGACTGTTCGGGGTCCCGATCACCTACTTCTTCGAAGATCAGGAACCGCAACCCGTCGGAGAGGCGAAGCTCATGGCCATGCGCGCGCAGGAGCTCTCCCCGCAAGGCCGTCGTCAGGTCATGGACCTGCTGGAACTCGTCGAACGGTACGAACGCGCCGAACGCGACCAGCCGGGCGAAAGCCGATGAAGGAACGGGAACTCCGCAAACGCTGCCGCAAGATGCTGAACAAGCTCGACATCGAACCACCGCTCGACGTCGGCGTGCTCTGCGAACGGCTCGGCGAGCAGCGGGGCAGGCCGATCCGGCTGATGCCGTATCCGCTGGAGGTGCCGGGCCCCTTCGGCTGCTGGATCGCCACCGGTTCGGCGGATTACATCTTCTTCCAGCAGGAGACCACGAAGTCCCATCAGGACCACATCATCCTGCACGAACTCGGGCATATGCTCGCCGATCACCATCCCGGCGGCGACGCCGAACCCGCCGATTTCCTGCGCGGCCCGGCCACCGGCTTGGACAGCGACGCGGTACACCGGGCTTTACGCCGCACCTCCTACGATGAGGCGCACGAATGGGAAGCCGAGACCGTGGCGACCATCATCCTGGAATGGGCGTCGGTCTTGAACTACACGATTCCCCGTCGCGCCGACGACGATGACGTCCGCCGTGTCCAAGGCGCGCTGGGCGACCATCAAGGGTGGCTGTGAACTCGCTGTTCTCCCCTCTCAACGTCGTGGCGATGGTGCTGTTCGCGACCGCGCTCGCCTGGCGGATCTACCAGACGTACCGGGCGCCCCGGCTGCTGCCGAACTGGGCGATCACGATCACGATCGTCTGTGTCGCCGGCTCCTTCCTCGCCCAGCAGAAGGTGATCTCCGGCTGGCTGGACGAGCTGACCGGCAAAGGCACCGGACGCCTGGTCAACAACATCCTGCTCGCCATCGGGGTCTGCGCGCTGTTGATCGTGTTCCTCGGTTCCGCGCTGGGGCCGCGGAGGCCGGGGCGGGTGCTGTTCGAGCTGATCCCGCTGTCCGGCGCGATCGCGCTGATGCTGGTCGCGATGGCCTTCACCCCGCCGGAGGTGCGAGGACTCGCGCTGAGCCCGAAGCTCGTGCATGTGCCCGGGGTGGCGCTGTTCTACCTTGGCGCCGGGATCTACCTGATCTACGGCCTCGCCGCCTGCGCCTGGTGGATCTTCCGGTACATCCGCACCGCGGACCGCCATCTGAAGACCGGGCTGAAACTCAGTGCGGCCGGGCTGATCTGCCTTTCGGTCGGCAGTGTCTTCCGCGCGCTGTACATCGTGATCGCGTGGGCGTTCGGGCCGTCGATCCCGCTTCTGCTCACCGTCGCCGTCCCGCTGGTGCTCCTCGGGATCGTGCTCTTCCTCGCCGGGATCACCTATCCGGGCGTCCGCGCGCGGTTCGCCGCGCTGCGACGCCGCCGCCAGCACCGGCGACACCACGACGAGCTCACCCCGTTGTGGACCGCGCTGGCCGGGATCTACCCGAACATCGTGCTGCGGACCACGCCTCAGGGACGGTGGGAGCGGTGGCGTCCGCGCACCGTCCATCGCCGGTACTACCGCCGCGTGATCGAGATCCGGGACGGGCTTGTCCAGCTGAGTCCCTATCTGGAAACCGATCTGACCGCGCTCGCCGCCGACGATCCCCGCGCGGCCGCGGCCGCGCTGAAGACGGCGATCGCGAGGCAGTCCGCGGGCGAGGAGACCGACGGGCGGGCGAAACTCGTGCTGCCCGGCGGCGCCGCGGACATCGAATCCGACGTGCGGCCGCTGCTCGCCCTGTCCGCCGCCGTCTCCGGGAGCGAAGCATGACAGCGCAGTTGCTGGTGACGGCGAGCCGGATCCTGCCTCGCCCGAGCACGCCGCTAGAAGACGGCGCCGTGCTCGTCGAGGGCGACCGGATCCTCGCGGCGGGTCTTCGCGCCGAAGTCGCCCCGCGGGCGGCACCGGGCGCCGAACGGCTCGACTTCCCCGGCGCGACCTTGCTGCCCGGACTGTTCAACGCCCACGTGCACCTGGCGTTCGACGCCACCCGCGAGATGCTGCCGAACTTCCTGGCGAGCGATGGCGAAGCGCTGCGCGCAGGCGCCAAGGACCGCTTGGGGCAGCTGCTGCGCAGCGGCGTCACGACGGTGCGGGACCTCGGGGATCGCGACGCGCTGGGCGCGCGGGTCCGCGCGGAGCTCGAAGCCGAAGGCACCGCCGCCCCGCGGCTGTTGACCGCGGGATCGCCGTTGACCGTCCTCAAAGGACACTGCCATTTCTTCGGCGGCGAGGTCGCGGACGACGACGCGATCCGGGCCATGATCGACGCCAACGCGGCCGCCGGCGCGGACGTGATCAAGGTGATGGCCAGCGGCGGCCAGATCACCGAGGGCGGCGCGGACATGTGGGAGTCGCAGTTCGACGTCCGGGCGCTGCGCGTGATCGTCGAGCACGCGGCACGCCACGGGCTTCCGGTCGCGGCGCACGCCCACGGCGCCGACGCGATCGAGGCGTCGGTGGAGGCGGGCGTCCGCACGATCGAGCACTGCACCTGGATGACCGGGCCGCAGCGGCAGGACAGGCGCGAAGACGTCGCCAAGCGGATGGCGGCCGAGGGCATCGCGGCGTGTTCGACGAGCAGCCGCAACTGGCGGATGCTGGCCGAGCGCATGGGCGAGGAGCTCGCGAAGACCGTCTACGGCCGGCTGTCCTGGCTGGAGGAGCTGGGCGTCCCGCTCCTGGCGGGGACGGACGCCGGGCTGCCCGGTTCGGTCTTCGACGACCCCGTCGGCGCTCTCGAACTCTATGAATGGCTCGGTTTCGGACGGCGCCGGATCCTCGAGATCGCGACCGAGGACAGCGCCGCCGGCGTCGGCGTCGGCGACGTGACCGGGCGGCTCGCTCCGGGCCTGAGCGCCGACGTCCTGGTGGTCGACGGCGATCCGCTCGCCGATCTTTCCGCACTCCGGAACGTCCGCCTTGTCCTTGCGCGCGGGTTGGTCGTGAGCGGCGTTTCGGGTTAGAGCCAACCGCGTCGCGGCGTGATCGAAGGCGTAACTCGCGTGATCCGGCACGTAACTCGCGTGATTGGAGGCCGCACTCGAGAGTTACGCCTCTGATCACGCGAGTTACGGCTTCAATCACGCGAGTTCCGTGCCGCGTCACCGTGAGTGGGACGCCAAGTTTGGTGACAGCGTTTTAAAACAGTGTTACTGTTGCCTCATGGAAGGACCGATCAGACTGTTCACGGTCATCGCGCTCGTTTCACTGCCGACCGTGATGTACGGCGGTTACGCGCTGATGGGCGTCCTGCGCGACAAGAAACTGACCGAACACCAGCGCGGGATGTTCCGCGCCGGGCACGCGCACGCCGGCGTCCTGCTGGTACTGGCACTCGTCGCGCTGCAGATCCTCGCGCGGACCGGACTCCCGGACACCGCGCTGTGGATCGTGTGCTTCCTGCTGCTGTTCGGCGTGCTCGCCCAGTCAGGCGGCTTCTTCCTGCACTTGGCGCCGGGTAAAGGCAAGCTCGGCGGCAGGGTCACCAGCGTCGGAGCGGTCCTGCTCGGGGCGGCGATCCTGACCACCGCGTACGGCGTGGCCTTCCCCTGACAAAAGCGGTGGAAACGGCTCGTTAAGCTTGCTGACGTGCCTGAATACCTGCCGACAGCCCCCGCCAAGGGGACCCGCGACTTCCTGCCCGCCGAGATGTCCGTCCGGACGCAGGTGTTCGGTCATCTCTACGACGTGCTCGAACTGCGGGGCTTCCTCCGCTACGACGGGCCGATCCTCGAACCCGCCGAGATCTACGAGCGGAAGTCCGGGCAGGAGATCGCGGACCAGCAGCTGTACACGCTGACCACCAAGGGCGGCGAGCGGCTGGCGCTGCGCCCGGAGATGACGCCGTCGGTCGCCAGGATGATCGCGGGCAACGCGAAGTCGCTGCAGTTCCCGGTGCGCTGGTACAGCCACCCGAACTGCCACCGCTACGAGCGGCCGCAGCGTGGCCGGGTCCGCGAGCACTGGCAGATCAACGCGGACATCTTCGGTTCGGACAGCGCGAACTGCGAGATCGAGATCTTCGAGCTCGTCCACGACATGATGAGCGCGCTCGGGGCGACCCCGGACATGTTCCAGGTGCGGGCCAACGACCGGAACCTGCTCTCGTCCGCGCTCACCGACATCGTCGGCGTGACCGCGGAGCAGCTCCCGCAGGTGTTCACCCTGGTGGACCGCTGGGAGAAGTCGGACCGCACGAAGCTGAGCGACACCGCGGCCGAGGCGGGCCTGACCGAGAAGCAGTTCGAGAAGCTGACCGAGATCCTGTCGTCCGGCGCGGCTTTGCTCGACGAGCTGCCGGAACAGGTCAAGGAGAACTCGAACCTGGTCAAGGTGCTCAACAGCGGTGCCGCGGACCTGGTCAAGTTCGACCCGATGATCGTGCGCGGGCTCGCGTACTACACGTCGACCGTGTTCGAGGTCTTCGACACCTCGCCGGAGAACCGCCGGGCCCTTTTCGGTGGCGGCCGGTACAGCGACCTGGCTTCGCTGTTCACGTCGCAGCAGATCCCCGGGATCGGCTTCGGCATGGGTGACGTGACGCTGATCGACTTCCTGGACACCCACGGCCTCACCCCGAAGCCGCGCAGTGAGGTCGATGTCGTGGTGATCCCGGTGGTCGAAGAGCTCACGGACGCCTCGCGCGAGGTCGCGGGACGGCTGCGGAAGGCCGGTCTGCGCACGTCCACGCCCGTCGAACTCCGCAAGCTGGGCAAGGAGCTCACCCGGGCCGACAAGGCCGGGGCGCGGGCCGTGGTGATCGTCGGCCAGGAGGACTGGGACGCCGGGAACGTGACCGTCCGCGGTCTCGCGACCCGCGAACAGCAGACCGTGGCCGTCGACGGCGTGGTCTCGGCGGTCACGTCTTTAGTCTGACAGAGCCCTGCTCTGACAACGACAAAGCCGGCGCCCTTCGATCGGGCGCCGGCTTTGTCGTGTTCAGCGGGACAACAGGCGCATGGCCGCTTCGGGGTAGCGCTCCCCCGCGACCGCGTCGGCCGGGACCGCCTTCTCGATCGCCGCCACGTCTTCGGCGGTCAGCTTCAGACCGACGGACGCGACGTTCTCCTCGAGGTACTTGCGCCGCTTGGTGCCCGGGATCGGCACGACGTCCTCGCCTTGGGCCTGCACCCAGGCCAGCGCGAGCTGTCCGGCGGTGACGCCCTTCTGCTCGGCCAGCGCGCGCAACGCCTCGACCATCGCCAGATTCCGCTCCAGGTTGCCTTCGGCGAAGCGCGGCTGCGTCGTCTGACGGAAGTCACCGTCCGCGAAGTCCTCTTTGGACTTGAAGCGGCCGGTGAGGAAACCGCGGCCCAGCGGGGAATACGGCACCAGCCCGATGCCGAGCTCTCGGCAGACCGGGACGACCTCGTTCTCGATGTCGCGCGACCACAGCGACCACTCGGTCTGCACGGCCGTCACCGGATGCACGGCGTGCGCCCGCCGGATCGTCTCCGGACCGGCTTCTGACAACCCGATGTGCCGGATCTTGCCCTGTTCGACCAGCGACGACAGCGCGCCCGCGGTCTCCTCGATCGGCACCTCCGGGTCGACGCGGTGCTGGTAGTAGAGGTCGATGTGATCGACGTTCAGCCGCCGCAGCGACGCCTCGACCTGTTGGCGCACATAGAATTCGTCACCCCGGATCCCGCGCTTCGAGGGATCCTCCTCGTCGCGCACGATGCCGAACTTGGTCGCCAGCACGACCTGGTCCCGCTTGCCCGCCAGCGCGCGGCCGACCAGTTCCTCGTTGCGGCCGAAGCCGTACATGTCGGCGGTGTCGATCAGGGTGACGCCCAGTTCGATCGCGCGGTGGATCGTCGCGATCGATTCGGCGTCGTCACCTTGGCCGTAGAACTCGCTCATGCCCATGCAGCCGAGCCCCTGCGCGCCGACTTCCAGCGTGCCGAGCCTGCGGGTGGGCAGCATTGAACCCGTCATGATCTCTCGCAATTCTTTCGGTGTTACTTGCCGGCGGCGCGGGCGAGCCGCTCGGGATAACGCTCACCGGCGATCGCCTCGGCGGGCGCGGCCTTTTCGATGGCTTCGATGTCCACTTCGGACAGTTCCAGCTCCGCCGCGGCGGCGTTCTCTTCGAGGTACTTGCGCCGCTTGGTGCCCGGGATCGGCACGACGTCGTCACCCTGGGCCTGCACCCAGGCCAGCGCGAGCTGTCCGGCGGTGACGCCCTTCTGCTCGGCCAGCGCGCGCAACGCCTCGACGATCGCCATGTTGCGCTCGAAGTTGCCCTCGGCGAACCGGGGCAGCCCGCGGCGCATGTCGTCCGCCGGAAGGTCCTTCACCGACGTCACGCTGCCGGTGAGGAAACCGCGGCCCAGCGGCGAGAACGGCACGACGCCGATGCCCAGCTCGCGAACGGTCGAGAGGATCTCGCCTTCGATACCGCGGGTCCACAGGGACCACTCGCTCTGCAGCGCCGTCACCGGGTGGACGGCGTGTGCGCGGCGGATCGTCTCGGCACCGGCCTCGGAGATCCCGGCATAGCGGATCTTCCCCTCCTGGACCAACTCCGCGAGCGCGCCCCAGGTCTCTTCGATCGGCGTGTTCGGGTCGACGCGGTGCTGGTAGAAGAGATCGATGTGGTCGACGTTCAGCCGTCGAAGCGACTCTTCGCAGCTCTGCCTGACGTACGCCGCGTCGCCACGAGCGGACATCCCGCCGTCCTTGTCCCAGACGATGCCGAACTTGGTCGCCAGCACGACCTGGTCCCGCTTGCCCGCGATCGCGCGGCCGACCAGCTCCTCGTTCGCTCCGGCGCCGTAGACGTTCGCGGTGTCGAGCAACGTCACCCCCAGTTCGAGGGCCCGGTGGACGGTGGCGATCGACTCCGTGTCGTCGTCGCGGACGCCGTAGGCCTGGCTCATCCCCATGCAGCCGAGCCCCTGCGCCCCGACCTCCAGGCCGCCGAGCCTCCTGGTGCTGATCACGCTGAAATTCCCTCCACGGTGGCTCCGGTGCCGAGCACCTTGCGCTCCACCTGGTCGTAGTGGTCGATCTTGTAGTCGAGGATGTCGAGGCACGTCTGCAACTCGGCGATCCGGTCGGCGACCGATTTGCGCTGGTCGACCAGGATCGCCTTGCGCCGCCCCGCGCTGGCCGCCCCGTGGTGGCGCAGGGAGGCGTACTCCCGCATCCGCTTGATGGGCATGCCGGTCAGGCGCAGCTTGGTCAGGAACCCCAGCCACCCGAGGTCGTCGTCGGTGTAGGCGCGGCGCCCCGCGGCGTCCCGCGCCGGGGGCTCGACGAGTTTGATGCGCTCGTAGTACCGGAGAGTGTCGATGGACAGTCCGCTACGTCGCGCGGCTTCCGCTATCGAGTAGCTCATGCGAACGACACTACGACCTGGAGTGCACTCCAGGTCAACTCCGAATCCGAGCGATTGATAACAGCGTTGCGTTACCCTGGGCGCATGCCCCGCCCCAGGACACACGACGAGAATCTCCGGCTGAAACTACTGGACCGCGCCGGCGAACTCATCTCGGCCGACGGCCCGAAGGCACTGAGCCTCCGCAAACTGGCCGCAGACGTCGGCACGTCCACCACCGCGGTCTATTCACTCTTCGGCGGGAAAACGGACCTCGTCGGCGCCCTCTTCGCCGAGGGCTTCCGGCGTTTCGGCCGCCGGATGTCCCGGGTCACCCTGAGCGGCGATCCGATCGAGGACCTCGTCCGGCTCGGCGTCGCGTACCGGGAAAGCGCGCTGGCCGACCCGCATCTTTACGCGATCATGTTCACGAAGTCGGTGCCGGGTTTCGAGCCGGTGGAAGAGACCTCCGAGCAGGCTCGCGCCACGATGGCGCCGCTGGAGGAGACGATCCGCAAAGCCATCGCCGACGGCGTCTTCCTCGACCTGCCGCCCGAGGTCGTCACCGTGGCGTGCTGGGGCTTCGTGCACGGACTGGTGTCGCTGGAGCTGAACGGGAACCTGCCGGAGAAGTTCACCGTGAGCACCGCTTACGAGACCGCGCTGCGGGCGAACGCCTCCGGCTGGCTGCGCCGGTGACCGGATCGCGTTTAGCGGGCTGAACGCGATCCGGCGGCGTCAGACGGCCCCGTACTGCCGGTCGCCCGCGTCCCCGAGGCCCGGCACGATGAAGCCGGAATCGTTCAGCCGCTCGTCGATGCTCGCGGTCACCACCCGCAGCGGCAGCCCCGTCTTCTCCAGGTGCTCGATGCCCTCGGGCGCGGCGAGCGCGCAGATCGCGGTGACGTCGGTGGCGCCCCGGTCGGTGAGCAGCCGGATCGTGTATTCCATCGAGCCGCCGGTCGCGAGCATCGGGTCGAGCACCATCACCGGCCGGTCGGCGAGCGATTCGGGCAGCGACTCGAGGTACGGCGTCGGCTTGAGCGTCTCTTCGTCGCGGGCGAGGCCGACGAAACCCATTTGGGCGTCCGGGATCAGCTTGTGCGCCTGATCCGCCATCCCGAGCCCGGCACGCAAGACCGGCACCAGCAGCGGCGGGCTCGCCAGCGCGTAGCCGTCGGTGCGCGCCACCGGCGTGTGGATCCGCTCGATCCGCACGGGCATGTCGCGCGTGGCTTCGTAGACCAGCATGACGGTCAGTTCGTGCAGCGCCGCGCGGAAGGCGGCGCTGTCGGTGCGCGCGTCGCGCATGGTGGAGAGCCTGGCCTTGGCCAGCGGGTGATCAACGACGTGCACATCCATGCCGGTCAATTTAGCCCGTCAGGCCTGCCGCGCGAACCAGCCGACCCAGCGGCGCTGCCACGGCGTCTCCACCGAACGCTTGTCGTGGTTGGCCCGCGCCCACGCCACCGCCTCTTCGGCGCTCAGCCCGGAAAGGGTGGCGAGACAGGACAACACCGTGCCGGTCCGCCCCACTCCGCCGTAACAGGCGACCTCTACGGCTTCGCCCGCCGCCGCCCGGGTGTGCAGATCGACGATCCGGCGCCGCGCGTCCGCCCAGTCCGTCGGCAGCAGGAAGTCGGGCCAGCGGATCCACGCCCGCTCCCAGTCCATTTTGTGATCGTGCTTCCGGCGCAGCTTCGCGCCGCCCAAATACAGGCCGAAATCCGGCGAAGGCCCCTCTGGCCAGGGGCGGCCCAGGCCCCGTCCGCGTACTTCGACCCCGTCCGGCAGCTCCACGGCGCCGGGTAGCGAGTTCCCCATCAACGGAGGATGCCACTGTCGACCATAAGATGGACGCTTGCCCCTTCCGTCGGCGCTAGGCTCCTCCAGGTGAGTGAAGAGCCGGCCCTGCCGGGCCCCGAACAAATGCGCATCTCCGACGCCGACCGTGAGCAGGTCGCGCAGGTGCTGCACGCGGCGATGTCCGAAGGGCGCATCACCATCAACGAGCTGGAAGAACGGCTCACCATCGTGTACGCGGCCAAGACCGTCGGCGACCTCAAGCCGGTCACCGCGGATCTGCCGCAGTCCCGTTCGGCGATCCAGCCGTCGGCGTCGCGCGCGCTCGGCCTGCCCGACGATCGCATCGGCGGGCATCCGGGCTCCGGCGCGTCGATCGCCGTCATGTCCGGCGCGTCACGCAAGGGCAGCTGGGTCGTCCCGCCGCAGCACAACAGTTTCGCGTTCTGGGGCGGCGCCGAACTCGATCTGCGGTACGCGCGGTTCGCCGAGAAGCATTCGACGATCACCGCGGTCGCGATCATGGGCGGGATCGACATCATCGTGCCCGACGACATCAACGTGGACGTCACCGGAATCGGCTTCATGGGTGCCTTCGAACTGGAGGACCGCGCCGGGACTCCCCCGGCGCCGCCGACCGCGCCGACGGTGAAGATCACCGGCCTGGCGTTCTGGGGTGGCGTCGTCGTGAAGCGGAAACCGCGTAAAAAGGACGTACCCGAACTGGACGCCTGACCTGAACTGGGGGGTTCGTCACATGCGCCGAAGTTTCGTCGCGATCGCTTGTGCCGCACTGCTTTCCGTCACCGCCTTCCCGGCGGTGGCCGCTGAGAAGACCGATCCGCGTCAAGCCGCGATGGACGCGGCGGTCGCCGCGGGCATCCCCGGCATGGTCGCCGTGTCCGACGGATTCCGCGGTGTCAGCGGTGTCGCGAACATCGACCGGCCGGGCAAGCCCGACGCGTCGGGCCGTTGGCGGATCGCGAGTGTGTCGAAGGTGTTCGTCGCGACACTGGTCCTGCAACTAGTGGCCGAAAAGCGCGTCGGGCTGGACGAGCCCGTGGAGCGCTACCTGCCAGGGCTGCTGCCGTATCCGGAGCCGATCACCGTCCGCCAGTTGCTGCAGCACACCAGCGGCCTCCCGCGCGATCTGGCTCCCGAGGATTCCTGGGCGACGGGGCCGGAGATCGACACCGAACGCTTCGAGCACTTCGACAGCGACGACCAGATCCGCCTGAGCGTGACGAAGCAGCCATTGCAGTTCAAGCCCGGGACGAGCTGGGCGTACTCCAACACCGGCTACAACGTCCTCGCCCTGCTGGTCGAGAAGACCACGCGGAAGCCGCTGGAACGCGCGCTCGCCGAGCGCGTCACCGGGCCGCTGCACCTGCGCGACACGTCGCTGCCCCGCGACTTCCCGTTCCTGATCGGCGCGGCCGCCCGCGGCTACGAGCAGCTGTACGACGCGCCGCGCGGCCTCACCGACGTCACCACCTACAACTACTCGCGCTACTACGGCGCGGGCGGCATGGTGTCTTCGGGCAAGGACCTCAACCGCTTCTTCGAGGCCCTGCTCGGCGGCCGTCTGCTGCCCGCGGACCTGCTCGCGCAGATGAAGAAGACGGTTCCCGCCGGCGGCATGGAGTACGGCCTCGGCCTGATGAAGGTCAACCTCAAGAGCGCGGGTATCTGCGCCGAAGACGTCACCGTCTGGGGTCACGGCGGCGACCTGCCCGGCTTCGCCACCCTCAGCTTCCGTGACGAGTCCGGCAAGAACATCTCCACGCTGGCCACCGTCGACCTCACCGCGTCGCCTGAGGCCGCGCTCAAGCGTCAGCTGCCGATGGTCAGCGAGTTCTGCGCGCCGGTGATCCCGGCCAAGGCCGCCGCCCAGGCCCCGGTGCCCAGCTTGTAGGCCGCCTACACTCACCCGTATGACAGCTACGACCAGCTCGTCAGCGGCGACGGCCACCCCGTCGCCGCTGGCGGACGCGACTCGCGACGAGGCGAGCCTGCGCCGGTTCCTGCACGGGCTGCCTGGTGTCGACCAGGTCGGCGTCGAGCAGCGGGCGGCGGGCCTCGGCACGCGCAGCATCAAGAAGGCCGCCAAGCTCTGGGCGATCGACACCGCCATTTCGATGGTCGACCTGACGACCCTCGAAGGCGCCGACACCCGGGGCAAGGTCCGCGCGCTCGCCGCGAAGGCCATGCGGCCGGATCCGGAACGCCCGGACACCCCGCGGGTCGCGGCCGTGTGCGTGTACCCGGACATGGTCGAGACGGCTGTCGAGGCGCTTCGCGGCACCGGCATCCACGTCGCGAGTGTCGCCACCGGCTTCCCGGCCGGCCGCACGAGCCGTGAGATCAAGCTGGCCGACACCAAGATCGCCGTCGACGCCGGAGCCGCCGAGATCGACATGGTGATCGATCGCGGCGCCTTCCTGGAAGGCCGCTATCTGGAGGTCTTCGAGGAGATCCAGGCCATCAAGGCCGCCTGTGGCGGCGCTCACCTGAAGGTCATCCTCGAAACCGGTGAGCTGGCCACCTACGACAACGTCCGCCGCGCGTCCTGGCTCGCGCTGCTGGCGGGCGGCGACTTCATCAAGACCTCCACCGGCAAGGTGTCGCCCGCCGCGACCCTGCCGGTCACCCACGTGATGCTGCAGGCCGTCCGCGACTGGTTCGTCCAGACCGGTGAACTGCGCGGCGTCAAACCCGCCGGTGGCATCCGGACGACCAAGGACGCGATCAAGTACCTGGTCGCGGTGCACGAGGTCGCCGGCGAGCAGTGGCTGACCCCGGATCTGTTCCGGTTCGGGGCGTCCAGCCTGCTCAACGACCTCCTGCTGCAGCGCCGCACCCAGGCCGACGGCCACTACAGCGGTCCCGACTACGTGACGGTGGACTGATCCATGGGCATCTTCGAGTACGCGCCCGCGCCCGAATCGCGCGACCTCGCGAACCTCAAACCGCATTACCGGCCGTTCGTGAACGGCGAATTCGTCGACGGCTCGGGTGAGCCGCTCAAGACGATCAACCCGGCCACCGAAGAGGTGCTCGCCGAGGTCGGCACCGCGTCGGTGTCCGATGTGGACACCGCGGTGAAGGCCGCGCGCAAGGCGTACACAGGCGTCTGGTCCAAGATGCCGGGCTCCGAACGCGCCAAGTACCTGTTCCGCATCGCGCGCCTGATCCAGGAACGGTCGCGGGAGCTGGCCGTACTGGAAAGCCTCGACAACGGCAAGCCGATCAAGGAATCGCGGGATTCCGACGTGCCGACGGCCGCCGCGCACTTCTTCTACCACGCGGGCTGGGCCGACAAGCTCGACTACGCGGGCTACGGCCCGAACCCGAAGCCGCTCGGCGTCGCGGGCCAGGTCATCCCGTGGAACTTCCCCTTGCTGATGCTGGCGTGGAAGATCGCGCCCGCGCTGGCCACCGGCAACACCGTGGTGCTCAAGCCGGCGGAGACCACGCCGCTGACCGCGCTGGTGTTCGCGGAGATCTGCCAGCAGGCCGAACTCCCGCCCGGTGTGGTGAACATCCTGCCCGGCGCCGGGGACATCGGCGCCGCGCTGGTGGGCCACGGCGACGTGAACAAGGTCGCCTTCACCGGATCGACCGAGGTCGGCAAGGCCATCCAGCGCCAGATCGCGGGCACCGCGAAGAAGCTGACGCTGGAGTTGGGCGGCAAGGCGGCGAACGTCGTCTTCGATGACGCTCCGCTGGACCAGGCCGTCGAGGGGATCGTCAACGGGATCTTCTTCAACCAGGGCCACGTCTGCTGCGCGGGCTCGCGTCTGCTGGTGCAGGAGTCCATCGCGGAAGAGGTGCTCGAAAAGCTCCGCTACCGCGTCTCGACGCTGCGGCTGGGCGACCCGCTGGACAAGAACACCGACATCGGGGCGATCAACTCCGCCGAGCAGCTCGCGAAGATCAAGGGCCTCGTGGAGTCCGGCGACACCGAGGGCGCGCAGCGCTGGACCAGCCCGTGCCCGGTGCCGGAACGCGGTTTCTTCTTCGCTCCCACCGTGTTCTCCGACGTGCAGCAGTCGATGCGCATCGCCCGCGAGGAGATCTTCGGGCCGGTGCTTTCGGTGCTGACCTTCCGCACGCCGGACGAGGCCGTCATCAAGGCGAACAACACGCCGTACGGGCTCTCCGCCGGAATCTGGACCGAGAAGGGTTCGCGCATTCTCTGGATGGCGAACCAGCTCCGGGCCGGCGTCGTCTGGGCCAACACGTTCAACCGCTTCGATCCCGCCGCGCCGTTCGGCGGCTACCAGGAGTCGGGTTTCGGCCGCGAAGGCGGACGCACCGGACTGGAGGCCTACCTCGATGTCTGACCGTATTTCGGTGGCGAAGACCTACAAGCTCTACATCGGCGGCAAGTTCCCCCGCTCGGAATCCGGCCGCGTGTATCCGGTCACCGACACCAAGGGCAAGTTCCTGGCGAACGCCTCGCACGCTTCCCGCAAGGACGTCCGCGACGCGGTTTCCGCCGCCCGCAAGGCTTTCGGCGGCTGGTCGGCGGCGACCGCGTACAACCGTGGCCAGGTGCTGTACCGGGTCGCGGAGATGCTGGAAGGCCGCCGCGAGCAGTTCGTCGCGGAGGTCGCCGCGTCCGAAGGCGTCGCGGCCAAGAAGGCACAGTCCCTTGTGGACGCTTCGATCGACCGCTGGGTCTGGTACGCGGGCTGGACGGACAAGATCGCGACCGTGCTCGGCGGGGCGAACCCGGTCGCCGGTCCGTACTTCTCCTTCACCGTCCCGGAACCGACCGGGGTGGTCGGTGTGCTGGCACCGCAGCGGTCGTCGTTGCTCGGCCTGGTGAGCGTGCTCGCGCCGGTGCTGGCGACGGGTTCGACGGCCGTGGTGGTCTCCAGTGCGGACCGGCCGCTGCCCGCGATCACGCTTTCGGAGGTGCTGGCGACGTCCGACCTGCCCGGCGGGGTCGCGAACATCCTGACCGGCCGCGCGTCGGAGCTGGGTTCGTGGCTGGCCTCGCACGGGGACGTCAACGCCCTCGACCCGACGGGCGCGGAGCCGTCCGCGCGGGCGGACCTGGCACGCGAGGCCGCGGGCACCGTGAAGCGTGTCCTGACCGTCCCGGACGTCGAGCCGGACTGGACCGCCGACGCCGACATCGCGCGGCTGCGGCGGTACCTGGAAGCGAAGACCGTCTGGCACCCGCTGGGCGTCTAGCTTGAAGCGCGTGAAGGCCCCCTTCCCTCGGCTGAGCCGAGGGAAGGGGGCCTTCACGTTCCTCCGCAATTAGTCATCTAGATGCGCAGGGGGCTCACGTGTCCAGGTCGGCGCCGGTCAGCGGCCGTCCCGGCAGCGGCTCGTTCTCGCCGACGGCCCGCAAGCCGTCGATCATGATCCCGATGCAGCGCCGGGTCGCCAACCGCGCGACCTCTTCGCCCTTGCCCGGCATCTGCCGCAGCAACGTCGCGAACAGGATCGCGACGTCACCGGTGGCGACGTCCGCCCGGAGCCTCCCCTCCGCCTGCGCGCCCCGGACGAAAGCGTCCATCACCAGGACCAGTTCGTCACGCAGGGCCTTGATCGCGGGGTCACTCTTCAGGATCACCAGCGCCCGTGGCGACACCATCGCGAGCTGGATGCTCAGCTGAAGCTCCATCGACTGGTGCAGGAGCCGGATCAGGGCGTCCCAATCGGAGGCTTCCTGGTCCCTCGCGGCTTTCGCGTCCCTCAGGACCCGGTCGAAGTTGTCGACGGCGACCGCCCGGATCAACGCGTCCCGGTCCGGGAATCGCCGGTAGAGGGTGCCGACGCCGACGCCCGCCGAGCGCGCGATCTCCTCCATCGGGACCTCGGCGCCCTGTGCGGCGAAGATGGCTCTCGCGGCGGCCAGGATCTGATCCCGGTTCCGGCGCGCGTCGGCGCGCAAGCGGGTCTCGGGGTCGGCAGTCATGATCCTCGCCTCTCGAAGGGTCCTTCAGGGCCGTGATTCTCGCACGTAAGGGCGTTCCCTTCACGCCTCCCGGGAAACCACTCCTTCGCGAGTGGACGACCTGTCTCCACTTGAGTACCTTGGTGTCATAAGCGGAATAAAACCATCCGCATACGTTTTGGGGTCCCCTGTCCGAAATCGCCCGAGCCCACCCGACACCTGGGGAAGGACAACCCGAATGACTGACGTCGAGGAAACCACCGCGACCCTGCCACTGGCCCGGAAATGCCCGTTTTCGCCGCCGCCCGAATACGAGACGCTTCGCGCGGAAAGTCCGATTTCCCGGGTCGGTCTGCCGTCCGGCCAAACGGCTTGGGCACTCACCCGGCTCGAAGACATCCGCGAAATGCTGAGCAGCCCGCATTTCAGCTCCGACCGGCAGAGCGAGTCGTTCCCACTGATGGTCGAGCGGCAGATCCGCCGCGAGGACAAGCCGTTCCGCCCGTCCCTCATCGCGATGGACCCGCCGGAGCACAGCCAAGCCCGGCGTGACGTGGTCGGGGAATTCACCGTCAAGCGTATGAAGGCGCTCCAGCCTCGAATCCAGCAGATCGTCGACCAGCACATCGACGCCCTGCTCGCGGGCCCCAAACCCGCCGATCTCGTCCAGGCGTTTTCCCTGCCGGTCCCGTCACTGGTGATCTGCGAACTGCTCGGCGTCCCCTATTCGGACCACGAGTTCTTCCAGTCGTGCAGTTCCAAGATGCTCAGCCGGGAAGTCACCGCCGAAGAACGGATGACCGCGTTCGAGCAGCTCGAGAACTATCTCGACGAACTCGTCACCAAAAAGGAAGCGAACGCCACCGAGGAAGACCTCCTCGGCCGCCAGATCCTGAAGCAGCGGGAATCGGGCGACGCCGATCACGGCGAACTCGTCGGGCTGGCGTTCCTGCTGCTCATCGCCGGTCACGAGACGACGGCGAACATGATCTCGCTGGGCACGGTGACCCTGCTGGAGAATCCCGATCAGCTGGCGAAGATCAAGGCGGACCCTGGCAAGACCCTCGCCGCGATCGAGGAACTCTTGCGGGTCTTCACGATCGCGGAGACGGCGACGTCACGCTTCGCCACGGCGGACGTCGAGATCGGCGGAACGCTCATCCGCGCGGGTGAGGGCGTCGTCGGCCTGAGCAACGCGGGCAACCACGATCCGGACGGCTTCGAGAATCCGGACACCTTCGACATCGAACGCGGCGCGCGGCATCACGTCGCCTTCGGATTCGGTGTGCACCAGTGTCTTGGCCAGAACTTGGCGAGGTTGGAACTCCAGATCGTGTTCGATACGTTGTTCCGGCGAGTGCCGGGCATCCGGATCGCCGTTCCGGTCGACGAACTGCAGTTCAAGCACGATTCGACGATCTACGGCCTCCACGCCCTTCCGGTCACCTGGTAGGAGGAGCCATGAAGATCATCGCGGACACCGGGAAGTGTGTGGGCGCGGGCCAGTGCGTGCTCACCGACCCCGATCTGTTCGACCAGAGCGAAGACGACGGGACGGTCATCGTGCTGAACGCCGAGCCCGAAGGCGATGAGGCAGAGGAGAACGCGCGGACGGCCGTGCACATCTGTCCTGGGCAGGCATTGTCACTCGCGTAGGGGTGGGGGTCGTGAGTGGCGTTTCGGGTTCTAACCCGAAACGCCACTCACGACCACCTGGCCCGAAGCCCTACTTGACCGCGCCCATCGACAGCCCCCGCACCAGGTGATTCTGTGCGATCCAGCCGACGATCATCACCGGCAGTGACGCGAGCAGCGCGGCCGCGGACAGCTGCGCCCAGTACAGGCCCTCGCTGGTGATGAACCCGACGAGGAACACCGGCACCGTCCCGGCCCGCGCGGCGGTGAGGTTGACCGAGTAGAAGAACTCGGTCCACGAGAAGATCACGCAGATCAGGGCGGTCGCGGCCACCCCGGGCGCGACCACCGGCATGATCACCTTCCGGAGCAGGATCGGCAGCGTCGCGCCGTCGATCCGGGCCGCCTCGATCATCTCGTGCGGCACCTCCAGGAAGAACGACCGCATCATCCAGATGGCCAGCGGCAGGTTCATCGAGGTGTACAGGATGATCAGCGCCCACACGTTGTCCAGCAGCTGGGTGTTCTGCGAGATCACGTACAGCGGGATGATCGCCGCCACGATCGGCAGCATCTTCGTCGACAGGAAGAAGCCGAGCGCGTTGCTCGTCCCCTTCACCGGCGCCAGCGACAGCGCGTACGCCGCCGGGATCCCCAGCAGCAGCACGAAAAGCGTCGAAACGACGGTCACGAACGCCGAATTCGACAGGTACGGCAGGAAACCGCGTTCGAGTACGCCGGCGAACTGGTCGAGCGTCGGGGTGAAGAACAGTCGCGGCGGATCGGTGTAGGCGTCGGCCTCCTGTTTGAAGGCCGTAAGGATCATCCACAGCAACGGGAACACGAACAGGATCGCGATCACCCAGGTCGCGACCGTCAGCGCGCCCGGCCCGAAGCGGCTTTTCATTTCGCGCCTCCCTGTACCGAGAACGTGCGGAACATCAGCCGCAGCGCGAAGGTCGCGACGATCATCGTCAGGATCACGACGATGACGCCCATCGCGGACGACTGCCCGATGTCGAAGCCTTGGAACGCCCGTTGATAGATGTAGAACGGCAGGTTCGTGCTGGCCGTCCCCGGACCTCCTTGTGTCATCAGGAAGATCGCGTCGAAGCTGTTCACGATGTAGATCGCGCCCAGCAGCGTCGCCAGCTGCAGGAACCGGCTCAGATGCGGCAGCGTGATGGCGGTGAACGTCCGCCAGCGGCCGGCACCGTCGACCGACGCGGCCTCCAGCACGTCCTTCGGCTGGCTCTGCAACCCGGCCAGGATCAGCAGCATCATGAACGGCGTCCACTGCCAGACGACCTGGGCCATCACCGCGGCCAGCGGGAACTCCGAAAGCCAGTCGACGTCGGTGCCGAAGACGAAGTGCAGTAACCCGTAGGTCGGGTCGAACATCGTCGTCTTCCACAGCAGCGCACCCGCCGCGGGCAGGATCAGGAACGGCGTGATCAGCAGGGTCCGGACCACACCGCGGCCGAGGAACTTGCGGTCCAGCAGGATCGCCAGCCCCAGGCCGAGCAGCAGCGAGAAGAGCACGCACACGACCGTCAGCACCACGGTGTTCAGCAGCGCCCCGAGGAATGTCGAATCGGCGAAGACGTCGATGTAGTTCTGCAGCCCGACGAAATGCCGCGAGCCCGGCCGCACCAGGTTCCACGACTGGAACGAGTAGAACACCGTCAGCACGAACGGCAACTGCGTCACCGCGACGACGAACAGCAAGGCGGGCAACAACGGCAGCCGTCGTTTGAACGGCGTATCGGTGCCACGCTTCGGAGCCGTCGCCTTCTTGGCGTGGGCGGGCTCGGGGCGGGCAGGAGCGGAGATCGTGGACATCACTGCGCCTCCTGATACGACTTGCCGACGGTCTGCGCGTACTCCTGCGACTGCTTGAGTGCTTCGTCCACGGTGATCTGGCCCGCGATCGCCGCCGAAAGCTGCTGGCTCACGCGGGTACCGAGGTCCTGGAACTCGGGGATGCCGACGAACTGGATCCCGGGGTAGGGCACCGGATTCGCCATCGCCTTCCGCTGGTCGGCATCCGCGATGCCGTCCAGTGTCGGCTGCGCGTAGGCCTTGGCTGCCTCGCGATACTGGGGGATGTCGTAGGTCGACTTGCGTACGCCCGGCGGGACGCGGTTCCAGTCGCCGAATTCCTGGGCGACCCGCTGCACGTAGGCCTTGTCGGTCATCCAGGACATGAACTTGAAGGCGGCATCCTTGTCTTTCGCCACCTTCGGGATCGCCAGCGCCCAGGTGTAGAGCCAGCCGCTCGCTTGCGTCTTTTCCACCGGAGCCGGGGCGTAGCCGGATTTCCCGACGACCTTGCTCGCCGACGGGTCCTCGTTCGTGCCCGCCATGACCGTGGCGTCGTACCACATGGCGGCCTGGCCTTGGGTGTACCGCGTGCCGCATTCGGAGAAGCCCGCGCTCGACGCGCCGACCTCGCCGTGGTTCCGCACGAGGTTCACGTAGAAGTCGGCGGCGGCCTTGAATTCGGGGCTGGTCAGCTTGGCGTTCCAGTCCTTGTCGAACCACTGCGCGCCGAAGGTGTTGGCGACCGTGGTGAACGGCGCGAGGCTCTCGCCCCAGCCGGGCTTGCCGCGCAGGCAGATCCCGGCGACGCCCTTGGCCTTGTCGTCAAGCTTCGCGGCGAACTCGGCGATCTGCGTCCATGTCGGCTTGGGGGGCATGGTGAGCCCGGCCTGCTCGAACAGATCCTTCCGGTAGGCCAGGAAGGACGACTCGCCGTAGAACGGCACCGCGTAGAGCGATCCGTTGTGAGACAAGGACTCTTTGATGCTCGGGATGAAGTCGTCCGCGTCGTAGGAGGGGTTCGCCGCGATATGCGGTTCGAGGTTCTCCAGCCAGCCGTTCGCGGCCCACTGCGGCGCCTCGTAGTTGCTGATCATGACGACGTCGAATTCGCCGCCCTCGGTGGCCGTCGACGCGGTGATCTTCGCGCGTGCCTGGTTTTCCGGCAGGGACACGAATTTGAGGGTGACGCCGGGGTTCGCCTTCTCGAACTCGCCGGAAAGCTCGATGGCGTCCTTCATCTGCGGGTTCGCGACGATCGCGACGACGAGCGTCCGGTCGCCGGTCCCGAGCGCGCCCGCACCGGCGCAACCGGTGAGGGTGAGCAGGAGAACCGCGAGCAGAGCGGCTGCTTTACGCACTTTCGCCTCCCGGTATGACCTGCACCTTCAGGCCGGCGCCGCTGCGCATGAGGGCGAGCGCGTCGGGGTACTGCTCCAGCGGCAAGGTGTCGGTGAGCAGCGCGGCGGTGTCGACGGCGCCGTCGGCGACCAGGTCGAGCGCGGCACCGAAGCTGTTCATGACGGCCATCGAGCCGACGACGGTGATCTCGTCGTTGTAGATCCGGAACGGCGAAAGCGCGACGCGCGCTTCGGCGGGCGCGACCCCGAAGACCAGCAACCGACCTCCGCGTTGAAGCGAGTCGAAAGCGGCTTCGATGGCGGGCGCGGCGCCGGTGCAATCCGCGGCGGCGTCGAACTTCTCGTCGTCGAGATCCTTCACGTCACCGGCGACCGCGGCCGCGCCGAGGTCCATGGCACGGCCGAGCCGTGAGGTGTTGCGGTCGACCACCGTGACGTGGGCGCCCGCGCGCTGCAGCAACTGCTGCATGATCAGCCCCATCGTGCCCGCGCCGACGACGAGGAACCGCTCCCCCGCCTCGACGCCGATCCGGCGCACACCGTGCACGGCACAGGAGACCGGCTCGACGAGGGCGCCCTGTTCCCAGGTCATCGTGTCCGGCATGCGGTAGCAGTTCGCGGAGGGAACGGCGACGTACTCGGCGAAGGCGCCGTTCACGGTGTCGCCGGTCGCGTTCCAGTTCTCGCAGAGGTTGCCGCGGCCGGACCGGCAGGGCTTGCAGTAACCGCAGAACAGCGACGGGTCGACGGCCACCCGGTCGCCGATCTTCCAGCCACCCGGCACGTCGGCGCCGAGTTCGACGATCTCGCCTGCGAACTCGTGGCCGGGGACGATCGGATACGGCGTCGGCGGGAAGTGCCCGTCGGCGATGTGGAGGTCGGTCCCGCAGATCCCGCAGGCACCCACCTTGACGACGACCTGGCGATCCCCCGGTTTCGGATCGGGTACCTCACCGACCCTGATCTCCCCGGGCTTGTCCACGATCGCGGCACGCATGCCAGCTCCTCTTCTCTCCGCTCAAATGAGCGGGACGGGCTTATGCTTCGAACTGCATGTCCAGGCATGGTGAACTTTTCCCTGGTGTTACGTCAACCTTTCGTGCAGATTTCGCGTTATGATGCTCATATGAGCGCGAAGAAGCAGGTCCTGGGCTTGGTGGAGGCGCTACGCCTGGCCGCGGTGGCCCGGCGGTTCTACGACCAGGGAGCCTCGAAGCTCGAGATCGCCGACGAGTTCGGCATCAGCCGGTTCAAGGTCGCGCGAATGCTCGACACAGCCAGGGAAAGCGGCATCGTCAAGGTCGAATTCCACCTGCCCGCGCCGGTCGACCTCGTGCTGTCCGAAGAGATCCGCTCCGCGTACCGGCTGGACCGCGTCCTAGTGCTCGAACGAGCGCCGGAGCCGGAGTCCCGCGAAGTGGCCCGACGGAAGATCGGCACTCTCACGGCTCAGCTCCTGGCCGAAATCGTCACTCCCGGCGACGTTCTCGGCCTCTCCTGGGCACGTTCCGTGAACGCGATGACCGACGCGATCCAGTCGCTGCCGAAGTGCCCGGTCGTGCAACTGTGCGGGGTGCAGGCGGGCATGGACATGCGGGACCGATCGGTGGAGACGGTCAGCCGCGTCGCCTCCGTCTCCGGCGGGCAGGCGTACCCGATCTTCGGCCCGCTCGTCCTCCCCGACCGCCGCACCACCGAGACGCTGCGCAGGCAGCCCGGGATCGCGGAGACGTTCGGGCAGTTCAAAAACCTGACCAAGGCCGTCGTCAGCATCGGCGCGTGGAAGCCCGAGGAATCGACCGTCTACGACGCTCTCGACGAAGCCGAGCGCAGCGCCATAGCGAAACGCGGTGCCAAAGCAGAAGTCTCGGCGCGGCTGTTCGACGCCGACGGCACCCCGATGTCCACCGGACTGGCCCACCACGTGCTCGCCATCAGCGCCGAGGAACTGCTCGCCGTCCCCGAAGTGATCGCGTTGGGTTACACGGAACCGAAAGCCGAAGCGATCGACGCCGTCCTGCGCTCCGGCATGGTCTCGACGCTGATCACCGACGCCGCCGCGGCCATCCCCCTCCTCAAGCTGGCCGAGGCCCGCCCGCCCACCTAGCCGCACCCACGCGAGTTACGCCTCCAAACACGCGAGTTACGCCTTCAATCACGCGAGATCCGTCTGCAATCACGCGAGATCGCGTAACCGGGTCGCCTCGTCCTGCGCCGCCATCACGTCGTCGCCGTGCCTGAACGCCCACTCCCCGAAGGCTTCGATGGGTGCGAGCAGCGTGGCTCCGAGGTCCGTCAGCGAGTACTCGACCTTCGCCGTCCGGCCGCAGTCGCGCCTGCCGACCAGGCCGTTGAACTCCAGCCGCCGGACGGTCTCCGTGAGCACCTTCGTACTGATCCCGCCGAGCCGTCGCCGCAGTTCGGCCGGCCGCAGCGGCCCGTCGCGCAGGGCCCACAACACGACCGGGTTCCACACGGCAATCGGCGAGGAAGACGTCGTTCATCGGACCTCCGGTAACCAATCGGTACCCGCACGGCTTTCTACGGTCATGGGGTAACTCGATCTTAGGGAGCGGCACATGCGTATCGGTATCTTCGGCGCGGGCGGGATGGCGGAGGCGCTCGGCGGCCAGTGGGCCAGGGCCGGGCACGAGGTGATGGTCGCCGCCCGCGACCGGGCCAAGGCCGCCAGGATCTCCCCGCGAGTGGGGACCTGGGAGGAGACAGCCCGCGCCAGTGACGTGATCCTGCTCGCCGTTCCCGCCGCGTCGGTGACGGAAGTCCTTGCCGTCGCTGGAGATCTCGCCGGGAAGGTCTTGATCGACTGCACCAACGCCGTCGGCCCGGGCGCCTCGCTCACGGTCGCCGACCAGGCCGCCCGGATCGCCGCAGCCGCACCGGACGCGCACGTGGTCAAGGCGTTCAACCTGTGCCACGTGGACGTCTGGCGGATGACTCCGCCGGTGTTCGGCGGCCGTCCGCTGGCGGTGCCGATCTGCGGCGACAAGGTCGGCGAAGTGAGCGAACTGGTCCGCGACCTCGGGTGCACTCCCCTGGTCGCGGGCGGCCTCGACCGGGCGGCGCTCATGGAGGCGACGATGGCGTTCATGGTCGGGCTCTGGTTCGACGGACACGACGCCCAGGCCTGCTTCCCGCCCCTTCCGGTGTGATTTCAGGGTCGTCCCCGATGTGCCGGCCGGACAGGCGAGCGAGCCTGTGCGACATGGGGACGAAGACGTGGCGGCAGCTGACCGTGTGGCTGCACGTCATCACGTCGGTGGGCTGGATGGGGCAGGCCTTGGCGCTGTTCACCCTCCTGACGATCAGCCGCACGAGCGAGGACGGCGCGATCCGCGTCGCCGCGACGTCCATGGCGCACGAGATCGACTCGTTCCTGCTGGCGCCGCTCGCCAACGCGTCGGCCTTCACCGGCTTCATGCTCGCCGCGGCGACGGCCTGGGGTTTCACCCGGCATTGGTGGGTGCTGGCGAAGTTCGCGATCACGCTCGTCCAGCTCTATGCCGGGATCTTCCTGCTGTCCGGCGCTTTGCAGGATTCCGTGGTGGCGGCGCGGGCCGGTGGGCCGGCACCGGTGGCGCTCGTGGCCGGGACCGCGCTGATGGCGAGCGCGCTCGCGTTCCAGGCGTGGCTTTCGGTGGCGAAACCGTGGGGCAAGGTCCGCTCCGGCGGGAAGCTGCCGACCGCGCCGACGTGGGTGTTCGTCGCCGCGGTCCTCGCGCCGCTCACCGACATCACGGTGGGCTTGATGCTCGGCTATCCGTTGCCCGCGCTGTCGCTGATCGTGCTGATCGTGCAGCTAGTGCGGCGCCGGCGACTGCTCGCTGTCCCGAGTCCGTGAAAGCCTCGTTTCACGCACGCGCGTGCTAGGAAAGGACCGTTCCTTGCAAATTTTGCAAGGAACGGTCCTTTCCTAGCACGGGTAAGCGGCCGAAGTTCAGAGCTGGTCCACCGCCGTGATCCGGATGACCGCCGAGCCCGCCTCGTCCGAAGCCGCCAGGTCGACCTCGGCGCTGATGCCCCAGTCGTGGTCGCCCGCCGGATCGTCGAAGATCTGCCGCACCCGCCAGATCTCCGTCTCCTGCTCGATGATCAGCAGCTTGGGCCCGCGCGCGTCCGGCCCGATGCCGAGGGTTTCGTGCTCGTCGAAGTAGTCCTCGATGGCGTCTTCCCACGCGTCGGCGTCCCAACCCGAAGCGGCGTCCAGATCGCCGAGCGTCCCGTAGGCCCGCCGCGACGCCAGCTCCACCCGACGGAAGAGCTCGTTCCTCACCAGGACACGGAAGGCCCGCTCGTTCCGCGTGACCGCGGGCGGCTCGGACGGCGGCCGCACCGAAACGGGACCCTCCTCTTCGGGGTGCCGCAAGGCTTCCCACTCGTCCAGGAGGCTGGAGTCGACCTGGCGCACCAGTTCGCCCAGCCATTCGATGAGGTCCTGCAACCCCTCGGTCTTGGCCTCGTCGGGGACCGTGTGCCGCAGCGAGTCGTAGGTGTCGGTGAGGTACCGCAGCACCAGCCCTTCCGAACGGGCGAGCTGGTAGAAACCGATGTACTCCACGAAGTTCATCGCACGCTCGTACATGTCGCGCACGACGGACTTCGGCTTGAGCTCGTAGTCCTCGACCCACGGATGCCCTTGCCGGTAGCGGGAATACGCCGCCTCCAGCAGTTCTTCGAGCGGCTTCGGGTACGTGACGTTCTCGAGCAGTTCCATCCGCTCGTCGTATTCGATGCCCTCGGCCTTCATCGCCTGGACGGCCTCGCCGCGCGCCTTGAACTGCTGCTGCGACAACACCGGCCGCGGATTGTCCACAGTGGATTCCACAATGGACACGACGTCGAGCGGATAGGACGGCGACTCGACGTCGAGGAGCTCGATCGCGGCCAGCGCGAACGGCGAAAGCGGCTGGTTCAGCGCGAAGTCGAACTGCAGGTCCACGGTGAGCCGCACGATGCGGCCCTGCTCGTCGGGCTCGTCGAGCCGTTCCACGACGCCCGCCGCGAGCAGCGCGCGGTAGATCGCGATCGCGCGCAGGATCAGTTTCCGCTGGGCGGGACGGTCGGAATGGTTGTCCTCCAGCAGATGCCGCATCGAGTCGAACGCGTTGCCCGGCCGGGAGACGACGTTCAGCAACATCGAGTGGCTGACCTGGAAACTCGACGTCAGCGGCTCCGGCTCGGCCGCGATCAGCCGGTCGAAGGTGCTCTCCGTCCAGTTGACGAACCCTTCCGGCGCCTTCTTGCGGACGATCTTCTTTTTCTTCTTGGGATCGTCGCCCGCCTTCTCCAGCGCCTTGGCGTTTTCGACGACGTGGTCTGGTGCCTGTACGACGACGTAGCCGTCGGTGTCGTACCCGGCACGGCCGGCGCGGCCGGCGATCTGGTGGAACTCACGCGCCTTGAGATGCCGCTGCCGCACGCCGTCGTACTTCGTCAGCGCCGAGAAGACCACTGTGCGGATAGGTACGTTGATGCCGACGCCGAGGGTGTCGGTCCCGCAGATCACCTTCAGCAGCCCGGCTTGCGCGAGCTGCTCGACCAGGCGCCGGTACTTCGGCAGCATGCCGGCGTGGTGCACGCCGATACCGTGCCGGACCAGCCGCGACAGCGTCTTCCCGAACCCCGCCGAGAACCGGAAGCCGCCGAGCATCTCGGCGATGGCCTCCTTCTCCGCCTTCGAGGTGACGTTGATGCTCATCAGCGTCTGCGCGCGTTCGATCGCCGCCGCCTGTGAGAAGTGCACGACGTACACCGGGGACTGACCGCCGTGGAGCAGCTCGGACATCGTCTCGTGCAACGGCGTCAGCGCGTAGCGGAAGGTCAGCGGCACCGGCCGCTCCACCGAGGTGACCACCGCGGTCGGACGGCCCGTCCGGCGGGTGAGGTCCTTCTCGAAGAACGAGACGTCGCCCAGCGTCGCCGACATCAGCACGAACTGGGCGTTCGGCAGCTCCAGCAGCGGCACCTGCCAGGCCCAGCCGCGATCCGGCTCCGAATAGAAGTGGAACTCGTCCGCGATGACCCGCCCGACCGGCGCGTCGGCGCCGAACCGCAACGCCATGTTCGCCAGGATTTCCGCCGTGCAGCAGATGATCGGCGCGTCGGCGTTCACCGCCGAGTCGCCGGTCATCATGCCGACGTTCTCGGCGCCGAAGATCTCGATGAGCTGGAAGAACTTCTCCGAGACGAGCGCCTTGATCGGCGCCGTGTAGTAGCTGCGGCGGCCGTGCGCGAGCGCGGTGAAGTGCGCCCCGACGGCGACCAGGCTCTTTCCCGAGCCCGTCGGCGTCGACAGGATCAGGTTCGCCCCGGAGACCACTTCGATGATGGCCTCTTCCTGTGCCGGGTACAGCTCGAGCCCGCGCTCGGCCGTCCAGGTGGAGAAGGCTTCGAACAGCGAGTCGGGGTCGGGACGCGCAGGCAGGAGGTCTGTAAGTGTCATCAGAGGACCTATCGTGCCATCCGTTGGTCGCTTCTTGCCCAGGGGTGATCGCGCCCTCCGCCGGAAACCCGTAGGCTTCGCGTTACCGCGCACCTATCGGGCAAGCATCACCCGGTCGCGCACACAGGCGGTAATCCGAGAGGGCTTAGGAATGGCACAGGACATCATCCCGATCGAACTCGGCCTGCCTCAGGGTGACGTCGTCACCCTCTGGGCGCCGCGCTGGCGGGAAGACGGCGAGGAGTGGGAAGCCTTCCTCGGCGACGAGGAAGACCTGTACGCCTTCCCGGACGCGGCGCATCTCGCGGCCTTCGTTCGGACATCCGAGCAGCACGACCTGCTCGACCACCCGGCGTGGGAGGTCGTGCCCGCGCTGAACGTGCCCGAGCTGATCCCGGACGACGACCACACCTACGACCTGGTGGGCGTCCCCGAGCTGGTCGCCGACAAGCCGGACCAGTGGACGCTCGGCGAGCTGGCCGAGATCATCGGCATCGTGCGTTCGCTCGCGGACGTGTGCGAGCTCGACGAGGTCCACGAAGTCCTCGACGCGCACGAGAGCTTCTCGCTGCTGGATCAGGGCACGCTGCCCTTCTCCGGCCGCGACGGCGAGCGTCTCTGGGCGGACCTGTCGCAGGCGGTCTCCGAGAAGTGGGACACCGTCCTCGACGCGATCGACGGCCTGGTGACCGCTCCCGACGTCGACGAGAAGGTGCTGGAGCAGACGGCGGAGGAGCTCGCGACCTTCCTCGCGGAGTCCGCCGAAGCCGAAGCGGCCGCCGCCGACGAGGACCTCGTGGACGATGACGACGAGGACGCGGAAGACGACGAGCCCGTCGGTTTCTGGGGCGAGGTCGGCATCGACCCGATCAAGATCATCACCTCCGGCGCCGAGTACTACACACTGCGCTGCTACCTCGACGACAAGCCGATCTTCCTCGGCAGCGAAGGCGAGATCGACGTCTTCACCTCCGAGAAGGCCCTCATCCGCGCGATCGCGGACGGCAAGGACCTGGCGGACAACGACCTCTCCCAAGTGTCCACTTGGGACGAGGTGGCCACGAAGGCCACCGCGGGCGAGCTCGAAATCGACGTCGACACCGAGAACACCTACGTGTTGAACGGGATCGCCGACGACATCGCCGAAGGCCCCGAAGCGATCGACCCGACCCAGCTGGAGCTGGCCGTCGAGCTGATCACCGACGCCGCCGAATGGGCCGAGGACGACAGCGTCGAGACCGCGCTGGCGTCCAACGAAAGCCTCGGCTGGCTGGTGTCGTTCGTACTGCGGCCGGACCCCTCGCGGCTCGAGCCGAGCGCTCCGTTCGACGCAGAGCAGTCCGAGTGGCGCAAGCTCGTCGAGACCTTCGAGAACCGGCTCACGGTCGTCTGATCCTTCCACGGGACGCTATGAAAGGTCCCTTCATTGCAAAATTTGCAATGAAGGGACCTTTCATAGCGCTTGGGGGCTCTCGTGCTTGACGGGCACCAGGGCGATGGCCAGTACCGGGAAGACCGCGGCCACGCAGAATGCCAGGGCGTATCGGCTGTCACCGATCACGAGACCCAGCAGCGGCGGCGTGAGTGCCGCGGCGATGTTCTGTCCGGTGTTCTGCGTGCCCATCGCCCGCCCTGCCCACGCGAGCCCGGCCATCTCCGCCGACGCGGTGAACCCGAGCCCGTTGTCCGACACGGTGATCACCGCGGCCAGCACGAGCGCGAGCAGCACCAGCCACGGCCACGTCGCGTCCCCGAGCGCGACCAGCAGCATCACCCCGGCACTCGCGATCGCCAGCTGCCGCATCGGCCGCAGCCTGCTGCCGGCGCGGTCGGACCAGTAACCCGACGCGATCCTGCCCAGCGCGCCGAGGATCTGGACGGCGCCGACGAACCAGCCCGCGGACGCGGCCGCCCAGCCGTGCATGGTCACCAGATACACGGGAGTGAAGGCGGAAACCGTGAACTGCGGGACGACGAGCAACGCGCTCGCGCCGTGAACCCGCCACAACGCCGGCTTCCGGTACGGCGACGGCGGCTTCTCCCGCTTGCCCGCTTCGACCTTCGGACGCGGCGGATCCACCAGCAGCCAGGCGACGAGGAGCGCGACGGCGATCGCGGTCAGCGCGGGCAGCAGGAGCGAGACCTGGAATCCCCAGCGATCCGCGAGCGGCGGGAGACCGAAGGCGGCGACGCCCACCCCGAGCGGCTGGGCCATCTGGCGGATGCCCATCGCGAGGCCCCGTTCGGCCGGACCGAACCAGCCGAGGACGGCCCGGCCGCTCGCGGCGTTCACTGACGCGGTGCTCGCACCGGCGAGCAGGAACACCCCAAAGAGGATCCCGAGCGAGTGGTCGCCGACGGCCGCGTACACGAGGAGTAACCCCGAGACGCCGAGTCCGAGGGCCATTACCAAACGCTCTCCGTAACGGTCCGCGGCCGCACCCCACAAGATCAAGGTGAACAGCAGGCCAAGACTCGGCGCCGCGACCACGGTTCCCGCTTCGGCGAGCGTCAATCCCTCCGCACGCTGCATGGTCGGCACCAGGAACGGGAGCCCATAGAGGAACGAACAGCTCGCGGTCTGTGCGGCGAGGCCGAGCGCGAGGATGAGCCAGCGTCGTTTTCCGCCGACCCCCACGTCCACGACCTGCGTCATCACGACCACCGTTTCACTATCTGAGAATGTTCTCCTACATAGTGAACGATAGTTGTCTATGCTAACGAACGCAAGGACGCGTAGCCCGGCTTGATGACCGTGTTGATGATGTCGAGCCGCTGGTCGAAATCGAGGAAGGCGGATTTCATCGCATTGATCGTGAACCACTCGAGATCGGCCACCCCGTAGCCGAACGCGTCGCTCAGTGCCGCGAATTCGCTGGTCATCGAGCAGCCGCTCATCAGCCGGTTGTCGGTGTTGACGGTGACCCGGAACCGCAGCCTGGCGAGCAGGCCGAAGGGATGTTCGCCGATCGAGCGCGCCGCTCCCGTCTGGACATTGGACGTGGGGCAGATCTCCAGCGGGATCCGGCGGTCGCGGACGTAGGCGGCCAACCGTCCCAAATGGACCGTGCCGTCACTGTCGGTCTTGATGTCCTCGACGATGCGGACCCCGTGGCCGAGCCGCTCGGCACCGCAATGCTGAATCGCCTCCCAAATGGACGGCAGCCCGAACGCCTCCCCGGCATGAATGGTGAAATGCGCATTATTCGTCCGCAGAAACTCGAATGCGTCGAGATTTCTGGTAGGCGGAAATCCGTCTTCCGGTCCGGCGATGTCGAACCCGACCACGCCGGCGTCGCGGTAGCGGACGGCGAGACCGGCGATCTCGAGCGCCCTGGCGTGCTGGCGCATCGCGCAGAGCAACGTCCCGACGCGGATCCGGCCGCCGCCTTCCGCCACTCTCCGTTCACCTTCGGCGAATCCGGCCTGAATGGCCTCGACCACCGCATCGAGTGACAGCCCGCGTTCGACGAAGAGTTCGGGGGCATACCGCACCTCGGCGTAGACGACCCCGTCGGCCGCGAGGTCTTCCACCGCCTCGGCGGCCACTCTGACCAGCGCTTCCTCGGTCTGCATGACACCGCAGGTATGCGCGAACGTCTCAAGGTACGAGACGAGGGAGCCGGAATCGGCGGCGTCGCGGAACCATCGGCCGAGTTCGGCGGGATCGCTGGCCGGCAGGGCCGTGTACCCGGTCTGCTCGGCCAGTTCGGCGACCGTGGCGGGACGCAATCCGCCGTCCAGGTGGTCGTGGAGGAGAACCTTCGGAGCGCGGGCCAGTACCGCCTCCGGGATGCTTGGTCTGCTGCTTTCAGAGGACATACGTAACGGTAACCAGCCTGTCATTCCCCTACATGGTGGTAACTCGTACGCTCTGGTTAACCCTCGGCTTTGTCGATCACGAGCTGAATCGGCCATCAGGGTCAGAGCTCGACATTGTCCGATACCCGGGGGCCATACGCAGAGCAATTTCGCAATGGATAAGCTTGCCGTCACGTCCCTCCCATTTCCCCGCCCACGAAGGACACCGCAGTGACCACTGACAACCACATTGCAGCCCCGTCCTTCGACCGGATGCGCAACATGCTGGTGCGCGCGGCCGAAGTGCGTGAGAGCGAACAGCAGCAGATCTTCGACGCGCTCGACGACATCTACGCACGTCTGGCCCCGGTCGACTCGCTCGGCGCGGTGCGCAAGCGGCTCTCGGAGATGCCCGACCGCACCGAGACGAGCGTGCTCGCCGAACGTCTCGACGAGACCATGTCGCGGCTCGAAGCGCAGGACACCGCGATCGCCGCGCTGACCCGCGCCGTCGAGAGCATCGTCGACAAGCTGGCGAAGCCGTTCGCTCAGCTCGACGGCCGCCTCGACGGCATGGCCGCGCGCCTCGAAGGCGTCGGGGGCCGGATGGACGGGCTCGAGGACAAGCTCCAGAACATCCACCGCCGTCTCGACGAACTCGGCGCGCACCTCGACAAACAGGACGTGAAGACCGACGCGCTGCCTCAGTCGGTGATCGGCCCGGTGCGCGAGCGCGTCGAGCAGGCCGAGTCGACCCTGCGGGACCGCGTCGACACCGTCGACCGCGAACTGCGCACCCGCGTCGAGAACCTCGACAAGGCGACCAAGGAAAGCCTCACCGCGAACACCGAGGCGCTGAAGACCGCGCTGACCGAGACCGGCGAGATGATCGACGCTTCGGACCGCCTCGACGGCCTCGGCGACCGCCTCGAAAAGGTCACCTCGCGCCTCGACCACCTGGCCGAGCGCCTCGACAAGGTCGAGGACGGCTTCACCGGCCGCCTCGGCGACCTCGACGGCTCGATCCGCTCCGGCCTGTCGAAGGTCGAGAGCACGCTGCAGAAGCAGCCGGACACCGACTCTGTCGACACGCTGGTGCGCAAGAGCAACGACGAGTCCGTACGCCGCATCGGCGGCCAGCTGGACGAGGCCATGGCGACCTTCGCGGAGCTGATGCTCGGCGGTGGCCCGGCCGTGCAGCAGATCTCCCCGCCGCCGCCCGCCCCGCGTCAGCCGCGTCGCAGCTCGCGCAACGGCCGCGCGCCCAAGGCGGCCGACGCCAAGGCCAAGGCCGACGGCACCGACGAGACCACCGACTGATCCGCTTGTAGCGCGTGGAGGCCCCCTTCCCTCGGCCCAGGTCTGAGTGACCAGCCGAGGGAAGGGGGCCTTCACGCTTCTCTGGTCTCTTCGTGCTCGGGCACCGACCTGCGTTTAGCCCCCTGATCGCGATCCGCCGGGCCCTCTCCGCAATTCGTCATCTGGTTGCGGCAGAGCCAACCGCGACGAGGCCACGCGTCCGCCGGTGCCCCACTTGGACGGCCGAGCTGGACGGCCGACGTCGGTGCCCCCAATGTGGCATTGGGGACACCGAGCGTCCCCAATGCCACATTGGGGGCGCTCGCTCCCGGCAAGACCCTCCGCAATTCGGCACCTGGTTGCGCTAGTTGCGCGTGCAACTACCGCAACCAGATGACGAATTGCGTGGGTCAGGGCCGCACGGTCTCCAGGACGAGCGGAGCGGAGGCCGGGGCCTCCGAGGAGACGGCGTAGGCGTCAGCGAGCGCAGCGAGAGCCGAAGGAACAGCGTCCGGCGTATCGGTGTGCAGCTCCAGTAGCGGCTGCCCGGCCGAAACCTCGTCGCCCGGCTTCGCCAGGCACAGCACGCCGGCCGCGGCCTGCACCGGATCCTCCTTGCGCGCCCGCCCGGCCCCGAGCCGCCAAGCGGCGACTCCGACCGAATAAGCGTCCAAACGCGACAAAACCCCATCGGCGGGCGCCGAGACGACGTGGACGTGCTCAGGTCGCGGCAAAGGAGCGTCCGGATCCCCGCCCTGCGCGGCGATCATCCGGCACCACGTCTCGTAGGCCTTCCCCGACGCGAGCACCGCCGCCGGGTCCACATCGGACAATCCCGCCAGCGCCAGCATCTCCCTGGCCAAAGCCACGGTCAGCTCGACGACGTCGGCCGGGCCGCCGCCGCGCAGCACCTCGACCGACTCCGCGACCTCGATCGCGTTGCCGACGGCGTATCCCAACGGCACGTTCATGTCCGTGATCAGCGCAGTCGTCGCGACGCCGTGCGCGGTCCCGATCTCCACCAGGGTCCGCGCGAGTTCACGAGCCTGCGGAAGCGTCTTCATGAACGCGCCCGAGCCGGTCTTCACGTCGAGGACGAGCCCGGCCGAACCTTCCGCGATCTTCTTGCTCATGATCGAGCTCGCGATCAGCGGGATCGACTCCACCGTCGAGGTCACGTCCCGCAGCGCGTACAGCTTCTTGTCGGCCGGAGCCAGCCCGGAGGTGGCCGCGCAGACCACCGCGCCGACCTCGTCGAGCTGCCGGATGATCTCCGATGTCGACAAAGCGGCACGCCAACCGGGGATCGACTCCAGTTTGTCGAGTGTCCCGCCGGTGTGCCCGAGCCCGCGTCCGGACAGCTGCGGCACGGCCGCCCCGCAGGCCGCGACGAGCGGCGCCAGCGGAAGCGTGATCTTGTCGCCGACCCCGCCCGTCGAATGCTTGTCGATGGTCGGGCGGCTGACCTTCAGGTCGAGCCGCTCCCCCGACGAGATCATCGCGCCGGTCCAGCGCGCGATCTCGCCGGAATCCATGCCCCGCAGGAAGATGGCCATCGCGAGCGCGGCCATCTGCTCCTCGGCGATGTCGCCGCGTGTGTACGCGTCGATCGTCCAGTCGATCTGCTCGTCGGTGAGCCGTCCGCCGTCCCGCTTCGCGCGGATGACGTCGACAGCGGCGAACGCGCTCATGGCAGGTCGTCCGGCCCGAACGCGTCCGGCAGCACCGCGGACATCGGCAGGATGCCGCTGGGAGTGTCCACCAGGCACTCCGCACCACCGTGCTCGAACAGGATCTGACGGCAGCGCCCGCACGGCATCAGGAGATCACCGGCGCCACTGCGGCAGGCGACGGCGACCAGTTTGCCGCCGCCGGTCAGCCGCAGTTGCCCCGCCATCGTGCATTCCGCGCACATTCCCAAGCCGTACGAAGCGTTTTCGACGTTGCAGCCGACGACGATCCGGCCGTCGTCCACCACTCCCGCGACGCCGACGTGCAGGCCCGAGTACGGCGCGTACGCCGACTTCGCAGCCTCGACGGCTTGCGCCCGCAAGGCTTCCCAGTCGTACTCCGCCATGTCAGTCCTCACCTCGCCGATAGGTGGCGCCGATCGCCTTGGGCGGCCGCAGCCGCTGCGAAGCCACCGCCAGCACGATCAGCGTCACGAAGTGCGCGGTGTACGGGATGAGGTCGCTGGGCAGGTCGTCGTTGGTCCAGTAGATCGCGTACAGCGCGACGGCGCCGACGACACCGAGCGCGGAAGCGATCCACTGACGGCGGAACAACTGCACCGCCACGATCACGGCAAGCAGGATCACCGCGCCGTACAGCAGCGCGAGCACCGCGGTGCCGCCACCGGCGAGCTGGAGGCCGTCCGCGTAACCGAACAGCGCCGCGCCGCCGAGCAGGCCGCCCGGCCGCCAGTTTCCGAAGATCATCGCCGCGAGGCCGATGTACCCGCGGTTGTTGGTCTGGTTCTCCAGGTAGTCCGCACCGCCGGCGAGCAGCACGAGCGACGCGCCACCCATTCCGGCGAGCCCGCCGGAGATGATCATGGCGATGTACTTGTGCAGGTAGACCTTCACGCCGAGGGACTCGGCCGCGACCGGGTTCTCACCACAGGACCGCAGCCGCAGGCCGAACCGCGTCCGCCACAGCACGAGGTAGCTGATCGGGACCAGCGCGATCGCGATCATCGTCAGCGGCGCGACCTCGGTGACCAGGCCGTTGAGGATGCCGGCGAGGTCGGAGACGAAGACGCGCTGCATCTTCTCCAGATCCGAAAGCCAGTCCGAGAGGAACGTCGCCGAATAGGTGTCGAACTTCGGGACCGGCGGCGACTGACGCGGGTTCCCCGAAAGCGGGGTGAACACCAGGTTCGCCAGGTACTTCGCGACTCCGAGACCGAGCAGGTTGATCGCCACACCGGAGACGATGTGGTTGACGTTGAAGGTCACCGTCGCGACGGCGTGCAGCAACCCGCCGAGCGCGCCGAACACCACTGCCGCCAGCAATCCGGCCCAGACGCCGCCGTAGAACGCGCCCCAGGCGGCACCCCAGGTGCCGAGGATCATCATGCCTTCGAGGCCGATGTTGATCACGCCGGCGCGTTCGGCCCAGAGGCCGCCGAGTGCGCAGAGCAGGATCGGCAGCGCCAGCCTCAGCGCGGTGTGCGCGGTGTTGGTCGAGGTCAGCGTGTTGACGCCGGTGGCGTACGACGCGATCGCGAGCACACCGACGGCCAGCAACCCCCAGATCGCACCCTTGAGCCAGCCGGGAATGCGGCGCTTCGGCGGCTTCACCGGCATGGTGGTCCCGCCCGTGTTGGGCGACAGAACGTCCGCGGTGGTCACACCGCACCTCCCTCGGAAACGCTCGATCCCTTGCGGCCGTTGCCTGCCAGCGCGCGACCGACGCGACGCTGTTCGGCGGCCAGGTCCGCGCGGCGCACGATCTCGTACGCGATGACGACCGACAGCACGATCACGCCCTGCATGATCGTGGCGATCTCTTTGGACACGTTGATCTGTTCGAGCGACACCGCGGACCGGTCGAGGAACGCCCACAGCAGGGCGCCCAGCGCGATGCCCGCCGGGTGGTTGCGGCCGAGCAGAGCGACCGCGATACCGGTGAAGCCGTACATCTGGGTCGAAGTGATGCCGTAGCTGAAGTCGCGGCCGAGCAGTTCGGGCATCGCGACCAGGCCGGCGACGCCACCGGAAAGCAGCATCGCGATCAGCGTCATCTTCTTGGCGTTCACCCCGCCGGCGGCGGCCGCCGTCGTCGATTCGCCCGAGGCCTTGAGCTCGAAGCCGAACCGGGTCCGGTTGAGCATGAACCAGTAGGCCCCGCCGATCAGCGCCGCGATGAACACGAAGCCGAACAGCTCACCCGAAAGGATCGGGATACCCGGGATCCGGCCCGTCTCGGCGATCTCGCGGGTGGCGATGTTGTTGCCGGTCTGCACGCCGAACTGGTCCGCGTTGACCAGGAACGCCACGATGCCGCCGACGATCGCGTTCAGCATGATCGTCGAGATGACCTCGGAAACGCCTCGGGTCACCTTCAGCACGGCCGGGATGGCCGCGTACAGCATGCCGCTGGCCACCGCGACGACCAGGATCGCCAGCACGTGGATCACCGGCGGCAGTTGCAGCGCCCCGCCGATGATGGCGGTGACGATGGCGGCGAACCGGTACTGGCCCTCGACACCGATGTTGAAGAGGTTCATCTGGAAGCCGATGGCCACCGCGAGCCCGGACAGGTAGTAGACCGTCGCGAGGTTCACCGTGTCGACGGCCGTCGAGCCCTTGAAGAGCTGGCCGACCATCGTGCCGTAGGCCTGGAGCGGGTCCGCGCCCGAGATGATCAGCGCGATGGCCGTCAGGATGACCGCGAAAACGATCGCGAGCAGAGGCGGAAGCAGCCTCGTACGCCAGGAACTCACGATGCACCTTCTTCGGAGTCTTCGGAGGCACCCGTCATCGCGGAGCCCAGTTCCTGCGGGGTCACGGTCGCGGGGTCGGCCTCGCCGACCAGTCGTCCGCGCAGCATGACCTGAATGGTGTCGGAAAGCCCGATCAGTTCGTCGAGGTCGGCCGAAACCAGCAGCACGGCCAGCCCGGCCGCACGGGCCTGGCGGATCTGCTCCCAGATCAGCGCCTGCGCGCCGACGTCGACACCACGCGTCGGATGCGACGCGATCAGCAGCACCGGATCGCCGGAAAGCTCACGCCCGACGATCAGCTTCTGCTGGTTGCCACCGGAAAGCGCGGCTGCGGGGACGTCGATGCCCGGCGTGCGGACGTCGTATTGCGCGACGATGCGGCGGGTGTCCTCACGCGCGCCGACGATGTCGAGCAACTGTCCTTTCGCGACCGGCTCGCGGGTCTGGTAGCCGAGGATCCGGTTGACCCACAAGGGTTGCGTGAGCAGGAGGCTGTGCCGCGTGCGGTCTTCGGCGATGTACCCGATCCCGGCCTCGCGACGGGCGAGCGTCCCCAGTTTGTGCAGTTCGACGACCCGGCCGTCGACCTCGGTCAGTTCGATCCGGCCGCCGCCCTTGCGCATGCCCATGATCGTCTCGACGAGTTCGGTCTGGCCGTTGCCCTCGACACCGGCGATCCCGAGCACCTCACCCGCGTGCACGGTGAAGGAGATGTGGTCGAGCACGTTGCGCTCGGAACCCTCGACGCTCAGGCACACGTCGTCCAGGCGGAGGACAGGCCGATCGGTCACAGTGGACTCGCGGGTCTCCGGGCTGGGGAGCTCCGAACCGACCATCATCTCGGCCAGCTGCCGCGACGTGATCGTCTTCGGATCCGCCGTGCCGACGGTGGTGCCACGCCGGATCACGGTGACCGTGTCGGCGATCGCGCGCACCTCGTCGAGCTTGTGCGAGATGAAGATGAAGGTGAATCCGTCCTTCTGCATGGCGCGGACGGTCTCGAACAGCGCGTCGACCTCCTGCGGCACGAGCACCGCGGTGGGCTCGTCGAGGATGATGATCCGCGCCCCGCGGTAGAGGACCTTGACGATCTCCACGCGCTGGCGGTCGGCGACGCCGAGCTCTTCCAGCAGCGCGTCCGGGCGGGCGCGCAGGCCGACGCGTTCGGCGAGTTCCGCCAGCTTCGCCCTCGCCGCGCGGCCGATGCCGTGCAGGTTCTCCGCGCCGAGGAAGACGTTCTCCCCGACGGTGAGGTTGTCGGCCAGCATGAAGTGCTGGTGGACCATCCCGATCCCGGTCTTGATGGCGTCCTGCGGGTTGCGCAGTTTCACCGGTTCGCCGTTGATCGCGATGTCGCCCTCGTCCGGCTGTTGCATGCCGTAGAGGATCTTCATCAGGGTCGATTTGCCCGCGCCGTTCTCGCCGCAGACAGCGTGCACCTCGCCCTTGGTGACGGTGAGGTTGACGTCGGAGTTGGCAACGACACCGGGGAACCGCTTCGTGATCCCGGTCAGCTGCACGGCCGGTTCACCCCGGTCGGGGGCGTCGGTGACCTCGGCCTGGGGAGCGCTCATGGAAAAGCCATCCAGTTCTGGGAGTTAAACAGGTGAGGGCTCGGAAGGGGTTACCCTCCCGAGCCCCGCTGCCTGGTGGAGCTTACTTCTGCGGCTTGTCCGAGACGGTGATCGCCCCGGAGACGATCTGCGCCTTGTAGCCGTCGAGGACGTCCTTGATGTCGTCGACCTTGCCACCGGAGGTGGCGTAGCCGATGCCGTCGACCTTGAGGTCGAACCGCTTCGGCAGCGTCGTCAGGTCGCCCTTCGCCAGCGCGCGCAGGTAGTCGAACACTGCCACGTCGACGCGCTTGAGCATCGAGGTGATGATCACGTCCTTCGACGCCTCGACCGTCTTCTGGTTGTACTGGTCGGAGTCGACGCCGATGGCCATGGCGTTGTTGGACTTCGCGGCCTCGAACACGCCCTTACCGGAGGCTCCGGCGGCGTGGTAGATCACGTCCGCGCCCTTGGCGATCTGCGCGGCGGCCTTCACGTTGCCCTTCGCCGGGTCCTGGAACCCGGAGAAGTCACCGGCCGGGGTGAGGTACTCGTCCTCGATCTTGGCCTTGCTCGAAGCGGCCTTCACGCCCTGGAGGAAGCCGGCCTCGAACTTCTGGATCAGCGGCGTGTTCACACCACCGACGAAGCCGACGTGACACTTCTTCGACTTGTAGGCGGCGGCGACACCGGCCAGGAACGAACCCTGCTCCTCGGCGAAGACGAGCGAGGTGACGTTCGGCGCCTTGACGGAGTCGTCGTCGACGATCGCGAACTGGGTGTTCGGGTACTTCGGCGCGATGGCGCCGACGGCCTTGGCGTAGGCGAAGCCGACCGCGATGATCGGGCTGAAGCCCTGCGTAGCGAGCTGGTCGAGACGCTGCGACTTAGCGGCCTCGTCCTCAGTCGCGGCGGCGGTGCTCTCGGTGACCGTGGTGACGCCGAGCTCGGCCTTCGCCTTGTCGGTACCGGCGGCGGCGGAGTCGTTGAAGGACGCGTCGCCACGACCGCCGACGTCGAAGGCCAGCGCGACCTTGAGCTTGCTGCCGTCGACCTTCTCACCGGATTGGCTGGTGCTGGTCGAGGCGGCCGCCGCGGCGGGCGGCTTCGGCGCCGTCACGCAGCTGGCGGACTGATCCCCAGAGCCCGCGTTGTTGTTGTTCCCCGCACCTGAATCCTTCGCGCATCCGGCCAGTACCAGAGCACCGGCCATGGCGGCGGCGGCCAGCGCGGTTCCACGCATGCGACGCAACGTGTGTCTCCCTCCCCGCTGATCCAGCGGATGGTCCGAAGAAACGACCCGGCGACAGTGCCGGGTTCGACCGAGAGACGGTACCTAACGGCTGCTTAGCCGCCATAGGAAAGGCACGCTACGTAACACAAACGTTTACTCATGAGTCGTACGCGCGACGAACGGAGTACGCACGGTGATCACAACGGAGTAATCGCAGGCAGCACCCGGCCCCCAGGCCGCGAGAAGGACCCAAGATCGTCACGCACCGTTCAGAGCGCCCCACGACACCCCCTCCCGTCCACAGTGGACGAACCGGTGAGTTACCGGCCCGCGTCACCCGATCGGGCAGCGGCCTCGATGTCTGGTCCATCACACAGAGGAACCCGGAGGTGAGCCCACCGTGAGGTGCGGGTCTAGCATCCTTTTCATCCACGCTCGATGACCATGATCTCGGCACCGTCGCCGGAGCCGTCCCCAGGTGGACGTCCCGGCGGCAGGCGCGGAAACCAGCGGTCAGCGGGCCCAAGCCATGACGTTGGAGGCCGTTCACCGATGTCCACCACGGCTAGCACCGCCACCGAGGCGGCCGCGAGCGATCGGGCGGGTGCCTCACGCCGACAGGGGACCTTCTACCGGGGCGACCCCGGCATGTGGTCCTGGGTGCTGCATCGCATCACCGGCGTAGCCACCTTCTTCTTCCTCTTCGTACACGTGCTCGACACCGCGCTCGTGCGTGTGTCGCCCGACACGTACAACGAGGTCATCGAGACCTACAAGACCCCGATAGTCAACCTGCTCGAGGTCGGCCTCGTCGGCGCGGTGCTGTTCCACGCGCTCAACGGCATCCGGGTCATGCTGGTCGACTTCTGGGAGAAGGGACCGAAGTTCCAGAAGCCGATGCTCTGGACGATCCTGGCCATCTGGGTCGTGGTGATGATTCCCGGTGCCTACTTCATGTTGAAGCGCACCATCGAAGTTATGTTCGGGGGGCACTGACCATGGCGACCGAAGTTCTCGCACTCGACAAGCCGCGTTCGCCGAAGCGCCCCGCTGCCCGCCGCAGCAACTTCGAGCTCTACAGCTGGCTGTTCATGCGCATCTCGGGCCTCGCCCTGATCGTGCTGGTGCTCGGCCACCTGTTCATCATGAACATCCTCGACGGCGGCGTGCACCGCATCAACTGGGGTTTCGTCGCCGGCCGCTGGGCCTCGCCGTTCTGGCAGTTCTGGGACCTGTCGATGCTGTGGCTCGCCGAGATCCACGGCGGCAACGGGCTGCGCACGATCATCGACGACTACGCCCGCAAGGACAGCACCCGGTTCTGGCTGAAGATCGTGCTCTACGTCTCGATGGTGCTGATCCTCGCCGTCGGCACGATGGTGATCTTCACCTTCGATCCCGGCATCTCGGCCAACTGACGCCCCACCACAGGTAAGCGGAGTCCTCATGCAGTTCCACAAGTACGACGTGGTGATCGTCGGCGCCGGTGGCGCCGGGATGCGCGCGGCCATCGAATCCGGCCAGCGTGCCCGCACCGCGGTCCTCACCAAGCTCTACCCGACGCGTTCGCACACCGGCGCCGCCCAGGGCGGCATGTGCGCCGCGCTGGCGAACGTCGAAGAGGACAACTGGGAGTGGCACACCTTCGACACGATCAAGGGTGGCGACTACCTGGTCGACCAGGACGCCGCCGAGATCATGGCGAAGGAAGCCATCGACGCGGTCCTCGACCTCGAGAAGATGGGCCTGCCGTTCAACCGGACGCCCGAGGGCAAGATCGACCAGCGCCGCTTCGGCGGGCACACCCGTGACCACGGCAAGGCCGCGGTGCGCCGCGCCTGCTACGCCGCGGACCGCACCGGGCACATGATCCTGCAGACGCTGTACCAGAACTGCGTCAAGCACGGCACCGAGTTCTTCAACGAGTTCTACGTGCTCGACCTGGTGCTGACCCCGGACGAGAACGGCAACCCGGCCGCTTCCGGCGTCGTCGCCTACGAGCTGGCGACCGGCGAACTGCACGTCTTCCAGGCGAAGTCGATCGTGTTCGCCACCGGCGGCGCGGGCAAGATCTTCAAGACGACGTCGAACGCGCACACCCTCACCGGTGACGGCCTCGGCATCATCTTCCGCAAGGGCCTGCCGCTGGAGGACATGGAGTTCTTCCAGTTCCACCCGACAGGTCTCGCCGGGCTCGGCATCCTCATCTCCGAGGCCGTGCGCGGTGAGGGCGGCATCCTCCGCAACGCCGACGGCGAGCGGTTCATGGAGCGCTACGCCCCCACCATCAAGGACCTCGCGCCGCGTGACATCGTCGCCCGGTCGATGGTGCAGGAAGTGCTGCAGGGCCGCGGCTGCGGGCCGAACAAGGACTACGTCGTCCTCGACGTCACGCACATCCCGGAAGAGACGCTGAACGCGAAACTCCCGGACATCATGGAGTTCTCGCGGACGTACCTGGGTGTCGACCCGGTCACCGAACCGGTGCCGGTGTTCCCGACCTGCCACTACGTGATGGGCGGCATCCCGACCAACATCCACGGCGAGGCGTTGCGGGACAACGAGAACGTCATCCCCGGCCTGTACGCCGCGGGCGAGGTCGCGTGCGTGTCCGTGCACGGCTCGAACCGGCTGGGCACCAACTCGCTGCTGGACATCAACGTCTTCGGCCGTCGTGCCGGCATCGCCGCCGCCGAGTACGCGCTGGCGCACGACTTCGTCGAGCTGCCGGAGAACCCGACCACCGTCGTGGAAGAGCAGCTCTCGGGCCTGCTCTCGGAGCACGGTGACGAGCGCGTCGCCGACATCCGCACCGAGCTGCAGCGGACGATGGACTCGCACGCCTCCGTGTACCGCACTGAGGACACGCTCAAGCAGGCGCTGACCGACGTGCAGGCTCTGAAGGAGCGGTACGGGCGGATCACCGTGTCGGACAAGGGGAAGCGGTACAACACCGATGTCCTCGAAGCCGTCGAGCTGGGCTTCCTGCTCGAACTCGCCGAGGTCCTGGTCGTCGGCGCCCTGGCGCGCAAGGAATCCCGCGGCGGGCACGCGCGCGAGGACTACCCGACCCGCGACGACACGAACTTCATGCGGCACACCATGGCCTACAAGCAGGGTTCTGAGCTGTCCGCCGACATCCGACTGGACTACAAGCCGGTGACCTTCACCCGCTACGAACCGATGGAGCGGAAGTACTGATGACCACGGCCACCCCCGAGAAGTCGGAGGCCGTGTCCTCCGACCACACGCCGATCACCGTCACACTGAAGATCCTCCGGTTCAACCCCGAAGTCGACACCGAGCCGCACTGGGAGTCCTACGACGTCCCCGCGCAGCGCACCGACCGGCTGCTGAACCTGCTCTTCTACGTGAAGGACTACATCGACGGGACGTTCTCGTTCCGTCGCTCGTGCGCGCACGGCGTCTGCGGTTCCGACGCGATGCAGATCAACGGCATCAACCGGCTGGCGTGCAAGGTCCTGATGAAGGACCTGCTGTCGCAGGACGGCAAGAAGACGACCATCACGATCGCGCCGATCAAGGGTCTGACCACGCTCAAGGACCTTTACGTCGACATGGACCCGTTCTTCGAGGCGTACAAGGCTGTGAAGCCGTACCTCATCGCGTACGGGAACGAGCCCACGCGCGAGCGGATCCAGTCGCAGGCCGACCGCGACCGGTTCGACGACACGACCAAGTGCATCCTGTGCGCCTGCTGCACGTCCTCGTGCCCGGTGTACTGGAACGACGGCTCGTACTTCGGCCCGGCCGCGATCGTCAACGCGCACCGGTTCATCTTCGACTCGCGTGACGAAGGCGCCGAAGAACGGCTCGACATCCTGAACGACTCCGAGGGTGTCTGGCGCTGCCGGACGACGTTCAACTGCACCGACGCTTGCCCGCGCGGCATCCAGGTCACGAAGGCCATTCAGGAAGTGAAGCGCGCTCTGCTCTTCAAGCGCGTCTGACGCTTCCTCGCTTCTGCGCAAGTCCGTGAAGGCCTCCTTGAGGGACTCAGAGTCCCTCAAGGAGGCCTTCACGGACTTCTGGGGTAGTTATCCACAAGACCTGGGTTATCCACAGGCTGGTGAAGTGCGTCTGGTGAAAGCGGTCCAAGCCGGTTCACGCTGTGGTCATGAACAAACGCGGCAGATGGGCCGAGCATCCCGAACTACTCCAGCAGCGAAGCCGACACGGCGTCATCAAGGCCACGACCTTGGAATCGCTCGACATGAGCAGCAAGGTCATTTACCGAAGATGCCTGCCCGGCGGTCCCTGGCAACGCTTGCTACCGGGGATCATTCTCCTGCACCCGGCTGCTCCGACAGTCGAAGAACGGGTGATCGGCGCGCTGATGCATGCAGGCCCACGCGCGCTCGTGACCGGAGCGGAGGCATGCCGCCGACACGGTCTTCGCCCTCGCGAGTTACCGCCGGACGACGACGTCCACGTCCTCATCCCCCATGAACACAAGGTCCGCAGCGCTGAATTCGTGACCGTCGAGCGAACCCATCGCCTGCCGGAGCCGCGGATCCGCGAAGGTATCCCTTTGGTTCCACTAGTTCGCGCGACCACGGACACGTGCCGGCGCCTGCGGGCGGTGGAGCCCGTCGGCCGTCTGCTCGTCGAGGCGATTCAGCGCGGCCACTGCTCGCCCGATGCGTTGGCCCACGAATTGAATACGGGCTCGAAGCGAGGTACGGCGATTCCGCGCCGAATTCTGAGTGAGTGGAAGGACCTCTACTCGGTCGCAGAGGCGCGGGCGAAGATCCTGAGCCGCAGCCTCACTGTTCAGCCGAGCCATTGGAATCCGGAGATCTGTGACAGTCGTGGCGGCTACATCGGCCGCCCTGACGCGTGGTGGGACGATGTGGCGCTCGCTTGGGAGATCGATTCGTTCGACTTTCACTTCTACCGCGACGACTACCGGCGCACCGTCGTGCGCAATACCCGCTACGCCACCGCTGGGATCACCGTCGTCCAGACTTTGCCCTCGCGGCTGCTGACGGATCCCGCCGGAGTTCTAGCCGAACTGGAAGCGGCTCGTCTCGCCGCATCGGCCCGTCCACGCCCACCCGTCAACCTGGCCTCCCGTGCCGCATGACGGTCCGTGAAGGCCTCCTTGAGGGACCCTGGGTCCCTCAAGGAGGCCTTCACGGACAGAGCTACTCCAGCGCCCGAGCGAGTGCGGCGGCGGAGGAGTCGGCGGTCCCGGGCAGCAGGTCGAAAGCCTCCGGGTCGATGTAGTCGACAGCGCCCGTGCTCACGTCCCGCAGCATGTTGTACAGCCCGGCCATCACGGCACGCGTGAAGTGCTCGCGATGCTGCTGCCCCAGCGTCTGCGTCTGCCCGCGCACCTCGAACAGCACCGTTCCAGTCCCGTTCAGGGCGAACGAACACCGGGCCTGCCCCGGCAGATCGCGATCGGCACCGTGCGGATACCGCGCCCCGACGAACCCGCGCGACGTCATCCCGTTGAACGCGCTGATCGCCAGCTGCCGCGATTCGTCCTTTGTGTACACATCGCGGTACTTCGCGTACTTCTGGCCGGGCTCGAAGAACTTGTCGGGCAGCGGCGGGTAGTCGATGCCGACGTCGAGGAGCCGGTTGGTGCCTTCCTGCCGCACGCACGCGCCCTGATGGTGCAGATCGACGTAGACGTCGGGGACCTTTCCCCGCTGAGCGGTCAACCCGGTGTACACCGAACGCAGCGCCCGCGCCTCGGGCGTGATGAACCAGCCCGGCTGATCCGGCGCGCCGGGGAAGTCCTCCGCGCGCGGGACGTAGTTCAGGTCCGGGTTGAAGTCGCGGTTGACGTCGAATCCCGGCCGTTTCCGGTAGTCGTCGCCCTGGAGGACGTCGCTGAGGTAGTTCCAGGCGGGCGGCCGGTCCTTGAGCTGCGGGAACTTCCGCTGCACTTCGGCCCATGACAGGTCGTTGCCGCGCCGGTCGAGTTCGGCGCCGTCCGGGTTCAGCTTCGGGACCGCGACGAAGGTGATGGTCTTCCGCAGCCGCTCGGCGTCCCGCGATTCCGACGTGCCGAGGTAGTCGAGGATGCGCAACAGCGCGTCGGTGCCGGTCTTCTCGTTCCCGTGGATCTCACTGGAGACCACGAAGACCTTCGGGCCGGTCCCGACGGTCGCCTGGTGGATCACCCGCCCCCGATTGGACCGCCCGACCTCCTTGACCGCCACCCGCCCCTTGCTCACGCGCTCGAGCCTGCCGAGTTCGCGGACCATCTCGCGATAGTCGGTGAACTCGTTGATGGGCAACTCCCGTGGCTCCTCGCTGCAGGGTGCCACCGGAGCGGCCACCGCCGCCGGCGTGCTGACAAGCGGGAGCATCGCCAGCCCCACCACCACGGGAACCAACCGACCGAACACCGACATCGTGAACTCCCCACTGTCGAAGGTGTTCACAACGTAACCAGCGGGACCCCGATCGCGAATCCGACGAAAGGCGCTTCACCGCCAAGAGAGCCGTTGGAAACGGTGCGTGACTGAGATAGTCTGGAGAGTCACCAAGCCGGGTGATCGAGGGGCGGCGAGGCGATGACGGCAGGTTCGGAGCTGCGTGCGCTCCTTTCGCAGCGATTCCTACCTTTGATCGCGGAAATCGAAGAACTCGTTTACAAACACGGTTACATCCGTGTCTTCGGCGGCACGGTCACGATGCTGGGGTTTGTCGGCCTGCTCGGCCAGGTACTCGGCATCGCCTGGCTCAGAACGGTTTTCGCCACCGCCGCCGGCGTCTTGTTCGTTTTGGCCGCACTGGTTTCGTTCGCGGGAACGCAACGACAACGCAACAAACTCGTCAACGTGGAGAACATTCTTCACGACTACGCCGACAGTATGCACACGGATTCACCGATCGTCCTCCGCGAGTGGCGGCAGGAAACCATCGTCGAGAACAACGGTGACGTCTACTGCAAACGCAACATGATCCTCAACGCCGCGTCGGACGGTAAGCCGAGATACGTTTCGCTGAAGATGACCTACTACGGGATGACTCCCCTGACCGCCAGGGCGAAACGGCGCATCTCGTGCAAGGCGTACCACGCGAGACCGGAAAGCGCGTCCGAACGCACGCGGGCGAAGGCCACGTCAGTCTGGAAGAACTCGAAGACCGGTAAACCGCGGCTCGACATCTATGTCCACTTGGGAAACCGTGTCGCGGACGGCGACCTCGTGACCGTCGAGTGGTGGTGGCCGAAGATGTCGGCGGATCTGATGAGCGGTGCGGAGCCGGAGGAGTTCGACGTGGTCTTCGACAAGCAGGTCTGCAAGTTCACCCACCGCGTCGTCTTCCGCAACGTCCCGAACCCCGCGTCTCTCACCGTGCGCAATCAGGGCGCACGGAATTTCAAGAAGAAGGTGCGGAACAACGACGTGATAGTCGAGTTCTCCGCTCGCGAGCCCCAGTTGAGCCAGCGGATGGGCTTCGTCGCGGACTACACGCGTAACGGCTGACGCTCCGGCACGGGTGAAAGCTCGACCTCATGCCGGAGCCAGGCGATGGGCTAGTTGCCGCCCGTCTCAGAACCGCCGGTCATCATGTATCCATTCGCGAGGTCGAACCTGACATCCCCATCGAGCGATGTGGAGGTGGGCACCTTAACGCAGGCCGATCGAGATGCGCGCAGTGCGTCACTCCATTGAGTTTCACTCACGAGCTTACCCCGTTCGGACAGGGTCAATACCGAAAAACCCGGCACGTGATCGGGCGGTCACCGAACGAAGAAAACGGGGCCCGCCCGCGAAACGCGGACGGGCCCCGGCAACCGAAAAGATCTACTTCACCGCGTCCAGCGCGTTGACGCGGCCGTGCCCGTAGTACGAGTTGTCCTTCGCCGGACCTTCACAGACCGGTGCGGCGGTGCCGCACTCGACCGCGTCGGCCTGGTGCTCCAGCAGCCAGGTCAGCAGCCGCGGCGGAGCGTGGCGGTAGCGGGACGCCAGCAGCGCGGCGACACCGGCGACGTGCGGGGACGCCATCGAGGTGCCGCATTTGGCGCCGTAGCCGCCGTTGAAGATGGTCGACAGCGGGCAGCCCACACCCTGGCCGGCGGGCGGCAGCTGGGCGCGGTCGCCGCCGGGGGCGGTGACCGAAACGTCGTCACCGTAGTTGCTGTACGACGACTTCGTGCCCGCGTAGCCGATGGCCGAGACGTTGACGACACCGTCGATGGCCTTGGGCAGGATGCCGCAGCTCTCGTCGATGGGGTGGGGGCGGTTCGGGTCGGTGGTCTGCTTGTCCGGGTCGAAGCCGCTGTTGCCGGCGGCGGCGACGTTCAGGACACCACGACCGGTCGAGTAGGCCACCGCGCGGCGGACGGCCTCGAACGCGGCCGCGTCGCCCGGCTCCTTCGAGCAGTAGAACATGCCCGGGTCGATGTAGTAGCTGTTGTTCGTGACCGGGAAGCGGTGCTTCGCGGCCCACATGAACCCGCACACCGCGGCCTCGGGGAGGATCAGGCCGTCGTCGTTCACGACCTTGACCGACGCCAGCTTGACGCCGGGCGCGACGCCGGTGAAGCCGCGCGCGGTGTCCTTGCCCGCGATCGTCCCGGCGACGTGCGTGCCGTGGTCGGAGTTCGTCGGAGCCCAGGCGGCGGGCGTGGTGTCGGGCGCGCCGGAGTTGCAGCCCGCGGACGTCTTCGGGTCCAGAGCGTCCTTCAGCCCGGGGTGGGTGGGCTCGATGCCCGAGTCCAGTACGCCGACGGTGACCGAGCGGCTGCCACCGGAGACCTTGTTCGCCTCGGGAGCCTGGATCGCCCGCATGTCCCACTGCTGGGCCGACAGGTCCTCTTCGACGGCGACGCTGGTGGTCTCTTCGTTTTCCTTGGTGTCGACCACCGCGGAGCGGGTCGAACGGGACGAGGCCGCCGGCGGGAACGCCACGTCACGGCCGCCCGAGTAGGCGCGGAAGACGCCGATCTTCGCCTGGAAGTCGGCATTGCGCGAGGTCGCGACCGCGACCCCGATCTCCGGGTAGTAGGCCACCTTCTCGCCGCACTTCGCGCGCAGCTCGCTGTCGACCTTGCGCTCCGGGGTACGCGGGTCGTAAAGCACCACGTAGTTGAACGGCGCGCTCGCCGTGTCGCACTGCGGCGCGGGCGCGGCACTCGCCGACGGGGCCGCGAACACGCTTCCCGCCGCCGCCGCGACGAGCGCGGGGACGAGCAGACGTCTGATCCGGGACATTCAACCTCCATGATTCGGTGAGGTGAACGTTAGGGAGCCGACGCCGGGCCCACCACCGTCAAAAGGACGACAAACCCGATCAGGCGTCAGCCTTTTCCGCGTCCCGTGACTTGGCGCCACGAAGCGTGCGCAGACCGATCAGGCCGATGATGGTGCCGAGCACGAACGAGACGACCGTCAGCACCGCGTGCACGATGAAGTAGGCGGTCGGCGAGCCGTCGGCGGCCCAGGCGCGGTCGCTGTCCCAGAGATTCTTGGCGAACGTGATCCAGATGATCCACGACCACACGCCGAAACCCAGCAGGAACATCGAAGTACCTCGCGAAATGCGCATGCCCCTGAGTATGCAGCGAGCCTGGCGACGCTACATTGCTCGGGTGCACAGCGCTATCTCCCGGTCGCTCATGGTCCTCGTTTCCGGTGTGCTCGCCCTCGCGGTGACGCCGGTGGCCACAGCCGTTCCGAAGCCACCAGCCCAGGCGCAGCCGTGCGCGAACAAGACGACGCCTCCCGCGCCGATCGACACCTCCGAGAAACCGCGCCCCGGGGAGGCCGCGCCGGAGCCGTTGCCGGTCCCGCCGGTCCCGGTGGGGGGCGACCGGATGGCCGAATGCGGGATCGTGCTGCCGAAGCGCGCGCTGAACCCGCCCGAGGGAAGCACCGCCGCGTCCTGGGTGCTGCAGGACCTCGAAACCGGCGACGTCATCGCCGCGAAGGACCCGCACGCCCGTCAGCGGCCGGCGTCGCTGATCAAGGTCCTGCTCGGGCTGGTGGTGGTCACCGAACTGCCGCCGAACAAGGTCGTCGTGCCGACCAAGGAGGACGCCGAGCAGGAGTGCACCTGCATGGGCATCGCCGCGGGCGGTCAGTACACAGTGGACCAGCTGCTGCACGGACTGCTGATGCACTCGGGGAACGACGCGGCGCACGCACTCTCCACCGTGCTCGGCGGCGTGGACGCGACCCTCGCGAAGATGAACGCGCTGGCCACCCGCATCGGCGCCACGGACACCCGGGCCGCGACACCGTCCGGACTCGACGGCCCCGGCATGTCGACCTCCGCCTACGACATGAGCCTGATCTTCCACCACGCGATGAAGAACCCCGAATTCGCGAAGGTGGTCAAGACCAAGAGCTTCGAAATCCCGCCAACCGCGGGAAAACCGGTCATCACGATTTACAACGACAACAAACTCCTCGGTAGCTATCCCGGATTCACCGGCGGAAAGACCGGATTCACCGACGACGCGCGCCACACCTACGCCGGCAGCGCGCTCCGGAACGGTCACCGGGTCGGGATCGTGATGCTCCGCGCCGAGCAGCGCCCGACGCGGGTCACCGAACAGGCCGCGAAGCTCCTCGATTACGGCATCGCGCTGCGCGAGGCCAAGGCCGAATCGGTGGGGCGCATCGAATACCGGCCGGCGGCCGCGGTGGAAGCGGATCCGGCCAATGCCGTGCCGAACGCCGACGGCGCGTCCAACAGTGGCGCGGCGGCCGCGGCGGAAGACCCGTTCGGGGTGACGGGCTGGATCATCACGCTGGCCGTCTTCCTGATCATCGTGGCGTCGTTCGTCGTCGGTCACCAGCGCAGGAAGGCCATGGCGGGCGAGTAGCCGAAACCGGCGGACAGCGGCCGCCTCGGCCGCTACCCTTCGGTCTCCACTCGTGAACCGTTCGGGGGACGGCCGCGGGTGTCCCCTATTTCACGTACTCGTTTCCGAGGTGTCCTTTTCATGCAAAGACTCGCGTTCCTGTTCATCCTGCTCGGTTTCGGCTCGGTCGCGATGACCTACACCGACCGTCAGTTCGTCCTGCTGATGTGGGCGGAGGACTACCAGCCGGTGCTCGGCATCGTCGTCGGCGTTCTCGGCGTGGCCCTGCTCGTCGCGGGCCTCGTCCGGAACAAGAAGGCCGCGCAGGCACAGCCCGTCGCGCAGCAGGCTCCGCAGGAGCCCGCCCGGTAGGTCAGGACTTTCGGCGGCCGAACCAGCCCAAGAGCGCGCCGGTCGCGAAAGCCCCGCCGACGGCACCGAGTCCCGGCCCCTGCTGAACGGTCACCCTCGGGTGGATCAGCACCGGGGCCGGCGGCTCGATGACCGTCTTCAAGTTCTCCGTCGCCGTCGCCGTCCACGCGGTGACGAACAGCAGGAACCGCGAAACCAGGTTCGCGAACACGAGCAGGCCGATCACCGGGCCGAACAACGCGAACGCCGGTGATTTCGTGACGCTACCGAGGTAAAAGGTCGCCGCTTGCTGGAGCACGATGAACCCGACCGAGGCGAAGACCGCGCCCTTGACGGCGCTGCGCAACGCGACGTGTTCACGAGGCAACCTCGCGATGACCCACAGGAACACCAGCGTGTTCGCGAGCAGACCGAGCAGAATCGTCGCGACCTTCAGCAGGAACACGGCCCAGCCCTGCTTTTCCAGGCCGACGAGTTCGAGCAGTAACCGCCCGACGCCGCTGCCCGCCGCGGTGAGACCGAACGAGACCACCAGCGCGAGGCCGAGACCGACGAGGGACAGCAGATCCTTGATGGTCGTCGAAACCAGCGGGAGCTTCTGCTTTTCCTGCCCCCACTGTGCGGTCAGCGCGTCACGCAGGTTCGACATCCAGCCGACGCCGGAGTACAGCGCGAGCAGCAGACCGAACACGCCGATACCGCCGCCGGAGTCCAGCGCCGCCTTGATGATGCTGCCGACCAGATCGCTGAGACCCTCCGGGACCGACTTCTTGATGCCGTCGACGAGCTGGTTCGTCACCACCTGATCGCCCGCGAGCACGATCTTGATGATCGCGAACGCGACCATCAAGATCGGGATCACCGAAAGCACGCTGAAGTAGGTGATGGCGGCGGCGTAGTGGTTGCCGTAGCGCTCGGTGAACGCGTCGTTCGCCCGGATGAGGTGATCGAGCCAGCCGTACTTCCGCCTCAACCGCGGTAACAGCTTGTCCTCTTCCGGCTTCGCGCCGTCATCTTTCGCCACCTTGAAACGCTAACCACGCGGCGGCGACCGCGCAGCGCGAATCAGCCTGCCGGGGGAAGGAACCCGATGTTCTCGTAGACGTTGCGCAAAGTCACCGAAGCGACTTCCCTTGCCCGTTGCGCGCCGAGGGCCAACGCCTTGTCGAGCTCGGTGACGTCGTCCAAGTAGGACTGGACGCGCTCCTGCACCGGCGTCACCCACTCGACGAACGCCTCCGCGACCCCCTTCTTCAGATCGCCGTACCCCTTGCCCTCGTAGGCGTTCTGGAGTTCGGCGACCGGCTGGTCGGTCAGCGCCGAAAGGATCGTCAGCAGGTTCGAGACGCCCGGCTTGTTCTCGGTGTCGAAGACGATCTCGCGGCCCGTGTCGGTGACCGCCGAGCGCACCTTCTTCGCCGACTTCTTCGGGTCTTCGAGCAACTCGATGAGGCCGTTGCCGGTCGACGAGGACTTGCTCATCTTCGCGGTCGGGTCCTGCAGGTCGTAGATCTTCGCCGTGTCCTTGACGATATGCGGCTCCGGCACGGTGAACGTCTTGCCGTAGCGGTTGTTGAACCGCTGCGCGAGGTTGCGCGTCAGCTCCAGGTGCTGCCGCTGGTCCTCGCCGACGGGGACTTCGTTCGCCTGGTACAGCAGGATGTCCGCGGCCTGCAGAACCGGGTACGTGAACAGGCCGACGCTGGCGCGATCCGTGCCCTGCTTCGCGGCCTTGTCCTTGAACTGCGTCATCCGGCTCGCTTCGCCGAACCCGGTCTGGCACTCCAGCACCCACCCCAGCTGGGCGTGCTCTGGCACCTGGCTCTGGACGAACAGCGCGCTGCGGGCCGGGTCGACGCCGAGCGCGAGCAACTGCGCGGCCGAGCGGCGAGTGCGGTCGCGCAGCACCTTCGGATCCTGCTCGACGGTGATCGCGTGCAGATCGACGACCATGTAGAAGGTGTCGTGGGTGTCCTGCAGCCGCACCCATTGCCGCAGCGCACCCAGGTAGTTGCCAAGGTGGAACGAGTCGGCGGTCGGCTGGATCCCGGAGAGCACACGCGGGCGCTTCAGTTCGTCGGACACGCCCGGATTCTCTCAGGCCACCTCTCGGCGGGTCATCCGGCCTCACCCCGGCCGAACGGTCTAAACGGTTAAACGCCACATACTTCCGACGGTTCTGAGCACGGTGCCCGATTCCTAGCGTTCATGGCACCGGATCTTCCGGCCACACCGAAGGAGAACCCAGATGAAGGCACGATCCCTACTGATGGGCTTGGCCATGGCGGCTGCGGCCGTCTTCTCGCTTTCCGGCGTCGCGGCGGCCGCCGAGCCCACCGGAGGCGTCCAGCCGAACATCGTCGGCGGCGGCAACGCGACCCAGGTCTACTCGTTCATGGCGTCCCAGCAGTCGAGCAGCGGCGGGCACCAATGTGGTGGCTCACTGATCAGCTCGACCTGGGTGGTCACCGCGGCGCACTGTGGCACGCCGTACCAGGTGCGGGTCGGCACCACGAACCGCACCAGCGGCGGCACCGTCGCCCGCGTGGCCCAGCGCATCGCCCACCCGAGCGCCGACCTGGCGCTGCTGCGTCTCTCGACGGCGGTGTCGCAGGCGCCGGTCACGATCGCCGCTTCGTCCGGGGCCGTTGGCACCGCGACGCGGATCATCGGCTGGGGCCAGACCTGCCCCATCCGCGGTGGCTGTGGCGCTCCGATCAACCTCCAGGAGCTGAACACCTCGATCGTCGCCGACACCCGGTGCAGCGGCATCAACGGCGCCAGCGAGATCTGCACCAACAACCCCAACGGCAACTCGGGTGCCTGCTACGGCGACTCCGGCGGCCCGCAGGTGAAGCAGGTCAACGGTGTCTGGCAGCTGGTCGGCGCCACCAGCCGCGCGGGGAACAACAGCAGCACCTGCGCGACCGGGCCGTCGATCTACGTGGACGTCCCCTACTTCCGCAGCTGGATCCGCACCAACTCCGGAGTCTGATCCGGTTCCCGCGTCGCCCCACCGTCCCCGGGGGCGACGCGGGCCCAGCCGGTTCAGCAACGAACCGTGCGGAAGCTCGAACAGCCGCTCCAGCAGCGCGACCGCCTTCAGGGAGTCGCACCGCTCGGGGCGGCTTCTTCCGGTCCGCCAGTAGCTCAAGGTCGCGACACTGACCCGGACGCCCTGCCGGGCGAGCCGATGCCGGATCCGGTCGAGGCCGAGACCGCTGTCCGTGATCGCCCGGTCCAGAGCGAGCGGGAAGGGGTCACCGGGCCGGCTGCGACGCCGCGTCACCGTCATGGACCTGAGCGTGGCGATCAGCGGGCGGCTAAACAATCCGGGCGGGACTAGGTGTACCTACCCAAGAAATCCGCCGCGTCGCCTTTAGCGGGCTAAACGCGATCCGGGCCGACCTGACGCCCTGGCGACTTTAGCGGGCTAAACGCGATCCGGGGCGCGTCGCCTTTAGCGGGCTAAACGCGATCTGGCCCGGGAAGACGCGGGTCAGGGGCGCTGCTGGCGGGTGAGGCCGCCGTCCGCGAGCACGGCCTCGGCCATCGCGGCGACGTGCGGGGCGGCCGGCTGGGCCGGGGCCACGGGAGCGGGGGCGACGGCGGCCGCACGCGCCTTCCGGCGCTGGCGGAACACACCGAAGGCCATACCGACGATGCCGAGCGCGACGGCGATCAAGCCGACCGGGCCGAGAAGACCGAACGCCATCTCCGAGCGCGACGCCGACTCCGCGGCCGACGCCGGACCGGCGCCCGCGACGAGCAGCGCGACCGGGATCGCGATGACCGCCGCGGCCCTGGCCGAGGGCAGGGCCGATCGCATCAGGAGATGAACTGGGTTCCGCACCGGAGTGCCTCCCGTGACGTGACTTTGCCGAACCGGAACGCTAACCCGAACGAGTGAGCATTTCCAGGCTGCTGGTCAAAAAACTACCGAGCGTGTCAAGACCTGTCGGTTCTGATCAACTCGGGGCACGAGACTAGCCCCCCACAGGGGGGATCTTTCGAGCACCCCTCTTCTCAGAGTTGTCGCCGCCGGAGCCGGTTTCTGACAAAACCGGACAGCGTTACGCCATTCGGCTGTCACGACGGGGCCGAACAGGCACGATCCGACTTCCCCAGGTTGGTTTCTTGCGCGCAATGGTCTATACCTGTTGGCCATACCCCTTAAAAGGTATAGACCAATCCCCTGCATGGTCCCCTCGTACGAAGGAGCCACCGATGTCTCTTCGACGTATTCTCGCGGCGGTCGCCGCCACCTTCGCCGCCACCACGGTCGCCGTGGTGGTCCCGGCCCAGTCCGCCTCCGCCGCGGACTGCGTGGCGCCGTGGAACGCGAGCTCGGTCTACTGGGGCGGCAACACCGCCTCCCACAACGGGCACAACTGGTCCGCGAAGTGGTGGACACAGAACGAAACGCCCGGTAGCGCGCAGGTCTGGGCCGATCAAGGCGCCTGCGGCGGCGGGACGACCAACCCGCCGAACCCGTCCGGCTTCGTGGTCAGCGAGGCCCAGTTCAACCAGATGTTCCCGAGCCGGAACCCCTTCTACACCTACAACGGCCTGGTCACCGCCCTCAGCGCGTACCCGGCCTTCGCCGGCACGGGCAGCGACACCGTGAAGAAACAGGAAGCGGCCGCCTTCCTGGCGAACGTCAGCCACGAGACCGGCGGCCTCGTCCACATCGTCGAACAGAACGAGGCCAACTACCCGCACTACTGCGACACGAGCCAGTCCTACGGCTGCCCCGCGGGCAACGCCGCGTACTACGGCCGCGGCCCGATCCAGCTGAGCTGGAACTTCAACTACAAGGCCGCCGGCGACGCGCTGGGCCTGCCGCTGCTGACCAACCCGTGGCTGGTGCAGAACGACGCGGCGGTCGCCTGGAAGACCGGCATCTGGTACTGGATGACCCAGAACGGCCCGGGCACGATGACCCCGCACAACGCGATGGTCAACAGCCGCGGTTTCGGTGAGACCATCCGCAGCATCAACGGAAGCATCGAGTGCAACGGCGGCAACCCGGCCCAGGTGCAGAGCCGCGTGAACAAGTACCAGCAGTTCACCGGGATCCTCGGCGTCAGCCCCGGGGGCAACCTGTACTGCTGATCCATTCAGGGAACCGAAGGGGCCTTTCGCCGCATCTGACGCGGCGACAGGCCCCTTCAGTGTTCGTCGAGAGACACCAGCAGGCGGCGCAGCGCGGCGTCCAGGACACCGAGGTCCTCACCCAGCGGCGACAGGAGCTTCGCGACGTTCGCCGTGTGCTCGGTCATCGCGGCATCGACGACTTCGAATCCGCGCTCGGTCAGCGTGACCCGGAAGCTGCGCCGGTCTTCGGGGTCCAGCGCCCGCTCGACCAGCCCCGCCGCCTCGAGCCGGTCGATGCGGCTGGTCATCCCGGCCCTGGACATCATCAGCGTCGCGGACAGCTCGGACGGGATCAGCGTGTACGGCTTCCCGGACCGCCTGAGCGCCGCGAGCACGTCGAACTCCCCTTGCTTCAGGCCGTGTTTCGCGAACACCGCTTCCACCATCGGCGTGGTCAGCATCGCCACCCGGCCGAGGCGCCCGGCGACCCCGATCGCCGTCAAGTCCAATTCCGGCCGCTCGCGCCGCCAGGCGCCGACCACCGCGTCGATCGCGTCCACGTTTCGCTCTTCACTCACGGACGCAGTCTATTCGACGGGAGATAGTTTGACAGCGAACTATCAGCGATGAAACTATCTCTTCCATGACTCAACGCGTCGAAACCCGCGAACCCGTCCTCGTCCGCGCCGCCGAAGCCGAGACCGTCGGCACGGCCCCCACCCTCGTCACCCTGCTCGCCGACGTCTCGACCACAGGCGGAGTCATGAGCAGTGCGAGAACACAACTGGGCGTCGGCGCCGATGGAGCGGCGCCGCACTATCACACCGGCTCCTCCGAGATGTTCTTCATGCTCGACGGAAAGCTCGAAGTCCTTGCGGGGGAAGAGATCGTCACCGTCGCCAAGGGTGACATGCTCGTCGTCCCACCGCTGACCACACACGCTTTCCGTGCGGCCGCGGACTCGCCCGCGGACGTCCTGATCGTGTTCATCCCCGGCGTCGAACGGTTCGGCTACTTCCGCCTACTGGAAAAGGTCGGGCACGGCGAAGCGACCGTCCAGGATCTCTTGGACAGCCAGGAAAAGTTCGACAACCACTTCGTCGAAAGTCCAGTGTGGACGGAGAGCGCGAAGGCCCGTCAGTAACCGCGCGGCGGGTAACCCGGCGGCGGATACCCGGGTTGCGGGTAGTGCGGCGGCGGATATCCCGGTTGTTGCGGCGGATACGGCGGCGGGCCGTACTGCGGCGGGGGCGGATACTGCTGCGGATACCCGGGATTCTGCGGCGGATACGGCTGGTGCGGGTACTGGGGTTGTTGCGGGTACTGGGGTTGCGGTTGTGGTGGCGGCGGGGCGGCGGGCTGTCGGCCGCCGAGGTGGAACGGCAGGAGCGACACCAGTTGCGCGAGTTTGCCGAGCGTCGCGAGGATCTCGTCCGGCTTGGTCCGGCCGAACGTCGGATTCTCGACGTAGACCAATTCCGGGCCAACCAGCGACCAGGTGTGCAGCTTCGAGGACCGCATCGTGGCGGCCACTTGCGGAGTCAGCACTCCGATCGCGATGTTCGGGTCGGTGTCGATGAGCTTGTACCAGCGGTTGAACTTCCGGTCCGCCGTGGCGGGCTCGGGGTACTGCTCGACGTCCCAGGCGGACTCGATGCTCGACACGATCTGGAAGTTCGGCATCGGCGCGGGCAGCGTGACCACCCAGACCGTGTCGATCGAGATCGTGTCGAGCTCGTTGACCTTCTTGTTGGTCCATCGCGTGTGCACGCTCGTGACCGTCGGGCGGCGGTGGTAGTCGAAGACGCTGAACCGCAGCCCCTGATACGCGCCGCTCAGTGCGCCGAACGCGATCCGCTTGTCCCCGCGCTGGTTGAACGGCAGCACGGTCCACCGCTCCAGGAGGTTCGGCGCGTCCGGGCTGAACTCCCACCCGTACTGGCCGGACATGGCGTAGCGCTCGGCGTTCGTCGCCTCGATACGCCTGGCCTCGTTCGTTTCCATCGCAACCCCCGGATTCTCGTGCGCGCAGGTTATCCGGAGTCCGGCGCGTGGTCGCCTTCCTTCAGGTCGAAGTAGTTCCCGAAGTAGTCGAACCCGGGCCCCGCGTCGAACTCGACGAGCACGTCGACATCGCTGGACCGCAGGTCGAACCTGTCACTCACAGCCGAGCCGAACAGATCGAGGCGGCGCACTGAGCGCGCTCGGCAAAGCTCCTCGATCTCACGTTTCTTGAGTTCGATCGACTCGCGCATGATCGCCGCCTCTTGAGCATGATCGTGCCTGACCGGATCCCGAAGGTCACGGTGAAGGCCATGACTTCCGGGGTCGCCGGCCGATCCCTCAGTTCCTGTAGGTCGCCGTCACCGGCGCGTGGTCGGACCAACGCTGGTCGTAGGACTCGGCGCGCTCGACCACGACCGAAGTACACCGCTCGGCAAGGCCGGGGGTGGCGATCTGGCAGTCGATGCGCCAGCCCGAGTCGTTGTCGAACGCCTTCCCGCGGTACGACCACCACGTGTACGGACCGGGGCCTTCCGGATCGAGCTTGCGCTGCACGTCGACATACCCGGCCTCGGTGAACACGCGGCCGAGCCACTCCCGCTCCTCCGGCAGGAAGCCCGAGCTCTTCTGGTTGCCGCGCCAGTTCTTCAGGTCGGTCTTGTCGTAGGCGATGTTCCAGTCACCCACGACGACGACCTCACGGCCGCCTGCCGCCGCCTTGGCGCGCAGGTCGACGAGGTACGGCAGGAACGCCGCCATGAAGCGCTCCTTCTCGTCCTGGCGCGGGGTGCCGACGTCGCCGCTGGGCAGGTACAGGCTCGCGACCACGACGTTCGGCAGGTGGATCTCGGCGTACCGGCCGCTGTCCTCGAATTCGGGCTCGCCGAACCCGATGCGGACCTCTTCCGGCTCGGCCCGGCTGAAGAGCATGACGCCGTTGCGCCCCTTCTGCACCGACGGCGCGTGCACCACGTGCCAGCCTTCGGGCGCGGCGGCACCGGCCGGAAGCTCCTTGAGCTCGGCCCGGACCTCTTGGCAGGCGACGACGTCGGCCTTCGTCGAGCCCAGCCACTCGACGAAGCCTTTTTTCGCGGCGGCACGGAGGCCGTTGACATTCACAGTGGAGACGGTCAGCACCCGTCGCACGCTACCCGGGGGGTCCGACAGAACCGGCACGGCGTGCGCTCTGCGAGACTGCCCGTATGAGCGAGTTGACCGTGCTGGGCAGCTGTGGCGCCTGGCCGGAACCGGGTCGGGCCTGCGCCGGCTTCCTCCTGGTCCACGAGGGTTTCAAGGTCGTACTCGACCTCGGTTACGGCGCCGCGTCACGGCTGTTCGAACACTGCCCCGGCGGCCGGGTCGACGCGGTGGTGGTGACGCATGAACATCCCGATCACTGCGCCGACGTGAGCGCGCTCGGACGTGCCCGCGCCTACGGGCTGCCGGACGAGCCGAGGATCCCGCTGCACTGCACGCCGGGCACGGTGCGGCGACTCGAAGCGATGGAACCGCGACCGCATCCGACGACGATCTTCGACGTGTACGAACTTGGCACGCCGCGCGAGGTCGGACCGTTCCGGATGACCACGTTCCTGCTGCCGCACCATGTGCCGAACCACGGCGTCCGGCTGACCGCGCCTGGGCTCACCGTCGCCTACACCGGCGACAGCGGGCCGAGCCCGATCCTGGCGGAACTGGCGCGCGACGCCGACCTGCTCATCGCGGACGCCACGCTGCAGGGCCCTTCTCCCGACGCGACGCCACGCCTGGTGTCGACGGCGGGCGAGGCCGGGTACTGGGCCGAGCGCGCGGGTGCCCGGCGGCTGCTGCTGACCCACTTCTGGCCGGGCTCCGACCGCGAGGTCTCGGTGGCCGAAGCGCGGAAGGAGTTCAGCGGCGAGGTGCTGGCGGCCGAGGAAGGCGCCCACTTGCGTTTAGCGGGCTAACCGCGATCCCGCAGGTCAGGGCGCCGAGTCGCCTTTAGCGGGCTAACCGCGATCCCCCAGGTCACCGGCCTGTCGCCTTTAGCGGGCTAAACGCGAAGCCGCAGGTCACGGGCCGCATTTGGCGCCTTCGACCGGGGGCGCGAACTCGGCGGAGACCCATTTGCCCTCGGCGATCTTGCGGAAGCCGTTCTCGACCACCGGCTGCGCGTCGATCTTCGCGTCCTTGACGTACTTGCCGACGATCTTCTGCCCGCCGGGGGCGTCGCGCGCGTTGAGCACGTCGGCCGTCACCACGACCTGGCATCCGGCCGGGCTGGACGCGCTGGACTCCCTGTCCTGTCCCGAGATGGCGACGACGACGATGAGCGCCAGTCCGCCGCCGATGAACAAGACCGGTTTCGAGATGGCCATGATGGTCACTCCTCGAACAAGGGAATCGTTTTCTGTCCGGTCCAGAGTGGCAGAAGCCGGGGCGGTCGCCCAGATCCCGGATTGCCAACCACCCGGAGGCGCCAACCGGCCGGCGGGCCTACTACCCACCGTCACAAGTGCACGAAGGCCCCCTTCCGGCGAGGGAAGGGGGCCTTCACGTACTAGGCGGAACTCAGCCCTGGGCGATCTTCTTGGCCAGGTTGGCGTCCAGCGTCGCGAGGAACTCCTCGGTGGTCTGGAATGCCTGGTCCTTGCTGATCAGCAGCGCGAGGTCCTTGGTCATCTTGCCGCTCTCGACGGTCTCGACGACGACCTGCTCCAGCTTGTTCGCGAACCCGATCAGCTCCGGGTTCGAGTCCAGCTTGCCGCGGTGCTCGAGGCCCCGGGTCCACGCGTAGATGGACGCGATCGGGTTGGTCGAGGTCGGCTTGCCCTGCTGGTGCTGGCGGTAGTGCCGGGTCACGGTGCCGTGCGCGGCCTCGGCCTCGACGGTCTTGCCGTCCGGGGTGCGCAGCACCGACGTCATCAGGCCCAGCGAGCCGAAGCCCTGCGCGACCGTGTCGGACTGGACGTCACCGTCGTAGTTCTTGCAGGCCCAGACGTAGCCGCCCTCCCACTTCATCGCCGCGGCGACCATGTCGTCGATCAGGCGGTGCTCGTAGGAGATGCCCTTGGCGTCGAAGTCGGCCTTGAACTCGGCCTGGTAGATCTCCTCGAACACGTCCTTGAACATGCCGTCGTAGGCCTTGAGGATGGTGTTCTTGGTCGACATGTAGACCGGGTACTCACGGTCGAGGCCGTACTGCAGCGAGGCGCGCGCGAAGTCCTCGATGGACTTGCGGTAGTTGTACATGCCCATGGCGACACCGCCGCCCTCGGGGAACTTCGCGACCTCGAACTCCATCGGCTCGGAGCCGTCGTCCGGGGTGTAGCTGATGGTCAGTGTGCCGGGACCGGGGACCTTGAAGTTGGTCGCCTTGTACTGGTCACCGTGCGCGTGACGGCCGATGATGATCGGCTTGGTCCAGCCGGGCACCAGGCGCGGGATGTTCTGGATGACGATCGGCTCGCGGAAGATCACGCCGCCGAGGATGTTGCGGATCGTGCCGTTGGGCGAGAGCCACATCTTCTTCAGGCCGAACTCTTCGACGCGCGCCTCGTCCGGCGTGATCGTGGCGCACTTGACGCCGACGCCGTGCTTCTTGATCGCGTTGGCCGAGTCGACGGTGACCTGGTCGTCGGTGCGATCCCGCTCCTCGATACCCAGGTCGTAGTACTCCAGGTTCACGTCAAGGTACGGGTGGATCAGCCTGTCCTTGATGAACTGCCAAATGATGCGGGTCATCTCATCGCCGTCGAGCTCGACGACGGTGCCCTGGACCTTGATCTTGGCCATGAGCAGCGGTGCTCCTTCCGCGGATCTTCGCGTTCTTCTTCAGTCTCTCCGGTAGCGGTACAAGCGTACTGCTTAACGGTCCTGGATGGTTCCAGTAGTGGTCGGTATCAAGTCTCCACGAGGCCGTTGTGACCGACGTCACCCGGTCGAACGACGGCCATCCGGCCGTCACGGAACCGCGCGGGCCGCGACATCATCGAACAAAACTCCTCTGCCGGCCCACCGGAAAGGGCGCTCCCATGACGAACAACCCCTACGCCGTGCCCCCGTACGAGCAGCCTCAGGCACCGGAGCCCTACGGCGCCCAGCCTAGGCAGGCGAGCCGGGCCGTGCCGCGCGTGCTCAGCGCGCTCGGCGGAGTGCTGCTGACACCCGTCGCTCTCGGCCTGGTGATCTACAGCGGCTCACAGCTGCAGCGCAGTCTCGCGCAGTACCTGTCCGTCGGTGAAGACCCGCTCAGCCTGTTCTTGCTGGTCCTCGGCGGCGTGCTGCTGATCGGCGTCGCGCTACTCGGGGCGCTGTCCGGGATCGGGCCCATGGTGGGCGGCCTGATGTGGGGCGTGCTGCCGGGACTGACGTTCCTGCTGAGCCCCCAAGACATCATGAGGCTCACCTACGACGTGACCGGGGCGAGCCTCGGGACGGGCCTGGTGACCTGGCTGGTGATGGGTGCCCTGTTCGCGAGCGGTTTCCTGCTCATCGGGTCCGGCCTGGTCGGCACCCTCTCGCGGCGCCGCCCGAATCGCGTTTAGCGGGCTAAACGCGCTCCGCGGAGATCGAAGTGAACCGAAGGGGGCTGACGTCCGTAGTCCGTTTAAGGGAGGTGACCCGCCCATGTCATCGCACCGGTACGTAGCGGAGTACGACGACGAGGACTACCAGGAGTACGGCGAGTACGAGCAGGAACCGAAGGACCCGCGGAGGCCGTACCAGGACGTCGAGTCGTATGAACCGTACGAGCCGCCCTTCGACGACGACCTGGGCGTCGAAGACCCGCGCGCGGGTCGAGGCGTGCGTCGCGTCCTCAGTGGCGCGGGCGGTCTGATCCTGACGCCGGTCGCCCTCGGCCTGTTGTCTTGGGGCGGTCTGCGGCAGCAGATGCTCGTCCAGGCGACGCTCAGCACCCAGCGAGACGTCTTGAGCATCGGCCTGCTCGTGGGCGGCGGACTCCTGTTGCTGGCGGTCGGGCTGCTCGGCGCGCTCTCGGCGACCGGCCCGATCCTCGGCGGTCTCGTCTGGGGCGTCGCGCCGGGCGTGGCGACCATCGCCGTCCCGGAATGGGGCTTCCGCCTGGTGAAGTACCTGCCGCAGAACGACGTCACCTACGGCGTCACGAGCTGGCTCTTCATCGGCGGCCTGCTCGCGACGGGCTTCCTCCTGATCGGCGCGGGCCTCGCGTCGAGACTCGCCCGGCGGCGCCGCTGAGCGGGCTGGGACCATCGGCGGATGGGTTTGTTCACCGTTCCCGAAGCCCGCGCCGAGCTCGCCCGGCTACGCCCCGTGCTCGACGAGCTTGTCCGTCTTCGCGCCGACGCGGCCGAACTCGCCGCGTCCCTGCGCCCCGGCGGCCGGGCGACCACGCTCGGCGGGATGCCGGAGTGGAAGGCCGCGCAGGCCCGGTTGGACGACTTGATGACGACTGTCCAGCGGACGGGCGCGGAGCTGAAGGGGTTCGCCCCGCTCCTGATCGACTTCCCTGCCGAACTCGACGGCGTCGACGTCCTGCTGTGCTGGCTCGAAGGCGACTCGGAGTTGTGCTGGTATCACCGCGTCGACCTGGGTTTCGCCGGCAGGCGCCGCCTCCCGGATAGGGTCGCCGCCGTGAGCGAGGAGATCGCGGCCGGGCTGTTCGACGGCATCGCCGCGCACTACGACGAAGACACTTTTCACGGCCTGGTCGCCGACGCGCTCGTCGACGGCCTCGGCCTTATGGCGCCCGGACGCGTTCTCGACGTCGCGACCGGTACGGGGGTGGCCGCGTTCGCCGCGCTGCGCCTGGAGCCGGGCGAAGTGCTCGCGATCGACATCTCGCCGGGCATGATCGCCCAGGCCGAGAAGAAGGCGGCGACGCACGATCCCGGCAGGCTCATCACCTGGCAGGTCGCCTCGGCGGTTCCGTCGCCGGTGGAGGACGAAGGCGCGGATGCCGTCCTGTGCGCGTCTTCGCTGCATTTCCTCGGCGCGGCCGCGCTCCGCGACTGGCTGCGGGCGCTGCGCCCGGGTGGCAGGGTGGCTTTCAGTCTGCCGCTCGCGTCGGCGTTCCGGCCGTCTGAGGCGTTCGCCGCCATCGTCCCCACCGACCTGAAGCTGCCGGAAACCGAGGACGAGGCGGCGGAACTGGCCTCCGAAGCGGGTTTCACCGAGGTGACCGTGAAACGCGTCGACGTCGAAACGCCGGACCGGATCCGGTCGGTGTTCGTGGTGCACGCGACCAGGCCCTGAGGCCTACAGCGGCACGAAGAACGGCACGCACTTCGGCGCGGGGGCGCCTTCCGGGTCGAGCGCCTTGAGGATCAAGCTCGTCACGTTCGGGTCGATCGCCTGGCTCAGATGCCCGGAAATGTCCGCGCCGCAGTGGTCCTGCAGCACGATGTCGGTTGTGCCCGGTTCGTCGAGCACCCCGCTGGTGTACGGCGTGACCACTCGATCGTGGCGGCTCACGATGCTCGTGTACGTCGGCCCCGGCACGCTCACGCCACCGCGGGCGAGGTCGTCGAGGAAGTCCGACGGCGCGAGGTATTCGCGGCACGCCCCGCAGACGCCGTCGGCGAGCAGATCGAGGCCGGGCAGCGAAAGCACGGTCCTGGCGAGTCCGGAAAGGCCGTTCAGCGTCGTGCCCTTGAAGTTGGAACCGAACCCGACGAAATGCTTCACCTTCTCCGCGCCTCCCTCGAATTTGAGGTAGTACGCGGGCATCGTCGTGCCCTCGGAATGCCCGACGATGTCGACCTTGTCGGCGCCGGTGCTCGCCCGCACCCGGTCCACGAACGCGCCGAATTCGACGGCGCTCTTCCGCATGGAGCCGAGCCCGCCGAACAACTGTCCACCCAGGACGGTGGTGCCGTAGGTCAGCGAATAGACGCAATAGCCGGCGTCCTTGAGTTTCGGCGCGTGATGGAACCAGTTGGTCGTCGCGTTGCCGCCGAGGCCGTGCGCCAGCACGACGGGCTCGGGATGGCTCGCGCTGGGCTTGCACGACCAGTCGTTCCAGCCGCTCGACGGCGCCGCGCTCGCCACCGCCGGGACGGCGATCGTGAACGTCAAGGCCGCGACAAGCGTGGTGAGGATCCTTCTGGCCCGCATCCCTGCCTCCGGTTACTCGTCAGTATGTGCGCTACGAGTCATCATGCGTCACAAACCGGCAGGCAGAACCAGGACAGCGACCAGACTTATCCGGCCCACCTTGTGCCGAATCACAAGGGCAGGAGGACGCGCCGCTCGATCGGACTGGACATGACGATCGACGTCGTCGTGGCACCCAGCGTGGACAGATCCTCCAGAAGGTCTTCCAGGTGCGTGGTGTCGCGTACGGCGATCTTGAGGATCCAGCAGTCCTCCCCCACCACGTGGTGCAGTTCGAGGATCTCCGGCCGGTCCATGAGCTTCCGGGTGCGCGGATGCCGGACGGTGAACCCGCTGTGCGGCGCCATCCGCACGAACGCCCGCAGCCCGAGTCCGATCCCGGACGGCGAGACGAGCGCCGCGTAGCCGGTGATCGTGCCGTCGGCTTCGAGCCGTTTGACGCGCTCGCCGACAGCGGCGGGACTCAGCGAAACGCGGCGCCCGAGCTCGCTCAGGGTGATGCGGCCTTCCTCCTGGAGGAGTTCAAGGAGTCGCCTGTCGATCACGTCCAGTGAGCTTTCAGTGAAACCGCGATTCGGCCGAGATTCTTTCAGCGATTCCGCCGATTCACCCATGTTCTCCCCTTCAAACGCCCGGATCGCCACCGTAACACTGGTGGACATGAAGAAAGTGCTCGTTCTGGGTGGAAGCCGGTACTTCGGCCGCGAGGTGGTCGAGCGGCTGCGCGACGGAGGACTGGACGTCACCGTCCTCAACCGCGGCTCCACGCCGACGCCCTCCGGCGTCGCCCACCTGATCGCCGACCGCGACGACGAAGGCGGGCTGAAGGCCGCGCTCGGTTCGCGTTCTTTCGACGTCGTGCTGGACCAGGTCTGCTACACCCCGGTCCAGGCGGCGATCGCGCGGCGGGTCATCCGCGCGGGCCGGTACGTGATGACGTCCACGATCGAGGTCTACGACCAGGTCCGGACGGAGACCCCGATGGCCGAAACGCTGGTCGCACCCGTGCCGGTCGACCTCGGGGCACCTTCGTACGACTATGGCGAAGGCAAGCGGCAGGCCGAGGCGGTCTTCGCGGCGGGAGACACGCCGTTCGCTTCGGTGCGGGTCGCGCACGTCCTCGGTGGCGACGATTTCACCGGACGGCTACGGCACTACGTCGAACGGCTGGACGCGGGGGATGCCGTGGACATCCACGCGAAACCGCGGCCGTCGACGTTCATCCACGCGCGCGAGATCGCCGACTTCCTGACCTGGACAGTGCTCGCGGACTTCACGGGACCGATCAACGCCGGTTCGCACGGCGAGCTTTCCGCCGTGGACATCGCCCGTGCGATCTCGGTCGAGCCCCGGTTCCGGGCCGTCGATCGGGACGCCTCGCCGTTCTCCTTCGACCGGTACGCGGTCCTGGACACCTCGCGTGCGACCGGCCTCGGCTTTTCGTTCTCCACCACCACCGATTGGCTCGACGAAGCCGTCGAAAACGCCAGAAAGGCTTGAGCACATGCGTTACCGCAGCATCGGAGACGTCGAGGTCAGCGCGATCGGGCTGGGCGCGATGCCGCTGTCGATCGAGGGCCGACCGGACCGCGACCGCGCGATCGCCACGATCCACGCCGCGCTCGACGCCGGTGTCACGCTGATCGACACGGCCGACTCCTACCACTGGCACGCGGGTGAAACCGGGCACAACGAGGTGCTGATCGCCGAAGCGCTGGCAGCCCACAGCGGCTCGGACGCGGTGCTCGTCGCGACCAAGGGCGGCCGCGGCCGTCCCGGTGACGGCTCGTGGACCGTCACCGGGACACCCGCGCACCTCAAGAACGCCTGCGAGGGCTCGCTGAAACGGCTCGGCGTCGACACGATCGGGCTCTACCAGCTGCACAAACCCGACGAGAACGTGCCGTGGGCGGAATCCGTCGGCGCGATCAAGGAGCTGGCCGACGAAGGCAAGATCCGGCTCGCCGGACTGTCCAATGTGTCCAGTGCACAGATACTGGAAGCGCGGGAAATCCTCGGCGGGACGCTGGTTTCGGTGCAGAACGAGCACGCGCCCGCGCAGCTTTCGCACGAACCGGAACTGGCCCTGTGCACCGAACTCGGGCTCGCCTATCTGCCGTGGGGCCCGCTCCGAGGGATCGGCGGGGAGTTCCTTTCCGTTGCCGAAGAGCTCGGGGTCAGCCCGCAACAGGTGTGCCTTGCCTGGCTGCTCGCGAAGTCGCCGTCGATGATCGCGATCCCCGGCTCGACGAGGCCGGCGACGATCCGGGACTCGGCGGCCGCGGCCGATCTCGTGCTCACCGCCGAAGATCTCGCCCGGCTGCCGTGATCAGGCGCTGACCACCAGCGTCACGCCAAGGGCGATCATCGTCGCGGCGACCAGGCCGTCCAGCATCCGCCACGACGACGGCTTGCGGAAGAACCCGCTGAGCAGCCGCGCGCCGAAACCGAGCGCGAGGAACCAGAGCACGCTGGCCGACACCGCACCCACGCCGAACGCCCACCGGTCGCTGCCGTGTCCGGCCGCGACGGCGCCGAGCAGGAGGAGGGTGTCGAGGTAGACATGCGGATTCAGCCAGGTGATCGCCAGCGTGGTCAGCACGATGCGGCGCAGCGATCCGCCGGTCTCCGGACCACCGGTTTCCAGCGCCGCCGGCTTGAACGCGCGACGGGCCGCGAGAGCGCCGTAGCAGAGCAGGAAAGCGCCGCCGACCAGGGCGACGATCGTCAACGCTTCGGGTGACGTCCCCACCAGCGCGCCGACCCCGCCGACGCCGAGGCTCACCAGGATGGCGTCCGAGAAGATGCAGATCAGCACCACGACGAGTACTGCTTCGCGCCGAATGCCCTGACGCAGCACGAAGGCGTTCTGCGCGCCGATCGCGACGATGAGGGCCATGGTCGCGCCGAATCCGGCGACCGCGCTGAACAGAACGTCTCCCATGCCGACAACAGTAGAAATCCCAGCGTCAACAGTACAGCTAAAGATTCTTACGTAACATTAGCGCTCATGACGACAGATCTGCCCCTCGACCTGGTGCGCACGCTGCTGGCCGCCGCCGACGAAGGCACCTTCGACGCGGCGGCCTCGGCGCTGCACGTGACGCCGTCGGCGATCAGCCAGCGCGTCAAGGCGCTCGAACAGCGCACCGGCCGGGTCCTGCTGATCCGCACGAAACCGGTGCGCCTGACCGAATCCGGGCAGGCGGTGGTGCGGTTCGGCCGTCAGCTGGCGTTGCTGGAGGCCGACACGCGGGCGGAACTCGGCCTGACCGCGGGCGACGAACCGGTCCGGCTGCCGATCGCGGTGAACGCCGATTCGCTGGCGACGTGGTTCCTCCCGGCACTCACCCGGGTGCCGCCCGAGCAGAAGATCTGCTTCGAACTGCACCGTGAGGATCAGGACCACACCACGACCCTGCTGCGGGAGGGGCTGGTGATGGCGGCGGTGACGTCGTCACCCGATCCGGTCGCCGGGTGTTCGGTGCACCGGCTCGGGCACATGCGCTACCTGGCCGTCGTGAGCCCGGCCCTCGGCACGGATCTCGACCTCGCCGAAGCACCTGCCGTCGTCTTCGACCGGCGTGACGACCTCCAGGACCGCTTCGCCCGCGAGCGCGGCACGATTGCGAGCCCGCTGCGGCACTACGTTCCCTCTTCCGAAGGATTCTTCGACGCCGTCGCGGCCGGGATGGGCTGGGGCATGGTGCCGCTCGCGCAGATCGGCGACCGCCTGCGGGACGGCACGTTCGCCTGTCTCGACCCGGATCACCCGATCGACGTGCCGCTGTTCTGGCAGCAGTGGAAACTCGACTCGCCCGCGCTGGCGGCGGTGTCGGCCGCCATCACCACCGCGGCCGCCGACCTGCTGGTCGATCCGCACGGATGAGGGCGCGCGCGGCGGCCCGGTCGTGAGATCCTTGGCGCATGACGCGCGCATTGCACCTGGTCGGGGACGAGGAAGCGGACCGGCTGCTGACCGAAGACCCGTTCGCCCTGCTCGTCGGGATGCTCCTCGACCAGCAGTTCCCGATGGAACACGCGTTCCGCGGCCCGCAGAAGATCGCGGACCGGATGGACGGTTTCGACATCAAGAAGATCCACGCGATGGACACCGAAACCTTCGTCGAGCTCTGCGTGGTCCCGCCCGCGATCCACCGCTACGGCGGTTCGATGGCCCGGCGGGTGAAGGACCTCGCGGAGCACGTCGTCGAACACTACGACGGCGACGCAGCCGGGATCTGGACCGCCGGGCGCCCCAAACCGGACGGCCCCGAGGTCCTCAAGCGGCTCAAGGCGTTGCCCGGTTTCGGCGACCAGAAGGCCTCGATCTTCCTCGCGTTGCTCGGCAAGCAGCTCGGCGTGCAGCCCAAGGGCTGGCGCGCGGCCACCGGCTCGTACGGCGACCGCGGCTCACGGCGTTCGATCGCCGACGTCGTGGACGCGAAAACCCTCGGCGAGGTGCGAGCGTTCAAGAAGGCGGCGAAGGCCGCTGCCAAGGCTCCCGCGAAGTAGCTACTTCTTCGCGGCTCCCGGCCACGGCCCCGGCGTCTCGGCGGGCAGTTCCGCCTGCTCGACTTCGGTGCGGAACAGCCGGAAGCCGCGTGCCTGGTAGTTCTTGAGCGCGGCCGGGCCGTCCGTGGTGCAGGTGTGGACCGTGACGCGGCGCGTCGTCGCCTTGCCCGGCCAGCGCTCCGCGAGTGCCCACGCCTCCCGCAGCGCGACGGTCAGCAAGTGCCCGCCGATGCCCTTCCCGACGAAGGAAGACATCAGGCCGAAGTACGCGAGTTCCACTTCGCCGTCGACAGCGCCGTCGAGTTCGAAGTAGCCGCACGGCGTCCCCTGCGCGTACGCCACCCAGGTCTCGACGCCCGGCCTGTCCAGCCACTCGGTCCACCGCGTCCAGGTCCACCCGAGCCTGTCGATCCAGAACCAGTCGCCGCCGACGGCGGTGTAGAGATAGCGGTTCAGCTCCGGGCTGACCAGCTCGGAGCGGGTGACCGTCACCGGGACGGCAGGCGGTTTCGCCGCGCTCAGGTCGTCCGGCGAGGTCTGTTCGAGGTGCCAGGTGGTGATCTCCATTCGGCGATCATTTCAGCCAGACCCGCAGCGGCCCCAGAGCCGTGTAACCGTTGCGGAGAGCGGCGTCGAGATCGTCACCGCGTTCGTAGCCGGTGATCGGCAGCCCGGGGAAGTTCGCCGCGACGGCCGAGGTCGCGCCGCGCCATGCGTCGTCGGGATCGCCGTGAGTGTACAAATTGGACAGTCCGGCGAGGTCGCCGTCCCGGTTGGCGGTCACGCTGGAGACGCCGTCGGACCACACCGCGACGGACGGATCGTCGAACCGGTCGTCGACGCGGCACCAGCCCGGCTCGAGCGGCACCTGTGCCGTACGGGTGATCCATGTGGCCTCGAAGAGCACCTCGAAGCCCGCTTGCGAAAGATCCAGGCAGGCGAAGCTGTCCTTGACCGAACAGCCCGGCGAGGTGTCGATCCCGTCCAGCACCTCCGACACGGTCACGTCCGGTGTCAGGGTCACCGCGTCCGGGTACAACGGCGGCGTCCGGTGTGCCGACTTCCAGACGTGGGCCGTGAAAGTACCCGTTCGGCACACCACGTCGCACCAGCGCGCGTTGACCCGCGCCGCGTCCGCTACACCCGCGCGAACCACAGTACGTCCGGTTCTCCTTGCGGCACCGGGATCTTCAGCTCCCGCACCTCACCGAACCGCGACCGCAGCCGCTTCGCGAACGACGGCACCGACTCGGCGCTCCACACTCCGAGCACGCCGCCGGGCCGCAGCCGCGCGGCGAGCATGTCGAGTCCGTCGTCCAGATACAGCTTCGCGTTGCCGTCGGTGACCGTCCACTCAGGACCGTTGTCGATGTCGAGGCACAGCGCGTCGAACCGCTCTTCCGTACGGCGCAACCACTTCACCAGATCGGCCTCGACAACGGTGACCCGTTCGTCGGACAGTGCGTCGCCATGGACGTCCTTCAGCGGGCCCTCGCGGTTCCACTTGATCACGGCAGGCTCGCGCTCGACGACCACGATCTCGCCGACACCGGGATGGTCGAGCGCGGCGCGCAGCGAATAGCCGACACCCAGGCCGCCGATCAGCATTCGCGCCTTGCCCGGCACCAGATCGGCCGCCACCGAGACGAGCAACCGTTCGGATTCACCGTTCCGGGTGTCCATCAGGAAGACGCCGTTGGCGATGACCTCGAAATCTTCTCCGGCCCGGCGGAGCACCAGTTCGCCGCTCTTCCCGGCCACCTTGTCGAGTACGTCGGTCATCCGGGCAGCCTATCGACGACGATCACAGCGGGCCCGCGGATTTCCCTTTCGCACTCGACCGATCGTGGCGGGCACCTGTACGAACCCCTCCGACACTCCTAACCTTGAAGTGTCGGAGGTGATTTCTCATGCAGGCGACCGTCGGAGACGAGATCCACGTGCACGGACGCACGGTCGGCTCGGCCGAGCGACACGGCGAAATCCTCGAGGTACGCGGAGAACACGGTGCCCCGCCGTATCTCGTCCGATTCGCGGACGGGCACGAAGGGCTGGTGTTCCCCGGCCCCGACTGCGAAGTCCAGACTCGCGCCGAATAGGCGTCACTCGGCCAGCGCGGGCTGCTTCACGCGGCTCCGCCAGCCCGCCACGACCACGGCCGCGCCGATCGCGGTCAGTATCGCCGCGATCTCGGGCAGCAAGAGGGGTCCGCCGCCGCTGAGCACGGCTCCCCCGACGAGGCCGGAGAGGCCGACGCCGAGATAGATCGCGGACGCGTTGAGCGAGAGGACGAGCCCGGCGTTCTGGCGGGAGAGCTCGATCAGCCGGTGCTGGATCGGCGGGTTGACCGACCAGGTGGCCAGTCCCCAGAGGAAGAGGACGACGGCCGCGCCCGCGACGGTGGTCGCCACCAGCGGCAACAGCGCGAGCACGACGGTGATCCCGCCGAACACGACCAGCAGTGGTCCCCTGGCGCCCCACCGGTCGGCCGCACGACCGCCGAGGACGTTGCCGAGCGCGCCGCCCGCGCCGTAGACGAACAGCAGCAGGCTGACCGTCGTGCCGTGGACGCCCGCCGTGGCGGACAGGACCGGCGAGATGAAGGTGTAGACGGAGAACGCGGCGAGGCAGCCGAGCACGGTCGCGCCGAGCATGGCGAGTACGCGCGGGTCCTTCGCGACGGTGAACCGTTCGGCCAGCCGGACCGGTGGCGGCGCCGGGACCGCGGGCAAGACCAGCCGCACCGCGAAGGCGCCGAGGAGTGAGAAGACCGCGACAAGCGCGAAGACGGCCTGGTAACCGACGCTCTGCGAAAGGACACTGCCGAGCGGAACGCCCAGGATCGTCGCGACGGTCAGCCCGCCGAAGACGAGCGCGACCGCCCGGCCCCGGCGTTCCGGGGAGGTGAGGTCGGCGGCGACGGCACTCGCCGCCGGCGTGAAGACCGCCGCGCCGATCGCGGTGACCACGCGCGCGAGGAGCAGGGTCACGTAGCCGGGCGCGAGGGCGGCGAGTGCGTTGCCGATGGCCGTGACGACGAGCGCGGCGACCAGGAGCGTGCGCCGTTCCCAGCGGCCCGTGACGGCGGCGAACAACGGCGAACCGACCGCGTACGCGATGGCGAAGGCGGTGACCAGCTGCGCGGCGGCCGTCTCGGAGACCCCGAGCTCGCCGGTCAGCGCGGGCAGCAGCCCGGCGACGACGTATCCGCTGGTGCCGACCGCGAAGGTGCCTAGCGCCAGCACCGCGGTCCTGGGTGGTGCGAAGGTCATGACTCCCCAGCTCCAGACCTCACAAATCGCGTTTAGCCCGCTAAAGGCGATCCGGGCCCGGGGGCGCCTGGCCGGTGCCAGATCGCGTTCAGCCCGCGAAAGTCGACTTGGGGTCGTTGTTCGATGGTTGTCGTAGTTCGATGGTGACCGTACTACGAACTCGCGGAAAGTTCGAGGGGCGTCGTACTATGGACGGATGGCCACGACGACCACCCAGTACGTCTATCCCGGACAGGACGAGATCCGGATCGAGGCAGTCCTCGCCGCGCTCGCGGATCCGGTCCGGCTCGACATGGTCCGCCAGCTGGCCGAATCCGGCACCGAGATCTCGTGCAGCGGTTTCGACGTCGCCGTGACCAAGTCCACACTCACCCATCACCTGCGCACCCTGCGCGAAGCGGGCATCATCATGGGCCGCCAGCAGGGCACCGCCCGCTACAACTCCTTGCGCCGCAACGATCTCGACGAGCTGTTCCCCGGCCTGCTCCAGGGAGTGCTCGCCGCGCGCCGCTGAGGGTGGGCAGCCTCACCCGAAACCGGGATGACAAAGGCCCCCTCGATCGGTTGAACTGGACGAAGGACAGCGGTGCCGCACGCGCTGTCTTCTTTTGTGTCCGAGACCTAAATCGATTCAGCTCCCCGTCCGCGACGCTGGGCGAGTAATCGTTTACCTCAAGTACGACCCCCGGAAGGAGAGCCGTGCCCGTCGCGCTGCTCGCGCTCGCCATCGGTGCCTTCGGCATCGGGACCACCGAATTCGTCATGATGGGCGTGCTGCCCGAAGCCGCCGCCGATTTCGGCGTGTCGATCCCGTCCGCCGGCTACCTCATCTCCGGCTACGCCCTCGGCGGCGTCGTCGGCGCCCCGCTGCTCACCGCCGCCGCGGTCCGGCTGCCGCGCAAGACGATGCTGCTGGCGATGATGGGCCTGTTCACCCTCGGCAACGCCCTCTTCGCGCTCTCGCCGAACCAGGAGTTCGGCGTCGCCTTCCGCTTCCTCGCCGGCCTGCCGCACGGCGCGTTCTTCGGCGCCGGCGCGGTCGTCGCGTCCAGCCTGGCCAAGCCGGGCGAACGCGCGAAGGCCGTCTCGATGATGTTCATGGGCCTGACGCTGGCCAACGTCGTCGGCGTGCCGCTCGGGACGCTGCTCGGCCAGAAGGTCGGCTGGCGCGCGACCTTCGGTGTGGTGGCCGTGATCGGCCTGCTCGCCATGGCCGCGATCGCGAAACTGGTCCCCCACCAGGGAAAACCGGTCGAGCCGTCGCTGCGTGGCGAACTCGGCGCCTTCCGCCGCCCGCAGGTGTGGCTCGCGCTCGCGATCGTCACCTTCGGCCTCGGCGGCGTGTTCGCCTGCCTGTCCTACATCGCGCCGATGCTGACCGACGTCACCGGCTACTCGCCGTCGCACGTCACCCTGCTGCTCTCGCTGGCCGGGGTCGGCATGACGATCGGCAACTACCTCGGCGGCAGGCTCGCCGACAAGGCGCTGATGCCGAGCCTCTACGTCTCGCTGATCGCGCTCGCTTCGGTACTGGCGATCTTCACCTTCACCGCGAACGGCAAGGTCGGCGCGGCGGTGACGATCTTCTTCGTCGGCCTCGCCGGGTTCATGATCGGCCCGATGATGCAGGCCCGGATCATGGAGAAGGCTGGCGGGACGCCGTCGCTGGTCTCCGCGGCCGTGCAGTCGGCGTTCAACATCGCGAACTCCATCGGCGCCTACCTTGGCGGACTGGTGATCGCGGGCGGCCTCGGCCTGGTCGCACCCAACTGGGTCGGCGCGTCGCTGGCCGTCCTGGGGCTCTCCCTGGCCGTGGTGTCCGGCAGCCTGGATCGCCGCGAAGCCCGGCTCAGCCCCGCCATGGCCTCCTGAGCCGACTCAGGACAGGGGCCCGCCGGTGATCGTGAACGCGATGAACAGGATCAAGACGGAGAGCGCGCCGTAGGTCAGGACGTCGACCGGCTTGCCCCGGATGGCCAGCAGCCCGGCCTTCGCCTCGGGCAGGGCCGCCCGGAGCAGGCCGGCGAGCAGCAGCGCACCGCCGATCAGCGCGGCGCCCTGCCGCCAGTGGTACTGGCCGATCCGCAAGGCGGCGACGGCCACCACCAGCATCACCACCAGGAACGGCAGGTGATGGAGCAGTGCCCCACGGTCACGCCGCTGTCCGGTCACGGCCATCAGTCCTCGTCCTTCAGGGTCTCGGGGGCAGATCGGTTCACGCCGTCAGTATCCCGGGTGAGTGAGCCGACACCAGGTCAGGGCGTCTTCTGGATTGTCAATAGCGGCAAAACCCACATGCGGGGTGCACGCGAGCGCGGATACGGTCAAAATGTGACCGTGGCACAACCGACGACTCAGCTGAACGCGACCGAGCAGGACACCCTGGTCAAACAGATCGGCCTCGCCCTGCTGCGGGCCGCGCCGCGCGACTGGCGGAAGGTGACCGCCGAGTACCGAGCCGTCGGCAGGTACCACGAGATGACCGGCGAGATCATCACCGAGGACGGCACCGCGCACGAGTGGGTCGCGACGCATGACATCGCGACACTGTTCGGCAGGCTCCGCGCCGGGATGTATCGCGACGGCCGTGGCACCTGGTTCAACGCCCGCTACCAGCTCGATCACCCGTCCAGTTACAACCTCGAGTACAACCGCGACGAGCCCCAATGGCGCCTCGCGCCGCCTCCGCAGGCGCTGTCCGACGAACTGCGCATGTTCCCCCGCTCCGAGGAGAACGTGCCCGAATGGCTGATCCGGCGCATGTCCGGCCTCGGCCCCGAGCAGCCCGGGCCGCATTTCCGCATCGCCCGCATCTTCGACACCATCGGCCCGGCCGGGCGTCCGGTGATCAACCGGCCCGACCTGGAGATCGAGGAGCAGGACAGGCTGCTCGAGTACCTCGACCGCGCACCGCTGGTGGTCACCGAGCGCGGCTATGACATCGACAGGCTCGCGCAGACCCCCGAGGCCACCGTCCCGGTCGCCTTCCACAGCGACGGGCAGTGGATCTGGCCCGCCGCTGTGAACTTCTACCTGCGCGAGTACGGCGTCTCACCGGAACTCGACCTGATCGACCACGTCCGGCAGAACGATTTCACGCTGCCCGAGGTCGACGCCCCGACGCTGCAGGCCGCGGCGGGGTACCTCACCCGGGGGAATCAGCCCCCGCAGCAGCGTCCCCACGGCCCGGGTGGGCCGGGTGGCCCCAACGGCATGCCCGCGGGCCCACCTCCGCAGGGCCCGCCGCAGAACGGCCCGGTGCCGCCTCAGCAGGCCAACCAGGGCGCTCCCGGACAGCCCGGCCCCGGCCCGAACCAGCCCGCTCAGCCGCCCGTCCCGCCGCCGCATCAGCAGGGCCCGGATCAGGCGTCCGCCGCCGCGGCTGCCGCGGCACCGGTCGCGGCGGCCGCCGCCGTCCCCGCCGCCGAGTCCACCGTTCCCGATCAGGCCGAGCAGGCCCAGCGGTACGAAGAGGACTACGACACCCAGGACTACCAGGCGCAGGACTTCCACGAGGCCGCCGCCGAGCAGCAGTACGAAGGCCGCTACGAAGACCCGTACGCGCACGACCAGGCGCAGTTCCACGAGTCCGAACAGGACGTGTACACCGACGAGGAACGGCAGGACGAGGCGTCGCATCAGCGCGCCGAACCCGCGCCGGAACCGCAGGTCGCCGACCCGGAGGCCACCACGTACGCGCGGCCCGCGCAGGTCGACGCCTACGAGCCGCCGCCCCTCGTGGAAGAGCAGGACGCGTACGCCCGGCAGGAAGAGGACCAGCCGTACGCGCCGCCCGAGGAGGAGACGACCACCGGTTACACGCCGGTCGAGCAGGCCGACGCCGGCCCTGAGCTGCCCCTCCTCACGCACGACGCGGAGCCGGACTTGCCCCCGCCGTCGGATAACGAGGTCACGCAGGTCGACGCCCCGGCGCCGGTGCTCGTGCCCGTGTCCCGCCCCGAGCCCGAGCCGCGGCGCGAGGAAGCCCCGCGCCGCGCGGCACCGGAGCGGCCGCGTCGCGCCGAGCACCCCGTGCCGGTGCTGAACGAACTGCAGGCGAAGTTCGACGACCTCGACGTGCCCGAGGACGTCTACCGCATCGGCTCCCCCACCGACCACGGCTGGAGTGTCGAGCAGGTCGACGGCGGCGGCTGGCGGGTCGGCTGGTACGACGGGAAGCTGGCCAACCCGGCCGTGTTCGGCGACGCCGAGGACGCGGCCGCGTTCATGCTCGGCAAGGTCCTGCTGAACCCGAACGGCGCTCCGCCGCCCGAGGAAGAGCCCGCCGTCGAAGAGCGGCCGGTCGAGGAGCAGGCTCCGGCGCCGCCCGTGCTGGCGACGCTCTCCCCCGAGATCGCGACCGGTTCGCATCCGGTGCCGCCGCGGGAGTCGATCCCGGCACAGGAACAGACGGCGTTCACGACGGCCGAGGAACTGCTCGGCGACGATGTGGACGACGAGCCCGCCCCCGCGCCGGTCCCGCCCGCACCCCCGGTGCGGCCGAACCCGGTGCTGGCGAGCCCGCCGCCCGCGCCACCGCGGCGCGAACCGCCGGTGACGCCGCCTCCGCCGCCGCCGATGCGACGCGAGGAACCGGCCCGCCCGCCCGCCGCGGCGAACGCCGCCGGGGCGCCCGACGCCAAGCAGAACTGGCCGATCTCGCCGCTCAACGGCGAGCCGCCGCTGACGCTGTTCCGCGGCAAGGAGCTGCGTGAGCTGCCCGCGGGCAGCGAGCTGGACCGCTTCGGTGGCCCGAACGGCAACCTGACCTACGCGGCCGGGACGCCGTTCGAGGAGCGCTCGCTCGTGCCGGAGTGGGTGAACCGGCCGTACCACGTGTACCGCGTGCAGCGTCCGCTCGAAGCGCTCGCCGGTGTCGCGATCCCGTGGTTCAACCAGCCCGGTGGCGGTTCGGCGTACCTGCTGCCGGCGTCCATCGAGGAGCTGCTCGCCGAGGGCGACCTCATCGAGCTGGACCCGGGCGAACCGCCGATCGACTAGTCCGTTCTGCAATGAAAGGTCCTTTCCTCGCAAATTTTGCGAGGAAAGGACCTTTCATTGCACGTGGGGTCAGTGGATGACGAGGCCGTGCGCGGCGGCGTAGGCGACCGCGGTCTCGGTGTCCACGTGGACACCGGCGAGGTTCGCCTGCACCAGCCCGTTGGCGTCGAGCCGTGCGCCACGCAGATCGGCACCTTCGAGTTTCGCGCCCGCCAGCCGGGCACCGGTGAGATCCGCACCTCGCAGGTCGGCGCCGGTCAGATCCGCTTCGAGCAGGTTCGCCTCACGCAGTCGCAGGCCACTGAGGTCCACTTTGGACAGACGAGCCTTGCTGAGCGAGACCAGCGAGAGATCGCATTCGGTGAAGGCGACCTTCTGGAACCGGCAGTCCACAAAGGACGATCCGAGCATCGAACAGGAGCTCCACCGCGTGCTCGCGAGCACACTGCGATCGAAGGTGCACGACCGGAACGCCGACGCCTCGTGGCGCGAGCCCTCGAAGTCGACCTTGGTGAAGTCGCACTGGTCGAAGGTGCAGCCCTGGGTGCGCAGCCCTCGCAGGTCGGCTTCGGTGAAATCACAGCCGACGAAACTGCGTTTTTCCCACCACTGCTCGGAAAGAACGGCTTCTCGGTAGTCCTCCGCAGTCTCGATCACCCGTCCAGGATCGCATACCCGCTCACGTCCAGGTGATCCCGTCGAACAAGTCCCGCAGCTTCGCCGCCCGCGCCGGGGACGACGCGGCGATCCAGCCGATCCGGCCGAGCAGGTGAGCCCGGAAGTCCGGATGCGCGGTCCGGTTCTGCTCCTCCGGGCCGGTTCGGACGCAGTTGTGCAGCAGTGCGCGCAGGGCGTCGTAGTCGGCGCGCGTCGCGGCGGGCGCGCTGTTGACCACCAGGCCCGCGACCCGTTGCCGCTGGTGCGCTCCGGCGATCGAGGTCTTGTCGTCTCGCAGCCGGAAGCCCTCGCCGGTCACGATCCGCCGGACACCGGGCAGCAACCGGTGCAGCGGCAGGGAATCCCCGGAGAACGCCAGATCGTCGGCGTATCGCGTGTAGGCGGCGCCCAGTACACGCGCGAGACCGTCGAGCCGCCGGTCGAGCTGGTGCGTGACCGCGTTCGCGACCGAAGGCGACGACGGCGCGCCCTGCGGAAGATGCGTGGCCGCCAGATTGTTCAGCAGCCGCACGCGCGCCGGACCCCGCCGCCCCTCGGGCGCGGTGGCGAGGACATCGGGCGGAACGGCCGTGGTGAGCACACCCGCCAGCGCCTCCGCCACGGCGGGCGGATACCCCGCGAGGGCGAGCAGCGCCGAGATCCGGCGCGCGGACACCGTCGGGAAGAACCCTTCGAGGTCCATCCTGACCACGGTTTCCCGCCCGGCGTGCGGCGCGGCGCAGGACATCGCCGAACGTCCGCGCCGGAACCCGTGCGCCGCCTCGTGCACCGGCAGCGCCTCGACGACGTGCCGCACGATCCGGCGTTGCAGTTCGGCGATCCGCGGCTTCGGCCGCTCGATGAGCCGCACACCGCCCGAAGCGGTCGGGATCCAGCGGTAGGTGTAGTGCCGGATCGGCTCGGCCGCACGCCTGTTCCAGCCCTTCGCGTCGGCGAACCACGAGAGTTCGCCGGGCGTCAGGTCGAGGGCGGCGGCGCAGTCGTCGAAGGTCGCCCAACGGGTCACCTGGAATCGCCAGACCGGCATGGGTTCGAGGAGCGACGCGGAGGTGACTCTTTCTCCTGTCATCCGCGCGGACTCGCACGCGAAGCATGCCGCGCTCGCGCGGGGCGCCTTGTCTCGCTGTCTTCGTACTCCCCGGGGTTGCCCCGGAGTGGGTGGCGATCCACCGGCTCACCTCCGCGTCGCTATCGCCACCCTACCGACTTCAGGGACTTGGAATGATCTCCGTGCCGGAGACGTAGCGCATGGCCTCGATGAACTTCGGGTCGTTCATCCGGCGTTCCATCTCCGGGAAGTCGAGGTCGACCAGCCGGGTCTGGATCCACCACAGGTTGCCGAACGGGTCACGGACCCGGCCGACACGGTCGCCGAAGAAGAGTTCGGTCTGCCTCGTCACCTCTTCGGCGCCCGCCTCGATGGCCCGGCGCTGCGTCTCCACGCTGTCCTCGACGTAGAGCCGCAGATACGCCGGGGTGCCGACCCAGTCGTCACGCGAGTCGAACAGCATGACGACCGAGTCGCCGATCCGGACCTCCGCGTGCCCGATCTTCCCGCCTTCGACGTACACCGGTTCACCGATCGGCTCCGCGTCGAAGACCCGCTTCAAGAAGTCGATCACGCTCGCGGTGTCGCGCGAGATGATCCACGGGGTGACCGTGTGGTAGCCGTCGGGGATCGGGTTGCTCATCGGAGTTCTCCTCGGTCGTGGTGTGCGATGAGAAGAACGCTAGAGCCCGTATAGGACAGATCGTGTCCTAATGCGTTTTCAGCAGGAAAGGCGGCTTCGACTCCTGCCACTCCGGCATGTCCAGCGAGTTGAGCACCTCGACGATCCGCTTCTCCTCGTACCGGAAATGCGTCTCCATGATCGCCGTGAGCCCGTCCAGTTCCCGTTGGACGTCAAGGATCTCGGCCTGACTCGACCAGGGGCCGACGCCGGCGACCAGCTCCTCGATCCGTTCGATGATCCCGGTCATGACCTCGTGGTCGTGCGCGAGCTCTTCGAGCGACGGCCGCAATTCGGGGAATTTCTCCGCCAGCACAAGGAAGGCGCCGCCGTCCTCGCCGGTGTGATGCCTGGTCAGCGCCGAGCAGAAGGTGAGGCAATGAGCCCGGAGATCGCGCAGCCGCTCGGCGCGCCCGGCCGCTACCGACTCGAGGTCGTCATGCAGCCTGGCCAGCTCTTTACGCAGCCAGTTGTGAACCTGAACGAGTTGATTTCCGAACGCCGTCAACCGGCCGTTCGATGAAGAAGGGGTTTCCATGATTTCCCATGGTCCGACGCCTCCGCGCCCACGGCGGTCTCTTTGCCGGGTGCACTGCGACGTTGATCGAACTACAGCACAGTCCCCGGATGATCGTCAAGAGTGCTCAGTGGAAATCACGGGACTTGGCGGTGATCCGCAACGGCAGGTGGCGGATCTGTTCGGCGAGGACGTTCACCACCTCGCCGGTGCGCTCGACCACGCCGCGGATCAGCAGCGCGGGACTGCCGCGGGCGACCCGGTGATAGCGCTGCCACACCCCCATCGTGCAGATGATGTTGATCATCCCCGTCTCGTCTTCGAGGTTCAGGAAGGTGACGCCGCCCGCGGTCGCCGGCCGCTGGCGATGGGTCACCGCGCCCCCGGTCAGCACCCGGGTGCCGTGCGGGACCTCGCGCAGGCCCGCCGCCGTGATGACGCCGAGCTCGTCGAGGTGCTCGCGGATGAACTGGGTCGGGAAGCTGTCCGGCGACACCCCGGTTGCCCAGACGTCCGCGGCCGCGACGTCGATTTCGTCCATGCCGGGCAACATCGGCGCCTTGACCCCGGTGGTGAGCCCTGGCAGTTTCTCCAGGCTTTCGTCGGCGACCGCACCCGCCGCCCAGAGCGCGCTCCGCCTGGTCTCACCGAAACAACCGAACGCGCCTGCCGCCGCCAGCGCCTCGACCTGCGGTTTGGTCAGCCGTACACGCCGGGCGACCTCGGCCAGGTCCGCGAAGGGGCCGTCGCGTTCCCGTTCCTCGACGATCTTCTTCGCCAGGCTCTCGCCGATCATCCGCACGGTGGACAGCCCGCCTCGCACGGCGAGCAGCTTTCCCTCTTCAGGCAACGGTTCCAGCGTCGCGTGCGGGAGGCTCGCGTTGATGTCCGGGCCGAGCACCCGCACCCCGTGCCGCCGCGCGTCGGCGACCAGCGACTGCGGCGAATAGAACCCCATCGGCTGCGCGCGCAGCAAACCCGCCAGGAACGCGTCCGGGTGGTAGTACTTGAAGTACGCGCTCGCGAACACCAGCAAGGCGAAACTCAGCGCGTGACTCTCCGGGAAACCGAAGTTCGCGAACGCCTTGAGCTTGCCGAAGATCTTCTCGGCGAGCTCTCCCCCGATGTCGTTCTTCGCGGCGCCTTCGAGGAAACGTCGTTTGAGCCGTTCCATCTTCTGTTCGGAACGTTTGGACCCCATGGCGTGTCGCAGCCGATCCGCCTCCGCCGGGGTGAAATCGGCGACGTCGAGGGCGATCTGCATCATCTGTTCCTGGAACAACGGCACGCCGAGGGTTTTTTCCAGCGCGTTGACCAGTTTCGGATGGTCGAAATCCCATTTCTCCTGGCCGTTCTTGCGCCGGATGTAGGGATGCACCGAACCACCCTGGATGGGTCCGGGCCGGATGAGCGCGACCTCGACGGCCAGATCGTAGAACTTCTTGGGGCGCAAGCGAGGCAGGGTGGCCAGCTGCGCACGGCTCTCCACCTGGAAGACGCCGATCGCGTCGGCGCGGCAGAGCATTTCGTAGACGTTCTGATCCTTGAGATCCAATTCGGAGATGTCGACCTCTTCCCCTTTGTGGTCACGGACTAGGTCGATCATATAATGCAGGGCCGACAACATTCCGAGGCCGAGCAGATCGAATTTGACCAGCCCAGCCGCGGCGCAGTCCTCCTTCTCCCACTGCACGACACTGCGGTTCTCCATCCGGGCCCATTCGATCGGGACGACCTCGCTCACCGGCTGCTCGCAGATCACCATCCCGCCGGAATGGATACCCAGATGCCGCGGGAAGTCTTCGAGCGCGCAGGCGAGTTCCACGACCTCCTCGGGGATGTCGTGATCGTGGTCCTTTTCCGTGGCGCGCAACGCACCCCAGCGGTCGATCTGCTTGCTCCACGCGTCCTGCTGGCCGGGCGAGTACCCCAGCGCCCGCGCCGCGTCACGGACCGCGGACCGGGCCCGGTAGGTGATCACGTTCGCCACCTGCGCGGTGTTCAGCCGCCCGTATTTCTCGTAGACGTACTGGATCGCCTCCTCACGGCGGTCGGATTCGATGTCGAGGTCGATGTCCGGGTAGCCGTCGCGATCCGGGGCGAGGAACCGTTCGAAGAGCAGGCCGTAGCGCACGGCGTCGACCTTGGTGATGCCGAGCGCGTAGCAGACCGCCGAGTTCGCGGCCGATCCCCGGCCCTGGCAGAGGATCTTGTTGTCCCGGCAGAACCGCACGATGTCCCAGACGATCAGGAAGTAGCCGGGAAAACCCAGTTCTTCGATGACCTCCAGTTCGTGGTCGATCAGCTTCCTGGCCTTTTCGCGGTACTCCTCGTCCTTGTTCTTCTCGTGCTCCTCCGCGCCTTTCCTGGTGAGGTACCGCAAGTAGGACGCTTCGGTATGCCCCTCCGGAACGTCGAACGGCGGCAGCTTCGGCTCGATGTGGTGGAGTTCGAACGCGCACTCCCGGCCGAGCAGCGCCGCCCGCTGCACCGCACCCGGATACCGCTCGAAGATCTCGGCCATCTCCTCCCCCGACCGCAGGAACGCCGTTCCCGCGGCGGGCAGCCAGCCCTCCATGTCCTCCATGCCTCGCCGGGCGCGGATGGCGCTGAGCGCGTCGGCGAGCGGGGCCCGCTCCGGCCGGGCGTAGTGCGCGGCCGTGGTCGCCACCGTCGGGAGCCCGAACTCCTTGGCCATTTCGCTCAACAGGTCGTTGTGCGTGCTGTCCAAGGGAAGGCTGTGGTCGATGAGCTCGACATAGACGTTTTCGCGGCCGAAGCAGTCGATGAGTTCCTTCAGTCTCTCGACGGCCGCGGCGGGGCCTCCGGTGACGAGTGCCTTGCGCACCGAGCCCTTACGGCAGCCGGTGAGCACGACGCACTTCCCGCGGACCTCTTCGGCGACCGCGCGCAGGTCGTAAACCGGCCTGCCCTTCTCCGCCCTTTCCTTCGGGGACAACGACTGCCTGTCGAAGCCGTACAGCTGACCGGCGGTGATCGCCCGGTTCAGGCTCAGGTAGCCGTCCTGTTGTTTGGCCAGCAAGAGCAGGTGCTCGCCCTCGGGATCGGCGAACCCGTTCTGCGGCCCGGACAGGCCGAAACTGAGCTCCGTGCCGAAGACGGTGTGCACACCCAGCTCCCGCGCCGCTTCGGCGAACCGCACCACGCCGTACATGCCGTCGTGATCGGTGAGCGCGATCGCGTCCAGGCCCAGCCGCGCGGCCTCCTCCACCAGTTCCTCGGGATGGCTCGCCCCGTCGAGGAAGCTGAAGTTCGAATGGCAGTGCAGTTCGGCGTACGGCACCCGGCGCGCGGTGGCCCCGTCGTCGTCGCCGATCAGCCCGGACAGGTCCGCGGGCGGCTGATAGCCCTCACGTTTGGCACTCCACGCGGGGCTGTCGCCGCCGTCACCGGGCGGGACCTCGCCGGCGAGCTCGCGGGCGAGGTCCTTCCACGGCCGCGGAGGGTTGTTCCAGCCCATCGGTCACCGATTCTCTGTCGAGCTTCTCGGCGCGGGGACGAACACTTCCACGCGCGGCACACACGCCGCCCATGCGGTGTCCAACTCGGCACGCTGTACCGGGATGGCCGGTTCCTCCAGCCAGCGTCGCACCAGCCGCGTGTACTCCTCGTCCATGTTCAGTCGTACTTCCCTTCCAGTGTCCACATCGGATTCTTGTGGTGTTCGAAGCGGAGCAGCACCGCCTCCTCGGCGTCGGCCCCGTCGGCCAGCAGCACCTGCAACCGCATCCGGGTCCCCGACCGCGCGTGCCCCGCCCCGGCCCGGACACCGACGAACCACGGCCCGGCCCAGGCGATGACCTCGCGCGGCTCACCGCCCTCGAAACTCACGAGGAACGGCGCGGCGCTGACCCGGCGCCGCGCGGTGATCTCCACGGCGCGCCCGTTCTCGTCCAGCACCTGAGCGGGAACCGGCGGGACGAACACCGTGGCCGGAGAGGGCGACGGGAGCCTCCCTGCCCAGTTCGCGTCCGCCTGCGCCGACTTCTCCCGCCTGTCGCCCCACGGCACCAGCCGGACCCGCTCGGCGGGATCGCGGCCGCCGTCGAGCACCGCGGTGAAGACGCTCTCCGGGCCGAGCAGGCCCTGCACCCGCACCAGCGCGCGGCCTGCACGCTCACCGGACAGGACTTCGTCCTCTGTGGACGGACGCAGCACGCCCGACGCACCGGTCTGCCACAACCCGAGCTGCAGCGACCGTCCTTCGACGGTCTCCTCCGGCTCCAGCCGCAGCCGCACGACGCCGGAATTGGGGCGATCCTTGGCTTTCAGCCAGCCTTCGAACTGCCAGCGCACCCTGTCCGCGACCCCGAGCGGGGTCAGCGGTTCGGCGCACCGCCATACCCGGCCGAGTTGCTCACCGGTCTCGGTCGTCGCGTAGATGCCGAGCCGGGTGCAAGCCAGCCCGTGCGCGGCGAGCCCGGCGTGGAACCGTTCGCCGAGCCCTTTCGCCACGAACGCGGCGGCGTCGTTCCGGTCGATCGGCGGGTCGAACGCCTTCGCCAGCGAGAGCTCCGGCGGAGGACGTCGGCGCGACGGCGGACGTTCGGAACGTCCTCGTGCCAGCCGGTGCGCGAGCACGCCCTCTGTCCCGAAGCGCGCGGAGACGTCGCTTTCTTCGAGCTCCGCGAAGGCGCCCAGCGTGCGAAGGCCGAGCTGCTTAAGCAAGGTGACCAGCTCGGTCCGGCCGGCTTCAGGCTGGTCCAGTTCACGGATGGGCAGCGGAGCCAGGAATTCCGCCGTCCCACCGGGCTCGACCAGCGTCGAACGACGGGCGGCGAGCGTCGCGGCGAACAGGCCGTCGGCGACGCCGACCTGGCTTTCCACCCCCGCCGCCACGGACACCTCGTCCACCAGCCGTTCCAGGAGGCCGTGTTCACCGCCGAAGTACCCGGCCGCGCCGTCGACCGGAACGGCGACGATCCCGGGGCGCACCACCTCGACACCGACGGCCAGCTCCTCCACCGCCCGTGCGACGGACTCGAAGAGCCGGGCGTCACGGCCGTCGTCCTCACCGAAGACCGCCAGCTCCGGGCAGCAGGACTGGGCCTCGCGCCGCCGCATCCCGCGACGGACTCCGTATCCCCTGGCCACCGCGGTGCACGCGACCACGCGGTTCGCCGAGAAGACCGCGGCCGGGCGGCCGACGGGTTCACCCGCGACGGCCGCGGCGGCGACCGCCGGCCAGTCCGGGCACCACAGCACCAGCATGCGCACAGGCGGGTTCATGCCGTCCCCCACCTGGTCGCGGGGAAGTCGGCACGCTCGACTTCACCCTCGCCGGTGAACCGCAGCAAGGCCGACATCGGCCGGGCGGCCGCACCCCGGCCACCGGCCCGCACCTCGACCTCACGGGCGCGCAGATGACCCGCGCCCCCGCCGTCGAAGCCGGTCCAGCTCGAGCGACGGCAGCTCAGCTCGACCTCCGCACCGGGCCAGGACCCCAGCGAAAGCAGGACCGAACCACGGTTACGCGCGCGGGCGGACAGCCGCCTCGCCACGTCGGGCCGGGCCAGCCCCGGACCGACGACCACGAGATCGAAGCCGTCGAGCAGGGCCGCGGTCACCGCCGGGAACTCGGCACCGGGGCGGGGGACCAGCGCCAGCCTGCCCACCTCGACCCCGAGTTCCGCGGCGGCGACCACCCCGAGCGCGGGCAGGCCGACCGCGACCGCCCACGCACCGCCGGCGGTCGCGGCGGCCAGCAGGGTGAGCATCAGTGACGTGGACCCCAGCACCGAAACGGTGCTCCCGCGCCGGAGCCCCGCGGCGGGCAACAGACCGGACAACGCCGGGGACACCGGGAGCACCCTTCCCGTCGTCCTCGCGTGTTCGGCCGCGGAAGCCACGCCACTGGCCGTGCTCACTCCTGGCAAAGCCGCCAGCCTCGCCAACGGCAAGGCCCGTGCCTCGACCACCTCCGCTGTCAACGGACCCGCCTCCCACGACATCTGGACCGTCCTTTGTGGACGGCACCGGACGCGCCACGGGGAAGGCGGCACTTCGAACGCTTGTTCGATGACTCCAGTAGACCGGGTGGCGCAGCGGTTGTCAAGCGAGCCGGGAACGATCACCGGACCTGTCACGTCCGATACCGGGAATCCCCTTGTCAGGAAAGGAACCCCGCAGTGGACGACGCTTGGCCCGAGACGGTGAACGGCTGGGAACTCGCCAGGGAAGGCCATATCGAGAACTACCGCAAACGCCTGGCCAACCAGATCACGGTCACCGCGATCTGGGAGAACGGCACCGGGCGGGGCCAGCTGGACGCCCGCACCGAGCCATTGGGCGGCGGACGGACCCTGACCAGCAGCCGCAAGGACTTCCGGGACAAGGAGGCGTTCTGGACCGCCGCGACCTGTGTGCTGGAGATGGCCGCGAACCTGCCGTCGCTGGGCTGGGGCACGAGCCCGGCGGACTCGGCTCTGGCCGGGACCGTGGCAGGCATGGTCGAAGCGGAACCCGGCACCAAGGGCTACCCGGAAGCAGAACTGACGTTCACGTTGACCGACGGGCACACCGTGACCCTGTTCATGACCGACGAGCAGGCCTTCGACCTGAGCAACGCCATCTCACGGCTCGACCACCACGTGTGGTCCGAAGAACGCGAAGACGACGAAGAAGATGAAGACGAGGAGGACGAAGAGGACGACGACGACTTTGATGACGACGAGCCCGTTGTCGAAGAGGTGCCCGAGGTCGGCGAAGTCCGCTCCGGCCCGGACACCGGGCACGACCTGGTCACCCTGCTGGATGACCGGTTCGGGGTCACCGAGGACGATCTGCTGGCGCACGTCGACTGGTCCGCGCTCATCGTGGTGGGGGAACCCGCGGTGAACTCCCTCATCGAACGAGGGGACGAACTGACCGCCGCGGTCGCTCCGCGGTGGTATCCGGTCGTCGCGGACCGGCCCGGCGAACGCTGGGTCGTCCTGAAGCGCACGGGTCTGCACTACCACGGGGAGTGAGAAGCCTCGTGGGCCGCAGGTCCGTGAAGGCCTCCTTGGGGCACCGCATTTGCTTACCCACTACTCGGGGCTCGCGCTCTGAGATCCCCTTGGTCGTCGTGTGGCCTTAGGCGTGACACGCGTGATTGGAAGCGGAACTCGCGTGATTGGAAGCGGAACTCACGGCGGACCCGGTCACGGGCGAGATCGGCCTCCAATCACGCGAGTTCCGCGTTTGAACACGCGAGTTCCGCCTTCAATCACGCGCGACGTCCATCGGCCTGGTGGTGACATCACCTCACGACCCACCCGCCAACCCGCAGGTCAGACGTAGGCACACAAATGAAGGACTCCTTGAGGGACTCTGGGTCCCTCAAGGAGGCCTTCACGGGCCGGAGAGTGCCGCGACCCATACGCCACCTTCGCCTTACCCCTCGATAACCCGGCCACTCAGGACACCGGACGGTCAGGCCACGCGAGGAAGCGGCGCCGGGTGGTACCGCCGGAAACCGGACGCGGCAGTGCCCCCTTCACCGTGCAGCCAGTCATAGAGGAAACGGAACTCCGGGCCGAACCGGTTCGCCTCGGCGTTCAGCCGATCCGGCGACGTCGACGGCCAGCGGCCGCTCTCGACGCGGTCCCGCAGCACGCGCAACGCCGTCAGTTCCTCCGCGGCGGTGTGCTGGCAGTGACCGCCCCGGTTCACGAACAGTTGCCGGATCCGCTCGGAATCGACGCGGTCGCCATAGGTCCGCTCGTGTTCGGGGGCGACGCCGTCGCCGATCGGGTGCAGTGTGACGACGGGCCGGTGACCGTGTCCGGTCGGCGTCCCGACGCGGGCGAGCCACCGGGCGGCGGCGTTGTCGGCCTTCACCCGGGGCGCGGCGGCGAGCGCGGCCAGATCGGCGCCGAGATCCAGGCCGGCGTCACGGTAGGCCTGGGTCACGAGATCGCGTTCACTGGACCGGGCGAGCAGGCCGCGGTAATCCACTCCGGTGTTCCCGGTCGGGTTCCCGCCTGCCTGTGTCTCCACATCGACCCGGTGAGCACCCCAGGAGAACTGGTCGTAGACCGCCAGGACGAACTCCGTCTGCTGACGAATCTGCGCGGCGACGTCTGCGGAACGGGGGCGGTGTGCCGTCGACCAGCCGGGGACGTCGGCGAACGCGTTGGCGAGGGCGAGCCGCGCCCGTCCATCGGGTGATTCCAACGCCTTCGCGACCACCTGATGAGCTTTCGCGAGGTTCGCCCCCGGGTCGGCGATGCGGACGACCTCCAGTTCGGGCGCCAGCAGCGTCCGGACCGTGAACCCCAGATCGAGTGCCTGGGCGAACAACGCGGAACCGCCCGCGACGGGACCGCACATCGCCAGCGTGCCGTCGATCCGGTGCGGGAGCCGCTCGGCCAGCAGGACCGAGTTGAGCCCGCCGCCGGAGGCTCCCCAGGTGAGCACCTGCGCCGGTCGGCCGATGGTGCGGTCGAACCAGGACAGCAGCGCGGTCTGATCGTGCACTGCTTCGCGGGCCGAAAAGCCGATCGGCTTGCTGTAGAGCGACGCGGCCAGCGCGTACCCCTCGCCGAGGAGAACGGGTTTCGCCTCCGCCCGGTTGGCGAGTTCGATCTCCTCGGGAACATGGCCCGGCGGATAGATCCCGTGGTTGTACAGCAACAACTTGCCGTTCCAGTTCGCTGGCACCTCGACCCGGTATCGGGCACCCTCGATCACTCCGGTGTGCACACGGACGTCGTCCGCGGCGATGGCGGGCGCGCCGGTGACGATCAGCGCGGCGGCCAGGATTCCTGTCAACGTCATGGCGAAATGCTGACAGCGCGAGACTTCGCGGGAATCCGTCGAGACGCGGCTTCTCCCCTACGCTTCCTGGCGTACGAGCTCCCCCGCCAGCTCGCTCTGACGCGCTGCCTGCCGGCGCAGGAGCTCTTCGACGGCGGAGGGAAGGGTGGTCTCGAAGTCGATGAGCTTGACCCAGGTCGGGGTCACCACGACGCGGACCATGCTGTCGTAGAGCGACCGCACGTTCGCCTCCCACTCGACACGCTGCTCGGACGTCATCTCGTAGGTGCCGTTCCACTGCATGTACTCGTCGGGGATGCCGTCGACGTGGTCCAGTTCGACGGTGCCGCGGATGAGCAGGATCTTCGGCGGGTGGGATTCGGTGTCGATCGTCAGTGCGACGGCGGGATTGCGGCGAAGCGCCGGCAACTTCTGCGCGTTCGTCGGGGTGCACAGGACGATCTCCTTGCCGTTCCAGTGGATGCCGATCGGGATCGACCGCGGCGTGCCGTCGAGCGCGGTGTAGGCCAGCCGGGCCAGGTCGCGGGCCAAGAGCTCCTGGCTGAGCGGGCGGTTCAGGATCTCGTCGATCGTGCTCTGCTGCATGTCGCTCTCCTCGGGTCGCCGCCTTCGCGGACACACCAGGGACGCCGCCGTCACCCAGGCCTCGACACTCTCGGATGTGACCTGCGTCACGTCGACTTTAGCGGGCTAAACGCGATCCGTTTGTCGAAACGGCCCCCGGCCAGGCGTCGCTCTCTTGAAGGCATACGAGAGAGGAACAGCCATGACGAAGGAATCCGAGGTCCGCTTCGAGGGCTTCCTGCCCACCACGCCCGCCGACACCTGGGCCGCGATCACCACGGGCAGCGGCGGCTGGCTCTGGCCGATCCGGTACGAACCCCGCGACGGCGGCGCCGAGTCCGGCCTCACCCCGAACGGCGGCATGGTGACCGTCTGGAAGCCGTCACAGCACTTCGTCACCTACGCCGAAGACGAGAACGGCTGGTTCAACACGCTCGAGTACATCCTCGAACCGAAGGACGGCGGCACATACCTGCGCTTCGAGCACACCACGGTCCTCGACGACTGGGACGTCGAATACGACGCGTGCGAGCAGCACACGTCGTTCTACTACCACTCGCTGGGCGAGTACCTGACGCACTTCAACCGACGTCAGGCGAAGTACTTCAATGCCGACGCGCCCGAAGCGTCCAAGGCTCCGGAAGCGTTCGAGGCCGTGCGGGCGGCCGTCGGCGCGACGGCCGTCGGCGACCGGGTGTACCTCGAAGTTCCCGGCGTCGAAGGCGTCGTCGACTACCTGACGCCGGCCTTCATCGGCGTCCGGACCGAAGACGCGCTGTACCGCTTCTACGGCCGGAACGTCTGGGGCTGGTCTGTCGGCATCGGGCACCACCTGTTCGCCGAAGACGCCGACGCGGACAAGGCCGAGGAGGCGTGGACAGCCTGGCTGAACGGCCTGTACGGCTAGCGGGGCAGTTTCTTCGCGATCTCGGCGCCGACGGACTTCGCCGCTTCGGCGGACTCTGCCGGCGGGATCGGCGAGTTCGTGAAGAACCCCTTGTCCCAGCCCTTGTAGGTGACGATGACGACGTACACGCCCTGGGAGTACCGCAGCTCGGCGCCGCTGAAGGCGCTGTCGGTGTCCAGGGTGACGAGGACCGCCTTCTCCCCGATGCCCTGCACCTGCTGCTGACGCTCGGACGGCGCGGCCGACCCGGCGGACGACTCCGCCGCGCGCTTCTCGGCGTCCGGCCCCTCGTGGCGGTACACCATGATCTGGAGGGAACGGTCGTGGACGTTGTCGCTCTCCGGCGGCAGCCAGGAACAGCCGTACTGCTTGATGACGGTCTTGCCCGCTTTGATCTCGTTCTCGCGGACGCCTTGGTAGCTGGTGGTGACCGTCTTGTTCAGGACCTCCGGGGAGACCTGGCACTCGGCGGGCGGCTGCTGCGAGACCGGCGCCTTGCCGACCGACGAGTAGTACTCCGACGCGAAGATTCCGCCGGGGATGCCGAGCCCGAGCAGGACGACGCCGCCCACGATCAGGCCGACGATCAGCCCGGTCTTTTTCTTCTTGGGAGGCTGCCCGTAGCCAGGCGGGCCGTAACCGGGAGGCGGTCCGTAGCCGGGCTGGGGCGGGCCGCCGTAACCCGGCTGCTGTCCGTAGCCCTGCCCAGGTGGCGGGCCGAAACCCGGTCCCTGGCCGTACCCCTGCGGTGGCTGGTGCACCGATCCTCCCCTACCGATTCACGTACGTCCGGATCGCGTTCAGCGGGCTAAACGCGATCCGCGGCCAGCATGGCACGACGGCCGCGGCCGGGCACCGGAAACGTCCCCGGATCGCGATTAGGGGGCTGAACGCAAGTCCGGGCCGGATCGCGTTCAGCCCGCTAAAGGCGAGTCGGCGTCAGTGGGCGAAGTGGCGCGTGCCGGTCAGGTACAGGGTGACCCCGGCTGCCTCGGCGGCGGCGATGACCTCGGCGTCGCGGATCGAGCCGCCCGGCTGGACGACGGCGCGGACGCCGGCCTCGAGCAGGACCTCGAGTCCGTCCGGGAACGGGAAGAAGGCGTCCGAAGCGGCGACGGAACCCTTCGCCCGGTCGCCCGCCCGCGAGACCGCGAGCCGTGAGGAGTCGACCCGGTTGACCTGGCCCATGCCGACACCGACGGTCGCGCCGTCGTTCGCCAGCAGGATCGCGTTCGACTTCACCGCGCGCAGCGAACGCCACGCGAACTCGAGGTCGGCCAGCGTCCGCTCGTCGGCGGGCGCGCCGGTGGCCAGCGTCCAGTTCGCCGGGTCGTCGCCCTCGGCGGCGATCGTGTCGACGGTCTGCACCAGCACGCCGCCGGAGATCGGCCGGAACTCGATCGGATCCGGCGACGTGATCGCGGGCAGCTTCAGCAGTCGCACGTTCTTCTTGCGCTGCAGGATCTCCAGCGCCTCGGCGTCGAAGTCCGGCGCCAGGACGACCTCGGTGAACACCTCGGAGATCTGCTCGGCGGCCTCGCGGCTCACCGGCCGGTTGGTCGCGATCACCCCGCCGTAGGCCGAAACCGGGTCGCACGCGTGCGCCTTCCGGTGTGCCTCGGCGATGTCCTCGCCGACGGCGATCCCGCACGGGTTGGCGTGCTTGATGATCGCGACGGCCGGGGCCTCGAAGTCGTAGGCGGCGCGGCGCGCGGCGTCGGTGTCGACGTAGTTGTTGTACGACATGGCCTTGCCGTGCAGCTGTTCCGCGTGCGCGAGACCCGGCCGCCAGTGCTTGTACAGCGCGGCCTTCTGGTGCGGGTTCTCGCCGTAGCGCAGCACGTCGCCGCGTTCCCACGAAGCGCCGGTGAAGTCCGGGAAGCCGGAATCGTCCGCGGGCGCGTAGACATTGGCGAACCACGAGGCGACGGCGGTGTCGTACGCCGCGGTGTGCGCGTAGGCCTGCGCGGCGAGCCGCTTGCGATCGGCCAGCTCGAAACCACCGGCGGCGACGCGGTCCAGCACCCACTCGTAGCGTGAAGGGTCGACCACGACGGCGACGCTGTTGTGGTTCTTCGCCGCGGCACGCACCATCGCCGGGCCACCGATGTCGATGTTCTCGACACAGTCCTCCGGGCTCGCGCCCGAGGCGACGGTCTGCGTGAACGGGTACAGGTTGACCACGAGCAGGTCGAACGGCGCGATGTCGAGCTGCTTGAGCTGCTCGACGTGCTCCGGGCGCTCGCGGTCGGCGAGCAGGCCCGCGTGCACGCGCGGGTGCAGCGTCTTGACCCGGCCGTCGAGGGACTCCGGGAACCCGGTGACCTGCTCGACCGGCGTCACCGGCACCCCGGCGTTCGCGATGACCTTCGCCGTTCCGCCGGTCGACACGATCTCGACACCGGCCGCGTGCAGCCCGGTGGCGAGTTCGAGCAGGCCTGCCTTGTCGGAGACGCCGATCAGCGCGCGCCGGACGGGACGCTGTCCCTGTGCGGTACTCACGAAAACCTCACCTTTCGTCCCTCGACCGCGCACCCGCTCCGGCCGAGCTTTTCGATCGTTTCCACCAGGAGCCTGCGTTCCACGGCCTTGATCCGCTCGTGCAGGACGTCTTCGTCGTCGTCGGGCTCCACGATCACCGGCTCCTGCGCGATGATCGGCCCGGTGTCGACTCCGGCGTCGACGAAATGCACCGTCGACCCGGTGACCTTGACGGCCATCGCCAGCGCGTCGGCCACGGCGTGCGCGCCGGGGAACGACGGCAGCAACGCCGGATGCGTGTTGATCACGCGGCCGGGGAACCGCGCGAGGAATTCGGCGCCGAGGATCTTCATGAACCCCGCCGAGACGACCAGGTCCGGCTGGTAGGCGGCGACGGCTTCGGTGATCGCCTTGTCCCACGCGGCGCGGTCCGGATGGTCGGCCATCCGCACGATGAACGACGGCACGCCCGCGCGTTCGGCACGGGTGAGCGCCGCGATCCCGGCGCGGTCCGCTCCGACGGCGACCACCTTCGCCGGGAAGTTCGGTTTTTCGACCGCGTCGAGCACGGCCTGCAGCAGCGTGCCGGAACCGGACGCGAGGACGACGAGCTTCACCGGAGTGGGCAGGTCCAACCGACTAGCCAGAACGGGCTCCTTGCCACGGCGGTACGCACTCGGGCGTACGGCGCTTCACCTGGTCGCGACAACCCTAACGGTCGTCGCCGGGGGCGCTTTCGTCGCCGGACCCGTCGGTGGACTCGGTCACAGCGTCGTCGACGGCACCGTCCTGCTCGGGCTCGGTTTCGGGCTCGGTTTCGGGCTCTGGTTCAGGCTCGGTTCCGGGCTCTGGTTCCGCCGGGGTCTCGTCGACGTCCTCCGCCAATTCTTCGACCTCTTCGGCTTCTTCGCCCGCTTCGGCTTCGGTTTCCTCTGCGAGTTCGTCGTCTTCGGGCTCGACGGCTTCTTCTTCGACTTCGGCGATGTCCTCGGGTTCACCCGGCGGTTCGGGAGCCTCGTGCGGTCCGGCGAAGAACGCGACGAACCCGCCGGGGACGACGATCCAGCAGAACGCGATCACCGACGCGACCCCGACCGGCACGCTGACCGGGTCGAACGGCCCGTCACCGAGCCTTCCGCCGGACAGGGTCCCGAGGATGACGCAACCGAACGCGACGAGGGCGCCCGCGACGGCGACCGCCCGCATCCGCAGCATGGGGTCTTCGTCGATCGCGCGGATCCGCCAGCCGACCAGCGCACCGACCAGCGCGGGCAGGAGCAGCAACGCCGGCCACCAGACCGCGTGGTGCGACGGGATCCCCGCCAGCACCGGCACCCCTGGCAGCTTGCCTTCCTGGTAGCCGAACATGCCGACGGTCACCGAGCCGATCGAGAAGCCCGGCCCGGTGGTGAACGACAGCGCGGCGACGACCGCGTTCGGCAGGTAGGCCACGGAGAGCACGAACATGCCGAGGCTCGCGCCGAAACCCGGCTCGAACAGACTGTCCATAGTGGACCAAGAAAGCGCGGTGGCCGCGGTGAACACCACCGCGCCACAGGCGATCAACGCGGCGAGGCCGAGCGCACCCGCCCGCAGGCCGTGGACGGCGACCGGGTCGAACCGGTCCCGCACCGCGGCCGGAAGCCCGCAGATCCTGGCGATTCCCGCGACGGCGGCGAGCCCGGCGAGGAGCCCCGGCACGCAGAACGCGGTCAGCGAGTTCACCCCGATCGGCGATCCGCCGGCCATCAGGGCGATGAACACACCGAACAACGCGTGCGCCCCGGCTATCACCGTCACCACCGGGACAGCGTCCGCCGGAGTCCGTCCGCCGAGGCGACGGGCGGCGCGCGCGGCCGTCCTCGCCACGAGCCATCCGACGACGAGGGTCGGCAGCAGCGGCAGCACGCCGAGCGGATGACCGCCGAGTTCGAGTTCCACCTGCCACGAAGCGAGCCAGCCCGGGCCGGCGGCGAGCAGCGCTCCGGTGGCGGAGAACCGGGACCGGTCGGCGGCGAACGACACCACGGCGAGGACGGCCGCGACGGCGGTATAGGAAGAAAGCAGGGGCGCGCAAGCCGCGGCGAGCAACACACGAACCCGCTTCGCCCTGGACACCTCCGGCTCGGGGACGAGGTCGCTCACCGGCTCTTCGCCCGGCGGGCGTTCGTCGCGGGTGAGCAGCTTCATGATCCGCACCATGACATCCGGACTGGGCCGTCCGGGTGAGGCACGCCGCCACCGGACAGCGCACGTGGCCCAACCCACCCGGTCGGGTAACCCGGAAAAACGAAAACACCCGCTGTGACACGGAGAGTCACAGCGGGTGTTTCGCGTTCGGAAGATCAGCTCTGCTGGCCGAAACCACCGGGTGGCGTGCCCGGGTTCTGGCCTGACTCCGACGACGAGGAGGACGGCGGCTGCTGGAAGAACTGGCCCTGCTGCGGCGCGTACGTCGTGGCCTGCTGACCCGGCGGCTGCGTGACCGGCGGCTGGAACCCGCCCGGCTGTGAGAACGGGCCGGACGGCTCGCCCTGCTGCTGCCCCTGCTGGCCCGCGCCGGGGAACGGCTGGACCTGAGTGGCGGCCGGGCCCTGCTGACCCTGCTGGCCGAACGGACCCTGCGGGCCCTGCTGCGGGAACTGCTGGCTGTACGGGGCCTGCGGCGCCTGCTGCTGCGGCTTCGCGGCGGGCAGCTTGATGACGTCGTGCTCGAACAGCAGCGCGGCGACCGCGACCAGCATCTGCAGGATGCCGAGGATCAGCACCACGGTGAGGATGCCGGGGACCGAGACCTCCTCGCGACCGCTCCCGTAGCCGATGATCAGGTCCAGTGCGCCGAACGCGCCGAGGACGCTGAACAACGCGGCGAACGGCAGCGTCTTCGGGCCACGCGGCAGCGCGTGCAGGCCCGCGAGCAGACCGCTGACCAGGAGGAAGACCGAGACCTGCCCGGCGGCGTCGGCCTCGTCGGAGAAACCGATGAAGAACTGCACCAGGCCGAGGACGGCGACGGCGAGCGCGAGCAGCAGCGCCAGGTTCAGCGGGGGAGCCTGCGACGGCGCCTGCTGCTGCGGAAAGGCTCCCGAGCCGGGGTGGGACTGAGGGGGTTGCTGGCCGCCACCCTGCTGGGGGTAGCCGGGCCCACCGCTGGGATAGGACATCCGAATGCTCTCCTGTCGTTCGACCGGCACCCCGGGGCGCGCGGGACTCCCGGGACAAACGAGGCGGCTGTGATGCTCGAACGCTAGCGCACACGCGGTCACCCCACGCCTCGGGCTCTGAGACGTCTGTACACCCGGTCGGGTTCCGTGCGGAACCCCTCCGCGACGACCGGATCGCGATTAGGGGGCTAAAGGCGACCCCGCCGCCGGATCGCGTTTAGCCCGCTAAAGGCGATCCGGGGCGCGCGTCGCCTTTAGCGGGCTAAACGCGATCCGGGCGTAAAGAGGCGGGCCGGGCACCGGTGAGGTGCCCGGCCCGCCGGGGAAAGCTTCAGTCTCCGAAGGATCAGAGGCTGTTGTACAGCTCGCGCGCCAGGACGGCGGTCTCGCTCGGGGTCTTCCCGACCTTGACACCGGCGGCCTCGAGGGCCTCCTTCTTGGCGGCGGCCGTGCCGGAGGAGCCGGAGACGATGGCGCCGGCGTGGCCCATGGTCTTGCCCTCGGGCGCGGTGAAGCCCGCGACGTAGCCGACGACCGGCTTCGTCACGTTGTCCTTGATGTAGGCCGCGGCACGCTCTTCGGCGTCGCCGCCGATCTCGCCGATCATCACGATGACCTTGGTCTCGGGGTCGGCCTCGAACGCCTCGAGGGCGTCGATGTGCGTCGTGCCGATGATCGGGTCGCCGCCGATGCCGACACCGGTCGAGAAACCGATGTCACGCAGCTCGTACATCATCTGGTAGGTCAGCGTGCCGGACTTCGACACGAGGCCGATCGGGCCGGCACCGGTGATGTCGGCCGGGATGATGCCCGCGTTCGACTTGCCGGGGCTGATCACGCCGGGGCAGTTCGGCCCGATGATGCGGGTCTTGTTGCCCGTCGCGACCGCGTGCGCCCAGAAGTAGGCCGAGTCGTGCACCGGGATGCCCTCGGTGATCACCACGGCGAGCGGGATCTCGGCGTCGATCGCCTCGATGACCGCGTCCTTGGCGAACTTCGGCGGCACGAAGATGACCGACACGTCGGCGCCGGTCTCCTTGATGGCCTCCTCGACCGTGCCGAACACGGTGAGGTCCTTGCCCTCGATGGAGACGGTCTGGCCGGCCTTGCGGGAGTTGACGCCACCCACGATGTTCGTGCCGGACTTCAGCATCTTGGTCGCGTGCTTCATGCCCTCGGAGCCGGTGAGCCCCTGGACGATGACCTTGCTGTTCTCGTTGATGAAGATCGACATCTCACGCACCTGCCGCGGCGAGCTCGGCGGCCTTGTCGGCCGCGTTGTCCATTGTGTCCACCACGGTGACCAGCGGGTGGTTCGCGTCGGCGAGGATCTGGCGACCCTCGACGACGTTGTTGCCGTCCAGCCGCACGACGAGCGGCTTGGTGGCCTCGTCACCCAGGATCTTCAGCGCCTCGACGATGCCGTTCGCGACCGCGTCGCAAGCGGTGATGCCACCGAAGACGTTGACGAAGACGCTCTTCACGTCGGTGTCGTTGAGGATGACGTCCAGACCGGCCGCCATGACCTCGGCCGACGCGCCGCCACCGATGTCGAGGAAGTTGGCGGGCTTGACGCCGCCGTGCTTCTCGCCCGCGTACGCCACGACGTCCAGCGTGGACATCACGAGGCCCGCGCCGTTGCCGATGATGCCGACCTCGCCGTCGAGCTTGACGTAGTTGAGGTCCTTCGCCTTAGCCTTGGCCTCGAGCGGGTTCTCCGCGTCCTTGTCGACCAGTGCCTCGTGGCCCGGCTGACGGAAGGAGGCGTTCTCGTCGAGGGTGACCTTGCCGTCGAGGGCGATGATCTTGTCCTGCGGGTCACGGACCAGCGGGTTGACCTCGACCAGGGTCGCGTCCTCGGAGACGAAGGTCTCCCAGAGCTTCACGACGACGTCGGCGGCTTCGTCGACGACCTTCTCCGGGAACTTGCCCGCGGTCAGGATCTCGACGGCCTTCGCCTTGTCGACACCGATGATCGCGTCGACCGGGATCTTCGCGAGCGCTTCGGGACGCTCGACGGCCAGCTGCTCGATCTCCACGCCGCCTTCGGCGGAAGCCATCGCGAGGAAGGTGCGGTTCGCACGGTCCAGCAGGAAGGAGAAGTAGTACTCCTCGGAAATGTCCGAGGCTTCGGCCACCAGCACGCGACGCGTGATGTGGCCCTTGATGTCCAGGCCGAGGATCGCCTCGGCCTTCTCGGCGGCCTCATCCGGCGTCTGGGCCAGCTTGACGCCGCCCGCCTTGCCGCGGCCGCCGGTCTTGACCTGGGCCTTGATGACGACCTGGTTGCCGATCTTCTCGGCGGTGGCCTTGGCTTCTTCGGGGGTATTTGCCACGGCACCCGGCAGAACCGGTACTCCGTGGGCGGCGAAGAGATCCCTCGCCTGGTATTCGTAGAGGTCCACTACTCCAGTCTCCTGACGACACGCCACTGTGGTGGTCCGTTTCCGGACCGCGCTGTCGGACCAGTCGAGGTTAGCGACCTGCGTAGAAGCAGGGCACTCCGCACCTGGTGAAGTCGGTCACCGTACGCGGTCAGACGGTGTTTCCACGGTGTGAGACCGCACACCGGAGACCCAGTTCGCCGCCTCTTCCAGGCTTTCGAAGGCGTTTTCGAACCCGCTCGGACCGTTACCGACCGCGAAGAGGAGAACGCCGGGAAGCGTTTCGGCGAGCCCTTCCGGTTCACTCTCGCCACGTAGGACGCCGAGGATGTCCGGATCCTCCTGTTCGACCGTCCGGACCACTTGTTCGACGGTGTCGAGACGCCCGGCGTAGACGACCTCCACCCCGTCGTCGCGCAGCGCCCTCCCGAGCGCGACCGCCGAACCGTCCGGAACGTCGAACTCGGCCAGCACGATCCGAAGGAGGCGGCGCGTCATCCGGTCCGCCGCGCACCCGCTACGGCCATTCCGGCCGCGACGAGGGAGACGAGGGCGCCGCCCAGTGCGAGCCAGAACCCGATCCCCGCCGACGAGCCGTCGTACTCCGAGCCGACGAGCGGCAGTTCCGCCGCACGCAGCCCGAGTAGCAGCGCGGCACCGGCCAGGGCGGACGCCGCCGCGACCGGCCGCGAGCGCACGACGAGCGCGTACAGGCCGAGCAAGACCGCGAGCGCGCCGAGCAGGCCCCACGACGCCGCGCCGAAGTTCGACCACAGACCGGGGGCGGTGTAGCCGGGCGCGGTGAACACCGGGGTGCCGAACGCGGCGATCGCCAGGACCGCCGCCGCGACGACCGGGGTCAGCACGGTGCCGTTCGCCCGCGAACCGTCCAGCCCACTGTCGGTCGAGGCATCGACGGCATCGTCAGCGTCATCGGTGATATCGCGTTCCACGACGCCGGTGACCACCGCGGCGAGCGCGGCAACGGCCGCCAGCACGAGCGCGATGAACGTCCACGTGACGCCGGGGCCCGCCGAGAAGCCGACCTTGTCCGGCGACGGCACCGGGAGGTCGACCCCGAACAGCGCCGGGTCCACCGCCTTGTCCTCGGTCACGGACAAGGCCGCGCCGAGCACGGCCGCGCCCGCGAGAACCACCCCCGCCCACGTCGCCGCGACGACTCCCCTGGCGAACGCCGAGAGCCGCGGCACGAAGACGAACAGCGCGGGTACGGCGAGCACGACGGCGGCACCGAGCAGCAGCCAGCGCGCCGGCGTCTCGGGGACGGGCGTCGGACCGTTGGCCTTCAGGACCGGGGCCAGCGCACCCGCGACCGCCGCGGCGGCGGCGAGCAGCGCCAGGCCGCCGGTGGCCAGCCGCCACCAGAACAGTCCTGGCAGCCTTGCCTCGCCGGCGAGGTCACCGGTGACGGCATCGTCTGCTTCCGCGACGTCGAACCGGGTGAAGGCCAGCCCGACCAGCGCCAGACCCGCGACGGTCACCACCACCGAACCCGGCGCGACCGAGAGCCGGTCCACGACCAGCCCCGCGACCACCGCCGGGACCCCGACCGCGAGTGACGCCAGCCCGGCTCCGGCGAACCCGCCCTTGCCGACTCCCGCCGAAGGCGAACTCACGGCCACGAGCACGGTCAACGGAAGCATCGCCGCGATCAGCAGGTACCCGGCCATCGCGACCGTCGGACCCTCGAAGGCGTTCTTGGCCAGGAGATACGCGTTTCCCGAACCGAGGGGTGCGAGCAGCAGGCCGAGCCAGCCCGCCACGCCGAGCACGGGCCCGAGCAGCCGCCAGCGGCGCCGTCCGTCGAGTTCACCCGCCAGTTCCGCCTCGTCACGTGCGGTCCCGGCGGCGAACGCCCCGGCGGCGAGGGTGAGCAGGTGGCCCACCACCAGCGGCCACAGCCCCGGCCCGGCCGGAGGCAGCGCGAGCAGCCTGTCGGCGAGGAACAGTTCCGGACGTGCGGCGAGGGACCCGTCCGCGAGCAGCTGCAGGTCCAGCAGCAGCCGCCCGGGCGCGAGCGCGGTGAGCCCGAGCACCAGCCCGGCCGTGAGCCCGGCGCGCCCGGTGAACAGGGCGTAGAGCACGGCCACCGCGGGCGCCAAGGCCAGCACGACCAGCAGCGGACCGGCGGTGAAACCAGGCGAACCACCCTGGATGACGGGCAACAGTGCGCCGGCGGCCAGCGCGACCGCACCGGCCGACACCAGCCCCGCCGACAGCAGGAGCGCTCGCGGGCGGGAGCCCGGTTCGCTCCGGAGAAGTTCGGCGGACGCGGTACCGGGGACGGCTTGCCCGGCGGAGTCGCCGCCAGGGTGCCGTGAGCGCGAAGTCATCGACGGCGACGCTAGCAAGCCCGGGTCGGCCGGGCCCGGCAGCAGGGGCGCCGCAGGTCTCACCGGCGTTCGACCAGACCACTGAAGACAAGCTGATGACGAGCTGGAGAGAGGCGCAGGCGAGGCGTGGAAGCGGCCTACTCCGGGTAAACCTCCTTCAACACCGTCGGGCAACCGCTTATTTCCCTCGTTTGCCCCCTTTCCGGCCCTTCGGTACCCCCGAACGGCCCCATGATCCTGTAACGCAAGTCACACGGTTGTGAGTAAACCTGGTTTAACTTTGGGTAATCCTCACTGGACAACGGCCACATCGCCGTCGCCCGATCGGCCGAGAGCGCCGTCAGATCTTGCTGTCCGGGGTGCCGCTTCGTTACTGTCCCGGGGTCCCCATTACAGTCAGATCACGAATGAGAGCACCGAACGAACCACCCCCGAGGTCGTTCACCGGGTTCCCCCGCCCGGGCTCTTGATCCGACTCCCCGAACATGGAAGGCCCCGTCTTGGCTTCACACCGCTCCCCCGGCGGCCAAGCTCCTTCCCCGGCGCTCGAGAACGCACTCGATGGTGCGGTCGTTCGCGTCCGGGGCTCGCACCGCCTGTCGCCCCCGTCCTCGGCCCTTCGCGGTCGTGTCGTGGTCGCAGCCGTCGCTGCCGGCGCCTTCGCGGCCGCCGCTGCCGGGCAGACCCTGAAGTCCGTTTCGGAATCCTCCGACGCCGCCGTCACCCCCCTGGCCAGCACCCAGGACGCGAGCGCCTCGTTCGCCCTCGGCGGTGGAGCCGGTGGTGGCGCCCCCGAACTGCTGCCGACGAGCCAGTCGACGAACGCCTCCGCCGAAGCCCAGAAGCTTTCGGAGAACAACAGCATCACCCAGGCCCGCGTCAAGCGTGAGGCCGAAGCGGCCCGCAAGGCCGAAGAAGAGGCCAAGCGGCCCAAGACCTGCATGCCGACCAAGGGCTCCTTCACCTCGGGCTTCGGCGCCCGGTGGGGTACGAGCCACCTCGGCATCGACCTCGCGGCCCCGATCGGCACGCCGATCGTCGCGGCTTCCGACGGCACGGTCATCGAGGCCGGCCCCGCCAGCGGTTTCGGTCTCTGGGTCAAGGTCCAGCTCGCCGACGGCACCGTCCACGTCTACGGCCACATGAACTCGTTCTCCGTCCGCGAAGGCCAGAAGGTCAAGTGCGGCGAGGAGATCGCCGAGGTCGGCAACCGTGGCCAGAGCACCGGCCCGCACCTGCACTTCGAGGTGTGGCAGAACGGCACGAAGAAGATCGACCCGCGCCCGTGGCTCGCCGCCCGTGGCGTGAGCGTCGGCTGACCGGAATTCCTTCCCCTTCACCACACCGGTGACACCGCCCGCGGCAAGGGCGCGCCGGGCAACGACGCTCTGGCGCGCCTTCAGGGCCTCCGCTTCCCCTTTCGAGGACACCGGTTTCAAGGACACCGGGAAGCGTCGCAGGCCATCGGGCCCGGAGCATGTGTGGTCTTTCGGGCTCTCAAAGCCCTCAAGCGACGCCGTCGGGCAGCTTTCGGACGAAGTACCCCACAGCGATCTGCCATACCGTGCAGAGACCGGCCGGGCGCCGTGCGAGCGGCCGCCATCCGGCGAAAAGTCCCCGGGAAAGAGTTCGGTACCCGGCTGGCCGCGGCCCGAACAGCCATCGCCGCGCGTGCCCGCATACGACACACCGTCCGGCCCCGTCCGGTTCGTGCGTCCGCAGTAACGCGCGCCAAGCCGCGACCAGCCTGAGCACTTCCGGCGGTTCCGGACCCCGATCCGTCCCCGCCCCTTCTTCAACACCCCGCAAGTACTCGAGTACCCCACTCGAGAGAACCCCAAACAAGACCCCGTCCACACCGTGCGCCCCCTCCTCCTGAACGGGGCACACCGGCACTTCCAGCCTACCCCAGCGCATCGAACTCGTGTTCGATGGCACAGGTATACGGGAGGGGTCCGACAGTTTTCGTACGCGGTGAAGAAACCGCAGGTCAGAGCTAGAGTTTGACCATCGGGACACTGCCGATGAGCATCAGCCGGACCTTGCCCGCGGCGCCGAAGTCGATCGTCGCCGTGGCACGCGGGCCCACACCGTCGCAGGCGATGACGGTCCCCAGCCCGTACTTGTCGTGACTGACCCGGTCGCCGATGTCGAGTTTGAGCGCGACGGTTTCCTTCCAGCCCTTGCCGAACGGACTCGTGCCCGTCGACCTCGACGGCGAGGCGCCACCGCCACCGCGGCTGCCCCAGGTCGTCGCGGCGCGCGGCGAACCACCCGACGAACCGAAACCACCGGAGGACGAGGAAGGCGCGAGCCTGCGCCAATCGACCAGCTCGGCGGGGAGCTCATCGAGGAACCGCGAAGCCGGGTTCATCTGCGGCTGGCCCCACGCGGAGCGCACCATCGAACGGGAGACGTAAAGCCTCTTCCTCGCCCGCGTGATCGCGACGTAGGCGAGCCGGCGCTCCTCGGCCAGTTCCGTCGGGTCACCGAGCGCACGCATATGCGGGAAGATTCCGTCTTCCCAGCCCGTGCCGAAGACGACCGGGTATTCGAGACCCTTCGCGGTGTGCACGGTCATCAGCGTGACCACGCCCGCGTCGTGCCCGTCACCGTCATCGCCACCGTCGGCCGCGGGGATCGAATCCGCGTCGGCCACCAGCGAAACGCGCTCCAGGAACGCGGGCAGCGAGCCCGGCTCCGGCACTCCGGGGTCCACGGCCTCGATTTCGGGGAGTTCACCATCCGGACCGGCGACCTCGGCGGTGAACTCGGTGAATTCCCGCGCCACGGTGACGAGTTCCGTCAGGTTCTCCACCCGCGACGCGTCCTGCGGGTCGTCGGACTCTTCGAGTTCCGCGCGGTAGCCCGTGCGTTCCAGGACCGCTTCGAGGATGTCGGCGACTTCGGCGCCGCTCTCGACGACCTCGCCGAGTTCGTCCATCAACTCGACGAAACCGGTGATCGCCTTGGCGGAGCGCGGGTTCAGCAGCGGCACCTCGCCGTTGACGGCGCCGCGCAGCGCCTGCGCGAACGAGATGCGCTCGCGCTCGGCATACGTCGCGATGACCGCTTCGGCGCGGTCGCCGATGCCGCGTTTGGGAACGTTGAGGATCCGGCGCAGGCTGACCGTGTCCTCCGGGTTCGCCAGCACCCGCAGGTACGCGAGCATGTCGCGGACTTCGCGCCGTTCGTAGAACCGCACGCCGCCGACGACCTTGTACGGCAGGCCGAGGCGGATGAAGATCTCTTCGAAGACACGCGACTGGTTGTTGGTGCGATAGAAGACCGCGACGTCGGAGTAGTCCGCTTCGCCCTTGTCCGCCAGCGCGTCGATCTCGCCCGCGACGAACGCCGCTTCGTCGTGCTCGTTGTCCGCGACGTAGCCGACGATCTTCTCGCCGTCACCGGAATCGGTCCACAGCCGCTTCGCGCGCCTGTTCGGGTTTCGCGCGATGACCGCGTTCGCCGCGTTCAGGATCGTCTGGGTCGAGCGGTAGTTCTGCTCCAGCAACACCGTCCGCGCGTTCGGGAAGTCGCGTTCGAATTCCTCGATGTTGCGGATGGTCGCCCCGCGGAAGGCGTAGATCGACTGGTCCGCGTCACCCACGACGCACAGTTCGGCGGGCTCGATCCCGGCCTCGTTCGCCTCGGTGCCGACCAGTTCGCGGATCAGCGTGTACTGCGCGTGGTTCGTGTCCTGGTACTCGTCGACCAGCACGTGCCGGAACCGCCGCCGGTAGTACTCGGCGACGTCCGGATACGTCTGCAGGAGTTCGACCGTCCGCATGATGAGGTCGTCGAAGTCGAAGGCGTTGGCCTGGTTCAGCCGCCGCTGGTACTCGACGTAGACCTCGGCGACGCGGCGTTCGAGGTCGTTGCCCGCGTCGGCGACCGCCGTCTCCGGAACGATCAGCTCGTTCTTGAGGTTCGAGATGTGCACGGCCAGCGTGCGCGCCGCGTACCGCTTCGGGTCGATGTCGAGATCGCGGGCGACAAGGGTGATGAGCCGCTTCGTGTCGTCCGAGTCGTAGATCGAGAAACTCGACGACATCTCCAGCGTTTTGGCCTCACGCCGCAGGATCCGCACGCACATGGAGTGGAACGTCGACACCCACATGGCGTTCGCGCGGCGGCCGACGAGGTCGCTCACCCGCTCCCGCATCTCCGCGGCCGCCTTGTTGGTGAACGTGATCGCCATGACCTGGCCGGGGTGCACGTCCCGTTCGGCCAGCAGGTACGCGATCCGGCGGGTCAGCACCCGGGTCTTGCCGGAACCCGCGCCCGCGACGACCAGCAGCGGCGAGCCCGCGTGGGTCACGGCTTCGCGCTGTGCCGGGTTCAGGTCGTCGAGCAGGTCCGCGTGCCGGGGCTTGGCCGGACCGTCCGCTGGGAGATCGAAGAGGGTGTTCATCGCCGGTCCACGCTACAGCGCCGGGCGTAGGCGGTGTTGCCGCCTGCCGTCCGACGCGCGGACGGTGTTCGCGGCGGAGGATCGGATGCCATGGACACCAACGGAATCCCCTCCCGGCTCAGGGCCGCCGACACCGACCGGGAGCGGGTCGTCTCGCTCATCCAGGCCGCCGGCGGCGAAGGCCGTCTCACCCTCGAAGAAGTAGAAGAGCGGCTCGGCACTGTGTATTCCACCAAGTACACAGACGAACTCTCCGTGCTCACGGCCGATCTGCCGAAACCCGTGCCGAAGCGGCGCCCTGTCGTCTTCGGGCATCCGGCGGTGCGGGCCCACCTCGCGGTCGCCGTCGTGCTTTCGGTGCTGCTGATCGTCCGCTGGACGGCTTCGGGGGTGCCGTTCTTCTGGCCGGCGATGCCGATGTTCTGGCTGGCCATGAGCGTGCTCGTGCACGCCCGCGTCCGCGGAGCGCGCCGCCGCTTCGAGCGGGAGGACGGTTTCGCTGTGGCATAATGATCGGCATGCGGCACGTGACGCGATTTTTTTACGGGACCCGGACTCCGGCTCCCGTGATCGCATAGTGCCGAAATGCCATCACCCGAAGCCCCGGAGTCCACGGACCCCGGGGCTTTACGCTGTTCCGGGGGCCAGCAGGGAATCCGGACCGAAGAAAGGTCCCGATGAACACCACACAGAAGCCGGACGCCGAAGAACCCATCGCCACGGCCGAAGAGATCGGTGAGCTCCGCAAGGAGATCGACTGGCTCGACGGCGAGATCCTGCGGCTGGTCAAACGCCGCGTCGAAGTCTCCAAGACGATCGGTGCGGCCAGGATGGCCGCGGGCGGCACCAGGATCGTCTACAACCGTGAGATGGACGTCCTGGCGCGCTACCGGGAACTCGGGCCGGAGGGACGGCAGCTGGCGATGGCGCTGCTGAATCTGGGCCGGGGCAGGCTGGGGCGCTGAAGGGGACTTTCCCCGCGTCTCACGTGGCGAAAGCACCCTTCGCCGCATGGCACGCGGCGAAGGCGTCCTTCGCCGGGGCAGACGGTGGGACGGGCCGTGACGCCCTGCGAGAGTGTCGGCCACGCGTGACTGGACGGACGCCAGGCGTGACTGGATGGACGGCACGCGTGACTGGACGGACGACTCGGCGCGGAACCCGGCCGGTGAGTGATGCGGACGTCGGCCTCACGTCACGATCTCGTGCCGTGAGGCGAAACTCAGGGTGTTCCCCGAGCCACGACGACGCGGGACAGGGCAAACTGGACACATGATTAACCTCATCGCCGTGATCATCGCGATCGCCGGTGTCCTGGCGACATTGGGCCATCTCGGTTACCTAGCCATGCTGAACAACGCGGCGGGTAAGCGCGCGGGCGGCACGCCCATCGCCCAGTACGTCAAGACACGCTGGCCGATCGCAGCGGGTACCACCGCGGCCTCGCTTTTCGCCTGGTTGCTCACCAGTGGGGGAACGACGCTCGACATCATCGCCATTTTGCTTGCAGCGGGTAGCGGGATCACCGCCACCAAAGCCCTGCAATCGACCCAGCAGAAGTACCGCAGCGGCAACTGAGCGGCTCCACCAGCACTGATAGCACTGCGTAACGTCACCGAGGCCCGTTCGGCCGCGCCCGACCGAGTGAAACATCTGCAACTTGCAGAGTGGGTGAAGACTTGCGCGTGTCGAACTTTTAGTGTGGATCCCGTGAGGACCCTTGCGTCTGGGTCGGGCGATGCCCGTATGACGCGCGGGGGCGATGGCCCCGCGCGTCCACAGTCGCATGCGCGTGCATTTGCTCACGAGAGTGCCCGGGAGTCTGCAAGCGAGGGATCCCGTGAAAGCGCTGCTCCGTTCGGCTTAACCGGTGTCACATCGCCGTCAGGGACGGCCCGCGAGGGGGTCGCTCGGACATGAACGGCTGGGCGGAACACCAAGGACGGGACGGCGCCACGCACGCGGGCCGCCACCGGGCGGGCGGTACCGAGAGCTGGACCCCACCCGTGCCGCCGAGGCGGCAGCGCCCTACCGGGCACGGGCATCACGCACAGCGTGAGTTCGCCCCGCCCTCCACCGGTTCCCTGCCGCTGCCGCCACCGCGGAACAGGAGGGCGCCGAGCCCCGGCTACGCCCCATCGAGCGGCCGTCTGCCGCTCCCCCAGCCCGCTCGCGAGGTCCCCGTAGAACACCCGGCACGCCCGGCCCGCGTCGAGGTCTCGTTCACCGAACCGGTTCGGCCCTCCGCCGAGGAACGGCGCGCGAAGGCCGCCCAGCGCACGAAGGTGACGCTGACCGCCCCCGCTCCCCGCCGTCCCGAGCCGGTGGAGATCGACGATCACGACGGTGACACCGATGACGTCCGCGTCTACCTCGCCCCACCTGTCGACGGCCTCAGCACCTTCGACCTCGGCTCGGTGCCCGCCTCGGTGACCCCGCCCAAGACCTGGCGCAAGGCCGCCTGGTTCGCGGCGGCGGCGTCCGCGCTGGTCGTCGTCGGCCTGCTCTTCGCCGGTTCGTTCCTGGTCGGCAAACCTCTCCCGGAACAGCAGAGCCAAGGCGGCTGGCCCGGATACCGCGGTGGCAGCCCGCTGACGCAGGAAGGCCTCGCCGGCAACCCGGCCACGCCGCCGCAGGGCGGTGCGGCGGGCAACCCGTCCAGCTCCGAGTCCGATTCCTCCACCAGGGACGACCGCAGTTCCGCCAACTCCGGTACCTCGTCGGACAACGACGGCTCCGGCAGCAGCGAATCCCAGCCGGATTCGGGCGGGCCGGTCACGTCCGGGCGGCCCGCGCCGTCGTCGAGCGACCGGCCGCAGAAGCCGCCGGTCATGCCCGCGGACCGCACCACCACAACGTCTCCCTGGTACGCGTCACAACCGGACGCGGAGACGATGGGCGACAACACCGAAATCTTCCTCAACAACGTCACCACCGATCCCAATGAGGCCTCTTCGGTGACCTCCGGCAGCCTGAGTGAAGAAGGCGCGCAGGGTCTTCGTGAGCGCTACGCGGACGTCGCCTACTTCGAGGTGAAGAAGGTCAGCATCGACCAGCGCCGCGGCGTCACGGTCAACACCGTCGAGGTCACCCACAAAGACGGAACGAAGACCATGGAGCAGCGCACACTGACCTTCGGTGACGACGACAAGATCGTCGACGACGGCATGTAGCCGTCCGCGCACGTGCAGGTGTCTGTTCCCCTGCACGTGCGGTGCGTTGAGCGGTCGTCCCTGGTCCGGGTGGGTGACCTAAGCTGCCGTTCGTCGTATGGCGACGGCATTCCGGCGATAGAGCCTGGCCGCGAACCGTCCGCACAGGGTTACCTGACGACTGCAGGGTCCGCACCGTTCAGAAGACGGCCGCGCGGACCAGAGGCGTCGGCCGAACGGCCCAGCGCCTGCCCCGGACCAGAGCGAGGAATTTCGTGCTTGATCGACAGCGCATACGGCGTGAGGACGCCGTACGTGTCGAGGACGTCATCCCGGAAGAGATCCTGAACGACACCCGTGTGGACCGCGAGTTCCTCGAGCAGGTCTTCCGCGAGCCGCAGAAGTTCGTTCCCGCCCGCACCCGTGAAGAGCCGTCGCCGCGGCCCGAGCCCGAAGAGGACGAGCCGGAAAGCCGCGCCGCCCGGCGCACCCAGGTGGCCGGGCTGGTGGCCGCCGGACTGCTGGTCGCGGGCGCCGTCGTCACCGCGGGCGTGCTCGCGGGCGCCCAGCCTCAAGGCACGGCGCCCGGCGCCGCCGCACCCGAGGTGGTGAGCGGGGCCGCCGCGCTCGGCGGGCTCGCCGTGCCGGACTCCACGGAGCCGCAGCGGAAGCAGGAGACGCCGACGTCCGCGGGCACCAGCACGACGCCGCAGCCGTCTTCGGGTACCGCCTCGGGCTCGCTCACGCAACAGGGTTCGGCGTCCAGCAGCGCCAGTTCGCAGCCGGTCTCCAAACCGGCCGCGGTCACCACGGCCGAGGGCAAGCTCGACGCGGTCCGGAAGTTCTACCAGACCGTCGACGCCGATCCCTACGGTGCGATGTCGCTGCTCACGCCGGTATTGGCCGAGTCCGAAATGGGCAGGCTGGTCGAGGCGTGGAGCGCCATGGACGCCATCCAGATCCAGGATCTCCGTGAGCAGGCCGACGGCACCATCCTCGCCGTGGTGACCATGCGCAACGCGGACGGCGGCATGGTTCGGGTCACGCAGGTGCTGGAATTCGCCGACGAAACGACCGGTCTGATCACCGACGCGCGGCTGCTGTCCGCGCAGCACATGTGACGGACACCCCGCGTGTAACGGCTCTCCACCCAGTGCGATCAGAGTGTGCCGCGTGTGTGTGCGCAGAGTGAGCGCCTAGCCTTGTCACGAGTCGGTCTCGGAAAAGCCGGCACACAGACCACTACATGTGCATACGCTCCAACGCTGTGGCGTGCTGAAGGCCGCACCGCGTGCGCGGACGACTCCGCGACGTGAAGACGGAGCCCAAAGGGAGGTCGCGTGAGCGACGAGGGTCGCCTGGTCGCCGGTCGATATCGCATCGCCGGGCGGATCGGCACGGGCGCTATGGGGGCCGTGTGGCAAGCGCACGACGAGGTACTCGGCCGCACGGTGGCGATCAAGCAGTTGCTGCTGCAACCCGGTCTTGAGGCTCACGACGCCGAAGACGCCCGCCAGCGGACGATGCGCGAGGGGCGGATCGCCGCCAGGCTGCACCACCCGAACGCCATCTCGGTGTTCGACGTCGTCACCGACGACAACGGCCAGCCGTGCCTGATCATGGAGTACCTGAACTCCACCAGCCTCGCCCAGGTGCTGCAGGAGGAGCGGACGCTGCCGCCGACGGAGGTGGCCAGGATCGGCGCGCAGGTCGCGGCGGCGCTGACCGAGGCGCACGCGGTCGGCATCGTGCACCGGGACATCAAACCCGGCAACATCCTGCTGGCGCCCAACGGCACCGTGAAGATCACCGACTTCGGCATCTCGCGGGCCAAGGACGACGTCACGGTCACGAAGACCGGGATGATCGCCGGAACCCCCGCCTATCTGGCGCCCGAGGTGGCCATCGGCGGCGATCCCGGCCCGGAATCCGACGTCTTCTCTCTCGGCTCGACGCTCTACGCGGCCTGCGAAGGCCAGCCGCCGTTCGGCCTCAGCGAGAACACGCTGAGCCTGCTGCACGCGGTCGCGGCCGGCCAGATCATCCCGCCGCGTCAGTCCGGCCCGCTCGCCAGCGTGCTGGCCGTGCTGCTGCACCCGGAGGTGCGACACCGGCCCACCGCCGAAGAGTGCGAAGAACTCCTCGCCGCTGTCGCCCGGGGTGAAACGCCGCTGGGCGGTCCCGCGGACGAGACCGTGCTCTCCGCCCCGATCGCGGGGGCGCTCGCCGGCGCGGGCGTGACCCAGGCGCTCGACAGCGAAGCGGCCGGTCATTCGGGCTCGCTCCTCGACGAGCAGGCCGCGGCGGGTTCGTACTACGACGAAGACGACTACCACCAGCCGCCCGCGTCGGGTTACCCGGAAGACGACTACGACGGGTACGACAACTACGACGAGACGGCGTTGCTCGCCGAACGCGGCCACCCCGGCGGCGGCCCGGCGCCCACCCGCGCCGTCCCGATCCCCGCGAGCTACGACGACGATCCCTACGACGACGATTACGACGACCCGCCCCCGCCGCCGCCCACCCGCGCGCAGACCAGCCCGGTGGACGAGGACGACGAGAAGCCGGGCGCGTGGAAGAAACCCGCGATCATCGGCGGTGTCGTGGTGGTGGCGCTGGCCGCGCTGGGGTTCTGGCTGCTGAGCCCGAACAACCCGGAGACGCCCGCCCAGGTCGGGAACTCGTCGACGAAGCCGACTCCTTCGGCGACGTCATCGGCTCCCGAGACGACGGAAACGCCGACGGAGACGCAATCGGCCGAGCCGCCCAAGGAGACTCCGACCTCGTCGAAGAAGACGTCGAGCAAGGCGAGTCAGACTCAGGAACCGGATCCGCCGACGCCGACGAAGACACCGACCAAAACGACGCCGACGAAGACAACGACTCCGACTACACCGACAACTCCGACTAACACGGAGACGCCGACATCGACCCCGGCTGGCACGTGATCCGAGGATTGCATTGAGTTCTGAAGGTTCCATCGTCGGCGGCCGGTACCGCCTGGACCAGCCCATCGGGCGCGGCCGGGCGGGCATCGTGTGGCTGGCGTTCGACACACGTCTGCTGCGCACGGTCGCGATGAAGCGCATGTACCTGCCCGTCGGCCTGCCGCCGGACCGGGCGGAGCAGGCCAAGGCCGTCGTCGTCCAAGAAGGCAAGGACGCGGCCAAGTTCGAGCACGCGACCGCCATCAAGGTGTACGACGTGCTGCCCGACGGGGCGGACGTGTGGCTGGTGATGGAGTACATCCCGTCCCGCGGGATGGCGACGTTCCTCGCCGAGCACGGCAGGCTGACCGCGGAACAGGCTGCCGGGCTGGGCATCGTGCTCGGCCGCGCGCTGGCCGCGATGCACGAGGCCGGGGTGGTGCACCGGACCGTCGAACCGGGCACGGTCCTGCTGGCCGACGACGGCGGCGTGAAGCTCACCGACATCGGCATCACCGGTGGCGGACCGAGCCCGGCGTACCGGGCGCCCGAGGTGGCGCGCGGCGAGCCGGCGACTTCGGCGTCCGACGTGTTCTCGCTGGGCGCGACGCTGTACACGGCCGTCGAGGGGGTGCCGCCGTTCGGTGAGGACGGTGAATCCTCGGAACGGCCGCCCCAGACCGCGGGCCCGCTGGCAGGCGCGCTGCGCAAGATGCTGCGGGCCGAACCGGATTCGCGGCCGACGATGGCCGACACGGTCCGCTCGCTGAGCGCGATCACCGAGGGCAGGCAGACGGCGTTCATCCCGCCGACCGCGCCCGCCATGCCGACGGTTCCGGCCTCGATGCCGATGCCGATGAATCAGGCCCCGCAGCAGCAGCCGGTTCCGCAGTTCCCCCAACACCAGCCGCAGCAGTATCAGCCGCCGCAGCCGCAGTACACGCCGTCGGCGCAGCAGTACGCGCCCGCCGCACCGGCCGCGGCGAAGTCGCCCGACACCCGGAAGTGGCTGATCGTGGCGGGTGCCGTCGTGGCGGCGATCCTCATCGGTGTGCTGTTCGCGGAACTGTTCCTGATTTAAAGCCGCTCTCGGACCAGCGTCGCCAATTCCACCGGACGGCTGAGGTACGGGCTGTGACTCGCCCGCCAGGTCACCGTCGTTTCGCAGCGCGCGGCGCAGTGAGCCACCAGTTCCGGCGCGAGCGCCCGGTCTTCGGTGCAGGCGATGTACGTGGTCGGGGTGTCCTTCCACGCCGAGCCTTCCGGCGACTCGTCGAAGATCGTGACCGGTTCCGGGCGCAGCAACGCGGTGGCGCGCTCGACGACGGCGTCCGTGCAGTCGGCGTACATGGCCTCGCGGACGGCCGCGAGGTCGAGATGGGTGAGGCCCGCGTCGTCGAAGGTCAAGGGCACCTGATCCGGTTCGCGGCCGGTTTCCTCCTTGATCCGCTCGACCCAGGACTGGGCGGTTTCCCCTGGCTCGCTGACGATCGCGGCCAGGAAGATCAGGTGTGAGACCCCCTGAAGCCCGCTCGCGGTGAGCCCGCCGAAGGAGTGCGCGAGCACCACCGGAGGCTCGGCCGCGCGGTCGACGAGTTCCTGGACGGTCCGGGTGGTTTCGGCGATCGGACGCCCGCCGAGGTCGGGGACGGTGACGTCGGCGCCTTCCCGGCGCAGGCGTTCGACGACGTCGTCGAAATGGGCGGGCTGGCGCCAAGAGCCGTGCAGGACGATCAGGGGACGCACCGGGATCCTTTCGCTGGCGGGTTCCCTGCCAGGTTGTCGACCGCCGGTGCGGCTGTTCAAGCTCAGCCGGTTTTCGTGCCCACTCGGCCAGTCCCGCTTACCTGTCCGGCCCCTTCGCGGATCGCGCTGAGGAACCGTCGCACCGCGGGGTGATCCCTGGCGTGCGCGGCCACGGCCGCGTGGATGGACCGGACCGGATCCGGACGACGGACCTTGCGGATGGCGACGCCGGGGTGCGGGGCGCCGAGGCCGAGCTCCGGGATCAGCGCGACGCCGAGCCCGGCGGCCACGAACCCTTGTGCCGTCTGGTAATCCTCGGATTCGACGACGTGGTTCGGGGCGAATCCCGCTGCACCGCAGGCGTCGAGCAGGATGTCTCGGCAGGCGCCGGGGAGACCGTCGACGCCGACCCACGGATCCTCCGCGAGTTCGCCGAGATCGAGGACGCGTTTGCGGGCGAGCCGGTGGTTCTTCGGCAGGATCGCGCGGTACGGGTCGTCGAGGAGGTGGATGTACTCGACACCTTTGACCCGGGGGGTGCTGCTGGGGAGCACGATCATCGCGACGTCGGCCTTGCCCGACTCGATCTCGGGCATCGAATCGTCGGGCTCGACCAGTTTCAGGTCGAGACGGACACCCGGGAAGTCCCGGCGCAGCGCGGCGACGGCCAACGGCACCAGCGAGGCACCCGCCGTCGCGAAGTAGCGGATCGCGAGCCTGCCCGTGCGGCCTTCCTTGAGTTCGCTGAGCGCGGCTTCGGCCTTGGCGAGCTGCGTGCTCAGCGTTTCCGCGTGTTCGGACAGCAGCGAACCGGCGGGCGTCGGGCGCACGCCGCGGCCGACGCGCTCGAGCAGTTCGACCCCCGCTTCCCTTTCCAGGGTGGACAACTGCTGGCTGATCGCGGATGGTGTGTAGCCGAGGTTCCTGGCGGCGGCGGTGATCGAACCACTGCTGATCACGGCTCGGAGGACCTGCATGCGGCGGACGTCCAGCATGGCCCGATCTTACAGTTCTTCTTAAGCCTCCCTGCAGTTATTTTCGCTTGTCCTTACGCGTCGGCGCGGCGAAGCTGAGCCAGGCACTAAGGAGGACTGGGGTGGGCGAGACGAAGACCCTGCTGCGGATCGGCGCGCTGGCGCTCATGTGGGGATCGAGTTTCTTCTGGATCAAACTGGGGCTCGGCGCTTTCTCGCCGGTGCAGCTGGTGCTGGCGCGGGTGGCGCTCGGCGCGGCGGTGCTGATCGGGCTCTGCTACCTCGGCCGGGACCGGCTGCCGTCCGGACGGCGGATCTGGGGACATCTGGCCGTCGCGGCGTTCTTCCACAACGCGCTGCCGTTCCTGCTGTTCGCGTGGGGTGAGCTGACCGTCGACTCCGGGATCACCGGGGTGCTGAACTCGACGACACCCCTGTGGGTGCTGCTGGCCGCGCCGATGATGGGCGCGCGGACGAAGATGACCGCACTGCGGGTCGCCGGGCTGGTCGTCGGCCTCACCGGCATCCTGCTGATCTTCGCGCCGTGGGAGGCCTCCGGCCTGGTCAGCTGGGGTGCGCTGGCTTGCCTCGCGGCGGCCGCGAGCTACGGGTTCGCGTTCGTCTACGAGGGCAAGTACCTCACCGGAACCGGCGACTCGCCGCTCGCGCTGGCAGGCGGGCAGATGCTGCTGGCGACCGGGTTCATGCTGCTCGCCATGCCGATGGGCGGTTTCGAACCGGTGCACCTGAGCACCGGCGCGATCGTCGCGGTCGTGATCCTGGGCATCGGGTCGACCGGGATCGCGTTCGCGCTGAACTACCAGCTCCTCGCGAGCGAGGGCGCCGTCGCGGCGTCGATCGTCGGATACCTGCTGCCGGTGGTGTCGGTGCTGCTGGGGGCCGTGTTCCTGGCCGAGCCGCTGAACTTCCGGGTGATCGCCGGGATGGTCGTCGTGCTGGGCGGGGTCGCGCTGACCCGGCTCCGGCCGAAGGAGCAAGGGACCTTTGCTACCACTCCGCAGGTCGAGCGCCCTCTCGCCGCCGATAAGGTCGCGCCATGACGGACACGACGACCCTGTGGCGCCCGACCGGGCCCGTCGAGCTCGACCTCGTCCGCGAGTCGGGCTGGCGCGAGTGGCCACCGCGACTGCCGGAGCAGCCGATCTTCTACCCGGTGCTGAACGAGGACTACGCGATCAAGATCGCCCGTGACTGGAACGTGCGATACGACGGCGCGGGCTTCGTGACGCGGTTCGAGGTCGAGACCTCGTTCGTCGAGCGGTACCCCGTCCAGCAGGCCGGCGGGAAGACCATCCTCGAGCTGTGGGTCCCGGCCGAGGACCTCGCCGAGTTCAACACGCACATCGTGGGGAAGATCGAAGTGACCCACGAATTCCACTGATCGCGTTTAGCCCGCTAAAGGCGACGCGACCGCGACGACGAGCAGGGCGGCCATGACCAGCTCCACCCAGAAATAGAGCCAGCTCGGATAGAACCGCTCCGGTCGTTCCGCGAACCGCGCGACCAGCCGCCCGAAGGCCATCCCGACGAGTGCGACGGCCACCGCGATCGCGGCACCCCGCTGGATCCCGCCGACGTCGAAAGCCGCGAACCCGAGCAGCACCGCGACAGCCACACCGAAGCCGCCGTACACCGCGCGCACTTCGGTCCGCGCCGTCGCCGACTCCAGCGTGATGCCGAACGGCCGGATGAGCCGCCCCGGCGCGGCGAGCCCGAGCAGCCCCATGCCGAGGAAGAACACGGCCACCAGGCCGATGAGGACAGGCGCCACCTAGACGAGACGCCGGTCGGAAGCCCAGCGCGAAAGCTCGTACCGGTTCGAAAGCTGCGTCTTCCGCAGCACGCTCGACACGTGCGTCTCGACGGTCTTCACCGAGATGAACAGCTCCGACGCGATCTCCTTGTACGCGTACCCGCGCGCGAGCAGCCGCAGCACGTCGCGCTCCCGCGGCGTCAGCAGGTCGAGGTCCGGGTCGCTGATCGGCGCGGAACCCGGCCGGTCGGCGAAGGCGTCGAGCACGAAGCCCGCCAGCCGCGGCGAGAACACCGCGTCACCGTCCGAGACCCGCACGACGGCGCGCACGAGTTCCTTCGACGAGATCGTCTTCGTGACGTACCCCCGCGCCCCCGCGCGGATCACGGCGATCACGTCCTCCGCGGCGTCGGAGACCGACAGCGCGAGGAACACGACGTCCGGCAGTTCCGGCCGGATCCGGCGCAGGACTTCGGCGCCGCCACCGTCGGGCATGTGCACGTCGAGCAGGACGACCTGCGGCTTGGTCCGGGCGATGCCCGCGACCGCCTCGGCCACCGAGCCCGCCTCACCGACCACGCGGACGTCGTCGGTGATCGAATCCAGTTCGGTGCGCACTCCGGCGCGGAAGAGCGCGTGGTCGTCGACGAGGAAGACCTTGACCGGCTCCCGCGTTTGCTGGTTCTCCGTCACGATGCTCCCTCGCTCGCCCTGTCCCGTGAGCATAGCGACCTCACGCCGCGCCCTTCCCCGCCTTGACCGGCATCTCCAGCTGGACCTCGGTTCCTTCACCCGGTGCGGTACGAAGTTTGCACTTGCCCCCGTGCCGTTCCATCCGCCCCCGGATGGAATCGGCGAGACCGTGCCGATCGCTCGGCACGACATCGGGGTCGAACCCCTTGCCTCTGTCCCGTACGAAAACCGTCACCGCCGTCGGCTCGACCTCGGCGTACACACTGACCTCGTCGACGCCCGCGTGCTTGGCGGCGTTGACGATCGCTTCGCGCGCCGCCTGGACCAGCGCGGTCAGCGGCTCGTTCAGGGTGGCCTCCCCCACGACGACCTGCTGCACCGAGATCGCGAACGCGTCCTCGACCTCGCCGCACGCGGCAGCGAGTACTTCGGACAGCTGACCGCTGATGGCCTCTTCCTCGGTCTTCTTGTTCTTGCCGTACCCCGACGGCCCGTACAGCCAGCCGCGCAGCTCGCGTTCCTGACCACGCGCGAGGCGGGCGACCTCACGCGGCGAATCCGCCTGCTTCTGGATCAGCGCGAGGGTCTGGAGGACCGAGTCGTGCAGATGCGCGGCGATCTCGGCGCGTTCGTCGGTGCGGATGCGGGCGGTGCGCTCGTCGGACAGATCGCGAACCAGGCGCAGCCAGAACGGGACGGTCAGCACGGCCACCCCGAACAGCGTCGCGATCACCGCGACCAGCGCGAACTTGACCTGGTCGATGCTGCCGCTCTGCAGGACGACGACGCCGATGCCCGCCATCACCAGCGCGACGCCGGCGACCACACGGATCGCGGCCGACCAGCCTCCGCCGCCGAGGAACGCCGTGGCGACACCGCCCTTGGCGCCGAGGCGCCAGCGCCGTCGTTGCGACTCGTCGGCCTCCCGCCAGACGACGGCCGCGCCGATCATGGCGAGCGCCAGCGGAATGGCGACCCAGCCGCTGATGAAGCCGGTCAGCGTGCCGCTGGCGACGGCGAGGCCGACACCCAGCGCCATCAGGCCGAAAGCCTGCTGCTTGTCCTTCGGCGCGGATTTCTCCGGCTCGACCTCACCGGATTGCTGCTGGACGAAAACCCACAGCAGGCCGTACGCGAGAAGACCGACGCCGTTCAGCGCGGCGAGCAACGCGAACGCGGTCCGGACCCAGAGCACCTTGACGCCGAGGTGGTCGGCGAGACCGCCGGCGACACCCGCGATGGCGCGGCCGGAGCGGCGGCGGTACATCTTGGGCGGCTCGAACGGTGCCGGGGACAGGCTGCCGGCGACGGGCACCAGCGGGCGCTCGATGATCGTCGGCTTCACCTGTCCGGCGAGGTCGTTGGGGGCGGATTCCTGCACGTACTCCATGGTCACACGGAGTGGAGTACTGATCCATCGGGGAAACCCCTGACTCTTCCCGCTGGGGAAACCTCAGGGACGTTCCCGGATGTGGCGAGGGCCCGCCGGAGCGCATTCTTTGTGGCATGAGTGGGAGTGAGACACAGGTTCCGAAGCGCGGCCCCGCGGCCGGCTTCGAGGAGACCGTCAAGGATTTCTGGCGGAGCAGGCCGGTCCGCCCGGTGGCGGGCCGCAAGTTCGCCGGTGTGGCCGCCGGCATCGGCTACCGGTACGGCATCGACCCGACCGTGGTCCGTGTCGCGCTGGTCGCGGCGACCGTGTTCGGCGGTTTCGGCGTCTTCGTCTATCTGCTGGGCTGGCTGTTCCTGCCACAGGAGGGCGACCCCGTCTCCGCGTTCGAGAGCCTGATCGGCCGGGGGCGCGCGTCGAGCTCGCCCGCGTTCGCGGTGATGCTGCTGCTCCTGCTTTTCCCCGGTCTCACCTGGACCTTGAGCGGCGGCTGGATGACCGACGGCACCGGCTTGATCGGCTTGGCGCTGATGGCCGTCGCGCTGTACCTGCTGCACCGCAACCGCGGTCAGTTCAACCGGCCGACGGTGCCCGCTCCGGCCTATCCGACGGCCGCGTTCTCGATGGCGTCGGCGTCGGCGGCTTCCACCTCGACGGCGACCGAAGGCGGCTGGGACCCGCTCGCGGCCGACCCGTCGGCTTGGGACCTGCCGAACGCTTCGCCGTCCGGTGGGCTGCCGCCGCAGACCCCTCCGCCGCCTCCCGCGCCGCCGGCGCCTCGCGGCCGGAAGTCGAAGATCGGCGCCGCGACCTTCGGGATCGCCGTGCTGGTCGGCGGGGTCGGCACCGTTCTGGGTCTGGACGGCGAGGCGTGGTTCACCCCGCAGCACGTCGTCGGGCTCACCCTTGGCGTGGTCGGTATCGGGCTGGTGGCCGGTGCGTTCGTCCGGGGCGGTCGCGGGCTGATCGGGCTGGCGGTGCCGCTGGCGATCGTCGGGATGGCGCTCACCACGGTCCCGTTCGAGAACTTCTCCGTGAAGGGCGGCGTCGGCGACCTGAAGGACACGCCGAGCCAGGTGTCCGAGGTGCTGCCTGAGTACCACCGTTCGGCGGGGAACATCGACATCGACCTGACCAAGCTGCCCGCTGGGGCTTCGGTGAGCACGACGGTCTCGAACGGAGCCGGTAACTCGACGGTGCTCGTGCCGATGGGTGCCGAAGTGAAGGTCTCCTGCGAGACGGGAGCGGGCGACATCGACTGCCTAGGCCAGTCGCGTTCGGGGGTCGGCGAGGAGGTCGTCGACTTCACGTCGCCGGGCACCAATGGACAGAAGATCACTGTGAAGGTCGAAACCGGGGTCGGGAACGTGGAGGTGCGTCGTGGCTGAGTACGACTACGACAAGTACGACAGCACGCAGACTCAGTCGTCGCAGCCCGCGAAGCGCGGGGTGGACGTCTTCACCCTGATCATCGGGATCGCGACGCTGCTGGTGTCGGGTTACGTCCTCTCGGACGGCGCCTCGTGGCTCCCGCAGTTCGACTTCCGGTGGGTCATGGCGGGTGGGGCGATCTTCGTCGGCGTCCTGCTTCTCGCCGCTTCGCTGCGCAAGAGCCGCCGCTAGCGGCCCCGCTCACGATCCACCCCACTCCGAAGGCCCCGGCCCCTCGCCGGGGCCTTCGCCTTGCCCGCACCCCGGAGCGGAGCGACTTTAGCCCCCTAATCGCGATCCGGCGGCCGCCGCGCTCCGACCGCACCGGATCGCGTTTAGGGGGCTAAACGCGATCCGGCCCGCGCGGGTGCCCAAGGGGCCCAGAGCGCAGTTAGCGGGCTAAACGCGATCCGGTCGCCTGGGTGCCCAGGGCCTGACAGATCGCGTTCAGCCCGCTAAACGCAAGTCGGAGCGGGTGCGGTCACTCCCACTCGATGGTGCCCGGGGGCTTGGACGTGACGTCCAGTACCACCCGGTTCACCTCGGCGACCTCGTTGGTGATGCGGGTCGAGATCCGCTCCAGCACCTCGTAGGGCAGCCGCGTCCAGTCCGCGGTCATCGCGTCCTCGGAAGACACCGGCCGCAGCACGATCGGGTGCCCGTAGGTCCGCCCGTCGCCCTGGACGCCGACGCTGCGGACGTCGGCCAGCAGCACCACCGGGCACTGCCAGATCTCCCCGTCGAGCCCGGCCGCGGTGAGTTCCTCACGCGCGATCGCGTCGGCCGCGCGCAGCGTCTCGAGCCGCTCGGCGTCGACGGCGCCGATGATCCGGATGCCGAGCCCCGGGCCGGGGAACGGCTGCCGCTGCACGATCGTCTCCGGCAGCCCGAGCTCCAGCCCGACGCGCCGCACCTCGTCCTTGAACAGCAGGCGCAGCGGCTCGACCAGCTCGAACTGCAGGTCGTCGGGCAGCCCGCCGACGTTGTGGTGGCTCTTGATGTTCGCCGCGCCCTCGCCGCCGCCGGATTCGACGACATCCGGGTACAGCGTGCCCTGGACAAGGAACTTGTAGTCGCCCTTGGCCTTGAGGTCGCGCTCGGCCTGCTCGAACACGCGGATGAACTCGCGGCCGATGATCTTGCGCTTCTCCTCGGGGTCGGTGACCCCGGCCAGCGCGTCGAGGAACCGGTCGCGTGCGTCGACGGTCACCAGGTTGACCCCGGTCGCGGCGACGAAATCACGCTCGACCTGGGTGCGCTCGCCGGAGCGGAGCAGACCGTGGTCGACGAACACGCAGGTCAGCCGGTCACCGATGGCGCGCTGGACCAGCGCCGCGGCCACAGCGGAGTCGACGCCGCCGGAGAGCCCGCAGATCGCGCGGCCGTCGCCGACCTGCTCGGCGATGCGCTTGACCTGGTCGTCGACGATGGACGACGTCGTCCACTGCGGCTTGATACCCGCGATGTCGTGCAGGAAGCGGCGGAGCACCTCTTGGCCGTGCGGCGAGTGGTGCACCTCGGGGTGGTACTGGACGCCGGCGAAGCGGCGCTCGACGTCTTCGAACCCGGCGACGGCGGCGCCGTCACTCGACGCGGTCACGGTGGCGCCCTCGGGAGCCTTGGTGACGCTGTCGTTGTGGCTCATCCAGGCGGGCTGGTTGCTCGGGAGGCCGGCGTGCAGCACGCCGCCTTCACCGGCGACGCGGACTTCGGTGCGGCCGAACTCGCGGATCCCGGTCGGTTCGACCGTGCCGCCGAGGGCCTGCGCGAGCACCTGGTGGCCGTAGCAGATCCCGAGGATCGGCACGCCCGCGTCGACAAGGCCGGGCGCGAGGGCGGGGGCGTTCTCCGCGTACACGCTGGAAGGGCCACCGGAAAGGATGATCGCGGCGGGGTCCTTGGCGAGGATGTCCTCGGCGGTGGCGGTGTGCGGGACGACCTCGGAGTAGACCTGCGCCTCGCGCACGCGGCGCGCGATCAGTTGCGCGTACTGCGCCCCGAAGTCCACGACGAGTACCGGACCGGTGGGACTTGGCACCTGAAACCTCCAGATCAGAGCAGTACGCTTCCCCACCATCGTCCCAGGTGGGCCGGGTCACCTCGCCGCCAACCCCCTCACGATTCAGGACAGCGGATGACCGCGAGGCGTCCTACCGTCCGGGACATGGACATCGACTGGAGCAAGGAACTCTCCGAACAGCTCGACTGGCATTGGACGCGGCATCTCCGGCCCCGGCTGGACACCCTCACCGACGACGAATACCTCTGGGAGCCCGTCGAGGACTGCTGGACGATACGGCCGGGCGAGAACGGCGCTTTCACGATCGACTGGGCGTATCCGGAGCCGTCGCCGCCGCCGGTGACGACGATCGCCTGGCGGCTCGCCCACATCGTCATCGGCGTCTTCGCGATGCGGAACGCGTCGCATTTCGGCGGCCCGCCCGCCGACTACCAGACCTTCCCCTACGCAGGCTCCGCGAAAGAAGCGCTGGAGCAGCTCGACGACGCCTACGCGCGCTGGCGGGACGGCGTCCGCGGCTCCCCCGCCGAAGACCTCGCGCGCCCCTGCGGCGAGGCCGAGGGCCCGTACGCGGAGTACCCGCTCGCGACGCTCGTCCTGCACATCAACCGCGAGGCCATCCACCACGGCGCCGAGGTCCTCCTCCTGCGAGACCTCTACCGGTCCCGTCCTCGAGCAGAGCGCGTTTAGCGGGCTAAACGCGACGCGCCCATACTGGGGCCAGCCGAGGAAAGGACCCCGTCTTGCGAGCGACTCTCATCTACGGCGCCGGCGACGTACGCGTCGAGACCGTCCCGGACCCGAAGCTGAGCGAACCGACGGACGCCCTCCTCCGCGTGGTCCGCTCCTGCATCTGCGGCAGCGACCTCTGGCCGTACGGCAGCATGCCCGCGCGCGACCGCGGCGTCCGGATCGGCCACGAGTTCCTCGGTGTCGTCGAGGCCGTCGGCTCCGACGTCACCACGCTCAAGCCGGGCGACCTGGCCGTCGCGCCGTTCGTCTACTCCGACAACACGTGCCAGTTCTGCCGCGAAGGCCTCCACACCTCGTGCCTGCACGGCGGCAACTGGGGCGCGAAGGGCGTCGACGCCGGTCAGGGCGAGGCCGTCCGCGTCCCGCAGGCCGACGGCACGCTGGTGAAACTGCCGCACACCGAGGACGACGACCTGCTCGCCTCGTTCCTCACGCTCTCCGACGTGTTCGCGACCGGCCACCACGCCGCGGTGAAGGCGGGCGTGAACGAGCGCACCACCGTCACCGTCATCGGAGACGGCGCCGTCGGCCTCTCCGCGGTCCTCGCGGCGAAGCGCCTCGGCGCCGAGCGCATCATCCTGATGGGCCGTCACCGGACCCGCACGGACCTCGGCCGCGAGTTCGGCGCGACAGACGTCGTAGCCGAGCGCGGCGACGAAGGCATCGAGAAGGTCCGAGAGCTGACAAACGGCGAAGGCACGCACACCGTTCTCGAATGCGTCGGCACGAAGCCCGCCTTCGAGATGGGCGTCGGCGCGGTCCGCCCCGGCGGCACGGTCAGCCGCGTCGGCGTGCCGCAGTACGCCGAGGGGCCGATCGGCCCGTCGCTCTTCCGCCGCAACATCACCGTCACCGGCGGCGTGGCGCCCGCGCGCCACTACATCCCCGAACTGCTCGAAGACGTCGTCGAGGGCCGGTATCAGCCGGGCAAGGTCTTCGACCGGACCATCGGGCTCGAAGAGGTCCCCGACGGCTACCGCGCCATGGCGGACCGCGAGGCGCTCAAGGTGCTCGTCAAGCCATAGCTGGAATACCTTGTCCCCATGGACATGATCACCCCGGAGCCGCGCCCCGCCTGGATCGCCGGACGCCCCGAGCAGGGCGCTTCGACGATCACCGTGCACCACCCCTTTGACGGCAGCGAAGTCGCCACCGTCGCGGTGCCAGGACCGGAGCAGGTCGAACGAGCGGTGAGCGCGGCGGCGAGCGTCGCGAAGGAGTTTCGCCGTTCCTCGGCGCACAGCCGCGCCGCGGCGCTCGACCACGTTTCGCGCGTCATCGCCGGCCGGGCCGAGGAGATCGCCGAGGTCATCACCGCCGAGAACGGCAAGCCGCTCAAGTGGGCCGACGCCGAGGTGCGGCGCGCGGTGTCGGTGTTCCGGATCGCCGCCGAGGAGGCCCGCCGGTTCAGCGGTGACCTGCAGCGCCTGGACACCGATCCGGCGGGCGAGGGCAGGCTGGCACTGACCCGGCGCATCCCGCGCGGCCCGGTGCTGGGTATCGCGCCGTTCAACTTCCCGCTGAACCTGGTGGCGCACAAGGTCGCGCCGTCGCTCGCGGTCGGCGCGCCGATCATCGTCAAACCCGCGCCGCGCACGCCGTTGTCCGCGCTGATCCTCGGCGAGATCCTGGCGGAGACGGATCTGCCGGAAGGCGCGTTCTCGGTGCTGCCGCTCGGCAACGAGGAGACGTCGGTGCTCGTCGCGGATCCCCGTCTGCCGGTCGTGTCGTTCACCGGTTCGGGTCCGGTCGGCTGGTCGATCGCGGATGCCGCGCCGCGCAAGCACGTCGTGCTCGAACTCGGCGGCAACGCGGCCGCCGTCGTGCTCCGCGACTGGCCGGATCCGGAGGGCGCCGCGGAGCGCATCGCGACCTTCGGCAACTACCAGGCCGGGCAGTCCTGCATCGCCGTGCAGCGGGTAATCGTCGAACGCGAAGTGGCCGAGGAGTTCGTGCCCGCCTTGGTGGAAGCCGTGCGGGCACAGCGAACCGGTGACCCGTACGACAAGAACACCGACGTGGGCCCGGTCGTCGACGAGGCCGCGGCGGAACGGATCGTCGCCTGGATCGACGAGGCCGTCGCCGCGGGCGCGAAGATCCTCACCGGCGGCAAGCGAGACGGCGCGACGGTGGAGCCGACCGTGCTCACCGACGTGCCACCGTCCACAAAGGCCTGGGCGGAAGAGATCTTCGGCCCGGTGCTCGCTGTGTCCATTGTGGACGATGTCGACGAGGCTTTCGCTTCGGTCAACGAATCCGCGTACGGCTTACAGGCCGGCGTGTTCACGCGCGACGTGCATCTGGCCTTCTACGCGTCGACCGAACTCGAAGTCGGCGGCGTGATCATCGGCGATGTCCCGTCCTATCGCGCGGACCAGATGCCGTACGGCGGTGTGAAGGGATCAGGTGTCGGCAGGGAAGGCGTCCTCGCCGCGATGCACGACCTCACCGAGGAAAGGGTCACCGTCTTCACCGGCATCGACCTCTAGTCCGGGGTGACGGCCTGCGCGAACCCGAACACCTTGTCCGGGTCGTAGGTCTTCGCCACTTGCTTCAAGCGGGCGGCGTTGCCGCCGTAATAGGCGGTCATCCAGTCGGGCAGGGCGGGGTCGATGTAGTTGACGTAACCTCCGTCCAGCCCGAGCCCCGTCACCACTTCCGCGACGGAATCCGTTGCCACGGAACGGTTGCGCGCGTCCGCCTGGCTGTAGATCTGCACACTGCCGATCGCTTTGCGGTGCCAGAACGCGGTGGCGTCCGGGGCGATGTCGGCGACGGCGCCGCCGAGACCGTCGACCAGCAGGTCCATGCCACGCCTGCCGTCGAGGATCGACGTCAGCTTCGCAGGATCCACCGGTTCGCCGAGAATCCGCGATGAGGCCACAAAGGACTGACGGTTCTCGCTGCCGGAGAAGTACTTCATGGCGCCGAGATAGTCGAGCTGCTTGACGGAACGCGTCGCACCGGAGAATCCGTTCAGCAGCTTGCCCAAGGAAGCGGAATCGCCCACGTAGCAACCGGAAATCCGCGCACCGACCGGAGAACCTCCAGACAGCACGACATTCGCCCACAACTCCGGCGGGGCTTCGGGAAGCCAGCGCTGCCACTCGGCGACGACATCGTCCGCGCTGCCCGCCGGGAAACGCAAGGAGAACACCGAAACGGCCGACGGCGCCGGATCCGTGCGGAAGGTGAACGAGGTGACGACCCCGAAGTTCCCGCCTCCCCCGCCACGCAACGCCCAGAACAATTCGGGTTCGGAGTCCGCTGACGCCGTCCGGAGCTTCCCGTCCGCCGTGACGACCTGCGCGGACACCAGATGATCACAGGTGAGACCGTATTTTCGCGCCAGGACGCCGATTCCGCCGCCGAGCGTCAACCCGGCGATCCCGACACTGGGGCAGGAACCCGCGGGCAGGCAACGGCCGGCGGCACCGAGCGTCGCGTAGACGTCCTTTAGTTTCGCGCCCGCGCCGATCACGACCTGTTCACCTTGGACGTCCACTGAGGACATTCCACCGAGGTCGATCATCAAACCACCGTCGGGAACCGAGTAACCGGCGTAACTGTGCCCACCACTGCGCGCGGCGATGGGAACCCATCTCGCGGCAGCGGAAACGGCCGCCTGCACGTCTTCGGGCTTGGCGCATTTCGCTATGGCAGCGGGATTGAGGCCGTCGAAGGCCGGATTGAACACGCGCTTGGCGCTGTCGTAACCGGAATCCCCGGGCAGGAGCAGGGAGACTTTGTTCCGCAACGCCGCCCAGTCCGGCGGGCCGGACGGCGGCGTGACACTGGTGCTCGGCGGCAAGGACGTGCCGGGAGCCGAGCTGGGCGCCTGCGCGGGAGGCGCGGCGGAACACGCCGTCGCGGCCGCCCCGGCCACGGTCGCGCCGGCGAGTTTGAGGAACGCCCTTCTCTCCATGCCCGTTAGACGCCCAGCGGGCGGGCAGGTTGCGGCCCTACCCCCGAAGGTGTGCGCTCACCGGCACGACCAGCGGCGTGCCGGACACCGGATCGGCCATGACCTTCGCCGTCAGACCGAAGATCTCGTCGAGCAGCGGCTCGGTGAGGACCTCCGCGGGTGGCCCTTGCGCGACGATCCGGCCGTCCCGCATCGCGACCAGCTTGTCCGCGTACCTGGCGGCGAGATTGAGGTCGTGCAGCACCATCACCACGGTGGTCCCGCGTTCGTTGTGCAGCCGGTACACCAGGTCCAGCACGTCGATCTGATGCGCGAGGTCGAGGTAGGTGATCGGTTCGTCGAGCAGGAGCAGCCCGGTCTCCTGTGCCAGCGTCATCGAGATCCACGCCCGCTGCCGCTGCCCGCCGGAAAGCTGGTCGACGACCCGGCCGGCGTGCTCGTCCATCCCGGTCAGCCGCAGCGCCCGCTCGATCGCCTCGTCGTCGGAGGACGACCACTGCCGGTACCAGCTCTGATGCGGATGCCGCCCCCGCCGGACCAGGTCGGAGACGGTCAGCCCTTCAGGCGCGGACGGCGTCTGCGGCAACAGGCCGATGATCTTGGCGACCTCGCGGGTCGGCAGCTTTTCGATCCGCTCGCCGTCGAGCAGCACCGCGCCCTGCCGCGGTTTGAGCAACCTGGCCAGCGCGCGCAGCAGCGTCGACTTGCCGCAGCCGTTGGGGCCGATGATCGCGGTGACGGTCCCGTCGAGGACGTCGAGGTCGAGGCCGGTCACGACGGGCGTTTCGCCGTAGCCGAGTTCCAATTCCCGGGCACGCAATCTGGCTTTCACGCGCGCTCCTCCTTACGGCTGCGGACGAACAGGAAGATCAAGTAGGGCGCGCCGAGGATCGCCGTCAGCACCCCGACCGGCAGCCCGGACAGGCCCGGCGTCACCCGGACGGCGAAATCCGCGCCGACGGTCAGCAGCGCGCCGAGGACCATCGACCCGAACAGCGGCGGCTGCGCCGAGCGGACCAGCCGCAAGGCGATCTGCGGGGTGGCCAGCGCGACGAAGGTGATCGGGCCGGCGGCCGCGGTGGCGACGGCGACGGAGGCCGCGCCGAGCAACAGCAGGGTCGCGCGGGCGGCGTCGACCCGGATACCGAGGCCGCGCGCGGTGTCGTCACCGAACTGCAGGCCGCCGATGGTGTGCCCGGCGACCAGCGTGATCGGCGCGAGCACGGCCAGTGCGAGCAGGACCGGCGCGACCGATTCCCAGCCGACGTCGGCGAGGCTGCCGACGATCCACGTCGTCGCCCGCGCGGCGTTGTCGACGTCTCCGATGGTCAGCATCCAGTAGACGAGGTTGTAGCCGACCGCCGACAGCGCGATACCGATCAGGACGAGCCGGTAGCCGTCGATCCCGCGCCGCCACGAAAGCGCGTACAGCAGGATTCCCGCGATCACGCCGCCCGCCAACCCCGCGAGCGGGACGCCCAGCGTGCTCGCCAGTCCGCTGACCTGGCCGCCGGTGCCGCCCGCGACGATCACGCCGACCGCGCCGACACCCGCGCCCCAGGTGATGCCGAGGATGTCCGGGCTGGCCAGCGGATTCCTGGCGATGGTCTGGAACAGCGCGCCGGACAGCCCGAGGGCCGCGCCGACGCCGATCGCGGTCAAGGTACGCGGCATCCGCAGGTCGAAGATGATCCCGCGTTCCCGCGCGGTGCCACCACCGAACAGCGTCTTCAGGACGTCACCGAGGCCGATGTGCGAGGTGCCGATGCCGATGTTCAGGGCCGCGACCAGCACCAGTGCGACCGCCGCGAGGGTCACGACGGCGAGTGTCCTCGGCCGGACGGTCCAGGCCGCCGGGCCGAACGAGATCACCTTGGGAGCCGTCATATCCGTGCCAAGCCCTTCTTGCGGACCAGGTGGACGAACACCGGCACGCCGAGCACCGCCAGCATGATGCCGACCTCCAGGTTGTCCGAGGCGACGACGCGGCCGAGGAGGTCCGCGGCCAGCAGCAGGATCGCGCCGAGTACCGCGGAGAACGGCACCAGCCACCGGTAGTCGGGGCCGCTGATCGCCCGCGCGAAATGCGGGACCAGCAGGCCGAGGAACGCGATCGGCCCGCAGGCGGCGACGGCGGCACCGGTCAGCAGCGTGATCGCGGCGACCCCGAGCAACCGCGTGCGCCCGACCCGCCGTCCGAGCGCGACGGCGACGTCGTCACCGAGCGCCAGCGTGTTCATCCCCGGCGTGTTGATGACCGCGAGGAGCAGGCCGGCCGCCACGAACGGGGCGATCTGGCCGATCATCGCGGGGTCGCGACCGGCGATCGAGCCGACGTGCCAGAACCGGTAGGTCTCCATCCCGCGGTCGTCGCCGAGCACGATCGCGGAGATGACGCCGTTGAGCAGGGCGCTCACCGCGGCTCCGGCCAGCGCCAGTGTCACCGGGGTGGCGCCGCGGCCGCCGACCGCGCCGAGCAGGAACACCACGGCGCTCGCGATCAAGGCACCGGCGAAGCCGAACCAGATGAACGCGTACAGGTCGTCGATACCCAGCACGACGACCGCGAGGACGACCGCGAACGCCGCGCCCTGGGTGACACCGAGCAAGCCGGGGTCGGCGAGCGGATTCCGGGTGTGGCCCTGCATGAGCGCGCCGGCCGCGCCGAGCGCGAGGCCCGCCAGTACGCCGAGCAGCGTGCGCGGGACGCGTAACGAACGGACGATCAGATGATCCGGCACACCCGTGGGATGGAAGATGGCGTCCCAGACGACACCCAAAGGAATCGAACGCGCACCGAGGGCGATGCTCGCGACGCAGATCACAGCCAGAAGTGTGACGAGCAGGGCTCCCGCTGTCGCCTTCCCAACACGAACTTCCACTGTGGACATCCGCCATCCTATGCTCCGGTTAGGAAAGCCTAACCGCACAGAAAGAGTGACCCATGACCCCACCCCGGCGCGCAGTTCTCGCCCTCGCCGTGACAGCCTGCCTGGCACTCTCCGCATGCGGTGGCGGTGAACAGGAAGCCGCTTCCACCGGCACCGGCCAAAGTGGATTCCCGCGAACCGTCGAACACGTGATGGGGTCGACCCAGATCGAGAAGCAGCCCGCCACCGTCGCGGCGCTCGACTCGAGCTACGTCGACGCCACGCTGGCGCTCGAGACGAAACTGGTGGCGTACACCAAATATCGCAACTACGACAAGCTGCCGGACTACCTTGGCGACGACCGCAAGTACGCCGAGGGCGCCAAGGAGATCGGCGCACTCGAGAGCCCGGACATCGAGCAGCTGTACGACATCAAGCCGGATCTGATCGTTTCCGCGAAGGTGCGGCACGAGAAGTTCTACGCGGAGTTCAGCAAGGTCGCACCCACGGTGTTCAGCCAGACCACCGGGGCCACCTGGAAGGACAACGTCCGGATGCTCGGCAAGGCGTTGGGCAAGGAAGCCTTGGCGGAGCAGAAGATCAAGTCCTACGAGGAGCGGGCCCGCAAGGTCGGTGACGCGGTGAAGGCGAAGCTCGGCAAGCCGGTGACAGCCTCCGTGGTCCGCTTCATCGAAGGGGAGCCGACGGTGCGGCTCTACAGCACCGCGTCGTTCCCCGGGAGCGTGATGGCCGACGCCGGGATCCAGCGTCCCGCGGGCCAGCCGGACAACAAGACGAAGATCTCCAACGACCTGAGCCAGGAGGAGATCGGGAAGCTCGACGCCGAGGCGATCTTCATCGCGAGCTACACCGATGAGACCAAGCAGGCCGAGAACCCCATGACGAAGTTCCAGTCGAACCCGCTTTGGGGCACCCTCAAGGGAAAGAAGATCGACGTCAACGACACCACGTGGTTCACATCGGTGAGCCTGCAGGGTGCGAACGCCATGCTCGACGACATCGCCAAGCAGTTCGGCGTGGACTCGTTCCGGAGCTGATGCCGTCCTCTTTGGACGGTGCCGTCACAGCCAGCGCGGGAGCGTGGGCACGGCACCGTCCAAAGAGGAACCATCGCCGCGACCGGTGACCCAGGCCAATACCTCGCCGCGGGTCCCGGTCAACGTCGTCAACTCCCCTTCGCTCATCCGCCACTCGTGGCGATACCCGTTCTCTTCGGCGGCGACCAGGAGCACGGCGGGCAGTTCGCCGCCGTACATCCCGATGGCGTTGCCGACGACGGTGTCGAACTCGTCGCCGAGCAGATCGGCGACGCGGGCGAAGTCGTAGCCGAAGTCGAGATCGGCGAGATGGATCGACGTTTCGGAGAGCCGGAGCCAGAGCACGAACTCCGCCGAGATGTCACGTCCTTGCCTGGCGCGCACCCGGGCCTGCCACGCGCCGTCCGGCAGGCTTTCCGCGACCTCGACCAAACGCGCGGCGGAGCCGACGACGTCCTCGGCGATCTCCTCGACGGACCGGTACGCACCCTTCTCGATGTCGTGGTCCCTGACCGACTCACCAGCGTACATCGGCGTCTCGACACCCGATTTCGCCCAGGTGAGCAGGTTGACCAGGCCGTCTGCGTTCCGCGCCAGGTGGGACAGCAGATGCGCTCGCGTCCAGCCGGGCAGCGCGCTGGGGCCGCGCACGGCCTCCTCGTCGATCCCGCGCACGACGCGCTCCCACTCGTCATGGAGGGCGCGGACGCGGTTCAGCAGGGCGTGTGCGCGTTCGGAAGCTGTCACATCTTCGAATCTACCGTCAGGCGAAGCCTGTCCGTTGAGGGTGGCGGCGGGGTGGGGTCCGGGCTAGCGCCGAAGCGCCGCGGGCGCGTCCGCCGGAACCGACGGGTTCTTCGGTGCGATCGGTTCGAGCCGCGCGTACGGCGAGTCCTGTGACGGCCTGCTGTCCCGCTCGCCCTTGTTGGGCCAGAACGAGAAGGCCCGCTCGGCCTGCGCGGTGATCGTCAGCGAGGGGTTCACGCCGAGGTTCGCCGTGATCGCCGAACCATCCACAATGGACAGGCCGGGGTAGTTGAAGACGCGGTGGTACGGGTCGATCACGCCGTTGTCGGGCGACGTGCCGATGGGGGCGCCGCCGATGAAATGCGCCGTCAGCGGGATGTCGAAGATCTCGCCCCAGGTGCCGCCCGCCATCCCGCCGATGCGCTCGGCGGTGCGAAGGTTGGCCTCGTGCCCCGTGGGGATGAAGCTGGGGTTCGGCTCGCCGTGGCCCTGTTTGGAGGTGTACTTGCGGCGGCCGAAGAGCCCGCGTTTGGTGTACGTGGTGATGGAGTTGTCGAGGCTCTGCATCACCAGCAGGATCACCGTGCGCTCGCTCCAGCGGTAGCCGTTGAGCAGCTTCACGGTCTGGACCGGGTGCTTGACCATGAAGTTCACGGCCTGACGCCAGCGCGGCACCGTCGAATCGCCTTCGGTGGCGATGGTCTGGAGCAGGCTCATCGCGTTGCTGCCCTTGCCGTAGCGGACAGGCTCGATATGCGTGTTGTCGTCGGGATGGATCGACGACGTGATCGCGACGCCGCGGCTGAAGTTCCGTTCCTCGTCGACCGAGGTGCGGGCGGCGCCGATGATGGCCTCGGAGTTGGTGCGGGTCAGTTCGCCGAGGCGCGGCGAGAGCTTCGGCAGCTTGGCGGTGTCACGCATGCCGTGGAGCAGGTTCTGCGTGCCCCAGGTGCCGGCGGCGAGCACCACCTGCGCGGCGGTGAGCTTGTGCCGGAACTTGCGCGAGGTGGTCCCGGTCTTCCTGATGCTCACCTCGTACCCACCTGCGTTTAGCGGGCTAATCGCGCTCACGGTGGTGAGCGGGATGACCTTCGCGCCGTCCTTCTCCGCGAGGTACAGGTAGTTCTTGACCAGCGTGTTCTTGGCGCCGACGCGGCAGCCGGTCATACAGGCGCCGCATTCGGTACAGCCGGTGCGCGCCGGGCCCGCGCCGCCGAAGTACGGATCCTCGGCGCGCTCCCCCGGCTTGCCGAAGTACACGCCGACCGGCGTCGGGTGGTACGAGTCCGCGACGCCCATGTCCTCGGCGACGCCCTTCATCACGACGTCCGACGGCGTGACGCTGGGGTTGGTGACGACCCCGAGCATGCGGCTGGCCTGGTCGTAATGCGGGCCGAGCTCGGACTCCCAGTCGGTGATGTGGGACCACTGCGGGTCGACGTAGAACGGCTTCAACGGGCGGTACAGCGTGTTCGCGTAGACCAGCGAGCCGCCGCCGACGCCCGCGCCGGCGAGCACCATGACGTCCTTGAGCATGTGGATGCGCTGGATGCCGAAGCAGCCGACCTGAGGCGCCCAGACGTAGCGGCGAAGGTCCCAGGACGTCTTCGCGAACTCGTCGTCGGCGAAGCGGCGGCCCGCCTCGATGACGGCGACGCGGTAGCCCTTCTCGGTCAGGCGAAGGGCGGCGACACTCCCGCCGAACCCGGAGCCGACGACGATCACGTCGTAGTCGAAGTCGCCTTCAGTGGTGGTGTTACTGGCAGTCACACCTTGGACTGTAACCTCGGCCACCACTTCTGACCAGAGGTAAGTTACCGGCCAGTTACCTTCCACCCGGATGCGCGAACGCGGCTGAGGCATCATCGATCGGTGGATACGGATACCCCGGTGACGATCGACCTGACGCGTGACGAGCGCACGGTACTGCGCTGTGGCCTGGCGGAATGGGGTGGACCGGCCGCCTGCACCGACGACCTCGCCGTCGCGATGGGCTTCAAGGACGTGCCCGACCTCTTCGAGCAGGCGCGAAGGTTGCGCGCGGCGCTGGCCGACGAAGAACCGCTACGCGCCTCGGAATGGCGCAAGAGCCTGATCGCCACGGAGATCGTGTTCGCCAGCGACGTCTTCGGCTCCGGTATGGACTGGTCGATCACCACCGGCTTCGCGGACGACGAAACCCTCCCGATCCTGCGGGACCTCCAGCGAAAGATCGCCCGAGCGCTCGGCTCGGCCCACTACCGCCCCCGGCCGCCAGAGCGCCTTTAGCGGGCTAAACGTGACACAGGAGGGACGCCTGGGGCTGCTGTGACTCCTGGGGCACGTGAGCGCAAAGCGGCCCGGATCGCGTTTAGCGGGCTAAACGCGATCCGGGCCGGGGAGCGAGCGTCAGCGGCGAACGGTCAGGCCGACCCGCTGAAACTCCTTCAGGTCCGAGTAGCCCGTCTTCGCCATCGCGCGGCGAAGCGCGCCGAAGAGGTTCACGACGCCCTCAGCGTCCGAGGACGGCCCGAAGAGCAGCGTCTTCAGGTCGACGGCGTAGTCCGGCCCCAGCGCCACGCGCGAACGCGGCAGCGACGGGTGCGCGGCCGCCGACGTCCAGTACAGCCCCTGCCCCGGCGCCTCTGAGGCGGCGGCCAGCGGCGCGCCCAGCATGACCGCGTCGGCACCGCAGGCGATGGCCTTGGCGATGTCACCGGACACGCTCATCCCGCCGTCGGCGAGCACATGGACGTACCGGCCGCCGGTCTCGTCGAGGTAGTCGCGGCGCGCGGCCGCGGCGTCGACGATCGCGGTCGCCATCGGCGTCCCGATCCCGAGCACGCTGTCGGTGCTCGTCACGCCGCGGCTGGCCCCGTGGCCGACGATGACGCCCGCCGCGCCGGTGCGCATCAGGTGCATCGCGGTGCGGTAGTCGCTGACGCCGCCCGCGATCACCGGGACGTCGAGCCGTCCGATGAAGTCCTTCAGGTTCAGCGGCTCGACGTCACGCTGGACGTGCTCCGCGGAGATGATCGTGCCCTGCACGACCAGGATCTCGACACCCGCCGCGAGCAGGTCCGGCGTGAGCTCGGCGGCGTGCTGCGGGCTGACCCGCGCGGCCACCGTGACCCCGGACTCGCGGACGGTCTTGATCGCCTCGGACAGCAGGTCCAGCCGGATCGGGGCGGAGTGCAGTTCCTGCAGCTCACGCACGATCGCGGTCGGGTCCTCGGTGTCCTCGGCCGCCCGGACGAGGCGGAAGATCGCGTCCTCGACGTTCGGGTGCCGCGCCCACAGCCCTTCGGCGTTGAGGACGCCAAGCCCGCCGAGCTCGCCGACGGCCACCGCGGTTCCCGGCGACACGATCGCGTCGGTGGGGTGGGTGACCAGCGGCAGCTCGAAGCGGTACGCGTCGATCTGCCAGGCGGTGGACACGACCGACGACGACCTGGTGCGCCGCGACGGCACGATCTCCACGTCATCGAGGTCATACGCCCGCCGCGCGGTGCGGCCCATGCCGATCTCGACCAGATCCCGCACGTCAAGTCCCTTCTCACCGACGACCGTTACACCCCATTGTCGCTAGGCCGCGTGGGTGACCTGCGCACGGGGCACCCGAACCGGGCCCGAAGTCACACCGGCCCCACGTGCCCCACCTGTTTCACGTTTAGCCCGCTAAAGGCGCTCGGGTGGGGCACGTGGGGCTCGAGGGTCAGAAGGAGACCTTCTCCACGGAGTCGGTCCGGAGGACGGATTCCTGCGAGAAGGCCTTCTTGTAGTCGGTCCGGATCTCTTCGATCTCGCGGTTCGCCTCGCGGTCGGTGAACGGGTACACGACGATGATCACCTTCGACCTCTCCCGCGAGATCACCCCGTCCGAACCGCGCCACTGGCCGCGCCCGGTCAGCTCGGTGAACCCGTCCGGGAACCTCGGCGTGACGGCCTTGTCGGTGAACGCGGCGAACTCGGCGTCGGTCAGCTCCCCGCCGCCCGGCTTCGTCGTCCCGAAGTACAGCTCGGTGCGCTTCCACAGCTCACCCGGTGACGCCTGGAGAGCGGCGGCCTCGGGTGCGGAAGGCGCCGCGGAAGCGGTGGGGACGGCGGAAGCCGCCACCCCGCCGCCGAGCCCGAGGGCCGCGGCGGCGAAGCCGGCGAGCGCGGTGCGCCGCGAAGTAAAGGACATCGGTTCCTCCCAGGGAGACTTGATCAGCGGACCAAGTCTCCCGAGAACGGAACCGAACGCGTAAGCGTCCTAAAGGGCGGACTACCGGGTGGTGTAGTTCGGCGCCTCGACGGTCATCGTGATGTCGTGCGGGTGGCTCTCCTTGAGCCCCGCCGCGGTGATCCGCACCAGCTGCGCCTCCTGCAGCTCGGGGATCGTCGACGCACCCGCGTAACCCATGCCGGACCGCAGCCCGCCCACCAGCTGATGGACGACGTTCGCGAGCGGCCCGCGGAACGGGATCCGCCCCTCGATGCCCTCGGGGACCAGCTTGTCCTCACTCAGCACATCGTCCTGGGCGTAGCGGTCCTTCGAGTAGGACTTCGCCTGGCCGCGCGACTGCATGGCGCCCAGCGAGCCCATCCCGCGATAGGTCTTGAACTGCTTGCCGTTGACCAGGATCAGGTCACCGGGCGATTCGGCGGTGCCCGCGAGCAGGCTGCCGAGCATCACGGTGGACGCGCCGGACGCGATCGCCTTCGCGATGTCGCCCGAGTATTGGATGCCGCCGTCGCCGATCACCGGGATCCCGGCCGGGCGCGCCGCCTGGTCGGCCTCGTAGATCGCGGAAATCTGCGGCACGCCGACCCCGGCGACGATGCGGGTGGTGCAGATGGAACCGGGGCCGACGCCGACCTTGATCCCGTCCGCGCCCGCCTCCACCAGCGCCTGCGCGCCGGCCCGGGTCGCGACGTTGCCGCCGACGATGTCGACGGTGTCGCCCAGTTCCTTCTTCAGCAGCGCGACGGTCTCGACGACGGCGCGCGAGTGCCCGTGCGCGGTGTCCACCATCAGCACGTCGACCCCGGCGTCGGCCAGCGCCATCGCGCGCTTGTGGCCGTCCGGGCCGACGCCGACTGCGGCACCGACGATCAGGCGGCCGTTGGTGTCCTTGGAGGCGTTGGGGTACTGCTCGGTCTTGACGAAGTCCTTGACCGTGATCAGCCCGCGCAGTTTGCCTGCCCCGTCGACGATCGGCAGCTTCTCGATCTTGTGGCGGCGCAGCAAGCCGAGCGCGGCCTCCGCGGTGACGCCGACCTGCGCGGTGACCAGCGGCGGCTTCGTCATCACCTCGTGCACCGGGCGGGTGTGGTCGACCTCGAACCGCATGTCGCGGTTGGTGATGATGCCCACCAGGTTTCCGGCCGCGTCCGTCACCGGCACACCGGAGATCCGGAACCGCGCGCACAGCGCGTCGACCTCGGCGAGGGTGTCCTCGGGCGAGCACGTGACCGGGTCGGTCACCATGCCGGCCTCGGAACGCTTCACGACCTCGACGGCGGCGGCCTGGTCGTCGATCGGCAGGTTGCGCTGCAGCACGCCCATTCCGCCCTGGCGCGCCATCGCGATCGCCATCCGGCCTTCGGTGACCGTGTCCATGGCGGCGGAGACCAGCGGGATGTTCAGGGTGACGTTGCGGGAGAGCCGGGTGCGGGTGCTGACCGCACTGGGCACCACGTCGGACTCGGCCGGCAGCAGCAGCACGTCGTCGAAGGTCAGCCCGAGCATGGCGAACTTGCTCGGGACGGGGGCAGTGACGCTGTCGCTGGTCATAGCAGGCGAACGGCCTTCCTAGCGGTGACTAATGGGGGCCGCCGTGGCTGTTGGCATCACGGCGAGGGCCTGCCCCTCATGATATCCGGGCCGGGCGGCCGCCCGGCCCGGGTGGGCGCCCGGTAGCGTGCAGGCGTGCCGCAAGATGCGTTGCCCCCAGACCCGTTCGCGGATGACCCGGACGACCCGGCCCGCGCGTTCATCGACGACGCTGACCGGCTCGACGAGCCGATCAGCGACGACGAGCGCACCGAGTTGCTGGCCGATCTCTCCGATCTCGCCGTCTACCAGGCGCTTCTCGAACCGCGCGGAGTACGCGGGATCGTGGTCGACTGCGGTGAATGCGACGAACCCCACTACCACGACTGGCATCTGCTGCGCGCCAGTCTCGAGCAGCTGCTCGCCGACGGCCGGATGCGGCCGCACGAGCCCGCGTTCGATCCGAACCCCGGTGACTACGTGAGCTGGGACTACTGCCGCGGGTTCGCGGACGGTGTCACCGCCAACGAGAGCGCCTACTGATCGCGTTTAGCCCGCTAAAGTCGCTCGACTTTAGCGGGCTAAACGCGATCTGAGCCGCATAACGAAAGGGCCTGGTGAGAGCGATCTCACCAGGCCCTTCGGCGTCTTCGGGGTGCTACGTCGTCTCGCCCGCGGCGGGCGCCTGCGCTCCGGCACCGGGTGTCGGCTCGTTCCGCGAGCCACCGGGATCGTTCCCCGAGGCCGGCGGTGTCGTCGACGTCGTGGGGGGCGGCGGTTCGCTGGACGAGGTCGGCGGAGTCGGCGAAGGAGTCGTGGTGCCCGGCAGACTCGTGCCGGGGTTGCCGCCTCCTGGCAGCGACGTCGGCGGGGCGGTCGGCTGCGGGCTGGGCGGAGGCGTGGTCGTGACCGGAGTCTGCGACGGTGACTGCTGATCCGGCGGCAGCGGCTGCTGCCCGGGGTTCTGCAGCTGAGCACTCAACTGGCGGTGCTGTTCGAGCAGCTGGTCGCGGTTTTCTTCGTCGGTCACCTGGCTCAGCGCGGCCTGTGCCTCGTCGAGCGCCTTGCGCGCGTCGTCGAGACGTCCACCGGCGAGCGCTAGGTTCGCCTTTTCGAGATCGAGTTTGGCCGCCGCGGCGGCCTCGACCGACCGGGCGTGGTCGGCGTAAAGCACCTTGGTCAGTCCCCAGAGCGTGTCACCAGGCTGCGCGTCCTTCGCGGCGAGACCGGTACCGGCGAAGGCGATGGCCAGGACGGCCGCGGCGGCGGCCACCGGGACCAGCAGCCGGCGTCTTCCCCCGTGTTTGCGGGCGAGCGCGGCGGTCTTCACAGTGACGACGGCGGTGTCGACGTCGACGAGTTCCGCGAGCGGTTCGCTGTCGATGTCACGCCGCCAGGCCAGCAGCAGCGCGTTCAGCTCCTGATCGCCGAGGTCGTCGGCCATCTTCGGATCCGAGCCACCAAGGGCGTCGAGCAGCGCGTCATCGGCCTGGACGGCCGACAGATCAGCAGCGAACTCTGCTTCCGAGGGCGTCAGCCCTCTTTCGAAAGCCGTCAGTTCACGATCGGTCTCGGGGGAGAACCGATGGTCGCGATCGGTCACTCAGATCACCTCCTCAGCGGCCAGAACCTTACGTAGGCGCGCGAGGGCGCGATGCTGAGCCACCCGGACGGCGCCGGGAGTGGACCCCACGGCATCGGCCGTCTCTTCGGCGGACAATCCCACGACCACCCGCAGGACCACGATCTCACGCTGTTTGTCGGGAAGTACGCGCAGCAGCTGCGACATGCGCTCGTTCAGCTCGCCCTGGAGGGCACGCTGCTCGGGGCCGACGCCGCCCTCGATCTCGTCGGGGACTTCGGCGACCGGCTCGGCACGGTTGCGGGCCGCGGCGCGATGCGCGTCGGCCACCTTGTGCTGGGCGATCCCGTAGACGAAGGCCAGGAACGGGCGGCCCTGATCACGGTACGAAGGCAATGCCGTGAGCACCGCGAGACACACCTCCTGAGCAACGTCGTCTGCGGAAGCGAACGAACGCTCCTGCCTGCCAACCCGAGCGCGGCAGTACCGCACTACCAAAGGACGGATGGCCGCCAGCAACCGCTCGACCGCTTGAGGATCACCCTCAACAGCAGCGGCGACCGGCTCATCCAGTCCGTCCCCCACATTGGCCATCGCAGACAACAGTCCCAGTGTTACGTATAGGCGTGCAAAGAGTCCGGCGTGTGACTTCGGAGACCACTACCGGTGACAGCTACCGTACCGCCCGGGCCCGCCGCCTTCGCTGACGGCCGTCATCGGCGCGGCGCCCTTCCGGCGAGCGCGCTGAACCCGGGTCTTCCTGGTCCCCTTCGCTCGTAGTCGAACTTTCAACGAGCCGGAACGCAGTGGGGTACGACGGTCCACCCTGAGGCGGACACGCTCGGGCCAGGGTGCCCGAGCGGTGAGGATAAATGCGCCAAGCGTGACGGGGAACACAGGTACGGGCCAGGGGTACACCCCCGGCCCGTTCGTCACCCGTTGTGCAATCTCAGCAATGAAAACAAGAAAGCGTTGTCAGGAAACAAGTCCACGGCGGAATCCGTGGGCGACCGCCTGTGCGCGGTCCCGAACGCCGAGTTTGCGGAACAAGCGGCGCGCGTGGGTCTTCACGGTGTCTTCGGACAGGTACAGCTCGCGGCCGATCTGTCCGTTGCTCTTGCCCTGACTCATCCCACGGAGCACCTGAAGCTCGCGCTCGGTGAGCTGAACGCCGGGGTCGGACGGCTGACGCGGCGCCGGCACCGAGGTGCTGGCGAGCGTGTGAGCCAGTGCGGCGACCAGCTCGGGACGCGAGGCGTCCCAGCGCAGGTAGCCGCGGGCACCGCCGGCGATGGCCGCGGCGATGCTGCCCGCGTCGTCCGGGGCGCCGAACACGATCACGTTCGCTTGGGGGTTCGCCGAGACGAGCCGCCGGGTGGCTTCGACGCCAGTCGGGACAGCGCGCTGGGTTCCGACCAGCACGACGTCGACCGGCTGACGGGAGTACCGGGCCAGCAGCTCGTCACCGTGCGCTACGCAGTCGATGCGACTGACCCCTGGGACCGCGGACATCACTCGAGTGAGCCCTTCGCGGACACTGCGTCGGTCGTCGCAGATCAAGACCGTCGTCACGGGGTTTCCTTCCTGCAGCCGGGTGACATTCCACTTCCCCTATCGGACGCTTTAGCCCGAACCTTGACACGATCCGGTGGCTTTTTTTGAAAGTTCTTAGCCCGGTTGCCGGAATGGGCCCTCCAACAGGCTAGACGCCCTCAGCGGGGGACCCACGGAGATTCCCGTGCGAGCCGCCTCCCGCAAGGATCTGCGTGCCGTAACACTGCGTGCAACAGTTCGGCCCCTCTGAATCGATACTCATCGGCGTGTCCTGCCGAGAAGTCGGCCGACACCAGGCATGCCACCCACAGAAGTGAATTGAATTCGTATCTCTCGGCGGTTTCGCGAGCGCTCTCGACCAGCACTTTCGCGCGGTCCCGCTCAGCGGAACCGGCATTCACGATCGTCACCCCGAGTACAAGCTGTGATTTGACGACGTGCCGGGACGCGCCCCTCGCTCGCGCCGTTTCCAGCGCCATTTCCGCAGGTGCGATCCCCGCATGGGAAATGTTACTTGCCAGTTCGATTTCCGCGCCCACCCAACCGGCCCTGGTCCGGGTCCGCCAGTCGCCGGTGTGCGCGCCCGCACGGGCCAGCAGCCGGCGGGCGGCGGTCAGCCTGCCGCGCCCGAGATTGTCGGCCGCGAGACCCAGGAGCGCGTCCGCCCGCGCTCCCTCGGCGTCCAGACCGTCGGGGTCTGGTTCACCTCCTGGCTCCGAGATCGCCAGCGCGAGCGCTTCACCGTCGAGGACGAGCGCCGCCGCGTGCCCGCCCAGCTGCCGTCGATGCGACGCCAGCGTGCTCGCGGCCAGCGACGCGACCACCGGATCCTTGCCCGCGCGCAAACCGTTCAGCAGCGTGGCCGCCGCCGCGTACCGGCCGCGGCCACCGAGCCCGATCGCGGCCAGCAGCCGTCCGCGAGGCGACGCGGGCACCGCGAAGGAGTTCGGCGGCACGCCGTCGCCGAACGCGGCGGACCGCAAGGACGCTTCCATACGTCCTTTCTATCGCCTCGCACCGACAAGAACGTGCTCGATCCGGTCCGCGGCGGTCGTCAGTTCGCCGAGCAGTTCGATCTTGTCCGGGAGCGCGGCGGGATCCCAGCCCGGACCGCAGGCGAACATCCTGCTGCGCTGACGGCCGCGCGAGACCCTGGCGAACAGGCGCGGATCCGCGGTCGCACGCCGTCCGGACCACAGCACGACCGCGGCCGGGACACTGCGGCGGACCGTCACCGCGAGCACCTCCGCGGGCAGGGAGGCGCCGAACAGCTGGGCACCGATCCGGCGTCCCGCGAGCGCCGCGGCGAGCGCGTACATGGGCAGGTTGTCACGCTCGTCCGGCACGCAGGTCAGCAGGACCGGCCGCTGGTTACGTGGCTCGCGGAGCACCGGCGTCGCGCGGACGAGGGCGGCGTACACGCACTCGGCGAGCAGGTACTCGACCTCCGCGCCGGCACTGACACCGCGCCAGCGCGCGCCGAGCGCTGTCAGGACCGGCGACACGACGCCGGTCCAGGCGGGCAGCACACCGAGTTCGCGGATCGTGTCGGCGAGCATGCGCTGCACCGCGCCGAAGTCCATCGCGAGCGCGGCCGTGCTCAACCGCCTGGCGAGCCGGGACGGGACGTCGTGATCCTCGGCGGGCGGCGCGGCGGCCCGCTCCTCCACTTGGACCACGGCGGTCTCCGGAGGCTCCGTAGCTGTCCGGGGCATCTGCTCAAGCGCGTACTTCGCCGCTTCGGCCGTCGAGGCGCCGCGGAGCAACGCGCGCTGCATCAGTTCGAGACGGCCGATGTCGGAGCTGCCGTAGCGGCGGTGGCGGCCGTTGGTGTGGCGACTCGGTCCTACGCCGTATCTGCGGTCCCAGGTGCGCAGGGTGGACGGTGCGACCCCGAGCCGGCGAGCGACCGAGGCCACCGGCAGGGTGGGTTCTTCACTGCTGATCCGAGATCCCACTCGACCCAATATCCAGGCAGGCAGGGACCGGGGCAACCGGAACGGAAAGTACCGCTCACACATCCGGGGGATGCCTAACGGCTGAATCGTCTTGAATCTCTTGAACAAGTATTGGCGCGCTTCTAACGTTACCGCCGTTGCACCGAATGGAGTATCCGCAGCGCAGCAGAGCAGGTAAACGCTTCGACCGGATGACGGAGGCGGTCAGGATGGCGGACACACGCAGGCTCCCGGGGCCCAACGCGGATGTATGGGACTGGCAGCTCGAAGGGTCGTGCCGAGGCATGGACAGCGCGTCCTTCTTTCACCCTGACGGCGAGCGCGGGCCTGCCAGAGCCCGCCGCGAGGCGAGGGCCAAAGCCGTGTGCCTGGCCTGTCCGGTACTGGCCATGTGCCGGAACCACGCGCTCGCCGTGCACGAGCCGTACGGGATCTGGGGCGGACTGTCGGAATCGGAACGCGAGCACATCATCAAGGCGGACAAGCGCACATTGAGCATGTCGAACGGCTGATCCGGCCGAGTCGGCGACGCGGAAGGGCGGCATCCGGGTGGGGTGCCGCCCTTCCGCGTCTCCGGGCACCGGAGCGCGGTTAGCCCGCTAAAGTCGCTCCGGCCGGGCCTGAGTGCCCACGTCGCCGGATCGCGTTTAGGGGGCTAAACGCGCTCTGTCCGGCCGCCGCGTCGCCGGCCAGCGGATCGCGGTTAGCCCGCTAAAGTCGCTCCGCCCGCGGTCACGCTCACCTGCCGGCGGATCGCGATTAGCCCCCTAAAGTCGCTCCGACAAGGAGCCCGGGACAGCAAAACGGGGCGGCACTCCGGAGGGAGTACCGCCCCGCTTCGAGGGGTGGAACTAGTGCGCGTGGCCGTGACCGGCCGCGGCGGGCTCCTCCTCGACCGGCTTCTCGACGATGGAGCTCTCCGTCGTGAGCACGAGCCGGGCGATGGAAGCGGCGTTCGCCACCGCGGACCGGGTCACCTTGACCGGGTCGACGATGCCGGCGGCCAGCAGGTCGGTGAGCTCACCGGTGGCGGCGTTGAAGCCGTGTCCCCAGCTCTGCTCCTGAACCTTGTTCACGATGACCGCACCCTCGTGGCCCGCGTTGGTCGCGATCCAGAACAGCGGGGCGGACAGCGCGTCGCGGACGATGCGCACACCGGTCGCTTCGTCGCCCTCGAGGCCGAGGCCGCCGTCGAGCTCCTTGACCGCGTGCACGAGCGCCGAGCCACCGCCGGGCAGGATGCCCTCTTCGACGGCCGCCTTGGTCGAAGCCACGGCGTCCTCGATGCGGTGCTTCCGCTCGTTCAGCTCGGTCTCGGTGGCCGCGCCGACCTTGATCACCGCGACACCGCCGCCGAGCTTCGCCAGCCGCTCCTGCAGCTTTTCGCGGTCCCAGTCGGAGTCGGTGTTCTCGATCTCCTTGCGGATCTGCGAAACGCGCCCGGCGATGTCGTCCTTGGTGCCGGCACCGTCGACGAGCGTGGTGTCGTCCTTGGTGACGACGATCCGGCGGGCGTTGCCCAGCTGGGCGAGCGTGGTCTCGGACAGCTTGTGCCCGATCTCGGCCGAGATGACCTCGCCGCCCGTGACGACCGCGAGGTCGTCCAGGAACGCCTTGCGGCGGTCACCGAAGAACGGCGCCTTGACCGCGACGGCGGTGATCGTCTTGCGCAGCGAGTTCACCACGAGGGTCGACAGCGCTTCGCCGTCGACGTCCTCGGCGATGATCAGCAGCGGCTTCTTGGCCTCGACGACCTTCTCCAGCACCGGGAGCAGGTCGGCCAGCGCCGAGATCTTCTCGCGGACGATCAGGATGTAGGCGTCCTCGAGGATCGCCTTCTGCTCCTCCGGGTTGGTCGCGAAGTGCGCCGACAGGAAACCCTTGTCGAACTGCACACCCTCGGTGATCACGAGTTCGGTCGCCAGCGTGGACGACTCCTCGATCGTGATGACACCGTCTTCGCCGACCCGCTCGACGGCCTCGCCGAGCAGGGCGCCGATGGCCGCGTCACGCGAGGTGACGGTACCGACCTGGGCGATGTTGTCGCGGCCCTTGACCGGGGTCGCCTTCTCCTTGAGCACCGCGATGACCTTCTCCGCGGCGGCCTCGATGCCGCGGCCGACCGCGGTCGGGTTGGCACCGGCGGCGACGTTGCGCAGGCCGACCTTCACCAGCGACTGCGCGAGCACGGTCGCGGTCGTGGTGCCGTCACCGGCGACGTCGTTGGTCTTGGTGGCGACGCTCTTGGCGAGCTGGGCGCCGAGGTTCTCGAACGGGTCGTCGAGCTCGATCTCACGAGCGACGGTGACGCCGTCGAGGGTGATGGTCGGGCCACCGAACTTCTTGTCGAGTACGACGTGGCGACCGCGCGGGCCGAGGGTGACCTTGACCGCGTCGGCGAGCTTGTTCACCCCGCGCTCGAGCGCGCGACGAGCGTCCTCGTCGAAACTGATCTGCTTGGGCATGGCGTGTTCCGCTTACCTTCCAGTTCTAAAGCTCGGAAAACACGAACGCCCCGTTCCCCGGCAATGCGGGGCCCGGGGCGTCATGCGCTGAGAGCGGACGTCAGTTGATGACGGCCAGCACGTCGCGGGCGGAGAGGATCAAGTAGTCCTCGCCGTTGTACTTCACTTCGGTGCCGCCGTACTTGGAGTAGATGACGACGTCGCCGACGGAAACGTCGAGCGGGACACGGTTGCCCTTGTCGTCGATGCGGCCCGGGCCCACGGCCAGAACCTTGCCCTCCTGGGGCTTCTCCTTGGCGGTGTCGGGGATGACGAGGCCGGAAGCGGTCGTCTCCTCGGCCTCACTCGTCTGGACAACGATCTTGTCCTCGAGCGGCTTGATGTTCACGCTCACCGGGTTGACCTCCACGGTCGTCGAAAGCGTTGGCAGGATGAGTTACGGCTCCTACCACCCCCGCCGTCGCGGGTGCCGGGGCGTGTTCGGGCCGTGCAATTAGCACTCTAGCCATGTGAGTGCCAGCTTCGCAAGGAGGGTCCTCTCACGTTGCTTCCGAGCTCCTGACCGGCCCTTTTGCTCCGCCGGACCACGACGGATCGCGTTTAGCCCGCTAAACGCAAGTCGGCCAGGTCCGTCACCAGGGCGTCCGGGCTGAGAGCGGCGAGGGCCCTGCGCTTCGCCTGCGTCGTCGCGAGAGCGATCGAAGCGACGCCGGCGGCGCGAGCGGCCAGGATGTCCGCGGCCGAGTCGCCGACCATGACGCACTGCCGAGGTGAAGTGCCGAGAGCCCTTACCGCGGCATCGAGCAGCATCGGCTGCGGCTTCAACCGCGCGGGGTCGCTCGTCGTCCGCGCGCTGATCCCGCGAACCTGCTCGGCGAGTTCGTGCAGCGAGAGGAACGACCGGATCGCGTCGACGGAGTTGTTGCTGACGATCGTCACCGTGAACCCCTGCGCGACCCACTCGCGAAGGACTTCCGCGACGCCGGGCGCCGGCGAGATCAGCGCGACGGCCTCCCCTTCCAAGCGGCTGAGCTGCCGCTCGACGACATGCGCGGTGTTCGGACCGCACGAGGCCGCGTATCGGAGCACGTCGAACGGATCGGCGGAGGCGTTCACGTCCGCGGGCAGATCGGGTCCGACGAGACGCTTGAGCCTGTCCGCCACCTCGCTCGACGGCAACCTGGCGAACACGTCGCACACTGGACCGTCGAAATCGAGGAAGACATGGTCCTTCTCCTGCAGAAGCTCCTCCACCCCAGCCATGCCCCCATCCTGCCACCGGAGCGCGTTTAGCCCCCTAAACGCGATCTGGAGGGACCTTACGGAGCAGGCCGCTTTCTGGTTAGGTTCCGACCATTGGGGTCGGTCCTGTTCAGCAGACCTAGTCACTGGGGGTTTACGCCCATGCCGCGTCCCTTCCGTCCTATCGCCCTCGAACCGCTCCGGCGCCGGTCCAAACGGACCGCCGGACTCGCGGTCCTCGCCCTCGCCGCCGGCCTTCTCGCCGCCGTCCCCGCCGAAGCCGCCCCTGCGGATCAGCAGCGTCAGCGGGACTTCGCGGCCGCCGCGCAGGAGTTCGGCGTTCCGGAGAACGTCCTTCTCGGCGTGTCGTTCCTGGAGTCGCGCTGGGATTTCAACGCCGGCACTCCGAGCACGTCCGCCGGTTACGGCCCGATGCACCTGACCGACCTGCGCGAAGCGGGCACGGGCACGCATCACGACGAAGGTGAGGAGGATCCGCGCGGAGACGACGCCCGCCGCGCGAAACTCCCGGTGACACCTGCGCCGAAGCCTCCCCCACCCGGCCTCCAGACCATCGACGAAGCGGCCTCGCTGATCGGGCAGGACGTCGCGACGCTGCGCACGAACACCACCCAGAACATCCGCGGTGGCGCTGCTCTGCTGGCGAAGTACCAGCACGAAACCGGCGACTGGAAGGCTGCCGTCGCGCGCTACAGCGGCGCGAAGGACGCGGCGGGAGCGCAGTCCTTCGCCGACGAAGTCTTCGACACCATCTCCAAGGGCGTCAGCCGGACGACCGACGACGGTCAGAACGTCACCCTCGCCGCGACGCCGACGAGCCCCGCGCGCGCCCAGGCCGAGAACCCGAAGACGGAGTGCCCGAAGACGGTCTCGTGCCTTTCGGTGCCGGCGCCGTACCAGGAGTTGCCGGACAACGACTACGGCAACCACGACAAGGCGGACCGGCCGAAGAGCCAGAAGGTCGAATACATCATCATCCACGACACCGAGGGCTACTGGGACACGGCGATGGACCTTGTCACCGACCCGACGTACGTGAGCTGGCACTACACGATCCGCTCGTCCGACGGCCAGATCGCGCAGCACGTGCCGACCAAGGACGTCGCCTGGCACGCCGGCAACTGGTACGTGAACGCGAAGTCCGTCGGCATCGAGCACGAGGGCTTCGCCGCGAAGGGCACTTGGTACACGGAGGCGATGTACCGCACCTCCGCGAAGCTCGTCGGCTACCTCGCGCGGAAGTACGACATCCCGCTCGACCGCGCGCACATCCTCGGCCACGACAACGTCCCGGGCACGATCCCCTCGACCATCAAGGGCATGCACTGGGATCCGGGCCCGTACTGGGACTGGGCGCACTACTTCGACCTGATGGGCGCGCCGCTGTCCGGTTTCGGCCGTCCCGGTTCGCCACTGGTGACCATCACGCCGGACTTCGCCACGAACCAGCCCGCCTTCACGGGCTGTGAGACCGCCGGAAAGCCTTGCCCGGCAAGGGGTTCCGGTTCGGTCGTGCTGCGTAGCGAGCCGACCGACTCGGCGCCGCTGCTCAAGGACATCGGCCTGCGCCCGGACGGTTCGGCGAGCACGATGGCCGTCTCCGACATCGGCAGCCGGGCGGAGACCGGCCAGCGGTACGTGGTCGCGGAGCGGCGTGACGGCTGGACGGCGATCTGGTACCTCGGCCAGAAGGGCTGGTTCCGCGACCAGCGCACGACGAGCCCGGCGTTCGGCCTGGTCGTCACGCCGAAGCCCGGACTGGCGACCGTGCCGGTCTTCGGGCGCGCGTATCCGGAGGCGGAGGCGTACCCGGCGAACGTGCCGGTGCAGCAGGTCGTCCCGCTGCCGTACACGTTCTCGGCCGGGCAGCGGTACTCGCTCGGGAACATGCTCGGCTCCGAGTACTACTCGGCGACGACGTTCGACCCGGCGAACCACGTGGTCGTCAAGGGCAAGACCAGGTACGTCCAGATCCAGTTCGGACACCGGATCGCCTTCGTGAAGGCGGACGACGTCCGCATCCTCCCCGCCGCCTGACCCTCGCGCGGATCGCGTTTAGCCCGCTGAACGCGATCCGCGCGGAGCGGGTCAGGAGTCCAGCGCGACCTTGACCCCGGGGGCGTGCTCGGTGTTCCGCCGCGTCTTCGACCAGCCGTTGCGGCCGCGCACCAGCCGGAACAGCGCCCGCCACGACGTGATGTAGAACGTGTAGATGTACAGCGCGTAGGCGAAGCCCATCCCGAGCCCGCGCAGGAGATTGCGGCTCTTCAGGCATTTGAACTCGTAGATCGGGCCCCACACGATGAAGGGCAGCAGCCCGAACGAGCCGTAGATGGCGAACAGGATCCACGCGCCGTCGTCGGCGAACCACGTCCACATCCGCGCCGGATCCCCCGCCGTGGTGAACAGCAGCAGGATGAACGGGATCGGGTACAGCAGCGAGCCGAGCAGCTGCATCCACGGCTGCGCAAGGTAGTACATCATCTCCGCCGCGCCCAGCGTGCTCACATGCGGCGAATCCCAGATCCGCCGGAGATACCGCGAGCACTGCATCGTGCCCTGGCCCCAGCGGGTGCGCTGCACCAGGAATCGCCGCAGGCTGTACAGGCCTTCCTGCTGCACATGGGAGTCCGGCGTGTACCCGGTCCGCCAGCCCGCGGTCAGCAGGTGCACGCCGAGTTCGAAGTCCTCCAGCAGCGAACCGCGCCACGGCTGCCCGTCCTCGCCCGCGATCGAGTCCAATGCGGACAGTCGCGTGAACTGGCCGTTGCCGCCCATGGAGATCGTGCCGGTGAACCCGCGCGAGGTCTGGATCGCCGCGATGGCCGTACGGAACTCGAGATCCTGCATCTGGGCGAGCTTCAGCCCGAAGGCGCGCGAGAACCAGTTCTTCCCCGGCGGGCGGGTGCCGGCGTTGCCCATCCGGACGTCGAGTTGCACCGCGCCGATCGTCTCGTCGCCGAAGAGATGGTCCGCGGCGCACACTTCGAGGCAGTTCTCCGCCGGACGGCCGTCGGCGTCGACGACCACGACGACGACGTCGTCACGGCTCGCGTCCGGGCCCATCCAGTCGTTGAGCGCCTGGTAGGCGGCGTTGAGCGCGTCTCCCTTGCCCGTCCTCGCCTCCGGACGGCGCCGGGGAACGAGGTGCAGGTACGGGTCGTAGCCACCGTTGCGCCGCCAGATCGACCTGACCACGCGGGCCGTGCGGTCCTCGGAGTCGTCGTCCACGACCCAGACGTGCGCGTGCCGGAACGTCGAACGCAGGTACCGCACCGTTTCGCGGATGACGGTCTGTTCGTCCCGGCACGGGACGAAGAAGTGCCAGGTGAAGTCGGCGGCGTCACCGACGGGCGCGGGTTTGCGCCGCAGGTACGGCACGACGATCACGACCACGTACACGATGAACGCGACGCTCATGGTGAGCGCGAAAGCCTGCGTGATCGCGAGCAGGATCTTGATCGAGCCGCCGCCCATCAGGCGGTCCCGCGCTCGGCCCGCGGCTTGCGGGTGCTCAGCCAGACGAACAGCACGAGGGCGACCGCGCCGCCGATGACACTGACCATCGAGCCGAGCAGAGTGTGCCCCCAGTAATAACCTTCGTCGATTCCCATCATGTTCACGAGCCCCACGATCGCCAAAACCCTCATCTGATTGACAAGAATGACGACGATCGCGGAAATCGCCAACGAAGAGAACAGCCTCTTCGCATTTTTGGGACGGAAATACAACATGACGGCGGTCACCAGCAACAGGGGTAGCAACATGAATGCCGAAGAGCATTCCGGCGTCATTCTTAACCCGAGTGGAGTATCGCCGGACAACCCAAAGTAGACCGTTTCGCGTTCACCGGCGACAAAGACACCCGATGTGGTGATAACCCTCAGTATCAGCCCGGAAAGCTGCACTTCGAACACCCGGTACAGACGTTCGGCCAGCACCAGGCCGACCGCGACAGCGATCACCGCCAGCACCGCCATACGCAGCGGAAACCGGCTGGAACTCGGTAAAGGAGTGCTCGCAACGGCCACGGTGACCCTCTCAGGAAAGGCGCAGCAGACGACGGGATTCGGCGAAGCGGACAGAGACCTCGCCGACGAGAGTAAGACAGCGAGAACCGGCCCTTCCGACCGGGGTTCACGTTTCGAACGTGATCAAGAGCCCTTTCGGCACGATCGTGGAGAAACTGACTAGGCCGAAAGGGTGACACCTTCGGCGACCTGCGATAAATGGCCGCAAGACCACCTGATCCGGTGATCCTCGCAGTTTTCCGTTCAATTTGGGAAACACTCGGCGATAGACGATCCGCGAGCCGAGTCAGGCCAGTTGAGGATTCGTCCGCGACGGTTGTGCCCGAGTGCCGACCGCAGTTGAGAGAAACCCCCACGAATCAATTCGGAGGACCAGTTGAAGAACACGCACCTCTTGCGACGAGGCGGATTGCTCGCCGCTGTGGTGGCGAGCGTGGCTCTCGCCGGTGCGGCGCCCGCCTCGGCGGCCCCCGGTGACGGCTCCGCGTATGGCGTCAAGGTCGATGTGAAGCTCCTCGGCCTCGACGCGGTGAAGGCCGGGCCGCTCGCCGAGGCGAAGACCTCCGGGCCGACCGCCAACAGCCTCGCGAAGGTCGACCTCACCGGTGTACTCACCGCGGGCGCCATCAACACCGAAGCCAGACGTGACGACAACTCCGGTGCGGTGACGGCTAAGGCGAGCACCGCCGATGTCGGCCTGCCGCTGCTCAAAGGCGCGCTCGGCAATGTCGGCATCAAGGTCGTCGAGGCCACCTGCACCGCGACCCAGAAGGGTGTGCAGGGCGCGACGAACCTCGTCGGCGCGAACCTCGGCAGCGCGGGGACCGTCGACTCGACGCCCGCACCGAACACGCAGATCAAGGTCGGTCTCGGCACCGTCAACGTCGCGACGATCATCCTGAACGAGCAGATCAAGAACAGCGACGGCAGCCTCACGGTCAACGCCGTCCACGTGAAGCTGCTCGGCGATGCCCTCACCCCGCTCGGTTCCGGCGACGTGATCGTCTCGTCGGCCACCTGCGGTCCGGCGGGCCTGCCCGTGCCGCTCGCTTCGGGCGCGGGGCTGTGGATCGGTCTCGGCCTGCTCGGTGCCGTCGCCGTCCCGGTCGGTATCCGCGTCGTTCGCAACCGGCGTCCGGCGACCACCGCCTGACCAGGGTGAAGTGAGGTCGAAATGTACAAGTTGCCTGGCGCCGGAGTCGGCGTCGCCGGTGGCGGGGTGGGTGCCCTCGCCGCCACCGGGGCCGATGTCGGCTGGTGGCTGGCCGTCGGGGTGATCCTGCTGGTTCTCGGAACCATCGCGGTCATCGCCGGCTACCGCCGCACGAAACGGCTCGGCGAAATGGGGAGCTGACGCTTCCCGGACGGACCGGCCGCCGGCGTGTGCCCCTCGTGCGCCGGCGGCCGCCACCCGCGTTTTGCGGGACAATCGAACTCGTGGATGAGGAGCGCGAACGCGTGGATGTGATGTTGCTGGCCGGGACACGCCCGGAGGCGGTCAAGCTCGCGCCGCTGGCACTGGCTTTGGCGGAGCACCCGCGGCTACGGCCCTTCGTCGTCCACAGTGGACAGCATCAGGGCATGGTCGAACAGGCGCTGATCCCGTTCGGTCTGCCTGTCGACGCCTGGCTCGACATCCCGCCGCGCGCCACCGGAAGCCAGGCGGAACTCGTTTCCGGGGTGCTTCCCGCGCTCGACGAGCTGCTTCGGCGGGTCGCGCCCGTGGCGGTCGTCGTCCAGGGTGACACGACGACGGGACTGGCGGGCGCGCTCGCCGCGTTCTGGCTGGGTATCCCTGTCGTGCATCTGGAAGCGGGGTTGCGCACGCACGACCTCGCCGCGCCGTTCCCCGAAGAGGGGACGCGGCAGATGATCTCGCGCATCGCCGCCCTGCACCTCGCGCCGACGCCGTCCGCCGCGGCCGCGCTGCGCACGGAAGGTGTTCCGCGCCAACGGATCGCCGTCACCGGCAACACCGTCGTCGACGCCGTGATCGCGATCGCCGAACGTGATCTCCCGGCGAGGGACACCGCACTCGCGTTGCTGGAGATGGAGATCGCCGAAGCGGGCGAACGCCTCGTCCTCGTGACGTCACACCGGCGCGAGTCCTGGGGCGAGCCGCTGAGCCGCACGCTCGCGGCCATCGAACTGATCGTCGCGGAGCACAGCGACGTCCAGGTGTTGTTTCCGGTGCACCCCAATCCGGACGTGCGGGAGCAGGTCGTGACCGCGCTCGGCGGGACACCGCGGGTGACGATCACCGAGCCGCTCGAATACCCCGATCTCGTGCGCGCGCTGCGGCTCGCCGAGCTCGTCCTGACCGATTCCGGTGGTATCCAAGAGGAAGCACCGACCTTCGGCACGCCCGTCCTCGTGCTCCGAGACGTCACCGAAAGGCGCGAAGCCATCGAGGCGGGCTGCGCCTGGCTGGTCGGGACGGACACCGGCCTCATCGCCGACACCGCGGCGAAGATCCTGCGCGGCGATCTCCACCCGACGCACGCCGGAAACCCTTACGGGGATGGCAATGCCGCCGCGTTGTCGGTGGCGGCGCTGGAGGAGCTGCTCAACCTCGCCCCGGCGCCGCGCACCGCCGCCGAATCGCGCTAGATCGAGACGATCTGGACCGGCAGCGCCGGATTGGCGGAGAAATCGAGCGACGCCCGCGGCCGTCCGGCGGCGACCACGTGGGCACCGAGCGCGGCGATCATCGCGCCGTTGTCCGTGCACAGCCGCGGTCGCGGGACGCGCAGGGTGATCCCGGCCTCGGCGCAGCGCTCGGCGGCGAGTTCGGACAGCCTTGAATTCGCCGCCACACCACCGGAAATGACCAGCGTGTCCACTCCGTGTTCTTTGGCCGCGCGGATCGCCTTCATGGTCAGGACGTCGGCGACGGCTTCCTGGAACGACGCGGCGACGTCGTCGACGGGGATCTCCTCGCCGCGGCGTTCGGCACCTTCGACCCAGCGCGCGACCGCGGTTTTCAAGCCGGAGAAGGAGAAATCGAATTTCGCGTCACGCGGACCGGTCATCCCGCGGGGGAACGCGATGGCCGCGCCGTCACCGTTCTTGGCGGCCTTGTCGATGGGCGGGCCGCCGGGGTATGGCAGGCCGAGGACGCGGGCGACCTTGTCATAGGCCTCGCCCGCCGCGTCGTCCACAGTGGACCCGAGTTCGGTGATCTCGGACGCGATGTCGTCCACCAGAAGCAATTGCGTATGCCCGCCCGAAACGAGCAGGGCGAGGCAGCGGTCGGGCAACGGCCCGTGCTGGAGCGTGTCGACGGCGATGTGCCCGGCCAGATGATTGACACCGTAGAGCGGGATGTCGAGCGCGGCGGCGTACGCCTTGGCCGCGGCGACGCCGACCAGGAGCGCGCCGGCGAGTCCTGGTCCGGCGGTGACCGCGATGGCGTCCACATCGGACAGTTTCAGCCCGGCCTTGTCGAACGCGCGCTCGACCGTCGGGACCATCGCCTCCAGGTGCGCGCGGCTGGCCACCTCGGGCACGACGCCGCCGAAACGGGCGTGCTGGTCGACACTGGAGGCGACCTCGTCGGCAAGGAGTTCGACCGTGTCGTCGTCGTGCAGGCGGACGAGGCCGACACCTGTCTCGTCGCACGAACTCTCGATGCCCATGATGATGCGCGGCATCAGCCCGCCACCTCGTCTCGGACCTGGGCCCGCGGGCGGGCCATCGTGTAGGCGTCGGCGCCGGAAGGCTGGTAGTAGCGCTTCCGGAGGCCGATACGTTCGAAACCGTGCCGCTCGTAGAGCGTGATCGCCGCTTCGTTGTCGGTGCGGACCTCGAGGAACACCGGTGCGGCGAGTTCGTCCGCGCGGTCGAGGAGCGCCTTCAGCAGCGTGGTGCCGATGCCCTTGCGCTGGTGATCTGGGTCGACACCGATCGTGTGGATGCTCGTCTCGTAATCGCCGCGACGGCCGACGACGGCGAGCCCGGCGTAACCGATGACCTCGTCGCTTTCATCCGGACGGGCGACGAGATAGTGGCCGCCGGCGTCCAGTTCGGCGTGGAAGGCGTAGGCGGTCCACGGCGAATCGCCGGGGAAGAGGATCTTCTCTATCTCGACACAGCGGGAGATATCCTTGCGGCGTAAGGGTTCCAGCCTCACGGCGTGGTCACCTTCTTGCGCGCGGCCGGTTCGACGGCGTCCGGGCGGCGGAGGTAGAGCGGGGTGAGCGGGGCGGGCTCGTGGTCGAAGTCGGCCGCCTTGACCAGCCCGATGGGTGACGGGAAGCGCGGCTCGATCGGCTGGACGCCCAGGACATCCGCGTAAAGAAGGGCGCCGTCCCCCGCCGCGACCTTGATGGTGGTCTCGAGCTCGGCTGGGCGCTGAACGTGCGGCCCGTCGGTGCGAGAGCCGTCAGCCGCGTACGCAGCCCAGTAGACCTCGCGGCGCCTCGCGTCGGTGAGGACGAGGAAGGGCGCTTCGCCGGGAGCGACGTCGGCGGCGATCGCGTCGAGACTGCAAACCGGGTGGGCGGGGATGCCGAGGGCGTGGGCGAGCGACGCGGCAGTGGCCATTCCGGCACGAAGGCCGGTGAAGGGACCTGGGCCGACGCCGCAGACGATGGCGTCGAGGTCGCGAAGCGTGACGCCCGCGGCCTTGACGGCTTCGAGGGCGTGGGGCGTGATCAGCTCGCCGTGCGCGCGGGGGTCGACCGTGACGCGGTCGCCGCGCGACTCGAGGGCGTCTCCGTCCAGGGCGACGAGGCCCGCGGTGACCGCCGGGGTCGAGGTGTCGATGGCCAGTACCAGCACGGTTACCCAGCCTACGACCAGCGCCCCGGATCGCGTTTAGCGGGCTAAAGGCGATCCGGCGCCGGGGCCGCTCCCCTGCCGCCGGATCGCGTTTAGCCCGCGAAAGTCGCTCCCGCCCTCCAGCCCCCCGGAGCGCGATTAGCCCGCGAAAGTCGCTCCCGCCCTCCGGACCGCCAGAGCGCGTTTAGCCCGCTAAAGGCGCTCCGGCGGCAGGGTGTGAAGCAGGTCGCAGGGGTGCGGGTGGGCAGCGCGGTACGGTCCTGCGAGGGCCACGTGCCCCGGCCGGCGAAGTCGAGCAGGAGGTCACACGGTGCCCGATCGGTTGTTCCCCACGCTGGCGAGCGGCTCCGGCAAGGAGGCGCTCCGCTTCGGCGACACCTCCCTGACGTACACCGATCTGGCGGCCGTCGCCGGCACGCTCGCGCGCGACTTGCCGAGCGGCCGCGTCGCCATCTGGGCGACACCGACGGTGCACACCAGCATCGCCGTGGTCGCCGCATTGCTCGCCGGCGTCCCCGCCATCCCGCTCAACCCGAAGATCGGCGAGCGCGAACTCGCCCACATCCTCGCCGACGGTGAGCCCGTCCTCGTACTCGCCGAACCGGGCGCCGACCTGCCCCCCGGCCTCGACGGCCTGCCGCGCCGCGACATCCCCCTCGAAGGCGCACCTGTCGATCTCCCCGCGGAACCGGACGAAGAAGCCCCGGCGCTCATCGTCTACACCTCGGGCACCACCGGCCCGCCCAAGGGCGTCGTCCTCCCCCGCCGCGCGATCTCGACCACCCTCGACGCGCTCGAGGACGCCTGGGCGTGGACCGCCGAAGACGTCCTGGTCCACGGCCTTCCGTTGTTCCACGTACACGGCCTGATCCTCGGCATACTCGGACCGTTGCGACGCGGTGGCTCGGTCCGGCATCTCGGCCGGTTCTCCACCGAAGGCGTCGCACGCGAACTCGCCGCCGGGGCGACGATGATGTTCGGCGTCCCGACCATGTATCACCGCATCGCGGGCGAAGTCGGCGATGACCCGTCGCTCGCCGAGGCGCTGAGCGGCGCCCGGCTGCTCGTCTCCGGATCGGCCGCGCTGCCCGTCCACGACCACCAGCGCATCACCGCGGCGACCGGACAGCGGGTGATCGAGCGCTACGGGATGACCGAGACCCTCATGAACACCAGCATCCGCGCCGACGGCGAGCACGTCCCCGGCACTGTCGGCGTCCCGCTGCGCGGCGTCGAGCTGCGGCTCGTCGACGAGGCGGGAAAGCCCGTCGAAGAGATCGAGACCGTCGGCGAGATCCAGGTCCGCGGGCCGAACCTGTTCACCGAGTACCTCAACCGCCCCGACGCGACCGGAGCCGCCTTCGACGACGGCTGGTTCCGGACTGGCGACGTGGCGACCCGCGACGCGGCCGGATACGTGAAGATCGTCGGCCGGAAGGCGACGGATCTGATCAAGAGCGGCGGCTACAAGATCGGCGCGGGTGAGATCGAGAACGCGCTCATGGAGCACCCCGGTGTCGCGGAGGTCGCGGTGACCGGCGAGCCCGACGACGACCTCGGCGAGCGCATCGTGGCCTGGGTGGTGCCGGACGGTGAGCGCCCGACCGAGTCGGAACTCGCCGACCATGTCTCGCGCCTGTTGTCGCCGCACAAACGACCTCGGGTCGTCCGCTATCTGGAAGCGTTGCCGCGCAACGACATGGGCAAGGTCATGAAGCGGGCGCTCGGATGAACAGGCCGTCGGCGCGGTCCGTCGTCAAGGAGATCGCGACCGGTTTCGAGGATCTGGACGTTCCTCGTTCCGATGAGCCGGACAACGGGCCGATCGGCTGGCCGGGGTACCGCTCGGCACGCGAGGCCGCCGAGGAGCGGACCGGCGAGGACGAGTCCGTGCTCTGCGGGACCGCCGAGATCGGCGACGTCGAGGCGGTCGTGATCGCCTTCGAGTTCGGCTTCCTGGGTGGGTCGATCGGCCAGCGGACCGGTGATCGCGTCGAGGCGGCGTTCGCGCGGGCCGTGGCGTCGCGGTTGCCGGTGGTGTCGCTGATCGCGACCGGCGGAAGCCGCATGCAGCAAGGCATGCGCGCGCTCACGCAGTTGCAGCGCATCGCGCGGGCGGCGGCGGGCGCCCGGTCGGTGCCGCAGATCTCGGTGCTGTGTGATCCGACCACCGGCGGCGGCTGGGCGACACTCGGTGCGAGCGCCGATGTCGTTCTCGCGCTGCCTGAGGCCCAGGTCGGTTTCGCGGGCTCTCGAGTGCGGCCTGCCGGCGCGCCCGCTGAGGCGTACACGGCCGAAGCGAAGCTCGCGTGGGGCCAGGTCGACCGGATCGTGGCCCCCGCCGACCTTCCCGCGGTGCTTGAACGGTGGCTGCGCTTGCTGACATCGCCGACGACGGAAGCCGCCGAGCCGCCCGGCGCACTCGGAACGACGGACTTGCCCGACAGCGGCTGGGCCGCAGTCCAGGCGGCGCGCTCCGCTGAGCGACCGAGGGCCGCGGAGTACCTCGACACGTACTTCGACTGGCGTGAGGACGTCTCGGGCGACAGGTGCGGCGGAGTCGACTCCGGCGTCCTGTGCGGCTTCGGCTGGCGAGGCGGCCGCGCGATCGCGTACGCGGCGCAGTGCGGGACGCCGACGCTGCCCGCGGGCTTCCGGACGGCGGCGCGTCTGGTGCGGCTCGCGTCGCGACTCGGGATCCCGGTCCTCACCCTCGTCGACACCCCGGGCGCGGCGAACGACGAGGCTGCCGAGCAGGCCGGGGCAGGCGCGGCGATCGCGGAGTTGTTCGAGGCGGTCGCGAGCGCGGCCGTGCCGATCACGACGCTGGTGATCGGGGAAGGCGGCTCCGGTGGCGCGCTCGCGTTCGCGGCGCCGGGGTCGACCTGGGTGACGCCCGACGCATACTTCTCGGTCACCTCTCCGGAAGCGGCCGCGGCGATCCTCAAGCTGCCCGCGGATGAAGTCCCCGCTCTCGCGGACCGCCTGCGGTTACGCCCCCAGGACCTGGTCGACCTGGGAATCGCTCGCGCCGTGGTCGACCCAAATCGCGATTAGGGGGCTAAACGCAGGTCGGCCCGCAGATCGCGTTTAGCCCGCGAAAGTCGCTCCGGCGGTCCCGGGGCTCAGATCGCGTTTAGCCCGCTAAACGCAAGTCGGGCGTGCGGGACGTCCAGGTGCCGTGCGGCTCCAGGGTGACCATGCGGACGTCGTCTTCACGACGCTCCAGCCGCACGACGAGGTAGTCGTCCGAGAGGCGCTCGGCGGCCCCCTCGCCCCATTCGACGACGAGGGCGGACCGCTCCAGTTCGGTATCGAGGTCCAGGTCGTCCAGCTGCGAGAGATCCCCACCGAGCCGGTACGCGTCGACGTGCACCAGCGCGATCCCCGCCTCGCCCGCCGGATGCACCCTGGCGAGCACGAACGTCGGCGAGCTGACCCGCCCGCCGACCCCGAGACCGTCCGCGATCCCGCGAGTCAGCGTCGTCTTGCCCGCCCCGAGCGGCCCGGCGAGCAGCACCAGATCGCCCGCGCGCAGCGAACGTCCGAGCTCACGACCGAAATCCATCGTCGACTCGGGAGTCGGGAAAGCGAAGTTCATCAGCGTTGCCACCACCAGGTCCGCCGTTCGGAAGTCTCACCATCGGTGCCCGTGCACCGTTGCATCAGGTCGATCAGGTGGCTGTTCACCAGTTCGGGTTGTTCCAGCTGCACCATGTGTCCGGCGCCGCGGACGCGCACCAGCTCCGCGTCCGGCAGCTCCGCCGCGATCCGCTCGGCGTGCGCGATGGGCGTGAACCGGTCGGAATCCCCGCCGACGACCAGCACGTGCGCGTGCTTCAGCCCGGCGAGCGCGGCGTACCGGTTGTGACTGCCGAGCGTGTCGACGAAGTTCACGAGCCCGCGTACCGGCGTCACTTCGAGCATTTCCAGCATGAAGTCGACAAGTCGCGGAGACACGTCACGACTGCCGAAAGCCAGCCTCCGCACGGCTTGCCGGGTCAGCTGCCCGCCTGCCGCGCGCACGAACTCGACGAGTCCCGGCTGCCAGCCGGCCAGTCCGCCGACACCGCGCGTGAGGGGGTTGTACTTCGAGAGCAGTGATCTCGGCAGGCCCCGAGCGCCGACTTCGCCCGCTGCGGTCGCGATGAACGCGACACCGCAGACGCGGTCGTCGAACAGCTCTGGATGCTCCGCCGCGAGCTCCATGATCACCATGCCGCCCATCGAGTGCCCCATGAGCACGATGGGTCCCTCCGGCACCACCGAGCGCAGGACCATGTCGAGGTCGCGCGCCAACTGTTCGATGGTGCTGGTTTCGGCGGTCGCGGCGCCGGATTGCCCGTGCCCGCGATGGTCGAAGTAGACCTGACGCACCCGCGGCAGCTTCAGCGACGCGAGGTCTCGCCGCTGGAAGTGCCAGCAGCGCTTCGACAACGCGAAACCGTGCACGCCGACGACGGTCAGCTCCGGTTCTCCCCCATCGGCCGGATCGATCTCCTCTACCGCGAGCGGCGTGCCGTCCTCCGCCGCCACTGTCGAGGTCCGGTCCGGTTCAAGATCCCCCAACGGCTCGTCCACGAACGGATCCTCACTCTGCCGCCGCTGCTGTGCGGCGACGGCGATCGCGGCGGCGGTGCCGGTGGCGACCGCACCGACGCCGCCGACGATGGCCAGCAGTCTTCGTGAAGGTGTCACGAGCCTGCCTCCAGATACGTCCGGTGGATTCGCGGGCGGTACATCGAAGTGACGATCTCGTAGTCGATCGTTCCCAGCTTGTCGGCCCATTCCCTGGCCGTGGGCTCGCCGGACGTGCCCTGGCCGAAGAGGATCACTTCGCTGCCGACGGCCGGTTCGTCGTCTCCGCAGTCGACGATCAGCTGGTCCATGCAGACGCGGCCGACGACCGGCCGTCGCTTCCCCGCGAGCAGGACGTCCATCCGCCCGGACAGCGACCGCGGCACACCGTCGGCGTATCCGACCGGGACCAGCGCGAGGGTGGTGTCGCGTTCGGCCGTCCAGCTGTGGCCGTACGAGACCGATTCGCCGGCCGGGATCCGCTTCGTGAGCACGACGGACGATTTGAAGGTCATCGCCGGACGCAGATCGTCGGCGGTGGGCACCGGGTTCAGCCCGTAGATCGCGATCCCGGGGCGGACGAGGTCGAAATGGAGGTCGGCTCTGGTCAGCACGGCGGCGGAGTTCGCGATGTGCCGCATCGGGGTGAGGCCGGCCGCACGGGCGATGTCGTAGGCCTCATCGAACCGCTTCGCCTGCGCGTCGATGGAGGGATGGCCGGGCTCGTCGGCGCAGGCGAGGTGCGACCAGATGGCGACGACCTCGATGAGCGGCTTCGCGGCCGCGGCGGCCTGGACCAACGCCAGCCATTCCGCAGGTGGGCAGCCATTTCGGGACAGCCCGGTGTCGATCTTGAGGTGCACCCGCGCGATCGCGTTTAGCCCGCTAAAGTCGCTCGCCCGGCGCGCGCCGTCGGCCACGCGGGCGAGCTCGTCGAGGGAGCTCACGGCGACGTCGATGTCTTCGGCGACCGCGGGTGCGAAGTCGGCTTCGGGAGTGTCGAGCCAGCTGAAGAGCCGGACCCCGATCCCCGCCCGGCGCAGCGCGAGCGCCTCGCCGAGGGAGCAGGTGCCCAGCCAGGTGGCCCCGCCCTCGATGGCGGCACGGGCGACCTCGAGGGCTCCGTGCCCGTAGCCATCGGCCTTGACGATGGCCATCGTCTGGGCACCGGCGGCACGGGAAGCGAGCAGGACGACGTTGTGCCGGATGGCGGACAGGTCGATGACGACCTCGGCACGCGGGAAACTGGCGGTCATAACGACCACCAGTTTCCCACGAACCGGCTCAGGACAGGCGCGCCCCGTCGGTGGCGGAGAACACGTGCAGCTCGTCGGGACGGATCCGCAGGTGCAGGGTGTCGCCCATGACCGGCGGCTTGCGCGGGTCGACGCGGGTGACAACGTTCGACTTCGAGCCCTCGGCGTCGGTCTCGGCGAGCTTGCCGTAGACGTACGCGTCCGAGCCGAGCTCCTCGACGAGGTCGACCTTGATCGGCAGCGTGCCGTCTTCGCTGGTGGTCACCTCGAGCGACTCCGGGCGGAAACCGAGGGTGACCGTGTCGCCGTCGGCCTTGGCGAGGATCTCGCGGGTCAGCGGCACGCGCGCGCCACCCAGCTCAGCACCGTCTTCAGTGAGCTTCGCGGTGACGAGGTTCATCGCGGGCGAGCCGATGAATCCGGCGACGAAAGCGTTTGCGGGCCGGTCGTACAGGGCGCGCGGGGTGTCGCACTGCTGCAGGAGACCGTCCGAGAGGACCGCGACCCGGTCGCCCATCGTCATGGCTTCGACCTGATCGTGCGTGACGTACACGGTGGTGACGCCGAGGCGGCGCTGCAGCGCGGCGATCTGCGTACGGGTGGAGACACGCAGCTTCGCGTCGAGGTTCGACAGCGGCTCGTCCATGAGGAAGACCTGCGGCTCACGCACGATGGCGCGGCCCATCGCGACACGCTGGCGCTGACCGCCGGAGAGCGCCTTCGGCTTACGGTCGAGGTAGTCCTCGATGTCGAGCAGCTTGGCCGCGTCGAGCACCTTCTGCTTGATCTCCGAAGCCGGACGTCCGGCGATCTTCAGCGCGAAGCCCATGTTCTGGCCCACGGTCATATGCGGGTACAGCGCGTAGTTCTGGAACACCATCGCGATGTCGCGGGCGCGCGGCGGCAGCTGCGTGACGTCGCGGTCGCCGATCCACACGGCGCCTTCGTCGATGTCCTCGAGGCCGGCGAGCATCCGCAGGCTGGTGGACTTGCCACAGCCGGAGGGCCCGACCAGCACGAGGAACTCGCCGTCGGCGATCTCGAGGTCGAGTGCGTCCACGGCGGGCCGCTCGGAGCCCGCGTAGCGCCGGGTCGCCTTGTCGTAGGTGATCGTGGCCATCGGTTCAGTCCTCTTTCGGTTTCGCGGAAATGCCGTGCCCGAGTTCGCGGGCTTCGAGATGCCGTCGCCGGATCCGGCGCCCCGCGGCGCTGTCCGCTTCGGTCGGCTCGAGTGGGGTGTAGCCGTGCTGTTCCTGCCAGCGGGGAGGTTCCGTGCTGGAAGCGAGGGCCCAGGCCGCCTGCCGCGCGGCACCGACCGCGACGTACTCGGCGACTTCGGGGATGACGACGGGCACGCCGAACACGATCGGCGCGACCGCGCGGACGGCGGCCGACTGCGCGCCGCCACCGATCAGGAGCACGCGGCGGACTTGGAGTCCCTGCTCGCGCAGGGCGTCGAGACCGGCGGCAAGGCCGCACAGCATGCCTTCGACGGCGGCGCGGGCGAGGTTCTCGGGCGTCATGTTCGCGCGGGTCAGGCCGAAGAGCGTGCCGTTGGCGTCCGGGAGGTTCGGCGTCCGCTCGCCGTCGAGGTATGGCAGAAAGGTGAGGCCGCCGGCACCGGGCGCGGTCGCGAGCGCCAGCTTGTCGAACTCCGCGAGTTCGACGCCGAGCATCGCGGACGTGGCCGTGAGCACGCGGGCCGCGTTGAGGGTGCAGGCCAGCGGAAGGAAGCGGCCGGTGGCGTCGGCGAATCCCGCGACGATGCCGGAGGGGTCGGCGCTCGCGGTTTCGGAGACGCCGAAGACGGTGCCGCTGGTGCCCAGCGAGACCACGACGTCGCCGGAGGCGAGTTCGAGACCGAGCGCGGCGGCCATGTTGTCGCCGGTGCCTGCCGAGACCAGGATCCCGTCCGGGGTGTGGCCCGCGGCTTCCGCGTGGCCGATGACCTTGGGCAGTTCGGGCGTGCGGCCACCGAAGGCGTGGGCGAGGAGATCCTTGCGGTATTCGCCGGTGGCGGGCGAGAAGTAGCCGGTGCCGGAGGCGTCACCGCGGTCGGTGACCGGCTCGGCGCCGTCACCCAGCAGCCGCCAGGTCAGCCAGTCATGCGGAAGCAGGACGCGGGCGACGCGATCGGCCAGTTCGGGCTCGTGCTCCGCCATCCAACGCAGCTTCGTGACGGTGAAACTGGCGACCGGCAGCGAGCCGACGGATTTCGCCCAGTTCTCGGGACCGAGTTCGACGCCGACTTCTTCGGCCGCCTTCGCGGACCTGGTGTCGTTCCACAGCAACGCGGGCCGGACGACTTCACCCGCCTCGTCAAGGGTGACCATGCCGTGCTGCTGACCGCCGACGCCGATGGCGCCGACGCCGTCGAGCAGGCCTCCCGTGGCCTCGCGGAACGCGTCCCACCACACGGCGGGGGCGACCTCGGTGCCGTCGGGATGCGAGGCACGGCCGGTGCGGACGATTTCGCCGGTGTTCGCGTCGCAGACGACGACCTTCGTCGACTGGGTCGACGAGTCGATTCCGGCGACCAGCTCAGAACTCATATTCCGGGCCCTCCGGTGCGCATTCGACCTGCTCGATGGCGGTTCCCGCGGTCAGCGCCGCCTCGATCTCCTCGGTCGGCGCCTCTTCGTCGGTGATCAGGAGGTCGTAGTCGCCGATGTCGCCGTACGCGTAGGTGGCGGTGCGGCCGAACTTGGAGTTGTCGACCACCAGGACACTGCGGTCGGCGGTGCGCAACGCGGCCTTCTTGAGCTCGGCGTAGTCCTGGACCGGGTGGAACAGGCGGCCGACCGCGACCGCGGCGACCGAGACGAACGCGATGTCGGCGTGCGTGCGGTCGAGGAACGCGATGACGTCCGGGCCGGCGCACGAGTCGAACTCGTGGTGGTAGCGGCCGCCCGCCAGCACGACCTCGACACTCTTGGCCGGGCCGAGGATGCGGGCGGCTTCGAGCGAGTTGGTGATGACGGTGAGGTCTTCGATCCGGCCGAGACGGCGGACCAGCGGGAAAAGCGTCGTCGAATCGTCGACGAAGACGGTCTGGCCGGAGTGGACGTGCGCCGCGGCGGCCTCGCCCAGCGCGTCCTTCGTGGCCTGGTTGAAGGTGTCACGGAACCGGGCTGCCGACTCCATGGTCGTCGCGGGGTACGCCTCGACCTTGCCGCGGAGTTTGCGGAGGAGCCGGCGCTCGGCGAGTTCGTCGAGGTCGCGGTGCATCGTCATGAGGCTGACGCCGAACCGGGTGGTGAGGTCGTCGATGCGGACTTCGCCGGTGGCGATGACGTGGTCGAGGATCTCCTGGCGTCGCTGCTCGACGGCGGCGTCCGAAGGCCTGGTCTTAGACATGGGCGACACCGTTCACGACCCGGACCATCGCGGTCTCGGCGGGGTGGGTGTCGGCGCTCACACCTGCTTCTTACCAGATTATTCGCCTGGAGTTAACACGTAACTCGATAACTCCCGCATTTTTCTCGCCTCGCCCTCTGACCCCGTCGTGTCGCCTTTAGCGGGCTAAGTGCGCTCTGAGGGCACCCGCCCGCAGAGCGCACTTAGGGGGCTAAAGGCGCGTCGGCGCCCTGGTCAGGAGGCGAGAGACCGAGCCGACCGGATGGCGTCCGGGATCGCGGCGAGGATGCCGGACGCCGAGGTGGGGGCGCCGTCGGCGGCCAGCGAACCGGCGAGCGAGTGGACGTGCGCGGCGGCACCGGCCGCAAGCCACGGGTCGAGCCCGGCGGCCAGCAGCGCGCCGACCAGACCGGACAGCACGTCCCCCGAACCGGCCGTCGCGAGCCACGATCCCCGCGGCGTGTTCACCAGCGCGCGCCCGTCCGGCGCCGCAACCACCGTGCAGTACCCCTTCAAGAGCACGACCGCGTCGTACTTCCGCGCGGCCGAACGCGCCGCCGCGACCCTGTCCGCCCCCGGCGGCGAACCCATCAGCCGCTCGAACTCGCCGGCGTGCGGGGTCAGCACGAGCGGCGTGTCGGGATCGCGCGCGTCGAGCACGTCGGGCGAACCCGCGATGATCGTCGTCGCGTCGGCGTCCGCGCACACCGGCACGCCGCGGCCGAGCACGAACCGCAGCACGTCCCGGCCCTCGTGTCCGGTGCCGATCCCCGGGCCGACCACCCACGCCTGCACCCGGCCCGCGTCGGTGACCGAACCCGTCGCGATGACCTCGGGCCAATGGCCTCGCACCACGTCCGCGGCATGACCGGCATACCGCACCAGCCCGGACGTCGCCCGCACCGCCGCACCGGCCGCGAGCACGGCCGCCCCCGGATACGTCGCCGATCCGGCGGCCACCCCGACCACGCCCTGGCTGTACTTGTCGTCACTCGGACCGGGCATCGGCCAGGCGGCGGCGACGTCCGCCGTGTCGAGTCGCTGTAGGTCGGGCTTACTGAGCCGGAGTCCGATGTCCACCAGCGACACCTCGCCGCAGGACGCGGGCGCGAGGGCGTGCACCGGTTTGAGCGCGCCGAAGGTGACCGTCCGGTCGGCCACGACCGCCGGACCGTCGACGGCGCCGGTGTCCGGATCCACCCCGCTCGGCAGATCCACGGCCAGCACCGGCGAACTCACGTGCTCCAGCAGCGCGGCGGCGTCCGGCCGCAAAGGCCCGCGCGCCGAGATACCGACGATCCCGTCGACGACGAGATCCGCCCGGCTGATCCACTGTGGACCGTCCTCAAGGGACACGATCTTGCCACCGGATCGCTTCAAGGCGGCCAAACCCGGGCCATGCGCGCGTTCAGGCTTCAACAAGATCGCCGAGACGGCCACATTGCGGCGACGCAAGAACGCACCCGCCCACAAGGCGTCACCGCCGTTGTTTCCCGATCCGACGAGCAACGTCACCCGCCGCCCCGACACCGAACCCGTGTGCTCGGCCAGCATTTCGGCGGCGTGCACCGCGAGACCGAAAGCCGCTCGCCGCATGAGCTCGCCGTCAGGAGTGACGGCGAGCAACCGGTTCTCCGCCGCGCGAATCCGTTCCGTGGTCCAGATTCCCTGCACGACGCCTCCGGTCTCTATTCGACGGTGACCGACTTCGCCAGGTTACGCGGCTTGTCCACGTCGTACCCCCGCGTGCGGGCGATCTCGGCGGCCAGCACCTGCAGCGGCACCGTGGAAACCAACGGCTGCAGCAAGGTCGGGACGGCCGGGATCTCGATCAGTTCGTCGGCGAACGGGCGGACGGTCTCGTCGCCCTCCTCCGCGATCACGATCGTGCGGGCGCCACGCGCCTGGATCTCGCTGATGTTCGACACCAGCTTCGAGTGCAGCACCGCGCGCCCCTTCGGCGACGGCATCACCACGACGACGGGCAGGCCTTCTTCGATCAGCGCGATCGGGCCGTGCTTGAGCTCGCCCGCGGCGAAACCCTCGGCGTGCATGTACGCCAGTTCCTTGAGCTTCAGCGCGCCTTCGAGGGCGACCGGGAAACCGACGTGACGGCCGAGGAACAGCACGGCCTTCGAGTCGGCGATCCGGCGGCCGAGGTCACGGACCTGGTCCACAGTGGACAGGACCTTCTGCACCGCGGCGGGCATGGCCTCGAGTTCGGCGAACTCACGGGCGACCTCGTCCGGGTACTTGGTGCCGCGGGCCTGCGCGAGCGCCAGGCCGACCAGGTAGTTGGCCGCGATCTGCGCCAGGAACGCCTTGGTCGAGGCGACGCCGATCTCCGGACCGGCGTGCGTGTAGAGGACTGCGTCGGACTCGCGCGGGATCTGCGCGCCGTTGGTGTTGCAGACGGCCAGGACGCGGGCCTTCTGCTCGCGCGCGTGGCGGACGGCTTCGAGGGTGTCCGCGGTCTCGCCCGACTGGGAGACGGCGACGACCAGCGTCGCGCGGTCCAGCACCGGGTCGCGGTAGCGGAACTCGCTGGCCAGTTCGACCTCGACCGGGAGGCGGCACCAGTGCTCGATGGCGTACTTGGCGACGAGGCCCGAGTGGTACGCGGATCCGCAGGCGACGACGAAGACCTTGTCGACGTCACGCAGATCCTGATCGGAGATGCGCTGCTCGTCGAGGATGATCCGGCCGCCGTCGAAGTGACCGCGCAGCGTGTTCGCCAGCGCTTCCGGCTGCTCCTCGATCTCCTTGAGCATGAAGTACTCGTGGCCGCCCTTTTCCGCGGCCGACAGGTCCCAGTCGACGGTGAACGGCTTGGCCTGGGCGGCGTCACCGTGGAAGTCGGTGACCTCGTAACCCTCGCGGGTGATCACGACGAGCTGGTCCTGTCCGAGCTCGACCGCCTCGCGGGTGTGCTCGATGAACGCGGCGACGTCGGAAGCGACGAAGTGCTCCCCCTCGCCGACGCCGACCACCAGCGGCGACGAACGGCGGGCGGCGACGACGGTGTCCGGCTGGTCGGCGATGGTCACGACCAGGGTGAACGCGCCCTCGAGACGACGGCAGACCGCGGCGACGCTGGCCGGGAAGTCGCCCTTCGTGTCGCCCTCGGTGTAGGCGCGAGAGATCAGGTGCGCGGCGGTCTCGGAGTCGGTGTCGCTCGCCATCTCGACGCCGTCGGCCTCGAGCTCGGCGCGCAGGGCGGCGAAGTTCTCGATGATGCCGTTGTGCACGACGGCGACGCGCTGGGAGGCGTCGCGGTGCGGGTGCGAGTTGCGGTCGACCGGGGCGCCGTGGGTGGCCCAGCGGGTGTGCCCCATTCCGGCGGTGCCGGTGAAGGTGTCCCTGCCGACCGTGTCGAGCTGGGCCTCCAGGTTGGCCAGGCGTCCCGCCTTGCGCTCGACGTTCAGCGCTCCCGCGCCGTCGAGGACGGCGACGCCCGCCGAGTCATAGCCGCGGTACTCCATCCGGCGAAGCCCGCCGATGACGACGTCCAGAGCCGGGCGGTGTCCGACGTATCCCACGATTCCACACACGGCCACCAGCCTAACGACGGAAATTCGGCCCCTTCGCCCGGGCGCCCGCGCGTCGCCTTTAGCGGGCTAAACGCGATGCGCGGGGCGGCGCGCGGGCCGGACGGGGGTGCGGGCAGTAAGGTCACGAGCATGGCCAGCAAGCCCAAGCAGCTGCTCGCGGAGCTGTCCCACCCAGGTCCGCACGAGGTTCTGCGCGGCAACCTCGCCCTGGTCGGGCTCCCCGGTGTCGTGTTCACGCCCCGTTCCGGGCTCGGTCTGCCCGCGATCGCGTTCGGGCACGGCTGGTTGCAGCCGACCGGGAGCTACCGGCACCTGCTCCGGCACCTCGCGAGCTGGGGCATCGTCGCGGCGGCCCCGGCCACCCAGCGCGGGCCGCTGCCTTCGCACCGGCTGCTGGCCGGCGACCTCCTCACCACGCTCGACTTGATCACGACGGTCCGCCTCGGACCGGACGGCATCAGCGTCGACCCGGCGAAACTCGGCCTGGCCGGACATTCGACCGGCGGCGGTTCGGCGGTGCTGGCCGCCGCGCAGGCCGCCGAGAACGACGAGCGACCCGAGATCCGCGCCGTCGCGACCATCACCCCCGCGCAGACACTGCCACCCGCGACCGTGTCGGCCCGGTCGGTGACCGCACCCGGCCTGCATCTCGCGGCGGGGGAAGACCTGGTCGCGCCGCCGGTCGGGCACGCCGAGGCCATCGCGGACGCGTGGGGCGGGCCGGTGCAGCTGCGGACGCTCGGGAAGTCGTCGCACCTCGGGGTCACCGAGGGCAGGCACTGGAGCCAGTTGCTGCTGCACGGGAAGCCGCATCGCGGGACCCAGCAGCTGACGAGGGCGCTGTTCACCGCGTTCTTCCTCACTCACCTGACGGGGACGACGAAGTACCAGCCCCTGCTGGACGCCGACGTCAAACGCGCCCCGATCGAAGCCCAGGACGAACCCGCCGCCTGACCCGCTCCGGAGCGCGTTTAGCCCCCTAAACGCGATCTGGCCCCGGACGCGCTCCCGGTTACTTAGCCTGCCTACGCGTCGCGTTTAGCCCGCTAAAGGCGACGCGTGCCCGAACGAGGGCACCGCGGCGCCGGATCGCGTTTAGCCCGCTAAAGGCGACGCGCTGCCGCGGGGCGAGGTGGGCGAAAGAAAGGGCCCGGCTCTGGCGAGCCGGGCCCTGAAGTGCGGTGAAGCCGATCAGTCGACCATCCACGAGTTGTTCGAGAAGTCGTCGTCGTCGAATCCCTTGTCGTCGCGCGCGTGCCGACCTCGACGACGCGCGGGCGTCCCAGGTTCTTCCGGCGGCGCGGCACTCGGTGCGGGTGCCGGCGTCGGCGCCGCGGACGGGACGTCCACCGTCGCCGGGATCCCTGGCACCCCTGGCGCGACCGGAGGAGGCGGCGGAGGCAGCGGCGCCGGACGCGGAGCGTCGGGCCGCGCGCCGAACTCGGCGAACCGGGCGTCCGGCTTGTCGTCGTCTTCGATGTCGAAGCCGATCGTGTGGCTGCGGTCGGCGGTCGTCTTGCCGGTCAGCCAGCCACCCGCCTCCTTGCTCCGCTTCCCCAGCTCCTGCATGTGGGCGGCGTACTTGTCATGGATGGCGGCATCCTTCTGCATGGTCTCCGCCGCCTGGGCCTTGGCATCGGCAAGATGCCGTTCCCGCAGCCCGCGCTGCTCCACCTGCTCCGTGATGGCGGCGTCCTGCCTGGACATGGCGGCCGCCAGCCGGTCAACAGCGCTCATCGGTCCTCCCTCGTTCCCCGGCTACCGATCATCGCTCGTAACTGATCGAACGGTCGCCACCATCGTCGTCGAGCGAGCCGCTGATCCGGCCGCCCGCGCCACTGGTCTCGAAAATGCCACCCTCGACGCGGTACTGGCTCGACCCGCGTTGCGTGTCACCCCCGCCACCACCGGCCGCGCCGCCCATGGCACCCATTCCACCCATCATGCCGCCCATTCCGGCGGGCGAGCTTCCGGCACCCGCACCGGCAGCCGCGGGCGCCGGGTCCATCCCGCCGGGAGCCACCCCGAGACCGGCGTCGGCCCCGGCCGGCTGCGCGCCGCCTCCGGTCTGAATGCCCGCTTCGAGGGAACCGGCTTCGTTCAGCGAAGCCGCCGCACCGCCGTCGATGGCGCCGCCGAGCGCGCCTTCGAAGCTGCCTCCGCCTCCGCCGCCGCTGGCGGCAGGCACGGTGCCGTCGCCACCAGCACCCGAAGCGGCACCACCGGCCTCCGCGGACCCCGCGGCGGTCCCTTCCGCACCGACACCCACACCGACCTCGACGCCGCCCGGAGCGCTGAAGCCACCACCGGGAGGCGCGATGCCATCGGCCGGGGCGGGCATCGCCTGGACGTCTTCGACCTTGCCGGGCTGCGGATTGCCGGGATTCCGGTCGTCGAGACCGTTCTTGAGGTCATCGGTCTCGAGGACGTCGCCGGGCTTGAGTTCCTTCTTCTCACCCTTTTCGTCGAGGGTGTAGGTGGTCGGCTCGCCCTTGCCGTCGTCGACGGTCACCACGGTCGGACCGTTCGGGCCGTCGGGCTGTTCGGCGGTGATCTTGAGGTTGCCGTCCTGGATGTGGATCTTGCCGTCCGGGCCGGGCCGGTAGACGCCATCGGCGCCAGGCTCGCCTTCCTTGACCGCGCCCTTCGGGCCGAAGTCGCCGTCCTTGCCCTCTTCGCCGGGCTTGGCGTCCTTGCCTTCTTCGCCCTTCGGGTCGTCGAAGTCGAGCTTGTAGTCCTTCTCGTTGCCCTTGCCATCGTCGACCTTGATGTCCATTTTGCCGTCTTTATCCGGCTCGGTCATCTCGATCTTGTTGTCGCCCTTTTCGACGGTCATGGTGTCCTGACCGTCGATGCCGTCCTTGATCGCCTCACCCGTCGCCGGGTCGATCGGGTACGGCTTGCCGGTCTCGGGGTCCAGCTCGAGCGGCTTGCCGGTCACCGGGTTCGTGCCCTCGGCGGGCTTGTCCTCCGGCTTCGGCGTCTCGGGGACCGTAGCGGCGGGCGGCGTGCTGGCACCGCCCCCGCTGCCGCTTCCACCGCCGCTCCCGCTCCCGCTCCCGCTCCCACTTCCGCCGCCGTTGCCTCCGCCGTTTCCGCCACCGTTGCCGCCGTTGTCATTGCCCTTGCCGTCGTCGGCGGGCGGCTTCTCGGCCCCTGGCGCGGGGAACGGGTTCGTGTAGTCCTCCATGAACCGCGAAAGCTCGTGATACTGCGTGTTGATCGTTTCCGTCGCGTTCTTGCAGAGCTTTTTGAAGTTCTCGAACCGCTCACCGAACTCGGTGGCGAACGAACCCTTCAGCCACTGCTTCGCGGCCCCGATCGCGTAGTCCTTGTTTTCGTCGTTCAGCTTGCAGTCGTCGTCACGCAGCCGTTCGGCGAGGTTGTTACCAGGACACGCGGAGTCGAGCCAGTACGCGACGTCCATGAGCTTTTCTTTGGAATCGACCTTGCCGTTCGCGATCTCGACGACCTGCTTCGCCGTGAACAGCGGCGCCGTGGCGACTTTGTCGACACGCAGCTTCAGCGTTTCGTCGACCTTCAGCTTGAGCGCGCTGTAGATCTTGTCGATGGTCGAAGGCACCAATTTGATGGCGCCGTCCATCTGCGCGACGAGTTCTTTCGCGTCGGGCTGGATCCGCTGCTCGTATTTGACCTTCGCGGCCGTCGCGCCCTCCCCCTTCCAATCGTGGAAGAGCGTGGTCAGCGCCGAAGTCGCGTCCGTCCTGGTCTGCTCGACGGCCTTTTTGGCGTCGCCGAGATCCTCGACCTCGTCGAACATCTTCTGGAAGTTGATCTCACGGTTCTCGTGGAACCGGTCCCAGACGTCGGTCTTGTAATTGATCTCATACGGCCGGTCGGGCATCTTGTTCCAGACCTGCTCGGCCCAGTCGGAAAAGAAGCTCAGCGCCGGATTCCCGAGGTCGAGCACCTGGTCGGACTTGGTCGTCGAACCGCCCGCGGCCGGCCTGGACATGGCGTCGAGATCCTTGTCCGCCTTTTCCACGGCGGTCTTCTGCTTCTTGTCCGCGGCCGCGTTCGAATCACGCTCGGCGATGGCCTTCTCGTAGGCGTCGTCGCCACCGAAGAGCAGCTTGTCCTTCGTGCCCTGTGTGATGTACGGGTCGTCGAGGAGGGCTTTCTTCTGCTCCCACGTGTACTTGCTCATTGCGTCCCCGCCTTGTTGGCAGCCGCGGCGTTCGCCTGGTCGGATGAGGTGTAGCGAGTCGACGCGGTACTGACCCCTCCGGCGAGCTGGGTGAGCTGGCCCGCGTAGCCCTTCATCGCGTCGGAAATGGCGAGAATCCCGGTGGCGTAGCCCTTTTGGTAGTCCTTGTGCACCCGGCCGAAGTCCGCAGGCTGCACCTGGGTCGGCCCCACCTTCCCTGCCTCGGACGTCGTGTTCTCAGCTGCGCGCTCCAACGACGTCGACGCCGTGAGCATCGCCTCTGAATCGGCTTTGTAGCCCCCGTCCGGCATGACCGGTGCCCCCTTCGTCCCGCTGTATCCGCCTCGTTGTCCTACCTACGACGCACGCCGGTGGCCTCAGGTGCCGTCGCATATGCACACAGAATGTACCCACCGGCCATCGAGGCCGCAGGAACATTCACACCTTTGCTAACTCAAACGATTTCGGCGCAAGAAGCCTGGTAGGCCGCGTTTTCGCGGTTTCGCGCCCGCTTCGACGGCCTCGGCGAGAACGGTCGCCGCGCCCCGGATGTCGACAAGGCGATCCAGCTCGTCGAGGTCGATGTCGATGCCGAACTCCACCTCGACCGTCGCGAGGAGCCGGACGCGGCGCCGCGAGTCGACGCCCATCTCGGCGAAGGGCGTGTTCTCGTCGATGGTGTCCGGATCGACGTCGAAGGTCTCGCAGACGAGGGCCTTGATCTCGTCGACGTACTCGCTCGCGTCAGCTGCCATGGGGGGATTCTGTCCCATCCGGCGTCCAGTACCGCGTTCTGGCCGCGGAACGCGCGACCTTGCCGCTGGAGGTCCGCGGCAGGCCACCGGGTTTCACCAGGAAGAAGGCCCGGAGACGCACGTCGTGGCGCTCGGCGACGGCGCGGGTGGCGGCCCGTGCGATCTCGGATTCGTCGAAGTCGAGGGCCTTCCGCGCACGCTCGGCGACCACGACGACGCCCTCGCCTTCGTCGCCGTCGACCGAGAACGCGGCGACCCGCTCCGGCCCGAGGACGGGGTGGGCGGCGGCAACGGTCTCTTCGATGTCGTGCGGGCTGTGGTTACGGCCGTCGATGATGATCAGATCCTTCAGGCGGCCGGTCACGGAGAGCCTGCCATCGCGGATCGTGCCGAGGTCGCCGGTGCGGAGCCAGCCGCCTTCCCCGTCGAGTTCGGCGTCGAACACCTCGGCGGTCAGCTCCGGACGCCGCCAGTACCCGGCCGCCACGTTGGGCCCCTTGACCCAGATCTCTCCCATCCCGCCCAGGTCGACTTTAGCGGGCAAAACGCGATCCGACGGGGCGACGACGCGGACCCGCTGGCCCCGTGGCCGGCCGATCTCGACGACCTCGCGGCCGTCCACTTCGGTCACCACCGGGCCGCTGGAATCGCCGCTGGCGACGTAGACCGTCGCCTCGGCCAACCCGTAGGACGGCCGGAACGCGCCCTGCGGGAAGCCGTGGGGCTCGTACGCCGCGAGGAAATCCCGGACGGTCGCCCCGCGGACCGGTTCACTGCCGCTGAGCGCGATCGCCACGGTCGAGAGGTCGTACTCGGCACGCTTCGCCTCGGGCACGGCCTCCGTCACCAGGTCGTACGCGAAGTTCGGGGCCGCGGTGAGCGTGTTCGGATACGACGACATCAGCAGCAGCCAGCGCTCCGGGCGCCGGATGAACTCCAGCGGCGCGATGAACACCGTCCGGCCGCCGGCGTGCATTGTCCCGGCGAGCAACTGCGCCAGCCCCATGTCGTGGAAGAACGGGATCCAGCCGACGCACGTGGTGTGCTCGTCGACGTCGTAGGCGTCGCAGATCTGCCAGCAGGCGGCCGACAACGCCCGATGCGTGATGATCACGCCGGCGGGTGATCGCGTCGTGCCGGAGGTGTACTGCAGGTAGGCGGGGTCTTCGGGGGAAACCGGTGCCGGCAGGGATCGGTCCGCCGGATCCAGCGGCAGGGTGTCGACGGCGACGATCTCGCGCGGCGCCGGAACCGGTTCGGCCTCGGCGAACTCCGTCAGCCGTTCGACCAGCGCTTCCGACGTGAGCCAGATGTCGGCGTCGCAGTCGTTGAGCACCCCGACGAGCCGCTCGCGGTGAGCGCGGACGTCCGGAGCGGACAGCGGAACCGCGACGGCGCCGGCGTACAGCGCGCCGAAGAACGCGACGACGTAAGAGAGGTCCTGCCGCGCCGTGATCGCGACGCGGTCTCCCGGCTGGATCAGTTCGCGCAGCTTCGCCGCGACAGCGCGGACGTGGCCGAGAAGCTCGGCCCAGGTCAGCGTGTCCTCGACGGGTTCGTGCCGGTTCGAGCAGTCGAGGTGGGTGTACGCCGGACGCTCGACCTCGGCGCGCTCGAGCAGACGGTGCACGAGCGGGGTCCGCAACACTTCGTCGGGCACTTCTGATGACGGTTTCGAGGGCACTGGCACATCCTCCGGCCGCGGCATGGGCATCATACGAGCGTGGACGACTTCTTCGTGCTGGACGATCCGGCGGATCGCGTCAAGGCGCTGCGCGACCGCGAGCTCAGCTCGAACCCGGGTGGCGCCGCCGCCGAGACCCCGAACCTCCTGTTGATGGACGGCGCGGACCACCGGCGGCTGCGCGCTGTCGTCAAGGAGGTCATCGCCCTGGTGGAGCCCCTGCCGGACGCCGTGCTCACCGACCTCCGGATCGCGATTAGCCCGCTAAAGTCGCTCTCGCGGTTCGACCTGGTGGCCGATTTCGCCAGGCCGGTGGCGGCCAGGGTGACGGAGGCGATGCTCGGCACGGTCGAGCCACTCGGCGAGAAGCTGCTGACGAACCTTTCGGAGACCGCCGCGAACCTGGACGTCTGGTCGGGCGGGCCTGCCGGGGCCGACACCGCCGCGCTCAGGGTCGCGATGTTCTTCCTCAAGGCGACGGCCGTCGAAGGCGGCGGGCTGGCGCTGCTCCGCGAAGCGCACGAAGCAGGCCGGATCACCGAAGACGAGCTGATGATCACGCCCGTGATGCTCGCCCACGCGGCGTACGAGAATTCCATGAACTTCCTCGCCCTCGCCGGCCTCGAACTCCTACGCCGCCCAGACGTCCTCGACGACGTACGCGGCCTGATCCACGAAATCGCCCCGACCCGCTTCGCCGCCCGCCGCGTGATCGCGCCGTTCTCCTTGGCGGGCAAGGACTTCGCCGCCGGGGACAAACTGGCCATCCCGCTTGGCCCCGACGCCGAACTCGCGTTCGGCCTCGGACGGCACACCTGTCCCGGCTCACGAGTCGCGGTCGCCGAGGGCGAAGTGGCGCTTCGCGCCCTTGCCGAGGTCCTGACTCCCGACCATGTCGCCGAAGACGTGCGATACAAGACGCACGCCGTCTTCCACGGTGTCGAGCGGGCCATCGTGGCGCTGCGGACCTGACCGTTCAGGTCGCCAGCCAGTCGGTGTCGGCGAAATCGTCGTCGTCACCGCGTGCGGCCGCCCGCCGATGCCGCCCTGCCGGACGCTCTTCGGCGACCGGGGCCGGAGGCGGCGGAGGTGGAGGCGGCACGGGAGGAGCGGCCCGGTACGCGATCGGCGGCTCGTCGGCCGTCCGGTACCCGGCGCGGCGCTCGTTCTCGGTCTCGTCCTCCTCGAACCCGAAGTCGCCGTCGTCTTCGACCTTTTCGCTGAGAGTCGACTCGGTCGCCCAGCCGCCCGCGGCCTCCGCTCGCTTCTTCTGCTCGAGTCGTGCCGTCAGCGCCGCGCTCGTCTCCTGCTTGAGCTGGTCGCCGGCGGCCCGGGTCTCCTCGATCGCCTTGGTCGCGCGGTTGTCGACCAGGTACATCCGGTCGCCGTTCTCGCGCTCCAACCCGGCCAGCTTGTGCCGGAGTCTGGCGAGATCCTCCTCAGGATTCACTGATCCCTCCCCTGACCGCTAGCGGAAACCGATGACGCCGTCGTCGTCGAGCGAGCCGCTGATCCGGCTGCCCGTCGTCGCGGTGTCGAACAGGCCGCCGTCGACCCGGTATCCGCTGGACGTGCGCTGCTGATCTTCGCCGGATCCTTGTCCGCCTCCGGCCGCGCCGCCGCCCATCATGCCCATGCCGCCCATCATCCCCGCACCGGCCGCGGCCGGGTCCTGGGCGCCCCCGCCAGGGGCGGAACCGAGTCCGGACGGCGCCGACGGAGCGGACGCGCCGCCGCCGGATCCGGCCGGATCCGACGTGTCGCCGAGACCGCTGTCCCCACCGGCGAACGGGTCGCTCAACGACTGCGCCGTCGTCGATTCGGAACCACCGTCCGCGGCCACCGCCACCGGTTCGGCCGGCTGGCCTGGCACCGGCGCGGGCGCTCCGCCGCCGGTCCCGCCGGACGTGGTGTCGTGCGGGCGGACACCCTGCTCGGCCTGCTGACGCGCGACCTCTTCGACCGGCCGGGCCGCGGCGGCACCTTCCGCGGCATGCCTTCCGGCGGGCTGCGGCGCGGAGTCCGGGCTCCGGTCGTCTTCACCCAAGGTGTACTTCGACGGCTGCCCCGACCCGTCGTCGACGGTCACCAGTGTCGGCCCGTCGGGACCGTTCGGCCGTTCCGCGGTGATCTTGAGACCGCCGTCTTCGATGCGGATCTTGCCGTCAGGGCCCGGCTGATGGACCTGACCCGGGTTGGCCGGCTGCTCGGCGGCCGGCGTGGCCTTGCCGTCACCGAAGTCGAGGTCGTAGTCCTTGGCCTGGCCGGTGCCGTCCTGGACCGATATGCCCATCTTCCCGTCGGCGCCGGGCTCGGCCATGGAGATCTTGCGGTCGCCCTGCTCGACCGTCACCGGCTCGGGCCGGGTGGCCTCGGTGCCGTTCTTGATCGCCTCACCCGTCCGGGGGTCGATCGGATACGGCTCCCCGGTGGCCGGGTCGACGTCGAGCGGCTTGTCCGTGACCGGGTTCTTCTCCTGGCCCGGCACTTCGGGCTTTTCCGGCTGGATGTTCTCGTGATTGCTCGGCGTCATGCGGCCTGCCCCGCCCCCACCGGAAGACGGGCCACCACCAGTACCCGACGACGGACCGCCGCCACCGCCGGTGTCCTTGCCGCCACCGCCCTTCTCGACGGGCTTCTCGCCACCCGTCTCCGGGGTCTTGCCCAAGTCCGCGAACGGGTTCTCGACCACCTGGCCGAGTGAATCGAAGTACGCCTTCCACGCGCCGTTGATCGCGTCGCGCGTGTTCTTGCACACCAGCTGGAAGTTCTCGATGTGCTTGCCGAACCAGGCGAGGAAGACGTTCTTCAGCCAGGCGACCGCCTGAGGTTTGAGTACCTCGTCGATGGTGCTCTGGTCGATGTCGCCGCCGTCGTCGTTGAACGCGTCCTTGGCTTCGATGCTCAGGAACTTGATGCAGTGGATGATGTCGTTCTGACTGCACGAGCCGTCCGCGATGCGGATGATCCGCTCGATGTCCTGCGCCGTCGCGCCGTCGATGTTGTCGGTGTACCACTTCTGCAGCCACTCGACCTTTTCGCGGCAGAACTTGCCCACCGAGGCGTTGGTCCGCAGAAGTCCGTCGCCCGCGGCTTTGAAGGCCTCGGCGACCAGACCGGTCTTGTCCGAATAGGCCTTCTGGTAGGCACGCGCCTGCTCGGCCGCGGCGCCTTCCCAGGTGCCGAGCGAGTTCCCCAGCTTCCCGGAGACGTCCTGCGCCGACCCGGCGACGGCCGTGCTGACCGCGGTCAACTCGTCGGCGCTCGCCTTGAACAGGTTGAACGGGATGTTGTCCTGTTCGTGGTACAGCCGCTGGAGTTCGCCGAGGGAGACGGCCGCTCCGCCGCCCGCCAGGCTCAGCGCGCGGAGGTAGGCCGGGTGGAAGATCTCGTAGACCTTGAATCCCGACAGACCGGGGACCATGATGTCGTTCGAATTCGCGCAGCCCGGGTCGGTCTCGGTGGCGCGGCCGGCGATCTCCTGGGTCTTCGCCGCGTCCCTGTTCAGTGCGTCGCGATCGCCCTGCCGCCCGGCGGCCTGGCTCGCGTCGTACTTCTCTTGCGCGGTCTTGTATGCCTTTTTGACCTCTTCGAGGGAACCGTCATTGAAGTCGAGGTCCCCCTCGGTGATCCAGTCACCGTTCATCGACTTGAGGTGGTCCCGGAAGCCGTTTCGCTCGGCTTCGCTGGCGAACCCACAGCTTTCCGGGGTCTCGTCCTCGATGTAGTCAATGTAGTTGAGGGCGAGTTCGCGTTTGGTGTCGCGATCGATGTTCGGGTCGTTGAGGATCTTCTCGACTTCGGCCCGGCTGGGAATGTCGTGCCCGGTGTCGCCGCCGACATCTGCGAGAGGCATCAGTGCTTCCTCATCTCGGCGGCGTTGGAGTCCTCATTGGACTGGTAAAGGTCCTTGGACGCCGCGAGTTTGCGGCCGAACTCGTCCGAGGCCGCGAGGTAACTGCGCGCGCACTTCGCCAAGCGCTGGATGCTCGCGGAATAGCCGGTGAAGCAGTCCCCGTGCGCGGGCCCGAAACTCCCGGCGTTCAGGTTGATCTGCTCGACCGCCCCGATCGGCCCTTCGCAAGCCTGCTTGGGCAGGTCCTGCAGGACCTTGGCGGCCTCGTTCAGCTGCGCCGGATCGACCTTGTGCCCGTTGCCCGTCACCGTCACCCTCCCCTAGGTATACGCACACGGAATGTACCGGGCCGGTAACCCGGGCGCAGCGACTTGGGAAGATCGTGAGAGGGCTTACGAGGCGGACGAGACGACGCCCGCGAGCCGGTCCGCGGCCGCCTGTGCGGTGTCGTGCGCGGGGGCCTCGACCATGACGCGGACCAGCTGTTCGGTGCCCGACGGGCGCAGCAGGACACGGCCTTCTTCGCCGAGTTCGGCCTCGACGGCGCCGACGGCGTCGCGGACCGCGGCCGAGACGGCGACCGCCGCCTTGTCCGCCACCGGAACGTTCACCAGCACCTGCGGCAGGCGGTTCATGACGGCGGCGAGTTCGGCGAGTGACTTGCCGGTGGACGCCATGCGGCTCATCACCCGCAGCGCGGTGAGGAGACCGTCGCCGGTGGTCGCGTAGGCGGGAAGGACGACGTGGCCGGACTGCTCGCCGCCGAGCGCGAGCCCGCTCGCGCGGAGCTCCTCCAGGACGTAACGGTCGCCGACGGCGGTGGTGACGAGGTTGATGTCGTGCGCGCGCATCGCCAGGTGCAGACCGAGGTTGCTCATCACCGTCGCGACCAGTGTGTTCTTGGTCAGCTCGCCGGTCTCGGCGAGAGCGAGCGCGAGGACGGCCATGATCTGGTCGCCGTCGATGAGTTCACCCGCGGCGTCGACCGCGACACAGCGGTCGGCGTCACCGTCGTGCGCGATCCCGAGGTCCGCGCCGTGCTCGACGACGGCCGCACGCAACGCGTCCGGGTGATTCGAGCCACAGTGCTCGTTGATGTTCACGCCATCGGGGTCGGCGTGGATCGCGATGACCTCGGCACCGGCCTTGCGGTAGACCTCGGGGGCGGCGAAGGACGATGCGCCGTTAGCGCAGTCGACGACGACGCGCAGACCCGCGAGCGGATGCGGGGTGGCCGAAAGCAGGTGCTGGATGTAGCGGTCACCCGCGTCCGCGACGTCCTTGACGCGGCCGACGCCGATGCCGGTCGGGCGCGTGACGGGAGCGGCGAGACCGGCTTCGATCTCGTCCTCGATCCCGTCGGGGAGCTTGTGCCCGCCCGCCGCGAACAGCTTGATGCCGTTGTCGGGCATGGGGTTGTGGGAGGCGGAGATCATCACGCCGAGATCCGCTTCGAGCGCGCCGACCAGGTACGCGACGGCGGGCGTCGGGAGGACACCGAGGCGGAGCACATCGGCACCGGCGGAGGTGAGACCCGCCACGACGGCGGCCTCGAGCATCTCGCCGCTGGCACGCGGGTCACGGCCGACGACCGCGACCGGACGGTGCGAACGGTCGTGGGCCGCGAGGACGCGGGCGGCGCTGGCGGCGAGCGAGAGCGCCAGCTCCGGGGTCAGCTCCTCGTTGGCGAGGCCACGTACGCCGTCGGTACCGAATAGACGAGCCATCTGTCGACCTCCTTGAAAAACCACCACGACAACCTAGCCAGTACCCCCGGTTTCGCCTTTAGCGGGCTAAACGCGACGCGCGGAGCGCGTTTAGCCCGCTAAAGGCGAACGCGTGGGGCACGTGGGACTGCTGTGACAACGGGGTCCTCGGGCACGCCGAGACCCCGGAAACACGGAAGCGCCCATCCGAGAGACGGATGGGCGCTTCCGCGGGTTGCGCCAGAGGCGCGATCAGCGCTTGCTGTACTGCGGAGCCTTACGGGCCTTCTTGAGGCCGTACTTCTTCCGCTCCGTGGCGCGAGCGTCACGGGTCAGGAAGCCGGCCTTCTTCAGGGCCGGGCGGTCGTCGGCGTCGACCTCGACGAGCGCACGGGCGATCGCGAGACGGAGCGCACCGGCCTGGCCCGAGATCCCGCCACCGTGCAGGTTGGCGAAGATGTCGAACGAGTCGGGCTTGTCGACCGTCACCAGCGGCTCACGGATGAGCTGCTGGTGCACCTTGTTCGGGAAGTACTCTTCGAGCGTGCGGCCGTTGAGCTTGAACTCACCGGTACCGGGAACGACGCGCACCCGGACGACGGCCTCCTTGCGGCGACCGACGGTCTGGGCGTTGCCACCGGCGGCACGCGACGGGCGCGCGGTGCCGGGGGTCTCGCTCGTCGCGACGGCCTCGCCGACGGCGGGGGTCTCCGTGGTCGCGACGGCTTCGGTCGCGGTCTCCTCGGTGCTGGTCACAGACTGTTCCTCACTCACTGCGCGACCTGCGCGATCTTGGTGATCTCGCGCGCCTGCGGCTGCTGCGCGGCGTGCGGGTGCTCGGCGCCGGCGTAGACCTTGAGCTTCTTCGCCTGGGCGCGGCCGAGCTTGTTCTTCGGGAGCATGCCCTTGACGACCTTCTCGAGCAGGTGCTCGGGCTTGGTGTCGAGCAGTTCACCGAAGGAGCGCTTACGCAGACCACCGGGGTAACCGCTGTGCCGGTACGCGAACTTCTGCTCGCGCTTGTTACCGGTGAGCGCGACCTTCTCGGCGTTGACGATGATGACGAAGTCACCGGTGTCCACGTGCGGAGCGTAGGTCGGCTTGTGCTTGCCGCGCAGCAGCGTGGCGACCTCGGTCGCGAGCCGGCCGAGCACGACATCCTCGGCGTCGATCACGTGCCAGGCACGAGTGACGTCGCCGGGCTTGGGGCTGTACGTGGGCAAGGGTCTACCTCGTCGTCAACATTGCGTGTGGGTTCTGTGCGGGCCTAGCGCTTACGCGCCGCAGCGCACAACGACATATGAAGATACCCCCACGCCCGACCCTACTGCGAAGCGGGGGTCGGTCCGGGGTCCCATACTAGGACCGGCGCCCGGCGGGCGCCCCGCAACTGTACCTCGCCGGTGTGGCGGAACCGCCCACGGCATCGTCCTTCGCGGGAGAGGATGAGACGATCCGGACGCGCACCGCGCGCGGGGGACTCGATTCAGGGGAACGGCGATGAAGAAACGTCCAACGACCATCTTGTGCGTGCTGAGCGCTGTGCTGGTGCTCACCACCGCCTGCGGCCAGGGGCGCGCGGGCACGGCCGTGCCGAAGGGCGACGACGCGGCGACCTACGTCGGCACGAAGTTCCAGACGGCGATGAACAAGCTGCAGGACACCATCGGCGACCAGCGCGACGTCACCAGCGAGTCGGGCGCCTACTTCCGCTTCGACGAGAAGTACATCCGCAGCACGATCTCGTCCGCCCGCACCGGTTCCCCGGAGGGCCGGGTCAGCCGTCAACGCTCGCAGAAGAACCCGGACGACAGCATCGACTGGTACACCCCGGGCGACGGGACCGTCGAATACGTGTACCTCGGCCCCGTCTACAAGAGCCTCGCCCCGACGCCGTGGGTTTCGATGCCGAAGTCGGAGACCGGGCTGACCATCCCCTGCGCCTGGGTCGGGATCATCACCGCCTGCAAGATGGCCGACGCGATCGCCGTGGCCTACAACGCGGACAAGAAGATCGTGAAGGGCGCGAAAAGTCTTCCGGAGAACCGGATCGAGCTGACCGCCGACATCCCGTTCGGGAAGTTCATGGAACGACGGGTGGAGATCCTGCCGCCGTCGATCAGCGGGGCGATCACCGGCGACATGAAGAAGGCCCCGGTTCGGACCACCGTCTCCCTCAACTCGGACGGGACGCTGAACCAGATCGTGATGGACGCCAAGATCGAGGGCGGCGGGCACAAGCTCGAACTGCGCTACGACTTCCGCTTCACCGGCAAAGCGAGCACCCAGGACCTGCCGAAGCTACCGGACGCCTCGCAGATCACCGTGCTGCCGGACAAGGCGGCCAAGGACGATTTCAACCGCCGGTTCAACGAGTTGAAAGGCGTCTGAGGCATGACGGAACAGCAGCCGCAACAGCCGCAGCAGTGGTGGCAGCCGCCGGCGAACCCCGGAAACCAGCAGCAGGGCTGGCAGCAGGAAGGCCAGGCGACCGGGCCGCATCCCGGGCAGTGGCAGCAGAACGATCCCAATGCCGCGACCACCGGTTCCTACACCGGCCAATGGCAGCAGCAGCCCGGCGTCAGCGGCTCGTTTTCCGGGCCCTGGCAACAGAACGCCGCACCCGCGCCGGGCACGACGTGGCAGCAACCGCAGCAGCAGCCCGCGCCGCAGCAGCAGGATTGGCAAGCACCGCAACAGGTTCCGGGCACTCCCCCGCAGGGACAGTACGGCGGAGGCTTCCAGCCCGCCCAGCAGGCACAGTCGTCGCAGTACGGCGGGCTCGGCGCTTTCGGCTCGGAGCCCCCGAAGAAACCCAAGGTTTCCAAGAAGACCTTGCTGATCGGCGGGATCGCGACGGCCGTCGTGATCGCGAGCGGCGTCGGGGCTTGGCTGCTCGGCGCGTTCGCGGGTGACACTCTCGACGAGAAGTCGGTCCAGGACGGCGTCGTCCGCGTGCTCAACGAGCACTACGGGGAGCCGGACGTGAAGAACGTGACATGTCCTTCCGGCCAACGGGTGGAGAACGGGACCACGTTCGATTGCTCGATCGATCTTTCGGGACAGCAGAAGAAGGTCACCGTCCGGGTGCTGAACACCACACCGGAATTCGAGGTCGGCTCGCCGCACTGACCTCCACCGACACGGAAAGCCGCGACGGAACCCGTCGCGGCTTTTCCTTTGACACAAACGAAACGGCGGGCTCGGCATCCGAAGATGCCTGCCCGCCGTTGCTCGTTCCGAGCGTGAGACTCAGAACAGGCCGGTGACGCCCTGCTCCGTGCTCTGGTAGCCGTCGGCCAGCTGCGGCAGCACGCCGGCGACCTGCGCGAGCAGCTGCTTGAGCTCCTCGAACTTGTTGTCCCACTCCTGCTGAGCGGCCATGTACGCGACCTTCGCGTCACCGTCCCAGGTGTTGACCAGCGGGGCCAGGTCGCTCTTCAGCTGCCCGAAGAGGCCTTCCAGCTCACCGCCGGTGTTCTTGCAGTCGTCGGCCGCCGCGTGGATCGTGGCGTAATCGACCTTCATCTCGCCCATGAGTTCCTCCAGTCAGATATAAGAAGTCTTGGTTTTGGTGCGGTGTAGCCGAATCAGCCGAGGACGCCGAAGCCCTGGTTGACCGACTTGATGAGCTCCTGCTGCTGCTGCTCGGTCGCGTTGTACTTCGAACCGGCCTGCTCGAGCAGGTCACCGATGTTCTGGAGGGCCTGGTTGAGCCCGCGGCCCGCCGAGTCGAAGCGCGTCATCACGTTGTTGAACGCGAGCGCCGCGTCGCCGGTCCAGCCCGCGCGAGTGGCTTCGATGTTGTCGCGAAGCTTGCTCAGGTTCTGGTCCATCGAGACGCGGACCTCGGTCACGCGCTTCTCGGACTGAGTGAACTGCTCAACTGTCCCGGTAAATCCGCCAGCCATGGGAGCTACCCCCTTCGTTCGTGGTTTATCCGTACTTGGTGAAGTTCGTTTGGTACGGACCTACGACGGAGACACTGCCACGTCTGGTTCCCTCTTGTCGCTCGTTGGTTTCAAGTAGTTGCTTGCGTTAACGCTCGCGGCGGGAACCGAACGCGGAAACCCGGACGGCACGCCGCGAATCGCGTGCCGAAAAAGGCCTTCACCACGCGATTTAGCAAACGCACAGGGGTCGGTCAATCGCCTCGGCTCATGATTCGCGACTGCGAAAAGTCCTCGTCGTCGTCACCCACACGTGGCCTTCTGGCCGCCGGCTCTGGCCGAAGGGGAACCAAGTCCGCCGCTGAGGGCAAAGCGGGAACCGGAAGACCGGCCCCCGTGCGGAACCGTTTCGCGGCGTTCCGGACAGCGGCGGGGGTCGGCGCTGTCTCGCCGCCCGCGAGCCGTCCCTTGCCGAATTGCTTCGCCAGTTCCGCGTTCTCGCCCCGGCGGCGTTCGTACCGTGCCTTGGCCGTGCGGGCGACCTGCCGGGCATAAGTGACCGCGTCACGCCCTGTGCGGGCGAAGTGTTCGGCGGCGGTCTCGGGTTCGGGTGGCATTCGCCTCCCCCTTCAGTTGACGACCACCATCGTTTTGACGACCTGCTCGCAGGCCGCGCTCACGCGTTGTTCGAGCGGTGAGCCGGTGCCGTATTGGCAACCGATGTGGACGCGAGTCTTTCCCTGCGCGACGACGTACCAGTCGACGCGCGCGCTCGGCTTGGTCTCGCGGTAGTAGATGACGGTCCGGCCAGCGTAGTTCGCGGAGCCGTTGAAGCCACTGTACTTATGCGGTTCCATCCGTGCCCCGGAGCTGAGTTCGTCGACGAGTTTCTGTCTGTCGGCCGTCGCGTCGTAGGCCATCACGTACTCCTGGGCGACCACGAGGTCGTCGCCGGTGAGGGAGTCGCTCGGGTGGATCACCACCTGACGGTTGGCGACGCGGTCGTCGGTTTGCGTCCAGTCCATCGGCGCGATGAAGCGATAGTCGTACTGGGCGAGCGTCCGGCCTTCGGGCTCGGCCTCCCCGCTGTTGACGGCGAAGAGGACGCCACCGACGACCGCCGCTACGGCGACCACGGCCGCGGCGATGATCCAGGGCGTCTTCTTGCCCTTCCCGCCGCGCTCGGCGGGTTTGGTCTCGCGGGAAGGCTCACCCGGCCGCCACGGCGGCGGGGCCGCTATCCCCTGCTGTCCCATCGGAGGCGACGGCGGCCCTTGCCGCATCGCGTTTAGCGGGCTAAACGCGCTCTGCGGGGGCGGGCCGGGCGGGAACTGGGGGCGCGGGGTTTCGGGGCGCCGGTCGGCGGGGGTGGGCGCGGGGGCACCGCCGACGCGCGAGACCGCGGAACCCGCGAGCGACCCCGTCCGGTCCGGGTCGATCAGCACCGCGCGCAGGGCACCGCGGGCGACCACCGTCTCCGGCTGGTCCAGCGTGGTGGGCACGACACCGGTCCGCTCGTGCACCAGCCGGGACACCATCGGGATCCGGCTCGACCCACCCACGAGGAAGATCGCCGTCAGCTGCTTCGGCCGCAGCCCGGAATCGCCGATCGCGGCCACGGTCAGCTCGACCGCGCGCCCGAGCGGGCCCGCGATGATCCGCTCGAGGTCCTCCCGGGTCACGTGGGCGTCGGCGAACGGCGGCGGCATCGGAACGTCGGTGTACGCGTGCCGGGACAGCGTCTCCTTCGCGCCGCGCACGTCCTGCCGCAGCACACGGCGGCGCCGCCGATCGGTGAGTTCGCGGCCTTCGACGAGCTTCCGCCATTCCGGCGGATCGACGGACGACACCAGCGAACCCACGTGCTCCAGGAGCGCCTGATCGACGTCCGCTCCCCCGAAGCTCGGATCCCCCCGGGTGGCCAGCACCTGGAACCCGGCGCGTTTAGCGGGCGAACTGCGATCCGCCGGGCTGCCGGGCATGCGCTGGACCACGGAGACGTCGACGGTGCCACCGCCGAGGTCGAGCACCGCCAGTGCGTCGCCGGGGCGGCCGCTGAACTCGACGGTGCGCTCGGAGTTGAGGTCGGCCGGAGCGAACGTCGCCGCGTGATAGACCGCCGCGGCGACCGGCTCCGGCACGAGCGCGACCTGACGCGCGAGCCCGCCCGCCGCCTGCCGGAGCAGCCGGGTCCGGGTCGCGCCCCAATCGGCGGGGTGGGTCAGGACGAGCAGCTCGACCTCGGCGTCACCGGCGAGCCGGCGCGCCTCGGTCACCGCGCGTTTCAGCACGGCGTGGACGACGTCGGTCACGCGGAGGACGTTGTCGCCGAGCAGCAGGTCGCCTTCGTCGATCCGGCGCTTCGGATTCGGCTCGTAGCGCGACGGATCCACCGCCGCCTGCCGTTCCGCCTCCTGGCCGACGAACAGCGTCCCATCCGGCGCGGCGTAGACCGCCGACGACATCAAGGGCTGCCCGTCCACCACGACCACCTGCGGCTCGCGGCCGTTGATCGAGGCGACTACGCAGGTGCTCGATGTCCCGAAGTCCACCGCTACCCGCACAGTCACTAGCCACTCCCGCAGATCGTCGTCGTCACCCCTCGCCCAGCCGGGACCTCACCTGGTTCCGCGGGAGGTCAGTCCGGCTGGATCCACGAGACCTGCATGAGCTGCTTGCCGTGCTTCCGGGTCACGAGGTTGCCTCGGCCCGGCGGCATCTGGCTCGGCTTCACGTTCGCGACGAGGTTGCCTTCGTCACGCGAGCCGTTCATGACCATACCGGGCGCCGCGATCTCCCTGAGCTTGCCGAGGATCGGGTCGAACATCGCCCGGCTCGCGCCACCACTGCGGCGCACGACGATGACGTGCAGACCGACGTCCTTCGCCTGCGCGAGGAACTCGGCGAGCGGCTTCAGCGGGTTGCTCGTCTGGGTGGCGACCAGGTCGTAGTCGTCGACGATGACGAACAGCTCCGGACCTGTCCACCAGGACCGGGTCTTGAGCTGCTCCTGCGTGACGTCCGGACCGGGGAGCCGCCGGGTCATCGACCCGTGGACGTCCTTGACCATGCTGTCGAGCTGCGCGGCGGACACCGCGTAGCCGAGCAGCTGGTCCCCGCCGACGAAGCCGAGCATCGTGCGCCGGTAGTCGACGAGGATGATGACCGCTTCCTGCGTCGTGTACCGCTCGGTGATGCCTCGGGTGATCTGGCGCAGCAGGTTCGTCTTGCCCGACTCGCCGTCCGCGAACGCGTAGAAGTGCGAATCGGAGGCGAAGTCGAGGTAGATCGGCTGGAGGTCTTCCTCGTTGACGCCGATCGGCACCAGCTTCGAGTTGCGCTTGGAGTCGATGGACAGGACCTCGTCGTAGGTGACCATCTCCGGCAGCAGGCGGACCTGCGGCGCCGGACGGCCCTTCCACGCCGCCTTGATCTTCGCCACCGCGTCGGCGGCGTCGGCGGCGACGTCGTCCGCGTTGCTCGAGCCGTCGATCCGCGGCAGACCGGTCAGCAGGTGCAGCTTGTCCCTGGTGAGACCGCGGCCCGGACGTGCGGCCGGGACGTTCACCGCGACCCGGCGGTCGATGTCCGACTCGCTCGGATCACCGAGGCGCAGCTCGAACCGGGAACCGATCATGTCCTTGATCGCCGGCCGGATGTCCGCCCACCGGTTCGCCGCGATGATGACGTGCACACCGTAGGAAAGACCCTGGGTGGCCAGCTTGGTGATCGAGATCTCCAGCTCGTCGAAGTCGTCCCGCAGCGCCTTCCAGTTGTCGACGATCAGGAAGGCGTCACCGAAGGCGTCTTCCTCAGGCTTGATTTCGCCGCGCCGCTTGCGGTTGCGGAACTCGTTCATCGAGTCGATGCCCATGGCACCGAACCGGCCTTCCCGCTCGGTGAGCAGGGTGGTCAGCTCGGCCACGATCCGGCGGGCCTTGTCCGGCTCGCGGCGGGCGACGGCGACACCACCGACGTGCGGCAGGCCCTGGAGACCGGCCAACGTACCGCCACCGAGGTCGAGCGCGTAGAACTGCGCCTCCTCGGGGGTGTGGGTCAGCGCCATCGACATGATCAGCGTCCGGAGCATGGTCGACTTGCCCGACTGCGGACCGCCGACGATCACACCGTGCCCGGCGCCACCGGAGAAGTCGGCCCACAGCAGGTCACGGCGCTGCTCGTACGGACGGTCGACGATGCCCATCGGCACCTGCAGCCGTCCGTTGCCGAAGAACCCGACCGGGGAAAGACCGCGGTCGTCGGTGGGGTTCAGGTTCGGCAACAGGGTGTCGAGCGAGTTCGGTTCCTTGAGCGGCGGCAGCCAGACCTCGTGCGCGGGCGGGCCCTGGCCGATCAGCCGGGACACGATCACATCGAGCTCACTGGGCTCGACGGCCTCCTCCTGCTTGGCCTCTTCCACCGGCGCGGCTTCGATCTGCTGCGGCTCCGGCTCCTTCGGCAGTTCGACGAAGTCCGGGACGAACAGCTGCGGGCGCTTGTCCGCGCGAACCACCGTCGCGGCCGGGCCCGCCGCCTTGATCCCCGCGGGCCGGTACGGGCCCGAGACGTACGAGGCCTTGAAGCGGACCAGCGTCGAGGTGTCGTACTTGAGGTAACCACCACCTGGCACGGACGGCAGCTCGAACGCGTCGGGCACGCCGATCGCGGCACGGGATTCCGCGGCGGAGAAGGTCTTCAGACCGATGCGGTAGGAAAGGTGCGAGTCGAGACCGCGCAGCTTGCCCTCTTCCAGCCGCTGCGACGCGAGGAGCATGTGCATCTGCAGCGACCGGCCGAGACGGCCGATGGCGACGAACAGGTCGATGAAGTCCGGCTTCGCGGCCAGCAGCTCGGAGAACTCGTCACAGACGATGAAGAGCGCGGGCAGCGGGTCGAGGTCGGCGCCGTTCTCGCGGGCCTTCTCGTACTCCCAGACGTTCTTGAAGTTACCGCCGTTCTTCAGCGCTTCCTGGCGCCTGTTCATTTCGCCTGCCAGGGCGTCCTTCATCCGGTCGACCAGCGTGACCTCGTCCGCGAGGTTGGTGATGACCGCGGAGACGTGCGGCGCCGCGTCCAGACCGAGGAACGTCGCACCACCCTTGAAGTCGACGAGGACGAAGTTCAGCGTGCTCGACGAGTGCGTGGCGAGCATGCCCAGCACCAGGGTGCGAAGGAACTCCGACTTACCGGAACCGGTCGCCCCGATGCACAGGCCGTGCGGGCCCATGCCCTCCATCGCGGCTTCCTTGATGTCCAGCTCGACCGGCTGGCCGTACTCGCCGACGCCGAACGGGACGCGGTAGCGGTCTCGCACCGGGCGCGGCCGCCAGGACTGCTGGACGTCGAAGGTCATCGGGTCGCCGGGGATGCCCAGCAGTTCGAGCAGACCGGGGTTGGACAGCAGCGGTTCTTCCTCGGCGGCGTCCTGCGCGGCGGTGCCGACGCGGTACGGGGCGAGGAGCCTTGCGAGGGCTTCGGCCTCGACCACGCTGAGCGTGTCCGGGCGGCCGAACCATTCGACGCCGCCGGCGCTGCGCGCGCCGAGGCGGTCTTCTTCGACGACCAGCCGCAGACCGCGGCGGGCCGCGAGGTTGCCGATGGAGTCGGAAAGATCGATCAGGGTGACGCCGACCAGACCCTCTTCGAGGATGATCTGCTCCTCGCGGGTGACCTCGGCGTCGTCGACGATGATGACGACGTGCGGCTGGTCCGGGGCGGGCGTCGCGTTGCGAGAGAACCGCTGGCGGTCACGGAGTTCCTCGTCGAGCCACTGCTCGATCTGCGCGAGCGAGCCGGCCATCATCCGCAGCTGGCCGATACCGTCGGCGAGCGCCGGGTGCTGGGCGTGCGGCAGCCACTTCGCCCACTCCCACTCCTCCTTGGCGCGGCCCGCCGTCGCGACCGCGATGAGGACGTCGTCGGGGCTGTGGAAGGTGACCAACTGCGCCAGCATCGCCCGGGTGAGACCGCGGGTGAGGCCGCGGTCGCCCTGCATGCTGACCGCGGCGAACCCGCGGAGGGTGATCTGGGTCGGCAGGTCCGGGACGATCGAGTGCGCGCGGACGAACCGGCGCAGGGCGAGCGTGGCGATCGGCTCCAGCTCGTCGACGGGGCCGGTCTGCGGCGGCACCAGCCGCGTCGCGAGCCGGTGCGAGCTGCGGCCGACGCGGAGGTGGAGGAAGTCCTGGTCGTTTTGGCGGCGCTCCCACATGCGGCGGCTCGCGGCCAGCGACCACATCGTCTGCGGGTCGGGGTGAACCCACTCGAGCGCGGCACGCTGGTCGACCATGGCCTCGCGGGCCCTGTCGCGCATCTGGCCGAGGTAGCGCAGGTAGTCCTTGCGGTCCTCGTCCATCTCAGCCTTTTTGGCGCCACCGCCCTTGCCCGCGCCACCGGCCATCATGCCGACGGTGCTGAGCACCATCATGCCGCCCATCATCATCATCATGGGATTGCGTCCACCCGTGGTGAACATGAAGACCATCATCCCGATGGAGGCGACGATCATCACCGCGGGAAGCAGCTTCATGACGATGTTGCCCGGGATGGTGCGCGGCACCTCAGGCGGCGGTTCGAGATGCACCTCGCCACCCGGCGGCCGAGGCGCCGCCAGGCGCGGTGACTTCTTGAACTGCAGCGTGCTCATCGAAGGACCCCTCTTCAAACTCGACGATGGCGGCCACCGTTGGTGCGCGTACTGGTGCGCGAGACAACCTATCGAACGTGGCCGGTGAAATCCGGACAACGCCGAGAACGACCCCGGACGAGGGCCGTACGCATGCCGGGAGTGTAAGGCTCCGGCTCCGCCGACGTGCGTTTAGCGGGCTAAGTGCGATCCGGCGGCCCAGACGCCCGACGTGCGTTTAGCCCCCTAATCGCGATCTGGCGGCCGGGGTCCGCTCAGGTGCCCACGGCTCCGGCGCGTCACGATTAGCCCGCTAAAGTCGACGCGCCGGCAGCTGATCTGAGGGGCTCGGAGGTCGCCTCTCTTACTTTTGCCGGTCTTTTTCCGACAGTCGATGATGTGGGCACCCGGGTTCGGTATAGGTTCCCCCGGGAGCAGACTCTCAGGGCAGGGGGAAGGCAGTGGCAACGGGCACGACGGTATTCAGCAGGGTGACGGTGGTCGCGCCACGCACCCGGATCGACGTGGCTTTGCCGGCTGACGTCGCGGTGGCGGACCTGCTGCCCATGCTGTTGGAGATGGCGAAGGAGGCGACGCCGGACGGCGGCGCCCGCCACGGCGGCTGGGCACTCGCGAAGCTGGGCGACGCGCCGCTCGACCCGAGCCGGACCCTCGCGTCCCTCGGTGTCGTCGACGGCGAGCTCCTCCAGCTGCGCAAGCGCAACGAGAACCCGCCGCCTCCGCTGTACGACGACGTCGTCGACGCGATCGCCGAGTCGTCCCCGGACAGTTTCCGTCCGTGGACCAAGGAGACGGCGCGCCGCTTCGGGCACATCGCGGGCGGGCTGGCGCTGTTCTTCGCGGCACTCGCGCTCTTCACCAGCGGGTCGTTCTACGGCGGAAACGCACTCGCCGCCGCGATCGCGGGCGGTGTCGGCGCGATCGCATGCGTCGCGATCGGCGCGACACTGGCCAAGGCCTACAAGGCCGAAGCGACCGGCGTGCTGATCGCCGCGGCGGGCGGACTTCCGCTGGCCTTCGTCAGCGGCTTCTACATCGTGCCGGGGTTGTCCCTGTGGGCGAACCTGCTTCTCGCGAGCACTCTCGTGATCATCGTGGCGGCGGTCTGCATCCTCGTCATCGGGCACGGCATCACCACCTTCATCGCGGCCGCGACGACGGCCACGATCTCGGCGCTGACGTTCCTGGCCGCGACGCTCATCGACACTCCGATCGCCGGCATCTTGGCCGGCGCCACCGCGTTCTCTCTGGCGTGCATCTCGCTGCTGCCGCGCGCGACGATCAAACTCGCGGCCCTCCCGACGCCGCACGTGCCCGGTAGCGCCGAAGAGCTCAAGGAAGACTCAGGCTTCCCGGACTACCGCGCCATCGAACGCCGTACCGCGGTCGCGCACGAGTACATGACCGGCCTGCTGACCGGCTGCGGCGCGGCCACCGCGCTGTTCGCGATCATCGCCTCGACGTCTCCGTCGGTCTTCGGCCCGATTCTCGGCGTGATCGCCACGCTGGTCCTGCTCCTGCGGGCGCGGGCGTACGCGAACGGCGCGCAGGCGATCGCCCTCCTGACCACCGGCATGGTGTCCGGCGCGGGAATCCTGCTCGGCTGGATGTGGTCGGCGAGCCCGCTGAACCGCGTCCTGTTCGTGTTCGGCGCGCTGCTGCTGATCGGCGCCGGCGCGCTCGTGGTCGGCGTGATCTTCCCGAACCAGCGCTTCTCGCCGCCGCTGCGGCGGACCGTGGAGATCTTCGAGGCCATCTTCATCGCGACGGTGCTCCCGCTGGCGCTCGGCGTCATGGATCTCTACACGACGCTGCGCCACCTCAACTTCAAGTGACGACCCGATCGGATGATGCTCTGATGGCCGTAGCGCGGAAGTCCAGGGGGACGCGCGTCCGCCACATCGGCCTCGCCGGGCGTACCGGAACGGTGCTGCTGGCGGCCGGTATCGGTGTTCTCTCTCCGGCGTCGGTGGCGCTTCCCGCCTGGGCGCAGCAAAGCAGCGTCGCGGCGGACGCCGACGGCTACTTCGCGACCCCGCCTCCGGTGGACAAGTCGAAGAAGCCGGCGGACGAGGGCAAGCCGGACAAGAACTACGAGAAGAAGACCGAGTGCGTGCAGCGCAGCAAGCTCGGCGGCGACCAGGTCGACATCAAGAACCGTCCGTGGGGCCAGGAGTACCTGCAGATCGAAAAGGTGCACCAGCTGATGCGCGGCGCCACCCAGTCGGTCGGCGGAGGCGTCAAGGTCGCCGTGATCGACACCGGCGTCACCGCGCACCCGTACTTCGGAGGCCGTGTCGAATCGGGTGGTGACTACGTCGCGCCCCCCGGCGGCGGCAAGGCACCGGGGCTCGAGGACTGCGACGGCCACGGCACCGAGGTCGCGGGGATCATCGCCGCGAATCCGCCCGACGCGAGCATCGGGTTCCGGGGAGTAGCGCCCGACGCCACGATCCTGTCGATCCGTCAGTCAAGCCAGAACTACGAGGAAGCGGAGAAGAAGCCCGAGCCGCCGGCGTCCAGCGCCGCTCCGCCGTCTTCGCCGAACAATCCGGGATCCCAGCTTCCGCCGTCCTCACAGGGAAACGGTGCCGTCGGCGGCACCGCACCGGGTCAGGACAAGGGCGGGCGGCAGCAGGAACAGGGCAAGACCGCAGGCACGCTGAAGACGCTCGCGCAGGCCGTGGTCCGGGCCGTCGACAAGGGCGCCCAGGTGATCAACATGTCGGTCGACAACTGTCGTCGGGCGGACGGGAACATCACCCTCGGCGAGCAGCAGCTTCAGGCGGCGGTGAACTACGCCGTCGAGAACAACGTGGTCGTCGTCGCGGCGGCGGGCAACGTCGGTGAGAAATGCCCGCAGAACGATCAGCCGGACCCCAAGTCCCCCAAGATGATCGTCACGCCGCCGTGGTTCTCCGACGACGTCCTGTCGGTCGCGGCGATCGACGACACCGGCGGTGTCGCGGATTTCAGCGTCAACGGGCCGTGGGTCAGTGTCGCCGCTCCGGGCACCAAGATCATCTCGCTGGACCCGGCCGAAGGGTCGAGCAGCCTCGCCAACCTGACGATCGAGGGAAACGGGAAGCCCGGTGCCATCCAGGGCACCAGCTTCGCCGCGCCGTACGTCGCCGGGCTGGCCGCTCTCGTGCGGGCGAAGTTCCCGGGACTGCCGGCTCGTGACGTGATGAACCGGATCAAGGCGACGGCGCAGCATCCGGCCGCACCGGGCGGGCGGGACAACTTCGTCGGCTTCGGCGTCGTCGACCCGATCGCGGCGCTGACGGCGATCGTTCCGTCGGAGGCGGACAAGGCCAAGCCGGTCCCGCTGCCCGCGAATCTGCCGCCCGCGAACGACCGCGATCCGGCCCCGATGATCGTCGCGCTCGCCGGAACCGGTGGGGGCCTGGTGGCGCTGCTCGTCACGCTGTTCGTGGTCCACTCGGTCCGCCGCAACCGGCCGGCCGCCCCTGCCCGCAAAACCCCGTAGGCGTCGACTTTAGCGGGCTAAACGTGATCCGAGCGGGACTCGCCTCCGAGCCGCCCAGATCGCGGTTAGCCCGCTAAAGTCGCTCCGCCGCTGGGGGCCTACTTGGCGGGCTTGGGCTTCGGAGCGGGTTTCGCCGGAGCGTCGTCCTCGCCGATCACGGGCGGGACGACCTGGCCGGGCTCGCCGACCACGTCGGACGGTTTCGAAGCGGGCCGCGTCTTCGACTGGTGAGCCGTCTGGCCTCCCCCGCCCATGCCGCCCATCATGGGGGCCATCCCCATCGGCATCATCGCCGATCCCGCCCCGGCGACGCCCTGCCCATGGGCCGGAGCGGTCTGAACGGGCGCGACCTCCGGGATCGGGGCCTGGCCTTGCTCGATCAGCGGTTCCTGCGACCCGGTCTTCCTGCCGTCGGCCGAGGACGGCGACGTCGACTGTTCGTCCGACGCAGCGCCGGAATCCACCTCAGCGGCGGCCTTCTCCGGCACCGGCGCACCCGGCGCTTCGGAATCGTCGTGGAGTTTGAACTCGTCCTGCGGGTAGCGGTGGGCGATCTCGATGCTTCGCGAGCCGGCATCAGGATCATCGACGCCGTCGCAAAACCGCACGAAGCCCTCGAGGACGTCGCGCGCGGCTTCGTAGAGGGCTTTGGCCGACTCCTGCGCCTCCTCCAGCTGAGTTCGCGCGCGCCGGACGCCACCGACCGGCAGCATCGCGGTCTCGGAGGTCAGCTCCGCCGTGTCGACCAGGATCTCGACGAGGTCGGTCAGGATGCGACGGATCGACAACACCAGCTCGTCCAGCGAACCCGCCAGGGTGGTGAGGGCGTCTTCGACGTCGGAGCCCGCGGCGTTGATGTCCACGATGTACGTGACGAACGCGTCAGCGTCCTTGCCTGCCCACCCGGCGTCGAGGCGCCCGAGGTCCTCGGCAAGTTCTTTCGAAACGGTGCCCGAGGCCTTCGCCGCTTTCCGGAGCCGGTCCGCCTCGTCCTTCAAGTCCTCCCAGCGCCCCGCCAGCGGGGACAGGTAGGCCTCGACCGGATCGATCAGCCCCAGATGGCCGGACAGTTCCGAAACGAAGGCGAGATGCGGCGCAGCGGCCTCGACCAGCTCCTCACCACCCGAGCCCGGCGCGTTTAGCGGGCTAAACGCGCTCTGGGGCGCCACGGGAGCGGCAGCCGAACGGGCGGCCGCCATCGGGTGCGGGAGGGAATCCGTCGGGTTCTCCGATTCGGCGATCATGCGGTTCAGAGCTCCACGGCGCGCTTGATCATCTGCGCGGCCTCGTCGTCGTGCCCGGCATGCCGCGCGGTCACCGTGTGCAGGGCCTCGGACGCCGACCTCAGCGCGGCCGCGCCTTCCACCAGCTGACGTCGGATGGCCTCCGCCGCGCGCCCGTAGGACGCGCCGAGGCCCAGTTCCTCACCCAACGTTCCGTGGGACTCGACGGTGACACCGTCCCCGGTCACGTCCGTGGCCGCCAGCTCGAGCTCTCCGGCGGCCACGTCCACCCGCTTCGCATAGTCACCGACGACGACGCCGTCGATCTTCAGGCCGGCCACTGCACCCTCCACTCACCCGATACCGCTTGGGCGTTGAGACGCTCGCGCCGTCCGGCGGGTTCCCGCGATCAGTTACCCGCCGGAGCCTGCTGCGATTGCGTGGCGACCGAACCGGCCCGGTCGTCGATCGGCACGGTGTCGAACGTCCGGAGCACGTCCTGCGTGTTCAGCGAAGCGCCGGTGGGCAGGATCCTGATGATCGACTCCGGCGCGGGCACCCGCTTGTTGAGCCCGATCGAGTCCGCCGTCACCGCATCGGGGACGCCGTAACGGATCCCCCGATCGGAGATCAGCTGGATCGGTCCCTTGTCGAAGGTCTCCTTGCCGGTCGCCGACTGGACGACGGCCGCGAAACCGGGCTCCATGAAGAAGCTGTTGATCGGGGCGCCCACCGGGCCGGGAGTGCCGATCTTGACGCCGGGCGCGGAACCGTCGGCGTTCCTGCCCTTCGGCAGCTTGTCGTCGACGAACACCGCCGTGTGCCCGTCCCGGTTGGAGCCGTCGCCCGTGATGGACCAGCTCAGGCACGAGACCCGGGAACCCTGGGTCGCGTTGAGCACCGTCGGCACCGTCTGGGGGTAGGCGTCGAGTTCGACGACCTGGGAGACCCGCGTGAGGTTGCGGATCTTGCCCAGCGGCACGGACATGACCGAAGTGCTGCCGTCGTTCTTCCCGGTCTGCACGATGTCCGCGACGGCCGGGGAAATGGGCTGGATCCCTTCCTTCGTGATGAGGTAGAAGTCCTTCCGCCCTTCGGCCTGTTCGGTGGAGAAGACGTCGCCGACCTTCATGCCTTCGATTTCGAAGTTGGGGGTCTCGCCGTCCCCGGGGACGGTCGGGAGCTTCAGCTCCGGCACCTCGGGAATCGCGTCGAGCAGCCCCTGGGAGATACCGCGGGGCTGGTCGGACAGCTTCAGCGCGGAACGGACGGCGCTCGCGTCCGGCTTGATCTCGGCCTTGACCGCGTTCGCGTTCCGGAGGTTGGGATCCGGCCTCTGCCGGTAGATCAGGTACTCCCTGCCGTTGGCGCCCTTGGCGAGCAACGCCTCGTTCTGGCCGAGTTCGCGGTTCCCGAGCTGTTTCACACCCGCGTAGACGGTCGTCTCCGTCTTCGACAGATCCGGCTGGGGCACCGACGGGTCGTACATGACCTCGTCGCACACGCCCCAGTCCGCGGAGACACGCTGGCTTTCCGTCGGCATCAGCTGCGGGCCGTTCGGAATGCCCATGAGCTGACCGCGGGGAATGTTCTTCAGCTGTTCGTCCGAGACGACTGTGGGGTTCTTCACTTCGGAGGCCTGCGTCGGCCCGGAAGGCTTGGCCCCCGCCTGCTGCGCCCCTTGTTTCGACTGCGCGATGATCAGCAGCCGCGCGGACGCGAGGTTGAAGGTCGGAATCAGTTTCTTCGGGTTCCCGGCCACGACGTACACCGTTCCGGATTGCTCGCCGATGACGATGTTTCCCGCGTCCGGCACGGACGGCTTCGGGCTCAGCAGGCCCCAGATGACGAAGACCAGGACGCCCAGCGCGGCCAGCACGACCCCCACGATGGTGGCCCGCGTGTGCGTGCGCATCGGGTCGTGGAGCATGACGGCGTCGCGACGGACCAGCGCGGATTGCATCCGTCGCAGAACGAACTGATAAGCCTGAACTTGAGACTTAGTAGTCGGTGTTGATGGCATTCTCGACCTACAGTCCTCCCCGTCGCGGTACGGTTCCGCAGGATAGCCGTACGGGGACCGTCTGGTGTGGGGTTTCTACCAACTCCAGCTAGTGTCAAGTTCCTCGGGACCGGCTTTCCGGGTACGCAGCACGCACGAGGGGAAGAGAAAGCGCGGATGTCCGTCACCACTCCTCCACGTCCGCCCGGCCCTCCGGGGCCGCAACCTCCTGGTCGTCCGCCGGGACCGCCGCCAAGGCCCGGCAGACCGGGTGGTCCGGGCGGCCCGGCCGGAGGCCCGGGAGGTCCCGGAGTTCCTCGCGGTCCCGGCGGCCCTGGAGGGCCTGGCGGACCGCAGGGTCCTGGCGGCCCCGGTGGCCCGGGAGGCCCGGGAGGCCCGGGAGGCCCCAAGGGTCCCGGCGGGCCTGGTGGCCCAGGGGGTCCTGGTGGCCCGGGGGGTCCTGGTGGGCCTGGTGGCCCGGGCGGTCCTCCGTCCGGTGGCCCCGGCCCGCAGTCCGGCCCTCCGCCCGCTCCAGCGGCGCGGATCGCCGCGCCGACGGCGCGCCGGACCGGCGGGATCAACCTCGGCCCGCTCCCGGTGGCGAACCTGGTCGTGCTCGAACTCGGGCTCGCGATCGGCCTCGTCCTGCTCGCGATCAACATGAAGCTCAAGTACGTCGCGATCGGCGTGCTCGGGGTCGCGATCATCATCGCGTTCCTGCGCTGGGGCGGCCGCTGGTTCACCCAATGGGCCGGGCTCACCCTGCGGTACATGTTCCGTTCACACGATCGTGTGGCGAATCCGCTTCCGCCGAGCAGCATCGAGTCGCTCGCCGCCGAAGAGGACGCCGTCACCGGCCCTGACGACGCCCGGGTGAACCTGCTTCGCCTCGCCGTTCCCGATCTCGTCGTCGCGCACGGTGTGGACCACGAACGTCAGCAGGTCGGCCTCGCGTGGAACGACGGGACGTGGACCGCCGTCCTGCTCGTCGAACCCGCGCCCGCGCTGATCACCCAGGCGGGTGGCGCGCCGAGCCTGCCGCTGTCCGCGCTCGCGCCGTGCCTCGAAGACCGCGGTGTGGTCCTCGACTCGATCCAGATGATCTGGCACTGCTACCCGGGCAGCGCCGCGCTTCCGTCGGACTCTCCGGCCCTCAGCTCTTACATGGAGGTGCTCGGCCCGCTGCCCGCTGCCGCGCGGCGGACTACGTGGGTCGCCATCCGGCTCGACCCGCGCCGGTGCCCGGCCGCCATCCGCGAACGTGGCGGCGGCGTCGTCGGTGCGCATCGCGCGCTGATCGGCGCGCTGTCGCGGGTGCGCAACGCCTTGGAGTCGCAAGGCGTGCCGACCCGGCCGCTCGATCCGGACGAGCTGCTGCGGTCCAGCATTTCGGCCGCGGAGCTGACCGCGGTCGCCGGCTCGCAGGGGAAGGTCGGCCTGCAGGAGCGCTGGACCGGCGTCACCGCGGCGGGCATCGGGCACGCGAGCTACGCGATCACCAGCTGGCCGAAGGGCAAGATCAGCGGCAGCCTGAACGCGCTGACCAGTGTCCGCGCGTTGTCGGCGACGGTGGCGATGTCGATCTCGCCGTCCGCCGACGAAGGCAAGATCGGCCTTCGGGGAATCGTTCGACTGAGCGCGCGGAATCCCCGTGAACTGGACGCCGCCGACCAGCGGCTGCAGGGCATCTCGGACCGGCTGGGAGTGGCGTTGACGCCGCTGCGCGGCCTGCAGATCTCCGGGTTCTCCGCGACTTTGCCGATCGGAGGCACGGCATGAGCACCCGCATGCGCGATGCCGGCCAGAGCGCCGGTGTCGCCCCGGAATTCACCGTCGACCCGGCGATGCTCGATGCGATCAGCCCTTCCGGTGATCGCGGCGGGATCGTCCTCGGCTCCGGGCTCAAGGGCGAGCCGCTGACGATCTCCGCGCTGCGCTCGGCGCCGACCCGGATCGTGCTCGTCGGTGGCCTGTACCTGGCTCGTCAGGTGGCGCTGCGCGCGATGGCGGTCGGGGCGTGGGTCGTCGTGGCGACCGGACGTCCGGCCGCGTGGCAGGTTCTTCCGCAGGCCGCGGGAAATCAGCCCAACGGCAGGCCTTCGCCGCTGGTGCAGATCCGGCGGCTGTCGCCGGTGGACCTCCCGCGCCCGTCCGAGGACGCGCCGCTGCTGGTCGTGACCGACGGGGGGCCGACCCCGCAGGACCTGTTCCCGCCGCGGTCGCCGTGGCAGACGACGGTCTACGTGCTGCCGTACCTGCATCCGCAGGCCGGGGCGACCGCGAACGCGGCCGACCTCGTGCTGATGCAGCGGCTCCCGCCGGGCCAGGCCGAACTCGCCGCGCGAATCTGGCGGCTCCCGCCCCAGATGATGAAGCAGCTCACGACGTTGAAAGACGACCAGGTCGTCGCTCTGGGCCGAAACCTCTGGCGCCCTCTTCGCCTGGTAACCACGGCGAAAGAGCAGCAGATCCTGGGCCCCGTACGCCGCGGCGACTAATCCGACGCGGCGACTTTAGCGGGCTAACCGCGCTCTGCGGGGGCACTGTCCATATCGGACAGTGCCCCCGTCTTGCGTCTGCCGCGCGTCGCGTTTAGGCCGCTAAAGTCGACCTGGGCGTGGGGTTTAGGCGTCAAGAGGGAATCGCGCAGGCTGTGGATAAGCCGGGGGTTGTGGATAAATCGCCCCCGAGAGGCAGTGACGGCCGTGCCTTGTCGGTCTTGTCGATCACCGTGTCGGCATGACCAAGCCTTACGATTCATCTCACCTCCCCGAAGTCTTCCGCGGCTCAGACGCACGCAAGGCGGGCCTGATCACGGCCAGCCGTCTGCGTGGCCCGAGCGTCCGGCGACTGTTCCAGGACGTCTACACGCGCGCTGACGTCGAAGTCACGCATGAACTACGGTGCCGCGGGGCCGCGTTACTGGCACCGCCGGAAGCCGTGCTGACCGGGCGATCGGCCGCGACCGTCCAGGGCGTCCAGCTGGCCAAGCCCCATGATCCGGTCGAGATGGTCGTACCGGAGAAACAACGCTTCGGCCCGATCGTCGGTATCAAGATTCGGCGGACCGAGGTCAAACCCGAAGAATCGAGGCCGTGGAACGGAATTCGCATCGCGCGGAGAAGTCGAATCGCACTGGACCTGCTCCTCCGGCTTTCTCCTCGCAAATCCGGATGGGTACGACGGCTCCGCATCGGCGTCCCCGATCTGGACCAGTTCATGAGAGCCGAAAAACTGACCGACCTGCACCTCAATGGAGAGTTCTACGGTCGCCGCAATCGAGGAATCCGCTTGGCCAGGCACGCTTTGCGCCTCTCCGACCCTCGCGCGGAGTCGCCTCCGGAATCGGAACTGCGGATCGTGCTGGCCGCCGGCGGCATTACCGCGACACCCCAGCTCGAGGTCTTCTCCCGAACTGGTCATTTCGTCGCTCGTCTCGACCTCGGCGACGAGACGTACCGGGTCGCCATCGAATACGACGGCCGATGGCACAACACTCCAAAGCAACGAGCCCACGATCGCAAACGGCGAAGACGGGCGGAGGCCGAGGGCTGGCGTTTCGTCATCGTCACCGCGGATGACCTGGCGAACGACTTCAAAGGCATCGTCGAGGCCGTCTGGCAGGCCCGCCGAGGCGCGTTTAGCCCGCTAACCGCGCCGCGGCCGGATCAGGAGGAGGTGCGCATGGCCCGCGTTTGATCCGCACGGGCGGCGAGTTCGTTGTCCGGCGGGTAGTCGACGGCCATCAGCGTCAGGCCGTGTGCGGGAGCGACAGCGCTGTCACGCGTCCGGCTCTCCAGAACGTCGCCGGGCCAATCGAGCGGACGACGGCCGTCGCCGACCAAGAGCAGGGCCCCCACGAGGCTACGCACCATCGAATGGCAGAACGCGTCAGCGGAGACCGCGACCTCGACCGCGTACGGACCGGTCCGCCGCCATTCGAGCCGCTGCAGCTCGCGAATGGTCGTCCCGCCTTCACGCTGCTTACAGAAGGCCGCGAAGTCCTGAAGCCCCAAGAGAGCCGACGACGCCTCGTTCATCGCATCGACCGAGAGCGGACGGGGCCAGGCCAGGGTGTCGTGACGCCGCAACGGATCCACGCCCCATGGCGCATCCGAAACACGGTAAAGGTAGTGACGCCGCACGGCCGAGAACCGCGCGTCGAACCCAGGCGCCGCGACCCGGGCATCCAACACCCGCACGTCCCCCGGCAGGTACCGATTCCAGCGGTGACGCATCCGCCCCAGGTCAGGAATGCCCTGCTCGTCCACTTCCAGGCGACCGGATCGCGTTTTGCCCCCTAAAGGCGACACGTCGACGTGGACCACCTGGCCGGACGCGTGCACACCGGCGTCGGTGCGGCCGGCGACGACGACGGACTTCGGGACCGAGGCTCCTGGGGGCTGCTTCGCGAGCGCCTCTTCGAGGACTCCCTGCACCGTGCGCCGCCCGGGCTGCCGTGCCCAGCCGGAGAAATCGGTGCCGTCGTAGGCGACATCCAGACGCAGACGAACGAGCCCGCCCTCCGCAGTGGGAGTGGCGGGCTCGTCCGGGGTGTTCGGTGCCGTCAGGACGTCAGTCCTTCTTGCTGTCCGCGTCCGCGGCGGGGGCCTCAGCGGCCTCGTCGGCGGCGGGAGCCTCGGTGGCCTCCGGAGCCTCGGTGGCGGCCGTGTCGGCAACCTCAGGGGCCTCGGTGGTCTCCTCGGCGGCCGGGGAGGCAGCCTTCGGCTCGTCCTTCGCGAACTTCGTCTTGCGCGCGGCCTCGGCCTCGGCGGTGACGGTCTTCTCGGCAACCAGCTCGATGACGGCCATGGGGGCGTTGTCGCCCTTGCGCGCCATCGTCTTGGTGATCCGGGTGTAGCCACCCGGACGCTCCGCGAAGAACGGACCGATCTCGGCGATCAGCTTGTGCACGACATCCTTGTCGCGCACGATGCGCTGGATCTGACGACGGTTGTGCAGGTCGCCCCGCTTCGCCTTCGTGATCAGCTTCTCGGCCAGCGGGCGCACCCGCCGGGCCTTCGCCTCGGTCGTCGTGATCTTGCCGTGCTCGAACAGCTGGGTGGCCAGGTTGGCCAAGATCAGCCGTTCGTGCGCGGGCGACCCGCCGAGACGGGGTCCCTTTGTGGGGGTGGGCATCGGTTCTCCTCGTTCAGCTCACAGCTGGAGGCCGAGGCTCCCCCACCCCTACCGGTGAGGGAGCCGAAGCTGGCCTTACAGCTGCTCCGTCTCTGCGTAGTCCTGGCCATCGTCGTGGCCGTTGTCCGAAATTCCGTCCGTGATGCTGTCGACGCCCTCGGACCAGCCTTCACCGTCGTAGCTGGCCGCGGCCGCGGTCGGGTCGAACCCGGGCGGGCTGTCCTTCAGCGCGAGGCCGAGACCGACGAGCTTGAGCTTGACCTCGTCGATCGACTTCGCACCGAAGTTGCGGATGTCCAGCAGGTCGGCCTCGCTGCGCGAGACCAGTTCGCCGACGGTGTGGATGCCCTCGCGCTTGAGGCAGTTGTACGACCGGACGGTGAGGTCCAGGTCCTCGATCGGCATCGCGTAGGCGGCGATGGTGTCCGCCTCCTGCGGCGACGGGCCGATCTCGATGCCTTCGGCGTCGACGTTCAGCTCGCGCGCGAGACCGAACAGCTCCACCAGCGTCTTACCGGCCGACGCGACAGCGTCCCGCGGCGTGATCGACGGCTTCGTCTCCACGTCCAGGATCAGCTTGTCGAAGTCGGTGCGCTGCTCGACACGGGTCGCCTCGACCTTGTACGTCACCTTCAGCACCGGGGAGTAGATGGAGTCGACCGGGATCCGGCCGATCTCCGCGCCCGCCTGCTTGTTCTGCAGGGCCGGAACGTAACCGCGGCCGCGCTCGACGACGAGCTCGATCTCGAGCTTGCCCTTGCCGTTCAGCGACGCGATGTGCAGATCCGGGTTGTGCACGGTGACACCGGCCGGGGGCACGATGTCGGCAGCGGTGACCTCACCGGGGCCCTGCTTGCGCAGGTACATGGTGACCGGCTCGTCCTCTTCCGAGGAGACCACGAGCTCCTTGAGGTTCAGGATGATGTCGGTGACGTCTTCCTTCACCCCGGGAACGGTGGTGAACTCGTGCAGCACGCCGTCGATGCGGATGCTCGTCACGGCCGCGCCCGGAATGGACGACAGCAGCGTGCGACGCAGCGAGTTGCCGAGCGTGTAGCCGAAGCCGGGCTCCAGCGGTTCGATGGTGAACCGGGAGCGAGTCTCGTTGACCGTCTCTTCGCCGAGAGCCGGCCGCTGGGAAATCAGCATCTTTCCTAATTCCTTTCCAAACGGCGCCCGCCATATGACACCGAAAGGGATGGCGAAACGGCGGCGCACTCCGGGCGCCGCCGCCCGTGCCCACACCGGGCCGGGGTTTCCCCGGCCCGGTGATGGATCACTTCGAGTAGAGCTCGACGATCAGCTGTTCCTGGACCGGAACGTCGATCTGAGCGCGCTCCGGGAGCTGGTGGACCAGCACACGGAGGTTGGACGGAACAACCTGGAGCCACGCGGGAACGGGACGCTCGCCGAACGACTCCTTGGCAGCGACGAAGGGCAGCATCGCGAACGACTTCGGCCGCACGTCGATGATGTCCCACTTGCTGACCTGGTACGAGGGCACGTTGACCTTGACGCCGTTGACCACGAAGTGACCGTGGCTCACCAGCTGACGCGCCTGACGGCGGGTGCGGGCGATGCCGGCGCGGTAGATCACGTTGTCCAGACGGGACTCGAGGATCTGCAGCAGGTTCTCACCGGTCTTACCCGGACGCCGGACGGCTTCCTTGTAGTACCGGACGAACTGACGCTCGAGAACGCCGTAGGTGTAGCGAGCCTTCTGCTTCTCCTGCGACTGCAGGAGGTACTCGGACTCCTTGATGCGCCCGCGGCCGTGCTGGCCCGGCGGGTAGGGGCGACGCTCGAAAGCCTGGTCGCCGCCGATGAGGTCAACCTTGAGGCGACGCGAAATACGCGTCGCGGGGCCGGTGTAACGAGCCATTTCTTCTTACTCCTCCCCGTTCCTCAGACCCGGCGCCGCTTGGGCGGGCGGCAGCCGTTGTGAGGCTGCGGGGTCACGTCCTGGATGGTGCCGACCTCGAGGCCGGCGGCCTGCAGCGAGCGGATCGCCGTCTCGCGACCCGAACCCGGGCCCTTCACGAAGACGTCGACCTTCTTCATGCCGTGCTCGGCAGCCTTGCGGGCGGCGCTCTCGGCGGCCATCTGCGCGGCGAACGGGGTGGACTTACGCGAGCCCTTGAAGCCCACGTGACCACTCGACGCCCACGCGATCACGGCACCGGTCGGGTCCGTGATCGAGACGATGGTGTTGTTGAAGGTGCTCTTGATGTGCGCGTGACCGTGCGCGACATTCTTCTTTTCCTTACGGCGGACCTTCTTGGCCCCCGCCGCAGTACGAGACTTCGGTGGCATGTTTTGAGGGTTCTCCTGTTAGCGCGCGTTCTCTTGGTGAGCGGCGACCGCTTCGGCCTGTCCGCGCCGGATGATCGAACCGGCGTCGGTGTACAGGTTGCGGAGCGCCATCGGGCGGGCGTAGAGCGCCTTGGGCGAGACACAAGCCGAGCCACGACGGCGGACGCCGCCCATCTGCACGACCTTCTTGCCCTGGACGCTCACTTCTTGCCAGCCTTCTTCTTGCCGGCGACCGTCTTCTTCGGACCCTTACGGGTGCGGGCGTTCGTCTTGGTGCGCTGACCACGGACGGGAAGTCCGCGACGCCAGCGAAGGCCCTCGTAGCACCCGATCTCGATCTTCCGACGGATGTCGGCGTTCACCTCGCGGCGAAGGTCACCCTCGACCTTGAAGTTCTCCTCGATGTAGACCCGCAGCTTGGCGAGGTCGTCATCGCTCAGATCCTTGACGCGGGTGTCCGCGTTGAGCTCGGCAGCCGCGATGAGCTGCTTCGAGCGGGTACGGCCGATGCCGTAGATGTAAGTCAGCGCGATCTCCAACCGCTTTTCGCGGGGGAGGTCTACGCCAGCGAGTCGTGCCATTGGCGTTGATGCTCCTTCATAGAATTCATCTTCAGGTCTGCTCCCCGTCCGGTTCCGGGACCGACTCGCCTGTCGTGCCCTTGGCTTGCGCTTCGGGTGTCCCGGCCTCGGCCTGAAGTCCGAGGGTGAACCGGGCCGTTCGCACGGCCCGGCAGGTGCGGGGAGATTGTGTAGCCGTCAATCCACTCTGTACGAGTGCGAGTGATCAGCCCTGCCGCTGCTTGTGCCGCAGGTTCTCGCAGATCACCATGATCCGGCCGTGACGGCGGATCACCTTGCACTTGTCGCAGATCTTCTTGACGCTCGGCTGGACCTTCACGTCTCCTGCTCTCCTGCTTGTGCTAACTCGTCGTGATCACTTGTAGCGGTAGACGATGCGACCACGAGACAAGTCGTAGGGCGAGAGCTCCACGACGACCCTGTCCTCGGGCAGAATGCGGATGTAGTGCTGCCGCATCTTGCCGCTGATGTGTGCAAGGACCTTGTGGCCGTTCTCCAACTCGACGCGGAACATCGCGTTGGGAAGCGGCTCGACTACGCGGCCTTCGACCTCGATGGCCCCGTCTTTCTTGCCCATGTCCTCCGCATTTCCTGTCGCTACGCTGTGCTATCAGTCAGAGCTTTGAGTGCTTGGCTGAGTGGTGCATCGGCACACTCCAACCCGGGTCCAATGTCCGTTCGCGAGAATTCACGAGCGCGCAGGATCCGGGCGCGATGAGTACACCGACTTGACAGTGTACGCAACCCGTGTCGTGAGCCCCAAACGGGGGGTGACTGTGTTAGACGACCCCTGAGTCCGCCTGCTGCGACCTCAACCATCGTACGCCCCCGGCCGACCTGCGTTTAGCGGGCTAAACGCGCTCCGGCGGGTCTGCGACCTGGCGCGTTCTGCGGGCGAGGTGCACCCGATAGGGGTAGCGGGCGGCGGCCCTGCCGACGCGACCCGAGCGCTGCGCCGGCCTGCGGACCGACTTGCGTTTCGCGGGCTAACTGCGATCCGGGCGCCTTCGCCTTTAGCGGGCTAAACGCGCTCCGGTGATCGCGTTTAGGAGGCCAAACGCAGGGCGGGGCGCACTTGCGTTTAGCGGGCTAAACGCGATCCGAGAGCGAGGAGGCCCAGGTCAGGCGTCTTCGGGGGCGGTCAGCACCCATGGGCCGTCGTCGGTGATCGCGACGGTGTGCTCCCAGTGCGCGGCTCGCGAGCCGTCCGCGGTCACGACGGTCCACCCGTCGTCGAGCTCGACGGTCTCACCGCCGCCACCGGTCAGCATGGGCTCGATCGCGAGCGCCATGCCGGTCTTGAGCCGCGGGCCCTTGCCCGGTTTGCCCAGGTTCGGCAGGAACGGGTCCATGTGCATCTGGCGCCCGATACCGTGACCGCCGTACTCGACGATCATCCCGTACTCGATGCCGTCTTCCTGGCTCGCGTTCTCGGCCGCGGTCTGCACCGCGTGCGAGATGTCCGTGAGCCGGCCGCCGGACGACACCGCGGCGATTCCCGCCCACATCGCCGCCTCGGTGGCGGCCGAAAGCGCCAGATCCGCCTTCGACACCTCACCGATCGCGAGGGTGACCGCGGAGTCGCCATGCCAGCCGTCGAGGATGGCGCCGCAATCCACCGAAATGATGTCGCCGTCGTTCAAGGCCTGCGTCTTCGACGGGATGCCATGGACGATCTGCTCGTTCACCGAAGCGCAGATCGACGCCGGAAAGCCGTGATACCCCTTGAACGAGGGCACCGCGCCGGCGTCGCGGATCGTCTGCTCGGCGAGTTCGTCGAGATCGGCCGTGGTCGCCCCCGGCTTGGCGATCTCGCGCACCGCGGTGAGGGTGCGCCAGACGACCAGCCCGGCGGCCCGCATCGCCTGGAGCTCGCCAGGAGTCTTGATTTCGATCATGCGCCCACGACGAAGCCGTTGCAGTACACGCAGTCCTCCGAGGTTCACGTGCGGTCGCGCAGCGCTTCCAGCACGCGGGCGGAGATCTCGTCGACCGTGCCGACGCCGTCGACGGTGACCAGGATGTCCGCGTAGTACTCGAGCAGCGGAGCCGTCTCGGACACGTAGATCTGCTGACGACGACGGATGACCTCTTCGGTGTCGTCAGAGCGGCCGCGGGACAGCAGCCGCTCGACGACGACGTCTTCCGAGACCTGGAGCTGGATGACCGCGTTCAGCTTGGTGTCGACCTCGCCGAGGATCTCACCGAGAACGTCGGCCTGCTTGGTGTTCCGAGGGAACCCGTCCAGCAGGAAACCGACCTTGGCGTCGGGTTCGGCAAGGCGTTCGCGCACCATCTCGTTCGTGACCGAATCGGGCACGAGTTCGCCGGAATCCAGGTAGCGCTTGGCCTCCTGGCCCAGCGGCGTCTGCTCGCCCACGTGGGCGCGGAACAGATCGCCGGTCGAGATGTGCGGGATCCGGAGCTTCTCCGACAGTGCTACCGCCTGAGTACCTTTGCCCGCGCCAGGAGGGCCAACGAGAACCAGGCGCGTCACTTCAAGAACCCTTCGTAGTTACGTTGCATCAGCTGGCTTTCGATCTGCTTCACGGTGTCGAGACCGACACCGACCATGATCAGCACAGCCGTGCCACCGAACGGGAAGTTCTGGTTGTTCCCGCTACCGGTAACGGACAGGAAGAAGTTCGGAAGGATCGCGATGATGCCCAGGTACAGCGAGCCCGGCAGGGTGATGCGGCCGAGGACGTAGCTGAGGTACTCCGCGGTGGGACGGCCCGGACGGATACCCGGGATGAAGCCACCGAACTTCTTCATTTCTTCCGCACGCTCGTCCACGTTGAACGTGATCGTGATGTAGAAGTACGTGAAGAAGATGATCAACGCGAAGTACAGCAGGACGTGCGCCCAGCTGGACTGGTTGACGATGTAGTTCTGGATGAAGACCTGCCAGCCGGCGTTGCTGTTGGCGTCACCGACGAGGCGGCTGATCAGGTCCGGCAGGTAGAGCAGCGACGAGGCGAAGATGACCGGGATGACGCCGGCCTGGTTCACCTTGATCGGCAGGTACGTCGACGTTCCGCCGTACATGCGACGGCCGATCATGCGCTTGGCGTACTGCACCGGGATCCGGCGCTGGCCCTGCTCGACGAAGATGACGCTGGCGATGATCACCAGGCCGAACACGCAGATCAGGGTGAAGACCACCGGGCCGGCGCTGCTGAGGATGTTGCCACCCTCGATCGGGATCCGGGCCGCGATGTTCAGGAAGATGAGGACGGACATGCCATTGCCGACGCCGCGCTCGGTGATCAGCTCACCCAGCCACATCATGACGGCGGTACCGGCGGTCATCGTGATGACGATGATGGCCAGCGTGTAGACACTGTTGTCCGGGATGATCGCGGTGTCGCACTGCGGGAAGAGCTGCTTGCGGTCGGCGAGCGCCACCACACCGGTGGCCTGCAGGATCGCGAGGGCGATCGTCAGGTACCGGGTGTACTGGGTCAGCTTGCCCTGGCCGGCCTGGCCTTCCTTCTTCAGTTCCTCGAACCGCGGGATGACCACGGTGAGGAGCTGGACGATGATGCTCGCCGTGATGTACGGCATGATGCCGGTCGAGAACAGCGACAGCTGCAGCAGTGCACCGCCACTGAACAGGTTCAGCAGCTGATAGACGCCCTCCTGCGACCCGGTCTCCGTACATTGCTGCACGGCGGAATACGAGATACCCGGGGCCGGAATGGTGGCACCGATTCGGTAGACCGCGACGATGGCTAGCGTGAACAGGATCTTCTTACGTAGATCCGGCGTCGCTAGAGCCGAGCGGAAGGCGCTGAGCACGCGGGGAACCTCCTCGGCGTCGTCGGCTGTCTTACCGACGATCGGCTTGGCCGGCCTGGGGCCGGCGGGAACACACAGCTTTCTGGCACAAGCCAGGAACGCTTCGGGGCACACTCGTCCCGAAGCGTGTCGCCGACTCTAACAGCTTCACTGGGCGTGTCCGCAGTGCGTGTGGGTTTTCCGGACGAAGGTTGGTCCGCGAGGTTGATCGACTCGCGCTTCTCGCTCCGGAACCTTGACAGATCACCTTGTCGTCACTCACTTTCCTGGCCCCACCGGATCGCACTTAGCCCGCTAAACGCGCTGTGATCAGGGACGGGGTTCAGGAGCTCGAAGCGGCGAGCGCGCCCGCCATCCCGAGGAGCACGACGCCGGTGCCGCGGTCGACGTTCCGACTCGCGCGGCGAGACAGCCGGAGCGACTTCACGAGCGCTCCCGCCCCGATGTAGGTCGCGCCCGCGACGAACTCGGCGAGCAGGTAGACGACGCCGAGGATCGCGATCTGACTGGAAAAGGAGCCGTGAGCTGCGTCGATGAACTGAGGCACGAACGCGGTGAAGATGAGGATCGCCTTCGGGTTCGTGATCGCGACGACGAATTCCTTCCTCGCGATCCGTAGCGCCGGTATGGATTCAGTACCCTGCGGCGCCTGGACCAGCGCGGTTCGCCCGGCCCGGAACGTCGACCACAGCAGGCGCCCGCCGATCCAGACCAGGTAGGCGACGCCCGCCCACTTGATCACCGTGAGTGCAAGTTCGGAAGCCGCGAGGAGCTGTCCGAGCCCTGCCGCGACAGCTGCGATCAACACCGTGAATGCGGCCAAACGGCCTAACAGGCCGGCGAGCCCTTTCCACGCCCCCTGTGTCATGCCGTGGTGCAGGCCGAGCAGATTGTTCGCCCCTGGCGTAAAAGCCACGAGCACCGCCGCTCCGAAAAAGACCGCTACCCAAGTCATCGGCCACCTCCTCCCCCACCGTATCGGCGGCCGCGAGCGCGTTTAGCGGGCTAATCGCGCTCTTTTGCGCCGGATTCCGGCGGAGGCGCGAACGCCGAATAGTCCGGTGCCGACGACGGTGCCTCCGGCGGAAGCACCGTGATGGAGATGCCGTCTTTCGGTGTGGGCACGTCCGCGAGGCTCGGGTCGCCGTTCATCGAGACCTCGTCGTCCTGGACGCGGTGGCTCATCACAGCCGCACCCGCCGCGGTCACGACCGCGGCGAAGAGCGCCCACATGCCCGCCTCCAGCGTCAGCGTCACCTCAGTGCCCTCTCCCATCGGGCGTCCGAGCCCCAACGTGACGGCGGTGACGACGACGCCCGCGAGGAATACCGCCGCGATGGTGGTGAGCCATCGGTCCAAAGTGCTCGGACCTCGGAGGCGGGCGGCGCGGACACTGGCGACCGTGGCCACCAGCAGGAACGCCGCGGCGATCAGGAGCGGGATGCCGACGGGCGACGTCGATGTCGTCTGTGGAGGGTGGTCGGGTTGGATGATCTTCAGGTCCCACGCACCGTGCACGACCTCGATCACGACCTCGGCGCTGGGATCGAAGCTGAGTCGATGCTCGGTGCTGAAGAACGGGAAGAGACAGCCCATGAGGGTCAACACCAGGGCCAAGGCCGCCAGTCCCGCCGCGACGAGCCTGCGGGGCTCGGGCCGGCCGGACCGCACTGGCCTTTCCGCGGGATCCATGCGACCCGGGACCGATACGACGATCGGCGGGGCATCCGCCTGCTGAGGGGGCTGCGGATCCTGCCCTGGAGGTATGGCCACCCCACGATCCTCCCAGGTCAGGCACCCCTCCGCCATGCTCCGGCCTCCTCGGCCAGAGCGCCTTTAGCCCCCTAATCGCGATCTGGACGGCGGGCACCTGGGCGACCGACAGAGCGCCTTTAGCCCCCTAATCGCGATCCGGGGGCCGGACGGGCTGCCCGCACCGGGATCGCGATTAGGGGGCTAAACGCAAGTCGGCGCGAGCGCCGGGCGGAAAGGCCAGATCGCGATTAGGGGGCTAAAGGCGCACGGGGTGAGCGCAAGCGAAAGGCCCGCCTGGCGGAGCCTGGCGGGCCTTTCGGTGAAGCGAGCGAAGAAAGCTCAGAGCGTGGTGGCGGAGCCACCGGCGGCGGAGAGCTTCTCCTTGGCGGAGCCGGAGAAAGCGTCGGCGGTGACGTCCAGCTTGACGCCGTTCAGGTCACCGTTGCCGAGCACCTTCACGAGCTTGTTCTTGCGAACAAGACCCTTCGCGACGAGCTCCTCGTTGCCGACCTTGCCACCCTCCGGGAAGACGCGGGCGATGTCGCCCAGGTTCACCGGCTGGTACTCGGTACGGAAGCGGTTCTTGAAGCCGCGAAGCTTCGGGAGCCGCATGTGGATGGGCATCTGCCCACCCTCGAAACCGGCGGGCACGTTCTTCCGGGCCTTGGTGCCCTTGGTACCGCGACCGGCGGTCTTGCCCTTCGAGCCCTCACCACGGCCGACGCGCATCTTCTCGCGCTTCGCGCCCGGAGCCGGACGAAGGTGGTGGATCTTGATGGCAGTCATGCCTTGACCTCCTCGACCTCCACCAGGTGGCGGACCGTGTGGATGAGGCCGCGAACCTGGGGGGTGTCTTCACGCACCACAGACTGCCGGATCTTGCGCAGCCCGAGGGTACGCAGCGATTCACGGTGGTTGTGCTTGGTGCCGATCTTGCTCTTGACCTGGGTCACCTTGAGCTGAGTCATGTCAGACCCCCTGGCCCGCACGCTGGCGCAGCATCCGAGCCGGGGCGACGTCCTCGAGCGGGAGACCGCGGCGGGCCGCGACCTCTTCGGGACGCTGCAGACCCTTCAGGGCCGCCACGGTCGCGTGCACGATGTTGATCGCGTTGTCGGAGCCGAGCGACTTCGACAGCACGTCGTGGACACCCGCGCACTCCAGCACCGCGCGGACCGGACCACCGGCGATGACACCGGTACCGGCGGAAGCCGGACGCAGCAGCACGACACCGGCGGCTTCCTCACCCTGGATGGGGTGGGGAATGGTGCCACCGACGCGGGGAACGCGGAAGAAGTTCTTCTTCGCTTCCTCGACGCCCTTGGCGATGGCCGCGGGAACTTCCTTGGCCTTGCCGTAGCCGACGCCGACCTGACCGTCGCCGTCACCGACGACCACCAGGGCGGTGAAGCTGAAGCGACGACCACCCTTGACGACCTTGGCGACGCGGTTGATCGTCACGACCTTCTCGAGGTGCGGGGTCTTGTCCTGGCCGGCCCCGCCACGACCGCTGTCGCGACGATCCCGGCCGCCACCACGACGTTCATTGCGGTCGTTGCCGCCCTGCCCGCCGGGTCCGCCCTGTCCGCCGCCGAATTGCCGTGTACGTCCCGGCATCAGGCTTTCCTTCCATTCACGAGCATCTGCATCAGAATTCCAACCCCGCTTCACGGGCGGCGTCAGCGAGAGCGGCGATGCGGCCGTGGTAAGCGTTACCGCCACGGTCGAACACCACGGTCGAGACACCGGCGTTCTTGGCGCGGTTGGCGACAAGCTCCCCGACCTTCGCGGCCTTGGCCTTCTTGTCGCCGTCGAGCGCGCGGACGTCCGCCTCGAGGGTGGACGCCGACGCCAGGGTCTTGCCGGCAAGGTCGTCGATCAGCTGCACGGCGATGTGCCGCGACGAACGCTTGACGACCAGGCGCGGGCGCTGGTCCGTGCCGTTGATCTTCTTGCGAAGGCGGAAGTGCCGACGGGCCTTCGCGACGCGGCGGCGGGTCGAGATGTCCTTGCCGACCGGCTTGCGCTTCGTAGTCGTGTCGCTCATGATCACTTACCCGTCTTTCCGACCTTGCGGCGGATCTTCTCACCCTCGTAGCGCAGGCCCTTGCCCTTGTACGGGTCCGGGCGGCGCAGCTTGCGGATGACCGCGGCGATCTGGCCGACCTTCTGCTTGTCGATGCCCGAGACCGAGAACCGGGTGGGGGTCTCGACCTTGAAGGTGATGCCTTCCGGGGCCTCGATCTTCACCGGGTGGCTGTAGCCGAGGGCGAACTCGAGGTCCGAACCCTTGGCCTGCACGCGGTAACCGACACCGTGGATTTCGAGCTTCTTCTCGTAGCCTTCGGTCACACCGACGACGAGGTTGTTGACCAGCGTCCGGGTGAGACCGTGCAGGGCACGGCTGGTGCGCTCCTCGTCGGGCCGCTTCACCTGCAGCGTGCCGTCTTCGGCGCGCTCCACGGTGATCGGCTCGGCGACGGTGTGCTCAAGGGTGCCCTTGGGCCCCTTGACCTTGATCTGCTGACCATCGATGGTCACCTCGACCCCGGAGGGGACGGCGACCGGCAGCTTTCCAATGCGTGACATGTCTGTGCCCCCTTCCTTACCAGACGTAGGCGAGGACTTCGCCGCCCACGCTGTTTCGCTTGGCCTGACGGTCGGTCTGGAGGCCGGACGACGTCGAGATGATCGCGACGCCGAGGCCACCGAGAACCGACGGCAGTTCGGTCGATTTTGCGTAGACCCGCAGGCCGGGCTTGGACACGCGGCGAAGGCCGGCGATGCTGCGCTCACGGTTGGGGCCGTACTTCAGCTCCACGATGAGGTTCTTGTGCTTCTCGCCCGGCTCGTCGCGGTAGCCCGAGATGTAGCCCTCGCGCTTGAGGATCTCGGCGATGTTCGCCTTGATCTTCGAGTGGGGAAGCACGACCTCGTCGTGGTAAGCCGAGTTCGCGTTACGCAGACGGGTCAAGAAGTCTGCGATGGGGTCGGTCATCGTCATGGTGACCTGTCAACCTTTCTCGCCCTGGTTCCCTGCATCGACTGCAAGGCCTGTGGCGAAGTGGGAGTTAAAAAAGACTCTTACCAGCTGGACTTGCGGACGCCGGGCAGCTCGCCCGCGTGTGCCATCTCGCGAAGGCAGATCCGGCAGAGCCCGAACTTGCGGAACACCGCGTGCGGGCGACCGCATCGCTGGCAACGCGTGTAACCGCGAACCTTGAACTTCGGCGTCTTCGCGGCCTTGTGGACCAGTGCTTTCTTGGCCATCGACTCAGTTCTCCTTGAACGGGAAGCCGAGCTTGCGAAGCAGCGCGCGGCCCTCGTCGTCGGTGTTGGCGGTGGTGACGACAGTGACGTCCATACCGCGCGGGCGGTCGATGGCGTCCGGGTCGATCTCGTGGAACATGGACTGCTCGTTGAGACCGAACGTGTAGTTGCCGTTGCCGTCGAACTGCTTCGGCGAAAGCCCGCGGAAGTCACGGATACGCGGAAGCGCGATGGTCAGCAGCCGGTCGAGGAACTCCCACATCCGGTCGCCGCGCAGCGTGACGCGCGCACCGATCGGCTGGCCCTCACGCAGCTTGAACTGCGCGATGGACTTGCGAGCCTTGCGAACCTCGGGCTTCTGCCCGGTGATCGCGGCCAGGTCGCGGATGGCGCCTTCGATCAGCTTGCTGTCACGGGCGGCGTCACCGACACCCATGTTCACGACGACCTTGACGACGCCCGGGATCTGGTGGACGTTCTCGAAGGAGAACTCCTCCTGGAGCTGTCCCTTGATCTCCTCGCGGTACCGCACCTTGAGGCGCGGGGCGATCTTCTCTGCGGTGGTCATGATCAGATGTCCTTACCGTTCCGGCGCGAGACCCGGACCTTCTTGCCGTCCTCGCCGATGCGGTAGCCGATGCGAGCCGGCTTGCCGTCGGAGTCGACGACCATCACGTTCGAGACGTGGATGGGCGCCTCCTGGGTGACGATGCCGCCGGACTGCGCACCGCGCTGGGTCTGGGAGATCCGCGTGTGCTTCTTGATCCGGTTCACGCCTTCGACCAGCACGCGCTCACGCTCGGGGTAGGCCTGGATGACCTTGCCCTTGGCACCCTTGTCCTTGCCGGCGATGACGACGACCGTGTCGCCCTTCTTCACCTTCATGCTCTACAACACCTCCGGCGCGAGCGAAATGATCTTCATGAACTTTCGGTCGCGCAGCTCGCGGCCCACCGGGCCGAAGATGCGGGTGCCGCGAGGCTCATTGTCGTTCTTGATGAGCACAGCAGCGTTTTCGTCGAAGCGGATGTAAGAACCGTCCGGACGACGGCGCTCCTTGCGCGTGCGAACGATGACGGCCTTGACGACGTCACCCTTCTTCACGCCGGCAGCCGGCATGGCGTCCTTCACGGTGGCGACGATGACGTCGCCGATGCCCGCGTAGCGCCGCCCCGAGCCGCCGAGAACGCGGATGCAAAGGATTTCCTTCGCGCCCGTGTTGTCGGCAACCCGAAGCCGCGACTCCTGCTGGATCACGTCTACTCCTGTATGTCGCGCTGGTTCTCGCGCTGAAACGCGAGCCTTGCGGAACTAAGGGACTCAAAAAGAGCCCTACTTACTTGGCCTTCTCCACGATCTGCACCAGACGCCAGCGCTTGGTCGCCGACAGCGGGCGGGTCTCCATCAGGGTGACCCGGTCGCCGACGCCAGCTTCGTTGTTCTCGTCGTGCACCTTGACCTTGCTGGTGCTGCGGAGAACCTTGGCGTAACGACGGTGCTTCTTGCGGTCTTCGAGCTCGACCACGATCGTCTTGTTCATCTTGTCCGAGACGACGTAACCCTCACGGACCTTGCGGTCGTTACGGGGGGCCGCCTCAGCGTTGGGCTGCTCGCTCATGCGGCACCTTCACTCTCGGCGTCAGGGGAAACGGACAGGCCGAGTTCACGCTCGCGCATGACCGTGTAGATCCGCGCGATGTCCGTGCGGACGGTGCGCAGACGGCGGTTGTTGTCGAGCTGTCCGGTCGCCATCTGGAAGCGGAGGTTGAAGAGCTCCTCCTTGTATTCCTTCAGACGCAGAACGAGCTCTTCCGCGGTGAGCTCACGCAGCTCCGATGCCTGGGCAGCACCTGCCTTCGCCATCAGAACTCACCACCTTCACGGGTCACGATGCGGCACTTCATGGGCAGCTTGTGGATCGCGCGACGGAGCGCCTCACGGGCGGTCTCCTCGTTCGGGAACGAGATCTCGAACATCACGCGGCCCGGCTTCACGTTGGCGATCCACCACTCGGGCGAACCCTTACCGGAACCCATGCGGGTTTCCGCCGGCTTCTTGGTCAGCGGGCGGTCCGGGTAGATGGTCGTCCACACCTTGCCGCCACGCTTGATGTGACGCGTCATGGCGATACGAGCGGACTCGATCTGCCGGTTGGTCACGTAGCTGTGCTCAAGCGCCTGGATGCCGTACTCGCCGAAGCTCACATTCGTACCGCCCTTGGCGGCACCGTGGCGCTTCGGGGAGTGCTGCTTCCGGTGCTTGACCCTGCGCGGGATGAGCACGTGTCAGCCCTCCGTCTTTTCTGCAGTCTCAGCAGCCGGGGCCTCAACGGCCGCAGGGGCGGTGTCGTCGCTCTTCGCGGCGGCAGCGGCCCGACCGGCTTCGGTCGAGGTCGGCGTCGTGCCCGACGCACCGGAACGGCGCGGGCGGGACGGACGGTCACCACGGTCACGGCGCGGGGCACGCTCGGCGGCCGCGGCGGCGTCACGCGCCTCCCTGGCCTTGAGGCCGCCCACGAGCTCGCCCTTGTAGATCCACACCTTCACGCCGATGCGACCGAACGTCGTCTTGGCCTCGAAGAAGCCGTAGTCGATGTCGGCACGCAGCGTGTGCAGCGGGACGCGGCCATCGCGGTAGTGCTCGGAGCGGGACATCTCGGCACCGCCGAGACGACCGCCGCACTGCACGCGGATGCCCTTGACCTGCGGCGAGCGCATGGAGGTCTGGATCGCCTTGCGCATCGCGCGGCGGAACGCCACACGGTTGCTCAGCTGCTCCGCGACACCCTGAGCGACGAGCTGGGCGTCGGCCTCGGGGTTCTTGACCTCGAGGATGTTCAGCTGGACCTGCTTGGCGGTCAGCTTCTCCAGCGCGCCGCGGATGCGGTCGGCCTCCGCACCGCGACGGCCGATGACGATGCCCGGCCGGGCGGTGTGGATGTCGACGCGGACCCGGTCACGGGTGCGCTCGATCTCGACCTTGGAGATCCCGGCGCGCTCCATGCCCGTGGACAGCAGCTTCCGGATCTTGACGTCCTCGGCCACGTACTCCGCGTACTGCTTGTCGGCGTACCAACGCGACTTCCAGTCCGTGGTGATACCCAGGCGGAAGCCGTGCGGGTTGATCTTCTGGCCCACTACCGGCCACCTGCCTTCTTCTTGCCCTGTGCCTTCTTGGCCTCGGCCTTCGGACGCGACTCCACCTCGACGGTGATGTGGCTGGTCCGCTTACGGATCCGGTACGCGCGGCCCTGGGCCCGCGGACGGATGCGCTTGAGGGTCGGGCCCTCGTCGGCGTAGGCGTTCTTGATCCAGAGGGTGTCCGGATCGAGATCGAGGTTGTTCTCGGCGTTGGCCATGGCGCTGGCGAGCACCTTCGCGACCGGCTCGCTTGCCGCCTGCGGGGCGAACTGGAGCACGGCCAAGGCGTCGGCGGCGCTACGTCCCTTGATCAGCTCGATCACCCGGCGCACCTTGGTAGGCGAGTCCCGGACGAAGCGAGCCCGCGCGTAAGCCGTCGGCAATGCCTCGGCCACGTCGTTCTGGGCGTTCATCGCTAGCTTCCTTGTTCTCTCGTGCCCGCTCAGCGGCGGCGCGACTTGCGGTCGTCCTTGATGTGGCCCTTGAAGGTCCTAGTCGGGGCGAACTCGCCCAACTTGTGACCCACCATCGCCTCGGTGACGAACACCGGGACGTGCTTGCGTCCGTCGTGGACCGCGATCGTGTGACCCAGGAAATCCGGGATGATCGTGGACCGACGCGACCAAGTCTTGATCACGGTCTTCTTGCCCGACTCGTTGAGAACGTCCACCTTCTTGAGCAGGTGGTCGTCCACGAAGGGGCCTTTTTTAAGGCTACGTGGCATGTGCTTCTACCTCCCTGCTCAGCGCTTGTTCTTGCCGGTACGGCGACGTCGGACGATCATCGAGTCCGAAGCCTTGCGGCGACGGGTACGACCCTCGGGCTTACCGTTCGGGTTCACCGGGTGACGACCACCGGAGGTCTTACCCTCACCACCACCGTGCGGGTGGTCGACCGGGTTCATGACGACACCACGGACGGTGGGACGCTTGCCGCGCCAGCGGTTACGGCCCGCCTTGCCCCAGTTGATGTTGGAGTGGTCGGAGTTGCCGACCTCGCCGATGGTGGCGCGGTTGCGCACGTCGACGTTCCGGATCTCGCCCGACGGGAGACGAAGCTGGGCGTAAGGCCCGTCCTTCGCCACCAGCTGCACCTTGGCACCGGCGGACCGCGCCATCTTCGCGCCGCCACCGGGGCGGAGCTCGATCGCGTGGATCACGGTGCCGACCGGGATGTTGCGCAGCGGCAGGTTGTTACCCGGCTTGATGTCGGCGCGGGGGCCGTTCTCAACCGTGTCACCCTGCTTGAGCTTCTCCGGGGCGATGATGTAGCGCTTCTCGCCGTCGGCGTAGTGCAGGAGCGCGATACGAGCGGACCGGTTGGGGTCGTACTCGATGTGCGCGACCTTGGCGGGAACGCCGTCCTTGTCGTTCCGGCGGAAGTCGATCAGCCGGTACGCACGCTTGTGGCCACCACCCTTGTGACGGGTGGTGATCTTGCCGCTGGAGTTACGGCCGCCGGTCTTGCTCAGCGGACGCAGCAGCGACTTCTCCGGGGTGGACCGAGTGATCTCGGCGAAGTCGGAGACGCTGGAACCGCGACGACCCGGGGTCGTCGGCTTGTACTTGCGGATGCCCATGTGTCAGCTCAGTCCTTTACGCGGTGGGTCCGCCGAAGATCTCGATCGGCTTGCTCTCAGCCGAAAGAGTCACGATGGCGCGCTTGGTGTCCTTGCGCTTGCCGAAGCCGGCGCGAGTCCGCTTACGCTTGCCCTGGCGGTTGAGGGTGTTGACACTGACCACCTTGACGCCGAACACCTTCTCGACCGCGATCTTGATCTGGGTCTTGTTGGCGTCCGGGCGAACCACGAACGTGTACTTGTGGTCTTCAAGCAGTCCGTAGGACTTCTCGGAGATCACCGGCGCGAGCAAGATGTCGCGGGGATCGGGGATGGCGATCGCACTCACTGCTCGTCACTCCCTTCAACCTCGCTCGACCGAGCCGAAGCCTTCGCGCCCTTGCCCCGGACGGGGCCGGCGACGAACACGTCGTAAGCGGCCTTGGTGAACACCACGTCGTCGTTGACCAACACGTCGTAGGTGTTGAGCTGGTCGGGCGTGATGAGGTGGACCTCGGCCAGGTTCCGCAGCGAGTTCCAGCTCAGCTCGTCATCGCGGTGCAGCACCACGAGAACGCGCTTGGCCTGGGTCACCGCGGCGATGACGGCCTTGGCGGACTTGGTGGACGGCTTCTCGCCGGTCACCAGTTCGGTGACGACGTGCAGCTGTCCGGCGCGGGCCCGGTCCGAGAGGGCGCCACGCAGAGCGGCGGCCTTCATCTTCTTCGGGGTGCGCTGGGTGTAGTCACGCGGCGTGGGGCCGTGGACGACACCACCGCCGACGAACTGCGGCGCACGGGTCGAACCCTGGCGGGCGCGGCCGGTGCCCTTCTGGCGGTACGGCTTCTTGCCACCACCGCGGACTTCACCGCGGGTCTTGGTGTCATGCGTGCCCTGGCGCGCGGCGGCCAGCTGGCCGATCACGACCTGGTGCATGAGGGGCACGTTGGCCTGCACGTCGAAGATCTCCGAGGGGAGCTCGACCGTGCCGTCGGCTTTACCGGCCGGGGTCTTCAGCTCGACGCTGGTCATGTTCAGTTACCACCCTTCGCGGCGCTGCGAACGAACAGCAGGCCGCCCTTGGGACCGGGCACGGCGCCCTTGATCAGCAGCAGGCCGTCCTCGGCACGCACCGCGTGCACGGTCAGGTTCTGCGTGGTGACCCGGTCGTTGCCCATCCGGCCCGCCATGCGCAGGCCCTTGAAGACACGGCCCGGGGTGGCACAGCCACCGATCGAGCCGGGCTTGCGGTGCACGGCCTGTGCGCCGTGGCTCGCGCCCTGGCCCTTGAAGCCGTGACGCTTCATGACACCGGCGTAGCCCTTGCCCTTGCTGGTACCGGTCACGTCGACCTCGATACCGGCCTCGAACACCTCAGCGGTGATCTCCTGGCCGACCTCGTAGGTCTCGGCGTCGGTGGTACGCAGCTCGGCAAGGAAACGACGCGGAGTCACGCTCGCCTTGTCGAAGTGGCCGGTGCGCGGCTTGTTGACCCGGCGCGGGTCGACCGCGCCGAAAGCCAGCTGCACGGCCTTGTAGCCGTCGGTTTCCTGGGTCCGAACCTGGGTGACCACGTTCGGGCCGGCCTGCACGACGGTCACCGGGACGACCCGGTTGTTCTCGTCGAAGACCTGGGTCATACCGAGCTTGGTGCCCAGAATGCCCTTCATTTGCCTGTCAGACATGAGTCTCTTACTCTCCGCCGCTCGCCAGCCGCTACTGGATGTTGACGTCGACGCTCGCCGGCAGGTCGATGCGCATGAGCGCGTCGACCGTCTTCGGCGTCGGGTCGAGGATGTCGATCAGACGCTTGTGCGTGCGCATCTCGAAGTGCTCGCGCGAGTCCTTGTACTTGTGCGGCGAGCGGATGACGCAGTAAACGTTCTTCTCGGTGGGCAGCGGCACCGGCCCGACAACACGGGCGCCGGTGCGCGTGACCGTCTCGACGATCTTGCGCGCCGAGGTGTCGATCGCCTCGTGGTCGTAGGCCTTGAGCCGGATGCGGATCTTCTGTCCCGCCATGGTGGCTGCTCGTTCCTTGTCGTCTCGTGCCGCTTTTGTCTTTTCAAACCTCAGTCTGGCTGAGGTTTTCCCAGTTCAACGGCCCTGTCCCCGGTCCACGCGGTCGGGCGTGTCGAGCCCGACGCACAGACGGATCCCGCGGGATCTTCGTCTTGCCTGGTCTTCCTCAACGTGAGGAGGCGTCGAGCCGGCGGAATGCTTATCGCCGTCTCAAACGCCCTTGCCCGCTAGCCTCACCCGAAGGAAGTGCTCCGCGGACCGTGGCCGCTCATACCAGGGCGGCCGGAACCTCGAAAGGTTCGGCCGCCCCAGGACGAGCAACCTGAATAGTGTCGCACACGTGATTTGACGCCCCTAACCCGGGGGTGTATTGACCCCGGACGGGGCGTCTAAATCACTTGTTGATCTTGGTGACCTGGCCGGCGCCCACGGTCCGTCCACCCTCACGGATGGCGAAACGCAGACCCTCGTCCATGGCGACCGGCTGGATCAGCACAACGCTGATGTCCGTGTTGTCGCCCGGCATGACCATCTCGGTGCCCTCCTTGAGGGTCACCACGCCGGTCACGTCCGTCGTACGGAAGTAGAACTGCGGGCGGTAGTTGTTGAAGAACGGGGTGTGACGGCCACCCTCGTCCTTCGACAGGATGTAGACCGAGCCCTCGAACTCCGTGTGCGGGGTGGTGGTGCCCGGCTTCACGACGACCTGGCCGCGCTCGACGTCCTCGCGCTTGATACCGCGGACCAGCAGACCGACGTTGTCGCCGGCCTCACCCTGGTCGAGCAGCTTGCGGAACATCTCGACACCGGTGACGGTGGTCTTGGTCGACTTCTCCTTGATGCCGACGATCTCGACCTCTTCGTTCACGTTGACGCGGCCACGCTCGATACGGCCGGTCACGACCGTGCCACGGCCGGTGATCGTGAAGACGTCTTCGATCGGCATCAGGAACGGCTTGTCGAGCTCGCGCACCGGGTCCGGCACGTTCTCGTCGACGGCCGCCATGAGCTCGAGAACGCTCTCGCCCCACTTGGCGTCGCCCTCGAGGGCCTTCAGACCGGAGACCTTGACGACCGGAGCGTCGTCACCGGGGAAGTCCTGGGAGGACAGCAGCTCGCGGACCTCGAGCTCGACGAGCTCCAGGATCTCTTCGTCGTCGACCATGTCGGCCTTGTTCAGCGCGACCACGATGTAGGGCACGCCGACCTGCTTCGCGAGCAGCACGTGCTCACGGGTCTGCGGCATCGGGCCGTCGGTCGCCGCGACCACGAGGATCGCGCCGTCCATCTGCGCCGCACCGGTGATCATGTTCTTGATGTAGTCCGCGTGACCGGGGGCGTCCACGTGGGCGTAGTGACGCTTCTCGGTCTGGTACTCGACGTGCGAGATGTTGATCGTGATGCCGCGCTGCTTCTCTTCCGGCGCGTTGTCGATCTGGTCGAACGCCGACGCCGTGTTCAGCTCGGGGTACTTGTCGTGCAGAACCTTGGTGATCGCCGCGGTCAGAGTGGTCTTACCGTGGTCGACGTGACCGATGGTCCCGATGTTGACGTGCGGCTTGGTCCGCTCGAATTTCGCCTTCGCCACTGGAATGTCCTCCTGGACTGTTTTGCTTACTCACCGGCCGACGTGGCTGTCGTCAGACGGAGATTCGTTTCTCGGTGGGTGGTGCGGACGTTCAGGAGTTTTCCTTATGCCCGCGAGCGAGAGGGAACTACTCCCCTGTCGCCTTCGCGATGATTTCCTTCGCGACGTTCGCGGGAACCTCAGCGTAGGAGTCGAACACCATGGAGTAGTTGGCACGTCCCTGGGTACGCGACCGCAGGTCACCGACGTAGCCGAACATCTCCGACAGCGGGACCAGTGCCTTGACGACACGGGTACCGGCGCGCTCCTCCATGGCCTGGATCTGGCCACGGCGGGAGTTGAGGTCGCCGATCACATCGCCCATGTAGTCCTCGGGCGTGGTGACCTCGACGGCCATCAGCGGCTCGAGGATGACCGGACCGGCCTTCTTCGCGGCTTCCTTCATCGCCATGGAGCCGGCGATCTTGAAGGCCATTTCCGAAGAGTCGACCTCGTGGTACGCGCCGTCCAACAAGGTGAACTTCAACCCGACGAGCGGGTAGCCGGCCAGCACGCCGTACTGCATGGCGTCCTGCGCGCCCGCGTCGACCGACGGGATGTACTCCCGCGGCACGCGACCACCGGTGACCTTGTTGGAGAACTCGTAGAGGGCACCGTCGGTGGACTCGAGCGGCTCGAGCTTGACGATGACCTTCGCGAACTGACCGGAACCACCGGTCTGCTTCTTGTGCACGTAGTCGAGCTTCTCGACCGTCTTGCGCACCGTCTCACGGTAGGCGACCTGCGGCTTACCGATGTTCGCCTCGACCTTGTAGTCGGACTTCATCCGGTTCACCAGCACCTCGAGGTGCAGCTCGCCCATACCCGCGATGATCGTCTGGCCGGTGTCCTCGTCCAGGTTGACCTGGAACGTCGGGTCCTCTTCGGCCAGCTTCTGGATCGCCAGGGACAGCTTCTCCTGGTCGGCCTTGGTCTTGGGCTCGATCGCGACGCGGATGACCGGCGCCGGGAACGTCATCGACTCGAGGACGACCGGGTTCTGCGGGTCGGCGAGGGTGTCACCGGTGGTGGTGTCCTTCAGGCCGATGACCGCGTAGATGTGGCCGGCCTGGGCCTCGTCGACCGGGTTCTCCTTGTTGGAGTGCATCTGGAAGAGCTTCCCGATGCGCTCCTTGCGCTCCTTGGTGGCGTTGATCAACTGCGCGCCGGCGGAGACCTTGCCCGAGTACACCCGGATGTAGGTCAGCTTGCCGAAGAACGGGTGCGCGGCGATCTTGAACGCCAGAGCGGAGAACGGTTCGTCGACGGACGGCTTCCGGAGGACCGGGGTCTCACCGTCGGGCAGCGTGCCCTCGACGGCGGGGACGTCCAGCGGCGACGGAAGGTAGTCGATGACCGCGTCGAGCATGGGCTGCACGCCCTTGTTCTTGAACGCGGAACCGGTGAGCACCGGGTACGCCTCGCGGGCGATGGTGAGCTTCCGGATACCGGCCTTCAGCTCGGCCTCCGTCGGCTCCACACCCTCGAGGAACTTCTCCATCAGGGAGTCGTCGGTCTCGGCGATGGCCTCGACCAGCTTCTCCCGGTACTCGGCCGCCTTGTCGGCGAGCTCGGCCGGGATCTCCTCGACGGCGTAGTCCTCGCCCTTCTGGACCTCGCCGCGCCAGGTCAGCGCCTTCATGCGGACCAGGTCGATGACACCTTCGAACTCACTCTCGGCGCCGATCGGCAGCTGGATGACCAGCGGACGGGCACCGAGGCGCTCCTCGATGGTGCGGACGGTGAAGTAGAAGTCCGCGCCGAGCTTGTCCATCTTGTTGACGAAGCAGACACGAGGAACCTCGTACTTGTCCGCCTGACGCCAGACCTGCTCGGACTGCGGCTCGACACCTTCCTTGCCGTCGAACACCGCGACGGCACCATCGAGCACGCGCAGCGAACGCTCCACCTCGACGGTGAAGTCGACGTGACCCGGGGTGTCGATGATGTTGATCTGGTGATCGGCCCAGAAGGTGGTGGTGGCAGCCGAGGTGATGGTGATACCCCGCTTCTGCTCCTCCTCCATCCAGTCCATGGTGGCGGCGCCATCGTGGACTTCACCGATCTTGTAGTTGACCCCGGTGTAGAACAGGATCCGCTCGGTGGTGGTGGTCTTACCGGCGTCGATGTGGGCCATGATGCCGATGTTGCGGACCTGGTTCAGGTCGGTCAGCACTTCACGTGCCACGAGAGTGTTCCCCTGTCTCAAAATTGGGGCCCGGCAAGGCTTTGATCGGCAGCCGGGCGGTCATCACCAGCGGTAGTGCGCGAAGGCCTTGTTGGACTCGGCCATCTTGTGCGTGTCCTCGCGCCGCTTCACGCTGGCGCCGAGGCCGTTGCTCGCGTCGAGCAGCTCGTTCTGCAGGCGCTCGATCATGGTCTTCTCGCGGCGAGCCGCGGAGAAGGAAACCAGCCAGCGAAGCGCGAGCGTGGTGGAACGTCCCGGCTTGACCTCGATCGGCACCTGGTAGGTGGCACCACCGACCCGGCGGCTCTTCACCTCGATGGTGGGCTTCACGTTGTCAAGGGCGCGCTTCAGCGTGACGACCGGGTCAGTGCCGGTCTTCTCGCGAGCGCCTTCGAGGGCGCCGTAGACGATGCGCTCGGCCAGAGACCGCTTGCCGTCCTTCAGCACCTTGTTCACCAGCTGGGTGACCAGCGGGGATGCGTAGACGGGGTCAGAGATCAGCGGCCGCTTGGGGGCCGGACCCTTGCGGGGCATTAGCTCTTCTCCTTCTTCGCGCCATACCGGCTGCGCGCCTGCTTACGGTTCTTGACACCCTGGGTGTCGAGCGAACCGCGGATGATCTTGTAGCGGACACCCGGCAGGTCCTTCACACGACCACCGCGCACGAGCACCATCGAGTGCTCCTGCAGGTTGTGGCCTTCACCGGGAATGTAGGCGGTGACCTCGATGCCGCTGGTCAGCTTCACACGAGCGACCTTGCGAAGCGCCGAGTTCGGCTTCTTGGGGGTTGTGGTGTACACGCGAGTGCACACACCACGCCGCTGCGGGCTCCCCTTGAGGGCCGCGGTCTTCTGCTTGGCAGCCTTGTCCTGGCGGCCCTTACGGACCAGCTGCTGGATCGTGGGCAATGGACCAGCTTTCTGTTCGCGATCTTGCTACTACGTGTTGTCTCCGGCCCCCGCGGTCGGGCGTGTCGGCCCGCGTCACGGTCTTGCGACCGGTAACTTCCCGTAGGGATTTTCCGTCGGATCCCGTGTGGGCGAAGCCGGTGGACCGGATGCCTGAGCACCCCGTCCATGCCGCACGGCACACGGGACGGCCCGACGCCTGCCGGGCACGGTCTCCAAAGATACCCGGCCTCTTCCGGACCGGCCAAATCGGGGGGTCTATAACTATATCGTGCCGGGCGTCACGCCGCGGCGAACCTGATGGAACGGCGTTTCGGACCGGTTCTCCATCCATGCCCGCGCCACCGCCCTCGACGGAGGCGCCGCGCGCCCAGCCATCATTCCTCGTCGGGTTTGGCGTGGTCCGCCCGGCCCGGATGCGGGTCCCTCGAGAGATCGATCAACGGATGCACGGGAGCCCCCTCCGGCGCCGCGTGACTCCCCCGCCGGGGTTCTTCGATGCTTTCCTGCTGCTCGGCGTCCACGACGCCCTCCCCTCACTCGTACTGATTCCGCCCTGCTCGGCGAACCACGCTACCTATTCCCCTATCGGGTGAGCCGGATGGATCCGGAAAGGACACCATCGCGTCAAAGCGGTGAATGGGTCACGATGACACCGGTCACAGTGCCGCCGCTGATGACCGGACGACGCACCGCAAGCACGGGGAGGCTCCATGTCGGCCGAGTTCGAACAACTCGTCGCGGAATTCGAGAAATTCCAGTCCAAGATCAAACAGGCCGAGACGCAGTTCGCGAAGGTCGGCGAGATGCAGGGTGAACTGGCCGAACTGGAGTCGGTGGCGACGTCACCGGACCGTTCGGTCACCGTCGTCGCGGGCCCCGGCGGGTCCGTGAAGGACATCCGCCTCAGCCCGGAAGCCCTTCGGCAGCAACCACAACAGCTCGGCGCCGCCATTCTGTCCACTTTGCACACCGCGGTGGCCGACGCGGCGCGGAAGCAGGCGGGGATCGTCGACGCGCAGTTCGGCGGGACGTTCCATACGAACGTCGAAGAACAGGTTCTCGAAGCCCAAGCCGAAGCGTTGGGAACCACAACGGACGATCTGCGGTCTCAGATGTCGGAGGAGCCACCACCGAGCACCGCCCGCCGCCCTCGGAACGAAGACGACTTCAGCGAGGAAACGGTGCTCCGGCGGTCGGACGAACCGGCTCCCGGACGACCGCCGTCGGCCGGGGACTCGCCCGGTGACCAGTTCCTCAAGAACCTGTTCGACGAGGAGGATCACCGATGACCGGACCAGGCGGGCACGCGGTCAAAACGCAGGCCTTGATCGACTACGCGAACAAACTCGGTTACTACAAGGACGAGGCCGGGAAGTTCGGCGACCTCGTCGACCAGGCCGACGTCACGGACAAGTCGTGGGGCCTGATCGGGCTCGCGGTGAAGCAGACCTACACCGGCAAGCTCGCCGATCTGCGCGAACTGCTCGAACTGATGAAGACCGGGGTCGACGCGTTCTCCGGGAAGATGACCCAGGCGGCGTCGATCTACAACGGCTTCGAAAACGACGCGACGATCACCCTGGGAAAGTACGAAGCCAAGATCGACGGACCGAAGTGAGCTGGGGGACGGCATGACCGACGAGAAGGCGAGTATCGCCGGCGGCGTCAAGATCACGGGTGACGACAGCTTCGGCAAGAACGCGCTCGACGCGGCGAAGAAGGTGCCGATCGCGGGCAAGGGCGTCACCACCGTCGCCAACGCCTACGAGAAGTTCGGCGCCGCGCAGGGTCCCGGCGACGTCGTGGCCGCGGGCGGGCAGCTGATCCAGGACGGCGCCGGGTTCATCGCGGGGGCTGGCGCGGACCTCGCGAGCTTCGTGCTCGACCCGGTCGGCTGGCTGGTCAGCAACGGCCTGAACATCCTGATCGAGCTGATCCAGCCACTGCAGGACGCGCTGCACTTCGTCACGGGCGACGGTCCGGCGCTCAAGACCGCGGCCGGCAACTTCGGCAACATCGCCAAGGGCTTCGTGACGCTGGCCGACGACTTCGTCAAGACCGGCGACGAGTCACTGAAGGACTGGGTGGGCGACGCGGGCGACGCCGCCCGGAACGCGCTCGGCGACTTCGCCGTCGGCATCAAGGGCATCGGCAACAGCGCCGGGACGGTGGCCGAGACGCTGCAGATGTGGTCGATGGTGATGACCGTCATCGAAGAGGTCGTCAAGTCGATCATCTCCGAGCTGGTCACCTGGGCGATCTACATCTGGCTGCCCGCGCTGGCCGCCTCCGTCGTCAGCCTCGGCTCGTCGGTGGCCGCCGCGATGACCGCGACGATCGCCAAGGCCGCGAGCGCGATGGGCAAGATCACCAAGCACCTCGGCAAACTCGGCAAGCTGCTCGACAAGTTCATGGGCTTCCTGCTCAAGTGGACGGACGACCTGGTCAAACAGGGTTCGAAGCTGACGAAGGCCGGCAAGGTCGGGATGACCCCCGGCCAGGAGAAGGCGATCGTCGGCGCGTTCGCCAAGGACTCCGGGACCCAGCTCGGCACGTTCGGCGATGCCGCGAAGGACGTCCTCAAGGGGGTGCCGAACCAGGCGATCAAGCAGGTGGTCGGGGTCAATCCCACCGATCTGTCGAAGGGATCGGCGTACCAGGGCAAGGCTGCCTTCGACTTCGCGAACAAGGCCATCGACAACACCAGGACCACCACGACCGGGCAGGAATACGGCCGGACCGGCGGTCGCCACAGCGAAGAGGAGACCCGCGAGAACCTCGACATGGACCAGTAGGGTCGCCCGATGGACGATCAGCTGGCCGGGCCGTGGCTCATCGCCGGTGGGTACACCCTGGCCCTGGGGCTGTTGCTGCTCGGAGGGCGCTTCGACGGACGGCGGCCAACGGCGGCGGCCGTCAGCTACGCGCTCTGCGGGATCCTCGTCTCCGAAACGTCGCTGTACTGGCTCTCGGCCGGGTCCGGCAGCGCGGTGCCCGGCTGGCTCTGGTTCGCCTTCCCGGTGGTGATCGCGGCTTTGGCGGCGTGGCGGGGGCATCGGCAGAAGACGTGGACCGGCAGGCTCGACGGGACCGGTGAGCCGAGCTTCGGCGTGCTCCCCCAACGCGGGATCGCCGTCACCCACGCCTCTCCCGAGTCGGTGGCGACGGCCGTCGAGTTCGAGCACAACGGACATCGGCTGCTCGGAGTCGAGTACGGGCTCGGCGGCTCGGCGGACTTCCCGGACCTGGCCAGGACAGCTGACCTGATCGATGGGACATACGCCCTGATCCAGTTGCGGACGCCTGAGGTGCCGTCGGTCGTCGTCACCCCGGTCACGGGTGCCTTCGAGCCGGAGCGGTTCACACCGTTGGAGGACGCCCGCATCACACGGAACACCATCGGGGCACCGAAGCCGGACGCGCTGCTCCAGCGGTTCGAGACCGGCACGGAGTTCGACCGCCGGTTCACCGTGACGACGTCCGATCCGGAGTTCGCCGAGACACTGCTCTCCCCCGGCGTTCGCGCGCTGCTGGAGGGCGACTCGTGGTTCCGGGTCCGCGAAGTCGCCTTCCACGGCGGCTCGCTGTGGACCTCCGAAGCCGGGACGCTGACCGAAGAGGTGATGTTCGCCGACTCCCGGCGACTGGCCATACTCGCGTCCACAGTGGACTGGGAAGACGCGGATTTCCGTGCTACCGCAGCGGCTTCCGACACCAGCGACACCGGATGGCTCGGCGGAAGGCGAGGCCCGCTCGCCGGGCTCCGCGGCCCGCTCAACCGGCGCCGGGAAGCGGCGGGCCGTCAGCCGCTGTCGTCGCTTTCACTGGTGGCGCGCACGGTCGTCGCGCTCGCGCTGGTGCTGCCGGGGCTGGCGCTCGCGGTGAACTCGCTGACCGCGTTGACCGGGCTCGCCCCCGAGGCGCGGCTCACCGTGACCGCGACGCTGCGCGCGGAGGCGGGCACGTCGACCTGCACCAGCTGCGGCAACGGAAACCTGGTGGACGGCACCTACGAACTCGACGGCGAGACGCACGTGGTCAAGGACCTGTGGTGGATGTCGTTCGGGACGTTCCCGGAGCGGGGTGACGTCGTCGACATCGCCGTGACCCCGCTGTGGTGGCATCCGCTGATCGAGGGCAAGGACACCGGCGTCATCCTGCTGCTGATCGGACTGGCCCCCGTCCTCGCCGGTGCCCTCCTCGGCAAGGCGACCTTCACCCCGCGGCCGCGTCGCCTTTAGCGGGCTAAACGCGATCCGGCACCGCCTGGGCCAGGGACTTCGCGAAGTAGTGATGCGCGAACGGCTCGTTGTTGAAGGGCTCGACCGTCTCGTAACCGAGGCGGGCGTACAGGGCCCTCGCCTCGACGAGGTCGTCGCGGGTGTCGAGGCGGATCTGTGTGGCGCCGAGTCCCCTGGCGACGTCCTCGGCGGCGGCCACGAGCAGCGCCGCACCGCCCTTGCCGCGTTCGGACTTCCGCAGGAAGACGCGGGTGAGCTCGGTGATGTCCGGCGCGGCGACCCGCAACCCGGCGCAACCGGCGAGCACCCCGTCGCGCCAAGCGAGCAGGAAAGCGCCGGTCGGCGGGACCAGGTTCCGGCTGTGGTGCTCCTCGATCAGAGCGTCGAGCTCCTCCTCGGTGACCTGGCGCCCGTAGTAGCGGGACGCGATCTCGTCGAGGTACTCACGCAGCAGCTGGGCGGCGTCCGGGTGATCGACGGGGGTGACTTCGAAGCTCCAGGTCATGGCTACATTCTGCCTACCCCGGCCAGCGAATTTCGCCCGCCGCCGGATCGCGTTTAGCCCGCTAAAGTCGACACGGGGGCCGGAAAGCGCGCCCGGGCCCGGATCGCGATTAGCCCGCTAAACGCAAGTCAGGAGGGGGCGAGCCGACCGGCGCAAGTCGCGACCTCACCAGGAGCGGACTTCTCCGACGTGACGACGGCGCCGCCCACGGCCACCCGGCATTCGACCGCGCCCTCGCCCTGCCCCATCAGCTGGACGGTCGGCGGAGTGCCGGTGTTCTTCCACGTGAGCTCCTTGCGCCACGGCAGCGTCACCTGCGACTCCTGATGCACGAGCCCCAGCCCGTTCGAGTCGTAGACCACGGTCGCCGTCCCCGTCCCGGCGAGCTCGTAGACGATCCGCCAGTCGTTCGACACCGGCTGCGGCTGCGGCCGGCTCAGCGTCCGCGTGATCGTGCGGTCCGGCTCCCGCGACGGCGCGGCGCCGGTCGGCTCGCCGACGACGGCCACGGTTTCGGCCTGCGGCTCTTCGTCGCCGTTGAGCAGCACCACACAGGTCGCGAGTGCGGCCACCACGATCCCCGCGATGGCGATGCGCCCGATCAGTTGTCTGTCGGCCATCGGTTCTCCTCACCGAAAGCGGCGGCGCGGCCGGAGGAGCCGCGCCGCCGCGGAAGTCAGGACGGCAGCAGCCGGCCGGGGACGCCGTTGAGGGACTGGACGAGGCCGAGCACCGGGACGCCGAGCGGCGCGAACGTCCAGATGTTGTTGAGCTCGCTCGTGTCGGGTTCGTCGACGACCACGACATCGTTCGGGGCATCCTGCGCGGCAAGCGCCGGAGCGGCCGAGCCGAGTACGGCGAGACCGGCGAGCGCGGCACCGGTGACCGCGCGAACGAAGGTCTTCTTCATGAGATTCTCCTTTACTGGTAACGGTTTTTACGAAATCGGCGTGATGATCCCGTAGATCGGGGCGAGGACGTCGGTCGGCACGGGAACGGTCGGTCCGAGTAGTCCGCCGAGGTCGACGCCGGGGATCAGCCAGAGCGCCGGGCCGCCGCCACCGGTCGGCAGTCCCGGCAACGGGTCGGCCGAGGCGACCCCGCCGGCGAGTCCGGACAACGCGCCCGCGACGGCGAGCGGCAGCAGCACACGGGCCGCGATTCGCTTCATCTCTTCTCCCTTTTCCTTTCACCGCTGCTGGAAGCGAGCGGAATCCTTCACCGCAGAACCGAGCTGATCGGTACGATCGTGCCGTCGGGGATCCATTGCCCCGCGTAGTTCCGGTCGGCGATCATCCCGACGGCGTGCGGTTCACCCGGGTACATCGGCATGGCGTTGACCTGTGCGGCCGCGAAGATCTGGACGTCGCCGTTCATCGACCTCCACTGGTCGCCAAGCCAGTTCCGGAAGCCGCCGAGCGTGGGGCTTTCGCCACCGAAGGCGTTGTTCGCGGCGACCGCGAAACTGACGGCGACCTGTTCGCGCGGGTCGAACCTCAGCGGCAGGGAGGAACTCGCGACGGCGTTGACGATCGGCCCATTGAGCAACCAGGGCGCCAGATACAGGCCGTACTGGTGGGTCGGCTTGAGCCGCTGGGACTCGGCCGCACGGGTCATCGCCGTGTAGCCGCCCGCCCAGCCGGACACGACGACCAGCGCGGTGTTCGCGCCCGCCTCGGTCCGCACCGCGAGTCCGGAGCGTGCGGCGGTCTCGCGGACCAGTTTCGCGGCGGCCACACTGCGCGGCGAGGTGTCCTCGACAAGGGTGAGCGCGGAAGGCTTGCGCCCGGCGAGGAACTCGACGAGTTTCACGAGAGAACCGCTGTCCTCACTCGAAAGTCCGTCCGCGGGGCAGGAGGTGAGAACCTCGCGGCGGTCGGCGATCAGGCCGCCCAGCGCGGCCGAGGCACACTCGGGCGCGTCCGTGTCGGCGATGGGGTGCCCCTGCTCGTCGCCCGCGTCGACCTCGATGGTCGTCTTCTCCCCGCCACGGCTGATGATCAGGTCGCTGCGGCCCTTCGGCAGGTCGACCTCGGCCCAGGTGCCCTCGGCGCCGGGCCGCACGATGGCCTTGCCGACCAGGCCGCCTTTGATTCCGGCGGACAGGTCTTCTCCCGCGCTCGCGGGAAAGTGGACGAGGTTCTTGCCGGGCCGCTGCGGGCTCACGAGTACCGGGAACCGCTGGTCGCCGACGGCGGCGTCCGCGAGCAGCGCGACACCGGGAACCGGCGATTCGGGCGGCTTGGGAATGGCCGCGAGGGCGCTCCAGGCGAGGAAACCGATGGCCACGGCGGCCGCGCCGAACCGGTAAGCCCGCGTGGAATCGGTTCCTGTGAAGAAGAATCCCGCGACCACGGTGGCGAAGAGCGGCAGCAAAGCGATCACGAGCAACGTGAGGCCGAAGAGCGTGCCGTAGATCCGGCGGTCGAACCCCAGACCGGAGGAGAACAGCTGGACCGCACCCGCGACGACGAGAAGTCCGCCCAGGGTCAGCGAAAGCGGGCCGAGCCGGAAGTTCGTCTGACGCCACTGCCCGGCGGGCACCCACACGGACAGAACGGTGACACCGAACCACAGGGCCGCCGCGGCGACGTAGACGGTGTCGATGGCGAATTCGACGCCCGTCCGCCCGAGCGAGGTTTCGAGCACCACCAGTGCGGCGAGCCCGAGGGACGCCCAGCGGCCTGCCGACGGCCAGCGGATCAGGACGGGAATCGCCAGCGCGAGCACGAGATGCACGATCAGCGCGATGACATTGACGTCGGTCGCGAAAGCGGAGATCGCGGCCAGCGCGGCCGAAACCCCGCCCAGTACGGCGATGGTGAGGTGGAGACGCCGGGGCAGCTCGCCCACGAGCGGGCGCAGGATTCCCGTTCCGGCGAGGAAAGCGGTCGCCAGCAGGAGGCCGAGCCGAAGCACGACCAGTGCGATGTCGACTCCGGCCGAACCCGAGCTCGCCGGTATGACGTGGTGATCCATGGGGACCTTCTCCGAGCAGATCGGCGGAGTCGTGGGTGGCGCACTGTGCCCGCCACCCACGACCTTCCGCGCCGAACAGGGTTACTTGAGATCCGCGTCCGCCACGACGAACAGTTCGGAGTGCGGTTTGGCGTTGCCGAAGGACCCGTGCGGCCAGGTCTTCCGGTTGAAGTTGATCCCGACCTGTCCGGTGAACTCGTCCCGGAAGTTCTGGTCGACGCCGACCTTCCCGTCTTCGCCGAGGTTCAGCAGGTTGACCTTGTGGTCACCGTCCAAACCGGACCGTGCGACGAAGTAGTTCGACACCGCGAGATGCCGCGGCTTGTCGGTTTCGTGGTAGTACCCGTCTTCACCGAGCACGAAGTTGTCGTACGCGCCCCAGTGCGGGCCACCGCCGGACGTGCCGGGGTTGATCGGCGCCGCGCCGACGACGGTCGGCAGGTCGCCGCCACCGCCCTGCTGCGACTTCTCCTTCGTGTCGATCCGGCCCTTGATGTTCTCGACCTTGTCGCCCGCGGCGACGAGTTTCCGAATGTCGAGGACGTAGACGCCGCCGGTGGTGCCGGGGTCGTCCGGACCGAGCGCGCCCTTCTGGCGGCCGGTGATCGCGCGGTAGAGGTATTTGTCGTCGGGGCTGGTCTGGATCCAGCCACCGTTCGAGCCGCCTCCGTTGGAGTCGTTGTTCGGGTGGATCGCCTTGTTCGCCGCGCCGTCGTCGAACACCTGGATCCAGTGCGGCTCCTTGGCGGTGATGTCCGGCGTGTAGAACACCGCGCCGCCCTGCATGGTCTGGGCGAACGCGCCCTTGTGACCGGGCAGGTTCGTCACCGTGGTCTCCATGACCGCGCGACTTTCGGCGTGCAGCGGGTCGGCGGGATCGGCGCGAGGACCGTCCGGCAGGTACGAGACCGCCTTGAGCTTCGGCTTGTTGCGGTCGGAGATGTCCCAGGTGCGGACGGTCGGCCGCCGCAGATACGGCGACGGCTGCTTCACCGGGTCGAGGATGATGTTGCGCGGCTCGGCGTAGTCACTGGTGACCAGGGTGTCGAGGTCCTCACGGGCCTGGATGCCGTGCGGGTTGGCGCAGGTCGGCTTGTCCAGCTGCGGGAGGTTGTCGCACAGCTTCTTGTTGTCGCCCTGCGGGGTGGCCGCGGGGGACTCGGAAAGCACCTGCGCGTTCTGGTCGAAGCGGACGACCTCGCCGGGGCTGCCGGCGAAACCGTTGCCCACCACCGTGGAACCGTTGGCGTAGGTGTGTGGGCCGGGAACGACCGGACCGCCCATGTACGTGCCGTACGCGGTGCCGTCCTTGAGCACCCAGTACGCGTCGGGCACGGAACCGCCGAGGGTCTGGGTCGGGAGGCTGACGCCCTTGAGCTTCAGCTGCGGCAACGCGGAGACGTCGAAGGCGTACGTCGCGGCGGCGAACAGCGCGCCGGCGTAGATCGTGTCGCCCTTGTGCCACACGTATTGCATGTGGTGCGGCTCGTTCTCGACGAGCGGTCCGACGGTGGCGGTGTTGACGACCTTGCCGTAGGTCGGCGAACCCTGCGTCGCGTCGATCACGGCGAGGAAGTCCGGACCGGGCAACGCGTTCTTGATCTTGTTCAGGCCCCCGCCGAGCGAACCCGGCAGGTTCTTGACGTCCTTGACCAGGGTGTCGGCGATGTTCTCGTCGCCGGCCCAGACCAGCAGCCACTTCTTGCGCTTGCCGTCCGCACTCCGGGACGCCGCGATGTCCTTGGACACCAGGTGGTTCTGGACCCAGTACTCCTTGCCGTCGGCCGCCTTCTTCGCGTCTTTGACGACCTGGACGTCGGCGTAGGCACTGGTCGTGGAGCCGGTGTAGGTCACCGTGCCCACAGCCAAGGCCGCCGCCATGGCGGCGATCACCACTTTTCGCCACTTTGGCGAGTTGGATAGCATTCTTTCTCCCTGTTTTCGCTACCGAAGCGCCGGACATTCGGCACACCTCTCCCCTATTCCGCGCAGGCGTCACCGGCGCGATTCAAAGGGAAGCAATCAACCGCCGGTTCACACAGGGAACCGTTGCGGCACAGTGGAAAACGTCAGCGCACGAGGAACGGACGCATCCGTGTCGGATACGCTGATTCAGTACGGCGCGACAAACCCGGAATAGGTCAGGAATCCATACACAGCGCGCTTGCCTGCTGTCGCAGATCAACGTGCCGGCGCCACACCAAGGCGACTGGGGATTGCATGGGCGAAATACTCGTGTGAAGCCGTCGGAGTGTCAATCTCGTGATCAAAGAATGGGACACGACACGGCCGGGTGAATTTCCCACGATACGGATGGGCCATTGGGCCGAACGGGTGGCGGTTTTCCGAGCATTGGGAATTAGGCCACCTGGCGGCACTACGGCAGGTCACAACGGACCAGTAACCCGAATCCGGCGACCACAGGCCCGTTATGGTTTCGTTATGGAATCCCGGGAACTCTGACTTCATTGGAGCGCTGGGACATGGCCATGTCGAAGACGTTCAGACGGACGTTGGCCGGAAGATCGACGGATACGTGCAGTCACTGTGCCTCCTGACCAGGCAGGCCGCGGAAGGATTGCGGGCGGCCCAACGGCGACACCTGCGGCAGGGCTACACGCTCAAGGTGTACGACTGCTACCGGCCGCAACGCGCCGTCGACCACTTCGTCCGATGGGCCAAGGACCTCTCGGACGAGAAGATGAAGGCGGAGTTCTACCCGAACGTGGCGAAGGACCGGCTGTTCGCCGACGGGTACATCGCGGAGAAGTCCGGGCACAGCCGCGGGAGCACGGTGGCCTGACGATCGTGGAACTGCCACCCCGGCCGCAGCGCCCCTATCGACCGGGCGAGACGCTCGTGCCCTGCTATGCGCCGGACCGGTTCCCGGACAACACGGTCGACATGGGCACCGGGTACGACACGCTCTCGAACACCGACGATCCGCGGATCCCCGGGGAGGCCCGCGCGAACCGGCAACTGCTCAAGAACACGCTCGCGGCGGCACGGTTCCGGAACCTCGCCGAGGAGTGGTGGCACTACACGTTCAACGGGGAACCGTTCCCGGACACCTACTTCGACTTCCCGTCTCCCGATCCTCGCTGACCTGCGCTTCCGCCCTGCCGGATCGCGATTAGGGGGCTAAACGCAAGTCGGGCGGGATCGTGGGCAGATCGCGATTAGGGGGCTAAACGCAAGTCGCCCTCGCCCGGCGCCGGATCGCGTTTAGCGGGCTAAACGCGATCCGGCCGGAGGAGCGGAGCGGGCGGGCAAAGCGAAGCGCCCCTGGCCGGGAGCCAGGGGCGCTTCGGGTGGAGCGGGGTGGATCAGCGGAAGTCGCGGCCGAAGTCGTAGTCGTCCAGCGGAACCGCGGCACCCGGGGTGGAGCCGAAGACATCCGGCGTGTAGTAGCCGTCGTCGTAGGACGGGATCGCGTAAGCGGCGACCCGCGCCTCCTCGGTCGGCTGCACCTGGATGTTGCGGTACTTGTTGATCCCGGTACCGGCCGGGATCAGCTTACCGATGATCACGTTCTCCTTGAGGCCAACGAGCTTGTCCGAACGGCCGTTGATGGCCGCGTCGGTCAGGACACGCGTGGTCTCCTGGAACGAGGCCGCCGACAGCCACGAGTCCGTGGTCAGCGAGGCCTTCGTGATCCCCATCAGCACCGGGCGACCCGAGGCGGGCTCGCCGCCTTCGGCGACCGACGCCCGGTTCTTCGCCTCGAACTTGGTCCGCTCGGGCAGCTCGCCCGGGAGGAAGTCCGTGGCACCGGAGTCGATGATCGTCACGCGGCGCAGCATCTGCCGCACGATGACCTCGATGTGCTTGTCGTGGATCGACACACCCTGCGCCCGGTACACCTTCTGGACCTCGTCCACCAGGTGCATCTGCGCCTCGCGCGGCCCCATGACCCGCAGAACCTCGTGCGGGTCCGGCGTACCTTCGAGCAGCTGCTGACCGACGTTGACGCGGTCACCGTCGCCCAGCGGGCCGTTCGGGGTGTTCGCGAGCCGCTGACGCTTGGACAGCTTGTCGAAGACGATCTCTTCGCTGCCGTCGTCCGGGATCAGCGTGATCTTCCAGAACCGCTCGCTCTCCTCGATGCGCACACGGCCATCGACGTCGGCGATCGGCGCCTTGCCCTTCGGGACCCGGGCTTCGAACAGCTCCTGGACACGGGGCAGACCGGTCGTGATGTCGTCACCGGCGACACCACCCTGGTGGAACGTACGCATCGTCAGCTGCGTACCCGGCTCACCGATCGACTGGGCCGCGACGATACCCACGGCCTCGCCGACGTCGACGAGCTGACCGGTCGCCATGGACCGGCCGTAGCAGGTGGCGCAGATACCGACGGCCGACTCGCAGGTCAGCACCGAACGCACCTTGACCTTGGCGATCCCGCTCGAAATGAGCTTGTCGATCGCCGGGTCACCGATATCGTCACCGGCGTTGAGCACGACGTTGCCCTTGGCGTCGACCGCGTCGGTCGCCAGGTTCCGCGCGTACACGCTGGTCTCGACGTGCTGGTCGCGCAGGACCTTGCCGTCGCCGATGTCCTCACCGATCGGCATGTTGATGCCGCGGGTGGTGCCACAGTCGACCTCGCGGACGATGACGTCCTGCGACACGTCCACCAGACGACGGGTCAGGTAACCCGAGTCGGCGGTACGGAGCGCCGTGTCCGCCAGACCCTTACGGGCACCGTGCGTCGCGATGAAGTACTCCGCCACCGACAGGCCTTCACGGAAGTTGGCCTTGATCGGACGCGGGATGTACTCACCCTTCGGGTTCGACACCAGACCACGCATACCGGCCAGCGACCGGACCTGCGTCATGTTGCCCGCCGCGCCCGACTTCACGATCATCGCGATCGGGTTGTCGTCCGGCAGCGCCGTCTCCATGATCTTGTGGACCTCTTCGGTGGCCTGCGTCCACACCTTGACGAGCTCGTTGTTGCGCTCGGCGTGCGACAGCTGACCACGCTGGTACCGCTTCTCGACCTGGTCGGCCTTGCCTTCGTACTCGTCCAGAATGGCCTTCTTGCCGGTCGGGACGAGGACGTCGGAGATCGCGACCGTGACACCCGAACGGGTCGCCCAGTAGAAACCGGCGTCCTTCAGGCGGTCCAGGGTCTGCGCGACCTGCGTCATCGAGTAGCGCTCGGCGAGGTCGTTCACGATCAGGGCCTGACGCTTCTTCGGCATCGGCTCGTTGATGAACGGGTAGTCCGCCGGCAGCAGCTCGTTGAACAGCACGCGGCCCAGGGTGGTCTCGGCCAGCCAGGCCTTGCCCGGCTCCCAGCCCTTCTCCGCGAGCGCCGCTTCGTCGGCCTTGGCGGGCTGACGGTCGACGATGCGGATCTTGACCGGGGCGTGCAGGCTCAGCGCCTTGAGGTCGTACGCCATGATCGCTTCGGCGGGCGAGGAGTACGCGTTGCCGGCACCCTCGGCGTTCTCGGTGAGGCGGGTCAGGTGGAACAGACCGGTCACCATGTCCAGACGCGGCATGGCGAGCGGGCGGCCCGACGCCGGCGAAAGGATGTTGTTCGCCGACAGCATCAGGATGCGGGCCTCGGCCTGCGCCTCCGCGGAAAGCGGGAGGTGCACGGCCATCTGGTCACCGTCGAAGTCCGCGTTGAACGCTTCACAGACCAGCGGGTGCAGCTGGATGGCCTTGCCTTCGACCAGCTGCGGCTCGAAGGCCTGGATACCGAGACGGTGCAGGGTCGGCGCACGGTTCAGCATCACCGGGTGGCCGGTGATGACCTCTTCGAGCACGTCCCACACCTGCGGCCGCGAGCGCTCCACCATCCGCTTGGCGGACTTGATGTTCTGCGCGTGGTTCAGGTCGACCAGCCGCTTCATGACGAACGGCTTGAACAGCTCGAGCGCCATGTCCTTCGGCAGACCGCACTGGTGCAGCTTCAGCTGCGGACCGACGATGATGACCGAACGGCCCGAGTAGTCGACACGCTTGCCGAGCAGGTTCTGACGGAACCGGCCCTGCTTGCCCTTGAGCAGGTCGGACAGCGACTTCAGCGGGCGGTTACCGGGACCGGTGACCGGGCGGCCGCGGCGGCCGTTGTCGAACAGCGCGTCGACGGCCTCCTGCAGCATCCGCTTCTCGTTGTTGACGATGATCTCGGGCGCGCCGAGGTCGATCAGCCGCTTCAACCGGTTGTTCCGGTTGATGACCCGGCGGTAGAGGTCGTTCAGGTCGGAGGTGGCGAACCGGCCACCGTCGAGCTGGACCATCGGGCGCAGGTCCGGCGGGATCACCGGGACGGCGTCGAGCACCATGCCGCGCGGGTCGTTGCCGGTGGCCTGGAAGGCCGCGACGACCTTGAGCCGCTTCAGCGCGCGGAGCTTCTTCTGCCCCTTGCCGTTGCGGATGGTGTCGCGCAGGTTGTCGGCCTCGGCCGCGACGTCGAACTCGGTGGCCAGCTTCTGGATGGCCTCCGCGCCCATGCCGCCGGTGAAGTACTCGCCGTAGCGGTCGACGAGCTCGCGGTAGAGCAGCTCGTCGGCGATCAGCTGACGCACGTCGAGCTTGGTGAAGGTCGTCCAGACCTCCTCGAGACGGTCCAGCTCGCGACCGGCGCGGTCACGCAGCTGACGCATCTCGCGCTCGCCGCCTTCCTTGACCTTGCGGCGGACGTCGGACTTGGCGCCCTCCGCCTCCAGCTCGGCCAGGTCGGCTTCCAGCTTCTGCGCCCGTGCCTCGATGTCCGCGTCACGCTTGGTCTCGAGGTTCTTGCGCTCGACGCCGATCTCGTTCTCGAGGGTCGGCAGGTCGTTGTGCCGCAGCTCGGTGTTCACACCGGTGATCACGTAGGCCGCGAAGTAGATGATCTTCTCGAGGTCCTTCGGCGCCAGGTCGAGCAGGTAGCCCAGGCGGGAGGGAACACCCTTGAAGTACCAGATGTGGGTGACGGGGGCGGCCAGCTCGATGTGGCCCATCCGCTCACGGCGCACCTTGGCGCGGGTGACCTCGACGCCACAGCGCTCGCAGATGATGCCCTTGAAGCGGACCCGCTTGTACTTACCGCAGTAGCACTCCCAGTCCCGGGTCGGGCCGAAGATCTTCTCGCAGAAGAGGCCGTCCTTCTCGGGCTTGAGCGTCCGGTAGTTGATGGTCTCCGGCTTCTTGACCTCACCGAAGGACCACTGACGGATGTCGTCGGCGGTCGCGAGGCCGATGCGGAGCTCATCGAAGAAGTTGACGTCCAGCACGTCTTTGCATCCCCTTGGGGTTGAGTCGACTAGAGGGGTTGGCGGTCGAGGCGGGGCCCACGGGAGGCAGGCCCCGCCTCGGACAGCCGTCAGTGCACGACGTCGTCCACCGAGGGCGACTCGTTGCGGGACAGGTTGATGCCGAGGTTGGCCGCGGCGCGCTCGAGGTCTTCGTCGTCGGAGTCGCGCATCTCGATCGCGGCGCCGTCGCTCGACAGCACCTCGACGTTGAGGCAGAGCGACTGGAGCTCCTTCAGGAGCACCTTGAACGACTCGGGGATACCCGGCTCGGGGATGTTCTCCCCCTTGACGATGGCCTCGTACACCTTCACGCGGCCGACCACGTCGTCCGACTTGATGGTCAGGAGCTCCTGCAGGGTGTATGCGGCGCCGTACGCCTGCATCGCCCAGCACTCCATCTCACCGAAGCGCTGACCACCGAACTGCGCCTTACCACCCAGCGGCTGCTGCGTGATCATCGAGTACGGACCGGTGGACCGGGCGTGGATCTTGTCGTCGACAAGGTGGTGCAGCTTCAGGATGTACATGTAGCCGACGGCGACCGGGTACGGGTACGGCTCGCCGGAGCGGCCGTCCAGCAGCGTGGCCTTGCCGTTCTGCTTGACCATGCGCTCACCGTCGCGGTTCGGCTTGGTGGCGCCGAGCAGACCGGTCAGCTCGTCTTCCTTGGCACCGTCGAACACCGGGGTGGCGGTGTTCGTGCCGGGGTCGACGTCGTAGAGCTCCTCGTTGAGGTTCTTCGCCCAGTCCGGGTTGCCTTCGATCTTCCAACCCTGCGAAGCCAGCCAGCCGAGGTGAAGCTCCAGGACCTGGCCGATGTTCATACGACGCGGGACACCGTGGGTGTTCAGGATGATGTCGACGGGCGTGCCGTCCTCCATGAACGGCATGTCCTCGGCGGGGAGGATCTTGCCGATGACACCCTTGTTCCCGTGGCGGCCGGCGAGCTTGTCGCCCGGCTGGATCTTCCGCTTCTGGGCCACGTAGACGCGGACCAGTTCGTTGACGCCCGGGGGCAGCTCGTCGTCGTCCTCGCGCGAGAACACGCGGATGCCGATGACCTTGCCGGTCTCACCGTGCGGCACCTTCAGCGAGGTGTCGCGGACCTCACGGGCCTTCTCACCGAAGATCGCGCGGAGCAGACGCTCCTCCGGGGTCAGCTCGGTCTCGCCCTTGGGCGTGACCTTGCCGACCAGGATGTCGCCGTCGCGGACCTCGGCACCGATCCGGATGATGCCGCGCTCGTCGAGGTCGGCCAGGACCTCTTCGGAGACGTTCGGGATGTCCCGCGTGATCTCCTCGGCGCCCAGCTTGGTGTCGCGGGCGTCGATCTCGTGCTCCTCGATGTGGATCGACGTGAGCACGTCGTCCTGCACCAGGCGCTCCGAGAGGATGATCGCGTCCTCGTAGTTGTGGCCCTCCCACGGCATGACCGCGACGAGCAGGTTCTTGCCGAGCGCCATCTCACCGTTTTCGGTGGACGGGCCGTCGGCGATGACCTGACCCTGCTCGACCCGGTCGCCCTCGTTGACGATCGGGCGGTGGTTGAAGCAGGTGCCGTGGTTCGAGCGGCGGAACTTGTACAGTCCGTAGCTCTTCCGCGTGCCGTCGTCGTGCATGATCGTGATCAGGTCGGCCGAGAGCTCCTCGACGACACCGGACTGCTCGGCGACGAGCACGTCACCGGCGTCCACCGCGGCGCGCAGCTCCACACCGGTGCCGACGTACGGCGCCTGGTTGCGGAGCAGCGGCACGGCCTGACGCTGCATGTTCGCGCCCATCAGCGCGCGGTTCGCGTCGTCGTGCTCGAGGAACGGGATCATCGCCGTCGCGACCGAGACCATCTGCCGCGGCGAGACGTCCATGTAGTCCACGTCCAGCGGGTCGATCAGCTCGACCTCGCCGCCCTTCTTACGGACCAGGACGCGGTCTTCGACGAAGGTGCCGTCTTCCGAGATCGGTGCGTTGGCCTGCGCCTTCACGAACCGGTCTTCCTCGTCCGCGGTGAGGTAGTCGACCTGGTCGGTGACGCGACCCTCGACGACCTTGCGGTACGGGGTCTCGATGAAACCGAACGGGTTGACCCGCGCGTACGAGCAGAGCGAACCGATCAGGCCGATGTTCGGGCCTTCCGGCGTCTCGATCGGGCACATGCGGCCGTAGTGCGACGGGTGGACGTCACGGACCTCCATGCCGGCGCGCTCACGCGACAGACCACCCGGGCCGAGGGCGGACAGACGACGCTTGTGCGTCAGCCCCGACAGCGGGTTGTTCTGGTCCATGAACTGCGACAGCTGCGAAGTACCGAAGAACTCCTTGATCGCCGCCACGACGGGACGGATGTTGATCAGGGTCTGCGGCGTGATCGCCTCGACGTCCTGCGTGGTCATCCGCTCGCGGACGACGCGCTCCATCCGGGACAGACCCACGCGGATCTGGTTCTGGATGAGCTCGCCGACGGTGCGGAGACGACGGTTGCCGAAGTGGTCGATGTCGTCGGTCTCGACCGGGATGACCTGGTCGCCGACGGTCGCCTTGTCCTCGCCCGCGTGCAGGCGGACCAGGTACTCGATCGTCGAGACGATGTCCTCTTCGGTCAGCGTCCCGGTGTCGTACGGCGTGGTCAGGCCGAGCTTCTTGTTGACCTTGTACCGGCCGACCTTGGCCAGGTCGTAGCGCTTCGGCTTGAAGAACAGGTTCTCCAGCAGCGTTTGCGCGCTCTCCTTGGTGGGGGGCTCGCCCGGGCGCAGCTTGCGGTAGATGTCGAGGAGCGCCTCGTCGGTGCCGGCGGTGTGGTCCTTCTCGAGGGTGGCGAGCAGCGTCTCGGAGAACGAGAAGCGCTCACGGATCGCCTCGGTGGTCCAGCCCAGCGCCTTCAGCAGCACGGTCACCGGCTGGCGGCGCTTGCGGTCGATGCGGACGCCGACGGTGTCGCGCTTGTCGACATCGAACTCGAGCCAGGCACCCCGGCTCGGGATGACGCGGACGTTGAAGACGTCCTTGTCGGTGGTCTTGTCGACGCTGGTGTCGAAGTACACACCCGGCGAACGGACCAGCTGGGACACGACGACACGCTCGGTGCCGTTGATGACGAAGGTGCCCTTGTCGGTCATCACCGGGAAGTCGCCCATGAAGACCGTCTGGCTCTTGATCTCGCCGGTGTTGTTGTTCACGAACTCGGCGGTCACGAACAGCGGGGCCGCGTACGTCATGTCCTTGTCCTTGCACTCCTCGACGGAGGCCTTGACCTCGTCGAAGCGCGGGTCGGAGAAGGACAGCGACATGGATCCGGAGAAGTCTTCGATCGGCGAGATCTCGTTGAGGACCTCTTCCAGGCCACCGACCGGGTTTTCTTCACCTTCTTCGACGCGGCGTTCGAACCACGCCTCGTCGCCGGTGAACCATTCAAAGGACCTGATCTGCACGTCGAGCAGGTTCGGGGTGCTGAGCGGCTCGCGAATCTTTGCGAAGGAGACCCGCTTGGGGGCTCCCGGGATTCCCGTGGACTCCGAGCGAGATACAGCCGAGGTGGTCGCAGCAGTGGCCTGGTTCGCGGGAGAGACTGCCAAGATGCGTCCTTCCGGGGACAATGAGCGGTGAGCAGCCGCGTCAGCAACAGCTGATGCGGTCTGTCAAGGGTGCCGTGTGCCCACTATCCTAACTACCGGCTCCGGGCAGCCTGAAAGAGGGCAGCGCAAAGAAGCAGTCTAGCCCGAACGTCACGGTCTGTCCAGGGGGCGCTCCTGATGGGGCCCAGCCTGCTTCGCAACGTCTTCAGGTATGCCTCTCCTCGGCCTCCCCGGACCGTCCCTCCCGCAAGGGCACCGCCGGTTCTCACCGTTGCCAGTAAGCGTGACCCCACAGGGGCTCTGAGTCAAGATGCCGCGCGGTGGTCCCGCCGGTTGGCGCAGCGTCGAAGAAGCTCCGCGGCAGGCGTCTCACAGGACGATCATCCTGGTTACCGACCGGTACGCGCAGGTGACGACGTTGGGGCGCCGACCTGCGTTTAGCGGGCTAAACGCGATCCCGCCCGGGCGGCGTCTCGGAGGGTCACCGGGTCGGGGCGGGGGTGGTTCGGGGCTCCTCAGGACGTTTCGGGGCGTGTGGCGGTTGTGGCCGGTGGGTCGGCTGGTGCGGCACACAGGAAGTGCGCGGGGATCGCGTTCAGCGGGCTAAACGCGACGCGTCTCGGGCGGCTGCGGAGGCGAGGTTGGCGTGAGTGGCGACTCGGGTTCTGGCGAGCTTCCTCTTAGGTACCTGCGGCGCTTCTTGCGTGATGCCTGGTTTGAAGTACATGAAGGACCCCTTCATGTACTGCGGGAAGGTGTGAAGGCCGAGTTCCCTCGGCTGAGTCGAGGGAAGGGGGCCTTCACGCGCGGGGCCGCCTCGGCTCGGGCTGCCTCAGCCCGGCATGAGGTGAAGGGCCCCTTCCCTACCCTCAGAGTAGGGAAGGAGTCCTTCACGGACCTGCGATCCCGGCACGCCCGCGCTGGGTACCTAGGGCGGGCTCCAGATCGCACTTAGGCCGCTAAACGCAGGTCAGTGGGTAAAGGGGCCTGGCGAAAAGCCGTGAAGGCCTCCTTGAGGGACCCTGGGTCCCTCAAGGAGGCCTTCACGGACAGTCGGGCGCCGGTAGCGTCGGAGCGCGTTTAGCGGGCTAAACGCGACGCGCTACTTGGAGGGGGCCGGGGAAGCGGGGGGTGAGGCGGGCGCGGAGGAAGCGGCCGGGTTGGGCGGAGCGGCGTAGGTGTTCATCGCCGTGATCTTCCACTTGTCGCCCTGCAGTTCCGCGTTCAAGTGCAGTTGCGCGCTTCCCGCGGTGGTCTTGTTCGTGTCGGCCCGCGTCGAGCTCTGGTCGACGAACACCATCACGTCGGCCCGGTCGCCTTCCAGCCGGATGACGGCGCTGCGGGTGACCTTGCAGGTCACGACCATCTTCTGCTGCGGGGCCAGCCGCTTGACCTCGCCCATCAGCAGGTTGTACTTCGCCCGCACCTCGTCGTTGACCAGCAGATCGCCTGCCGCGGTCTCGGTCTTCGCGATGTTGTTGTAGTCGTATGAGAACAGCGCCTCGGTCGCCTTCGCGACCTGGTCCTTGACCTGCGCGGTCTTCGCGACGTCCAGCAGCGCCGTGTTGTTCGTCGAGCTGGACACCTCGTCGGCTTGGATCTTGAAGAGCACGGCGGTCGCGGCCAGCAGGAGTCCGACGACGACCAGCGCGCCCGCCAGAATCAGCTGACGAGAGCCTGACTTCTTCTCGCTCTCCAAAGCCTCTTCAGACTCCGACGCTTCATCGGCTTCGGTAGCGACCTCGGCCTCGGCCTCTTCGATGTCGTCCGGCTTCGCCTTGGCGGCCGCGCGGACCTTCGCACGCGGGCTCGGCTTCGCGACAACCTCGTCTTCGGGAACTTCGGGAACTTCAGCCTCTTCAGGCGCCTCGACAGCGGCCCCCTCAGCCTCAGCAGCCTCAAGGGCCTCAGGCTCAGGCTCAGGTGCGGGCTTAGGCGCAGGCCGCGGCGACGGGCGACGGACCGGCGCCGGCGTTTCGTCGACCTCGACCTCTGAAGCAGAGCCTTCCGGAGAGGCGGGAGCAGGAGACGCTGCGGGCCGTCGCAGACCGGCCACCCGGGGGCGGCGCACCGGCGGAGTGCTGCGAGGGGGCTGGCGGCGGGAGGGGGGCACTACGAGGCTCCGTTCTAGGTGACGCTCTTACTGACCGGCCGCGACGAGGGGCACGTTGTCGATCCCGGACAGCTTCCACTCATCGCCGACCCGGGTCATCGAGACCTCCAGGCGCAACGCCTTCGAGCTCGCCTTGTCGCCCTGGGTGACCTGGGTGGAGATGGCGGCGAGGAAGCTCGCCTTGCCCTCGTGGTCGTCGAGTTCCTCGACCGCGATGTCCTGGATGGTGGTCACGACCTTGGTCTTCGCGTCACCGAGTGCCTTGCGATAGGTCGGTTCCAGCTGCTTCAGCTGCTCCGCCATCTTGTCGTCGGAGACGGCCTTCTGGCGGTTGAAGAACTCGTCGAGGTTCTCGAAGTCGACCTCGGTGTAGGCCTTGATCGCGGTGCCGCCCGCCTTGGCCACTTCGTCGCGTGAGCGCGCCAGGTCGGCGTTGTCGTCCGACGCGGCCACGGCCCACATGACACCGAAGATCGCCGCGGCGACGAAGGCGGCCAGCGCGAACGCCGCCGCCCCCAGGACGAGGGTCCGCGATCGAGAAGAACTCATGACACTCCAGGGTAGGTATACGGTCTCGGGCTCAGCCGGGCAGGCCCAGCAGCGTGCCGAGGGTGGGCAGGCTTACCCCCGGGCTCTGCAGGACGCTCGGCATGCCCTGCGCCGCGCGCAGGCTGGCCAGTTCCTCGGCCGAGCGGCCGGCGTTCGCCGCGACGTCGCCCTGCGACGGGATCTGCGGGACCCCGTTGTACGGCACGTTCTGCGAACCGCGCACGTTGATCGGGCTGCCCTTCGGCTCGGCGCAGTAGGCGTCGTCCTTCGGCGCGCGAGGCGTCGTGTCGGTGCCTTCGCGGTACTTGTCGAGGCCGATGTAGCCCTTGGTGCACGAAGGCGGGTTGAACAGGTTGAGCGCCAGGCCCAGGTGCGCGGTGCCGTCGTTGGCGACGCTGTTCGCGCCCGCGGCCAGCATCGGGTACGTCACCAGTCCCTGTTCGAGCCCGTCGAGCCGGGTCACCAGGAGGTTCGACGTCGTGAGCAGGTTCGCCGTCAGCGCGCCGAGCCCCGGGCCGGATTCGGCGAGCACCGAGCTGATCTGGTTCGCCACCTGCGGGGTGATCCCGATCAGCTTCCGGATGTCCGCGTCGGAGTTCTTCAGCGTGCCGGAGAGCTTGTTGAGGTCCGCGCTGAACGACTTCATGGAGCTCGCCATGTCGTTCTGCGTCTCGAGGACCTGCCCGCCCTTTTCCAGCAGCTGAATGGTCTGCGGCAGGTACTCCTGCGCGGTCGCGGTGAAGCTCCGCGCGGTGTCGAGCAGCCGCTGCAGGTCCGGGCCGGTGCCGTTGAAGGCGTTGTACGACTCGTCGACGACCTTGCGCAGCGAGTCGGTCGGCACCGACGCCGCGAGGCTGTCGAGGTCGCCGATGAGCTGCTCGGTGGGCACCGGCGTCTTGACCTTGTCGGCCGGGATGACCGAACCCGAGTTCAGGAACGGTCCCTTGTCGCTCTTCGGCTTCAGGTCGACGAACTGTTCGCCGACCGCCGACCGGTTCGCGACCACGGCGTCCAGATCGGCGGGCACCTGCGGGGCGTCCGGCGCGATGTTGAGGTCGGCTTCCAGCCCGGTCTTGGTGAGGCGCAGCTCGCCGACCCTGCCGATGTTGAAGCCCCGGTAGGTGACCTCGGCGTTCTGGAAGATGCCGCCGGACTGCTTGAGCTGCAGCTTCACCGTGTAGCCCTCGTCGCCGAAGACCTGGCCGAGTCCGGCGAACCGGATCAGCGCGTACACGATGGCGACCACGGAGATGATCGCGAACGCGACCAGCTGGATCTTCGTCCTACGGACCAGCATCAGCCGGCACCTCCCGACAGCACGCCGAAGATCCCGGCGGGTCCGGTCTGTTGCGGCTGCCCGCCACCCTGCGGCGCGCCCGCCTGGCCACCGGCGACACCTCCGACGCTGTCCGGGATCGGCAGCGGCGGATTCGCCCCGGGCCCCTCCGTCCCGCCGGTCAGCCCCGGCACCGGGATGGCGTCCTTGAGCGGGTTTTCCCGGCTGCGGCCGAGGTTCTTGAGGATCTCGTTCAGGTTCAGGTCGATCTTCGCGAAAAGGTTGAAGTAGTCGCCCTTGACCCCGTCGTAGGCGGCGTCGCTGAACGGGAAGGTCAACAGGATCTCCAGCGCCTTGGGCAGATCCGCCCCCGCCTCGCCGAGCTTCTGCAGCGTCGGCTGCAACGCCTTGAGGTCGGCGACGAGGTCTTCCTTGCTCTTGTTCACCGTGTCGACGGCGACCCCGGAAAGGTGGTTGAGCGCGTTCAGCATGGTCACCAGCTGGCCGCGCTGCTGCTCCAGCACGCCGAGGCCGGGGCCGAGGTTGTCGACCGCGCCGACCAGCTTGTCCTTCTGACCGTTCAGCGTGAGCGAGAGCCGGTTCAGCCCGTCGAGTGCCCGCGTGATGTTCGCGGACTGCTTGTCCAGGTTCGTGACCAGCTCGTTGGCGTTGTTCAGCAGCGCCTTGAGCTCCGGCGAGCGGCCGGTGGTGGCGTTGTTGAGTTCCTTGGTGATGGTGTTGAGCTGTTCCACCCCGCCGCCGTTGAGCAGCAGCGAGAGCGCGCCGAGCAGTTCCTCGACCTCGACGCTGCGGTTCGTGCGGGCCAGCGGGATCACGGCGTTGTCGGCGAGTTTGCCCTGTCCGTCGGCGGGCGCGGCCAGCTCGACGTACTTCTCACCGAGAAGGCTCGACTGTTTGACGTTGGCCAGCGCGTTTGCCGGCAGCTTCACGTCGCCGTTGACCCGGAGGGTGACTTCGGCGTTCCAGCCGTCCTGGGTCAGCCCGATCGCTTCGACGCGGCCGATGGCGACCTCGTTGACCTTCACCCCGGCTTGCGGCGTCAGGTCGAGGACGTCCCGGAACTGCACCTTGACCGTGTACGGGTGGTCGCCGAGTTCGGCGCCGCCGGGCAGCGGGACGTCGTAGATCCCGTTGAATCCGCAGCCGCTCAGCGTGAGCGCGGCGACGGTTCCCGAAGCGAAAAGAGCGAGAGACTTCTTCATCACTTCGCCGCCGTTCCGTAGAGCTGCCCGGCGATCGGCAGCGGAAGTGGCGGCAGCTGGCCCGCCTGCGAGGACTGGATCACCTGCGCGATCGACGGCAACGGCACCAGCCCGTCGACCAGTCCGGCGACTCCCTTGCACGCGTCGCCCAGTGCGTCGAGCGCGTCCGGGGTCTGCTTGAGCAGGTTGCACACCATCACCAGCGGCGGCTGGGTGAGCTCGTTGAGGTTGGCCCGCGCGTCGAGCGTGCCCGACGAGGCGTTGTAGGTGTTGACCAGGTTCCCGAGGCCGACCGGGGCGATGTCGAGGATCTCGGCGAGCGCGCCGCGCTGGTCCACGAGCACCTTGGTCACACTGGCCAGCTTGTCCACATTGGACTTGAGCCGGTCGCGGTTCTTCTCGATGAACGCCTGCACCGCGGTGAGCGTGTCGGACAGCTGCTTCACCGTGGCCGAAAGGTTTTCCCGCTCCCCCGCGAGGAATCCGCTGACGTCGGCGAGCTGCCGCTCGAAGTCGCGGACCTGCTTGTCGCTGTTCACCAGCGTCTGCGAGAAGGAGCCGAGGTTCTCGACGGTCTTGAACAGGTCGTCCTTGTTGCCGGACAACGTGCCCGCGGCCTGGCCGAGCTTCGTGATCGTGTCGTGCAGTGCCTGCCCGTTGCCGTCGAAGTTCTTCGCGGCGGTGTCGAGCAGGTTCGACAGCGAACCGTTCTTGTTGGCGCCGTTGGGCCCGAGCGACTTGCTGACCCGGGACAGGCTCGCGGCGAGCTCGTCGACCTCCAGCGGGACCTCGGTGCGGTCGAGGCCGATGACGGCGCCGTCGGCGATCCGCGGGCCGCCCTTGTAGGCCGGGGCGAGCTGCACGTAGCGGTCGCTGACCAGCGACGGCGACACGATGATCGCCTTCGCGTCGGCGGGCACCGCCACCGAACGGTCGTATTCGAGTTCGACGCGGACCTGGTTGCCCATCGGCTGGATCTTGGTGACCGTGCCCATGTCGACGCCGAGCATGCGGACACTGTTGCCTTCGTAGAGGCCGACGGTGCCGGCGAAGTACGCGGTCACGTGGTTGCGGCCGGCGTCCTTGAGCGTCCACCACAGCGCGCCGGCGACGACCAGCGCGAGCACGATCGCGATGGTGAAGCCCCGCGCGAGACCGGCTGAGAGACGGGTACTCATTTCTCGTAGCACCCCTTGTCGTTGATCGGGCCGAACGACGGCAGGACCAGTCCGCAGATGTAGTTGTCGAACCAGCGGCCGTTGCCGATCGTGTTCGTGAACACCCGGATGAACGGCGCGAACCGCGCGATGCCCTGGCCGAGGGCGTCCTGGTTGCGCTGGAGCATCGAGGTCAGCTGGTCGAGCTGGGTGAGCACCGGGTCGAGCTGAGCGTCGTTGTCGTCGACAAGGCCCTTGAGCTGGGTGGCGAGGTTGCGCGAGCCGTCCAGCAGCGCGGAGATCGCGTCCTTGCGCTTGGCCACCTCGCCGAGCAGCTTGTTGCCGTCGGCCAGGAGCTTCTGGAACTCGGCGTCGCGGTCGACGAGCGTCTGCGAGACCTGCCGCGTGTTCGCGAGCAGGCTCGACAGCTGCGAGTCACGCTTGGCGATGGTGTCCGAGAGCCGGGAAAGGCCGTTCAGAGCGCCCTTCACGTCGGCCGGGGTGTCGGAGAAGGTCTCGGTGATGACGTCGAAGCTCTTCGCCAGCTGCGTCGTGTCGATGTCGTCGACGGTTTGCGAAAGCCCGCGGAAAGCGTCGAGGACGTCGAACGGCGACGCCGTGCGCTCGCGCGGGATGGTCGTGCTCGGGTCGAGCGTGCGCTGCCCCTGCGGGTCGAGCGCCAGGTACTTCTGGCCGAGCACGGTCTTGATCTTGATCGCCGCGCTGGTCTTGTCGCCGAGCCAGGCGTCCTTGACCTTGAACGAGATCCGGACCTTGTCCCCGTCGAGCTTGATCTCGGAGACCTTGCCGACCTTCACCCCGGCGACCCGGACGTCGTTGTCCTCCTGCAGGCCGGAAGTCTCGCTGAAGTCCGCGCTGTAGGTCGTCCCGCCACCGATGACCGGCAGGTCTTCGGAGTTGAGGGCGGCGAGGAAACCGAGCAGCAGCACCGAGATGCCGACCAGCGCGATCGGGATCGGATTGCGTTTCTGGAACGACTTCATGCCGTGCACCTCGCCCGGTTCACCGGCAGCAGCGGCAGGTTGATCGGTTCGTTGATCAGCGGAGGCAGGGCGACGGCTCCCGTCATCTCACAAGCGAAGAAGTTGAACCAGGAGCCATAGTCGGCCGTGCGGGTCAGCGCCGTCACCTTCTGCGGCAGGAACTGGATGAAGTGCTCGACGATCGGCTGGCTGTCGTTGAGGTTCTTCGTCAGCGTGCCGAGCGCGGCGATGTCCTGCTTCAGCGGCTCACGGGCTTCCCCGAGCAGACCGGACGTGGTCTGGGCGAGGGTGCCGAGCGACTCGATGGCGTCGCCGATCGGCTCGCGGTCCGCGGCCAGCCCGGAGACCAGCTGCTGCAGTTTGACGATCAGGTCGTTCAGCTGCGGGGTGTGCGCGTTGACCGTGTCGAGCACCGAGTTCAGGTTGTCGATGACCTCGCCGATCACCTTGTCCTTGTCGGAGATCGTGGTGGCCAGCGAGGCGGTGTGCTTCAGGAGGCTTTCGATCGTGCCGCCCTCACCCTGCAGGACCTGGATGACCTCGTAGGACAGCTTGTTGATGTCGTCCGGGTTGAGCGCGGTGAACAGCGGCTTGAACCCGTTGAACAGCTGCGTCAGGTCGAGCGCGGGGGTGGTCCGCTCCAGCGGGATGTTGCCGCCGGGCTCCAGGTTCTTCCCGGAAGAGTCGGTGCCCTGGCCGAGCGAGACGTAGCGCTGGCCGACCAGGTTCCGGAACTTGATCTGCGCGGTGACCCCGGCGGGCAGCTTGCGGCCGGCGTCGACCTCGAACTCGACCTCGGCCTGGCGCCGGTCGACGATGCGGACGTCCTTGACCTGCCCCACCCTGACGCCGGCGATGCGGACGTCGTCGTTGGGCAGCAACAGGGTCGCGTCGCTGAACCGTGCCTTGTAGGCGTTGGTGCTGGTGGTGTTCACGTTGGCGATGCTGATCCCGAGGATCGTCGTGAACAGCACGGTCACGACGATGAAGGCGCAGAGCTTGATCAGCGGAGCGAGCAATCCCCTCATGCCTTCCCCCCGTCCGCGCGCGATCGCGATCGCGTAGCCAGGCCGCGGCTACCAGCCATGACAGGCGGTCGCGCGGTGAAGGCGGCCCGCCTCCGCGATAGCGAGGCCTTCGGCCGGAGCGCGCGCGCCTCGATCACCTTCTCGTGCAGGGGCGCAACTACCGTTCCAGTCACTGGACGTGCACCTCCGCTCCCCTGTAGAGCGGACCGACGAGCAGCGAGCCCCAGCCGGGCACGTCCGAAGCGGACATGCCGACCTGCGGGGCGACCAGCTGCGCGAGGAAGTCCGATTCGGACGCGCTGTAGGACGGGCTACCGCCGGGCGCCCCGCCGCCGTTGCCGTTGTAGCCGCCGTAGTTCGCGAAGCCGTTCGACGGCGAGAGGCCGTCGTTCGCCGACCTCGCCGGCGGCTTGGCCGTGCTGCCGTCCTTGATCGGGCCGTCCGGCGGGTACTGCGGGAACGGGTCCGGGAACTGCTTCAGGTCGTAACAGCGCGGGCCGCGTTTGTCCTCGAACCGCGGCTCGTCCTTACCCGGCAGGTACGGCCCGCGGTTGACGGTGACCTCGATGGTCGCGTGCAGGCCCGGCCGGTCGGTGCCCTTGCCGAGGGCCTTGTCGATCTTCGGCAGGTTCGCCGCCATCTGCCCGATCACGCACGGGTATTCCGGCGCGTACTTCGCCAGCAGCTCCGCCGTCGGGCGGGCCGTGTCGGCGAGCCGGATCAGGTTGTCGGCGTTGTTCTGCAGGAACGTCTGGAGATCGACCGAAGCCTGGGTGACGCTGCCGTAAAGGTTCGCGAGGTTCATCTTCTGATCCACCACGGTGCGGGTGGTGGTGCTCAGGTTGTCCAAGGTCTGCACCAGATCCGGAGCGACGGCGTTGAGGTTGTCCGAGAACTTCGCGAGTTCCTTGAGGTTCTGCTGGAGCTTGGGCTCGTGCGGGTTCAGCTCCCCGACGTAGCTGCCGAGCTGCGCGAGGGTGTCGCCGAGCTGGTCACCGCGGCCGTTGAGCGCGGTGGAGATCGCCGAAAGCGTGCTCGACAGTTTCTGCGGCTGGACGGCCTGCAAGACCGGCATCAGATGCGCGAACGCCTGCTCCAGCTCGACAGCGCCGGACGTGCGGTCCTGGGTGATCACGTCGCCCTCGGCGATCGTCTTCGACGAAGGCACGTCCGGGATCTCCAGTGAAACGAAACGCTCACCGAACAACGTCTTCGGCAGGAATCGCGCGGAAACGTTCTGAGGGATCAGTTTCGCCGACTCCGGATTCAGCGCGAGCGTGAGTTCGGCGCCGTCCGGGGTCGCGGCGATCTCCTTCACCGAACCGACGATGAGGCCGCGGACCTTCACGTCGGACTGCTTCAGCAACTGGTTCCCGATGCTGCCCGACTGGAGCTTCACGCTCACCACGGGCGTGAACGCCCGTTGGTACAGCGCGATGCTCAGCACCACTCCACCGATGAGCACGGCGACGAGCAACAGACCGAGAAGCCTGCGCCGGACTGTCGCGATCATCCTGCGATCCTCACCGTGACGTCGGTTCCCCAGATCGCGAAACCGATGAAGAAGTTCATGATGGACACCGTGACGATGCTCAGCCGGACCGCCTTACCGACCGCCACGCCGACACCGGCGGGGCCACCGGAGGCCCGGTAACCGAAATAACAATGCGACAGGATGATCAAGACGCTGAACAACAGCACCTTGATGAACGAATACAGCACATCCTGTGGTGGTAGGAACAGATCGAAGTAATGGTCGTAGGTACCCGCGGACTGGTTGTAGATGTAGATAACGACCAACCGGGACGCGAGATACGAACTCAGCAGGCCGATGACGTACAGCGGGATGACCGCGACGAAACCGGCGATGATCCGCGTGGTCACCAGATACGGCAAGCTCGGGACGCCCATGACCTCGAGCGCGTCGATCTCCTCCGAGATCCGCATCGCGCCCAGCTGGGCGGTGAAACCCGCGCCGACCGTCGCCGAAAGCGCGAGGCCGGCGACCAGCGGGGCGATCTCACGCGTGTTGAAGAACGCGGTCAGGAAGCCGGTGAAGGCCGAAGTGCCGATCGAGTTCAGCGCCGAATAACCCTGAAGGCCGACGAGGACACCGGTGAACAGCGTCAAGCCGACCATCACGCCGACCGTGCCGCCGATGACCGCGAGCGAGCCGGAACCGAAGCTCACCTCGGCCAGCAGCCGCAGGACTTCTTTCATGTAGCGGCGAAGCGTCCTCGGCGTCCACAGCAACGCGCGGCCGTAGAACGACATCTGGTCGCCGAGGTTGTCCAGAGTCTGCAAAGGACGGTTGGCGACCCGCTTGGCGCCCTGGAGGAAGGTCATGCGTCAGTCCAGCTTTCCGGGCACGATCTGCAGGTAGATCAGCGTGATCACGAAGTTCACCACGAACAGCATGAGGAACGTGATGACGACCGACTGGTTCACCGCGTCCCCGACGCCCTTCGGGCCGCCGGACGGGTGCAGTCCCCGGTAGGCGGCGACGACCCCGGCGATGAAGCCGAAGATCAGCGCCTTCAGCTCGCCGACCCAGAGGTCGGGAAGCTGGGCCAGCGCGGAGAAACTCGCCAGGTACGCGCCCGGCGTCCCGCCCTGGAGGACGACGTTGAAGAAGTAACCGCCGAGCACGCCGATGACACTGACCATGCCGTTGAGCAGGACCGCGATCAGCATCATCGCGAGCACACGAGGCACGATCAGCCGCTGCACCGCGGAGACACCGAGCACTTCCATGGCGTCGATCTCTTCACGGATCGTCCGCGCGCCGATGTCGGCGCAGACGGCGCTACCGCCGGCGCCCGCGACCAGCAGCGCCGTGACCAGCGGACTGGCCTGCTGCACGGTGGCGAGCACCGACCCGGCGCCCGTGTAGGACTGGGCGCCGAGCTGGCGGGCGAGCGAACCGAACTGCAGCGAGATGACCGCGCCGAACGGGATCGCGACGAGCGCCGTCGGCAGGATCGTCACGCTCGCGATGAACCAGGCCTGCTGGATGAACTCCCGCAGCTGGAACGGGCGCTGGAAGATGCCACGAACGATGTCGAGGCCGAGAGCGAACAGGTTCCCGGTCTCGCGCAACATGCCGATCCCGGGGATCTTCGCCGATGAAGCGGAAGAGCTCACGCGCCACCTGACCCCGGATCTTGTGGCCGCAAGCGGTGGTTGCCTGCTCTCCCGGGGTGCGGGATGTGGGCGACCTGGTCGTCGGGCAGCTGCCCCTGGTGATGGTTCGGAATCGAGCTCTCGGCGGGCACCGACCGGTGCCCGGCGGTCGCGAGGCGCTGCGGGCGGACGCCGTAGCGCTGCTGTTCCTCCGGAGAGAGCGACTCGATGATGCTCTGCTGCGCCTCGTTCGGCAGGCCGTGCAGGATCTGCATGACCCGGTCCTTGCGGCGGATCGCGCCCATCCGGGTCGGAACGCCGGGCGTCGGCTGCATCTGCGGCGGCACCCCGCTGACGTCCTCGACACCGCCCGCGTGGTGACCGGCCTCGAACATCGCACGCTCGGCGGCGAGCTGGGCCGAGTCCTTCTCTTCGCTCATGCCGATGGGGCCGTCCATCTTGCCGTTGAGGAACTGCTTGACGACCGGCTCCTCGCTGGTCAGCAGCACCTCGCGGGGACCGAACATGACCAGTTCCTTGCGGAACAGCATGCCAAGGTTGTCCGGCACGGTGCGGGCGAGGTTGATGTTGTGCGTGACGATCAGGAACGTCGCGTCGATCTGCGCGTTGACGTCCAGGAAGAGCTGGGAGATATAGGTCGTGCGGACCGGGTCGAGACCCGAGTCCGGCTCGTCGACCAGGATGATCTGCGGGTCCAGCACCAGAGCGCGGGCGAGCCCGGCGCGCTTGCGCATACCGCCGGAGATCTCGCCGGGCAGCTTCTTGTCGGCGCCGTTGAGACCGGTCATCTCGAGCTTCTCGAGCACGATCCGGCGGACCTCGGTCTCCGACTTCTTCGTGTGCTCCCGCAGGGGGAACGCCACATTGTCGTAGAGGTTCATCGACCCGAACAGGGCGCCGTCCTGGAAAAGGACGCCGAAGAGCTTGCGCACCTCGTAGAGCTGGTGTTCGGAGCACGTCACGATGTCGACGCCGTTGATCATGCAACGGCCACGGTCCGGTTTGAGCAGACCGATCATCGACTTCAAGAAGACGGACTTACCGGTTCCGGACGGACCGAGCATCGCCGAAACCTCGCCCGGAGGCAGGGTCAGCGTGACGTCCCGCCAGATGGCCTGCTTACCGAAGGACTTCGAAAGACCTTCGATGACCACCTCGGCACCCATCGCACCTCCAGGAGCTGTTCCGCGTCGTCGCGCACTGCCGTCCCGTGCCACTGGCCCGAGAGGACGCATGCGTTCGCGCAGCGATACCCGCGTCAACCAGGTGCAACGAGCTGAGTGCGAACAGGTTACTCACCAGTTTTCTTTTCTGGCCAGACCCGCGGGTAACTTTTCGCGCAGTCCGCCACCGGCCCGTGCACCGCTTGCAGCACCGTAGTGCACGTCACTCCCGCTCGCAGATCCACAACCGGGCCCTGCCCAGGTCGGGGCGCTACCGCATCGCGATTAGGGGGCTAAACGCAGGTCAGCGGGGGTGTCGCTCGGCGTCGCGCCGGATCGCGTTTAGCGGGCTAAACGCGATCCGGCGCCCTGGGCGCGCTCGGGTACTTAGCGTGGCTACGCGTCGCGATTAGGGGGCTAAAGGCGCTCCGGCCCGGAGGCTGGAGACAGCGAAGGGGCGGGCATCCGTGCTGGATGCCCGCCCCTTCGACGGTGCTGCGGTAGGCGCTGACGCGCCCGGGATCACTTGATGGTGATCTTGGCGCCCGCGGCCTCGAGCTTCTCCTTGGCGGCCTCGGCGGCCTCCTTGTCGACCTTCTCCAGGAGGGCCTTGGGAGCGGCCTCGACCAGCTCCTTGGCCTCCTTCAGGCCCAGACCCGAGACGACCTCACGGACGACCTTGATGACCTGGATCTTCTTCTCACCGGCGGACTCGAGAACGACGTCGAACTCGTCCTGCTCCTCGGCGGCGGCCGGGGCGGCGCCGACCGGGCCGGCGGTGACGACGGCAGCCGGGGCGGCCGCGGTCACGTCGAAGGTGGTCTCGAATTCCTTCACGAACTCGGACAGCTCAAGAAGGGTGAGCTCCTTGAAGGCGTCGATCAGCTCGGTGGTGCTCAGCTTCGCCATGGTGGCTTCCTCTCTGAAACGAACTAAAAGTTCGGGGTGGGGGGTGTTCAGCTCTCGGCGGGTGCTTCGGCTGCTTCGGTACCGGCGTTGCGCTGCTTGTCCTCCAGCGCGGCAGCCAGGCGAGCGACCTGGGACGCCGGCGCCTGGAACAGCGCGGCGGCCTGGGACAGCTTCGCCTTGAACGCGCCCGCCGCCTTGGCGAGCAGGACCTCACGGCTGTCGAGATCGGCGATCTTGGTGATCTCGTCCACGGACAGCATCTTGCCGTCCATGTAGCCGCCCTTGATCACAAGCGCGTTGTTGTCCTTCGCGAAGTCGCGAAGCGCCTTCGCGGCGTCAACAGCTTCACCTTCGACGAAGGCGATGGCGGTCGGGCCGACGAACAGGTCTTCGAGGCCCTCGATGCCCGCGTCCGTGGCGGCACGCTTGACGAGGGTGTTCTTCGCGACCCGGTACTTGGCACTGGTGCCGAGAGCGCGGCGCAGCTGGGACAGCTGGGACACGGAGAGGCCGGTGTACTGGGTAACGACTGTGGCCGAGCTGGTGCGGAAACGCTCCGCGATCTCGGCGACGGCCGCCTCCTTGTCAGGCTTCGCCATGGTCGCCTCCTCTCTTGGCTAGTGGTCCACTGGCCTTGAGAGCCCTGAAACGACGAAACGCCCCAGCGCAGACAGGCGCGGGGCGTCAGGGCACGCGACGGTGAACGTCGCGGCGAGCCTCGTTCCTCCTGCGCGGGTCGCCCGCCCTAGCGGGGCCTTCGTTCTCCAGGCCAGATGACCAGGAGAAGACCAGCGGTCTTCGGTAGAACCTTGACAAGAGTACGTGACCCTGTTTCGGCCTCCGCACGGGCCCCTGCCGGATCGCGTTTAGCCCGCTAAACGCGACCGGCGGAGTGCACGGGCGGGCTCGCGAGGCATCATGGTGACGTGGCGGAGCAGCGTGATGACGGAAAGCCGGGCAACGAGCCCGGCACGGACATCGAGCCCAAGGCGGGGGGTCAGCCCGCGCCCCGGCTGGACGATGAGCAACTGCGCCAGTTCCAGCAGTTTCAGCAGTTCCAGGACTATCTGAAGTTCACCGAGGCACAGCAGCAGGGCCTCGTGCCGTCTCAGCCCACGCAGCCCGTGACCCAGCACTACGGTGGACAGCCGCCCGTGCCTCCGGGACCGCCGCACGGCGAACTGGTCAAGGCCCCTCGGCCGCGCGCGCCGCGTTGGCTGCGACGTCTGGGCGGGAAGCTTCTCGCCTGGGTGATCGTGATCCTGCTGATCTGCATCGGCGCCACCATCGCCTACCGGCAGATCTTCCCCAGCGACGCCGGTGAGGACACGGCGACGTTCGTCCAGGGCGGCGGCGGCAAGCACCACACGAACCAGGTGCTTTCGACCAATCCCTGGGAGGCCGTGCGGGCCATCTACGACACGATCGGCAAGCCGTACCCGCCGGCCACCCGGGTCGAGAAGGTCTGCCTGTCGATGAGCGAGCAGGCGCAGGCCCAGTTCGCCCGCGACCTCGGCTACCCGGACTGCGCGACCGCCGTCCCGGCCCTGAACGCCAAGGTCACCGACATCACGCCGTACATCTACGCGGTACGCCCGATGTCGAGCGTGGTCCCGCGGCAGAACCTGACGATCCACTCGTGCTGGTACAACATCCGCGGAGGCCCCCTGCTGGGCAGCTTCACCCTGCAGGAAGTCGAGATGGGCCAGTGGCTGATCACCGGGCACGCGAACTCCCCCGAGCCCTGCCCCGCTCCCCCGACCGGCAACTGACCTGCGCTTCCTGCCGCCGGATCGCGTTTAGCCCGCTAAACGCAAGTGCGCCACCGGATCGCGATTAGGGGGCTAAACGCAAGTGCGCGCCCGATCGCGTTTAGGGGGCTAAACGCGACGCGGGTCAGAGGTCGTGAGAGGTCAGGAAGCCGGTCAGCGCCGAGCCGAAGGCGGGGTGCATGACGGCGGCCATGTGATCGCCGGGGACACGGACGAGGCGGGCACCGGCGATGGCGGCGGCCAGGCGTTCGGGTTCCGCGGCCAGCGGGTCGGTGTCCCCGGCGAGGATCAGGGTCGGTACGGCGATCGCCGTCAGGTCCAGTTTCGGATTCGCCGTCCCCCGTGCGACGGCCGCCAGCGCGATCCGGTCCGCCCGCAACGCGTCGGCGAGGATCCGGAAAGGCGCCGAGGACGGCGGAAGCGTCGAAAGGTCCTCCGTCAGCAGAGCCTCACTGATCGCCTCCGGCGTGACGACGCGGGTGTCCACCCCGCCGAAGTCGACGATCCCCGAACCGACCCCGCCGATCGCGAGGCACCGGATCCGCGGGTCGGCGGCCACCGCGCCGAGCGCGATCATCGCGCCCATCGAGTAGCCGACCATCGACACCTCGTCGAGGTTCAGCGTGTCGAGCAACGCCGACACGTCGCGGACCATCGCGTCGTCGCCGTAGCTCGCCTCGTCGTGCGGCTTCGCCGACCGTCCGTGGCCGCGCGCGTCCAGGCTGATCACGGTCAACCCCGCGTCCTGGAGGGTGTCGACGACGCCCGGCGCGATCCAGTTGGCGTTCGTGTCCGCGGCGAAGCCGTGCTGTAGCAGCACCGGACGCCCTTTACCTTCCCAAACGGTGTAGCTGAGCTGAAGCCCGTCGAACGACGCGAAGGTAGGCATGCCCTCAAGCAAACACGAAAAAGGGGCGGCCCCGCCGTAGCGGGACCGCCCCCTTCTCAGTGATGTCTAACTCAGACTCACGCGTCCTCGGAGAGGAGGTTGCGAGTCCGGGCCGGGTCGACCGGGATACCCGGGCCCATCGTCGTGGAGACGACGACCTTGCGCAGGTAACGGCCCTTCGCCGACGACGGCTTGGCGCGGAGGATCTCGTCCAGCGCGGCCGCGTAGTTCTCCACCAGCTTCTCGGTGTCGAACGAGGCCTTGCCGATGACGAAGTGCAGGTTGGCCTGCTTGTCCACGCGGAAGTTGATCTTACCGCCCTTGATGTCCGCCACGGCCTTCGCGACCGCGGGGGTCACGGTGCCGGTCTTCGGGTTCGGCATCAGGCCACGCGGGCCGAGGATGCGGGCGATACGGCCGACCTTGGCCATCTGGTCCGGCGTCGCGATCGCGGCGTCGAACTCGAGCCAGCCACCCTGGATGCGCTCGATCAGTTCGTCGGTGCCGACCACGTCCGCGCCGGCGGCCTCGGCCTCGGCGGCCTTGTCACCAACGGCGAAAACGATGACGCGGGCGGTCTTACCGGTGCCGTGCGGCAGGTTCACGGTGCCGCGGACCATCTGGTCGGCCTTGCGAGGGTCGACACCGAGGCGCATCGCGACCTCGACGGTGGCGTCCATCTTCGCGGAGGAAGTCTCCTTGGCCAGCTTCGCGGCCTCGAGCGGGGCGTAGAGCCGCTCGCGGTCCACCAGCTCAAGAGCCTTGCGGTAGGCCTTGCTGTGCTTGGGCATTGCTTCTGTCCTTAACTCTTCAACGGATCAGTGTGGTGTTGGAGCCAGCACTGGCTCTCCCACGGTGGTGCGGGGGTGAAGCTCAGTCGACGACCGTGATGCCCATCGAGCGGGCGGTGCCGGCGATGATCTTCGCGGCCTGGTCGACGTCGTGCGCGTTCAGGTCGGATTCCTTGGTCTTCGCGATGTCGCGGACCTGGTCCCAAGTGACCTTGGCGACCTTGGTCTTGTGCGGCTCGCCGGAGCCCTTCTCCACGCCCGCGGCCTTCAGCAGCAGCTTCGCGGCCGGCGGCGTCTTGAGCTTGAAGTCGAACGAGCGGTCTTCGTACACGGAGATCTCGACCGGGACGACGTCCCCACGCTGCGACTCGGTCGCGGCGTTGTAGGCCTTGCAGAACTCCATGATGTTGACGCCGTGCTGACCCAGCGCGGGACCGACCGGCGGCGCGGGGTTGGCCGCACCCGCCTTGATCTGCAGCTTGATGATCGCCGCAAGCTTCTTCTTCTTGGGTGGCATTTCGTTTGTTCCTTCTTACTGACTTGAGTCCCCCGCACACCTGCCAGTACGCGGGGACTGCCGGCCGTCTGGCAGCCGTCAGATCTTGGAGACCTGGTTGAACGACAGCTCGACCGGGGTCTCCCGGCCGAAGATCGACACCAGGACCTTCAGCTTCTGCCCGTCCACGTTGACCTCGGAGATCGTCGCGGGCAGCGTCGCGAACGGGCCGTCCATGACGGTGACCGACTCGCCGATCTCGAAGTCGACCTCGACCGCGGGGCCACCCAGCTGCGACTCGGAAGCGGCAGCCTCGCCCTTGCCGGACTTGGCGGGCGTGGCCGTCTCGACCTTGGGCGCGAGGAACTTGAGCACCTCGTCCACGGTCAGCGGCGACGGACGCGACGTGGCGCCGACGAACCCGGTGACACCCGGCGTGTTGCGCACCGCGCTCCACGAGGCGTCGTTCAGGTCCATCCGGACCAGGATGTAGCCGGGCAGCACCTTGCGCTGCACCTGCTTGCGCTGGCCGTTCTTGATCTCGGTGACCTCTTCGGTCGGGACCTCGATCTGGAAGATGTAGTCCTCGACGTCCAGGGTCTGGGTCCGGGTTTCGAGGTTCGTCTTCACCTTGTTCTCGTAACCCGCGTACGAGTGCACGACGTACCACTCACCGGGAGCGGCGTTGAGTTCCGCGCGCATCTTCGCGACCGGGTCGACGTCCTCGTCGGCTTCGGCGGCGGTGTCGTCGGCTGCGGTGTCGTCGGTCTCGTCGGACGCCTCTTCGGCCTCCGCGACATCTCCGGCTTCGTCGACCTCGTCGCCTGCGGCGGGCACCTCGACGGAGTCCAGGTGCTCGGACTGCTCGTCGCCGAGTGCCGCGTGCACCTGCTCGTCGGAAAGCTCGGTCAGCTCATGACCGGCTGCTGTGCCGTTGTCGGAGGTCACGTTCCGTCCTCTCAGTTGATCGGTTGCCGTGGCGCAGGCCACCGTGCGGTGCGCTCAAGCACCGCGAACGGCTGCCTCAGCTGCCGAAGACGGCACCGACGACCTCTTTGAAGGCCAGGTCGAGGCCGCTCACCAGCGCCACCATGAACACCACGAAGACCAGCACCACCGCGGTGTAGGTGACCATCTGCTTGCGGTTCGGCCAGATGACCTTGCGCAGCTCGGCCCAGACCTCGCGGATGAAGCGCATCAGCCGGGCGAAGATCGACGCCTGCTTCGGCTTGCGGTCGCGCTTCGGAGTCGCCGTGCCCTTGGCGTCCTTGGACTTCTCGGTCTTGTCCCCGGCCTTCGCCTTGCCGGCGGGGCGGGTCTTGTCGTCCGACTTGGCGTCGGCCTTACCGGACGGGCGCGCGGACGCACGGCGCTCACGCCGGGCAGCGGCGGTCACCGGGCGGGACTGTTCGTCGGGCTTCTGCCCGGCGCCGTCCTGCGCCTTCTCACCGCTGGCGTCGCTGTCGCTCACGACCACTCCTCCGCCTTCACCAGTTCGCTTACGCAGGGGTGACAGGACTTGAACCTGCAACCTGCGGTTTTGGAGACCGCTGCTCTGCCAATTGAGCTACACCCCTTTGGAACCCCGATGCTCTGGAGCTCCCGAGGACGCATTCCATCGTCCCCACCGCCGTGGCGGGGATGACCGTAGTGCGTTCCGAGACCAGAAGTCTACGGCAACCCCGGAACAGCTTCGCAACCGCGCCCCTCAAAGCGGCGCGGAGCAGCCTTCCGCGAGGAAACTCCCCCACGGCCGACCCCATGATCGTGCCACGATGTCGCCATGAGCGCTCCCGCACCCTCGCCTTCGCCGGCTTCCCGCGTCTCGGCCCGCATCGGCGGCATCACGCCGTCGGCCACGCTGGCTGTCGACGCGAAGGCCCGGGCGCTCAAGGCGCAGGGTCGTCCGGTGATCGGCTTCGGTGCCGGCCAGCCGGACTTCCCCACCCCGGCCAACGTGCTCGAAGCCGCCGAAGCGGCCGTCCGCGACAAGGTCAATCACGGCTACACCGCCGCGGGCGGGCTGCCGGAGCTGCGTGAGGCGATCGCGGCGAAGACCGTCCGCGATTCCGGGTACGAGGTCGACCCCGGTCGCGTCCTGGTGACGAACGGCGGCAAGCAGGCGGTCTACTCGGCGTTCGCGACACTGCTCGACCCGGGCGACGAGGTGCTGCTGCCCGCGCCGTACTGGACGACGTACCCGGAGTCGATCACCCTCGCCGGAGGGGTCCCGGTGCAGGTCACGGCCGACGAGGCGACGGGCTACCTGGTCACCGTCGAGCAGCTCGAAGCCGCCAGGACGCCGCGCACGAAGGTGCTGCTGTTCGTGTCGCCGTCGAACCCGACCGGCGCGGTGTACTCGCGCGAACAGGTCGAGGCGATCGGGCGCTGGGCGCACGAGAACGGCCTCTGGGTCATCACCGACGAGATCTACGAGCACCTGGTTTACGACGGTGCCGAAGCGCCCTCGATGCCCGTCCTGGTCCCGGAACTCGCCGACCGGACGATCGTGCTCAACGGTGTCGCGAAGACGTACTCGATGACGGGCTGGCGGGTGGGCTGGCTGCTCGGGCCGCAGGACGTGGTCAAGGCGGCGACGGCGTACCAATCGCACTTGTGCGGCAACGTTTCGAACGTCGCGCAACGGGCCGCGCTGGCCGCGGTGAGCGGTCCGCTCGACGCCGTTCACGCGATGCGCGAAGCGTTCGATTCCCGGCGAAAGAAGGCACTTTCACTGCTTTCCGAGATCCCGGGAGTGGAGACTCCGGTGCCGCTCGGCGCTTTCTATGTTTACCCCTCCCTGAAAGCCTTGCTGGGCAAGGAGATCCGCGGTGAACGGCCGGCCGACACGGTCGCGTTGGCCGATCTGATCCTGCGCGAAGCCGAAGTCGCCGTGGTGCCCGGCGAGGCGTTCGGGACGCCGGGGTACTTCCGGATTTCCTATGCGTTGAACGAAAACGATCTCGCCGAGGGGATCTCCAGGATGGGCCGGCTGCTCACGGAAGCACGGTGACCGTGATGCGCCTGGGAATCGCCCTTCCGCAGTACGGTCCCCTCGCTTCCCTGGACGCCGTCCCCGGTTTCGCCGCGGCCGCCGAGGAACTCGGATACGAGTCGTTGTGGGTCGGGGATCGGGTACTGGCCCCGGTCTCACCGTCGGACTTCTACCCCGGCGGCACCCCGGAACGGCCGTACCCGCCGGAGTTCGTCACGTTCGCGGATCCGCTGATCCTGCTGACGGTTGCCGCGACCGTCACCCGACGGGTCCGGCTCGGCACCAGCACGCTCACCGGGACGGTGTATCCCGCCGTGGTGCTGGCCCGGATGCTGACTTCACTGGATCAGGTGAGCGGCGGCCGGCTGGATGTCGGGCTGGGCACTGGCTGGCTTCGCGACGAGTACACCGCGACGGGCACGCCATGGAAGGGCCGCGGCAGGCAGCTTGAGGAGCTCCTCGACGTCCTTCGGGAGTTCTGGACCGGCGATCCGGTCGAGCACGAAGGCGAACGCTGGCGGATCCCGGCGTCGAAGGTGGGGTTGCGACCGGCACAGAATCCGCATCCGCCCGTGTTGCTTGGTGGGCTTTCGGCGGCGGCACTGGACCGCGTCGGCCGCCGCGCCGACGGCTGGTTGCCCGCCGGGCTGCCCGCGCCCTATCTCGCGAAGCTCTGGGAAACCGTGGTGAGCGCGGCCGAGAAGGCGGGCCGCGACCCAGGTGCGCTGCGGCGGGTGCTGCGGATCAACCCGAAACCCGGCACCGACCTCAAGGACGTCGCCGCGCAGCTGGCGGCGGCCGCCGAAACCGGGATCACCGAGGCCTTCGTCGACCCGCACTACCTCGCGCGAGACGTCACCCATGCCCTCGATCTCGCCGCCGAGCTGCGCGACCTCGTCCCGACAGCCTGAAGGCCCTCCCCGCCGGGAAGGGCCTTCAGAAGTCAGGATTCGCCGTCGGCGAGCTGAATGAGCGCGTGGGCTTTCGCGGCGTACTTCCAGTTGCCGAGGTCCCGGATCGTCTTGATCTTGAGCTCCGCGAGGAGCTCGTCGTGCTTCTTGGTCAGGCCCTCGAGCGCGGACGGCGGGGCGTCGAGCAGCTCGCCGATGCTTTTGTCCTCCCACGCCTTGTCGACCAGCTTGTTCAAGTTCAGGCTCACGTTTTCGCCTTTCCTCGGTGCCAGGTACCCGCCCACCTTGGATGTGATCCACGTCTCACGCAACCTGAGATCACCCGTTCACCCGAGCTTCACCGACGGTCGGACCGATGACAAAGGTGACCCAGGTCGCGTACAACGAACGGGTGACGCGGCGGAAAACTGGCGGGGGCTGCCTCTTCCTGGTGATCGTGCTGTCCGTCCTGGGGATCGCCTACCACCTGTGGGAGCGTGGAACGTCGGTGAAACCGGCGGGGGTCACCACTTCGGAGGGCTCGGGCCGGTACGTGGCGCTGGGGGATTCCTATACGGCTTCGCCGGGCACCGGACGGCCCGTGGGCGCGCCGGCGGGCTGCGACCGTTCGGACAACAACTACCCGAGCCTGCTGGCCGCGAAGCTACGTCCGGCCGAGTTCGTCGATGCCAGTTGCGGTGGCGCCACGACCGAACACCTCACCGGCGAGCAGAAGACCCGTGACGGCACGAACGCTCCGCAGCTCGACGCCATCAATGGCGACACGACGCTGGTGACCGTCGGGATCGGCGGCAACGACGTGGGCTTCGTCGGCTTCGCGAGCCAGTGCGCGACGCAGCAGCAGACCGCTTCGCCCTGCAAGACCCAGCTGACCGCGGGCGGCCGCGACCAGCTCGTCGAGCGGATCACCGCGGCGGCGGACCGGCTCGGCGGAATCCTGGACCAGATCCGCTCGAAGGCCCCTTCGGCGCGCATCGTGGTCGTCGGGTACCCGACGGTGCTTCCGGACGACGACGCCGGTTGCTGGCCGGTCCTGCCGGTCGGCGCGGGAGACGTGGCCTACTTCCGCGACTCGCTGAAGCGGCTGAACACGGCGCTGCAGGAGACGGCGAAGGAGCACGAAGCGGGCTTCGCCGATATGTCGACCGCGAGCAAGGGACGGGACATGTGCAGCGCCGCGAACCGGCGATGGGTCGAAGGCCCCGCGCCTTCGGTGCCCGCCGCGCCACTGCACCCGAACGCCCGGGGCGCTGAAGGCATGGCGGAGGTCGTCGAGAAGCTGCTCAGGCTCGCTTGAGGTGTGGTGGCTCGCGCCCTTGGCGGGGTCCGCGCTTGCATGACTGGACCTGTCACGCGGGACTGTGTGGATTTCGGGTCACCCAACGCCTCAAAATCCACACAGTGGGCGTCATTGGTCCGATCATGCGCCTTACAGCCGCTTAAGCGCGCGAAGCAGGCTTTCTTAAGCTCGCGAAGCACCTTCGCGTCCCTACGCGAGCCACCGCAGGTCTCCTCAAGTGCCGCTGACCTGCGAAAAGAGAGCAAGGGACCTTTGCTCTCGCTTGCTTAGGCATGCTAAGCGACGCTAGCAAAGGTCCCTTGCTATCACTTTCGAGGTCAGGCGCGGACGACCGCCTGCGCCTTGCCCAGGACGGCCTTGCCCTCGAACTTGGCGGTGATGTCGATGCGAGCGGTGCCGTCGTCGTTGACCACGGCGACCTTCCCGGTGAACTCGATCGTCGCGGCGCCCTCGTTCGGCACGACCACGGGGCGCGTGAAGCGCGCGAAGTAGTCGACGAGGCGGCCGGGGTCGCCGAGCCAGTCGGTGACGAGCCGCGCCCCGAGCGCCATGGTCAGCATCCCGTGCGCGATGACGTCCGGCAGGCCGACCTCCTTGGCGAAGGCCTCGTTCCAGTGGATGGGGTTGAAGTCCAGCGAAGCGCCGGCGTAGCGCACCAGCTGCTCCCTGGTGACGTCGACGGTCAACGGCGTCAGTTCTTCTCCGGCGGTGAACGTGCTCACGCGCCCTCCCCTCGGACCACGAGCTGGGCGTACGTGGTGGCGATCGGGCCGCCGTCGGCGCCGGAGATCTCGGCGCGCAGGTTGATGAAGTCGTTCCCGGCGCGGGTCATGATGTTGTCGATGTACGTGGTGAGCGACAGGACGTCGCCCGCGTGCACCGGCCGCGTGTAGGTGAACCGCTGGTCGCCGTGGACCATCCGCGAATAGTCGAGACCCAGCTCCGGGTCGGAGACGATCGCGTTGATCGAGGCGAGGTTGATGATCGTGAGGAACGTCGGCGGCGCGATGACGTCGGGGTGCCCGGCCGCCTTCGCCGCTTCGGTGTCGCGGTAGAGCGGGTTCGTGTCGCCGAGCGCGTCGGCGAACTCCCGGATCTTCTCGCGACTCACTTCATAGGTACTGGTCGGCGGGTACACCCGCCCGGTGAACGACTGGTCCAAGGCCACCCGAGCAGGCTACCGAACCCCGAAATGCCCGAAGCCGCCCTGGTTGACCAGGACGGCTTCGGGTGAGACAGGTAGAACCGCTAGACGCTCAGCGGGTCTCTTTGTGAGTCCGGTGCGTACCGCAGTTCGGGCAGAACTTCTTCATCTCCAGGCGATCCGGGTTGTTGCGCCGGTTCTTCTTGGTGATGTAGTTGCGGTGCTTGCACTCCTCACACGCGAGCGTGATCTTCGGTCGCACGTCAGTGGCAGCCACAGCATTTCCTTCTCTACTAGGCCTGGGATACCCAGGATTACCGCGTAGCGGTGGCCGGACTTGAACCGGCGACACAGCGATTATGAGCCGCTTGCTCTGCCAGCTGAGCTACACCGCCCTTACATAACCCTGGCCGCGACACGCAGGCGTGACGCGGCTGAGGTTGCGAGCCCCTTTACGGAATCGAACCGTAGACCTTTTCCTTACCATGGAAACGCTCTACCGACTGAGCTAAAGGGGCCTTGCCTCTCGCGAGGACTTGGAAAGATTACCAAGTCCTCGAAGGGGTCGGAACAGGGGGGTGGTTAACCGCGAAACCTCAGGTCAGCAGGGTCAAAACGGTCTCGGAGTGTCGTCCGGGCGAGCGCGCCGTGCGGGCTTGCAGCCACGCCTCCAGGCGGTCCTCCGGCAGCGGCCGCGAGATGAGGTAGCCCTGTGCCACGTCACATCCCATCGCCTCGAGCTGATCCCGCGCGACGTCCTCCTCGACGCCCTCCGCCACGACCGTGAGGCCGAGCGAGTGGCCCAGTTCGACGATGGAGCGCACGACGGCGAGGTCGCCGAGGTCCGTGCCCATGCCGAGGACGAAGCTCTTGTCGATCTTGACCTGGTCGACCGGGAGCTGCCGCAGGTACGCCAGCGACGAGTAACCGGTGCCGAAGTCGTCGACGGCGAGCACGATGCCCAGGGAGTGCAGTTCCCGCAGGATCGGCAGCGCCTTCTGCGGGTCGGACATCACACCGGACTCGGTGAGCTCGAAGGTGAGCAACTCGGGCGGGATGCCGAAGCGGTCGAGTTCGCGGGCGACCTTCGTCGGGAAGTCCTCGTCGGCAAGGTTCCGCACCGACAGGTTCACGGCGGCGGAGATGCGCAGGCCTTCGTCGAGCCACTTCCGCACGCGCTTCAACGACTCTTCGAGCACGAACGACGTCAGGACGCCGATGAGGCCCGCCGCTTCGATCGCCGGGACGAACTCGTCCGGGCCGAGCCTGCCGAACTCCGGATGCACCCAGCGCACGAGCGCCTCGACGCCCTGGATCTGCCGGTTCGGCAAGGTGATCTTCGGCTGGTAATGGACGCTCAGCTGGCCTTCTTCGAGCGACTGCCTGAACTGCGTGACCATCTGGAACCGGCGCATGAAGATCTGGCCCATGCTGGCCATGTAGCCGCGGACCTCTTCGCCGCCCTTGGTCGCGCGGACGGCGACGTCGGCGCGTTGCAGGAGCCCGTCGACGTCGACCTGGTCGTCGTCTTCCGCCGACGAGGTGGCGTAACCGATCATCGCGTTGGCTTCGACGGAGAGCCGGTCCACCGGGTATGGGGCGACGAGTTCCGCGCGAAGCAGCTCCGCGGCGGCCTGGGCGCGTTCCGGCGCGCAGCCGACGAGGAGCGCCGCGAAGGACGCGCCTTCGAGCCTGGCGAGCGGGACGTCGGGGCCGAGCGCGTCGCGGATCCGGCGGCCCGCGGCGATGACCATCCGATCGGCCCACACGTAGCCGAGGGCGTCGCTGACGGTGGAGAAGACGTCGAGGTCGACCCGGAGCACGACCGCGTCGACCTGTTCCCGCAACGGTTCCTTGGCGACCTGGCGGAAACCCGGCCGGTTGAGCAGGCCGGTCAGCGGATCGTGGTAGGCGTCGTGGCGCAGGGTCGCGAGCAGGCGCCGGTTGTCCAGCGAGGTCGCGAGGTGGCTGGCCATCGTGCCGAGCAGCTGGACGTCGTACTTGCCGAAACCACGCCAGCGGGACAGCCTGTCGTGCGCTTCCACGACGCCGAGGAGCTGGTTCGCGCTGCGCAACGGCACGACGAGCGCCTCCTGCGCGCCGCGGTCGAGCAACGCGGAGCGGACGTCGGGATTGGCTTCGGTGATCCGGAAATGCCGGACGTGCGCGCCGGGCAGGCGCAGCAACGGGTCGTCGGCGGCCGGGTCGACGGGCGGGAGTTCGTCGCCGGCGACGACCATCCGCATGGTGTCCTTCGGTTCCAGCCGCAGCCTGAGCACGACACGGCCGGCGGCCAGCTGATCCTTGATGCGTTCGGCGATGGTCGCCCACTCGCGGACGTCGACGCCGCCGACGAGTTCGTCGGCTCGTCCGGCGGGCCGCGCGGCGGCCTGTTGACCGGATCGCGCGACCATCAGGCTGACGTCGGACAACGCTTCCATGTCGCGCTGTTCACGGAGCAGATCCGAGTACGCCCAGTACAACGCGGTGAGCCCGAGGAAGACGGCCAGCACGAGCGGCCAGGCCTTCGGCGTACCGGAAATGACCAGATAACCGGAAAGACCGACCGAAGCGTTGACGAAGCCGACGACGAGGATGCGGCCGGTCAGCCGGATCGCGGTGCTGACCCGCATCCGGCGGCGCAGCACGCGGACGGCGGCGAGCGCGAGCAGCGTGCTGACCAGCGGCGCGGTCAAAGTGCCTGCCAGCGCGGCGATCCAGGTCATGTCGTGGGCGCCGGAGGCCTGTTTCACCAGTCCTGCCACGGCGAACGCGCCGGTGATCTCAAGCAGGAAGGCGCCGGCGTTGTAGAGGACGCGGCCCGCGACCTTGCGGGCCAGCAGTGTTCCGATGCCCGCCGCGAGATGGGCGGCGAGCACGACTTCGAAGGGAGCGACGAAGAATCCGATGACCAGCGGGATCTCGGTGAACGAGATCGTCCACGAGATGCCGCTGCGGACATCGACGTTGATGCCGAGCTGTTCGGCGAGCAGGAACGCGAGCGCGAGGATCGGCCCGATCCACAACAGATCGTCCGAGGCCTCGAAGTCCAGCCAGAGGCTGACCGCGGCCGCGGCGGCGATGCCCATGGTGAGTACCGCGAAGGTGTAGACGCGGAACCGTCGCTCGTCGGTACGAGCCTCCGTAACGGCGCCTCCCTTGCCCGCTGTCGCCTGTGCGGCGCTCCCGGGCCTGCCGTTCGTGTCCGGCATCCGACCTTCCTTCCCGGCTGCCCAACCGGTCTTGTCCCACCGCGACCTCGGGGACGAGGGCAATACAGTACCCCGGAGGGCGTACCCAAGTCCCATTCGAGACAGTATGAGATCACCCCAGGGTTAACAATGGGCGCGTCGCGCTGACCTGCGTGGACCAAGGGGTGAAATGGGAGCGTTATTCGCGTTCCTTCCGACTACCGGAAGTCACCTGACGCCACACCCCGGCCAATCTCGTGAAGTTCCCTGCGGACCCGTCAGTAGGGGCTTCAATAGCCCTATGAATAGCCACGCCATCGCCGCCGGGCATGCCGAGCGGCTCGCCACCGTGGACGCCCTGCTCCCCGAAATGCCTGCACTGGAGCCTGCCGAGGACGCCGTGTCACTCTCCGCAACAGAAGGCGACTCGGCCGCCGCCGGATTGTCGGTACAGACTGAAGCGGGTCCCGATTCTGCTGACTCTCCGTGGCGGGCCCTCGTCGAACATCGCCTCGAAGCGCGGCTCACCGGCCCTCGCCCGGAAGCGGCCTTTGACGCATTACTCACCCGATGGGATGAACATCTGAAGACCGTGGCCCCACCAGGGGATGTCGAGACGGCGGCGACCGTGGTGCGGCCGAGCCGGGACTCCCCCGGCTCGGCCGAATTGCTGCGCCGCGGCTTCGCGCCCGTGCTGGTGATCGCGGTCCGCCCGGCCGACCGGCTCGCCGTGACGGGACCGCCCGCCACTCCCGGAGTGCACATCCGGCCCGCCGAAGCGGATGATCTCGAAACCGCCGTCGGACTCGAACTGGAATTGCAGCGTTACGACGCGCAGTTCGGTTCTGTCACCTTGCGCGAGGGCGCGGAGGAAACGATCGCCGCGGACCTGTCGAAACACCTGGGCCGGGAGAACCCGACGTTGTGGATCGCCGAGTTGTACGGCCGGGCGCTGGGCATGGTGCGGGTGCAGTTCCCCGGCGAGACGGCGTGGGTCAGCGGCCGGGTCGCGGCCGACCGGGTCGGCTACCTGTCGTCGCTGGCGGTGGCCGAACCGGCGCGTTCGAGCGGGGTGGGGACGGCGCTCGCCGCGCACGCGCACCAGATCTTCGACGAATGCGGCACCGAAGCCGTGCTGCTGCACCACGCTCTGGCCAACCCGCGCTCGACACCGTTCTGGTACGCGCAGGGCTACCGGCCGCTCTGGACCTACTGGCAGCGGCGGCCGGCGGTCTACTGATCCCGATAGGCTCTTTCACAGAAGGATCAGGGGGTTTCTGTGACGAGGGACGATGACGCGGCCCCGGTGGCACCCACCGGGGTCGACACCGAAAAGCCGTCCGCGGCGAGGATTTACGACTGGTTCCTCGGCGGGACCCACAACTGGGCGGTCGATCGCGAGTTCGCCCGCGCGCTGGAAAAGCAGTGGCGGTGGGTCAAACCGGGTGCGCGGCACAACCGCGAGTTCATGAACCGGGTCGTGCGCGCCGCGCTGAACGCGGGAATCCGGCAGTTCATCGATCTGGGTTCCGGTGTCCCGACAGCCGGGAACGTGCACGAGATCCTCCAGGAGGAACTGGAGCCTGGTGATACGGCGAAGGTCGTGTACGTCGACTACGAGCCTGTCGCGGTGGCGCACGCGGAGCTGATCCTCGAGCGGCACGAGGCGACCGACTGGGCCGGGATCGTCCACGCGGACATGCGGCGGCCGAAGGACGTCCTGCGGCATCCGGAGACGTTGCGGCTGATCGATTTCGAGCAGCCGGTGTGCCTGATGATGATGGCCGTCCTGCATTTCGCCGGGCCACACGACGATCCGCCAACGCTGGTCGCGACCTACCGCAACGCGCTGGCGCCGGGCAGCTGGCTGGGGCTGTCGCATATGAGCTTCGGCGGCCAGACCGGCGAGGACGCCGACGGACTCCACTGGATGGTCGAGCAGTACCGGAAGACGAGCAACCCGGTGTGGATGCGGGACCGCGAAGAGATCGAGCCGCTCTTCGGGGACTGGCCGCTGCTGGAGCCCGGCGTCGTCCACCTGCCCGACTGGCGGCCGGTGCGGGAGCTGCGACGGGACGAGGAAGGTGCCCGGCCGTTCGCCTGGTGCGGAGTCGCCGTCCACCCCTGACGTCTGACCTCTGGCCGAAACGCGTCGCGTTTAGGGGGCTAAACGCGACGCGTCCCGGGTAGAGGTCGGAGGAGTGGGTGATCGCTGACGGCGAACGCGGAAAGGAAACAAACGGGTCGATCGGAGAGTTGAGCTAGGCAGACTCAACTAACCGAGGAGTGCACAGATGACCGACAACCGCCTCCTGCCCGTCCTCCCGCTCGATGACGACGTCGTGCTGCCGGGCATGATCGTCCCGCTCGACCTCGCCGACACGGAGACGCGGGCCGCGGTGGAGTCCGCCCAGGCCAACACGCCTGCCCAGGCTTCCTTCCCGGGGATCCGGTCCAGCGCCGCCACCAAGGCCGAGGTGCTGATCGTCCCCCGCGTCCACGGCGAGTACGCCGAACTCGGCACCATCGCGACCGTCGAGCGCATCGGGCGCGTGCCCGGCGGCAAGACCGCGGTGCTGCTGCGCGGCACCCGCCGCGCCGTCGTCGGCCGCATCGCCGACGGCCCCGGCGCCGCCCGCTGGGTGCACGCCGAGGTCGCCACCGAGACCACCGACGACAACTCGGCGAAGCTCGCGTCCGAGTACAAGAGCGTCGTCCTCGCGATCCTCCAGCAGCGTGGCGGCTGGCAGATGATCGACGCCGTCCAGGAGGTCGAGGACCCGTCCGCGCTCGCCGACCTCGCGGGCAACTCGTCGTACCTGAACACCGAGCAGAAGCTCGAACTGCTCTCCGCACTCGATGTTTCGACACGGCTCGAAAAGGCGCTCGAATGGAGCCGTGAGCAGCTTGCCGAATTCGAGGTCACCGACACCATCCGCAAGGACGTCCAGGAGGGCATGGAGAAGCAGCAGAAGGAGTTCCTGCTGCGCCGCCAGCTCGAAGCGATCCGCAAGGAGCTGGGCGAACTCGACGGCACGGCCAACGACGACGACTACCGCGCCCGCGTCGAGGCCGCCGAACTGCCGGACGCGGTCAAGAAGGCCGCACTGTCCGAAGTGGACAAACTGGAGCGGACCTCCGACCAGTCCCCCGAGGGCGGCTGGATCCGCACGTGGCTGGACACCGTCCTCGAGCTGCCGTGGAACGAGCGCACCACCGACGTCCACGACATCGCCGACGCGCGAGCCATCCTCGACGCCGATCACGCCGGTCTCGACGATGTGAAGGAACGCATCATCGAGTACCTGGCCGTGCGCAAGCGTCGCGCGGAATCGGGGCTCGGCCCGGTCGGCGGACGACGTTCGGGCGCGGTGCTGGCGCTCGCCGGCCCTCCCGGGGTCGGTAAGACGTCGCTCGGCGAGTCCGTGGCGAAGGCGATGGGCCGCAAGTTCGTCCGCGTGGCGCTCGGCGGCATCCGCGACGAGGCCGAGATCCGCGGTCACCGTCGCACCTACGTCGGCGCGCTGCCCGGCCGGATCGTCCGTGCCATCAAGGAAGCCGGTTCGATGAACCCGGTCGTGTTGCTCGACGAGATCGACAAGGTCGGCGCCGACTACCGCGGCGACCCGACGGCCGCGCTGCTGGAGGTGCTGGACCCGGAGCAGAACCACACGTTCCGCGACCACTACCTCGAGGTCGAACTGGACCTGTCCGACGTCGTGTTCCTCGCGACGGCGAACGCGCTCGAGACCATCCCCGGCCCGCTGCTGGACCGGATGGAGCTGGTCTCCCTCGACGGCTACACCGAGGACGAGAAGGTCACCATCGCCCGCGACCACCTGCTCCCCCGTGAGCTGGACCGCGCCGGTCTCGGCAAGGACGACGTCACGCTGACCGACGGCGCGTTCAGCCGCATCGCCGCCGAGTACACGCGGGAAGCCGGGGTGCGCAACGCGAACCGGACCATCGCGAAGGTGCTGCGGAAGGTGGCGACCAAGGTCGCGCTGGACGAGGTCGAGCTGCCGCTGACGATCGACGCCGACGGGCTCGAAACCTACCTCGGCCGCCCGCGGCACCTGCCGGAGTCTTCGCTGCCCGCGTCGACCCAGCGCACGTCGACCCCGGGCGTGGCGACCGGGCTGGCCGTGACCGGCGCCGGCGGTGACGTCCTCTACATCGAGGCGTCGCTGGCGGATCCGGAGTCGGGCTCGACCGGGCTGCAACTGACCGGCCAGCTGGGTGAGGTGATGAAGGAGTCGGTGCAGATCGCGTTGTCGTACCTGCGCTCGCGCGGCGCCGAACTGGAACTTCCGGTCGCCGACCTGAAGGACCGCGGCATCCACGTGCACGTCCCCGCGGGCGCGGTGCCCAAGGACGGGCCGAGCGCCGGCATCACGATGACGACCGCGCTGGCATCCCTGCTTTCGGGCCGGGTCGTGAAGTCGGACGTCGCGATGACCGGTGAGGTGTCGCTGACCGGACGCGTGCTGCCGATCGGCGGGGTCAAGCAGAAGCTGCTGGCCGCGCACCGGGCGGGGATGAAGACGGTGATCATCCCGCAGCGCAACGAGCCCGATCTGGACGACGTCCCGGCCGAAGTGCTGGCACAGCTGGACGTCCACGCCGTGGCGAACGTCCGCGACGTGTTGGACATCGCGTTGGCCCCGGCGACGGCTCCGGTCGCTCAGGCGGCGTAACAGCGCGAGGCCCGACAGCCCTGAAGCCCCGGATCCCGCCAAGGGTCCGGGGCTTTCGGCATTCCGGAATCCGGACGAACCCGGACATTGACTCGCCTTAAACTCCCTATCACGTTTTGATAACGTGTATTGCGTGCCACCCAGCCGGGGTGCGTGACCCTTGAGAGGGCAAGGTCATGAGTCAAGGAATTCTTTCCCCGTTGCGGCCGAGGCGCAGGTGCGTTTCGACCGGTCAGATCGTCTGCCTGAGCGTTCTCGCCACATTCACCACACTGCTGACCTTCGCCGGTACGAGCGCGCCGATCGCGGCGGGGGTCGCGATCGGGCTCTTCAGCGCCGTCTTCGGCCGGACCGTGCCCGCACGGGCACGCCGATGAACACGGAATCGACGTTCATGGCGCATTTGCGCGAGCTCCGCGACCGAAGCGGCCTCAGCATCCGCGCGCTGGCCGCCGCGACCGGTCAGTCCCGCAGCACCTTGGCCGACACGCTGGCCCGCGACACCTTGCCCAGTAACGAAAACCAGATGACAGTCCTGCTTCGGGTCCTGCTCCGCGCCGTTCCGGGAGAGCCCGGGCTCGACGAACATCTCGACGGCTGGCGTCACCTGATCGGACGTCGTCACCACCGCAATGGCGGATACGCTTCACTCGATCGGATACTGCTCGCTTTGGCCGTCGCGGAACAACGCGGCGGGGCCGAGGCGCCCGGGCTCCGCAAAGCCCGGGAAATAGTGCTGGGCGAGGGTTCCCTACGAAAGTTGCCTTCTCGCGGTGAATACGCCCCGAATTCACCTGGAAGTCCCGTTCCGCCCGTACTCTCCGATCCGCTCCTTCCCGCACCACCACATCAGCGGATGTCTCGGAGGCATGAGTGAAGCGACGGAATTTCCTGCGCGCGGCCGTGGTCGGCGCCGGTGTCACGGCGTTCGGAAACAGGCTCTCGGGGGCGGCCCTCGCCGCACCCGCCCAGAACGGACCCAGCCCGTACGGCGCGCTTCAGGCGGCCGACGCGAACGGGATCCAGTTGCCGGCGGGCTTCACCAGCCGGGTCATCGCCCGGTCCGGCCAGAAGGTCGCGAGTACCGGGTACACCTGGCACAGCGCGCCGGACGGCGGCGCGGTGTTCGCCGACGGCAGCGGCTGGATCTACGTGTCGAACTCGGAGATCACCCCCGGCGGCGGCGCGAGCGCGGTCAAATTCGACGCGAGCGGGAACATCACCGGCGCCCACCGCATCCTGGCCAACACGCGCCAGAACTGCGCGGGCGGCAAGACTCCGTGGAACACCTGGCTTTCCTGCGAGGAGATCGATCTCGGATTCGTCTACGAGTGCCAGCCGAACGGTCCGGCGACGGCCGCCGTCCAGCGGCCCGCGATGGGGAAGTTCAAACACGAGGCCGCCGCGGCCGACCCGGTGCGCAAGGTCGTCTACCTGACCGAAGACACCTCGGACGGCTGCTTCTACCGCTTCGTCCCGACGACCTGGGGCAATCTCTCCGCCGGAACGCTGCAGGTGCTGAAGGCGGGCACGGCGACATCGGGCAGCTTCACCTGGGCGAACGTGCCCGACCCCGACGGCTCCCCCACCGCCACCCGCAACCAGGTCTCCGGTGCCAAGCGGTTCAGCGGTGGCGAAGGGCTGCACTACGCCAACGACACCGCGTGGTTCACCACCAAGGGTGACAACCGCGTCTGGCAGCTCAACCTGACGAACAGCACCTACGAACTCGCCTACGACGACTCGCTGGTCAGCCCCGGTTCGGCGCCGCTGACCGGCGTCGACAACGTCACCGGCACCTCGTCCGGCGACCTGTACGTCGCCGAAGACGGCGGCAACATGGAGATCTGCATCATCACGCCGAACGACATCGTGGCACCGTTCCTGCGGATCAACGGCCAGAGCTCGTCGGAAATCTGCGGTCCCGCGTTCACCCCCGCCGGGAACAGGCTGTATTTCTCGTCGCAACGCGGCACCTCCGGTTCGTCCTCCGGCGGGATCACCTACGAGGTGACCGGCCCCTTCCGTTCCTGACCACCGTGTGCGGGGCGCCCGCGCTGGGCGCCCCGCACCGGCTCAGGCATTCGTGCGGTTCTTCTCACGCAGCCTGCTCAGCACGAAGAGGGCCAGCGCGATCGCGACGGCGGCGATCACGAAGTACTGGAAGAACCCGGCGTACTTCTCGACCAGGTGCCAGCTCTCCCCGAGGCCGTAACCCGCCAGGACGAACCCGGTGTTCCAGATCAGGCTGCCCAGCGTGGTCAGCGCCAGGAACCGCCAGAAAGGCATGCGTTCGATCCCGGCGGGCAGGGAGATGAGGCTCCGGAAGATCGGCACCATCCGGCCGAGGAACACCGCCTTGGCACCGTGCTTCTGGAACCAGGCTTCGGTCTTGTCGAAGTCCGAGGTCCTGACCAGCGGGATCTTCGCCATCCAGCGGCGCGTGCGGTCGCGACCGAGCAGCAGGCCGAGGTAATACACGATGACCGCGCCGGCGACCGAGCCGAAGGTGGTCCACACCAGCGCTTCCACCAGGGTGAACGTCCCCCGGCTCGCGGAGAACCCGGCGAGCGGCAGCACCAGTTCGCTCGGGATCGGCGGGAACAGGTTGTCCAGTCCGACGATGATCGCGGCACCAGGACCTCCCAGTGAGTCCATCAGTGACACTGCCCAGCCGGCGAGGCCGCCCATCGATTCGTTGGCGGTTTCGGCGAGGAGGAGGTTCATGGCGGCCTTTCGTGGTCGTCTGCGGGTACCAACGAACGTACGAATTGCCCGGGTTCCGCACCCTGCGGTGAAGCGGCATAAATCACTGCGGAAAACCGCAATACCGACCTTCGGATACCCCGCTAACCTGGCGCTATGCCCATTCCGGCAGCGATGCGCCGCTACCTGCGCAAGATGCTCCGCGGCACGCTGGGCCTGGCGATCGGCGCCATGACAGCGGTCGCGGAGTTGTTCTACCTGCTCTTCGGCGGCATCGCGCTCGCGGTCCCCGCGTTGCGGCGGCCCGTCTTCTCTGGCGCCCGCACACTGTCCGAAATGGAGCGACAGCGGCTGGAGAAGTACTTCGGCATGGAGAACGCGACGGATTACACCGACCGCCGCGCGATGGCCTACCTGATCCCGCGTTGCGTCGTCGGGCTGCTCAGCGCCGCGATCTTCGGCCTGATCCTGGCGGGGGCCGCATCCGGCCTGATCATCGGATATCAGCTCCTCGACGGCAGGTCGCCCGGCGGCGACGCCCCGGCCGACTGGTACGACCCGGTCACCACGTCGCTCTTCGGCGCACTGCTCGTTTTCCTTTCCTTGCAAGGACTCCTCGGTGCCGCGACGCTGGACCAGAAGCTGGCGATGAGCTTTTTCGGCCCCAGCAAGAAAGAACAGCTGCGCCGCCGGGTCTCCGAACTCGCGACCAGCCGGGCGGAGGTGGTCGAGGCGGTCAACGGCGAGCGCCGCCGAATCGAACGGGACCTGCACGACGGCGTCCAGCAGCGGCTCGTCGCGCTGGGGATGCTGCTCGGCCGGGCGCGGCGCGCCGGCGATCCGGGCCACGCGTCGGAGCTGCTACGGCAGGCGCACGAAGAATCCCAACGCGCCCTCGAAGACCTCCGGGAGGTCTCATGGCGGGTGTATCCGATCGCGCTGGACTCGGACGGGCTGCACCTCGCGCTGGAAGCGCTCGCGGAACGCTCCGGGGTACCGGTCCACCTGCGGGTCGACCTGCCGGAACGGCCACCGGCGGCCATCGAGACCGTCGTCTACTTCGTCGCGTCCGAAGCGGTCACCAATACGATCAAGCACGCCGCGGCGACGCGGATCGACATCGAGGCCGAGCGGGACGGGGACAGGGTGCGGGTGCGGATCACCGATGACGGCACGGGCGGGGCGCGGGAGTCCGGCGGCGGTCTTTCCGGCCTCGCGATGCGCGTCGCGGCCGCGGACGGCGAGTTCACTGTGGACAGTCCGCTCGGCGGGCCGACCGTGGTGACGGCGGTGCTGCCGTGCGGGTGATCCTCGCCGAGGACTCGACCCTGCTGCGCGAGGGGCTGGTCCGGTTGCTGGTCGAAGAGGGACACGAGGTCGTGGCGTCGGTCGGCGACGGCGAGGCGCTCCTCTCGACGACCGCGGCGTATCGGCCGGACGTGATCGTCACCGACGTCCGCATGCCGCCGACCCACACGGACGAGGGCCTTCGCGCGGCGCTCGAGATCCGGAAGCGCTGGCCGGAGATCGGCGTCCTGGTGCTCTCCCAATACGTCGAGAAGCGCTACGCCGCCGAGCTGATCACCGGCGACGGCGAACGCGTCGGCTATCTGCTGAAGGACAGGGTCGCCCAGGTGGGCGAATTCCTGGACGCGCTCGACCGGGTCGCCGCGGGTGGGGCGGCGTTCGATCCGGAGGTGGTCCGGCGGCTGCTCGCGCGGACCACGCACACCGATCCGCTCGCGAAGCTGACCGTCCGGGAGCGTGAAGTGCTGGAGAAAATGGCGCAGGGCCACACGAACACCGGGATCGCGGAGTCGCTGTTCGTGTCGCTGAGCGCCGTCGAGAAGCACGTCAACGCCATCTTCGACAAGCTCGGACTGGCCACCACCGCCGGCTACAGCCGCCGCGTCCTGGCGATCCTGCGCTACCTCGGTTCCTGACCACCGAGTTGACAGGCAAGCGACGGCTTGCCTATAACTGAGTCGTGGACGGCGACCTGTTCAAGGCGATCGGCGACGCGACGCGGCGCGCAATCCTGGACGAGCTGACCGAAAAGGACGGTCAGACCCTGTTCGAGATCTGCGGCAGGCTGACCATGAAACATGGCCTGAGCTCTTCGAGGCAGGCCATCTCGCAGCATCTCGCGATGCTCGAACAGGCGGGCCTGGTGCACACCCGGCGACAGGGCCGCTACAAGTTCCACCACCTCGACACGAGCCCGCTGCGGTCGATCGTCGAGCGGTGGCCCATCGACCGAGAGGAACCGAACCCGTGATCCGGATCAACATCACCAGCGTCTTCGTCGACGACCAGGCCAAGGCTCTCGACTTCTACACCGAGAAACTGGGGTTCACCAAGAAGCACGACGTGCCCACCGGCGACGCCCGCTGGCTCACCGTGGTCTCCCCCGCCGACCCCGACGGCGTCGAACTGCTGCTGGAGCCGGACGGCCACCCGGCGGCGAAGCCGTTCAAAAAGGCGCTGGCGAGCGACGGCATCCCGTTCACCCAGTTCGCCGTCGACGACGTGTACGCAGAGGTCGAACGGCTCAAGGGGCTGGGCGTCGAGTTCACCCAGGACGCCGTCGACATGGGGCCGGTGGTCACCGCCGTCTTCGACGACACCTGTGGCAACCTCATCCAGCTCGCCACGATGAAGTAGGACAGACAACGGAAAACGGGGCTTGGTCCACTGTGGACCAAGCCCCGCTTCGCTTCACTGAAAGACGGGCGTTTTCCTACTGCTGCACCCATTCCACGAGTTCCACGGGCACACCGTTCGGGTCGGTGACCATGAAGAGGCGTTCTCCCCAAGGCTCTTCCCGCAGCGGCAACGTGATCTCGACACCTTCGTCGCGCAGGCGCTTCTCCTCGGCTTCGAGGTTCTCGACCGTGAAGGCCACGATCACGCCGGACGCGCGCTGCTGCCGCAGGTTCTCCGGCAGGACCTCGATGCCCGCCTGGAGCAGCACGATGGTCACCTTCGCGGTTTCGTGCCCGAGGGAGACGAAACCCTCCGCGGCCATCTGCTCGGTGAAGCCGAAGTGCTCGGTGAAGAAACGGCTGGAGGCGGCGACGTCGTCGACGGTCAGCGAGACGGTGGAGGCAAGGACGTTCATGGGTTATCCCCTTCGGTCGGCAGTGCGGTGACGGATGAGCTGATCGGTCAGTACGACCGGCGGCGCGGGACGCCGGTCGAGCGGCGCGCCGGCATCGAGCGGCCGGGGAACGGCTGCTGATGACGGCGGTCGTTCCGGCGGATCTGGGCGCGGTTGGTGCCTTCGTTGCCTTGGGGGATTCGAGCGGTCAAGGAGCCTCTTCTCTCACTGGTCGGTAGTACGGACGTAAGTTTACATCCGGCCTACAGGAAGTCAAGGGTATTTTTACGACGGTGGTAAACTTCGCTCATGACCAGCACGGATGTGGGTTTGCGAGAGCTCAAGAAGCAGGAGACGCGGCAGCTGATCTCCGACCAGGCGACGCTCCTCTTCATCGAGAAGGGCTTCGAGGAGACGACGATCGCCGAGATCGCCGCCGCGGCGAGAGTCGCGAAGAAGACCGTCACCAACTACTTCGCCCGCAAGGAGGACTTGGCGCTCGACCAGCACGAAGAGTTCACGAACGGGCTGGCGAACGCCGTCCGCGACCGGAAGGCTGATGAGTCGGCCCTGGCCGCGCTACGGCGCACCTTCCTGGACGCGGTGGCGGAGCACTCACCCGTGATCGGCTTCACCGGGCCGGTCTTCGCGAAAATGGTGCTGGAGAGCCCGACCCTGACCGCACGGCTGCGTGAACTGCACGAACTGCGGGAAGCGGCACTCGCCGAACTGCTCGCGACCGAGACCGGGGCCGACGCGGACGACGTCACCCCGATCATGGCGGCCGCCGAGCTCAACGCGATCGACCGCGTGCTCTTCCGCGAGGTCCTCCGGCGCTCGCACGACGGCGAGAGCAACGAGGAGATCGCCAGGGCACTCACGAAGGCGACCAAGCGGGCTTTCGAACTGTTGGAACCGGCCTTCGGTGACTACGCGATCCGTGAGAAAGCGTGAGTTTTGTCGGGGGTACCCGCTAGGTTTCGCTCATGTCTGAGGGGACCTTGCTGGACGTCGTCTACTGCGAAGGCTGGGATCCGGCCGCCCGCGCGTTGACCGGGAGGCTTTCGCCCGGCACCGCGCGGGAACGCGACGCCGCCGGAGAGCAGTACGCCGTCGCGCTGGCGCGCCCCGGTACCGAGGTGCCGCTGGTGCTGCTCGAAATCGCGTGGAAGCACCGCTTCGCCCGCGCGGTGCAGTTCGATGAGCGGAGCAGGCGCCGCGGTTTGTACGAGTTCCGCGTACTCGAAACCGGCGACCTGTTCCTGGTGAAGATCGAGCAGTGGACCTACCACTTCGATGACCAGGAGGAGTTCGACGAACAGAGCGCCGGCCGCGTGGAAATGTCCTTCGGTCCCGACGGCGAGGGGTGGGTGTATCGAGCCCCCAAGGGTTACGGCGGCGGTTCCAGCAATGGCCGCGTGCAAAAGCCGGTGTCCGAGCTGACCATGCCGAAGCCCGCCTTCGGCGACTGGAAACCTTTCACGAATGTGCGGGAGCTGACCCTCCGAACGCCGGACGCTCCGAAAACCGATCCGCCCCTCCCCGTCGACCAGCGCCCGTGGCGGCCGTCCGTTCCGTTGCGCCCTTCCGCCCTGGAGCAGATGTTCACCGCGGGCACGCGGTTTTCGCTGAACGAAGACGATGGCGTTGTCGAGGTCGAGCTTCGGGAAGCCGGGAAACTGCGCATGCCCAGCGGGAGGCTCGTCGCCTCGGATCCGGCCTTCCTCGACCGGGAGACCGGGCAGTTCACGGTCACCGTGCCGCCAGGGGAATACCGGGTCGAGCTAGTCGTGATCCGGTTCGTCGACGAACCCACCCACGAACGGGTCGCCGCCGCCAAACTCGTCATCGCCGACGTTCCGGCCGCCACGTGGGAAGCCGCGCTCTGGCCGGGGCAGGACCCGCTCTTCCTCGGGGACGGTGAGTTCTACGGCTACGGCGTGGACAGCGGGACGGGCTGTTTCGCCGATGCCACCGCCCTTCCCGAGGTGGTGGACGACGACCTCATCGAGAGGTTCGCGGAGACGGATCCCCACGTCGACATCACCCTGGACGGCGTCGAGGGCAACATCATCGCGTTTTCCGCCGGCTGGGGAGACGGGAGCTATCCGACCTGGATCGGCCGGGCGGCCGACGGTACGCCGGTCTGCTTCGTCACCGACATGCTGGTGCTCAATCACGCGCAGGTTCTGACGGCCTGAACGAGGAGGATGGTGCCATGGCTTTCACAGAGGAAGAGATCGCATACCTGCGCTCGCAACCCTTGGCCCGCTTCGCGACGCTGTCCGAGAACGGCGAACAGCCCGACGTCGTCCCATTGGCGTTCGAGTTCGACGGGACGCACTTCTGGGTCGGCGGCGTGGGCGCGTCGGTCCTCGCGACCCGGAAGTTCCGCAACATCCAAGCGGGGCAACGCAAAGTCGCCTTGCTCATAGACGATCTGGTCTCACTCGATCCGTTCATCGCCCGCGGCGTCCGGGTCTATGGCGAGGCCGCCGATCCGATCGAACGGACGGGAGCCGTCGGCCCGGGCATCTACGCGCGCGTCACGCCGAAGGTGTCGTGGAGCTGGAACATGGCGGGCGAACCCGCGGGTGAGACCTGGTATCCGTCGAGGCGCGCCGTTCACGGCGAGACGTAGAGAAGCATGTCCCGCAGGACACCACCGATCTCGTGATGGGCGGGCAGCAGTCCATCGTTGCGGTAGCCCGCTTTCTCGGCCGCGCGGACGGAGCCGCGGTTCACGGCTCGATGATCGAGTAGCCCACGATCCCGATGCCTTCGGCACGAGCGCTTGCTGCCGTCGCACCCACACTTCGGCTTCCTGACGTGTCGGCCGCGGGCGGCTCGGTCATCGGTCCGTTCTTGTCGGTGGCCGGCGGTACGGTCGGGTTCATGCGAGAGCTGATCGTCACGGAGAACAGCACGATCGACGGCGTCATCGAACTGGCGGGCGACTGGTTCAGCCCCGGCGACACCGATCCGGACGTCGACCAGTCGGATGTGCTGGCCGCGCTCCGCGAACAACGTGAGAACGCCGACGCGTTACTCCTCGGACGCGTCACCTTCGAAGACATGCGCGGGTACTGGCCGAAGCAAACCGATGACACGACAGGCATTTCGGCTTATCTCGACTCAGTGAGCAAGTACGTGGTTTCGAGCACGCTGACGGAGCCGGAGTGGGAGAACACGACGGTGCTCTCCGGTGAGCTGCGTTCGGAGATCGAGCGGTTGAAGGCCGTCGAAGGCAAGGACATCGTGACGACCGGCAGCATCTCGCTGGTGCGGGCGCTCATCGCCGAGGGTCTCGTCGACGAGTACCGGCTGTTCGTCTATCCCGTCGTGGTCGGCGAAGGCCGTCGATTGTTCGAGGGCGCCACCGGTGTCCCGAAGCTCCGGCTGGTGGAGGAGCGGCCGTTCGCTTCCGGGATCGTGCTGCTGCGGTACCGGGCCGCGTCGAGCTGACGCTTCACCGGGAATTCCGCTGCTCACCGCCCGCTGGTGTCGTGCACCGGAAATGCGGTGCACAAGTCGGTGGATCCAGGTTTCCGCTGGTGGTGTTGCCGGTTCGTCCTCGTACCGGGTGTACTCGGGCGGACCGGCGACGCCGGCGGGAAGCTGGGCCGCCGAATCATGTGCCGCATTTCCGGTGCGGGACCCTAGGTAGGGTCTTACTCCGGTTTGGCGACGGGAGAACGACGGAGGTGGCGCGCGTGGTCGACGCGTCGAAGTTCACGGCCGAGGTGTTCCGCCGCGCGGCGGAACGGCCTGACGTCCCGCCGCGGCTGGCCCGGGCGGCCGACTGTGTCCGGGACGGCAAGTTCAGCTGGGAGGAGGTCGCCGCCGGGAACTGCGAGCACCCGATCGCGCAGGCGCTGTTCGTGCCCAGAGCGCAGGAGAAACTATGGCCTCTGCTGGCCGAGGTCGCCGCGGGCCTCGAGGCGGAGACGGCACCGGCCGAACCCCGTCGCGCCCGTAGAGCACCCACGACGGACGACGACTTCAGCGAGTACACCTACCTCGAGGACCTGGCCGAACCGAACAGCCATCCGGCGTGGCCGCAAAGGCGGGATCGCGGCCGGTGACGGGAAAAACGGGATGAGAAGCGCCCGGTCGCGGGCGTAGCGTCGGCGACCGTGATCGATGAGACGAACACGGAAGACGATCCGGCGGACGGCTGGTTCCCCGAGAGTGTCGCCGCGGGCTATGACGCGCCGGGCGGCGCGAACGCGCCCGAAGTGGTGGCCTCCGCGGTGGACGTCCTCGAAGACCTGGCCGACGGCCCGGTGCTCGAGTTCGCCGTCGGGACCGGGCGGATCGCGATCCCGCTGGCCGCGCGCGGCGTGCCGGTGCGCGGTATCGAACTGAGCCGGGCGATGGCGGCGCGGATCGCGGACAAGCCGGGTGGCGACGCCGTCGAGGTCACGATCGGCGATATGACGAAGACGCGGGTGGCCGGTCAGTATTCGTTGGTCTACCTGGTGTTCAACACGATCGGCAACGTGACCACCCAGGACGGACAGGTCGACATCTTCCGCAACGCGGCCGCGCATCTGCGGCCGGGTGGGCTGTTCGTCGTCGAGGTGGGTCTGCCGGAGCTGCGCCGCCTGCCGCCAGGGCAGGACATCGTCCCGTTCGCGATGGCGCCCGGCTATGTCGGCTTCGACCAGTACGACGTGGTCACCCAGGAGTTCACGTCGAACCACGTCACCGTGACACCGGACGGACAGGGGCGGTTTCGTCGTATCCCCTTCCGGTATGCCTGGCCCGCCGAGATGGACCTCATGGCACGCCTCGCCGGGATGCGCCTGAAGCACCGCTGGGCGGACTGGGATCGCTCGGAGTTCACCGCCGAGAGCACCAAACACGTGTCGGTCTGGGAGCGCGCACCGCACTGACGGGTCAGGACGTTCGCGGAGAGCCGTTCGTGGCGATGATCAGCGCGCTGACGGCGAGTGGGGGCAACGCCCACAGTGCCGTGGTGAGGTAGCCGTTCCGCGTGGGGAGCAACGCGCCACTCGGGGTGGCCGCGGCGAGCAGCAACCCGGCAAGTGCGCTGCCCACGGCCATGCCGATGCTGCGGGCGATCTGGTTGATCGAAAGCACGCTCGCCGTTTCTTCCGGTGGCACACCGACGAGAACGAGCTTGGGCATCACCGCGAAGACACCTCCGACGGCGAAGCCGAGCAGGGCGATCGCCACGAGGACGAGAGCGAGCGACTGGTTGCCGACGGCGAACAGCAGGGCACTGACCGCGGCGATCACGATCGAGACCGCGTACGTCCACCGCTCGGTGACGCGCGCGATGAGACGCGGCACCGCTTTTCCCGCGGCGAACCCGAGCAACGAGAACGGGATCAGGGCCGCCCCCGCGGCGACACCGGGAAGCGCGAATCCGTAGTGGGCGCCGCCGGGTGTCTGCACGTAGCGGGTGAACAGGCTGAACAGCAGGTACAAACCGGCGCCTGCCACGAGTATCGCCAGGTTCGCGCGCAGGAGAGGCCCTTGGCCGAGCAGCCGCAAGTTCACCAGCGGCACCGCGGTGCGCAGTTCGATGAAGGCCCATGCCGCCAGGACCGCGACGGAACCGGCGAGAAGGCCGGCGGCCAGCCATGGGGCCGACCAGATCGTGGGTTCGGCGATGACCAGCAGGACCCCGAGAGTGCCCAGCGCGAGGAGCACCGCGCCCGTGACGTCGATCCGGGGCGGCTCACCCGGCGCCTCGGCGGGCAGGGCCCGCCAGGCGATGACCAGCGCGACGGCGGACAGGAGGAATCCGAACCCGTACGCGGCACGCAGCCCCGCGAGTTGGTCGAGAAGGCTGATCACCGGATAGCCGACCCCGATGCCCACGGTCGAGGCGACCGACAATGCGGCGATCGTCGCTGTCGAACGCTCGGGCGGCAGGTGCGCGCGGGCGACGCTCATCAGCAACGCCCCGACGGCGACCCCGAGCCCCTGCAAGCCGCGCCCGATCACCAGCGCCGCGTACGGAAGCGGGAGCACCGTCAGCAGTCCGCCCGCCACGACCAGGGCCAGGGTGGCCAGGATCGTGGCGCGGCGGTACGGGCCGCTGCCGAGCCTGCCCAGCACCGGTCCCGCGATCGCGCCGCTGAACAGCGTCACCGTCAAGGTCCACTGCGCGGCGTCCAAGGACACGTGCATCCCCGTGGCGACCGGAGTGATCAGAGGCGCCCCGACGCTGCCGATCACCGCCCCCGCCAGGGCCGTGCCCACCAAGGCGGCGCCCATCCGGTCAGCCATGAGCATTAAGCTACTGGTTACCGACTACTAACTCGGTGTGACTTCGATCCCGAGAAGCGTCCGAACACGACAAAAGCGGCCCCGTGACCTGGTCACGGGGCCGCTTCGGTGTGGCGAGTGAGGGATTCGAACCCCCGAAGGCTGTGCCGTCTGATTTACAGTCAGATCCCTTTGGCCGCTCGGGCAACTCGCCGTGGCCGGGTGTCCCCGGCCGAGACGAAAGAATACCCAATGCCATGGCGGGCCGGTCAACCGGGTTCCGCAGGGCTAGGGTGGAAGCTCCTGACAAGCGAGTACGAGGTGTGAGAACACGTGGCGGATCCCTCTTTCGACGTGGTGAGCAAGGTCGATCGCCAGGAGGTGGACAACGCCCTGAACCAGGCCAGCAAGGAACTCGGTACACGGTTCGACTTCCGGGGTACCGGGACCAAGATCGACTGGTCCGGTGAGGAAGCGATCGCGATCGAGTCCGAGACCGAGGAGCGGGCGCTGGCGGCGGTCGAGGTCTTCAAGGAGAAGCTGATCAAGCGCGGCATCTCCCTCAAGGCCTTCGAGGCGGACGAGCCGGCGTTGTCCGGCAAGATCTACAAGATCGGCGGCAAGATCCTGCAGGGGATCGCGTCGGACAAGGCGAAGCAGATCGCCAAGTTCATCCGCGACGAAGGCCCCAAGGGGGTCCAGGCGCAGATCCAGGGTGACCAGCTTCGGGTGTCCGGCAAGAAGAAGGACCAGCTGCAGGACGTGATCGCCTTGCTGAAGGGCAAGGACTTCGAGATCGCGCTGCAGTTCACGAACTACCGCTGATCTGGTGCCGACCGCGGCTACTCGTGGGAAGTATCCGCGGTCGGCACGGACAGCACGCTTTCGGACAGAGCCGACGGAACGAACGGCCACTCGTCCGATCGTTCATCTACTAGCCTGCCATCGGGCAGGTAGGCGAGCTTCGGGATTCCCCGCATCAAGGCGACGTCGAATTCCCAAGCCGTCCACGGGGTCTTCCCATAGGTGACACTGACCACAGCGACGAAAACCGATGCACGCGCCAGTTCGCGGTGAACGGCATCAGCCCGATCGCCCCCTGACGCCGCCCAGTCGAGGTCATCCACGTAGACGTCAGCGTCCCCGGCCAGTCGAGCACGGAGCGCCTCCAGCTGCTCCAGCGAGTTGTCGGCGCGGGAGTAACTCACGAACACGCTCATGGGTGGCCTGCCGGACCGGTCCCGAGAAGCCCGAACGCGTATGCCGCCAACGCCGCTCCGACCATCACCGCGAGGATCAGGTAATAGATCATCGAGGAATTGAAGACGGCTCGGAACCAGCTCACCCCGGTCACCTTTTGAACGTGGTCATAGCCCTCCGCGCAGCGCGCGGCACGCCGGTTCCAGATGTCTTTCATAAGCACCCGAAGCCGTCTTTGGTAGTAGAAGCTGAACGCGTCGGCGACCCAGAAGGCCGCGATGACCATGAAGCCCGCGACGAAAACGGCCGGAGTCAGCTTCCTCTCACTGAAGGTGGCGACCAGAACCCCCGCGGGGACGAGCACCGTCGCGCACAGCTTCTTGAGTTCGAAACAAGAGTCGGCCGCCTTCAAAGTAGCCGCGTGCAGCTGGTCCAGCTGCTCCTTGTCCAGCGCGTCGGCGGTCGGTCCCTCGGGCTTCGCTTCCGCCGCTCGCACTTCACGGCCCGCTCGGACGATCGAGATCACGGTCGCCGCTCGTCCCACCACAGCCCCAAGTCTGCCTCAAGACGGCGACACTCTCCAAGGTCTACGACGCGGTGATCGTCCAGGTCCCGTCGCCTTCCAGTGACACGAAGGCCGGGCCGGACACGGGCACGCTGCCCTTGTAGTCGCCGAGCTGGTTCACGGGGAGCTCCGCGTAGTCGCCGCTGCGCACCCACACCGCGGTGTTCCCGTTGCCCTTGGTGGTGACGGCGACCGACGAGACGGCGTCCGGCACGGAGAAGACCGCGTCGCGCTTGCCCGAGAGCGGTTTGCCCGGCTGCAGCACGGGCAGGCCGCGTTCGTCGGTGATGGTCAGCGTCCAGGCGGCGTTGGCCTTGACGGTGAACGTCTTCGCCCGGTGGTCGGGCATGTCGTTGATCCACTGCGTGCCCTTGTACGGGCCGACGTCGTTGACGATCAGCTCGTTCTCGGTGTTGACCGCGACGTGCCCGGAGCACTTCGGGCAGTCGAAGGTCACGAAGCCGATGCGCGTCGGCCAAGCCATGGGGACCGACGCGTTCCCCTTGCCCGTGTGCTTCTCCTCCGGCTGCGGGCCGGGGCGCGGGGTGGTGGTGGACGTCGGTGGCGGGGTCGCCGAAGGTGTGCGCAGTCCTTCCGGAGCGGCAGCCTGCGGGACGACGCGGCCCAGGTTCGGCGGCGAGCAGGCCGACAGTCCGATGGTCAGCAGCGCGGCGCTCAACGCCGCACCCAAGCGCCTGATCACGTATTTCCCCCCAGTCGAACCCGTCATCGGATCTTCGCCGGCCGATAGCCCAGCGTTACCGGACCACCCGGCCGAGCGATTCAGGACACTCGGACGTGGGTTTCCGCCGCGACGCCTTCGAGGGAGCCCTAAAGGGACAAATGCCCGTGTTGTAATCCGGCGATCGCGTTCGAGGAAGGTCACGATGAAGCGCCGTTTCAGCACCGCACTCGCCTTCGCGCTGTCACTCACGGTGATCGCGTCCCTGTTCACCTCCGCGCAGGCCGCGGAACGGCAACAGCTCGTGCCCGGCTACGGCTCGTATCCACGGCTCATCCGCCTGGAGCACTCCGCTATCGGCCGCGGCCGCATCCTGGCGTCGCTGACCAGCGAAGACGCGAGCGGCAAGGTCACGCCGATCATGGAAAGCACCGACGAGGGCCAGACCTTCCACAAGGTCGGCGAGGTCCGCGACCGGGACGGCCGCCGCGGCATGTGCTGCGGGACGCTGTACGAGCTGCCGCAGCGGGTCGGCAGGCTTCGCGCGGGCACCCTGCTGTGGGCCGCGAGCTACCGGCAGGACGCCGGCCCGCAGCGGCGGATCGGCATCAAGATCTGGTCCAGCCGCGACGCCGGGCGCACGTGGTCCTTTCTTTCCGAGGCCGCCCGCTCGCACAACCACGACGGCATCTGGGAGCCGGAGTTCACCGTCGACGCGGGCGGCACACTGTGGCTGCACTACGCCGACGAGACCGAGGCGCCGCAGTTCGCGCAGGTGATGAACCGGGTCGCCTCCACCGACGGGGTGAACTGGGGCACCAAGCAGCGCACGATGGCCATCCCGCCCCATCGGGTGCGGCCGGGGATGCCGATCATCCGCCGCCTCCCCGACGGCCGGTACTACCTGGCCTACGAGATCTGCAACTACCGCGACCGCTACTGCGACCCGTACTTCAAGATCTCCTCCGACGGCGCCAACTGGGGCGACCCCCTCGACCCGGGCACCCGCGTCACCACCGCCAACGGCAACTACTTCCAGCACGCCCAGACGATCACGCTGTTCCCCGGCGGCCCGAACGGGGTGCGGCTGGTGATGGTCGGGCAGATCTACACCAACGCGGCAGGCGTCCCGCAGGGCAAGAACGGCAAGGTCCTGCTCGCCAACGACAACTTCGGCGCCGGGCACTGGTACGAGCTGCCCGCCCCGGTGCACATCACCGGCATCCACAACAACTTCTGCCCCAACTACAGCTCGACGCTGCTGCCGGTCGACGGCGGAAAGAATGTGTTGCAGATCTCCACCGAGTACAACCTCGGCTGCAAGGCGTATTTCGCGAAGGGACCGGCGTTCTGAGCCACCCGGTAGTGTGAGGCCGAGCGATCGGCTATGAAGCGGGGGCATCGCATGAAAGGCATCGTGCTGGCCGGGGGCAGTGGGACGCGTCTGCATCCCATCACCCAGGCGATCTCGAAACAGCTGCTACCGGTCTACGACAAACCGATGATCTACTACCCGATCTCGGTGCTGATGTTCGCCGGGATCCGCGAGATCCTGATCATCTCGACCCCCGTCGACCTGCCGCATTTCCGGCGGCTGCTCGGCGACGGCAGCCAGTTCGGGCTCAGCTTCAGCTACGCCGAACAAGCCGCCCCCAACGGGCTGGCCGAGGCGTTCATCATCGGCGCGGACTTCGTCGGCGATGACGACGTCGCGCTCGTGCTCGGCGACAACATCTTCTACGGACAGGGCTTCTCCAGAAGGCTCAAGGCCGCGGCGACCGCACTCGACGGTTGCGTGCTGTTCGGCTACCCGGTCAAGGACCCGCAGCGCTACGGCGTCGGCGAGATCGACGCCGACGGCAAGCTCCTCTCCATCGAGGAGAAACCCGAGAAGCCGAAGTCGAACAAGGCCATCACCGGCCTGTACTTGTACGACAACCAGGTGATCGAGATCGCCCGCGATCTCAAGCCCTCCCCGCGCGGTGAGCTGGAGATCACGGACGTCAACCTCACCTACCTGCGGCAGGACCGCGCGACCCTGATCGACCTCGGGCGCGGGTTCGCCTGGCTCGACACCGGAACGCACGACTCGCTGCTGGAGGCGGGCCAGTTCGTGCAGGTCCTCGAGCACCGGACGGGCGTCCGGATCGCCTGTCTCGAGGAGGTCGCGCTGCGGATGGGCTACATCGACGCGGACCAGTGCTACGCGCTCGGCGCCAAGCTGGCGAAGTCCGGCTACGGCGAATATCTGATGAGCGTCGCGCGCACCCATGGCGCTACCGGCTGAACAAGTGTTCCCGCAGGGTGTCCCCGGTGTAATCGGTCCGGAAGACGCCCCGTTCCCGCAGATACGGGACGACGTCGTCGACGAACGCGTCCAGCCCGCCAGGGGTCAGATGCGGCACCAGCACGAATCCGTCGGCGGCGTCGCTCTGGACGTATTCGTCGATCGACTCCGCGACCTGCCGGGCGGTGCCGACGAACTGCTGGCGCGCGGTCACCTCGATGACCAGTTCGCGGATCGAGAGCTTCTTCTCCTCCGCGATCGCGCGCCATTTCGCGGCCACGGCCAGCGGATCCTTCTCGTGCCGGACGCGGCCCCAGGTCAGCGGTTCGGCTTCGGGATCCGGGTCGACCTCGGGGAGCGGACCGTCGGCGTCGTAGGCGGAGAGGTCGCGACTCCACACCTGTTCGAGGAACTGGATCGCGGTGGCCGGGCGCACCTGCTGGTAGCGGATCTCGCGGGCGTACTCGTGCGCGTCCTCCTCGGTGTCGCCGAGGACGAAGGTCGCGGCGGGCATGATCAGCAGCTCGCCGGGCTCGCGGCCGTACGCGGGCAATCGTCGCTTGACGTCGGCGAAGAACTCCTTGCCGCTCTCCAGTGAACCGTGACGGCTGAAGATGACGTCGGCGGTCTTGGCCGCGAACTCCCTGCCCTCGTCGGAATCGCCTGCCTGGATGACGATCGGCTGCCCCTGAGGGGTCCTCGGGACGGTGAACTCGCCACGGATGTCGAACTGAGGTCCACTGTGGACGAAGCGCTCGACGCCTCGCGTGAAGACGCCGTTCTCCTTGTCCCCCACCAACGCGTCGGGCGCCCAGCTGTCCCAGAGTTCCCTCACGGTGGCGAGGAACTCCTCGGCGCGGCGGTAGCGGTCCTCGCGTTTCAGGAAGCCGCCGCGGCGGAAGTTCTGTCCCGTCCACGCGTCCGGTGAGGTGACGACGTTCCACGCGGCGCGACCGCCGGAGAGGTGGTCGATGCTCGCGACCTGCCGCGCGACCTCGTACGGCTCGTTGAAGGTCGAGGAGAGCGTGCCCGCGAGGCCGAGCCGGGTGGTGACCGCAGAGAGCGCGGCCAGCACGGTGGTGGTGTTCGGCCGCCCGACGACGTCGGAGTCAAGGATCTGGCCTGCGTGTTCGCGCAGGCGCAGACCCTCGGCGAGGAACAGGAAGTCGAACTTGCCCCGCTCGGCCGTACGCGCGAGATGTTCGAAGGACGAAAAGTCGATTTGGCTACCCGAACGCGGGTCGCTCCACACGGTCGTGTTGTTGACGCCGGGGAAATGTGCGGCGAGTTTGACCTGTTTGGGCATCTGTCACGCCTCCGCGTACTGGTTGGCGGCAACCCCGAGGCCGAGATGGTCGCGCAGGGTGGTGCCGGTGTAGGCCTGCCGGAACGCGCCCGCGGCCCGGAGCGCGGGGACGGTCCCGGCGGTGAAGAGCGCCAGGTCGTCGGGCAGGACGGCGGGCCGGATGTGGAAGCCGTCGAGCCCGTTGGACGCCGCGAGGCGGGGCAGTTCGGTGGCGAGGTCGGCGGGAGTGCCGGTGAAGCTCAGGCCGGGTGGGAAGGGCGCGTAGGTCTCCAGCACGCGACGGCGGTCGAGGGCCGCCTGCTCGGTTTCGGCGAGCACGATCGACAGGCCGGCGAGGAGTTTGGCGCCGGGGAAACGCTCGCGGGCGCCGCGGATCTCGTCGATCAGGACGACGTCGGCGCCATGCGCGTACGGCGAGTCGCCGTACACCGCGACGACCGGGTGACCTTGGGGCGGCCGCGGCGTGATCGAAGGTCCCTTGATGCTGAAGAAGCGACCTTCGAAATCGACGTAGTGCAGTTTCTCGCGGTCGATGAAGCGGCCGGTCGGCTCGTCGCGGATGATCGCGCCGTCCTCCCAGCTGTCCCAGAGACGCGCGATGACGTCGACGACCTCGGCGTTCTCCGCTTCGGCGTCCGCCTCGGACGGCAGGATGCGCCTGCCGAAGTGCGCGACCTCGGCTTCGGTGCGCGAAGGCACCGCGAGGACGCCTGCGCGGCCGCGGCTCGCGTAGTCGAGCGAAGCAACGGCCGTCGAGATGTGGAACGGCTCGGTGTGCGTGGTGGTGACCGTCGGGACGAGGCCGATCCCGCTGGTCACGGGGGCTATCGCGGCGAAGGTGAGCAACGCGTCCAGTCGGCCTCGGACGACCTCTTCGCCGCCGGACTGGAGCGCGAGGGTGTCGTCGAGGGTGACGAAGTCGAGCGAAGCCGCTTCGGCGAGCTTCGCGTGGGCCAGGTAGTGGGCGGCGGTGAACAAGGCGGCCGGTCGGACGTCGGAAACCCGCCAGGCGGCCGGATGCTGCCCGGCCCCGTCGAGCGCGACCCCGAGGTGCAACTGCTGTGCGGAACCCATGCCCGGGGAACCCCCGCTCGTACCCCTCGATTCCCCCTCCCACGAGGTGGGAACCGGATCGCGTTTAGCCCGCTAACTGCGCTCCGGGCCGACCTGCGTTTAGCCCCCTAATCGCGATCCGGGAGGCGGAGCGCGTTTAGCGGGCTAATCGCGATCTGGGCGACGTGTCGCGTTTAGGGGGCTAAACGCGCTCTGGCGAGGCGTCGCGTTTAGCCCCCTAAACGCGATCCGGCTGGTCAGAAGGGGCGCCGGGCCATCTCTTCGAGGCGCCGGATGCGTTCGTCCATCGGCGGGTGGGTCGAGAAGAGCTTCGAGAGGCCCTCGCCCGGCCGGAAAGGGTTCGCGATCATGAGGTGCGACTGCGACACCAGTTTCGGCTCCGGCACGAGCGGCGCCGCGCGGGTCCCGTGGTCGAGTTTCCGCAGCGCGGAAGCCAGGCCGAGGGGGTCGCCGGTGAGTTCCGCGCCCGACGCGTCGGCCTGGAATTCCCGCGAGCGGCTCACCCCGAGCTTCACGATGGCGGCCGCGATCGGCCCGATCAGCACCAGGAGCAGCCCGACCAAGGGGCTGTCGCCGTCTTCGCGGTTGCTGCCGCCGAAGATGCTCGTGAACATCGCGATGTTGGCGATCACGCTGATCACGCTCGCCAGCGCCCCCGCGACGCAGGAGATGAGGATGTCGCGGTTGTAGACGTGGGACAGTTCGTGCCCGAGCACGGCCCGCAGTTCGCGCTCGTCGAGCAGGCCGAGGATGCCGGTGGTGCAGCACACCGCCGCGTGGCGGGGGCTGCGGCCGGTGGCGAAGGCGTTCGGGGCCTGGGTGGGGCTGACGTAGAGCCGCGGCATCGGCTGACGCGCCATGGTCGCCAGCTCTCGCACGATCCGGTACATCGCCGGCTGCTCGGCCTCCGAAACCGCCCGTGCGCGCATGGCCCGCAGAGCCAGTTCGCCGGAGTTGAAGTAGGCGTACGCGTTCATCCCGAGCGCCACCAGCAGGCCGATGACCAGCGCACCCCGCCCGAAGAAGCCGCTGATCCCGACGATGAGCGCGGACAGCACGCCGAGCAGGACGACGGTCTTCAGCCCGTTCTGGTGTTTGTGCACGACGTCCCGCTCCTTCCTTCTCCGGGGATTGGGGGTTACTCATCGGAAACAACGCGATCGGGGGACGCGAAGTTCCTTCGCGTGCCCGGTTCGCGGGTTATCGTCGAACCCCGGAGCGATCATGGGGAGGCGCCTGTGCGAGGACCCGAACTGAGCCGCCGAGCCCTGTTCACGCTGGCCGCGGCCGGCGTTTCCACGGTCGCCCTCGCCCCGGCGGCCCGCGCGGAGAAAGTACTTCTCGTCGAGGTCGGGGGCACTCCTGAAGCGGTCGCGGTGAATTCCGTCACCGGCTTCGCGTACGTCTCGGACCCCTCCTCCGGCACGATCGTGGTGCTCGATTCGCGCAGCGGCACCGTCGGCGACGTGATCCCGGTGGGCGGCGAGCCCGCCGGGCTGGCCGTGGACACGGCGACCAACCGGATCTTCGCCGCGAACCCGCCCGGCGGGACCGTCCTCGTCATCGACGGCCGGACCAACGACGTCGTCAGCGTGGTGCCGGCCGGTCCTGGAGCATCCAGTGTCGACATCGACGAGCGCGCAAACCGCATCTACGCGGTCAGCGCGCTCACCGGGACGCTCGCCGTCCTCGACGGCGTCGGCTGCCGCCTGCTGGACCTCATCGTCGGGCCCACACGAGGGCTGTCGTCGACAGCGGTCGACAGCGGCCGCAAGCTCGCGTACTGCACCAGCACCGACACGGACTCGCTGGAGGTCTTCGACATCGGCGCGGGCAAGTTCATCGGCGGCATCCCGGTGGGCAAGTCGCCGACCGGGGTCGCCGTGCACAACGCGTCCGGGACGGTGTTCGTCGCGAATTCGGCGATCCATCATCTGTCCGTCGTGGATCCGGGCGCACGCAAGGAGAAGGCGACCGTGCTGTTGCGCTCGGAGTCTTCGTCGGTGGCGATCCACGAAGGATCGAACACCGTGTACGCCAACGGAGGACCGAACGGCATCGCCAGGATCGACGGGGTGACGAGCCTGCTCACCGGCGACCTGTCACTCGGCGTGAACCCCGGCGCGGTCGCGATCGACCAGCGCACCAAGACGGTGTACGTGGCGGATCCCTTGCGCGGCAGGGTTTTCTTGATCAGGGACTTCTGACCAAGACGGTGGTTCCACGTGATTGGGCGGCCGACACGCGTGACTGAGTGGACGACACGCGTGATTGGGCGGCCGACACGTGTACCGCTTCACGTGGCCGGAGCGGGCATGATGGCGGGGTGAGCGAGTACGAATTGCGTGGCGGGCTGCAACCGGACGTGTCGGCCGTGGCCGCGGTACTGGCGCATCACGGCGTCGAAGGCCCGGACGGCAAGGCACCCGGCGAGGCGCTGGTCTTCGCCGTGTCCGGCGGGATCGGGGCGGGCTACATCCTGTGGGACTTCGCGCACGAGACGATGTCGACCATCGTGTTCGGTTTCCGTGCGCGCTGGCAGTACCCGCGCGAATGGCTCAAGTCCACAGTGGACCGTCTCGGGCTCGGCGCCGACTTCCACACCACCGGCGGCAAACGTGCCGCCGCGAAACGGCTCACCGCCGACCTCGAAGCGGGGCGGCCGGTTCTGGTGCTGCCTGACCGCGAGTCGCTCGGCTACTGGCATCTGCCGCCGGAGATGTCCGGCGGTGGCGGCCACTTCGTCGTCGCGTACGGCGAAGAGGATGGCCGGGTGCTCGTCGACGACCGGAATCTGGCCCGGCTGACGGTCGACCGGAAGACCTTCGACGCCGCGCGCGGCCGCGTCGGCTCGTACAAGAACCTGCTCGCGACGATCCGTCCAGGCGAGGTCACAGACTGGCGGACGGCCGTGCGCGACGGGCTCACGGACTGCGTGCGGAACCTCTCGGCGCCGTCGAAGTCGTTCTCGCTGCCCGCGTGGGAGCGCTGGGCCAAGGCGATGACCGACGAACGCGACCCCAAGGGCTGGCCGCGCGCGTTCGGTGAACGGCGCGGGCTTGTCGGGGCGCTGTTCAACGTCTGGGAGAGCGTCACCCCGGCCGGGATGGAGGGCGGGCATCTGCGCGGGCTGTTCGCCGACGCGCTCACCGAGGCCGCCGTCCTGCTCGAACTCCCCGCGCTGGCCGAACAGGCGCCGTCCTGGCGCGGGATCGCCGAACGGTGGGCCGAACTGGCCGAGACGGCGGTTCCCACGTCGAACGCGGAGTTCGCCTGGGTCCGCGGGCTGATCAGCACCGTCTCGGCCGGTGTCCGCGAGGGCGACGCGGGGCAGGACGCGGCCGCGGCGGCCGGTGCGGAGCTGTGGAAACTGCGCGCGCACCACAACGACGAGTCACCGTTCACCGAGGTCGAAGCAGGCGAACTGTTCAGCACGATGGGCACGATGATCCGGGACATCCACACCGCCGAGACGGCCGCGATCCGCGAGCTCTCCGAAGCCCTGATGGAGTGAACCGGACCGGTGTCCGTTGCGCCGCGCGGCCGGAACACCCCGCGATCGTTGAAGATCCACTTCGTGCACGCACATCCGCTGGGGACGACCAGTGCGCGTCCCGCTCCCGAGATCCACCTGTTCCGCCACCGCCTGCGTGTCACCGACCTGGACTATCTCGGCCACGTCGGGAACGTCCGGCTGCTCGACTACTTCCAGGAAGCCCAGATCGCGATGCTCGACCCTCGGCGCGAGCACGTGTTCCGCACCAAGGGGCCGGCGTATCTGATCGCGAAGCACAACGTCAGCTATCTGCGGAGACTGACCTTCCGCGACAACCCGGTCGAGGTGGAGACCGTGGTCGGCCGGATCGGGACCTGTGACGTCGTGGTCAACAGCAGGCTGCGCGACGAAAGGGCCGTGTACGCGCGCTGCCGCACCATCTGGGTCGCGTGCACCCTGCCCGAAGGCAGCATCCGGCGCCTCGACGACGAGGAGAACGAGCGGCTGACGCGGTTCAGCGGGACGATCGACGAGGCTTCCTGAATCAGTTTTTAACCGTTTATGCTCCATTTCCCGCATTATCGGAAAACGACTGAGCCGTTCAGCGGCTGATCATGACGGCTTTCGGCCGGTACCTTCGAAAGACCTCTCTCCCCTGCAGAGCTCCCCGGAGGTATTTCATGCCACGGCCGAAGTGTGTCCGCTTTCTCGCGCCCTTGGTCGGCGCGATGCTCTTGACCAGTGGGGTGGCCGTCGCCGCCCCTGACGGCGAAGACCCCCAGTTCATCAGGCTGGCCAGCAGGACCTTCGATCCGCTCAGCCAGCGGACGGCCGCGAGCCAGGACTGGAAAGGCGCCTACCTGCTCCAGGTCCGGAGTGCGCTGACCGACGCGCAGCGTGGGCGTTTGCGTTCACTCGGCGTGCGAATCGGGACCTACATTCCCGATTTCGCCTACGTGGTGCGGCTGAAGCCGGAGAACCGCGAATCGGTGGCGAATTTGAATTTCGTCCGCTGGCTCGGCGAATACCGGCCTGCCGACAAGATGGAGATCTCGTCGGCCGCGTCGGGCAGCCACCTGGTGACGCTGGTCGAACCGGACGCACGGGACCAGCGCGCGGTGGCCGAGCGGATCCTGCGGCTCGGCGGCGGAATCGAGGCGATTTCGCAGAGCGGGCAGCACATCGTCGCGAACTTCGGCTCCGGTCAGGCCGCCACCGTGGCGCAGGGGGCCGAGGTGCTCGCGGTCGGCGCGATCACCGCCCCCGAAACCGACATGGCCAACGCCAGGGAGAGCGGGGGCGCGAACTTCGTCGAGAGTGTCGGCGGCTACCGCGGCCAGGGCGTGCGCGGCGAGGTGATGGACGGCGGGCTGCGGGTCACCCACCAGGAGTTCAAGGCGCGGCCGACGGTGATGCACGGCGCGAACTCGACCAGCACCAGCCACGGCACTTCGACGTACGGCCAGATCTTCGCGTCCGGGGTGAGCGCGCCGCAGCGCGGACTGCTGCCCGAGGCGCAAGGCATCTTCGCCACCTACAACAAGCCCGACCGCTATGCACACACCAAGGAACTGGTCGACCCGGCGGGCAAGTATCGCGCGGTGTTCCAGAGCAACAGCTGGGGCGGCGGGCTGACAACGGCGTACAACTCGGTTTCGGCCGAGCTCGACAAGATCGTTTTCGACCATGACCTGCTGATCTGCCAGTCACAGAGCAACGCGGGCTCCCAGCAGTCGCGGCCGCAGGCCTGGTCGAAGAACGTGCTTTCGGTCGGCGGGCAGTACCACTACAACACGCTGGGCCGCACCGACGACAAGTGGAACGGCGGCGCCAGCATCGGCCCGGCCGCCGACGGCCGGATCAAACCGGAACTGTCGAACTACTACGACCGGATCGACACGACGTCTTCCGGCAGTGACACCTCGTACACGACGTCGTTCGGCGGCACGAGCGGTGCGACCCCGATCACCTGCGGAAACGCCGGTCTGCTGTTCCAGATGTGGGCCGACGGCGTGTTCGACGGCGGCCCCGGCAAGGGCCGCGACGTCTTCACGAGCCGCCCGCACGCCGCGACCGCGAAGGCGCTGCTGATCAACGGCGCCGACCAGTTCGCGTTCAGCGGCACCTCGCACGACATGACCAGGACGCATCAGGGCTGGGGCACCGCGAACGTGCGGTACCTGCACGAACAGGCCAAGGCGAACGGGTGGAAACTGCCGGTGCTGGTCAACGAGACCGATCTGCTGGGCACCGGGCAGTCGAAGAAGTACACGGTCGCGGTGAACGGGACCAAGCAGTTCAAGGCGACGCTGGCCTACACCGACCCGGCGGGCTCGCCGAGCGCGTCGGTCACCAGGGTCAACGACCTGACGCTGAAGGTCACCGCGCCGAACGGGACGGTCTACTACGGCAACAACGGGCTGAAGGCCGGCAACTTCTCGACCGCGGGCGGCTCGCCGAACACCGTCGACACGGTGGAGAACGTCATCCTCGAGAAGCCGTCCGCGGGGACTTGGACGGTGGAGGTCGTGGCGACGCAGGTGAACGCCGACGGTCACCCGGAGACATCGGCGACGGACGCGGATTACGCGTTGGTGGTTTCTTGACGGTATGAGGGCGCCGCTGGGCGCTTCGAGTGTGAGCGACCTGCCGCAAGTAGGTGACTACTTGCGGCATGCCCGCGCCCGGATGGCGGAGACGTCTGCGCCGATGGCCGAGACGGCAGGTGTCGGTTGTGAGACGGAAGCGTGAGACCGCTGGAAGGCATGTAACGAGGTGACCCGAGGTGCCGACGTCTGGGATACGTGACGCGAGCCAAGGAGCCTCTCGATGACCACCTGCCGACTCTGCGGCTCGGCCCATCTCGCCAGTGTCGTCGACCTCGGGGCCACACCGCCGTGCGAACGTTTCCTGACCGCCGAGCAGCTGTCGGAACCGGAGCCGACGTACCCCCTTCACCTGCTGGTCTGCACCGAATGCTGGCTCGCCCAGATCCCGCCGCTGATCACCCCGGAAGAGACATTCACCGAATACGCGTACTTCTCGTCGTATTCCGCCTCATGGGTCGAGCACGCCAAGACGTTCGTCGACGGTGCCGTCGAGCGGCTCGGGCTCGATGAGTCCTCGTTCGTCGTCGAGGTCGCCAGCAACGACGGCTATCTGCTCAAACATGTTGTGGCACAAAAGATCCGCTGTCTGGGCGTGGAACCTTCGGTGAACGTGGGCCAAGCCGCGCGTGACGCCGGGGTGCCGACGAAGACCGCTTTCCTCGGCCCCGAGAGCGGACGTGACGTCCGTGAGGAACACGGTCCGGCCGACCTCGTCGTGGCGAACAACGTTTACGCGCATATTCCGGACATCATCGGCTTCACGCACGGGCTCCGTGCACTGGTCGCCGATGACGGCTGGGTCAGCATCGAGGTCCAGCATCTGCTGACGCTGATCCAGGAGAACCAGTACGACACGATCTACCACGAGCATTTCCAGTATTACACGGTGGAATCCGCGCGCCGGGCGCTCGCACGCGGCGGTTTGTCCGTTGTGGACGTCGAGCTCCTGCCGACGCACGGCGGTTCCATCCGGCTGTGGGCACGCCCGGACGCCGTCGCGGGCGAGCCGAGCGAGCGGATGATGGAGGTCCTCGACGCCGAGAAGGCCGCGGGACTGCACGAAATGTCCGGCTACACCGAATTCTCCGAGCGGGTCACCAAGGTCCGGCTCGAGCTGAACAAGTTCCTCACCGACGCGGCGCTCGAAGGCAAGACCGTCGTCGGTTACGGCGCCCCCGGCAAGGGCAACACCCTGCTGAACCACTGCGGTATCCGGCCGGACGTGGTGCGGTACACCGTCGACCGCAATCCGTACAAGCACGGCAGGTTCACCCCCGGCACCCGGATCCCGATCCTCCCGCCGGAACGCATCGAGGCGGACCGGCCCGATTACGTGCTCGTCCTTCCGTGGAACCTCCGGACGGAACTGACCGCCCAATTGTCCTATGTGGACGAATGGGGCGGGAAACTGGTCTTCCCCATCCCACACCTGGAAATCGTCGAGGTGAAGTCGTGAAGGTAGTCCTCTTCTGCGGCGGCTACGGCATGCGGATGCGCAACGGTGACGCGTCCGACGTGCCCAAGCCGATGGCCATGGTCGGGCCGAGACCCCTGATCTGGCACGTGATGCGTTATTACGCGCATTTCGGCCACACCGAGTTCATTCTCTGTCTCGGTTACGGCGCGCACCACATCAAGGAGTTCTTCCTCAACTACCAGGAGACCGCCTCCAACGATTTCGTCCTACGGGGCGGCAAGGCGGAACTGCTGTCGACCGACATCTCGGACTGGTCGATCTCGTTCGTGCAGACCGGTCTCGAATCGGCCATCGGCGAACGGCTGCGCCGGGTGCGCCCGCATCTCGACGGCGACGAGATGTTCCTCGCCAACTACGCCGACGTCCTCACCGACGCGCCGCTGCCGGAGATGATCGAGCGGTTCACGGCCTCCGACGCCGGCGCGTCGATGATGGTCGTGCCGCCGCAGTCGTCGTTCCACTGCGTCGAAATGGGCGAGGACGGCCGCATCGGCGCGCTGACGCCGGTCAGCGAGATGCCGCTCTGGGAGAACGGCGGGTACTTCGTGCTGCGCCAGGAGATCTTCGACCACATCCCCGAGGGCGGCGACCTGGTGGCCGACGGCTGCGGCGAGCTCGCCAAGCAGGGCAGGCTGCTCGCGTACCCGTACCGCGGGTTCTGGAAGCCGACGGACACCGTCAAGGAACGTGTCCAGCTGGACGACGCCTACGCGCACGGCGACCGTCCGTGGGCGTTGTGGGAACACGAACCGGCGCCGGCTGGCATCGCGTGATCGCACTCGGCACCGGCGGGATCCAGCGGCTCGTCGCGCTCGGCGCGCATTGTGACGACATCGCCATCGGGGCGGGCGGCACACTGCTGACGATCTGCGCCGCCAATCCGGGTGTCCGGGTGGACGCGCTCGTCCTTTCCGGCGGCGGCACCGACCGGGAGACCGAGGAGCGGGCCGCGCTCGCGGCCTTCTGCCCGGGCGCCGACGTCGAGGTCACCGTGCTCAAACTGCCCGACGGCCGGCTCCCCGCGCACTGGGAAGAGGCCAAGAACGGGCTGGAGGACCTGCGCCGCCGCACCGACCCGGACCTCGTCCTCTCGCCTCGCACGGCCGACGCGCATCAGGATCACCGAGGCCTGGCGAAGCTGGTGCCGACGGTGTTCCGCACCCATCTCCAGCTGGAGTACGAGATCGCCAAATGGGACGGCGACCTGGGCAAACCCGCCGCGTACGTCCCGCTGTCGGCAGAGCTCGCCGAGGAGAAGGTTCGCCTGCTCCAGGAGCACTACGCCTCCCAGCGGCACCGGCCCTGGTACGACCGGGAAGCCTTCCTCGGTCTCGCCCGCATTCGCGGTATCGAATGCGGGCAGCGCTACGCCGAGGCCTTCGACCTCAAGAAACTGACGCTCGACCTCACTCCGAAAGGCTGAAAGCCATGCGTGTGCTGCTGACCGGGCACAAGGGCTACCTGGGCACGGTGATGGCCCCGGTGCTGGCCGCCGAAGGCCATGAGGTGATCGGCCTCGACTCCGGTCTCTACGACACCTGCGTGCTGGGCCCGAAGCCCCAAGACCCCGAAGGCTTCGAGGTCGACCTTCGTGACGTCACGGCCGAGCACGTGGCCGGGGTGGACGCGGTGATCCACCTCGCCGCGCTGTCCAACGATCCGCTCGGCTCGCTGGCGCCGGACCTGACCTACGACATCAACCACCACGCTTCGGTGAAGCTCGCCAAGCTGGCGAAGGACGCCGGGGTCAAGCGATACCTCTACGCCTCGACGTGCTCGGTCTACGGGGCCTCGGGCGGCGACGGCCTGGTCGACGAGGACGCGCCGCTGCGCCCCGTGACGCCGTACGCCGAATCGAAGGTTCGGGTCGAGGACGACGTCCAAGAACTCGCCGACGGCGACTTCAGCCCGGTGTACATGCGCAACGCCACCGCGTTCGGTTTCTCGCCGCGGCTGCGCGGCGACATCGTGCTCAACAACCTGACCGCGCACGCCCACCTCTCCGGCGAGGTGCTGGTGCTCTCCGACGGCACGCCGTGGCGGCCGCTGGTGCACGCCAAGGACATCGCGCGCGCTTTCGCGGCGGCGCTGGTGGCGCCGAAGGAAGCCGTGCACGGCAAGGCGTTCAACATCGGCACCGAACGCAACAACGTGACCGTCGCCGAGATCGCGGAAGAGGTCGTCGAGGCCGTTCCCGGCTCCACGCTGCGGATCACCGGTGAGGCGGGCGCGGATCCGCGCTCGTACCGGGTCGACTTCTCCCGGTTCCGCGCGGCGATCCCCGGCTTCGACTGCGACTGGTCGGTCAAGGACGGCGCGCTCGAACTCATCGAGGCCTACCGGACCCACGGCCTCACCGAACACGGCTTCCAGCGCCTGTTCACCCGGCTGGCGCGCCTGCAGGACCGCACCGCCGCCGGTGAACTCGACGACACCCTGCGGCGTCGCTGATGTCGCACCGGGACCTGGAGACGGGCGCCGACCTGGAGAAGCTGGTCGAGCGCCTGTATCCGCTGTGCCGCAGCATCACCGGCGACGGCGTCCGCGCCACGCTGGAGATCGTCGGCGAGCACATCCCGCTGGAGATCCACGAGGTCCCCACCGGCACCCAGGTGCTGGACTGGACGGTGCCGCAGGAGTGGAACATCCGCGACGCGTACATCAAGGACGCCTCCGGCCGCCGCGTGGTCGACTTCCAGAAGTCGAACCTGCACGTCGTCGGCTACAGCGTCCCGGTGTCGCGGAAGATGCCGCTCGCCGAGCTGCGCGAACATCTGCACACCTTGCCCGACCAGCCGTCCTGGGTGCCGTACCGGACCAGCTACTACTCGCCGACGTGGGGTTTCTGCCTGGCGCAGGAGACCCTCGACGCGATGCCGGACGGCGAGTACGAGGTACACATCGATTCCACTTTGGACGATGGGCACCTCACCTACGCCGAGCACGTCGTACCGGGCGAGGTCGCGGACGAGGTGATCATCTCCTGCCACACCTGTCATCCGTCGCTGGCGAACGACAACGTCGCCGGGATCGCGATCGCGGCCGCCTTCGCGCAGACGCTCGAAAACCCGCACTACACGTACCGGTTCCTGTTCATGCCCGGCACGATCGGCGCGATCACCTGGCTCGCACGCAATACCGAACGCGTCGACCGGATCAAGGCCGGGCTCGTGCTGGCGTGTGCCGGCGACCCGGGATCGTTGACGTACAAGCGAAGCCGCCGGGGCGACGCCGAGATCGACCGCGTGCTCGCGTACGTCCTCGCCGATCGCGCGCACCAGATCGTGGACTTCTCGCCGTACGGCTACGACGAGCGCCAGTTCTGCTCCCCCGGCTTCAACCTCGGTGTCGGATCACTGACGAGGACGCCGTACGCGGGTTATCCCGAGTACCACACCTCGGCCGACAACCTCGATTTCGTCTCGACGGCGGCCATGGAGGAAACCCTTCAGACCCTGCGGGACACCTTCGCCGTCCTCGACCGCAACCGCGGCTACGTCAACCTCAGCCCGTACGGCGAGCCTCAGCTCGGCAAACGCGGGCTGTACGACTCGCTCGGCGGGAGAAGCGACGCCAAACAAGCCCAGATGGCCATGCTCTGGGTGCTCAACCTCTCGGACGGCGAGCACAGCCTGCTCGACGTCGCCGAGCGGTCCGGGCTGCCGTTCGATTCCGTCGTCGCCGCCGCGAAGGCGCTGCACGACGCCGGATTGCTCAAGGACTAGAGATGCGATCACTTCTGCGTTCCCCAGCCGTCCGGGCGATGGCCGGACGGCTCAGCTGGGGCCTCGGCGACCAGGCCGTCTCCAGTATCACCAACTTCGTGGTCGGGCTGTTCGTGGCGCGCTCACTCGGCACGTTCGCCTTCGGCATGTTCAGCCTCGCTTGGGTCAGCTACGGCGTGGTGCTCAACCTTTCGCGCGGACTGACGACGGATCCGCTGATGGTGCGGTTCTCCGGGGTGTCCACCGAATCCTGGCGGGCCGCGACCGCGAAGGCGACCGGGACGGCGCTCTCCGCGGGTGTCGTCGCCGGTGCCATCAGTGTGGTCGCCGGCCTCGTGGTGAGTGGTCCCATCGGCGGGGCGTTCATCGCGCTCGGCGTGGTCATCCCCACGTTGCTGCTTCAGGACGCCTGGCGGTTCACCTTCTTCGCCGCGGGGCATGGGAAGAAGGCGTTCGTCAACGACGTCGTCTGGGGCATCGCCCTGATCCCCGCGCTGTTCATCGCGCACCAATGGTTCGACACGGTCGTCGCGTTCATCCTGGCGTGGGGTCTCTCCGGGGCGGTCGCCGCCGGATACGGCTGCTTGCAGTCCGGCGTCCGGCCGGATCCGCGCGGCACGCTCGAATGGCTCAAACGGCACCGCGACCTCGGCGCCCGGTACGTGGTCGAGAACGTCAGCAACGCCGGTTCGACGCAACTGCGGATGTACGGCCTCGGCGCGATCGCCGGGCTGGCGAGCGTCGGCGCGGTACGCGGCGCCGAACTGCTGCTCGGCCCGTTCTTCGCCCTTCTGATGGGACTTTCCCTGGTCACGGTGGCCGAAAGCGCACGGGTGCTCCAACGGGCCCCGCATCGCCTTCGCCGCTTCTGCGCCGTTCTCGGCGCGGGCCAGGCGGTCGCGGCCCTGATCTGGGGTCTCGCCCTGCTTCTGGTACCCGACGACGCCGGCCGGTTCGTGCTCGGCGACGTCTGGGATCCCGCTTCGGAATTGATCCTCCCGGTGACCATCGGTATCGCCGCGGCCGGATTCAACACCGGGGCGGCCGCCGGATTGCGTGCGCTCGGCGCTGCGAAAAGGAGCCTTCGCGCCCAGCTGATCAACTCCGCCGGCTATGTCGGCTTAGGGCTCATCGGCGCCTTCTTGGCCGGGGCGTCCGGATCCGCTTGGGGAGTCGCGTTGGCGATCACCAGCGGATCGGCGGTGTGGTGGCTCCAGCTGCACACCGCTCTCAAAGAGCATCTGACTTCGGAGAAGGAAGAAATGAGGACGTCATGAGCACCGCTCCTCGGTTGAGCATCGGGCTCCCGGTCTACAACGGCGAGGACTACCTCGCCGAATCGCTGGACGCACTCCTCGGCCAAAGCTACGAGAACTTCGAGCTGATCATCTCGGACAACGCGTCCACGGACCGCACCGAAGAGATCAGCCGTGAGTACGCGAAGCTGGATTCCCGCGTTCGGTATGTGCGCCAACCGGTGAACATCGGCTGCGCGCCCAACCACAACTACTGCGTCGACGTCGCCCGCGGCGAGCTGTTCAAATGGGCATCCGACGACGACCTCTACGCGCGTGACCTGCTGGAACGCTGTGTCGAGGCGCTCGACGAGCACCCCGAGTTCGTGCTCTCGCATTCGTGGACGGCGATGATCGACGAGAAGGCCGTCGTCACGCAGGCGCTGGAGTACCCGCTCAACACGGTTTCGCCGCACGCCGCGGAACGCTTCCGCAGCACGCTGTTCGCACCGGGCGGGGACGACGACGGCGCGGTCATCCGCACCGAGGTGCTGCGCCGCGTCGCGCCGCTGGACAGCTACCACCACGCGGACCGCACGATCATCTCGGAACTGGCGCTGCACGGCCCGTTCCACCAGGTGCCGGACTGGCTGTACTTCCGCCGCGACCACCCTGGCCGCTCCGAACACGAGTACCCGACCGTGCGCAAGCGCGCCACCAACCTGGACCCGAAGCGCGCGGACAAGTTGCGTCACCCGATGATCCGGCTGCTCGGCGAGTACGTCCTCGGCTACGTCAACGCGATCCGCAACGCGCCGATCTCCGGGGCGGAGAAGCGCGAATGCTTCCGCTACCTGCGGCAATGGATGCTGAACCGGGCGGGGAACCCGGCCATGGGCCGGATGCCGGTGCAGGCCGAGGCCGAACTCGGCCCGCGCGAGGTGTCCGTGGCCTCGGTCGTCGCCGGCCAGGAGGGACGAGTCCCTTGAGCCCGCCCGTGAGAATCGGGCTGTTCGGACTCCTCGGATCAGGGAACCTCGGCAACGACGGTTCCTTCGAGGCGGTTCTCGGGTATTTGCGGACGGAGCATCCGGACGCCGCGCTCAGCGTGATGTGCGGCGGTCCGGAAATCGTCGCGTCGCGCTACGACCTCGAGACGACCGCGTTGAACTGGTACCAGGGTGAGTACCGGACGGCTTCGGGACCGGTGTCCATCGCCATGAAGGGCTTCGGCAAGCTCGTCGACATCTTCCGCACGGCGGCGTGGGTGCGGCGCCAGGACGTGGTGATCGTGCCGGGGATGGGTGTGCTCGAGTCCACGCTTCCCTTGCGCCCTTGGGGTTTTCCGTACGCCTTGCTGCTGCTGTCGGCGTCCGGGCGGCTGGTCGGCACCAAGGTCGCGCTGGTGAGCGTCGGCGCCAACGTGAGCGGCCACCGGGTCACCCGGTCGATCATCGGCCGGGCCGCGCGGCTGGCGGCGTTCCGGTCCTACCGGGACGAACCGTCACGGGAGGCGATGCGCACGATGGGCGTAGACGTCACGAACGACCGCGTCTACCCCGATCTCGCGTTCGCCCTCTCCGCGGCGTCGGACCCGGTGCTGCCCCGCTCGGTCGGGGTCGGGGTGATGGCCTATCGCGGCGGGAACGACGACCGGGCCCGTGCCGACGAGATCTACGAGTCCTATGTGGACAAGATGACCCGGTTCGTCGCCAGGTTGATCGCCGACGGCAGGCCGGTGCGGTTGTTCATCGGCGACCGGGCCGACACGCAGGTCGTCGACGAGATCATGCGGGAACTGGAATCCCCGCTGATCACCGCCGCCGATACGTCCACTTTGGACGACGTGCTGCGGGCGATGTCCGCGGTCGAGGTCGTCGTCGCCACCCGGTACCACAACGTCCTGTGCGCGCTGAAGCTGGCGAAGCCGACGTTGTCCGTCGGGTACGCCCGCAAGAACGACATCCTCATGACCACGATGGGACTCGGGGAGTTCTGTCAGTCCGCCAAGGAGATCGACTTCGACGCACTGGTCCGCCAGTTCGCCGAACTCGAGTCGCGGGCGGGCGAACTGACCGAGATCGTCGCGAAACTAGGCGCGGAGCAGACACGGCTGCTGGAACAGCAGTTCGCCGAACTGTCGGCCGCCCTCCTGCCGATGGGAGTCCGATGAAAGCGATCCCGGTGCCCGCCATCGCGGGCGCGTACCTGTTCGAGCCGACGCCGCACGCCGACGAACGCGGTTTCTTCAGCCGCACGTTCGACGCGGACGTCGTCCGGTCGGTGGGAATCGACCCGAACGGGTTCCTCCAGGACAGCGTTTCCCGGTCCCGCAAGGGAGTGCTGCGCGGGATGCACCTGCGCTCGGGTCTCGGTGAGGCGAAGCTGGTCCGGTGCTCGTGGGGCGCCGTCTTCGACGTCGTCGTCGACCTGAGGCCGGATTCGCCGACGTACCTCGGCAAGGAGACGTTCGAACTGTCCGGGGAGACCCAGGTCTCGCTGTACATCCCGGCGGGGTGCGCGCACGGGTTCCAGGCGCTCACCGAGTACGCCGACGTCTCCTACCGGATCGACCGCGCGCACGACCCGGCCGAGGACGTCGCGATCGCCCACGACGACCCGGAACTGGCGATCCCGTGGCCGCTTCCGGCGGCGCTGATGTCGGAGCGGGACCGATCCGCGCTCCCGCTTTCCGCGGTCCTACAGAACACGAGGTGAGATCATGACCCGTCGTCTTCCCCGATCCATGCGGGCCAACGAGCGCCTCCACGCGATGATCCCCGGCGGCGCGCACACCTACGCCAAGGGGGACGACCAGTACCCGGAGAATCTGGCGCCGGTCATCTCGCACGGGCTCGGCGCGCACGTCTGGGACGTCGACGGGAACGAATACATCGAGTACGGCTCGGGGCTGCGCGCGGTCAGCCTCGGGCACGTGCATCCGCGAGTCAGCGAAGCGGCCCACCGCGAGATCGACCGGGGCGCCAACTTCGCCCGTCCATCCATTGTGGAGGAACGGGCGGCGACGAAGTTCCTCGAAACCGTTCCCACCGCGGAGATGGTCAAGTTCGCGAAGAACGGCTCGGACGCCACCACGGCCGCGGTCAAACTCGCCAGGGCGGCCACCGGCAGGCCGCTGGTGGCGATCTGCCGCGACCACGCGTTCTTCTCCATCGACGACTGGTTCATCGGCACCACGCCGATGTCGTCGGGCATCCCGGCCGGGATCACCGACCTGACCGTGTCGTTCCCCTACGGCGACCTCCCGGCGACCGAACGGCTGCTGCAGGAGCACGCCGGCCAGGTCGCCTGCCTCATCCTGGAAGCGTCCACCCAGCTCGAACCGCCCGCCGGATACCTCGTCGGCCTGCGGGAACTCGCCGACCGATACGGCTGCGTCCTGGTCTTCGACGAGATGATCACCGGTTTCCGCTGGTCGGAAGCGGGAGCGCAAGGTTTCTACGGTGTCACGCCGGACCTCTCGACGTTCGGCAAAGCGCTCGGGAACGGGTTCGCCGTCTCGGCGCTCGCGGGCAAACGGGAACTGATGGAACTCGGCGGACTGCGCACCGCCAAGGAGCGCGTCTTCCTGCTGTCCACCACGCACGGCGCCGAAACGCATTCGCTGGCCGCCGCCATCGCGGTCATGGAGACCTACACCGAAGAAGGCATCGCCGCGCGGCTGCACGCGCTCGGCGACCGGCTCGCCGCCGGGGTCCGCGAAGTCGCGGCCTCGGCGGGGGTCGAGGAACACGTCGTCGTGCGCGGCCGGGCGAGCAACCTCGTCTTCGGCACGCTCGACGCCGAGAAGAAACCGTCGCAGGACTACCGAACGTTGTTCCTGCGGCAACTGGTCACCGGCGGGGTCCTCGGACCGTCGTTCGTGGTCAGCAGCGCGTTGTCCGAAGAAGACATCGACCGGACGGTCGAAGTGGTCTCGCAGGCCTGCCTCGTGTACCGCAAAGCGCTCGACGCGGAAGATCCGGCGCCGTGGCTGGGTGGCCGTCCGGTGAAGCCGGTTTTTCGGAGAAGGGTATGAGTTCAAGGATCGCGGATCGCTCGGCCGGCTCGCGCACGCTTTGCGTGGCGCTGTCGGTGTTACTGCTCCAGGTCGCCGTTGAATCCACAGCGGAGGCAACCGAAGAGCCGGCTCGAGGGGCGTGCGGCACGACCGTCGGCGTCCCGTCCGCCCCGGAAGGCGCCCAGATCGTCGAACCGGGCACCGATCTGACCGACAAGACCCGGTTCAGCCAGCCGGGGAGCACGTTCTGGCTGGCACCGGGCACGCATACGCTGAGTTCCGACCAGTTCGGCCAGGTGATGCCCAAGGACGGCAACGTCTACCTCGGCGCACCCGGCGCCGTGCTCGACGGACGCGGGATCAACCGCGCGGCCTTCACCACGCCGGCCAAGGACGTGGTGATCCGCGGGCTGACCATCCGCGGTTTCGTCGCCGAACGGGACCAGGGCGTGGTCAACCACGACTCCGGCGAACGCTGGACCATCGAGGGCAACGTCATCGAGGACAACGACGGCGCCGGGATGATGACCGGGGCGGGCCAGCGGGTGATCGGGAACTGCCTGCGGAACAACGGCCAGTACGGCATCAACGCCTACCGTTTCGGCGGCGGGCTGACCGATCTGGTGATCGAGGGCAACGAGATCACCGGGAACAACACCGGCGATTGGGAGACCAGGATCCCGGGCTGCGGTTGCAGCGGCGGCGCGAAGTTCTGGGCCGTGAACGGGGCCGACGTCGTCGGCAACTGGGTCCACCACAACCACGGTGTCGGGCTCTGGGCCGACACGAACAACAACGACTTCCTCATCCAGGACAACCTGATCGAGGACAACGCGTCCGAGGGGCTGTTCTACGAGATCTCCTACAACCTGGAGCTGATCGGGAACACCTTCAACCGGAACGCGTTGGTGCAAGGACGAAACCGGGCCGCGAAGGGCGACGACTTCCCGGTCGCGGCGGTGTACCTCAGCGAATCCGGCGGCGAGCCGAGACTGCCCGCCCGGACCAGCCTGATCGACATCCGGGGCAACATGTTCTCCGACAACTGGTCGGGGATCACGCTGTGGGAGAACGCCGACCGCTTCTGCAACAGCCCCGCCAACACGTCGACGCTGTCCTGTACCGCTTTGGTGTCACCGACGTCGGCCTGCTCCGATCCGGGCATCAAGACCGAACCGCTGTACGGCGACTGCCGCTGGAAGACCCAGCGCGTTTCGGTGCACGAGAACACGTTCGAGTTCGATTCGTCGATGGAAGGCTGCCTCGGCCTCTGCGGGCGGATGGCGGTGCTCTCGAACTACGGGACCTTTCCTGCCTGGTCGCCGTACCGGGCCGCCGTGGTTTCGGAGGCGATCACCTTCCGGCAGGACAACCGGTGGTACGACAACCAGTACTACGGGCCATGGACGTTCGTCGCCCACGACACGTCACGGAAGCTGACCGCGGCGCAATGGCGGGCCGAGCCCTACCGGCAGGACGTTTGCAGTGGTTTCGGAGAGGCGACGACCTGCTGAAGTTTCACCTGTAAGTGTCCATCTGGGACGGTCCATACTGGCCTACCGTTGCCCTTATGCCCGCGTTCCTGGTTGTTCTGATGCTGATCGCGACAGGAGTCGTCCCGGCTTCGGCGGCTCCTGTCGCGGCCTGCGCCGCGGGACCGGTGAGCCAGGGAAAGCCGGCCGACGCCGTGGTCGTCTCCCCGGGAACCGATCTCTCCGCGAAGACGCGCGAACTCCCGTCCGGTACGACGTTCTGGCTCACCGACGGCAAGCACACCCTGGGCCCGGACGAATTCGGCCAGATCATCCCGAAGGACGGCAACGCCTACCTCGGCGCGCCCGGCGCCGTCCTGGACGGCGGCGGCGTCAACCGCTACGCGTTCACCCAACAGGCGCGCGACGTCGTCATCCGCGGCCTCACGATCCGCGGTTTCGCGGCGCCGCGCGATCAGGGCGTGGTCAACCACGACTCCGGCGAACGCTGGACCATCGAAGGCAACACCATCGAGGACAACCGGGGCGCCGCGATGATGGCGGGACCAGGTCAGAAGGTGCTGCGGAACTGCCTCCGGAACAACGGGCAGTACGGCATCAACGCCTACCGGGCGGGCGACGGGATCACCGGACTGCTCGTCGAGGACAACGAGATCACCGGCAACAACACCGACGACTGGGAGACGAAGGAACCCGGCTGCGGCTGCACCGGCGGCGCGAAGTTCTGGGCCGTGAACGGCGCCGACATCCGCGGCAACTGGGTCCACCACAACCACGGCGCCGGCCTGTGGGCGGACACGAACAACAACGACTTCCTCATCGAGGACAACCTGATCGAGGACAACGAGGCGGAGGCGTTGTTCTACGAGATCTCCTACAACGCCGTGGTCCGCGGGAACACCTTCCGGCGCAACACCCTCGTGCAAGGGCGCGCTTTCGCCGCGCGAGGCGACAACTTCCCGGTCGGGACGATCTACCTTTCCGAGTCCGGCGGAGAACCACGCGTTCGCGCGCGGACCTCTTCGGTGGAGATCGTCGACAACGTCTTCGAGGACAACTGGGCCGGAATCACCCTGTGGGAGAACGCGGACCGCTTCTGCAACAGCCCGGCGAACACGTCCTCCGGCTCGTGCACACTTCTCGTTCCTTCGGTCTCTTCCTGCTCCGCCCCAGGGATCTCTTCGCCGCCGTTGTACGACGATTGCCGGTGGAAGACACAGCGGGTTTCCATCCACGGCAACAAGTTCTCCCACGGGTCCGCTTGCTCGGGCTTTTGCGGGCGGATGGCGCTGCTGGCGAACTTCGGGACCTATCCGGACTGGTCGCCTTACCGGGGAACCTCCGTTTCGGACGCGGTGACCTTCCGGCAGGGGAATCGGTGGTACGACAACGCTTATTCGGGTGGGTGGCGGTTCGTCGTTCAGGACACTTCGCGGACCGTGGGGGTTTCGGGGTGGCAGGGAGCTCCTTACTCGCAGGATGCTTGCAGCTCTTTTGGGGATGGTGGGTGCTGAGGTTGCTCGGGCGGCGCTCGGGTTCTCGGGTGCGTCGCTGCAGCGACGATGTAGGAATTGGGACGTTGAGTGTCCCAATTCCTACATCGTCGCCTCTCGTTTTTCATGAAAGGTACTTTCATGCGATCGAAGAGCGAAAATTGTCGGTACCCCGTCGCATCATGATCCAGTGCGACGAGGAACCTGGCCAACGAGCGCCCTACTCACCGCTCCGGACCGTCCGGAGGTGATCCGCGCAGTCGATCTCGAACAGATCGGCGTGCCGCGCCGGACCATCTCCCGTCGATGTGCGGAAGGCGGCCCTTGGCGAAAGCTGCTGCCCGGAATCGTGTTGCTGAGCAGCGGTACGCCGACAGACGAGCATCGCGTCCGCGCCGGGTTACTCCATGCCGGACAAGACGCGGTGCTCACCGGCACGTGGGCACTCCGCCGCCATGGCTTGGAAAGGGTTCCTCGACAGGAGGAAGTCCATGTGCTCATCCCGGCGAATCGAGGGGTGGCCGGCGTCGGGTTCGTGCACGTCGAGCGCACCACACGACTACCGCGCCCTCATCTGCGCAGCGGCCTCCCCGTGGCTCCCGTCCCCCGAGCCGTCATCGACGCCGCCCGCAGGCTCACCGGCGAAGACGAGATCCAGGCGATGATGGCCGAGTCCGTCCAACGCCGCTTCTGCACCACCGACATGCTCACCCGCGAACTCGACCAAGCGGGCCGAAACGGAACGGCCCTGCCCAGGAAGGCCCTCGTCCCGCTCCTGGCCGGAGCGAGATCCGTCGCCGAGGCCGACGCATGGCGTCTCTGGCGAAGATCCGGTCTTCCACCGGGTCGCTGGAATGTCCCGATCTTCGACGCGAACGGGAACTACCTCGCCACCCCGGACTTCTGGTGCGACGAGGTCGCCTTCGCCTGGGAGATCGATTCGTTCCGCCACCACGCCGGCCCCGACGGCCATCGCGCCACCGTCGCGCGCAACGCCCGGTACGCCGCCGCGGGGATCGTCGTGTTGCAGACGCTGCCGTCCCGCCTGCGCACCGAGCCGGACGAGGTCCAGCGCGAGTTGCGTGCCGCGTTCCGGGCAGCGCAAGCCCGCCCCCGGCCAAACGTCGTGCTCAAGCCCGCCGCGTGAGCCGGTCCACCGCCCACGCCACCATCGGCACCACCGCGACAGCGACCCCGAAACCCCCGAAGGTGTCCGTCGGATAGTGCGCCCCCAGCGCCACCTCCGCCCACCCCATCGCGAGCCCCGAGAACGCGACCAACCCCACCAGCACCCAAGCCCCGGCTGCGGCGCCGAGCTGCGGCACATCGATCACGAGCAGCGCGACGACGGTCGCGACCGTGACCGCGAAGGCCGTGTGCCCGCTGGGATAGGAGAGGAACTCGCCGTGGATCAGCCTGCCGGTCAGGGGTTTCAGGGCGGTGGTCAGCGCCACTGTCACCCCGGAGGCGACCACCAGCAGGATCGCCGTCCGCGGCCGCCGGTGCCGCACGCACACCCAGCCGAACAGCGCGATCACCACGATCGCGCCCACCGGTTCGCCCGCGAAGTCAATGACGGTCGCCAGGTACCAGAGCGGGCCTTGGACCCGGTCGACCACCGGCAACACCAGGGCGTCGAGGCCGGCGGTGTGGGAAGTCCCGGCGTAGCGGACGCCGAGGACGAGCGCGACGACGAAACCGAAGGCGCCGAGCGTCCAGAGCGGGATCCGCGCCCGCGGCGGGAGCGCGGGCGGACCGGTGATCACGCGTCGATCGCTGCCTGGTAGCCGCCGACGAGCCGTTCGAGGCCGATCTTCGGGGTGAACTCCTGTTCGTACACCAACCGTGCGGCCCAGCCCATTTCCTGGTTCCGTTCGGCGTCGCCGACGATCTCCCGCAGCCGCGCCGCGAGCGATGCGGCGTCCCCGGGTTCGTGCAGCAGGCCGGTGACACCCTCCTCCACCAGCTCGCGGAAGGCACCGTGGGCCGCGGCGACGGTCGGGACGCCGGCGGCCATCGCCTCGACCACGACCAGGCCGAACGCCTCCAGCCATTCCGACGGGGCGACGACGGCGTTCGAGCGGACGATCAGGTCCCGACACTCCTCTTTGGACTGAAGCCCGAGGTAGCGGACGTCGTCGCGGCCGTGTGCCCAGCGCGCGACCTCGTCCTGCATCGGGCCGGTGCCGGCGATCACCAGCGGCGGCAGCGAACCGCCCGCGGCGGCGAGCCGGTCCCACGCCTTCATCAGCAGGCCGATGCCCTTTTCCTCGGTGATCCGGCCGAGGAACAGCAGGTGCTCCCCCGCGCCCTTGCGCGTCTTGCCCGGATCGGTGACGTAGTTGTACTTCACCGCGAGCCGCTCGGCGGGCATCCCGGCGGCGATCAGGATCTCGCGCTGCGCCTTCGAGATGCAGAAGAACCGCGTGACACCGGACCACCAGCGGTTGCGGTTCAGCATCATGCTCGCCGCCATCGGCACGGTGGCCAGCGCCGAACCGCGGTAACACCCGTGCCGCACCGCCGGGATCGGCTTGCGGCCCACGCAATCGGTGCAGATGTAGCCCTCGCGGTACAGCGTGCCGGGAGGGCAGATCAGCGTGTAGTTGTGCACGGTCGCGACGGTCGGGACCTTCGCCTCGGCGCAGGCGGCCAGCACCGATGGCGACAGCAGCGGGAACGTGTTGTGGATGTGGACGACGTCCGGCCGGTCGTCGGCGAGGCGCCGCGCCAGTTCCGCGCGCACGGCCCGGTTCCACGGCACCTGCAGCGGGACGACGGCCTTGCGCGGCAACGACATCTCCGCGATGTCGTCGCTGCGCCGCTCGAACAGGCCGACCTCGTGCCCTGCCTCGGCCAGCAACGCGGTCTCCTGGTCGACGACGGTGTTCTCACCGCTCGGCTGCTCGGATCGGTAGCGATTGTGGATCACGAGGACCTTCACGCGCGCTCCTTGACATCTGTGGTGAACCCGCGGCCGCGATCGACGTCGGCAGGACGCTGCCCGGTCATCCACCTCACGGTGGCGGGCATGGCGCCCTGCCACCGCGATAGCGGAGGCCTTCGGCCGGGCGGGTTCACGCGTGTGGTCTCTCTTCGCGGCACATCTTCAGCTCCGCCTATCATCCTTGACGAACTCTGGTTCTTCGGCGGGCGCACGCACCAGCAGCGACGCGGCCAGGGCCAGGTGCAGCAGGTACGGCGACGCGTCGCCGAGGCCCGCCTCGGTGTAGGAGGCGGAAAGACAGTACGTGATCAGGAAGATCGCGCACGCCCTGGCCGGGGACGGCGGCCGCAGCACCGCGACCACGACCAGCACGAGCATGAACGCGGCCACGATCGCGATCCCGACGTAGCCCTGCTCGTGGTAGACGGCGAGCCAGCTGCTGTCGATCGGGAGCCCGTCGAAGGACTTGTCGGTCAGCCCGACGCCGAACAGGTACTCGAGTGTCGTGCGCGGCGCGTCGAGCAGCGCGTCCCACACCTTCGCGCGGCCGGTGAGACTGGAGAAGTTCTCCTCGGATTGGCCCCGCAGGAACCAGGCCTGCAGCAACCCGCCCAAGGCCACCGCCGCGAACAGGCCGCCGAACACGAGCCAGGTGAACACCTTGCGGGCGCGGGCGCTGGACATCCACTGCGACATCAGCGCCACCACGGTCCCGGCCACCAGGCCGAGCATCGCGGTGCGGGTGTGGGTCAGCAGCAGGATCCCGAACGCCGGGACGATGACGACCAGCGCGTGCTTCCGCTCCAGTTTCCCCCCGAGCCACAACAGCACCGTGAGCCCGATGACGATGGCCGCGTACTGGCCGACCTGCGGCGGCGTCAGCGGCCACAGCGTCCCGGTGAGCCGTCCGCCGTACTCGAACGGCATCGCGTTGCCCGGGCCCAGCGCGAGCCCGATCACCACCGTCACCAGCACCACACCGTAGGCGCGGATATGCGTGCGGACGAGGTCGAGACCGCCGTTCCACCAGCGGGTCAGCAGCCACAGGGTGCTCAGGAAGAGGGCGAACCGGAAGCAGCGGAACAGCGCGCCGAATCCGCCTTCCAGGTTCAGGCTGGAGACCACGCTCAACACCAGCAGCAGGGTGAGCAGGAAGAGATACGCGCTCGGCCTGATCCGCAGCCGGGCGTTCAGGGCGAGCGCGATCACGAACGCGGCACCCAGCGCGCCCATGGTGATCAGCTGGCTGACCGATCGCGGCAACGGGAGGAGCGTCTTCGCCCCTGTCGAGCCCAGGGTGTTGATGATCAGCAGTGTCCACGCGACGCCGACCGCCTTGGGCATCCCCGTGCGGATCGACGGTTCGGCCCGGACCGCGGGATCGAGCATGTCAGCCACCTCCCGCACGGGTGAGTTTGCTGCCCTGGTCCTGCTTGTAGGGCGCGCCCTGCCATTCGCCGAAGCCCAGCACCCGGCTCGGCTCGAACGCCACGAAGTTCCACGGCCCGGAGTAGGTGTTGTCGTAGAGCCGGTTGCCCTGGGCGAAGGTGATCGCGTGCTGGACGACCTCGCCCTTGTACGGCGACCAGTCCGGGAACGTGCCGAAGTTCGCGAGCATCGCCATCCGCGCGCAGCTCTCCTCGCAGCCGGCGACGGCCGGGTCGAGCACGAACCGGTTGTGGTGGATCTCGACGCGCTGGGTCTTCCAACGGCAGTCGGCGTTCAGCGGCCCGCCCGCGATCCCGGGCTGCGCGCATTTCGCCTGCTCGGGCACGAGCCGCGTGCAGGAGCCGGACGACGTGTTGGCCGGGCTGTTGCAGAACCGGTCGGAGTTCTCCCACAGGGTGACGCCGTTCCAGTTGTTCTCGAACGTGTTCCCGGAGATCTCCAGTTTGTCCGTGCGCGCCTTCACCCTTGGCTCGCCGCCGGATTCGGACACGTAGATCGACGCCACCGGGAAGCTGTCGCCGCGGTCGATGTAGCGCTTGCCGTCCACCCAGTTGTTGCGGCGGATGGTGTTTCCGCTGATCACGGCGTTGTAGCTGGTCTCGTACATCAGCGCGGAGCCGTCGTTGTTCTCGATGACGTTGCCCGCGATGCGGAAGTCGTTGTTGTTCGTGTCGGCCCACAGCCCGACGCCGCGGTTGTCGTGCACCCAGTTGCCGACGACGTCGGCGCCGTCGACCTCCCAGAACTTGATCCCGCCGGAGCAGCCGCAGCCGTCGATCTTGCTTTCCCAGTCGCCGGTGTTGTTGCCGGTGATCTCGTTGCCCTCGACGACGAGACCGGTGATGCCGCTGTCCTGCGCGTAGGCGTTCATCCCGTACTGGCCGTTGCGCCGCAGGCAGTTGCCCCGGACCTGCTGCCGCGCGCCCGCCATCAGCGCCGCGCCATCGTTGTCCTGGACGGCGCTGTGCTCGATGACCCACCCGTCGGCGGAATCGTGGTTGACCACGCCTTCGTCGTGCGGCGCGGCGAAGCCCTGCACGGTCAGGTTCCGGATCTTGACGTCTGCGGCGTCGCCCGCGAAGGCGTACTGGTTGATCTTCCGGCCGTCGAGGACGGCTTTCGGGCCACCCACGTACACATTTCCCGGCTTCGGGTTGACCTGGTCGTAGCGGTCGTCGCCGAGTTTGTGCGTCCCCGGTGCCAGCCAGAACGTCGTCCCGGCCGGGCTCGACCGCGTCTTCGCGGCAAGGTCGCCCGGCACCGCCGGGTCGATCTTCACCGCCCCCGCCGGCGCTTCCGCCGGGCCCTCCGGCAGCTTGTCGCACACCTGCGCGACCGAACCGGACGGCGCCTTGGCCGGATCCGGTCCAGGCTCGTCGGCAGGCGTGGTGCAGGCGGTGAGCGCCAGCGGGCCGAGCAGCACCAGAAGCGCTGCCCGGCGGAGGCGGTGCGGTCGTGCGATCACAATGGGGGATCCTCGTTACCTGGTTCGAAGGTGAGCACGCCGGTGAACGTGGCTCCGTCGGCGACGGTTCCGCTGCCGAGCAGGGTCCACGACGGCTCGCGACGGCCGAACCCCGCCGAATACCAGCCCATCGGCGGGGTGGTCTCGCCGCGATGCGCCGACCAGTCCAGTTCCGGCGGCAGCTCGAACGAAGCCGTCCGGGCCTCGCCGTCGACGGTCCAGGACAGCGTCGCCGTCCTGCCGGAAAGCGAGACCTCGACCAGCGGGCCTAGGTGAAACGCGAGACGGCAGTGCTGTGCCTCGCCACCGCGAACCTCGTCGAGAATCCGCAATTCGGTGCCTTCCAGCTCCACCGAACGCCGGTGGACGGACGGCGCGTAGCCGTCGTGTTCCGCGCTCCAGCGCGACGGCGTTCCCGCCGCGATCACGGTGGTGACGGCGTGTTTCGTCCACAGGAACGGGCCGCCGGAGACGGACTGGTCGGCACGGGAGAGTTCGAGCGTGTTGTGTCCCGCCGTGGACCGGAAGTACGACCGCCACTTCGGTTCGCCGTGGTAGCAGTAGGTTCCGGGGTCGGCGAGGATGTCGACACCGTCGTGCCGGACCTCCACCGAAAGCGCGTCCGCGTGCGCGTGCGCGGCGATGGACAGGAAGCCGTGCGGCCCGCCATCGCAGCGGCACCAGATCCTTCCGTCGCGCAGGATGGTCATTCCTGCGTCGGCGAAGTCGTCCCGCCGCCGCACCGGACGCTTCGAACGGACCTGGATGTCCTTGGCCAGCGCGGAGAAGAGCGGCGTGCGGACATCGCCGCCCGGCGTCTCCGGCCACCATTCCAACCGTCCGAAAAGGACAGACCCGGTGTCGATGAGCGACGCCCAGCGGCTCGTCTCGTCGCCGTCGACGATCAGTCCGAAGCCGTCGTCGGCGTCACCTTGCCGCGGCGGCCGCAGCCGGTTGTCCACTATGGACGCGAGCGCGTCGGTCATCCGGAGCAGCACGAGCCAGGTCGACTCCGGCACCGCGACACCGGCGGCCTTCGCCTCCAGCGCCCCGGCGAGCCCAAGCTCCAGGACGAGCCCGTGGTACTCGGTGGCGAGCTCGCGGTTGAGACCGGACTCGAAAGTGTTGTGCCGCAGCATCTTGTCCAGCGACGCCAGCGCAGTGTCCCGCCACTGGGCGGATTCGGGGAACCAGGCGAACGCGCAGGCGGCGGCGAGCTGTCCGGCGTCCTCGGCGATCACGTGGTTGTTCGCCGACGAACCGCGGCTCGGGAAGGCGGCCAGCCAGCGCTGGTGGTGCCAGATCTGGTTGAGCGCCACCGGGTTGTCCTCGAACAGCGCCGGGGCCTGTGCCCAGCCGTCGAGCAGCCGCCGGACCCACACCCACGACAGCAGCCGGATGCCGAGTTCGATACCGCTGACCCAGTGCACCCCGCGCATCGGCGGGTTGGCCGCCCACCAGGACTTCAGGTGCGCGGCCACGCGTTCGGCGTACCGATCCTCGCCGGTCAGGGCGTACGCGGCGGCCAGCACGGTGAGATGCTGGTGCCGCGACGGCTCCCAGATCTGCTTGATGTCGCCGACCGCGTCCTCGCTCCGGTAAGGGATGTCGAAGGAGTACACATCGGACGGTGCGCGGCGACCGGTCTTCGGGTCGTACGACCAGTCCGGGTCGACGAGGTCGTCCCGCTCGACGCCGAAGTACTCGGCGCGCCCGTCCATCAGCCTGTCCGCCTTGACGAGCAGGTCCTTCACCGCCTCGCCGGAGACGGCGGCGAGGACCTCGTCGCCGGGCGCCGACGCGAATCGCCGGTCCGGCAGCCAAGCCGCCTTCTCACTCGCGACACCGCGCCACTGGCGTTTGCGCACGACATCGGTGACGCGGCCCGCGATCTCGGCGGGCCCCATCCGCGAGAGTCTCCGCAGGTACCAGGAGGGATCCATCAGCCGAGTCCGATCCGCACCGGTGCCCCGGTCTCCAGGCTGCGGTTGACCGCGAGCGTGGCCAGCGTCGTCGCGACGAGCGAGTCGACGGAGACCGGCATCGCGACCCCGGTGGTCAGCGCGTTGACGAACGCTTCGAGTTCGGCGGCCTGGCCCTTGTCGCGGCCCTTGGGGATCCGCGAGCTGGCCCACTTCTTGCGGCCGAACACCGACGCGCGCGCGAAGTCGTCGAACTTCAGCACCTTGCCGTCGGTGGTGACGTCGATCGTCTCCTTGGGGAACGATGCCGCACCGCTCGTGGTGTACGCGATCGACGCGGTCGAGCCGTCCGGGTAACGCAGCAGGATCTGCAGGTCCTGGTGGCCGGGCGTCGCGGTGGCGTACACCGAGACCGGGTCGGCGCCGAGCAGCCAGCTGACCGTGTCGATGAAGTGCCCGCCCTCGCCGGCGAACCGCGAGCCCTCGCTGTCGGCCTGGTTGTACCAGCTGTTCGCATCGAGCTGCCCGGCGTTGACCAGGTACCGCACGGAAGCCGGGCCGATCCGCGGCCCGAAGTGGAGCACCGACTCGTTCAGCAGCGGGGCGAACCGGCGGTTGAAGCCGACCTGCAGCCGATCGTTGCCGGACTCCTCGATCGCGCCGAGCACGATCTCGAGTTCCTTTTCGGACAGGGCGAGCGGCTTCTCGACGAAGACGGCCTTGCCCGCGAGCAGCGCGCGCCGGGTCAGCTCGGCGTGCGAGCTGTGCCGGGTCACGATGAACACGGCGTCGATCGAAGAGTCTTCGAGCATCGTGTCGAGATCGGTGGTGGCGCGGCCGAAACCGAACTTGCGCTTGGCGTTCGCGCCCGAGAGCGCGGAGGTGGTGACGACCTCGGCGAGGTCGACCTTCTCCATCTCCGCGAGATGCGGCAGGAGCATGGAAGACGCGTAGTTGCCCGCGCCGATGAACCCGATCCGCACGCCGCCCGGCTTCGGCGACGCGCGCACCGCCGACGGCTTCGGCACGGAAACCGCCGTGACGGCCTGCTCGGCCGGGCCCGCCGGGCGCTTGTCGTACTCGAACAGCACGGCGACGGCCTTGAGCTCGCCCTCGTTCAGCTTCCGGTACGTCTCGACGGCGTCGGAGAAGTCCGAGACGTGCGAGATCAGCGGCTCGACGTCGAGACGGCCGCGGCCCATCAGGTCGACGACGCATTCCAGGTTGCGGCGCTCGGTCCAGCGGACCTGGCCGATCGGATAGTCACGGCCCTCGAGTTCGTACTCCGGGTCGTAGCGGCCGGGGCCGTACGAGCGGGAGAACCGGACGTCGAGTTCCTTTTCGTAGTAGGCGTTCCACGGCAGGTTCAACGAGCATTTGCCGATGTCGATCACCCGGCCGCGGTCGCGGGCCAGCTTCGCGGCCAGCTCCACCGGCTCGTTCGTGCTGCCGCCCGCGGCGAGGTACACCTGGTCGACGCCGTGCCCGGAGCTGAGCTCCGCGACCGCGGTGTCGACGACGCCGGAGCCCGGGTCTCCGCAGTTGAGCGCGCCGAGCCCTTCGGCGATCGCGCATCGCGTCGGATCCGGATCGACGCCGACCACGCGGACCCCGGAGGCGACCAGCAGCTGCACGACCAGCTGGCCGATCAGGCCGAGGCCGATGACCAGCGCGATGTCGCCGATCTGCGGTTCACCCTGTCGGACGCCCTGCATCGCGATCGCGCCGACCGTGCCGAACGCGGCGTGCCGCGGGTCGACGCCGTCCGGCACCTTGGAGTAGAGGTTCTTGGGCACCCAGTTCAGTTCCGCGTGCAGCGCGTGCTCGTTTCCGGCGCACGCCACGAGATCCCCGACGGCGACGTCGTCGATGCCCGGGCCGACCTCCTCGACCACTCCGCACAGCGAGTACCCGAGCGGCGTGTACGAGTCGAGCTTGTTCATCGCCTTGCGATAGGTCGCGCTCAGGCCGTTCGTCGCGACGCTCTGCATCACCTTCGCGACCTGATCCGGCCGCGCCTTCGCCTTGCCGACCAGGGAAAGGCTCGCCTCGGACACCTTCATCATCTCGGTACCGGTGGAGATCAGCGAATAGGCGGTGCGGACCAGCACACCCCCCGGTTTGCACGCGGGCACTTCGACGTCGAGGAGCGCCAGCTCCCCGCTCTTGTAGTTCTGCACTACCTGCTTCACGTCGCTCCTAAGCGCTTCGGGCCGCGATGGCACCGCGATACCAGTACTCGAGGGTCAAGATGTGCCAGAGGTGCTTGGACCGGTCCTGCTGCCCGGACGCGTCTTCGTCGACGAGCCGTTGCAGGGCCTCGCGGCGGAGGAACCCGGCCTTCACCAATTCGCCTTCGTTCGTCACCTCGCGCACCAGTGGCGCGAGGTCGCGGCTCATCCAGGCCCGCAGTGGTGCGCTGAACAGGCCCTTCGGCCGATGCACGATCTCGGCGGGGAGGATCGAGAGCGCCGCTTCCTTCAGCGCCATCTTCCCTTGGCGTTTCACGATCTTCTTGTCGCCGGGGATCCGGAACGCGGCCTTCACGACCTCGATGTCGACGAACGGCGTCCGCACCTCGGTGGACGCGGCCATACTGGACCGGTCGGTGTAGGCGAGGTTGAGCCCGGGCAGGAACAGCCGCGAATCGGCGAGGCACATGCGGTTCACGAAATCGGTCAACGTGTTGTCGTGATAGGTGTCCGCGTGTTCGGTGATCACGTCGTCCACCGCGCCGGCGAGGTCCGGGTTCAGCAGCGCGACGAGCTCGGCCTGGTCGTACATCGTGTAGCTGCGCCGGAACGCGGTCTCCTCGGGCAGTTCCGCGAACGACAGGAACCGCTTGGCGAACCGCACCGAACGGAATCCGCGCTTCGACGTCGCCACCGGCAGTCTGTCCACAAGGGACTCCACCGGCCGCCGCACGAGGCCGGGAACCCGCTGGTACCGCACGGCGATCTTGTTCGCGAGATGCTTGCGATACCCGGCGAACAGCTCGTCGGCACCCATGCCGGACAGCATCACCTTGACCCCGGCTTCGCGGGCGGCGGTGCAGATCAGGTAGCTGTTGATCGCCGCCGGATCACCGATCGGCTCGTCGAGGTGGTACGTCATCCGCGGCAGCAGATCGAGCACCTGCGGCGCGATCTCGATCTCGTGCAGATCGACGCCGAACTTAGCGGCGACCTTCTTCGCGTACATCAGGTCGTCCGGCATCGCTTCGAACTTCGCGTCCTCGGCGCGGAAACCGATGGTGTACGCGGAGATCCCCGGCTGCTCACGAGCGGCGATCGCGGTCAGGTAGCTGGAGTCGAGCCCGCCGGAGAGGAACGTCGCGACCGGCACATCCGACATCAGGTGCTTGCGCGTGGAGTCCTCGATGACAGCGTTGAGATCGAATTCCCCCTCGTACGCGGCGCCTTCCTCGGCGACCTGGCGCAGCGACCAGAACGTGCCGCGTTCGACGTCACCGTTCGGCCGGAACCGCGCCCAGCTGCCCGGCGGCAGCTTTTCGGCCTCGCGAAACGCGCAACGGCCGTCCGGAACCCAGTAATAGAGCAAGGAGGCGACGAGCGCGGTGTCGTCGACCGTCAGAGACCCGCCGAGTTCGGCGGCGAGCGCCTTCAGCTCCGAGGCGAACGTGACCCCCTTGCCGCGGCGCACCAGGAACAGCGGTTTGATGCCCAGCTGGTCCCGCACCAGGGTCAAGGCGCCGGAACGCTCGTCGAAAACACCGAAGGCGAACATGCCGCGAAGCCGGTGCAGGCCGTCGGTGCCCCACTTGCGCCACGCCTCCAGCAGGACCTCGGTGTCGGACGTCCCCCGGAACCGCACCCCGGCGGCTTCGAGTTCTTTCCGCAGCTCCGGCGCGTTGTACAGCTCGCCGTTGTAGGTCAGCGCGAGCCCATCCTTGACCATCGGCTGCGCGCCGGTCTCGGTCAGGTCGACGATCGACAGCCTCCGGTGTCCTAAGTGGACTTCCCCGTGGTCGTACCGGCCGGAACCGTCCGGTCCGCGATGGGCGAGGGTCTTGGTGAGCCGATCGGTGAGCGGACCCCCGTCCGGCCAGAAGTAGGCCCCTGCGATGCCGCACATCTACTTTCGCTCCCCTTACAAGGCTTCGGCGTTATCCGATGACACAGGCGCGAATCGTTTGGTCGGCTGATCGGCGTTGCCGAGTTCCTTGGCGCGTTTGTACGGCGTCGGATACCCGTTCTTCTTCGGGAACATCTCCACCGGCTTCGGCATGGGCCGGGCGGCCCGCCCGCGCAACGCCGTGTGCAGGCCGTCCCACAGCGTCCCGTCGGTGTGGTCGCGCGGATCCGGATCCACCACGACGACCCCGATGATCGGGATGTGCCGGTCGGCCAGCTGGCGGGCGACGGTGTGCAGCCATTCGGTGTTCGCGTGCCCGGTGCGGACGACGAGGATCGTCTCGTCACCGAGGACTTCGAGGTCGGTCCACGACGTCCCCGGCTCGACCGAACCGACGCCGATCCGGCGTTCCCCGGCAGCCAACGGCGTGTCTCCGCGATCCAGCACCTGGATCGGGCCTTGGCCTGCCAGCTCCCGGAGATTCGTCTTCGGCAGGTCGTCGACGAGCGACGCCGTCCCCTTCTCCGCCAGCTCGCGCGCCATGTCCACGGCGAGCGCGGCGGTGATCTGCCGGGCGCCGAGGTCGAGCAGCGACACCGAACCGCCTTCCTGCCCGGCGGCGCGGACCAGCGTCGCCGCGACCCGCTGCCGCTTGGTCACCGCACGCGATCGGCGCAGGAAACGCGGCGGCTTCGGCAGTTGCGCGATCACGGAAGCGCCGAGGTGCTGCGAGATCTCGCGGCGCAGCACCGGCCGGTCCTTCACCACGCTCGTGACGGCGGCGAGGCCCAGCCCGGCGAGCAGTCCCAGCGCGAAGCCGATCCCGGCGTCGGTGGCGAGCGTCTTGAGGAAGGACTGCGGCAGGATCCGCGGCGCGTCGACGATCTGCGTCCCGGCGGCGACCTTCGGCGTGCCGATGCCCGCCTCCTGCGCGCGGCCGTCGTAGTCGGAGATCTTGGACGTCAGCTCCGCGCGGCGCGAGTACAGCCGTTCCAGCTGCGCGGGGTTGGCGTTGCGGTTCTTGGCTTCCTCGGCGACGATCGCCGACTCGATGGAGCCGAGTTCGTTCTGTGCCTGGTTGCGCTGGTCGAGCAGGGCCTTCTGCTCGGCCGCCGCGGCCGCCTGGTTGCGAGAGATGTACTCGGTGATGAAGGAGTCGGAGATCGCCTGCGCACGGGCCACGGCCTCTTCGTCGGTCTTGCCCTTGACCGTCAGCTGGAGGACGTTGTTCGTCAGGCCCAGGCCCTCGTAGTCCTTGAGGAACTCCTCCGGCGCCTGGGTGCTGTTCAACTTCTTGAGCGCCTCGGTGGCGGTCTTCGTCGTCTGGAGCACGGCGACGTCGGTCCGCATCAGCGTTCCGCTGTCGGTCGGCGAGTCGTCGGGGTGGACGACCAGGATCTGCGCGACGGCGGTGGGCGGCGACGGCAGGAACACCGCGACCAGCCCGCCGAGGATCAGGCCGAGCAGGGCCATGGACATCCACAGGCGACGCCGTCTCCGCACCGAGACGACCAGCCGCTGCAGGTCGATGAGCGGTTCGGACTTCGCTTTTTCGGCGCTGGTCACGCTGTACCTGCCAGTGCTTCGTGGTCGGCGTGGGTGGACGCGCCGGGCCGGGTGCGGGTCGGGGAGACGGGGCGGAGCAGCACGGTGCCCACCACGGTGAGCCCGGCGTCGGCGACGGCTTCGGCGATCCCGACCAGCTCCCACGCGGACCGGGAGCCGAGGCTCGTCACGACGAGGACGCCCTCGGCGTCGGCGTCTTCGATGACGGGCCGCGCCGGGGACACCGTCACGGGCGCGAACCACCGGCCGGCGAGGCGGGCGATCCGCCCGGCGGCCGCCTGCCCGGCGTGGTCACCGTCCACGGCGAGGACGAGCAGCCGCCGGTGCGGGAGCCGCGAAACCAGGCGCCGGTACTGGATGTCGGCGTCGATCTCGTCGGCGAAGACGTCAACCCGCGGGATGTTCCACGGCCGGTCGTCACGGAGGATCTTGGCCCGCAGGGTGGTTCCGGCCGGGCGCCGGTCCACGGCGTCGAAGGTGGCCAGCACCGGGCCGCCGATCGCCGCGGCGATCTCCTCGTCGTCGCGCAGCCGCCGGTCGGTGCGGGCGGTGAAGAGGTGCCCGAACAGGCCGATCAGGAAGAACAACACCGCGCCGCCGATGGCGAGCTGCGGCAAGGTCGGCGCGGCCGCCGCGGACGGCAGTTCGGCCGAACCCAGCACGACCATGTTGCCGAGGCCGCTCGCCGTGTCGGCCGCGTTCAAGGTGGACATCGCCGACTCGATCGTCGAGCGCAGACCCTGCAACTCGGTGCGGAGCTGGACGCTCTCCACGGTCGTCTTGCCGTCGTTGACCTTCGCCGAAAGTTCACTGATCCGCTGGTTGGTCTGCGCGACCTGCTGCCGCAGCGTCTCGCGGCGCTCCTGCGCCAGCTGCACGGCGGCGTCGCCGGAACCGGCGATGATCTGCGTGGAGTACTTCACGAACTCCTGGGCGAGCTGGTCCGCGAGCCGCTGCGTCTGTTCGGCGGTGTCACCGGTGGCCTCGATGGTGATGACATTGCCCTGCGCGACCGACGTGGTCACCTTGTCCCGCAGGTCGGCGCCGGTCTCGCCGTCACCGAGTCCGGCGGCGGCCCGGTCGAGCACGACCGAGCTGGTCGCCACCTCGGCCTGGGTGAGCAGTTCGTCCGCCTCACGCGGGCCCTGCAGCAGCACGCTGGAGGTGGTCCGATAGCCGGGGGAAAGGATCACCGACGATCCCGCGCCGACCAAGGCGCCGAGGAGGGCGAGGACCACCAGGGTCCGCCACCTCCCGCGCAGAACCTGTCCGATCATGGACAGGCGCACCGTGTCGTCACTCAAAGCCGGGATCTCCCATCGGCGCGGTTGGGTGTGGCATGAATCCCGTCGGACCGACCACGGCGTTGGTTACAGGATTGCCCCAGTCTTGTTCAAAACGCGACCGGGAAGTCGATCAACGGATCGCGGCCTCGTAGGCCGAGAGCAGGGCTTTCTGGGAGTTCTCCCAAGAGAGCGGACCGGCGACGCGCGCCCGCCCCAGCTCACCCATCGTGGCCCGCTGCTCCGGCGAGTCCAGCAGGTGCGCGATCAGCTTCGCGAACTCCGGCTCGTCGTTCGCCGGCGCGTACAGCGCGGCCTCCCCGGCCGAAACCCGGGCCTCCCGGAGCTCGAACGAGACGATGGGACGGCTCATCGCCATGTACTCCATGATCTTGTTCATGGTCGACACGTCGTTGAGCGGGTTCAGGGGGTCCGGCGAGAGGCAGACGTCGGCCGCGGACAGGTAGCGCAGCAGGTCTTCGTCGGGGATCCGGCCGGTGAACTCGACCTGGTCGTCGAGCTTCAGTTCCTTCGACAACGCCACCATGGCGTCGAAGGCGTCACCGGAACCGATGAACACGGCGTGCCAGTCGGTGCGGCCGACGACATCACGCAGCGACGCGAGCGCTCGCAAGGCGTAGTCGACGCCGTCCTGAGGGCCCATCACGCCGAGGTACGCGAGCAGATGCGGCTTGCCCTTCTTCAGCTCGGGCTCGACCGGGACCATGTGGAACCGCTCGACCACAGGCGCGCTTCGCACGACGAAAACATCGTCCGGCGACTTGCCGCCGCGCTTCACGGCGACGTCCTTGTAACTCTCGTTGGTCGCGATGACGACGTCGGCCGTCTTGTAGGTGCGGCGCTCCAGCGCGCAGACCGCGCGGTACAGGAAGTCCTCGCCGCGGTCGAACCGCGAAAGATACAGCTCGGGGCACAGGTCGTGCTGGTCGAAGATGAACTTCGCGCCCTGGCGCTTGAGGTACAGCGCGACCAGGAAGAGCAGGTCCGGCGGGTTGCAGGCGTGCACGACGTCCACCCGGCCGACCTTGCGGGCGAGCCGGAGCGTGTGCCACAGCGCGGAGCCGTACTCCTGGACGTACCCGGCCGGGCCACCGGTGGCGGCCTTCAGCGGGTACCGCAGGACGTGGACGCCGTCGATGGTGACTTCGGCTTCGGTGTCCCGCTTCGTCCCTTGTGGACAGATGACGTGGACTTCCCAGCCTGCGTCACGGAGTGTCTGGCACTCCTGCCAGACGCGGCGATCGAAGGGGACGGAAAGGTTCTCGACGAGGATGAGAGCTTTACCAGGCAAGGCCGACATATCCCTCTTCAGTCCGGCGCCGGTCGGCGTCGGGTACACGGACGAGATCGACGATGGTGTGGCCGCCGCCCGCCGGGAGCGCCGCGAGGACCTCCGGATCGGTGCAGCCGATGAGGTAGACCTCGGCGTGGTCGACGACCTCGCCGATGGAACCGGCCAGCAGCTGGCCGAGATGCGGCAGCCTGCCCTCGATGTACTCGCGGTTCGCGCCCATCAGCCGCGAAAGGCTGACGTTGGCGTCGTAGATGCGGAGGTCGTACCCCTTGCCGAGCAGCCGCTCCGCCAGCTCGACGAGCGGGCTCTCGCGGAGGTCGTCGGTGCCGGGTTTGAAGGACAGACCGAATAACCCGACCTTGCGTTTACCGGTGCGCGCGACCAGGTCGAAGGCGCGCTGGAGGTGTTCGTCGTTCGAGGGCAGCACGTGCGACAGGATCGGAACGGCGACGTCCGCGCGGTGCGCGGCGTAGACCAGGCCACGCAGATCCTTGGGGAGGCACGAGCCGCCGAAAGCGAACCCGGGGCGGAGGTAGGCGGGGCTGATGTTGAGCTTGCGGTCGGCGAGGAAGACGTCGATCACCTGATGCGAGTCGAGCCCCAGCGCACGGCAGATGGAACCGAGCTCGTTCGCGAAGCCGATCTTGAGCCCGTGGAAGGAGTTGTCGGCGTACTTCGTCATCTCGGCCACCGGGATCGCGACGCGGAAGACCTCGCCGGGAAGCCCCTCGTACAGCGCCGCGACGACGTCACCACTGGCCGCGTCGAGCTCGCCGATGACGGTCTTGGGCGGGTCGAAGAAGTCCCTGACGCTGCTCCCCTCGCGCAGGAACTCGGGGTTCACCGCGACCCCGAAATCGACGCCGGCGGTGAGACCGGACGACTTCTCGAGGATGGGGACGAGCAGGTCCAGACAGGTGCCCGGGAGCATGGTGCTGCGGAAGACGACGGTGTGCCGTTGTGTTTTGGCCTTGAGCGCGTCGCCGATTTCCTCGGCGACGCGCTCCAGGAAAGCCGTCGAGAGGCTGCCGTTGGGAGCCGAGGGGGTACCGACGCAGATGAGGGAGACTTCGCTGTCCGCGATCGCCTGTCTGACGTCGGTGGTCGCTCTCAGTCTGCCTTGGGCGACCACTTCCGCGGTCAGTTCCCCGATGCGCTCCTCGACCACCGGCGCCTTGCCGCTGGAGACGAGGTCGATCTTCACCGGGTTCACATCCACCCCGACGACGTCGTGCCCGCGCCCGGCCAGGCACGCCGCCGACACGCAACCGACGTAACCGAGCCCGAAGACACTGATCTTCATGACGAATTCCTCCAGCCGCATTCCGCTGCCCGTTGGTCGGCAGGAGGACCGGGTTCGTTACCGGTGTCCGCGGTTCGCCTGCGTTTGGCGGAATGCCTGTGCGGCAAGGGAATTACTCATCGCTCGAAGAGTGCGAAACGCTACAGCGGACGCGTAAGGGTTTCGTCTCGATTGTGCGGTGGTGGCCGTTCGGTCCGGGTGGTCGTGAGTGGCGATTCGGGTTAGAACCCGAATCGCCACTCACGACCACCTGGACCCACTTATCCACAGCCGGCGCTCCTCGCACCTCGTTCATCCACAGATTCGCGCCGCGCCCTCCATGATCGTGGTCCAGGGGAGATCGTCGAAGGGTGCCTCTACACAAACGCTGGTCGGAGGAATCCATCCCGGCCGAACAACGCCCGAGCTGGCCGGTCCTCCTGGCGGAGCAGCACGGGGTCGTCAACACCCGGCAACTTCGCGCCTACGGCCACTCCGTCGCCGATATAGAAGCCAACCTCGATGCCGGACGCTGGCAACGAGTGCTACCGCGCGTCTATGCGATGTTCACCGGCACGCTCTCGAGGCCGGCCAAGATTCAGGCCGCGCTGAAGTACGGCGGCGGCCATGTGGTCTTGAGTCACCGCACCGCCGCCGAGGAGTGGGGGCTGCTGCCCGTCATCGAAGGCCCGGTGGAGATCACGGTTCCGTACACGTCCTCGGCGGTCTCGTGCCCACCTCTGGTGATCGTGCACCGTTCGCGCGCCCTGCCGCACATCGCGATCAGGACCTCTCCCCCACGGACCCGCATGACCGACACGATCATAGATCTGGCCACCGCACAGAGAACGCCGAAAATGGCGACCGATACCGTGGTCGACCTCGTCAGTCGAAGCAAAGTCTCGTTGGCGGCGATGGAGGATTGCGTGCTCTTCCGGCCGCCTTTCCGCTACCGGCCCGCCATCCGGCACGGCCTCGCGCTTCTCGGCGGCGGACTGATGTCGGTGCTCGAAGTGGAATACAAGGAAGCCGTCGAAGACGCGCACGGTCTCCCGCAAGGTAGTCGGCAAACAGCTTTCGAGGTGAAAGGCAAGGTCCTCTGGGAGGACGTCACCTACGACCCACATGGCGCCGCGGTAACGGTCAGACTCGACGGCCGAGCCACCCACGCGATGGCGGACATCGCCTTCCGTGACCGGAACCGGGACAACGCCGCCGAGCTGGCCGGACGGGCAAGGCTCGTCTACGGCTGGCAGGACGTGCGGAACTCGCCGTGCCAAGTAGCCGCCGAGGTCCGGACGGTCCTGACCCGGGAGGGCTGGGATCCGGCCGGGGCACGGGCGACGACTTGCCGCCGGTGTCGTGAGTGATCGTGCGGTGGTGGCCGTTCGGTCCGGGTGGTCGTGAGTGGCGATTCGGGTTAGAACCCGAATCGCCACTCACGACCCCCGGCACCGACCACGCCACCTTCGCCGCCCCTCAGTAACGACCCAAAGCGCTCACGACCCCCCTACACGCCCGAGCCGCCCTCACGGTTGCCCGGTCACGGCACCGGAATGTTCCGCTCTGGTCGCCCGGACGCGACGGACTTTAGGTTCGATTCGTCGACGATCGCCTGTGGCGTCCGTGAGGGACGGGCGTGCCGGGCGGGACTGGGGAAACACCATGCGAAGAACATCTCTGCGCGCGATCGGAGTGCTGACCGCGGCCTTCACGGTCGCCGGGCTGGCGACCGCCCTGCCCGCGTACGCCGCCACCGGCCCGAACATCAAGGTGACGGCCAAGGCCCAGGAGGGCCGCTGGCTGCCGGGCGACGCCATCCCGATCGAGGTGACGGTCGCCAACATCGGCGACACGACGGCGAGTCAGGTCAGGGGGTACGCCCACAGGGAGTCCGGCGGCTACTTCATCGTCGATGAGACGTCCTGGGGCGACCTCCGCTCCCAGGACGGCGCCACCTACGCACCGGGCGAGAGCAGGACGTACACGACCAAGGGCAGCGTCTACACCCTCAACGAGGGAAATCCGGTGCTCGACATCGAGGTGAGCGGCCCTGGAGAGGCCGACTACTCGGACAACCACAGCCGGATCACCGTCGGGCTGCTTTCACCCGACACCACAGATCGCGTCGCCGGTGTCCTCTATGGCGACCGCAACGAGGACGGCAAGCTCTCGCCCGGGGAAGGTCTCGCCGGCGCGGAAGCTCGTGTGTCCGGTCCGGGTCCGTCCGGGTACCTCACCGCGATCACAGACGCCGAAGGCCGGTTCTCCTTCGATGCCGTCCCGGTCGGCCCCAGCATCTACTGGCACTTCGAGAAAATCCCGGACGGCTGGGTGACCGCGTACCCGCCGAGCCTGCGGCTGGACGGCAGCGGGCAGAACACCGCGCTCGAGAGCAGAGCGATCCGCCCGCTGACGGACTCGCTGAGCGCGAAGATCGCGCTCGACAAGACCACCTACGCGGTGGGCGAGACCGCGACGGCGACGGTGACTCTCACGAACGTTGGCGCCCGCGAAGTCGCCGGCCTTTACGCGGGCTGCGATCCCGGGGGCTACGAGCGGGGCTTGGAAGTCCCGGCAGCCCAGTGGGGTGCGTTCAGTTACGTGAACAAGGCGGGCAAGATCGCTCCGGGACAAAGCGTGGTCCTGAAGGTCGCCGGCACGGTGCCCGCGAGAGCGGGCGCCTTCGGTGAAACCGGGCTCGACTGCTGGTTCGACAACGACAACTCCTTGAGTTCCGGGCCGTATGCCTACCAGAACGCGAAGGTGCCGGGCGCCAGGGCCGATGCCCGCGGTCAGATCTGGTACGACAAGAACGGCAACTACCGGTTCGACACAGGCGAAGGAGCGGCGAACACGACCGTCGCCCTGAGCACGACCGACAAGAAGCTCGTGTCGCTCGCCAAGACCGACGCCAACGGCTTCCTGACATTTCCCAACGTCGCGGTCGGCACCTACCGGTTCTCCATACTAGGACCTTGGCGGATCAACGAATCCGATGCGACCGTCGATGTCATCGCACCGCCCTACAACCCCGGCCAGTGGACCAAGCACGTGGTCCCGCGCTGATCACGAGAAACCGGACGGCCCCGGGGGCGAAAGCTCCCGGGGCCGTTGCCGTACAAGGACTTCAGCCGCCCTGAACGAACTTCGCCGCCAGCCCCTCCCCCACGGAGGTCGCCTTCCCGTGGTTCTCGATCGGCGAGACCTTCGAGTTCTTGAAGCAGATGTAGGTCACGCCCGAGTCGACGCCGCCGTTCTTCGGGTCCGGGTTGATGCCCAGCGCCTTCGCGGTCGCGTAAGAGGCTTCGCCGATGATGTCCTTTGGGCCGGTGTCGCCGATGACGGTGTAGAGCACCTTGTTGTTGTAGATCACCGCGCACGAGCCGGCGCCCTTGAGGCCGGACTTCTCGAAGTTCCACGTGCTGCTGATGCTCGGCACGACGATGTAGGGCGTCTGGTCGGCGATCAGTGCCTTGCCGTCGGAGCGCGGGTACGCGGTGCCGTCCTGGAACCACGGGTCGGTGGTCTTGTTGCACCGCGCGGTCGGCTGCCCGTCGCAGTCGACGTCCATGTCGGCCTTCCAGAACACGGCGCCGCCCGCGTCGCAGACCGCGATGGTGCGGCCGGTCTCGTCGTCGGTCTTGTACTTGCCGTTCGAGATCTGCTTGCAGGCGGTGGTCTTCGCCAGCAACTGCTGGGCGGTCGGGGCCGCCTGCGCCGATGGGGCGGCCACGGCCGTCGCCGCGGGGGCCAGTCCCGCGGCCGCCACCATGGCCGAGAACAGCAGTAGTTTCCGCATACCGAGCACCCCTTAGTTAATAAGACTTCTTTACCGAGGATGCTCAGGATGTCGCCGCACAGGATTCGACTCAAGGGCCGGCGGGGTGTTGTTTTCCTACTATGCAAAGAAAAACGGTCAAAAGCGGGCAAGCCTGGCGACTCGCGCGATGGCCCGTCCCGTTCGGCGGTACAGGCCGTCTCGTTCAGCGAGCACGCTGTCGAGCCACTCCTGGTCGACGTCGTGCCGGACCTCGACCCGCGGCCACAGCCAGCCGTCGCGCGACGCCGCGCCGCCTTCGGTCGTGTAGACCTTCGTCGCGCCGGAACGCCGGAGCCTGCTGAGCACCCGCCGGTCGTAGGCGCCGAACGGCGGCGCGTACGCGCGCACGGGTTCCCCGCTCAGGTCGGCCAGCAGTTTCGGTGCGGTTTCGAGTTCACGCCGGGCGTGCCTGCCGTCGAGCCGCCGCCAGTCGCGATGTTCCCAGCCGTGCGAGCCGATCGACATCCCCGCGTCGACCAGCTTGCGAAGGCCGTCGGCGTCGAGGAAGCCTCGCTGACCGATGCGGCCGGCGAGAGGGAAGAACTCCGCCGTGAGATCGCGCTCCACCAGTCTGGGGAGCGCGATCTCGACGTCGGAGGAGTTGCCGTCGTCGAAGGTGAGCCCGACGTCTTCCCGGCCGGCCACCGTGTCGAGCACTCGCTCGAACTGCTCGACGGTCACCCATGTTTCGTTTTCGCCTGGATCCAGCGCACGCACGGGCCTGCCCACGCCGCCTATCGCCAGGATCACCATCCGCGCCTCATTCGGGACCGAGTCTGTTTCCCGATTAATCGCGTTGGCGAACGGAGTAGTTACACGATCCCGCAAGGTGTCCACGAACGGATTACTTGCGGATCTCCAGGGTGCAGCACTTCGGGCCGCCGCCCGCCTTCCGCAGCTCGGAGATGTCCAGGAAGACGACCTCGTAGCCGCGTTCGGTCAGCCGTGCCGCCAATCCGGTCGCCTCGACCGGCAGGACGACGTTGCGGCCGTCGGACACCCCGTTGAGCCCGAAGCACTCCGCGTCGGCCCGGTCCGCGATTACCGCGTCCGGGAACATCCGCTCCAGCACCTTCCGCGATCCGGCCGAGAACGCTTCCGGGAAGTAGGCGATCTGGGCGGCCGTGGTGTCGGTGGCCTCGGCGAGCACGAACAGCGCGGTGTCGAGGTGGTAGTAGCTCGGGTCGATCAGCCGCAGCGAGACGACCGGGACACCGAGGACCTCCTGCGCTTCGGCGTGCGCGGCCGGGTCGGTCCGGAAGCCGGTGCCGGCGAGCAGGATCTTGCCGGTCCAGGCGAAGTCGCCTTCGGCCTCGTTGATCTTCTCGGGCATGGTGATGTCGCGGTAGCCGTGTTCGACGAACCAGCGGCGGAAGTGCTCGGCCTCGGCGGCGCGCTGCGGGGCGCGGAACCGCGAGCCGAGGACACGGCCGTCGACGACGGTGCCGGAGTTCGCGGCGAACACCATGTCGGGCAGGCCGGGCTGCGCGTCGATCTCCTCGACGGTGTGGCCGAGGCGTCGGTAGGTGTCACGGAGTTCGATCCATTGCGCCATCGCGGTGTCGACGCTGACCGGCACGGACGGGTCCATCCAGGGGTTGATGACGTAATCCACCGCGAAGTACCGCGGCGGGCACATGAGGTAGCGGCGCGTCGTGGGTACACGGGGCTGCTGCTCCAGTTCCGGCATACCCGAAGGGTAAGGCTCACCTAATTCCGCAATCAATCGCTGTTCGCTGCGCATATACCTGCTAAACATTGCGTGTGAACACCATCGACCAGCGAATCGTTTCATGCCTGATGGCCAATGCGAGGTCCAGCTACGCCGACATCGGCAAAGTCGTCGGTCTGTCCGCGCCCGCGGTCAAGCGGCGGGTCGACAGGCTGCTCGAAACCGGGGTCCTGCGCGGCTTCACCGCGGTCGTGGATCCCGAGGCACTGGGCTGGGGCACCGAGGCGTTCGTCGAGATGACCTGCAACGGCAACATCACCCCGGCCCGGATCCGCGCCCGGCTGGAGCCGTTGCCGGAGGTCGTCGCGGCGTACACGGTGTCCGGCGCGGCCGACGCGATCGTCCACCTGCGCGCGTCGGACATCCACCATCTGGAGACCGCGCTGGAACGGCTGCGCGGGCTGGAGATCGTCGACCGCACGGTCTCCACCGTCGTCCTGTCCCGGCTACTGGAACGCCCGCCCACGCCCGAAGCGTGACACCCTCGATCCCGTGACCGATCAGATCCGCTCCAGCCACGACGGCGGCGTCGCCGTGCTCACCATCGACGCGCCGGCGACCCGCAACGCCCTGACCCTCGACCTGTCCGCGCAGCTTGCCGAGGCCGTTTCGCGTGCCGAAGCCGACGAGAGCGTCCACGCTCTGGTCGTCACCGGCGCGCCACCAGCGTTCTGCGCGGGCGCGGACCTGGACACGCTCGCCGGCGCCCGGGAGGACGGGCTGCGCGCCATCTACGACGGATTCCTCTCGGTCGCGCGGTGTTCCCTGCCGACGATCGCCGCGGTCGGCGGTGCCGCCGTGGGCGCCGGACTGAACCTCGCGCTCGCCGCGGACGTCCGCATCGTGGGACCGAAGGCGAAGTTCGTGGCCAGATTTCTCGATCTCGGCATCCATCCCGGCGGCGGGATGACGTGGATGATCCAGCGGCTCGTCGGCCCGCAGAAGGCCGCGGCGATGACACTCTTCGGTGAGGTCGTCGGCGCCGAAGCCGCTGTCGAATCCGGGCTCGCGCTCAAGCTCGTCGACGGGGATCTGGTCGAGGCCGCCCGTGAACTGGCGAAACCCGCCGTCGGCGCTCCGCGCGACGTTCTTCTGGCGACGAAGCGCACGCTTCGGCACACCGCTTCACTGACCGACCATTCGGCCGCCGTCGACGCCGAGATCGAGCCGCAGCTGGCGTCACTCACCGCGCCCGCGTTCGCCGAACGACTGACCAGGTTGCGAGCGGCCATGACCGGCCGATGACCGTTCCCCGACCGGACTTCACTACGCTTGAAGGAGATACGGCTCACAATCGAGGCGTACCGCTAACCGTTACCATCGGTAACAGATAAACCGGGAAAGCCCCGCTCAGCGACGAGCTCAGGCCACTCGAGAAGTAGGTCCAGGCCATTTTTAGGGGATCCTGGGAAGTGTGCCGAGGACTAACCTCGGGACATGGCACCTGTGACCTGGCCGACATCGCCGGGCGAGGCACCGGATCTCCGGCACGGCCGGGGACGACGCACGTCGGGAGAGAGGGAATCCCTGACCTATGAGCACGAGTGCGAACGGCAACGGCTCCTTGTCGGCCGTCAGGCCGACCGAGGTCGCCAAGCTGGACCGGGTGGTCATCCGGTTCGCCGGCGACTCCGGTGACGGCATGCAGCTGACGGGCGACAGGTTCACCTCGGAAGCGGCCGCGTTCGGCAACGACCTGTCGACCATGCCGAACTTCCCCGCGGAGATCCGCGCGCCCCAGGGCACCATCCCGGGCGTCTCGAGCTTCCAGGTGCACTTCGCCGACTACGACATCCTGACGCCGGGCGACCGGCCGGACGTCCTGGTCGCCATGAACCCCGCCGCGCTGAAGGCGAACCTCGCCGACGTCCCGTCGGGCGGGACGATCATCCTCAACACCGACGAGTTCACGAAGCGGAACCTGGTCAAGGTCGGTTACGACAACGACCCGCTCGACGACGACACCCTTTCGGCCTATCAAGTCCACCGGGTGGCCATGTCGACGTTGACCAGGGGCGCACTCGAAGAGACCGGACTGTCCAAAAAGGACGCCGAACGCGCGAAGAACATGTTCGCGCTCGGGCTCCTCTCCTGGATGTACCACCGGCCGACCGAAGGCACGGAACGGTTCCTGCGCGAGAAGTTCGCGAAGAAGACCGACATCGCCGAGGCCAACATCCTGGCCTTCCGCGCCGGCTGGAACTACGGCGAGACGACCGAGTCGTTCGCGACGACGTACGAGGTCGCGCCCGCGAAGCTGAACCAGGGCACGTACCGCCAGATCACCGGGAACACCGCGCTGGCGTACGGGCTGGTCGCCGCCGGGCAGCAGTCCGGCCTGCGGATCCTGCTGGGCACGTACCCGATCACCCCGGCGTCGGACATCCTCCACGAGCTGTCCAAGCACAAGAACTACGGCATCCTCACCTTCCAGGCCGAGGACGAGATCGCCGGCATCGGTGCGGCGCTCGGCGCCTCCTACGGCGGTGCGCTGGGCGTCACCTCGACGTCCGGGCCCGGTGTCGCACTGAAGTCCGAAGCCATCGGTCTCGCGGTGATGACCGAACTGCCGCTGGTCGTCATCGACGTCCAGCGCGGTGGCCCGTCGACCGGCCTGCCGACCAAGACCGAGCAGGCTGACCTGCTGCAGGCGATGTTCGGCCGCAACGGCGAATCCCCGGTGCCGATCGTCGCGCCGCTGTCCCCCGCCGACTGCTTCGACGCGGCGCTGGAGGCCACCAGGATCGCGCTGAAGTACCGCACGCCGGTCTTCCTGCTCTCGGACGGCGCGATCGCGAACGGCTCGGAGCCGTGGCTGATCCCGGACGTCGAGGACCTGCCGGATCTGCGCGTGGAATTCGCCACCGAACCGAATGCCGAGGACGGTTCCGGGGAATTCTGGCCGTATGTACGCGATCCCGAGACCCTCGCCCGGGCGTGGGCGGTGCCGGGCGCGGCCGGTCTGCAGCATCGCATCGGCGGGCTGGAGAAGGCCGACAAGACCGGCCACATCTCCTACGAGCCCGACAACCACGACAAGATGGTCCGCCTGCGCCAGGCCAAGATCGACGGCGTCGACGTCCCCGACCTCGTCGTCGACGACCCGAGCGGCGGCAAGGCACGGGTGCTGGCGCTCGGCTGGGGCTCGTCCTACGGCCCGATCGGCGCCGCGTGCCGCCGTGTCCGCAAGGACGGGATGCCCATCGCGCAGGCGCATCTACGGCATCTCAACCCGTTCCCGGGCAACCTCGGTGACGTACTCCGTTCGTACGACACCGTCGTCGTCCCTGAAATGAATCTCGGCCAGCTTTCGATGCTCTTGAGGGCCAAGTACCTCGTCGACGTGAAGTCGTACACGAAGGTCGCCGGAATGGCGTTCAAGGCCGAGGAGCTGCAAGGCGTGTTCACGGAGATCATCACCAGTACGGAGGGGACGAAGTGACCGCGATCGACCTGGGGATCCCCACCCTCGGCGGCCTGGACCTTGTGCCGACCGAGACCGAACCGCAGAAGGCGAAGGACTACAAGTCGGACCAGGAGGTCCGCTGGTGTCCCGGCTGCGGGGACTACGTCGTGCTCAACGCCGTGCAGTCGTTCCTGCCGACGCTCGGCCTCAAACGCGAGAACATCGTGTTCATCTCGGGTATCGGCTGCTCGTCCCGGTTCCCGTACTACCTGAACACCTACGGTATGCACTCGATCCACGGCCGGGCGCCGTCGATCGCGACCGGGCTCGCGACCGCGCGACCGGATCTGTCGGTGTGGGTCGTCACCGGTGACGGCGACGCGCTGTCCATCGGCGGCAACCACCTGATCCACGCGTTGCGGCGCAACGTGAACATCAAGATCCTGCTGTTCAACAACCGCATCTACGGCCTCACCAAGGGCCAGTACTCGCCGACGTCCGGGCCGGGCATGGTCACGAAGTCCACCCCGATGGGCTCGGTCGACACCCCGTTCAACCCGCTTTCGCTGGCGATCGGCGCCGAGGCGTCGTTCGTGGGCCGCGCGCTCGACTCGGACCGCAAGGGCCTGACCGAGGTGCTGGAGGCCGCCGCGAAGCACCGCGGATCCGCGCTGGTGGAGATCTACCAGAACTGCCCGATCTTCAACGACGGCGCCTTCGACGTCCTCAAGGACAAGGACGAGGCCGCGAGCCGGCTCATCCCGCTGAAGCCCGGCGAGCCGATCAAGTTCGGCCCGCAGGGCGAATTCGGTGTCACGCGCGGCGGCTGGGCCGGGCTGGAGGTCGGGAAGGTCGCGAACATCGGCGAGGAGAACCTCGTCGTGCACGACCCGACCATCGAGGACACCTCGTACGCGTTCGCGCTTTCGCGGATCGGCGACCAGAACCTGAACCACGTGCCGATCGGCATCCTGCGGCAGGTCGAGCGGCCCACCTACGACGACCAGGCGCGTACCCAGGTCGCCGAGGCCCAGGCCGCCCGCAAGCCCGATCTGCAGGGGCTGCTGCGCGGCAAGGACACCTGGACCGTCGTCAGCTAGTTCCGTAGTGCAATGAAGGGGCCTTTCATAGCAAATTTTGCTATGAAAGGCCCCTTCATTGCGATCAGGTGAGGGGACGGAAGCCCACGCGCTCCGCGTCGGCGGCGGAGCGGAACCAGACCTCCGCGACCATCTTCGGGAACTGCGGCGAGTCCTCGGTGCAGTACCGCAGGGCCGTCACGCTGGCCTTGACCGCGAAGTCGTCGGCCGGACGGCCACCGCCCGGCCGCGGCATCGCCGATCCGGGGCCGAACGGGCCGGGCGGAACGGACTCGGTCACCGGAGCGGCGACCTGCCGCGCGGGCGGGGGCTCCGGCGCCGGCATCGCGTCGCCGGGCTGGACGGCGGGCTCGAACAGCGAGCCGCTCTGCCCACCGGACAGTTCCGGCTCACGACGTTCGATCGCCCGCATGGACGGCTGGATCGGCTGCGGCGGCTCGAAACCACCGCGGACCGCGCCCCTGGGCGTGCGCTTGGGCAGCACCTGGGTGGCTTCGGCCGGCGTCTCGGGCTCCGAGTCGAGGAGCCCGGCCTTCGCTTCTTCGTCGGAACCGAAGGCGTACGCGGGCGCGTGCAGCTCTTCTTCGCGTTCGAACCAGTTGGTCTCGACGGGCGCCTGCTCCGTCTCCACGCGTGACGCGGGGTTGAACAGCGACACCGGCTCCGGCTGCGTCTCGACGCCTTCCGGGTCCAGTTGCATCTCCAGGCGGGACCGGTACGGCCCTTCGCTCGGCACGGGCGGCTGAGGCTCGGGCTCGGGCTCGGGTTCCGGCTCGACGTCCAGCTTCGACGCGGGCTGGAGGTACTCGGTCGCCGCGCTGACGTACGGGTTCTCCGGCTCGGGCTCGGGCTCGGGTTCCGGCTGGGCCGCCGGGATGTACTGCGTCCGCTCGGCCGGGTGCTCCGGTTCGGGCTCCGGCTCCCGGTCCGCCTGGGGCGCCGTGCGGTACTCGGCCTCGTACTCTTCTTCGGGCTCGAAGGTCTGCGTCGGGGTGGCGACGGGCTCCGGCTCCTCGACGGCGTCCTGTGCAGGCTCCTGAGCAGGTTCGGTCCACTGCTGCGCGGGTTCCTGCTCGGTGAGCGTTTCGGGGTACGCGGGCTTCGGCTCCTCGACCGCCGCGAACTCCTCGTCCAGCTCGTCGTGCGACGGCTTCGTGAGGTACGCGGTGCCGCCTGCGACGGCCGCGGCACCCGCGCCGAGACTCACCCCGGCGGGCAGCCGGGACGTCTCGGCGTGCGCGGTGGCCAGCGAGCTTTCCAGCTCACGGATGCGCTTGCGCGCCGGGATCACCAGCACCAGCCAGGTGAGCAGCGCGCCGACGACGAACGCCAGCAGACTCCACAGCCAAACCTGTCCGAAAATGGACATCTAACCTGCCCTTTGTCAATGCGTTCGTGCGACCAGGTAGTCGGCGACCGATTCGCAGGCGTCCCGGGCGGGCGACGCGGGCAGCGCCGCGAGTTCGGCACGCGCCCGACGAGCGTAGTCGGAAAGAGTTTCGCGTGCGCGTTCGAGTCCGGACGAGGCGCGCAGCAGGTCCAGGGCCTCGGCGACGAGCTTGTCGTCGGAGATCGGCCCCGACAGCAGCTCCACCAGGCGCGGGTCGGTCGCCGGGTCGGCCAGCGCGTACAGCATCGGAAGCGTGCGGACGCCTTCGCGCAGGTCTGTGCCCTGCGCCTTGCCGAGCTCGTCCGAGGCGGACGCGATGTCGATGACGTCGTCGGAGATCTGGAACGCCGTCCCGATGATGTCGCCGAAGCGGCGGAGCGCGTCGATGTAGTGGTCGGGCGCGCCGGACATCATCCCGCCGAACCGGCCGGAGGTGGCGATCAGCGAACCGGTCTTCTGCGCGATGACCGTGAGGTAGTGCTCGACCGCGTCGTCGCCGTCGTCGGCGCGGGCCGTCTCGCGCATCTGGCCGGTGACCAGCTCGCCGAAGGTCTCGGCGATGATCCGGGCCGCGTCGGTGCCGAGGTCCGCGACCAGCCGCGAGGCGTGCGCGAACAGGAAGTCGCCGGTCAGGATGGCGATGGTGTTGTCCCAGCGGGCGTTGACGCTCTCCGCGCCGCGGCGCATCGTCGCCTCGTCCATCACGTCGTCGTGGTACAGCGTCGCGAGATGCACCAGCTCGACGGCCGCGGCGGCGGTGACCACCTGGTCGCCCTGCTTCGGCCCGAACTGCGAGGAAAGCAGCGTGAACAGCGGACGGAAACGTTTGCCCCCCGCCTCGACCAGGTGCGAAGCGGCGTCCTCGACGGCCTTGACGTCACTGCGGACGACCTCGCGGAGCAGGGTCTCGACGTCGGCGAGACCCGTCGCGAGCGTGCGCAGGAGCTGCTCGTCGGCGATCTGGAGCCCCACGGACGCGCGCAGGTCCTCGATGGCACCACCTGGGGCAGGTGAAGACACAGACACGTCGGCTCCGCTCTCTTTGACACCGTTCGGGGTTGCTTCCAGCGTAGTGGCTACCCACCGAGGCCTGTTGACGTGCTGTCCAGGGGAAACGGTGACGAATATGACACCCCTGCCGAGTATCCTGCCCGCTTTGGCGCGAACTGGGGGAACACCATGGGAAGTCCGGACGATTCCGGCGAAAGACCGGCGTGGAGACCTCCCGCCGAAGACCACCGCGAGCAGCGGTCGACGGTGTGGATCACCGTCGTCCTCTTCGCCGTGTTCATGGCGGTGATGCTGGTAGTGGCCGTGCTCGTGGTCGGCGGCCTGAAGGAGTCGAAGGTGGGCGCCGTCCAGCCTCGCCTTCCTGCCGTCTCGTCGTCGACGCCTGTGACGTCGCCGACGGCCAAGGCCGACGTGCCGACCCGCAAGTACGAGACCGCGGCCAACCCGCTGGTCGCTCCCGGCGTGACGCTGCCGAAGGTGACCTGCGAGCTGCCCAAACTCCGCGGCACGAAAGAGAAACTGGAGGCGTTCTACCTGGCGCTGGTCCCCTGCCTGGAGCGAGCGTGGCATCCCGCGCTGACGCAGGCCGGTGAGCCGCGGATCCCGGTCGCGATCAACGCCGACGACGTCAAGAACACCGCCTGCGGTCCCCCGCCGCCTCCCGAGGAGGCCTCGGGCTTCTACTGCTCGGAGGGCGCCACGATCTTCGTCCCGCTGCCGAGACAGCTCGAAAACGGCGGACCCGAACTCCTGACCCAGCTGTTCCTGCTCGCCCACGAATACGGGCACCACGTCCAGGAGCAGTCCGGCATCCTCTCGAAGCACGACGCGCTCTACCGCGAGGCGGACGGCGACCAGGTGAAGATCCTCGACCTGAGCAGGCGGCTCGAACTGCAGGCCGACTGCTTCAGCACGCTGTTCCTCGCCAACGCCGCCGGCCGCGGCTCGATCGGCGCCGGGCTGCTCGCCCCGCTCAAGCAAGGCGGCTTCGACAGCGAGGACAGCGAGACCCACGGCTCGGCGAAGAACGCCACGCTGTGGCAGAAGCGCGGGCTGACGGCCAAGGACACCTCGGCGTGCAACACCTTCGCCGCCCCGGCGAACGAGGTCTCCTGAACGGCTCATCGCCATCGGAGTCAAGTAGCACACCCAGCAGGCTGTGATACTTTTCCAGCTTCAAGTATCACAGTTCATCCGGTAGGAGAGGTAAGTATCAATGCGGATCGGAGGCGTTTCAGAACGCCAGAGGTCTCATCTCGTGCGTTCCGAGCGCGGCTACCACGCCTTCGTCCCGCCACCTCTTCCCCCGAACGTCGAGTTCGACCTCACCCTGGCGAGCGCGCTTTCCGCCGCGGACCGGGCCGTCGGCGAGCTTGCGGGCGTCGGACGAACCCTGCCGAGCGCCGCGTTTCTGGTCCACTCGATGATGCGACGCGAAGCAGTGCTTTCCAGCCGGATCGAGGGCACGGAAGCCACCATGTCCGACCTCGTACTGTTCGAACTGCAGCCGACGGCTTCGAAACGTGGCTCCGACGTCGAAGAAGTCCTCAACTACGTGACCGCGCTCGCACACGTTCTCGCCCCCGAACGCCGATTGCCGCTGAGTCTTCCCCTGCTGCGTGAAGCACACCAGGTTCTGCTCACGGGGGTTCGCGGCGGATACGCCACACCTGGCGAGTTCCGTCGCTCACAGAACTGGATCGGCCCTCCCGGCTGCGTTCTCGATACCGCGAGCTACGTTCCTCCACCACCGGAGCTGCTCTGGGACTGTCTCGACGCCTTCGAGAAGTACCTGCACGCGGAGCACGTCCTGCCACCACTGGTGACGATCGCCTGCCTGCACTACCAGTTCGAGGCGATCCACCCCTTCATAGACGGCAACGGTCGCGTCGGCCGACTCTTGGTCACCCTGCTCCTTGTGGAATGGGGCCTCTTACCGGCCCCGCTTCTGGACTTGTCCGCATATCTGGAACCACGGCGTGACGAGTACTACGCCCGGCTGCTCGCTGTCAGCACCCAGGGAGATTGGACCGGCTGGGTCCACTTCTTCCTCTCAGTACTGGAAAACCAGGCCATCGACGCGCGCAACCGTGCCGTCGCACTGCACTCACTCCGGCAGGAATATCGGACGAGAACGACATCCGCCCGCACATCGAGCCTGCTCCCCCAGCTCGTCGACGCGTTGTTCGAGACACCCGCGATGACGATCAACAGGGCCGCGGAAGTCCTCGGAGTCACACATCGGGCCGCGACCCAGAACGTGATCAAGCTGGTCGACGCCGGAGTGCTGACGGAAATCCAGTCGCCGGGACGCGTTCGACTCTTCCTCGCCGAGGAGATCCTCAGGACCCTGGACGGCGGCGGATCTTGATGTCGTCCATGCAGGTCGCCTTCCCCGCGACGTCGCGGTACGGGTAGCCCCTGGCGTCCAGCAGTTCCATGACCTTCAGCTCGGCCTCGTCGAGCACGTCGCGCTCCTCTTCACCCCGCAGCGTGATGCGGAAGGTGAACGCGCCGAGGTGCGCGCTGTAGGTGAGCAGGCCGTCCTCGCTGAACCCCATCGCCTGATGCTGATCGAGCTCGGCCAGGAGCCGGGCGCGGGTCCCGGTGTCAGGGTGGTCGAACTTGCCGTTGACGAGGACGCGGTAGGTCGGCATGACCTCGAATATACAGGCCTGTATCCGGATACGAATCCGAATATCCAATGGGTGTCCATGATCCACGGTCGAGTGAAACGACCGTCACGCACGCAACGGGCGAATCCGACACGCAGATAGTGATGACAAAGGAAGAACGGCCGATCCGGCTCGCTCTCCATCACGTGAGGAGGAAGCCCATGCGTATCACCGTCGCAAGCCGGGCCGGCCTGGTCGGCGCGCTGCTGCTGGCAGGTCTCGGCACCGGCGTGACGCCCGCCGCCGCCTCGAACCCCGCGGGCGTGGCCTCGCTCGGCTCCGCCGCCTTCACCAAGGGCACCTCGGCGCCGATCTCGATCTCGTCGCTCGCCGACTGCGCGGTCGAGGGACCGACGAGCAACTCGTCCGGGGTCGTGACCAGGACCGGGATCACGTTCGGTGGCGGCACGTCGACGTGCACGACGACCGTCGTCGACCCCGAAAACGACGTGACCTCGACGAAGTCGGAGGCCACGGGGCAGAACTTCGAACTGTCGGCGCTCGTCTCGTCGAGCGGCCCGCGGATCAAGATCAGGTCCTACTCGGTCAGCTGCACGGCCACGCAGACCGGCACCAACGCGAGCTGGACCTACGGCGGCGCGACCGGGCTCGGCACCCTGCCGTCGCCCGTGCCGGTCGGCTACGTCAAGCCGATCACCAAGTCCAACGGGACCCTGCTCGCCGAGGCGATCTTCAACGAGCAAACGTTGCCGGGCGACGGCAGCATCGCGCTGACCATGCTGCGGATCAAGTTCGCCCCGGCCTCGAACATCACCGGCGAAGTGGTCATCGGGCGCACAGCCTGCTCCCCCACTCCCTGAGCCAACCCGCCGGGAAAGGGGCGTCCGGTTCGGCCGGGCGCCCCTTTTCCATTATGGCTTATATAAGCCTCTGCTGATATCTTGGCGGCAAGCCGAGCAACGGAGGGCACCCATGGTCGACGTGACCACTCAGATCAACTCCGTCCAGCGCCGGCTGGGCAAGCGCGTGGTCGAAGCGGGCGAGGCGGTGACGGCCACGGTCAGCCAGGTCTACGACACCGGCCTCGACGATCTCTGGGACGCGTGCACGAATCCCGAACGCATCCCGCGCTGGTTCCTCCCGATCAGCGGCGAACTGCGCGTCGGCGGCAAGTACCAGCTCGAAGGCAACGCGGGCGGGACGGTCGAGCGCTGCGATCCGCCGAAGAGCTTCGCCGCCACCTGGGAGTACGGCGGCGACGTCAGCTGGATCGAGCTCCGGCTGAGCCCCGAAGCCGACGGGCGCACCCGGTTCGAACTCGACCACACCGCCGTTCCCAACGAGCACTGGAACCAGTTCGGGCCGGGCGCAGTGGGCATCGGCTGGGACATGATGCTGAACGGGCTCGCGCTGCACCTGGAATCCGGGGAGTCCGCCGACCCCGAGGCGGCCATGGCCTGGATGACCAGCGAAGAAGGCGTGCGGTTCATGACCTTGAGCAACGAGGCCTGGTACGAGGCCGACGTCGCCAACGGGACGGACGCGACCACCGCCCGCACGCGCGCCGACGCCACCCTGGCCGCCTACACCGCGCCCCCGGAGAGCTGAAGGTCTTCGGCGAGCTCCGGGGCGCGAAGCAGGTCGATGAGCTCGTCGTCCGCCCGGAACACGGCGCGGGCGCCCGGCATGCCCGCCTGCCGGAGCATCGCGTGGAGGACGTCGGCGTGCGGCTGGTCGAGCAGGGTCCAGACCATCGCGCGCCGCCTCCGGTCGTCCCCCAGTTCGCGCGCGGTCCACCAGCCCATGACGAGCGCGCTCACCTGGTTGACCGCCGTTTCCCGCCCGCGCGCCAGTTGCGCGCGGTTCAGCCCGCACACCTCGATGGTCTGCTCGCCCTTCGCGGTCAACGCGCGATAGGTCCCGATCGACAGCACCAGGAACAGGTGGTCCAGCGGGTCTTCGGCGGTCGGGTCGATCAGCAGGCTGTTGCCGTCTTCGTCCACCGGGAACAGGTCGCGTTTGTGGTGGCTGTTGCAGTACTCGCACGCGAGCACGTGATTGAGCCAGTCGAACGCGCGCCCCGGATTCCGCGCGATCGGCTCGAAATGGTCCACAGTGGACCCGAGGCCGTCGCCGCAGTACATGCAGTAGCCGCGGCCGGCGGCCATGACGTCCAGGCCCGCCCGCAAGGAACGCCGGACGGCACGGGAAACCCGCCAAAGCCGTCGCGCTTCTTTGCTGTCACCGGGAGGGATCCGCGCGGTCAGCTCTTCGAGATCGGCCACCACCCGCCCCGGCAGCGCGATCCGGCGGATCCCGATCACCGATCGTCGGCCTCGAGCCGCCTGGCCACCTCGTCGACCCGGCTCGGCGGCGAACTGCTCAGCATGCCCCGGAGACGTTCCCATTCCCGGACCCCGTTCGCGTCCGCCCGGCCGGAGGCCACCTGGAACTCGAGTTCGGCGAGGTGCTCCCGCAGTTCGACTGCCTGCGGCGAATAAGGCGTGTCCAAGCCGAACAGGTCGGACAGCACGGCGTCGTCCCCGGAGCCGAACACGACCCGCTCGTACAGTTCCTCGGAGACCACGCGCGGCGGCATCTCCTCGTCCGGCCCGGAAAGCCGGATGAGACCGCCGGGGTCGGCGGCCTGGCAGACGTAAGGGCTGTGCGTGGTGACGATGAACTGGATCCGCGGGAAATGCGCCTTGAACCACGGCCCCATGCGTTTCTGCCACGAGACGTGGAGATGCGCGTCGACCTCGTCGATGATCACGACTCCGGGACTCTCGTGATCGAGGCCGGCGCCGTTGAGTTGCTTGAGCAGATCGACCACGAGCGCGGTCACCGTGCGATAGCCGTCGCTCATCTCGCGCAACGGGAACCGGTCACCGCGGTATTCGACCCAAAGCCCGTCCGAATCGACGTCCCGGATCCGGTAACCGCCCGGCAGAAGGCCGTCACCGAGGATCTCCAGCGCCGCGTCCTTCAGCTCACGTGCGCCCGCTTTTCCTTCCAGGGCACGGAGATGCTGATTGATCAGCCAGGTGACACCCTCGGCGAGCGAAGCGTCTTCGTGGAACAGGCTGGCCATCCGCGCCAGCGACCCCGCGCCGCGCATCCACGACTCGGCCTCCCCGCTGCCACCCGCGAGCCGCCGGAAGGGCCCGTACGCCGCGCAGAACGGCTGGCCCGGCGGCAATCCGGAAATCGGCAGCAGACCGGAGTCGAGCCAGCGGACCTCGACCGGCGCCGGCCCCTCCTCGCGCATCACCGACAGTTCGATCGACCCCGACGTCTGGTTCGTCGAAATCCAGCTGCCGGCGTCCGACAGCAACCCCCAGGCCACGTCCGGCGCCGCCGCGACGGCGATGGCCCGCAACAGCGAGGTCTTGCCCGAACCGTTGCGCCCGGCGAGCACCACCCAGCCGGGTCCGGGCAGCTTGAGGTCGACGGCGCGGGCGCCACTGAAGCCACGGATGTTCTCCAGCCGGACCCGCTCGATGTACATGAAGGAAGCTTACGACGGCGCGCACGTCACCCGGCCACCCGAAAGTGGGTCGCCAGCACGAAATCCATCACGGCGTGCGCCTTGGCGACGTCCACCTCCGAAACGACCTTCGAGCGGTCCCAGTCTTCGACCCCTCTCTCTTGCTCGGGCGATATCCGCAGCCGGACATGCCCGCGGACGTCGAGGTTCCCGAGTGGTGAGGCATAGAGCGCGAACTCGTGGTCGTCCTTCGAACGGAAAGTGACTCCCGGCCGGTCGCCGAACGTGAGCTGCTGGTGGTCTTTGAAGGTCTTGTTCGGATCCGCGAGCCATTCCCCCGGCGCGCCGCCGTTCGCGGTGGCCCCGGCCTCGATCTGCAGCCGATGTTTCGGCTCGACGAAGTAGCACCCTCCCGGCGTGGCGATCGGTGCGAAGTCCGGGCCGAACGCCATCCGGACCGCGTCACGGAACACCGCGCATTCGACGTTCGGATCGGCGGCTCCGGCGGCGATGATCCGCTCGGCGCCGCCCGGTACTTCGACCTCGACCGCCGGATCGCAGTTCTCACCCTTGCTGGTGGAGACCCAGTCCGCGCAGGCCCCGACCCGGGCGCTGTCCTGACCGTCCGGTGGGTAGACGAGGTCGCGGGGCAGCTTCGCGGCGCCCGCGGTGGCGAAGTCGCGGAGGAGTTCGCAGTCCTTGCTCCGAGTCATCCCCAGTTCGAACCTGACCGCGCGCTGGAAGCTCACCGGCACCGTGATCGCACAGCCATCGAGCCTGCCCTCGCGGCGGGTCTCTTCCTGATAGCCCTTCACCCGCCCAAGTCGATGACGGCTCCGTCGACCCGGTGGAGAACCAGGTGCCCCGGGTCCACGTCCTCGGCGTAGATGAGAGGTTCGTAACCATCACGGACGAGGGTGCACATCTTCCTGCCGTACTTCTCCTTGGGCTCGCGTGTCACGGGCCGGGGATCGCCCGCCTTTCTGCGGTCGTAGGCGGCCAGGTCGATCAACTCGCAGAAATCCAGCGCCGCGAGCGCCGCACCGACGGCCTCTTCGTCGCGATCCGCAGGCCGCGGTTGCTTCGGCTGCCATTCCGGAAACTGCGGTGGCGACGGGGGTGTTTCCACGGATTCCGCACAAGCCGCCAACAGACAGCCGAGAACTGCGCCGAGAATCACTCTTCGAAACTTCATTACGCAGAGTGTGCGAACTTGATCGTCCAATCACCAGCTAGAACCCAGTTTCCCGGGCACATTCACACGAATGGTTTTCACGGATAGTCATCAAGTTCGCTGAGGCTATTCAGCAGGGAACGGGACTTTATGCAGTCGGGTTCACCACCCCGGGAACCCTGGTAATCTTCCCGGCGTCGGATTACGCAGGGTGCATCGGGGAGACGCGCCTTGTAGCCACGGGAGGGGCACATGACGACGGTGACTTCGGGACGGCTTCGGCTATTCAGTGGGGATCGATTCGGTGCGGCGGGGGTGTATGGCCGTGCCTGAGGGGTCACCGGTCTACGAGCCGGGCTTGCGCTGGAGTGAAGTCGACCGCTTCCGCCCTGCTGGGGGCTCTTACGGAACACCTGTCGCCGAAGGGGCGGGGTTCAAGTACGACGAGGCGACGCTGCATGAGCTGGCGAAAGAGTGGCGCGGGCTCGCCAACGAGTACCTCGACGACCTCGACGCGGCTGGAAAGGTAGCCAGGGCAATGCCTCCGGGGCTCGAATATGCCAGCGGCGGCAACGCCGTGACGACTCAACAATCCGGAGCAGCGTTGGAAGAGGCGCTTCGGCAGCGCATCGCCTACTGCGAGAACATGGCAACCAAGTACGTGACCGCGCTCGGCAAATACGCCACAGCGGAAGATCACGCCACTTCAGTCATCAACCAACAGCCGAAGGGCATCGCCTGATGCGTCGCTCCATCCTTCTCGTCGGCGCTGTCACGTTCATTCTCGCCGCTTGTTCGCCTTCAACCAATAGCGGCACAGTGACCCCTACCAGCAGCCCAGGCTCGGCCCCTCCGACCACAGCTGGACAGCTCCCTGGCCCTGGCGTACCCAAGGTCGACAATCCGATCGACCTCACCCGAATCAAACAGACACCCTGCAACGCCCTCACCGATACGCAGGTCCAGGAAATTCTTGGCTCGGCCGCAGAGACCAGCGATCGACCAGATGATGCGTCTGGCCCCTCTTGCAGGTGGTCTCCGCCAGCCGCCAGCCGCCCCAGAGTCAACGTGCTCTTCAGTAAATCCGCTGATAGAGGCATGACAAGCGTCTACGAAGCCAAAGGGAATCCTTACAAGCTCTTTGACCCGCTCGAACCGATCGACGGATACCCAGTCACCGCCTACGGCACGGAAGATGAGCGGGCTAGTCGTGGCAGGTGCTCGGTCGCGCTGGGAACCAGCGATAACGAGACCATCGACGTCGTCCTGGAACAGTCCGAGGCCAACATCGGCAAGAAAGACCCGTGCGACGCCGCACGCGAAGCCGCAATAAGGGTGCTGACCACCATCCGAGGGAGCAACTGATGGTCGCCGAAGGACCGCTCACCGCAGCTCAGATCTACGAACAGATCACCAAGGGCAAGGGCACTGGCTCGCTCTCCGATGCGCAGCGTGCAGCCCATGAGCTGACCCGGCGGCACCACGAACGGGCGCAGCGGCTCGCCGCCCTCACGCAGAAGACCCTGGAGGGTTGGCAGGGCGGGGCCAGCATGGCGGCGGTCGACGCGACGGTGCCGGTCGTCGAGGCTGCGGCGGACGACGTGACGCACCTGACACGGGCCCAGACCGCCATCAGCTCCCAGATGGACGCGTTCGGCACGGCCAAGAACTCAGTCAAGCCGGTTCCGCCCGAGCAGCCCGCGCCAACCGCCGAAGACGTCGAGGCGCTCATGGGACGCGGCGGCACGTTCGGCTACTGGGACCGGGTCAAGGGGTACCAGGCCGACAGTCAGCACAACATCGACGCGTTCGCGTCTTACCACTCCGCCAGCACTGCCAACGGTGACGAGCTGCCTGCCCAGTACGCGCAGCTCACCGATCCCGGCGGCAGCGTCACCTTGGACGAGGGCGACGTCGGCAAACCGGCGGTGAAGGGGTTCGGCGACGGCGCCGACGGACGCGAACTCGGCGCAGGCGAGCCCTACCGAGGCCCCAGCGGGCCGAGCGGCCCCAGTGGGCCGAGCACACCGGCGCCGGGCGGCGCGGCCGACGGTGGCCCCCAGCCTGGGCAAGGCCCCCAGCCCGGCCAGTCGCACCCGGGTCCGTATCAGCCCGGCGCACAGCAGCCCGACGACGGAACCCGCGCGAATTCGTACACACCACCCCAGACCACGCCGGTCATGCCGCCGGCGGCGAACCTCGACTTCGGGCCGACCGGCAAGCCGGGCACCACCACCTTCAACCAACCAGGCGCCTTCCCGCCCGGGTACACCTCGTTCGGGCCGGGTACCGGCGGAGGGCAAGGGCCCACCAGCGGGCCGGGCGGGCGAACCACAGGTGGGCCAGGATCTCCGGGCGGGTATCGGGGTGGCGTCCCTGGCGGACCAGGCGGCACCGGGCAGCCCGGGGCGGGTGGACGGAGCGGCGCCGGGCTGCCGGGCGAAGGCGTGGGCGGCCGAGGCGCGGCGGGGACGGCCGGAGCTGCGGGTCGTGGCGGGGCGAACGGGATGCCGATGGCGCCCGGCGCCGCTCGCGGGAAGGGCGAGGAGGACAAGGAGAAGAAGGCTCCGGCGTACCTCCAAAACCCGGATCCGGACGAGACCTTCGGTGGCTACCCCGAAAAGCCGATGCCACCGGTGATCGGCGAGAACAAGAAGTAGCACCGCAGTCCCAGGGGAGGGAGACACGTGGTGCTCGCGCGCCCGGTCGAGATCACGCTCGACACACTGTTGACCGCGTTCCGTCATGTCGGCTGCGGAGATCCGCATTTGATCTTCGCGGGCGGGCTGCGGTACATCCCGCCGTCGTCGCGGAACGGCGAAGACCGGGCGGCGTTCGAGGAGCTCGGCGGGCTCGGGTTCACCGAGGGCAAGCGGCTGACCAGCGACTTCGAGGACGTCCTGCACATACTCGACCGGCCGAACACCGAGTACTACGCGACCGTGCGGACGGAGGCGGAGCAGTACAGCGTGCTCGTCGCGGTGCGCGGACGGGCAGCGGTGACGGCGATCTGCGAGGGGAATCGCGTGTGGCTCAAGGGCGTGCGGACCTCCGACCGCGCGGCGGCGCTCGTGATGAACCTGCCCGAGTACCCGCCCGCGCGTTTCACGCCGTTTTCGTTGCCCCAGGACGACTTCAAGGATTCGCGAAGCCGGGACGCGCGATGGCTGGACGACGTCTTCGAGCAGCCCTATTTCGGTGTCGGGTTCTTTGCCGCGGCCAAGCGTCCCAACGGGGAAAAGCGCACAGAGGCCACGGACGGCCTGACCTATCTCGACCTCGACGCCGGACGGGTGGCCATGCACGTGAGCGGTTCTCCTCAGAACCGGTACATCACCGTCCTCCCCGGCGATCCCTCGTTACTGGCCCAAAAGGTCGCCGCGCTGCGAGCGAGTCTCGACCACTGACTCGATCAGGCGCACCGACCGCGCCGGATCCAGCGCGACAGCGTCCACAGTGGACCGTAGATAGGGTTCGACATCGCAGGGTCGGTGCAGGAACAGTCCGGATCGCCGATGCTCCAGGTACACCAACGGCCGGACGTCGCCGAATTCCAGCAGAACATAGGCACCACCGGGATGAGCTCCGGCGGTGAAGGGGATGACCCGGAGTTCGACGGTGGGCCGTTCGGCCAGCGAGACGAGATGCCGAAGCTGATTCGCCATCACTTGTGGCCCACCGACCTGACGGCGCAGCGCTCCTTCGTCGATATAGGCGACGAACTTCTTCTGTCCCAGCAATTTCTGCCGTTCCCGCCGCGCCTCGATCGCCGCGGCGGAAAGGTCCGTAGCCCTCGCGTAGAAGGGAGTCTGCAGCAGGTCGGGGACAAGCGTGGTCGCGAAAGCGACGATCCTGCGGGCCTCCTTTTCGTACTGGGCGAGAGTCTTCAACTGGAGTGACAGGTCAGCGAACCACCAGGGCCCGTTGTCGCGGGACAACGAGAGCAGCGCGTCCCGTCGCTCGCCGGTGACCTGATAGACCGCGAGCAGCGCGGACACCTCTTCGGCGGACGCCGCGCGCACAGCGGTTTCGATCCGGCTGATCGTCGACTGGGACCAGGCCAGTTTGTCGGCCACTTCGGTCGCGGCCAATCTGGCGGCCCGCCGCGCGGCTCGAAGTCCCTCGGCGAGAGCCCTCGCCTGGGGTGTGGGCTTCGGCTTCGGCATGGCGAGCAACCTGCCAGGTGCGGCCCGGCAATTCAGTGCCCGAAACGCGTGAAGGCCCCCTTCCCTCGGCTGAGCCGAGGGAAGGGGGCCTTCACGCGCAAAAAAAACTACTTGAGAGCGAAGCCGCCGGACCCCGCCCAGTCGAGGGCGAACGCCGGGAGCAGGCCGAGCACCAGCGTGACGATGACGCCGAGCGTGATCGCCGTGGTGGTGAACGCGCCGGGCACGGTGACGGTCGGGCCGTCGGGGGCGGGCTCGGAGAAGTACATCAGCACGATCACCCGCAGGTAGAAGAAGGCGGCGACGGCGCTGAAGATCAGGGCGATGACGACCAGCGGCGCCATCCCGTCGGACAGGGCCGCCGAGAACACCACGAACTTCCCGACGAAACCACTGGTCAGCGGGATACCGGCGAGCGCGAGAAGCAGGAAGGTGAACACCCCGGCCAATACCGGAGACCGTTTCGCCAGCCCGGCCCAGGCGGACAGGTGGGTCGCCTCGCCGTTCGAGTCCCGCACCAGCGAGACGACACCGAACGCGGCGAGCGTGGTGAAGCCGTAGGCCAGCAGGTAGAACAGCGTGCTCGACAGGCCTTCTTCGGTCATCGCGATCGCACCCACGAGCAGGAACCCGGCGTGCGCGATGGACGAGTAGGCGATCATGCGTTTCACGTCGGTCTGCGTCAGGCCGAGCACCGCGCCGATCAGCATCGAGATGATCGCGACGCCCCAGAGCACGCCGCGCCATTCCCAGCTCGTCGACTCGAACGCCACCTGGAACACCCGCAGGATCCCGCCGAACGCGGCGACCTTGGTGCAGGCGCCCATGAACGCGGTGACCGGGGTCGGCGCGCCCTGGTAGACGTCCGGGGTCCAGGTGTGGAACGGGCCGACCGAACCCTTGAACAGCAGGCCGACCGCGACCAGCCCGAGCCCGGCGAACAGCAGCGTGTCCGACCGGTCCGAACCGGCGGCGGCGTTGGCGATGTCCGACAGCTTCACGGAGTTCGCGTAGCCGTAGAGCAGCGCGAGACCGTAGAGGAAGAACGCCGACGAGAACGCGCCGAGCAGGAAGTACTTGACGGCGGATTCCTGCGAGAGCAGGCGACGCCGCCGCGCGAGACCGCACATCAGGTACAGCGGCAGGCTCAGCACCTCGAGCGCGATGAACATGGTGAGCAGGTCGTTGGCCGCGACGAACGACATCATGCCGCCGAGCGCGAACAGCGTCAGCGGGAAGACCTCGGTCTGCATACCGGTGGTGCCGACCTGCGCGCGGTCCTGCAGCGTGCCGGGCCGGATGCCGGCCTGCGCGACGAACGCGCCGCCGGGTTCGACCGAGCGGTCCGCGATCAGCAGCACCGCGCCCAGCGCCAGCGCCAGCAGCGTGCCCCACAGGAACAGCGACGGCCGGTCGACGGCGATCGCGCCGCTGAAGGTCGTGATGCCTGCCTTCGGCGCGGATGAACTGGCGTACCAGACCAAGAAGACACCCGCCGCGCCGATCCCGACCAGGGACAGGAAGACCTGCGACGGCCACCGCATGTGCTTGGGCAGGAAGGCCTCGAACAGCACGCTGACACATGCGGCCCCGAGGATGATCAGGATCGGCGTGACGGCGAAGTAGTCGATCGACGGCACCTGCACCGGTGGCGCCTGAGTCAAGAAGAGCACGGTTTACTTGCCTCCCTGCACGGACGACATCGTCGCCTGCACCGACGGGGTGATCGTGTCGAGCACCGGCTTGGGATAGAACCCGAGCGCGATGATCAGCACGACCATCGGCGCCAGGATCGCGATCTCCCTGCCGCCGAGGTCCTTGATTGCTTTGGTCGCCCCGAGTTCGGGAGCGATCGCCGTGCCAGGCCCGCCGCCGGCGCCGATCAGGGCATCTCCGCGGACGGGGCCCTGCATGACGCGCTGGTAGAGCCAGAGCACGTACGCCGCGGCCAGCACCATGCCGACCGTCGCGATGATCGTGTACACCGGGTAGTCCACAAAGGACCCCAGCAGCACCAGGAACTCACTGATGAAGGAGTTCGTGCCGGGCAGGGACAAAGTGGACAGACCGGCGATGAGCAGCATCCCGCCGAGCAGCGGGGTCACCTTCGCCATGCCGCCGTAGTCGGAGATCCGCGTGGACCCGCCGCGCATCACGATCAGGCCGACCACCACGATCAGCATGCCGGTGGCGAGGCTGTGGTTCAGCATGTACGACACCGAGCCGACCATCGCCTGCTCGTTGAAGGTGAAGATGCCCAGCGCGATGAAGCCGAAGTGGGCGATCGACACGTAGGCGATGAAGCGCTTCATATCGCGCTGCCCGGCCGCGAGGATCGAGCCGTAAAGGACACCCGCGACGGCGAGCACCAGCACCCACGGCGCGAGTTCCTTGCTGGCCTCCGGGAACATCGGGAGGCAGTAGCGCAGGAAGCCGAACGTGCCGACCTTGTCCAGCACGCCGACCAGCAGCACCGCGACGCCGATGGGCGCCTGGCCCGCGGCGTCCGGCAGCCAGGTGTGGAACGGCACCAAAGGGGCCTTGATCGCGAACGCGAGGAAGAACCCGATGAACAGCCAGATCTGGGTGCCCAGCGGGGCGTCGCGGACGACCGTGACGAGCGTTTCCCAGTCGAAGGTGCCCTTGCCGAGTTCGTCCGACGCCATCGAGTACGCCCCGATGGCCGAGGCCAGCATGATCAGGCCGCCGAGGAACGAGTAGAGGAAGAACTTGACCGCCGCGTACTGCCGGTTCGCGCCGCCGTAGCCGCCGATCAGGAAGTACATCGGGATCAGCATGATCTCGAACAGCACGTAGAACAGGAAGACGTCGGTCGCGGCGAACACCGCGATGGTCAGCGCCTCCTGCACCAGGATCAGCGAGAGGAACCCGCCCGCCGAGCGTCCGGCCGGGAGCTTGTCGGTCAGCCCGAGCGCGCCGACCACGATCGGCACCAGCAGGCCGATGACCGCGATCATCACCAGCGCGATGCCGTCGATGCCGAACGAGATGTGGATGCCGAAGTTGGGGATCCAGTCCATCGAGGACTTCTGCTGGATCCGGTCTCCCGAGGGCACGTAGCTCGCCCACATCGGGATCACCAGCAGGAACGTCAGAAGCGACACCACGAGCGCGGTGAGCGTCGCCAGCCTGTCGTTCTTCTTCATCCCCGCGACGACCGCGGCGCCGACCAGCGGCAGCAGGATGGTTGCGAGTACCCAGGTCATCAGGAGAACCTCACCAGCAGGAGTGCCGCCAGAAGCAGGAATGTGCCGCCCAGCATGGACAGTGCGTACGAGCGGACGAAGCCGGTCTGAAGGCGGCGCAGGCGCCCGGATCCGCCGCCGAGTGCGGCGGCGAGGCCGTTGACCGCGCCGTCGACCCCGCGGTTGTCCACGTAGACCAGTGCGCGGGCGAGCCAGGTGCCCGGGCGGGCCACCAGCGTCTCGTTCAGGGTGTTGCCGTAGAGGTCGTTGCGCGCGGCCTTGACCACGGCGGAGACCCGCTCGGGGCGTTCCACCGGAACGTCCTTACGGCCGACGAAGAGCCACGCGGCCACCGCGCCGAGGACGGACAGCGCCACGGTGAGGATCGGGACCAGCGCGTGCGGGATGACGCTGTGGCCGCCCTCTTCGAGCGGACCGACCACCGGCGAGAGCCACTCGGCGAACCGGTCGCCGAGGGCGAAGAACGCACCGGCGCCGATCGAACCGACGGCGAGGACGATCATCGGCCACTTCATCACCGCGGGCGATTCGTGCGGGTGGAAGTCGCGGCCGTCGCTGGACTTGATCTCCTTCCAGCGTTCCTTGCCGAAGAAGGTCATCACCATCAGGCGCGTCATGTAGAACGCGGTGAGCCCGGCGCCGAGCAGTGCCGCGCCGCCCATCACCCAGCCACGCCAGCCGCCCTGGGACAGCGCCGCTTCGATGATCGCGTCCTTGGTGAAGAAGCCGGACAGCGGCGGGATGCCGATCAGGGCGAGGTAACCGAGCGCGAAGGTCCAGAAGGTGACCGGCATGTGCTTGCGCAGCCCGCCGTACTTCCGCATGTCGACCTCGTCGTTCATGGCGTGCATGACCGAACCGGCCCCGAGGAACAGCCCCGCCTTGAAGAAACCGTGCGCCACCAGGTGCATGATGCCGAGCGCGTAGGCGATCGGCCCGAGGCCGACGGCGAGCATCATGTACCCGATCTGGCTGACCGTGGAGTACGCCAGGACCTTCTTGATGTCGTCGTAGGCGCAGCCGATGATGCACCCGATCAGCAGCGTGACCGTACCGACCAGGGTGACGATCAGGCGGCCGTCCGGGGTGGCGTTGAAGATCTCGTGCGCGCGGGCGACCAGGTAGACACCGGCGGTGACCATCGTCGCCGCGTGGATGAGGGCCGAGACCGGGGTCGGGCCCTCCATCGCGTCCGGAAGCCAGGCCTGCAACGGGAACTGACCGGATTTACCGCAGGCGCCCAGCAGCAGCAGGATCGCGATGGCGGTGATCGCGCCGGTCGGGATCTTGTCGATCGCGCCGAAGACCTCGGCGTAACCGGTGCTCCCGACGTACTTGAACATCAGGAAGATCGCCAGCGCCAGCCCGACGTCACCGACGCGGTTCATCAGGAACGCCTTCTCGGTGGCGGTGGCCGCGGACGGGCGGTCCTGGTACCAGCCGATGAGCAGGTACGACGCGAGACCGACGCCTTCCCAGCCGAGGTACAACGTCACGAAGCTGTTGCCCAGCACCAGGATCAGCATCGAGGCGACGAACAGGTTGAGGTAGGCGAAGAACCTCGACCGATCGCGGTCCTCGGCCATGTAGCCGATCGAGTAGAAGTGGATCAGCATGCCGACGCCGGTGATCAGCAGCACGAACGTCAGCGAAAGCGCGTCGATCCGGAGCCCGAAGTCGACCTGCAGCGCCGAAACCGGGATCCACGAGAACAGTTTGACGTCCGCGACGTTCTTCGTGTCGGCCGTGAAGAAGAGGATCAGGCCGTACACAAAGGACAGTGAGACGGTCGCACTGCCGAGGAGGTGTCCCCAGCCCCTGGCTCGTTTACCGGCCAGCAGAAGAATCAGTGCGCCAAGAGCCGGGAAGGCCACCAGCAGCCACGATGATGCGGTCACTCTTGAACCCCTAGTACTTCAGCAGGTTGGTGTCGTCGACCGAGGCCGAGCGCCGGGTGCGGAAGATCGCCATGATGATCGCCAGCCCCACCACGACCTCCGCGGCGGCCACGACCATCACGAAGAACGCCATCACCTGACCGTCGAGCGACCCGTTGATCCGGGCGAACGTGACCAGGGACAGGTTCGCCGCGTTCAGCATCAGCTCGATGCACATGAACACGACGATCGCGTTGCGGCGCACCAGCACCCCGACCGCGCCGATGGTGAACAACAGCGCGGACAGGAGCAGGTAGTACGTCGGGGTCATTCCTTCTCCCCTTCAGGCTTGCCCACGAGAGCGTGTGCGTCGGGGCCGTCGGTCGAGCCCGCGACCTGCTTGCGCTCGTCTTCCAGCCGCGAGGCCGAAGTGGACTCGATGATGTCCGAGAGCGACTCCGGCGCGATCGAACCGTCCGGCAGCAGCGCCGGGGTGGCGATCGAGTTGGCCGTCGCGAAGACACCCGGGCCGGGCAGCGGCGAAGGCCGGTCGTGTTTGCCGGTGAACCGGTCGACGACGAGTTCCTTCTGGTTCTTCTTGCCACCCTTGGCGTGCCGGTCGGTGAACGCGAGCACCATCGCGCCGAGCGCGGCGGTGATCAGCAGCGCCGACGTGAGTTCGAACGGGAACAGGTACTTGGTGAAGATGAGCCGTCCCAGGCCGCCGGGGCCGCCGCCGTCGAGGCTCGCCGGGTCGAGCGGCATCGCCGGCGTGACGTTGGCCAGCGAGCGGGCGAGACCGGCCGCGAGCAGTCCGCCGACGCCGACGCCGAGCAGGGTCGCCATGACCCGCTGCCCGCGCAGTACTTCGACGACCGAATCCGAGCTCTCCCTGCCGACCATCATCAGCACGAACAGGAACAGCATCATGATCGCGCCGGTGTAGACGATGATCTGCGTGAAGCCGAGGAACGGCGCCTGCTGGATCATGTACAGCGCGCCGAGGCACAGCATCGTGAGGACCAGCCACAGCGCCGAGTGCACGGCGTTTCGGGAGAAGATCATGCCGAGCCCGCCGAGCAGCGCGAGCGGGCCGAGCACCCAGAACGCGATGGTCTCGCCGGTGGTGATCCCGGCCGAAACGTCCGTCTGGGCGAGGAAAGCCGTGATCACTGGACGGCCTCCGTGCTCTCGGCGGGCTTGCGTGCCAGCTCGGGGCCGTTGACGTAGTAGTCCTGCTCGTTGTCGCCCAGCCGCATCGGATGCGGCGGCTGCTCCATGCCGGGCAGCAGCGGCGCGAGGAGGTCTTCCTTGGTGTAGATCAGCCGCTGCCGGTCGTCGTCGGCCAGCTCGTAGAAGTTGATCATCGTCAGTGACCGGGTCGGGCAGGCCTCGACGCACAACCCGCAGCCGATGCAGCGCAGGTAGTTGATCTGGTAGTCGGCGCCGTACCGCTCACCGGGCGAGAACCGTGCCTCTTCGGTGTTGTCGCCGCCTTCGACGAAGATCGCGTCCGCCGGGCAGGCCCACGCGCACAGCTCGCAGCCGACGCATTTCTCCAGCCCGTCCGGATGCCGGTTCAGCTGGTGCCTGCCGTGGTAACGCGGAGCGGCGGGGGCGCCTGCCTCCGGGTACTCCTCGGTGGCGACCTTCTTGAACATCATCCCGAAGGTGACACCGAAACCCTTGATGGGATCAAACATCCCCATCGCCGGCCTCCCTTCCACTGGAAACCGCCGCGGGCTTGCGCTTGGCAGCCCGGGCTTCGGCCTTCGCGACGGCCTTCTGACGCGGAGTCTGGTCCGGAACCTGCAGGTCGAGCGGCGGGACCGGGAATCCGCCACCGGTCACCGGGACGTAGTCCTCGTCCGGGACCTTCTTGTCCGGCAGCAGCAGGCTCAGGATGACGACGACGAGGATGAGCGCGCCGCCGCCGATGAGGATCTGCGGGGTGGAGAGGCCGCCCGAGTTCTTGATGGCGCGGACCGTGACGATCACGACGATCCAGACCAGGTTGACCGGTACCAGGACCTTCCAGCCCAGCCGCATGAACTGGTCGTACCGCAGCCGCGGCAGCGTGCCGCGCAGCCAGATGAACCCGAACAACAGGATGAACAGCTTGGCCGTGAACCACAGCAGCGGGAGCCAGCCCTGGTTGAGCGCGTGGTCGGCGCCGACGAACGGGAACTTCCAGCCGCCGAGGAACAACGTGGTCGCGAACGCCGAAACGATCACCATGTTGACGTACTCGGCGAGGAAGAACATCGCGAACTTCATCGAGCTGTACTCGGTGTGGAAACCACCGACCAGCTCGGATTCGGCCTCGGGGAGGTCGAACGGCGCGCGGTTGGTCTCGCCGACCATGGAGATCAGGTAGATCACGAAACTCGGCAGCAGCAGGTAGAAGTACCAGCCGGTCTGCTGCGACTCGACGATCGCCGACGTCGACATCGAACCCGCGTAGAGGATGACGCCCACAATGGACAGACCCATCGCGATCTCGTAGGAGATCACCTGAGCCGCGCTTCGCAGTCCGCCGAGCAGCGGATACGGCGAGCCGGACGACCAGCCGGCCAGCACCAGGCCGTACACGCCGATCGAGGAGCAGGCGAGGATCACCAGCACGCCGACCGGCAGATCGACCAGCTGGAGCGTGGTGCGCTCACCGAAGATCGAGACCACCGGGCCGAACGGGATCGCGGCCAGCGCGATCAGCGCCGGCACCGCGGAGATCACCGGCGCGAGGAAGTACACCTTGCGGTCGGCGGTGTCCGGGATGATCTGTTCCTTGAACGGCAGCTTGATCGCGTCCGCCAGGGACTGCAGGTAGCCGCCGGGCCCGACCCGGTTGGGGCCGGGACGGTTCTGCATCCGGCCGACGGCCTTGCGCTCCCAGACGATCAGGAAGATCGTCAGGATCGGGCCGATCAGCAGGATGACGACCGTCTTGATCAGGATCAGCCACAACGGGTCGTCCGCCAGCAGCGCCGCCCGCTCGGCGGCGTCCGGCATCTGGCTGAGCAACGGAGTCACTTCTCACCTCCGGTGAGGTTGACGACCGAGCCATGACCGGCCGCGAGCGCGGCGCGGACGGCGGAGCCGTCGGAGTTGCCCGGAAGCCATACGACGCCGTCCGGCAGGTCCGCGACCTCGATCGGCAACGTGATGGAACCGCGTTCGGTGGAGACCTTCACGCTGCCGCCCAAGCCTTCGGCGGTCTTCGCCGAGAGCTTGGCGACGACCTCGCGCTGCGTGCCCTTGAGGTGCGGCTCGCCGTCCTGCAGCGAACCGTTGTCGATCAGCTGGCGCCAGGTGGCGAGGAGGACCTGGCCGTTCGCCGCCTCCGGACGTGCAATGAAAGCGTCCTTCATTGCGAAATCTGCAATGAAGGAGTCCTTCATCTCACGCGCGGGCAGCTTCGCCAGATCGGCGGCAGCGGCGGCCGGGGTCTGCGTGAAGATGTCCGCGTCCATCTCGACGGCGAGGGTGTCAAGCACCCGGCAGTCGGGCAGGGCGCCGGTGCCTTCGAGGGTGACGGCGAACTCGCGGCGGCGGCCTTCCCAGTTCAGGTAGCTGCCCGCCTTCTCGACCGCCGGGGCGATCGGGAGGACGACGTCCGCGTGTTCGGTGACCCCGCTGTGTCGCAGCTCCAGGCTCACCACGAACTTCGCGTTCTGCAGCGCGCGGCGGGCCAGGTCCGGGTCCGGCAGGTCGTCCGGGTCGACGCCGCCGACCAGCAGGCCGTCGATGTCCTGACCGGAAGCGGCCTTGAGGATGGCGGTGGTGTCGCGGCCCGCCGTGGCGGAAAGCGTGACGCCCCAAGCCTTTTCGATCTCGGCGCGAGCCGCGTCGTCGGTGACCGAGCGGCCACCGGGCAGCAGCGTCGGCGCCGCGCCCGCCGCCAGGGCACCGCGTTCACCCGCGCGACGCGGGATCCACGCGAGCCGGGCGCCGGTGCGCTCCACCAGCCGGTGCAGGGCCGAGAACAGACCGGGGACCTCGGCCGCGCGTTCGCCGACGAGGATCACCGAGCCTTCGGCCGAAAGCGCCTGGTCGACGTCCTGCGCGTGCTGCGCGATGCCGTCGATCGCGGCGGCCTCACTGCCCGGCGCGCAGGCCAGCAGCTCGCCGAAGGTCTTGCGGACCGAGGAGGTGGTCCACTGTCCCAAGTGGACGACGCGGGTGCGGTTCTTGCGGGCCGCCTTGCGCAGCCGCAGGAACACGATCGGCGCCTCGTCCTCCGGCTCGAACGCGACGCACAGCACCGTGCGTGCCCGCTCGATCTCGCCGAACGTGACGCCGCTTTCCGGCGTCGTCCCGACCACGTGCGACGCGAGGAAGCCCAGCTCCTCGGCCGAGTGCGGACGCGCCCGGAAGTCGATGTCGTTGGTGCCCAAGGCGATCCGCGCGAACTTCGAGTACGCGTAGGCGTCCTCGACGGTCAGGCGACCGCCGGTGAGCACCGCGGCGCCCTTGCCGTCCCGCGCTTCGGCGAGCCCGGCGGCGGCCGCGCGCAGCGCGTCGGTCCAGGAAGCCTCTTCCAGCACGCCGTCGGCGTTGCGGATCAGCGGACGGCGGATGCGGTCATCCGCGGTGGCGTAGCGGAAGGCGAAGCGGCCCTTGTCGCAGATCCACTCTTCGTTGACCTCGGGGTCGTCGCCCGCCAGCTTCCGCATGACCTTGCCGCGGCGGAAGTCGGTCCGCTCGGCGCAGCCGGACGAGCAGTGCTCGCACACGCTCGGCGCGGACACCAGGTCGAACGGCCGCGAACGGAACCGGTACGCGGCCGACGTCAGCGCGCCGACCGGGCAGATCTGGATGACGTTGCCGGAGAAGTACGACTGGAACGGCTGCCCCGACGTGGTCCGCGAAGCCAGGTCCAGCACGTCCGCGGTCTCCGCGGTACCGATCTGCTGGTGGGCGCCGCGTTCCAGCAGCTCGATGAACGGGTCGCCGGCGATCTCGCGGGAGAACCGGGTGCAGCGCTGGCAGAGCACGCAGCGCTCGCGGTCCAGCAGCACCTGCGAGGAGATCGGCAGCGGCTTCGGGAACGTCCGCTTCGTGTCGACGAAACGGGATTCCGCGCGGCCGTGCGCGAGCGCCTGGTTCTGCAGCGGGCATTCGCCGCCCTTGTCGCAGACCGGGCAGTCCAGCGGGTGGTTGATGAGCAGCAGCTCCATCACACCCTGCTGTGCCTTGTCCGCCACGGCCGAGGTCAGCTGGGTCTTCACGACCATGCCGTCGGCGACCGTCATGGTGCACGAGGCCTGCGGCTTCGGCATCGGACGGCCGCCCATTTCGACCTCGACCAGGCACTGGCGACAGGCGCCTGCCGGGTCGAGCAGCGGGTGGTCGCAGAAGCGCGGGATGACCGTGCCGAGCCGTTCGGCGGTGCGGATCAGCAGCTCGCCCTTGGGCGCGATGACCTCTTCACCGTCGATGACCAGCTTGACATGGCCCTCGGGGACCGGGGTGTCCTCTGTGGACGTTCCCGGCCTGTCGGGTGCGATCGTCATGCCTGCGCCCCCACCAGTTCGCGCTTGTTGGTTTCACAGAGTGCGAGGAATTCCTCGCGGAAGTACTTGATCCCGCTCTGGATCGGCGAGACCGCGCCGTCGCCGAGTGCGCAGAACGAGCGGCCGAGGATGTTGTCGCAGACGTCGAGCAAGGTGTCGATGTCCTCCTCGGTGCCGTGGCCCTCGACCATGCGCTCCAGGATCTGCGCCAGCCAGTACGTGCCCTCGCGGCACGGCGTGCACTTGCCGCAGGACTCGTGCTCGTAGAACTGCGTCCACTTCATCACGGCCCACGGCACGGAAACGGTCTCGTTGAAGACCTGCACGGCCGTCGTGCCCAGCATCGACCCGGCTTCCGCCGCGCCTTCGAAGTCCAGCGGAACATCGAGGTGCTCGGCGGTGAACATCGGCGTGGACGAACCACCCGGCGTCCAGAACTTCAGCGGGACGCCGTCCTTCATGCCGCCCGCCATGTCCAGCAGGTCGCGCAGCGTGGTGCCGAGCGGGCATTCGTACTGGCCGGGCTTCTCGACGTGGCCGGAGATCGAGTAGATCTTCGGGCCGGGCGACTTCTCGCGGCCCATCTGGCGGAACCAGTCCGAACCGCCGTTGATGATGTACGGCGCGCTGGCGATGGTCTCGACGTTGTTCACCGTGGTCGGCGCGGCGTAGAGCCCCGCGGCGGCCGGGAACGGCGGCTTGAGCCGCGGCTGGCCGCGGCGGCCTTCCAGCGAGTCCAGCAGCGCCGTCTCCTCGCCGCAGATGTACGCCCCGGCGCCCGCGTGCACGGTGATGTCGAGGTCGAATCCGGAGTCGAGGATGTTCTTGCCGAGGTAGCCCGCTTCGTACGCCTCGCGTACGGCCGCGTTGAGACGGCGGATGCAGTGCAGCGCCTCGCCTCGGACGTAGATGAAGCAGTGGTGCGAACGCATCGCGTACGAGGCGATGATGCAGCCCTCGATCAGCGAGTGCGGGTCCGCCATCATCAGCGGGATGTCCTTGCAGGTACCCGGCTCGCCCTCGTCGGCATTGATGACGAGGTAGTGCGGCTTGTCCTCGTTCGGCGGCATGAAGGACCATTTGATGCCGGCGGGGAAGCCCGCGCCGCCACGGCCGCGGAGGCCGGAATCCTTGACCACCTGGACGATCTGCTCGGGAGTGGCCTTGAGCGCCTTGCGGATCGCGGTGTAGCCCTCGAGGGCTTCGTAGGACTGGATCGTCCAGGAGTTGGGCGAAAGCCAGCGCTTCGTGAGGACCGGAGTGATGGGATCGGCCATTACTTCTTCTCCACTTCCGGCAAGGCCACGTCCTTCATGGCGGGCGCGGTCCAGCCGCGGTCTTGCGCGACCTGCGCTCCCCGCAGGGTTTCGACGGCCTGCGAAGGGCCGTCGACGTCCGTGCGGTACTGCTGCGCGTCCTCCGGGAAGAACCCGGCGAGCTGCAGTTCGGCGCCCTTGAAGTTCGTCAGCGGCGCGCCGCGCGTCGGGGCGGGCTTCTTGCCCGCCTGCAACGCGTCGACCAGCGCGACGGCCTTGTCCTCGGTCTGGTTGTCGAAGTACTCGTAGTTGACCTGGATGACCGGGGCGAGGTCACAGGCCGCGAGGCATTCGGCGTGTTCGAGGGTGATCGAGCCGGGCTCGTTCGGCGTACCCGCGGTCTCGTTGTGCCCCAACGGCTTCTCTTCGGAGCCGAGATGCGTCTGGAGCTTCTTGTAGATCGCGTCGCCGCCCATGGCCGCGCAAAGCGTGTTGGTGCAGACGCTCACCAGGTGCTCGCCGCACGGGCGGCGCTTGTACATGGTGTAGAACGTCGCGACCGCGCTGACCTCGGCGTCGGACAGGTCCAGCTGCGCGGCGCAGAAGGCGATGCCCTCCTGGCTCACGTACCCCTGCACCGACTGCACCAGGTGCAGCAGCGGCAGCAGCGCCGACCTGGACTGCGGGTACCGCGAGATCAGGTTCTGTGCCCTGGCGTAGGTGTCGGCATCGAAGATGTCTTCGAGCTTCGCGTTCTCCAGGATCCCTTCCGCCTCGGCGGGATCCGGCGCGATCGCGATCACGTCGACGTCACCGCCGGCGGCGATGTGGGTCTGCTCGGCCAGGCTGGTGCCGGGCTCGGGCATCGGTGTCGTTCCGGGCTGGGTGCTCAACGGTCCACTCCCCCCATGACGGGGTCGATCGAGGCGATGGCGGCGATCACGTCCGCCACCAGGCCGCCTTCGGCCATCGCGGGCATCGACTGCAGGTTCACGAAACTCGGTTCGCGCACGTGGACCCGCAGCGGCCTGGTGCCGCCGTCGGAGACCAGGTGCACGCCGAGTTCGCCGCGCGGCGATTCCACCGACGTGTAGGTCTGGCCCGGCGGGACCTTGAAGCCCTCGGTGACCAGTTTGAAGTGATGGATCAGCGATTCCATCGACTGGCCCATGATCTTGCGGACGTGCTCGAGCGAGTTGCCCATGCCGTCACTGCCGATCGAGAGCTGCGCCGGCCAGGCGACCTTCTTGTCCTCGACCATGACCGGGCCCGGCTCGAGCTTCTTCAGGCACTGCTTGATGATCCGCAGGCTCTGGTGCATCTCCTCGACGCGCAGCAGGTACCGCGCCCAGCAGTCCGCGTCGGTCGAGGTCGGGATGTCGAACTCGAACTCGTCGTAGCGGGAGTACGGCTCGGTCTTGCGCATGTCCCACGGCAGACCGGCGCTGCGCAGCACCGGGCCGGTGACACCGAGCGCGAGGCAGGCGTCGACCGGCAGGTACCCGACGCCCTTGAGCCGGTTGCGCCAGATCGGCTGACCGGTGAAGAGCTTGTCGTACAAGGGAAGCCGCTCGTCCATCACCTTGACGAACGCGCTGACGACCTCTTGGTAGTCGGCGGGCATGTCCTGGGCGAGGCCGCCGGGGCGGATGAACGCGTGGTTCATCCGGAGACCGGTGAGGTGCTCCAGCAGGTGCAGGACCTCTTCGCGCTCACGGAAGCCGAGCGTCATCGCCGTGGTGGCACCGAGTTCCATGCCGCCGGTGGCGATGTAGACCAGGTGCGAGCCGATGCGGTTGATCTCCAGCAGCATCACGCGCAGCAGCTCGGCGCGGCGCGGGGCCTGGATGCCGAGCAGCTTCTCGACGCCGAGGCAGTACGCCATCTCGGTCGAGAGCGGCGCGAGGTAGTCCATGCGCGTCACGAAGGTGACGCCCTGGGTCCACGTGCGGTACTCGCAGTTCTTCTCGATCCCGGTGTGCAGGTAGCCGATGACCGAGCGGAGCTGGGTGACGGTCTCGCCCTCCATCTCCAGCACGAGCCGGAGCACGCCGTGCGTCGACGGGTGCTGCGGGCCCATGTTGATGACCATGCGCTCGTCGTGGCGGGAGTCCTCGATGACGTCTTCCCAGTCACCGCCGGAGACGGTGTAGACGCGGCCTTCGGTGGTGTCACGCGAGTCGGCTTCGGGGACTTCGGTTGCTTCGTCGTGAATGCTCACGAGTACGACCTCCGCTGGTCCGGCGGCGGGATCTCCGCGCCCTTGTATTCGACGGGGATCCCGCCGAGCGGGTAGTCCTTGCGCTGGGGGTGGCCGTCCCAGTCGTCCGGCATGAGGATGCGGGTCAGCGCCGGGTGGCCGTCGTAGACGATGCCGAACATGTCCCAGGTCTCCCGCTCCTGCCAGTCGGCCGTCGGGTAGACCCCGACCAGCGACGGGACGTGCGGGTCTTCGATGTCGAGGGTGACCTCGAGCCGGATGCGGCGACGGTAGGTCATCGACGTGAAGTGGTACACCGAGTGCAGCCGCTGCGGGACGTCGACGCCGTAGTCCACGCCGGAGACGGAGCTGAGCAGCTCGAAGCGGAGACCGGTGTCGTCGCGCAGGACCTTGGCGATCTCGACGAGGTGCTCGCGGGAGACGTAGAAGGTGATCTCGCCGCGGTCGACCGTGGTCTGCAGGATCGCGTTCGCCGGGATCTTGTTGTCCGCCAAGGCCGCGTAGAACTCGTCGGCGAACTCGTCGAACCAGCCGCCGTACGGGCGCTCCGCCGGGGGCGGGCTGTACGCGGGGAGGCGGACGCCGCCGTAACCGGAGGTGTCACCGGTGCCGCGCACGCCGAACATGCCCTGGCGCTCTTTACCGGTGACGACCGGCTCGGCCGGGCGCGTGCCCTGCGGCTCGAGACCGCCTTCGGGACGGTCGGCGCTCGACTGCTCGCCGCCGGTTTCCGGTGTCTCTTCGGGGGTGTTGTCTTCGGGCACGTCGCTCACTTCTTCGCGTACTTGATCGAGGAGGCGATCAGCTCGGTGCGCTCACCGCTGGCGGCGCGGATCGCGGCCCGGCGGGCGTTGATCGGCTCGTCCTGGATCTTGGCGTGCAGCTTCAGGATCGCGTCGAGCAGCATTTCGGGGCGCGGCGGGCAGCCGGGGAGGTACATGTCGACCGGGACGATGTGGTCGACGCCCTGCACCACGGCGTAGTTGTTGAACATCCCGCCGGACGAGGCGCAGACGCCCATCGCCAGCACCCACTTGGGCTCGGCCATCTGGTCGTAGATCTGGCGGAGCACCGGCGCCATCTTCTGCGTGACGCGGCCGGCGACGATCATCAGATCCGCCTGGCGCGGCGTCGCGCTGAAGCGCTCCATGCCGAAACGCGCGATGTCGTAGCGGGAACCGCCGACGGTCATCATCTCGATCGCGCAGCAGGCGAGACCGAAGGTGGCGGGCCACATCGAGTTCTTGCGCGCCCAGTTGACCAGGCCTTCGAGGCTGGCGAGCAGGATGCCGTTGGGGAGTTTTTCTTCGAGGCCCATGCTTCTCTAGTTCCAATCCAGGCCGCCGCGACGCCATACGTAGGCGTACGCGAAACCGACCGTCGCGATGAACAGCACGATCTCCACCAGGCCGAACATGCCCAGCGCGTCCGCGGAGACCGCGAACGGGTAGAGGAAGACCATCTCGATGTCGAACAGGATGAACAGCATCGCGGTGATGTAGTACGCGACCGGCATCCGGCCGCCGCCGACGACCGGCTGCGGCGACGGTTCGATACCGCATTCGTAGGCCGCGGTCTTCGCCCTGTTGGGGCGGCTCGGGCCGACCAGCGGGCCGAGCAGCACCGAGAGCACCGCGAAGCCGAGAGCGAGGACGAACAGGAGGACCAGGGGGAGGTACATGTCCAGATTGGGCACCGAAGGGGTGCTCGCCTGGGTCAGCACGGGCAACATCAGCACGGGGTTTTCGCCATCCTTTCCGCGCCGCTGCGGTTTTCGAGTCGGGGTTCACCGCTTCCCTCGGTCGGCACCCTAAGTCACCTGGGTCACACCGCCGAGGGTTAGGCAACCCTTACGGGCCGTGCATGACGGCCTCCTTGCTTGTGAAATAGTTCACAAGCCTCCCGTCGAGGATGTGAAGCGATTCACAAAGCATGGGCCGAGTGTAGGACGTGACTCACATTCTTGTCCCTAGGCCCCGCGCTATAAGGCTGCCCTAACTTGACCGCACGGCCAGTACGGTTACTTCCGGCGTGCGGTACCGATGACCTGCGACGTCGTTCCCAAGATCGGCTTCCCGTGGTCATTTGACCGCATTTGTCCTGTGACCGATACCACTGCCCGTGGTGCCGGGAATTGGTCCAGACGTGTGGAGACCAGCGCAATTAGTCACCTACTTGCGGCCCGTCCCCAAGTACATGAAGGCCCCCTTCCTTGCGCTAGGCGCAAGGAAGGGGGCCTTCATGTACTTGCCAGAGGCGTCAGCGCGGAGTGGGGGTGGCGCGGGCCAGCGCGGCGATGAGGCGGTCGACGCCGTCCCCGCCCTTGGCGTCGTAGCAGCCCGAGAGTCCCTTGTAGACCAACGGAAGGATCGAGTTGATCCGCAGCCCGTACTTCGTCGCGGCGTGCATGACCTTCGGCTTCCCGATCAGCTTCGCGAACACGTTGCCGAGCCGGTAGTAGCCGCCCATCAGCTCGCCGACCGCGCGCGGGTAGCCCTCCAGCGCCCGCTCACGGGACGGGCCTTCGCGGCGCGCCAACGCCTGCACGACGAACTCCGACGCCAGCTGCGCGGACTCCATCGCGGCCGAGATGCCCTCGCCGTTGAACGGGCTGACCATGCCGCCGGCGTCGCCGAGCAGCAGCAGGCCGTCGCGGTAGTGCGGGGTGCGGTTGAAGCCCATCGGGAGACCGGCGCCGCCGACCTTGCCGATGGCGTTCTCCTCGCGGTAGCCCCATTCCTCGGGCGTTCCGTCGAGCCATTGGCGCAGCAGCGCGCGGTAGTCGGTGCTGCGGAACGCGGCCGACGTCGACAGCATGCCGAGGCCGACGTTCACCGTGCCGTCGCCGAGCGGGAACGCCCAGCCGTAGCCGGGCAGCAGCTTCGGGTCGCGCGGATCCGAGCGGTCCCACAGCTCCAGGTGGCCCTCGATGAACGGGTCGTCGTGGCGCGGGCTCTTGTAGTACTGCCGCACCGCGACACCCATCGGGCGCTTCTCGTTCTTCTGGATGCCGACGCTCAGCGCGAGCCGCGCGGAGACGCCGTCGCAGGCCAGCACCAGCGGAGCGCGGTAGCTCACCGGCGTCTTCTCCGGGCCCACCTTCGCTTCGACGCCGATCACGCGGCCGGTCGGGCTGGTGATGGCGCCGGTGACGGTGGTGCGCTCGTAGAGCCGGGCGCCCGCCTTGACCGCGGTCTTCGCGAGCAGGTCGTCGAAGTCCTGACGGGTCCGCGAAACGCCGTACGGCGGGTAGCTCGTCAGGTCCGGCCAGTCGAGCTCCAGCGTGAGCTCGCCGGTGAGGATCCGCAGGCCGCGGCTGTGCACCCAGCCCGCGTCCTCGCTGGTGTCGATCCCCAGGTCGATGAGCTGCTTGACGCCGCGAGGGGTCAGGCCGTCGCCGCACACCTTCTCGCGCGGGAACTCGGTCTTCTCCAGCAGCAGCACGTCGACGCCCGCACGGGCGAGGTACGTGGCGGCGGTGGAGCCGGCCGGTCCGGCACCGACGACGATGACCTCGGCGTCGTGGTCTGCGTTGCGACGTGTCATGGCCGCGAGTTTACGGAGGGCTTTTTGGCGCGGTGGATGGCGACGACGCCGAACGTGAGGTTCAGCCACTCCACCTCGGTCCACCCGGCGCTCGCGATGATCTCCCCGAGCGTCCGCTGATCCGGCCAGGCCAGCATGGATTCGGCCAGGTAGGAGTAGGCCTCGGGGTTCGACGAGGTCCGCGCGCCGACCCAGGTGAGCAGCTTCGCGATGAACTTCCGGTGCAGGAACCGGATCGGCGGGAATGTGGGCGTCGACACCTCGCAGATCACCAGCCTGCCGCCCGGTTTGACCACCCGCGCGATCTCGGTGAGCGCGGCCTTGGTGTCGACGAAGTTCCGCAGCGCGAGCGAGATGGTGACCGCGTCGAAGCTCTCGTCGGCGAACGGCAGCTTCATCGCGTCGGCGGCCACCATGGGGACGCCGCGGTGCTTGCCCGCCCTGAGCATGCCGACCGAGAAGTCCGCCGCGAGGCACCAGGCGCCGTTGCGCGCGTACTCGACGGTGGACACGCCGGTGCCCGCCGCGAGGTCCAGCACCTTCTCGCCGCGTTTGGCGTCCAGCACCCGGCCGGTGACGGTGCGCCAGCGGCGGTCGAAGCCGAAGGTCATGAACGAATTCGCGCGGTCGTAGCCGTCCGCGACGTCGTCGAACATGGCGGCGACTTCGTGCGGATCCTTGTCAAGACTCGCTCGGGACATGCCTCGAACCCTAACCCCGAGGTCCTGAGACAGGTCACCCAAGCGGGAGCAAAGCGGCGCCCCGTAGGTTCACCTTGCCCGGTGAAGCAACGCCGGGGCACGGTGCGCACCGGCCCCCGCGACCTCACCGGCGAGGATCCTCCGCTCCAGCAACCGCAGTTCCGGCCCCGGTTCGAGGCCGAGCTGATCGACCGAGACCCGGCGCGCCCGCCGGTACGCCGCCAGCGCGTCGGAGGTGCGCCCGGCCCGCCAAAGAGCGTCCATCAGGAGGTACTGGGCACGCTGCCGCAAGGGATGCCACCGCACCAGATCCGCCAGGTCGACGGCCGCGCTCGCGTGCCGCCCGAGGTCGAGTTCGGCCTGGTAGAGCTCTTCGAGCAGGACCAGGCGGTGCTCCGAGAGGCGCATCGTCTCGTCCGACAGCAGCGGGACGTCCAAGCCGTCGTAGGGCGCGCCGTGCCAGTGCGTGAGGGCCTGCCGGATCAGTGAGGCGCGCTGAGCGGGGTCCGCGGACTTCAGCGCCTGGCCTGCCAGCGTCTCGAAGGTCTCGACGTCCAGTTCGCCGGGATGGACCTCCAGCCGGTAGCCGCCGTTGTCGAAGCCGAGCCGGTCGCCTTCGGGCAGGGCCTGCCGCAGCTTGTGGACGTGCCAGTGCAGCTTCGGCACCGCCCGCGGCTCCCACTTGCTCTCCCACAGGGCCTCGGTGAGCACGTTCACCGGCACGAAGGTGTTCGCCCGGACCAGCAGCACGCCGAGGAGCGTTCTTCTCATCCGGCCGTGCAGCGGGACCGACCGCGAACCGGAAGAGATGCTGAACGTGCCCAGTACTTCGAACCTCACGTGCCGTCCTCTCGCTCGATGGCGTGAGGGGACGATGAATGCCGGTTGTACAAAAGAGATACAAAGACCAAGCCTGGGAGCGAAGCTCCTCCGTTGAGGGCGGTGGCGGGGGCATGGATGGAGATCACTCGAGTGCGGAGAGCATTCCCTGCACCGACTGCGGCCAGGCGAATTCCTCCGCCCGGGCACGCGCCGCCGCCCGTCTCGCGTCCTCGGGACGCTCCAACAGACCAGTGACGGCGCCGGCGAAAGCGGGTGCGCGGTCGTCGACGGCCTCACCGCAGCCGGGCCGCACGATCTCCCGCAGCGCCGACGACGCCGAGACCACCACCGGCGTCCCCGAAGCGAGCGCCTCCAGCGCGGCCAGCCCGAACGTCTCGTGTGGACCCGGCGCGAGGGAGACGTCCGCGCTGGCCAGCAGTCGCGCGACGTCGCCGCGTCCGGAAAGGAAACCGAGGAAGGTCACCGGCAGCCCGCGCGCCCGCCGTTCCAGCGCACGCCGCCGAGGGCCGTCACCGGCGATCACGAGCCGAACGCGATGCCCTCCCTCGGTCAGCTCGGCGACGGTGTCCACACTGCGCTCGACGTGCTTCTCCGGCGACAAACGTCCACAGTGGACGATCAGCGCGTCGGCGTCGCCGGACAGCGTGTGCCGCCAGCCGTCGTCGCGCCGGGCCGGGGCGAACGTCGTGAGGTCGACGCCGAGCGGAACCCGTCGCACGTTCGGTGCGGCGATCCGGTCGAATTCCGCGCGGGCGAACGCCGTCGTGCAGACGACCGTGTCGTAGCGCCGCGCCATCCGCCGGTTCGCGACGTCCGCGACGCGCCGCGCGACGGGTTCCGGCATCAGGAACTGCTCCAGCAACCTGTCCAGCCGCTCGTGCGAGATCACCATGCTGGGCACACCGTTGCGCCGCGCCCAGACGCCCATGCCGCGCAGGGTGAGCCTGTCGGACACTTCCAGCCTGTCCGGTTCCAGGCGTTCCAGCACCGCGCGCACCCGGTGCGGATCGACCGCGCGATAGCCACCGGTACCCGGGATCTGCGGTGCCGGCAGGGAGAACCGGCGGACTCCCGAGGGCAGCGTCTCGTCCTCGTAGCGCCGCCCTGGCACCACGAGGGTCACCTGATGGCCGCTCGCCACGTAACCGGCGCCGAGATGGTGCAGCGCGGTCCGCAGCCCGCCCGAGCGTGGCCCGTAGAAGTTGGCCAGCTGGATGATGTGCATCAGGCCGCGCGCGCGACTTTGCCCTGGACGGCCTCGTAGTGGCCGACCAGTTCCCGGCAGACAGCGGGCCAAGTCCGGCCCAGGACGACCTTGCGCGCCTTCTCCCCCAGCCTGGCGCGCAGCGCTTCGTCGCGCAGGTCGTTCACCTTGTCCACGAGCGCTGTCGCGAATCCGGCGCGGTCGGCGGGCAGCAGGTACCCCGTGCGGCCGGGCAGGACCAGATCCTTCGGACCGCCCGCGTTCGGCGCCAGCACCGGCAACCCGGACGCCATCGCTTCTTGGATGGCCTGGCAGAACGTCTCGTGCGGTCCTGTGTGGACGAACACGTCGAGGCTCGCGTACGCCGCGGAGAGCTCTTCGCCGTACTGGGCGCCGAGGAACGCCGCACCCGGGATCCGTTCGCGCAGCATCGGCAACTCCGGTCCGTCACCGACGACGACCACGCGGATCCCGTCGATCCCGGCGAGCGCGGTCAGCCGCTCGACCTCCTTCTCTGGCGCGAGCCTGCCGACGAAACCGACCAGCAGTTCGCCGTTCGGCGCCAGTTCGGCGCGCAACGCGGGATCGGCGTGGACCGGCGAGAACCGCTCGATGTCGACGCCGCGCGCCCAGCGGTGCACCCGCGGGATCCCGTGCAGTTTCAGCTGTTCCACCGAATCCGTCGACGGCGCGAGCGTGCGGTCGGCCCGCGAGTGCAGACGGCGCACCCAGCGCCAGGCCGCGCGGGCGGCGATGCCGAAGCCGTACGCGGCGGCGAAACCGGCGATGTCGGTCTGATACACCGCGACACACGGCACCCGCAGCCGCCTTGCCGCGGCGAGCCCGCGGGCGCCGACCACGAACGGCGACGCCAGATGCACCACGTCCGGCCCGAAATCGGCGAGGGCGGTCAGCACCGTCCGGGTCGGCACGCCGACCGGGAGGGAGTTCACGCCGGGGAAGTCGAGGGCGGGAATGCGCACGACCGGGGCGCCGAGGTACTCCGCGGGACCCGGCCCCGGGGCGATGATCAGCACGTCGTGCGCGCGGTCGCGGAGGTGTTCCACGACGCGGAGCACGGAGTTGGTCACGCCGTTCACCTGGGGCAGGAAACTTTCGGTGACTATCGCGACTCGCACGCGGATCACTGTGGCATCCGGTTGTGACGCCCACGCCAACAAAAACGGAACAGACGACATGTCATCTCAAGGTCGTGTTCCGTAAACCAGGCTCGGCCACACTAGTCAGGCATGACCCTCCTGTCGTCAAGGCCGCCCCAGCCCGTCGAGCCAGGGCTGGTGTCGAGGGCCCTCGAAGTGGCCGGGCGGCTGGCCAACGACGCGACCGACGTGATCACCGCGACCGCCGGCCGCGGCGCCCAGCCCGATCCGAAGGACTCGCCCTTCGACTGGGTCACCGACACGGACCGGATCCTCGAACGCCACACCCGCCGCGTGCTGACCGCGGAATTCCCCGGAATCCCCGTCGTCGGCGGCGAATTCGGCGCCGACCACGGTGCCGACGTCGCCGAATACCGCTGGGTGGTCGACCCGGTCGACGGCACCGCGAACTACGTCGCCGGTGTGCCCTGGTGCGCGTACAGCCTCGCCCTGATCGACGCTTCGGGGCCGGTGGTGGGCGTGGTCGCGGACCCGTACCGAGCTCAGATCTACGCCGCCGCGCGCGGCCGCGGGGCCAGGGCGAACGGCAAGCCGATCACACTCACCGACCGCCGCGGGACCGCCGGGGCGATCGTCTGCACGGAACTCACGCGCAAAGGTGTCTGGCCGGGGATGGGCCAGTTCATCGAACGGGCCGCCGCCGCGCACGCCGGGGTCCGGGTACTCGGCTCGGCGGCCTTGGCGATCGCGCAGGTCGCGCTGGGGCACGCGGCCGCGGCGGTGCTGCACAGCTACCGCGAATGGGACGTCGCCGGATCGGTCGCGCTGGCCATCGAGGCCGGGGCCGTGGTGCTGGACCGGCACGGGGAAGGCACGGCCCTGCCGGTCGACGCGCTGCTGGTGGCGGCGCCCGGCGTGGCCGACGAGGTCCTGGGCTGGTGGCAGGAGTCGGTCGGCTGAGTTCGCCCCCAATCACGCGAGTTACGCCTCTGATCACGCGAGTTACGCCTCTGATCACGCGTGTTGCGCCTCCAATCACGCGTGTTCGCCAGTTCCACACGGCAAGCCCGCACGACTGAGCACGGGACTCACGTGATTGGGAACGGGACTCACGTGATTAGAGGCGCAACTCACGTGATTGGAGGCGTAACTCGCGTGATCAGACGGACGACTCGGCGAGCGTGCGCCGGTAAGTCAGCCGTTGCCGCCGGATCCACCACAGCAGCGGGCCGGCGATCAGCCAGGTGAAGAAGATCATGCTGCCCAGCGGCAGCAGCGTGTTCGCCGCCGAGCGGCCCGCCACCCGCGCGAGTTCCGGGTCGCCGACGTCGTACTCGATGTTCACCAGCTGCCCGGCGGCCAGGCCCGAGGGGTAGAGCACCCCGTTGGCCGGGCTGTGCATGATGCCGTCGGGGGTGGCGTAGTTGATGATCGTGCGGTCGAAGGTCACCGACTCGACCTGCGCGGTCGCCTGCCCGAGCTCCGCTTCGATCGAGTTGTCGTTGCGGATGGCGGCGAACAGCAGCGAGACGCCGAGCACGGTGACGAGTGAGGCGACAACGAGGGCGGCATACCACCCGATGCGCCTCACCCGCTCCGTTTTGGCCGTCACGCCGCGAGCGTAGCGCTACCCGTCAGTGGGCGTGTCGCTCGGCGAGGAATTCATGGGTCGCCTTGATCTGCGCGTAGGACTTCGGTGCGACAGGCGCCACAGCGGCCCGGAGAGCCTGCGTGCCGTTGGGGCTCACCGCGGGCTTGCCCTTGGTGTACAGCCACGTCTGGAACAGGTCGTACAGCGGCTTGCCCGAGATCTTCTCCGCCAGCGCGATGAACTCTCCGATCACCGCCGACTTGGCCTTCTTCACCTGCTGCCACGTCTGCAGGATCCGGAAGAACGTGTCGTCGCCCACGGCCTTGCGCAACGCGTGCACCGCGAGCGCGCCGCGGTCGTAGACGGCCCCGTGGAACTGGTCGTCCGCGCCCGGGTCGGCGGGCAGGACCTGCCAGAACGGGTCCTCGGCGGGCACGGAGTCGTAGATGTACTGGGCGAGTTCGTCGGCCGTGCCCTCGCCGATCTCCTCCGACCACAGGAACTCGCCGTAGGAGGCGAAGCCCTCGTTCAGCCAGATCTCGCTCCACTTGCCGAGCGTGACGCTGTCGCCGAACCACTGGTGCGCCTGCTCGTGCGCGACGATCGAGGTGTTGGAGCCGCTCCGGAAGGCCCTGGCGCCGTACACCGGCCGCGTCTGGTTCTCCAGCGCGAAGGTGATGCCGGTGGTGACGACGCCGCCCTGCGCCTCGAACGGGTAAGGCCCGAACTTCGAGGCGAGGAATTCGGTGATCTCCGGCGTCCGCTCGATGCTGGCCTTGGCCGCGCCGAGCGATTCGCCGAGGTCGGCGCCATAGGCGGTGATGAACGGTTTGCCGTCCGGCGTGGTCTGCTCGTTCACCTCGAACTTGCCGACCTCCAGCGACGTGAGATACGTCGCCTGCGGTTTGGTGCTGCGCCAGTTCCAGCGCGTCCAGCCCGGCCGCTGCACCGTCTTGCGCACGAGCGTGCCGTTCGACAGCGCGGCGACGTCGTTCGGGACCTCGACCGAGACGTCGTAGGTCGCCAGGTCGGTCGGGTGGTCGTTGGACGGGAACCACCAGGCCGCGCTCTGCGGCTCGTCGACGGCCAGCGCGCCGTCCGGGGTCTTCTTCCAGGCGGTGAAGCCGTCGATCTTCACTTTCGACGGCGTGTCCGCGTAGGCGACGACGACCGTGGCCGTCTGGCCCTTCTTCAGCGGCGTCGACGGCGTGACGGTCAGCTCACCGGTGCCGTCGGTCGACGTCGCGAACTTCGCGGGCCGGTTGTTGACCCGGACGCTCGACACCTTCAGGCCGAAGTCGAGGTTGAAAGCCGAGAGGTCCTGCGTCGCGGTGAGCAGGATCGTCGTGGCACCGGACAGCAGGTCGGTGGACGGCTGATAGGTCAGCCGGAGGTCGTAGTGACCGACGTCGTAGCCGCCGTTCCCGGCGTGCGGGTAGTACGGGTCGCCGATGCCGATCGAGCCGGGCGCGGGTGCGGCGGCCGCGGTGCCCACGAGCAGCACCGAGACGACGCCCGCGGTCAATCCGGCGAAGCCGGCGCGAGTGTTCAAGCGCATTGCGAATCCTCCCAGGGATTTGTCAGCGCGCTCGAACGTAGCCAGGTACCCCTCGGCGAGACACAGCCAAAGGAAGGGTTCCTAGCCTCTGGAATAGGGCTAGACAGCCCGCACGGCCGACGACACCGCCGTACGGAGGCGCGCGTGCAGCTCACGGTGGCGCGTTCGGTCCACCCGGACCTCCACCACCCGTAGCCCCGGCGCGGGTTTGAGCGCCGCGCGGAACTCGGTGAGCGTCTCGGCGACGACGTGCGGCACGCGGTAGCCGGCGCACAAGGCACCGAGATCGGCGCCATGCGGCGTGCCGAAGACGCGTTCGAAGCTGGCGTTGTGCTCGGGCGCGCCCTGCTCCAGCAGGGAGAAGATGCCGCCGCCGTCGTCGTTGAGCACCACGATCGTCAGGTCGGGGCGCTGTTCGGCGGGCCCGGTCAGCAGGCCGCTCGCGTCGTGCAGGAACGTCAGGTCGCCGAGCAGCGCGTACGAATGTCCCCTGTGGACGGTCGCGGCGCCGATCGCGGTCGACACCATGCCGTCGATCCCGGCGACGCCGCGGTTGCGGTGCACGAGGACGTCGGGCCGCAGCCGTCCGGCGAGCGCGACGTCACGGGTCGGGTTGGACGAGCCCACGACCAGCAGCGACCCCTCCGGGACCGCGTCGACCAGCTCGGTCGCCAGGCGCAGTCCGCTCGGCCAGGGTTCGGCGGCCAGCGCCTCGGCCACCGCCGCCGACGCCGCCTTGTCCGCGCGCTGCCAGCTGGCGAGCCACTCCGGATCGGCCGGTTTGGTCGGCTCGTCGAACCACTGGCCGACCTGGCGGACGTTGTGCGCGGGCGCGGGCCAATCCGAATCGGGCCGGACCAGCAGCACCTCGACGTCGGGATCGGACAGCACGCTCTGGACCTGCCGGAACACCGTCGGACGGCCGATGCACAGGACCTGCTCGGGCTTGTGCCGCGAGATGAACTCCTCGACGCCGAGCAGCCACGCGCCGGACGAGATCGCCGTCGCGCCCGCCAGCCCGATGCCGCCGGTCTCGGAGACGACCGGCCAGCCGTGCAGCTCGGCCCATTCGCTGGCCGCCTGCACACCGGTGTCGCACGCGATGACCAGGCCGGACCGGGCCGAGGGCACCACGAACGAGGGAAGCGCGCCGAAGTCGGGCAGCTCGGTCCAGCGGGCGCCGTCGGGACGCCCTTCGAGTGACTCGTACCACTCGCCGTCATCATCGATGTCAGGGACGAGCGGCTCACGGAACGGGATGTTCAGATGCACCGGTCCGCAGCGCCATTCGCCGTACGCGGCGTTCCAGGCGCGGCAGATCTGGCCGCGCCAGTACGAGTTCTGGCCGGCGCGGCGTTCGGCGACGGCGAGCTCGTCGAAGTAGCGGATGGCGTTGCCGTAGAGCTGGTGCTGGTCGATGACCTGGCTCGCGCCGGCGGCCCGCATCTCGGGCGGGCGGTCGGCGGTCAGCACGATCAGCGGCACGCCCGCGCGGTCCGCCTCCAGCACGGCGGGGTGGAAGTTCGCGGCCGCCGTGCCCGAGGTGCACAGCACGGCGACGGGGCGGCCCGTGCGCGCGGCGATGCCGAGGGCGAGGAAGGCGGCGCCGCGTTCGTCGATGCGGACGTGCAACTGGAGCCGTCCGGCGGCCGCCGCGTCGTACAGCGCGATCGACAGCGGGGCGTTGCGTGAGCCCGGGCAGAGGACGACGTGCGAGACGGTGTTGCGGACGAGCTCGTCGACGATGACCCTGGCCTGCGCGGTGGAAGGATTCACCGGCAGACCTCGGGTTTCACACTACGACTCACGGCCACACGTCCTATTCTCCCAAACGTGGATGACGCCCAGGTTTCCGAGCTGTTCGACCCGGCCTTGTGGACCGAAGTCGACGGTTTCGACTTCACCGACATCACCTATCACCGCTCCTCTGAGAGCCGCTCAGGCAAACGTGTGGTGCGTATCGCGTTCGACCGTCCCGAGGTCCGCAACGCCTTCCGTCCGCACACCGTCGACGAGCTGTACCGCGCGCTCGACCACGCGCGGATGAGCTCGGACGTCGGCTGCGTCCTGCTCACCGGCAACGGCCCATCGCCGAAGGACGGCGGCTGGGCGTTTTGTTCCGGTGGTGACCAGCGTATTCGCGGACGCTCCGGGTATCAGTACGCGGACGGGGAGACCTCCGACACGATCGATCCGGCGAGGGCCGGACGGCTGCACATTCTCGAGGTCCAGCGGCTGATCCGGTTCATGCCGAAGGTGGTCATCGCGGTGGTCCCGGGGTGGGCCGCCGGTGGCGGGCACTCGCTGCACGTGGTGTGCGACCTCACGCTCGCGTCGGCCGAGCACGCGCGCTTCAAGCAGACCGACGCCGACGTCGGCTCCTTCGACGGCGGCTACGGCTCGGCGTACCTCGCCAAGCAGGTCGGGCAGAAGTTCGCTCGCGAGATCTTCTTCCTCGGGCGCGAGTACACGGCCGAGCAGATGCAGGCGATGGGCGCGGTGAACTCCGCCGTCCCGCACGCGGAGCTCGAAGCCGAGGCGCTGGACTGGGCGTGGACGATCAACGCCAAGTCGCCGACCGCGCAGCGGATGCTCAAGTACGCGTTCAACCTCACCGACGACGGCCTGGTCGGCCAGCAGCTCTTCGCCGGCGAAACCACCCGGCTGGCGTACATGCAGGACGAGGCCGTCGAAGGCCGGGACTCCTTCCTGGAGAAGCGCTCACCCGACTGGTCGGCCTTCCCGTACTACTACTGACCTGCGTTTAGCGGGCTAAACGCGATCCGCGGGCGGACGTAGGGTGGAGCGATGCGGGCGATAGGGGTGGACGGGGGTCAGGCGTCGATCGACGAGCTGACCTCGGCGTTGGCAGAGGCGCTCGGCGGCGGCCCGGCCGTCCTCCCCTACGCGTCGGAGGCCCTGCGGGACGCGATGGAGCCGACGCGCCCGGCCGAACCCGGGACGGCGGTGATCATCGCCACCTCCGGCTCCACCGGCGAGCCGAAGGGGGTCCTGCTGTCGGCCTCGGCGCTCACCGCGTCGGCTCACGCGACCCACAAGAGGCTCGGCGGTCCGGGGCACTGGCTGCTCGCGACCCCGGCGCAGTACATCGGCGGACTGCAGGTGCTGATCCGCTCGCTGCTGGCCGGGACGACGCCCGCCGTGCTGCACGCCCCCGGTTTCCGGCCGGACGACTTCGCCGAGGCGGCCGCGCCGCTGTTGTCACTGGACGGGCCGCGCTACACCGCGCTCGTGCCGACTCAGCTCGGGCGGCTGCTCGACGCGGGCGGGCCCGGTCTGGCGGCGGCCCGCGCTTTCGACGCGATCATCGTCGGCGCCGCGGCGACCACCGTGGATCTTCGGGAGCGCGCCGCCGAAGCGGGCGTGAAGATCGTGCCCGCGTACGGCATGAGCGAGACCGCGAGCGGCTGCGTCTACGAAGGCGTACCGCTGGACGGAGTACACGTCGAACTCGAAGACGAGCGAGTCTGTATCACGGGTGACGTGCTCTCGCACGGCTACCGGCTGCGACCTGACCTGACTTCGGAGTCCTTCGAGGACGGCCGGTTCCGCACCTCCGACCGCGGCCGTTGGTCGGCCGACGGCCGGTTGGAGATCCTCGGTCGGATCGACGACATGATCAACACCGGCGGGGTGAAGGTGGCCGCCGCGGCCGTCGAACGGATCTTGACCGCGCAGCCGGGGATCCGGGACGCGTGCGTGGTCGGAGTGCCCGACCCCGAGTGGGGTGAAGCCGTCGTCGCGCTCGTCGTCGGCGCTGGTTGCGACGTCGATTCGCTGCGCGCCGCGTGCCGCGAAGAGGCCGGCGCCGCGGCTGCTCCGAAGCGAGTCGAGTTCGCCGAAGAACTCCCGCTGCGAGGCCCAGGGAAGGTCGACAGGACGGCCGTCAGGAATCTCCTACGAAGGTCGTGAATTCCCCACCGATTACCGGGACATTGTTGACACAATCATTACCCGCGGGTTTACGTCTAGGTATGACGCGCTGGACACGCACCGTATTGGCCTGCACCGCCGTCACGATGGGACTGGTCGCTTTGGCCGGGCCCGCGCTGGCGGACGAACCGGAAGCCGCCGTTCCGAACAGCGGCACGCTCACCTGGACCCTGGAAGACGCGATCGACGATCTGAAGTAGCGCGACTCGTCACCTGCCCGGGATGCCTCGAGCAGGTGACGAGCCCCGCATACCGGCCGGTAGTGGCCAGGGCCAGAATGGCGACATGGCGACTGCTGGTGAATGGATCGAAGGGGCGCGCCCGCGGACGCTGCCCAACGCGGTGGCGCCGGTGGTCGCCGGAGTCGGCGCGGCGGTCGCGCTCGACGGCTTCTCCTGGTCCCGATCGATTCTCGCGCTGCTGGTCTCGCTGGCCCTGATCGTCGGCGTCAACTACGCCAACGACTACTCCGACGGCATCCGCGGCACCGACGAAAAGCGCGTCGGCCCGCTGCGGCTGGTCGGCTCCGGAGTCGCGAAGCCGAAGGCCGTCCTGACGGCCGCCCTCGTCGCCCTCGGGCTCGCCGGAGTCCTCGGGCTCGTTCTCGTCGCGATCAGCGGCCAGTGGTGGCTGCTGGCGATGGGCGCGGTCTGCATCCTCGGCGCCTGGTTCTACACCGGCGGCAAAAAGCCTTACGGCTACTACGGTTTCGGCGAGATCGCGGTCTTCGTCTTCTTCGGGCTGGCGGGCGTTCTTGGCACCGTGTACGTCCAAGCCGGACAGCTCAGCTGGACGGCGCTGGGCTGCGCGGTCGCCGTCGGCTCGTTCTCGACCGGCGTGCTGACCGCCAACAACCTCCGCGACATCCCGACCGACATCGAGTCCGGCAAGCGCACACTCGCCACCCGGCTCGGCGACGACGGCACGCGGCGCCTTTACCTGACGCTGGTCGCGATCCCATACGTCGTGAGCGTGCTGCTCGCCTTCGTGACGCCGTGGGCGCTGCTGGGGCTGCTGACCGCGCCGCTGCTGGTGAAGTCGGTCAAGGCCGTCGGCGGCGGCGCGCAGGGGCGGGCGCTGATCCCGGCGCTGCGGGACACCGGGTTCGCGATGCTGGGGTGGGCGGTACTGACCGCGGTCGCCCTCGCGCTCTGAGCAGTCACCGGACCTTTGATGCGGGACTGTGTGGATTTCGGGACGTTGGATGACCCGAAATCCACACAGTGCGGCCTCAAAGGTCCGGTCACCGCGCCATCCAGTTCGCGTCGGGCCGGACGGGCACGCGGTGAATGAACGCACCGTTCATACCTTGAGTTTTCCGCTTCGGACCACCACCCGTAGCGCTCTAGCGTCTGGGTGACCACTAAATGCAGCCGAGGCGATAGCAAAGGTCCCCCGCTCTTTTGGTGATCCGGCGAATCTGAGGTAGGCCGCCCAGCCGGTGTTGCGAAAGCCACTTTCGCAACCTTCAACGTTGCGAAAGTGGCTTTCGCAACACGCCCGGCAGGCGGCCGAGACCCGCTCAGGCCTCCGGGGCGAGCTTCCCGCTCACCAGGAACTCCCGGTACTTGTCCAGGTAAGGCGCGATGTGGATGTTCTTCCGCGCCAGCCACTCGTCGTCGTAGTAGGTGTTGGCGTACCGCTCGCCGCCGTCGCACAGCAGCGTGACGACGCTGCCCGCCTGGCCTTCCGAGATCATCCGCGAGATCAGTGTGAAGGCGCCGAAGAGGTTCGTGCCGGTCGAGCCGCCGGCCCAGTGTCCGGTCCGTTCGCGCAGCACGCGGATGGCGGCCAGCGAGGCGGCGTCCGGCACCTGCAGCATCTCGTCGATCACGCCGGGCACGAACGACGGTTCGACACGCGGCCGCCCGATTCCCTCGATCCGCGATGGCATGCCGGTGCTGTAGTCGAGCGCCCCGGTCTGCCAGGCGCCGTAGAACGACGAGTTCTCCGGGTCGACGACGGCGATCTTCGTGGTGTGCCGCTTGTAGCGCACGTAGCGGCCGAAGGTCGCGCTCGTGCCGCCGGTGCCGGCGCCGACCACGATCCACGTCGGCACCGGGTGCCGCTCGGACTGCATCTGCGCGTACACCGATTCGGCGATGTTGTTGTTCCCGCGCCAGTCCGTCGCGCGCTCGGCGTAGGTGAACTGGTCGAGGTAGTGGCCGTTGCACTCCGAAGCGAGCCGCTCGGCCTCCGGGTACATGTCCGGCGCGCGGTCGACGTAGTGGCATTCGCCGCCGTAGAACTCGATGAGCGCGATCTTCTCCGGCGAGGTGCTGCGTGGCACCACGGTGATGAACCGCAGGCCGAGCATCCGTGCGAAGTACGCCTCCGAAACCGCCGTCGAGCCGCTGGACGCCTCGACGAGCACGGTGTCCTGCCCGATCTGGCCGTTCACCAGGCCGTACAGGAACAGCGAACGCGCGAGCCGGTGCTTGAGCGAGCCGGTCGGGTGGACCGACTCGTCCTTCAAGTACAGGTCGATGCCCCATTCGGCGGGCAGCGGGAAGACGTGCAGGTGTGTGTCGGCGCTGCGGTTCGCGTCGGCCTCGATGATGCGGACGGCTTCGCGGACCCAGCTGCGGCTGTGCAGACGGCTCACGCGGTGCCGTCCGCTCGGTCGCCGCGCAGCTGGGAGCGCAGTTCGGCACGGGCGCGAGCGCGCTTTTCGTTGCGGCGGGCGAGTCCGGCGGTCACACGCGCGTTCAGCGGGCGGAACAGCAGCAGACCCAGCGGCAGCCCCACCACCAGGCTGATCAGCAGCGCGACCAGCAGCGGGACGTTGACCAGCAGCAACCCGCCTGCGATGACCCCGACCAGGAGAAACCTGGCCAGTACGTACAGCGTCAGGTCACGGGGCAGGTGATTATCGCTCACATCAACGCAGGCTACGCGCTGCCGTTGCGGCCGTCCTCCAGGCCCGCGTTGTTGGGGCGCCCTTCGAAGCGGGTGGAAAGCACGACGGTGGTGTTCGTCCGGCCGACGCCGGGGATCCGCCGCAACCTGCCGAGCGTCCGCTCCAGATCGTCGACGGTCGCCACCCGCACCTTGACGACGAACGCCTCGTCGCCTGCGACGGCATAGCAGCTTTCGACCTCGTCCAGCGCGCCGAGCGCGTCCGCGACGTCGTCTTCGGTCGCGGTGTCGGTGGGGTGGATGCCGACCAGCGCCGTCACGCCGAGTCCGACCGTGTTGGGGTCGACCATGGCGTGGTAGCCGGTGATCACGCCGGCGGCCTCGAGTTTGCCGACCCGCTCGTGCACTGATGAAGCCGAGAGCCCGACAGACCGGCCGAGGTCGGCGTAGGTAGCCCGCCCGTTCTCCCGCAATGCCGCGATGATCTTCCGATCCACCTGGTCCACCGCTACACCTTAGGTGCCACGACCCGATTCGCGTGATCAGGGCGTGTTTTCGTACATCCGTGACAAGACCTTGGCGGCCACGGGCGCATGTCTCGGTTGTCGGTTTTGACCTTTAAGGGCTCTTTACTGTTGGACAACCGTTCGAGTACCTGACGGGTGAGATGCAACGATTGCCGTGTTGGCTACCCGGCACGACGGGCATTGGGCCCGCCTCCGGTTTAGCACTGGAACCGTGAAGGAGGCGGAAAATGACCGCGACCATGGGCGGCAGGTTGCTCACCCCCGGTGAAGTGGCGGCCCTGTTCCGGGTCGACCCGAAGACCGTGACCCGCTGGGCGACCGCGGGCCGGATCGGCTCGATCCGCACTCCCGGTGGACACCGCCGGTTCCGCGAGGCCGAGGTGAACGAGCTCCTCGCCGAGCTGACCACCGACGCCAGTGAGCCCACGCGCAAGGTCTGACCTGGCATTTCCCGTAAAAGGACTCCGGTGACGAAGGGCACGAAATCGCCCTTCGTCACATTGGGGTATCCATGAGTCCCCCCGCGCGCGGCAAAGAGGCTAGCCTCGTGGGACTGAGCAACGTCCTCCACGCGGAAAGGGACCGAGCATGATCTATCTGCTCGCGGCCATCGGAGCGCTCACCGTCGCCGTGGTCTTGTGGCGCGCGTTCGGGATCGAGCGCGTCGGGGTGCCCTCGTCGCGGCCGACACTCGCCCCGGACGACGACCCCGACTTCCTGCGCAAGCTCGGTGAGCAGCAGCGCAAAGGTAAAGACGAGGACAAGGGCAAAGACTAGGGCTGAATCGGCTGGTAGTGCTGGCCGCCGAAGCCGTCGGCGACGGTGGCCGCCAGTTCCAGCAAGGCCAGCCGCGTGTCGTCGTCGAGCCGGTCCAGTTCGATCTCGGCGCCTTCTTCCAGATGCGGATCGAACGGGATGCGGCAGACCGAGCGGACCCGCGCGCCGAAGTGCGCCGAGAGCTTGTCGAGATCGACGGAGCCGCCCTTCGGCCGTACCGAGTTGATCACCGCGACGGACCGTTTGACCAGGTCGCCGTAGCCGTGCGCCTCCAGCCAGTCGAGTGTGGCCGACGCACTGCGCGCCCCGTCGACGGAGCCGGACGAGACCACCACCAGCGCGTCCGCGACGTCCAGGACGCCCTTCATCGCCGAGTGCATCAAACCGGTCCCGCAGTCGGTGAGCACGATGTTGTAGAAGTGCTCCAGCAGGTCGACCGTGCGCCGGTAGTCGTCCTCGGAGAAGGCTTCCGAAACCGCCGGATCCTGCTCGCTGGCGAGGATCTCCAGCCGGCTCCCGCCCTGCGACGTGTACGACCGGACGTCGCTGTACCTGGTGATCTTGTCCGCGTCCCGCAGCAGGTGCCGGACGGTCGCGGTGGTCTCGATCGGGATCTTCTGCGACAGCGTCCCGCGGTCCGGGTTGGCGTCGACGGCGACGACCCGGTCACCGCGCAGTGAGGCGAACGTCGAGCCCAGTGTGGTGGTCGTGGTGGTCTTGCCGACGCCGCCCTTGAGGCTCAGCATCGCGATCTTGTAGCACCCGCGCAGCGGCTGGTTGATCTGCGCGATCAGTTCACGCTTGCGCGTGTCCTTGGGGCTCTCCCCCGGGTTGACGAGCTTGCCGGTGCCCACGTAGAGCGCCTTGCGCCAGCCCGACTGCGGCTTGCGTTTCTGCGGCTTCACCAGGCTCGCGGTGGCGAGTTCGTCCGGGAGCGCGTGCCTGCCCTGCGGCTGCGGGAGCCCGGGCACGCCGGGCTGCTGTACCGGCTGCTGCTGCTGCTGCGGCGGCGGCGCGTACTGCTGCTGAGGCGGGTACTGGGCGGCCTGCTGCGGCTGCGCCTGCTGAGGGTGCAGAGGGGGCAGGTTCTGGTCGTAGGGCTGCTGATACTGCCCCTGCGACGGCTGCGGCAGCGACGGCTGCTGCTGCTGCTGAGCGGGCTGCTGTTGCGGGTACTGCCCCTGCTGCGGGTACTGGGGCTGGACGACCTGGGTCGGCTCGGCCTCGAAACCGCCCGCGTTCGGATGCGGCGCCGAATCCGTCCTGTCCTCGGAGAACAACTCCGAGGGCGGGTCGCTCTCGGTGGGTTCGGGGTGGCCAGGAGCCGATTCTTCGCTGGGTCCGGTCACCGCTGAATTCCTCCTCCGCGCACGTCTTCCCCCATTACCTCAGTATTGACGGTAGTCGGCTCGCGTGCAGCGGCGGCGGTCAGCCCCCGGCGTAGGAATGCAGGCCCGACGTCACCAGGTTCACGAAGAACATGTTGAAGATCGTCGCGGAGAATCCGACGATGTTGATGATCGCGGCCCGCTTCCCGCGCCAGCCCGCGGTGGCACGGGAGTGCAGGTACGCCGCGTAGACGACCCACGCCACGAAAGCGACGGTCTCCTTGGGGTCCCAGCCCCAGAACCGGCCCCACGCCGCTTCGGCCCACACCGCGCCGCAGAGCACGCCGAAGGTGAAGATCGGGAAGGCGAAGATGGTGGTGCGGTAGGCGATGCGGTCGAGCACGTCCGCGGCGGGCAGCTTCGAGCCGAACTTGGCGAACTTCGCCGGGTTGTCGTCGTGGGCGGCGCGGAAGAGGTAGAGGACGCTCGCGACACCCGGCACCAGGAAGACACCCGAGCCGATGATCGCCGCGGAAACGTGGATGATCAGCCAGTACGACTGGAGCGCGGGCTGCACCGGCGCGGCCGTCGTGTACAGCATGGTGCCGTTGACGAACATCAGGATCACGACCGGCAGCAGCAGGAAGCCGGTGAGGTGGCGGACCGGGAACTTCCGCATGATGACGAGCCAGGTCGCGACGGCGATGAAGGTCGTGGCCATGCCGTATTCGTAGAGGTTGCCCCACGGCGCGCGGTGCACGGCGAGCCCGCGCAGCACGATCGCGGCCAGGTGGAGCAGCGCGGCCAGCACCAGCAGCGCGGCGCCCATGCGGCCGATGCGCTCGGGGCGGCCGATCTCACGCGGGGGCTCGACGGGCGTCCCGTAAGCCGGAGGCGTCGACGGACCACCCGCGCCGACCAGTTCGCGGGAACGCTGGATGCTGCGTTCCGCCGCCAGACGGCCCTTCGCCCCGAAACCCTGCTCGATGAGGGCGAACATCAACGCGATGACGTAGATCGCCGCCGCGGTGGTGTAGGAGTAGTCGCTGTACTGGGACAGCGTCTCGTTGATCGGCATGACCTCTAGTTGCCTCTCTGCCCCTGGACCAGCTTGGCGCTGATCCGCTGGAACTCTTCGCCGTAGCCCGCCTGATCGGTGCGCGCCAGCCCGGCGACCTCGATCACGGTACCCGTCTCACCTTCGCGCGCCGGGCTCACCCGCACCCACACCCGGCGCCGTTTGACCAGCAACGATCCCGCCAGCCCGATCAGCATCGCGACCGCGCAGACCAGTACCCAGCCCTGCACGGGATCGTGCGAGACCTGGATGGCGACCCATTCCTGGACACCGTCGAAGCGGACCTTCGTGCCGTCGTCCAGCACGGTCTCCTGACCCTGGTCCAGGTTCTGCCGGGTGAGCTTCTTGAGCCTGCCGTCCGCGACGAGCGACTGGTCGATCTGGAAGATCGACTGCCCGCGGCCGGCGTCGAGGCCGAGGTCGCCGCGGTAGATGTCGACGGCCACGGCCGGCTTGTTCGCCTCGGGCCGCGACGACGTCAGCACGTTGCCGTGCATGAACGCGGTCGGCGCGAGCAGGCCGGTGATCGCGAGCTGCCGGGTGCGGCGTTCGATCGGGTCCGCGATCCCCGGCTGGTCGATCTTCGTGGCGCCTTCGGAGAGCTTGGTGGGCTCGTCGGCGGGACGCCACGGAGTGATGTTGGTGCGCACGGTGCCGTCGGGGAAGGTCACCGTGAACTTCGGGGAGTAGCCGAAGTTCAGCAGGTAGACGCGGTCGCCCGCGGTGCGCAGCGGCGAGTTGACCTCGAGCCCGTACGGCTTCCAATCGCCGGTCTTCAGGTCTTCGCCGGACTGGTACTCCATGTTGGAGTGGTAGTAGTTCGCCTGCCCGCTCTCGGTGTAGCGCGCCTCGAAGTCCTTCAACCGGATGCAGAACGCGTTGAGGTCGGTGCCGTCGACGCGCAGCCCGGCGTTGAAGGTGTCGTAGCCGAGGATGCCGGAGTTGCACCACGGGCTGTTGTCGGCCTGGACGATGACCTGGCCTTCGTAGCCGAACAGCTTGCCCAGCGCGAAGAAGATGATCAGGCCCAGCATGCCGAAGTGGAAGACGAGGTTGCCGGTCTCGCGAAGGTATCCGCGTTCGGCGGAGATGCTTCGGGTTCCGTCTGCGTCTTCATGCTCGACGCGGCGCCAGCCTTTGAGCAGCGCGTGAGTGTCCTTCATGACCGTCTCGGGGGTCCGGTCGGTCGTGGTGGACACGTGATGCGGCATGCGCGAGAGCCTGCGCGGCGTGAGCACCGGCTTCGCGCGCATCGCCTTCGCGTACTCGAGGCTGCGCGGCGCGAGACAGCCGATGAGCGAGACCATCAGCAGGATGTAGATCGCGGAGAACCAGACGCTGCCGTAGACCTCGAAGAACTGCGTGCGGTCGAGCAGTTCGCCCCACCAGCCGTGCGCGGCGATGTACTCGTCGGTCTTGGCGACGTTGAGGTTCCGCTGCGGCAGCAGCGCGCCGGGCATCGCGGCGAGCGCGAGCAGGAACAGCAGCACCAGCGCGGTGCGCATCGACGTCAATCCGCGCCAGGTGTTGCGTAGGAAGGCGAAGACGCGCTTCAGCGGCGTCGGACGGTATTGGGTGGTCACAAGGGCAGCCTGAGGTCGTTCACGAGGGTGTTCCGGATCCAGCCGATCATGTCGCCCCACAGTCCGGTCACCAGCAGTACACCGACGATCATCAACAGGACGCCGCCGAAGATCTGTACCTGACGGCCGTGGCGGCGCAGCCAGTCCGTCGCGCGGACGGCCCAGCGGGCGCCGACCGCGATGAGCAGGAACGGGACGCCGAGGCCGAGGCAGTACACGAGGATCAGCGCGTACCCGCGGACGGCGGCACCGCCGGTGGCGCTGGCCAGGGTGGTGACCGCGGACAGCGTCGGCCCGATGCACGGCGTCCAGCCGAGCCCGAACACCGCGCCGAGCACCGGCGCGCCCCACAGTCCGCCGCGCGGCACGTGATGCGAACGGAACTCCCGCTGCAATCCCGGGATCCAACCGAGGAAGACCATCGCCATCGCGATGGTCAGCACGCCGCCGAGGCGCTGGAGGAGGTCCATGTTGAGCTGGACGGCGTCGGCGATCCACACCAGCGTCCCCAGTGTCACCACGAAGACGACGGTGAACCCGAGCACGAACAGCGCCGCCGCGCCGTGGACGGCGTACCGGCCCTTCTTGCGCCCCTCGTCCGCGCTGACCGCGGGAGCGTCCGCGCCGACCAGCGCCGCCAGGTACGCGAGATACCCGGGCACCAGCGGCACGACGCACGGCGACGCGAAGGAGATCGTCCCGGCCAGCAGCGCTACGCCCGCTGCGAGCAGCAGCGGCCCTGAGAGCGCCAGCTCGGTAACACCGTTCACGCAAAGGAGCGTAGGCAGTGTGGTCGAGGTGAAAACGCCGGGGCGCCCTCAACGGGACCTACGTCGCACCCGGTCAGGACCTTGGTCCCGTCCCATTCCTCGCATTTCGGCACCTGGTTGCGATCGTTGCACACGCAAGGATCGCAACCAGGTGCCGAAATGCGGCGAGGGGCGGCGAGGGTCAGGCGGGTTCGGCGACCAGGCGTTCGACGACGGGCAGCAGGTCCGACGCCAGGAGGTCCCGCAGGAACACCGCCGCGACGCGGTGCTGTTTGTCCAGCACGATCGTCGACGGGATGATGTTGCGCGGATAACCCGAAAGTTGCAGCAGCGTCCGCCCCGACGGGTCGTAGATCGACGGGTACGTCAGCTTCCGGTCCCGCATGAAGTCCTGCGCCGGTGCCCGGTCGTTGTCCCGCAGGTCGATGCCGACCACCTGGACGCCGGACGCCTTGGTCTGGTCGTAGACCTTCTGCATCTCCGGCGCCTCGACGCGGCACGGCCCGCACCATTGGCCCCACAGGTTGAGCACGACGACCTTGCCGGGGAAGTCCGCGATCGAGAGTTGTTTGCCCTCGTTCATCAGGTCGTCGCCGGACAGGGTCGGCGACGGCTGGCGGTCCGCGACGTCGTAGGTGATGTCGACCTTCCCGCCCGGCGACACGAAGTTGAACGAGCCGCCGGTGACGACGGCGTCCTTGCCGGTGGTGCAGCCCGTGACGACGAGCGCCAACCCGACGACGGCCGCCAGGAGTCGCTTCATGCGCCGGTCACCTTCGGGTCGGTCGTGCCGGCGGGCTCGCTGTAGACGATCCGCACGAGTTCTTCGCCCTCGAAGACCAGGCTGGTCAGCGACGCGAGCGAGCACTGGCGGTTGCGCGGGTCGTGCCAGAGCCGCTTCGCCTCCAGGAAGCGCCGCACGGTCCAGATCGGCAGCTGGTGCGAGACGCACAACGCCTCGTGGCCCTCGGCCGCGCGCCGCGCACGATGGATCGCGCCGAGCATGCGGTGCGCGATCTCGACGTACGGCTCGCCCCAGGACGGCCGGAACGGGTTGACCAGCTTCGGCCAGTGCTTCGGCTGGCGGAGGGCGCCATCGCCGACGGCGACCCGCTCGCCCTCGAACTGGTTGTCGGCCTCGATGAGCCGATCGTCGGTGTCGACGTCGAGCCGGTGCGCGGCGGCGATCGGCGCAGCGGTCTCTTGCGCACGCTGAAGCGGCGAAGCGACGACGTGCGTGATGTCGTGCTTCGCGACGGCTTCGGCGACCGTCAGCGCCTGGCGCTGACCGCGGTCGGAGAGCTTGAAGCCGGGAAGACGGCCGTACAGGATCTTGTCCGGGTTGTACACCTCACCGTGGCGGAGCAGGTGCACGATCGTCGTCTCGCTCACGCCTGGACCGCCTCGGCGGCGGCGCGGGCGGCCACGCGCAGCGCGGACTCGATGATCTCGAACTCGGCGTCACCCATGGCCGCGTTGACGAACCAGGCCTCGTACGCGCTCGGCGGCGCGTACACGCCGTTGTCCAGCAGCGCGTGGAAGAACGCCGGGAACCGCCAGGTCTCCGAAGCTTGCGCGCCCGGGTAGTTCGTCACGGGGTTCTCGCTGAAGAACACGCTGACCAGGTTGCCCGCGTACTGCACGGTGTGCGCGACGCCCGCCTCGGTCAGCGACCGGTCGAACAGGTCCCCGAGCCGCTTCGCGTTGGCGTCGAGGGCCGCGTACACGGCGTCGTCGGCCGCGCGCAGCGTCGCGAGCCCGGTGGCGACGGCGACGGGGTTCCCCGACAGCGTCCCCGCCTGGTACACCGGCCCGCCCGGGGCCAGCTTCGCCATCACGTCGGCGCGACCGCCGAAGGCCGCGGCCGGCAGTCCGCCGGACATCACCTTGCCGAAGGTGTACAGGTCACCGGCGACGCCTTCGAGGCCGAACCAGCCCGCCTTCGAGACGCGGAACCCGGTCATCACCTCGTCCATGATCAGCAGCGCGCCGTGCTCGTGCGCGATCTCCTTGAGCCCGGCGTTGAAGCCGTCGACCGGGGCGACGGCGCCCATGTTGCCTGCCGCCGCTTCGGTGATGATCGCGGCGATCGAGTCCGGATTGTCCACAAAGGACTTCCGGACCGCGTCGAGGTCGTTGTAGGGCAGGACGATCGTGTCGGCCGCCTGCGCGCCGGTGACACCGGGCGACGTCGGGAGGCCGAGGGTCGCGACGCCGGAGCCCGCTTCGGCGAGCAACGCGTCGACGTGACCGTGGTAGCAGCCCGCGAACTTGATGATCTTCGCCCGGCCGGTGAATCCCCTGGCCAGCCGGATCGCGCTCATCGTCGCCTCGGTACCGGAGTTGACCAGGCGAACCTGCTCCACCGGCTCGACCCGGCCGATGATCTCCTCGGCCAGTTCGACCTCGCCGCGCGTCGGCGTGCCGAACGACAGTCCGCTGACGGCCGCTTCGCGGGCGGCGGAGACGACGTCAGGATGCGCGTGCCCGAGGATCATCGGCCCCCACGACGAGACCAGATCGACGTAGCGGTTGTCGTCGGCGTCCCAGAGATACGGACCCTCACCGCGCACCATGAACCGCGGGGTGCCGCCGACGGAGTTGAAGGCCCGCACCGGGGAGTTCACCCCGCCCGGGATCGCGGCCTTCGCTCGTTCGAACCATGCCTTGGACTGATCGACTCCGGTAGTCACCTCCCCAGTCTCGCAAATCACGGATGACACCCGCCGCCGAGTCCTCACGCTTGGCGGCCATGGCGTGACCCGGCCCACTAGGGTGGGAGCACTCCCGCCGAAACCCTCGCGGAGGAATCCACGTGTCCACGGTGCCGTCACCACCGACCCACCACCGTCGCCTGCGCTGGCAGGCCTTGGCGGGATTCGTCGCCATGTCGGCGATCGTGGGGATCGTGGCCGGGCTGGCGGTCGCCACCCGCTCCGAGACGCACAACGCGCTGGCCCGCCCGTCGTGGGCGCCGCCGGGCTGGCTCTACGGGCCGACGTGGTCGGTCCTGCTCCTCCTGGTCGCCGTCGCGGGCTGGTGCTACTGGCGCACCGACGGCGAAACGCGCGGCTTCGCCTTCTACGGCGTCTGCCTGCTGCTGACCCTGCTGTGGACGCCGCTGTTCTTCGCCGGCGGCGCGCACGTCGTGGCGCTGGCCGACGTCGTCGTACTGGACTTCGTGGTGCCGATCACGATGATGGAGTTCGGGCGCCGGTCGAAGCTCGCGGCCTGGCTGCTCGTGCCGTATCTGCTGTGGCTGCTGTTCTCGACCGCAGTCAACGCCGCCGTCGTGTGGCTCAACTGAGTTTCGGTTCCTTGGGCTTGCGTCCCTTGGCCCGGACGGCGAGCAGGAACTGGCGGATCGCGTCCACCACCAGGATCGCGGCCAGCACACCCAGCCCGATGGCGCCGGCGAGCGGGCCGCCGAAGTAGCGCTGTGATTCCAACGTCGTCGTTTCGCCGTAGGTGATCACGACCGGGACGACACCGGCCTTCCAGCAAGCGAAAGCACCCCACACGGCGAGCGCGGCGAGGATCAGTTCGACGGCTCCCACCACGGCGCGCAGGGGTTTGTGCAGCCGGGCGTTTCGCCGGGTGTCCTCCGGTGGCCACAGATCGGCGCCGGTCGGCTGGGGAAGGTCGATCACAGTGAGCAGCTTCTCATGACTCTGTGGTGCGAGCACGCACCAAATCCTGGAGAGCCTCGCGGAGGGCATCCGGATCCTTGGCCCAGGCGCGGACGAAAACACCGTCTTCGAGCTTCAAGCCGACTTCGCCGTGCTTCTTGGGGATCGTCCAGCCGCCGCCGAGGACCCGCGCCCCGACCGGGGCGTCGTCTTCGAGAACTTCGGCGATCCGAGCCGCCTCCAGGGTTTCTCTGCCCTGCCGGTAGCCGTCCGCGGTGACTTCGAGCGAGAGGTACCGGCGGCGCGCGTACACCCACGGCACGGTGATCGCCACCAGCCCCGCCGCGACCAGGATCCAGGCCAGCCAGTGCACCGGCCCGCCGGTCGCCAGTTCGGCGAGCAGCCCGGCGAGGGAGAACAGCGGCGCCCACAGCAACGCCGTCCAGCCGACGCCGGGTTCGGCGTAGAGGGCGGGCTCCGGCGTCATGGCAGCTTGCGCCCGACCTTCGGGAAGTAGTCGGCGACGCTGGGCAGGTACATCAGGATCAGCGCGATCACCGCGATCAGCGTGGCGATGACGACGAAGAGCGCGCCACCGAGAACGAAGAGGCCGACGAGGGCGAGGAAGACCGCGAGGCCGGTCAGCACGGCCCTGGCCGAACGTGTTCCTTCGCGCGCCTTGTAAGCGAAAATGGCGAAGAGCACGGCGAACGTGATCGCGCCGACGAACAGGTTCAGGATCAGCCCGTCGACGCCGTCGACGATCCGCGCCGGGTCGACCCTCAGCGCGGGGTCCCGCTGCTCCGCGTTCTGCTTGAGGTACGTGTCGATCACCGTCTGCCTGCCGATCAGCAGATAGGTCGGCCCGGCGATCAGGGCGAGACCGGTCGCGATCCACAACCAGAACGAGAGGGCGACAGGCTTCGGCACGACGTGCGCCGGCGCCTCCTGGCCAGGCAGGATCGGGTCGGGCGCGCGTCCCCGCTTGCGGCGCTCGTCGTCCGTTTCGTCGGCTTCGCTGTCGCTCACGCGAGGCAGCCTAGTCCAGCCAACCCGCGGCTTCGGCGGCCCAGTAGGTGAGGATCATGTCCGCGCCCGCACGGCGGATCGAGGTCAGCACCTCGAGGATCGTGCGTTCGCGCTCCAGCCAGCCGTTCGCCGCGGCGGCCTCGACCATCGCGTACTCACCCGAGATGTTGTACGCCGCCAACGGAACCGGCGACGCCTCGGCGGCCGCCCTGATGACGTCCAAATAGGACAGCGCGGGTTTGACCATGATCATGTCGGCGCCCTCGGCGATGTCCAGCTCGATCTCGCGCAACGCTTCACGCACGTTGCCAGGATCCTGCTGGTACGTCTTCCGATCGCCCTTCAGCTGCGAGTCGACGGCCTCACGGAAGGGGCCGTAGAACGCGCTGGCGAACTTCGCCGAGTAGGCGAGGATGCCGGTGTCCGTGCGCCCGGCGCGGTCGAGCGCGGCACGGATGACGCCGACCTGGCCGTCCATCATTCCGCTGGGCCCGAGCAGATGCGCGCCCGCTTCCGCCTGCGCCAGCCCCATTTCCGCGTACAGGCGCAGGGTCGCGTCGTTGTCGACACCGCCGTCGGCGTCGAGGACGCCGCAGTGGCCGTGGTCGGTGAACTCGTCGAGACACGTGTCCGCCATCAGGACCGTCGCGTCGCCGAGTTCGGCCTTCAGGTCACGCAGGGCGACGTTGAGGATGCCGTTCGGGTCGATCGCGCCGGACCCCTCGGCGTCCCGCGTCTTCGGAATGCCGAACAGCATCAGGCCGCCGACCCCGGCGTTGACCGCGTCGACGGCGGCTTTGCGCAGCGTGTCACGGGTGTGCTGGACGACCCCGGGCATGCTCGCGATCGGGCGGGGCGTGTCGATGCCCTCGGCCACGAACATCGGGAGGATCAGCTGACGCGGCCGCAGCGTCGTCTCGCCCACCAGCCTGCGCATGGCCGGAGTGGTACGGAGCCTGCGGGGACGATGTTCGGGAAACACCCTTACGACGGTACTCCCGCTCGCTCGAGACGCGGTCCGCAGCCTCGTTGGGCCGCATGGGCGGACCTTCCCTAAGGGACGGTTAAGAGTCGACTTTGTCCGATTCCGCGGTGGTGTGACGTGGGTTACCTTCCACGTCATGTCGAGTTCAACGGTGACCGACCAACTGGAAGAACCGCCCGTCGGCTGGCGCGCACGGCTGCGCCAGGTCGGGCCAGGGATCATGGCCGCGGCGACCGGGGTCGGCGCGGGCGACCTCGTCGCGACGATGGTGGCCGGATCGCGCTTCGGGTACACGCTGCTGTGGGCGGTGCTCGTCGGCACGATCTTCAAACTCGCGCTGGCCGAAGCCGTCGGCCGCTGGCATCTGACGTCGGGCCGGACGATCCTGGCCGGCTGGCGGACGCTGGGCATGTGGGCGCTGATCTACTTCGGGATCTACGCGGTGATCTGGGGGTTCGTCTACGGCGCGACCGCGATGTCCGCGTCGGGCCTGCCGCTGAACGCGCTCTTCCCCGCGCTTTCGGTGCGGTACTGGGCGATGATCTGCGGTCTGCTCGGCTTCGCGCTGGTGTGGTTCGGGCGCTACGCGATCATCGAGAAACTGATGACGATCCTGGTCGGCGTCATGTTCGTGACCGTGGTCGGGACCGCGATCCTCGTCGTGCCGAACTTCGCCGAACTGTTCAAGGGCGCCGTCCCGACCCTGCCCGACGGCTCGCTCGTCTACGTCCTCGGCCTGGTCGGCGGCGTCGGCGGCACGATCACCATGGCGGCGTACGGCTACTGGACGCTCGCGAAGGGCTGGCGTTCGGCGAAGTGGCTGTCGATGATGCGGACCGACAACGCCGTCGGCTACATCATGACCGGGGTCTTCGTGATCGCGATGCTGATCGTCGGCGCGGAACTGCTGGTCGGCCAGAAGATCATCTCGGGCGACAAGGGACTGCTGTTCCTCGGCGACACCCTCGCCGCGGATTACGGGCAGTGGGCGCGGATCCCGTTCCTCATCGGTTTCTTCGCGGTCTCGTTCACGTCGGTGATCGGCGTCTGGCACGGCGTGAGCCTGCTCTTCGCGGACTGGTGGCGCATTCTGCGGCTGCCCGCGAACACGACGGAAAGCGCTGAGGCGTACGAGAAAAAGGCGGGAGAACGCAGCGTCGCGTACCGCGGATACGTGCTGTGGCTGACCTTCCCGCCGATGGCGTTGCTGTTCCTGGACCAGCCCTTCCAGCTCACCGTGATCTACGGCGTGCTGGGCGCGTTGTTCATGCCGTTCCTGGCGGCGACCTTGCTGGTGTTGCTGAACACCTCAAGGGTGCCGCGAGAGGGACGATCGCGGTGGCTCTCGAACGGGCTGCTGGGCATCTGCCTGGCGATGTTCGCCTACCTGGCGTACACGGAGGTCGTGAAGTTCTTCAGCTGAGGTGGCTGCGCGCCCATCGCAAGTAGGTGACTAGTTGCGCCGGGCACCCCAAGTACGTGAAGGCCCCCTTCCTTGCGCCTGGCGCAAGGAAGGGGGCCTTCACGTACTAAACGATCAGGAGCGGCGGGCCCGCTTCGCCTTGCGAGGCGGCGGGAGCGCACCTTCGGCGCGGAGCCGCGCGGCGTGCTCGGCGAGGGCGTCGACCAGGTGCGGGACGTCGGCCTTCTCGGGCTGGACGTCGACCCGCAGCCCGAACTCCACGGCGGTTTCCGCGGTCTTCGGGCCGATGCACGCGACCAGCGTGCGGGTGTGCGGCTTGCCGGCGATGCCGACGAGGTTCCGCACGGTCGAGGACGAGGTGAAGCAGACCGCGTCGAAACCGCCGGTCTTGATCATCTCGCGGGTCTCGGCGGGCGGCGGCGCGGCGCGCACCGTGCGGTACGCGGTCACGTCGTCGATCTCCCAGCCGCGCTCACGCAGGCCTGCCGAAAGGGTTTCGGTGGCGATGTCCGCCCGCGGCAGCAGGACGCGGTCGACGGGGTCGAGGACGTCGTCGTACGGCGGGAACTCGGCGAGGAGGCCTTCCGAGGACTGCTCACCTTCCGGGATCAGCTCGGGGATGATGCCGAACGAGCGGACCTTCGCGGCGGTCGATTCGCCGACGCAGGCGATCTTCACGCCGGAGAAGGCGCGGGCGTCGAGCCCGAACTCCTCGAACTTCTCCCACACCGCGCGGACGGCGTTGGTCGAGGTGAAGACGATCCACTGGTAACGGCCGTCGACGAGACCCTTGACCGAACGCTCCATCTGAGCGGGGCTGCGCGGCGGCTCGACCGAGATGGTCGGGACCTCGTGCGAGGTGGCGCCGTGGCCGCGAAGCCGCTCCGCCATCTCACCGGCCTGCTCCTTGGTGCGCGGCACCAGGACCTTCCAGCCGTACAGCGCGCGCGACTCCCACCAGGACAGCTTCGAGCGCTGGCCGACGGCCTGGCCGATGGTCACGATGAGCGGGCCGACGAGCTCGCCCGCTTCGTTCGCGACGGTGGCCAGCGTGGTGTCGAGGGTGCGCTGGGTATTGATGGTGCCGTTCGACGTGACGGCGACCGGGGTGGTCGGCGCCAGCCCGTGCTCGGTCAGCGCGGACGCGGCCTCGGCGAGGTGCGCCGACGTCGCGTGCAGCACGATCGGGCCGGGGGCGGCGGCCAGTGCGGCCCAGTCGACGTCACCGCGGACGTCGACCTCGGTGTGCGTCCCGCCGAGCGCGACACCGGCGTACGCCGGGACGGCCGCGCCGGGCGAGACGCCGGGGATGATGTCGAAGACGGCGCTGGTCCGGGAAACGGCCTGCACCTCGGCGACGACGGCGGGCTGGGTCAGCGGGTCACCGGCGATCAGCCGGAGCACCAGCCGTCCGGCCTTGGCCTCGTTCACCAGGTCCTTGGCGACCTCGGTGGCCTCGCCGACGGCGGGGCGCACTTCGGCGCCCTCGGCGGCGAAGGCCAAGACGCCCGAAGGGACGTCCGGGTCGGTCACCACGACCTCGGCCTTGGCGAGCAGCTCCTGAGCGCGGACGGTCAGCAGACCGGCGTCACCGGGGCCCGAGCCCACGAAGGCGACTCGCCCGGTGGTCTTACGCGCGGGGGTCATCTGTGCGTTCTCCTCTTGAGCGGCCGCAGTCGAGCGCGGCCCTACCTTCAACGTTCTGACTCACTGGGCGGGGCCGGACAGTGCGCCGGCCCCCAGGTCGAGCAGTTCGGCGGCCAGTGTCCGGCCGAGTTGTTCGGCATCGCGGCTGTCGGCGAGCGCGGAAGCGCGCACCATGTCGACCGCTTTCCCGTCCTCTTCGACGGCGGCGGTGCCCCGCAGCGAGATCCGCTCGACGACCCGCCCTTCGGCGTCCAGGTCTTCGACGATCTCCGCCAGCGCTCCGACCGGTGCGCTGCACCCGGCTTCCAGCGCCGCGAGCAACGCCCGCTCGGCGGTCGCCACGGCGCGGGTGCCTTCATCGTCCACTGTGGACCCGAGCAGGTGCTCGATGTCCACGTCACCGGTCCGGCACTCCACCGCCAGCGCACCCTGCGCGGGGGCGGGCAGCATCTGGATCGGGTCGAGGGTCTCGGTGATCTCCTCCGCCCGGCCGATCCTGGCCAGTCCGGCACGCGCCAGGACGACGGCGTCGAGCTCTCCGTCGCTCACCTTGCGCATGCGGGTGTCGATATTGCCTCGGATCGGCACGATTTCCAAACCGAGACCGAGCGCACGCAGTTGCGCGGTGCGCCGCGGCGAGCCGGTGCCGACCGTCGAACCCGGCGGCAGCTCGCCCAAAGTCAGCCCGTCACGGGCGATCAGCGCGTCACGCGGGTCCTCGCGGGGCGGCACGGCGGCGAGCGTGATGCCCGGCTCCGGCTTCGTCGGGAGGTCCTTGTACGAGTGCACGATGACGTCGACTTCCTCGCGCAGCAAGGCCTCGCGCAGCGCGGAAGTGAAGACGCCGACCCCGATCGTCGGGATCGGCGCGGACGATTTGTCACCGGGCGTCGTCACGGTGACGAGCTCGACCTCGGCGCCGGTGGCGCGCAGCGCGTCGGCGATGGTGCCGGTCTGCGCGAGGGCGAGTTTGCTGCCGCGCGTCCCGATGCGGATGACTCTGCTCACTGGTCACTGTCTTTCGTTGCGGTAGGACTCGCCACCGCGGCGGGCGCCTGCGGGTCGAGGCAGAACAGCTCGCGCAGCGCGTTGGCGTAATCGGTGTCGGCCGTCTCGGCGGCCAGCTGCTTGACCCGCACCGTCGGCGCGTGGAGCAGCTTGTCGACCACGCGGCGGACCGTGCGGCCGACCTCCTCGCGGACCCCGGCTTCGAGGTCCGGCAGGCGGTTGTCCAGCCGCAGCAGTTCGGCGTCGACCACCTCGGCCGCCCGGCGCCGCAGCGCCGTCACGGTCGGGGTGACCTCGGCGCTGCGCTGTCCGGCGAGGTACTCGCGCACCTCGTCGAGCACGATGCCGGTGGCCTTCGCGGTCTGCCGTTCGGTGGTCGGGGTGCCCTTGTCGCGCATACGGCGCTGGATGGTCTCGAGGTCGACCACGGTGACGTCGGCCAGCTCGGCGACCTCGTGCTCGACGTCACGCGGGAGGCCGAGGTCGCAGACGACCAGCGGGCGCCCGGCGCGGGCGGGCACGTGCGCGGTGGTGAACACCGCGGCCTGCGCGCCGGTGCAGCAGACGACGACGTCCGCCTCGGCGACCGCGTCCGCGATCCCGCTCATCTGGACGGCCTTCGCGGGAACACCCTGCTCGACGCTCGCGGCGGCGAGCCGGGCGGCCCGCGCTTCGGTGCGGTTGGCGATGGTGATCTCGCCGATCCCGGATTTACGCAGGTGGGAAGCGGTCAGCGCGCCCATCGAACCGGCGCCGATGATCAGCGCGTGCTTGCCGGCGATGTCCCCGGCCGCGGCCAGCGCCTCGGAGACGACCGACGCGCCCAGCTGATCCAGGCCCGTTTCACTGTGCACCCGTTTGCCGACGCGCAGCGTGGTCTGGATCAGTTCGTGCAGGGTGCGGCCGACGGTGCCCGCCTCGCGCGCGGTGGCGTAGGAGGACCGGATCTGGCCGAGGATCTGCGTCTCGCCGACGACCATCGAGTCCAGGCCGGAGGTGACCGAGAACAGGTGCTCGATCGCGGCGCCCGCGTAGTGCACGTACAGCGAGTCGTAGAGGTCCGCGGGCTGCATCCCGGCCTGGCGGGCGAGCACGTCGGAAACGTCGTTCAGACCGCCGTGGAAGGTCTCGACGACCGCGTAGACCTCGATGCGGTTGCAGGTCGAGACGAGGATCGCCTCACTGACGTGTTCGGCCTGCTGCAGTTCGTGGAGCACCTTGGTCACGTCGGTCGCGGGGACCGCGACACGCTCCAAGGTGTTCAGCTCGGCACTGCGGTGCGAGAGCCCGACCGCCAACACGCTCATTTCAGCGCACCACCATTCCGTTGCCGTGGCCGTTCACGCTGCCATTCTCGGCGCCTCCGGGGCCACCGTCTCCTCCGCCGTTGCCGTTGGCGGCCAGATCCGCGCGGCGAGCGACGTGGAACGACAGGATCTGCAGTTCGACCGCGAGATCCACCTTGCGCACCTCGATATGTGCCGGAACCTGCAGCACGACCGGGGCGAAATTCAGGATGCACTGCACGCCACCTGCGACAAGGCGGTCGCAGACCGACTGCGCGGCGGTGGGCGGAGTGGCGATGACGCCGATGGAGATCTGCCGTTCGGCGCAGACTTTGGGGATCTCGTCGAGATGCGAGACCGGGAGACCGCCGACCGGCACGCCGACCAGATCCGGGTCGAGGTCGAACAGCGCCTCGACCGGGAACCCGCGGCCGGGGAACCCGCCGTAGTTGGCCAGCGCGTGCCCGAGGTTACCGATGCCGACCACGGCGACCTTGTGCTTGCGGGTCAGGCCGAGGATCCGCTCGATCTGACTGACCAGCACCTGCACGTCGTAGCCGACGCCGCGGGTGCCGTACGAGCCCAGGTACGAAAGGTCCTTGCGCAGTTTCGCGGAGTTGACGCCCGCGGCCTGCGAGAGTTCCTCGCTGGAGATCGTCGTCGCGCCCTGCTCGGCCAGTCCGGAGAGGACACGGAGGTAGACGGCGAGGCGGGCGACGGCGGCCTCGGGGATCGACTTCGCGCGAACGGCTTCCGGTTCGGCGGCGGCCTCGACGGCGGGCATCTCCGCGGTGGGCGCGTTGTCGGCGTCCGGTGTCACCCGGGTGCGCCGGCCTCGTTGCGACACCACGCTTGTCCGCTCCTCTGGTCCTGCTGACGACATGAATCGCCTGAACCTGGAAACCGGCTCTTGACCCGCCGCGCTGAGTCCGGTTCGATGCCGGGCGCTTTCGGAGGCGACGTATCTACGGTAGCCACTTGTGAACGCAGGCACAAAGTCACAGGTCGCAGCTGTGCTCAATGTCGCGTAGGGGCTTCAACGGCACCGGCAGACCGTCGCTCGGGAGCGCGTCAGCGCGACGAGGGACTTCACCAGCGCGCGCCGCTCTTGGCCGAAGGCCACGGAAACATTTTGTAGGGCGCCCTTCGCACCGGGGTGACGTGCAGCTCGGCCTTGGCGCCCTGCGAAATGTTTCCGTCAGCGCGCGTTAAAGGACACCGTGTGCCAGCCGGTGGCGCCGTCGGGGACGGTTCCGGCGAGCTCCTGCGTCTGCGTGTAGCCCGACTGGTCCGTCGCCCGGGCGGCGATCTCGTGCTGACCGGCGGGGACCTGGACCTCGGTCCACCACATCCGCCAGGTGTCCTTCGACGTCTCGGCCGACAGGACGGCCTCCTGCCACGGCCCCTGGTCGACCCGGACCTCGACCTTCGCGACGCCGGTGTGCTGCGCCCACGCGATCCCGGACACGACGACCTTGCCCGCGTTCACCGCCGAGCCGGGCGCGTCGATCCGCGACTGCGTCTTCACCGGCGCTTCCCTGGCCCAGCCTCGGCCGAGCCAGTACGCCTGCCGTTCCTCCCAGGTGGTGATCTCCAGCTCGGTGACCCATTTCGTGGCGGACACGTAGCCGTACAGCCCGGGGATCACGATCCGCGCGGGGAAGCCGTGCTCGATCGGGAGCGGTTCGCCGTCCATGCCGAGGGCGAGCATCGCGCCGCGTCGCGGATCGAGGGCGGCTTCGATCGGGGTTCCGCAGGTCCAGCCGTCGACGCTGGTCGCGAACATCTGCTCGGCACCGGGTTTGACGCCCGCCTCGTTCAGCAGGTCTCGCAGGTCGATGCCGATCCAGCGGGCGTTCGAGATGTACGGGCCGCCGACCTCGTTGGAGACGCAGCAGAGGGTGACGTCGCGTTCGATCAGCGGCCGCGAGCGGAGATCTTCATACCTATAGGTGACTTCGCGATCGACCATCCCACGGATCTGCAGGCTCCAATCCTCGGTGCGGACCTGCGGGACGACCAGTGCCGTGTCGATCCGATAGAAATCCTTCGAAGGAGTGAGATACGGCGGGGTGCCGAGCTTCGCGAAGTCCGCGTCGGGCGGAATCGGCGGCGCTGTCCTCGCGGCGACGAGCCTGCCGACCGCGGCACGCGACTCCTCCGCGTTCTTCCTGGTCCCGACGAGCTGGCCGGTCAGCGCGGCGACGCCGGCCCCCGCCGCGACCGAGGCCCCGGTGATCAGCACCTTCCGCCGGTCCGGCCCTTCGCCCTCGCGGACGTCGAACAGCACGACAGGCAGGAAGAACCGGTGCAGCCACGTGAACACGACGAGCCCGGCGACCACGGCGGCCACGGGCGCCAGCAGCGCGATCTGTCCGAGGTCGGTGCGCACGAAGACGGCGGCGACGCCCGCCGCGCCGAGCAAGCCGACGATCACCTGGCCCGGCAGCGGCTTGCGGCGCGAAAGCTGTCCGGCGAGCAGCGCGAACAGCACCAGCACCACGGCGAGACCGATCTTGAGGACGGGCTTGTCCCAGGTCTCCAGGGTCTGCTCGGCCCAGGCGACCACCGCGTGCGGGCTGTGGTCGATGACGAAGTTCGCCACCGCGACGAACGGCGAAGCCGTGTACCCGACGAAGCCCGCCACGAGGTGACCGACGCCGAGAGCGGCCGCCAGTGACAGGAGCCCGGTCAGTGCGGCTTGCGGGAAGCTGAGCCTGCGTTCGTCGTCCACGTCTCCATCTTCGTCAGCGATAGGCCCGAAGGTAGGCCGATCGCCCCTTACGAGACTGTTACGCCAGTGCCTTCCGGAGCCTGTCCTCTTCGACTCGCCAGTAGCCGTGCTCGGCGTCGTCGACGAGGATCACCGGCACGCGGTCGCCGTATTCGGCACGCCATTCGGCGTCGCTGTCGACGTCCTCCGCCGACCAGGCGACGCCCAGTTCGCCGCAGATCCGCTCGATGTCCTGTTCCGCGACCTCGCACAGGTGGCAACCCGCGCGGGTCATGACGGTCACGTGATGGGCCATGCGTTCAATCCTTACCTGAGGCGCATACGCCGAAGCTTCCCGGTGGCGGAATGCGGCAGGGACTCGGCGAACTCGACGGTGTGCGGCACCTTGTACCCGGCCAGGTGCTCCGCGCAGTGCTCGACGACCTGCTGCTCCGAAAGCGAAGCGCCGGGCGCGGGAACGACGACGGCCTTCACCGCTTCACCGGTCCGCTCGTCGACGACGCCGACGACACCCGCCTCGACGACCTCGTCCAGCATCGAGATCACGTTCTCGACCTCGTGGGGGAAGACGTTGAAGCCGTTGACGATGATCAGGTCGTTGGCGCGGTCCACCAGGTGCAGGTCGCCGTCGGTGTCGAGGTAGCCGACGTCGCCGGTGCGGAACCAGCCGTCCTCGTCGGGACCGTGCGAGCCGTCGGGCCAGTAGCCGGAGAACAGGTTCGCGCCGCGGATCGACACCAGGCCGGTGCCGCCGTCCTCGTCGAAGGCGTCACCGAGGTCGTCCGGGTCCAGCGGGACGGGTTCGGCGTCACCGTCGCTGTCGACCAGCCGGAGCTCGACGCCGGGCAGCGGCCGCCCGACCGAACCCGGCTTCGGATACCCGGTGACCAGCGTCGTGGTGACCACGGGCGCGCATTCGGTGAGGCCGTAGCCCTCGTAGACGTCGAGCCCGGTGGCGCCGCGGAGCGCGGTGAGGATCTTGGGGTGCAGTGGCGCCGCGCCCGACGTCATCCGCCGGACGGTGGACAGGCCCTGCCCGAGCTCCTCGGGGTCCATCGCGGCGAATTCGGCGTACATCGCGGGCACGCCGGCGATCGAGGTCACCCGGTACTCGGCGCAGTCGGCCAGCGTCCGCTCGGCGAGGAAACGCTCGGAGAGGATCGCCGTCGCGCCGACCGCCGTGGTCTGCAGCAGGCCCGGGCCCAGTCCGTAGACGTGGAACAACGGGATGGTGATGAGCACGCGATCGCCGTGCACGAGCGGCGTGGGGACGATCCGGTTCAGCTGGTCGAGGTTCGCCAGCAGCGCCCGGTGCGACAGCATCACGCCGCGCGGCGGACCGGTCGTGCCGGAGGTGTACGAAATGACCGCGATGTCCTCACCGGATCCGGCGGCGTCGACCGGTTCGGCTGCTCCATCCGAGGTAACAGGCGGTGAGAGGCTTGTCACTCCGTCGGGGAGCCCCTCGGTCGTTTCGCGTTCGAGGACGAGCCGCGCGCCGCTGTGCTCCAGCAGCCCGTTCAGCTCCGCCGCCGGAGCCTGCGGCGAGATCGGGACGACCACCGCGCCCGCCCGGAGCGCCCCGAACAGCGAGACGGCGAACGCGGCCGACGTCGACAGCCGCAACGCCACCCGGTCCCCGCGTTCGATTCCCGCGTCGAGCAGGGCGCGGGCCAGCGCGTGGGCGGCGTTGTCGAGCTGCGCCCAAGTCAGCGCGACCCCACCCCCGGTCTCCTGGACGGCCGCCTTGCCGGGCCACTGGCGGGCGGCCTCGACGAGCAAGGTGGGCACGCTTCCTTCGGCAACCTGCTCCGCGCTCAACTGCGAACCTCTTCCCTCGGATCGACGGCGTTGTCAGTTTGTCATCTCGGCCATCGTCATGGGGGTCACTCGGTTTCGTCGCAGTTCCGTAACCCCGGAACCGCTACCTACTTCGCGGTAGCTACACGTATGCTGCTGGACGTCGTCGAGTGGTGTTGATCACTCGATGGTGAGAAAGGGAGTCCGGACGTGCAGATCTTGCAGGCCCACGCGGCGGTGGGACATGCGGGCCGGTACTCCCTGTCCGGAACGGGAGGTGGACCGTGACCCTTCCCGCGCCGAACCCCGTCTCCGTACTGGCGGGCCACATCCTCCGCCGGAGCGGTTTCCCCGCGGCGCCGCCGTCCCGGCCCAAGGCAGGCGACGCCTCCGACGTTCCGGACGCCGCCGCCGAAGCCGCGAAGGCCGAAGCCTGGGAACTGGTCAGCGCCGCACAGGACGGCGACACCTCCGCTTTCGGACGGCTCTACGACCGCTACGTCGACGTCGTCTACCGCTACGTGCTGTTCCGCCTCGGCGACCGGGACCTCGCCGAGGACGTCACCAGCGAGACCTTCCTCCGCGCCCTGCGCCGCATCACGTCGGTGAGTTACCAGGGGCGTGACGTCGGCGCCTGGTTCGTCACGATCGCGCGCAACATCATCCTCGACCACGTGAAGTCGAGCCGGTTCCGCCTCGAGGTCGTCACCGACGAGGTGGCCGAGCCCAACGGGGCACCGATCGGGAACGTCGGCGTGCAGGCCGTCGCCGGGCCCGAACAGCAGGCCATCACCCGCGCCACCCGCGCCGAGCTGTTGCGTTGCGTCGCCGAACTCGGCGAAGACCAGCGCGAGTGCATCGTGCTGCGGTTCATGCAGGGGCTCTCGGTCGCCGAGACCGCGGCGATCATGAAGCGCAACGAAGGCGCCATCAAGGCCCTTCAGCACCGCGCGGTACGCCGTTTGGCACAACTTCTGCCCACCGGATTGCGTTAAAGTCCCATATTTACTCCTGACCGGGCCTTGCCGTAACCCTGGGGCGTCCCCGCTCGTTTTCCCAGCCAGACCGGTGTCAGGACCGGGCTGAGCAGATGGAGACTTCGCCGTGGGCGTGCCGGGATGGTTCGCGCGGGAGCGGGCGGACGGTGACCGCTTCGCCGACCTTGTCGACGGCACCGCGTCCCCGGAGGACGACGAGTTCGCCCACGAACTCGCCCTCGTCGGCGGCTTGCGCGAATTGGGCGCCGGCGGCGCTCCCGACGCCGAGACACGGCAACGGATCCGCGACGAGATCGCCGGACGGCTCGCCGAAGCCGAAGCCACGCCCAAGCGTCGCGGTCACACCGTCGCCAACCTCGCCGCGGCTGCCGTCGCGCTCGTACTGGCGCTGGGCGGCATCACCCTGCTGCTGTCCAAGGACGCGTTGCCGGGCGATCCGCTCTACGGCATCAAACGAGCGGGTGAATCGGCCGCGCTCGGGCTCACCTTCGACGAGCAGGACAAGGCGAAGAAGCATCTGGAGTTCGCCGCGAACCGCGTCGACGAGCTCGCCGAGCTGACCCGGCAGGACGCCCCCACCGACGCGTATTTCACCGGCCTCACCGATTTCGAGACGGATCTGCGGGCCGGGGTCTCGCGGCTGACGGCGATCGTCACCGATCAGGGCGGCCAGACGCGGCTGACCGAACTCCGTTCCTGGGCGCGGCAGCAGTCCGACCGGCTAGGCGTCCAGGTCGGGCAGGCCCCCGCCGAGGCCCGCGACAAGTTCGCCGCGACCCGCAGCCTGCTCGACAAAGTCCAGGCGCGCACGACGGATCTCGGCTCGCGGCTGGTCTGCTACACGATCACCACGGGCTCCTCCGACGAACTGGGCGCGGTCCCGGCCGCCGGTGACTGCGTCCGGGATCCCGATTCCCCCGACGCGGCCGTGCCGCCGGTGTCGTCTCCCCCGCCGTCGTCCGCGCCGACCGGTTCGCCTTCGCCGACGTCGGTGCCGCCGACGTCTTCCGTCGTGGACACCGCCGCCCCGACCGGACCGCTCGCGCCACCCACCGGAGGCACGCCGCCGCCCGTGGTGCCCACGCCCGGCCCGACGAACCTGCCGCCCCTGCCGACGCCGACCGCCACCCCGAAGCCGCCGCTGATTTCGATTCCGCCGCTCATCCCGGGGTTACCGCCGATAATCATCGGCTGACGCGGTGTCACATGAGGCAGGCGCCACACCCGGGACACCGTGCTCGGCCGCTCGCTACGCTGTGCGTAGGCACCTGGGATTCCGGAGGCGGTGTGCGTGTCAGTTTGGCGGGGCAGGGACAAGAGTCAAGAGCTCGAACGACTGGCCGAGCTCGCGGGCGAGGCGTCGGCCGAGGCCGCCATGGCGACCGCGTCCGCCGAAGCCCTCGAACCGCCCGCGCCGCCCGCTCCGCCGGACCTGACGGCGGCCGCGTTCTTCGACGTCGACAACACCATGATGATGGGCGCGTCGATCTTCTACTTCGCCCGCGGACTGGCCGCGCGCAAGTTCTTCACCTCCGCCGATCTGGCCGGATTCGTCTGGCAGCAGGTGAAATTCCGGCTCGGCGGCCGTGAGAACAAAGAGGACATCAAAACCCATCGCGAGCGCGCACTGTCCTTTGTGGCCGGTCGCACCGTGCAGGAACTGACCGACATCAGCGAAGAGATCTACGACGAGCTGATGGCGGACAAGATCTGGTCCGGCACCCGGGCGCTCGCGCAGATGCATCTCGACGCCGGGCAGCGCGTCTGGCTCGTCACCGCGACCCCGATCGAACTCGCGGCCATCATCTCGCGGCGCCTCGGCCTCACCGGCGCGCTGGGCACCGTCGCGGAGACCAAGGACGGCGTCTACACCGGCCGCCTCGTCGGCGACCTGCTGCACGGCCGCGCGAAAGCCCACGCCGTACGGGCGCTGGCGTCACGCGAAGGGCTGAATCTCAAGCGCTGCACGGCGTATTCGGACTCGCAGAACGACGTCCCCATGCTGTCGGTCGTCGGAACCGCGGTCGCGGTGAACCCCGACGGCGGTCTCCGCGACGTCGCGCGGGCGCGCGGCTGGGAGATCCGCGACTTCCGGACCGGCCGGAAGGCCGCGAAGATCGGCGTGCCTTCGGTGCTCGGCGTCGGCGTCGTGGCCGGCGCTGTCGCGGCGGGCATGGCCTACCGGCGCCGCTGACCCGTCACCCCTGAGCAATTAGTCACCTACTTGCGCCGATTGCGGCCACGCGTGAGCACGTGCCCACGCAAGTAGGTGACTAATTGCGGAGGGCGCTAGCCCTTGAAGACGCTCCGCCGCTGCGAAAGGCGTTTGTAGAGCGACTGCTGGATCGACTCCCGGACCTGGTCGGTCAGCGTGAAGACCAGCATCGGGTCGTCGACGGCGTCCGCGTCGTAGGTGTCGGTGCGGATGGGCTCGCCGAACTCGATGCTCCACTTCGTCGGCAGCGGGATCGCGCCGAGCGGGCCGAGCAGCGGGAAGAACGGTGTCACCGGGAAGTACGGCAGGCCGAGAACCCGCGCGAGCAGCTTGATGTCGCCGACCTTCGGGTAGATCTCCTCCGCGCCGATGACCGACACGGGAATGATCGGCACCCCGGTTCGCAGCGCGGCGGACACGAAACCACCGCGGCCGAACCGCTGCAGTTTGTACCGCGACGAGAACGGTTTCCCGATCCCCTTGAACCCTTCCGGCCAGACGCCGACGAGTTCTCCCTTGCGCAGCAGGCGTTCCGCGTCCGCGTTGCAGGCGAGCGTCTGCCCGGACTTGCGGGCGAAGGAGCCGATCAGCGGCATCTGGAACACCAGGTCCGCGCCGAGGCCGCGCAGATGCCTGCCGCCGGGAGCGTGGTCGTGCACGGCGACGGCGGTCATCAGCGCGTCGAGCGGCAACGTGCCGGAGTGGTTCGACACCAGCAGCGCGCCGCCGTCGGCAGGCAGGTTCTCGACGCCGAAGGTGTCGACCCGGAACCACTTCTCGTACAGCGCGCGCAGCGGCGGCAACAGCAGGGTTTCGGTGAGCTCGGCGTCGAAGCCGAACTCGTCGACGGTGTAGTCGCCGGTCAGCCGGTCCCGTAGGAACCCCAGCGCCGTCCTGAGCGAGGCCGGGAGGAGGTCCGCGTCGGCCGGGCCGGTCCGGGCGGGCGAGACCCGCGCCGTCCCTGGGAACTCGACGACGGGCGCGTCCGCCCGGCGTTCCTGCCGCAGATGCTCTTGTGCCTCTTCGGACTCGCGAAGATCCCGATCCGCTTGGACGGCCGGGTCCGGCTTCTCTCTGCCGGGGCCGTGCAACGGGATGACCTGCGCTTCAGCGCCGCTCACGTTTTCCGCCTCGCCTTCATGAGAGTTTTCGGGGTTGTTCTCGTGCGGCCTGCTCATCGGTGCGTCGCCTGTCCGGTCGCCGCGGCCACCAGCACCTTGCCCGCGAGCCCGGCGAGCTTGCCGCCGTCCACCACGGGCCGGAGCCCGCGGCCGGTGATGTAGTCGTCGAACGCTTCCCGCGTCGTCCAGCGCGGGGTGTAGCCGAAGTCCTTCTTGAGTTTCGTGATGTCCACGACGCGACCGAAGTTCAGCAGCCGCACCTGATCGGCGGAGAAGTCGACCACCCTGGCGCCGCGCAGCACCTTGCCGACCGACGGCACGACACCGCTGGGCATCGGCAGCTCGAGCCGCCCGGCCCGGCGGATCGCCTGGGAAAGGGTGAGCACCCCTTCCGAGCCGACGTTGAACACGCCGGGCTTGTCGTTCAGCGTCGCCTGCTCGAACACGGCCAGCGCGTCGGAGGCGTGGAGCAGCTGGATCCGCGCGTCGTAGCCGAAGACGGTCGGGACCACCGGCAGCGCGAAGTAGCGCGAGAGCACGGTGTCGATCTCGGGGCTGATGATGTTGGCGAACCGGAGCAACGTCGTCGTGATGTCGGGACGACGGCGCATGAGCCCTCGGACGTATCCCTCCATCTCGACGGCGTCCTTCGCGTAGCCGCTGGCGGAGGTGGGGATGAGCTCGGAATCCTCGGTGAAGACGGCCTGGGAGCGCGCTCCGGCGCCGTACACCGCGGCCGTCGACTTCACCACGAGCTTGCGCACGAGCGGCGAGCGCTGGCAGGCCGCCAGTAGCCGCATCGTGCCGATGACGTTGACCTCTTTGATCGCCGTCCGGCGAGCGGGGCCCGCCGGATGCGCGGTGCACGAGGCGTGCACCACGGTGTCGACCTTGGCCGTGCTGATCACCTTGGCGATCAGCGGGTTGCGGATGTCGGCACGGACGTATTCGGCGTGGCCCATCCGCTGCAGGACCGACTTCTGCGGAGGCGTGGTGTCGACGCCGATCACCCGCTCGAACTCCGGATTGTTGCCGAGTCTGGCGAGCAGCTTCCCGCCAAGGTCTCCCCCGACCCCGGTCACGAGCACGATGTTCGACGGCATAGGACTCCCTGCGGCGTTTGGGCGGTTCTCGGACTTCGATCACGGGGTCCTGATGACCTTGAGCGCTGGTCGAGCCACCGAGTGTGCGCGTACCTGCACTCATGGGAAGCATCGCGCGGCTGCCCTTGAGATGTTACCGCTCATTAGGGGTAGTCGACCCAGCGCTTACATGCTATTAACCAGCTGCTCGCAGAGGGGATGCACGTCTCACTCGAATGGGCGGAAACCGCCCGCCGAATGGGAATGGCCCGTCCAGAAACTGGACGGGCCATTCACCGGCTGTGTCTTACTTGCCGGCCTTCCTACGCTGAACGCGCGTCCGGCGCAGCAACTTGCGGTGCTTCTTCTTCGACATGCGCTTACGGCGCTTCTTGATCACAGAGCCCATCGAGAGCGCTCCTTCCTTCGTCGTCGGTCACGCTGCCCGGCGCAGCGTCCAACGGGTGGAGCGCACAGGCACGAGCGGTCTTCCAGGGTACTCGCGCCCCGGAAGACGCCCTCGGGCGGGCACGTTGTGCTCCGCGAAGCGGGCCTCAGCCCACGTCGAAGTACGCGCCTTGGAGATATTCGTGAACAGCCTTTTCGGGCACTCTGAACGACTTCCCGACGCGCACCGCGGGCAACTCGCCCGAGTGAACGAGGCGGTAGACGGTCATCTTGGAGACCCGCATCAGCGTGGCCACCTCGGCGACCGTCAGGAACTGGACCTGGCCCACTGTGTTGACCTTGGCCAGGTCATCCTTCTTGTTCGGCGGCATGATTCACCGTGTCCTTCGACACGTGTCGCGCCACGAGGCTTCCCCACCTGTGGTATCGACACGCACGTGCTCTCCTGAGAGTAGCGGGACACGTGTGACTAAAGCGACGCGAGTCACCGAGATGGGCCCGTACGACCGCAATTCGTCACCTACTTGCGAGGGCACCTCCTCGGGCGCGTCCTCGTCCGGCGCAAGTAGGTGACTAATCGCGGGGGTCGTGGGCGGCGCCCAGCTCGGTCGAGCGGTCCTTCGCGGCCTCGATGGCGGCCAGGAGCGCCGCGCGGACGCCGTGCTTCTCCAGCTCGCGGATGGCGTTGATGGTCGTCCCGGCCGGCGAGGTGACGGCTTCGCGCAGCAGCACCGGGTGTTCGTCGGACTCGGCGAGCATCTTCGCCGCCCCGACCGCCGACTGGATGATCAGCTGCCCGGCGAGCGCGCGGGGAAGGCCGAGCAGGATCCCGGCGTCGATCATGGCCTCGACCAGGTAGAAGAAGTACGCGGGCCCGGATCCGGACAGCGCCGTGACGGCGTCCTGCTGCGACTCCGGCACCTCGACGACCTGCCCGACGTGCGAGAGCAGGTCCTTCACCACCGCGATGTGCTCGGCGGTCGCGTGCGCACCCGCGGAGACCGCGCTCATCGCCTCTCCGACGAGCATCGGGGTGTTCGGCATGACCCGCACCACCGGGACGCCCTCGGCCAGCCTGCGCTCGTACAGGGCGGTCGGCAGGCCCGCGCACAGCGAGACCACCAGCGACTCCTTGCCGAGCAGCGGCGCGAGCTCGTCCAGCACCGGTTCGATGTCCTGCGGTTTGACCGCGACGACCAGCACGTCGGCCCGTCGCGCGGCGTCCGCGACGGTGACGCCGTGCACGCCGTAGCGTTCGGTCAGCTCGGCCGCGCGCGCCGGATAGCGTTCGGTGAACAGCAGGTCGGCGGGGCTGTGCCCGCCGTGCAGCAGGCCCGAGAGCAGGGCCTCCCCGATCTTCCCGGCACCCAGAACCGCGATCACAGTCATGCGCTTCAGCGTGCCAAACCGCCGTCAGGCTCCAGGCGCCGGGGCGAGCGCCAGCTGCCGCGCCTGACAGACCAGCCTGCCCTGCGAGTCCACCACGAGGGCGTCCGAGTCGAACCACGCCTCGTGCACCGACTGGCTCTCGACGATCACCCGCAGCCAGCCCGGCGCCGGCCGGGTGCGCAGCAACGCGGTCAGCTGCACGGTCGGCGCCCAGCCGACCCGGCCGAGGTTGTAGACCACCGGCGGGTTCACGTCGCTCGCGAGCAGCGCGAAATACGGGTCCGGGAGCCCTTGCCGCGGCCGGACCCACAGCCGGATCTTCGGCGGGTCCCCGATCCGGCCGTGCAGGTAGCCGACACTCGCCGGATCGAGCCGGACCTCGCAGCCCTTCGCGAGGTTGAACAGGCCTTCGGACGTCTCACCGGTCATGGGTACGGCGCCGGGCGGCGGCTCCACGGGCATGGCCGGGACGTCGGTCCACTCCGGCCGCCGCATCGGCAGGCGCCCGGTGGTCACCCTGGCCTCGACGCAGCTGCGGCCCCGCTGCTCCAGCTGGACCGCGACGACCGAGGCGCGCCGCCCGACCTTCCGGGTCTCCATGCGCAGCAACACCGGCCCCACCGCCGGCGGGTGCAGGAACTCCGCGCTGATCGCCAGCGGCTCGGACGGCGGCTCGCCGCGTTCGTGAAGGAACGTGAGAGCGGCCCTGGCCATCAGGGCCATCAGGAAGCCGCCGTGCGGATGTCCGCCGATCGACCATTCGGTACGGAGTACCGCCGTGAAAGTACCGTCACCCAGTGATCTCGTCGCGCAGGCAGCGTCGAAGGAGGTGCTCGTATCGTCGGCCGCGCTCACCGAGCACTGACCCAGGCCACGAGCCGATCCATCGGGGTGCGGGAGATCAACAAGCGCAGCTGGTTCACGGTCGGAACTTTACGTGTACCAGCGCCTCGGGCGCAGGGAGGAATGATTCTCCGCACCTGGAGACGATCTTTGTCACTGGCCGAGGTGCAGCCTCGCGAACAAGAGTGACTCCGCGAGGTCTCGTGAGCGCCGCGCCGCGCTCGGCGACCGGCGGGTGTTGATCTCCAGCACGATCTGTCCGGAGAAATCGCTGTTCACGAGCTTTTCGAGGAGTTCGGCGCAGGGTTCGATCCCGCGTCCGGGCACCAGGTGTTCGTCCTTCGGGAGTCCCGTGCCGTCCGCCAGATGGACGTGCGCGAGCCCGGAACCCATTCGATCGGCGAGTGCGAGAGCGTCCATCCCGGCTGCCGCTGTATGGGACAGATCGAGCGTGTAGTGGCGAAACCCTACGTCCGTAGGGTCGATCGAAGGCCGGAAGGCCGAGACACGGGACGTCCGCGAGCCGCCGGGCGGGCGGACCTTGAACATGTTCTCGACCGCGATCTCGATCCCGCTGGCGTCTTCGAGCTCGTCGACGAGGTCGCCGAACGCGTCGCCGTAGCGGCGCTGCCACCGGAACGGCGGATGAACCACGACCGTGCGCGCGCCCAGTTCCTGTGCCGCGTCCACGGACATCCGCAGGCGCACCTCGGGATCCGGCGACCACACGCGCTGGGTGATCAGCAGCGACGGCGAGTGGATCGACAGCACCGGCACCCCGGTGCGGCGCGACCACCGGCGCAACGCGGAGATGTCCTGGCTGACCGGGTCGGCCCAGACCATCACCTCGACGCCGTCGTAGCCGAGGTCGGCGGCCAGTTCGAAGGCCGTGCCCGCCCGCAACGGCCAGACGGACGCCGTCGAAAGGCCTACCGGAACCTGCTGAGCCATTCCGGCATTCTTCCCGAGGCCGCTAGCGCGCGACCAAGAGGAGTGCGGCCGGTGAGACCGTCACCACCAGCCCGACCAGCACCGCGAGCACCAGGGTCTGGAGATCTTCGGCCTTGCGGATCTTCCGGACGATCCACACCAGCGCGACGATCACCAGCAGCGCGGCGACCAGCGCGGCGGCGGGGATGTTGACCCACAGCCAGTTGAAGCCCAGCCAGACACCGGCGCCGCCGACCACGCCGAGGGCGAGCTGGCCGGCCAACGCCAGCCACTGCTTCCCCGGCGAGACCTTCTCGGCGGGCGCCGCGGGCTCGTCGTTCTCGACGACATCCTCGGCCCGGTCGTCTTCGTAGTCGTCCTCGTACTCGTCGGCGCGGTAGCCGTAATCGTCGCGTCCGAAGTCCGGGCCGCCGTCCGGGTACGCCGGGTCGGCGAACTCGCGCTCGTAGTCGTCGAGGTCGTCCTGCCGCGCGCGGTCGTCGAGCGAATGCGGTGGCACGAACGGCATCGGCGCCGGGTGGGACTGGTGGGTAGAAGCCATGGTGGGCGGGCCCGCGTCGAACGGATCCGGTTCGGGGTCGGTGTCCGGTTCGACGGGCGCGACCGGGGGCGGCACCGGCGGGATCCCGCCGATCTCGGTGTCCTCGGACTGCACCTTCTGCCTGCGTTTACGCCATCCGGCGAGCCCGGCGGGCGGCGACGGCGGCTTGACGGGCGCGGACGCCTCGGGGTCGGGCGCGGGTTCGTCGCCGACCGCGGCGAACTGCTCGGTGCTCGGCTCGGCCTTGGGCTGGGCGGGACGGACCGGCGGACGACGGCGGCGCGCCGGCTGGGCGGGCGGCGTCGCGAAGCCACCGCTGGCCATCGGACCCGGCTGGTCCTGCACGTCTTCGGACGGGGCATCGAGGCCGCCGTCGAGTCTCGCCGACAGCCCTGAGGACGGGGGTCCGGCGGGCGGCTCGGGGCGCCGGTGCACCGGCGGCACCGCGCCGCGGGTCTCCTCCGGACGCGGACGGCCACGCGGGGGCAGGCCCTCGGAGTCCGGCGGACGCTGATAGCCGGACTGCTCCTGCGGCGGAGCCGGCCGCCCGAACTGACCGGATTGCTGCGGCGGGCGCTGCTGGTAGCCGCTCTGTTCCTGCGGCGGGGTCGGCCGCCCGAACTGACCGGATTGCTGCGGCGGGCGCTGCTGATAGCCGCTCTGCTCCTGCGGCGGGCGCACCGGCGGCGTCTGCCGGGTCGGGGTGGACGCGACGTCCGGCGGCACCGGCAGCGGCGCGGAGTCCTGCTGCGGCTGCGGAAGCGGCCGCGCACCCGAATCCTGCTGCGGCTGCGGGAGCGGACGTGGTCCCGAATCCTGTGGGCGCGAGCGGCGCGGTGGACGGTTGGGCGGCGGCGGGGTGTCGCCGGACACCCTGTCGATGATCGCCTGCGGCGCGGTGTCGCTCACCGACGGCGTGCGCCTGCCGCGAGTGGGCTCGGGAGCCTCGTCCTCGTCGTCGGCCGCGCGGCGTCGCCTGCGGCGCCCGCCTTCCGGCTGGGCTCCATGCTGCGCGAGCAGCTCCGCCACGGTCTTCTGTGGCCGGCCGCTCTCTGTCTCGTCCGTCATACCGTGCTGTCCAATGCGCGCTCCGGCCGTTGTGAACCGGCACGCGACGGAGCATCGGCGGCGTCGCGCGCGCTATCCACCGTCATCCGCATTTCCGTCACCTCTTCACCGTGCCCGTTCTCCGTCGACTAAGTCCAGTCGGGCGCTGCCGCCCACAGTCTCGTCCGCACCGTTCGAATGGTCCAGCCGTCGAAGGATGACACCTTCTCGCAGCGCCCACGGACAGATCTCCAGTTCTTCCAGGGAAAGCGCCCGCATGGTGGCTTGCGCGACGAGCGCTCCGGCCACCAGCTGATGCGACCTGCCCGCGCTGACGCCCTCGAGTTGTGCCAGGTCATGGGCGGTCATCCGGGAGATGAACGCGATGAGCTGGCGCAACGCGGTGTCGGTCAGGGTACGGCGCACATGCGGCCCGCCCGCCGACGGCGCCGCTCCGGTCAGCCTGGCGAGCGACCGGAACGTCTTGGACGTCGCCACGACACGATCGGGTTCACCCAATTTGGCGACCTTCTTCGCGAGCGGGGTGAGTTGTTCTTCGAGCCACGCCGAAGTCGCGATGAGCTCCGAGCGGGTCGGCGGGTCGTGCTGGAACCGCGTCCGGGTGGTCCGGCCGGCACCGAGTGGCAGCGATTCGGCCAGATCCGGCTCCTCGTCGCGGCCCATCGCGATCTCCAGCGAGCCGCCGCCGATGTCGAGCACGAGCAGTTTTCCCGCCGACCAGCCGAACCAGCGGCGGACGGCGAGGAAGGTGAGGCGGGATTCGTCGATCCCGGAGAGCACCTTCAGCTCGACGCCGGTCTGTTCCTGGACCTTCGCCAGCACCTTCGGGGCGTTCTTGGCTTCGCGGACCGCGGAGGTCGCGAACGCCATGACCTCTTCGCAGCCGAGCCGGGCCGCGGCCGCCTTCGCCGATTCGACCGCCCGAACGAGGCTGTCCGCACCCGCGCGGCTCAGGTCGCCGTTGCGGGTGATCTGCTCGGCGAGCCGGAGGACGGCCTTTTCGGAATGCATCGGGGTCGGGTGGGCGCCACGGTGGGCGTCGACCACGAGTAGGTGGACGGTGTTGGAACCGACGTCGAGTACCCCTAGGCGCACGAGCGTCTACGGTACCCGCCCCCACGTCAGGTCACGAAACCGTAACCGTGATCTGTATCGCACGGGCTCCGCGTGAAGGCCCCCTTCCCTCGGCTGAGCCGAGGGAAGGGGGCCTTCACGCGCTATGGATCACGTCTCGAACTTGTAGCCAAGGCCGCGGACGGTGACCAGGTGCCGGGGCGACCCCGGGTCCGGCTCGATCTTCGACCGCAGCCGCTTCACGTGGACGTCGAGCGTCTTGGTGTCGCCGACGTAGTCCGCACCCCACACCCGGTCGATCAGCTGCCCGCGGGTGAGCACGCGGCCGACGTTGCGCAGCAGGTATTCGAGCAGGTCGAACTCCTTCAGCGGCAAGGAGACCTCCTCGCCGTCGACGGTGACGACGTGCCGTTCGACGTCCATGCGCACCGGCCCGGCGGCCAGTACGAGCGGTGCCAGGTCGCCTTCGGAGCCCGGCTCGCCGCCGCGTCGCAGCACCGCGCGGACCCGCGCGATGAGCTCACGGGCCGAGTACGGCTTGGTGACGTAGTCGTCGGCGCCGAGTTCCAGCCCGACGACCTTGTCGATCTCGCTGTCGCGTGCGGTCACCATGATCACCGGCACCGCGGAACGCTGCCTGAGCTGCTTGCAGACGTCGGTGCCGCTCATGCCTGGGAGCATGAGATCGAGTAGGACGATGTCGGCGCCGTTCCGGTCGAACTCCTCGAGCGCCTGCTGCCCCGTCACGGCGACGGCGGCGGTGAAGCCCTCTTTGCGGAGCAAGAACGCGAGCGGATCGGCGAACGACTCTTCGTCCTCGACGATGAGAACCCTCGTCACAGGTTTCCTCCATGGTCGGGGCTTTCTTGCCCTGTTGCCACGAGACGGGGTGTCCGCTCGGGGGTCTTCTCCGGCCGGGATGCCGGCGGAGCCTGTTTCACGGCCGCGGCCGGTTCGGCGGGGATGTGCGCGGGGATCCGCAGGGTGAAGGTCGATCCGGTGCCGGGACGGCTCCAGAGTCCGACCGAACCGCCGTGGTTGGCGGCCACGTGCTTGACGATCGCCAGGCCGAGCCCGGTGCCGCCGGTCGCCCGTGACCTCGCCTTGTCCGCGCGGTAGAACCGCTCGAAGACACGCTGTTGCTCGTCCTCGGCGATGCCGATGCCGCGGTCGGTGACCGCGATCTCGACCTTCCCGTCGACGAGCCGCCTGCTGATCGACACCGGGCTGCCCGGCTGCGAGTACGCGACGGCGTTCTCCAGCAGGTTCGACAGCGCGGTCACCATCAGCGTCCGGTCGCCCTCGATGAGCAGCCCGCTGGCCGCGTCGGTGGTGATGGTGATCTCGGCGGATTCCGCCGAGAGCGTCGTCCGGCCGAGTGCCTCGCGGACCACGGCGTCGACCTCGACCACGTTCAGATCGGGCAGCCGCTCGGCACCCTGCAGCCGTGACAGCGCGATCAGCTCGGTGACGAGCTGGCCGAGCCGCGTCGATTCGCGGAGGATCTTGCCGCCGAAGCGGCGGACCTCCTCGGTGTCTTCCGCGGCGTCGAGGATGGCCTCGGTGAGCAGCGCGATCGCGCCCACCGGCGTCTTCAGTTCATGGCTGACGTTCGCGACGAAGTCTCGCCGGACGGCTTCGAGGCGGGTCGCCTCGGAGTGATCGACGGCCTCGACCACGGTGAACCCGTCGCCGAGCGGGCGGACCTCGCCGAGGACGGCCTCGGGCTGACGGCCCCTCGCCTCCAGCGGGGAGAGGTCGATCTCCATCGGCTCGTCGGTCTCGACCACCTGCTCGGCGGCCTTGCGGGCCCGCGGATCGGCCTGGTTGACCTTCACCAGTCCCAGCTCGTAGGCACGCGGGTTGTGCAGGACCATGTCACCGAACTTGTTGAGCACGACGACGCCGTTGTTGCTGGACCGCACGAGGCGTTCGAGCAGCTCGGCCACGGTGGGCCCGGCCGGTCGTCGTTCCTCGCGGCGGGTGCGGCTCCTCGCGATCAGGAAACCGAAAACCACACCGACGATCAGTCCGCCGACGGCCAGGGCGAGTGCAACAGGCGTGGTCACAGGGGAATCGTAAGCGCGTGGGTAGTCTTTTGGCCTAGTCCCGGCCGCGTACTCGTGATGCCTATGACACCTGGGGACACCCTGTTCGCCTGCAGGTCAGACCCCGTTCACGTGACCGACCCCTCGCCGAGACCTCCTGGGTGAGGCGAGTCACCCGAAACGGGGACATCGATGCCGGTTCGTGCCCGGATCCCGACTTTCGTCGTGACTATCCGGACCGTGTGCTGCCCACTCACCGGCGAATAGCGACGTTCCCGTCACGGTCGCCGGGGAATGTTGGAAGACTGTCGCCGTGGAACTCGTCAGTGACATCTCCCTGATTCGCGGAGAAGAAGAGCTGTTCGACCGGACGGCTCATCTGTTCGTCGCGGCGACCGACATCGCGTGCGCGGCCGATGACCTCTACACCTGGGCACTTTCCCGGCCGTCGCTCACGCGGCAGGGCGAACGGCTGGTGCGCGACAAGCGGATCCGCAAGCTGTACCGGCCCGGCGTCCTGCTGAACGAGCAGACCGCGCGGCATCTGCACCATCTGTCCGGCCTCGGCGCGCAGATCCGGATCGGTACCGAGGAGATCAACGAGACGATCCTGCTCGACGAGCGCGTCGCGATCATGGCAGGCGACGAGGGCAAGGCGGTGCGCTCGTACAGCGTCATCTCGCGTCCGGAGCTGGTGCAGGGCATCCTGTCGCTGTTCGAAACCGCCTGGCAGGCGGCCGCGACCCTGGAGACGTTCGACGCGCGGTTCGCCGACATCCGGATGGAGGCACCGCAGATCCTCGAGTTCCTGACCACCGGCTGCAAGGACGACAAGGCCGCGAAGAGCCTCGGCATGGGCGTGCGCACCTATCAGCGGCGCGTCTCGGAACTGCTGGTCGCGCTCGGCGTGACCTCGCGGCTCCAGGTCGACGCGCGGGCGCGGGAGCTCGGCCTCCTGTGAGGCGCTGGGCGGGCCTCGCCGTACTGCTCGCGCTCGCGGGCTGCACGACCACGGTCTCCGGCGCCGCCCGGCCCGAACCGGAAACCCCGCCGTCGAACCTCGCGCTGGTCGATCCGGCGCGGACGGCGTCGGTGCTGACAGCGGTCAAGACGGCGACCGAAGCGGTGTTCTCCTACGACAGCACGGCCGTGCCCGCCTACGAGAAGGCGATCGCCGAGAACCTGACGCCGGGCGCACGCGACGAAATGGCGAAACTGTTCGCCGAGGTCCGGAAGTCCGCGGAGCCGATCAAGCTGGTGACCAGGGTGATCGTCTCGGCCGCGGTCGAGCAGGCGCCGGACAAGGCGCAGGTGCTGACCGTGCTCGACCAAAGCAGCACCCGGGCGGGGGCCACCAGCAAGGGCATCGCGTCGGTACTGCTCGCGACCGTGCGCGAAGGCGACCGCTGGCGGATCGGCGAGATCAAGGTGAACCCGGCCGGGTCGCCGCCCGCGGTGGAGAAACCCGGCGCGGGTGACCGGGTGCTCGCGCGGGTCCGGGATTCCGCGCGCGACGGCGCTCTGCGTGCCGCACAAGCCCTGTTGAGCGTTGATCCGGCCGATCCCGAAGGCACGTACGCCCGCTACGAGTCCGTGTCGACCGGGCAGTTGCTGACCCAGTTCCGGCAGGACAAGGCGACGGGGGTGGGCAAGATCCGGGCCGCGGGCGCGAAGTCGTCGCTGGCGCCGAATCCGGCGGCCGCGGTCATGGAGGTCGTGGAGGACAAGGCGAGCGTGCTGCTCCACGCGACGTCCGACGTCACCGACGCGGCCGGGCAGTCGACGAAGAAGCACCTGCCGGTCGTCCTGCGTCTCCAGCGGCTGCCCGAAGGCTGGAAGGCGGCCGGGATCGAACTGGTCGCCAGCCTCCCCTGACGCAATTCGGCACCTGGTTGCGATGGTTCGTACTTCGAACTATCGCAACCAGGTGCCGAATTGCGTGCGGTCAGCGGCCCTGGTTCGCCACGGCGGCCGCGGCTTCCTTCGCGGCCTCCGGGTCCAGGTACGTCCCGCCGGCGGTGACCGGCTTGAGGTCGTCCGTCAGGTCGTAGCGCAGCGGGATGCCGGTCGGGATGTTGAGCCCGGCGATCGCGTCGTCGGAGATGCCGTCGAGGTGCTTCACCAGCGCCCGCAGCGAGTTGCCGTGCGCGGCGACCAGCACGGTCTTGCCGGCACGCAGATCCGGCACGATCGCGGACTCCCAGTACGGCAGCAGCCGCGCGACGACGTCCTTGAGGCACTCGGTCAGCGGGGCGGTGTCGCCGAGGTCGGCGTAGCGCGCGTCGCCGACCTGGCTGAACTCGTCGGCCGGGTCGATCGGGGGCGGCGGGGTGTCGTAGGAGCGGCGCCAGAGCATGAACTGCTCCTCGCCGAACTCGTCCAGGGTCTGCTTCTTGTTCTTGCCCTGGAGCGCGCCGTAGTGCCGCTCGTTGAGGCGCCAGTCGCGCTTCACCGGGATCCAGTGCCGGTCGGCGGCGTCGAGCGCCAGGTTGGCGGTCGAGATCGCCCGGCGCATCAGAGAGGTGTGCAGGACGTCCGGCAGCAGACCGGACTCCGCGAGCAGCTGCCCGCCCTTGCGCGCCTCCTGCTCGCCCTGTTCCGACAGCGGCACGTCCACCCAACCGGTGAACAGGTTTTCGGCGTTCCACGTGCTCTGCCCGTGACGCAGCAGCACCAGAGTCCCAAGCTCAGCCATGCGCCCCACCCTGCCAGAGTGAGCGGATGCGCCGGTCAGAGGGCCGGGATTGCCCCTTCTTCTACGGAGAGTGCGTTACCCGCGAGTAACACCTTCACCCGTCCAGAAGACGGGGTGCCAACAAGTCCCGATCTCCGACAAACAGGCTGCACTCCGTTATCCCCGTTTTCGAAGTTCACTCGAACGGCCTAACCGGTAGTCTTGTGATTACAGGTGGAGATCTGACAGGTTGACTAAGTCCCGCGCGGCCGGATTCCACGCACTCCCCGGCTCGACGTGGGTGACGACCGCGACTCGTCTCCCCCCTGCCGAGTCGCGGCGCCCGCCGGCCCCGTTGGCATCCCCCTCGTCACCGGGTCCACCTTGGCGGGAACTTCAGCGGGGCGGCTCGAGATCGCGACTCCCCCCTCCCTCGAGCCGTCCCGCCTGTTCACTTTCCGGGGAATCCCGGCCAAAGTGGGGGCTTCAGTCCAGCGGGGGCGCGGACGGCAGATCCGAAGCGGTCGCCATCGCGGGCTCCGCCGGACGACGCCGCTTGCGCAGCCACCACACCAGTGCGGCCGCGGGGACACCGAAGACCAGCACGAACGGGGCCATCGCACCGAGCACGGTCAGCAGGCCGCCACCGAAGGTCAGGAACGCGTCCCAGCCGTTCGTCAGGCCACCGAAGAACCCGCTACGCGACTCCTCCTCCGCCACGACGGTCTCCGCCTTCACCTGCAGCGAGATCGTCGACATGGCGACACTTCCGGCCAGGCTCTCACGCCGCTTCTGGAGCGACTCGAGTTCGGCCTCGCGGCTCGTCAGTTCGCTCTCCACCGAAGCGATCTCCGAAACCGACGTCGCCCTCGCGAGCAGCGCGCGGACGCGTTCGACGCTCGCCCGCTGGGTGGCCAGCCGCGATTCGATGTCGACCATCTGCTCGGTCACGTCCGTCGCGGTGACCTCGCGCCTCACCTGCTTGCCCAGCTTCCCCAGCTGGTCCAGCACGCCGTCGAGGCGTTCGGAGGGCACGACGACGTTGACCGTCGCCCGCTTCTCCTGCGTGCTCTCCTGCCCGGTGTAGCCGGCGGCGCCCTGCGTGATGACGCGGACCTGTGAGATCACGTCGGCGACGTTCGGCGCGGTGAGCTCCAGGCTCGCCGTGCGCACCAGTTTGCGGTCGGTGATCCCCGGCTGCCCCACCGGCGCAGGGTTCTTGCCCGACCCCGCCTTGCCGGCGCTGTCGGTACTTTCCGTGTTGCCTTTGCCCGGCGCCCCTTGATTCGGCGCCGCCTGCTTGGTGTCGGCCGACATCGGCATCGCGGCGGACTCGCTGCTGCCGGAATCGTTCGCCGAGCAGCCCGCGAGCGCCAGCACGATGCCTGCCGCGGCCACCCATCTCAATCGCTTGCGCATCCGTCCTTCTCCCTCCAGTGCTGAGGAAAGAGACGGAGCCGGGCTCAGGCCCGTTGCACCGTTCGGGTCACGAGTCGGTCAAGGCTCCGGGTTCGTGCCCGTTCGCGGGCTCGACGAGATGTTTGAACGCCTGCAGGTTCGCCAGGGACTCGCCGCGGGAAACCCGCCAATCCCATTCGCGTTTGATCGATTCGGCGAAGCCGAGTTCCAGCAAGGTGTTGAAGTCGCCGTCGGCGGCCTCCAGCACCTGCCCGAGGATCTTGTCCAGTTCGGACTCGGTGACCGTGTCCAGTCCGAATCGGCCGACCAGGTAGATGTCGCCCATCGCGTCCACCGTGTAGTGCACGCCGTACAGTTTCGCGTTGCGGCGCAACAGAAAACGGTAAACGTCCTCATGGGACTCATCGGGGCGGCGGCAAACGAACGCTTCGACGGCGAAGGCGTGGTCCCCGGCGACCAGCCAGCAGTTGGTCTGCAGTTTCTTGGTGCCGGGCAACGTGACGAAGTACTTTCCCTCGCCGCGCCTGTCGTATTCCAGGCCCGCGTTGTCCAAAGAGGACCGCAAGGTCTCGTCGAGCGTCAAACCGCCACCTCCGCGCGCTGTTCGAGGGCACGCCGGAACGCGCCGGTCGCCTGAGCGTACGTGTCCAGCAGCCGGTCCGTCGTACGGCGCCAGGAGAAACGCCGCGCGTGGACGACGGCGTTGGCCGAGAGTTCGGCACGCCAGCCGGGCCGCAGCGCGACGTTCGCGAGCGCACGCGCCCAGTCCTTCGGATCGTGCGACGGCACGAGCAACCCGGAAACCCCGTGCGGCACGGCGACCGGCAGCCCGCCGACCTCGGCCGCGATCACCGGCGTCCCGCAGGCCTGCGCCTCGAGCGCGACCAGCCCGAACGACTCGTTGTAGCTCGGCACGGCGACGATGTCGGCCGCGCGGTAGACGTTGACCAGCGACCGGCCGGGCTGCGGCGGCATGAACCGGGTCTGCTCCTCGATCCCGAGGGAGGCGGCCAGCTCGCGCAGGGCCTGCGGCTGCTCCAGCCCGGTCCCGGACGGGCCGCCGACGATCAGCACCACCAGCCGCGACGCCAGCTCCGGCCGCTCGCGCAGCATTTCGGCCGCCGCGAGCAGCAGGACGTCCGGCGCCTTCAGGGGCTGGATCCGGCCGGCGAAGGCCAGGACGATCGCGTCCTGCGGCAGCCCCAGCGCCCGGCGCGCGGCCGGACGGGAACCGGGGGTGAACCGGTCGAGGTCGACGCCGGGCGGGATGGCGTGCACGGAATGCGGGTCCGCGTCGTACAGCTCGATCAGCTCGCGCGCCTCGACGCGGGTGTTCGCGACCAGGCAGTCCGCCTCCTCGACGACCTGCTCCTCGCCGATCACGCGGGTGCGCGGCTCGGGGGTGTCCCCCTCGGCCAGTGCGGCGTTCTTGACCTTGGCCAGCGTATGCGCGGTGTGCACCAGCGGCACGCCCCAGCGGTCGCGGGCGAGCCAGCCGGCCTGACCGGAAAGCCAGTAATGCGAGTGGATGAGGTCGTAGTAGCCCGGCTCGTGGAACGCCTCGGCCCGCAGCACCCCGGCGGTGAACGCGCACAGCTGCGCGGGCAGCTCGTCGCGGCCCAGCGGCTCGAACGGCCCGGCCGGGATGTGCCGCACCAGCACGCCGGGCGCCAGTTCGGCGACCGGCGGCTGATCCGAGGACGTCGCGCGCGTGAACACCTCGACCTCGACGCCGCGGCGGGCCATCTCGATGGCCGTCTGACTCACGTAGACGTTCATCCCCCCGGCGTCGCCGGTACCCGGCTGCTCCAGCGGAGAGGTGTGCAAAGACAGCACCGCGACGCGCCTTGGCGCGGCATCGAACCCGTGCAGAGGGATCGTCACCTGGTCAACACTCCCGAAGTCCTACTGATCGGCGAACCCGCGCAGCAGTTCACCGAACTCGTCCACCGCTTCGGCGAACGGCAGATGCCCCACCTCAGGTAGCCAACGCACGACGGCCCCCTGAATCTTCCCGGCCGTGTATTCCGCCGACGTCGGATCGATCACAGCGTCCGCGAGACCATGGATGATAAGTGCCGGTTTGTCCAGATCGCGAAGTACGTCCTCGCTCCCGACGTCACGCCGGAACAGCGCGGAGCGCACCGCGGGCGGAGTGGAAAGGCAGGCGCCGAGCAGCGACTGGGTGAGCGTGCCGGATACCGGGGAGGCGGTCATCCGCCCGCTGAACTGCACCAACGCGGGAATCGCGACCGACGGATCGTCCGAAAGCACCGCCGGGATGGCCTCGCGCATCGCGGGGCCGACCTTGCCGCCGGGCCGGTTCTTGCCGATTTCTGTGATAGCGCCCACAAAAACGACGCCACCGAGCCGCGACGAGCCGTGCACGCGGAGGTAGTCGGTGATCACGAGCCCGCCATAGGACCAGCCGACGACGATCGCGTCGTCACCGGCGAAGTCGAGGACGGAGGCGAGATCCTCCGCCCAGACGCGCGGATCGTCGTAACCGGCGGAGGGCACTTCGGAGTCACCGTGACCGCGCAGATCCATCGCGACCAGGCGGAACCGCTCGCTGAGGGCGGGGTCCGCCATCTGCGGCGCCCATGCCTTGGCGGACTGGGCCCAGCCGTGCACGAACACGATCGGACGGGTGTTCTCGGCGCCTTCGACCCACAAGCCGATGCGGGTTCCGCCGTAGCCGACTACCTCGGTCTTCATGCCCGCACTTTAGGAGGTCGGCCGGGGTGGTCGTGAGTGGCGATTCGGGTTAGAACCCGAATCGCCACTCACGACCAACGCGCCCCACTCGCCACCGCTGCCCTCGTCCACCTACTTGACGGCGGACAAGGCCTTCCACGACTTCCAGTCGTAGAACCAGTTCTTGACGTCCGATTTGGTCGGACTGCCCAGTTTCGACCCGGTGATCTCCACCGGGTCGCCGATCATCGCCGTGTCGAAGTACTTCTTCGCGTCCGAGTCGAGCAGGTTCACGCAGCCGTGCGAGGTGTTGGCCTTGCCGATGTTCGCCGCGTTGTCCTGGTTCTCGTGGATGTACTCGCCGTTGTTCGAGATCCGGCAAGCCCACTTCTTGTTGACGTTGGTGTAGCCGTAGCGCGCGTTGTCGAACCGCGCGGTCGGCTCCTTCGTCATCACGATGAACGTGCCGTTGGGGGTGTTGCGCTGGACGTCGGAGTCGAGCCCGTTCGAACACGGGTAACTCGCCGATTCGGACCCGCCCCGGTAGACCTTCATCACGTGGTCCGGGGTGTTGATCTTGACGACCTGGTTGCGGCCGATCTTGAAGTCGGTGGTCACGTCGGCCTTGCCGTACGCGCCGCCGCCGAGCGCGACGCCGTAGAGCTTCGCCTCGACGCTGACCTTGATGTTGGCGGGCCAGTACTCCTTGGGCCGCCAGTCGACCTGCGTGTCCGAAAGCCAGCCCCAGGAGCCCTCGACGTCCTTGTCGGTCTTCACCTTGAGCGCCTTTTCGGCGGCCGCCTTGTCCTTGACCGGGGACGCGAACTTCACGCTGATCGGCATCGCGACGCCGACTTCGGCGTCGTCGGTCGGGTTCAGCGTGGCGCGAATCTCCTTGGCGGGCTTGACCGTGGTGAAGGAGCCCTTGAACTCGGCGGGCTTGTTGTCGCTGCCGGTGGCCTTCGCGGCGTACGTGTACGTCTTGCCGTAGCCGAGGACTTCGGAGCTGGTCCAGGTGAGCCCGTCGGGGGAAAGTTCGCCCTTGACGTCCTTGCCGCCATCCCCGCTGACCTTGACCTCGGTGAGCTTGCCGTCGGCGACCTTCACCACGACCGGGGTCACCACGGAGGCGTCCTTGGCGTCGGCGGCGGGTTCGGCGGTGATCTTGGCGACCGGGGCGGCGTTCTGTTCTTCGCCACCGCTGCCTTCCGGCTTGGCGTTGCCGCCTTCTTCGCTGGAGCAGGCCGCGGCCAGCATGGCCGCCCCCGCGGCGAGCGCGGCCTTGAACACCGTGCGCCGTTCGATCACGTGTACCTCCCGTTAGCTCCCCGCGAGCCCCTACCCGCTCAGCGCTGGGAACCTCTCCGACGTTACCCGCGGCGACGGAAGTCACCCGCCCCGCTCTTGGGGATAGACGCACGTGACCGGCGCGGGGTTGTTCACCCACCCGCAATTCGTCACCTGCTTGCGATCTTTGCGCATGCAAGGGACCGCAAGCAGGTGACGAATTGCGGGGGTCAGAGCGAGCAGTTGATGAGCAGGGGTTCGGGGTGCAGCGAAACACCGAAGCGAGCCTCGACGCCGTCGCGCACTTCGCGCGCCAGAGCGAGAAGGTCCTCTGTCGAGGCTTTGCCCCGGTTCGTGAGCGCGAGCGTGTGCTTCGTCGACAGCGAGACCCTGCCGCCGGGCCCTTCGTGGCCCTTCGCGAACCCGGCCCGCTCGATCAGCCACGCGGCGGACAGCTTCGTGCCCCCGGGCGCCGGGTACTGCGGCACACGCACGTCCTCGCCGACGACATCCACGATCCCGGCGAGCACCTTCGCCAGCCGTGCCTCCCCGATGATCGGGTTGGTGAAGAACGAGCCCGCGCTCCACGTGTCGTGGTCGTCGGCGTCCAGGACCATGCCCTTACCGCGACGCAGGCCGAGGACCGCTTCGCGCGCGTCGGCCGTCGGGACCCGGTCACCGATCTCGACGCCGAGCGTGCGGGCGAGTTCGGCGTAGCGGATGGGGGCCGAGAGACCGTCTTCGCTGACCTTGAAGCGCACTGTGAGTACTACGCCCGCGTCCGTCCCCTTCAGGATCGACGTGCGGTAGCCGAAGCCGAGTTCCTCGGCGGTCAGCGTGCGGATCTCGCGGGTGGCGCGGTCATAGAGGTCGACCGAGACCAGCGACTCGGCCACTTCGCAGCCGTACGCGCCGACGTTCTGGATCGGCGTCGCGCCGACCGAACCGGGGATCCCGGAGAGGCATTCGAGCCCGCCGATGCCCTCGGCGACCAGCCCCTCGACGAAACCGTCCCAGTTCTGGCCCGCCGCGACCTCGACGAGATCTCCGTCACGTGTCCAGCCGGTGTTGCCGACCTTCAGTACCGCGCCGTCGAAGCCGTCGTCGGCGACGACGAGGTTCGAACCGCCGCCGAGCAGCAGGACCGGCTCGCCCGCTTCGTCGGCCTCGCGGACCGCCTCGACCAGGGCCTGCACGGTCTTCGCCTCGGCATATCGCCGCGCCGGACCGCCGAGCCGCAGGGTGGTGTGGTCGGCGAGGGCGGCGTGCTGGGTGGGAGTTTCGGCAGTGCTCACGCCCGTGAACGGTACTGTCTGGCGCCATGGCCTCCCGTATCGAGCACCGCTCAACGTTCTCCGCCGACGTCGCGACCACGTTCGACGCGGTCGCAAGCGAGGCGGCGCTGCGGGCAAGGCTGGAGCAGATCGGCGGCGACGACGCGGAGCTGCTGGAGTTCGTCCCGGCAGGCGACGGCGTGCGCTACAAGCTGCGTCAGGGCATCAGCTCGGACAAGCTCCCCTCGGCCGTGCGGACGCTGCACCGGGGCGATCTGGTCGTCGAGCGCGAGCAGACCTGGAAGGCCGCCGGAGCCGGCTACACCGGCACCGCGACGGCGTCGGTCTCGGGCGTGCCTGGTGAGATCACCGCGAAGACGTCGCTGACCGGCGAAGGCGAGCAGGCGACGCTGGTCAACAGCGGCGAGGTCAAGGTGCGGATCCCGTTCGTCGGCGGGAAGCTGGAAGGCGTGATCGCCGAACAGGTCACCAAACTGCTGGAACGCGAGGCCGAATTCGTCGCGAAGTGGCTGGCCGGGCGCTGAAGCCGGTCGGGGCACCGACACGAGGCACGACCAACCCCAACCGGCTCCGCCGCGTGGACCGGTGGCTCGCGAGCGACCCCGGGGTGACGCGGCTGCTGCGCCGCGCGGACGAACCGCTCGTCGTGGACCTCGGCTACGGCGCCTCACCGGTGACCACGGTCGAGATGGCGCGGTGGCTGCGCACGGTCCGGCGCGACGTCCGGGTGCTGGGCCTGGAGCTGGACGCCGAACGGGTCGCCGTCGCGCAAACCGCCGTCGACCGGCCGTGGCTGGACTTCCGGCGCGGCGGCTTCGAGCTCGCCGGGACGCGGCCGGTGCTGGTGCGCGCGTTCAACGTGCTGCGGCAGTACGACGAAGCCGAGGTCCCGGGCGCCTGGTCGCTGATGCTGGACGCGATGACGCCGGGCGGACTGCTCGTCGAAGGCACCTGCGACGAGATCGGACGGCTGAGCAGCTGGGTCGCGGTCGGCTCCGACGGGCCACGCACCCTGACCCTTTCCGTCCACCTCGCCAGCCTGGAACGTCCGTCCACAGTGGCCGAACGACTGCCCAAGATCCTCATCCATCGCAACGTCCCCGGCGAACGCGTCCACGAACTACTGTCCACTCTGGACATTTGCTGGGCGACGGCGGCGCCGCACCAGAACTTCGGCGTCCGTGCCCGCTGGGCGCACGCCGTGCACCTGCTCACCGCCCGGGGCTGGCCGGTGCTGAACCGGCCGTCGCGGTGGCGGCTTGGTGAACTCACCGTGCCGTGGTCGTCGGTGGCCCCGGACTAGGAATTCATCGGTCGAACCCCGCTCCGTCACCCCAAAGCGACCTGCGGTGATCACGATGGAACCGTGGAACTGCTGGAGTACGTCACCGGGCTGCTCGAGGGCACGCTCGGATCGCCCTGGTTGTGGGTGATCGTGTTCCTCGTGTCCGGGTTGGACGCGCTCCTGCCGTTCATGCCGAGCGAGACCACGGTCATCACCGTCGCCGTCCTGATCGGCACGGACTTCCCCCAGCTGGCGCTACTCGCGCTGGTCGCCGCGCTCGGCGCCTGGCTGGGCGACTGTCTCGGCTACACCCTCGGCGCGGCCGCGGGACCGCGAGCGCTCGCCCGCCTGCAACGCGGACCGGACGGGATCCGGCGCTACGAATGGGCGAAGATCCAGGTGCGGCGCAACGCCGTCCTGCTGATCCTCGCCGCCCGCTACCTGCCCGGCGGCCGTGTCGCGAGCGGGCTCGCCAACGGCAGCCTCGGGTACCCGCCGGGCAAGTTCGTCCCGCTCGACGCCCTCGGCGCGAGCATCTGGGCGGTGTACAGCGTCCTCATCGGTCTCGTCGGCGGAGCGGCCTTCGCGGACGAGCCGGAGAAGGGCCTTCTGCTCTCCTTCGCGCTCGGCCTGCTGCTGGTCGCGGCGATCGAGATCGGGCGGCGGGTCCGCGTGCGCATCCTGACCCGGCGCCGCGCGGCGGCCGGGACCAGCGACAATGGTGTGTGTGTCGAACCCTGAACGTCGCTATGTGATCTCCTTCGGCTGCCCCGACCGCACGGGCATCATCGCCCGGATCTCGGGTTTCCTCGCCGAACACGGCGGTTGGATCGTCGAAGCGGCGTACCACACGGACCCGGACACCGGCTGGTTCTTCACCCGCCAGGTCGTCCGCGCCGACTCGCTCCCGTTCGACGCCACCGAACTCCGCACCCGCTTCGCCGAGGTCGCGACGTCGCTTTCGGCCGAGTCCAGCTGGCAGGTCAGCGACACCGGCGAGCGCCGCCGCGTGGTGATCCTCGTCTCCAAGGCCGGGCACTGCCTCTACGACCTCCTCGGCCGGGTCGCTTCCGGGGAACTGGACGTCGACGTCGCCGCCGTCATCGGCAACCACGCGTCGCTGGGCGACATCACCCGCGCACACGGCATCCCGTTCCACCACGTCCCGTTCCCCGCCGGTGACGCGGAGGCCAAGGCGTCCGCCTTCGCCGAGGTGCGGAAACTGGTCGACGAGCACGACCCGCACGCCGTCGTCCTCGCCCGGTTCATGCAGGTCCTGCCCGCGGAACTGTGCGAGGCGTGGGCCGGGCGGGCGCTCAACATCCACCACAGCTTCCTGCCGTCGTTCGTCGGCGCGCGGCCGTACCACCAGGCCCACGCGCGCGGGGTGAAACTCATCGGCGCGACCTGCCACTACGTCACCGCCGACCTCGACGCGGGCCCGATCGTCGACCAGGACGTCATCCGCGTCGACCACGGCGACTCGGTCGAGGACATGGTCCGCAAGGGCCGCGACATCGAGAAGGTGACGCTGGCGCGCGGGCTGCGGTGGCATCTCGAGGGCCGCGTGCTGGTGCACGGCAATCGAACTGTCGTCTTCTGATGGTTCACTGTGGTCATGGGGACCTCAGAGATCAAAGTGATCGAGACGCACGAAGCGCTCCGTGAACACCTCGGCCACCCGAAAGAGACGACCAAGGGGAAGATCATCCCTTTCCTCGATCCGCACGCGCGCACGCTGATCGAGCACTCGCCGTTCTACCTGCTGGCGACGGCGTCGGCCGACGGGACCTGTGACGTCTCCCCGCGCGGCGACCCTGCCGGTTCCGTGAAGGTGCTCGACGACAAGACGCTGGTGCTGGCGGACCGGCCTGGCAACAAGCTGCTCGACAGCCAGACCAACATCCTCGAAAATCCGCACGCCGGGCTGCTGTTCGTGATCCCGGGGATGAACGAAACGCTGCGGATCAACGGCGGCGCGAAACTGGTCGCGGACGCGCCGTTCTTCGACGACCTCGTGGTCAAGGGGAAACGGCCCGCGCTGGCGATCCTGGTCGAGGTCGAAGAGCTCTACATACACTGCGCCAAGGCTTTCCTGCGGTCCTCGCTGTGGAAGCCGGAAACCTGGCCGGAGCGGTCCAGCCTGCCGACCGCCGGCCAGATCTTCCGGGACCAGATGAAGCTGGACATGACCGCGGAGGCGCTGGACGCCGCGCTGACCGAAGGCGCCCTCACGACGCAGTACTGAGCCTCCGCGCGTGCAATGAAGGGGCCTTTCATAGCAAATTTTGCTATGAAAGGCCCCTTCATTGCACGTGAGGGCGGGTCAGACGCGGACCAGCATCTTGCCGGTGTTCGCCCCGCCCAGCAGGTCCAGGAACGCCTGCGGCGCGTTGCGGATACCGTCCACAATGGTCTCCGAGTACTTGAGCCCACCGGAGGCGACCAGCGGCGCGACCTCCTTCACGAACTGCGGCTGCAGCGCGAAGTGGTCGCCGACCAGCATGCCGCGCATGGTGAACCGCTTCGCGATGATCGACGCGAGATTGCGCGGCGCGGCGGCCGGTTCGGTGTTGTTGTAGACCGAGATCATCCCGCAGATCGCCATCCGGCCGTGCAGGTTGATCGAGTCGATGGCCGCTTCGAGGTGCTCGCCGCCGACGTTGTCGAAGTACACGTCGATGCCTTCGGGCGCCGCCGCGCGCAGCTGCTCGGCGACCGGGGCGTCCTTGTAGTTGAACGCCGCGTCGAAGCCCAGTTCGTCGGTCAGCCACTTGACCTTCTCGTCGGTGCCCGCGCTGCCGATGACCCGCTTCGCGCCCTTCAGCTTCGCCAGCTGGCCGACAACGGAACCGACCGCGCCCGCCGCGCCGGACACGAAGACGGTGTCGCCCTCCTTGAACTCCGCGACGTCGAGCAGTCCGGCGTACGCGGTGAGCCCGGTCATGCCGAGCACGCCGAGGTACGCGCTGACCGGCGCGGCCTCGGGGTCGACCTTCACCGCGTGCTTCGCGGCGACGACGGCGTGGGAGCGCCAGCCGAGGCCGTGCAGCACGATGTCGCCCGGCTTGAAATCGTCCACGGTGGACTCGAGCACTTCACCGACGGCGCCGCCGTGCATGACCTTGCCGACCTCGTACGGCTCGGCGTAGGACTTCGCGCTGCTCATCCGGCCGCGCATGTACGGATCCACGCTCAGCACCTGGTTGCGGACCAGGATCTGCCCCTCGCCCGGGGTCGGGATCTCGACGTCGGCGATCTCGAAGTTCTCGAGCGTCGGGACACCGTGCGGACGGGAGGCCAGCCGGATCTCGGTTGCGTTCACGGGGTAACTCCAAGTCTGTTGCGAACCTCAAGCGGGGCGATCGCCCCGTATTCACGATGGGTACAACGAGCTAACCGGGGCGACCATTCCGATTGTGGCGAGCGCTACACGACCTCGGCGAGTTTGCCGAGCACGCCCTCGTAGATCCGCTTGAGCCCGCCGGGCGCGAAGGTCTTCTCGAAGAAGCCGCCGATGCCGCCCGCGCCGTCCCAGGTCGTCTCGATGCGGACGAGACTGCCCTCCGGCACCTCGCGAACGGTCCACGTGGTGACCATGCTGGAGTTCGCGTCGGTCTCGACGAGAGTGCCTTCGGACGGCTCGGTCACCGTCGCGGCGACGTCACGCACACGCTTCGACGTCGCCTGAAGCTTCCAGCTCGCCTTCGTGCCCGCGCCGACGCCGCCTTCAGTGACCTCGTAGTCGCGGTAGTGCTCCGTCAGCAACTTCGGCCGGGTTTCGGTGTAGTCCGCGACGAGCGCCCTGACCTTGTCCGCCGGCGCCTCGATGGTGCGCTCCGCGATGGCCGTGACCTTTCCCATCCCACTCCCTTTCACCCGTGTTGCAACGACAGCGTCCACGATTGCACCGCTGTCCGCAGCCGGAGCGGGCGCCCCCTGCCCCGAACGCCATGAAAGGTCCTTTCCTTGCAAATTTTGCGAGGAAAGGACCTTTCATGGCACTCGCGAGGAAGAGCCTCAGATGAGGGACTTCTCCTTCAGCCACTCCTTCGCGACGTCGCCCGGCTTCTCGCCGTCCGCGTCGACGCGCTTGTTCAGCTCACGCAGCTGCTCGGTGTCGAGGGCCTTGCTCACGGCGTTGACGGCGGCCGCGAAGTCGGCGCCGCGCTCGTCGAGGACCTTCTGCTTCACCGCGGGTACGACGTTCTCGGTCGGCACGATGGCGAGGTCGTCCTCCAGCGCCACGAACTGCGGGTCGCCGACGAGCGGGCTCACCGAGTCAACCGGGATGACGGTGACCTTCCCGGATCGCAGCTGCTCGACGCGCGGGCCCGCTTCCTGCACCGTCTGGAAGGTGGCTTTCAGCTTGTAGACGTCGGTGAAACCCTTGAAGCAGGGGAGCCGCTCCGCGCACTCGGGCGCACCGGCGACGACGACGTTGTCGATCTTGGCCAGATCGCTGATCTTCGCCAGCCCCTTCTCCTTGGCGAGATCGGCCTTCACGATGTAGGTGTTCTTGTTCTCCGCCGGCGACTGCTCCAGCAGGGCGATGCCGTCGGGCTCGAACAACTTCTTGAGCTGCTCGTGTTCGCCCTTCGCGTCCTTCGCGGCTTCTTTGCCGAATCCGGTGCTGATGGCGGCACCCTGGTACTCCGGGACGAACTGGAGCTCACCGGATTTCAGCGCCGGGTAGATCAGCTCGCGCGAAGCGAGGTTCAGCTTGCGGGTGATCGGATAGCCCTTGGCCTCCAGCGCGTTCGCGTACAGCTCGGCGAGGATCACGCTGTCGGTGAAGTTGAAGGAGGCGACCACGATCGGCGCCCCGCCCTTGCTCTGCGCGGCCGGGGCCGCCGCGTCGTCGCCACCCCCACAGGCGGTCATACCGAGGACGGCGGCGGCGAGCACCGCGCCCACTCGAACATTCCGTGTCCAGCGCACGTGCACACTCCTATGACTCGTTCAGAGGAATGGACAGTATCTCCGGGTCACGACAGAATCCACATTTTGAGAGTTGCGCCCCGTACGCTCCCAGAGAACGGAATTCGGCGCCCCGATCGGGGTAAGGTCGGCCGGTGCGAGCATCCTCCGTCTTCCCCGTTCCCGCCCAGGGCGGGCGGCCGCTCTTCGAGTGGCGGTGGGTGGACCGCCATCTCGACGAGATCTTCGAACGGCTCGGCGAGCACATCACGTTGACCGCGGCGGCGCTCGCCATCGGGCTGGTGGTGTCGATCGGTGTTTCCGTGGTTTCGCTGCGTCGCCGGTGGTTCTACGTCTTCGCGCTGAGCGTGGCTGGTTCGTTGTACGTCATCCCGAGTCTCGGCGCCTTCGCGGTACTGGTGCCCTTCACCGGCCTGACGTCCTTCGCGACCGCGGTCATCCCTTTGGCGACGTACACGTTGCTGATCCTCATCCGCAACATCGTCACCGGCGTCGAACAAGTGCCCAAGGAAGTCCGGGAAGCCGCCATAGGCATGGGTTTCACGCGTTCGCGGTTGCTGTGGCAGGTCGAACTACCGCTCGCGCTGCCGGTGGTGATCGCGGGGCTGCGGGTCGCGGCGGTGACCACGATCGGGCTGGTGACGGTGACTTCCATGCTCGGCAAGGGCGGCCTCGGGTACTTCATCCGTAACGGGATCCAGACCGCGACACCGAATCCGACGTCGATCATCGTCGGCGTCGGGCTTTCCGTGGTACTGGCCGTGGTGGCGGATCTGCTGCTGTGGCTCGGTGGGCGCGCGCTCGCGCCGTGGTCGCGGAAGGCGGCGCGATGAGCATCATCGACCAGGCCATCGAGTGGCTGGGCGAACCGGATCGCTGGAGCTGGACCGAACCGGCGGGGGTGCCGTACCGGACGGTCGAGCATCTCCAGTTCTCCTTGGTGGCGCTGGCGATCTCGGCGGTGTTGACGATCCCGCCCGCGTTGTGGCTGGCGCACTACCGCCGCGCTCAGTTCCTCGCGACGAGCGCGGTGAACATCGGCCGCGCGATTCCCAGCTTCGGGCTGGTGATCCTGTTCTGGTTCCTGGCTTCCCGGCTGGAGGTCGACACGACGTTCTGGCCGCTGATGCTCGCGCTGGTGGCCTTGGCGCTGCCGCCGTTGTTCACGAACACCTACGCGGGCGTCCTGCAGCTGGAGCAGGAAACCGTCGACGCGGCGCGCGGAACCGGTTACCGCGAGTGGCAGATCATGCTGCGCCTGGAGTTGCCGCTCGCGTCACCGGTCATCCTCGCGGGTGCCCGCGTCGCGTTCCTGCAACTGGTGGCGACCGTCGCGATCGGCGCGATCGTCAACGACGGCGGCGGGCTCGGACGGTACATTGTGGACGGTTTCGCGCTCGGCGATCCGGGCCACGGCGAGATCCTGGCGGGCGGCATCGCGGTCGTCATCCTGGCTTTGGTGTGCGAGGGCGTTTTCGCGCTCGTCACTCGCTGGGTGACTCCGCGCGGGCTGACGCTCCAGTCCCGCGCGGATGCCCGGACCTAGTCCAAGGTCGTCAGGTCGTTGAAGTACGAGTCCCGCAGCACGGCGACCAACGCGGTCACCTCGGGCCCCAGCGGCCGATCCGCCACGACCGGTGGAACCAGCCCGCTCAGCCACTCGTAAGCGACACGAAGCCAGGGCGAACCATCCCCGGATGCCAGGAATCGCGCCTGCGAACCCGTGATCAGTTCGCAGGCCGTGATGGCGAACATCCGCGCACAAGCGTCACGCAGCTGATTCCCCGCCGCCCAGGCGAACGCCTGCACGTCCTCCTGCCCACCGGAGGTGTCGACGGAACCCAACGTCGCGGGCGTGGCCAGCCGCCGTAGCGCGTGCAGTTCCCCCACCGCGCGTTTGTGCAACGGCACCAACCCCGCCTGCGGCCCCGGCTCCACCGCGAGTTGCGCGGACAGGCCGCTGAACCGCTCGTCGAGCAACCGGTGCGTCCGCTGCACGCTCACTTCACCGAGATGCACGAGCGCCGCCGTCACCGCGTCCATTCGCAGCCCGAGTTCGACGGCGTGGAATCCCGTCGTGGACACGAATTCGCCGTCGAGGAAGGACGGCGAGTCGGTCGGCATCGAACGCCGCAGGACGGCACCCAGCTCGTCGTTCACCCGCGTCAGGTGGGCGATCGCCCGCGGCGCGACGCGCACGGAGATCGGCGCCTGGACGACTTCCGGACGCACGGTGGAACCGTCGAGCAAACCACCGATCTCGTACAGCACCGACTCCAGCACGCGGTCGTCTCCCGCCAGCGCGGGGCGATAGATCGCTTGCGGCGCACCGAGGACGTCGATCGCGATCGCGGCGGCCAGCGTCTGGAAGTCCACCACCTGCCGGACTTCGGTCAGCGCGAACGCCGCGAGAGTCTCGGCCAATGGCGAGCCCTGGATGAGGGTCGCGCCCTCCTTGAGACCCGGCTCGTACGGCTCCGCCAGCACCTCCGACGCGGGCGTCTCGACGCCGTCCACCAGCACGGTTCCGACGCCGAGAAAAGTCTGGAAGGCATGCGCCAGCGGGATGATCTCACCGGCGCTGCCCAGGCCCGTCCTCGGCACGGCGGGCGTGAACCCCTCGTTCAGCCGGTCGACGAGGAACGTCACCAGCTCCGGGCTCGCGCCGGCCTCGGGCGCGAGCAGATCCCGCAGGCGCACCAGCAAAAGCCACCGCACTTCGGCGGCCGAGAGCCACGGCGGACCGCCGACGGCCCGGCCGATCAGCAGATTCCGTTGGTGTGCGCTCGATGCGGGCGAAGCGACTCCCGCGAGCCGCCCCATCCCGGTGTTCACGCCGTAGACAGGGCGGTCGGACAGCGCGGCGAGGACGCGGGCGCGGTTCTCGCCGAGGCCGACGAGCAACGCGGCGTCGATCTCGAGGAATTCGGCCTCGAACGCCGAAGCCAGCGAGAAGTCCTTAGTGGACAGTCTCACTCGACGGGACGCGCGAGACCGTCGATCACTTCGGCACCGGGCAGGGACGCGAGGGTCGAGCCCGAGATCAGCAGCTTGCCGCCGCGGACGCCGCTGCCGATGACCAGTTCGGGTTCGTCCGCGACGCGCTGGTCGATCAGGATCGGCCACCCCTCCGGCAGGCCGACCGGCGTGATGCCGCCGTACTCCATGCCGGTGAGCGAGACGGCCTCGTCCATCGGGGCGAAGGAGGCCTTGCGGACGTCGAGGCGGCGCTTGATGACGCCGTTCACGTCGGCGCGGGTGGTCGCGAGGATCATCGCGGCGGCGAACCGGACCTCGCCGGCGCGTTTGCCGGCGACGACGACACAGTTCGCGGACGCGGAGAGCGGTGAGCCGTACGCCTCGCAGAAGGCGGCGGTGTCGGCCAGGTCCGCGTCGATCTCGACGACGGCGCCGTCGTCCGGATCGGGAAGGGCGGCGAGCGCCTTGGCGACGGGCTCGGCGAGCAGGTCCGTGCGGGAGAGGGCGGGGACGACGGTGAGGGTTCCGGCGATGGTCCAGTCAGTCACACCGCCACCCTAATCACCAGTTGCGGCCGCCGCGCTGGACCTCGATGAGCTTGGGGCGGACGTCCACGAGGTAGACCAGGACCGCGACCAGCGCGGGCAGCCACAGGATCATGCCGCCGCCGTAGAACTCGAAGAAGGTCAGCACCACGGTGGCCCCGCCGGTGATGAGCATCCAGATGGGTTTGGTCTTGCGATCGGCGGCGGAATACGCGTCCGCGCGCTGCAGCAGCGCATGCACGAAAGCGAACAGCCCCGTCAGTGCGCCGCCCCAATGAATGGCGATGAGGATCCAGGTGGCAACGAACACGAAGTCAGCTTACGTCAAACCGGGCGAATGACCCGGGCCCCTGGCACCGAAGGCGGTGCCAGGGGCCCGGGAGTCCACGCGGATCTTTACTTCTCGGTGGTCTTCGGCGCGGTGGCCGGCTTCTTGGCGACCGGGCTGCTGGTGGTGCGGCGCGCGGGGGCCGTGGTCTTCGGCGCGGTCTTGTTGGCGACCTTGCGCGAAGCCGAGCGAGTCTCGTGCGCGAGGTCGTCGCCGATCTCCTCGACCTCGTCGGCGATCTCGCCGGCGACCTCGGTCACCTTGCGGGCGGTCTTCTCGCCCGCCGAGCGGGTGCCCTTGGTGACCTTGCCGAGCACGGTGTCGATGCGCTCACGGGCATCGCTGGTGGCGTCCTCGACGCGGTCCTGCGCGGTGCTCAGCGCGTCCTCGAGCTGCTCGATGGCCTTCTTGACCTGCGGCTGCGCGGCGATCTTGTCCCACGCCTGCTCGCCGGACTCGGCCAGCTTGTTGTACAGCTTCAGCGCGGCCTCGGTGTACTCGTCGATGACCTTGCGCAGCTCGGCCGGGTCCAGCTTCTCGCGGAGGCCCTCGACGTCGTGCGGCAGCTCTTCGATGTTCTTGCGGGCGCTCTCGCTGCCCTCGACGACGCGCTCCTTGGCCTTCGACACGGCGTCGACGACGGCCTGGCCTGCCAGGTTGCCGGCGCCGAGGGCGGCCAGCAGCGGGGTGCGGACCTGGTCGAGGGCGGTGTGCTTGCGGTCGGTCTTGTTCTTCGTGGCCGTGGTCATGCTGACTCCTTGGATTCGGTGGCTGGTTCTGGGGTTGTCGCCACCGGTTCTGGCTTCGCGGCGGCGTTCTCGCGGCGGAACGATTCGTAGACGTCGAGCAGGACCTGCTTCTGCCGTTCGGTCAGCTCGAGGTCGGCGCGGATCGCGTCGCCGACCGGGCCGCCCGTGGGCAGATCGAGGATTCCCGCTTGCACGTAGAGCGCCTCGGCCGAGATTCGCAGGCCTTTGGCGATCTGCTGCAGGATCTCCGCGCTGGGTTTGCGGACCCCGCGCTCGATCTGGCTCAGGTACGGATTGGACACGCCGGCGAGTTTCGACAGCTGCCGCAAGGAGATCTTCGCGTTGCTGCGCTGCTGGCGGATGTACTCGCCGATGTCGGAAGCGATGTCCGCGACCTTCTCCATCGGCCCGCCCGATGCGGGCTGGTCCCGGTTGGTGTCTGACATCGGTCACCTCCTCGCGACGTCTTCAACGCTACGCCCGAGTGCTAGCTATTGCAAGCACTCTGCTTGCAACCATCGGGTGTGTTGGTGCTCACCCCGCTACCGTGGAGGGATGTCGAACGCGACGCGGCTGCGGCGGCGCCTCGTCGAGCATCTGCTCGCCGAGGGCGTGCTGCACGACGCGCACTGGATGTCCGCGTTCCGCTCCGTGCCGAGACACGTCTTCCTGCCGCGGATCTTCGTCCCGGCGTCGAACGGCTGGGCCGCGATGGAGCACGGCGACGAAGGGTGGCTGCGCCGCGTCTACTCCCCCGACGTGCTGGTCGTCCAGCTCGACGACGACTCCGGGCTCTGGGAACGGGCGCGCTATCTCGGCGCGCAACCGGGAACGCCGACCAGTTCGTCCAGCCAGCCGTCGATCATGGCGATCATGCTCGAAGAGCTCCGGGTCGCCGACGGGCACCGCGTCCTCGAGATCGGCACGGGCACCGGCTACAACGCCGCCCTGCTGTGCCATCGGCTCGGTTCCGGACTGGTGTACACAGTGGACATCGACCCGGAGCTGGTCGACGCCGCGCGCAAGCGGCTCTCGGAGATCGGGTTCGCGCCCTCGTGCGTGGCGGCCGACGGCGCCGAGGGTTTCCCGGCGGGCGTGCTCTACGACCGGGTGCTGTGCACGTGCTCGGTGTCGTCGATCCCGCCCGCGTGGCTGGAACAGACCATGCCCGGTGGACTGATCGTCACCACGCTGAACCGGCCGATCGGCGGCGGGCTCGTCCGAATCGTCGCCGGTGAAGGCGCGACGGGACAAGGGCGGGTGCTCGCCCGCGACGGCCGCTTCATGCCGCTGCGCGCGCACCGCTTCAAGCCGTCGAAGGCGCTCGAAGGCGACGTCGCTTGGCGGCCGACGCGGCTGCCGATGGGAGCGATCACCGAGGTCCGCAGCCGCTTCGAGTTCTTCGCCGGGCTCCAGCTTCCGGGCGTGACGGCCGCACGAGAAGGCCAGAGCACCACCCTGATCCACCCGGACGGCTCATGGCTGCGACATCGACAGAAGGGCAGCGAGTTCGAAGTGGCCGAAGGCGGCCCGCGACGGCTGTGGGAGGTCGTCGAGAGCGCGTACGAGGAGTGGCGCGATCTCGGCGAGCCTGGGCGGGACCGGTTCGGGCTCAGCCTCGACGGCGAAGACCAGGTGATCTGGCTGGATTCACCCGATGGCCGCAGCTGGCCGTTGCGCCCCTGAAAGCAGGCCACGCACCCACTTCTCGACGTGGTCGACGGCGTCGTCCACCGGAAGGCTGGTGGTGTCGAACAGTTCGACCGGCGGATCCATCGAGGGCGCTTCCGCTTGCAGCCACTCGTTGAACTCCAGCATCTCCTCGACCCGCTCCTCGTCCCACTCGCGCCAGGCGGGCCGCGCGAGCAAACGCTTGCGCAGCGCGTCGGGCTCGCTGACGAGCGCCAGGTAGTGGATGTCGGAGAAGAAGACGCGCTCGGGCAGCCGCTCGAATTCGGGCGGCGCGACGGTGCCGCAGAGCACGACCGGCCTGCCGTTCTGGTGCAGCATCGCCGCCATCCGCAACCAGGTCGAGCGGAACGCGGGATGGCCGGGGACGTCGTCGCGCAGCGCTCCCGTCCACAGCACGTCCTGCTCGACCACGAGCGCGAGATCGCCGAGCCGTTCCGCCAGCCGCGGCCCGACCGTCGACTTGCCTGCTCCACTCGGCCCGGTCAGCGCGAAGAGCGGAAGCCGCCGGAACGGCCACCGGTGCGCGCACACCGCGCACACCAGCAGCCCGCTCTCGACTTGTGGCCGTTCGGCGCGATCACCGCAGGCCGGGCAGATCTTGAGATCGAGGACCACGGTCAGTCGAAGAGACCCTCGAGGAAGCCGCCCTTACGACGCTTGTGGCCGTAGCCGTGCGGCGAATCCGCGTAGCCCCCGCGGTGTCCCTTGGGCGAATCCGCGTACCCGCCGCGGTACCCCTTCGGCGAGTCGGCGTACCCGCCCCGGTGCGGGCGCGGGGAGTCCGGACGGCCGTAGTGCGGCGCGGGCGCGTGGCCACCTCCCTGATACGGCGGAGGGGGCTGGTGCCCGCCGTAGTACGAGTTCTCGGCACCGGCGATGGCCTCCAGCTCGCCCCTGTCCAGGAAGATGCCGCGGCATCCCTGGCACTGGTCGATGTGGACACCGTTCTTGTCGACGGTCTTCATGGCGTTCTGGCACTTCGGACAAATCACGTATCAGAGATTACGCATTTTTCGCGTCCGAGGTCAGCAGGCGCACAGACAAAACGGGTGTCCGGCCGGATCCGCGTACACCCGGAAGGTCTCCGGGGCGTCGTCGAGCAGCTTCGCGCCGATCTTCAGCGCGCGCTCGTGCGCGGCTTCCATGTCCGTGACGTCGAGGTCGAGGTGCGCCTGCTGCGGGTTCTCCGCGGACGGCCACTCCGGCGGCCGGTAGTCCGGCACGCGCTGGAACGAGAGCCGCGCGCCGCCTTCCGGATTCCGCAGAGTCACCCAATGGCCGTCTTCGGCGACTTCGGCGGGCTTCCAGCCGAGCAGCTCGCGGTAGAACTCCGCCAGCGCGACCGGATCAGGGCAGTCGAGGGCCACCGCGCCGAAGGTCGGTACCGCACCCATGGTTCAGCCTCCTGAATGATCGAGTAACCAGCGAACTGAGTATGCGGGTTATCGGAGCCGATGACAACAGGTGCCGCCCGTACACTGGGCGAGGTGAACACCGACGCGTCCCTGGTGGTCGAGTTTCTGAACACGGTGAACGTCGAACGCGGCACCGACCTCCTGGACGATCTGGAGTCCTGGCAACGCTGGGCCAGGGATCACCGGCTGCGAGCGGATACCCCCGCGGCCGCGCGCGAAACCCGGGACGCGCTGCGCGCCGCCATCGGCGACCCGAGACTGCCCCGGCTCGGCCTGCGCGCACCGGCGGAGATCATCCTCGGCCAGGAAGGCCCGCTCCTGGCCGCGGAAACGGTCACCGAGGCCGTGCTGGCGGCGTCGACCCGGCTGACCGTGCTCGGCGACTGGATCCGGCTCAAGATCTGCCCGGCGGACGACTGCCTGTGGGCGTTCTACGACGAATCACGCAACCGGTCCAGGACGTGGTGCTCGATGCGGGCCTGCGGGAACCGGGAGAAGGCGCGGACCTGGCGGGCACGGACCGCGGACGTCTCGACCTGAGGCCCCTGACCCGCAAGTAGTCACCTACTTGCGGGTGTGAGCCGCGCGTAACTCGCGTGCTTGAGGCCGTAACTCGCGTGATCGGAGGCGTAACTCGCGTGATCGGACGAGTTACGCCTCCAAGCACGCGAGTTACGGCTCCAAGCACGCGAGTTACGGGCTGCCGACCGGAGCTCGCGTGTCGCCGCGCATCCCGCGACCACAACTTCTGGTGTCACCCACCCCCGAGTTACCCCCAGGGGTTGTGCACACCGTTAGGCCAAAAACGTGAAAAGCTGTGGATAACCCTGGGGATGACTCCACTTCCTGTGGACAACTCGCGGTAAGGGTTCCGGAGTGTGGTATACGCGCCGCCGCTCAGAAGAGCAGCTGCGCGACCGCGTAGATGACGAGTCCGGCGAGCGCGCCGACCACCGTGCCGTTGATCCGGATGAACTGCAGATCCCGGCCGACCTGGAGCTCGATCTTGCGCGAGGTCTCCTCGGCGTCCCAGCGCTCCACGGTGTCGGTGATGATCGTGGTGATCTCCTGGGAGTAGTGGGTGACCAGGTAGGCCGCCGCACCCTCCACCCAGGTGTCCACTTTGGACCGGATGTGGTCGTCGGAGACGAGCCGCCCGCCGAGGGCCTCGAGACCGGTGCGCACCCGGCGCCGCAGCTCGCTCGACGGATCTTCGGCGGCGTTGAGCAGCATTTCCTTCGCCGTCGCCCACGCCGAGCCGATCAGCTTCTGCACCTCGTCATGCCCCAGCATCTGGGATTTGACCTGTTCGGCGCGCGCCATCACCTCGGGGTTGGTCTGCAGGTCGAGGGCGAATTCGCCGAGGAACTTGTCCAGCGCCAGCCGCATGGGGTGGTTGACGTCGGTCTTCACGGCCCAGACGAAGGACAGCACCTCGCCGTAGACCTTGTCCGCGAGCATCTCGTCGACGAACTTCGGCGACCAGCTCGGTGCCCGGTCCGAGACCACGCGCAGCATCGTCGAGTGGTTGTCCCGCACCCACTCGTAGCCGCGGTCGCACATCAGGTCCACCAGCTTGTGGTGCGCCCCGTCGGCGAACACGCCGGCCAGGATCTTGCCGAGCGGCGGGCCCCACGGCTTGTCCACGATCCGCTTGACCACGGCCTGTTCCATGATCGCCTGGACGTCTTCGTCGCGGAGCACCTTGACCGCGGCCCGAACGACGGTGGCCAGTTCGGACGTCACCCGCTCCGCGTTGGCGGGCTGCGAAAGCCAGCCGCCGAGCCGCTTCGAGACCTCGACCCGGCTCAGCTTCTCGCGGATCACGGACTCGGACAGGAAGTTCGAGCCGACGAAGTCACCGAGGCTGCTGCCCAGCGCGTCCTTCTTGTTCGGGATGATCGCGGTGTGCGGGATCTTGATCCGCAGCGGATGCCGGAACAGCGCCGTCACCGCGAACCAGTCGGCGAGCGCGCCGACCATCCCGGCTTCGGCGGCCGCGCGGACGTAGCCGACCCAGCCCGGCCAGCCCGCGGCCTCGGCCCAGCTGGTCAACAGGAAGATCACCGTCGCGCCGAGCAGGAACGACAGCGCGACCATCTTCATCTTGCGCAGGCCGCGCGCCTTTTCCTCCTCAGCGGCGGTTCCACCGGGCGGATCGGCTGGGGTCACCTTGGCGGGCGTCAGTTGCTCCACACCGCCATTGTCCGTGAGGATGGCTGATCGTGCGCGAACCTGTCCTCGTACCCCGCCTCCAGCCCTTCACCTCGACCATCTTCGCGGAGATGACGGCACTGGCCGTCCGCCATGAAGCCGTCAACCTCGGCCAGGGTTTTCCCGACACCGACGGGCCGGCCGGAATGCTCGAAGCCGCCAAGAACGCGCTGTTCGGCGGCGCGAACCAGTATCCGCCGGGTCCGGGCCGTCCCGAGCTGCGCGCGGCGATCGCGCGGCACCGGCTGCGGTACGGCACCGCGTACGACCCCGACACGGAGATCCTGGTCACCGCCGGCGCGACCGAGGCCATCGCGGCGTCATTGATCGCGCTGACCCAGGCGGGTGACGAGGTCATCGTCATCGAGCCGTACTACGACTCGTACGCGGCCGCGGTCGCCATGGCGGGCGCGGAGCGGCGTGTCGTCGGCCTGGTGGAACGCGACGGCCGGTTCGCGCTGGACATCGAGGGCCTGCGCGCCGCGGTCACCGACCGGACCAGGGCGATCCTGATCAACTCACCGCACAATCCGACCGGCACGGTGTTCACGCGCGCCGAACTGGAAGCCGTCGCCGCGCTCTGCGTGACGCACGACCTGATCGCGATCACCGACGAGGTGTACGAGCACCTGGTCTTCGACGACGCCGAGCACCTGCCGCTGGCGACCCTGCCCGGCATGCGCGAACGGACCGTCTCGATCTCCAGCGCGGGCAAGACGTTCAACTGCACCGGCTGGAAGATCGGCTGGGTCTGCGCGAGCCCCGAACTGGTCGCGGCGGTGAAAGCGGCGAAGCAGTTCATCACCTTCGTCTCGGGCGGCCCGCTCCAGCCGGCCGTGGCCCACGCGCTGGACCACGAACTGCCGTGGGCCGAAGAGCTGCGCACTAGCCTCCAGGACAAACGGGACCGGCTCGCGGCGGGCCTCGCGGACGCGGGGTTCGCGGTCCGGCCGACCGCCGGGACGTATTTCGTCTGCGTCGACGTCCGCCCGCTCGGTTTCGAAGACGCCGCCGAACTGGCCTGGGAGCTCCCCGAACGGGTGGGCGTGGCGGCCGTGCCCGTAAAGGTGTTCACCGATCACCCGGAAGAGTGGAAACACCTGCTGCGTTTCGCGTTCTGCAAACGCAACGAGGTCATCGACGAAGCGGTCACCCGTTTGCGCAAACTCCGGTGACTCGTCCGATGTTCACGCCCAGCCGCCTTTTGCGAGCATCCGTCTGAGCCGGTCGAGACACCGTCTTCGCACCCTGCCCACACTGGCCGGACTGATGCCCAGTTCCCCGGCGATCTGGGCGTAGGACAGCTCCGGCCGGTGTGCCAGCAGGCGGATCAGCCGTCGATGCGAGTCCGGCAGACGATCGACCGCCATCCAGAGCGCGCGGTCGCGTTCCGCCCGGATGACCTCGGACTCCGGGGTCGTCTCCGCATCGGGGAGCGGACGCGGTGTTTCGCGCCTGTTCCTGGTGATCATCCGGAGCGCACGGCGTCGCGCGGTGGTCGTCAGCCAAGCTCTGAGCTTCGCTTCGTCACGTAGCGCGCCAGGTGCGCGAAGCAGTTCCAGCCAGGCGTCCTGACAAACGTCCCTGGCATCGGCTTCGCTCAAGCGGTAGGCCTTCAGCGCCTTGAGCACCACGGCCGACACCGCGTTCACGTCCCACATCCCGGACTCTCCCCTCCCGGCGGCTTGCGCCCGCCGCGCCGATCACCGAACGCGACTTCGACGGCACGCACCGCAGCGGGGATCCGGTTCGAGGGTTGAAAACATCAGGTCACCGAGGATTTGAGTAGTTCCACCCCTCCCCGGATGGCCGCCTGTCACATACCGAGAGTGATCGACTTCGGTACTCCAGGCACCGGAGCCGGTTGCGTCGTTCCGCCTAACGGGCTGGATCGGCGGCGGCTGAAGTGAAACACTCCCCTCCGGTGCTAAAACTGGTGCAGCCCCGGGGAACTGTGACCTGACCGGAAGAGACCCCAAAGCAAGATCGAACTCACGCGGAAAACGTGGGCTTCAGGCGCGGACGGTGGTGATTGCTGTGACTGGTCCGGCAGTCGTGCGCCGTCGCGGCCTCAGTGCACCGAAAACCGGCGCGCGAATCCTTTTCGCGGGCGGGCTCGCGCTCTCCGGCTGGATCCTCGGCGCCGTCCTGAGCGCCCCCGCTTCGGCCGACGAGAAGTCTCCCGTGACGCCGGAGACCTCCGTGGTCCAGCCTTCGGACGAAGCCGGATCCGGGAAAACGACTACTCCCGAGGAGCCCACTGAGTCCACTTCGGACTCCACCGAGACCGAGATTCCGAAATCCGCTGAGACCACCGAAACCCCGGCAACCGAGCCTGCTCCCGTCGTGAACGAGGAGCCTGAGGCCGCTGTCGAGGAAGAGGCCGTTTCGAGCGCGAGTTCCGTCGAGAAGACCTCTTCTCCGGAGCCTGTGGCGAAGACCGCGAAGTCGTCCAACGGTTTGCTGGGCGGCCTCATCGGCGGCGTGCTGAACGTCGTCACCAACACGGTCGGCGGCGTCGTCGAAACCGTCGGCGGGGTCGTCGGCGGAATCGGCGACCAGGTCGTCGCGCCGATCCTCACGCCGAATCCGTGCTGCGGCGGGGGTGACCCGGTGATCCTGCCGGGCACCGGCGACATGCTCGATCCCGTTTTCGGCGGCGGCTCCGGTGAGTCGGCGAGCGGCTCGGTCAGCATCGCCGTCCCGGCCAAGACCGCCACGGCGAACACGCCCGCGCCGAACACCCCGGCGCCGAGTCCGTCCGCTCCCGCCGAGGCGCCCGTTCCGGCGACGGCGGCCCAGAACCACCGCGTCACCCTTCCGGTCCGGGTCAAGTCCGACGTCCAGCCCGCTCCGGGCGCGCCCGCCGAGTCCGACACGCACGCGTCCCCCGATGGCGGCGGCTCGGGCGGCGGTGGCGGCATGCCGAACACGCCGGTGGCCCCGATCGCGCCCACGACGACCGCCCAGCCAGGGCACGACAACACCGGCGGCGGCCGCGGGCCGCTCGCCGTGCTCGACGCCGGAATCCCCGCCACGCAGCTGAAACTCCTCGGAACCGGCTGCGACCACGAAGGCGAGCGCACCGGCAGGGAAGCCGCGCTTCCCGCCACCTCCCCCGACTGACCTGACCGGGTCGCCGGGGAGAAGTACGTCCAAACCAAGATCAACTTCGGTTTTCGACGTCCGTTGACTCCTCTGGCACAAGCCGCTTTCGCCTGCCCCTCTTTCAGGCAACCCCTTTGTCTTTCCGAACGGCCGACCGCGCCCGGCCGGTTCGGATCCCGGCCCCGGCGCCGCGCTGCCCCTGCGGCGCCGGGACCAGCACCGGGTGGACTTCGGGGGCTTCTGCTCACCGCGCCGAGCAGGAGCCGGCCAAGCTCGAAGTCCGCCTGAACCGCGGGCGGTTCCCGGCACGTCGAGGGGCTGTGCCGGGTAACCGCCGCGGTGCCCGTCCCGGGGTTTCGACCTCGGGGCGGGCCGGATAGCCGGTGCGCTGGTCGTGCGGCGCCGATGCCCTCCCTGGAGCATCGGCCGCCCCGCCGGCGCACCGGCTATTTCCGTTTCCGCCCCTTTCCCGCAATTCGTCACCTACTTGCGGCTTTCACCCCTCGCAAGTAGGTGACGAATTGCGGGGAGTCAGGTGACCTGGACGGCCACCGGGGCGACCGTCGTGGGTGTCGCGGCCACCGAAGCGGCGGCCGCGCCCAACCGCCGTACGGCCTCGAAAAGCCTCTCGGCCGGAAGCGCGTACGGCAGCCGTAGCCAGCGCTCCAGTCCACCGTGGACACCGAACCGCGAGCCCGGCGCCACCTGCACCCCGTGCCCCGCCGCCGCGACGGCCAGCCGCGTGCTCATCGGCTCCGGCAGACGGCACCACAGCGAAAGCCCGCCGGGCGGCACGGTGAACGTCCAGTCCGGGCAGTACCAGTTCAGCGCGCCGGTCAACGCGTCACGCAGGGCCAGCGTCTCCTGGCGGCGGTGCGCCAGCGCGGACCCGCCGTCGTCGAGCAGTTCGGCGAGGACGAGCTGCTCGAAGACCGGCGACCCCAGGTCGACGGCGAACCGCGCCGCGACCAGCCTGCCGATGACGTCCTCGGAAGCGCGGATCCAGCCGAGCCGCAGCCCCGCCCAATGCGACTTGGACGCGGAGCCGATCGTGATGCCGAGATCGCCCGCGAACGCGCCCAGCGGCGGCGGCCCGTCGACCGGATCGCCTTCGAGGTCCAGCTCGACCAGCGTCTCGTCGATGATCGCCGGGGTCCGCGCACGGCTCAGCGCGGCCGCGAGCCGCTCCCTGCCGACGGCGTCCAGGCGCAGACCGGTCGGGTTCTGGAAGTCCGCGACGAAGTACGCGAGCCTCGGCGCGGATTGCCGCAGCGCGGCCTCGATCCCGACGATGTCCCAGCCGGTGACCGGATCCAGCGGCACCGGGACCGGGATGGCGTGCGCGGCGCCGATGGCCTCCAGCGAGTTCGGGTACGTCGGCTGCTCGACCAGCACCCGGTCGCCGGGACCGGCCAGCATGCGCAGGACCTGCACGAACGCGTGATGCGCGCCGTTGGTGACCATCACCTGATCGGCGTTCGTCGGCAGCCCGCGTTCGGTGTAGCGCCGGGCGATCCGCTCACGCAGGATCCGCAGGCCGCGTACGTGATAGCCGTTCTCACCGAGGTGGTCCACGAGCGCCTTCCGCGCGGCGTCCACGGCGGGCACCAGGCCGGGGATGGCAGGCGGACAGGCTTGTGCGAGGTCGATCAGGTCCTCGCCGGCCGGCAGGATCGGGTCCCGGCCGCGACCGCCGGGTGACGCGATCCAGGAACCGGCTCCACGACGGCTGGCGACCAGACCGTCGGCCCGCAGTTTGTCCAGCGCGGCACCGATCAGCGTGCGGCTGACCTCCAGCGCGTCGGCGAGCTCGCGTTCGGCCGGGAGCCTGGTGCCGAGCGGGAGCCTGCCGTCGAGGACCAGCAGCTCGACGGCGGCCGCGAGATCCGCCGCACCGTGTCGAGAACCACTCTGCCGCCAATTCCCCAGCAAAACGGCCAATTTCGCACCCGAAACGCGTCCAGTCAGCGGGATCAGCGGTTCCATAAGGCCAATTGTTCCAGATTGGCCATGGTCAAGGTAGCCACTTACCCCCGATCGTGCACTCGTGGCACTGAAACTCGATCTCCGACCCGTCGGCATCTCCCAAGACACCACCCGCCGCTCGATCCAGCTCGTCGCCGGACTCGTCCTCTACGGCGGCAGCATGGCCATGCTGACCAGGTCAGGACTCGGCCTCGACCCGTGGGACGTGCTCCACGAAGGCCTGATGAAGATCACCGGCCTGTCGTTCGGCACGGTCACCGCGATCGCGTCGGTCCTGGTGCTCCTGCTGTGGATCCCGCTCCGGCAGCGGCCGGGGATCGGCACCGTCGCCAACATCGTGGTCATCTCGCTCACCGTCGACTTCGTGCGACTCTTCCTGCCCGACCAGGACGTGCTCGGCTGGCAGCTCCTCAACCTGGTCGCCGGTGTCGTGCTCAACGGTCTCGGCGCCGCGGTCTACGTCGGCGCGCGGCTCGGCCCCGGCCCCCGCGACGGTCTGATGACCGGGCTGTCGGCCCGGACGGGCAAGTCGATCCGCCTCGTCCGGACCCTCATCGAGATCACCGTTCTCGCGGCGGGCTGGCTGCTCGGCGGCACCGTGGGCGTCGGCACGGTTCTCTACGCGCTCGCCATCGGACCGCTGACGCAGGCGTTCCTGCCGTACGTCATCTGGCGGGAGCGCTCCTCCGTCCAGCCGCGCGCGTAACTCGCGTGATCAGGGACGTGACTCGCGTGATCAGAGGCGTAACTCGCGTGCTTGGAGACGTAACTCGCGTGTGCGGCCTCGGATCACGCGAGTCCGGTGACACTAGCTGGCCTCCCGTTGGTCCAGCAGGCGCCGGACGGCGAGGTAGTCGATACCCCGCTGCGCGAGGACGTCGGCGGCCACGCCGGGGACGGCGGTCATCGCGAGCAGGAGATGCTCGCCTTCGATGCGCTTGCTGCCGACGTCGATGGCTTCGCGAAGGCTCTTCTCCAGCACCTTCTTCGCTTCCGGTGTGAACGGCCGATGGCCGCGCCCGGTACGACGGCCGCCGGTCAGCGCGCCGGGGCCGTGGGTCTGCTCGACCCGCTCGACGACGTGCTCGACGTCGATGCCGAAGCCGCTCAGTGCTTCGACGTCGGCGTCGCTCATCCCACCCCGGCGGCGTACTCGCCGGAGGTCGTCGGCGAGTTCGTCCGCCGGGCAGCCCAGTGCGGTGAGCACGCCGGTGTGCCGGGCGAGGGACGTCAGCAGGTGCAGTGGGTCGACGTTCCCGGACACCTCGTCCGACGCGACGCGCTGGGCTCCGACGACGACTTCGCGGGCTTCGGTGGTGAAGCGTTCGAACATCAGTGCCTCCCGTACTTCTTGTGCACCGCTTGCCTGCTGACCCCCAGCTCGGCCGCGATCTCCTGCCAGGACCAGCCGTGCACCCGCGCGCTGCGGACCTGCACGGCCTCGAGTTGTTCCAACAGCCGGCGCAAGGCGGCGACGGCGCGCAATCCCACTCGGGGATCGCGGTCACCGGCTCGCGCGGCCAGATCTGTCGCTTCGGTCATGACGTCAACCTACGTTGACATCACGCCCACGTCAACCTCGGTTGACAGTTAGGGTCGGGGACATGCCCCAGATCTCAGTGGCGGAAAGGGACGGAGTAGGCGCGGACGGAGCGACGCGCCCGACCGAAGACCATGTCGCCGTACTCGGTAACGCCGTGGTGGTGCTCGACGGGGCGACCGCGCCGCGGCCGGATCTGCCGTCCGGCGGCTGGTACGCGAGCCTGCTCGTGCACAGTCTGTCGCGGGCTTTGAGCACGGAACCCCAGGCGGATCTCGCGGTGCTCCTGGCCGAGTCGATAGCCGACGTCGCACGTCGTGAAGGCCTCGAACCGGGGCGATCGCCGTCGAGCACGGTCGCGATCGCACGTTGGACGGACGACACCGTCGACGGGCTGGTGCTCGCCGACAGCCCGATCGTCGCCTTCGGTCCTTCGGGTGCCGATCCGCTCACCGACGACAGGCTGGTCTCCCTGCGCGAAGACGGCCAGCTCCGTACAGGCGCCGACGTCCGCGCGAAACGCAACGCGCCGGACGGCTTCTGGGTCGCCGAAGCGGAACCGAAGGCGGCCGCCGAAGCCGTACGCCGCAGCTGGCCGCGCTCGGAGGTCGACGCCCTGCTCCTGGCGACGGACGGTGTCGCGATCGGTGTCGACGAGTACGAGCTGTTCGACTGGCCGGAAGTGCTCGACATCAGCAGGCAGCGTGGTCCGGACGCAGTGCTCGACGCGGTGCGCACGGCGGAGAAACAGGACCCGGACGGCGAGCGCTGGCCCCGCGCGAAAAGGCACGATGACCAGCTACTGGTACTGGTCGACTTCGGGGTAGCCCCAGGGTAAAACCGGGGGCTTCCCGGATCGGAAATCCGCGACGGCACGACCACGCTGAACGCATGACGTTCCCTGGGGAGAGATCGAGGACCAAGCCCTGGCTGATCGCGTCTGGCGCGGCCATCGGCTGGGCACTGTTCACGATGGTCGTGCTCCACCTGATCAGCTCACGCGATCCGGTGTTCGACACGCTGTCCAGTTACGCCTACGTCGACCGTGGCACCGGCATGCTCGGTGCCAGCGTGCTCTCCCTGTCGATCGGCTCGCTCACCGCGCTCGGCGCGCTGGCCGCGGCCGGGATCCAGCTCAGCCGCACCACGAAACTGCTGTTCGTGCTGTGGTCGCTCGGGTTGGCGGCGGCCGCGATCTTCCCGGCGAGCTACCCCGAATTCCCGGATCCGGTCAGCGGCGAGATCCACCTGTACGCGTGCCTGATCGCGTTCCTCAGCCTGCCCGCCGCCGGATTCACCCTGCGCGACAACCTGCGCGGAACGCCCGCGGCCAAGCTGGTCGGCCGCCTGGCGTGGGGCAGCGCGGCAGGGCTGATCGTCTTCGGGCTCAGTTTCATCTTCGTGCGCCTGTCCGACATCCCGTTCTTCAAGACGCTGACCGACATCGCGCCGGTCGGTGTCATGCAGCGGGTTTCATTGGTGGCGCACGTGGTCCTGATCGCCGGGATGCTGAAGGTCGCGTCAGCGGCTCACCGCGTCGGCGAACTCGGGGGCGTACCCGTAGAGGCCGGGCAAACCGCCCGTGTGCAGGAAGACAACGTGCTCGTCGGCCGCGAAATGGCCTTCGGCGGCCCAGTCGATCAGTGCGGCGCCCACTTTGCCGGTGTACACGGGATCGAGCGCGATCCCTTCCGTACGGCCGAAAAGCCGCACCGCGTCCCAGGTCCCGTCGGTCGGGATGCCGTAGCCGGGGCCGATCGTGCGGTCGTCGATATGCAGGCCGTCGAGTGACGGCGGCTCGGTCCCCAGCAGTACCGACGCCGCGATGGTGAGATCGGCCAGGTTGTCGAGGGCCTCGTCGATCGGATGGCTGACGCAGGCGATGTCCAGTGTCAGCCAGTCGAGGTCCGCCGTTCCGACGATGAGCCCGGCGGAGGTCCCGCCGCTGGCGTGCGGGGCGACCAGCCGTGCCTTGGTGATGCCCAGCTCGGCGAGCTGCCCGGCGATCTCCCGTGCGGCAGCCACGTAGCCGAGCGCCCCGACGCCGTCGGAACCGCCGACCGGGAACGTGGCCACCTCGCGGCCCTCGGCCGCGGCCTCGGTGATCAGCCGCTCGTAGGTCCTTCCGGTCTCCTCGCCGTCGCGGCAGATGTGCACGTTCGCGCCGAAGAGGTGGTCGAGGGACACGTTGCCGGACCGCTCGTACGCTTCGCCGTCGCGAGGGACCTTCGCGGTGAGCACGAGTTCGCACCGCAATCCCAGCTTCGCGCAGGCCGCGGCGGTCTGGCGGCCATGGTTGGTCTGAAGCGCGCCGAAGGTGATCACCGTGTCGACGCCGCTCTCGATCGCCGCGCCGAGCAGGAACTCGAGTTTGCGCAGTTTGTTGCCGCCCACGCCGAGTGGATGCACGTCGTCCCGCTTGAGCAGCAGGTTCGGCAGACCGAGGGCCTCGCCCAGCCGGGGTGCCGGATGCAGCGGCGTCGGGTAGCCGCCGAGGTCGACGCGGGGGAAGCGATCGAGGTTCATGAAAGTCACGTAACCACATCGAAGCTACTCGGTGGTATCGTTCGTTTGAACGAACGAGACGTGCAGGGGGATCCCATGACCACCTCGAAGGCGGACCTCGTCGATGGGCCCTCGGCGGTAAAAAGTGCCTCGGACCTCGCGTTCACCGGCCTGGCCGAACAGGCCTCGATGCTCGTCGCCGGAGTCACGACGTCAGTCGAGCTCACGCGCTTGGCGCTCGAAAAGGCCGAAGCCAGTCAGCCGGTTCTCAACGCCTTCAAATGCCTTCGCGCCGAAGAAGCCCTTCGCGAGGCCGAGGAGGCCGACCGGAGGCTCGCCGCCGGCGAAACCGCTCCCCTGCTCGGCGTCCCCACCGCGATCAAGGACGACCTCGACGTCACCGGGCTGCCCACGGCGTTCGGCTGCGAAGGCGACTTCTCCGTCGCGACGGCGGACTCCCCGCCCGTCGCCGCGCTCCGGCGGGCGGGCGCGGTACTGATCGGGAAGACCAACACCCCGGAACTCGGCCAGTGGCCGTTCACCGAAGGCCCGGCGTTCGGCGCGACCCGCAACCCGTGGGACACCGAACGCACCCCGGGCGGTTCCTCGGGCGGCGCGGCGGCGGCCATCGCGTCGGGGGTGATCGCCGCCGCGCTGGGTTCCGATGGGGCCGGGTCGATCCGGATCCCGGCCGCGTGGACCGATCTGGTCGGGATCAAACCGCAGCGCGGCCGTGTCCCGACCGAACGCGAACTCTTCCACGGCCTGACCGTGGTCGGCCCGCTCGCGCGCACCGTCGCCGACGCGGCCCTGCTGCTCGACGTCGCGGCGGGCACCGGCACCGCGTTCCAGTCGGCCGCCCGCCGCGAACCGGGCCGGATGCGGATCGGGCTGTCCACACGGATCCCTTTCACCGCGACGAAAACCCGGCTCGGACCGCAGGCGCACGCGGCCGTCGTCCGGCTCGCGGAGCGGTTCGCCGAACTCGGCCACGAGATCGTCGAGATCGAACCCGACTACCGGCTGATCGGTCTCACCTTCCTGCCGCGTTCGCTCGTCGGCGTGCGTGACTGGGCCCGTCGCGTCCCGGAGCAGGCGCGGCTCGACCCGCGCACCCGCGCCAACGCCCGGCAGGGCTCGGCACTCGCCGGACCGGCGCTGAGCCTCGCCCGCGCCGCGGAACCGTTGCTGCAACGGCAGATCGGCTCGGTGTTCGGCCGGGTGGACGTCGTCCTCACGCCGACCACCGCGACGCCACCACCGCGGATCGGCGCCTTCGACAAGCTCACCGGGTGGCAGACCGACCAGGCCATGATCGCGGCGTGCCCCTACGCTTGGCCGTGGAACGTGCTGGGCTGGCCGGGCGTCAACGTCCCCGCCGGGCTGAGCCCCGAAGGTCTGCCGCTCGGCGGGCAGCTGCTCGGCCCCTCGCACGCCGAGGAACGGCTGATTTCGCTGGCCGCGCAACTGGAAGAGGTCGAACGGTGGCAGGACCGCAAACCCGAGACCGCTTGGTGAACACCCGCGAGACCATTCTCCACGCCGCGCTCAAGGTGGTCGGGGAACAGGGCGTCGGCGGGCTGACCAACCGCCGGATCGCGACCGCGGCCGGTGTCTCGCTCGGCACGCTGACCTACCACTTCCCCAGCCAGACCGCGTTGCTGCGCGAGGCGATGCTGCTGTTCGTCGAAGAAGAGACCACGAAGCTCACCGGCTTCGTCGACGCCTACCGCGAACAGGGGTTGAGTGTCGAGCAGGCCGCGTCGGTGGTCGAGCAGGTCATCGCGCAGCTTCCGTTCGGCACCGACGAACTCGGCGCGCACGAGCTGTATCTCCAGGCCGCGCGCGACCCTGGGCTCCAAGACGCGGCCGCGCGGTGCTTCGCCGCCTACGACGAGCTGGCGCTGGTGATCCTGCGGACGCTCGGCGTGCCGTCCCCGGAGCGGTTGACCGGTCCCGTCGTCGCGCTGATCGCCGGACTCCAGTTGCGCAGACTGGCCACGGGTGCTGACGGGGTCGCGGTGGCGCAGTCGTTGATGATGCTGGTCCGCGGCGCGTCATGACCGGGCCGCCGATCGTCAAGGGGACGGCGGCGTGGAAGTACTTCGGCGACTTCCGGGCCGGGTTGCTGGCGGGTCAGGTGCTGGTGCTGCAGGTCGCGCATCCGGTCGTCGCGGCCGGGGTGCGCGATCATTCCGACTACGTCGAGGATCCGTGGACGCGGCTGATGCGCACCGCCGCTTCGCTGTCCATCTACATCTACGGCGGCCCGGAGGGCGCGCGGTACGAGGCGGACAGGCTGCGGGCACTGCACCGGTCGTTCACCGGTGTCGACGACGGCCGCCGTTACAGCGCGCTGAACCCGCACGCGTACGCCTGGGTGCACGCCACGCTCGTCATGGTTCCCGTTGACACACAACGGTTCTACGGAACTCCGATGACACCGTCCGAATTGGACGAATACTACGCGCAGATGTGCGACGTCGGGCGACTACTCGGCCTGCGCGAACAGGATCTGCCGCCGACGTGGCCGGAATTCGAGCGGTATTACGCGGACATGATCGACGGCTTCGGCCCGAACGAGACGATTTCGACGCTGTTCGAAACAATCCGGACGGTGAAGAAACCGTGGCGATGGCTGCCCGACAAACGCTGGGTGCGGCTGCGACGGTGGCAGCACCGGGGGCAGATGTTCGTCATCCGCGGCACGTTGCCGCCCGCGCTGCGGGATCGTCTCGGTCTACAGTGGACAGAACGGGACCAGCACCGATTCGACCGGTTCCGTACGCTGGTGAGGCTGATCGGCAGGCTGGTGCCGGTGACGTTGCGGTCTTCGCTCGTCCGCCGGATCGGCAGGCTCAACGTCTGGTTCCGGGCGCATCCGCGCGCGTATCGTTTCCTGGGTGGCTCCTGAGTGGTAAGGACAGCTACCGACCGACCGTGTCTTGGGTGCCTACTGGTCAGGTGTCGCGCGATTGGATGGACGACACGTGTGATTGCTTGGACGACACACGTGTCCAGACGGACGACTCGCGGCGGAACTGACCCGCGGACCCGTTAACGGCTCGACCCCTTCAGACCCCACCGGAGTAAGGGTCATCATCCCCTTTACGGGGGACCCCGGTTCACCCCGCGCCGTGACGCTTTCCCCCACCGTCGCCGCTAACTTCAGCCGGGATGGGGAATTCACCGAGAGGGCGGCGCACGGCGCCGTTGGTCATCGCCCGCGTACTCGTACTCTGCGCGCTGGCGTCCTTGCTGCTGGGCGGCACCGCGCGGGCGGACGGCGTGTCGAGCGGCGCGGACGTCCAGGTCGCGCAGACGCTCGGCACCCGCGATCTCACGATCATCCTGCGGCGGATGGACATCGCGCCCGGGCCGTTGCACGTCGACGTCGTCACGCACACCGGAAGCGCGCCGGGAACGCTGAAACTGCGCGCTTCCACCGCGGGGACGACGTTTTCCGAGACCACCGTGCGGCTGGACGGAAGGCCCGGCGCGCATTCCGCACGACTGCAGGTGGATCAGCCTGGGCCGTGGGAGCTCGGCCTCGACGACGGGACGGACACCGCGTCGATCCCGTTCATCGTCCCGGCCAGGGTCATCCCGCCGTGGGAGAAGGCCACTTTCGGCGGATTCGTCGCCGCGGGCGTGTTCCTGGTGCTCGGTCTCGTCGTCGCGATGCGCGTGCGCCGGCCGCGGCTCGCGCTGATCCCCGCCGGCGGGATGGTGGCCGCGCTCGCGGTCGCGATCACCGGCGCGATGCTCTCCGCGTCGACCCCGCCGCCGCCCCTGTCGGGCGCCGCGCTGGATCCGACGATCGACAACATCCAGGATCCGTACGCGAACGCGCAGATGTCCACTGTGGACTTCTCGCGGCCGCCGGTGAACCTGGCCGTGCGTTCCCCGAACGCACGGTCGGGTGCCATCGCCGAGGTGCGGCTCGCCATCGCCGACGGTGCGACCGGCCGCCCCGTCGACGATCTTTTGGTGCACGACAACGCCTTGGTCCATCTCGTCGTCATCTCGCCGACGGGCAGGCTCTGGCATCTGCATCCGGTGCGCGTCGGCCCCGGCGACTACCGGGTGAAGTTCACGCCGCCCGAGGCCGGAACCTACGCCGTCGCCGCGGAACTCGCCCGGCGAGGCGGTGGCGTGCAGCTGGTCCGCTCGACGCTGGCTGTCGCGGCCGGAACGGACACCCCCGCCGAACCCGTCCCCGCCGGCGCCGGGAAGCGGGTGGTGAACGGGAACCCGGTCGACGTCGAGGTCGAACCGGGGAAGCCGACCACGATCACCGCGCGGTTCGGCAAAGCGGATCTCCAACCCTGGCTGGGCATGCTCGGCCACCTGATCGTCGTCGGCCCGATAACCGACGACAGCCGGGTCGGCGCGGCTGCCGCTGCCGCGCCGACCTGGGCCCACGTGCACTCGATGATCCCGCAATCGCCGGGGATGCCGGGAAAACCCGACGAGACCGTCGCCGCGTACGGCCCGGACGTCCCGTTCACCTACACCTTCGCCGCACCCGGCAAGTACCGGATCTGGTTGCAGGCCGAGCGCGAGTACACGGTCTTGACCGTGCCCATGCAGATCGAGGTCCCGGCGGAAGGGGCACCGCAGTGAGTTCCATAGTGGACAGACGCAAACCCGTCCTGCTGATCTCCGTGGTCGCGGTGCTCGTGGTGGCGATCGTGGCCTGGCTGGTCTGGCCGAGCAGCGGCGGCGCGCAGGTCCAGCGCTCCACGCAGGGCCCGTACACCGTGCAGCTGTCGGTCGAAGATCCGCACCAGGGCGGGAATGTCTTCGCGTTGACCGTCACCGGCGCCACACCGGACGTCGTCACCCTCGAACCGGTGATGCCGCAGATGGGTCACGCGCTCGCCCCGTCGCCCGCGATCGCGGAGGCACCGGGGAGGTTCCGCACCGGCGACGTCCTGCTGCCGATGTCGGGGCAATGGGAGATCACCGTTTCACTGCGCGGGCCGTCCGGCGCCACGCAGCACGTTTTTCCTTTGCTGGTCAAGTAAGAGAGGGAGGTCGGGGGGTTATGGATCTCACCGCGGGAGGAGCGAGGGTCGCCTCGGTGGCACGCAGTGAACGGACCGGTCTCGTACCGGCGGGCACCGTGCTGGCCGGATCGGTGATCTCGCTGGTCGGGCTGACCTGGGACATCCAGTGGCACGGCGACGTCGGCCCGGACACGTTCTTCACGATGCCGCACCTGTTCCTGTATTCGGGCAGCGCGATCTCCGGGCTCGCGAGCCTCATGGTCGTGCTGATGACCACGACCGCGCGCAGGGCGGGCCGTCCGATCGACGCCCGTGTCGGCGGCCGGGCGATCAACGTCTTCGGCAAGGTCTTCGCCGCACCGGCGGGCTATCTGGTGACCGGGACCGGCGCCGCGATGTTCCTGCTGTACGGCCTGTGGGACCAGTGGTGGCATGGCCTGTACGGCTTCGACGCGGTGATCGACTCGCCGCCGCACATCGGGCTGCTGCTGTCGATCACGCTCAGCATCATCGGCACGGTCATGGTGTTCGCGGCCGCGCGGGAGCACCGTTGGGGCAGCGTCGGCGTGGTCGGCAGCCTCGGCGTGCTGATCGCCTTCAGCACGGTGACCGTGCTGGGGCTGGAGCAGATCGACGTCGACGGGCTCGACGTCGTCTCCGTGGGCATCGCACTGCTTTCGGTGCTGCTGGTCTCGGCGGGCGCCGGGTTCTGGGGACGGCCAGGCGGCGCGATCCGGGTCGCCGCGGCGCTGGCGGTCATCCAGGCGATCACCTGGTGGTTCTCGCCGTGGGCCGCCGAGGCGTACGCGAGCGCCGTCGGCCTGCCGATGCGGGACTACATCGACGGCGTGCCCGCGATGCCTTCGATGATGCCGATGGCGTTGCTGCCGATCGCGGCCGTTCTCGAAGCGGTGTACCTGCTTTCGCGGCGCGGCTGGTCCGCGGGCCGCGTTTCCGTGCCGGCAGGCGCGATCGGCGGATTCCTGGTCGGCGCGAGCATGCCGATCCAGAACAGCATCGTCTACGAGGGCTCGCTCGACTGGTCGATCGTGGTCATGACGGCCGGAGTGGGAGCGGTGTTCGGGCTGCTCGGCGGGTTCGCCGGGTGGCGGTTCGGCGGGATGCTGAGGCTGCTGGCCCCGGCGAAGGGGGACAACGCGCATGCGTAAGACACTGCTGGCCTTGGCGGCGGCGATCGGGTTGCTGTTCGCGACCACGCCCGCGGCGAACGCCTACGAACCGGTGAACATCGTCCACACCGAACGGGTGCAGGTCGGCCCGTACGGGATGACGGTCGGCTTCAGCACGTGGCCGTTGCGCGCCATGCAGTCGCTGGACTTCACGTTCATCCCGGACGACGGGATCGCCGGGAGGTCGGGGACACTCGCGTTCGTCAATCCGGAGACCGGGCGGCTCGGCCGTCCGCAACCGCTGGCGAAGCATCCACGGAAACTGGAGGTGTGGGGACTGGACATCCGTGCCCTGCAGACGGAGGGCTCGTGGACGTTCCGGTTCGAGATCGACGGGCCCGCCGGCAAGGGCACGGGGGAACTCCGTGATCTCGCGGTGCTCGAACAGCCGGGGCCGCCGATGGCGGTGAGCTGGTCGATCAGCCTGATCCCGCTGATCGTGCTCGCCGTCCTGATCACGATCGCCTGGCGGCGCACCAAATCCAGATTGCGCGGGAACGGGCTCCCCGCGACGGTGTGACTCGAAGTGACCGAAGATCGGATGGCTCGCGTGTCGAGGTGGGCACGCGAGCCATCCGTCAAGGGCTCAAATCGAACTGTCCGGCCTTGACCGCCTTGAGGAAGGCGTTCCACTCACCGGAATCGAAGACGAAGACAGGACTGTTGGCAAGTTTGGTGTCACGTACCCCCACCAGGCCTTCGTGGGCGAGGTTGACCTCGACACAGTTCCCCCCGTTGGGCTCGCTCGCGAAGGATTTCTCCCACGTGGCGTCGTCGAACAGCGACACGGCCGTGGTCGGATCGTAATCCGCCGCCGATGGATAATCGGCCATTGGTCGTACCTCCGAACGTCGGTCGGGGGTGCGGGTCGCGACCTGCGCGAACCGTCACGGCCCCAGCTTCTCCCTGCCTCAACGGGACTATCCCGCACGGCCAAGTGGGTGATCAACTCCGCCCACCCTCGACATGAAGATTATTCCAGGAGTAGGATTAATCGCAGCGGCCGGGGCTCGGTTGTTGGTGAATCGCTCGCAGCACGTACGGCTCTTGGCGGCAGACGCCACCGGGCGGCGTTCGACGGGAGTTCCACCGTTCCGGCAGGCCACCGACGGCAGGTGACCGGCAGGGGCACCACCCCGCGGCGCATGACCACCCACCGCCGACCTCGTGGGGGAGGATCAGCGTGATCATTCAGGACACCATGCCGGCGACGGTGCTCGCCGTCGGCAGGCTCATGGCCGGAACGGCGGGCGAAAGCCGCCGCTCCGCGCACCTTTTCGACTTGCACTCCAGGGGTTCGCACCCCGAGTTCCTGCACGCCCGGTGCGGCGCGGCGATGCCTTACGACCACTTGGAATGGATCCCCGTCGGTTCGGGGATGCCCTGTGAGCGTTGTCTCGGCCTGGCCGGTTCGGCCGACCAGACGCGGTTGCCGCGGCCGAGCCGGGGGGTGTGACGCCATGGCCGTCCGCCTCACCACGCTCCTGTTCCGCCGTGAGGACGAACGTATGGCTTCGGCGAAGCACCACCGCACCATCGGGCTCGAACTGCGTCAGCGGTTCGGGTTCAGCCTCATCCAGGCCCCGTTGCGCAAGCAGCCACCATGGAACTCCGAGATCGATTCGCCCGGCGCGCACCGGGACCTGATCAGGACCGGCCGGCCGCTCGAAAGCCATTTCGAGCTGACGCCCCTGATCGGGCATCTGACCGGCCGGGCCTGATCCGCCTCAGGGCTTGCGGCCCAAGCCGCCGAGCCCACCGGTGAAGGTCGGGTCGTCCGCGAACCGGTCGCTCGCCCGGGAAGCCGCTTCGTCGAGATGCCAAGCGGCCATCCAGTCGATGCCCGGCTCCACCATCTCCAGTCCGTCGAAGAAGGCGGCGAACTCCGCGCGGGACCGCAGATGGAACGGCGCGCTCGTCTTCTTGTACAGCTCCTGGACGTTCTCCCGGTTGTCGCCTTCCTTGCGCGTCACGCCGTCCTCGGTCAGATGCGAGGACAGGAAGTACGAACCCGACGGCAGGAAATCGAGGTAGCGCTTGACCATCTCGTGGACGGGTACGTCCGGGCCGAGGAAGTACAGCAGGCCGACCATCACCAGCCCGATCGGCTGACGCGGGTCGATCACGCCGGTTTCGAGGGCACGCTTCCAGATGTCGGCGGGATCCCGCACGTCACCCTGCAGGACCGCGTGCCGTCCGAGCAGCCCTTCGCGTTCCAGCAGCAACTGGGAATGCGCGACGGCGACCGGCTCGATGTCGACGTACACGACCCGGGAGCCGGGGTTGATCGCGCTCGCGATCTGATGGACGTTGCCGACCGTGGGCACGCCGGAGCCGATGTCGAGGAACTGCGTGATCCCCTGGCGCGCCAGGTATCCCACGCCGCGGCCGAGGAAGTCGCGGCCGACCCTGGCGAAGGTCTTGACCTCCGGGAACTGCTTGAGCACCTGAGTGCCGAACTCGCGGTCGATGGCCCAGTTGGCCGAACCGCCGAGGAACCAGTCGTACACCCTGGCCACGTTGGGTCGTTCGAGATCGACACCGTCGGGAGCTTCGGGGTCGTGCTGCGTCGTCATACCGTCACACCTCGTCAGGAACCGGGTTTGCGGGCGACCCCGCCGATGGCGCAGTCAACCGCAGGTGAGCGGGGATCGTCCAGCCGCCATGCGCCGACCGGGACCAGACCCGGCGAGACGAGCTCGAAATCCCCGAAGAAACCGCGGATCTCTTCCTTGTCGCGGAAGGTCGCGGGAGTGCTCGACTGCTCGTACTGCTTCACGACGCGCTGGATCTGTTCCAGCTCGGCTCCCTCCACGCCGGACATCGTGACATGGGAAAGAACGTAGAAGGAACCGGCGGGCAGCAGTCTCCGGTACCGCGCGATGACGGCGGCGAGTTCGGGTTCCGGCACGAAATGCAGGACCGCGACGGTGAGCAGGGCCACCGGTTTCGCCGGATCGAGCACGCCGGTGTCGAAGGCGCGTTCCCAGATGTCGTCCGCGTCGCGCAGGTCGCCGCCGAGCACCGCGTGCCTGGCGGGATCGCCGCCTTTCTCCAGCAGGATCCTGGCGTGCGCCACGGCGACCGGTTCGTTGTCGACGTACACGCACCGGCTGTCGCCGTCGGCCTCGCCGGCGATCTCGTGGACGTTGCCGACCGTCGGCACGCCGGAGCCGAGGTCGAGGAACTGGTTCACGCCGTTCTCGACACAGTGCCGCACCGCGCGGCCGAGAAAAGCCCTGTTCGCCCTGGCGGCGGTCCGCACGAGCGGGAAGGTCTTGACCAGCTGTTCGCCGAATTCTCTGTCCACCGCCCAGTTCGCGGTCCCGCCGAGCGCCCAGTCGTAGATCCGGGCGGCGTTGGGCCGCTCCAGATCCACGCCCTCGGGGACGAACCGCGGGTCCATCTCAGGCTTGCATCTGTGTCCGGTACAACTCGGCGAGTTCCTTGAGGAACTGCCGGGTCTCCTGGCGTTCCAGCGCGGCGCCGCGCAACCGGTCCCAGGAATCGACGAAGATGTTGAAGTCCTTGACGTCGTCGAGGTACAACCCGCCCGCCGAATGCTCGATGTAGACGAAATCCCTGGTGCGATCCGGGAAACGCATGATGGTGAAGTCGTTGGGCACCGCGGCGAGCCGCGCGCCGAACGGCAACACGTGCACATACACGCGCGGATGTTTCTCCAACGCCAACAGATGCTCGACCTGGTCCAGCATCACCGCCGGGGCGGAGCCGCCGGGAGCGCGGCGCAGTGCGCCTTCGCTGATGATGAACCGGTAGTACGGCGGCTGCTGTTGTTCGAAGACGGCCTTGCGGTCCAGCCGGTTGCGGACCAGCGAAGTGACGTCGGTGGCGCCCGCTTCGGTGAACTGCTTGAGCATGTAGTGCTCGGACTGCAACGGGCCGGGGATGCGCTCGCCGTGCCAGGTGAGGATCTCCGCGGCCGCGGGTTCGAGGTCGGTGAACGTGCGGAACCAGTGCGGCACCACGGATCGGTACCCGGACCAGTGGCCGCGCTGCCCGGCCGCGGCGCGGGCCAGGTTCATCAACGTGTCGGCTTCGTCGCCGTTGATCCCGAACGCGTTCAGCATGGATCGCACATCCCCGAGCTTGACCCCGACGGCACCGGACTCGATCTTGTTGACCTTGCCCTGGGTGCAGCCGAGAACCTCGGCGACCTGCTGCTGTGTCATCCGCGCGGCGTTGCGGGCATGCCGGAGCTCGTTCCCGAGCTGCTTCCGGCGCGAGGTGACGGTGCTGGCCATCAGCCTTGCTCTCCCGGACCACATAGCCAGGACCACGGCTGCCCGCCGTCCTGCGCGCGAATACTCGAACCCACCCAGGGTACTTCACCTTGCGGGGTTCGATGATGACATTGCGCAGCGTTCCAGGAAACGCCCGAAAACACCAGTCACCTGGTACATCACCCTGGTGGCGGAGCGATCTCGTCACATTTCGGGCACCTTCGTCGGGCATAGTGACCGAGTGGACCAATCCCCCTTCGCCAGGCAGGTCACCGATGGTGTCTTCGGGTACGTCCAACCTGACGGGTCGTGGTGGATCAACAACTGCGGGTTCGTCGCCGCGGGCGGGCACACCGTGCTGATCGACACTTGTTCGACCGAACGGCGTACCCGGGCACTGCTGGCGACGGCGGAGTCGGCGGGCGGGGCGCCGGTGACCACCGTGATCAACACCCATCACCACGGCGACCACACGAACGGCAACCACCTGGCGACCGGCGCGACGATCGTCGGGCACCGGAAGACACGCGAAGTGATGATCGCGACCGGGATCAACACCTACGAGAACTCGTTCACCGGGAACGACTGGGGCCACCTGGAACTGCGACCGCCCGAAGTGGTGTTCGACGACCGGCTGACCGTGCACGCCGGCGACGTCCGGCTGGAACTGATTCACCCTGGACACGCCGCACACACCACCAACGACGTCCTGGTCTGGCTGCCGGAGCGGCGGGTGCTGTTCGTCGGGGACCTGATCTTCAACGGTGGCAGCCCCTTCGCGCTGATGGGCTCGCCCGCCGGCTGGCGGAAGGCACTGGACCTGGTCCGGGAACTGGAACCGGAGACGATCGTGCCGGGCCACGGCCCGCTGTGCGGACCTGAGGCGATCGACGTCGTCGACGGGTACCTGGGGTTCCTGCAGAAACTCGCTTCGTACGGGAAGTCCGCCGGCCTGACGCCCCTGCAGGCCGCTCGCGAAGCGGACCTCGGGCCCTACGCGGAACTGTCCGAACAGGAGCGGCTGCCGGCGAACCTGCACCGGGCCTACGCCGAACTGGACGGTCTCGACTGGGGTGCGCCGATCGACCTGGGGGCCGCGCTGGCGGACATGGTCACCTTCAACGGGTCCCGTATCCGGTGTTTCTCGTGACGCGGTCCATTGGGGACGCTTGACCGCTGTTTTCCGGTGCTGCCCGCTGTTGTCGCTGCCCGCTGTTGCCGGTGCTGCCCGCTGTTGTCGCTGCCCGCTGTTGCCGCCGCTGCTCGCAGTTGTCGCCGCTGCCGGTGATGTTGCGAAAGCCACTTTCGCAACGTTGAAGGTTGCGAAAGTGGCTTTCGCAACAGCCGCCCGACGCAACAGCCGCCCGACCTTCCCGGCCCCGGCTCCTCGTTGCGGAGCCTGCGGTCCCATCCCGACGGCAGATGTCTTGAAAGGGTCGTTCAGGACACTTTTGTCCTGAACGACCCTTTCAAGACACCGGCACCCGCCTAGAGCCGAGTTGTCCACAGGCAGGTCGGGTTGTGGACAACTCCCGGTTGATCCCTTCTCGCCCCGGCGCCGTATCCCTCAACGGGGATAGGCTCGGCACGGGAATCGAAGCGGAAGGGTGCGGATGAGCAAGAAGGCGAGCATCGGGGTCACCGGCCTGGCGGTCATGGGCCGCAACCTGGCCAGGAACCTGGCGAGGCACGGGCACACGGTGGCCCTGCACAACCGCTCCGAGCAGCGGACGAAGGAACTGGTCGAGCAGTTCGGCGACGAAGGCGACTTCATCCCGGCGTATTCGGCGCAGGAGTTCGTCGACGCGCTGGAGCGGCCGCGTCAGGTCGTGATCATGGTCAAGGCCGGTGCGCCCACGGACGCCGTGATCGACGAGTTCGTCCCGCTCCTCGAGAAGGGCGACGTGATCGTCGACGCGGGCAACGCGCACTTCGCGGACACCCGGCGCCGCGAGGCAGCGCTGCGCGAGAAGGGCATCCACTTCGTCGGCACCGGAGTGTCCGGCGGCGAGGAGGGCGCGCTGCACGGGCCGAGCATCATGCCGGGCGGTTCCAAGGAGTCGTACCAGTCGCTCGGGCCGTTGTTCGAGGACATCTCGGCGAAGGTCGACGGCGAGCCGTGCTGCACGCACGTGGGCGCGGACGGCGCCGGGCATTTCGTGAAGATGGTGCACAACGGCATCGAGTACGCCGACATGCAGTTGATCGCCGAGTCGTTCGATCTGCTGCGCGGCGCGGGCGGTTACTCCCCCGCCGAGATCGCCGACGTGTTCCGCACCTGGAACTCGGGACGGCTGGACTCGTACCTGATCGAGATCACCTCGCAGGTGCTGGCCCACACCGACGCCACTTCCGGCAAGCCGTTCGTCGACGTCGTGGCGGATCAGGCCGAGCAGAAGGGCACCGGGCGCTGGACCGTCCAAATCGGACTGGACCTGGGCGTGCCGATCAGCGGCATCGCCGAAGCCGTCTTCGCGCGTTCGCTGTCCGGCTCGTCGAACCTGCGTGAGGCCTCACGCGGTCTCGGCGGTCCCTCGCGCGCTCCGCTGACAGGGTCCGCTTTGGACACCTTCGCGGACGACGTCGAGCAGGCGCTGTACGCGTCCAAGGTGGTGGCGTACGCCCAGGGCTTCAACCAGATCCAGGCGGGCGGCGCCGAATACGGCTGGGACATCGACCTCGGCAAGGTCGCTTCCATCTGGCGCGGCGGCTGCATCATCCGCGCGAAGTTCCTGAACGACATCACCGCCGCGTACGCCGAAGAGCCCGCGCTGCCGACGCTTCTGACCTCCGGCGGCTTCCGCAAGGCTGTCGAGGACGCCCAGGACTCCTGGCGTTCGGTGATCTCCACGGCGGTGCGGCTCGGCATCCCGACCCCGGGCTTCTCGACCGCGCTGGCCTACTACGACGGTCTGCGCGCGGAGCGGCTCCCCGCCGCGCTGGTGCAGGGGCAGCGTGATTACTTCGGTGCCCACACGTACCGCCGCGTCGACCGCGAGGGTTCGTTCCACACCGCGTGGGCGGCCGACGGCCGTCCCGAGTCCTCCGCCTGACGGGTCCCGTGATGGCCCCCGACCGTGAGGATAAGGGGCCATCACGGGTGACTGGACGGACGACGCGTGTGTCCAGACGGACGACACGCGTGTGCGAAGGGCCATCACGCGGCCAACAGGACAAGGGCGACGAACACCAGGACGGTGAGCGCGATTCGCGTCATACCCCGCGCGCCGCGACGATCTCCGCCAGTGCCCGCACGATCAGCGCCTCGGTCTTCTCCTTCGTGAGCCCGAGCCCGGTCAGCAGGTCGTCGCCGAGTTCGAACAGGGCCAGCAGGATGTGCTCGGTGCCGATGTAGTTGTGCCCGAGCCGCAGCGACTCCCGCATGGTCAGTTCCAGCGCCTTCTTGGCCTGCGCGCCGAACGCCATCTTGGCCGCATCCGCCGGTTCGTCGGCGGGTTCCGGCAGCCTTGCCATCGCGGCCTCGCGCACGGCTTCGAGCGTCACCTTCTGCGCCACGATCGCCCCGGCGGCGAGCGCGGCGGGTTCGGCGAGCAGGCCCAGGATCAGGTGCACGGGCTCGATCTGCGGGCTCTTCGCCGCGACGGCTTCGTCCCGCGAGGCGACGACGACGTGCCGTGCGCGGTCGGTGTAGCGGCTGAACACCTTCACCAGGTCTTCGAGCGAAGAGCCGCTGGAGTCGACAAAGCGCTTCTGCGCGGCCTGTTTGGACACCCCCATGTTCTTGCCGATTTCGGTCCAGGACGCGCCGGAGCGCCGCGCCTGGTCGACGAAGTGGCCGATCAGGTGGTCGGCCACTTCGCCGAGGTGCTCGCCGAGGAAGACCGCGTCGGACAGCTGGCCGAGCACGTCGCCGTCGCGATGCTGCTGCTTGATGTGGGAAATGAGGTCGTCGAGCCGGACTGGATTCGTCATGCCGTCAACTCTAGGTTGACGCCTGACTAATCGTCAACCGCGGGTTGACGCAAAGGTTGCCTTCAGGTCGAAGTCGTGCGCCTGCAGCTTCTCGAACCGTGGTTCCGGATCCGCGGCGAACAGGCGGCGCGCGGCGATGTGGTCGGGCGGCCGGTTCACCGACTCCACCCCGACGAGCACGCCGTCCCGGAACGACAGCACCGAGAACTTCCCGCCCTCCCGATCCCCGGTGACGACGGTCTTGTCCGCCCCGGTCAGCAGCCCGGCGATCTGCAGTTTCGCGCCGAGCTGGTCGGTCCAGAACCACGGCAGGCTGTCGTAGGGCGCGGATTCGCCGGCGATGTCGGAGGCCGCCGCCCGTGCCTGGTCGACGGCGTTCTGCACCGACTCGAGCCGGGTCGCCGTGCCCGCCTGGACACACGGGAAGTTCGCGCAGTCCCCCACCGCCGAGATCTTCGGGTCACTCGTGCGCAGGTGTTCGTCGACGACGACGCCGTTCGCCACGGCGAGCCCCGCCTCCTCGGCGAGCCTTGTCCGCGGCTCCACCCCGACCCCGACCAGCACCAGGTCGGCGAGCAGCCTGCTGCCGTCGCTCAATTCCACCTCGGCCACCCGCCCGTCACCGTGCAGTGCGGCGACACCCGTGCCGAGCAGGACCGTATGCCCGGCTCCCTCGTGCAGCGCGGCGAAATACGCCGAGACCTCGGGAGTCGCCACCCGGGCCATCAGCCTGTCCTGCGCCTCCACGATCGTCACGGGCCGCCCGGCGTGCGCGGCGAATTCGAGCCCGATGAACCCGCCCCCGACCACGACCACGTTCGCCGCGCTTTCCAACGCGGTACGCAAAACGTCGGCGTCGTCCTTGGTGCGCAGGGTGAACACACCGTCCAAAGTGGACCCGGGCACCGGGAGAACGCGGTTGTCCGCTCCCGTCGCGAGGACGAGATGGTCGTACTCGTGGGCACTTCCGTCCTCGAGCACCACCTTCGCGGCGTCGCGATCCACCGACGCGACACGGCCGGGGATCAGCTCGATGTCCTTCTCCGCGAAGAAGTCCTCGGGCCGCAAGCGCAGCTGGGCGTCACCCGCCGTCCCGGCGAGGTAGCCCTTCGACAGCGGAGGTCGTTGGTACGGCAGGCCGGGTTCGTCGCCGATCAGCACGACCCGCCCACCGAACCCCCTGTCCCGCAGCGAGGTCGCCACTCCGAACCCGCTCTGTCCGGCCCCTACGACGAGGACGGTCTCCATCGGCGCTCCTTCCGTTGTACCCAGTGTCCATTCAACACAGGCTCCGGCCCTTTCGGCCGCCCTTTCGCAACGTGATCCTCACGCGGCGGACGCGCTACGGTCATGCGCGACGAGTCCACTGGTGTTCCCGCACGTCAGAAGGGGTTACATGACTCACCCGGTCGACGCCCGCCCGCCACTGCCGAAGCTGACCCTGCTCGGCCTGCAGCACATGACGATCATGTACGCGGGCTCGGTGGCCGTCCCGCTCGTCGTGGGCAGCGCGCTGAACCTGGACGCGGCGACGATCGCGTTGCTGGTCAACGCGGATCTGCTGGTGGCGGGGATCGCGACGCTGATTCAGGCGATCGGGATCGGAAAGATCTTCGGCATCCGGCTGCCGGTGGTGGCGGGCGCGACGTTCACCGTGGTCAACCCGATGATCATGATCGCGTCCCAGTACGGCATGCAGGCCGTCTACGGCGCGATGCTCGCGTCGGGCGTGTTCGGCCTGCTCATCGCGAAGCCGTTCGCGAAGATGATCCGCTTCTTCCCGCCGCTGGTCTCGGGCACGCTGCTCATGGTCATCGGCATCTCGCTCATCGGCCCCGGCGTCGGCCTGATCGCCGGCCACGACACGGGATCGCCGGACTACGCGAAGCCCGCCAACATCGCGCTCGCGTTCGGCGTGATCGCGGTGATCGTGCTGTTCACGCGGGTCCTGCGCGGGTTCGTTAGCCAGATCGGCCCGCTGCTGGCGCTGCTGCTCGGCCTTGCCGCGGCCATCCCGATGGGTCTGGTGAGCTTCAAGGGCATCGCCGACGCCGACTGGTTCGGTCTCGCGTCGCCGTTTCACTTCGGCCCGCCGACCTTCCCGGTCGCGGCCGTCCTCTCGATGTGCGTCGTGATGTTGGTGACCTACACCGAATCCACCGCGGACCTGGTCGCGGTCGGCGAGATCACCGGACGCCCGGCGACCGACTCCGACCTCGCGCGCGGTCTCGCCACCGACGGCCTCTCGGCCATCCTCGGCGGCGCGATGAACTCGTTCCCGGACACGGCTTTCGCGCAGAACGTCGGCCTCGTGCAGATGACCGGCGTGCGCAGCCGGTGGGTGGTCGCGATGGCGGGCGGCCTGCTCGTGCTGATGGGACTGGTGCCGAAGGTCGGCGCCTTCGTCGCGGCGGTACCGGAACCGGTGATCGGCGCGGTCGCGGTGGTCATGTTCGCGATGGTCGCCGCGGTCGGGGTGCAGAACCTGAAGAAGGTGGAGTTCTCCGGTAACCACAACACCTTCATCGTGGCGGTGTCGTTCGGCGTCGGGCTGCTGCCCGCGTTCTCCACGAACCGGTTCGGGAACTCGATCTTCTTCCAGCACTTCCCGGCGTGGCTTCAGATCATCTGCGGCAGCCCGATCACGGTCGCCGCCATCGTCGCCTTCACCCTCAACCTGCTGTTCAACCACCTCGGCAAACGCCGAGAGCCGGATCTACTGCAAGCGCCCTAGCAGAAAAGCCACTTCGGCCACAGGTTGCACTCTTCGGTGGGTGTCGTGGAGGGCGGCGGCGGGTTCGGGTTGGGCGGCTGCGGAACGACCGTGGAACCGGTCGTACGCGGCGGATCGGCAGGCTCGTTCGACGACGTTGGTGACGTGGGCGTGGTGGGCTCCGGGGAATCGGACGTCGACGCGGCCGAACTCGACGTGCGGCGGCTGGACGTCGACCTGCTGGGCTGGGATGAAGCCCCACCCTCGCCGGTTTCGACCGTCTCGGTGCTCGGGGCCGCCGACGTCGCGCCTGCTCCCCCGTTGTCCGAAGGCCGCTTCGGCATCTCGATCACGCCGGCCGGGTTCGGCTGCGCGGTCGGCTCAGGATCCGCGTCGAACCCGACGAGAACGGCGGCGGCGCCACAGGCGACGACCACGGCGATCACCACCGCGATCACTCTCCAGCGTGACTTTGCCCGTGACTCCTCGTGGTCGTCCCAGCCCTCGCGAATGAGCAGGTCGGCGACCGAAACGTCGTCGTCATCCACCAGCTGAAACCTTTCGCACCGGGAACGAGCGAAGAGTAGTTTTACCGCAACTCACCGCCGAATGGGTGAAGTTAACCAAAAATTATTCACCCGATGGAACAACCCAGCGTATGCCAGTCACAGAGCGTGTATTCATACGCTTTCGCGCATATCGGCGTCGGCCTACGTTCGGCTCGCGTATACAGCGCCCTCCTCGGGTGGTGTAATCGACGGTGCCAGCACCGGAAGAGGGGGTTCGGACGGATCATGGAGGCTGATGCCCTCGCCGTGCCCGGAGCCGGGAATTCCGGCCGTCCGGCGGGCGCGCCGCTCGGAAACGAGCCGGTCGGCGACCTCGGCCTCGCGGGCGACCACGCCGCCATCTGGTCGTACGACTTCCAGCGCGAGAAGCTGTCCTGGCTGCCAGGACTGGAGAACCTGCTGGGTGGAGCCGCCCTCACCGAAGCAGAGATCGAGTCAAGACTCGCCGATCTGGTGGCCCCGCTGACCTCCGGCACCCGCACTTCCCCGGCTTGGCGCGAGTTCGAACTCGAGCAGTCGTTCCGGAACCCGGCGGGAGAGGTCCGCTGGGTCCGCCTGCGCGCCCGCACCATCGGCGACGACACCGGCTCGACGGGGCTGCTCGGCATCGCCACCGACGTGACCGACGTCCGCGAGAACCGGCAGGCCCTCGAAGATCTCACTGACCGTTACCGGCTTCTGGTGGAACTCAGTCCCGACGCGGTCTGTGTCCACGAAGCCGGCGTTGTCACGTACGTCAACCGCGCCGCCGTCACCGCGCTCGGAGCGTCGTCGACCGCCGAGCTGATCGGGCGGCCGATCATGGATTTCGTCGCCGACGAGTCGCTGCCCGCCCTCCTGGACAGGATCGCGTCGCTTCACCGCCAGGGCGCGTCGACTTCTCCCGCGGACACCGTCATGCTCCGTCTCGACGGCACGAAATACCTGGTACAGAGCATTTCGGTGCGCACGACCTGGGAAGGCAGGCCCGCGTTCCAGGTCATCATGCGCGACATCAGCGCGCAGAAGGCCGCCGAAGCGACGCTTCGCTATCAGGCCGCGCTGATCAGCCACGTCAGCGACGCGATCATCGCGACCAGCGGCACCGGCGTGGTGACCAGCTGGAACCCGGCCGCGGAGAACGTCTACGGCTGGACGGCAGGCGAGGCGATCGGCGGCACGGTGAGCGAACTCGTCGGCGCCGCGCTCGATCCGGAAACGGTGCTGCGCAGAGGCGGCGTCATGCAGATGACCCACCGCCATCGCAATGGCTCGACACTGGCCATCCGCATCTCGGCCGCGGAGATGAACGACGGGTTCGTCCTGGTCTGCGCAGACGAAACGGCCCGGCGGCGCGCCGAGCAGCACTACAGCACGGTGGTCGCGTCACTCGACGAAGGCGTGGTCGTGATCGGCCCCGGCGGCCTCATCGAATCGGCCAACCCCGCGGCGTGCCGGATCATCGGCGTCGACCACGACGACCTCATCGGCGTGCCGTGCGTGACGCTGGAGCTGTACGACGAACAAGGCCGCCTCCCGCCCGCCAGGATGCCGTCCGTGGTGACCCGGCGTACCGGGGCCACGCTGACCGGTCTCGTGCTGCGGCTGCGGCGGCCCGACGGCGTGGACGTCTGGATCTCGCTGACCTCGCGGCTGTTGACCCCGGAGGACCCGTCGGCCTTGGCGGTGGTCGCCTCGTTCACCGACATCACCGAACGCCGCGCCATCGGCAAGCGGCTCGCCCACGAGGCGACGCACGATCCGCTCACCGAACTCGCGAACCGGACGCTGGTGCTGGACAGCCTCGCCGAAGCGCTCTCGGGTGCGGGCCGCGCCGAGCTGACCACCGTGCTGTTCATCGATCTCGACAAGTTCAAGGTGATCAACGATTCCCTCGGCCATTCGGTCGGCGACAAGGTGCTCCGTATCGCGGGCGAACGGCTGCGCCGGGGAATCGGCGAAACCGATCTCGTCGGCAGGCTCGGCGGCGACGAATTCGTCGTCGTCACCGCGGAGATCACCGAACCGCACGAGATCAAGGCACTGGCCGAGCATCTGCGCGAGGCGCTGACCGAACCGATCACCGTCAACGGCAGGCAGCTGCACATCGACGCCAGCATCGGCGTCGTCACCGCCGCCAACGACGACACCCGGACCGCCGAAGACCTGCTGCGGGACGCGGATGTCGCGATGTACCAAGCGAAAACGCTCGGCCGGGCGCGCTACGAGTTCTTCGACGTCGAGCTGCGCGAGCGGATGCAGCGACGGCTGCGCATGGAGCAGGACCTGCGCGACGCCCTGCAGAACGAGGAACTCTGGACGGCGTACCAGCCGGTCGTGGACATCGAATCCGGTGCGATGGTCGCCGTGGAAGCCTTGCTGCGCTGGAAACATCCGGCGCACGGCACGATCTCGCCCGCCGAGTTCATCCCGCTCGCCGAGGAAAGCGACCTGATCAACCTGATCGGCAAACACGTCCTGCGCACGACCACCCGCGAGATCGCCCGGCGGCGTGAACAGCTCGGTATCGATCTGAACCTCAAGGTCAACCTGTCGGCCCGGCAGCTGGACGACCCGCATCTGGTGGCGGGCGTGCAGGACGCGCTGAAGACCACCGGGCTCCCGCCGCACGCGCTGACCCTCGAAGTCACCGAGAGCGCGCTGATGCGTGACCAGGCCGCGGCCGCCGAAGTGCTGATGTCGTTGCGTGATCTCGGTGTCTCGCTGGCGATCGACGATTTCGGCACCGGCTATTCGTCGCTCGCGCAGCTGCAACGGCTCCCGCTGGACACGCTCAAGATCGACCGCACCTTCGTCACCGGCATCGCGGAATCACGCGACGCGGCCGCGATCGTCAAGAGCATCATCGCGATGGCGCACGCCGTCGACCTGATCGTCGTCGCCGAAGGCGTCGAAGACGAAGAGCAGCTCGCGGTCCTGCGTGAGCTGCGCTGTGACCAGGCGCAGGGCTTCCACCTGGGTCGCCCCGCGCCGCCGGACGAACTTTTCGGAGCCTTGGAATGAGTGTCGAGATCAAAGCCGCAGAAGACCGCTACGACATCGTCGTGGACGGGAAACCCGCCGGGTTCCTGAAAACCCGCACCCGCCCGGACGCGATCCTGTTCCTGCACACCGAGATCTTGGACGACTTCGCGGGCCAGGGTCTGGCGGGCAAACTCGTGACCGCGGCGCTCGACGACGTCCGGTCGCAGGGCAGGTCCGTCCTGCCCTACTGCCCGTACGTGCGCTCGTTCATCGCGAAGCACCGCGAGTACGAAGATCTCGTCCCCGAGGACAAGCGCGCGGAATTCGAACTCTGAGCCTCAACCCGGGTAGATCGTCAGCAGTTTCGCGAGTTCGTCCCCGGTGAGAACGACGTCCAGCTCGCGCAGTGTCGCGTCGAGTCGCTCGGCCGGGATCTCGGTGGTCTCCTTGGTCCCGTCCGGGCGTTCGACGATGAACTCGTCGCCGACCAGCTTGCGGCTGAGCCCTTCCTCCAGGCGCATGACCACCAGCTGCCCGGTGAACGGCGATCGTGGGTGCGTCGACGTGTAGTGGTGGTAGACCTCGTAGTCGATCCGGTGCATCGGCGTGAGCGTGAAAGTGTGCAGGTCGGTCCAGTCGCCGCCCTCCAGCTTCTGCAGGCGCCACCAGTCCCCGTCGGCGACGAGCCGGTGCGGCCAGCCCGCCTGATCCACCACGGCGCCGTCGATCAGCGGCATCGGGACCAGCATCCCGGCGCCGAAACCGACGTCGACCAGATGCCCGACGCCGTCCGCTTCGACCACGAGCGTCATATGCGTGTACGGCCCGTTCTTCTGCGGCTGCACGCGCGCGACCAGGCGGCGCACGGGGTAGCCGAGCTGCTCGGCGGCCGCGGCGAACAGGCTGCCGTGCTCGTAGCAGTAACCGCCGCGCTGACGGCGGACGAGTTTGCCGATCACGTCTTCGAGCGCGATTCCCTTGTGCTGCTCCAAAACGACGTCGACGTTCTCGAACGGGACGGCCAGGACATGCGCCTTCGCCAGCTCACGCAACGCGGCGGCGGAGGGTTTCGCGCGGTCCTGGCCGATCCGGCCGAGGTACGCGTCGAGGTCGAGGGTGTCGACGGTCCATTCGTCGACCTGCTCAGGTGCGAGTGTCATGTCGCGAGCTTGACACCTCCACCTTACTGGAGGTCAAGGTCCGGTGACGGAAGCGGAAAACCGTTACCCCAACTGGTAACTGGCAACGGCCACCGACTTTCGTCAGTTCCACGAACGAGTGCCGATTGGCCACCCTTCCCGAGTAGCCGGTGACCGACGCCGGTGTGGAAGGAGAAAACAGATGAGGACTCGTTCCCTGGTCGCCGGTCTGCTGGCCGGAGCCGCCGCCGTACTCGGTGCGGCGATGCCGGCTTCCGCCGCCGAACCGCCCTCGGGCGTGCAGCCGTTGATCGTGGGCGGTGTGGACGCGACCGAGACCTACAGCTTCATGGCGTCCATGCAGACCAAGAGCGGCGACCACAACTGCGGCGCGTCCCTGATCTCACCGGAGTGGCTGGTGACCGCCGCGCACTGCGTCGAGGGTGAGCAGCCCGCCAACTGGCAGTACCGCCTCAACACCACGGACCACACCAAGGGTGGCGAGGTCGCCGAGGTGGACAAGTTCGTGGTCCACGAGAAGTACGACGGCTCGGGCCCGTACGACATCGCCCTCGTGCACCTGACCAAACCGGCGGAGGCGGCGCCGATCGAAATCGGCCAGTCCCCGGCGGCGGGTACGGACGTGCGGGAGATCGGCTGGGGGCTGACCTGTCCCACTCGCGGCTGCGGTTCCGCCCCGGTGGTGCTCCAGCAGCTCGACACCAAGATCGCGGAAGACTCCGGATGCTCCGGCTCGGGTGCCTATGACGCGCAGACCGAGCTGTGCATGGACAACCAGGGCGGCAAGGCGAGCGCCTGCTACGGCGACTCGGGCGGCCCTGCCGTGGTCAAGGCGGGCGACAAGTGGACGCTGGTCGGCGCCACCAGCCGCGGTCAGACCGCGAGCTGCCCGGAGATGCCGGGCATCTACACCGACGTGACCGCGTTCTCCGACTGGGTCAAGCAGCAGACCGGCAAGTAGAACGCCAAGCCGCGCAACGCGCGGTGGCGCCCGATGCTCCTGCGACATCGGACGCCACCGCGCGTTGCTGTGTGCGGGATCGATTTCGGCCCCAGGCATGGACGTCGTGAGTGGTAAGTGTCGTCGTTCTAACGACACTTACCACTCACGACAGTCGAGGAGGCGCCAGGCCACAGCAGAGGCACCGAGCGTTTCGATCCGAGAGGAAAGTGGGCCTCCCGCCGCGCAACCCACGTGCGACAAGCGGCGGCCAAAGACGGTCAGCAGTGCGACAGACACAAGATCGACCCTAGGCATGAAAAAACCGCCCTGACCTGAGTCGGGGCGGTTCTGCGAGCGGTGGCCAGGGCCGGGGTCGAACCGGCGACCTTCCGCTTTTCAGGCGGACGCTCGTACCAACTGAGCTACCTGGCCGGGAACGCCGGCAAGGAGCCGAACGATCTTGCGACCCTGACGGGACTCGAACCCGCGACCTTCGCCGTGACAGGGCGACGCGCTAACCAACTGCGCCACAGGGCCTTGCGTACTGCGTTGTAACTGTCTTCTTTTAACTGTACTGCGTACTCCCAACGGGATTCGAACCCGCGTTGCCGCCTTGAAAGGGCGGAGTCCTAGGCCGCTGGACGATGGGAGCCCGGTTCGGTTTCGGCGAACCGACCGACCCGCGCTCTCCGGTGTCCCCGGGAGCGAACATAACTATAGGACACCCCCGTTTCCGCTTCCGCACAGGGGGTCCCCTAGTTGTTCACAGGGCTGGGACCTGCGAGAACGCGGCGAGTTCAGGATATCAGGGCCGAAGCGTCCCGCAGGGCGCCGAGACGCCGCCGAAGCTCGTCCCGCTCGTCGTCCGCGAGAGTGACGGCGAGGAGTTCGGCCACGCGCTCGTCGGTCAGCTGCTCGGCGCGCCGCCACCGCTGCCACAGATCGCCCTTGGCCTCCGCCGTGGCGATCAGCGCGTCCGCGGCCTCCTCGGACCACGCGGTGCGCAGGAGACGGCCACGCCCGCCTTCCGGATCCGCGACGACGGCCTCGGGCACCGTCAGGCCCACGGCACGAAGGGCCGCGAAGTGGATACCGCCGCGGAACTCGCGGAACACCATGAGCGCGAACGCCAGACGCTCGACGTCGTCTTCGGGGCGTCCGGCGAGTTGCCAGCCGGCGAACAACGGGAGACCGCTCGCGTCCGCGGCGTCTACGAGACGGAACAGCAGATCGGCCAGGCGGCCGGGATCGTCGGCACCCGAAAGATGGACGCGCGCCCAGTTCGCCGATGACCGCGAGTAGGCACGGACCGCGGAGGCCGCGTCGAGGGCCGCCATCGCGGGCGGCAGGGCGAACTCGAAGAGCCAAGGCGGGAAGATGCCGAACAGCTCCGCGACCACCTTCGGCGGCGGGTCGCCCAGCACCGCCGAACGCCCTCGCAGGTACAGCGTCCGCGGCGACAACCCCACTTCGGTCTCGACCTCGGCGAGCTCCGGTGAGGTCATGAATTTTCCGCCCAGTACCTGCACCGCGCCCCGGATCTCCCGGGCCACCGCGATCGCCGCTTCGTCGGCCATGTCGCCACACCTTCCCGCCAGTTGATTGGTAACAGTGTTACACAACTAGCGCGCGGCTCGCCAAGACGAACGAAAGCCCGGCCGCGTGGCGCACGCACCACACGACCGGGCCCTCACGGACGACTTCAGCGCTGAACGGGCGCCTGCCCGTCCTCATCCAGCGTCAACCCCAGCATGTCCAGCAACTGGACACAGTCATCGACACCCAGCGCGCCATTGGCCACGGCCAACCGGGCACGCCGCACCTGGTCGTCGGACACCCGCTGGGCATCCCCCTGACCCGTGCGCTGCGCCGGCAGACCACCGGCCAACGTCGTAGAGCTTCCCCCATCGGCACCTTCGTACCGAAGGAGGAACTGTCGAACTTCCACAGACCCACCCATGGTTCCTCCAGACGGCCAACGAACAGCTTGGCCGCGAGGCTAACCAGAGCCGGCCGCGACACACAGCCCCCCGGAGAGTGAACCTGTCGCCACGCTCCGCACAACGCAGAGCGATCACGCGCACACCCGCGCCACATGAACCACAGACGAACCACAGGTGGCGCCCCGACCGGAATTCTGCCCGCGCCCACTCGCCCTTCTCAGCAAACCGTGCAACAATCGATTTGCTGACACACCCCCGGTCAGCGCCTGTGGAGATCCCCTCCGACCCCCGCGTTCCTCCCCCTGGCGCGGGGGTCGCTCCGTGTTCTGGGGGGCCACCCCCCAGACCCCCAGGGTCCGTTCGGCGGAGGTTGGCGGCCCCGGACTCGGTCCGGCTGCGTGCCCCATCTCAGGTGACGTGGAGGGTTCTCGTTCAAAGTTGTTGATCGCTGTTGGTGATCATTGGCGTGGTTTGTCTTGTGCGTGTTGGGCCGTTCGGGGAAAAGAAAGGGGTGTGTCGTGGCTCACTGTGGCTGGTTTGCCGAGACCGAACCGTTATCGTGGCCCGGTGCCCCTTCCTTCCCTGAGCCGTCGTAGCGGCAGCCGTACGAACTTGAAGCCGGTCAACCCGGGTCGTCACCGCAACTCCGCCACCAAGGAGGCAGACGCGGTCGTCGAAGACACGGAGCTGACCAGCTACCTTCGTGCCCTCGCGCCAGAGAACGACCCGGAGAGCACCGGCACCGGCAAGCGCTTCGGCGAAGCGCAGGTGTTCCAGCTGCGGATGAACCTCATCGCCTGCGAACAGCTCAAGGACGCCGCCGCCGAGCGCAACCTGTCGCCGCAGGCGCTGGCGCAGGAATGGATCCTCGAGCGCCTCTCGTGGGAGTCGCAGGCCAACTCGGCCCAGCAGCGCCGCCACGAGGAAGCCCACACCGACGAATTCCGCTTCGACGCCAACGCTTGGGAACAGCCGGTCCCCCGCTGATCCCACCGCCCCGGAACGGAACAGCACACCGGAAGTAGCCTTCAAGGCAAGAAAAAGCCCCCGGCGAGATCGCCGGGGGCTTTTTGATCAGTCTGAGCAACGCCTGAAGGGCGGACTCAGATCGCGCGGACCTTCTGGGCCTGCGGGCCCTTCTGGCCCTGACCGACCTCGAACTCCACTCGCTGGTTCTCCTCGAGCGTGCGGAAGCCGCGACCCTCGATTTCCGAGTAGTGAACGAAGACGTCGCCCTCGCCGCCATCCTGCGCGATGAAGCCGAAGCCCTTCTCCGCGTTGAACCACTTCACAGTGCCTTGCGCCACCGCTTTACTCCTCGTTGCACATCCGCTTCGAGTGCCTCCGAAGCGACACCCAGACCGTCCCGGGCGGTTCCAACGAGTCGAGCGATAAGCGCGTCACCGGCTCATGGCTCGCGTCAGAAGTTCCGCGAGTGTGAAGCCACGAACACGCAAAACGACGGCCTGAGGGAAGAGTACCGGGATCTGGCCATATTTGAAGCCCGTGATCGGACTCTGGGCACCCCCGAGTACCAAGGTCACCGGAACGTCGTATACGGATCCGTCTTCTGTCGGACCCCCTCGCTACCCTGTCGCCGCACGCCGACCTCCCGTCTTCGCCGGACACGGACCGAAGTCGGCCATGCCCCGATCGTGAACGACGATCCACCCGATTGTGACTCGCATCACTCTCGATCGGATCAACTTATCGGGCGGTCCGGACGTCATGGTCGGTGTACAGGGGAGCAAAGGGGAAGCTTTGAGGTTCACGAAAACCGCGCGCCGCCAAGCGGCGTTCGCGGCACTGGGGTTGGTGGCCGTTCTGACGCTGGGGGCGTGCAGCAGCGAGCCGACCGTCTCGGCCAGCGGGCCGGCCGGCGGCGGGCCGGTCAGCAGCGACACCGGCGGGAAGGCGCCCGCGCCCGCCGAACTCACGTACGAACCCGCCGCGGGCGCGCAGGACGTCGCGCCGGGTCAGCCCATCAAGGTCAGCGTCGCCGACGGCACCCTCGACCAGGTCGTCCTGACCAATCCCGAGGGCAAGCAGGTCGCGGGTCAGCCGTCCGAGGACAAGAAGAGCTGGTCCACCACCGAACAGCTCGGCTACGGCAAGGCGTACACGTGGTCCGGCAAGGCCACCGGCACCGACGGCAAGCCCGTCGAGATCGGCGGAGCGTTCACCACGGTCAAGCCGCGCAAGCAGGTGGGCGCGAACATCAACGTCTTCGACGGCCAGACCTACGGCGTCGCCATGCCGATCACGCTGACGTTCCCGAGCAAGGTCACCGACAAGGCCTCGGTCGAGAAGGCGCTCTCGGTCGAGACCACGCCGAAGACCGAGGGGTCCTGGGCGTGGGTCCACGACGACACCTCGGTGCACTGGCGGCCGAAGGCCTACTGGCAGCCCGGCACCACGGTGAAGTTCAATGCCAAGATCTACGGCGTCAAAATCGGCGAAGGCGTGTACGGCAAGGAAGACCGCTCGGCGAGCTTCACGATCGGCCGCTCGCAGATCGTCAAGGGCAACACCCAGACCCACCGGCTCGTGGTGATCCGTGACGGCCAGCAGATCGCGGACTACGCGGCCAGCTACGGCCTCGACGCCGACCCGGGCCGCGTCACGCCGAGCGGCACGCACGTGGTGATGTCCAAGCACGACACGTACTCGATGACCAACGAGCGCTACAACTACGAGAACATCGTCGTGCCGTCCGCGGTGCGCTTTTCGACCAACGGCGAATTCATCCACGGCTACGCGCCGTCGATCTGGGCGCAGGGCAAGAAGAACATCTCGCACGGCTGCGTGAACCTGGCGCCGGCGAACGCCAAGGCGTACATGGACGGCGCGCTGGTCGGGGACCCCGTCGAGATCGAGGGCAGCACGGTGAAGATCAACCGGGCGCGCGACTACAGCGACTGGACCTACGACTGGGCCGAATGGTCCAAGCTGTCCGCTCTCGCGAGCTGAAGTACTTCCTTGGAACCGGGCGGCCGGAGACCTCCACGGTCTCCGGCCGTTCGTGTTGGTTGCCGTGCGCTGACTGGAAACTTCCGAAAACTCGATGCAACCGGTGCGGAGGCGGGACGCATGTCTAACGACGTGAGGCGCCGCGGCCAATGAGCGGCGCCCGGATCGAGGAGACTCTCTTGCGTACTCGTATCGCTCTTTCCCTCGGCGCGCTGCTGCTGGCGGGCGGCGCCGCCTTCGCGACCACGTCGCTCGCGTCGGCCGATCAGAGCGCCCCGTCGCCGACGGCCACCCAGGCGCCCCAGCCGACCAACGCGCCCACCGCGGCACCGGGCGAGCCGACCCGGGCCACCACCGCCCCGGCGCGTCCGGAGGCGGCCCCGCCGAAGACCAGCGCCGCCGTCGTGAAGCCGGGCGAGCACCGCGTGCCCAAGGCCGTTCCCGCCGGGCCGACCGGCGACCTGAACCTCCCCGCCGTCACCGAAGGAGCCGGTAACTAGGTGTCGCCGAGCCGCTCGTCGAAGACCGGGACGGGCTCGCCGTGGGACGGCGAGTTCGCCCGGTACTTCGACGAGCGCGCGCACAGCCTGCGTGCCACGGCGTACCTCCTGTGCGGGGACTGGCACCAGGCCGAGGACATCACCCAGGCCGCGCTGCTGAAGCTGTACCTGGCTTGGCCGAGGCTCTCCCGGCACGACGCGCTCGACGGCTACGCGCGCAAGATCGTGCTGCGGACGTTCCTCTCCGAGCATCGGCGGGTCTGGCGCAAACGAGAGAAGCTCACCGGCGACCTCCCCGACGTCGCGGGCGAGGCGGGCGGCACGGAGCAGGAGCTGCTGGTCAGGCATGCCCTGTCCGGCATCGCCCCGAAGCAGCGGGCCGTACTCGTACTGCGGTATTTCGAAGATCTCAGCGTCGAAGAGACGGCCGCGACGCTGGGCTGCAGCACCGGGAACGTGAAGAGTCAGAGCGCGCGGGGTCTGGCGACCCTGCGCAAGCGGCTCGGGCCGCATTTCAGTGAACTGGCCTTGAGCGGAGCGCACGACGATGGGAGGTGAGGAGATGGACGAGGACATCAAGGGCGTGCTTACGCACGGGGCGAGCGGTCCCCCGCTGGGTATCCGGGCGGCGGACATCATCGAGAAGGGTGGCCGGATCCGGCGACGACGCAAACGGCTGGCCGTGGCGGGCAGTTCGCTGGCGACGGTCGCGGTGATCGTGTTCGGCGCGATCGCCGTCGGTGGCCGCGGCGGTGAGGGGTCCGCGCCGGTCCAGCCCGCGGGCCCCGGCCTGTCGACCATCGCCCCGGCGCCCGTCTCACCGGCGCCTTCCGAAGCGACTCCTCGGCCGGCGGTCACTCCCGGGGAGCCGTCGTCCGCTCCGGTGACGCCCCCGAAGCAGGATCAGACGCGCACGACCCCCAAGTCCTCGCAGCCCGGTCGCACGACGACGGCCGTCCCTCCTCGTGGGCCGACACCGACGAAGGAACCGAGCGAGCCACCGACCGCGGTCACGACCCGCTGATCTCCTGCCCGGAACGTCCGATTTCCGAGTTGTGACCCAAAGTAATCGGAAATTCTCCGACCCCGGCTTCACCTGGTGGTTCATCACCGTTTCGGGGGAACGACCCTCGCACGACCGATCCAAAGCGCTGAATCAGCACGTTTGAACACCTACGGTCGAGGGAACAAACCCTCGACGATGGGTAAGTAAACGGGTGGGTCGGGAGGTCAAACCCATGGCCGAAGAGGCGCTGAGCGCGTCACATCAGGAAAAAGGGGAACCGGCGGAGGCCCCACCTGAACAGATCAGAAAGGCCGTCGCCGGAGCGGCGATGGGTAACTGCATCGAGTGGTACGACTTCGGTGTATTCGGCTTCATGCCCGCCATCCTGGGGCAAGTCTTCTTCAATGCTTCGAGCACTTCCGAAGGCGCGCTGGCGACCTTCGCGGTCCTCGCGATCACCTTCGTCGTGCGACCGTTCGGCAGCTTCGTGTTCGGTCCGCTGGGGGACAAGATCGGGCGCCAGAAGGTCCTCGCGCTGACGATCATCCTGATGTCCGGGTCGACGTTCATCATCGGCCTGTTGCCGTCCTACGCGACGATCGGCCCGGCCGCGGCGGTCCTGCTGATCCTGTTGCGCACCATCCAAGGCTTCTCGGCGGGCGGTGAGTACGGTGGCGCGGCGACGTTCATCGCGGAGTACGCGCCCGCCCGGCGCCGGGGTTTCTGGGGCAGCTGGCTCGAGTTCGGCACGCTCGTCGGCTTCGCGATGGGCGCCGGGTTCGTCACGATCTTCACCGTCGTCCTCGGCGACGAAGCCATGCGCGAATGGGGCTGGCGCCTGCCGTTCCTGATCGCCGGCCCGCTCGGCATCGTCGGTCTCTACCTGCGGAACAAGCTGGAGGACACCCCGCTGTTCCAGGAGATCGAGAAGAAGAACCAGGTCGAGAAGTCGCCGCTGAGGGCGCTGCTCAAGAAGCACTGGACGTCGATCCTGCACCTGATCGGCATCGTGGTGATGCTGAACGTCGCCGACTACATCGTGATCACGTATCTGGAGACCTACCTCAAGGACGTGGTCGGGTTCAGCGGGCACACGCCGTTGCTGATCATCCTGGCGACCATCGGGTTGATGCTGATCCTGATCGTGCCGGTCGGCATGTTGTCCGACCGCATCGGGCGAAAACCCATCCTGATCACGTGTTGCGCGAGCTTCCTGGTGTTGCCGATCCCGGCGTTCTCCTTGATGGGCGCGGCCGCGGACGACCAGAACGCCTGGCAGCTCATGCTCGGCCTGGTGATGATCGCGGTGCCGCTGGTGCTGATCCTCGCCGTGCTCGCGGCGACGCTGCCGGCGATGTTCCCGACGCAGGAGCGCTACAGCGGTTTCTCCATCGGCTACAGCGTTTCCACCGCGGCGTTCGGTGGCACGGCGTCGTACATCATCGGCAGCCTGGTGACCAATACGGGCGACAACCTGTGGCCGGCGTACTACTTGATGGGCGCGGCGGCGATCGCGGCCATCCCGATCCTGCTGCTGCCGGAAACCGCAGGGGTCTCGCTGCGCGGCATCGTGAACTCGCGGATCGCGCGGCGCCGGAAGCCGGAAACGGTCACTCCCGGCGATCCCTCCCAGCTACCCGCGAGTTAACGTCTGTCCATGAGCCGTATCTCGCAGCCGTGGCCGCCGGTCGAAGTCGAACCGGCGACCGTCCACCCGGAAGCCCCGAAGCAGGGCAGCCACCTCGGCATTCACTACGGTGAATGCTTCGGGTGCGGCGACGAGATCGAGGCCGGGCTCCACCTGCATTCGACGGTGGGCGAAGGGACGACGGTGTACTCGAAGTTCACCGTCACCTCCGCCCACCAGGGTGCGCCCGGCCTCGCCCATGGCGGCCTGCTGGCCTGCGCCTTCGACGAGGCGCTCGGCGCGACCGTCGGCAACCTGCTGCGCCGCCCCGCCGTCACCGGGAAACTGGAGACGGACTTCCTCCGTCCGGTCCCGGTCGGTTCGACCCTGTACATCGCCACGAAACTGGACGGCGTCGCCGGCCGGAAGATCTACGTGAGCGCCGACGGACGGCTCGACGCCGAAGACGGCCCTGTCGCCGTGCGCGCGCGGGCGTTGTTCGTCCGGGTCGAGTTCGAGCACTTCAGCACCCACGGGGATCCCGAGGCGCTGCAAAAGCTCGCCGCCGCGCACGAGAAGGCCCAGCGCGCCCGCGAGTGGGACATCAACCCCTGATATCTGTCGAGCGCTGACGAAAACTCGCTGCAGGGGCGTCGTGTCGTATCCACCTCAAGTTGTGGATGAAGGCGCCCCTCCATCGAGTTTTCGTGGCCTTCGGCCAAAAGAGGGCGCTCGACGGTGAAGTCTCCGTCGGGCGCGGGGCGCCCTTTGGGAGACCGTTCGGTTGCGAGCCTTGGGTTGCGAAGGTTCGGTTGTGAGCCTTGGTTGCGTTTCGTCTGCGTGCTAGGTGAGGGTGCGGGGGCGGATGGCGTTGGCCTTGTCGACGAGTTCGACACGCTGGTCGACCGTTCCGGCCAGCCGCGCCAACGTCCGGTAGCAACGCTCGAGCCCGAACCGCAGGTCTCGTTCGTCCAGCGCGCAGCCCAGCACCTTCGCGCCCGGCGTCGGCTGGTTCTGTGAGTTGAGCCAGCCGTGCGCCGCTTCGAGGACCTCCGCCGACAAACGCGTGCGGCGTTCGGCGTCGAGCTGCAAACGCTCCAGTCGCGTCGAGGCGTCGACGAGATCCCGCTCGGACACCATCACCGGGTCCTTGCCGCCGCCGTTGATCCTGGTCTTGATCTTGATCGCGGCCACCTGCGCGGCGACGTAGTGCGACGAGGACGCGGGGACGGCCTCGAGCACCTCGATCGCGCTGGCCCTGGCGCCCTGCGCGAGGTACACGCGAGCGAGCCCGAAGGCGGCGCTGACGTACGACCGGTCCGTTCGCCACACCAGCTCGTAGTAGCGCGCGGCGCCGAAGTAGTCACCGACCCCTTCCGCGCTGACGGCCAAGGCCAGCTTCGGCGCGATCTCGCCCGGAAGGTCGTCGTACACCGCTTCGAACGCGACGTGCGCGACGCGGGACCGTCCGCCGGCGAGCTCGATCAGGCCGCGGTACCAGTCGATCCGCCAGTCGTGCGGGAAACCCGCCTTGATCGCGAGGTACTGCGCGGCCTGCAACTGCCGCTGCGCCTCGACCAGCTCACCGAGCTCGATGCGGGCCCGGACGATGCGCAACCGGACCTCGATCGACTCACGCGGTGCCCCGGCCAGCGATTCGATCGCGCCCTTGGGATCGAGGGCGACGGTCGACGCGAGCACGCCCGCCGCCGGGTCGTCCGTGTCGACCTGCGGGATCGGCAGACCCGAGACCACCTCGCCCGGATCCGGCAGCGGCACGCTCCCGCCGTGCTCCGGAACGACCATGTCGACGCCGAACGTGCGGGTCTCCGGGCCGAATACGGTCGAAGCACCGGGGCGCGGTTTCCCCGTGCCCAGCGCCATGATCTCGCGGAGCACACCGGTCAGCTGGTCGGCCATCTCCTCGGCCGCGATGAACCGGCGGTCCGGGTCGGAATGCGTGGCGCGCTTCAGGAAGCGGTAGTACGAACCGAAGAGCGCGAACAACGGGACGACGTCCGGACCGGGCAAGGTCGTCTTGTACTTGCTGGTGTAGCCCGAGAATTCGAAGCTGAGGACGGCGAGCGTGCGGCCGACCGTGTACAGGTCCGATGCCACCGAAGCGCCATGGGTCGCCAGTTCGGGCGCGCTGTAGCCGGTGGTGAAGAACAGCGGGCTCTCGTAGTCGTCGACGCGGCGGACCGCGCCGAGGTCGATCAGCTTGAGCTGCTCGTGCGTCTGGATGACGTTGTCGGGCTTGAGGTCGCAGTACAGGAGGTTCTGGCTGTGCAGGTAGCCCATGGCGGGCAGGATCTCCAGCCCGTAGGCGATCACCTGGCCGATCGGCAACGGCTCCGGGCGCTTCGTCTCGCGGTGGTGCGCGAGCGCGAGCTGCCTCAGCGACTGGCCGCCGACGTACTCCATGACGATGTAACCGACCGAGTTGCCGGTGTCGCCGTCCGGATGCTGCACGAAGTTGTGGATCTTGACGATGTTGGGGTGCTCGACCTCGGCGAGGAACCGCTGCTCGTTCGCGGCGGCCGCCATCGCGGTGGCGTCACCGGTGTCGATGAGGCCCTTGAGCACCACCCAGCGGTCGCTGACGTTGTGGTCCTGCGCGAGGTAGATCCAGCCGAGCCCGCCGTACGCGAGCGCGCCGAGCACCTCGTACTGGCCGCCGACGATCTCGTTCGGCCGCAGCTTCGGGACGAAGGAGAACGGATTGCCGCACTTCTCGCAGTTGCCCTCTGGTGAACCGGGTTCACCGTCCTTGCCGCGGCCGACCTTGGCACTGCAGTTGCCGCAGAAGCGTTTCTCCTCCGACACCATCGGGTTCTCGAGGACCGCGGACGCCGGGTCGCGATACGGCACCTGCGGGACGTCGACGAGCCCGGCGCCGAGACGGCCGCGACGCGAGGTGCGGGACGACGTCCGGCGCGCGGTGCCGGGGAACGAACCCGTGCCCGTTCCCGTGCCGGTTCCGGTGCCCCGGCTGCCCGATCCGGTGCCGGTGCCGGTTCCCCTGCTTTCGCTGGACCGTTCGGGGAGGACGCTTTCCGTACCCGGGTCCGGCAGCGGTCCCGGACCGTTGTCGACGCGCGGCGTCGGCGGCATGATGCTCTGCGTCTCCGGCGTCGGCGAGGAGAGCACGCTGGTCGGCTGCGGCGCGTCGGCGGGCGCCTGCCACGCCGGGCGGACGACCTGGGTCTGCGGGCTCACCGGGGCCATGTCACCCGGCGGACGCGTCGGATCCTCGGCGCCGGGGATCGGCCGGTGCTGGCCGCGCGGCGGGGTCTGCGGACGCTGGACCGGCGCGTGATAGATCGTGCGCTCGGCGTCCTTCTCCGGCTCGGGCTGCTGCTTCGGCCGCGGAGGCTCGTTGAGATCGAGCCTGCCGGAAATGGACGGTTCGGGCGTTTCCCAGCGGACCGGCGCCGGCGGCGTCCAGGAGGCGGACTCCGCCTCACGATCCGGCGTGGCGTCGTCCGGCGCTGCGTGCCGAGGACGGCGCGGCTCTTCCGACACTGGTACCTCCCGAAATCCCCGCGACAGCGTCGTCTCTGATCCTAGACGTGAGCAGGCAGGTCGTGCCCGCGCCGGGTCGAACCCGCTACGGTGCGAGAGAGAACCGATTCAGCAGGTGATGAGGGGGAGGGACCGGTGCCTGCGTCATTTTCGATGTCGATGGCCCAGCTCGACGTCGTACTCGAAGAACTCGGGCTCGGCAGATTCGTGCTGCCCTACGAAATCCCGACCGTCGGAACCACCATCACGGAACGCGAGCGGCACTGCGAAGAAATCTGGGCCGAGCTGGCCGATCGAGGCTTCGCCCGCGACCGCGCACTGCTACGCGACTACGAACAGACGCTCCGGCTCTGGGCCACCGCGGACTTCGTCGTCACCATGGAGGCGCACGAAGTCGAGCAGGACGCCGAATACCTCTACCGGGGCGCTTGGAACAGCAGTCTCGGCGTCGTGAGCCAGCAACGCGGATTCGACATCCTCTTCGAGCCGGTCTACCCCGAACAGGTCGTCGCGACCCTGCTCGGTTATCTGCCGTCACTCCAGCCGCTCCCCGGACGAGTGACGACGTCCAGCACTCTCCCGCCGTCCAAACGACCGGACGACCCGTTCGACGAGGACCCGGACAACCTCCGCCTCGGCGCCGCCGGCCGCTTCTTCGAACACCCGCTCGCGCGACTGGGCACGATCAGCCTCACCCTGCGCGACGACCGGGGCAAACCGCAGCAGAAGAGCGTCCAGTGGTTCGACAGCGTCCAGGGCCGCTTCATGCTCACCACCGACCGCTTCCCCGACGGCGAAATCCGCCGCACGTTCACCCCGACGAGCGGCTCTCACCTGGCACGATGGGTCCACGACCTGGTCGAAGCCGCCCGCGTCGGCAGCGCGTGATCCTCGCCGGAAGGCGGGCTTCGAGGCCGTTCCCGCTGATATCGTGATCTGACGAGCGCTACGAGTAACCGGGACTTGGTACAGGGGAGAGACCATGACTGACGGCACCGGCGGACCGCCGGGCAACTTCTCGGACATTCTGGGCGACTTCTCGGCGCAGGCCGACCGGATGGTGAAGGCCGCCAAGGACGGGGACTTCAAGGTCAGCGAAGAGGCCGGGGAGGCGTTGAAGACCGCCATCGATGACTACCTCTACGACTGGAACAACAACAAAGGCATGTTCCAACGCCTTACGGAAAAGCCGAAGCTGGGCACAGGTACATACGCCCAGCGGATCGGCGACCATGCGGTTCTGGTCGCGGATGGTGACGACTTGTCCGCGAAGAAGCAGTTGGACATGTTGAGAGACATCGTGACTCGAGCCAAGGAAGCCATCGAGCTGGCAAAGACCAAGTACAAGCAGCAAGACGAACACGGCGTTGATGCATTCAAGAATCTGAAACAGGGCTGACCTCTTCCAATGAAACTTCACCTCCGCCACCGCCTGTTACCGGCCCTGACGGTCGCGTTGATCACCGTGACCGCTTGCTCGTCGGAGACACCTGGAACAGCTACCCCCGCACCGAAGTCACCCAATCCCTCCACAGCGACCTCCTCCGGCAACGATCCTGCAGACACCTTCGGTGATCTGAAGGCGTGCGACCTGCTGGAGCCGACGACCGCGGCCAAGGGGTTCGAGTCTCCCAGGGTGGAGACCTATGAGAGCGACAACGGATGCAGGACAGCGAAACGCGGCTACGCCTCCGTCAGCATCTACCTCGTCCCCGACGCAGGGATCGACAAGCTGTCGCCTGGGCAAGGAACCAAAGTCCCCACCAAGCTGAACGGGCGCGATGCCGTCGAAATCCCGGGTGACGCAGGAACCGATGCCTGCACAGTCGCTGTCGCCGTTGGCCCTGGCGCGCGAATGACAGCGTCGACGACTCTCGAGCAGACAGGAACCAACGAGGAAGCTTGCGCGCTCTCCCGCGAGATCGCGACGGCCGCTGAACCGAAGCTGCCCAAGGGAAGCTGATGACGTCTCGTGTCCGCCTCGGTTCGCTGATCGCGATGCTCGCGGTTGCGGCTAGCGGCTGTTCGACTGAGCTTCCAGGCAGCGCCATCGCCGCGGAACCGAGCGCGACACCGGCGATCTCGGACGCCCGGTCAGGTGAAGTATTCGGTGACCTCAAAGCATGCGATCTTCTCGAACCCACCACGACACCCAAAGGGTTCGCTGCCCCGGAAATTGAACGATATGAGAGCGATAACGGATGCGCGGCCCAAAAGCGCGGCTACGCTTCCGTGAGCATCTACCTCGTCCCCGAGGCCGGGATCGACCAGTTGTCCCCAGGACAAGGAACCAAGATCCCGACCAAGGTCGGTGGCCGTGAAGCCGTGGAAATTCCAGGCGACTCCGGGACGGAAGCCTGCACGGTGGCGATCGCCGTCACCCCCAATGCCCGGATGACGGCATCGACGTCCCTCAACGAGGGAACGAACGAAGAAGCCTGCGCACTTGCCCGGGAACTGGCCGTCGCCGCTGAGCCCAAACTCCCCAGGGTGGGCTGATGACCCTTCGCTCACATCGAGGTTCCCTGCTCGCACCGATCGCGGTACTCGCGATTTCGGCCAGTGCGTGTTCGTCCGAGCTTGCAGGCAGTGCCGTGCCTCAGGCTGCGGCTATCAAGTCCAGCACTCAGCCGGCCGATGTGTTCAGGAACCTCAGTGCCTGCGATTTGCTGGAGCCGACGACTACGGCCAAGGACTTCGCCTCACCGGTCGAGGAAACCTACGAAAGCGACAACGGCTGCGGCACACGGAAGTACGGGTACGGCTCGGTAACCCTTTACCTCGTTCCCGAGGCCGGAATCGACCAACTGTCCGCCGGCCAAGGAACCAAGATCCCGACGAAGGTCGGTGAACGGGACGCGGTCGAAATTCCCGGAGACGCTGGCAAACAAGCCTGCACGGTGGCGATCGCCGTCACCCCGAACGCCCGGATGACGGCATCGACCGGTCTGAACAAGGGAACCAACGAGGAAGCCTGCGCGCTCTCCCGCGAGATCGCGACGGCCGCTGAACCGAAGCTGCCTAGAGGCAACTGACTACGGAACGAGAGGGACCATGGTCAACGTCGGGCAAGACGACTTCGACAGCAAGTTCTCGGCGCTGGGTAACACCGGCCGGACGTACGAGGGCAAGCGGTACTCCGACACGTACAACGAGACCAACGCGGGCCCCGGTGGGAACTCCCTGACCGCGAGGTTGACGGCCGAGGCGAAGGCGGGCCAGTACTCGGCGGATCAGGCCGCGGCGCTCACGCAGGGCCAGCAGTTCCGTACCGGGCTCAATCCGTCGGAACAGCGCTATGAAGCCGTCCCACACGGCGAGCTGAAGAACATGGTCACGCAGGACCTCGATCCGGGGGACATCGACGAGAAGGGGCAGCTCTGGAACAACCAGGGCAACTCTCTGAACACCTTCAGCAACGCCGTCCGTGACGCGATCGGCAAAGAGGGCGAGCACTGGCAAGGGGACGGTGCCAAGTCGGTCACCGACTTCTTCACCAACGTCAGCAAGTGGGCCGACACCGCGGGTGACGGCGCGTATCTCGCGTCCAACCGGTTCTCCCAGTCTGCGGCCGCGGCCACCACCGCGAAGAACTCCATGCCCGAAGAGGTCCCTTTCGACCGCAACACCGAGTACAAGAACGCCCTCGGCCAGCTCGCGTCGGGGAATTACGCGGGTGCGGTGGACACGGTCGGCAACATCTCGGCCAAGCAGGAGCAGTCGTTCCAGGCGCATCAGCAGGCCGCGCAGGTGATGCACACCTACGACCAGTCGCTCTTCGACGTCAATTCCAAGCAGCCCACGTTCGCTCCGCCGCCGGAGATGGGTGATTCGACGGCGGCGTCCGGGTTTTCCGGGGGTACCGAGGCCAAGGGTTTCAGTGGTGGGCCGGGGCCCAACAGTGGTCCTGGGCCTGGGATGCCGGGGCCGGGTGGTGGGCCGAGCGGGCCGACGCCGGGGCCGGGGATCACCACGGGCGGCGGGCACACCGGGGTGTCCGGGCCGAATCAGCCGTTCGGTGGGTCGCAGGGGTCGCTCCGGCCGGGGCCGACGCCGGGGCTGGCCGCGATGAACGGGCCTGGCCCCACCGGTCTCGGGCGGCTGGGCAGCGAGCAGTATCGCGGGAAGCCCGGCCGGACGCCGAGTGGGCCCGGTGGCAGTGCGGCGAACCGATTGACCAGTGGCGGGTTCGGGCGCAACGGCGGGTCGGGCAATGTCGCCGAGCGGCTCGCGGGCGGCAAGGTTTCCGCCGGTGACGCCGAAAAGCTCGCGGGCAAGGGCGGCGGGTCCGGGGCGGGCAAGCTGCCGGAGGAGCGCGTCACGCGCGGAGGTGCGGCCGCCGCGGGTAAGAGCGGCGGGCCGGGCGCCATGGGCGCGGGCGCTCCCGGTGGCAAGGGGCAGAAGGAAGAGGACAAGGAAAAGAAGGCCCCGAACTACCTGCAGGAGGAAGACGCCGACGTCTTGTTCGGCGGTTACGAAGGCGAGATGAAGCCGGTGCCGCCGGTGATCGGCGACAAGTCCCCGTAAGAAGAAGCGGGCCGTTCGGGAGCGGATCCCGAACGGCCCGTTCTCACTTGTACACCGCCGAAGGCGGCGTCCCGCCTTCGAGTTTGTTCCCGATCCATTTCGCGTAGATCGACTGCCACGCGCCACCGCGCACGTTCTCCAGCACGGCGTTCACGTACCGCACCATGTCCTCGTTCTCCTTCGGGACACCGATGCCGTAGTTCTCCTCGGTGAACCGGTCCCCCACGATCTTCAGCGTCGGGTCCTGCGCGAGCATCCCGGCGAGGATGACGTCGTCCGTGGACACGGCCTCGACCTGCTTCTGCTGCAGCATCACCAGGCAGTCGGACCAGTTGTCCACCGAGACCGGCACCGGCTTCGAGGGATCCGACGCGATCTTCGTCAGCGAGGTCGACGTCTTGGTCGCGCACACCCGCCGTCCGCCGAGGTCCGAAAGCTGGGTGACCTTCGACCCGGATTCGACCAGGATCCGTTGCCCCGCCTGGTAATACGCGGTCGAGAAGTTGACCCTCTTCAGCCGGCTGCAGGTGATGCTGTAGGTCCGCACCACGATGTCGACCTGCTTCTTCTCGAGCACTTCTTCGCGCAGTTTCGACGGGATCGCCCGGAACTGCACGCGGCCTTCCGCGCTGCCGAAGATGGCCTTCGCGATCTCGTTGACCATGTCGATGTCGAAGCCTTCGAGCTGGCCCGACGTCGGATTCCGGAAACCGAACAGGAACGTCGTCTGGTCGACGCCCGCGACGAGTTTGCCGTTCTCCTTGATCTTCGCCATCGTCGAGCCGCTGGTGATCGACGTGCCGTTGGTCGGCCGCAGGCTGGCCAACGGGTTGCAGCTCGTGTCGGTCGTCCCGCCACCGCCGGCGTTGTCGGCGCCGCCGACGTTCGCGGGCAACGGCGGCGCGACGTCGCCGACGAGCTCGGGGTCGACCGGTGCCCCCGCGCTGCCGCAAGCCGTCGCCAGCACGAGGACCGCGCCGAGCACGGCCCCTCGCAGACCGTTCCGTATCACCGGTACTCCCTCAGCCGTTCACGGATTCCCAACGCGGACCCCGCCGCCGCGAGCAACGCCAGCACCGCGATCCCCGGCGGGAGCAGGGTCAGCGCGCGTTCGGCGCCGCGGGTGTCGTCGAGGAATTCCTGTCGTCCCACGTTGATCGCGGCCACCAGGTTCTCGTCGAGCCGCAGGAACGCCCCGGCCGCGCCGTCCTTCTTGTCGTCGCGGGTGGCCGTGCCGACGGCGTCCTGGTAAAAGCCGTCGTCGTCCTGGCGCCGCACCTCGGCATGCGCCTTGAACCACGCCGACGCCGCTTGGATCGCCGCGTCGACCTTCTCCGCGGCCGCGCCGCCCGCCGCGAGACCGCGTGCCTCGCCCAGCAGACCGCCTTGCCCGTCGGTGCCGCCGAGTTGCGCGGCGAGGTCACCGAAGTCCTTTTCGTACGCCGCGCCGTCGCCGCGGGCGACGAGGGTCAGCGTTTCGTCGGCTCGCGCCTGCAGCGCCGCGATGCGGGCACGGACGAGGACGTCCACCTGGTGCGAGCCGTCTTCCTCGCCGCTGCCGACGAGGCTGCTCTGCACGATCAGAGCCACCGCGCCCCACAGCAGGGCGACGACCACCGACGCCGTCGCGACGACGAGGCCGACGTTCAGCAGCCGGTTGGTCTTCCGCGTCAGATGCACTTGCGTGACGATCAGCGCGGCGAGCAGTGCGAGCACCAAAGCCGTTGCCAGCCAAGGGAATCCGGTCGCGTCGTCTTGTTCGGCGGCGAGCCGGTCGGTGTCGATGCGGTACAGATCCTGTGCGGCGGGAAGGATTTTCGCCCGCATCAGCTCGGATGCCTCCCGCAGATACGAGGCACCGACGGGATAACCCTGCCGGTTGTAGACACGCGCGGTCTCGATCAGTCCTGTGTAGACGGGGATCTCGCGGCCGAGGATGTTGATCTGCTCGGCCGCTTCGTCGACGCCCGAGGAGTCCGATGCCGCCTTCGCCAGCGCCGCCCCGGCTTCCGCGATGTCGCGTTCGTACCGCTGGCGCATCGGGAGCGGCTCGGTGCCGATCGAGAGGAACGAACTGGCCGCGGTCGCGTCGGCGTCCGAAAGCGCGCGGTAGACCTGCTGCGCGGCGGCGGCCAGCGGTTCGCGGTGGTCGATCAGGCCGTTGATCGTGTCCTTCTTGTCCTGCGCGGCCAGCGTGCCGAACAGTCCCGCGACCAGCGACAGCAGCACGAGACCGATCGCGATCACCGACAGCCTGCCCGGCGTGGTCGCGGCGGACCGGATGATCGCGCGGATCCCGTTCCCCGGCAGTTCGAGCAGCCCGGCGATCCCGCTGCGGCCCTCCGGCGCAGGGGGCGGCGCGGGGCTCCCCGGCGGCCCCGGCCGGGTCACAGTGCTCGTCATCGCCGATCCTCCCCATTGGTTCTACCCGCAAAGAAGGTATCCGAGTCGGGATCAGCGCAGCCAGTGACACCGGCGTGTGTCATCTGCACGTGATCTCAGAGGCCCTTTTCCAGTCCGTAGCGCACGGCCTGCGCACGATTGCGCACACCGATCTTGGCGAACGCGTGGTTGATGTGGCTTTTCACGGTGGCCTCGCCGATGTACAGCTGGGTGGCGATTTCCGGATTCGACAACCCGCGCGCGATGAGGCCGAGCACTTCGGCTTCGCGGGCGGTGAGCCCGTCCGGGAGGTCGACCTTGGCGCGCGTGACCGTTCTGGCTTCGAGCGCGGCGACGAGTCTGTCGGAGACTTCGGCGGCGAAGATCGCCTGTCCGTTGGCGGCGGAGCGGATGGCCGCTCCGATCTCGGCGCGTCCGGCGTCCTTGGTCAGGTAGCCGCGGGCTCCGGCGCGCAACGCGTCCGCGATCGAGGCGTCGTCCGCGTACGTCGTGAGGACGACGACAGCGACGTCCGGGTGATCGCGTTTGAGCAGCCTGGTGGCGGCCACCCCATCCAGGACGGGCATGCGCAGGTCCATCAGCACGACGTCGGCCGCGGTGTGGCCGAGCAGGTCGAGCGCTTGCCTTCCGTCACCTGCCGAGCCTGCGACTTCGACCCCGTCGATCAGCCCGAGCAGGGCGACGAGCCCTTCGCGCATGACCTGCTGGTCATCGACCACGACCACTCGGATCACGCCCGCACCACCGCCTCCACCGTCCAGCGCCCGTCGGCAGGGCCCGCGGTCAGCGTGCCACCGGCGAGCGCGAGCCGCTCCCTCATCCCGGTGAGACCGAATCCGCCGGCGTCCGCCGATCGGCTGGTTTCGCCGAGTTCGTTCCACACCCGCAAGCGGACCTCCGCCGGAGTGAAGCGCAGCCGGAGCGACACCGGCTGCCCGGCGGCGTGCTTGGCCGCGTTGGTCAACGCTTCCCGCGCGACGCCCACCAGCGAGACCACCTCGGCGGACGGCAGTGGGCGTTGCTCCCCCTCGACCTCGAACGACACGCCGTCGTGGTGTGCGTCCGCCAGCCGCCGCAAGGCTTCGGCCAGCGACGGGATGTCGCTGCGCAAGGCGGCGACCGCGTCCCGCGCCTCGGCGAGCCCGTCCGCGGCCAGCCGCCGCGACAACCGGACCCTGCCGAGCGCACCGTCCACATCGGACTTCTCGGCCAGCAGTGCCTCGGCGACCTCCAGGTGGATTCCCAGCGCTCCCAGCGAATGCGCGAGGACGTCGTGGATCTCCCTGGCGATCCGCGTGCGCTCGTCGAGCGCGGCCGCCCGCGCGTGTTCGGTCTGCGCCAGCTTGGTCTGCTCCAGCAGCGCGGCCGCCTGCGCCGCCTGCACCTCGTACTGCCGCCGGTTCAACCCCAGCAGCATCAGCACGAGCAGCACGCCGACGTTGCCCAGCACCAGCGGCCCGGACGCGCCCGCGACCAGGCCGGTGACCGCCGCGAGGCCCGCGTCGAGCCCCACCACCCCCATGATGGCGGCCACCGACGGCTCGGTCAGGGTGGCGAACCGGCTGACCGTGACCACCGCCAGCACGATGGCGGAGGAGTCCTCCGCCCAGCCGAGCGCGATCGACGGCGCGACGCTCGCCACCGCGAGCAGGACGGTCGCCACCCGGGGGAACCGCGGGGAGGCCACGACGAAACCCAGCCAGCAGGCCCCGCAAACGCCGTAAGCCGTCCAGATCCACGCGCTGGACTCGCTCGCGGTCAGCAGGACCACCACGACCGCGGCCGTGCCGAGCAGCTGGACGACCAGCCAGCTGGGCGCGATCGTGTCCGGCAGCAGCGGCCGCTCCCGCTTCCCCATCTCCCCCCTCAGTGCTCGCCCAGCCGCGTGATCATCTCGACCAGGATCAGCCGGTAGGCCAGGAAGCCCAGCAGGACGACGACCCCCGCGACGACCAGCGCCAACAGACCTTTCGCGTTCATCTTTCCCATGACACGGACGTTAGGCACGCCGAGGGGTGGACCGGGACCATCGCCGGGTTGAACCTGGGGTGGAGGTTCAGGCGCGGACGGCGGGCGCGACGGAATACGGGAGGACGTCGCCGTCGGCGGGCCGTTCGACGAGCACCTCGACCTCGTCCGCGAAACGGTACGGCCTCCCCAGGAGGATCCCGCCGAAGTGCCGCCGCATCCGGGACATCTCGGCGCGGACGGTGACGGTGCGGCCCGCGTCGCCGAACAGGTCGTTCGACAGTTCCGACGCCGACCTCCCCTCGCGATGACGCGCGAGGAGGTACAGCATCTCCGCGTGCCGTGGGCTCAGCCGATGCGACCACGTGCCGGCCTCGCCCGAGACGCGCAGCGTGCTCTCGCGCGCCGACCTCAGATCGAGCACGACCCGCGTCGGTGGCACGTCCTCCTCCTCGGTGAGCCGGACGAGCCATCCCCCCGGCAGCGGCTCCAGCAGGCAGTTCCCGTAGGTGGGCAGCCAGGTCCGGCCCGCGGTCGCGTCGTTCGGCAACGCGATCCGGCCGACCGGGACGAGGCCCGCCGAAGCCGCGATCCAGCCGTGCGGGTCGGCGATCACCGCCCGGCCCTTCACCTTGGTGAGCAGGGGTGACGCCAGCCCGCGCAGCCGTTCGAGCTCCGAGAGATGGGTGGTGCGCAGCTGCGCTTCGGCGAGCTTCGCGACGGTGTCGACCAGTGCGAGGGTGGTCGGATGCACGGTGGAGGCCGGGCCGGAGAGGTCGACGACGCCGAGCAGCCTGCCGTCCCTCGGATCGTGCAGCGGCGCGGCGGCACAGGTCCAGTCGTGCTGGCTACGGACGTAGTGCTCGGCCGAGTAGACCTGCACCGGATGCCGAACTACCAGCGCGGTTCCCATGGCGTTGGTACCGACGGCGTTCTCACGCCAGTCGACGCCGTCGACGAGGCCGAGCCCGTCGGCACGACGGCGGACCGCGGTGCTGCCGTCACGCCACAGGACGCGGCCGTCCGCGTCGACGACGACCATGATGTGCGCGGCCTGTTCGGCGAGGCTGATCAGGCCGCCACGCAGGGCGGGCAGGACGGCGGCGAGACCGCTCTCGCGACGGCGCGCTTCCAGCTGTTCCAGGTCGAGCGCGGGAACCGGCGCGCCGCGGTCCGGGTCCAGGCCGAGCCGGCGCATCCGCTGCCAGGACGCGCCGATGACCGCACGCGGATGGCTCGGGAGCGCGCGACCGGAGAGGGCGGCCTCGTGCACTTCGGCGAGGGCGCGCGCGTGACGGCGCGGATCCGCGCCGACCGGCAAAGCCGCCTCCAGCCGCACCTGGCCCACTCCTTTGGTCGGTTTCGACCAGTGTGCCCGGCGGCCCCGGCGTGCGGAAGGCTTCTGTGATCTGGGCGGGCTTACCCGCTGAAGGGCGCGTCCACCAGGTGGGTCGCGGGAAAGGACCCGGTCGGCTTGCGGCCGAGGAGCAGGCCGGTCCTGGTGGCCTCGGCCATCACGGCGCGGACGTCGACGCACCACGGGCCGTCGGGCTTCAGCTCGACGAAAGCGCTCTCTCCCGGCTTCAGGACGAAATGCGGTTGCCCGTCGAGCGCGATGGAGCCACCGCCGGCGGCGAGGTCGACGCGGACCCCGGCGTACAGCACGCTCCAGCCCCGTACGCCCACCGCGCGGACCTCGCCGGGCGCGATCGGCGCCTGCACGACGTACGGCGTCTCGTCGACCGGCCCGAGCGAGACCGCGACACCGTCCACAGTGGACTTGGGACTGGGGCAGAGCCGTCCGGGGATACTCGACAACCCGACCCCGTCCGGGACGGCGAACGTGCAGTACAGCTCGGTCAGCGACGCGGGATCCCAGCGGCTTTCCGAGCACACGCTGACGTCGGTCAGCGCGATCTCGCGGCGTGCCTTCGTCACCACCTCGAGCACGGTCGCGCGGTTCGTGACCAGGTCCGCGTCCACCTGATGGGTGGCCAGCAGCCCGGCGGCGAGCCCGGCGACGGTGGACTCGTCGGTGCTCCCGGCGGGCAGCATGAGCAGCGGGACGTCGCCGCAGGCGGCCGCGGCGGCCCGCATCATGCTGTCGTTGCCAAGGCAGATGACCACGCTCGCACCCGCGTCCACCATCCGGCGGACGGTGCCGATGATCTTCCCCGCCTCGGTCCACACCATCACGCGGCCGACCCCGGCCACTCTCAGTGCCGAACGCAGGCTCTGGATATCACGCTCCGAAGCGGGGTTCGCCACGATCCCCGCAACCGCTTCGCCCACATGTCCTCCGCTGCCGCGCCAAGTCCCTACAAGGAAACGACGTCGAGGCCGTGAAAGAAAGAGTTGCACGAGGTTGCATCACAAAGCCACCTCCGCGGAGGAAGGCGACCAGCAGCGCGAGTTCGAGGATCAGCAGGACGCGTTCGGCCACTCCGGTCACCGCACGGGCGTCGACCAGGAACGTCGCCACGAAGACCATCAGGGCGGCCAACGTGGCGTAGGACAGCCGCCGGGCCGCGCCGAGGACCAGCCCTGCCAGCGGCAACGCGGCGAAAGCGGCGAGCGCGACATACCGGTGGATCGCGCCGTGCCAGGTCAGCGGCTGGTCCATCGGTTCCTGCGGGAACACCGCGAGCACGCACAGCCCGACGCCGAACAAGGCGACGAGCCTGGCCGCCCACACCGCCCCGGACAGCCGGACGCCGCCCGCGACGGTCAGCGCGCCGAAGCCGGTGGCCAGCATGGCGACCCCGACGAGCCGCGCGCCCTGTCCGACGTGGACGTACTCGCTGAAGGTGGTGGCGAGGGGATCGACCGCGCCGGCGTTGACGATCTCCACGTAGACCGCGATGACCAGGCCCGCGGCCAGCCACGCGAACGCGGACAGCCGGATCAGCCCTCTGATGTCGTTCATGACCCGAGCCTGACCGCGCGCCACCGTCCGGCACATCCCGCCCGGGCGAGCAGTCCGCGTCACCCCGCAGGGGCCTACCGGTGTCCCCCACGAGGGGATGTGCCCGGTCCGCGGCGTCGTTAGCGTTCGAGCCATGGACACGTACGGCGGCTCCCTGGGCTGGGCGCTCCTCACCGGACGCGACGCCGACCTGGAACCGCCGTCGGCCTGGTGGCGCGTCCCGGTCTGGATCAAGGCCGTCCTCGCCGGATCCGCGCTCGCGGTGCTGATGGGCCTGACCTACGGCACTTGGGCGCGTTACCTCGGGGGCGGCAGTGTGCCGCTGATCTTCTTCCTGCTGATCCTGCAGATCGTGCCGCCGTTGCTGGTCGTCAAACTCCCGCTGACCGCCGTCCGGGTGGCGGCGGCGGGAATGGTCAGCGCGATCATCGCGGTCCTCTTCCCCGCCGACTACGCGCTGTTCGGCCGGACGGCGTCGGACTGGCCGTTGCAGATCCACGTCCTGCCGTATCTCCCGGTGCTCGCGCTGACGCTCGCCCGCACGAAACCCGGGCAGGGCAGGGGGATCTCGATCATCGCCGTGACGCTGGCCGTCGGGGTCGGCATCGCCCAGCTACCGCGGACGGGCACGAAGACCCTGGTGTGGTCGTTGATCGTGGTGACCGCGACCATCGTGGCCGGATACGGGATGCAGCAACGCCGCCGGGCGCTGGAGCAGGCCGACGCGGCCGAGCGCACGACGGTCGAGGAGCGGGCGAAACGGGCCACGTTGCAGGAACGCGCGTTGATCGCCAGGGAACTGCACGACATCATCGGCCATCACCTTTCGCTGATCGCGCTGCGGACCGACAGCGCGCGCTACCGCGTCCCGGACGTGTCCGAGGCCGCGGAGGAGGAGTTCCGCGCCATCGGGGTCGCGGCCAGGGAAGCGCTCGACGAGGCCCGGCGGCTGGTCGGTGTGCTGCGTGACACGGAGGCCGAACCGGAGCACGAACCGCAGCCGGGGCTCGCGGAGGTGCCGTCGCTGATCGACGGCTGCCGGGCGTCCGGGATCGAGATCCGCGCGGAGATCTCCGCCCGCGACGACGTTCCCGCCCTGGTCGAGCTGGCCGCGTACCGGATCCTGCAGGAGGCGCTGAGCAACGCGGCCCGGCACAGCCCGGGGGCGAAAGTGGACGTCGAGGTGCGGCGAGAACCCGACGGGCTCAAGATTCTCGTCGAAAACGGGCCGCCTGCACGGCCTGCTGGGCCTGCCTTGAACGACGGCACCGGCCTCGCCGGGATCGCCGAACGCGTTACCCTGATCGGCGGTTCCCACGAGGCCGGGCCGCGGGCCGACGGCGGTTTCCGCGTGGCCGTCAAGCTGGATCTCCCGGGGGTGGGCGAAGCGTGACGACCGTTTTCATCGTCGACGACCAGGCCTTGGTGCGGGAGAGCTTCGCCGGCCTGCTGAACGCGCAACCGGGCCTGGACGTGGTGGGCCAAGCAGGCGACGGGATCGCGGCGCTCGCGGGCCTTTCCGCCTTGGCCACGCCACCGGACGTCGTCCTGATGGACATCCGGATGCCGGTGATGGACGGTCTCGAAGCGACCAGGCGGCTGCTCGAAGGTGACGGCGAGAAGCCGAAGGTGCTCGTCCTGACGACGTTCCACCTGGACGAGTACGTCTACGAGGCGCTGCGAGCGGGCGCGAGCGGGTTCCTGTTGAAGGACGCGCCGTCGGCCGAGCTGATCAACGCCATCGAAGTGGTCGCCGCCGGTGACGCGCTGCTCTCCCCCGCCGTCACGAAGCGGCTCATCGCGAACTTCGTGGCGAGCGCGCCGGTTCCGCGGCCGTCGCCGGCGAGGTTCGACGTGCTCACCGAACGCGAGCGGGAAGTGCTGCGGTTGATCGCGAAAGGACGGTCCAATCCGGAGATCGCCGCGGATCTGGTGCTCTCGGCGCAGACCATCAAGACGTATGTGGGCCGGATACTCGCCAAGCTCGGATTACGGGACCGGGCGCAGGCGATCGTGCTCGCCTACGAGGCGGGACTCGTCTCCCCCACCTGAGAGTCGCCTTACCAGGAAAGCGTGGACGATGGGTGCCCGCCGGTCGTGAGTGGCGATTCGGGTTCTGGCGAGCCTCCTCCTAGGTACCCACTGCGTGACCTGTGGCGCTTCGTGCGTGATGCCTGGTTTTGAAGTACATGTCGCTGTAGCGCCGAGGCTCAAGATGGCGTTCCTGCCCGCCCGCGGCAGCAGGTCTGCCTCACGCAGGGCTGAGCTCAGCCCGACATGTCGTGAAGGGCCCCTTTGAGACCTTCACCGTCTCGAAGGGGCCCTTCACGACATCCCCACGAACCGGCGACCACTCACGTGAACGCCCGACTGGAGTCCTTCACGTACTTGGGCAAGGTGCGAAGGTCGAGTTTCCTCGGCTGAGCCGAGGGAAGGGGTCCTTCACGGACCGGGGCCTGGCATCAACCGCAGCCTGAACCCACGTAGGCACCTGAGACTTCCCTTGGCTCTGACCCGAATCGCCACTCACGACCGGGCCGCCCCGGAAAAGCAGCAGGGCCGCCTCCCCGAGGGAAGACGGCCCTGCTTGGAAAACCTGGATCAGATCACGGTGACCGAGGTGGCCTGCGGACCCTTCGCGCCCTGCCCGATCTCGAACTCCACGCGGGCGTTCTCCTCGAGGGTACGGAAGCCGTTGCCCTTGATCTCGCTGTAGTGCACGAAGACGTCGCCGCCGCCGTTGTCGGGAGTGATGAAGCCGAACCCCTTCTCGGAGTTGAACCACTTCACAGTGCCCTGAGTCATAAAATCTCCATATGCAACACAAACAAACAGGAAGCCACGTCGGCAGCCCGGGTCATGACCAGACGGTTTGCTTCCCCGGAAACACGAGGAGACACTACGCCCGCTGAGTTCTGCGAGCGTGAACCAACACGAACACAAAAAACGAGACCTGAATCAGTAAAGCACACCCTATGCAGGCGGACAAGGCTCATCACCTGGGTGTGCCGGGCCGCACTGTGGCCTCGGACAACTGTGTTCTTCAGGCAACTCGGCCCTAGGACGACACTACCCTCGCGGCCCCGCTCCTCACCGCCCGGCCCTCGCGGCTATTCGCCACTCGCCGCGCGCAGCGGTGCCTCCGCGCCGAACGGTGAACGGCGCAACGCCTCCCGGTTCGTGGCCACGACAGCGATGTCGTGGGTCTCCGCGTCCGCGCTGAACTGCACCGGCACCACGCCGGAAACGGACTTGTCCTGTGGCTTCGTCTCGTCAGCCATGTTTTCTCCCAGTGTCAACACAACGCTCGTAGTACGACGTTAAGTACTGCGTGCCAACAACCCCACCGGTGATCGCTACGGTCCATATCGGACTCTCGGTGTTGCGGCGATTGTGCCACGGCCGACCGACAAAATCCGGTCTCCGCGACCGAAAGTCGGCCGAGTCGTCACCGCTTTCCCACCTTTTGAAGCAGGTGAAGGCTGTCCGACAAGGGATTCTGTGTATCCCCTGAGAAAGTACCGCCCGGCCGCTACTGGCCGCCCTGCTGTGGCCTCGCGGCGCCCAGCAGGCTCGTCAACCGGATGTCCGGGGCCACCACGTCCGGATCCGTCCTGATGTCGATGACGCACGGCCGTTGCCGGACCAGCGCGCTCGCGATGATCGGCTCCAGTTCCTCTGGGTCGTCCACGGTGTATCCGGCGGCGCCGAGGCCTCGCGCCCAGGACGCGAAGTCGGTGACGGGGACGGTGACCCCGGTGAGCCGTCCGTGTTTGCGCGCCTGATGCACCGCGAGCGGGCCGTGCAGTCCGTTCTGGAACACCAGGACGGTCACCGGGACCCGGTAGCGAACGGCGGTCTCGATCTCCTGCCCGGTCATCAACGCGCCGCCGTCGCCGACCATCGCGATCACCGTCCGGCGCGGCTCGGCGAGTTTCGCCGCGACCGCCGCGGGAACGGCGTAGCCCATGGCCGCGTTGCTCGGCCCGAGCTGGCTGCGCGGGGCGGTGAAACACCAGTATCGGTGCATGAACTGGGCGAAGTTGCCCGCGTCGCTGGTCACGATCGCGTCTTCGGGCGCGAGTTTGCGCACCGCGCGGATGACGTCGGCGGGATGGATGCGGGTGGCACCGCTGGTGTCGGGCGGGGTCATGAAGGTGTGCACGGCGGCGTTCGCGGCCGACGCGCGCCGCTGCCGTGGCGAGGCGACGTTGCGCAGTTCGCGCAGGAACGGCTCGACCTCGGAGTCGACGCGGAAGGTCAGTCCGCCGCGGCGGGCGGGCTCGATCCCGGTGCCGACCAGCACCAACGTCTGCGACGGCGTCGGATAGCGGAAGGACTGCGTGGTGACCTCGTCGAGCTGTGTGCCCAGCGCGAGCACGAGGTCGGCGCGCTCCAGCGCGTCGAGCTGCCGCGCGGGGATGCCGATGCCGAGGTGGCCCGCGTAGCGCGCGTGGTTCTCGGGAAAGGCGTCCTGACGGCGGAACGCGTTGTACACCGGGAGCGCGAGTTCGTCGGCGACGGCGATCAGCTCGTCGCGTGCCGCACGGGCCCGGCCGCCGACGATCACCACCGGGTAGCGGGCCTCGTCGACCAGCTGCGCGACCGCCTCCGCGGTCCGGCCGAGGGCGCCGGTGGCGGGCGGGCGCACGGAGGCGACCGGTTTGGCCGAATCGAACGGGACACCCCAGAAGTCGGCGGGGACGGCGACGATGGTGGGCCCCGGCCGCCCTTCGCGACAGCGGTTCAGCGCCTCGACCAGCAGGCCGGGCACCTCGGCCGGGGATTCCGCGCGGCCGGTCCACTTGGCGAGGGGTTCGAGCATGGCGGTCAGGTCGGCGGTGGGCAGCTCGCTCGTCGGCCCGGGTTCCGACGGCGGGTTCTCCAGGAGGACGACCATCGGGCTCTCGTCCTGGTACGCCGTGGACACGCCGATCGCGAGTTTCGCCGCGCTCTGGCCGCGGCCGGCGAGCAGCACCGCCGGGTGCTCGGTGAGCTTGCCTTCGGCCTCGGCCATGAACGCCGCGCCGGAGTCGTGCCTCGCCGAAACGAAGGTGATCGACCGCTCGCGTTGCAGCGCGTCGAGCAGATCCAGGAAGGACTCACCCACCACCGCGTACACGCGATGGATCTGCGCCTCGGTCAGGATCCTCACGGCCGTCTGGGCGACGGACGCTCCCGGTTGGTATCTAATGAGAAGAGCTTAGGCGGGCGGTGATCGGTGCCGTCAAGCGATCTTCCGATTCCGGCGACCCCGGAGCGGTGGAATGTCCGAAATTCGGAACGTGTTCGAGCAAGGGAGCACGAAAACGTGACCTCAGCCACCGCCGGACGTGAAACTGTTTTCACTTACGGTGCACCGGCCTTGAAATACGGCGCCGGGTCGAGCGATGAGATCGGCTACGACCTCACCCAGTACGGCGCCCGGCGGGTGCTCGTCCTGACCGACGCGGGCGTCGCCGCGACGGGCTGGCCACAACGGATCGCCGAAGGCATCGAGAGCTATGGCATCGAAGCGGTCGTCTTCGACGGCGTGCACGTCGAGCCGACCGACGTCAGCATGCGCAAGGCCGTCGACTTCGCCCGCGGACAGGGCGAGTGGGACGCCTTCGTCGCCGTCGGCGGCGGTTCGGCCATCGACACCGCGAAGGCGGTGAACCTGTTGACCAGCAACGACGGCGACCTGATGGACTATGTCAACGCCCCGGTCGGCGGCGGCCGCGCGCCCGCTTCGCCGCTGAAACCGCTGGTCGCGGTGCCGACCACCACCGGGACCGGCTCGGAGAGCACCACCGTCTGCGTACTGGACGTGTTGTCACTGCGGGTGAAGAGCGGCATCAGCCATCTCCGGATGCGGCCGAGCCTCGCCGTGGTCGACCCGCGGCTGACGGTCTCGCAGCCGCCCGAGGTCACCGCCGCGAGCGGGATGGACATCCTCTGCCACGCCGCGGAAAGTTACACGGCCAAGCCGTACACCGAGTTCGACCGGAAGCGCCCGGAGGACCGGGTTCCTTACTGTGGCTCGAATCCGCTGGCCGACATGTTCGCCGAGCAGTCGCTGCGGCTGCTGTCGTGGGCACTGCCCGCGGCCGTACGGGACGGCTCCGACATGAAGGCACGCGAGGCGATGGCGCTCGCGGCGACGTTCGCCGGCCTCGGCTTCGGCAACGCCGGGGTGCACATCCCGCACGCCAACGCGTATCCGATCGCCGGGCAGGTCCGGGAGTTCCATCCGTCCGGGTATCCGGGCGACGAAGCGATGGTGCCGCACGGGATGGCCGTTTCGCTGACGGCGCCCGCGGCGTTCCGCTTCACCTTCGACGCCGCCCCGGACCGGCACCTGCGGGTGGCGCGGCTGCTCGCGCCGGACTACGAATGGCCGGGCGATCTGGCCGACCACCTGCCCGCGGTGCTGCGGCAGATCATGCGGGAGATCGGGATCCCCAACGGGATCGGCGCCGTCGGCTACACCGAGTCCGATGTGGACTCGCTGGTTTCCGGCACGGTGAAACAACAACGCCTGCTGGCGACGGCGCCGCGTGAGGCGTCCGAAGCGGATCTCGCCGTCATCCTGCGTGAGTCGGTGACGCTGTGGTGAACGACGAGTACCCGCACTGGCAGACGGTTCCGCTGCGGTGGAAGGACAACGACGTCTACGGGCACGTCAACAACGTCGTCCACTATTCGGTGATGGACACCGTGATCAATACCTGGCTGATCGAACGCGGCGGTCTCGACATCGACACCGGCGGGGTCATCGGGTTGTGCGTGGAATCGCAGTGCAAGTACCACGCTTCGGTGTCGTTCCCCGGAGAGCTCGAAGTCGGCCTGCGGGTCGGGCATCTCGGCCGATCCAGTGTCCGCTACGAGGTCGGGATGTACTCGAAGGAGACGATGATCGCGGAGGGGCACTTCGTGCACGTCTTCGTCGATCGCGAGTCCCGGCGCCCGGTCCCCGTCGAAGGTCTACTCAGGAGCGCGCTGGAAGAACTGGGCACTGGGCTGGGGTAGCCGCGGCGCCCACGCGTGCATGAGCTGGGCGTAGCGCGTGGACCGGTCCATGAGTTCGAGATGGGTGCCCAGCGCGGTTTCCTTCCCGTCCATCACCAGGACCCGGTCCGCGCGCAACGCCGACGACAGCCGGTGCGCGATCACCACCAGCACCCCGCCCCGCTCGGCGAACGCCCGCTCCGCGCGGGCTTCGGCGGGCGGGTCGAGGTGCGAGGTCGCCTCGTCGAGGACGACGACGCCCGCGTCGCTCGCGTACACCCGCGCGAGCGCGATCAGCTGCGCCTCCCCGGCGGACAGCATTCCGTGCCCGATCTCGCCGTCGAGTCCGCCCAGCCGCGTCACCAGCGGTTCCGCACCGACGGCGGCCACCGCCGCGGCCAGTTCGCCGTCCGTCGCGGTCTGCGCGAACAGGCCGACGTTGTCCCGCACGGTCCCGGCGAAGACGTAGGCCTCCTGCGGGATCAACGCGACCATCCGGTGCCGCAGCGCCGCCGGGATCTCCCGGACCGGCGCCCCGCCGAGCAGCACACGGCCCGCCTGCGGTTCGAGCATCCCGGTCAGGAGCCCGGCCAAGGTCGACTTGCCGATCCCGCTCGGCCCCACCACCGCGAGCCGTTCCCCCGGCCGCAGGTGCAGGTCGAGGCCGCGCACCACCGGTTGCGCCGCCGCTCCCCAGCTGAAGGTCAGGTCGCGCACGTAGATCGCGGTCCCGTCGGGTTCGGCCGTGCCGTCGGGTTCCGGTTCGGCCTGCGCGGTCTCCGCCAGCCGCCGCAACGCGACGATCAGCCGAAGCACCACGGTGCTCGCGGTCGCGGCCAGCCCGCGCAGCGCCGGCTGCATCGTCGTCGCCAGGTAGACGAGCGCGCCGAGCGCGGCGCCGGCGGTGAGCGTGCCGTCCTTGACCATGCCCGGCGCCACCAGCAACGCCAGGAGCAGCGGCACGAAACCGCCGGTCGCGATCACCACCGTCCTGGCCGCTCCGGACCGCGCCACCCGCACGGCGGCAGCGGCCTGCGTGTCGACGGCGTCGTAGAGTTCGAGCGCTGCCAGGGGTTCCGCGCCGCACGCGACGACGTCGCGCATACCGGACAGCGACGCGCCCGCGACCTCGGCGGTCCGCTCGTCGGCCAGCGCGAGCGCACGCTGACGGCGGGCCAGTGACGGGAGCAGGCAGGCGAACACTCCGACCGCGACCACCACCGGGATCGAGACGATCAACGCGAGCGAACCGGCGACGGTGAACAGCCCCGCCAGCGCCGCCACCGTCGTCACGATCATCCCGCGTGCCTGCACCAGTAGCCCTGCCGTGGCGTCGCGGACCACTTCGACGTGCTGGGTGATGCGGGCGACACCGCTGGCGTCCGGCTGGTTCCGCGGTGGCGAGGGGTCGTGCAGGACCCCGCGGACGACAGCGGTCACCAGCGCGTCGCGCAACGGCTCGACGACCTTGCCGAGCTGATGCCACACCAGCCGTGAACCCAGCGCGCCGATCACGGCGACCAGCCCGAAGACCGCGAGCCAACGCAGTCCGGTGCCCGGCCGATCCGCGGCAAACCCCTCGTCAACCGCGAGTTCGACCAGGCGACCGGACAAGAACGCGGGCGCGCTTTCCAGTACGGAGCACGCCAGCAGGACCAAGCCGCCCTTCCACTGCCCGGCCAGCGCCGAGCGGTAGAGCCCCCAGACGCTCATTGCGCAGCCTCGGTGCCCATTGGCGAACCCGCACCGCGAGGACACAGCGGGTTCGGGTCGTGCTCGGTCCGGTCTTCGATGTTCACCTCTGCTCCGCCCCCATGCCGGTGAAAACCGCTTGATAGGCCGGATTCCGCCACAGCTCGTCATGCGTGCCGACCGCGCGGACCCGGCCGTCTTCCAGCCACACCACCGCGTCCGCCCGCGACGCGGTGGCCGCGCGATGAGTCACCACCACCCGGGTCCTGCCGGGCAGGGTGCGTTCGATCGCTCCTTCCACGGCGGCTTCGGTGACCGTGTCGAGGCTGGCCGTGGCGTCGTCGAGGATGAGCACCTTCGGCGCGTGCGCGATCGCGCGCGCCAGCCCGATCCGCTGTGCCTCCCCGCCGGAAAGCGGGGTCTTCGAAAGCGGCGTCCGGTATCCGTCCGGCAGCCGGACGATCAGGTCGTCGACCTGGGCGGACCGGCAGGCGGCGCGCACGGCGGCCTCACCCGCCCACGAGCCGTAGCCGACGGCGTCGCCGATGGTCGCGCCGAGCAGCGCCGGCCGTTCGAAGGCGAACCCGACGACCGCGCGGAGTTCGTGCGGCCGCAGCCGCTCCAGCGGACGGCCGTCGAGCGTCGCCGTCCCCTCGTCCGGGGCCAGCAGTCCGCCGAGGACGTTGACCAGCACGGACTTCCCCGAACCGGACCGGCCGACGACCGCGGTGAACCGGCCACCCGCTACGACCAGGTCGACGTCCCGCAACGCCCCTTCGACCGTGACACCGCGCAGTTCGAGCGTGCCCTGCCCGACGACGACACCGAGGTCGCCCGGTTCGGGGACCGGCGAGTCGAGCACCTCGTTGATCCGCCGCGCACACGAGCGCGCGCGGGAAAGTGTGGTGAGCAAAGGAATCTGGGTGATCAGGCCCATGCCGAGCGCGACGTAGCCGAGCGCCGCGAGGACCTGTCCGACGGACAGTCTGCCTTCCATCACGCCGAAACCGGCGGCGGCGAGCACCGCGAGTTCCGCCGCGGGCAGCAGCAGACCGGAACGCCACACCATCTTGGCCTGGGTACGCCACATCCCGCGGCCGGCGAGGCTCAGTTTCGGCAGCGGCCGCAGCACCCGTTCGGCCTCACGGTCGGCGGTGCCCGACGCGGCGATCGTGCGGAGCCCGGCGACCGCGTCGACCATTCTCGCCGCCAGCTCGCCGGAAACCTCTTGATAGGTGAGGACGTCGTCGGCGGTGTTCCTCAGATGGGTGCGCGCGAGCATCAGGCCGAACGGGATGCTGCCGAGGAAGACGAGCGCGAGCCGCCAGTCCATCAGCGCGAGCAGGACGACGGCCCCGCCGGAGATCAGGGTGGTCGATCCGAGCTGGACGACGACCGAGGCGATCATTCCCGCGCCGGTGCAGTCACCGGTGAGCCTGCTGATCGCGTCGCCGTCGGCGAAGGTCGATCTGGTGCCGAGCGCGAGGTGGCCGTCGGTGAGCTTGCGGCGCAGCCAGGCCGTCGCGGACGAGGTCATCCGCGCGGTGAGGATCCCGCCGATCAGGCCGACGGCGATCTCGGTGACACCGAGGACGATGAGCCAGGAGACTTCGGGCAGGCTGGGGCGGCCCGCCACGACGGCGTCGACCGCCGCCGCCAGCGCGCCGGGCAGGAGCAGTCCCGCCGCCGTCCCGGCGAGCGCGCTGAGGATCAGCGCGATCAGGCGGGGGCGATCGAGCAGGGTCACGGTGACCAGCAGGCGATCGGCTGAACCCGCCATCCCACTCCTTACAACGTGATCCCAACGAGACGAACCAGACGGCAAAATGAAGGCGCGGGAGCGGCGCACTTGGCCTGTGCCGCTCCCGCGCCCTCAGTGCTCAGCCGTGACTCAGTGGCAGGTCAGCAGGCTGATCGTGCTGTTGGCGCAGGAGGCCAGCAGGCTGAGGTTGCTCGCGCCGCCGTGGCTGCCACCGCCGCCGCCTTCGAGGACCTCGGGGGTTTCCAGAGCCTGCAGGTCGAGAACCAGTTCCATGGTGTTCCCTTTCACTAGTTATCTCTTGGTCCGCCGTCCTCACTGGACAGCAGTTCGGGAGGACAGGAAAGGCAGCGCGGCCTTCCCGTCCAGGGTGGCGGCGAGGGCGAGCAGAACGCCCGCGCCACCGGTGACGACGTCCATCGACAGCCGCAGCAGCTGGTTGCCGGGGAACGCCAGGCCGCCCTTGTACGGCACCGCGTACCAGGCCAGCCGGGAAAGATGCAGGTCGATGGCGTCGCGGACGCGCCGGTCCGGTTCGGCGCCCATGGCCAGCGCGGTCATCAGCCCGCCCCGTCCGAACAGCAGACCGGGGTGGATGACGAACTCGCCGCGGCACGCTTCACGCAGGCCGGGAAGGCTCTTCAACGCCTCCGCGCCGGGACGGTGCTTCGCGAGTTCCTCGGCGACCATGAGGATCCCGGCGCTGCCGACACCCGCGTAGGGCAGCGTCCGGGTCTCGCCGTCGCGGACCTGCAGCGAGCCGTCGTCGGACTCGGCGCACTCCTCGATGTCCCGCTCCAGCGCCTGGTCGGCGAAGGACAGCCAGCCCTGTTCGCGAGTGCGTTCGAACAGCCGGACGAACAGCAGCGCCGGACCGGACCAGCCGTTGAGCAGCCCGGCCCTGGCGAAGCCGCCCGGCGGGTCTGCGGTTTCGAGTGCTTCGGCGAGCCGGACGGCGGTGGCGAGTGCCTGCCTGCCGAACTCGTTGTCCTTGCGGGCCACCGCGAAGTGCAGCTGGGTGAGCCCGATGCCGGACAGGCCGCCTTCCAGGCCGTGGTCGGTGGTCTGCTCGACCAGCGTCGCCGACGCCGACAGCAGTTTGGTGGCCTCGTCCCGGTATCCGAGCTCGTCGAGGACGTACGCGATGCCGTAGGAGCCGTCGTAGAACCCCGGGCGTCCCGGCGGTTCGCGGCGGATCGAGTCCAGCAGCCAGCGTTCGTGCTCCAGGTGACGCTCGCCGCCGACCGTTTTCAGGGCGTGGAGGACGCCGGCCGCGCCGTAGCCGAAGCACGCTCCGCCGACGCGGAACTGTTCGATGTCGCCGGGGAAGAGCCGGTCGGTGCGTTCGGGGGTCGCGCTGGCGAGGATCGCCTCGATGATCTGCTTCCGGACCAGTGCCCAGTCCGGCTTGTCCTGGTCGAGCTCGGTCGCGCTCGAGGGCGAAGGGCCGTTCCGGGGCGCGAGCTCGGCGACGATCGAGTCGGCGTAGCCCTCCGGGACGTCGAAGCGCTGCTGAACGAAGTCCGCGAGCCCGCGCAGCTTCGCCGGGGCGAGTTCGAGGAGCGTCGTGAGCGGCAAGAAGATCCACAGCTTCAGGACGGCGAGCGCGTACTCGTCGACCTCGAACCCGTTCCGGTCCCGCGGGGCGCGGAAACCGGGGGCACCGAGGGCGGGCCGCGTGCCGGCTTCGACGTCGGACGCCATCTCGAAGTCGATCAGCGAGACGGAGTCGTCCTTCCCATCCTCGCCGTCGCCGCCGTCGACCAGGATGTTCTGGGAGTGCAGGTCGCCGAAGACGATGCCTCGGCCGTGCACCTCGCCGACCATCGCCTCCACCCGCCGGACCAGCGCCAACGCGCGTTCGGTGTACGCGGCGATGTCGGCCTCGGTGGTGTCGCGCCGGGTGAGCGGGTAGTTGCGGGCGAGCCAGTTGCCGAGCGAGACGCCCGGCATGTACTCCATCGCCAGGAAGTGGTGCTCCCAGACGGTGAAGCGGTCGAAGGCGGTGGGGATGCCGTCGATGCCCTTCAGCCGGTCCAGCACCTCGTGCTCGCGGCGGAGGCGTTCGACGGCGTCGACCTCGTCGCGGTCCAGGCCGGCGAACGGCCTGGCCTCCTTGAGGACCACCCGCTCGTCGTCGGCCTTCCGGTCGGCGAGGTACACGCCGCCGCCGTTGGAGAAGTGCAGCGAGCTTTTCACCTGATAGGGGAATCGATCCGCGCCGCCACCCTTGCGAGCTGCGAGATGAGGGGCGAGGAACTCCGGAATCGTCACCCAGTCGGGTACGGAGAAGGTCGGTTCGCGCTTATCCGGCACCAGCGTGCCGTCCGGTTTACGGACCGCGAGGACCCGCTTGCCGTCGAGTTCGACCCATTGCTCGGCGAATCCGCCGTAGCGGACGTAGAGCGGCCCGGCACCATACCGGAGATCACTGAGAATGTACGCCCCGGGTTCCCCGTCGAGCTTCGCGGACAACTCGACGAGAACGCGCTCGAGCTCGTTGTTGTCAGCTGGATAAAGAGTGAGCAACTTTCCGCTTCCGTCACGCGGAGCGTATTTCGAATTCCTTGCCAGCAGGGTGCCCCGCGAACGCAGATGCTTGTAGGCCACCTCGTGCTCGACACAATGCTCGTGCACCTTCACGAGCACGCGCTCGGCGTTGCCCAAACCTGCGGATACGTGGATTTTCCAGCCCTGCAAAGGAAGGTTTCGAGCATCAGGGTGCAGCAGCCGCCATACTCCGCGCACTCCGGTGCGCCAACCCGACTCGGGAGCGGGCAACAGGGAGGCGAAATCGTCGGCGGCGTCCCCGTTTTCCCGCTGCTCATCGAAGAACAGAGGATCGGCGAAGCAATACGCTTCGTACCGGACGTCCATCGAGCGCCCCCTCCTTGGCACCAATCGGATGGGCCATGTGCACCATCGCGATGGAGAATATTCCACCCGCCGGATAGCGAACGGCCAATCCGCCATACCGGGGGTTCGGATGGGCTGTTCAGGGTCGTGAATTCGAAGCCTACCGAATGGTAGGGGTACCCAGCGTGAGATCAACTCGAATTTCAACCACCCGGTCGGTGTGTAACAGGAACGGACCGACGTCGTAATCCCTGGTCGAAGCGGCGAAAACAATAACCGCCGCCGAATTGGCCGACCGCCAACCGAACGCGCTTCGTGATCTATTCACCCGAGGTCTGGACCACTGTCGCGCCCCGTGGCGCCCGCCACGCGGGCCACCGGTCGCCCGACGGCGGAGATCAGCCCGGAGGTACGTTGTCGCCGGTGGAGCAGTCAAGGAGGCGGACGTGATCACAGGCTTCGCGGTGACCGTCGCGATCTGCGCGACGCTGGTCGCGATATGGAGTTTCGTGCAGTCCGCACGCAAGAAGCTGCCGGACAACGCACTGCTCGGCGGCCTCGCCGTGGTCGAGCTCCTCCTGGTGGCGCAGCTCGTGATCGGCGTCGTACAGCTGATCGGCGGCGGCCGCCCCGGCAGCATGGCCACCTACCTCGCGTATCTGATCGGCTGCCTGGTCGTGCTCCCGCTCGGGACCTTCTGGGCGCTGGCCGAGCGCACCCGGTCGAGCACCGCGATCCTCGGCATCACCTGCCTCGCCATCCCGGTGATGGTGCTCCGGCTGCACGAGGTCTGGGCGGGCGCCAGTGCCTGAAGAAACCGAGGAGAAGACTGTGGACACCGCGGCGGCCAAGGCCTCCGGCCCTGGACGGATCCTGGTCGCCGTGTACGCGATCTTCGCGCTGGCGGCGACCTCACGTGCCGCCGTGCAGATCAGCACCAAATTCCACGAGGCCCCGCTGGCCTACGCGCTCTCCGCGTTCGCGGCCGTCGTCTACCTCCTGGCCACCGTGGCATTGGCCCGCCGCGGCGCGGGATGGTGGCGGATCGCGCTGGTCGCCTGCGGCGTCGAACTGCTCGGCGTGCTGACCGTCGGCACGTTCAGCCTCTTCGACCGCGAGGCCTTCCCGCACGCCACCGTGTGGTCGGTGTACGGACAGGGTTACCTCTTCATCCCGTTGGTGCTGCCGGTGATCGGGCTCTTCTGGCTGCGGCGGACGAAGCCCTGACGGGTCTGGGGCTCCTGAGCGGCGCCCCGACACCGAACTCGCGTGATCGAACACGTATCTCGCGTGATTGGACGCCGAACACGAGAGTTACGGCTCCAATCACGCGAGTTGCGCCTCTGATCACGCGAGTCACGACTTAGCCCTCGAACCCTCACTTGTCGAAACAGCCCTTTTCGTTGAGCGGGCCGAAGGTGGGCAGGACGAGCCCGCACAGGTAGCCGTCGATCCAGCGCCCGTTGCCCGCGACGTTCGTCAGCACCCGGATCGCCGGCGCGAACGCGGCGATCCCCTTGGCCAGCGAATCCTGGTTGCGCTGCAGCATCGACGTCAGCCGGTCGAGTTGTTCGAGCACCGGGCCGAGTTGTCCGTCGTTGTCGGCGATGATGCCGTCGAGCGCGGTCGCGAGCCGTTTCGAGCCGTCGAGCAGGTCCTTGATCGCCTGCTGCCGGGTGGAGATCGCGCGTAGCAGCGCGTTGCCGTCCTGGACGAGCCGCTGGACCTCGGCGTCGCGGTCGACGAGGGTCTGCGAGACCTGCCGCGTGTTCGCGACCAACGTCCGGAGTTGCCGGTCGCGGGAGGCGATGGTGCCGGAGAGCTTCGAGATCCCGTCGAGCGCGGCGCGGACGTCGGACGGCGTATCGGCGAAGGTCGCCGAAATCGTGTCGAAGCTTTTCGCGAGCTGATCGACGTCGATCGCGTCGACGGTTTTCGACAGATCCCGAAACGCTTCAAGGACGTCGTACGGCGCGGTGGTCCGCCGCAGCGGGATCGGATCGCCCGGATCGAGGACCGCTTCGCCGCGCGGATCGAGCGCCAAATACTTCTGCCCCAGGACGTTCTTGATCTGAATGGACGCGCTCGTCGCGTCGCCGACCCAGGCGTCCTTCACCCGGAAGGAGATGAGCACGCGATCGCCTTCGAGGTCGATCTCGGACACCTTGCCGACCTTCACGCCGGCGATCCGGACGTCGTTGTCCACGCGCAGCCCGCCCGCGTCGGAGAATTCGGCGGAATAGGTGACGCCCCCGCCGATCACCGGCAGGGCGTCGGCGTTCAGCGCCGCCGCCATCCCGAGGGCCATCGTGGCGAGACCGGCGATCGCCGTCTTGACCGGATCCATCGCGCCGAAGGACCTCATCGCCTCACCTCGCAGGTCACGAGCGGCAAAGCTTAGGGGTCACTCCTGCCCGTCGCCAGGCGAAACGTTGCACCGATCGGGTGGCAAAGTCTGTCCATTGTGGACCCTGCTAAGTGTCGAGCCTGACTTCGTAATGAAGCGTCTTGTACTTCTTCAGCCGGTGCGCGAGCGGGACGAGGAAGCCGTGCAGGAGCCGGTGCTTCCTGGCCAGGAGATCGGCCGCGTGCCTGGCCTCGGCACCGTCGAGCAGGCGAACCCGCCCGCGCACGGCCTCCCCTGTCGGGGTGCCGCGGAACGTCGAAGGGGCGATCTCGATCCGCGGATCGTTCCGCAGTCGCTTGGCCTTCCACGCCGCGTCATATGTTCGGATGTACGCGTGATCCCCTTCGACGGCGATGTTGACCGGCGTCCCGATGGGCGTCCCGTCCCGTTTGAAGGTCTTCAGCAGGATTGTCTTCTGGTCGGTGAACCTCGTGAGCTGCGTCGTCATACCCCTGGGACGGAGCCGCCGCACGAAACGTGACGGCTAACGCCAGAGCTCGTTCGCCGTCCCGCGCGCGACATGTTCCTCGTAGATCTCGACCTTTCGGCTGATCAGTTCCAGGCAGTCGGCCAGCTCGGCGATCCGGTCGCGGACGGTGTTCTGATGGTCCCGGAGCAGCTCCAGCCGCTTTTCCTCGTTTCCCGGCCCCTGCCGGACGAGTTCGGCGAAGGCGCGAATGGTGGCGAGCGGCATTCCGGACGCCCGGAATTTCGTGCAGTTCAGCAGCCATTCGACGTCGTGTTCGGTGTACACGCGGCGGCCGTTCGCGTCCCGTTTCACCGGCGCCGCGAGCAGTCCTTCCTTCTCGTAGAAGCGAAGCGCGTGCACGCTGAGGCCCGTCCGGTCGGTGACCTTGCCGATCGCGAGTTCCGTCACCTCGCCGACGATAGCGCTTGTCCTAGAGCGCCCTCTAGCTCCTAGCGTCCGCCCCATGAGTACCTCACAGCACAAGATCGGGTCCGGCTTCGGCGCGCGCAGCACCGCCGGGGAAGTACTGAGCGGGATCGACCTTTCGGGCAAGGTCGCCGTCGTCACCGGCGGATATTCGGGGCTGGGGCTGGAAACCACGCGTGCCTTGGCGAACGCGGGCGCGCACGTGGTCGTCCCCGCCCGTCGTCCGGCCGACGCCGAGGCCGCGCTCGGCGGCTTCCCCGGCACCGAGGTCGGCGAGCTCGACCTCGCCGACCTGACCAGCGTCGAGGCCTTCGCCCGCGGGTTCCTCGGCACCCGGCGCCCGATCGATCTGCTGATCGCGAACGCCGGGATCATGGCCGCGCCGGAACGGCGGGTCGGCTCCGGCTGGGAGTCGCATTTCGCGATCTGCCACCTCGGTCACCACGCCCTGGTGAACCGGCTTTGGCCCGCCCTGAGGGCGGCGGACGGCGCGCGCGTCGTCACGGTGTCCTCCGCCGGTCACCATTCCTCGCCGATGCGCTGGGACGACGTCCAGTTCGAGCGCGGCTACGACCGGTGGCTCGCCTACGGCCAGGCCAAGACGGCGAACGTGCTGTTCGCGGTGCGGCTGGACACGCTCGGCGCCGAACACGGGATCCGCGCGTTCAGCCTGCATCCGGGTGCCATCCTCACTCCCCTGCAACGGCATCTGCGACAGGAGGAGATGGTCGAGCGCGGCTGGATCGACGAGCACGGCGACCTGGCCGACCCGAGCTTCAAGTCGCCGGAGCAGGGCGCGGCCACGCAGGTCTGGGCGGCGACGTCACCACTGCTCGACGGGATGGGCGGGCTCTACTGCGAGGACTGTGACGTCGCCGAGGTCGCCGAAGTCGCCGCCGAAGAGGGCGAGTGGGTGGGCGTGCGCCCGTATGCGATCGATGCCGGTGAGGCCGCGCGGCTCTGGGAGCTCTCCGAAGACCACACGGCCTAGTTCCAGAACTTGATCTCGGGGTTGCTCGCCACCGGCCCGTCGAGCAGCGGCTGATGCCCGCCGCGCAAGTTCTTGTCGAAGAACGCGGAGACGTACGCCCTGGTCAGCTCCATGCCGCGCTCGCCACCGAGCAGACCGGGCTGGCTGAGGCCGAGCTGCTCACCGAGCACGCCGACGTCGGTGAAGGACGCGTGCCCCGCCGCCGCGACGCTGATCCAGCGCTTCCAACCGGTGAGGTTCGGCCAGCTGCCCGCCCACGTCGTGTCCGGACCGGCCGGGGTGTACTCGCTCTCGCGACCGAGCAGCAGGAACGGCCGGTCGATCCCGGACGCGGGGATCGGCGACCACAGCCTGCCGTCCAGGTCGGCGCCCGCACGGATCCGCCGGTCGTCGACCATCGCGGTCGGCGTGCTGTACCCGCCGATGGAATGCCCCGCCATGCCGATGCGGGTCCGGTCGATCAGCCGCGACCAGGGTGACGAAGGCCTGGTCAGCGTGTCGAGGACGAACGAGACGTCCGCGGAACGGATCGGCGGCAGCAGTTTCGAGTCCGAGCCGCACGCCGCGCATTCGGTGACGTGGCCGTCCGGGAAAGCGGTGCCGTGGGACTCGTGGTTGTGACCGATCAGCGCGACGACGAACCCCTTGCTCGCCAGCTCTTCCGCGAGCCCGGTGAGCGTCGTGCGCGGTTTGCCGAATCCCGGCGACAGGACGACGAGCGCGCGCTTTCCCGGCCGGGCCGGGGCGTCGACCCTGGCGCTGGTCCGGATCCCGGAGACCAGGCCGGGGTCGATGTCGGGCAGACCCGATTCGGTCAGGAACGCCTTGGCCTCGGCGAAGGTGAGGTACGGCCGCTTCGGGCCGATCGGCAGCAGCGCCGGATAGAACATCGACACCATCAGCTCGCGCGGCCCGGACGGCACCCACGGATCCTTGCGCGAAGTGTCGACGAGGTGCAGGTCGGTGGAACCGAGGAGATGCGAGCCGGTCGGCGGTGGCAACGTCAGTCGCGGGGCCGCCGCGGCCGGACTCGCCATGGCCGCCATGCCGGCGAGGGCGAGCAGTGCGACGAGAAGCCTTCTCATGAGGGTTCCGTTTCTGTCGAGGATCTTCCTTCATCCATCCTGGAGCCCGCCGACGTATTCTCGCGTCTGTCGTAAGGTGTATCCCGGGGTCTGCCGTAAGAGGGATCCGCGCCGCCCGATACGGGATTACGCTCGACTGGTGCCGGCCTTCCTCAGGAATCACCCGAGAGCCGTCGACCGCGGCCTGACCCTCCTCATCGGACTGTCCACTGTGGTCACGGCCGATGACCCGGAGGGCTTCGAGTGGTGGGTTGCCTCCTTGGTGGCCTTGGCTTCTTTGCTCGTCCGGCACCGGAATCCCACGATCACCTTCGCGGCCGGGGGCACGGTCTCGCTGCTGCATCTGGCGATGGGCAACGATCTCAAACCCGTCGACGTCGTGGCGTTGATCGGCCTCTTCTCCGTCGCGGCCTGGGGATCGCGCCGGCGTTCGCTGGGTCTGCTGGCGGCCGGACTGTTCGTCGCCGGAGCGTGGTCCTTCTATGCCTCCGAAGCGAACACGCGGACACCGGTCCCGACGCCGCCGCGGATCATCATCATCGATCCGCTGGCGCCGGTCGCCACCGATGCCGACGACGACCAAGTGCAGGATTGGGGCGGTTTTCCGGCTATCGGCCTGTCGCTCGGAGTGGCGTGGCTGGCCGGGCTGAACACGCGGCAGCGCCGGATCCGGCTGTCGGTGCTGGAACAGCGGGCCGCCGATCTCGAACGCGAGCGCGACACCCAGGCCGCGCTGGCCGTGGCCGCCGAACGCGGCCGGATCAGCCGCGAACTGCACGACGTCGTCGCGCACGCGCTTTCCGTGGTGGTCCTGCAGGCGCAGGGCGCCCAGGCGGAACTGGACCGGCGGCCCGAGCGATCGCGGGAGGCGCTGGACGCCATCGTCGACACCGGGCGGACCGCGTTGAGCGAGATCCGGCGGCTGCTCGGCGCGCTCGGCCAGGACGAGCCGGACTGGGAACCCCGGCCCGGTGCGGAACGCCTGCCGCGGCTGGCCGCCGACATCCGGTCCGCGGGCACGCCGGTCGGGTTCCGCGTCGAAGGGGAACCCCGGCCACTTTCGTCCACAGTGGACCTGGCGGTCTACCGGATCGTGCAGGAGTCGCTGACGAACGTGCTGAAACACGCCGGTCCGGACGCGGCGGTGACTATCGTGATGCGGTACGAGCCCGGGACACTGGAGATCGAGGTGACCGACGACGGCGTCGCGGCGGAAGCGCCGTCCGGCACCGGGCACGGCCTCGAAGGGATGCGGGAGCGAGTGAACGTACTGGGCGGCACCTTCGAAGCGGGACCACGGCCTGGCCGCGGCTTCGCCGTCCGCGCGTCCCTGCCGTCATGACGATCCGGGTGGTCATCGCCGACGACCAGGCGCTCGTGCGCACCGGCCTGCGGATGATCCTGGACAACGCGGACGACATCGACGTCGTCGGCGAGGCGGGTGACGGCGCGGAGGCCGTCGCGCTGGTGGCTGAGCTCGATCCCGACGTCGTGCTCATGGACATCCGGATGCCCGAAATGGACGGCGTCGAGGCCACCGCCGCGATCGCCGCGGCCTATCGCACCCGTGTACTGGTGCTGACCACCTTCGACCTGGACGAATACGTCTACGCCGCGCTCCAGGCGGGCGCGAGCGGCTTCCTGCTCAAGGACTCGCTGGCACCGGATCTGCTCGCCGGCGTCCGCGTGGTCGCCGACGGCGAGGCCACCCTCGCGCCCACCGTCACCCGGCGGCTGCTCGACCGCGTCGTCACCGGCCTGCCCACGTCGCCACCGGACGACAGGCTCGCGCTGCTCACCGGACGCGAACACGAGGTGCTCCAGCAGCTGGCGCGCGGCCTGTCCAACGCCGAGATCGCCGGATTGCTGTACCTCTCGCCGGGGACGGTGAAGACGCACGTCGGCCGGATCCTCACGAAACTCGGCCTCCGCGACCGCGTCCAGGCCGTCGTCTTCGCCTACGAGTCCGGGATGATCAGCCGCTGACCGCGGCGGGCGTGCGCCAGTGCTTGCCGCGACGGGGCCGCCGGTGCTGGCCGCGCCTGCCGAGTTCACTCAGGTCGTCCGAAGGGCGGGCGGCGAACTCCTCGGCGGTGATGCCCATCCGCACGAGGTACTTGATCTCGCCGCGCACCACCTCGGTGTCGCGCAGCCTGCCTTCCTCGCGGAAGCCGAGCCCGCCGTGCAGCGAAAGCGACGCGAGATTGCCGCCGTACACGGTGACCTCGCATTTGCGGAAACCGCGCCTGCCGAACATATGCGCCAAAAGGACGGTGATGGCGTCCGTGGCGTAGCCGCAGCGCTGGTGACGAGGGGCGATCCCGATGCCGTAGCCGAACCGGCCGGTCACCGGGTCGGCGCCGATGGTGCAGACCGACCCGACCAGCATCCGGCCGCGCACCGTCTCGATCCCGAAGTGGATGTCGTCGCCCGAGGATCCCGAACGGTGTGAGGCCCAGTGCCGGTGTCCGCCGCCGACCAGCGGCGTCGCCTCACGGGCCATGTCACGGTCGAACCCCATCAGGACCCGGCGGTCGCGGAGACCGACCTCGCGCAACCGCACCTTCCGCCCGACCTGCTCGGGCTCCAGGGCGGTGCGGCTCACCGCGTCCGGCCGCACGACTGCTCACGAACGATCACAAGCATGCTTGGACGATATCGGTACCCGAAACGCCCGAAGGCCCCCACCCGGTACGGATGGGGGCCTTCGGTGTGAAGAAAGTCAGATGGCGACGACGCGCTGGGCCTGCGGGCCCTTCTGACCTTGGCCGATCTCGAACTCGACGCGCTGCCCTTCGTCCAGGGACTTGAAACCGCTGCCCTGGATCTCCGAGTAGTGCACGAAAACGTCCGGTCCGCCGTCGTCCTGAGCGATGAAGCCGAAGCCCTTTTCGCCGTTGAACCACTTAACGCTGCCCTGAGCCATACTTTTCTACCTGCTCTTCATAGCGAGTCTGAGCCCATTCGATGCCCCGATCTCGCCGTCTATTGTCGCAGGTCTTGCCGCGATGCACACGTCGCCGTCCCAAATTAATACAGATCGCCTGGTCAACGGCACCCTCGGCGGGTCGCCGGGCGGGTCGGATCGCCGATTTTCGACGTCTTCGGGCTTGACCGTGACCCTGCGTCAGGGGCGGAGCCGCGCTCGGAGGGTTCCGGTCGGGCGGCGGCGAGAGGTCGCGCGGTTCGCCCGCGGGGAGCAGCGAGTGATATCCGACACATCCCACCACCGGCTCCGCTTCGACCGGCCGGGCCAGGGTGCCCCCAATGTGGCATTGGGGACACCGAGCGTCCCCAATGCCACATTGGGGGCACCAGTCGAGCCGTAACGGGGCGGCAGGCGACGGCGAACTCGCCCACCGTGCCCGGTCGCGTCAGTGCCCTTCGGGTTCGGAGCCGATCCGGTAGGGCACGGGCTTGCCGTCCGCGTCCCGCACCGGAACCGGATTGCCGTCGGCGTCCACGATCTTGCCGTCGACGATCCGGTCGCCGTCCTTGAGCCGCGAGAAGGCCTTGAGATCGGAGTAGTCGATCACCCTGGTCGCCGTCGCGAACACCGACGGGTCGCGGCCCTTGCCCGGCTTCAGGTGATTGAACAGCAGGTTCAGCACGACGGCCATGAGCGCGGCGGAGCTGATCCCCGAGTGGAAGATGGTGCCGACCCACGCCGGGAAGTGGTGGTAGAACTCCGGCGCCGCGATCGGGACCATGCCCAGCCCGACCGAAGCCGCGACGATCACCAGGTTCATGTTCCCGTTGTAGTCCACTTTGGACAGTGTCCTGATCCCGGACGCCGCGACCGTGCCGAACAGCACGAGGCCCGCCCCGCCCAGCACCGGGTACGGGATCGCGGCGACCACCCTGCCGAGTACCGGGAGCATGCCGAGGACCAGCAGGATCACGCCGCCCGCGGTCACCACGAACCGGCTCCTGACGCCGGTGATCGCGACGAGGCCGACGTTCTGGGCGAACGCGCTCTGCATGAACCCGTTGAAGACCGGCGCGATCGCCGAGGACGCCATGTCGGCGCGCAGCCCGTCGCCGATCCGGCGTTTGCCGACCCGGGTGCCGACGATCTCCCCCACCGCGAGCATGTCGGCCGTGGTCTCGGTGAGGGTCACGAGCACGACGATGAACATCGACACGATCGCGGCGACGTCGAAGGTCGGCGCGCCGAAACCGAACGGGGCCGGCACCGCGAAGATCGGGCCGTCCCAGACCCGGGAGAAGTCGGCCTTGCCCAGTACGGCGGCCAGCACGGTGCCCACCACGATCGACAGGAGGATCGAGAGCCGGGAGATGGCCGGGACGGCGACCTTGCTGAGCAGCAGCACGATCGCCAGCGTCATCGCGGCCAGCCCGATGTTGGAGACCGAGCCGAACTCCGGCGACTTGGTGTTGTTGCCCATCGCCCACTGGGCCGCGACCGGCATCAGGCTGAGCCCGATCACGGTGATCACCGTCCCGGTGACGACCGGCGGGAAGTACTTCACCAGCCGGGAGAACACCGGCGTGATGAGCAGGCCGAGCAGCGCGGACGCGATCACGGAGCCGAACACGGCGGGCAGCCCGCCGTCGGCCACGATCGCGGTCATCGTCGCCACGCCCGCGAAGGAGGTGCCCTGGACCAGCGGCAGCCGGGAGCCGAAGAAGGGGACGCCGAACGACTGCAGGATCGTCGCCAAGCCGCCGATGAACAGGCAGGACGCGACGAGCAGCCCGATCTCGGCCGTCGAAACGCCCGCGGCGCCGCCGATGATCAGGGGCGGCGCGATGATCCCGCCGTACATCGTCAGGACGTGCTGGATGCCGTAAGTGAAACTCTTGCCGATCCCGAGCCGTTCGTCCTCGGGCCTGCCGCCTGCCGCCGGTTCGGCCTGCGTCCTCTTCACCATGGATCCGCCTCTCCGTCGAAGCGAGCGATGCGGGAAATTTCAATCTGCGGAGGTTAACTTCCACATCGCAGAACTTGCAAGACCCTGCCCATAGGGGTCGTCCTCCCGGCGGGCGGACAAAGATCCTTTCCGCACGGGGGCACCGGACCGCGGCGGTGGTAGAAATCAGCTGCCCAGTCGGCGAGGGTCCCGAGGCAGAAAGACGGCACACATGGCGAATCCGCTGGTCGCTGAACGTCAGGACTCCACCAAGGGCCACTCCGGTGTCCCGCTGCTGGAATCGGCGATCGACCTTAAAGAGGGCATCGAGAAGGGCGACTGGGCCGCGGTCGCGATGGGTGCCGTCGGGACGGCTCTCGACGCGCTGTCGATGGCCATGGATCCGTTCGGCTCGATCCTCGCCGCGGGCGTCGGCTGGCTGCTGGAACACGTCGGCCCGCTCTCCGACGCGCTCGACGCCCTGACCGGCGACGCGGATCAGATCAAGGCGCAGGCCGAAACCTGGTCCAACATCGCCAAGGAACTCGGCGCCATCGGCACGGATCTGTCCGATCTGGTCAAGGCCGACTTGCAGACGTGGGCGGGCGATGCCGCCGACCGTTACCGCGAACGATCCCAGGACACGGTCACCGTGCTCACCGCCGCGCAGAAGGGCTGCGAAGGCGCCTCGAGCGGAGTCAAGACCGCGGGCGAGGTCGTCGCCGCTGTCCGCACGCTCGTCCGCGACATCATCGCCGAACTCGTCGGCCACCTCATCAGCTGGGCGCTGCAGGTGCTGTTCACCCTCGGCATCGGCCTGACGTGGGTGGTGCCGCAGGTCGTGACCGCGGTCGCCAAGACGGCCTCGAAGATCGCCGATCTCACCACCAAACTCGTCAAGGCGCTCAAGGGCCTGATGCCGCTGCTCAAGAAGGCCGACACGCTCTTCGACGACGCCGCCAAAGCCCTGCGCAAGCTCCAAGGCGGCAAGGTGGACGCCCCGCCGCCGCCCAAGACCAAGGGTGGGAACGATCGCGGGATCGACCCCATGAAGGACAAGGACGACGAGAGCACCACCAGCTCCAGCGCCGACGGCGGTGGCGGCCGCGACAAGGGCGGCGACAGCAACACCAACGACAAGGGCAACAACACCAAGAACGACAACGACCAGACGAACACCAGCGGCACCGGCAACGGCGGCACCCGCGACCGGGGCGGCAACAACGACTCCACGAAGAAGGACGGCAACGGCGACCGGTCGACGTCGTCGGATTCCAAGAACTACTGCGGTGACCCCGTCGACGTCGCGACCGGTGAGGTCGTCATGACCCAGGTCGACGTAACGCTGCCCGGCGACGCGGCGGATCTGGAGCTTTCCCGCACGCATCTGTCGTCCTACGGCGCCGGCCGATGGTTCGGTCCATCTTGGACGTCCACAATGGACCAGCGGTTGGTCTTCGCGGGCGACCGGATCCGGTTCTACGCCGAAGACGGGATGGTGCTGGATTACCCCATCCCTGCCCACGAACCCGTTTTGCCGCGGCAAGGTCCGCGCCACCGGCTGCGCCGCGCTCCGGACGGCTACCGGCTGTCGATCGGCGATCGCGAGCTGCTCTTCGCCGGCGACCGCGGCGTCCTGCCGCTCAGGGCCATCGAACAGAACGGAAGCCGCACCGAGTTCGGCTACGCGGCCGACGGCACGCCCGCGAGCATCCGCCGTGACGACGGCGTCGAACTCGCGATCGGCACCGCGAACGGGCGGATCGTCGCGCTCGGGGCTCCGGGGCAGCCGCCGTTGGTGAGTTTCTCGTACAACCGGCTCGGCCAGCTGAGCACGGTCACCGACTACGCCGGTCGCCCCATGGCACTCGACTACGACTTCGGCCACCGCCTCGTCGGCTGGCGTGACCGCACGGGCACCTGGTACCGGTACGTCTACGACGACGCCGGCCGCTGCGTCCGCGCCGTGGGCGCGAACGGCTACTACAACGCGACATTCGTCTACGAGCCCGGCACGACCCGGCACACCGACGCGCTCGGCCACACGTGGACGTATCGCCTCAATGACGCCAAGCAGCTGATCGAACGGGTCGACCCGCTGGGCAACTCCCGGCGCTACAGCTGGAACCGGCGCGACGAGCTTCTGTCCCAAGTGGACGAACTCGGCCGCGAGACCGGCTACGAGTACGGCGACGACGGCGAACTGGTGGCCGTCCACCGCCCCGCGGGCTCCACCGTGCGGCTGACACCCGCCGCCGGCGGCGAGGTCCGGCTGTCCGCGGGCGATGTCCAGCGGGTGGTCCCCGAATTCGATCCGGCCACGACCCTGGCGGGCACCGGCTTGCCGGTGCACATCCCGGACGCGCCGAATCCGCTCGACGACGAACCCGTGACGGACCGCCCCGGCGACCGCGACCTGTTCGGCCGCCCACGTCTCACGTACACGGCTTCCGGCGGCGAAGCGAGGCTCGGCTGGACGGCCGACGGCCGCCGTGCCTGGCGGCTCGGCCCGCACGGCGGTCGCGAGACGTGGGTGCACGACGCGGAAGGTCACGTCGTCGAGCACCGTGACGCGACGGGTGCCGCGCGGCGCCGCAAGTACGGCCCGTTCGGTCTCGTCATGGAGGAGACCGACGCCGCGGGGGCGCGCACGCTGTACACCTACGACGGCGAGCTGCGGCTCACCTCGGTGACCAACCCGAACGGCCTCGTCTGGCGGTACGTCCGCGACGCCGCCGGCAGGCTCGTCGAGGAGGTCGACTACGACGGCCGCCGAATCGGCTACGCCTACGACGCGGCGGGCCGGCTGCTCCGCATGACCAACGGCACGGGTGACGCGACCGAGTACGACTACGACCTTCAGGGCAACATCGTCGCCCGGCGTACCCCGGACGACGTCACGTCGTACGAATACGACGCGCTCGGCAGGATGACCGTCGCCGAGAACGCCGAGTCGCGGGTCGAACTCGTCCACGACGGCGATCAGGTGGTCACCGACACGATCAACGGGCTCGGCGTGTGCCTGCGCCACGACGGCGAAACGCTCGTCCGCCGCACATCGTCCGGTGTGGACAGTGAGTGGCGCTTCACCGAAGCGGGACTGCCGAGTTCCCTGCGGATCGCCGGTCACGAGGTCGGCTTCGCCTACGACGCCGCCGGACGGGAGATCACGCGCAGCGTCGACGGCGCCGTGGTGCTCCGGCGGCGATTCGACGCGGAAGACCGGCTCGCCGAAGAGGACATCGCGGGTGTCGGGCGGCGTGTCTACCGCTACCGCCCGGACGGCAGGCTCGCCGCCGTCGACGACGCGATCCGGCCATGGCAGCTCTCCTTCGACCCCACGGGCCGGGTCAGCGAGGCACGCGGGCCCGCCGGAGTCGAACGGTTCACCCACGACGCGGCGGGCAACCTCGCCGTCGACGAGACCCACTACAGCGATGACGAGCGGGGCAGGGTCACCGCCGATCGGTCGTGCGCCTACGAATGGGACCACCTCGATCGGCTGCGTTCCGCGCGCACACCCGACGGCGCGCTCTGGACCTACCACTACGACCCGCTCGGGCGGCGGTTCGCCAAACGCCGCTGGCTGCTGGGGCCGGAAGGGGAAGCCGAGCTCACCTTCGACGTCCGGTTCCTGTGGAGCGGGATGAACGTCGTCGAGCGGATGGATTACGACCCCGCCGACGAGTCCTATCGGCTCTTCACCTGGGAGCGCTACGACGACGACCGTCCCGTCGTCCAGATCGAGCGCACCGGCGCCCTCGAAGACGCCGTGTTCCGTGCCGTGATCACGTCACCGGCCGGAACGCCGACCGAGTTGCTCGACGAGCACGGCGCGCTGGTCTGGCAGGACCGCAGCAGTTTCTGGGGCGTGCCGTTGCCCGACGCGGACACCGCGGCGATGCCGCTGGCGTTCCCCGGCCAGCACCGCGACGAGGAAACCGGGCTGCACTACAACGTTTTCCGGTACTACGACCCGCGAACCTCGCGTTATCTCAGCCAGGATCCGCTCGGACTCGCCGCCGCGGCCAACCCTGTCGGCTATGTCGAGCAGCCGCTGCTCATCGGCGACCCGCTCGGCCTGGCCGGTTCCTGCGGCAAGACCGGGCCGGGCAGTCAGCAGCGGCCCCAGCCGGCAGGCCCCAGTGCGCAGCCTCCGCCGCTGCGAAGGAGCCCGAGGAAACCTCCCATCAACGTCGACAAGATGTCGAAGGAGGAATTCGACAAGTTCAAGCCGAAACTCGACGAGATCTTGAAGGCGGACAAGCACTTCTTCTGGTCCGGCGGCACCAAGAAACGCAAACGCGGCGAAGATGACGAGTACCTCGGCTCGGTCGAGGAGAAGGCCACCAAGATCGCGAAGCAGAACGGTGGCAACACGCTCGAAGGGACCCTCAAGGACAACAACGTCAAGATGCCCGGGTGGATCAACGATCCCAACGACCCGCGGAAGCCGCTCGTCCAGGAGAAATGGGACTACGTCTCCGAAACCTTCGCCAAGAACTCCAACAAGGACACGCACGTGGTCTTCCCCTACTGGCCGGGCAAGGGACACGACGTCTACCCGCATCGCCGCGAGGACAACGTGTTCGACGTGACCGAGTACCCGAGGCTCGAGAAGATGGGGATCGACGACATCACCAAGCACAACGCGGAAACCGGGCACACCCGCCCGTACCGGCACACCAAGTGAGTCACCTGACGTTGCTCCCGCGAACCCACTTTGGTATACCAAAGGGACCGCGTCGAGAAGGGTGTTCACCGTGTTGATCCGTGACGTCCGCCCGTGGGGTGGACAGCACAGCGACGTCGAAGTGGCCGATGGCCGGATCACCGCGGTACGGCCGCACGATCCGGCCGCCACGACGGCACCCGGCACGGTCGACGGGCGCGGGCGGCTGCTGTTCCCGTCGTTCAGCGACGTGCACGTCCACCTGGACTCGACCCGGATCGGCCTGCCGTTCCGGCCGCATACGGGTGCGCCGGGCGTCTGGGCGATGATGCTGAACGACCGCGAGAACTGGCGCGACGCCGAGGTCCCGCTGCCCGAACGCGTCGCCGGGACGCTGGAGCGGATGATCGCCAACGGCACCACCCGCGTGCGCACGTACGCGCAGGTGGACGTCGACTGCCGGCTCGAGAAGCTCGACGCCGTACTCGCCGCGAAGGAGCGCTTCGCCAAGCACGCGGACGTCGAGATCATGGCGTTCCCGCAGGCCGGGATCCTGCGCGAACCCGGCACCGTGGACGTGCTGGAGGCCTCGCTGCGGTCGGGCGCCACGGTCGTCGGCGGGATCGACCCGTGCTCACTGGACAAGGACCCCAAGGGACATCTCGACGTCGTGTTCGGCCTCGCCGAGAAGTACGGCGTCGAGGTGGACATCCACCTGCACGAACCGGGTCACCTCGGCGTCTTCTCGACCGACCTGGTGATCGAACGGGTCCGCGCGCTGGACATGCGCGGCAAGGTGACGATGTCGCACGCGTACGAACTGGGTTCGATCTCGGAGTCGGTGAGCCGCCGCCTGATCGACACCTTCGCGGAGCTGGACATCGCGATGGCCACCGTCGCGCCGTCCGTCGACGGCCAGCTGTCCCTCGCGGACCTCACGACCGCGGGTGTGCGCGTCGGCCTCGGCGAGGACGGCCAGCGGGACTACTGGAGCCCGTACGGCAACTGCGACCTGCTCGACCGCACCTGGCAACTGGCCTTCACGAACGGCTTCCGCCGCGACGACCTGATCGAGCTGGCGCTGGCCGTCGCCACGATGGGCGGCGCGTCGATCATGAGCCACGACGTCCCGCGGCTCGCGGGTATCGCCGACCGGCCCGGCGTGGCCGCCGGCGACCGCGCCGACCTGGTGCTGGTGGACGGCGAGACCCTGACGAGTGCGGTGATGGACCGCGGCAAGGACCGCACGGTCCTGCACGACGGCGTCGTCGTGGCGGACGGGCTTTCGGTACTCGGCTGAGGGGTCCCGTTGATCCCGAAGGGCCGACGAAGGAAAGGAGGGCGCGGCGGTGCCGGTGATCCGCCGCGGCCCGATGTCGAATCCCGGATGAGCCGTTCGTGGAGTAAGTGAGCGGCCGCCACGAGGGCGCCGCCACGACCACAGGGGATGAGAATGTCGCACCCGGAACCCGTCGCCCGCCGCATGTACGACCTGGTCGAGCCCATCGGCCTGGTGCCCTATTTCGCCGACGAGTCGGACGAGGCCCTGATGGCGCTGGGCCTGCGCAATCAGTGGGACGCCTACTTCTCCGGGCGGGCCGCGCCGTTCGGCCGGTCGGTTCCGGCCGAGGTGATCCACGCGATCTTCTACAACTTCGCGCCCGGCGAGGTGGCACGCCACCTCCCGAAGGTCTGGGAGCTGACCACACCGGAGGCGGCGCTGGCCGCCCGCGAGCGGGGATGTGTCGCCGGAATCCGGCGGATCCTCGGCGACCTCGCCGACGACCCCCGTGTCACGCGCGCCGGCGACCTCCTGATGAAAGCGGCGACCAGCGCACCGATCGAGGGACGCGCCCTCTACGCCGCTGTCCGCACGCTCCCGGTCCCGCGCGAGCCGGTGGCCAGGCTGTGGCACGCGGCCACCCTGCTGCGCGATCACCGCGTCGACGGCCACACCGTCGCTTTGGTGACCGAGGGCATCGGCGGGACCGAGGCCCACGTGCTGCACGCCCTGTCCATCGACATGCCCGCGAAGGAGTTCGGCCGGGTCGGCCACCTCCCCGCCGCGCAGCTCACCGCGGTCGTCGACGGTATGCGCGACCGCGGCCTGGTCGGAACCGACGGCTGGCTCACCGCCGACGGCCGGGCCACGAAGGAACGAGTCGAAGCGCTGACCGACAAGCTCGCGGAAGCGCCGTACAACGCCTTGAGCCCCGGCGAACTCGACCGTATGGTCACCGACCTCGAATCGGTCTCAGCGGTTCTCCGTGCGGCCTTCCCGTGGTAGCCGCCCGACGCGATAGCGCAGGTGGGTAGCGGTCCCGGCGATGGGTTCGCCCTGCGGGACCAGCTCGCCAAGGTGCCCGGCGAACACGGCGGTCCCCTGCCCCAGCACCACCGGGGAGAGGTGGAGGTAGACCTCGTCGAGCAGGCCCGAGGCGAGCAGCTGCCCGGCGACGTCGGCGCCCAGCACGAGTACGTCCTTGTCCTCCGCGGCTTCCTTGGCACGGCGGACCGCGGCCTCCAGCCCGTCGAAGGCGAACGTGCCGCCGTTGTCGCCGAGCAGGTCTTCCCTGGTCCGGCGGGTGACCACGAAGCTCGGGACGCCGGGCCACGGCGTTCCGCCCCACGGCCGCAGACCGAGGTCGAAGGTGTGTCTTCCGATGACGGTCGCCCCGACCATCGCGTTCACTTCGTCGCGAACGCGGGCGTCGGGCCCTGCACCGGCCATCCATTCGTGCAGTCGTTCGCCGCCGTCACCCATGGGCTCGTCGGCCCGCACGTTCGGTCCGGCGGTGAATCCGTCCAGCGACATCGACACGTCCAGCACCACCTTGCTCATCGCAAGGCCTCCTTCGCTCCTGGGGCGCCGCTGTCCGGCGCTTCAGGAGGGGGTCGGAGCCGTGCCGTCCGTCTCGACATCCACGCTCGAACGCCCTCGTCCTGTCCGGACAAGGGCGTTCTCGGCGGGGTTTCAGTCCTCGGCGCGGAGTTCGGCGTTCACGCGCTGGGCTTCGTGGAGCTGATCCTCAAGGGTGACGATGCGGCAGGCGGCATCGACGGCGGTGCCCTGATCGACCAGTTCCCGCACTCGCGCGGCCAGGCGAAGCTGATACCGGGAGTAACGGCGATGGCCGCCGGCGGAACGCTGCGGGATGATCAGGCCGGCCTCGTCGAGACTGCGAAGGAAGCCTTGAGTGGCGCCGAGCATGTCGGCGGCACGGCCCATCGTGTAGGCGGGGTAGTGCTCGTCGTCGAACCTGTCGGCCCCGCTGGGCGTGGCCGGTCCTTCTTGGTCAGGGATCATTCCACCTCCACATCACAAAGGACCCCGGGTGCCAAAACGGCACCCGGGGTCCTCAGGGTTGGTTTCACCATTGTCCACCGGCGCGACCGCCGGCTTCCTGCACCCGCGTCCGGTGAACGACCGGATTGCGCGGGGATCGCTTATTCGTGACCGCGAACCACCTCCGTGCTCGATGGAACTACGGCACCCGCGCGGCGCTACCTTGCCGCTGCGGGCGATCCAATGATGTCGCCGTTCCCTTCTTTCCTGTGTTTTCACCTTGCTGGGTACTGCTACTTCACCTGCCGCGAGCGACACCGCCGGAACCCTTTCACTGATCGGTCCCAGCACGCTGACGCCGCTGGTCACTGCCCGGAGCCCTGTTCCTTGATCGGCCCCGGCCACCTGACCGGTCCTGCAACTGCACTGCTTATCTACTGACTTACTTATCTACTGACCTACTGCAACTACCTGTTCTTCACGGGCGCGACCGCTCCGCCCGCGTCCTGCACTTTCCTTGCAGGGCCGGCACTACCTGGTCGAACCTTCTTCACAACCCGGCCCTGAGATCCTGCTCCCGATCACCGTCCGGGACCTGTTCCTTGATCGGCCCCGTGCCGCCTGACCGGCTTGTCTCACCTCGCGGGTAGTTACGTCATCTCCCGCGCCTGCTTGACGTTGTCTTTCTCGGTACGAGGAGAACATTACACACACCCGGCATTGAATGTCTACCTCAGCCAGCATAGATTTTCTGAAGCGCGTCGGACGGGTGAACGCAGAAGGGGAGACGACCATGAGTGACGACCTCGCCGGGGATTCGCTCGACGAGCGGTACGGCCTGGCCATGGTTCGTGACCTGGAGGAATACGCCGAAGCGCTGTCACGGCTGGTCGAGAAGGGGCTCCAGGACCGGCGCGCGCCACTGCTTTCCGAGGCCGAGGCCTACGCCGCGGCGGAACTACTCGGCCGGTTCGCGCTCGATGAACCTTGGAGCGCCTTGAACCAGCTGGCCGCCACCCTGGCCAGCCGGATCTACCACCGCCTCGGCGCCTGAACACCGGCTGACGGTGATCTCCCGCCCCACATTCGCCAGCTTCTCCGGATTGCGCACGTGGTAGGCACCGGTGACCAAGCCGTTCTCGACCCGCACCGCCAGCACGCCGTCGATCTCCCCGTCGACCCGGATGAGCAACCCCGGCCCACCGTTGATCTGAACCGGCTCGACCGACCTTTCCGCGTCCCGTTTCCACCAGCCGGCGGCCAGCAGACGCGCCACGTTGTCCACGCCGACGACCGGTCGCAGCAGGGCGTGTTTGACCCCGCCGCCGTCGCTGAGGGCGACGACGTCCGGCGCGAGGACGTCGAGCAGGCCCTGGAGATCGCCGGTTTCGACCGCTGACTGGAAGGCCAGGAGCGCCGCCCGGTGTTCGGCGGGTGAGCCGGCGCCGCGGGGCCTGCGCGCGGCGACGTGCGCCCGCGCCCGATGCGCGATCTGGCGCACGGTGCTCGAGGTTTTGCCGACCGCTTCGGCGATCTCGTCGTAGTCGAGTGCGAAGACCTCGCGCAGCACGAACACCGCTCGCTCGGTCGGCGCGAGCGTCTCGAGCACCAGCAACATGGCCATCGAGACGCTGTCGGCCAGCTCCACGTCCTCGGCCACGTCCGGCGCGGTCAGCAGCGGCTCGGGTAGCCACGGGCCGACGTAGGACTCCTTGCGCCTGCCGAGTGTCCGCAGCCGTTTGAGCGCCTGCCGGGTGGTGATCCGGACCAGGAACGCACGAGGGGCCAGCACCGTCGCGAAGTCCACGCCCACCCACCGCATCCAGGTCTCCTGCAGGACGTCCTCGGCGTCGGTGGCCGAACCGAGCATCTCGTAGGCCACGGTGAAAAGCAGGTTGCGGTGGGCCACGAACGCCTCGGTGGCCGACTCCATGGCGGTGTCTCGTTCGCCCATCACCGGTTCCTGCCTTTCTCGAGCGTGCCCATACGACCCCGGCCCTCCTCCTTTTGTGACGGTGGCCTGCGTCACAAGGCCGATCTGTCACGGGGATCGCGTCGCCGGGATCTCTTGGTCGCAACGCCGAAGAGAAAGGAAGCCCGCCATGCCCCCGCGGTCACGCATGCCCAACCCGATCCCCTTCGTACCCGAGATGGCCGAAGTCGCCGGCGGCCTGCACAAGGTCCTCAAGAACGGCGCGATCCCCTCGACGACCATCAGCCTGCTGCAACTGCGCGCCGGACAGCTGCTCGGCAGCACGTACTTCACGATTCGCGAAACCGGCGATCTCCGCCAAGCCGGGGAGCCCGAGGAGCGCATCACCGCGGTGGCGACCTGGCAGGACGCCACCTGCTTCACCGACCCCGAACGCGTCGCGCTGGAGCTCGTGGAGGCCGTCCTCACGCCGAATCCGGCCGGCGAACGTGTCCCCGACTCGTTGTACGCCAAGGCATCCGAGTGCTACGACGCCAAGGCGCTCTGGACGCTCGTCATGGCGATCGCGCATATCGGCTTCTTCGCCCCCGCCGCGCTCATCGCCAAGCCGATTCCCGGAATGCCGCCCGGTCTCAACTACACCGACTGACTTCCCCACGCTCGAGAAAGGTTCTGAATCATGAGCAAGTTCGCAGTGGCCGGAGCGACCGGACGGCTGGGACAGCACGTCGTCGACGTCCTCGCCGAACGAGGACACCACGTCGTGCCGATGTCCCGCGCCACCGGCGTGGACATCATCACCGGTGAGGGGCTCGCCGAGGCGCTCACCGGCGTCGAGGTCGTCATCGACGTCGCCTCATGGCACGGCTCCGAGCAGGAGGCGGCGACGGAGTTCTTCCGCACAGCGGCCCGCAACCTGCAGGAAACGGGCCGTCAGGCGGGGGTCGCCCGGATCGCCGCGGCGTCCATCATCGGCACCGACAAGGCCACCGCCGGTTTCATCGCCGCCAAGAAGGTGCACGAGGAACTCCTTCTGGCGGGCCCTCTCCCCGTCCGCCTCCTGCGGGCCGCACAGTTCCACGAGTTCGTCGGCCAGCTCCTGGACTGGCAGCAAAGCGACGTCGTGCACCTGCCGGCCCTGCCCACGCAGCTCGTGGCCTGCCGCACCGTCGCGGAGGAACTGGTCGACCTCGCCATGGACCCGAGCGACCCTGGACCGCCCATCCCCGAAATCGCGGGGCCCCGCAAGGAAATCATGGCGGACGCGGCCCGCATCCTCGGCGCCCGCCGGGGCATCGAAGTCGTCGGCGTCGACGGCTCGGGCATGCCCGACGCCGACATCGCCGCCGCCGGCGGCTTCCTGCCCAGTCCGCACGCCAAGCTCGCGGGCCCCACGTTCCAAGAGTGGCTCGACGCCCAGTCCTGAACGGAAGGCAGAAAATGACCGAAACCATGCCGCTTCACATGCGAAGGAACGGTCTCGACCCGATCGAGGAACTGGCGCGGGCTCGCGACGGCGAGGGGATCGTACGAGTCGAGACGCCGTTCGGCCTACCCGCGTATCTGGTCTGCCGTAAGGAAGATGTCCGCCAAGTGCTGGCGGATCCGGCCCGGTTCAGCAGCGCCACGCCGTTGCCGGGAGCCGGACAAGACGACGTCACGGCGGGACAGCTGATCAGGCTCGACCCGCCCGACCACACGCGCTTGCGACGGCTGCTCACCCCGGAATTCACCGTGCGGCGGATGAACAGGCTCGAACCGCGGATCACCGAGATCGTCCAAACGGCACTGGACAACCTGGAGCGAGCCGGTAAACCCGCCGATCTGGTCGCGCACTTCGCGTTGCCGGTGCCGTCGCTGGTGATCTGCGAACTGCTGGGCGTCCCGTATGCCGACCGCGGCGAATTCCACGAGCGCGCCGCGCGGATTCTCGACACCTCGTTGCCGGTGGACCAGCGGGTCGCGGCGCAACGGGAGGACCACGACTACATGGCCGGACTGGTGGCCCGCGCCCGGGCGGATCCGGGCGAGGACATGCTGGGCATGCTCGTGCGCGAGCACGGCGACGATCTCACTTCGGACGAGCTGACCGGCATCGCGGGACTTCTGCTGCTCGCCGGACACGAGACGACCGCGAACATGCTCGGCCTCGGCACGCTGGCGCTGCTGTGGCATCCGGACCAGCTGGCGTTACTCCGCGAGGATCCCGGGCTGATCGAGCCCGCCGTCGAGGAGCTGCTGCGCTGGCTGTCCGTCGTCCAGTCGCTGCCGCCGCGGACGACCACGACGGACGTGGAGATCGGCGGGCACCGCGTCCCCGCGGGATCGCTCGTGATCTGCTCGATTCCGGCAGCCAACCGCGACCCCGCCCTGATCGACGCCCCCGAGACCCTCGACATCACCCGGGGAACGACCGGCCACGTCGCCTTCGGACATGGCGCGCACCATTGCCTCGGGGCACCACTGGCCCGGATGGAGCTGCGCATCGCTCTCCCCGCGCTGCTGCGGCGTTTCCCCCGTCTCGCCTTGGCCGGTCCCGACGAGCGAGTGGAATTCCGCGCGTTCAGCCTCGTCTACGGCGTGCACGCGTTGCAGGTGACGTGGTGAGCCTCGTTCGTCTCACGCGGGAGGCGGTCGGCTAGTGAGGGGTAAGGCAAACGTGGGGCGAGGAGAGCTTTCTCACCGCTACGGCTGTCCGGCCGCCGTGACCGGACCAGACACGTTATGCCTTACCCCTCAAGAACTGTTCCGCGCTCGGCCGGCGGCGAAGTAGGCCCGCAGCGGAGCCACGGCGTGCTCGCCCGCGCCAGCCTCGACCGCGGCGGCCAGCGCGTTCAACTGGACCGTGGCGATGCGCACGGATACCGGGTCGGAAAGGGTGGGCACGAACTGACCCTGCTCGTCTTCGACGTCGGCGAGCTTGCCGTCCGCCTCGGTGAGCACCACCCATGGTCCGCTGACCACGTGCGCGTGACAGTCGTGCAATACCCGGCCGAGATCGGTCAGCACGTTGCGGCCGAGGCCACGCCCGGGAGTGGCCACCATGGTCACCACGCATTTGCCGTGCAACGCGGCGCCCACCATGGGCCGGGACACCCAGTCGACCGCGTTCTTGAGCACGCCCGGAATCGAGCTGTTGTACTCCGGTGTGACGACGAGCAGACCGTCCGCCTCGCGGACGGCCTCACGCCACCGCTCGACCGGAGCCGGGCCGCCCTCCCGGGAATCGAGATCTCCGTTGTACAGCGGCAGATCGCCGAGTCCGTCGAAGACATCGATCGTCATCCCCTCCGGGGCCAGCTGCCGAACGGCGGCCAGCAGCCGGGTGTTGAACGACTCCTTGCGAAGCGATCCGGAAATGCCGAGAATCCGCAACTCACCACACTCGCATTCGTTTCGTAACGGTCCATGAGGGATTCCCGCCGTTCGGGGCGGTACCGCTTCGGCCACTCACGGCATCATTGCGGACCGCGGGCGTTTCGGGCACGCGCCGACTCCATCCCGACCGGCCCTCCGCCCGCGAACAGACGCGCGTCGAACCCGTCAAGGTCGGCGAAAAGCAGCAGATGATGATGGTGGCGAAGCAGAGAACCCACCCAGTTGCCTGCCGTTTCCGCCCGCGCCGCTTCAGCACGACTCAGGAACCCGAGAGGATCGTCGGCGGCAGGGGGATTCGGGACGTACGCATGGGGGTTCGGCGCAGCCGCCAGGCCAAGCGGATCCGGGGAGAGGTACGCGCCGGTATCGGGATCGAAATAGCGCTGATCGTGGTAGTGCAATCCCGTTTCCTGGTCGTGATACTGACCGGCGAATCGCAGCGGGGACGTCGCGGTATCACGTTGCCAGTGGGATTGCCCCCACAGTGTGCGCTGCTGATTTCCGGCGATGACGCCGTCAGCGGAGACCAGCTCGGTCGGCGCACCACTCGGGTCCGTGACCACGGAGTGGAATTCTTCGTCGACCTTCTCGTCTTCGGATCCTGCACGGACAACGGTTCGCGAGGTCTGCGTGACCGGAATGAACGAGTCGTTCCGGTAATTCCATGTGGTGATCTTCCGCCGATCGCCTTGAATGTCCTCTTGCTCGGCGAGAACTCCCCCGTCCCACGAGAAACGGGTCTGCTCCAGCAGTTCACCGTCGGCGGAAAGATGACGCTTGCCGATGCGGCGGCCGAGGGGATCGTAGTGATAGTGCCACTTGCTCCCGTCGGGAAGGGTGGCGGAGAAAAGCCGGCTGTCCGCGTCCCACGCGAAGCGCCAAGTCTCCGGATCGCCGGATATCCGTGTTCGCGTCCGCGTCACGACTCGCCCGGCGGCGTCGTACCCGTAACGGACGTTCCCGGCCCGGGTGGTGAAGGTTCCGTTCACCTCGCGGGGTCCTTGCGATGAGGTCTCCGGAGTTCCGGAAGCGGGGAAAGTGGCCGAAGCGGGCCAGACGGCGTTCACGATGTTGCCGACGGGGTCGTAGTCATAGTGCTCCGACCATTCGTCACCCCGGCCGGTCACGGCGGTGACCCGCCCTTCGGAATCGAGCCGGAACGCCCGGCCGCCGGTGAGCAGATCTTCCAAGTCCGCGACGAATCCGTCCGGGCCGTAGGTATACGCGCGCCGTTGGAGCGGTTGCCCAGCGACGATGGACCCCTCCGGACCGGAGGAAGCGGCCCGGCCGGTGAGGGTTTGAGTCACGAGACGACCGAGCAGGTCCCATTCCTGGGCGAGCACGGTTCCGCCGGGTAGCTCCCGCCGGATTTCCCGTCCGGCTTCGTCATGGGCGAACCGCAGTTCCCTGCCGTCGGCGGTGAGTGCCGAAGGCAGTCCGGCGGCGTTGTAGACCCAGGCGGTACGGGCCCCGGATGGAGTGATGCGGCTCGTTACCCTTCCAGCGGCGTCGTAGGTCTTGGTGACGGTGCGGCCGTTGCAGGTTTCGGTGATCACCCGTCCGAGCGAGTCCCGGACGAAGACCAAATCCATGTCGTCGTTTTTCGCGCGAAGGAAGCGGCCTTCCGGATCGTGGTCGAACTTCGTCACGGTGCCCTCCGCGGCGTGATGAGTCGCCAGCTTGCCGAGCGGGTCATACGCGAACGAGGCCTCGTGGCCGCTGGCGTTCACCCGGTGCACGAGCTGGCCAACGGCGTCGTACCAATACTGGGTGGTGGCGCCGTTGTAATCGGTCTGCGCACTCATCCGGCCGGCGGAGTCCAACTCGTAGTGCCACGTCAGTCCGCCGTGGGTCACCGAGACAAGGCGACAGTTGTGGTCGAAGTCGAGCTCGCTGCGGGTACCGCCCGGCCAGTCGATCGACACGAGCCGCCCGAATGGCCCGTAAGCGTAGGACGTGACCGCTCCCGTGGCGGAGACGCGTCGCAGCAAATTCTCTTCGCCGTCCCAGTCCCAGGACTCGGTCGAACCGTCCGGCAGGGTACGGGAGGCGGGGAGACCATCCGTCGTCCACGTATAGGCGGTCGCCCCGCCGCCGGAACTCGTGACGCGTACGACTCGTCCCAGCAGGTCGCGCTCGTACCGGGTGGTTTCGCCGGTGGGTGCGGTGACCATCACGGGCATCCCGGCGGGATCGCATTCCATCGTGGTGACCGCGCCATCCGCGCCGATCACCTCGGCGAGGTGCCCGCGGCTGTCATACCCGTTCTTGAGCACCGAGCCGTCGGGCGCGGTCAGTTCGGTGAGATTGCCGCTCTTGTCGAAGGCCTGTAGCCAGACACCTCCGTCCGGCCCGGTTATCCGTACCGGGAGGCAGGCCTCGTCGACTTCGACGTTGGTGACGCGGCCGTCCGGATTGGTCACCGAGACCAGGTTTCCGCGATCGTCGTAGGCATATCGCGTGACCCTGCCGAGGGCGTCGGTGCGGACGGTGACCCGGCCACGTTCGTCGTAGTCCGTCCGCGCCGTTTTCCCGATCGGGTCGGTGATCGCGGCGACTTGGGCGGACTCGGTGATCGTGTGGATGGTGACATCTCCGTCGATGCCGGTCCACCGGGTGACGCCGTGCTCGTAGGCGAAGGTGCCGGACAGGAAACCCTCAGGGCCTTCCCCGCGTACGCAGCGGCCTTCGGGATCGAAGGTGTAGTGGTAGGAGTAGCCGTTGCGGTCGGTCCAGCTGGTCAGCCTGCCCTCGCCGTCGTAAGTGAAGCGTCGCGGCAGGCCGGAGGAGTTGACGACGCCGGACAGGTTGCCGGAGTCGTCGTATTCGAAGCGGCGCAAGGGGATTTCGTCCTGGCCGTCGGGGCGGGCGAGGGTCAGCGCGGTGACGTGCTCGCCGGTGACCGTCACCAGGACGCGGTAGCCACCGGAGTGGACGATGCTGAGCGGGCGACCGGCCTCGTCGTGGCTGAAGGTGATCTCGTGGCCCGCGCGGTCCGTGACCGAGACCAGGGGCAGTTCGTCGCCTTCGAATCCGGGCCGGCGTTCGTATCGCCAGACGAGGCCGCGTTGCGGATCGCTGATGGCGTAGGAGCCGTCCGGGTTCTGCAACAACGGCCAGGCGGGACCGGTCACCGGGATGGAGCGGGGATCGCCGGCGCCGCCCGGATGTGTCCAGGTCAGGATCTCCCCGCCGGCGAACCTCGCGTCGATCCGGTCTCCGGTCACCCGCAGGCACTGGTCGAGGCTCGACGTCCAGGACCGTCCGAACCATCGGCCGGTGCGAGCGGACGACCTGTGGGCACGCTCGAGCACGAGGGGCAAGACGCCGGGCAGCGTGACATCGGTCTCGGCCAGAATGACGTCGCCGGTCGCCACGTCCACGAGATCGCTGACGTCAGGCATCATAGTCTCCACCCTTGATTTTTAGTCCCATTTACGGCTTCATCGAGCTTTGCTCGCCGGTGGCGGTGGCGCGCTCACCGGCGTCGTACACGTTTCGTCGCCGCCCCGACAAGAGTGGACAGCCGCGGAGCCAACGAGATCTCACGGCCGCCGACCCTGCGGAGGCGATTTCACCGGACTACGGAATCAGCCCTCGCAACGGCGCGAGATCGTGCCAAGGATCTTGCAGCGCTTCACGCCACTTCGCTTCGTGCTCCCGATGCCGGAGCCTGAAGTAAACCGTGCGCCGAATGGAGTCGCCGGTGTTGTTGCCACCATTGTGGCCGAGCAGGTAGTGCTTCAACAGCAGGTCGCCCGGACGACCACGCACCATCTCCCGCTCCGGCAGCTTGACATTCGGGTAGGTCGTGAAGGCCTCGGGGCCGCGCTCGCGGAACAATTGTGCGTGCGCACGGTGTGTTCCCGGCCAGACGAAGAGGTTTCCCGTGTCATCGCTCGACTGGTCGGTCAGGAAGAACCCGGCGAGCATGGTGAACGTCCATGGGGGGTCATCGGGTTTCCGTCCCTTGCCGCCGTCGATATGCGGCTTTTCCCTGGCGTCCTTGAAGGGCGGGTAAGTCAGTGCGATCTGCACCGACTCCGGCACCTCCAACTCTCCTTCGCCCGTGAGGTTTTCGGCGAGCGAGAAGGCGGCGGTGTCACGCAACAACGCCGCGAGCACCGGTGAATCCGCCAATTCCTGGAACCGGTAGACCACCCCGACGTGGCCTTCCGCCGGCGGGCGCGCGCGCAGCTGCTCGTCGACCACCGCGTTGGCGGCGGCGATCAGATCCGGCGGCACGACATCCGGAATCACGAGGTAACCGCGCTCGGCGAACTCTTCCAGCTGTTCACGAGTCAGTGCCCGTTTCGCGCTGAATGTCGCCTGCCGGTCACCATTCTTCGGTATGACTTCGGTCGGATCCACCACGAAATCTGCCACCCACCTTCTGTCGAGTCTGCCGTCTCGGGTACCCGGCTGATGCTAGGGCGCTCGCGGAGGGATCCCTATCCCTCGGTATGACAGTTGCCCGCGCCACGGCATCGGGAATTTGCTTGACCTTCAACGTCCTCGCGGTCGCCGAGGAAACTCGCGCCGAAACAGATGCGGTAAGTTGGCTGGGATTCGGTCGAACGTCGACCTGTCAACCCTTTTGGAGGAGCCATGTCCGTCCTTGTCATCGGCGCGTACGGCAGTGTGGGCAGTCACGTGGTGACTGGGCTTCTGTCCGCCGGAGCGTCAGTCCGGGGAGCCAGCAGGAAACCGAAACCGGGCGAATTGCCGGACGCCGTCGAGATGGTCCGCCTCGACCTCGATGAGCCGGAGAGTCTTCCGGCCGCGCTCGAGGGCGTCAAAAAGGTCTTTCTCTACGCCAATCCGGGCAGTGCCGCCTACTTCGCCGCCGCGGCGCGGGCGGCCGGAGTGGAACACGTCGTGTTGCTGTCGTCGGCTTCCGTGGTGGAACCCACCCTGCAGAACAGTCGCAGCGCGAAAGAGCACTCCGCGGTGGAGAAGGCGCTGCAGGAGTCCGGAATCGCGTGGACCTTCCTCCGCCCGACCACGTTCGCCACCAAGCAGCTCAGCTGGGCTCCGGCGATCCGGGCCGGGGAACAGCTGCGGATTCCCTTCCTGCACGGGCGTGCCGCGTCCATCCACGAACGCGACATCGCCGACGTGGCGGTCCGGACACTGACCGACGCCGGACACGAGGGGCAGGGGTACTGGCTGACCGGGCCGGAAGCCTTGACGCAGCAGGAACACATGGACACGATCGCCGCGGTGATCGGGCAGTCGATCGACGTCGTCGAGGACACCGAGCCGAAGTGGCCGGAGTTCCTCATCCAGACCATGAAGCAGCTCATGAAGGAACCGTGCGTCGTGACGCCCGCCGTCGAGGAGATCACCGGAGTGCCGGCCCGCTCCTTCCGGCAATGGGCCGAGGACCACGCCAAAGACTTCAGCTGACCGGGCGGGCGTGCCGGCCACCGCGTCGTGGCGGTGCCGGCACGCTCATCGTCACTCGGTCTTGCCCCGGCTACCGGCGGAATTCGTCCTGATTGGACACCCCGCCGAGGTGAACCGCTCGGCGGGGTGGCCACGAGTGGTCAGCCGAGCTGACGCAGTCCGGGGAGGACCTGCTCGGCGAAGTGCTTGAGGAACCGCTCTTGGTCATGTCCGGGGCCGTGGAAGACCAAGTGGTCGAACCCGGCGTCGACGTACTGCTTGATCTGACCGATCGCCTCGTCCGGGGTGGAGGCGACGATCCAGCGTTTGGCGATCTGCTCGATGGGCAGTTCGTCGGCGGCCTTCTCCATCTCGACCGGGTCCTCGAAGCCGGCTTTCTGCTCGGGAGACAGTGACAACGGAGCCCAGAACCGGCAGTTCTCCAGTGCCTGGTCCGGGTCCGGGTCGTAGGAGAGCTTGATCTCGATCATCTTGTCGATCGCGTCGTGGTCGCGGCCTTCCTGCCCCGCGCCCGCTTCCACGGCAGGCAGGAGTTTCTCGGTGTACAGCTCCATGCCCTTGCCACTGGTGCAGATGAAGCCGTCACCCTTGCGGCCGACATATTTGGCCATGACGGGACCGCCGGCGGCGAGGTAGATGGGGACCGGCACCTCGGGCCGGTCGTAAATGGACACGGCGGTGGTCTGGTAGTACTGCCCCTCGAACGTGACGCGGTCTTCCGTCCACAGACGGCGGATCAGGTCCACGGCCTCACGCAAGCGGGCGAACCGCTCCTTGAAATCCGGCCAGGTGATGCGCGCGACCGCGACTTCGTTGAGCGCCTCGCCGCTGCCGATGCCCAGCGCGACCCGGCCGGGGTACAGCACCCCGAGGGTGCCGAACGCGTGCGCCACCACGGCCGGGTTGTACCGGAACGTGGCGGTCAGCACGCTGGTGCCGAGCTGGACCCGCTCGGTGCGCTCCCCGACCGCGCTGAGCCAGGACAGGGAGAACGGCGAGTGGCCGCCCTCGTGCCGCCATGGCTGCAGGTGGTCGCTGATCCAAACGCTGTCCAGGCCGTGGGCTTCCGCGCTGACCGCGTACTCGACGAGCTCGCGCGGGGCGAACTGCTCGGCCGACGCCTTGTAACCGATCTTCAGTGCCATGCTTCCAGTAATAGGCCGCGCCGGGAGGGATCCCTATCCCCCGTCCTGACGGTTGGCGGTGCCGGCCCGTCGGAGCAGCGGTTTCGGCAGGCGTCCAGGAAAGCGCGGCAGGGCGCGGACAGAGCGGCGCCCGGGGGAACGGGCCGGACGCCGCCGCGCTCGCCTCAGACCGGTGAGGTGAGCGCCCGGTCCAGATGCCGGGCGAAGAACCGGACCGCGCTGTCGACCTCGAACCTCGGCACTTCATGGTGCTTGCCCGCGTTGGCGTGCAACGTCTTCTCCTTCGAGGCGAAGGCGTCGAACAGCGTCAGGCTGGCCTCTCGCGAGATTTCCTCGTCGTCCCACTGCATGTCGAACTCGATCGGGATGGTGATCCCCTTCGCCTTCTCCGCGAGGACATCGGGCCAGTGCTGGCCGAAGACCGCGGCCGTGATCCTGGGCTCGATCGCCACCAGCGGCACCCCGATCGCGGTGCCGAGGTTGATACCGAAGTAACCCACCGGCCCATCGGCGCCGATCTCCGCGAGCCCTTGAAGGGCATCCAGGGTCGCCCGCCACTCCGGCACGGCCAGCTCCGCCAGATACGCGCTGTAGCGCCGGGCGACCGGGCCTTCCGACTCGCCCGCGGCCTTCGCCGCCAACAGCGCGGCGACCTCCTGCTCGTCGCGCGCCGAGCGCGGCCGGTCACCGTGACCGGGCGCGTCGACGACGGCGACGTGAAAGCCGCCTTGAGTCACGAAGCGCTGTGCCCGGCCCGCCATCGCCGGATGCTTTTTGTGGTTGCCCCCACCGTGGCCCATCAGCACCAGAGGTGCCCGCTCGCCGGCGGCAGGCGACCAGAGAACGCCGGGGACCTCACCCACGACGAAGTCGCGTTCGACCATGCCGTTCGACGAAGATTCGGCAAGGAACCGCAGAGAATGCATAGGTGTCGCCTTTCGAGAGGGCCGTGACGCTGGTCCTCCACAACCGGCGTCCGGGACCACCACGCTCCCGCCGAAAGCGCCGACGCGTTCTCGGCGGTCCGGCGGAAGCCGTGGTGGTCCGCGTGATCAGGCGAGAAGTTCGAGCACCGGGGCGAACTGCTCGGCGAACACGGCGTTCAAGGTGAAGCAGTTGATGCCGAGCGTCTCGCGCCGCCGCTGCAGTTCGTCGGCCATCACCCGCGGGCTGCCGCGGAGGATGCCCAGCGAGTCGTGCTCGATGAGCGTCTTCATGTCGGTCTTCAGCAGCCGCGGGACCCACGGCGGCGCCACTTCGCCGATGACGAAGATCGGGGAGACGAACTCGATCTGGTCGCCCCGGTCCCCGGCCTGCGCACGCATCCCCGCGACCAGCGCCGCGATTTCCTCCCGGGTCGCGATCGGGCTCGCGGCGACGGTGATCCTGTCCGCCTTCGCGGCGGCCAGGGCACGGGCCTTGGGACCGCCGGCGGCGATGAGCACCGGGGTGTGCGCGTCCCCGTCGAGGGCACGCAGTTCGTCGATCGTCTGCTCCACCTGCGCCAGGCGTTCCGCGGGCGAAGACGGCGTGATGCCCAGCAGCTTCACCGCGTCATCCAGGACGAACGGCCTGCCCGTCCCGATACCCAGGTCGAATCGCCCGCCACTCAGCAGTGACAGGGTGTGGGAATCCCAGGCCGCCATGCGCGGCGCGCGCAGCGGGCTGGCGGCCACCCACGTTCCCACCCGCAGGGTCGTGGTCGCCCCGGCCGCGATGGCGAGGGCGGGGAACGGTGACGGTGCGGTCAGGACGTCGGCCGAGAGCAGGCTGGTGTATCCCAGGTCTTCGGCCTGCCTGGCTATGCCCAGCCACTGCTTCTCGTCCGTTGGCTCCGCAATCACGGCGAACTTGAACGCCTTGTCGGTCATGGGGGAAACCCTGTCCTTTCGTAGAGCGGACGCCATCGGGCACGGAGGCCGCCCCCGATCGCGGGCGGGGCGGACCCCGCGGTCCCGCGGCTCGGATCAGCTCCGGTGCGTGCGCGTGGCGGAGTACCCGGACGAAACTTTTTCGGCCCGCGTTCAGCAGGCTAAAAGCGGCTGCACCCCCTCCGGCATCCCTCAGCCTGATAGCCCGGCCGCCCGGCGATGGAAGCGCGCCGGAAGGATTGCGTGAGTCAGCGATCCGCTGCTAACGTCGTTTGAGACCGTGAATTCGTCGGAGGAGGTGAGACCCGTGAACGTAAACACCCATGGGTGCTCCCTGAGCCCTTTACGGTCCGGCGGCTGAGGTTCGCTGCCGCCAGGAGCGCCTGAGACCGAGGCACTCCTGGAAGGAGTCTCCGATCAACACGAAGCCTTTGACATCCGGCCTGAGCGAGAACGCGGTGGTGATCACGCGCGTCGCGGACAGGCATTGGCACGCACTCGACGACGACAGGGTGGTCGGCCGCGGATATGCGGAGCACCGGCCCGATGGCCGGTTGTTCGTTTGCGTCGACGCCTGGCGCGAGGCCACGTTCGACCGGCTCGCCGAGGCGATGGTGGCCGAACTCCCGGAGCCGCTGTACACGGTGGTCGACGAAGCCGACGTCGAGCTGACGGCTTGCTGGCAACGAGCCGGTTTCACGATCCGGCGCCGCGAGTGGGAATACGCCGTGCCGACCGACCCGCGGACCACGGGACTCGAAGAAACCCTGCCACCTTCCGGTGTGACGATCGTGCCCGCCGGCCAGGCGGACGAGGGTCTGCTGCGGGCGGTGGACCGCGCGATCCGTGACGAAGTCGAGGCGACCGTCGGGTGGCAGTCGATGCCTGCCGAAGTGATCCCCCGCCCCGAAGGCGACACCATCATCGACCCGTCGAAGTACGCGGTCGCCGCGACACCGGACCGCTACCTCGGCCTGATCCGCGTAGTGACGGTGAACCGGCCGCGCATCGGACTGCTCGCGGTCCGCACCGTCGAGCAGCGCCGCGGCATCGCGCGTGCGCTGCTGGCCCACGCGCTGGGGACGCTGCACCGCGCCGGATTCGCCGAAGCCTCGGCCGAAGTCCAAGAGCTCAATCATGCGGCCTCTGCCCTGTTCGAAGGCATCGGCGCCCGGCCGATGAACAGCAACCTGGAGCTGGTGCGATGAAGACTAGAAAAGGCATCGAAGTCGAGGGCAAGGTCGTCGAGGCGCTGCGGGCCGGCATGTTCACCGTGGAGCTCGACAACGGCCACCGGGTGCTCGCGCACATCAGCGGCAAGATCCGCCAGAACTTCATCAAGATCTACCTGGAAGACCGGGTGCTGGTGGAGCTCACGCCGTACGACCTGTCGCGCGGCCGGATCGTCTTCCGGTACCGCAACTAGCTTGAGTTCCTTGAGCGGAAAGTCAAACGTGTCGCGGCGTGGGGCCAGTGTCGCTCCTGCGTCTGGTCGTGAAGTACATGAAGGCCCCCTTCCTTGCGTCTAGCGCAAGGAAGGGGGCCTTCATGTACTTCGGCAAGGCGTGACTCGCGTGCGTGGGGACGTGCCTCACGTGCCTGGATGCCGCACTCGGGGGTGTGGAGTCTGAACACGCGAGTTCCGTCTGCCTTGGCCCTCAATAACCTGTTCGGCGGGTCCGCCGTGGATCCACGGGGTTCCTGGCGAGACGGAGAAAGCCGCTTGCACCGACCGGTTTTCTCCGGCGCGACCAGGGCCGCGCGGGCCGCGGCGGCGGGAGACGAGCGAGGTCACACGACACGGGCGCTCGTCCGTGGTCCAGGCACGCTCATAATCGGAAACGAGTTTATCGGCGTCCTGCCTCCGGCCGGACGCCGATCACGTTGGTCACCTGTTCGGTCCGCGCTGCTATTCGACGGTGTCGTCGCGCAGCCACAGACCGTCGATGTCCACCTCGATACACGGAGAGAAAAGGACCCTCTGGTGCAGGTCGGCATCCGGGGGAACCGACATGGTGAACAGGTAGAACTCCGCGGGCAAGGCGCAGCATGCGAATTGCGCCGCCGGATACGGGGAATTCGAGCCAAGCATTGCGGTGTTCCTGACCCACCGACGAAGAATGCCTCTGAGACGGAAGCCCATTACTTTCCTTCGCTTTTCGGAGACCAGAAAAGCCTGGCCCCCACCGCCGCGACCCATCAGGTCACCCGGATCGACAATCGAGGGCTCATCGAGAGCCGATGCGCGCCCCCTGTCCGGATCGGACAGGCCTCACTCACGCCCCGGAGGAGCGATCACCTTCAGCCCGCCGCGGCCACCTCGTCGCCGTCCAGCACCGCGACGAAGTCACCGGCTCGTCCCACGACGAACCTCCCGTTCCCGCCCCCGAGAAGTTCCGAGGATCGGTCCACCAGCGGCAACGCGGACATAGGCCACCTCTCGAAGTGCCGATGCGGACAGCGCCGACCTTGACCACCATCGTGCCCATCCCGCCGCACTGACGGCAACTACCCAGCCTGACAGTGTCCGACTCCTGTCTCGCCGCGGTCCGCTGAGCCACGCATGCCCGAGCCCTCCGGGGAACCGACAATTCGGACAGAACCAGTCAGTTTTTCCGCATTCTCGGTATTCAACCAGTTGGCGGTTTCGACGACGAAAGGCCAATGACTCACAGGCTTCCATCGGGCGCACTCCGGCAGCGCTGGCGGAAAATCATAGCCGTCGTCACTACTCCGTGTGACCTTGACATAGCGCAGCGATCAGGTATCGTCGGCCAGGTCTGGGGTGCTCATAACAACTGGGGTAAGTATAGCAATTTGACGCAATCTCTCCGCCGAAGAGAGATTGGGCTTAAATCGTGCTGTCCAAAGATCGAGTCGTGCTCTTCACCGTAAATGGGCTTGGAGACTTCCTTAAATGTGCATGGAAACTTCGGGGGTTCGATTGGGCATTCTGGGACTAAACGCGTCAATTCTCTCCTCTCATGACTGCATCAATCTCGAAATCCTGCACACAGCCGGTTCGGTCTGGCTCGAGGGCGACGTCGTCTCCGCCATCTCCCTGGCCGAGGCCGCGGCGACGGCCAGGTGCCGTCGGGGCAGCGCGCACTGCACGGCGCTGGCGAGCCTGCAACTCGCGCTGCTGCTGACCAATCTCCGGTGTATCGACGAAGCCAAGCGCGCGGTCCGTCAAGCCAACGCGGCGGTCGACGACCCTGCCATCGACGCGGTAACGGCGCTGGTCAGAGCCAAGATCGCACTCTGCGAAGGCGACATCGACGAGGCGGTCGAGCTGTGTGACGCCGGCATGGTCGTGGCGAACGACCCGCGTCTCGCGTCGTGGGCCTCGATCGGGAACACGGTCCGCGCGATCACCGCGATGCGGCGTGGCGAACTCGCCGCGATGATCCATCATGCCAACCAGCTCAAGGATGACGTGCTGTTCGGCAGGGACGTGCTTTTCGGCAGGCGGGATACCTTTCCTTGGGACTCGCCCGCCTGGCTCGTCGTCCAGATCCTCGAAGCGGAGAAGGGCTGGGAGGTCGCCGTACCACTCGCCCGAGGACTCTTCGAATCCGAATCGTCGGCCCGTGGTCTCCTGCTGTCCGAGCCCGCGGCTGCGTCGTTCCTCGTCCGGATCCTGCTGCGGGCGGGCGACCGGGAAACCGCCCAGCGCGGCCGTCGTTGCGCGGCGGCGCTCTCCGCGGACAACCCGGACATCCGCGCCATCACGGCCGCCGCCCTGCACCTCGACGCGCTGGTCGAGGAGGACGTCAGCCTGCTTCAGCAAGCGGCCACCGCCAGCCGCGACGCGTGGACCCGCGCCTCGATGAACGAGGACATCGGCGACCTCCTGTCCGCGAACTACGGAGAGTTCCGGCGGGCATGCACGCATTACGACACGGCCATGCACTCCTACGCGGACGCCGGCTCACCGCGCGACTCGTCCCGGGTCCGCAGCAAGTTGCGGCGCCACGACACGTCCAAGGCCGCGGCGAGGTTCTGGCCAAGCAGCCGGATCCCCATGCTGACCGACACCGAGTACGCGGTGGCCGAACTGGTGGCGGGCGGACTCACGAACGCCGAGGTCGCCGGCAAGATGTTCCTGTCTCGCCACACCGTCGCCTTCCATCTCCGCAAGATCTTCCAGAAGGTCGGGGCGAAGTCGCGCATCGAGCTCGCGGTCATGTGGAAGCAGCTGGTCGGGCAGGACATCACCACGTCGATGTGAGTCGTCGACGCGGGTTCGCCGGGACTGCGCGGCGGAGGTAAGTCAAAGGTGGCGTGTCGCGAAAGCCACTTTCGGGACACCAGATGTCCCGAAAGTGGCTTTCGCGACATGAGCACCGGACGCCGAATCGCCACTCACGACCGCCCCGGCCCCGCCACGTTCGCTCTCGGGGCGGCGGTCAGCTGAAGTCTTTGATGTGCTCCTCGGCCCACTGCCGGAACGGACGAGCCGGCGCCCCGGTGACCTCCTCGACCGCGGAGGTCACGGCACACGGAGCCTTCATGAGCTCGGTCATGGTACGGACGAAGGATTCCGGCATCTTCGGTTCGGCGTCCTCAGGAGGCAGCTCGACGACCTCGACCGGCCGCCCCAGCACCGCACAGATCACCTCGATGCATTCCTGCTGTGTCAAAGCCTCCGGTCCGGTCAGCCAGTACGCCTTCCCCTCGTGCCCGGCGCCGGTCAGGGCCCGGACCGCCACGTCGGCGATGTCGCGCTCGTGAATCGCCGCGGTGCGCAACCGCGGGAACGGAATCCGCACCACCTCCTCCCCGGACCGGATCACCGGAGCGAAGCGGAGCTGGAGCGCGGCGAACGTGGTCGGGCGGAGGAACGTCCACGCCATTCCGGACTCCCGCAGCGCCTCCTCCACCATCGAGTGCAGCTGCGCGCTCCGGCTGTACCGGGTCGCGGGTTGCACCACGGAAGACGAGGACAGCAAGACGACGTGTTCCACCCCCGCCGCCCTCGCCGCGCTGACGAACTCGGAGACGCCATCTTGGTTGGCGTAGAGAAAGACCTTCTTGACGCCCTCCAGCGCGGCCGGCAGGGTCTCCGGTTCGCTCAGGTCGAGGCGGACCATCTCGACGGCGTCCGGTAGCTCACCGGTTCGCGGTGCTCGACTGGTTCCCCGGACCGACATTCCAGCGGACAGAAGTCCATCCACGACGTGGTTGCCCACATTGCCGTACGCACCGATAACAAGAACGGACATAGCTCCTCTAAGGGGGTAACGGATCACCATTCGGGCAAATCGCACCCGGGGACGGCACCATTGAACGACCTTGCCCTGGTACTGACCATCCCCCGCCTTGGTAAAGCGGCTACGTACGCACCTGATGCCACTGTCAACGTCGGGGATAGTGCGCGGCCGCGCGCCAGACCTACTGTCCGGAAAAGGGTTCGGGCAAAGAGTCCGGCGGCCAGCTTGGAGGACCCGGGTGAAGGACAACGAATCGGTCCTGTTGGAGGCCTACCAGCGGTTCCACCAGACGGGACCGGAATGGGGCGGCCACCATCTCAGCAACCACGGCCCCATGGCCGTGGAGGCCATGATCCGGCACGGACACGCCGGCTCCGTGCACCACTGGATCGACAACTACACGCAACGTCTGGAAGAACCACCACGCGGGATCGACCCTGTCACCGAAAACGACTGGCGAGAGGCACTCGGTGACCTGAAACGGGTAGCGGACTGGACCACCCTGTTCCACCGCGAGGTCACCGAACGTCCCTGGCGGGAAGTACTGGCGACGTGGTGGCCGCGGCTGGTACCCGGCATCGCCGGCGGTACGGCTCACGGCGCGATCCGAGTCGGGCACGTGGTCCACTCGATGCTGACGGCCGAAGCACGGGCAGGATCCGTCGACAGCATCGAAAACCCGTACGTGACCGAGCTCGCCGACGCACTGGGCTACTGGGCCGCGTGCTGGACACCGGTGACGGGCGACCCTTCCCGGCGGCTCGGGTCGCTACGCCCGGCCGACGCCCTTGCCAACGTGCCGACCGTCGCCGACCAGCAGAAAGGCGTCCCCTACCGGCTCAGCCAGCTCCCGACCACCGACGGGTGGCAATCGGCGCTGGGCGCGCTGCGGACCGTGGACGATCCCGAGCAAGTACCCGCGTTGCTGTCCCAGCTGATCGACGCCACGGTGTTCCGCTACCTGAGCTACGGCCACGGTCACGCGGTCATGCTGGTCCACGCCTCGACGGCACCCACCGCGGTCCTCCGCGTGCTACCCGCCCTACCGCGGCGGCTGTGGGTTCCCAGCCTGGACGCCGCCTGGCAGGCGACCGCGGCCCTGACCGCCGCGTGCACCCCCCAGCTCGCCGCCGACCGGGCGGATCTCACCGTCCACACCAACGGCGTCGCGACGACCGAGGACGCCATGGCACTGGCGGTCGACCAGGGAGACGAACACGTCATCAAGTTCGCCGACACAGCCGTGGAAACCTTCACCCGCACCGGGAACAAGGACGCGCTCGCGGCCGCGAGCCGATGCGCGGAACTCATCACTCTCACGGAGGCCGCAGGACGTGCACGATTCGATGGCCGCGGACCCACCAGCTGACCGACCCTGCTCCCCGGTGCCCGCGCTTCCGGCCACTGGGGGAAGTGCCACCGGCCGGGACAGTCTTTTAGCGGCTTCTTATGCCTCGATGTGGTGTTTCAGGTATTCGGTGTGGACTTCGCGGTCCCGAAGCCGAGTCCTGAGTGAAGAACCGCTGTTCAAAGAAGGCTTCATCGCATTTCGGCAATAGTTCGCGCCTACCCGAACGCGTTGTCCCGCCAGCCTCCAGTGCGGCCGACGGCCCCCTGGGTGCCGAGTGTCCACTGTCCGGAAAGCGCGGGTATCTCAAAGGATTTGCGCGAGGCGGTCGCCCACTGCTAGGTTCATGGCGACCGTGAATTCGTGCAAGGAGGTGAGACCCGTGAACACAATCACCCATGGGTGCTCCCTCAGCCTCTCACGGTCCGGCGGCTGACCTTCGGTGTCGCCAGGAGCGCCTGAGATCAAGGCCCTCCTGGAAGGAATTCCGATGAATACAAAGCCTCTCACCAGCCTGAACGAGAACGCGGTGACCATCACCCGCGTCGCGGACAATCAATGGCACGCACTGGACGACAACCGAACGGTCGGCCGCACCTATGCGGAACACCGGCCCGACGGACGCTTGTTCGTCAGCATCGACGCCTGGCACGACACCATCTTCGACCGGCTCGCGGAAGCGATGCTGGCCGAACTGCCGACACCGCTGTACACGGTGGTCGACGAAGCCGACACCGAACTCACAGCCTGCTGGCAACGCGCCGGTTTCGCGATCCGGCGTCGCGAGTTCGAATACACCGTACCGACCGACCCGCAGGCCACCGGACTCGAACAGGCCCTGCCGCCTTCCGGGGTGACGATCGTGCCTGCCGACCAGGCCGACGAAAGCCTGCTGCGGGCAGCGGACCGCGCGATCCGTGAAGAAGTCGACGCGGCCGTCGGGTGGTGGCAGACAATGCCCGCGGAACTGGTCTCCCGTCCCGAAGACGAGGACACCAGCACCGGCCCTTCGACCTACGCGGTCGCCGCGACACCGGACCGCTACCTCGGCCTGATCCGCGTGGAAACAGTGCACCACCCCCGCATCGCGCTGGTCGCGGTCCGGGCAGGCGAGCAACGTCGCGGCATCGCACGGGCACTACTCGCCCACGCACTCGGGACACTGCGCCGCGACGGACACTCCACCGCCTGGGCCGAAGTCCACGAGAGCAACCACGCGGCCTCGGCACTGTTGAAAAGCGTCGGCGCCCAGCCGGTGGGCAGCAACCTGGAGCTGGTCCGATGAAGAAGAACAGGAACGGCATCGAGGTCGAAGGCAAGGTCATCGAGGCGCTGCGGGCCGGCATGTTCACCGTCGAACTCGAGAACGGCCACCGGGTACTGACCCACATCAGCGGCAAGATCCGCCAGAACTACATCAAGATCTACCTCGAAGACCGGGTGCTGGTCGAACTGACCCCCTACGACCTCACCCGCGGCCGGATCACCTTCCGCTACCGCAACTGACAACGACCCAGGCCCCGGTCACGATGTCTTCGTGACCGGGGCCTGGGTCGTCGGTTCGAGCAGTCGCGGACTTCCGCTCAATACTTGCGGACCTCGATCGGCAGCTTGTTGACGACGCGTGGTTTCACCACGTCACCGATACCCCATCGGCCGGGCCTTTCGCCCGAAACCGCCCAGGGATTGCGCAGGCCGGCAGGAGCGTCGTCGCGCACGCGGATCTCCCGGTAGCGCTCCAGCAGAAGTCGGATCGCGATCCTCGTCTCCAGTCGCGCCAGTGGCGCGCCCACACAGTGATGTATGCCCTTGCCGTACGACAGATGCGGATTGGGCTTGCGGAGGATGTCGAACCGGTCCGGGTCGGCGAAGACGCGGTCGTCACGGTTCGCCGTGGTCAGCCACACCAGCACGGTCGCACCGGCCGGGATCTTCTGGCCGCCGAGCTCGGTGTCCTTCGTCGTCTGCCGGGGTGAGCGCGGGAACGGCGGCCGGAAGCGCACCGACTCGTCGATCGCGGCCGGGATCAGCGCCGGGTCGGCCCGCAACTGGTCCCATACCGAGGGATTCTCGTCCAGCGCGAGAATCGTGTTGCCCATGGCGGCGGTGGTGGTGTGGTGGCCGGCGACCAGCACGTTGAGACAACCGAGGGCCTCCTCCTCGTCCAGCCGCTCCCCGTCGGCCTCGATCGTCATGAGCCTGCTGACCAGGTCGTCGCCGGGGTTCTCGCGGCGGGCGCGGAGGATCTCCAGTAAGTGCGAGTTCAACTCGCGCAACGGCTTCAACTCACGCAGCGGCGGCGCGTCGTCGTCGTTCGACGCGCTTTCCCGCCGGTCGTCCGGCGCCTCCTTCGCGGCGGAGTTCTGCACCTCGACGACGGAGTCGGACAGCTTCCGGACGAATTCCAGGTCCTCGGCGGGAATGCCGAGCATCTCGGCCATGACCATGAACGGCAACGGGTGGGCCAGCTGTTCGATGAAGTCCCACTGATGGCCGCCGTCATCGGCGGTATCGAGCAACCGCGTCGTCAACTCGGCGATCCTCGGCTCCAGGTCGGCCATCATCTTCGGGGTGAGCGCCTTGCTGACCACGCCGCGCAGCCGCCGGTGAGCCGGATTGTCCGCCCGGAGGAAGTTGCCCGTGAAGTCTTCCTGCACCGGCCCCAGCGGGGCGACTTCGGAGGAGAAGGTCACCGAGTCCATCTGCACCTGCTGAGTGACGTCGTAGCCGAGTACGTGCCACGCCTTGATCTTCTCGTCGAAATGCACGTCTCCACGTGCTCGTAACACGTCGAGATAGCCCAGAAGATCGGACAGCGTCGGTTCCGACTGGGTGACACCCATGAAAACTCACTCTCTTCCTACGACCCGGTAGGCGCGCTAGCAAAACTCGGGAAGCCGGGACGCGACTTCCGTGGGGCTTGGCATGGCGGCGATCTCCTCGGCGATGGCTTTGGCCGCCTGTCCGGCATCCGTATCGGCCAGCAGTCCGCCCGCCGCCTCGGCGATGGCCGCCGCGGGGACGACGTCAGTGCGGCGACGGTCGTCTTCCAGTTCGACCCCCTCGGGCAGCAACTGCCTCCCGGCACCGGTGGCGGACACCGCGCCGGCCATGGCGAAGTTGTCGAACCCGACGGGCAGGAACAGTTGTGGAACCCCGGCGGCGGCAGCGCTGATGGTCGTCCCGGGGCCGCCGTGGTGTACGGCGAGGTCGACGAGTGACAGCAGTTCCCCTTGCGGCACCCAGCGTTCAAGGTGCACGTTTTCGGGAAGCACACCGAACTCGTCCAACGAAAGGTTGGGCCAGGCCGCCACCACCACCTCGACGTCCAATGCCGACAACCCATCGACAGCGGCACGCAGGGCGGCGACGGTGCCCAGCACGGTCCCCAGTGTCAGATAGACCAACGGGCGTTTCCGCTCGGCCAGCGCGATCTTCGGCAGCTCACCGGGTTCACTGAACGGGACGAGGCGCAGGGGCAACCGTTCCGGACGAGCCAAGAACGACGTCTCCTGCAGCGAGGCGGGAAAGACGTCCAGGTACGGGTCACCCAGGAGGTATCGCCCTTCGGGCACCTCGACCCCGATTTCGGCGGCGACCGCACGGAGGAGCTCCATGTCCACCTGCCGCCATCGGTCTACTCGGTCGACCGCGTCCGCACGGGAGTTGGCGTGACATACCGCGGGAATGTCCAGGCGATGCGCCGCTAGCCCGGCTCCCGGGTTACCCGCTTCGTACACCACCAGGTCGGGGCGCTCCGCCCGCAGCACGGGCATCAGGTCGGCGGCGAACCGGCGGGGTAACAGCTCACTGAACGCCCGGACCGAGGGATCGAGCAAGCCACGCCACGGTAGGTCGCCGGTCTCCCTGTCCTTGCCCGCCTGAACGGAACTCAAGGCTTCATGGATCGGCATTCCGACCGGCACAGTACGGAATCCGAGCTCCTGCAACAACGGATGGAATCTCTCGCCGATCGCGTAAATGACGTCATGGCCGACCTCCCGGGCAGCGAGGGCCAGCGGCAGCAACGGGTAAGCGTGACCGTAGCCGGACAGGCTGGAGAAAACGATCTTCATTTCCCGGCTTCGCCTTCCTGCCTGGAAAGATCGAACAAGACAAAGCCAGGCTAACCAGCAGGTGCCGCCGCCCCCATCCCTCACCTTGACTGCGCCGGACCGAGAGCGGTCGCGTTTCCAGCAGGATTGTCCATTATGGACAGAACTGGTCGTGAACCTTTCGAGGTCCGTGAAGGACTCCTTGAGGGACTCTGGGTCCCTCAAGGAGTCCTTCACGGACCGGTCGCTACCTGGGTCAGCCGATGCCGCGGGCGAAGTGGAAGAACTTGTGCGGATCGTAAGCCCGCTTGATCCGCACCAGCCGGGGATAGTTCTCGGCGTAATAGGCGGTCCGCCAGTCCCGCAGCGCCGGGTCCATGTAGTTCTGGTAGCTCTCGCGCAGGGAATGCCGGTCGAGCACCGCGAAGCCGTCGGCGAGCCAGCTTTCACACGCCGCCGTGTCCTCGTCGGTGTAGGCGAAGTCGCGCAGTTCCGCGGTGAGACCGGCCAGCATCTTGGTGGTCCGGTGCACATAAGCGGTGTCCGTGCGGGCCCGCGTGTTCGCGGCGCCCCCGAGGGCTTCGAAGTACAGCATGCGGGACTGCCCGTTGCGGAAACGCGCCGGATCGGCGAGGGCGGCCAGCAGGTCTTCGACGTCGGCTCGAGGCACCGCTGAGCCGAACATCCGGCACCGGGTGCGGTAGTAGTTCCAGCGAGGTGCCGTCGCCTCGGGAGTGGCGCCGACCCGGTGGCCCTGCGCGGTGGCGGGATCCGCGTAACCATAGAGCTGCGTCATGGTGTGCTGAGCAGGCAACTCCCAGACGGACCGGTTGAGCGGCGTCACGCCGGTCGCCGCGACCAGCTCGTCGAGGCGGCGGTTGAGCTCGTCCATGGTGCTGTACCAGGTGCCCGAGACGGTCACCATCGTGCTGGGTGAGGGCGGGCTCGCGGTGCGGGCCATCAGGACCGACGAAAGATCGTCGGGTGCCGTCAGCACCCAATGCTGCCAATTCTCGATCAGCGCGGCCGAGTCGGCTCCCGACCAGATGAGCCGGTAACCGACCAAAGTGTTGCGCTGCACCGGTTCCAGCGTGTACCTGGTGACGACGCCGTAGTTGCCGCCGCCGTTGCCACGCAGCGCCCAGTAGAGATCGGGATTCTCCTGGGCCGAGGCACGCACGACGCGCCTGTCCGCCAGCACCACCTCGGCCGAAACCAGCCGGTCGCAGGCCATGCCGTATTTGCGAGTCTGGTGACCGATACCGCCACCCTGGATGTAACCGCCGGAACCCACCGTCGGGCACATGCCACTGACCAGGGCCAGCCCGTAGGGGGCCAGTGCGGTCAGCGCGTCGGCCTGCTGGGTGCCCGCGCCGATCGTGACGTGCGTTCCGTCGGTGATGACCTGGTTCAGCCGGGAGACGTCCAGGATCATGCCCTTTGTCGTCGAATAGCCCCCGAAACTGTGCCTCCCGCTGCGGGGAACGGTGTGCACCCCGTTGTCCTGGGCGAAAGCGATGACGGTTTGGACGTCCTTTGTGCTTTCGCAGTAGGCGACGGCCATCGGATTGGTGTTGTCGAACTGGCTGAGCTGCTGCTGGCGGGCCAGCTCGTAGCGCGGATCCGACGGCAGGACGAGGTCACCGTCGAGGTGACGCCCCAGCGAGGTCCAGTCGACCGCGCCACCGCCGCGCCGGACGGTGCTGCCGGCGGCGGATGCGGTCGGCCCGAGGACGCCGGTCACGGCACCGATCGCGGACGTGGCAGCGAGGCCGAGAACACTACGGCGAGTGAAGTTTCCCATCACGGTAATTCCCCCATACGAGTGATCGATGCTCTGATTCTTATCCGGCGAGTAACCGATGCGCAAGGACGCCGTGGGGCTGACCGACGGCCGAAGGCGGACAACTACTCACTCGACCGGCTGCCGGACCCGCCACGGCGGGTGTAGGAAAGAGCCATGAAATTCCGCGTACCCGACCCGTTCGAGAGTCGACGCGGGGCAAGCCGACCGCGCGCCGGCGGCACGGCAGGCGAGGCGGCATCGGCGAAGGAGACGCGGTCATGACCGAGCAGGCGCACCGGCGATACGGCCCGAGCGCGCAGTGGTTGCACATCAACGACGCGCATATCACCGAGGAGGCCGTGGCCGACCTCGCCGGGTTCAAGTCGAACGGGGTCAACTTCAAGCTGGCGCTGTGGAATCCGCGGCCCAACGGCGTGCGATACCTGAAAGCGCTCACGTTCGCACTGGGCATGCGACTCAGCCCCGCCAACAGGGAGAGGCTGCGCCGCACGCGCAACCGTGAGGTCGGCGACCCCTATTCAGTGCGGTGCGACGGCGAACCAGTGTGCCTCGACTACTTGCAGGCGGTGCACGAAGTCGAGTTCATGGCGGCGAACCTGCCCCTCGACGGCGCACGGATCGTGGAGATCGGCGCCGGCTACGGCCGGACCTGCCACACCCTGATGTCCAACCACGAGGTCGCCGGATACACGATCGTCGATCTGCCGAACACCCTGGCACTGTCGCGCCAGTACCTGCGGACCGTGCTGGAGCCGGAGCAGTTCGCGAAGATCCGTTTCGTGGGTATCGACGAGGTGGACGAGCAAGTGCGCGGTGCCCGCTTCGACCTGTGCGTGAACATCGACTCGTTCGCCGAGATGAATCCCGGCACCGTGCGGGACTACCTCGGGCTCATCGACGCGACCTGCGCGCACTTCTACGTCAACAACCCGGTCGGCAAATACCTCGACAAGACGCTGGACGGCCACTCGCAGGGCGCCGCGGTGGTGGAACTGGCGCTGAGCACCGGGTTGCTGCGCGATGTCATCGACATCCACGACAGCGAGGCGGTACTGGAGAAGGTGCCCGCTTTCGTGTCCGCGTACCGGCCCGGCGAGCGGTGGCAGTGCGTGGCAAAGGAACGCTCGGTGTCGTGGAGCTATTACTGGCAGGCCCTGTACCGCGCTGCCCCGGTGCCGCGGTGAGCGCCGCCGGTGACGGCGGGGACCGGCCGCTGATCGCGGTGCTGGGTGGTTCGGGCTTCGTCGGCGCCGCGGTGGTCGAAGCCCTCGCCCGGCGACCGATCCGGCTACGTACGGTCGGCCGCCGGCCGCAGCCGGTACCGCCCGGCGCCGTGGCTGAAGTCGAGGTGCTGGCCGCCGACCTCACGGTTCGCGAGGGGCTCGAAGCCGCTGTGGCCGGCGCGGACACGGTGGTCCATCTGCTGATGCACACCGCCGGCTGGCGTGAGGCCGACGGCAACCTGGCCGCCGAACACGTGAACGTCGGCGTGCTGCGCGATCTCATCGAGCTGACCGGGAAGATCGGGCGGCCACCGACGATCGTGTTCGCGGGCTCCACCTCGCAGGCCGGTCTGCCGGAGCGGATGCCCCTCGACGGCACCGAACCCGACCGGCCCGTGACCACCTACGACCGGCAGAAGCAGACAGCGGAGCAGCTGCTCAAGGCGGCCACCGCCGCCGGGCTGGTCCGCGGCGTTTCCTTGCGGCTGCCCACCGTGTACGGGGACAGCCCACAGGGGCGGCTGAACGGCCGCGGCGTGGTCTCCACCATGGTGCGCAAGGCCTTCGCCGGCGAGGAGCTCACACTGTGGAACGACGGCACCGTCGAGCGCGACCTGCTGTATGTGCACGACGCCGCGGACGCCTTCCTCGCCGGGATCGACCACGCGGACGTGCTCGCGGGCAGGCACTGGCTGCTCGGCACCGGGCGCGGTGTGCCACTGGGCGACGTGCTGCGGACGATCGCCGAACTGGTCGGCGCCCGCCTCGGGCGGCCGCCGGTGCCCGTCGTCTGCGTACCGCCGCCCGATCTCGCCACGGCCACCGACATGCACAGCGTCGTGATCGACTCGTCGAGGTTCCGGGCGGCCACCGGCTGGAGCCCCCGGGTGCCGTTGCACACCGCACTGCGGCGTTGCGTCGACGCGTTCGCCGAGAACGCCGGATAGTGCGGGCCTACAGCAGCCCGTTCAGCAAGCCGACGACCGCGAGCAGCGTACGTGCCTGCATGTTGAGGTAATGCCCGTGCCGCGCCAGCGAATTCAGCTGGCCGGGAGTCACCCAGGCGAATCCGGGCGGCGGCTCGGCGCCCACCTCGGTTTCGTCGGCCTCCACGAGCAGGTAGCGGCTGACGGCGTTGAAGAAACGGCCACCCTCGTCGGAATGCACTGCGGCATACCGGATCCGGTCCGCCCCGGCGCGGCGCACCAGGTCGAAGAACAGCGGCCGCTCCCGCTCCGGCAGGTGGGTGTAGTTCTCCGGGGTGCACTGCACCGTCGGTCCGAGTTCGACGGTGTCGAGGAGACCACCCTCTGCCCTGGCATGGGCCAGCAGATGTGGCACCCCGCCGAAGCGGCGGACCAGGAATGCGCAAAGCCCCAAGCCGACCGGCTCGAACAACGGCTGCATCCACGAGGTCACCTCACGGTTCCCTGCCTCGACGGACACCCCACCGACCCGGAAGTACCGGTTCCCGACGTGCTGGATGTCGTCGTCGGTGCGAACCCAGTCGCTGACCTTGGCGAGCGGGACGCGCAGAGCCCGCACGTCGTGCCGGGCCCGCTCGTTGGTGAACCACGACAGCACGTCCGTGTCGGAGCGCACCGCGCCCGGCTCGGCGGGTGCCGTCGGGGCACAGGCGAGGACGCTGCGTGCGTCCATGTTCACGATGTTGTCGCGGTGCAGCAGCTTGCCGATCTGCCCGAGAGTGAGCCAGCAGAAGTCGTCGTGCGGTGGCACGTCGTCGAAGGTCTCGATGATCATGTTGCGGTTGGACTTGCACAGGAACCAGGAGCCGTGCTCCGACTGGAGCACGTCGGCGAGCACCCTGCCCCTGGCAGGCCGGGTGAAGTACTCGAGGTACCTCACGTCGGCGCCCCGGTGCACGCCGGTGTAGTTGCTGTGCGTGGCCTGCACTGTCGGCGAGAGCTGCAACAGGCCGGGATTGCCCGGCTCCATCTTGGCCTGCATCAGGAAATGCAGGACGCCGTCGAACTCCTTGGCCAGGATGCCCAGGATCCCGACTTCGGGTTGCACGATGATCGGCTGCTGCCACTCGCGGCCGTCGATCGCGACGTGCAGCCCCTCCACGCTGAAGAACCGCCCGCTGCGGTGCACGATGTTGCCACTGTCCGATTCGGACGACCAGCCCTTGATCTTTCCGAGCGGCACCCGCTCCACGATGAAGCGGTGCGCCCGGCGGCGTCCGGCGAGCCAGGCGTCGAAGTCCTCGGTCCGCATGTCCGTGCCGGTGGCGGCCGCCCGCCGGGAACGCGCGAGCCGTGCGGGCAGCTGGGTGTCATCCCGCGCCGCCAACTGCGTTGCGATCACCATCTTGGATCCCCTTCGAGACGACGCCGGGCACCGGACTGCGCGACGCGTGGTGTCGTGCCCTTCACCGAGCGTCCGGCGGCCGGGTGGCCCGGAGGCTCACGTAGTCGTTGTCCCTTTCCAGGCCGAGCACTTGCGCGCTCAGGTAGTCGACGCCGTCGGCGTAGGTGTACGGCTGCATGAACCGGCCGGCGCGCACGTCCCGATACAGCCGGGCCAGCGGGTGCTCCGCCACATACGTGGCCCCGCCCACCACGGTGATGCAGTCGTCGACCACCGCGGCCGCCAGTTCGTTGACCACTTGCTTGGCGCACTGGAACGGGGTCATCAGCCGACGGCCGCGCTCATCCGGATCCATGTCGTGACGGGGGGACAGTTCGTCGGCGTTGACGAGCGCGGCCGACACCGTTGCCCGCAGCGCGTACAGCCGCGCCTCGATCTCGGCGACCAGGGTGCGCGACGCCGCGGGCGGTGCGGCCGACCGCCGGGCGACCGTGTCCACCGCGAGGTCACGGGCGGCCTTCGCGACCCCGGCGTAGATGCCGAGCATCGCGATGGAACTGATCGCCTGCCCGGCGAGGACCGCGTCGTTGTGCGCACCGACGCTGCCACGCGCCAGCACGTCGCCGGCGGGCACCGGGCAGTCGTCGAAAGCCACGTCGAGCGTGCCGGACGCGCGCATGCCAAGGCCGTTCCATCCGTCGACGATGGTGAGCCCCGGGGTTTCCCTCGCCACGATAGGGGCGTACAGCCGCGCTGATCCGCCGTCGACCGGCGCCTGAGCGGACACGACGAAATGCGTCCCGATCGGCGCCATCGTCACCAGCGTCTTGCGACCGGACAGCAGCCAGCCACCGGAGCCGTCGGGGCGCAGCCGGGTGACCTCTCGCCCGTGATCCTTCACCGCGCCGCACACCACCGCCTCGCCCCTGGCCATCGCGCGCAGCAGCCGTTCGGCCAGTTGCCGGGTCGGCGGCGGACCGTACTGCCACTCGTAGGTCAGGGTGATCCCCCGGCTGAACTGGGCGTGCAGGGCCAACGCGGTCGAGGCGTCCGCCTCGGCGACCCGCAGAAGCGCGACCGCCACGTCGTGGAGCCGGCTGACCCCCATCCCACCCAGCTCCGCGGGCACGGTCGCGCCGAGCACGCCGTCACGCCCGAAGCCGCGGAACGTCTCGGCGGGGAACGTGCCGTCCCGGTCGTTCGGCGCCGCCTCGGCCCGGATCCGGGACAGGTGCCGAGCCAGGACGGTCAGCAACTCCCGGCCCGGCTCGGTGGTCGCGGTGCTCAGGTCGCCGGGTGGCACCGCCTGCCACGGCGTGGTCCGTTCCGTCTCCATCAACGCGGTGTCGTGTTCCAGCATGGCCCTCGATCCCCTCAAAGCACCCGGACGTTCGGCACATAGCTGATCCATCGCCCGCCGGAGCGCCGGAACTCCTGCTCGTTCGCCATGATTTCGTCGGCGTGGTTCCAGGCGAAGAGCAGCGCGTAGTCCGGGTACGGATCGCGGAACGCGGCCGGCGGGCGCACCGGGATGTGCTTGCCGGGCGTCATCCGGTGCTGTTTCGCGGGCGTGCTGTCACATACGTAGGAGACGAGTTCCGGTCCGATATCACAGAAGTTGGTGACGGTGGCGCTTTTCGCCGTGGCACCGTAGGCGACAACGCTGGATCCGTCGACGCGCAGCCGTCGCAGCAGTTCCACCAGGTCGTCACGCACGCGCATCACGCCGTCGGCGAACCGGCGCAGGGTCGCCATGCCGGACAATCCGCGGGCGTCCTCCTCGGCGAGCAGGGCGGCGACCGCGGCGCTGGGCGTGCGCTTCCCTGCCCGGGCGAGGGTGTACCGGACCTCGCCGCCGTGCACCGGCAGCCGTTCCACGTCGACCAGTTCGAATCCGTGATGCTCGGCCATGGCCCGCACGGAGTGTGCGCTGAACAGGAAGAAATGCTCGTCGTAGATCTGGTCGAAGGACGTCTTCTCCACCACGTCACCGAGATACGGGTCCTCGAACACGAACACGCCGTCCGGTGCCAGCAGCGCGTCGACGCCGCGGAAGATCGAATCCGGGTACGGGATGTGGCACATGGTGTTCGCCGCGAAGACGACCTGGGCCGGCCCTTCCGCATCACGGACCTCCGCCGCCGTCGCGTCCTCGAAGAACGCGGTACGTACCCGGACGCCCTCGGCGCGGGCCAGCTCGGCCACCCGCCCGGAGGGCTCGAAGCCCAGATGACGTACGCCTGCCCGGTGGATCGTGCTCAGCATGACGCCGTCGTTGCAGCCCATCTCGACGATGAACGGGTCCGGCACGGCCAGCTCGGTGGCGAGGAACCGTCGTGCGACGCTCGCGAAGTGCTCACGCATCACCGCCGAACCGGACGAGTGGTACGGGTAATCCTCGTGGAACATCTTCTCCCGCGGTACCGGCTCGGTGAGCTGCACCATCGTGCAGGACTCGCATCGGCCCACGGCGAGCCGGAAGAAGAACTCCGTGGCATCGCTGCCTGGCTCCCGGAAAGCGTCGGACAGCGGCTGACGGCCGAGGTCGAGGAACTCGTGGACATCGCCGTCGCACACTCGGCAAGTTGCGGTCGCCAGTTCTCCCGGCATGTGTTCCCTCCGTACCAGATGGGTTGTCTCAGAAACCGGCCAGCACCTCGCGAAGTGCCCGGATCACCGCCTGCTGCCGGTCGAGTGACAGCGACGGGTACATCGGCAGCGAGAACACCTCGTCCGCCAGTTTCTCGGTGACCGGCAGCGAACCCTTGGCGTATCCGAGGTTCTCGAATCCCGCCATCGTGTGCACCGGCCAGGGATAGCTGATGTTCAGCGCGATGTCGTACGCGCGCAGCCGCTCGATGATCTCGTCCCGCCTGGGGTGGCGGACCACGTACAGGTAGTACACGTGCTCGTTCCCTGACGACACCGCGGGCAGCACGAGCCCACCGGGCGCGGCGAGGTCGCTCAGCGCCTCGTCATAGCGCCGCGCGATCGCGCGGCGCCCCGAGACGTACGCGTCGAGCCGGCGCAGCTTGCCCCGCAGGATCTCGGCCTGTACCTCGTCAAGGCGGCTGTTGTGCCCGGGGGTCCGCTCCACGTAGTAGCGGTCCTCCATGCCGTAGTAGCGCAGGCGCCGGATGTTCTGGTCGGTGCACTCGTCGGCGGTGATCACGGCGCCGCCGTCACCGTAGGCGCCGAGAACCTTCGTGGGATAGAACGAGAAGGCGGCGGCATCGCCCATCGCGCCCGCCTGCCGTCCGTGGTGGCGCGCGCCGTGCGCTTGGGCGCAGTCTTCCAGGACGACCAGGCCATACCGGGCGGCCAATCGGCTCAGCGGGGCCATGTCGACGCACTGGCCGTACAGGTGCACGGGCAGGAGTGCCCGGGTGCGCGGGCCGATCGCGGCCTCGACCTGGTCGGTGTCCATGAGGAAGTCGTCCTCGCGCACATCGACGAAAACCGGCTTCGCGCCCGTCCCGTCGATGGCCACCACGGTCGGTGCGGCGGTGTTGGCGACCGTGATCACCTCGTCCCCCGCACCCACACCGAGCGCCTGCAACCCCAGCTTGAGTGCGTTGGTGCCGTTGTCGAGACCGGCGCAGTGGGCGACACCGTGGTACGCCGCGAACTCCGCCTCGAACCCGGCCACGCTCGAGCCGAGGATCAGCTGGCCGGACTCGAACACCTTCGCCACCGCGGCGAGCACTTCCTCGCGTTCGTCGTGGTACTCCGGCAGGTAGTCCCATACCCGGATCGTCACCGTCGTCCTCCCTCGCGGGCGAATCACCCCAGCCGATCCGATCGAACCGGCGCTGATATTTCTTGCGTATTCGGTAGCCGTACGGCGTCGCACGGCAGGTTTTTCGCCCACAACTCGTGAATCACCGAGATGGCCGCCATCGGGCCGGATACTCGAAACCTCGCGCGGAATACCTGGGTGAGCAGGAAAAGCAGACAATGTCCGTTCGGACTTCGTCACCCCATGAAGAACCCACTTCTGTGGCGCGATGCTCAGCGGACACGGTACGTCCGGACAGCGGGGTACTGGCATCCCACACGCTGCTAGTTGTCGCGGGTGAACCGTTGAGCGCACAGTCAACCCACGGGATGGCGTGCCCGCCCCGGGTCGGTCACGCTTCCGGCGTCGACGGTCTCGAACCGCCCGGCCACCACACGCAAGTGGCGACGGTTGCCGCAGGTCAAGCGCTCGGTTGCGCCGGCCGACGGGAGCCGGCACGCCCCTAGCGTCCACTGTGGACGGATTTCGGTGACTGGATGTCCGATTGATGACGAAATGTGCGGTCCTATGGAGGGATGGGCAAGGGCGGCGTGGTCGGTGCCGGGGGTCGTGAGTGGCGATTCGGGTTAGAACCCGAATCGCCACTCACGACCCCCTCTTACAGCTGCGCAGAGCACCCAAATCGAGCACCCAGATCCGGACAAGCGTCCCGTGTGGACAGTCGCCCCGGGTCCACTGCCGGTGACTTGTCCGGCTTGATCGAGCAGACCGGCAGCCGCTCACGATCAACTCAAGCTACGTGGCATTCGCCCTTGGTGCTGTCAGACCGAGGGATACGGATCACTCCGGCCCCGCCATAGCATCGGCTGAACGTCCCAGACATCAGATGTGACAGGAAGGGTGGCCAATTCGTGGCTGAAAACGACACGATCACCATTCGCGTTGACGACCGGATCGAGCAGGCGATTGCCGCCCTGACCCGCGGTGGCGCGTCTGCCACGGAGGCGATCGAGCGGGCGATCATGGAGTCGGCGAGGCGCGCCGCGCCTGCCCCACCCACCGAGGCCATGCCGGGCAGCATCGACTCGAAAACGTTGAGCGTGCGGCGGAAGTTGACGCGCGAACAGTTGCTGGAGTTCGCCGAACGCGGCTACCTCGTGATCCCGGACGTCGTCCCTCCGGACATCCTGGCCGCGGCCAACGCGGCGGTGGACGGACAGCTGCGCAAGCATCAGCCCGAGGAAGGGCACGCCGGACCGCACTTCATGTTCCCGAAATGGGATGAGGAGCCGGACCTGGCGGCGCTTTTGCGTGACACCCCCGCGTTCGAGCTCGCCGAAGAACTCACCGGTGACGGTGCCATGGAATATCCGTGGCAGACGCAGATCGCGATGACTTACCCGCCCTACACCGACGACCGGGGAATGCCGCATATCGATGGCGGCATGCGCCGAAAGGCCGATGAACCCCCGCGGACCTTCACCATGCTCGCCGGTTTCTTCCTCACCGACCAGGACGGCGACGACACGGGGAACCTCTACGTCTGGCCGGGAACGCACCGCGCTCACGCGAAGTACTTCCGCGAGAAGGGGCCCGACGCGTTCACCTCCTACCCGGACATCGAGCTGCCCGAGCGGGAGCAGGTGCACGCCAAAGCGGGTGACATGCTGCTGAAGCACTACATGGTCGGCCACAACGTCGGCAGCAACTTGTCCGACTCCATCCGGCGTACGGTCTACTTCCGGCTCAAGGTCCGCGGGCACGACGCGACGTGGCGCGAGATCATCCAGAATCCCTGGCACGATTTCACCCCGTTGCGGCCGCTGGTGTCTTCATTCGAAGACAACGGCGAGTCCGGCGAATAGAGGTCCTGGCCGGATGCGAAAGCCGGCAGGTTCCGACCTGCCGGCTTGGCCTTGTCGGCCGCGACATCACTTGGTTTGACAGTGTCCGCACCACTTACCTTGGCGAGTGGAAAATATGTCGAATGATCTTTCAACATGAAGGCGATCGTATATTCGTCGACCGGCGGAATTGACGTTCTCCGATTCGTCGACCGGCCGGTACCCGAGCCGGGACCCGGTGAGGTCCGGGTCCGGGTCGCGGTCTCCGGGGTGAACCATTCGGACTGGAAGGGCAGGCAGTTCGGTCACCGCAACGGCACCCTGATGTTCCCCGAGGTGATCCCGCACAACGACGGCAGCGGAGTGATCGACGCCGTCGGAGCGGGCGTCGACCAGGAACGGATCGGCCAGCGGGTGTGGGTATGGGAGGCGGCGTACAAACGCCCCCACGGCACGGCCGCCGAGTATTCCGTCGTCCCGTCCCGCCAGGCGGTGCCACTGCCGTCGAACGTTTCGTTCGAGGCAGGCGCCTGCCTCGGCCTCCCGGCGGTCGCCGCCCACCGCTGCCTGCTCACCGGGCAGAAGGGCCCCGACCGGCTCGGCCCCGGCACCCTGACCGGACGGACCGTGCTGGTCGCCGGTGGCGCCGGAGCCGTCGGCCATGCCGCGATCCAGCTCGGCGCCTGGTCCGGGGCGACCGTGATCGCGACGGTCAGCGGTCAGGAGAAAGCGAAACTGGCCCGCGCCGCCGGCGCGGCACACACCGTCGACTATCGGTCGGACACGGCGGAGGCCGATATCCGCGCCGTCGCGCCCGACGGGGTGGACCTCATCGTCGAGGTGGCGGCGACCAAGAACATCGACACCGCCGTGGAGGTGCTGGCACCGAACGGCACCATCGCCGCGTACGGCACCGAAGGGGACAGCGTGCTGGCGTTCCCGACCAAGAAGGTGATCGGCCGGAACACGCGCCTTCAATTCGTACTGGTGATGACGCTGCCCGTGGCGGCCAAGGACCTCGCGTCCGCCGACATCACGAGAGCAGCGGCGGAGGGGGCACTCGCCGTGGGCGAGGAGGCCGGGCTGCCGATCCATCGGTTTCCGCACCCGAACACCGGCGAGGCACAGGACGCCGTGCAGGGCGGCACCCTCGGCAAGGTGGTCGTCGAGATCGGTTCCCTTGCGGGGTAAGGCAAATCGTGAGGCTGCTGGTGGAGTGAAGGCGCGAGGGGGTCGTGAGTGGCGATTCGGGTTAGAACCCGAATCGCCACTCACGACCCCCGAATCGGCGCCAGAGGGGACGGACGATGTACGACTGCGACACGTACCTCCGGCGGTTGGGCTACGACCCCGCCACCGGCCGCCCGGCCGCGGAGCCGGCGACCCTGGTCGCACTCCACAAGCGGCATATGGAGGCCATCCCGTTCAACAGCGTGGGCTCGCTGGCCGTGCCGGCGCCGAGCGGACGGCTGGTCGATCTGGTCGACTTCGACGAGGACGCGACGTTCGACTCGGTGGTCGCGGCGGGCAACGGCGGCGGCTGCGTCCAGCTGACCCGGCTGTTCCTGCGGCTGCTGCGCGACCTCGGATTCGATGCCGACCTGATCGCCGGTACGACGGCGGAGGGTCGCCAGTCCTACGGCGTCGAGGTCGAGCACATGCTCATCCTGGCCCGCGTGGACGGCGAATCCTGGCTGGCCGACATCGGGTACGCCGGTCCGTCGTTCATCGAGCCGCTGAACCTCGACGGCGGTGGCGTCGAGCAACGTCAGTACGGCTGCCGGTACCGGCTCGTCCCTGACGGCGACGGTGTGTCGCTGCGGCGCCGTCCCAGGCTCGGCCAGTGGAGCACGGTCTACGAGTTCACCGCGAAAGTCCGCGACCGGTCGGACTGGGCGCCGGCGGAAAAGGCGATCAACGCCGCGCTCGCGGCAGGCGACGACGACGACGGCGGGCTCTACAGCCGAGCGGTCTCCGACGGCCAGGTCGTGTTGAAGGGCCGTCGATATCTGACCGTCCGGGCCGGAATCGAGAAGGCAGGCACCCTCAGCGACGACGGTGCTTGGCGCGCGCACCGCGACATGATCCTGGCCGGCGAAGTCGGCTGAGCACAACAACCGAGGAGGAAGGCATGCGCCGACGGATTGCCCGGTCGGAACGGATGTACGTCAGCGAGATCAGGACGCAGGCGCTGCAGATCTGCGTGGTGCGCGGCGGCGTCGACGCGCAGATCCTGGACGCGGCGTTCACCGCTGTGCTCGCGGAGGCCCCTGGCCTGCGCAGCAGGCTGGAGAAGGACGGCGACGACTACTACCTCAGCCTGCTGGACCCGAGTGAGCTGCCGCGCCTGCACGTCCGGCGCAACGAGCCCGGTGCGCGGATCGAGGAGTACAACAAGCCGTTGCACCTCGGCGGCCCGCTCGCCCGTGCCGTCCTGCTGACCGGCTCCGACGAGGACGTCGTGATGTTCGGCGTCGACCACGCGATCTCCGACGGCCGCAGCGCGACCGCGTTCTGCAGCCGGATCTGGCAGCGTTACATCGACATCCAGTCCGGCAGTTACTCGGGCCCGGCACCGGGGCCGCAGGAGTGGCCGTCGCCGCTCGACGACTGGCTGCCGTCGCGCAGCGAAGCCGAACTGGACGCCTATGTCCAGGAGCGGCTCAAGCGTGCCGAAGGCGCACCGGTGGCGTCTCTGCCGTTCCGTGCGGCCGGGTCCGCTTCGGCGGTGCCGCCGGAGAGCCTGATGACGTCGCGGCGGCTCCGGCTGACCGAAGCGGAGACGACCGGGCTGCTGGCCTTCGCCAAGGACGCCGGAGTGTCGATGAACGGGCTGGTCGCCGCGGCACTGCTGGCGGCCGTCCGCGACGGCCTGCCCGAAGAGCTGGCAGGGCACCGGCTGTCCAGTTTCTGCACGGTCGACCTGCGCGACCAGGTCGCGCCGGGCCTCAGCCACGAGGCGATGGTGCCGATGGTCTCCTGGTTCCGCGATCTGCTCGACGTGCCCGACGGCGTCGACCTGGTCAAACTCGGGCACCGGTTCACCACCGAGCTGCGCGCCGCCATGGAACGAGGTGACGCGGCGCTGGAGATGCAGGCACTGGACAGGCTGCTCCCCCACCCCCAGCTGTGGCCGACCAGCCTGGTGCTCACCAACGTCGGGAAGATCGACGGGCCGCCGTCGCCGAAGGGCCTGGAAATCACCGACATGACGAAGTTCCCGCTGTCCAGCCGGTGGGACCCGGCGCGCGGGGCGGGCCCGCTGCTCGCGTCGCCCGCGACGATCTACGGCCGGTTCAGTCTCGAGATGCCGTACAGCACGCAGTGTTTCACCACCGAACAGATGGATTCGATCCACGACCACGTCCGCGATTCGCTGCTGGCGTGCGCCGATCGGGCGCCGAGTTCGCACCGGTAGAGCCGGCAAAACGTTCGCGGGCGGCCGGATGCCATCCGGCCGCCCGCGAACGGGTCGGGATCAATAACGCACGGGCAGTCGCAGGACGCTCAGCACCGGTGTCTTCAGCCGGACCGGAACCTCCTGCAGCGGCACGTCCAGAGCGAGTCCTGGCAGGCCGAGTACCAGCGCGGTCAGCGCCTCGGCCAGCACGAGCCGGGCCAGTCGCTGCCCGACGCAGGCGTGCACGCCGTACCCGAAGGCCAGCTGAGCGGACGCGTCCTGGGTCAGATCCAACCCGTCGGGACAACCGAACTTGGCCGGATCACGGTTGGCCGACGGCAACGCGACCGTCACCGTCTCCCCCTCGCGGATCAGCTCTCCACCGAGCTCCACATCGGACAGCGCGGTCCGGAAGATCTGGAACTGGTTGACCGAGGTGTACCGCAACAGCTCCTCGACCATTCCCTCGATGCCGCCGGAGCCGCCGGTACCGGCGGCCGAACGTAGCTTCTCGAGCTGGTCGCCGTGGTACAGCAGTGACAGCAACGACGAAGCGAGCGCGCCTTCGCAGCTGGCGAAGCCCGCCGCGAAGACGATCAGCAGCATGTTGGTGATCTCGCGGTCGGTCAGCTCGGGCTCGGCCGCCAGCCGCCCGATGACGTTCTCGCCCGGCTCGACCCGTGCCTTGCCCACGAGGTCCAGCAGGTGGAAGAACGCCCGCGTCCCGGCCTCCCGTTCCGCCTCAAGGCTGACCTCGTCGTCGGTGGCACTGTCGCTCAGTGCGGACAGGACCGAGCTGCCGGCGAACGGGACCCCCAGCACCTCGCACAGCACCCGCAGCGAAAGTGGCCGGACATAGGTCGGCAGGAGGTCGACCGGCGAGCCGTGCTCCCGGACCTCCGCGAGCTGTGCGGTGGCCAGCTCGGCCACCCGCGGGGCATACGCCGCCGTGGCGCGGGCGCTGAACTCGCCGCTGAGCAGATTCCGGTAGCGGGTGTGCTCCGGCGGGTCCATGTGAATGAACCCACCCGGCACGATGGGCACGGACGGGAAGATCTCGCCCTTCTTCGTCACGGGGGCGTGGGTGGTGTGGAACCGGTGGCTGAACGCCTGACTGCTGAGCACCTCGCGGGCCAGTTCGTGGCTGGTGGCCAGCCAGCCGACGTGACCGTCCGGGTACACCATCCGGGCCAGTGGCCGCGTCCGGACCAGCTCACCGAGTACCGACGGCGGGTCGAACGGTTCGGTGCGATCCCAGTGCCGCAGATACGAGATCGGTTCCGAGATTCCCTCAGTCATGCGATGACATCCCCTGTTCTGGACCGGCTTTCACCGGGTCGCGTCGGATCCCTCGTTCGCGGCCAGCACCCGAAGCGCTTGCCGGTCCACCTTTCCCGCGGCGCTCAGCGGCAGGGCGGCCAGCAGCACCAGCCGTTCCGGGAACTTCCGTGGCTCCATCCCGGCCGCGGCGAGGTGCGCGGTGACCTCGGCGAGGCTCAGCTCGGCCGAAGTGGCGACGCAGGCGCAGACGCGCTCGCCGTACAGCGGATCCGCCACCGCCACGCAGGCGACGTCACGGACCGCCGGATGCGTGATCAGCACCGACTCGACCTCCGCCGGGCTGATGTTGAGGCCGCCGCGGATGACGACGTCCTTGCGGCGGCCGACGATCCGAAGCCTGCCGCGGTCGTCGATCAGCCCGAGATCTCCGGTACGGGTCCAGCCGTCCGCGGTGCGCAGCGTGCTGTCCAGCTCGGCGGAATTGAGGTAACTCATCGGCGACATCGGGCCGCGGGCGACGACCTCGCCGGTGGCTCCGGCCGCCAGCTCGGCTCCGTCCTGGCCGAAGACGCGGATGTCCGCGACGGCGGGGTCGGGACGGCCGACCGTACCGTCGTAACGGCCGAGACCGCTGTTGCACGAAACTCCGTCGGCCGACCCGTACAGCGAGACGACCGTGCACCCCAAAAGCTCCTCGGCGCGCCGCGCGGTGTCCAGGTCGAGCGCGGACCCACCGAGCACGGCGGCCTGCAGAGAGCTGAGGTCGGCGTCCGGGAGCCCAGGGCAGTCCAGCAGCATCCGCAGCATCGTCGGCACACCCAGCAGGTGAGTGGGCCGGGTGTCGGCGATGGTCCGCAGCGTCGCGGCGGCGTCGAAGGCAGGCCTCAGCACGAGGGTCCCGCCGAGGGTCGCGAGGGTGACCGGCGTCCCGCTGGAGCCGAAAGCCGACGCCAGCGGGACGAGGAAGAGGTTGCGCATCGAGGCCGGGGTTCCCCGGTGCAGACCGGCCATCATCACCCCACGCCCGCCGGCCAGCGCGTTGTGCGAATACAGGACCATCTTCGGTTCCGCCTCGGACCCGGAGGTGACCAGGATCCGCGCCGGTCCGTCGGGATCGATCTCCCTCGGCGCGAACTCGTCCGAAGTGGCGGCGAACAGGGCTTCGATCGGCACACAGCCCGGCGTCCCGGTGACACCGTCCCCGGCGACGACGACGGCACGCAGCATCGGCAGGGCGTCGGCGTGTTTCCGGATGCGCTCGGCGCAGGGATAGCCGCGGTGATCGGCGACGGTGATCACCACGACCGCCTCGGAGCGGCGCAACAGGCTCACCGCGTCGCGGTCGCCACGGCCGAGCGGGAACGGCAGCACGATGGCGCCTACCGCGGCGACGGCGAGGTCGACAGCACAGGCGAGACGGTCGTTGGGCAGCTGGACCGCCACTACGTCGCCCGGGCCTACGCCGAGCTGCGCCAGCCCCGCGGCCAGTCGCCGGGCGGTCCGGTCCAGTTCGCCGTAGCTGACCGTCCCCTCGGCGTCCAGCACGGCGGGCGCCTGAGGCGCGCGCCGGACGTGCCCACGGAACAGGGAATACAGGTCCTGGTCCGGATAGTGGCCCGCGGCGGCCCATGACCGGCGCAGGTCGGCGGGAACATGGTCGGTGTAACGGATGATGGAGGTGCGGTTCACGAGACCCTCCCTGGTCTGCGCCTGACGGAGATGCATACGGTCCCTAGACCCGGGAGACGGGCCGGGTCAGCGCCGCGCGGCCATCGGCCCGCAGCTGGACCCGATCGGGTTTGCCCCAGCCGGTCTTCGGCAGTGATCGGCGAATCTCGATCAGACTGGGGACGTGGTTGTCGGACAGTGCCTCGGCGACCTGGCGGCGCAGCTCCTCGGCGTCCACCGTCGCACCGGGCTCCGGCACGACGGCGGCGTAGATGCGCTCCACCCGATCGGCGTCTTCGACCCCGCACACCGCGGTCTGGGACACGCCGGGAAGCCGGCCGAGCACCTTCTCCACCGCCTCGGGATGGATGTGGACGCCGTTGATCTTCATCAAGTCCGCGAGGCGGCCGCTCAGGTGCAGGTAACCGTCGGCGTCGAAGTGCCCGAGGTCGCCGGTGCGGACCCAGCCGTCGCGGACGAGCGCCGCGGTCAGCTCCGGATCGTGCCAATACCCTGCCGCCGGCCAGCTCGGAATCGCGCAGACCTCGCCGACCTCACCGGCGGCCAGCGCCTCGCCGGTCTCCGGGTGCCGGACGCTCAGCCCCCCGGGGTTCACCGGTCTGCCGACCGTCCCGCGGGCGCCGAAGTCGCCGTGCTCGTCGGAGGCGAGCATGGTGAGCACGCCGGTCTCGGTCGTGCCGTACACCTGGATCAGCACCGGACCGAAGATCTCCTGGACCTCGCGCAGCCGCTGCGGCTCGGGACGTCCCGAGTAGAACACCTCGGTCAAACTGGACAGGTCGGTGCCGGGCCGGTCCGGATGTTCGGCGAGCGCGTACATCTGCGGAGTGCCGAGAAAAAGCCGGCTGATCCGGTACTCGGCGACGGCGCGCAGCACGGCCCCCGCCTCGAAGCCCGGCTGCAGCACGACCATGCCACCGCTGACGAGCGTGTCGTCCGCGGCGAACACGTCGGAATGGATGAGCGGTGTGGTGATCAGGAGGTTCGTCCGGCCGTCGGCGCTCGCGCCTGCCATGGGTGGCAGGCAGGGGGCCGCCGAGACCATGGCGTTCCTGACCCCGAAGGTCCAGCAGACGCCGTTCCGGCCGCTCGGGAGCCTGACCTGGGTGATCACCGCGAGGTCGTCGTCCGCGAGGTCCGCGGCCGGGCCCGCGCCGTCGCCGGAACCGGCGGTCAAATCCACGGTGTCCGGCCGCCCCGTGCCCAGCACGGCGAGAATCGGCCGATCGCTCGCGTCCGCCAGCAGGCCACGTGCCCGTTCCTCGTTGGCCGCGTCGACCGCCAGCATCCGTACACCGGCATCCGTGCCGAGGGCGCGCCGCAGCTCCGTGCGCAACTCGTCGTCGGGTCCGTCCGGGCGCACCCAGCGCAGATGCGCGGCGGTCGCCCCCGCCAGATTGACCGCCCATTGCAGGATCATCGTGGCGGCGGTGTTCGTCTCGGTCAGGACGCAGACGACGTCACCACGGGTGATGCCCTGCCCGCCCATCACGGCCGCGGCCCGGCGGGTGGCATCGGCCAGCTCACCGGTGGTGAGGAGGGCGTCACCGCTGACCATCGCGGCGCGATCCGGCTCGGCATCGAAATGGGTCAGCAACTGCTGGACGTAATGCACATTCGTCATACTCATTACCCGGTTTCGCCCTCCTGTCCGGGAAAAACGATGACCAGCGATCGAAAGAAGATGAATCGCAGGCTAATCGGCGGATGACCCGATCCCATCCCTCACCTTGACTGCACCCGCCGTTTCCCGGAAAGGCCGACACCGGTCGACCCGGGTAATACTCGGGGAAATGCCTGTACCGTCCACAAAGGAAACTCCTCGTGGCTGCTCGCCCCTTTGTTCGAGAGGTAAGGCAAAGGTGGCATGGTCGTGGACTTGGCCGAAGGGGTCGCGGGGGTCGTGAGTGGTAAGTGTCGTTAGGGCGGACCGGTATTTGCCTACCTACGCTGGACCAGGCCGAGAGGGTTGACGATGTAGGAATTGGGACGTTGAGTGTCCCGATTCCTACATCGTCACGACGTCGTGCCGGCCCCGGATCTTGATCAACGGAGGATGGGACGTTCAACGTCCCCAATCCTCCACGCCCGGCCCCTGCCGTAACACCGGCACCAGTGGGTAGGCAAATACCGGTCCGCCAGAACGACACTTACCACTCACGACACTAACCGCGGACTCGGCTTGTGAAACGTGCCCCTAGACCCGGGAGACGGGCCGGACCAGTGCCGCGCGGGCATCGGCCCGCAGCCGGGCACGGTCGGGTTTGCCAGGACCGGTCACCGGCAGTTCCCGGCAGATCTCGATCAGGCTGGGGACGTGGTTGTCGGACAGTGCCTCGGCGACCTGGCGGCGCAGCTCCTCGGCGTCCACCGCCGCACCGGGCTTGGGCACCACGGCGGCGTAGATCTGCTCCACCCGATCGGCGTCTTCCACCCCGCACACCGCGACCTGGGAAACGCCGGGAACCTGGCTGAGCACCTTTTCGACGGCCTCGGGATGGATTCGGAGTCCCTTGACCTTCATCATGTCCGCGAGGCGGCCGCTCAGGTGCAGGTAACCGTCGGCGTCGAAGTGCCCGAGGTCGCCGGTGCGGACCCAGCCGTCACGGGAGAGCGCCGCGGTCAGCTTCGGCTCGCGCCAGTAACCGGCCATCGGCCAGCGCGGAAGCGCGCAGATCTCGCCGACCTCACCGGCGGCCAGCGCCTCACCGGTCTCCGGGTGCCGGACGCTCAGCGCCTCGGGATTCACCGGCTTGCCGACGGTGCCGCACTTGCGCAGGTCGTCGTGGTCGTGCGGGAAGAGCATGGTGAGCACGCCGGTTTCGGTCGTGCCGTACACCTGGATCAGCACCGGACCGAAGATCTCGTGCGCCTCGCGCAGTCGTAGCGGTGCCCCGTGGCTGCCGGTGTAGATCAGCTCGGTCAGGCTGGACAGGTCGGTACCGGGCCGGTCCGGATGCTCGGCGAGCGCGTACACCTGCGGAGTGCCGATGATGAGCCGGCCGATCCGGTGTTTCGCGACCGCGCGCAGGACGGCTCCCGCGTCGAAACCGGGATGCAGCACGACCATGCCACCGGTGATGAGGGCGTCGTCCGCGCCGAACCCGCTGGAATGGGTGAGCGGTGCGGTGATCAGGAGGTTCGTCCTGCCGCTGCGGCCGACGGCCGACGTGGCCATCTCGTTCTTGACCCCGAAGGTCCAGCAAACACCCTTCGGCAGGCCGCTCGACCCGCTGGTCTGGGTGATCACCGCGAGGTCGCCGTCGACGATGTCCGCGGCCGGGCCCGCGCCGTCGCCGGAACCGGCGGTCAAATCCACGGTGTCCGGCCGCCCCGCGCCCAGCACGGCGAGAATCGGCCGATCGCTCGCGTCCGCCAGCAGGCCACGTGCCCGTTCCTCGTTGGCCGCGTCGACCGCCAGCATCTTCGCCCTGACATCCGCGACGACGGCGCGCTGCAGCTCCATGCGCAACTCGTCGTCGGGCACGACCGCGTTCATCCCGCGCACATGCGCCGCGGTCGCGCCCATCAGGTTGGCCGCCCACCGCAGGATCAGCGTGGCGGCGGTGTTCGGCTCGGTCAGGATGCCGACGACGTCGCCGCGCTCGACGCCATGGTGCCGCATCGTGGCCGCGGCCCGCCGGGTGGCATCGGCCAATTCCCCGGCGGTGAGGAGGGCGTCACCGCTGACCATCGCGGCGCGATCCGGCTCGGCATCGAAATGGGTCAGCAACTGCTGAACATAATGCACATGTGTAGTACTCATTACCCGGTTTCGCCTTCCTGTCCGGGAAAACCGATGACCACTGGACGAGCGCGACAAGGCGCAGGCTAATCGGCGAGTGCCACGGTCCCCATCCCTCACCTTGACTGCACGGGTGACCGCGAACGGGACGGCCGCTGACGTTTCACCGAGGAGACGAATACGCGTCAGGCCGCGGGACGCAGCCAACGGTCGACCCGGGCACGCAGATCGGCCGGGAAGATGTCCTTGCGCAGCAAGGCGTGCACCCCCTTGGGCGGCAAGGGAACGTCGACGTGGTGTGGCTCGGTCTGGTCCGCGTACTGGGTGACCCGGAAACTCGCCGCCATGCTGCACAGGGCGTGGGCTTCGGCACGGGTGACGCCCGACGCCGCGCTGAACCAGCTGATCAGGCCGCGCAGGCAGTCGACCAGTGCGGCCTCCAGGCTATCGGCCAGCCCGATGCCGACCCAGTAGGTGTCGGTCTCGGCGAGCGGCCGGGTCAGGCCCACCTGCTTGTGGAGGTCGTACCGCATCCGCAAGCGCTCGGCCGTGGACTTGAGGGCGGTCTGGTCGACGAGCCCGTCGCCCTGCAGGGCGTGAATGTCGCCCAGCCAGATCCGGGCCCCCGGCTTGGCGACGGGGAGGAACAGCGAGGAACCCACGGTGAGTTCGGGAAGGGCCAGGTTGCCGCCGTGGTCGCCGCCGATGAGCGCGCTCGTCTCCTCGTCGCCCGGCGGTTCGACCGCGATGATGCCGGCGAACGGGTCGAGTGGCAGCGAAATCCCGTGTACGTAGTCGGCCCGGGTGCGGGTCTCGTCGAACCGGAAGTCGTGGAAGTACGGCTCGTCGAAGTCGTACGGCAGCGCGCCTGCCCTGGTGGGGAAGGCGTTGGCGCCCCAGTCGCTCAGCCGCAGTTCGGTCAGACGGCACTCGACGACGTCGCCTGGTTCGGCACCGGCCACCTCGACCGGACCGACGATCTGGAACGGGCAGCCAGGGTGCTCCTTGCGCAGCCGCGCACGGTCGGCCGAGGACATGCCGTACCGCAACCGGTTCTGCCAGTTCGTCCAGGTGTCAGGGTAGAGAACCTCGTCACCGGGATCGATCTTGGCGGCGGGCGCCGCGCCGGGATCGAGGAATCCCGGCCGGACAGTGTCCATTGTGGACTCTACTGTGTGCGTCGTCACGGATGCAACGCTAGGCAGCCGAGGACAGGCCGGGCAAGGAAGTCCTGGCGTCGCCGGGAAAGACTGTCAACCTGACTGGTGCCGCGCGACACGACCGTGGACAGGCCGACGCGGGCCCGGACTGGGCCGTCAGGTCTCGCCATTCCGTCCACAAGGGACAGTTGGCCTTGTCCGGCGGCCGTGTCGCGAAAGCCACTTTCGGGACATCAGGCGTGACTGAAGGCGGATCTCGCGTGATTGGACGCGGAACTCGCGTGATTGGACGCGGAACTCGCGTGATTGGACGCGGAACTCGCCTAAGGCCACACGACGACCAAGGGGATCTCAGAGCGCGCGCCGCGAGTAGTGGGTAAGCAAATGCGGTGTCCCTCAAGGAGGCCTTCACGGACTTCAGGGCCGGACGGCCACCGCGGGCCTGCGCGTCAAGGGCCCCTTCACCGCGCTAGACGCGATGAAGGGGCCCTTGACGTAGTTCAGGCGGGCGTTACTGCATCCGGTGCCGGAAGGTGATCCGGCCACGGGTCAGGTCATAGGGGCTCAGCTCCACCGTCACCGTGTCCTGCGGCAAGATCTTGATGTAGTGCTTGCGCAGCTTTCCACTGATATGGGCGAGTACCTTGTGCCCGTTCTCGAGCTCCACGGTGAACTTGGCGTCTTTGAGGCACTCGACGATGGTGCCGACGACTTCGATACCCCGGTTTACTTTCGACACATCAACTCCAGGGTGTTACTGGCACGGCGAGCGCCGATACCTTCCAACAACAGGATTGCCGCGGTGTCGTTTTCGTCGACGTCGACCGACGTCAGAGCGAACCCGCGAGCGTGCACAGCGTTCAGCGCCTGAACCAGCAGCGCGCGGCCGATGCCACGGCGCCGCTGCTCGGCACGGACAGTGATGGAGACGATCCGCGCGATCCGCGGTGTCCCGTCGTCCCGCATCAGCGTTACAAAGGAGATCGCGCCGACCTCGGCGCCGTCGACTTCGGCGCGGAACACGCCATCCCCGCCGACGAGGGTCACTCCGGCCGGGGGCTGCGCGGTTGTCTGCGCGTCGCTGGACGACAGCACGTATTCCCGCTCGCGTCGGTGTTCGACGAAACCCGCCCGCTGCCAGTTCGAGATCGTTTCCGAGTCGCCGTCGTCGACGAGCGTGTACAGCGGTGACGGCAGCTCCGCCAGCATGGCGGCGGCCAGCCGGTCGAAAACCGCGTCATCCCATGCGTCGATGCTGATGTACAGCCGCCGATCCACTTTGCGCGCAGTGTCACCGCGACCGACGACGGTATCGTCTTCGACGGCGTGCCACTGATCTGTTGCGACCCTCGTGATCACGGGGTCCGGGATGCGATGCTTAACGTTAATCGCTGTCGCCTTTCAGGAGTGCCATTGCGGGGCGCTCCTGTGACATCTAAGTCAGTCACCTGCCGTGACAGGGAGAGAGCACCCACTTCGTCGTACCAACGTTCACGGGACTCACCTCCTCGACTGTCTGTCACGGCCAAGACAAGACACTACCAGACCGGGTGTCGTGCGCCACCGCCTGGATGCCTTCCGTGGACAGCGGACGCGCGGCGGTGAGGCGTCTACCAGGCTGAGGGATCCCAGGTCAGCACCGCCGCTTTTAGCCTCCGAATGCGGGCCGAAGGGCTTCGTCCATCCACTGCCCGATGGGTCCGCTCTACGAGAGGACGTGTGATCCCGTGCGCGCCGAACTGATCAAAGCCCTCCCCCTGGTGTTGCGGGGACACGCGGACAGCTTCGGCGAGAAGGTCGCCTTCCAGGACGACAAGCGGGCGGTCACCTACGGCGATCTGGAGGCGCGGACCCGGCGGCTGGCCGGACATCTGGCCGTCCTCGGTGTACGGCGCGGCGACCGGGTGATGATCTGCCTGCGCAACAGCGTGGAGATGCTCGAGAGCTACCTCGCCATCCTTCGTGCGGGCGCGATCGGGGTACCGGTCAACCCCGCGTCCACCGACCCCGAACTGGACTATCTCCTGCTCGACAGCGAGGCGGTCGCCGTCATCACCGACCCCGTGCACGCGGCGGGCTTCCTGCGCTCGCCGTCCCTTGCCCCCGGCGCACGGCTGCTGGTGACCGGCGAGGTACCCGCGCACTCGTCCGTCCACGCCTACCAAGAACTCGCGAAGACCGAGCCCGCGGAACCCGCCGGTGACGATCTCGGCCTGGACGAAGTGGCTTGGATGTTCTACACCTCCGGGACCACCGGAGAACCGAAGGGAGTGCTGTCCAGCCAACGCAATTGCCTGTACTCGGTGGCGGCGAGCTACGTGCCGATCCCCGGGCTGTCGGCGGACGATCGCGTGCTGTGGCCGCTGCCCTTGTTCCACAGCCTTTCCCATATCGCGTGCGTGCTGGCGGTGACCGTGGTCGGTGCGACCGCCCGGATCATGGACAGCCCTTCCGGGGACGAGTTCCTGGAAGCCGCCTGGGAAACCGAGGCCACTTTCGTGGCGGGGGTGCCGACCACCTATCACTACCTTCTCGAGGCACGGCGGCAGCGCGGGATCACCCTCCCGGCGCTGCGGATCGGGCTGGTGGGGGGCGCGGTCGCCGGTGCCGAACTGTGCCGGTCGTTCCGCGAGGGTTTCGGGGCGCCGCTGGTCGACGCGTACGGCAGTACCGAGACGTGTGGGGCGATCACGATGAACCCGCCGGGAGGAGTCCCCGTCGACGGGTCGTGCGGGCTTCCGGTGCCCGGGGTGGATGTCCGGATCGTCGACCCGGAGACCGGCCGCGACGTGCCGGACGACGTCGAGGGCGAGGTGTGGGTACGCGGCCCGAACGTGACGTCCGGCTACCACAACAAACCGGAGGTGACGGCGGCCGCGTTCCGAGACGGCTGGTACCGCACGGGTGACCTCGCCAGCCGGGACGCCGCCGGGTACTTCACCATCCGCGGCCGGATCAGCGACCTGATCGTCAGGGGCGGAGAGAACGTCCATCCGGAGGAGATCGAGGCGGTTCTTCGCGGCGCTCCGGGGATCGCCGACGTCGGCGTGGCCGGACGGCCGCACGAGGTGCTGGGCGAGGTGCCCGTCGCCTACGTGGTCGCGGATCCGCCGGGTGTCGAGATCGGCGCCGTGCTCGAACGGTGCCGCCGGGAGCTGTCCGCGTTCAAGGTTCCCGAAGAGGTCTACGAGGTGGCCGCCGTCCCGCGGACCGCTTCGGGGAAGATCCAGCGCCGCCGGTTGGCCGGTCGGCCCGCCGCGCTGCGGTACACCGCGAGCGGGTCGCACGACGGAGTCCTGCGCCTGGAGTGGGTGCCCGCGCCGTCACCCGGCACCGCCGGCCCCGCGCCGTCGACGTGGGCGTTCGTGGGCCCGGCCGCCGCCGGGGGTCCGTTCTCCTCCGGTCACGCCGAGCTGGCCGCGGCAGGCGCCGCCGAGATGACGGTGTTGCTCGCGCCCGGCACCGTGGGCACCTGGGATGAGCGCCGCGCCGCGACCCGGCGACTGGTCGAAGAGGTGACGACGTGGGCCGCCCGGGCGGGATCGGGGAGGCTGGTCCTGCTGACCCGGCGGGCGGTGGCGGTGTCGGCGCTGGACGAACCCGCCGATCCGGCTCAGGCCATGCTGGCGACCGCGATCGACCGAGTTCTGGGGAGCCGGGCGATCCTGGTCGACCTGGACGGCGAAGCGCCGATCGACGCCGTGCCGTACGCGGTCCTGCGTGATGAACCGCGCTGCGCGCTGCGCTCCGGCGAGCTTCTGGTGGCCCGGCTGACCCGCCAGGCGGTGGCGGACCGTTCGACGCGGGATTCGTGGCCGGGCTCCGACGGCGTCGTGGTGCTGACGGGTGCCGACACCGTGCGCGGCGCGGCGGTGGCGCGGCATCTGGCCGCCGTGGTCCCGGACGAGCGGCTGCTGCTGCTCTCCGGCGCCACCGGGTGGGAGCCGTCGATCGCGGCAGGCCCGGCCGCCGCGGTGATCCTCGCCGACGGTGACCCGGAGCTGGCCAGGAAGCTGAGCGCCGCCACGGACTCCACCCGGACTTCGTTCCTCGCGATCGTCGACTCGGACGAGGTCACCGAGGCGGCGGACCCCGGCCGGGCGGTCTCGGCGGCCATGGTGGCCGCCGTCGTCCACGATCGTCGCCGTCGCGGGCTGGCGGGCTCGGTACTGACCTGGACCGAACCGGCCACGGACACCCCGGGGTCATCCTGGTTGCGTGACGGGCTGTTCGCGGTCGACACACTCCTTGCCACCACGGACCCGGCGCCGCTGTTCGCCCTGCGTGCGCACCGGCCGGAGCCGGGGACCGCCGTGCCCGCACTCCTGCGTGATCTCTTCCCGGAGCCGCTCGTCCGGGACGGACTCGGCGACTCGACGCCCGCCATCCGGGAGGAACTGGCCCGCCTGGACCGGCACGCGCAACGCGCGCTGCTCCAGGTCATGGTCCAGGCCGAATCCGCGGCGACGCTCGACCGGTCCGGCGAGGTCGGCGTCCCGGTGGACCGGGCGTTCCGGGATCTCGGGTTCAGCTCGGTCGCGCTCGTCGAACTGCGTACGCGGCTGATGGCCCGGACCGGTCTGAAGCTGCCGACCGGAGCGGTGTTCGACCATCCGACGCCGCGGGCGCTGGCCGCGTTCCTGCACGCCGAACTGGTCGGTGACACCGCCGGGGCCCCGGCCGAGACCGCCGTCGGCACCTCGCCGGGGACCGACGAGCCGATCGTGATCGTCGGGATGGCCTGCCGGCTGCCGGGCGGGATCACCGGGCCGGACGAGCTGTGGCGTCTGGTCAGCGAGGGCCGGGAAGCGTCCGGGCCCTTCCCCGCCGACCGAGGCTGGGACCTGGAGCGACTCTTCGACGCCGACCCCGACCGGCCAGGGACCTCGTACGTCGACCGGGGCGGGTTCCTCGAGGGCGCGGCCGAGTTCGACGCCGGCTTCTTCGGGATCTCCCCGCGCGAGGCGGTCGCCATGGACCCACAGCAGCGGGTGCTGCTGGAGACCGCTTGGGAGGCGCTGGAGCACGCCGGCATCGACGCGTCGTCGTTGCGGGACACCGATGCCGGTGTCTTCGCAGGCCTGATGGAGCAGGGCTACGGCGCCGCCGGCCCGGTACCGGACGAGCTCGAAGCCTTCCAGACGACCGGCACCGCGGGCAGCGTCGCGTCAGGCCGGATTTCCTATCTGCTCGGCTTGCGGGGACCGGCGATCACCGTGGACACGGCATGCTCGTCCTCACTGGTCGCGCTGCATCTGGCCGCCCACGCGCTGCGTCGCGGCGAGTGCTCGCTGGCCTTGGCCGGTGGGGCCACGGTGATGGCCACCCCGCAGTCCTTCGTCGAGTTCTCCCGGCAGCGCGCACTGGCCGCCGACGGCCGGTGCAAGTCCTATGCCGCGGCCGCCGACGGCACCGCGTGGGCGGAAGGCGCCGGGATGCTGGTGCTGGAACGCCTCGGCGACGCCCGCCGCAACGGGCACCGGATCCTGGCGGTGCTGCGCGGCTCCTCGGTGAACTCCGACGGTGCGTCGAACGGCCTCACCGCACCGAGTGGTGAGGCGCAGCAACGAGTCATCCGGCAGGCGCTGGCGTCGGCGGGCCTCGGTCCGGCGGACGTCGACGCGGTGGAGGGGCACGGGACCGGGACCGTGCTGGGCGACCCGATCGAGGCCGAGGCGTTGCTGGCGGGCTACGGCCGGGGCCGGGACGCCGATCAGCCCCTGTGGCTGGGTTCGCTCAAATCGAACCTCGGCCACACCCAGGCCGCGGCGGGCGTCGCCGGCGTCATCAAAATGGTCGAGGCGCTTCGGCACGGTGTGCTCCCGGCGACACTCAACGTGGACGAGCCGACCTCGCGCGTCGACTGGTCGGCCGGTGCGGTCGCGCTGCTGACGGAAAGCAGGCCATGGCCGCACCGTGATCGTCCGCGCCGGGCGGGAATCTCCAGCTTCGGCCTGAGCGGAACGAACGCCCACGTGATCCTGGAGGAAGCACCCCGGCAGCCTGCCGTCCGGCAGGACGCGACGGTGCCGTCGCCGTCGATCGTGCCGCTGATCTTGTCGGCCCGGGCGACGCCGGCGCTCAACCGGCTGGCGGACCGGCTGGTCTCGCTCATCGAGACCGCCGACGAGTCGTCGTGGATCGACGTCGCCGTGGCACTGGCGGCTCGGCGAACGACCATGGACGAACGCGCGGTCGTGCTGGCGGCCTCACGGGAAGAGGCGCTGGCCGGCCTTCGCGCACTGGCCAGTGACGAGGCCAGTCCCCTCGTCGTGCGTGACAGCGCCACTTCCGGTGCCTCGTCCGGCGTCGTGCTGATCTTTCCCGGCCAGGGCGCGCAGTGGACCGGGATGGGGCGCGAGCTGCTCGACACCTCCCCCGCGTTCGCGGAGGTCGTCCAGGACTGCGCCCGGCTGCTGACCGAATGGGCGGACTGGTCGCTGATCGACGTGCTGCGAGGCGAGGCCGATCAGGAACTGAGGGATCGCGTCGACGTCGTCCAGGTGGCGAGCTTCGCGACGATGGCCGGGCTCGCCGCGCTGTGGGCGTCGGTGGGCGTCCGGCCCGACGCGGTGGTGGGCCACTCGCAAGGCGAGATCGCCGCGGCCTACGTCGCCGGGGCGCTCTCCCTGCGCGACGCGATGCGGGTCGTCGTGGTCCGGAGCCAGCTGATCGCGGAGACCCTGTCCGGCCGGGGAGGCATGGCATCGGTACGTCTCGACGCGTCCGAGGCGACCGCTCGGCTGGCGAAAGGGGACGGCCGGGTACAGGTCGCCGCGGTGAACGGTCCGTCCTCGGTGGTGCTCTCCGGTGCCCCGGAGGCGCTGACCGAGGTGGTGCGCGAGCTGGCCGAGTCCGGTGTCGACGTACGGCGGGTGGCGGTCGACTACGCGTCGCACAGCGACCAGGTCGAGGCCGTCCGGGAGCGGCTGGCGGTGGCGCTGGCCGATCTGTCGCCGGTCGAGCCGGCGGTGGCCTTCCACTCGACCGTGACCGGGGGCCGGGCCGACGGCGCGCTGGACGGCGGCTACTGGTACCGCAACCTGCGGCAACAGGTCCGTTTCGGGCCGACGATCGACCGCCTGCTGGAGCAGGGTTTCGGCGCGTTCATCGAGGTCAGTCCGCACCCGGTACTCGTTCAGCCGGTCACTGAGGCCGTACACGATGCGCGTTCGGAAGCGGTCGTCGCCGGTTCGTTGCGCCGGGACGACGGCGGGCTCGGACGCTTGGCGCGATCGATGGCTGAGCTGTTCGTCCGCGGCCTCCCGGTGGACTGGCGCGGCTTGCTCGCCGCCGAAGACGTCCGGGCCACCTGGATCGACCTGCCGACCTATCCGTTCGAACGACAGCGTTTCTGGCGGCGGCCGGTGTCGACCGCCGACGCGCCGGGCATGGGTTTGGACGACGCCGGGCATCCGCTGCTCGGCGCGCTCGTCCGGCTGCCCGATTCCGGTGGCCTGATCGCGACCGGGCGATGGTCCGCGTCGACCCTGTCGTGGTCGGCGGGCGACGCGGTACCCGAGGCGGCCCTCGTCGAGCTGGCGCTCTGGGCGGGCGACCTGGTCGGCGCCCCGGTCGTCGAGGAATTGACCGTCGACCGCGCCGTCGTGCCGCCACCCCACGGCGGCCTGAACGTACGGATCGTCGTGGGGCGGCCGGACGCCGCCCACCGGCGGTCGCTGACGGTCCACTCCGGTCCGTCCGGGGCGAGCGCCCCCGAAGAGTGGACACCGCACGCCACCGCCACCGTGGCACCGGCGGCCCGATCCGCCGCCGAGGCCACCGGTACCCCCGCGGTGGAGGTCGCTCTCGACGACGCCGAGCGACCGGACGCGCACCGCTACGGAATCCACCCGGCACTGCTCGACGCGGCCGTCCGGTCCGTGCTCGCGGCCGGTCAGCGGCCGAAGACCTGGCGAGGCGTCCGGCTGCTGGCCGCCGGGGCCGACACCGTCGGCGTCCGGTCCACGCCCGCCGGGGACCGGACGGCCTTCCGCGTCGAACTGGCCGATCCGGCCGGGCGGCCGGTGCTGGCGGTGGCGGAACTGGTTCCCGGACAGCGCGCGTCCACCGCGGCCCTGTTCCGCCTGGACTGGGTCGACCACCCGACGCCACAGGACACTTCGGCGCCCGGCCTCGCCGACGCGACGCTGCTGATCCACGAGGCCGACGTCTCGGACGACGATCCGCGCGCCGCGGTCGTCGAGGTGCTCGAACTGATCCAGGCGTTCCTCACCCGGCCGGACGAGGACGACGCCCGGCTGGTGATCGTCACTCCCGACCAGGACGGGATCGCCACCAGTGCCGTCCGTGGACTGGTCCGGTCCGCCCAGTCCGAGCACCCCGGCAAGCTCGTGCTGGTGGCCGCCGACCCCGCGGACCGGGCGACCGCCTCGGTCGTCGCGGCCGTGCACAGCGGTGAACCGCAGCTGAGGCTTCGGGACGGCCGGATCCGAGTGCCCCGGCTGACGCGGCAGCGGGCGGCCGAGCCCTCACCCGCGTCCCGGCCGCTCGATCCCGACGGCACCGTACTGATCACCGGTGGTACCGGAACTCTCGCGGCGGTGACCGCGCGGCACCTCGTCGCCGAGCACGGTGTCCGACGGCTGATCCTGGCAAGCCGCCGCGGCCCCGCCGCCGACGGCGCCGCGGCGCTGCACGACGAACTGACCGGGCTCGGCGCGACCGTCCGGCTGGTGGCCGCCGATGTGGCGGATCGCGAGCAGGTGGCGGCGCTGCTGGCCACGGTCGGCGAGGAGCATCCGCTGACCGCGGTCGTGCACACCGCCGGGGTGCTGGACGACGCGGTGATCACCGAGCTCGACCCGCACCGCGTCGACACCGTGTTCGGGGCGAAGGTGGACGCTGCCCGTCACCTGGACGACCTCACCCGCGACCTCGATCTCGCCGCCTTCGTGCTCTACTCCTCGGCCGCGGGTGTGCTCGGCAACCCGGGACAGGGGAACTACGCCGCCGCCAACGCGGCACTGGACGCCGTGGCGCGGGAACGGCGGAACGCCGGCCTGCCCGCCGTCTCGATCGCCTGGGGTTACTGGGACCGGGCCAGTGGCCTGACCAGCCACCTCGGCGACGCCGACCACCGGCGGAACCGGGACATCGGCATGATCGGCCTGTCCGACCGCGACGGGATGGCGTTGCTCGACCAGTGCCTGCTGGCGGGCGACGGCGCGGCCGTGGTCGCGGCCGGTTTCGACCTGGCCGCGCTCCCGGCGGGCGATGACCCGCGGATGCCGTCCGTGCTGCGCGGCCTGGTACCGGCGAGGCCGCCGGTCGACCGGGGCGGTGCGACCGTGCGGCCCGCTCCGGCGGCGCAGGCCTCCCCGTCCGGCCGGATCGGCGAGCTGCCCGCCGCCGAGCAGCTCGACGCGCTGGTCGACCTGATCCGCCGTCAATCCGCCCTCGTCCTCGGCCATCCGAGCACCGACGCGATCCGGCTCGACCGCACGTTCAAGGATTCGGGCTTCGACTCGCTCACCGCGCTCGAACTGCGCAACCGGCTCGCCACCGCGACCGGACTGGCCCTGTCCCCCGCGATGATCTTCGACTATCCGCGGCCGCGGTCGCTGGCGGCCCATCTGCAGGCCAAGCTCCTCGACAACGCGCAGGCCGGACCGGCCACCGCGGAGCCGAGGGCGACGACCGAGGAGCCGATCGCCATCGTCGCGATGGCCTGCCGGTTCCCCGGCGGCGTACGCAGCCCCGAGGACCTGTGGCGAATCCTCGCCGCGGAGACCGACGCGGTCACCGAATTCCCCACCGACCGCGGCTGGGACACCGACCGGCTTTTCGATCCCGACCCGGACCACCTCGGCACCACCTACGTCCGTCACGGCGCCTTCCTCGACGACCCGGGCGCGTTCGACGCCGGCTTCTTCGGCATCTCGCCGCAAGAGGCGCTGGCGATGGACCCCCAGCAGCGACTGGTCATGGAGACCTCGTGGGAGCTGCTCGAACGCGCGGGTATCGACCCGCACAGCCTGTACGCCCAGGATGTGGGCGTCTTCGTCGGAGTGAACAGTCACGACTGGACCGTGCGCACGCACCACGCGTCCGGCGTCGAGGGTTTCCGGCTGACCGGCGGCTCGGGCAGTGTCCTCTCCGGGCGGGTGGCCTACCACCTCGGCCTGGAAGGCCCGGCGATGACCGTGGACACCGCTTGTTCGTCGTCGCTGGTGACCCTGCACCTGGCCGTGCAGGCCATCCGGAACGGCGAGTGCTCGATGGCGCTGGCCGGCGGCGTGATGGTGATGGGCACCGTGGAGACCTTCGTCGAGTTCTCGCGGCAGCGTGGGCTCGCGCCCGACGGCCGCTGCAAGGCGTTCGCCGACGCGGCCGACGGTACCGGGTGGTCGGAGGGAGTCGGATTCGTTCTCGTCGAGCCGCTGTCCCAGGCCCGCGCGCGGGGCCATCGGGTGCTGGCGCTGGTCCGCGGGACGGCGGTGAACTCCGACGGCGCCTCCAACGGCCTCACCGCGCCGAACGGCCCGTCGCAACAGCGCGTGATCCGCAAGGCGCTCGCCGCGGCCGGACTGCGGGGCGACGAGGTCGACTCCGTCGAGGGGCACGGCACCGGGACCACGCTCGGCGACCCGATCGAGGCGCAGGCGCTGCTGGAAACCTACGGCCAGGACCGGCCCGCCGACCGTCCGCTCTGGCTGGGTTCGGTGAAGTCGAACATCGGCCACACCCAGGCCGCGGCCGGCGTCGCGGGCGTCATCAAGATGGTGCTGGCGATGCGGCACGGCGTCCTGCCGAGGACGCTGCACGTCGACCGGCCGTCGACCCACGTCGACTGGTCGGCGGGCGCGGTGCGGCTGCTCGCCGAACGCCGCGACTGGCCTCGTGCCGGACGGCCGCGCCGGGCAGGCGTGTCGTCGTTCGGCATCGGCGGGACCAACGCGCACGTCATCCTGGAGGAGGCGGGCGACGAGATCGCCGATCAGGACGCCGGTGAGGTGACCGATCGGCCTTCGGCAGACCTCCGCGTACCGGTTCCGGTCTCCGGTCGCACCCCCGCCGCGTTGCGGGCACAGGCCGGCGGCCTGGCGGACTTCATGGCGGCGCGGCCGGAGCTGGAGCCCGCCGACCTCGCGCTCGCGCTGGCCACCGGCCGGGCGCAGCTCGACCGCCGGGCCGTCCTGGTGGTCCGGGACCGGGACGAGCTGGCCGCCGGGCTGCGCGCGCTGGCCGAAGGTTCCGCTCCGGCCATCGGCGGCGCCCCGGCCGACGGCAAGCTGGCCATCCTGTTCACCGGGCAGGGCAGTCAGTGGCCCGGCATGGGCCGGGACCTCGCGGCCTGTTTCCCGGTCTTCGCCGAGGCGTTCACCGACGCCTGCCAAGCCGTCGAGAAGCACTGGACCGGTCATTCCACGGCGCCGCTGTCCGATGTCGTCTTCGACGCCCTCGACGCCGAGGCCGGTCGGCTGATCGACCAGACGATCTACACCCAGGCCGGCCTGTTCGCACTGGAAACCGCGCTGTACCGGCTCTACGAGTCGTGGGGAGTGCGCCCGGACCTGGTGGCGGGCCATTCCATCGGAGAGATCACCGCCGCGCATGTCAGCGGGGTGCTCGACCTGGCGGACGCGGGACGGCTGGTCGCCGCGCGGGCCCGGTTGATGCAGGCACTGCCACCGGGCGGAGCGATGGTCGCCGTCCAGGCGACCGAGGCCGAGGTGACCCCGGAACTGCTGGAGGCACCCGGCGTCATCGACGTCGCGGCGGTCAACAGCGCCCAGTCACTGGTGTTGTCCGGTGACGAGGTGGCCGTGCTGTGGGTGGCGAGCGATCTCGCCAAGTTCGGCCACAAGACCCGGCGGCTGCCGGTGAGTCATGCCTTCCATTCGCGGTTGATGCGGCCCATGCTCGCCGAGTTCCGGAAGGTCGCCGAAGCGCTGACCTACCGGGAGAGCCTGCTGCCCGTCGTTTCCACGGTCACCGGCAGGCTGGACGCCGGACAGCGCTTCGCCACGCCCGACTACTGGGTCGAGCAGGTCCGGGCCACGGTCCGGTTCGGGGACGCGGTCACCTCGATGCGAGATCAGGGCGTGACGACGTTCCTGGAGCTCGGACCCGGGGGCGTGCTCACCACGATGGCGTCCGAGAGCCTCGACACTTCGGCGGTGTCCTGCGTCGCGACGCTGCGCGCGGACGGCGCGGAGGTCGCCGACACGGTCGCGGCCCTCGGCGAACTGCACGTCCGCGGGGTGGCCCTCGACTGGCCCGAGATCATCGGCCGTCCGGCCGGCTCCGCCACGGTTCTGGCCACCGAGCTGCCGACCTACGCGTTCCAGCGCCGGCGGTACTGGCTCGACGAAGCGCCACTCGGCGACGCGGTCCCCGCGGCCCCGGCCGGGCAGGAGGACGCGCGAGGCAGCGTCGCCGACCGGTTGACGACCCGTGACCAGGACGAACGCGAGCGGATCGCGCTCGAGGTGATCCGGGAGTCGGTGGCGGTCGTGCTGGGCTACCAGCAGGCCGATCTCGACACGATGGACGACGACCAGTCGTTCAAGAGCCTGGGTTTCGATTCACTGGGCGGCGTACGGCTGCGTAACCGGCTGCGGGATCTCACGGGCGTCGACCTGCCCGTGACGGCGGTCTTCGACTTCCCGACCCCGAAGGTCCTCGCGGCGCGTCTTGGCGGCGAGGTGGCGGATGAGGTCGCCGAGGTGCCCGATCGCGCTCCGGCACCACCGGCCGCCTCCGACGAGCCCATCGCGATCATCGGCATGGGCGTGCGGCTGCCCGGCGGTGTGGAGAGCCCGGACGACCTGTGGCGGCTGGTCATCGAGCGACGCGACGCGATCTCCGGCTTCCCGGTCGACCGCGGTTGGGACACCGACGGGCTCTACCATCCGGATCCCGCGCACGTCGGGACCACCTACACCCGGTCGGGTGGCTTCCTCGGCGACGCCGCCCAGTTCGACCCCGGGCTGTTCGGGATCTCCCCGCGTGAAGCGCTGGCGATGGACCCGCAGCAACGGCTCCTGCTGGAGGCGTCCTGGGAGGCCATGGAACGGGCAGGCATCGACCCGCTGTCCGCCCGTGGCGAAGAGGTCGGCGTGTTCACCGGGATCGTGCACCACGACTACGCGACCCGGCTGAACCGGATTCCCGAGGAGGTCCGGGGATACGTCATGACCGGCACGTCGCCGAGCGTCGCCTCGGGCCGCATCTCGTACGTCTTCGGCTTCGAGGGACCGGCGGTGACCCTGGACACCGCGTGCTCGTCCTCGCTGGTCGCGATGCACCAGGCCGCACAGGCCCTCCGGCGCGGCGAGTGCACGATGGCGCTGGCAGGCGGGGCCACCGTGATGGCCAGCCCGGAGGCGTTCGTCGAGTTCTCCAGCCAGCGCGGCCTCTCGGCCGACGGCCGGTGCAAGTCGTTCTCGTCCACCGCGGACGGCACCGGCTGGTCGGAGGGCGTCGGCGTCGTGCTCCTGGAGCGGCTCTCGGTGGCCCGGCAGCGTGGCCACCGGGTACTGGCCACGATTCGCGGATCGGCGGTCAACTCCGACGGTGTGTCGAACGGACTGACCGCGCCGAACGGGAAGGCGCAGCAACGGGTCATCCGGCGGGCGCTCGCGTCGGCGGGACTGGAGCCTGCCGACGTCGACGCGGTGGAGGCACACGGGACCGGCACGGTATTGGGCGACCCGATCGAGGCGGCGGCCTTGCTCGCCACGTACGGGGAAGCCCGGGACGCGCGGCGGCCGCTGTGGCTCGGGTCCTTGAAATCGAACATCGGGCACACGCAGGCGGCCGCCGGCGTGGCAGGCGTGATCAAGATGGTCGAAGCGCTGCGGCACGGTGTGCTGCCGCCGACCATCAACGTCGAGGAACCGACCGAACAGGTGGACTGGTCGTCCGGCACCCTCGCGTTGCTGACCGAGCAGCGGGAGTGGCCGCGGACCGGCAGGCCCCGGCGGGCCGGCGTCTCCGCGTTCGGCGCCAGCGGGACCAACGCGCACGTGATCCTCGAACAGGCCCCGGCCGAGGAAGCCACGACCGCACCGCCCGAGGATCCGGACCGGGTGCAGGGACTCGTGACGAACGTCGTGCCGCTGGTGGTGTCCGCCAAGAGCGTCCGGTCACTCGGCGCGCAGGCCACCCGGCTGCGGACGGCTCTGGACGATCCCGCCGAGACCGGCGGACCGGTGCTGCCGTCGATGGCCGACGCCTTGGTGCGCGGCCGGGCGACGCTGCCGGAGCGAGCGGTCGTGCTGGCGAGCTCACGAGACGAGGCGCTGACCGGTCTCGCCGCGCTCGCCCGCGGCGAGGCGGCACCCAACCTGACCACGGGCAGCGTGGCAGGCTCCGGCGCACCCGGCAGGCTGGTCTTCGTCTTTCCCGGCCAGGGTTCGCAATGGGCGGGTATGGGCCGGACGCTGCTGGACGGTTCCGCGGTCTTCCGTGCGCGGATCGACGAGTGCGCGCGGGCGTTGGCACCCTGGGTGGACTGGTCGCTGACCGATGTCCTGCGCGGCGAGGTGGACGAAAAGACCCTCGATCGCGTGGACGTCGTCCAGCCGGCGAGTTTCGCGATGATGGTCGGCCTTGCCGCACTCTGGGAATCGATGGGCGTGCGGCCCGACGCGGTGGTCGGCCATTCCCAGGGGGAGATCGCGGCGGCGTGCGTCGCGGGCGCTCTGTCGCTGGCCGACGCGGCCCGCGTCGTCGCGGTGCGCAGCCAGGCGATCGCGACCACCCTGTCCGGCCGGGGCGGCATGGCGTCGGTGCTGCTCGGCGCGGACGAGGCGAACGAACGGCTGGCCGCCTGGTCCGGGCGGCTCGAGGTGGCCGTGGTGAACAGCCCGTCCTCGGTCGTCATCGCCGGTGACGAGGAGGCGCTGGCCGAGGCTTTGGAGGTCTTGACGCGCGAAGGCGTGCGGACCCGCACGGTGCCGGTGGACTACGCCTCCCACACCCGGCACGTCGAGCGCATCGAGGACGTTCTGGCGAAGGCGTTGAGCGGGATCGGCACCCGGCCTCCGCACCTTCCGTTCTACTCGACGGTGACCGGTGGCTGGGTCGACGACGGCGATTCGCTCGGCGCGGACTACTGGTATCAGAACCTGCGGCGCCCGGTCGGTTTCGGCCCGGCCGTCGCCAGTCTGCAGGCACAGGGCTTCGGAGTGTTCCTGGAAGTCAGCGCGCATCCGGTACTGGCGCAACCGATGACCGACGTCATCGACGATCCGGGCCAGGACGACCGATCCCGCGGCGCCGGACGGCCGATCGTCTCCGGCACGCTGCGCCGGGACGCCGACGGTCCGGCCTCTTTCCTCGCCTCGGCCGCGCGGCTCTTCGCCGGCGGGGTGCCGCTCGACTGGAGCTCGGCACTGCCGGCGCGACGGCTCCCGCACCCGGCCGAGCTACCCACCTACGCCTTCGACCGCAAGCACTTCTGGCTGACCGACGCCGCTCCGGAGAACGACGGCCCGGCGGGCCCGGCGGTGGATTCCGGCTTCTGGTCCGCGGTCGAGGACGCCGATCCCGCGGCACTGGCCGCCATGCTCGAGCTGTCCGCCGACCAGAGTGAGGCCTTGGACGCGGTGCTGCCCGCCATCGCCGGCTGGCGAAGGGCCCGCGACACCTGGTCTGTCTCGGAAAACCTCCGGTACGCGATCGGCTGGGTCCCACCCCAGCGCGAGGCCCTCGGTGTGCCCGCCGGCCGCTGGCTCGTCCTCACCCCCGCGGCCGGGGACGCTTCGCTGCTCGACCAGCTGCGGGCCAACGGCCTCGACGTGCTGCCCTGCGCGGTGGAAACCGGCCTGCCCGGTGCCGAACTCACCCGGCGGCTCGGTGAAGTCCTTGCCGACAACGAGGTAGCCGGGATCCTGTCCCTGCTCGCCCTCCCGGATCCGGCCGAGAACGACCCGCCGGACCCGGTGGCACTCACCACCTCCACCCTGACCCTGATTCAGGCGCTCGCCGCGGCCGGTGCCACGGCACCGCTGTGGTGCCTGACCCAGGGCGCGGTCAGCGTCGATGCCCGCGACGCGGGCGCCGGGGCCGCGCAGGTGGCCCAGGCGGCGGTTTGGGGCCTCGGCCGGGCGGCCGCACTCGAACGCCTGGACCGCTGGGGCGGCTTGATCGATCTTCCCGCCGAACCGGACGGCCGAGCGGTCCGGCATCTGCTCGGCGTGCTGACCGGGGCGTCCGGTGAGGACCAGGTGGCGATTCGACGGTCCGGCGTCCACGTCCGGCGCCTGCGGCGGGCCACCGGTCCGGCCGAGACCGGTGAACGGCGCTGGCGGCCGAGGGGGACGATCCTGGTCACCGGCGGCGCGGAAGGCCTCGGCCGGTACGTCTCGTTGTGGCTGGCGCAGGCCGGCGCCGCGCGATTGGTGGTCACGACCAGCGCGAACGAACCCGGCGGAAGCGTCGGATCACTGCGCGACGAGCTGGCGAAGCTGGACACCGGCACCGTCGTCGAGTCGTGCGCCGACACCGACCGGGACGCGCTCGCCGATCTCGTCCACGCTCCCGGCCCGCCGTTGACCGCGGTCGTCCACGCCGCCGACATGTCCTTGACCAGCCCGATCGACGAGACCACCGGCGTCGAGGTCGCCGAGGTGTTCCTGGCCAAGGTCGACACCGCGGTCCGGCTGAGCGAACTGACGGCGGAATTCCCGCTCGACGCGTTCGTCGTGTTCTCCTCGATCGCCGGTATCTGGGGCGGTGGCGGTCAAGCGGCCGCCGGCGCCGCGAACGCGGTCCTCGACGCGCTGGTACGGCGGCTTCGGGCGGACGGCGTTCCGGCGCAGGCGATCGCCTGGGGTGCGCTGACCGCGGCAGGAGGAGGGATGGACGAGGAGACACTGGCCCAGCTCCGGCGGCGCGGCGTCATCCCGATGACACCCGACACGGCGATGGCCGCACTGGACCGGGCGATCCAGGCGGCAACGGAATCGGTGGTCGTCGCCGACATGGACTGGCGCGCCTTCATCGTGCCGTTCACGTCGGCCCGCACCAGCCCGCTCTTCGACGACCTGCCGGAGGCCGCGGCGGCGATCGAGGCGGCGCAACCCTCCGACGACTCGACGGAAAGCGCGTCGTCGCTCACGACCTCGCTGCGCGCGGCGGGGGAGGCCGAACAGGATCGGATCCTGCTCCAGTTGGTGCGGAGCCAGGCGTCCACGGTCCTCGGGCACAGTGGTGCCGACGGAGTCGGTCCGGCACAGGCGTTCCAGGAAGCGGGTTTCGACTCGCTGGCGGCCGTCAACTTCCGCAACAGCCTGATCGCCGCCACCGGGCTGAGGTTGCCCGCCACCCTGATCTTCGACTGCCCGACGCCACGGGCGGTGGTCGAATACCTGCGCACGGAACTGCTCGGGGCCGAGGACGAGGTGGATGCCCGGGAGGAGGACGTGCGGCGGATCCTCGCCTCCGTGCCGTTCGAGCGGTTCAAGGAGGCCGGTGTCCTCGACGCGTTGCTCGGCCTCGCCGACACCGCGACGAACGGGGCCGAGGACGTCGACTCGGCGCAGGCGGCCGACGACGAGCTGATCGAGGCCATGGACGTCGACAGCTTGATCGAGCGGGCACTCGGCTCCGGCGGCTGATCACCGGAGCGGAGCCGGTGCCGGACACGTCGACGGCACCGGTGCTCGCCTGGGCGCGCGAACGGCTGGACCGGGTGGCGGTCGTGAGTGGCGTGGCGTTTCGCGGCGGAGGTCCGTGAAGGCCTCCTTGAGGGACTCAGGGTCCCTCAAGGAGGCCTTCACGGACTTCTGACGAGGCACTGATGTCACGGCTGCCCCACAGGCACCAGGGGCCACACCGCCGGGTAGCGAAGGGCCCCTTCACTACCCTCAGGGTAGGCAAGGAGGCCTTCACGGACCGGAGAGCGCCGCAGCCCTCACGCCCACTCGACCCGGTGCGCGTGAAGGCCCCCTTCCCTTGGCTCAGCCGAGGGAAGGGGGCCTTCACGCGCTCCCGGTCAGAAACCGGTCACGGGGTCTGCTCGATGGAGGCGAGGCACGCCTGCCGTGTGTCGGGGCCGGCGACCACGCGCCAGCCCGGGGGCACCTCGGCGAAGCGGGGCCAGAGCGAGGACTGGCCCTCGTCGTTACGGAGCACGAAATAGTCGCCGGACTCCACCTCGAACGGGTTGGCCATGAGGATCTCCTTCCGAGGTCCGGGGGCGTCAGAACCGGCGGACCTCGATGGGCAGCCGGTTGACGCCGATCATCGCCCACGGGTTGCGCAGGTTGACCGGGACGTCGTCGCGTACGCGGATGTCGCTGTACCGCTCCATCAGGATGCGCATGGCGATCTTCACCTCGAGCCGCGCCAGCGGCGCGCCGAGGCAGAAGTGCATGCCCTTGCCGAACGTCAGGTGGGGGTTGGGGTCCCGGTGGATGTCGAACCGGTCCGGGTCGGCGAAGACGCGTTCGTCGCGGTTCGCGGTGGTCAGCCACGCCAGCACGAACGCGTCGGCCGGGATCTTCTGGCCGCCGATCTCGGTGTCCTTCGTGACCTGCCGCCCGAGACGGGGGAACGGCGGCCGGTAGCGCATCGACTCCTCGATCGCGGCCGGGATCAGCCCCGGGTCGGCCCGCAACTGTCCCCACACTTCGGGGTTCTCGTGCAGTGCGAGAACCGTGTTGCCCACGGTGGAGGTCGCGGTGACGTGGCCTGCCAGCAGCAGCAAACCGAGAAAACCGACGGTCTCCTCGTCGTCAAGCCTCGCACCGTCGACCTCGACCGCCAGCAGCTTGCTGGTCAGGTCGTCGCCCGGGTTCTTGCGGCGATCTCGGACGAACTCCAGCAGGTGCAGGTTCAGCTCACGCAGCAGCGGCGCGACGTTGTTGACCGCGCTTTCCCCCAGTTCGTCCAGCGACGCCTCCGGATCGACGTTGTGCACCTCGAAGAAGGTGTCGGACAGCCGCCGGACGAATGCCCGGTCGGTGACCGGGATGCCGAGCATCTCGGCGATGACGATGAACGGCAACGGGTAGCCCAGCTCTTCGATGAGGTCCCACTGGTTGCCACGCGCGTCCGCGTCGTCGAGCAACTGCATGGTCACCTCGGTGATCCGCGGCTCCAGATCGGCGATCATCTTCGGGGTGAACGCCCTGCTGACCATGCCGCGCAGCCGTCGGTGCGCCGGGTCGTCCGCCCGGACGAAATTGCCCTTCTTGAAGAGGTCGAAGTCCTCCTGTTTGGGCGCCAGCGGAGCGACATCGGAGGAGTACGTCACCGGGTCGGTCAGCACCTGATAGGTGTCGTGGTACCCGAGCACGTGCCACGCCTGGATCTTCTCGTCGAAATGCACGTCTCCACGCCCGCGCAGCTCGTCGAGATAGGCGAGAAAGTTGGACAGTGTCCGTTCGGACTGCTTTACGCTCATGAACTCACTTCTCTCGTACGGCCCGATTCCGCGCTACCCGTCAGTCACGGTAGTTCCGAGCCGAACCGGACGGACATCCCTCACATTGCTAGTTGTCACCGCACGGGAATGCGCGACGAAAACGCGGGGAACACCGTCAACCCGCGCGATGGCGCGCACTGTCCGGCGTCGGGAACACTTTCCGGCCGCGGCCGGCTTCGTGGAATGGAACGGCGGCGAATTCCCGGAATCGCTGTCAGCTTGAGGGATAGTGGCGCCGTCGCCGGACTTCGTACGGTGAGGCCAATCGACAAAAAGGAGCCAGGCGGATATGGGTGGCAGCCAGGTAGAGAGCTACGACACGCACTACACCGGGGTACCGCTCTGGGACATCGGCCGTCCACAGCTGGCCATGCGCGAGCTCGCCGAGGCAGGTGCCTTCCGCGGCCGTGCCCTCGACATCGGCTGCGGCACCGGCGAGGTCGCGCTCATGGCAGCGGCGCTCGGTCTCCCGGCGGTCGGCATAGACTCGGCGCCGACAGCGATCGAGACCGCGCGACGCAAAGCACGCGAACGCGGCCTGGAAGTGCGCTTCCAGGTCGGGAACGCACTCGAGATCGGCGACCTCGACGAGCAGTTCGACACCGTGCTCGACAGCGCGCTCTTCCACGCGTTCAGCCGTCCGGAGCGGATCCAGTACGCCGCCGGCCTGGCCACCGTCATGCCGCCGGGCGCACGGTTGTTCCTGCTCTGCCTCAGCGACCGCCATCAAGCCGGCCGCGGACCGCGACGGGAGGCACAGGGCGGGATCCGCGCTCTGCGGGTGAACCAGGACGACATCCGAGCCACCTTCGCCGACGGCTGGCGGGTCGACTCGATCGAATCCGCGACTTTGGAGAACACCAGGGACGCGGCCGGGGCGCCCGCCTGGCTGGCCACGATCACCCGCACCTGAGCACTTTCCCGAGGCGAATACTCTCCGAAAGACGCCCCCTTCACTTCGAATTCCCGAAATGGGGCGTCAGTGAATTCCGGGAATCGCCGTCAGCTTGAGGGATGGTGACGACGGAGCCGCAATTCGTATCGTGAGGCCAATCGACAAAAGGAGCAAGGCAGAAATGAGTCCGCAACCCGGGCCGACCTTTCCGGATTGGCCGCAATTCGATGACACCGAACGCCGCGCTCTCGATCGTGCGCTGTCCCAGGGCCAGTGGTGGCGTATGGGCGGCAGCGAGGTGGAGAGCTTCGAGCGGGAGTTCGCCGGATACCACGGTGCCGGTCACGCCCTCGCCGTCACCAACGGAACGCACGCGCTGGAACTCGCCCTGCAGGTGATGGGTGTGGGGCCGGGTACCGAGGTGATCGTGCCCGCGTTCACCTTCATCTCCTCGTCACAGGCCGCTCAGCGGATCGGGGCGGTCGCCGTGCCGGTGGACGTCGACCCGGACACCTACAACATCGACGTGACCGCCACCGCCGACGCGATCACGCCGCGGACCAAGGTGATCATGCCGGTGCACATGGCGGGTCTCATGGCCGACATGGACGCACTGGACAAGCTCGCCTCGGACGCCGGCGTCCGGATCCTGCAGGACGCGGCCCACGCGCACGGTGCCCGCTGGCAGGGCAAGGGCGTCGGCGAGCTGGGCTCGGTCGCGTCCTTCAGTTTCCAGAACGGCAAGCTGATGACCGCGGGCGAAGGCGGCGCGGTGCTGTTCCCGGACGCGGACGAGTACGAGAAGGCGTTCCTGCACCACTCCTGCGGCAGGCCACGCACCGACCGCGGCTACCACCACCAGGTGGCGGGCACGAACATGCGGATGAACGAGTTCTCGGCCGCCGTCCTGCGTGCCCAGCTGGGCAGGCTCGACAGTCAGATCGATCTGCGGGAACAGCGGTGGCGGTTCCTGTCGGCGCTCCTGGCCCGGATTCCCGGTGTCCGGCCGCAGGGCGGCGACTCGCGGGCCGACCGGAATCCGCACTACATGGCGATGTTCCGGCTTCCCGGCTGGTCGGAGGAGCGGCGCAACCTGCTGGTCGACCGGCTGGTCGACGCGGGGATCCCGGCCTTCGCGGGCTTCCGCGCCATCTACCGCACCGCGGCGTTCTGGGAGATGGGCGCCCCCGAGGAGTCCGTCGACGCCCTCGCCAAGCGGTGCCCCAACGCCGACGCGATCAGCCAGGACTGCGTTTGGCTGCACCACCGCACCCTCCTCGCGTCGGAGCAGGCGCTCAGCGACACCGCCGACATCGTGGCAGGCCTGGTGGCCGCCGGATGAGGATCCGCACCGTACTGGTCGGGTTCGGGTGGTCCGGCCGGGAGATCTGGCTTCCTCGTCTGATGGCGAGCAGCGACTACGAAGTGGTGGCCGCGGTCGACCCCGATCCGGTCAAGCGGGAGGCGTTCACCGCGGCGACCGACCGTCCGTCCTTCGACGGAGTCGACGCGCTGCGAGCCGAAGACGCCGACCTCGCGTTGGTCGCCTCGCCCAACCACCTTCACGCGGCCATCGCGCGACGGCTTCTCGGCCGCGGTCTCGCCACCTTCGTGGAGAAACCGGTCTGCCTCACGAGTGCGGAGGCGGACACACTGGCCGAAGCCGAGCGGGCGGGTGGCGGCCGGTTGCTGGCGGGAAGTGCCTTCCGGTGCCGCGCCGACGTGCGGGAGCTGACCGCTCTGGCCGGCGAGCTCGGCCACCTGCGCCACATCGACCTGGTGTGGGAAAGGGCTCGTGGTGTGCCCCGGTCACAGGGCTGGTTCACCAGCCGCGCGGAAGCGGGCGGCGGCGTGTTGTTCGACCTCGGCTGGCATCTGCTCGACGTCTTGGAGACCATCACCGGGCCGGTGGCCTTCGACCAGGTCGTCGCGTCCACTTCGCACGACCACGTCAACGACCCGCGCTGGACAGCGGCCTGGCGGCACGATCAGCCGGTGCCGGAACTCGACGCGGACGTCGAGGACACCGTGCGCGGGTTCCTGGTCACCCGATCCGGTCTGTCCGTGGGCCTTCGCGCCAGCTGGGCGGCGCACTCGGCGAGCCATGACGTCACCGAGATCCGGGTCGACGGGAGCGCCGGCTCCGCGACCCTCCGGACCACCTTCGGCTTCAGCCCGAATCGGGAGCCCCGGCCGCGGCTCAGCGTCGTACGGCGAGGCCGGACGAGCGAAGTCGCGGTCCCGGCCGAGCCGATCGGCACCGAGTACACCCGTCAGCTCGACGACCTCAGGGACCGCCTCGCCGATCCATCGGCGCGCGGATCCGCGATCGCGGGCGTACGGCGGATCGTCGGCACGATCGAGGCACTGTACGCGGCCTCGGCGACCCCGCTCCTGCCCGCCGGACCGGTCACGGCAGCGGCGGCGACCTGATGGAGAACGTAACGATGCGCAGTGTGGTGATCTTCGACCTCGACGGCGTCCTGGTGGACAGTCACGAGGTGATGGGACGGGCCTTCGCCGCGGCATACGCGGAAGTGGTCGGTACCGGACCGGCGCCGTTCGCCGAATACCAGCGTTACCAGGGCCTGTATTTCCCGGAGATCATGCGGCGCATGCGCCTGCCACTGGAGATGGAGGAACCGTTCGTCCGGGAGAGCTACCGGCTCGCGGATCAGGTGCCGGTGGTGAACGGGGTGGCCGATCTGCTCCGGACGCTCCGGACGCGCGGGTTCCGGCTCGCCGTGGCCACCGGGAAGGCCGGGCCGAGGGCTCGCTCCCTGCTGACCACACTCGATCTGATCCAGCACTTCGACCACGTGGTCGGCTCGGATGAGGTCGTCAACGCCAAACCCGCCCCGGATATCGTGCTGCGCGCGCTCAGCCTCCTCGACGCGGAGCCGGACGCGGCCATCATGATCGGCGATGCCCCGGCCGACATCCGCAGCGCCCAAGGCGCCGGGGTGACCTCCGTGGCGGCGACCTGGGCGACCGTCGACAAGGACGACCTGATGGCGGCCGGTCCGGATCTGGTCATCCACTCCCCCGGTGAACTGCTGCCGATATGCCCACCGGTGTCGGTGCCGGGACGGCGGTGACGTCGACCTGGCTCGGCATCGACTTCGGCGGCACCAAGGTGGCGCTGCGAACGGAGACCGACGGCGGGGAAGTCCGCGAGCACGTCTTCCCGTGGCGCGGGCGCGGCCTGGAGTCCGACCTGACCCAGCTGGCGGCCGAGATCGCCCGGTTCCGGCTGCGGATTCCGGGTGGCTACGCCGGGATCGGGGTCGCGCTACCGGCCACGGTGGGAACGGACGGGTTGGTCGCGGCCTGGCCGAACCGCCCCGAGTGGATCGGCCTGGATCTGCGGCGGACATTCCGCTCGGTCTTCGGGGACGCCCCCCTGCGCTGGGCCGACGACGGGGATCTGGGCGCTCTGGCCGAGGCGCGGGCGCTCGGTTGCCCCGACCTGCTCTACGTCGGAGTGGGCACGGGAATCGGCGGTGGCCTGGTCGCGGGCGACACGCTCGTGCCGGGGCCGGAGCGCGGCTCCTTCGAACTCGGTCATGTGGTGACCGACCCGCAGGGGCGGCTCTGCGGGTGCGGGCGCCGCGGATGCCTGCAGGCCGGCGCGTCCGGGCCTGCCACGTTGGCTCGGGCGACCCGGCTGCGTGGCACCCCGGTCGGGCAGGCCGAGCTCCGCGATGGCCTACTGGCCGACGAGGAGTGGGCGGTCCAGGCCGTGGACCGCACCTGCCACCTGCTCGCGGTGGCCATCACCGGGGTCCGGGAGCTCCTGCACCCTGGCACAGTCATCCTGGGGGGCGGTTTCGCGGCCGGAGTGCCCGGGTTCGCCGACCGGGTCGCGCGCCACGTGGCGGCCTTGGCCCGGCCGGGTGTGCCTGCCCCCGTGGTGCGGGCGTCACAGCTGGGCCCACTGTCCACATTGCACGGCGCGGTCGCGCTGGCTCGACTGCTCGGGTCGGCTCCGCTCTGGCGTGCCGTCCGGTAGACGCGGCCAGGCCGCGCCGAGAACGGCGCGCCGTTCTCGGCCGCGGGGACGTCACACTACTTCGAGGGCGGGCATCGGGAAGACCAATTTGCCGCCCGCGGCAAGGAAATCCCGCTCCCGTTCGAGGAAACCGTCACGGTAGATCCACGGCAGTACCAGCAATTGATCCGGCCGGCGGGCCTTCGCGTCATCCTCGGACACGATCGGGATCCCGGTGCCAGGGGTGAAACACCCGGCCTTCTCCGCGCTGACCTCGCCGATGACCGGGAGGTCGGCTGTGCCGAGTCCGCAGTACTGGAGGATGACGTTGCCTTTGGTGGAGGCGCCGTAGCCAAGAGTCGTACGTCCCTGTGCCCGTGACTTCGCCAGGAACTCGACGAGTTGTTCTCGCTGCCGCTCCGCCAGTCGCGCGAAGGATTCGTAGGGGGCACGGTCGGCCAACCCTGCCTCGGCCTCGCCCCTCCGGATTCGGTCCAGCGCCCCCTCGTCGGCCGCGTGCCCGGCTCCGTCCCGGCAAAGTACCGCGCGAAGGCTGCCACCGTAGACGCTGGTGATTTCGGCGGTCAGCACGCGCAGACCGGTACGTGCGGCCATCCACTCGATCTGCTCGAGCGCGTAGTACTCGAGGTGCTCGTGGCACACGATGTCGTACGAACCGGTTTGCAGCATCGACGGCAGGTAGCTCTGCTCCATGAGCCAGACACCGTCGTCGGCGAGGACGTCGTGGACGTCGCGCATGAACCGCATCGGCTGCGGCAAGTCGTAGAACATGGCAACCGACGTGACGATTTTCGCCCGTCTATCGCCATAACGGGCGAAAAACTCCTCCGCGGTGAAGAAGTCGCTCACCAGGTCCGCTTCCGCCGGGTAGAGATGCCCGAACTTCTTACCGACGAGGTCGAAGCCGACCAGTTTCGGCGCATCCGGGAGATAACCGCGCAACAGAGTGGCGTCGTTGCTGCCGATGTCGACCACCACGTCCGCCGGTCCGATCTCCACCATACGCCGGAGTTTCGCCACGATGTCGCGAAGGTGGTTCACCATGAAGGGGCGAATGCCGGACCGGTAGCCGTAGCCGTCGTTGTACATCAGCTCGAAATCGGCGCTGTCCCGCAATTGCACCAACCCGCATCCCGGAGGCGCGCACTTCACCAGTTCCAGGGGAAAGGCTGGGACGACTTCATCCCGAGTACGGGGAAAGACGCCAGTGAGACACTGTTCTCCCAAATTGAGTACCGATTCGATCTCGCGATTTCCACAAATACGACAAGCATCAATGCGCATTTACCAGGTATCCGTTCCGATAGATCTGTCCAGCCGGTCCCTCGGTGATCATCCCAGCCAAGCTTCCGGCGCAGGTCCTCCTGACCACGAAACGGGGAAGATCGACTCCAGTTCGTCCATTTCGTCGTCGGCGAGCTTCAGGTGTGTCGCGCGAAGTGCGGAGTCAAGCTGGTCAGGGGTACGAGGGCCGATGACGGCGCCAGTGACGCCGGGTCGAGACAACACCCAGGCCAGCCCCACTTCGGCGGGGTCCGCGCCCACGCTCTGGCAGAACTTCTCGTAGGATTCGACAGCCGACCGAAGCGCGGGAAGCGATGCTTGCGCCCTGCCCTGCGCGGACTTGACCGCCGTGCCCTCCCGCAACTTTCGCAGTACGCCACCGAGCATCCCGCCGTGCAATGGCGACCACGCGAACACACCGACCCCGTACGCTTCAGCTGCCGGCATCACTTCCAATTCGGCATGACGCACGGCCAGATTGTAGAGGCATTGGTGAGCGACGATGCCGAGCCGGTGCCTGCGGGCGGCATTCTCTTGGGCGGCGGCGATATGCCAGCCTGCGAAATTGGACGATCCGACGTAGCGCACCTTTCCACTCGCCACCAGGACGTCCATCGCCTCCCAGACCTCGTCCCATGTCGTCGTCCGGTCAACCTGATGCGGCTGGAATATGTCGATATGGTCGACGCCGAGACGGCGCAGAGATCCTTCGCAAGCTGCGATGACATGCCGGGACGAGAGGCCGCCGTCGCCCGGCCGGTCGGTCATCTGGCCCCCGACCTTGGTGGCCAGCACGATGTCCTCCCGCCTGCCACCGCCGCGGGCGAACCAGCGCCCCAGCAGCTCCTCTGTGTGTCCTTTGTGGACCCTCCAGCCATAGATGTCCGCGGTGTCAATGCAATCGATCCCGCGTTCGCGCGCATGGTCCAAGAGCCGCAGCGCGTCTTCGTCCGGCACGCGGCCACTGAAGTTCACAGTACCGAGCCAGAGCCTCGTGGTGCGGAGCCCCGACCGGCCAATCGGCACGCGTTCCGCGAGACTCGGGCCTGTTGTCATCGTGAGCACCCCCGTCGGTTCCCGAAAGTCGAGCGGGACCGCAGTTATTCTGCCGCTCCAGTGCCGCTCAAACAACGTTAAGGTGGGTAGTCGAGTCCGCGGTTTTGGAGCTCGCGAAGCGGTGAAGCGGACGGGCGACGAGGCCGTCGTTTCCTGGCGAAGATCGAGTACATCCGCTGCAGCGAACGAGAACCGGGCGACCCGCGTCTCTCCGGCCTGGATGTCGAGCGCGGCGTTGATCAGGTGGGGGTCGTCCCGGTCCCGCCCCCACGACGATGTCAACGGGTCGACGGCGCTGCCAGTGGGAGCACGCGAAGAACTTGCCAACGCAAACTTCGAATGGACAGAATCCTGGTATCGTACGAAATGAACAGAGGTCGGCATCGGAATGCACTGCCGCGTCATGTTCGAAACCCTCCACACCCACTGTGTCCGGGAACTGGGCAAGGCGACACCTCGTTCAGCGGACCTATAGGGGAGTCATGGTTTCCCGGCCACCGCACGTGGCAGTCCGAGGAGGGTCGCCGTTTCTACCGAACTGACACATAGCGACCACGTCAACATTCAACTGCGCGGTGTTTCCCAACTGCGCAGTGTTCTCAACTGCGCGGTGTTTCTCAACTGCGCGGTGTTTCTCAACAGCGCAGCGTCGACGACGTACGCTCGGAAGGTTGGCTGACCCAGTGCGTGTCCGCGAGTTGAAGGTGGCCGGTGCGTTCGAGTTCACGCCGGATCCGGCGCCGGATCGACGTGGGCTGTTCGTCGCACCGCTCCAGGACGACGCGTTTGTCGGTGCGGTCGGGCACAGGTTTCCGGTAGCTCAGGTGAACACCGTGGTCTCGAAGCTCGATGTGTTGCGCGGACTGCATTTCACCCGCACGCCCGGACAGCGCAAGTACGTCCATTGCGTCGCCGGGCGCGCACTGGATGTGATCGTCGACCTCAGGGTCGGCTCACCGACCTACCTGATGTCGGATGTCGTGGAGATGGACGCCGAGTCCTTCCGAGCCGTCTACTTTCCGATCGGAACGGCGCACGCGTTCCTGGCGCTGGCGGACAACACGGTGATGTCGTACCTCGTGAGCACCCCTTATCGGGCAGAGCTGGAACTGGCGATCGATCCGTTCGATCCGGCGCTGAACCTGCCGTGGCCGTCGGACCGTAAAGTCATCCGCTCGGATCGGGATACCGTGGCGCCGCTCCTGGCGGATATGCGGCGGGACGGCCTGCTGCCCGATTATGCGGACTGTCTCCGTATATCCCGGGAAACAGGCTATGCCGGGGAGGGCAAGGCGATTTGACCTGCGCCCCGGCACGGTCGGGGTAGGAGGTTTCGCCGCCGGACTTCCGTTTGCCGGCCGCGCGAAGCCTTGTCAAGCCGAGGGATGCCGGTTCGGCGCGGCCGCCGATAGCCTGCTGAATGTGGCGGATAGGGTCTCGCCTCGATCTTCACCGAGCAGGAAACGATGGCGGACCGCGCGGCTGTTCCAGGACCTTTCCGGACATCCTCGATAACGACATCGAAGCCCTGATCGGCGCCTGCAAGGACTACGGCCCGGACGCGGCGAACCTCTTCCTCGTCATGACCGGCCCGCTCTCAATCGAGACGGAAAGGGCCCACGAAGGCTCATGAGAATCCTGTTCGCCGCCGTTCCCGCGCCAGGCCACGTCCTGCCACTGCTGCCGCTCGCGGACGCGGCGATCGACGCCGGTCACGAAGCCGCCTTCCTGGCCGCCGACTCCGCGGCGCCGTTTCTCGCCGGTCGGCGCCTGCTCCCGGCGGGCCCGTCCGTCAAGGAGTTGATCGTGGTGAACCTGGAGCGGGCCGGCCCCGCGCGCACCCTCGGTCCGGGTCTGGTCGAGCTCCTGGCAGGTACCAGAGTCGACCTGACCTGGGACGACGCGCTCCGTCAGGGGCAGCGATACGAACCCGACCTGATCGTGGGCGAGTCGCTCGATTTCGTCGCACCGCTGCTGGCGGCCCGGCTCGACGTGCCTTGGGCCTCTTACGCGATCTCCGGTCCGCTGCCCACCGAGTTCGTCGACGGGATCCGGGAGCGAACCAGAGAGCAACACGCTTCTCGTCTCGTGACACCACGAGACCGGTTGGCGCTGCTCGATCCCTTCCCCGAATCCCTTCTCCTGCGGACCGACCCGGCCCCGGAGTCCGGCCGGATCACGATCCGTTTCAGCGGAGTGGCCGTCGAGGTCGCCGGGCAGCCGAGCCGTCCTGTCCCGCCGCGCCGGCCGAACGTGCCAAGGGCGCTGGTCACCATGGGCACCAGCGTCGGCGAGGGCAACCCGGCGCTGGTCGCCGGCCTCGCCCAATCCGTCGCCGAGGCGGGATTCGACGTCCTGGTCACCGCGAGCCCGGAGCAGGCGCACCTTGGTCCGCGGGTGCGAGCAGTCGGGTTCGCTCCGCTGCCCGAACTGCTGGCCGGCGTCGACGTGGTGATCGGCTCGGCCAGCGTCGGAACCCTGCTGGCCACGCTCGCGGCCGGCGTACCCAGCGTGCTGTTGCCGGTGTTCGCCGATCAGCCGACGAACGCGGAGCGCGCGGCGCGCCGCGGCGCGGCCCGGATGATCGACGACCCGAACGAGGTAGGCCTCGCCGCCTGCGAGGTACTCGACGACCCGAGCTTCCAGCAGGCGGCACGGGAGGTGGCGAAGGAGACCGCGGCGATGAACTCGCCACGGCAGGCGCTGACCGAACTGCTGACGCTATACCCCTGAACGCACGACGGCGGCCGAGGACGGGCGGCTTTACGCACGTGGCGAGATCGGGTAGCCGAGGGACCGCGTCAAAGGAACTCGGGAAACCGGGACACGATCTCAGCGGGACCCGGCATGGCGGCGATCTCCTCAGCGAGGGCCTTGGCCGCTTGCCCGACTCCGGGATCGGTCAGCAGCTCACCGGCCGCCGCGGCGATCGCCGCGGCGGGGACGACGGCGCCAGCTCCGGGACCGTCCTCCATCCGTTCGACCCCCTCGGGCAGCAACCGTCTCCCTGCCCCGACAGCGGACAGCGCGTCGGCGTTGCGGAACCCGTCGAATCCGAAAGGCAGCAACAGTTGCGGCACGCCGGCGCCGGCAAGGCCGAGCGTGGTTCCGGCGCCGCCGTGGTGCACGGCGAGATCGACCAGGTGCAGCAGTTCACCTTGCGGCACCCAGCTTTTGAAACAAACGTTCTCCGGCAACGAACCGAGATCGGCCGCCGAGATCCCCGGCGCGGCCACCACCACGTCGACGTCCAAAGCCGAGAGCCCGTCGACGGCGGCGCGCAGCCTGCCAAGGTCGCCGATCTTGGTGGTGCCCAGCGTCAGATAAACCACTCTGCGTCCCCGCCCGGCGGAGATGATCTCCGGTAGCTCGCCGGGTTCGCAGAAGGGCACCGGGCGCAGCGGCACCCGTTCGGGGTTGTCCAGGAACGAAGGATCCTGCATCGATGGCGGATAAATGTCCAGATACGGGTCCCCGAGAAGGTGCTGCCCCTGGCTCAGCTCCACTCCGATCTCGGCGGCGACTTCACGGAGAAGTCCCATGCCCTTCCGCCACTGGTCGTCCTGGTCGACCGACCCGACCCCGCCGCAGGAGTGGCATACCGCGGGAATACCCATGCGGCGCGCCGCCAGCCCGGCTCCGGGGTTGCCCGCCTCGTAGACCACCAAGTCGGCTTGCTCCGCCCGCAGCACGGACAGCAGATCGGCGGCCATCCGGCGGGGCAGCACATCGTGGAACGCCCGGATCCCGCGCTGCAGCCATTCCTGAATGGGAAGTTCCCCGGTCTTCCCCGCGTCTCCCCCGGCTGCGGCCTCGAAGGCCTCCGGAATGGTCATTCCGGCCGGTGCTGGACGAAATCCAAGTCTTCGCAACAGCGGATGGAGTCTCTGTCCGGTCGCGTAGACGACGTCGTGGCCGACCGCACGTGCCGCAAGGGCCAACGGCAGCAACGGGAAAGTGTGACCGTACCCGGGAAGACTGGAGAAAACGACCTTCATGACATCGACCAATACATATCGGCATACCTCCGCACGCGCGGGTCTCCCATCATTCGGAGGGTTCTAGACATTCGATGAGATACCGGGTCAGCTCCCCCGGGGTCGGGTTGTTGAACACGGCGGCCGGGGTGAGCGCTGTGCCGGCGTGGCTGTTCAACCGCCGGGTCAGTTCGAGTGCCATCACGGAGTCCAGGCCGACCTCGAAGAAGCCACGATCCGGCTCGACCGGTTCGTCCGGGTTCAGCCCGAGGACGCGAATCAGCTGCGCCCGCACCAGGTCCAGCATGGTCTTCTCCCGGTCCGCACCGGTCCGGGCACTCAGGAGTTCCGTCCACCGGCCGGCGTTCTCCGCGCCGGCCTCCGCCCGGTACGCGGACCGCCGCCGTGACCGGACCAGCCCGCGCAGCAGGGGCGGGACCGGCTTGCCGGGCGCGGGCGCACCCCAAAGATCGGGCCTCCCGGGAACCGGGAACTGTTCGGCGGTGTCGATCGCCGCGGACAGCGCCGTCACAGCCGTGCCGTCCGCGGACTCCAGCATCGGGACGCGGGCGCCGCGGCGGATGGCGGCCGCCCGTGCGAGCCCGTCGGCGGCCCCCGTGGCCACCCGGTCGGCCGGTCCGGTGAGCTCGGCTGTCGTGGTGACCACGGCGAACAGGGCGAGGTCCTGATCCGCGACGAGCTCGGCCAAATGCCGCAGCGACGCTTCCCTTCCTTCGAGGACGGCGCCGAGCCGTTCCGGGTCCAGCTCCGCGAGCGCGGTGCGGTCGGCCATCCCGGCCGCGTGCACCACCCCGGTCAGCGGGTGTTCCGCCGAAATCCCGGACAGCAGCCGTCGTATCGCGTCCAGGTCGGTCACGTCGCAGGCCACGACGGTCGCGGACGCGCCGAGCTCGGCGAACTCGGCGACCAGGTCCGCCGCCCCTGGGGCATCCGGCCCGCGACGGCCCGCGAGGACCAGGTGCCGGACGCCGTGGTCGGCGATCAGCTGCCGGGCCACCCGGGAACCGGCCAGGCCCGTGCCGCCCACGATCAGGACCGTGCCCGCCGGGTCGAGCGGGCGGACCGCGGGTCCGGCTTCGGCGACGGGAACCAGCCGCGGGAGGTGGACGCGTCCGGCACGTACCGCCGCCTGCGCGACCCCGTCGGCCAGCACCGGGCCCAGACCGGCGTCCGGATCCTCGTCCGGATCGACGTCGACCAGTACGAACCGATCGGGGTACTCGGCCTGGACGGCGGCGATCATGCCCCGGACCGCCGCGGCGGCCGGATCGAGCATCGTGCCGGGCTCGATCGGGACCGCGTTCCTGGTCCGGACCGCCAGCCGGAGACCGGCCAGCGCGGGCTCGTCCAGCCAGGCCTGTGCGACGGCGAGCGCTCGACGGCAAGCCACCACGGGAGGCTCGCCGAGCGGCACGTCGAGGACCGCGACGGCGGTGATCACGGCGGACGGATCGTCGCCGAGGTCGAGTACTGCCTCGTCGCTGTTCACCGGAACGGTTCGCGGTGGGGCGGCGGCGGTCTCCCGGTCGAGCTCGGTCCACTCGATCCGCAGCGCGCCGTCCGGCGTGGCGAGCCGGGGCCGGGGCGCCGTCCGTGTCGCGATCCGGCCGGCGGTGAGCACCGGCCTGCCCGCCTCGTCGGCCGCGGTCAGCGCGGTTCCCTTCCCGGCCGGGCTCAGCCGCACGCGCAACGAAGTGGCGCCGGTCGCGTGCAATTCGACGTCGCGCCACAGTGTCGCGCTCCCAGGCGCCCGGTCCCCGTCCACCGCGCGGCTCGCGGCGTCCAGAAGCAGCGGATGAATGCCGAAGGCCGCGGCGTCCTCGCGGAACTCGTCGGGCAGGACCAGCTCCAGGAAGGTTTCCTCCCCTCGCCGCCAGACGCCACGGACGTCGTCTCGCGGGTCGGCCGGGGTCACCGGTTCGGCACCGGCCGGAGGCCAGACGGTGAGACCGGACTCCGCCGCGTCACCGCCGTCCGGGCTCGAGACGAGCAGACCGGTCGCGTTCAGGGTCCAGCCCGTCCGATCGCCACCGGCCGAGGCGGGCGCGGACCGCACGGTCACCGGCCGCCGACCGGTGGGATCCGTCCCACCGACGCAAACCTGCACCGACAGGGACACACCCCGGTCCAGCCACGCGGGCTCGATCACGTCGAGCTCCGCCACCGTGCCGCAATCCAGTTCGTCACCGGCCCGGATGGCCAGCTCGACCCAGACCGAAGCGGGTACTTCGACCGGGCCCGCGGCGCGGGCGAGCCACGGCTGCCGGTGCGCGGACAACCGCCCGACGGCGAGCACACCATCGGAATCCGGCAGGCCCGTCACCGTGGTCAGCAGCGGGTGCCCCGACTCCTCCGCCGACGGAACGGCGCCGGAGCCGCCACGCAGCCAGTACCGGCGACGTTCGAACGGATGGGTCGGCAGCTCACCGCACAACTCACGCCAAGCCGTGCCGTCGACGGGGACGGCCGCCGACCAGTCGACCGGCAACCCGAGCACGAACGCCTCGGCCATCGCGGTCAGCAGCCGGCGTGGGCCACCCTGGTCACGGCGCAGCGTGCCGATCACCCCGACCGGCCGTCCGGCGTCGGCGACGACATCGAGGATCGACGACACCAGCCCCGGATGCGGGGACACCTCGACGACGGCCCGCATGTCGGTGGTCACCGCACGGACGGCCGCTTCCAGCTCGACCGGTCGGCGCAGGTTCCGGAACCAGTAGCCCGCGTCGAGGACCTCGTCCGGGCCGATCCATCGGCTCTCGACCGTGGAGTAGAACCGGCACGAGCCGACGAGCCCGCGTGCCGGGCGCTCGCCGACCCCGTCGAGCTGGGCCAGCATCGGGCGCTCCACCTCGTCCACGAGGAAGGAGTGGGACGCGTAGTCCGCCCTCAGCCGGCGGCACCAGATCCCCTGCTCGGCGGCGAAGGCCTCAAGTCGTTCGATGGCACCGACTTCACCGGAGACGCCGACCATCGCCGGTCCGTTGACCGCGGCCAGCTCGAGCCTGCCCTCGTAGGCGGGCAGCAACTCCTCCGCCCGCGCACGGCTCACGCCCAGCACGAGCATTCCGCCGGTGGGTGGCAGCGCCGCGGCCAGCCGGGAGCGCACCACGCAGATCCACAGCGCGTCGTCCAACGAGAGCAGCCCGGCCACGCACGCCGCGGCGAGCTCGCCCTGTGACGACCCGATCACCACCTCGGGCGTGACACCGGCACTGGCCCAGAGCCGCGCCAGCCCGGTCATCAGCACGAACGCGGCAGGCTGGACCACATCGGTCCGGGAAAGGTCGTTGTCACCGCCGAGCGCTTCTTCCAGCGTCCAGTCACAGTCGTACTCGTCGAGCAGCTCCTGGCACCGGTGCACCCACTCCCGGAATTCCGCCGACCCGGCCAGCAGTTCACGACCCATACCGGCCCATCCGCCGCCCTGGCCTGGGAAGACGAACACCGCGCCGGTGCCCGGCCCGGAACGCCCGGTGACCACGCCCGGCTCGGTCTCGCCGTCGGCGAGAGCGCGCAGCTTCGCCATCAGTTCGACGTGGTCGGCCGCGAGCACGGTCGCCCGCTGCCGGTGCTTCGTCCGGCCGAACGCGAGCGCGGCGGCCAACTCGGGCAGCGGCGGCCGCTTGCCCTCGACGGCGTCCGCCAGCCGGGTCGCGACCGCGGCGAGACGTCCGGGATCGCCTGCCGACAAGACGAACGGCAGGAGTCCTCCCGTGCCGTTCCGTGCCGGTTCGGTCGCGGGGATCGGCGCCCGCCGGGGCGGCTCCTCGAGAATGAAGTGCGCGTTGGTGCCGCTGGCCCCGAAAGCGGACACCCCGGCGCGGCGTGGCCGGTCCTGGCGCGACGGCCACGGCCGGGCCTCGGTCAGCAGCCGGATGGTGTCACCGGACCAGTCGACCTCGGGGGTCGGCGTGTCCGCGTGCAAGGTCGCGGGCAACGTCTGGTGCCGGAACGCCAGCACCATCTTGATCACGCCGGTCACCCCGGCCGCCGCCTGGGTGTGGCCGACGTTGCTCTTCACCGATCCCAGCCACAGCGGCTCCGCCGTCTCGCGCTTCCCGTAGGTCGCTTGCAGGGCCTGTGCCTCGATCGGGTCGCCCAGCCGGGTGCCGGTGCCGTGCGCCTCGACGACGTCCACCTCGGAGGGCGCGAGCCCGGCGGCCGCGAGTGCCCGCTGGATGACCCGTTGCTGCGCGGGCCCGCTCGGGGCGGTCAGACCGTTCGAGGCGCCGTCCTGGTTGACCGCCGAGCCTCGGATCAAGGCGCCCACCGTGCTGCCCTGTGCCTCGGCGTCCGCCAGTCGCTGCAACAGCACCACGCCGGCACCCTCCGACCAGCTGGTCCCGTCCGCCGACGCGGCGAAGGGCTTGCATCGTCCGTCGACCGCCAGCCCGCCTGCCTTGGCGAACTCGACGAACGCGTTGGGCGTGGCCATGACCGTCACGCCGCCGACCACGGCGAGCGAGCATTCGCCGTCGCGCAGGGCCTGCATGGCCAGATGCATCGCGACCAAGGACGAGGAGCACGCGGTGTCGACGGAGATCGCCGGTCCGGTGAAGCCGTAGGCATAGGACACGCGGCCGGACGCCACCGAGAGCGCACCGCCGGTGACCCGGAGGCCGTCGGTCTGCGGGTCACCGCCGTCCATCCCGTAACCCTCGCCCATCACACCGACGAAGACACCGACCTCGGAACCCCGGTACGCGGCGGGGTCCAGCCCCGCGTCCTCGAAGGCCTCCCAAACGACCTCGAGCAGCAGCCGCTGCTGGGGGTCCATCGCCGTCGCCTCGCGCGGGGAGATACCGAAGAATCCGGCGTCGAACTCGGCCGCGTCGGTCAAGAAGCCGCCCGCCTCCACCGGGATGGTGGACAGGTCCCAGCCGCGGTCGGCAGGCACCGCGGAGAGTCCTTCCCCGCCCGCGGCCAGTAGGTCCCAGAACCCGCCAGGGCCACGGACACCGCCCGGCAGCCGGCAGCCGAGCCCGACCACGGCGATCGGATCGGTCCGGCTCGCCGCGACCCCGGCCTCGGCCGCCACCGGCGCGTCCCGGCCGGTGAGCCGCTCCCGGAGGAACCGGGCCAGCTCCACCGGCGTCGGGTAGTCGAAGACCAGCGTCGCGGGCATGGCGAAGCCGGCCGCCGTGCTGAGCCGGTTACGCAGTTCGACCGCGCCGAGCGAGTCCATCCCGGCGGACTGGAACGGCGCGTCCGGCGCGATCTCGTCGGCCGAGGCGTACCCCAGTATCAGCGCGACCCTGGCCCGGACCAGGGACAGCAGAGTGCGCTCCTGCTCCGCGACCGACCGGCCTGCCAGCGAGCCCGCGAGGTCACCGCCGGTCGACGGCCTGCCCGCCTGGCGGCGGACGCGCACCAGGTCACGCAGCAACGGCTGGACCGGTCCGCCGGTGGCGGCGTCGGCCCGCGCGGCGGCGAGGTCGAGCTTGATCGGCACGAGATGGGCCTCACCGCTGTCCACGGCGGCGTCGAAGAGCGCGAGTCCCTCTTCGTGGCGCAGCGGCGACACACCGCCGCGGCGCATCCGGGCCCGGTCCGCGTCACCGAGGTCGCCGGTGATGCCGCCATCCTGAGCCCACAGGCCCCAGGACAGGGACACGCCGTTCCGGCCGTTCGCGCGCCGGATCTCCATCAGGCCGTCCAGGTAGGCGTTGGCGGCGGCGTAGTTGGCCTGCCCGGCCGAGCCGAGCAGCCCGGCGGCGGACGAAAACGTCACGAACGCGGCGAGGTCGTGGTCGCGGGTCAGCTCCTCCAGATGACGGGCGGCGTCCGCTTTCGGTCGCAGCACGGCGCCGAGCCGATCCGGCGTCATCGCGTCGACCAGCCCGTCGTCCAGCACGCCGGCGGTGTGCACGACCGCGGTCAGCGGATGCTCCGGCGGGATCGCGGCGAGCAACGCCGCCACCGCGCCCCGGTCCGCGACGTCACAGCCGACCACGGAGGTCTCGGCACCGAGTTCGGACAGCTCGGCCACCAGCGCCTCGGCGCCGTCGGCCGCCATTCCGCGCCTGCTGACCAGCAGCAGCCGCCGGACCCCGCGGGTCCGCACCAGGTGGAGCGCGACGAGAGCGCCGAGGGACCCGGTGCCACCGGTGATCAGCACCGTCCCGTCCGGGTTCCACGAGGCGGGCTCCGCGGCCAGTGCCCCGGCCGCCGCGAGGCGGGGCACCCGGAAACCGCCATCCCGGGCCGCGAGCTGTGGTTCGTCGACGGCCAGCGCCGTACCGAGGACCGGTCCGGCGTCGAGGCCCGGCTCCACGTCGAGCAGCAGCACACCGGGCATCTCGGCCTGTGCCGCCCGGACAAGGCCCCATACGGCGGCGCCGGTCGCGTCGGTGACGCCGTCGACGGCACCCTCGGTCCGCACGACGAGCCGGAGGTCCTCGGGGGCATGGCGTTGCCAGGCCTGGAGCACGGCGAGAACGTCGGCGAGGACGGCCGCCGGATTCGACGTGCCCGCCGGCACGTCGTACACGGCGGCCGTCAGCCGAGCGGGCTCGGCGACGACCGCGGCCAAACCGTCAGCGCTGGTGATATCGGCGGTCGCGGGCAGAGCGGAAGGGACCTCGGGGGTGGCGACGGGCTGCCAGACCACCCGGTACATGGCGTCGGTCGCGGACCGGGCGCCCACGTCGTCCTGGCTGACCTGCGTCGCGCCCACCGACCGAGCGGACACGACCTGCCCACCGGTCTCGTCGGTCGCCTCGAGACTCCAGTGATGGTGGTCCAGCCGGGCGAGACGCGCCCGCAGCCGGCGTGCCCCGGTGGCGTGCAGCACCACCGACTCCCATCGCGTCGCCAGCGAACCGGGGTCGAGCACCGCACCGGTCACCGCGTCGAGCAGGGCCGGGTCGAGGCCGAACGGGGCGGGCTCCTCCTCGTCGGCGAGCGCGACCTCCACGAAGGTGTCCTCGCCGCGACGCCACAGCCCGAGCAGCTCCGAGCGTCCGACGGTCTCCGTGCCGGTCACGACCCGCTCGGCGCCGGACGGCGGCCATTGCCGCACCGGCTCGTTGTCGATGACGGCGCCGGATTCCAGCGTGCCACCGGCGTACCGGACCCAAGTCCCCTCGGCGTCCCGCGCGCCGAAGACGCTGAACGGGCGGCTGCCGCCGTCCTCGGCTCCGACCACGATCTCCAGCCGGACGGTCGTCTCCGGCTGGATCGCGAGCGGTGCCTCCAGCACCAGGTTTCCCAGTACGCCGCAGCCGAGTTCGTCACCCACCCGCACGGCGAGATCGACGAACGCGGCGGCGGGCAGGATCGCCACGTCGTGCAGCCGGTGCCCGGCGAGCCAGGGATGGGTCGTGAGCGACAGCATGGCCGTGCCGATCAGGCCACCGGTGTCCGGAACGGGCACGATCGCCGACAACAGCGGGTGCTCGACCTCGACCTGCCCCAGATCGGCCGCGTTCACCGCGCCGCGCGCCGAGGTCAGCCAGTAGTGCCGCCGGTCGAACGCATACGTCGGCAAAGGCACCTTGGGGGTGCCTGGGACGTCTTCGGGGACGAGCGGCTGCCAGTCCATCGGCACTCCCCGCACGAACAGCGCGGCCAGCGAACCGATCACGGTGTCCGGCTCGGCCTGTCCGTCCCGGAGCGCGGGCACGCACAGCGGTTCGTACCCGGACCGCGCCGCCGTCTCCAGGATCGGCGAGGACAGGGCGGCCCCCGGCCCGAGTTCGACGAACAGCCGTCCACCCCGGTCCAGCGCGGCGCGGACGCCGTCGGCGAAGCGCACGGTGCGCCGGACGTGGTCGACCCAGTGGCCGGGGTCCGTCAGGTCGGCTCCGTCGTAGGCGACCACCGGGATCCGGGCCTGCCGCCAGACCACGTCCGCGATCGCGGACCGGAACTCGTCGAGCATCGGGTCCATCCGCGCCGAGTGGAACGCGTGGGACACCGAGAGCCGGTGCACCTTGCGGCCCTGTTCTCGCAGCATCCGCACGGCGGCGTCCACCGCGTCCTCGTCACCGGACAGCACGGCCGACGCGGGATCGTTCACCGCGGCGAGGGAAACCCTCCCGTTGAGGAACGGCCGGAGCTCCTCCTCCGTCGCGGCCACCGCGGCCATCGCCCCACCGGCGGGAAGCGCCTGCATGAGACGGCCACGGGCGGCCACCATGGTCGCCGCGTCGTCGAGCGACAGCATGCCGGCGGCGTGCGCCGCGGTGATCTCGCCGATCGAGTGCCCGAGCAGCAAAGCGGGCCGTACGCCCCAGGACTCGACGAGCCGGAACAGCGCGGTCTCGACCGCGAACAGCGCCGCCTGGGTGTAGACGGTCTGGTTCAACGCGGCCGCCTCGGTACTGCCGGTCCGCGCGAAGACGACGTCCCGGACGGGCCGGTCCACGGCGCCGGCCAGCCGTTCGTCCAGCTTCGCGCACGCGTCGTCGAAGGCGGTGGCGTAGACCGGGAACCTCTCGTAGAGGGCACGGCCCATCTCCGCCCGCTGCGCCCCCTGTCCAGGGAACACGAACACCACCGACGCCCCGGCACCGGCGGAGACGGCACCCAGCGCGGTGCCCGGACCGGTCTCGCCGACGGCGACCGTGTCCAGACCGGCGAGCAGCGTGTCGCGGTCGGCCGCGGCGACGACCGCCCGATGCGGGAGCAGCGCGCGGTCGGCGATGAGCGTCCTGGCCGCACCCGGAAGCGGCACTCCCCGCTCCACGGCGGTCCGCAGGCGTCCCACCTGGCCATCGAGGGCCGCCGCGCTCTGCGCGGACAGGACGAACGGCAGCACCACCGGCTCGGCGTCCCCGTCCTCTTCCGGCGCCGCCGGTTCGGGGACCTGTTCCAGGATCAGGTGGGCGTTGGTACCGCTGATCCCGAACGACGAGATCCCGGCGCGCCGCGGCCGGTCGACCTCGGGCCAGTCCCGGCCCTCGGTCAGCAGTGTCACGGCGCCTTCGGACCAGTCGACGTGGGGGGTGGGTTCGTCGACGAAGAGCGTGGGCGGCAACTGCCCGTGCCGGATCGCCTCCACCATCTTGATCACCGCCGCGACACCGGCCGCCGCCTGGGTGTGGCCGAGGTTGGACTTCACCGAGCCGAGCCACAGCGGTCGCTCGGCCGGACGGCCGTGACCGTAGGTCGCGATGATGGCCTGCGCCTCGCTCGGATCACCGAGCGTGGTGCCGGTGCCGTGTGCCTCCACGGCGTCGACCTCGTCCGGGCCGATACCGGACGCGGCGAGAGCGGCCCGGATGACCCGTTGCTGGGCCAGGCTGTTGGGGGCGGTGAGGCCGTTGGACGCGCCGTCCTGGTTGATCGCGGAACCGCGGACGATGGCGAGCGGCCGATGTCCCTTGCGTCGCGCGGTGGACAGGCGTTCCAGCACGACGACGCCGACCCCTTCGGACAACACGGTGCCGTCGGCCGCCGCCGAGAACGCCTTGCAGCGGCCGTCGGCGGCCAGTCCCCGTGCCCGCGAGAACCCGGTCAGGCCGACCGGGGAACCCATGACGGCGACCCCGCCGGCGAGCGCGGTCTCGCATTCGTCCTGGCGTAGTGCGTTCGCCGCCAGGTGGATCGCCACCAGAGAGGACGAGCACGCGGTATCGACCGTCATGGCCGGACCCTCGAGACCGAACACGTACGACACCCGGCCGGAGGCGACGCTGCCGGCCGTCGCCGTGGTGGTGAAACCCTCGAACTCGGCCGGTACGCGCGCCAGGTCGCCGAGGTAGTCGTGGATGGACATGCCGGTGTAGACGCCGACGGACTCGCCGCGCAGCGACGACGGATCGACACCGGCGGCCTCGAGCGCCTCCCACGTGGTTTCGAGCAGCAGCCGTTGCTGAGGGTCCATCGCGGTCGCCTCGCGCGGCGAGATGCCGAAGAGCGCCGCGTCGAAGTAACCGGCGTCGTGCAGGAAGCCGCCCTGCCGGGCGTAGGTGGTACCGGCCTGATCGGGATCGGTACCGAGGAGGCGGTCCACCTCCCAGCCGCGGTCGGACGGCAGCGGGGACATACCGTCCCTGCCTTCGGCCACGAGGTCCCAGAACTCGGCGGGCGTGGTGACCCCGCCCGGCAGACGGCACGCCATCCCGACGATCACCACGGGATCGTCGGCGGCCGGGAGCGGACGTTCCGCGGCCCGTGGCGCGGGCACCGCGGCGTCGTCGACCGGCCCCCGCACCTTCTCGATCAGGTGGGCGGCCAGCTGCCGCGGGGTCGGGTAGTCGAAGATCAGCGTGGCCGGGAGCTTGACCGCGGCCGACGCGGTCAGCCGGTTGCGCAGCTCGACCGCGGTCAACGAGTCGAAGCCGATCTCGCCGAAGCGGCTGTCGTCGGAGGAATCGTCGAGGTCGGCGATGCCGAGCACGGTCGCGACCTCGGTGCGTACGAGCGCGAGAACCAGTTCGTCCCGCTCCTCGGCGGTGAGCCCGGTGAGCCGCCTGCCCAGCGCGCCCCCTTGCTCGCCGTCAGCCGCCCGCGCGGTCCGCCCCCGCGGCCGGACCAGCGACCGGAACAGTGCCGGAACGGTGCCGTCGGCACCCGCCTCGGCCCGGACCGCGCCGAGGTCGAGACCGATCGGCACCAGCAACGGGGCGCCGGCGCGGATGCCGGCGTCGAAACTGGCGAGCGCCTCGGCGGCGGGCATCGGCCGGACGCCGCCCCGGCTCATCCGGGTCCGGTCGACGTCGGCCAGCCTGCCGGTCATCCCGGTCGCCGGACTCCACAGTCCCCATGCCAGCGCCACTGCGGGCAGGCCACCGGCAGCGCGCGCGGACACGACCGCTTCGGCGTACGCGTTCGCGGCCGCGTAGTTGCCCTGGCCCGCGGAGCCGAAGACGCTCGCGGCCGAGGAGAACACGGTGAAGACCTCGGGCGGGTCGTCGCGGGTCAGTTCGTCCAGCAGCCGCAGTGCCGTCGCCTTCGGTGCGAACACCCGCGCCAGGCGGTGCGGGTCGAGGCCGGTGATGACGGCGTCGTCCAGCACCCCTGCCGCGTGGATGACGCCGGTCAACCGGTGCTCGGCCGGGATCGCGGCGAGCAGCGCGGCGAGCGCGTCCCGGTCGGTCACATCGCACGCGGCCACCTCGACCGACGCGCCGAGGCCGCCCAGTTCGGCCACCAGTTCGGCCATCCCGTCGGCGGCCATGCCGCGCCGACCCGCCAGAACCAGCCGCCGCACGCCGTGCTCGCTCACCAGATGCCGGGCCAGCAGCGCGCCGAGCACGCCGGTCCCGCCGGTGATCAGCACGGTGCCGTCGTCGGTGAATCCGCTCCCGGGCTCGCCGGTGAGGACGGCGCGGCCCAGCCGCGGGGCCAGTACGACGTCTCCGCGCACCGCGACCTGGGGCTCGTCGGCGGCGAGACCCGCGGCGATCGACCCGTCGCGGTCCCCGCCCGGCTCCACGTCGACCAGGAGGAGGCGGCCAGGGTGCTCGGCCTGCGCCGAGCGCACCAGTCCCCAGACCGCGGCACCCGCCGGATCCACGACCGGAACCGACGCCGGAACCGCGCCGTGGGTCACCACCACCAGCGGCACCGAGGCGAGCACCGGCTCCTCCAGCCAAGCCTGCACCACTTCGAGCACCCGGCCCAGCGCCGGCAGCGGCTCGGCCCCGGGTACGACGTCCAGGACGGCGATGTCCGGGAAGGGGTCGCCGAGCTCCTCGGCCATCGCCAGCCGCACCACATCGCCGGAGTCGTCGACGACGACCCGGTGCCCCGGCGCCGTGGCAGGCCGCGTCGAGGGCAGCGGCGTCCAGTCGACCTGCCAGAGCGAATCCGGCGTCCGGCCGCCCTGCCGCCCGTTCAGATCCGTGATCGGGAGCGAGACCAGTGATTCCATGGACAGCACCGGCGCACCGGTCCCGTCCGCGGCGTCGAACGACAACGCGTCCGGCCCGCACGGCGCGACCCGCACGCGCAGCGCGACGGCACCACCGGCGTGCAGCCGGACACCGTTCCAGGCGAACGGCAGGACGTTGCGGTCGTCCGCCCGCCGGTGGAAGGCGTTCGCGTGCAAGGCGGCGTCGAAGAGCGCCGGGTGGATGCCGAACCGGTCCACGTCGTCCCGATGGTCGGCGGGCAGCGCCGCCTCGGCGAAGATCTCCTCACCACGCCGCCACACGGCGGTCAGCCCGGCGAAAGCCGACCCGTACTGGTACCCGCGGTCGGCGAGACGCTCGTAGAAGTCGTCGACCGGCTCGGGAACGGCGCCCGCGGGCGGCCACTGAGCGAAGTCGAAGCTGCCCGGCGGCTGGTCATCCGCGTCGGACAGCAGACCGGCGGCGTGCCGGGTCCACTCACCGTCGGCGTGGGAGCTGTGCACCTCCACCCGCCGTCGACCGGAGGCGTCCGGCGCGCCGACGGCGACCTGCAGGCTGACCGCCGCGTCCGCCGCGAGCACCAGCGGCGCCTCGATCACCAGCTCGTCGAGCACGCCGTAGCCGAGCTCGTCACCGACCTGGATCGCCAGGTCGACGTAGGCGGTGCCGGGTACGAGCACGTTGTCCTGGATACGGTGCCCGGCCAGCCACGGATGGGTCGCCAGTGACAACCGGGAGGTGCAGACCACGCCGTTGGTCTGCGGAAGTTCCACCACCGCACCCAGCAGCGGGTGGCCGCTGGTCACCTGACCGAGCGATTCGGCGCCCGCCGCGGTGGTCGGCATGGTGATCCAGTACCGCTGGTGGTCGAAGGGGTAGGTGGGTAGTTCGACCCGTGCCGCTCCGGCGTTCTCGGGCAGCAGGGCCTGCCAGTCCACCGGCACGCCACGGACGAAGACCTCGGCCGCCGAGGTGGCCAGCCGGGCGGGTCCGTCCTCGTCCCGACGGAGCGACCCGACCGCGAGCACGTCCGCGTCCAGCTCCGCCGCGGTGCCGGTGATCGACGGCAGCAGTACCGGATGGGCGCCGAGCTCGATGAAGACCCGGTGGTCCTCGGCGATCAGCTCGCGGACGGCCGGTTCGAACAGAACCGGTTGACGCAGGTTGCGATACCAGTAGCCGGCGTCGAACGGGCCGTCGTCCCGGCGGCCGGGCTCGACCGTCGAATAGAACGGGACGCGCGTCGTCGTGGAGGTGACCGCGGCGAGATCGGCCAGCAGGGCGGATCGCACACTTTCCACATAGTGGCTGTGCGAGGCGTAGTCGACCGGCACCCGGCGGAACCGGACGTCGCTGTCCGCCAGTCGCGCGGCGAGCTCGTCCAGCGCGGCGCCCTCGCCGGCGATCACCACGGACGACGGCCCGTTGAGCGCCGCCACCTGCAGGCGTTCCCCCCACGGCTCGATCAGGGCGCGTACCGCGTCCTCGGCCAGTCCGATCGATGCCATCCCGCCCCCGGCGGGCAGCAGCTCGGCGATCAGCTGGCTGCGCAACGCCACCACCCTGGCGGCGTCGGGCAGCGAGAGCGCGCCCGAGACGCACGCCGCCGCGATCTCACCCTGCGAGTGTCCGACGACCGCGTCCGGGACCACGCCGAGCGATTCCCAGACCGCCGCCATGCCGAGCATCATCGCGAAGCACACCGGCTGCACGACGTCGACGCGTTCGAGGTCCTCGGGGGCCTCTCCGCGCAGGACGTCGGCCACGGACCAGTCGACCCAGGGTTCGAGCGCCTTCTGGCACTCGGCGATCCGGGCGGCGAAGACCGGCGAGGTGTCCAGGAGCCGACGACCCATGCCGAGCCACTGGGTGCCCTGGCCGGGGAAGACGAAGACGACCTTGCCCGGCCCACTCGTAGCCGCCGACCCGGTGATCACTCTGTGCCCGGTCCGGCCATCGGCCAGCGAAGTGAGCCCCGCGCGCAGCTCCTCCCGGGTCTGGGCGACCACCACCGCCCGGTGGCTTTGGACCGCGCGTCCGGTCGCCAGCGCATGGGCGAGGTCGCCGAGCGCGATGCTCTCGTCGCTCTGGTCCAAGGTGTCCGTGAGCCGACGGCCGAGGTTGGCCAGCGCGGTCGGGGTCTTGGCCGAGACGACGAACGGAAGTGCCGTCTCCGGCGCGACGCCGTCGGCCTGCTCGCCCGGCTCGAGCTCCGGCGGAACCTCCTCCATGATCATGTGGACGTTGGTCCCGCTGGCACCGAACGAGGAGATGCCGGAGCGGGCAGGCCGTCCGGTGTCGGGCCACTCGCGGCCCTCGGTCAGCAGCTCGACGGTGCCGGGCGACCAGTCGACCTGCGGGGTCGGCGCGTCGACGTGCAGTGTGGCGGGCAGGTACCGGTTACGCAGCGCCAGCACGGTCTTGATCACCGCCGCGACGCCGGAGGCACCCTGAGTGTGGCCGAGGACCGACTTGACCGAGCCGAGCAGCAGGGGCTGCTCCGGACTACGTCCCCGGCCGTAGGTCGCCAGCAGCGCCTGCGCCTCGATCGGGTCGCCGAGCGTCGTCCCCGTTCCGTGCGCCTCGACGGCGTCGACCTCGTCCGCGGACAGCCCGGCGGCGTCCAGCGCGGCGCGGATGACCCGCTGCTGCGCGGGCCCGTTCGGGGCCGTGAGGCCGTTGGAGGCGCCGTCCTGGTTGACCGCGGAGCCTCGGATCACGGCGAGTACCTGATGTCCGTTCCGCCTGGCGTCGGAGAGGCGTTCGAGCAGCACCACGCCGACCCCCTCGGCCCAGCTGCTGCCGTCCGCCGCGGCGGCGAAGGACTTGCACCGGCCGTCGCGAGCGAGGCCGCGCTGCCTGGCGAACCCGACGAAGCCGCCAGGCGTCGCCATCACGGTCGAACCCCCGGCGAGCGCCATCGTGCACTCGCCCCGGCGCAGCGCCTGGCTCGCCAGATGGATCGCGACCAGGGACGACGAGCACATCGTGTCGACCGTGACCGCGGCCCCCTCGAGCCCGAGGCAGTACGCGACCCGGCCGGACGTGATACCGCCGGCACTGCCCAGCGCGCGCTCGAGGCTGAGGAAACCCTCCGCACCCGCGACGTCGGGCGCGTAGTCCTGATGCACGATCCCCGCGTAGACGCCGGTGGGGGTGCCGCGAAGGCTGTCCGGATCGATCCCCGCCCGCTCGATCGTCTCCCAGCAGACCTCGAGCAGCTGCCGCTGCTGCGGGTCCATCGCGGTCGCCTCTTGCGGTGAGATCCCGAAGAAGCGGGCGTCGAACTCGGCGGCGTCGTGCAGGAACGCGCCCTGGTCGACGTAGGTCGTACCCGGGGTGTCCGGGTCCGGGTCGTACAGGTTGGCCAGGTCCCAGCCCCGGTCGCCGGGGAACGGCGTGTAGACGTCGACGCCTTCGGACACCACCCGCCAGAAATCCTCCGGCCCCGCGATGCCCCCGGCGAAGCGGCATCCCATCGAGACCACCGCGATCGGCTCGGAGGCCTCGGCGAGCAGCTGGCTGTTCCGCTGCTTCAGCCGGGCCGTTTCCTTGACCGACTCGCGCAGCGCCCGGATGAGATCTTGCTCGGAGGTACTCACATCGGTCAACGCTAGGGGCGAGGCACGGCGGCCGGGATCCCTCAGTCTGACGGGCGATGTGGCCGCAGCCGGTCGAGCAGACCGTCCACCAGCGCGCCGGTCGCGCCCGCGGCGACGGTGCCGTAGACGTGGTAGTCCGGCCTGATCAGCACGGACGCCGCGCCCCGGTCCCGCAGGTAGTCCAGGTACCCGCCGTCCTCCTGGTCGCCGGGTCCGAGATGGACGACGGTGGCGCCGAGCCCCGACAGTGAGGCGCGCTGAGTCGCGCTGACGGCGTCCGGCTCCTCGGTGGTGAGCAGCAGGAAACCCGACGCGATCAGGTCGTCGAACCGGCCGGTGACGATCACGTCGCCGCCGCCCGGCTGGAGGAATCCGGTGGCCAACGGTGTCGCTTCGGGTGGTGACGTCCGGCGGCCACCGCCATTGGCCCGGATCGCCGCGTCGCGGTCGGCGGCGGCGGCCGGGTCGGTCACGCAGATGACCCTGCCGAGTTTGACCGAGGCGAGGACGGCCGCCTTGGTGTGGCCTCGCCGCTCGAGCGTGTAAGTGTCGAGCAGCCGCTCGTCGGCCCGGCCGCCGAGCACCAGGTCCAGCTTCCACGCCAGGTTGCTGACGTCACGGATGCCCGAGCACATGCCCTGACCGGCGAACGGCGGCATCAGATGGGCGGCGTCCCCGGCGAGAAGAACCCGGCCCTGCCGCCACTGCTGGGCCCATCGGGCATGAGATCGGTACACCCCGCTCCGCAGCAGCTCCGCCGTTCGCGGCGTGACGCCGTGCGGCGCCAGCAGCCGCCACGCCGTCTCGGCGTTGTCCATTTCCGCCGCGGACTCCCCCGGCAGGCACATGAACTCCCAGCGTCTCCGGTCACGTCCGCTGCCCACCAGCGTCGTGGGCCGGGCCGGATCGCACAGCTGCAGGTTGGTCGGGACGAATTCGCGGGGCTCGTGCAGCCTGACGTCGCACAGCAGCCACTCGAAGGAGAACCCCAGATCGGTCATCGGCACGGCGGCCAGTTCGCGGACGACGCTGTTCGCCCCGTCGCAGCCGACCAGCCAGCCGGCTCGGAAGGTGTGGGTGGCACCGCTTTCGTCCTCGGCGCTCGCGGTGACGCCGTCGTCCGTCTGGCTGATGTCGACGACGGACAGGCCTCGCCGGACTTCGACCCCGGGTTCGGCCGCCAGCGCGGCGCCGGGCAGCCGCTCCAGCGCGGGCTGATGCATCGTGTTCGCGTCCGGCCACCCGTACCGGCCGACGTCGCTGAAGGAGATGTCCAGCAGAACCTGCCCATCGGTGCCGCGCCACTGGTAGCCGGTCGCGGGCACCGCTATGCCGGGCAGACCGGCGCCGACCCCCGCCGCCGCCAGCAGCCGGGCGGTCTCCCCGTCGAAGCTGGTGGCCCGGGGCAGCCCGAAGACCTCGCGATGCCGCTCGAGCACGATCACCCGGTGGCCCCGGCGGGCCAGCAGGCTCGCCAGCACGGCACCACTCGGACCGCAGCCGACCACCAGGACGTCGGCGCGAGAGGTCAAGAAAGCCATGTCTCGCGACCATACGCAGGCGGGCAGGCGTCACCATCGCTCGCGCTGACAGTGCGGGCGGGGAACCTCGTCCGCGCCGGCGACCACTGTCAACGCGAGGGATCCGCGGCGGCGGACCCCGCACCTAGCGTTGCCCTGCACACCGTCACGACGGCCTGGTTTGTGCCGGCGCCCATGATCACGGCCGCTCCGTCGGCCTCGATCGTCGAGCTGCATTGGAGATCACCGTTGCGGGGGCATGACCACTACGTCCGCCAGATCCTCGGCAGGCTCGACGCCGACCCTGCCGCCATTCCCGTCCGGCTCGGAGACGAGCCCTTCTCGGCTGAGCGGCTCGCCAGAGCGGTCCGCACGACCGCGGCGTCGCTGCGTTCGGCCGGTGTCGGACCTGGCACCTCGGTCGCCGTTCTGACCAGCCCCAACACGCCGTCCACCCTGGTCTACCGGTACGCGGTGAACCTCCTCGGCGCGACGGCGGTCCACATTCGCGGAATCAACGCCGCCGATCCCAGGGACGAGCTGGGTCCTCGCGTCCAGGCCGAGATTCTCGCCGACCTCCGGCCGAGTGTGCTGGCGGTCGACCAGGACAACCTCGACCGGGCGCGCGGGTTGCGTGCCGCGGCCGGATCGGCGTTCGCCCTCGCCGCCCCGGGTCCGTCCGGACCGGACGTGCTGGACATGACCCGGTCCCCGGAGACACCGTTCGACGACTCGACGGCCGAAGAGGCGGAGACCGCCGTGGTGACCTTCACCAGCGGCTCGTCGGGGCGGCCGAAGGGCGTCAGCTGGCCGTCCGCCGTCAAGAACGACATGGCCGCCGCCGGCTCCCGGCCCGCGGTCTGCCTGATCACCGGGTCGCTGACCCACTCCAGCGGTTTCTCCGCCGACGACGCGATCATCGCCGGTGGCAGCGTCGTGCTGCACCACGGATTCGACGCCGAGGCGGTGCTCCGGGCCGTCGAACGGCACCGCGTCACCCGGCTCGTCCTCGCTTCTCCGCAGGTATACGCCCTCACCGAGCACCGCGCGTTCGACGACTACGACCTCTCCAGCCTGCGTGAGGTGTTCTACACCGGGAGCCCCGCCGCGCCGGAACGGCTGGCGGCCGCCGCCAAATCACTGGGCCCGGTGCTGTTCCAGGTCTACGGGACGAGCGAGACCGGCATGATCAGCCTGCTCACCCCACAGGATCACCTCGACCCCGACCTGCGCCGCACGGTCGGCAGGCCACCGGCGAACGTCCGGGTCACCGTCCGTGATCCACAGGACCACGACCGGGTCCTCCCGCCGGGTGTCGCCGGCGAGATCTGCTCGTCCGGGCGCTGGGCGATGAGCCACTACTGGAACGACCCGGAACAGACCGTGCGGACGGTGCGCGACGGTTGGGTGCACACCGGCGACATCGGACGGCTCGACGAGTCGGGATACCTGACTCTCGAGGGGCGGCTCGACGGCGTCCTGAAGGGTGAAGGCGTCCGCGTCTACCCGGAGGCGGTCGAGCGCGTGCTCCTCGAACACGCCACCGTGGCACAGGCCGCGGTGTTCGGGATCGAGGACGAGGACCGGCTGGCGCTGGTCCACGCGGTGGTCACCCCGGCCTCCGGCTGCACGCCGCGACCGGCCGACCTGCGGGCGGAGGTGGCGGCCGCGCTCGGTGACCGCCACGCTCCGGTGGATATCGAGGTCAGACCCGAACTGCCCCTGCTGGGATCGGCGAAGCCGGATCGGAACCTGCTCCGGGAGCAGGCGCTGGCGGCGCGGTTCTGGCAGTCGTCGCTGGCCGGTGTCGACGGTGATTCCCTGCTCCGCGACAGGCTCGGCCGGCGTGGCGACGACACGGCCGCCGGACCGGCGCCCGTCCGGCGGATCCCGGAGTTCCCGGCCGCGGAGAACACGCTGCTCGGAGCCTGGGCGGTACTGCTGCACCTGCTGGGTGCCGGCTCTCCGGTGCTCTTCGGAACCGGGCCCCGGCCGCTGCTGGTGGCCGTCGCGCCGGGTGACGAGATCGGCACCGTCCTGGACCGGGTCGGGGACGCCGTGACCGCTTCGGGCGGGCACGCCGAGCTCGGACCGCGGGGGCGCGCCCTGCTCGACGCCGCGGCGGACGCGTCGTTCGACACCGCCGTCACCTTCACCCCCGCCGAGCCGCCCCGGCCCCGCACCGCCGAACTCAGGGTCGGCCACGACGCGGGCGAACTCGTCCTGACCCTGGTCACCGACCCGCGGCTCATCGGCACGGAAACCGCGGAGCGTCTGCTCGACATGGTCGTACGCCTGCTCCGTGAGTTCCGCGAGGCGCCCTGCCGACCGGTCGGCAGGCTGGACCTTCTCGACGCGGCCACTCGCCACCAGGTGCTCCGGAAGTGGAACGCGGTCCGGAACCCGCAGCCCTCCGCGACGCTGGGCAGGCTGTGGCAGCGCGCCGTCGACGAGCACGCCGGGCGACCGGCGGTGGACTCCGGCGGCGCCGTGACCTCGTACGCCGACCTCGACCGCCGTGCCGGACGGCTCGCGGCCGCCCTCGCCGAGGCGGGGGCGGCACCCGGCCGGATGGTGGCCCTCGTGCTGCCACGATCGCTGGACCTGATCACCGCACTCCTGGCGACGGTCCGGCTCGGCGCGGCGTTCGTCCCCGTCGATCCCGGCTATCCGCGGGAGCGGATCGCGGCCATGCTGGAAGACTGCGACCCGCTCGTCGTCTGCACCTCGGCGTCGGCCGATCTCCCGCTGACCCGTCCCTGGCCGCGCGTCCTCGTCGAGGATCCGGGGATCGGCGAACGGACGGACGGATTTCCGCGAGTCACCCCGAGACTGACCGATCCGGCGTACGTCATCTACACCTCCGGCACGACCGGCCGTCCGAAGGGCGTCACGGTCACCCACACCGGACTGGCGAACCTCGCCGCGACCAAGCGTGAAGGGCTGGGACTGGACAGCTCCTCCCGGTTGCTGCAATTCGCCTCGCCGAGCTTCGACGCGTTCGTCGCCGAACTGATGGGCGCGTTCACCGCGGGGGCGACGATCGTGGTGCCGCCGTCGGGGCCGCTCGCCGGGGAACCGCTGGCCGCGGCCCTGCTCGCGCGACGGATCACCCACGCCATTCTCCCGCCGGTGGCACTGTCCAGCATCGACCCCGTGGCCGTGCCCGCGCTCCGCGGCTTGATCAGCGCCGGCGAGGAATGCCCCGCCGAACTGGCCGCGCGGTGGTCCGAGAACCGCCGGATGGTGAACGCCTACGGGCCGACGGAGGTCACCGTCTGCGCCACTCAGAGCGAACCGCTCACGGGTGGCGGCCGCCCCCCGATCGGGCGCCCCGTCGCCGGTGCCCGCGTCTACGTCCTCGGTCCCGGGCTGCGGCCGGTGCCACCTGGCTTCCGCGGCGAGCTCTACGTCGCGGGGCATGGTGTCGCCCACGGTTACCTCAACCAGCCCGCGTTGACGGCCGAACGTTTCGTGGCCGACCCGTTCGGCCCGCCCGGCAGCCGGATGTACCGCACCGGCGACATCGCCTCCTGGCACGGCGACGGCGACCTGGACTTCCACGGCCGCGCCGACGACCAGGTCAAACTCCGTGGCTTCCGGATCGAACCCCGCGAGGTCGCGGCGGTACTCGAAGAACTGCCCACGGTCGCCCGCGCGGTGGCAGGCCTGCGCGAGGACGGTGACGGCCGCGTCCGGCTGGTCGCCTGGATCGTGGCCGCGGACGGGGAAGCGCCCGTCCGCGAGCAACTCCGCGAGCACGCCGCACACCGATTGCCGGACCATATGGTGCCGACCGGGTACGTCGTCGTCGAGGCCCTTCCCGTGACGCCGAACGGCAAGCTCGACCTTGCCGCGCTGCCCACGGTCGCCGAGCAGGAGAGTTCCCCGCCCGCGACGGCACAGCCCGCCCTGCGGACCCCGGCGGAACACGCGCTGGCCGCCATCTTCGAGGAGCTGCTCGGTGTCACCGACGCCGGTGTCGACTCCGACTTCTTCGCACTCGGTGGCGACAGCATGCTGGCGATCTCGCTGATCCGGCGCGCTCGCGAAGCGGGGCTGGCCGTCTCCCCCAAGGAGATCATCGGGAACCCCACGATCGGTGCCCTCGCCGCGATGGCCACCTCGCTGTCGTCCTCGACCGCCCAGACTCCTCACGTGGAAGGCCGCCGATGATCCGCCCCGTAGTCAACCCCGAGCTCCTCGATTCGCTCGACCTCGCCGACCCGGTGCTGCACGCCGAGAACGAACTCTCCGAGGTTTGGCGCCGTCTCCGCGAAGACCGTCCCCACTACTGGCATCCGGCGAAGGACGACCGCCCCGGCTTCTGGGTCTTCAGCCGCTACTCCGACACGATGGCGATCTACCGCGACAAGGAGCACTTCACCACCGAGGGCGGCAACATGCTGTCGACCCTGCTCACCGGCGGGGACTCCGCGTCCGGCTCGATGCTCGCGATGACCGACGGCGACAAGCACACCCAGCTGCGCAACGTGCTGAACGCGGCCTTCGCCCCCCGCAGGCTCAAGGCGATCCGCGAGGCGATCCGGCGGACGATCGACGACCTCATCAAGGCGGCGATCGACAAGGGCGAATGCGATTTCGTCCACGACGTCTCCGCGAACATCCCGCTGGGTGCCATCTGCGGGCTGATGGACGTGCCGGAGGCCGACCGCAGTTATCTGCTCGGACTCACCTCGCAGGCGTTCAGCTCCGACTACGCGGACGCCCCGCCAGAGGACAGCTGGCAGGCGAAGAGCGAGATTCTGCTCTACTTCGCCGACCTGGCACAAACCCGGCGCGGCAGCGACTCCGACGACGTGGTCAGCCTGCTGGCCAACTGCCAGGTCGGCGGTCAGCCGCTGAGCGATGCCGACCTGATGTCCAACTGCTACGGGCTGATCATCGGCGGCGACGAGACCGGCCGCCATGCCATCTCCGGCGGCATCCAGGCGCTGATCGAGCAGCCGGACCAGTGGCGCGCCCTCAAAGAGGGCACCGTCGGCCTCGACACCGCCGCCAACGAGGTCCTGCGCTGGACCGTTCCCGCGTTGCACAGCGGGCGCAAGGCCACCGGCGACACCACGGTCAACGGGCAGCCGGTCAAAAAGGGCGACATCGTCACCGTCTGGATCTCCTCGGCCAACCGCGATCCCGAGGTCTTCGCCGACCCGGACCGCTTCCTGCTCGATCGCAAGCCGAACAAGCACCTCACCTTCGCCTTCGGCTCGCATATCTGCCTGGGGCACACGCTGGCGCGCATCGAGGTGGAGGAGGTGCTCGACGCGCTGCGCACGCTCGTGTCGTCCGCCGAACAGACCGGGCCGGAGCGGTGGATCTACTCCAACGTCCTGAACGGCATGAGCTACCTGCCGGTCAAGCTGGCACCCGAGACGACGTGAACCGCGTCGCCATCGTCACCGGATCGGCAAGGGGCATCGGTGCCGCGGTGGCCGGACGGCTGCTCGAGGAGGGCATCGATGTCGCCGTCCTCGACATCGATCCGCCGGCCGCGGAGCGCGCGGTCGCCGGCTTCGACCGAGCGGGCGGCCGCGCCACGGCCGTCGCGGTCGACGTGAGCGACGCCGACTCGGTCCGCGAGGCGGTCGACGAGGTCGCCGACCGGCTCGGGCCGCCCGGCATCCTGGTCAACAACGCCGGTGTCACCAGGGACAGCCTGGTTTTCTCGCTCTCGCCCGCCGACTGGGACCTGGTCATCGACGTGAACCTGCGCGGCACGTTCCTGATGACGCAAGCGGTCACCGAACATATGGCCAAACTCGGCTGGGGCCGCGTGGTGAACCTGTCGAGCATCGCCGCGGTCGGCAACGCCGGGCAGGCCAACTACTCGGCGGCGAAGGCCGGGATCGAGGGCCTGACCAAGACGCTGGCCATGGAACTCGGTCCGCTGAACGTCACCGTCAACGCCGTGGCGCCCGGCTACGTGGCCACCGAGATGACCGCGGCACTGGCCGCGAAGGCCGGCCATACGGCCGAGGAGCACCAGGCACGGGTCGCCGCGACGATTCCGCTGCGCCGGGTCGGTCATCCGAAGGACATCGCCCACCTGGTGGCCTTCCTGGCGAGCGACCACGCGTCGTTCGTGTCCGGCCAGATCATCCACGTCGCCGGTGGGCCGGTCTGCTGACCAGCGTGTCCACCCTCGCATCAGGAAGGAACTCCTCCTGTGAAAACCGTGCTCCTGCTCAACGGGCCCAATCTCGGGATACTCGGCGACCGCGAACCGGAGATCTACGGCTACGACACCCTCGACGACATCGCGAAATTCGTCGCCGACGAAGTGGCCGACGCCGGTTGGCAGGTCGTCCCGGTTCAGGACGACCACGAAGGCGGCCTGGTCCAGGCGGTGCACGCGCACCGCAAATCGACCATCGGCGCGATCGTCAACCCCGGCGCGCTCATGATGGCCGGGTGGAGCCTGCGCGACGCGCTCGCCGCCTATCCCGCACCGTGGATCGAGGTGCACCTGAGCAACGTCTGGGCTCGTGAGCGCTTCCGCCACGAATCGATACTGGCCCCGCTGGCCAGCGGAGTCGTCGTGGGTCTCGGCGCGTTCGGCTACCGCCTGGCCGCCAGGGCGCTGTTGCAGCTGTGCGGCCACGAATGAACCACCAGGCCGTCACCAGCGGCCCGGGGCACTCACGACAGGACACCAGGGAGACACCCACGATGCCGGAGACCTCGGCGCGATTCCAGACGTGGCTGCGTCGCTTCAGCCCGTCAGGCGACGCGACGTCCACCCTGGTCTGCCTGCCCCACGCGGGCGGATCGGCCAGTTTCTTCTTCGCGCTCGCTCGAGCGTTGGCCCCGGAGATCGACGTACTGGCGGTCCAGTACCCGGGGCGGCAGGACCGCCGTCACGAGCCGAATATCGACAACCTCCCGGAACTGGCCGACCGGATCGTCGACGCGGTGCGACTCGTGGACGATCGGCCGTTCGCCCTCTTCGGGCACAGTATGGGCACGCTGCTGGCGTACGAGGTCGCCCTGCGGCTGGCCGCCGCCGGGTCGCCGACGCCGACCCACCTGTTCGCCTCGGGGCGCCGGGCGCCGTCCCGGCATCGGAACGACCGGTTGCACCTGTCCTCGGACGACGACATGCTCGCCCACATCCGGCGACTCGGCGGTCCCGGTTCGGCGCTGCTCGACGACCCGGAGATCCGGGCCATGGTCCTTCCCCTCCTCCGCAACGACTATCACGCGGTGGAGACCTACCGGCACGATCCGTCCGCCGTCCTCGACTGCCCGATCACCGTGCTCACCGGCGATCGCGACGCGCTGGTGACCATGGACGAGGCACACGCGTGGGCCCGGCACACGACCGGGCCCACCGAGGTCGTGACGTTGCCCGGCGGTCACTTTTACCTGGCCGACCGGAACGAGGAGGTCGTAGCGCTCCTTCGCCGGCGACTCTCGGCCATCACCGTGGACAAGACGCCGTAGCGGTCGAGTCCGGCCCGCTATGTCCTGGCCGCCGCGACCAGCTCCGCGACCGAGCAGGCGAGCCCCATCGCCTGCCTGGCGTTCAGGCGTGGATCGCAAGCGGTCTCGTACCGGTTCGGCAGATCCTCTTCCGCGACGGCCGGGACACGACTGAGACATTCCGTGACGTCATCGCCCGTCACCTCCACGTGGATGCCGCCGGGATGGGTGCCCAGCTGCCGGTGCACCTCGAAAAACCCGGTGATCTCGTCGACCATCCGATGCAGCCGGCGCGTCTTGTAGCCGTTCGCCGACAGGTAGGTGTTGCCGTGCATGGGGTCGCACTGCCAGATCACCTGTGACCCGGAGGCGGTGACCTTCTCCACGATCGGCGGCAGGACGTCACGGACCCTGCTGTGCCCCATCCGGCTGACCAGGGTGACTCGCCCCGGCTCACCGTGCGGGTCGAGCCGTCGCACGTATTCGACCGCCTGCTCGGGGGTCGTCGCCGGACCGATCTTGACGCCGATGGGGTTGGACAACAGTTCCGCGAACGCGAGATGGGCGCCGTCGAGCTGGCGGGTGCGCTCGCCGATCCACAGGAAGTGCCCTAGTCCGCTCGACACCCGAGGCTCCGGCCCGCTGGTGTCGGCCCACAGCTGCGACCGCTCGTAGTCCAGCAGGAGTGCCTCATGGCTGACGTAGGTTTCGTCGCCGTCCGTGCCGCCTCGACGGAAGTCACGGACGAGACCCATGGTTTCGACGGCGCAGGCGTGGGCTCGCAGCATCCGTTCGGGAGCGGGTGTCCTGGCCACGAGCGTGGATTCGGCCGAGTTGATCATGTCACCGCGGTAGACGGGCAGCCCCAGTGCGTCGACGGCTTGGGAGCGGGGCTTGGCATACTGTCCGGCCATTCGAGCGATCTTGACGACGGGCAATCCGGCCCGGTCGGCGAGCACCGCGGCCATCCGGTCCAGCGTCCGGAGATTGCCGCGCTGATGCGCTTCGGTGTTTCCGGCGAAAGTCTCCGCGCAGTCGCCTCCCTGCAGCAAGAACGCCTCGCCCCTGGCAACCGCGGCGAGCCGTCCTGCCAGCCGCGCGGTCTCGTCCGGCAGGACGATCGGCCCTGCCCGGCTCAGCGCGGCCACCGCGTCTCGTGCCCGGCGCGGATCGGGCCACTCCGGTTGCTGCGCCGCGGGCTTCCGCAACGCCGCCTCCAGCCGTCCGGCGAGAAAGCCTTCCAGCGGGGGAAAGTGCGTCATCGGCGAGCCCCACCGGACGAACCGACCAGGTCGGCCACGGGAGTTCGCGGCATCCGGGCCAGCTCGCTCGCGACCAGGTCCGGGGGGACGTCACTGACCAGCGCCGCACCCTCTGGTCCGTCCAGGACGAAGGTGAATCCCCGGACCGCCTTCTTGTCGTGTCGCATCAACCGCATCAGGGTGGCGGTATCGGCCTCGGACGGCAGCGCGTCGGGGAGTCCGTAATGCCGGACGACGTCGCGATGCTCCGCCACCCGGGTCTGCCCGATCCGGCCGAGAGCGCCGGCGAGCCGTCCCGCGAAGACCGTTCCGATGGCCACCGCCTCGCCGTGGCGCACGGCGTAGTCCGTGGCTCTCTCCACCGCATGGCCCAGCGTGTGGCCGTAGTTGAGCAGGTGCCGCGGTCCGGTGTCCCGCTCATCCGCCTCCACGATGCGGGCCTTGAGTGTCACGCTGGCGGTGATCTGTTCGACCAGGGTGAGCCCCCGCAGATCCGGTGCGCCGATGAAGTGGCAGCGGGCGATTTCGCCGAGGCCGCTCAGCATCTCCCGCCGCGGCAGGGTCGCCAGGTAGTCGGTGTCGCAGAGCACCGCGCTCGGCTGCCAATACGTACCGACCAGGTTCTTGCCGTCGGGCAGGTTCACCGCCGTCTTCCCGCCGACACTGGCGTCCACCTGTGCCAGCAGGGACGTCGGCAGATGGATCACCGGTACGCCCCGGTGGTACAGCGCGGCCGCCAGCCCGACCACGTCGGTGGTGGTGCCGCCGCCGCACGAGACGACCACGTCGGACCTGGTCAGACCGAACCGTGCGAACTCACCGCACAAGGCCTCCACCGTGCCGAGGGTCTTGTCATGCTCACCGTCGCGCGCGGGCAGCACCAGACTGGGTACCCCGGTGTCGGGCAACGACTTCCGTGGTCGAGCGGACACGACGACGGCCCGCTCAGCGCCCAGCCGCCTGATGACATCGGCGAGCGCCGTCCGCACGCCCGGGCCGATGATCACGTCATACGAATGGTCCCTCAGACGCAGAGAAACCGTGGTCATGTTGTCCCCTTAGGCCGCCGCGTAACGGGTTCCGCCCACCGCCTGATCAGTTTGCCGCCGCCGCTCCGCGCAGCCATCACCAACGTGAATAGTTCGGCCGGGCGGCCCGCCTCCGCGCGGCTCCGGGACACGATCGGACACACGAACGACAGCATCGGGAATGGCCGAGCCGGAACAGAACCAGAGCGGCCCCGCTGTCCGAAGGAGCTCAACTTCCCCTTGGCAGCACCAAAATCCGGGTACTGCCGAACGCGATGCCGGGGGGGTGAAAGATCATCAACCGCCCTGCTTTCGCAGGTCAGAAGCATGCTTTTGGTGGGCCGCCTGGGGCTCGAACCCAGAACCTACGGATTAAAAGTCCGCAGCTCTACCAATTGAGCTAACGGCCCGTGCGGCTGAGTCTAGTAGACCACCGCCGACCACCAGGATGGCGGGGCCGCCGCCGGAGCGCCACGGAATTGTCGGGGGTCTCTGCCAAGGTCGGGGGCATGGACACGATCCCTGACGAGAACTACTCGGCCACTTGGGAGGGCGACCGTTCGGAGCCTCCGCGGGTGGCGAGTGAGCGCGAGATCTTGACGTCCACGCTCGACTGGCATCGGCGCACGTTCGAGCTGAAGTGCCAGGGTCTGACGCCGCAGCAGATGGCCCTGCGGTCGGTGGAGCCGTCGAGCATGTCGCTGCACGGGCTGCTCAGGCACCTCACGGGCACCGAGCGCTGGTGGTTCCGCCTGCAGTTCGCGGGTGAGGACGTCCCGTTGCTCTATTACTCCGACGAGTGGCCGGAGCAGGACTTCGAGGACACGGATGGCGACGTCGAGGCCGCGTGGGCGGCTTGGCGTGAGGAGTGTGCGCGGTCGCGGGAGATCGTGGCGGCCGCGTCGCTTGACGACACGGGCACGAGCCGCCGCGACGGGGAGCCGTTCTCGCTGCGGTGGCTGCTGACGCATCACATCGCCGAGTACGCGCGCCACGCCGGGCACGCGGACCTGCTGCGCGAGCGCATCGACGGGAGGACGGGCCACTGAGACCTTGAAATGCGATGCTGGGGCGATGAACGCCGATCCCGACTCCGGCCTCTTGTCCCCGGTCCGTGCCGGCACGCCCGCCGAGGCGGCGACGGGTGATCTCGCCTGGGTACGGGCCCTTCTGGACACGGAGGCGGCGCTCGCCAGGGCGCAGGCCGGCACTGGGCTGATTCCGCAGGCCGCCGCGGAGGCGATCACCGAGGCCGCCGCGTCGGTCGAGATCGACGTGGTCGCGTTGGCGAGGGCGGCTCGTGAGACGGCGAACCCGGTCGTGGGGCTGATCAAGGAGCTGACCGAGGCGGCCGGGACGGAGTACGTGCATCGCGGCTCCACCAGCCAGGACATCTTCGACACCGCGATGATGCTGGTCGCCGCGCGGACCCGGGCGCTCATCACCGCGGACCTCGAGACGACCGCGAACGCGCTGGCGGATCTCGCCCGCGCGCATCGCGACACGATCATGGCCGGGCGCACCCTCACCGCACACGCGGTCCCGACCACGTTCGGGCTCAAGGCGGCGGGCTGGCGGCAGCTGACCCTCGACGCGCTCGACAGGCTGGACCGCGTCGTCCTGCCGGTCTCGCTCGGGGGTGCGGCGGGCACGAGGGCGGCGTACGCCGAGTACGCGCGGCTCGCCGAGCTGCCCGACGGCTATCCGCAGCGGCTTCAGACGGCGTTCGCCCAGGAGACCGGCCTCGCCGAGACCACGCTCCCCTGGCACACCCTCCGCACCCCGACGGCCGACCTCGCGGCCGCTCTCTCGTTCACCGCCGCCGCGCTCGGGAAGATCGCGGTCGACGTCCAGTTCCTGACGCGCACCGAGGTCGGGGAGGTCACCGAACCGGCGGGCGAGGGCCGTGGCGGTTCCTCGGCGATGCCGCACAAACGCAATCCGGTACTCGCGACGCTGATCCGTTCGGCCGCGTTACAGGTCCCGGTGCTGGCCACCGGTGTCACCCAGGCCCTCCTCTCCGAGGACGAACGGTCCGCGGGCGCGTGGCACGCCGAGTGGCAGCTGCTGCGCGAGTGCCTGCGCCTGACCGGCGGCGCCGCGCATACGGCGGCCGAACTCGCCCGCGGTCTGGTCGTCAACGACGAACGCATGCGCGAGAACCTCGCCTTCACGCACGGCCAGATCGTCTCCGAGCGGCTTTCGACCGTGCTTGCCCCGCTGCTCGGCAAGGCGCGGGCCAAGGAGGTCCTCGGCCGAGCGTCCAAGCTCGCGTTGGAGCAGGACAGGGCCCTCGGCGAGGTACTTTCCGACCTGCCGGAAATAACTGGAGCGCTCTCCGCGGAATCCCTCGCCGACCTGCTGGATCCCGCGAACTACACCGGTTCGGCCGGGGTGCTCACGGACGCCGCGCTGGAGGCCCGCGAAGAAAATCCGCGAACTCCTTGAACCGGTCCCGCGAGGGCTCCGTGTAGGGGGTACAAGCTCACCGCGCCAAGCCGCGGAACCCCTACGAACAAGGAGAAATCCCATGCTTCGCAAGCGTTTCGTCGTCGCAGCGGCGTCCGCGGCCGTGGGCCTGGTGGCGCTGTCGGCCTGCTCCGGCGGCACCGAGACGGCGGCGCCCGCGGTCGCTCCGGCCGCCGCGGTGGCCGGGGCCGGCGGGAATGCCCCGGCGGCCAAGGGCGAGACCAAGGTGGCCGTGGCCGAAGCCGGGAACCTCGGCCAGGTGCTCGTCGACAAGGACGGGTTCACCTTGTACCGCTTCGACAAGGACAGCGCGAAGCCGCCGAAGTCCACTTGCGACGGTGACTGCGCGAAGGCCTGGCCACCGGTGGTCGCCGAGGGCGACGTCCAGATCGAAGGCGTGGATCAGGCCCTGGTCGGCGAGCTGACCCGCGCCGACGGCCGCAAGCAGGTCACCGTCGGCGGCTGGGCGCTTTACCGCTACGCCAAAGACACCAAGGCGGGCGAGGCGAAGGGGCAGGGCGTCGGCAGCACCTGGTACGCCGCGAACGTCAAGGGCGGCAAGGCGGGCCAGGCGGCGAAGGAGGCCGAGGCGGCTCCGGCCGAGCAGAAGGCCGAACAAAAAGACGGCGCCACGAAGCTGGTCGCGAGCAACGTCGACGGCATCGGACCGGCCATTGTGGACCAGGAGGGTTTCACCCTCTACATGTTCACCAAGGACAAGAAGAACAAGCAGCCGACCTGCAACGGTGACTGCGCGAAGGCCTGGCCGCCGGTGCTCGCCGAGGGCGACGTCCAGCTCGAAGGCATCGACCAGAAGCTGCTCGGCACGGTGAAGCGCGCGGACGGCACCACGCAGGTCACCGTCGGCGGATGGGCCGTCTACCGCTACGCCAAGGACGCGAACGCCGGCGAGGCGAACGGTCACGGCGTCGGCGGCACCTGGTTCGTCATCGAGCCCGCGGGCTGCAAGAGCACCGCGCCGGTGAAGAACAAGGCGGCACAGAGCGGGAACGCCTCCGAGAAGAAGGAAGACGCTCCCGCCCAGTCCGGTTACTGAGACTAGTGGGCCATGCCCGGCGGTCGCTCTTCATGAGCGGCCGTCGGGTTTTTCTTGTGCTTCGGCCATCGCGAGCGGTCCGGATGGGATTCGACGACCGTGGCGCTGTCGGCCCGATCCGCCATCACTGTTTCGTCCTCGTCCTCCGGCAGCAGCACCTTGTGCCGCGCGGGCAGGAACGCGATCACCAGCCCGAGTGCGGCGAGGCCGAGGTGCAGCCAGTTGTCCGGCCCGTTGAGGTTGAACGGGTTCCCCGCCTGTGACACCGGGTTCGTGGAAACGGTGCCGGCGATCATGAGGCCCCAGACGAACAGCGCCCCGAAGGCGATGAAGGTCAGGAAACCGAAGGCCCGGGACCGGCCCGAGCCGAAGGTCAGCAGCAGACCGATCGCACCCAGCAGGACGAATCCGAGGTTGTAGAGCGGGTTCACCGAGAATCCGAGAACGGTCGCGTCGTGACGGCCGGCGAAATCGGCGAATCCGGTCCTGGTGAAGCCCACGATCCCGAACACCAGGAATGCCAGGCTCGCCAGCCCGGCGAGGACCTGGGCGGGTTGGAGTCCCGCCGTTCGGATCCGAGCGCGTTGTGCACGTGCCATTGCTCCGCCTCCCAGAGTTGGCGAATTGAATTCACGCTGGAGCCCGGATACCCCGAGGCCCTCCCGGGCAAACCGAGGCGGCCGAATGGCCTAGCCGTGAACACGAACGGGTGATGCGGGCAACAACTTGTGTGGGCAAAGCAAGCGGGGTCTTCCTCCTGGTGGGGCTGTGCCTGGGTGCGATCGTCGCGATGACGCTGGTTCCGCCGTCGCGTTCCGGCCCGGCGGCGATCGCGGCGTCGAGGGCCGCGGTGCTGACGATCGAGGCCGAAGCGGTGCCGGTCGAATCCCCGCCGCCCCCGTCCTCCTCGGCGGTGCCGGGGCCACCGCCGAAGACCGTCGACATCCAGGCCCTCGCGGACCTCGTCCCCGGCGGGCAGGTGAGCGCGGTCGTCTACGACCGCACGGCCGAGAAGACCGTGGTTTCCCTCAAATCCGAGCGTTCCTACACCTCGGCGTCGCTCGTCAAGCTCCTCATCGCACTGGAAGCGCTTCAAGCGGGCACACCGGCGAGCACCGTGCAGCGGATGCTCTCGGCCAGCGACGACGACATCGCCAGCAGGTTGTGGTCGGCCCACGGCGGGCCGGTCATCGTCACCCGATGGGTGGCGAAAATCGGCCTCGGCGGCACGCGTCCGCCCGAAGATCCCGGCCGCTGGGGTGACACCAGGATCACCGCCGCGGATGTCGTGAAGGTCTACCGCTACCTGCTGGACCAGGCGGGCGCGGGCACGCGGACGACGATCATGCGCGCGTTGAGCGGCGCGACCGAGAGCGGCTCCGACGGGATCCGGCAGTACTTCGGCATCCCCGACGGCGTCGGCGACCTTCCCTGGTCGATCAAGCAGGGCTGGGCGTGCTGCCGCGGTTCCCGGATCCTGCACAGCTCCGGCGTCGTCGGCGAAGAAGACCGCTACCTCGTCGTCGTACTGACTTCCCAACCGACGTCCACCACCTATTCCGGCGCCGGCAAGCGGGTGACCGACGTGGTGAAGGCACTGCTCCCCGCTATTGACGGCCTGTAAACAAGGTGGGACAGTGGCCGTACGCCACTCTTCCGGGAGGTCGTCATGAGCACCGAAGCCCGCCTGCCCGCCGTGACCCCGCTCGGCCCGGATTCCGTTGCCTGGCAAGTGGTCGGCGACCGGAGGCTGCTGCTCGGCGCGGGGACGGCGTTGCTGCTGCAGGTCGCGCATCCGGTGGTCGGCGCGGGCGTCCACGACCATTCGAACTACACCGAGGACCCGTGGGGCCGTCTCGACCGGACCATCGATTCCTTGCTGTGCCAGGTTTTCGGCGGCCGGGAAGCGATCGCGGAGGCCGAGCGGCTCCGCGAGATGCACAAGGCGATCAAGGGCGTCGACCACCACGGCGAGCGCTATCACGCGCTGAACCCCGAGGCCTACCGGTGGGTGCACGGATCGACGTTCTGGACGACCGTCCGCATGCACGAGGTCTTCGTCCATCCCTTGTCCCGCACGGAAAAACACCGTTTCTACGCGGAATGGCGACGGCTTGGCCTGCTGCTCGGCCTCCGTGCGCACCACATGCCGGAGGACCTCGAAGGATTCGAGGCCTACTTCGACGACGTCGTCGCGAACCGGCTCGAGGACAACCACACGGTCCGAGAACTGCTCCGCTCGATCACCATGCGAGACACCCCATCGCCGCCTTGGTGGTTCTTGCCTGAGGCCTTCTGGCGGCCCGTCCGGCCCGCGGGCGGGAACGTACTGACGCTGTGCGCGATCGGCTTGCTACCTCAGGCCCTTCGCGATCGCTTGGGTCTCAAGTGGACAGACCGCGACGAACGCCGGCTCCAACGGCTGGGCGCGGTCACGAGAGCGACCGGTAACCGGGTTCCCGACCGGCTTCGCTTGTATCCCAAGGCTTATCGCGCCAAGCGCGGCTAGCTGAGGGGTAACCGCAAAGGTGTCGGGTCGCGGAGATTCGCTCGCGGCCGCGGGGTGATCGGGTCGCGAAAGCAACTTTCGGGACATCAGGCGTTGCGAAAGCCACTTTCGCAACGTTGAAGGTTGCGAAAGTGGCTTTCGCAACCTGCCACCTTTGCTTACCCCTCAACAACTACTCGACGACGTCGACCAGCGCGCCCTTGGCGCCGGTGTTGGGCAGCGGCCACGGGGTGACCCCGCCGTTGGTGATGATCTTCTTGTCCTGCGGCGCGCACGGCGGCACGGTCCGCGCGCCGATCCACGCCAGCACGTCGGGCACCTGCGCCTTGAAGGTGTTCATGTTGTGCCCGGCGTCCGGGATCCGCCACGACGACAGCGTCGCGGGCGCGCGGACGGCCGCCTGGATCTGGTCGATCGAGAAGCTCTCGAAGCTTTCCTTGTCCCCCGCGATCGCGAGGATGTCGACCGGCGACGGATGCTTCTGCAGGTTCACCGTGACGGTGTTCGCGTCGACGATTTCCTGCCTGCCCTTGAACAGGTTCTCCGTCTCCGCGTCCACCGAAGCCTTGTAGTAGCCGCTGACGCTCGCCGCCTGGCCGTACCACTGCGGATGCCGGGTCACGAGGTTCATCGCGCAGTATCCGCCCGAGGACCAGCCCGCCATCGTCCACGCCTTCCGCTGCGGGTTGGCGCCGAGTTTCTCGATCGCCCAGTCGCGGATGTCGGCGGTCAGGTAGGTGTCGTTGGCGGTGCCGTCGACCTCGTCGATGCATTCGGTGTCGTGGCCGACCTTCGGTTTCCCGGTCGGGTCCGGGATGATCACCAATGTCGGCGGGAGCACGTGCTTCGCGATGGCCGCGTCCAGTTTGGCGGGCAGTTCGTACGGGCCGGTGACCACTTCCGGGCCGGACGGGTAGTTCGGGATCCATTCGATGACCGGGAATTTGAGCGCCCGGTACGCGGGTTCGTAGTACTGGGGCGGGAAGTACACCGAGACATCACGCGTGAGGCCGGTGCGTTTGCCGGTCACCGTCATGTGCACGACGGATCCCTTGCCCTCCTTGGCCCGCATCGCCCCGGCGTCCCGCAGTTTGTCGAGGTCCGAACCGTTCTGGCCGGCGACGGCGTCGACGCTCTCCCCCGAGTACACGCCGGTGCCGAACAGGGCGCCGACCGTCGGGAAGAATCCGCCGATCATGTTCCCGCCCATCGCGGTGCTGACCACGACGAGCACCACCGCGGCGAGGATCGTGGTGCTGCGGCCGAGGACCTTGCGGCGCCAGCGTTCCCAGAGGAACGGCACGGCGATGATCGCGAGCAGCGTCAGCACCACGACGATGACGAGGTTCAGTGTGGAATCGAGCCGGATGGCACTCAGTCCCAGTCCCATGGCGATCGTGTCCCTCTCCGGCGGCGGCACGCCCCCGCACCGCACTTCCCACATCTGGATCAAGAGACGTGCGGCCACCGGAAAGTGTTGTCCGGGGTGACGCGTGTCACCCTGGACAACCGGTCAGTCTTCGAGTGCGGTGCGCAGCACCCCGATCGCCTGCGTGATCGCGGCTTCCGCGGCGTGCGTTCCACGCAGCGTGTTGAGCATGACGAAGTCGTGGACGATGCCCTGGTATCGCACAGCCGTCACCGGAACTCCGGCCTGACGCAGCTTCGCGGCGTACGCCTCGCCTTCGTCGCGCAGGACGTCGGCCTCGCCGGTGATCACCAGCGCGGGCGGCAGGCCCGCCAGCTCGTCGAGGCTCGCGCGCAGCGGCGACGCGGTGATTTCCGCGCGCTGCGCCGGGTCGGTCGTGTACTGGTCCCAGAACCACTTCATGCCTTCGAGGGCGAGGAAGTAGCCGTCGGCGAACTGCTTGTACGACTCGGTATCGAAGTTCGCGTCGGTGACCGGGTAGAAGAGCACCTGCTGGCGGAAGGTGACGTCGCCGCGCTGCTTCGCCATGAGGGTGAGCGCGGCGGTCATGTTCCCGCCGACGGAGTCGCCGGCGATCGCGATCCGCGTGCTGTCGAGGTCGTTCTCGGCGCCGTGCTCGGCGACCCACTTGGCCACGGCGTAGTTCTGCTCGATGGCGACCGGGTAACGCGCCTCCGGCGAGCGGTCGTACTCGGGGAAGACGACGGCCGCGCCCGCGCCGGCGGCGAGCTCGCGGACCAGGCGCTCGTGGGTGTGGAAATTGCCGAAGACCCAGCCGGCGCCATGGATGTAGACGATCACGGGCAGCGGACCGGTGACGCCCCGCGGGCGGACGATGCGGACCTCGACGCCGTCGACGTGCGTGGTCTCGACGTCCGCGGCGGGCAGTTCGACGTCACCGCCTTGCACCTCGTCGACGGCCTTGCGGCCCTCTTCCGGTGGCAACTGGAAGAGGAAGGGCGGGTTGGCGGTGGCCTCGACGAAGGCCTGCGCGGCGGGTTCGAGGGCCACGTTGTGCGGGTTGGCGGTCATTTCTGCCTCCTGGGAGCGAAGTCGACAAGTTGAAGGTAGCCCCCAACTCAGTTGTGCACAACTTAAATGTGCCCAATGAGATTTAGGCCACTCAAGTGGCGGGCTGAGGCATGATCGACGCACCATGAGATGAGGAGGACCGATGCCAACGGACAACACAGGCTCGCTGTGCCTGGACGATCAGCTGTGCTTCGGGCTCTACGCGGCATCGCGGGCCGTGACCGCGCTTTACCGCGTGGTGCTCGAAGACCTTGGCCTGACCTACCCGCAATACCTCGTGATGCTCGCGCTCTGGGAGGAGGACGAGCGGCTGGTCAAGGAACTCGGCACCGTGCTGAACCTCGACTCCGGCACGCTGTCGCCCCTGCTCAAACGGCTGGAGAAGACCGGACTGGTCCGGCGTGACCGCCAGGCCGACGACGAACGGTCCGTTCGCGTCAGCCTGACCGACGACGGCGCCCGGCTCCGGGAGCGCGCGACCGGCATCCCGAAGATCATCGGCGACGCGATGGGCCTCGACGCGGCCGGTCTCGCCCGCACCCGCGCGGAACTCGATCGCTTGACAGAATCGGTGAACGCCTACCGCGAGGCCTACGTCCCGGCCGGTTAGCATGGAATTTCCGGCGCGGACAAAGGGATGACGATGATCGATCACGACGCGGCGCTCAAGGCCGTCGAGAACAGCTTGGACCGGCCGTCCGCGGCCCGCGTCTACGACTACTTCATCGGCGGCGACACGCACTACGCCATCGACCGCAATTTCGCCGAGAAGGTGCGCGAGCGCTTGCCGCTCATGGGCGACTACTGCAAGACCAGCAGGCAGTTCCTCGGCCGGGCCGTGCGGCACTGCGCCGAACTGGGCATCCGTCAGTTCGTCGACATCGGCTCCGGCCTCCCGACGGTGGGCAACGTGCACGAGGTCGCCGACGTGGCGCGGCCGCAGGAGGACACGCACGTCCTCTACATCGACAACGAGCCGATCGCCCTCGCGCATTCGACGCTGCTGCTCGCCGACACCGCCGACCCGGACCGGCACCACGCGATCGCCGCGGACCTGTTCGACCCCGAGGACCTGTGGGAACGGGTGATGGACTCCGGGATCATCGACGTCCGGGAGCCCGTCGCGCTGGTGATCAACGCGGTCATGCACTTCATCAAGGACGAGCAGGATCCGGACGCGCTGCTGGACTTCTACCGCGACCGGCTCGCGCCGGGTTCGCTGCTGGTGCTCTCGCAGATGACCAACGAGAACCCGGCCAACGACGAGGAACGGCAGGCGCTGCTCGACATCCTCGAGTACTACGAGACCACGACGAACCCCGGTTTCCTGCGCACCATGGACGAGTTCCGGCGGTTCTTCGGCGGCTGGCCGCTGCTGGAGCCGGGACTGGTCTACGCGCCGGCGTGGCATCCGGACGAGAAGACGATCTTCGCCGCGACGCCTTCGGAGTCGCGCGTCATCGGCGGTATCGCCCGCAAGCCGTAGCGGTACAGGTGGTCGTGAGTGGCGATTCGGGTTCTAACCCGAATCGCCACTCACGACCCCTTCACGCGCTTGTGACCCACATCGCCTTGCAGTGCAACTAGGTGCATATGAAACTAGGTGCATGGCGTTGGAGCACGCGATCCTCGTTTCGCTGTCCGAGCGGTCCGGCTCGGGCTACGAGCTGACGCGTCGCTTCGAGAAGTCCATCGGACTGTGGTGGAACGCCACCCACCAGCAGATCTACCGCGTCCTCAAGCGGATGGAGGAGGCGGGCTGGGTCGCCGTCGACCAGGTCGCGCAGTCCGGGAAACCCGACAAGAAGGTCTACACCGTCGGTGACGCGGGGCGAGCCGAACTGGCCCGCTGGCTCGCCGAACCCGATCCGTCGGCCACCGCCAGGGAACTCGCCGTGAAGATCCGCGGCGCGACACTCGGCGATCCGGCCGCCGTCGCCGCCGAGGTCACCCGGCATCGCGACGCGCACGCGGCACAGCTCGACGCGTACCTGCTGATCGAGAAGCACGACTTCCCCGACCCCAGCATCCTCAGTGGACAGTCGTTGCACCAGTTCCTCGTGCTGCGCGGAGGAATCCGAACCGAACAGGGCCATGTCGAATGGCTCGAAGAAGTCCTCCGGGCATTCCACCACGATGCGTAAGGACAAGCGATGAGCCAGTACCCGAACCTGCTGTCCCCCCTCGATCTCGGCTTCACCACCCTGCGCAACAGGGTGATCATGGGTTCGATGCACACCGGCCTCGAGGACAAGGAAGCGCATTTCCCGCAACTGGCCGAGTACTACGCCGAACGCGCCCGCGGTGGCGTCGGGCTGATCGTCACCGGCGGGTTCGCACCGAACCGGACCGGCTGGCTCCTGCCGCTGGCGTCGAAGCTCTCGACGCGCGCGGAAGCCAAGGCGCACAGGCGACTCACCGATCCGGTGCACGAGGCGGGCGGCAAGATCGCGCTGCAGATCCTGCACGCGGGCCGGTATTCCTACCATCCGCTGAGCGTCTCCGCATCGGGCATCAAGGCGCCGATCAACCCCTTCAAACCGCGGGCCCTTTCCGGGTACGGCGTACTGCGCCAGATCCGCGCGTTCGCCGACTGTGCCTTTCTGGCCAAGGAAGCGGGCTACGACGGCGTCGAGATCATGGGGTCCGAGGGCTACTTCATCAACCAGTTCCTCGCCGAACGCACCAACAAGCGCACCGACAAGTGGGGCGGCAGCGCGGAAAACCGCCGTCGGATCGCCGTCGAGATCGTGCGCCGCACGCGTGAGGCGGTCGGCGAGGACTTCATCATCATCTACCGGCTGTCCATGCTGGACCTCGTCGAAGGCGGCCAAAGCTGGGAAGACGTCGTCGCACTGGCCAAGGAGGTCGAAGAAGCGGGCGCGACGATCATCAACACCGGCATCGGCTGGCACGAGGCGAGGGTGCCGACGATCGTGACGTCCGTGCCGCGCGCGGCGTTCACCTGGGTGACCGGGAAGCTCAAACCGCACGTCGGGATCCCGGTGGTCACGTCGAACCGGATCAACATGCCCGAGGTCGCCGAGGAGGCGCTGGCGAGCGGTGACGCGGACCTGGTGTCGATGGCGCGGCCGTTCCTCGCCGACCCGGAGTGGATCCGCAAGGCGGAGACCGGACGCGAGGACGAGATCAACACCTGCATCGCCTGCAACCAGGCCTGCCTCGACCACGCGTTCAAGCGGAAACTCGTGTCGTGCATGGTGAATCCGCGTGCGGGCCACGAGACCACGCTGACGCTTTCGCCCACCCGGAAGACCAAACGCGTCGCCGTCGTCGGCGCCGGTCCCGCCGGGCTCGCGGCCGCGACCGGCCTCGCCGAGCGCGGGCACGCCGTCGAACTGTTCGAGGCGGACGACGAGATCGGCGGCCAGTTCGGGATCGCGCGGAAGATCCCCGGCAAGGAGGAGTTCGCGGAAACCATCCGGTACTACACGCGACGACTGGAGGTCACCGGCGTCAAGGTCCATCTCGGCACCCGTGCGACCGCCGCCGATCTCGCCGGCGCCGGCTTCGACGAGGTCGTGCTGGCCACCGGCGTGACCCCGCGGGTGCCGTCGCTCCCGGGTATCGACCACCCCAAGGTCCTGTCCTATGTGGACGTCGTCCGGCACGGGAAACCGGTGGGCGGCAAGGTCGCCGTGATCGGCGCGGGCGGGATCGGCGTGGACGTCAGCGAGTTCCTGACGCACACCACCTCCCCCGCGCTCGATCTGGACGCGTGGATGGCCGAATGGGGTGTCACCGATCCCGAGCACGCCGTGGGTGGGCTGACCGAGCGGAAGGTCGAGCCGTCGCCGCGGCAGGTCTTCCTGCTGCAGCGCAAGAAGTCCGGTATCGGCGCGGGGCTGGGCAAGACCACCGGCTGGGTGCACCGGGCCGCGCTGAAGGCGAAACGCGTCGAACAGCTCACCGGGGTCACCTACGACCGGATCGACGACGACGGCCTGCACATCACCGTCGGTGACAAGCCGCGTCTGCTCGACGTGGACACCGTCGTCGTCTGCGCGGGTCAGGAGCCGGTGCGCGACCTCGCCGACGACCTGCGGGCGGCCGGACTGCCGGTGCATCTGATCGGCGGCGCCGACGTCGCGGCCGAACTGGACGCCAAACGGGCCATCGATCAGGGAACCCGCCTCGCCGCCGTTCTCTGACGAGTGGCCTCGTAGATGGCAGGATGGACCCTTGTGCGGGACGTATGCGTGATCGGGCTCGGGTTGATCGGTGGGTCGCTGCTGCGCGCGGCGCATTCGATCGGCCGCACCACGTTCGGGGCGACGACCTCCGAAGCTGACGCGGACGCCGCCAGCAGAGCGGGTTTCGACGTGACGACGCAGGTCGAGGCGGCGCTGAGCAAGGCGGCGGAGCGGGACGCGATGATCGTGCTCGCGGTGCCGCTGCCCGCGGTCGAAGAGGTGCTCCGGACCGTTTCGCGGGTCGCCGGGCACTGCGTGCTCACCGACGTGACCAGCGTGAAGGGCCCGGTGCTCGACTCGGTCCGCCGCCGCGCGCCGTACGCGAAGTTCGTCGGCGGGCATCCGATGGCCGGGACGGCGAACTCCGGCTGGAAGGCGAGCGACCCGGCGCTGTTCGATGGTGCCGCGTGGGTGCTGGGCGTCGAGCACGACACCGATCTGACGGCGTGGGCGGAGGTCGCCCGGCTGGTGCTGGACCTCGGCGCGCACGTGGTGCCGCTGCCCGCGGACTCGCACGACGAGACGGTGGCGCGGATCTCGCATCTGCCGCATATCTTCGCGGCCATCCTGGCCACGATCGGCGCGCAGGGCGGTCCGCTGGCGATGGCGCTGGCCGCCGGGTCCTACACGGACGGCACGCGCGTGGCCGGTTCGAGTCCGGCGCTGGTGCGGGCGATGACCGAGGGCAACCGGGACGCGCTGCTGCCGATCGTCGACGAGGCGCTCGGACGGCTCGGTGCCGCGCGGGGTTCGCTGGCTTCGACGGGTGGCCTCGCGGTGACGGTCAACGCGGGCAACGAAGGGGCGCAAGCGTTCGCGTCCGCCAAGGACGCGGAACGCGCGGGAGTGCGCGTCAGCCTGACCGCTCCGGACGCGCGCGACGGCCTGATCGCCCTCGGCGAGCGCGGCGGCCGGATCACCGCGATCGACGGCGACACCGCGATCGGCGACGTCTCCTGACGCGATTCGGCACCTAATTGCGGTCCTTGCACGCGCAACGATCGCAAGTAGGTGCCGAATCGCAAAGGACTACTGGCCCTGCGGCGGCTGCGGCTGGCCCTGCTGGGGCGGGTTGTCCGGGGTGTCGTCGAACTTGTTGATGAAGCCCTTCGCCTTGTCCACACCGGAGTCGATCTGCGAGTCGTGGCCGGAGAACTTCGACTTGGCGAAGTCCGCCGCCTTGTCCAGGCCGCCCTCGATCTTGTCGTTGTGCTCACGGAGAGCGTCGGTGGCCTTGTTCTTCAATTCATCGAAGTTGATGCCCATGGCCTCATCGTCACACAGGTACCGGCGAACCCGCCCCGGCGATCACCCGTCACGGGGACGCTCAGAACGGCCGGTCGCCCACGATGGCGACGCGTTCGACCACCCGCGCGTGCGGGTGGTAGTCGTTGACGGCGTAGTGCTGTGTGGCGCGGTTGTCCCAGAAGGCCACCGAACCGGGCCGCCAGGCGAAGCGCACCTGGAACTCCGGGACGTGCGCGCGGCTGAACAGGTACCGCAGGAGCCGGTCGCTCTCGTCGCGGTCGATGCCGACGATGTGGGTCGTGAAGGCCTGGTTGACGAAGAGGGTGCGCCGCCCGGTCTCCGGATGGGTGCGGACGACCGGATGCTCGACCGGCGGGAAGGCGTCTTGGTGACGCAGCAACACTTCCGGGTCGGAAAAGCGGTCGAAGCCGGGGATGTAGTCGTGCACCGCGGTCAGCCCGTCGACGCGTTCACGGATCTCTTCCGGCAGGTTGTCGTAGGCGGCGGCCATGTCGGCCCACATCGTGTCGCCGCCGACCGGCGGGACCTCGATCAGCCGCAGGACCGAACCGAGCGCCGGCGCCGGCCGGAACGTGACGTCCACATGCCAGATGTTCTCGAACGCGGGCATGCTCGCCGACCGGGCGAACCGGGTGGTGTCCTCGGTCTCGCCCTTCGGGATGAACGGGTTCGTCTCCAGTTCACCCCAGTTGGCGGCGAACGCGCGCTGATGCGCCGAAGTGATGTCCTGATCGCGGAAGAACAGCACCTTCCACTCCAGCAGCGCGCGATTCAGCTCCGCGTGGAGAGCGGGCGTGAGTGGCCGGGCGAGGTCGACGCCGCCGATCTCGGCACCGATCAGCCGTCCCAGCGGTCGCAGTGCGAAGAGTTCGTACGGGCGTTCTTCGATGCCCTCCGGCAGGCGCCGCAGCAGGCGCGGCCCTTCGAGGATCCCGCCGTCGGGGACGGTCGCGGGGCGGAGACGGACACGGTCGGGCAGTGCGATGGACATACTTGCTCCCTGGATTCACCGTCGGATGACTTGGCGAGATGAGGAGCTAGGCGGGCGGAGAACCCAACCGTCCACGGCGCAGGAGCAATGCGGCAACGCCTTCGCCGGCCGAACGTGTCGGCGCGGACTCCCAATGGACGGACACGGGGTCATCGTGGGCGCTTTTTGGCGTGCGGTCAACACCGTCCACGGAACGGGAAGATCATCGTCTCCGCTCGGAGGGGTAGCTACCCGACCAAGTGTTCCGTTCCTCGCGCGGCCGCAGCGCCTCGGCCAGCACCCATTGCGAATGCGTCGTACCGCCCCGGCCGACCGGCCCCAGCTGGAAGGTGACCCAGCCGACCCAGTGCGCCGTCGTCGTCGCCCGCCACATCCCCAGCAGCCCGGGGACCGTGGCGGTCAGGTCCAGGCCGTCGGGCAGACGGGTCTTCGCCGCACCGACCGGGTACACCAGCTTGAGATCGACCCAAACGGGCTGGTTGGGCCGGACCATGTGCAGGTGACGCGGCCCCGGCGGCAGCGTGTCACCAGTGTCGAGCATGCGTCGATTATGCGTGAAAACTCGAACATTAGTTCGAGACGATGCTCACCCTCCCCCACCCGGGTGGGTGCGTCGCTAGGGTCGGCGCCATGCTCGTCTGGATCAACGGCCCGTTCGGCGGTGGCAAGACGCAGACCGCGCACGAACTGCACCGGCGCTTGCCAGGCAGTGTCCTGTCCGATCCCGAGGTCGCGGGTTTCGGCCTGCACCGGATGATGCCGCCGCGGCTGCGTACCGACTTCCAGGACCTGTCCGCGTGGCGCCAGGGCGTTTTCGAGGTACTCGACCTGGTACTCCGCAAGGAGGAAGGACCGGTGGTCGTGCCGATGACGCTGGTGGAGCCCCGGTACTTCGAGGAGATCGTCGGCGGGTTGCGGGAGCGCGGGCACGACGTCCGGCACTTCGCGCTGCTGGCCCGGCGCGAGACCGTGCTGCGACGGCTGAGCGAACGCGGCATCGTCCACTCCGTGCGGCGGAAGGGCGTCCCGCCGAAACGCGAGAGCTTCGCGGTGTCGAAGCTCGACCTCTGCTTGGACCGGCTGAGCGGCGTCGAGTTCGGCGAACACATCCATACGGACACGCTCACCGTCGCGCAGGTCGCCGATCGGGTCGCCGCGTCGGCCGGGCTGACGCTCGCGCCGAACACGGACAGCGCGCTGCGGGGCTTCGTCCGTCGCAAGTGGACGAGCGTCAAGCACATCCGGTTCGGCTGACGCTCAGGCGCGGCGGTGGTACGGCAGGAACCGCCGGACCAGCCGCAGCGGCGCGCGTTCGACGAGGTCGGGGCCGCGCACGGCGTCGAAGGCCGCGCCGATCTGGTCGACGACGCCGGATAGCTGCTCGCTTTCGGGCATCGGCATCTCCGCCGGGTCCCGTTCCTCGCGGACGGCGGCCGCGAGTTCGGTGAGGGCGGCCGTGAGGAGGGCGATGTCGGCGTCGGCCGGGGCGAGGGCGCCGCGGCCGAGGGTGACGCCGACCTCGGTGACGGCGTCCGCGACGCGTTCGAGCCCGGCGATCACCGGCCACCAGGCGACGGCCTGCCGTCCGGCGGCGGAGGGTTCGACGACGACCTGCTGGAACGCGGTCCGCAGGTCGGCCAGCGCGCGGTAGGCGCGGCGACGGGCGCGTGAGCGTTCCAATCGCGCTTCGCCCGACGGCGCGAGCACGAGGCCCTTGTCGACGTACTTCACCAGGCTGTCGAGGCTGTCGGCGAGCCGTCCGCCGACCTGCGGCCGTCGGCTGCCCGGCCAGAGCAGGTAGCCGAAGAGCAGGACGATCGCGCAGCCGAGCACGGTGTCGACGAGCCTCGCGAGCACGACGTCCCAGCTTCCGGTGCTGGCGAGGTCCATCTGCAGGATGATCAGCGGCGTCACGAAGGCGCTGAGGATGCCGTAGTTGCGGACCTTGCCGACCGCGATGCCACCCGCGAACACGGCGATCAGCAGGACCAGCAGCCGGCCTTCGCCGCCCGCGGCGAGCACGGCAGCGCCGATGCCGACGCCGATCACCGTGCCGATGCCGCGCAGCACGGCGCGACCGAAGACCGAGCCGAAGTCCGGTTTGAGGACGATGCCGACGGTGAGCGTGATCCAGTAGGAGCGTTCGAACGGGACGAGCAGCGCGACGACTTCGGCGATCGCGACGCACAGCGTGAGGCGCAGCGCGGCGAACCAGGTGAGCGGACCGGAGACGAGCGAACCCGCCCAGCCGCGGAGCCGCTTGTGCCACGGCTGGACCTCGCGCCGTTTCCGGTTGTCGCCCTTGCCTATCCGGGCGAGTCCGGCGTAGAGCGCGGCGAGGACCGGGTCGGCGTCTTCGGGCGCTTGGGGAGGCTCCGGCAGTTCCTGGTTCGCGAGCACGGCGGCCGAGGTCGCGATGAAGTGGTCGATCACGTCTTCCGGGGCGCGGCGGCCGGCGTTGACCATCGCGACCGACGCCTCGACGGCCGGGGTGCTGGCCGAGAGCAGGTTGAGCAGCTGGCGGTAGGTGGCGTCGCGGCCGGAGAGCCAGGATCGCGCGGTGAGCAGCCGGTCGTACGCGGTGTTCATCGCGGTCGTGAGCTGGTGGCGCGCGACGCGGGAGGTGGCTTCGTCGGTCGCGGACAGCATCGCGGCGAGTTCGACGTAGACGTGGGCGACGGCGCCGCGTTCGGGGCTGGTGGCGCGGAAGGTCCAGGTGGCGAGCGCGATCAGCAGGCTCCAGGCGGCGCCGACACAGAAGTAGCCGAGGAGGATTTCGACGCGCAGGCCGGTGACGTGCTGGCCGGTGCCGAGTACGCAGAAGACGAACATCTGCAGCCCGGCGACCGACGCGTTGCTGCCCGCCGCGCTGATCAGCGCGGACACCGCCGCGACCCCGACGACGACCGGGATGGACGCGGCCGGGACGCCGCCGGTGATCAGCCCGGCGAAGTAGCCGAGGGCGGCGGCCGCGGTGGCGCCGCCGAGCCGGCGGGCGCGGTAGCGGTACGGGCCGGCGGATTCGGAAAGGACGGTGGGCAGGGCGCCGGTGGAGATGAGCGCGCCGACACCGATGTCGCCGAGCGCGTAGCCGACGGCGAGCGGTACGGCGAGGGCGAGGACGGCGCGGGCGACCATGTTCCACGGGATGGGAACCGGCGTGCTGCGGAGCAGCTGCACCAGCCAATGCGGTGCGGCGATCTCGCGGCGCGACGTGCTCACGCCCCTATCTTGACTTATCCGTGGCGGCCGGAGCGGTTATCGTCGCCACATGGGCAAGACGTACTCCTTCGAGATCAACCGGACGAGCAGCGCCTCGCCCGCTTCCCTGTTCGCGCTGGAGGCCGACGGTTCCCGGTGGTCGGAATGGGCGAAGCCGGTGGTGTTCCACTCGCGCTGGGCGCGGGAACCGGACGCGGACGGGGTGGGTGCCGTCCGGGCCGTCGGCCTGTGGCCGGTGTATCTCCACGAGGAGACGCTGGAGTACGAACAGGACCGAAAGCACGTCTACGGCTTCGCGGGCCTCGCGCCGCTGAAGGATTACCGCGCCGAAGTCTCGTTCACGCCGAACGCTTCCGGCGGCACGGATCTGCGGTGGACGGGCCGATTCACCGAACCGCTGCCCGGCACCGGCGCCGCCGTCCGCACCGCTTTGCGCACGGTGATCTCGATCCTGGCCACCCGCCTGGTGAAACACGCCGAACGCGCCTGACCCCACCCCCCGCCCTTCCCAAGGGGGGCGACCCCGAGTCCAGTCTACCGGCGATGGGCGCCGGGAAGGGCTGATCGGCGGGGTTGTCCACAGGTGGTGATGGTTGTGGACAAGTCCTGTGGGGAACTGAAAGACGCCATAGCCGCATCGGATGCGAAGGGAGCCTTCGCCACATCCCATGCGGCGAAAGTCAGCCCGCGCCGAGGCAAAGGAAGGGCCGCCGCAGCGGGTCGGCGGCGGTCGCTTCGGCGAGCGCCAGTGCGGGCGCGGTCCCCGAGGCCAGCCGCCGGTGCAGATCGGCCATCGCTTCGGCGGCGGCCTTGTCCCCGACCCGCGCGATCGCGCCGATGACCGTCCGCGATCCGCTGGCGAGCAGCGTCCCGGCGAAACCGAGCGCCTCCTCGCCGGGCCGGATGTGACTCATCGCGAGTTCGCACGCGGCGAGCACCACCCGTTCCGGCGGCTTCGCGAGCCGCGCGGTTTCGTGCGCGTACAACGGTCCGTCGACGAGTTCCAGCCGCGAGAACAACGCGTTCGCCGGTTCGTGCGCGCCGTGCGCGACCAGGTGCGCCATCCCGGAACCGTCCAAAGCGGACAGTACGGCGTCGCTGGTCGCGTCCTTCCCGTCGACGAGCCTGGCGTGCGGGTACACCGTCCGCAGGTTCCGCACCTCACCGACCGAACCCGGCACACCGGGCCCGCCGGCGAGCAGGACCGGACCGGAGTTCCGCCGTCCCGACGCGCTCACCCATGCGGTCGCCGACGGCGCGATCGACACCGGATGTCCGTGCAGTGACGGCAAAGCACCCCACGGCAACGCGTACAGCGAGCCGATCGGCACGATGATCAGCTCGCGGTTCTGCAGCGTTTTCGCCAGTGACGCCGAGATCAACGTGTCCAGTTTGTCCGCCCGGCGCCGCGCGGAACCGGTGACGACCTCGACCAGCGGCGCGGGCAGGTTGTCCGGGGCCAGCGCGTCGAGGTCCGCGTGCAACTGCCGTGCGGTCTCGACGATCTCCGCGAGCGGCCCCAGCTTCAGCAGCCGGAACCGGCCGCGGTCGACGACCACCGCGTACAGGGTGTCGCGATACCCCATGAGGCTGACCAGCACGCGATCACCGAGCCGCTCCACCACCTCTTCGGGTGTCGACACCGGCCGCGGACGACCCCATTGGCTGGTGTACCACCCGAGCCGGGTCGCCTCCTGCTGCAACCGGTCGTAGCGTTCCTCGAGCTTCCCGACCGGTTCGCCGGACAGCCGCCGCGCCTGGATCGTCCCCTGCACGTGCCGCATTTCGTTGATGTGCCGGGCGAGCGCCGGATCTTCGATGACCGGGAGCGGTTCGTAGCGGTACACCTGCGCGCGCGTGCGTTCCAGCCACGCGAACAGGCTCTTCGCCCCGGCGCCGCTGCGCCTCGCCTTCTTGAGCACCAGTGTCAGCGCGAGTTTGCCCAGTTCTTCGCCGTGGGCCGCCGTCCCGCAGACGAGGTCGAGCCCGCCCATGCGGTCGCGGATCTGCCCGAGTTCCGCCAGCCCGGCCCGCGCCTGCGCGAGCGCCGAACGCGGCCGATCCGACGCCACCGCGAGTTCGGCCCGGCACAACCGCAGCTGCATCCGGTGGTCGATCGGCGTCGTCTGCCGCGGTTTCGGTACCTGCGCCAGGAGTTCCTGCGCGGCGACCGTCTCTTCGCGACGGATCAGCAACCGCACCGCGAACATCCTGGCGGCGCCCGCTTCGTCGCGCAGACCGAGTCCGGCCAGCCGGATGGCGAGATCGGCCAGCCGCCCCGGCAGTTTCGCGGACGGCTTCTTCTCCCGGTCCGCCAGCACCTTCACCGCGTCCGCGCGGAGCCGGGTCAACGCGGCGATCTCCGCCCAGCGGCCCTTGCCACGCCGCAGGAAGCTCCGCCGTGCCGACGCCGCGAGCTTCTTCGCCAGCGGGTAGTCGCGTTCCAGGATGGCGGCACCGGCCCTGGCGACCTCCGCCTCCGCGACGAGGTGCACCGCGCCGTTGTGCCGCAGTTCCGGGATGGCGTCGTCGAGATGTCGCGCGGCCTCTTCGGCGAGGCCCGCGGTGAGCAGCGCCTTCGCCTGGTCTAGCCGGACGAGCGGCAGTGAGCCGGGGCCGTCGGTCACGAAGATCGCGGCCGCCTGCTCGTAGTGCCGGAGCGCTTCCGGGATGTCCCCGAGCAGCTGTGCGTGATCACCGAGGTTGTGCCGGATCTTCCCTTCCAGCAACCGATGTCCGTGCTCGACAGCGAGGTCCGACGCCTCGACGAGGTCGCGGTACGCCGCGTCCGGGTTGCTCATTTCCAGATGCAGCCACGCACGGTTCACCAGTGACCTGGTGAGCACCGCGCTGTACTTGCCCGCCTCGGCGGCGAGCCCGGGGAGGAAGGCGTTGTTGAGCGCGAGCGACTCCTCCAGCCGTCCGGCTCGCATCAGGACGACGGCACGCTGAAGCCCGACGACGAATCGCAGCTCGTGGCGGACATCGCCACCCGGCAGCAGGAGCCGGATGCGTTCCGCCTCGTCCAGCCGGGCGAAACCGTCCTCTTGGGACACGAACTCCGCCTCGGCCGCCGCCAGGCTGATCAGGATCCGGACCCGGATCTCCAGCCGGGGCACCAGATCCGCGTCCACCGGACCGAGTAGCGCGAGCGCGCGCCGAAGCAGCCGTATCGGTCTGCTGAGCCCGTGATCCGAGGCGGCGGCCCTCGCTCGGCGATGGAGTTCGGCCGCTTCCTCGGCTACGGGATCGAGGGCAGGAGGAGACGACGCGGGCACACGCACTATGGGAGCACACCCACGCCGCATAACGGAACAGCCGTCCGGTTAGAGCACCACTGTGGGGGTCACGACGGTCCTGCGACAGGTCACGTCGCCGAGGTGGATCACGATCTGGGTGGTGCCCTGGGGGACGTTGTCCAGCACGAATCGGCCTCCCTCGTCGGCGGTGGTGGAACTCGTGCCGTGCTCGGCCACGCGAACCTCCACTCCGTACTCGCCGGCGGGCACGAGCCAGCCGTCGATCCGGTGTTTCTTGCCGATCTTGGTGAGGTTGATCATCACGGTCAGGTCGCTGACGGTGAAGGTGATCGTGCCGGTGTCGCTGCCACGGACGCCTGCCGTGGCGTCCATCCGTTCCCAGCGGGCGACCTCGACGTCGAGGTTTTCGAGCGCGAGCGCGAACTGAACCCGCTGCACCAGATCTCCCGGCGGCGGGTCCAATTCGTCCATGAAGCGCCCGATATCGGCGAGCAGGTCCTCATCGCCCGGGGAGGTCATCTCCCCCGGCGTCCCGAGGTCGTTCATCGGCTTCCCCCTTCGTGGGCCAGCAGGTCGCGCATCGATTCGAGGCAACGGCCCCTGGTCGGGCCGACACTTCCGCGCGGCATACGGAGTGCTTCGGCGACCAGTTGGTATTCGGCCCGCCCGGCGAGCACGGTCAGCCGAAGGAGCTGCTGACAGCGGTGCGGCAAGCGGAGGAAGGCGCGCCAGACCCGGCGATCCCGGTCGGCGCGGACGGCTTCCTCCTCGGGAGCCGGATGGGTGCTCTCCATGCTTTCGGCCAGCTCGTCGGTCAGCGGGACGGGCTGGGCGCGGCGGCCGAAAGGATGCTGTGCTTCACGTCTGGTGGTGGTGATCAACCAGGCGGCGAGCGCCTTGGGGTCACGAAGTTTGTCGAGCTGGCTGAAGAGGGCGAGCCACACCGTCTGGACCACGTCCTCGGCGGTCAGGCGATCGAGCCCGTTCGCACGCGCGACATGCCACACGAGCGGGGTCAGCTCGTGCACAAGTCTGTCCATCGCCTGGCGGTCACCGGCCCGGGCCGCGCGCATACAAGCGGCGTGCAGGTCGGCACCGGTCAGTCCTTCCCATGGCGGGTCTACCTCGGTCGTTTGCACGTCGGTCACCGTATCTGCCCCACTTCGGACGTGTCTTCGTGTCGGCGCTGGCAGTATCGCGGGCCCTTCGGGGAGAAGGAGCGTGCAAGAGGCTCTGGGATACATCAAGTCACTAACTTTTTTGTCGCGTTTCCGGTCTTCCCCTCGATAGGGGGCGAGGACAAAGGCACCGGCCGGCGCGAGTAGGTGTGGACTGCGCACCGGCCGGCCCTTTTTTCCCTCCCCCGGGCCCGCTCCCCAACGGGCCCGCGTCCGGGCGTCCCCCTCCCCCGAAGGAGCACCCGGAGGTGATGCCCGGAGGCCCCCTCGGCCTCCGGACATCACCTGTCTGTGTTAGTTCAGTTCACCGGCGGTTCGGTGCCGTGCGGGTCCCAGTTGCCGTCCGGGCTGGTGCCGGGACGGGGCGGGACCGGCGCCGTGATCGGGCCCGGCTTCGGGGTCTCTTCGAGGTCTTCGGTGGCCGTGGCCTCGTCGTCGACGGGCGCGGTGTTGGTCTCGGTCGTCATCGGGTGTCCCTCATTTCCTCGACTGCTCCATAGGACGCAACGAGGCTGCCACCAGATACACGCAGAGCCAGCTTTTTCGCGGAAATTTCTCGATCTGTGGCAGGAGAGTGACCTGATCAGCGGTTTTACCGGTGAAATGTGCCGCTGAGTAGCCGACGGCTCACGTCCGCGAGTTGTCCGGCCCAGCGCCGGTACCCCTCGGGGCCAGGGTGGAAGCGGTCCTCGGCGAAGGTCGCCGGATCCAGCATCGCGGCGGGCATCGGGACGTGGACGACGCCGGGCAGCGACGCCAGCCGCGCGGCCGCGGCGTCGAGGGCGGCCGACCGCGCGCCGAGGACGTCCCGCAGCGGACGCGGCAGCGCGGGGAACCGGCCCATCGGCGGCACGCCTGCCAGCACCACCGGGACCCGCCCGGCGCGGCGCCGCAGGGAGACGACGAGGTCGAGCAGGTCACGCCGGTAGCGCGCGGCCGAATGCAGTTCGATCGTGTCGTTGACGCCCAATGCGATCACCACGAGGTCGGCGGGTTCGAGCAGCGGCAGCAGCTCCTCGCGCGCCACCCGGGCGTTGGCTCCGGTCTTGCCGAGTGCCTGCCAGGCGACCGCGTGGCCGTCCCGCGCGAGTTCGTCCGCGAGCCGTCCGGTCAGCCCCTCGGCGTGCGTCGCCGCGCCGACGCCGTCCACAGTGGACTCGCCGAGCACGGCGAGCCGCACCGGACGGCCGTCGCCCGGCACGAGGCCGGTGACCGGGCCCGCGGCGCCGGGCAGCCTTGGCGTCGTACGGCGCACCCGGACGGCTTGCGCGAGCAGGATCGGGGCGAGCACCACCGCACGGCTGATCACCCCGCGACTCTACTTCCGCGTTTCGTCACCTACTTGCGGAAAGTCGCGCACGCAACAAACGCAAGTAGGTGACTGGTTGCGGGATCAGCCGTGGGCGATCGAGACGGTCTGGTGGACGAGAGAGTCGTCCGCGGCCGCGCGGAGCAGGTAATCGGCGACGTCGGCGCGGTTGATGCTGTAGCTGCCACGGACGTTGCCGTCGGTGCGGGCGGCGATGGCGCCGGTGTGCGGCCCGTTCAGCAGCCGCGGCGGGCGCACGATCGTCCAGTCGAGGTCGCACGCGCGCACGATCCGTTCGGCGGCGATCATGTCCGCGAAGGCGTGCCGGAGGACCCTGCCCAGGATCGGCTTGACGACGTTCCTGGTGAAGAAGGCGTCGCCGTCGACGAACGGGCCGCTGGCGCTCACCAGGAGCAGCCGCCGGGTCCCCGCCGATCCGAGCGCGGCGACGGCGGCGTGCGCCCCGTCGGTGACGACGGTCGTCGGGGTCCGGTCACGGGCGCCGAGCGCCGAGATCACCACGTCACGTCCGGACACCGCTTCGGTCAGCGCGCCGTGCTCGGACAGCCCGGCGACGACGACCTCCAGCAGTTCGCCCTCGACCTCGAGCCGGGACGGGTCGCGGACGATCGCCGTGACGTGGTGCCCGGCGGCCAGCGCCTGCTTGACGACTTCGGAACCGACCCCGCCCGTGGCACCGAGAACAGTGAGCTTCATGGTCACGCCTTTCTGGGTTAGTGAACACTCACCCACTATGGTGAGTGTTCACCCACCACTTGTCGAGCGAACGCTGAGAAGCCCTCAGGAGCGAATATGGGAAGCCGCGAGGAGATCGTCGCCGCGGCGGCGAAGGTGATGCGCGAGCAGGGCTACGCGCACGCCACGACCAAGGCCATCGCGCGGGCCGCGGGTTACTCGGAAGCGTTGCTGTACAAGCACTTCAAGGACAAGACCGAGATCTTCATGAGCGTGCTCACCGAGCGGCTGCCCGCGCTCGGGACGACCTTGGACGAGCTCATGAAGACCGCTGGGACGTCATCGGACACCCCGCTCGCGGCGAACCTCGCGCGACTGGCGCGGATCACGCTGTCGTTCTATCTGGAGAGCTTCCCGATCGCGGTGTCGCTGTTCTCCTCGCGGGAACTGCTGGCGACCCATCGGGAACGGGTCATGAGCAGGGACGGCGGGCCGGACGTCCCGCTCGGACGCGTCATCGGGTACCTGCGGGAAGAGGCCCGGCTCGGCAGGATTCGCGAGGACGCGGATCTGGAGGCGTCGGCGTCCCTGCTGCTCGGCGCCTGTTTCCAGTACGCGTTCCTGGCGTCCTTCGAGGACCGCGAGCCGCCCGCGGAAGAGCTGGACCGGTGGGCGGAGAGGCTGGCGGCGACGTTGGTGGTCGCGTTGGCCTCGTGAGGGGTGATTCGGGTTAGAACCCGAAGGTGGCTTAGGTACCTACGTGGTTCCGGCTGCGGTTGATGGCAGGCCCGGTCCGCGGGGATGTCGTGAAGGGTCCCTTTGAGACGGTGAAGGTCGCAAAGGGACCCTTCACGACATGAGAGTTCGACGCCGGGCCGTCGGAAGCACTGAAGCAGCTACGGCTGGGCGAGCCTCTGGCCTACTTGCCCTTTTCGGCCCGCATCTCGTGCCACTTCGCGTACATGTCGTTGAGCTCCTTGATCATGAAGCTCAGGAAGTCCCGCATCTCGGCGACCCGCTCGCCGGCCGGCGTGCCCTCGCCCAGCGCCGAAACGCCCTCGTCGGCGGCGTCGCGCCACAGGGTGATCATGCGGTCGCGTTTCATGAAGGTGGCGTACCAGAGGTCGTCGAAGAGCCGGTAGTGGTCGCGGCGCGAGCCGGGCTCGCGTTCCTTGGCGACCAGGCCGATCTGTTCCAGCCAGCGCACGGCCCCCGAGATCGCGGCCGGGCTCACCGAGAGCTGGTCGGCCAGTTCGGCCGCGGTGAGGCGGCCGGCGTCGGTGGTCATCAACGCGGCGAAGACCCTGGCGGGCATCCGCTGCATCCCGATCTGGGAAAGCGTGAGGCCCAGGTGCTCCACGTAACGGCGGACGGCGTCCTCGTCTCTCTGGGTGCTCGAAGCACTCTCAGGCGTCGTCATGGGCACATCCTCTCGTACATCCCCCAGAGTGATCACACCATCCATACGTTTTCTTAACTTCACAACTTCATGAAATCACTGTACCTTCAGATCCATGGAAAACGCCATCTCCATCTCCGGCCTCCACAAATCCTTCGGCCGGACCAAGGCTTTGGACGGCCTTGACCTGCGGGTACCCGTTGGGGAGGTGCACGGTTTCCTCGGCCCGAACGGCGCGGGGAAGTCGACCACCGTCCGGGTCCTGCTCGGTCTGCTCCACGCGGACTCGGGCGACGTCCGCCTGCTCGGCGGCGACCCATGGAAGGACGCGGCGAGCCTGCACCGGCGCCTCGCCTATGTCCCCGGCGACGTGAACCTCTGGCCCAACCTCTCCGGCGGCGAGGTGATCGACCTGCTGGGGCGGCTGCGGGGCGGGCTCGATCAGCGACGCCGCAAGGATCTGATCGAACGGTTCGACCTCGACCCCAAGAAGAAGGGGCGCACCTACTCCAAGGGCAACCGGCAGAAGGTCGCGATCGTGGCCGCGCTGGCCTCCCACGTGGACCTGCTGATCCTGGACGAGCCGACCTCCGGTCTCGACCCGCTGATGGAGGCCACCTTCCAGTACGCGATCCAGGAGGAGCGCGAGCAGGGCCGCACGGTGCTGCTGTCGAGCCACATCCTGGCCGAGGTCGAGGCGCTCTGCGACAAGGTCAGCATCATCCGCAACGGGCACACCGTGGAGACCGGCACGCTGGCCGAGCTTCGGCATCTCACCAGGACGTCGATCTCCGCCGAACTCGCCGGCCCGCCGAACGGGCTGACGAAACTGGAGAACATCCACGACCTCAAGGTCGAGGGCAACCGGGTCCGCTTCGACGTCGAAACCCGTTCCCTCGACGACGCGCTGCGTCAGCTCACCCAGGTCGGCGTCCGCAGCCTGACCAGCCAGCCCCCGACTCTGGAGGAGCTCTTCCTCCGCCACTACACCACCGAAGCGAGCGCGAAATGACCGCGACGCTGGACCGCCCGGTGACCGTCTCCGAACCGGCGCACGGACTGGTCGGCACCTGGCACCTGACCAGGCTGGCGCTGCGGCGGGACCGGATCGTCCTGCCGATCTGGATCGTCCTGCTCGGGATCATGCCCTCGACGTCGTCGGGGACGTTCGAAACGCTGTACCCGACGGCCGCCGAACGGGCCGGGCTCACCGCGAGCATGGGCGCGAACCCGTCGCTTTCGCTGATCTACGGCCCGGCCTTCGACCTTTCGACCGCGGGCGGGTTCACCGCGTGGCGGCTCGGCGGCTTCCTCGCGCTGGTCGTCGCGCTGATGGCGGTCTTCACCGTCACCCGGCACACCAGGGCCGAGGAGGACACCGGCCGCGCGGAACTGCTGGCCTCCGCGGTGGTCGGCCGGTACGCCCTGCTGACCGCGGGTGTGCTGGTGTCCGCCGGGGCGAGTGTCCTCATCGGAGGAGTCGAGACCGGGCTGATGATCGGCGCGAAGCTGCCCGTCGAAGGTTCGTTCGCGCTCGGCGCCGCCACCGCGGCGACCGGGCTGGTCTTCACGGCCGTCGCGGCGGTCGCCGTCCAGGTGGCCGAGTACTCGCGGACGGCCAACGGGATCGGCGCCACCGCCGTCGGGGTCGCGTTCTTGCTGCGCGCGGTCGGCGACTCGACCTCCGACGCGAACTGGGTCTCCTGGCTGTCCCCGATCGGGTGGGCGCAGCGGATCCGGCCGTTCGCCGACGAGCGCTGGTGGGTCTTCCTGCTGCCGCTGGCCGCGACCGTGGTCGTCGGCGCCATCGGCTACGCGTTGCTCCCGCGGCGCGACGTCGGCACGGGCATCATCCCGCCGCGGCCGGGCCCCGCCGCGGCGGCGGCGTCGCTGCGCAGCCCGTTCGCGCTGGCGTGGCGGCTGCACCGGGGCCCGTTGATCGGCTGGCTGATCGGCACGGCGGTGTGCGCCGCGGTGTTCGGCTCGGTCGCGAGCGGCATCGGCGACGTCGTCGGGGAAAGCCGGCAGGCGAAGGAGATCTTCCAGCGTCTCGGCGGCACGGACGGGCTGATCGACGCCTTCATGGCGGCGATGACCGGTCTGTTCGCCATGGTCGTCGCGCTGTACGGGGTGCAGGCGGCGTTGCGGATCCGCGCCGAGGAGACCGCGATCCGGGTCGAGCCGCTGCTCGCGACCGGCGTGGGCAGGCTGCGGGTACTGGGGAGCCATCTCGTGTTCGCGTTCGGCGGCACGGCGCTGATGATGGTGGTCAGCGGTGTCCTCTTGGGACTGTCGAACGGGATGCGGGCGGGCGGTGTCTCCGGCTCGGTCGGGGACATGGTGGTCGCTTCGCTGGCGCAGCTTCCGGCGGTGTGGGTGGTCATCGGCCTCGCCGTGACGCTCTTCGGCCTGGCGCCGAAGCTCTCGACGGCGGCGTGGGCGATCGCCGGGCTGGCCTTGCTGCTCAGCCTGTTCGGCCCGGTGCTGAACCTGCCGCAGGCGGTCGTGGACTTCTCACCGTTCTCGCACGTTCCGAAACTGCCCGCCGCGGAGTTCACCGCGACACCGCTGGTCTGGCTGACCGGGGTCGCCGTGGTCGCGCTCGCGGCCGGGCTCATGGGCTGGCGGCGTCGCGACGTCGGCTAGCCACAGGGGATGACCGTGGAGGCCGTTCATCGGGGGCGGCCTTCACGGTCCTTGCCGTACTTCACCGCCGGACGTCACGACCAGTTTCGCGCCCGGCACACCGCCTCCGCAGTCTTCGCCCGCGGGGTAGGTGATCACCGGGGTCACGTCGAGGACTTGGGGTTTCCCGTCGTCGAAGGTCACCGTGGTCCGGACCGGCGCGGTCGGCAGGCCCCGGGTCGGGATGAAAACGTGCTCGCCGCCGGGCGCGGACTCGGTCACACAGTCGCCGGCCCAGCACAACTCCAGCGACACCCGGGTGACATCGGCGGCCACTTCCGGCGGGATGTCGAGGGAGATCCCCTCCGACAGGCCGATGGCCGGACAGGCCTTCTCGCCGGAATGGCACGCGGTCGAGGTCGCGAGCAGGAGCAAGAAAACGGGTAGCCGCCGCATACCCGGACAGACGGCGCGAGGGACCGTCCGGGTTGCCTCAGTCTCTCCGGTATCCCGTCCCGGTCGTGCTGGGCGGGAGCGCCGTCGAGGTGGACGGTGACTCGGGCGGCGTCACGGTCCTGGTCACCGTGCGCGGCGCCGGCGTGCTGGTGCGGGTGATGACGAGCGGTTCCGGCGCGCTTCCCGGCACGGTCACCGTGACCGGCCCGACCGAACGGGAGGTCGTCGTCGGGGAGGGTGTCGTGCCGACTTCGTGGACGCGGGGCTGTGGCTCGCGGCCTGCCACCAAAAGGGCGGCGACGAGCAGTCCGGTGGCGAGACCCGCGATGGCCGCGACCGTGACGGAACCGGTGGTGGGACCCTGACTCGACATCCGGCACCCCCTCGCCATGCGAAGCGCAGGTACGAGGACTTCTCGCGTTGATCTTACGTTCTGTTACTCAGCGTGCAAGTTGAGTGGAATGTGCGCAAGCCGTCGATCAAGACCCGCACGAGGTGGCGTTCCTCGAGCGAATACCGTTCCGCGGCGAGGCAACCGGCGATCAGGGCGCGCAGGTCGTCGCCGTCGATGTCCTCGCGCACCGCGCCCGCGGCCTGTGCCCGCGTCAGCAGCGCCTGCGTCGCCGACCGGAAATCGTCGCCCGCGTCCGCTTTGAAACCCAGCCCGGTCGTCTCGGCGAGGGCGTCGCACAGCGCCCGGTTGCGGGACGCCTGCTGGACGACGCGTTTGAAGAAGTCGAAGAACGCTTCACCGGGGTCTTCGGCGGTCAGCAGGTCGCGTGCTTCCCGCGCGAACTGTTCGAGCCGGTCGAGGACGACGGCCTGGAAGAGTGCTTCCTTGCTGGGGAAATGCCGGTACACCGTGCCCGCGCCGACACCGGCGATGCGGGCGATCTCGTCCAGGGGGACGGCGAGGCCGTTGACGGCGAAAGCCTCTTCGGCGGCTGCGAGCACCTTCGCTCGGTTGCGGCGCGCGTCGGCGCGCAGCACTGGCTTGTCCACTGTTCCCCTCCTCAACCGGGTCCGGCGTTCCGATTCAACGCCGCCGCCGGCGAGGGCATTCCTCAGGAGGGACTGAAGAGGTTGCGAAAGCCACTTTCGCAACCTTCAACGTTTCGAAAGTGGCTTTCGCAACGTCAGCGGCCGTGAAGGCGAGCGGTCCGCCGAGGGCATTCCTCAGTGCACCGCGGTCTGCGTGCCTTCCGGCGTGAACAGCCCCTGGACCGTGGTGAACAGGTACTCCCAGACGCCCGGGATCAGCAGCACCGCGGCGACCGCGAACACCGGGAAGATCAGCCGGTTCTCCACGTTCTTGCCGGTGCGGAACCGCAGCGGCTTCGGCGGCCGGATCTCGTACCAGGTCTCACCCGCGATGGGGATGGGGAACAGGAACGGGCAGCCGGACTCGGTCAGCGCGTCGCCGAGGCAGTGCACGAAACACCCGGCCGCGACGGCGATGCCGAGCCAGCCGGAGATCTCCGCGAGTTGCGCGGCCTTGTCCGGCGGGGCGGTCCACACCCACCACGCGACCGCGGCGCCGCTGACCGGCAGCAGCCAGTCGCCGAGCGCGCCTTCCGCGAGCAGCAGGCCGAGGACGACGACGCCGAACACCGCCCACGGTCCGCCTTCGGTGGTACCCCAGGAGGTCAGGAAGCCGAGGCCGACGGCGAACAGCACGGTGTGCGAGAGATGACGGTGCTTACCGGTGACCTTCTCGTCCCGAGGTCCCTTGGTCAGCGCGTAGAGAGCCGCGGAGACCCGGCGAAGCAGCCAGGAGATCGCGCCGGTGAACCATCCGAGCAGCTTCGACGCGCGAGCGCCCGGGTGGTCGAGGTCGGGCAGGAGGGCGAAGCCTGCCGTGGTCGCGGCGAACACGACCGCTTGGTGCACCGTGCCCGCGCCGACCACGGGTGCGAGCGCGAGCCCCGCGCACCAGCCGGTCAGGGCATGCGTCCGCCCCATCATCGTGCAGCCCCCAGGTGTCGCGGATCACGAGCCCACGACCGTAGCGGGGGATCAGGCGGGGGGCTCCTCCGACACGCTGAGGTGCTCGGCGACGCCGGTGAGCTCGATCACGCGGCTCACCTGCGGGCTGGGCACCACTTCGAGCTCGACCGCCTTCTCGGCGGCCTGGCGCTGCGCCTGGAGCACCACGTTCAGCGCCGAGGAATCGAAAAAGGTCACACCGGTCAGGTCGGCGACCACCCGGCCCGACGGTTTGTCCGTGATCAGGGCCCCGAGGGTCTCCTGAAGCTGCGGGCTCGTCAGCAGGTCTAGCTCACCGGTGACCACCACACGCGGTTCAGTCGCGTCGGCGTCCAGCGTGATGCTGAAACCGGGCGGCGTGGTGTTCTGGTCCGCTGCGGGCATGCACATTCTCCTCATCAGGTGAGAACCGACGCTCAGCGCCGGAACGCGCCTGTGGTCTCAAGCGACGGCCGCGCCCAGTCCGGACACGGACGCACGCTCTTCTTCGGCGGGTAGGCGTGGCTGTCCCCGCAACGACAGTCCCAACCCTAACCCAGTACGGACGGGGCGCCGCGATCGCCGTCGCGCGCGTCGCCGACCGGTGCCCGGGACGCGCTCAATGCGCGGTCAACGTCTTGCGCCCGGCGCGGCGTTCACGGAGGAACAGCTCGCGGCGCTCGATCTCGCCGAGACCACCCCAGATGCCGTAAGGCTCCTGCACCGCGAGCGCGTGCTTACGGCACTGCGCCAGCACGGGGCAGGTCTGGCAGATGGCCTTGGCCCGCGATTCGCGCCGCTCACGGGCCGAACCACGCTCGTTGTCCGTGTGGAAGAACAAGCTGCTGTCGGCGCCTCGGCACGACCCACGGAGCTGCCAATCCCACTCTTCCGCCACCACGTTCGGCAGCCGGCTCACGTCAGCCATGTCGGTCCCCGCCTTCCCAGGAGATCGTTTGTCGCCGGTTACATGCCCGCCCCCTGCGCGCGTCAAACGTGGGTTTGGTTTGCTCACACCCAGGGAAGTGATCCAGCACCGGACCGGCAGCGCTGCTCGAGAGAGGAACACACGTGGTGGACAACACCCCGCCCGGCGGGGAGGGCGCTCAACTCATCGAGGTACGCACGGCCGCGGTACCGCATGTGGTGCCGACTCTCCGGACGATCGTCGCGGATATCGCGATGCGGCAGGACTTCGATCTGGACGCTGTCGAAGATCTCAGAATGGCGGTGGACGAAGCCTGCTCCATGCTGCTTCCCTCCGCCACCGACGGCCATCTGACCTGTGTTTTCTCGTGGAAGGACGGGCGGATCGAAGTGACCGTCTCCGTCCTTTCGGACTCTCCGGAACCCGATGACGAGACCGGGCTGTCCTGGCAGTTGCTCACCGCTCTGGCGACGTCCGCGCGGCGGAGTGTCGTCCCGGCCGACGGCGGCTACCTGTCGAGGGTGGAACTCATCCGGGAGAGCGAGGCGGCCCGGCCGTGACGGAACCCGTCGGGCAAGACGGCGCGGATGTTCCGGCCCTGTTCGAGCGTATGTGCGCGTTGCCACTGGACGCGCCCGAGCGTGAAGGGCTCCGAGACGAGCTCGTGCGCGCTCATCTGGAGCTCGCGCGCAATCTGGCGCGCAAGTTCCGCAACCGGGACGAGTCGATGGAGGATCTGGTCCAGATCGCGACGATCGGGCTGATCCACGCCGTCGACCGGTTCGATCCCGGCCAGGGCAGCGATTTCCTGGCGTTCGCGGTCCCGACCATCTCCGGCGAACTACGGCATCACTTCCGCGACAACAGCTGGTCGGTCCGGGTGCCGCGGCGGCTCAAGGAGCTGAACGCGAACATCTCGGCCGTGCGCGAGGAGCTGACGGTCCGGCTTTCCCGCGCGCCGAAGCCCAGTGAGATCGCCGCCCATCTCGGCGTCCCGATCGACGAGGTCTACGAGGGCCTTCGCGCCGGTCAAGGCCGGTACGGGGCCTCGCTGGACAACCTCCTGGAGAACTCGGCGCACACCCGCTTCGGCGAGGCGGACGCCAACTTGAGCCAGGCGGAGCTGCGCGAGGCGTTGCGGCCGATGCTGGAACGGCTGCCCGACCGGGAGCGCAAGATCGTCGCGCTGCGGTTCGGGTCCGGGATGAGCCAGTCGGATATCGCGCGCCGGGTCGGGGTGTCCCAGATGCAGGTGTCACGTTTGCTGGCCTCCACGCTGAAGAAACTGCGTGAAGGATTGGCCGAGACGGAACTCACGGACGGGACCTGATTCGACCTCGGCTCTTGTGGGTATCAGGGAGGCGAACAGCGGATCTGAGAGTCTCTCGTGAGGGGAGGTGCGGAACCATGACGATGTCCAAGACGCGATCGGAGGGCTCGTTGCCGGTGGCCTCCCTCCCCTTGCCGGTGGATGTGACGGCGCCCGCCGTCGCGCGGCAGGCGGTGCGGGCGACTCTGATCGGCCTCGGCCTTGACGGCCCGGCTGTCGACGACGTCCTCTTGGCGACGTCCGAATTGGTCACGAACGCTTTCGAGCACGGCGAGAAGCCGGACAGGCTCGAGGTCGAGTACGCCGAGGGAAGGCTCACCCTGCGGGTCTTCGACTCCGGAACGAAACGGCCGAAGCTGAAGGAACCGTCGCCGATGGCGGCGCGCAGCCGCGGTCTCCAGCTGGTGCACGCGTTGTCCGAGGACTGGGGACACGAGCTCTGCTCCGGCGGCAAGTACGTCTGGGCCGTGTTCAACCTGGACCGGGCCGACGCCCCAGCTTGAGCGCGGCGTCCGTTTCGGCGATGCGCTCCCGGAGCGACTTCCGCTCCAACGCCGCCACGGCGGCGACCAGCACTTCCCTGAGCGGGTACGGCAGTTCGGCTTCCAGCTGCTCGGCCGCGGCGCTGGTCGCGGCCCACTCGGCTTCGAGTGTCGGCATCAGGCGCCGCGTCTTCTCGGTCAGCGAAACGATCCTCTGCCGGGCGTCCGTCCCCGGCCGGAGCGACACGAGGTCTTGGCGCGCCATCTGCGCGATGGTCTGGCTGGCCGCGGAATGCGTCACGCCGACTTCGATGGCGAGATCGCGGATGGGCAGCGGCCCGTGCGTGACGATGGCGCGGACGAACGGCGTGAACCGCGGACGGTAGTCCCCCAGCCCGATGTCTTCGAAGAACGCGGAGACGTCCGCCTCGGTCAATTCGAGGACATGGCGCAACAAGGTGCCCATCCCTCGTTCGCGCGGCGGCCTCCCCACCAGCGGATCATAACGACATAATCTCCGGATGACGCCCGAAGAGCTGCTGACGACCACCCGAACCGTCCGCAAACGACTGGACCTGTCCCGGCCGGTCCCCCTCGAACTGGTGAAACACGCCCTGCAGACCGCGTTGCAGGCGCCGAGCGGATCGAACACCCAGCGCTGGCACTGGCTCGTGATCACCGATCCCGGGCAGCGGGCCGAACTCGGGAAGCTCTATCAGCGGGCGTGCCGCGAGTACCTGGACTCCCCGAACGCGGCCGGGAAACTGTTCGCGGACGACCCCGAACGGTCGAAGGTGCAGAAGCGCGTCGGCTCCAGCGTCGAGTACCTGGCCGACAAGATGGGCGAGGTGCCCGTGCACGTCATCCCGTGCCTGGAGACGAACAGCGCCGAACTGCCCGCCGGCAACCAGGCCCCGCTGTGGGGGAACCTGCTGCCCGCGGTGTGGAGCTACATGCTCGCGGCGCGGGCGGTCACGCTCGGCACGGCGTGGACGACCCTGCACCTCGCGTACGAGAAGGAGGCCGCGGAGATCCTCGGCCTGCCGGAGAACGTGCACCAGGCCGCGCTCATCCCGACGGCGTTCTACACCGGCGACACCTTCAAGCCCGCCGCGCGTCAGCCGCTCGAAGAGGTCATGCGGCTGGATCGCTGGTGAGATAGGACTCCAGCCGGTCCGCCAGTTCCTTCGGGTGGCTCAAGGGCACGGAGTGGGAGCCGTCGATCTCGTCGGGCGCGAACCCGAGCCTGTCCTGGACGACCCGGCGTTGGAAGTCGGGCGTGAAGAAGCGGTCTTCGCGCGCGATGAGGACCTTCGTCGGGACGTCCGGCCACTTTTCCAGCGGCCACGGCTGTCCCCATTCGGCGCTGACCTGGTTCCGGCCGTGCGAGCCCGCGTCCGCGACGATGGCGGCGGGGACGCCGTTGTAGAACTTCTCCTCGTCGCTGAGGTCCTTGGCGTCCTCGAAACCCGTGTTGCCCCACCAGTCCCCCGGTGTCTCGCCCGGTTTCGGGATCATCGGGGTCAGCATCACGAGAAGCCGCGCCGAAAGCTTCCCGGCGGCGATCGGCGCGGTGAAGCCGCCGTAGGAATGGCCCAGCACCACCAGGTCTTCACGGTCGCCGACCGCGTTCACGACCGCGTCGACGTGCTCCGGGAAACCCGCCTTCTCGTCCTCGATCGGCAGGTTCACCGCGACGACGTCGTGGCCGCGGCCCGCCAGTTCCGCCTCGAGGAGGTGGAAGTCCCAGGCGCTGCCGCCACCGCCGTGGATCAGTACGAAGGTCGTCATGGGCCCAGCCAACCCGAAGCCGGGCTGATCAGCAACGACCGAGCATGTCGCCGAGCGCGCTCTTCTCCGCGGTGGTGACCGTGAGGCCGTAGTAGTGCTTTACGGTGATCCAGTCGGTGGCGTAGGTGCACCAGAACGAGACGAGCGGCGGCTTCCACTGGTCCGGCGCCTTGTCGCTCTTCTCCTGGTTGACGTTGTCGGTGACGGCGAACAGCTGCGGCCGCGTCAGGTCGTTCGCGAACTGGCGCCGCTTCTCCTCCGTCCACGACTTCGCGCCGCTGACCCAGCTCTGCGCGAGCGGGACCATGTGGTCGATGTCGACGTCGGTCGGCTTGGTCCAGGTCTCGCCGTCGTAGATGCTCGTCCAGCTGCCGGAGGTCGGGGCGCAGTCGGAACCGGCCTTGACGTCCTTGCCGTCGCGTTTGAGCACGAACTCGCGCGTGTTGCAGTTGTTGCCCTGGTTGTCCCAATGCGGGTACTTCTTGCGGTCGTAGCCGTCCATCGAACCGCGCGGCGCGACGGTGAGCTCGTCCAGTTGCTTGCGCGCGTCAGCGGCGCTGGCCGTGTTCGCCGGGGTGGGTTGCAGCGCGTCGCCCTTGCCGCTCACGAACCAGAAGACCGCGAGCACGACGGCGGCGAGGGTGATCAACAGGAGCAGCCGCTGGGCCGTGGTCATCTGGCGGGTACGCGTGGCCACCGCGCGATTCCTCTCGACGGGGGATGGGGAGCGCCAAGTATCGCCGCGACGGATGCGGAAACCGGGTGCGACACGACGATGACACCCGGTAGTTGTTGTCACATCCGGGTCCTGCGCGGCGACTACCCCAGGGACGCTGCCGGAAGGAGCGGGCTTGTGGGCGACGGAAAACGTAAGTGGAACACCCGGGTCGACGACTATCTGAACCGGAAGGCCGCGGAGCGCGGACACGTGATCGCCATGGCACGTATGGGATCCACCGCGTTGGAGCGCGGCGATCTCGACGAGGCCGAGGTGTGGTTCCGGAAGGCCGCCGAGGGCGGGGACAGGGTCGCGATGGGCAACCTGGCGCACCTCCTCGCCGAACGCGGCGTACCGGAGAAGGCCGAACGTTGGTACCGCGAAGCCGCGACCGCCGGTGATTCGCATGCCATGTCGCATCTGGGAAATCTCTGCGCGCGGCGGGGTGACGTCGCCGCCGCCGAGGACTGGTGGCGGCGCGCGGCCACCGAGGGCCGGGTCGAGGCGATGGCGGAACTGGCGCGGGCACTGCATCGTCGCGGCGAGCTCGAGGAAACCGAGTACTGGGCGGGCGAGGCTGCCGAGGCCGGCAACGTCGAAGGGATGATCACGCTCGGCGCCGTGCTCTGCGACACCGGCCGGACGGCCGAAGCGGAACCCTGGTGGCGCAAGGCGGGGGAAGAGGCCGACGCTTCCGCGCTGTGCAAGCTCGGCCACCAAGCCCAGCAACGGAACGACCTCGCGCGCGCCGAAAGCTGCTACCACGCGGCCGCGGCCGCCGGCGCCCCCGAAGCCGCCGTCCGGCTGGGCCTGGTGCTGCACCGCCGCGGCGAACTCGATGCCGCCGAACGCTGGTATCTCAAGGCCGCCAAACGGGGCGACGCCGCCGCGATGACGAACCTGGGTGTGCTGGCCAACGACCGGAACGACCCCGGCGAGGCCACCGCCTGGTACCGGAAGGCCGCGGAACTCGGCAGCGTCCCCGCGTACACCAACCTCGGCAGGCTGGCCGCCGACCACGGGAACTTCCAAGAGGCCGAGCACTGGTTCCGTGCGGCCGCCGACACCGGCGACCAGGCCGGGCTACGGGATCTGGAGGAGCTGTACCGCAACCGGCAGCGGTTCTAGGCGCGCCAGTTCCGCGTCGCCGCGAACCCCTCGCGCAGCCGCTGGAGTTTGCGGCTGCGGTACGGGTCCTCGCCGTCGTCGAGTCGCCACCGCTCCTCGACGCCGGCCCGGAACACCGCGAGCCCATCGAACCCGAGGCCCGCGGTGAAGTCCGCGATGTTCACGTCGACGCGGCCCGACCCGTCGAGATCCAGCCGTAGCAACCACTCCGCGAGTTCCTTGGGCTCCGGCGGTGAATCGGCGCAGGCCTCCGCGTACAACGCGAGCGCGCCCGCCACCTCGGAGCCGAGCGCGCCGAAGGAGTCCTCGACGAAGTCCAGCGCCTCCACCACCAACTCGATGACGCGGCACAACAGCGGCCCGTCCATGAGTTCCCTGGCGGTGGCGAGCACCTCGCGCACCTTCTCGGTGTACGCGACCGTGCCCTGGAAACCGACGAAACCGCGCAACCGCAACGTTCCCTCGACATGCCGCCGCAACGCCTCGAGGTCCTCGCGGCCCGCCTTGAGCGAAAGTTTCCGGAACAGGGCCGGGTCCTCGTTCGCGTGCCCGACGAGCAACTCGACCAGCTCGGCGTGGGCGAGGGTTTCGACGTACCCGCGGATGTCGGCCGCGCCGCCGTCCGCCACCCCCTCCAGGACCAGCAACCCGACGGCCACGCAGTGCTTGCAGAAGAAGCCGTCCGCCGCGTGCGGGCAGGAGCACTCGCCGACCAGCTCGCCGTCGACGTTGCGCAACCGGACCGTGTACCGGTCGGTGCCGCTGACCACCGCCGCGACCCCGCCCGCGACGTCGTCCAGCGTCTCGACCGACTCCAGGTACTTGGCCCCGCGCGCGAAGGAGACGTCACCGGCCTGCCTGCGGAGCTCGTCTTCGCTGAACCACGTCACCGGCCTATTCTGCGCCTTGGCCCGGCGGCCCGAGGAACAACCCGCCGCTCGCGTCGAGGACCTGCCCCGTCACCCACCGGGCGTCGTCGGAGGCGAGGAAGGCGACGACGTCCGCTATGTCCTCCGCGGTGCCGAGCCTCCGGTGCGCCGTGAGGGTTTTGATGGCGGCCTCGAGCTCCGGAGTGAAGATCTCGCCGTTGTCCGCGGTCCTGGTGGCGCCCGGCGCCACGACGTTGACCGTGATCCCGCGCGGTCCGAGCTGGTGGGCGAGGGTGCGGCTCATCGTCTCGAGCGCGCCCTTGGTCATCGCGAAGGAGGTCTGCGCCGGGTTGGCCATCCTCGTGGCGACCGACGAGACGTTGATGATGCGGCCGCCGTCGTTCAGCGGCGCTCGCTGGATGAGGAAGTACGGCGCCTTCACGTTCACCGCCATCAGGTGATCGAAGCTTTCGGGCGTGTCCGTCTCGATCGGCCCTGCCGGCTGGGCGGCCGCGTTGTTGACGAGGATGTCCAGGCTGTCGATGCCCTCCAAGGCCTTGTCGACACCTTCCATCGTCGACAAGTCTGCCTGACTTCTGTTTTGCCTCAGGACGGTTATGCCGTCCTGCTCGAGCCTCCGCGCGATCGCCGCCCCGATCCCCCGCGACGCCCCCGTCACCAATGCCGTCTTCATGCGCACCCCAGATGTTAGTGACTAACACTTTGATAGTGTCTACCACGTGAACCTCCGAGACCGCCAGCGCGCCGAAACCCGGCTTCTTGTGCAGACGCACGCCATCCGCCTCTTCACCGAGGTCGGCTACGACGCGACCACCGTCGCCGACGTCGCCGCGGCTGCCGGCGTCTCGGCGATGACGGTCTACCGGCACTTCCCGACGAAGGAGGACCTGGTCCTCTACGACGAATACGACCCCGTGACCGCTTCTGCCGTTCTTGGGCAGCCTCCTGGCCCCTTGCCCCTGCGGATCGGGCGCGCGCTGGAGACGACCGCCACCCTGGGGTCTTCGCAGGAGAAGGCGTTCCTGCTGGCGCGGCTGCGGCTGATGATCTCGGTTCCGGCGCTGCGGGCGCGGCATCTGGACAGCCAGTACGCGACTGCTGATGCGATCGTGGCCGCTCTCGGTGGTTCTTCGCCTGAGGAGGAGTTCCGGGCGCGGGCCACGGCAATGGCGTGCCTTGGGGCGGCGCATGTGGCGCTTGTGCGGTGGGCGGAGACGGACGGGGAGGCGGATCTGGCGGGGTTGATCCGGGAGGCGCTGACCAGCGTCTTTGGCGACTAGCTAGCCAACCAACCCTTGAAGACCCGCGTCAACTCGCCCTTGAGATGTTCGGGTGCGCAGTAGATGAGCGGGCCCGCCAGTGTGCGCCCCACTCCCACTCTCGGCGCCGCCTCAATCGGCGCGACTACGAACGCCTCGCCTTCGTCGATGAGCAAGGTCCTGGCCTCAACCAGGTAAGCGAGAGCCTGGTCGTACCCGCTACGCAAGTAGGCGCCCCTAGCGGTGTATTTGCACTCGATGACCACGCCGCGCCTCTTCGCGTGGTCCACCAGGAACAGGTCAGCACCCCGAACATGGCCTGGTTGAGCCAACCCAAAGGTTGCCTCCTTATACGGTTCGGTATTCCCTGTTGTGCTCCAGATTTCCGCGGCTTCAAACCACAAATCCCAGGAGTCGGCGCCGGGAACTTCCACCCGGAACGCAGGCCCCTGCGCACGTCCAGCCAGCGGGCGGCGGCTAATCGGCCTGCACTGGAGGTCCCGTAGGACCCCAAGCATCGTTCCCAGTACGCAAAGATGAAAAAGCCGCCACCTGAGGTCTTCGTCGGGCGCCAGCAGCTCAGCGGCAAGCCGAGCCAGGTCACTGGTTTCTTCCTGCCTGAGCAAGTTAGCCAAATCTCCGACCACTCGCAAAAGTGGTCCAGCACGTCGGATCCCTTCGACCATCAACAAGTCCGGCGGCTCGGCCTCCACACCTTGCAGTTCCGGCCTCGCTGCCAGGTCGTCCAACGTCGCCAGCTGGCCTTGTACTTTCTTGCCGATCGCTGGTCGCATCTCCTTGGCATGGAGGTGAACCTTGAGGAGACGCTCGACAGTCCACCGCAAGCTGCTCAGCAGCTCATCGTCCACCCCACGATGGCGAACTCGCCCCGAGAACTCGGTAGGTGGCCACCCTTGCCGGCGAGTGTTGGCCCAGTTGATGGCCCCGCGCGGAGATCGACTGCGCACAGTTTCCGCTTGGGTAGCCACCGGCAGGACGCTCAACCAGTCCTGAAGGTTCTCAGGCAATTGCTCGATGAGTGGTCGACACTGCTCAAAGAGAATGACGTGAGCCCGACGCTCGACATCGTCCTTTGTCCACTCGAAGTCATCCTCGCTGAGCACCGCGGCCAGACCTGCATACAGCTCGCCCTTGCCAGACCAGCTGCGGAAAAGCTCGACAAGACCATCCTCGGGGAAGGACAGCTTCTTCGTCATCGAAGAGCCTTCAGATGGTCCAGGACCCACGCCCACTGCTCGCCCAGCACATCCGCAGCACCCAGCACGACGCCCAACCTTCCCAAAGTGTTTCCGTCATAACCAGACAACCAGGACCCCATACTGGCCAAGTAGCCCTCGGCAACCAACTGCGTGAGATCGGAGTCAGGTTCTGCCAACCCGGCAGCCACGTACTCCGAAACGTCGAGAAGAGCCGCCGGCCCCATCGGATCCAGAACGTCACCTTGAGCGGCGTAAATCCGCTCCAGGATGACGCGCAGTTGGCTTACTTGCGGCTCTGATACCTTGGAATCACTAAGCCTGTTTGTCAGCGCTGTCGTGAATTGGCTGGCCGAAGGCGCCGACACCGGAACGTGGCCGAACCGTCGACCGAGAGCCTGACCAAACCGGAACACGCGCTGCGCATCGACCGCGTTGTAGGTACCGATGAGCCGCCAGTCAGTCCCCGCCACATAGTAGATCGGCTCGTTCGACAGACTTCCCGATCGGAGACGCTCTTCACCGACTACAACACTTCTAGGACCTGAGCCCCAGGTAAGAATTATTGGGCTCGACTTCGGATCCGCGCTGACCCGACCAACCATGACTTCCTTGCCGGAGAGCCAGGTGAGCAATCCGCCGAAGATCCGGTCCAGATCAGCCCGGTTTGCTTCGTCAAGGACCAACCACTGGTCCTGTGCGATGGCTTCCAGCACATGGCCAGGGCTGAACCGCAGTCGTCCCTGGTCGTCGACCGTGTCGCCACCGACCAGATCTCGGGTAGTCCATGACTCGTCCGGTGTCACAATGAGCGGATCGTGGATGAGCCCCATCCCGAACGACTCGGGGTTCTTGCCAATATCGTCAATGAGCTCACCGACCAGCTGCGTCTTCCCAGTGCCAGGCGGCCCCACTAACATGACCGACTTGCTGGACCGTACAGACAGCCGAAGCATCCGATTGATGCGATCATCGATGGCCAGCCTATGCGCACGGGTACGAATCTTTAGGGCCTTCACTACAACGCTTTCTAGCGGCACCCCGAAAAACGTGGCCAGTACCCCAGCGGAGGTAATCGCGGCGCCCTCCTGTACGCCAATCCACTTGACGTTCCACCCAGACTTGTCTTTTCCAAGAAGAAGAGCCGCGGGCGTCTCGTTTGACCGCAGGTAGTCGCGAAGCTCTGCGACTGCTCGATCCGTGTCAGCCAGAGGAACGACCACCGCCACAACCTCGGCGTTGTCAACCCGCGTCGATCGCCTCAGCTGACCAGACAACTCCACAGCCCTGCTGATTTGAATTGCTGCAACACGCGTCACTCGGATGTCCGCGACGCTTCCCAGGTAGTACTCGAGGCGTGAAAACTTCGTCCCACTTGGCGAGCCTAGGTCGATCTGATCCAGGCCGTCTCGGAGCACTGTCTCAGGGGTCCATTCCTCCGCCTCAGTCATGACACCGAAGGTACCGGCGCGCGGTCAGCACGGCCCCGCGCCACGCGCAGTGACAGGCCAGCGACCGAGCTCCCGAAAGTGGACACGCTTCGCGCTACTAGTTGCGCGTACGCAAGCTTCGCGCCACTACACTCAGTCGTCTGCGTCATACGGAGGGGTGGTTGTGGACGAGAACGGCCTGCACGAGCAGCTTCGCAGCCTTCGGACCGAGCGGGTCGGGGATAAGGACGCGCTCCACAAGCCCTTGTTGTTGCTCTGGCTCTTCGGCCGGTACCTCGATGAACGTTCCCCCACGACAAGCTTCGAGGCCGCAGAAGACCCCCTCAACCACCTGATTGATCGGTTCAGCTTGCGGAAGGTGCCTGCCTCGCAGCCCTTCTGGGAGCTCGAGCGGACGCTGTGGACTCCAACAACAGAAGTCGGGTCGCCCATCGCCGAGACTCCTCGCTCAGCGAAGTGGTTGCGAGACAACGGAGCACAAGGCAGCCTCAGGGACGAAGTAGTGAACGTACTCGACGAACCACGTGGCATCTTCACTGCAGCCGACGTGCTCTACGAGTACTTCGCCCCCAGCGTCGTCGACGCGCTCCGCAGTGCAGTCCGACTTGTCCCACCAGTGTTTCTCCGCACTGCCGCCCTGAAGCGCGAGGCCCCGACAGCGACCACGAAGCTGCCACAGACACCGCGGGCCAAGGGCCGCGAAGTTTCCATCGAGTTTGAACGGTCAGTCCGCAACGCCGTCTTCGAGTGGCTCGAAGACCTGTCTGCTCAGAACGGTGGCCCCATCCCGTTCGCGCAAATGACCAACTTTATCTTCGAGGGCACGCGCATCCCGATCCTCAACCCCCAGTCCGGCATTCACAAACCGGCAAAACTCGGCAGCGCCCTATCAATCAAAACGGTCTACCGGCGGCCAACTGAAGAGCGTCCTTACGAAGACGAAGTAGACGGAAGTGGCCGAATTCTTCGCTACAAGTATCGAGGCGAGGATCCTCTCCACTCCGACAACGTCGCGCTCCGGAACGCGATGGAGCGAAAGCTTCCGCTTTTCTGGCTCAAGGGAGTCGACCCCAACGCGAACTACGAAGCGCACTTCCCCCTGTGGCTGGTCGCAGAGCGACCGGAGCAGCATCTCTTCGAGGTGTCGTTCGAAGGACCGCCGAAGGACTAGCCGTCCACACTCTGATCGCCGCACCACAAAGGCGTTGCTTCGCAGCGAGCCTTGAGTCATAGTTAACGCACCAAACCACGTACAGGAGCAGTCATGATGAACATGCACGAGCGAAAGACGCAGCGTCGACATCCGGCCGTCGCGTCCATCGCCGTATGTCCGTCGCGCAGTTCCTGGCGACCTTCCTACCGGTCTGGCCAGCGAGTTCCGGCCTACGAGGGCTCCCCATCATGACGCCATAGCATGCGTGATGCCAGGGAGCCGCCCATCGGGAAACCGATTCGGGCGGCTTCTCTTTTTGGTATGCCCGAATGCAATTCTTTTATCGGCGAGCTTGGAGAGCGGAACGGCTTCCAAAACCGTATCCAGGGGGTTCGACTCCCTCCGCCGGTGCTCGACGCTGCCCATTTCAGCGTCAACCTTGGTAATTGAAGACTTTTCCCAAAGCTCGTCCCCGTCGCCGAAGGAGGCAGCCAGGACGAGCGCCGGTGGAGGCGTGCACTCGTCTCCACCTCACCCCTGTAGCTCAGGTGGACAGAGCGCCGCACTACGAATGCGGAGGTCCCAGGTTCAAGTCCTGGCGGGGGTACTGGTCGGCGTATCGGAGGGGGATACGCCGGTCAACGGATGCGAGGGGCACTGGCGACCCCGCCTGATTTGGGATCAGGAGTCACCGCGTTCGACTCGCGGGCGTCCGACCAGGCAGCACAGCAAGGAGGATTGGCCGAGTCAGGTAAGGCAACCGTCCCGAAAACGGTGGTCGGCGCGCGAGCGCCGCGCAGGTTCGAATCCTGCATCCTCCGCAAGCCCTCGTGGTCCAACGGATACGACACCGGCGTCCGAAGCCGGGAACGCAGGTTCGACTCCTGCCGAGGGCACGATGGCCCGAACTTGGCCCACTTCACGACGGTCGTGCGGCGGCTTGCAAAGCCGTTGGACTCCGGGTTCGACTCCCGGGTGGGTCTCGACAGTCCCTTACAGGACGAACCAGCTCGACCCACCGCTTGACGAGATCAGCGCACAGCAGGAGTTCGTTGCGTCTCGAATCGCTGGTGGCGAGTTTGAGCGGGCGTGGAGACAAGCGCACAGTTAACAGAGGGCCCCAACGGGACACGCAGCACCGAGTTCCACTGCCGCAAGTTTGTGCGCTATCTTCGGACAAACGTTCGAACGGGTGGTTCTATGTCCCTGGATGAGCTCACGAACAGCGACGCCGTGGTCGAGGCATTGCAGCGGTGCGACGTTGTCGACCTAGGCGCTTCCGTGCCTGGGTTCGGGCCTGTTCGAGACTATGTCCTCGAGTTCGACGGCAAGTACTACCACCCAGGAAAAGTCGCTAGCGTTGCTTACGGCGTCCAGTTTCCCGACCGCGGCGTCCTTCCGGCCTCCAAGCTCAACAAGACCACTGCCGACATCGCGCTTGTCTTCGAGCGACTGAACTTTACGATCACCACGACCGTCAAGTTGCGGCCGCCCAAGGTCGGAGACGAGTACCCCCACCGAACCGCCATCTACAACGTCTACGGTGGCAACAAGTTTGCGGGGATCATCAAGTTTCCTCGCGAGACTGTCGTCAACGCCTTCTCAGATGAGAAAGGACCCTACTCGGATGAGCCGCCAAACCTGGTGGCGCCGTTCGAGTATCGCGGTGAAGGACAGACTGGCAAGCAACGACTAGACGCACCGGGCAACAAGATGCTCGAGGAAGCCCGCAGGAACCGTCGTGCAGTGCGCTACTGGTATCGCCCGTTGGGTGGCGTCTTCAGGTTCGTCACGTGGGTGGCTGTCCTCAACCGAGCGCAGGTGTGGTCTCCAGACAACAACAAGGAGTTACGCCTCGAGTACGCGTTTCAGATGATGGCCGTACCGAGCCCCGATGTGCAGACTTGGCCATCTGACGTGCAATCACTGATCGATGATCAGGAGATCACAGACACTTCTCCGCCCAAGCCGCCCGCACAGAACGCCAGCAAGAAGGACCGTCAGAAGACCTATCAGGAGTATCTTCAGGACATCGGTGATCCGCCGAATTCTGATGACGAAGAACCCGGACCGACTAGGCGAGGTCGCAACTACTACCGCCGCAGTGTTAAGTCCCGCCAAGCAGTACGCGTTCGTGCCAACGACGAATGTGAAAACGACCGGTGCACTGGCATGCCAGGAGACACCAAGCCCGACGGCACTGCGATCCTCGAAGTTGACCACATTGACGATCGCGCGCGCGGTGGCTCCGATCACCCCACAGCCATGATCGCCCTCTGTCCCAACTGTCACGCCACGAAGACGTACGGGCGCGACCGAGCGGCCTTCAAACAGCACCTTCGGGCAAGGCTCGCTGCGCTACACCGCTAGTCCACCCATCGCGGCTCCACACAGGACAGACAAAAAGGCCCTCCCGCGAACGGGAGGGCCTTAGTGCTGTCTCAACCAGACGTGCGCCCGAAGGGATTCGAACCCCTGACCTTCTGATCCGTAGTCAGATGCTCTATCCAGCTGAGCTACGGGCGCTTGTTCAGTTATCAATCTAGCACCTGCCGGAACAGGCACCAGCGGAGGCTCCGGGATTTGAACCCGGGAGGGGGGGTTACCCCCAACCGCATTAGCAGTGCGGCGCCATAGACCAGACTAGGCGAAGCCTCCCAGGCCCAACGACCACTGCTCAAATAGGTTACACACCCTGCGGACCCCCTTGGAAGGGACCCCCCTTAGACGCGTTGCAGGGCTCTGAGCAGGCCGGATGGGCGACCTCCGAGGCCTTCGGCTTCGAAGACGGCGACGCCGACTCGGGGTAGGTCGCGGGCCGCGGGGTAGGCCAGGTAGCGCGGGACCCAGCGGGGCTGGAACTTCGCGTTGAAGCGATAGAGGGTCTCGATCTGGATCCAGCGTGAGAAGAATCGCAATGTCCGGGCGGACAGGCGGGCGACGGGGCCGGCGCCGATGCGTTGGCCTTGCTCCAACACCGCGCGGAAGGCGGCGAAGTTCAGGGAGACGTGCTGTGCGGGGGTCGTGAGGAGGAGTTCGGAGATCATCAGTTCGTTGACGCCGTTGTCGGCGGTCCGGTCGCGGCGCATGACGTCCAGCGAGAGGCCCTTCTCGCCCCACGGAACGAACTGGAGGAGGCCGCGCACCCGGCCGTCGTGCTCGGCGGTCACCAGGACCGAGCCCGGGTCGCCCATGCGGCCGAGTGCCATCGAGAAGCCGCGTTCCGTGTCTGTGCCGCGCCAGGTGGCGGCGAGGGTGCGGAGTTCGTTCAGTTCGGCGAGAGACAGGTCTTGGGCCTTGCGGACGCGGACGGTGTAGCCGGCGCGCTTCGTGCGTGAGACGGCTTGGCGGACTCCGCGCATGACGCGGCCTTCGAGGGTGAAGGTCTCCGTATCCACGACGGCCTCGTCGCCGATCTCCAGCACCTCCAGCCCGAAGCGGGCCCAGACGGTCGCGCCCAGTTCCGAGCAGCCCATGGCCGCAGGGGTCCAGGCGTACCGCCGGCAGACGTCCAGGTACTCCTCGATCGCGCCGGGCCACGCTTCCGGGTCGCCGAGGGGGTCCGCCGAGCACAGCGCGACACCGGCGATCACGCGATAGGTCACCGCGGCCTTCCCCGACTTCGAGAAGACCACGAACTTGTCCCGGCGCAGCGCGAAGTAGCCCAGCGAGTCCCGCTCACCCAGCAGCGCCCTGAGCCGCTCGACCTCGTCGTCGGTCAGCTCCGGCGCGGGTTCGGCCGAGCGGAGCAGGAAGTACGCCGCCAGCAGGACCGCGCCGATGCCGAACAGGAGGCCGACGGCGGCCGACAGGTCCTCCAGCCACAGCGCGGGAAACACCACCGGACCGCTCACGCCGATCAGGGCGAGCATCGACTGCGCCAGGCGGTCGGCGGCACTCGCGGCGACGGGCGCGACCGAAAGCAGCACGAAGTTGATCGCGACACCGGCCGCCGTCAGCTGTAGGAAGACCCGGATCGCGCGCCATCGGCCGGTCACCGGATCGGGGAGCGCGATGAAATACCTGCGCGTCGCGATCAGGGCGATCAGCAGCGCGAGCGACACGAGCCCCGCGCCGAGGGCGTGCCGCAGCCCGAGGTGCGACACGGTCAACAACGCGGCGGTGGCGACCGCCAGCTGCCAGGCCCGGCGCTTGCGCCGCTTGAGACCGGTGGCGAGCAGCATCAGCAGCACCCCGGTCACCAGCACGACCGTCGCCGCGCCGACCGTGGCCTCGTGCGGCAGTTCCAGCCATTCGGCGACGCGTCCGCGCAGGGTGCGCCGCCCGGCCGGGACCAGCACCGAGACCAGGGCCAGCAGTCCGGCCAGCCGCGTCACCCAGGTGATCGCCGCCACCGAGGTGGCACCCGCCACCCGCCAAGCGCCCGCCAAATCCCGCTCCCGTTAACTCCTTGCCAGCTCCACGAACGGTACAAGGGCGTCGGGGTTCAGCAGGGCATCCCGGCTGACGGCGCGGTCAGGCGAAACCCCCGAAAGGATCTTCTTGACCGGAACCTCGCATTTCTTGCCGTTGAGCGTCCGGGGCACTTCGCTCACCTGGACGAACCGGTCGGGTACGTGCCGCGGCGACAGAGCCCCGCGCAGTTCCTTGCGCAGGGCGGGCTCGACCTCGTCGAGTGACGCGCCCTCGGCCAGCACGAGGAAGCACAGCAGCTGCCCGTCCTCGTTTCCCGCCGCCGACGTGTCGATCACCAGCGAATCCGCGACCTGGTCGAACGACTCGACGACGCGGTAGAACTCGGCCGTGCCCATCCGGACGCCGCCGCGGTTGAGCGTCGAATCGCTGCGCCCGTAGATGACCGCGGAGCCGCGGCCGGTGATCCGGATCCAGTCGCCGTGCCGCCAGATCCCGGGGTACATCTCGAAGTACGCCTCGCGCAGCTTTGAGCCGTCCGGGTCGTTCCAGAAGAACACCGGCATCGACGGCATCGGCTCGGTGATCACCAGTTCGCCGACCGTCTCCACGGCGGGCTTCCCGTTCTCGTCGAACGCGGCGACGGCGGCGCCGAGCGCGCGGACGGAAAGCTCGCCGAGCCAGACCGGGACGTCCGGGGCGGCGACGACGAACGCCGCGCACAGGTCCGTGCCGCCGGAGACCGAGCAGATCTGGACGCGTTTGCCGACCTCGTCGACGATCCACCGGAAGCCCTCGACGCTCAGCGGCGCGCCGGTGGATCCCAAGGCGCGCAACGCGGTGAGGTCGTACCGTTCGGCCGGTTTGATGCCGGCCTTCAGGCAGCTCTGGATGTACGGCGCCGACGTGCCGAAATAGGTGACGCGGTGCTGTTCGGCCAAGTGCCACAACACGTTCAGGTCCGGATGTCCCGGGCTGCCGTCGAAGAGCACGATCGTGGTCCCGGTCAGCAGGCCGGAGATGAGGAAGTTCCACATCATCCAGCCGGTGGTGGTGAACCAGAAGAACCGATCGCCGGGACCGAGATCACTTTGCAGGGCAAGGGCTTTGAGGTGTTCGAGGGTGATGCCGCCGTGCCCGTGGACGATGCCCTTCGGCAGGCCGGTGGTCCCCGAGGAGTACAGGACCCACAGCGGGTGACCGAATTCGACGGGCTCGAAGGCCAGCTCCGCGCCGGCGTTGTCGGCGAGCAGCGTGTCCCAGTCGAGCGTGCCGTCGAGGCGGCCGCCCGCGTAGTCGATGAGCACCGTGGCTTCGAGCGTGGAGATCTCGTCGCGCAGGGAGTTCACCGTCGACCGGCTGTCGAACCACCGTCCATTGTAGACGTAACCGTTGACGGCGATCAGCACCTTCGGCTCGATCTGCGCGAACCGGTCGGTGATCGCGCGGACGCCGAAGTCCGGCGAGCACGACGACCAGATCGCGCCGAGGCTCGCGGTGGCGAGGAAGGCGATCAGCGTCTGCGGGCAGTTCGGCGCCAGCGCGACGACCCTGTCCCCTTTGGACACTCCCAGCTTCCGCAGCCCTTCCCGCGCCGAGGCGACGGCGGATCGCAGGGCGCCGAAGGTCAGCTGCGACGAGAGGCCGTCTTCGCGATGGAAGATCACGGCGACCTCGTCGTCGGCCTTCGCGGCGCCCGCGACACCGGGCATGAGCGAGTGCTCGGCGTAGTTCAGCGTGCCGCCCTCGAACCATCGCGCGTTCGGCATCTCGCCGGTGAGCACCGCACCGGGCTCGTCGTGCCAGCGCAGGCCGAGGAAGTCGGCGACGGCGGACCAGAACTCCGGTCCGCGCTGGACGGAGAACTCCCACAGCGCGTTGTAGTCGTCGACTTCCACGCCGCGTTCGGTGCGCAGCCACTGGCGGAACGCGTCGATCTTGGTGTCGGACAGGCGGCTCGGCTCAGGGCGCCAGAGCACTTCTGGGGCGTCGGCGGTGTGCGTCACCCCGCGATGTTAACCCTCGTTAACCGAACTGGCGAGCCCCCGTGAACAGCTCGTACGCCATCGTCTTGAGCCGAGCCGCGTCGAGCGGGGTGATGGTCAGCCAGCCCCGGTCGCGACGAAGCCCGTAGCGGCCGTCGGGGGTGTCCACCCAGGTCAACGTGCCCTCGCCGCGCACCCAGCGGCCCTCCCACGACTTCCTGGTCGCGCCGAGCCGCCCGCTGCCGATCCGCTGTGTCGCGATCCGCACCATCACGATGACCTCGGGTTCACGCAATCCGGCGTCACGAAGAACGTCGGAGAACGCCGGCTGCCCGCCGCGCTCCCCCGCCTCGCACGCGGCCGTGTAGTCGTCGACGCGCAGGTTGACCGAGAGGCCCCGCCCCTGCTCGCACGGCGGCAACGCCTGCAGCAAGGTCGCGGCGACGAGTGGTTCCCGCAGAGCCGACAGCTCGACGTCGGTGCCCGAGACGCCGATCGCGACCGCGCCGCGATCGGACACGCAGCCGACGGCCCGGTACGCCGGATCGCCGTCGAGCCGCAGGTCGAGTGTCAGTTCGCTGTTCGCGACGGTGTGCAGCAGCCGGACCAGCTCGGGCGAGGGCGCCTCCACCGTGCCGAGGCCGCGGTCCGAGAGTGTCCCGTTCGCCGTGGCCACCAGTTCCGCGCGGAACTCCGGGGTCCGCCCGACGTGCGGAATCTCCAGTACCGCGGGCAGTTCGTCGCGTCCGTGCGCCGACCAGAGCAGGAACAGTTCGCCGATGTGCAACCGGATCCAGTCCATCAGCGACCGCTCCTCGGGTCTTCGCCGATGACCGGCGGGGTCACGTGCCCGCTGAGGCCCCAGATGTCGGAATCCTCGACGAGGTAGTCCGGCGCCTTGTGGTCCTCTTCGCCCTGCCGTCCTTGCGAGGGCGCCATCCCCATCGGCATCCCGCCGAAGCCGCCCATGCCCGCGGCCGCGGCGCGTGTCCCGGCGGGTTGACCGGGCTGCTGTCCCGACGGCCCGAAGCCGCCGGCACCGGATCGGCCGCCCTGTCCTAGCTGTTCGTGGGTTCCCCCGGAGGACCCGGGTGACGGCGGCGGCACGTAGGCCCCGCTGCTCGCGCCGGGTGCGCGCGGCGTCTCGACCGGCTCCCGGACCTGGATCGGGGCGGCGTCGTCGGCGCCGCTGCTGCGCGTGGAGTCGTCCGGCGGCGGCACCGGTTCCGGCGTCGGTTCGGGTTTCGGCTCCGGCTCTTCGGGTGTCTTGAGCAGGTTCGGCTGCTTGCCGTACGAGGTGAAGGTCGGAACGTTCTCGTAGACCTCGCCGGAGCTCCGCTGCATCCGCGTCATCACATCGGCCGCCTGCCGGTGCAGATCCTGCGAACTCTCGTCGGTGGGTTCGGCGATGATGCGCCCCGCCTCGGCGAAACCGGATCCGGACGGCGCCGACGGTGTCGACGCTGACATCGCCTGCGTCGCATCATCGGAGACCGGGATCGGGCGGCGTCTCGGCGGCTCCGGCATCTTGGGCCGCGGCGCGTGCCCCGGCGGCTCGGGCATCGTGCGCCGCGCGGTGTCGGCGATGTCCGCCTGGCGGCGCACGCAGTTCGCGACGTTCTCCGCGCGCCAGCCCGTGTCGCCCGCCCAGTCGACGAGCTTGATCGCGGCGTCACGGGCCCTGTCCGCGCCCTCACCCGTCCAGCCGTCGGCGGTGGCGACGAGCGCCGCCCTGAGTTCGGAACCGACCCTGTCGAGGAACGCGCTGATCTTCGTCCACTGCGCGGCGACGGCTTCCGCGCTCGCGAGGTCCAGCTCGTTGTGGACCATCTCGTAGAGCTCTCGATGCGAGTAGCTCATCCAGTCGATGTCGGCGTTGAGGTGCTCGGGGCCGGGCCGCGGTTCGGGCTCCCGCGGCGGCCACGGCATGGGAAGGATGCGCATCAGTGCTCGTCCTTCCGCTCCTGCTCGACGATGTCCTCCATGTCGAACCGGCGGGCGACCCGTTCGAGCTGCTCCTGGCCTTCTTCGTCCGCGGCGACGTACATCTTCCGCGCCGCCATCACGGTGAGCTGGAAGTCCTTGAGCACCACGGCGAAGTCCTTGAGAACGGGCACGGCCGCTTCGGTCCCCTTGTTCGCGGCGCCCTGGAAGCGTTCGCTCATGGTGTGACCGACGAAGTTGTCGCCGAGCTTCAACGGCGCGTTGAACTCCGTCGAGTCCTTGATCAGCGCGTTGAGCTCATGGCGTGCTTTCAGCAGCGCGTCGACGAGCTTCTTGGCGGCGTCCTCGGAGACCTTGACGGTCCCCTTCTTGGCGTCGGTCTTGGCATCCCGGATCTGACCCGCCACCGGAGCCAGCGCCGGAGCCGAAGCTCCGAAAGCGGCTTGTGGCGTCGCAGGTACCTTGGGTGACTGTGCCATTCGACCCTCCCCTGTCACATCTCAGGGGAATGCTAGCGCGAATGGCGTCAGCGCAGGTGGGCGTCGAACCAATTCAACGTGCGCTGCCAGGCCTCCGCGGCCGCGTCCGGGTCGGCGTCGAAGCGATGGTTGGCGCCCGGGTAGTGGACGACGTTCGTCGCGACGTCCGCCGTCGCCGCCGCGTCACGCAGCTGTTCGACCTCGGCGCCTCCGGCCTCGTCACCGGCGTCGCCGTACATGCCGAGCCACGGGCTGGTGAGCCGTCCGGCGATCTCGACGAGCACCGGCAGCCCGGTGACGCCCTGCCCGCCGACGCTCACCGCCGCGCCCAGCCTGCGGTTCGACGCCACGACCAGCGCGGCGGTCCCGCCGAGGTCGAAACCGACGACACCGACGAGATCCGCCTGGATCCCGCGCTCGCCGAGCCACGAAAGCGTCGCGTCGGTGGCTTCGAGCAGATCCTGCTGCGTGAGGTCGTCCCGGTCGAGATGCGGGGTGACGGTGAGCCAGCCTTCGCCGGCGAGCCCGGCCAGCAGCAGGTCCAGACCCTCTTCGACCTCCCCATGCAGCACTACGAGCCCGCCGCGGACGACACCGTCCGGTTCGGCGAAGGTCAGGCGCAGCGTGTGGCCGTCGGCGTGCTGGTGTTCCACGGTGGTCGTGAGGGTCATTCCTCCATCAGACCACTCTTAGGTAAATATTCGGAGCTTGCCTTCGCGCGGGAGGATACGGTGTCGGAGCCGTCCCCCAGACGTAGGAGCGCCGAAGATGTCACCTGTTTCGCCGCGTGCGGATCTCGAATCGTTGCCGAAGTACGTCCCTGGCCGGACAATCCAGGGCGCGATCAAGCTGGCGAGCAATGAGGTGCCCGGCGGGCCGCTGCCGAGTGTGGCGCAGGCCATAGCCGAAACGGCGCAGGGCATCAACCGGTACCCGGACATCACGGCTTCCGGGCTCGTCGAGCGGCTGGCCCGCGAACTGGACGAGCCGGTCGAGCGGATCGCCGTCGGCTGCGGTTCGGTTTCCCTTTGCCAGCAGATGATCCAGGCCCTGTGCGGGCCGGGCGACGAGGTCGTCTTCCCGTGGCGTTCGTTCGAGGCGTACCCGATCGTCACGCAGGTGGCGAACGCCGTCAGCGTGAAGGTGCCGCTGACAGTCGGACATGGGTTGGATCTGGAGGCGATGCTCGCCGCGATCACGCCCAAGACGCGGCTGGTCTTCGTGTGCAACCCCAACAACCCGACCGGGACCGTCGTGCGGCGCGCGGAACTGGAGCGCTTCCTCGACGCCGTGCCGTCGGGCGTGCTCGTCGTGCTCGACGAGGCGTACAAGGAGTTCGTGACCGACGCCGAGGTGCCGGACGGCGTCGAACTGGCGCGTGGCAGGGACAACGTCGCGGTGCTTCGGACGTTCTCGAAGGCGTACGGCCTCGCCGGCCTTCGCGTGGGTTACGCGGTGGCGCCGGAAGCGATCACCGTCGCGCTGAAGCAGGTCTACGTCGCGTTCTCGGTGAACATGATCGCCCAGGCTGCGGCCATCGCTTCCCTCGACGCGGCCGATGAACTGCTGGAACGCTGCAAGGAGATCGTCTCGGAACGCACTCGCGTCCGGGATGCCTTGGTGGCCAAGGGTTACGAGGTCCCGGAGACGCAGGCGAACTTCGTCTGGCTGCCGCTCGGCGAGCGGACGACCGAGTTCGCGGAGCACGCACTCGAGCGCAAGCTGATCGTGCGTCCCTTCGCGGGTGAAGGCGCGCGAGTGACCATCGGGACGCCCGAGGAGAACGACCTCTTCCTCGAAGCGGCCGGGGATTTCCCGCGCTGACAGGTTCAGCGTGTCGCGAAAGCCACTTTCGGGACGCCTGGCGTCGCGAAAGTGGCTTTCGCGACGCCTGCCGAGGCTGCTGGTTGGTTCGGTGCGCGTGATTCGCGTGCGTCCAGGCAGAACACGCCGGAGGCCTGGAGCGGGCTTTCCTATTTGAAGAGCAGCTGCACCATCGCGGCGAGACCGATCACGACGATCACGCCGCGCAGCACCTTCGGCGAAAGCTTGCGACCGATCTTCGCGCCGATCTGGCCGCCGATCGTGGACCCGACCGCGAGCAGCGCGACCACGGGCCAGCTGACCGGCGCGATGAAGGCGTAGATCGCGCCGGCGACGATGTTCACGACCGCGGAGAGCGCGTTCTTGACGCCGTTGAGCCGTTGCAGCGACTCCGACATCAGCATCCCCATCACGGCCATCATCATCACGCCCTGCGCGGCCGTGAAGTATCCGCCGTAGATGCCGATCAGGAAGATCAGGAACAGCAGGAGCGGCCCGATCTTGTGGACCGTCCCGTTCTCCTCGCGGCGCTTCGCCACCCAGGCTCCCACGCGCGGCTGGACGATCACCAGCACCACCGCGAGCCCGACCAGCGCGGGCACGACGGTTTCGAAAGCGTCCTTCGGCAACGAGAGCAGCAGGATCGTCCCGCAGATCGCGCCGAAGAACGACGCCACGGCGAGTTTGGCGACCTGGGGCCAGTAGCCCTTGAGCTCCTCGCGGTAGCCGATCGCCCCGCTGACCGTGCCGGGGGCGAGGCCGATCGCGTTGGACGTCGTCGCCGTCAGCGGCGAGTAGCCGAGCGCGACCAGAACCGGGAAGGTCACCAGCGTGCCCGAACCGACGACCGTGTTGATGGTGCCCGCCCAGAGCCCCGCGACGAAGATCACGACCGCGTGCCACCACGTCATAAAGCACTCACGTCCGCACCCTAAGCACCGTTACCTCCTTTCGCGCTGCGGATGTGTCTAGTCGAACATTCAACGAGCCCGTTATGTCTCGTTCGGGGTGAAGACGCAGAACTCGTTGCCGTCGCGGACGAGTTTCGCCCCGGCGGCGACCAGCTCGGGCGTCGAGCCGAAGACGCCGATGCGCATGCGGTTCTTCACGGTCTTGACCTCGGGCACCGGGTTGACCCGGATCAGCGGGCCGCGCCCGGCCGGATCCTCGATCGCGACCGGCCGCTCTCCTCCGGCAGATGAGCCGCGGTGATCTCCGTGGCGACCGCCCAGCCGAGCGCGAGGTACAGCGCCCGTCCTTCTTCCGTCGCGACCAGGACAGCACGTTCCGCCCCGGCCGCGACCGCCACCTCGTCGAGCCGGCGCATGACGAATCTGCCCAGCCCTCGCCGCTGATGCTCGGGCTCCGTCACGACCTGGTCGATCACCGCCGTGCCACCGGCGATCGCGACCCGGCCGGTGGCCGCGCGCGAGCCGTCGGGCGCGCGCACCACCACGTCGGTGACCACGCCGTCGCCGACCAGCTCCGCCCAGTACGGCTCGGGCGCGGCCATGACCGGCCGCAGCGCGAGCGGGGCGCTCATCAGGTACTCCGGCGGGCCGACCTCCCACTCCGGCGGCACCGTCTTCGCCACCTCGTCCCGCGAACCGCTCACCTTGAGCCACGTGCCCGGCTCGGTCAGCGAGCGGGCCCGGCGCGCGACCGACCCGGCGTCCGCCAGCACATATCTCACGCGATGCCCGGGACGCCCGACGTCGAGCCGGTAGCCGTCCGGTTCGGCCACCGGGATCCCGACGCCGCGGGAGAGCGCCCAGCCGTGCACCCATGCCTTGATCAGCCCTGCCACCCCAGTCATCGTTCGATGATGGCATCGGCCACCGACAGTCCCGGGCGAGCGGGCGAACCTGCGAGGATGGCGCCGTGGCCGACGACGAGCGCGAACAGGTGTGGAGTGCGACCGTCGATCATCTGCGCACGATGATCGATTCGGGCAGGCTCCCCGCCGGGTCGAGGCTGCCCGCCGAACGGACGCTCTGCGAACAGCTCGGGATCAGCCGCGGTTCACTGCGGCAGGCGTTGCGGGTGCTGGATTCCATCGGCTACGTGCAGGTGCGGCCGGGTTCGGGCACGTATGTCCGCGAGAAGATCGACGAGCAACCGCTGCGCGGCTGGTTCTCCGAGCACGAGCAACTGGTCGAGAAGCTGTTCGACCTGCGCACCACCGTCGAGCCGACGCTGGCCGAGCGGCTCGCGCTCGACCACACGCCGCGGGTGCTCGCCCGGCTGGAAAGCACCGTCGACGAGATGGACCAGGCCGCGGCCGACGGCGACATGCTGCGGGTGATCGCGGCCGACGCCGAATTCCACCGGGTGATCGCGGGCAACGCCGGCAACGACGACGTCACCGATCTGCTGCGTTCGGTGCTCTCGCTGGTCGGCGAGGAGCGGCGTGCGGCGCTCCGGCTTCCGGGGCAGATCCGGAAGGCCGTCGACGAGCATCGCGCGATCCTCGAAGCGATCCGCCGGTCGGACGCGGCGGCCGCGCGGGAGATCACCCTGCGGCATCTGCTCGACGCCAAGACCTACGTCCACGACTACACGGCCAGGGATTGACGTTTCCTTGATGGCGTGACCGGCTCCTCGCGAGTAGAGTTTTCAGAAGTTTGTGAAACTTCTGACGGGGGTGTGCGATGGAGAAGGTCCGGTTCACCGAAGAGAAGGCGACGATGCTGGCCACGCTGTACGGCCGGGCGCTCGACGCCCGCAGCGACCGGCCGATCCTCGGCGACAAGGCCGCAGACGAGGCCGTCAAGCAGATCGACTACGACTTCGGCTCGTTGGGCGTCACCGCCGACATGGGCTTGACCGTCGCGCTGCGGGCCAAGCCGATGGACGACTGGACCTCGGAATTCCTGAAGGAACACCCGGACGCGACCGTCGTCCAGCTCGGCTGCGGCATGGACAGCCGCGTGTACCGCGTCGACCCGCCGCCCTCGGTGCGCTGGTTCGACGTCGACTATCCCGAGGTCGTCGACCTGCGCGCCCGCATCTACCCCGAGCGGGACGGGTACCGGACCATCGGCTCGTCCGTGACGGACTTCGCCTGGATCGACGAGATCCCGTCGGACAAACCCGGTCTGGTGATCGCGGAGGGGCTGACGATGTACCTGCGGCCGTCCGAAGGCGAGGAATTGCTGCGGCGGCTGATCGCGCATTTCCCCCAGGGCGGCGAAATGGTCTTCGACACGTTCAGCAGGCTGGGCATCAAACTGCAGAAACTGAATCCCGTGGTCCGCAAGGCCAAGGCGACGCTGTACTGGGGCATCGACGAGATCTCGGAACTGGAGCGGCTCGGTCTGACGCTGGTCTCGGGACTCGACTCGACGGATTACGCGACGCCCGAGGTGAAGGAGCGGATTTCGACGTCGATGCGGGCGCAGTTGTGGGTCGCGGGACTGTTCCCGGCGTTCAAGAAGATGGGGCGGATCCTGCGGTTCCGGTTCTGAGGGCGGGTCGGCCCAAGTACGTGACTAGCTTCCTCTTACTGGGGAAGGGGCCTTCACGCATTGCCCGTGGTCGGTGCCGTGGGTCGTGAGTGGCGATTCGGGTTCTGGCGAGCCTCTCTTTGGTACCTACTGCGTGACCTGCGGCGCCTCTTGCGTGCTGCTGAAGTACATGAAGGTCTCCTTCCTGTACGTAGTCGCAAGGATGAGGGCTTCACGTGCTGTCGCTGTAGCGCTGAGGCCCGCGGTGGCGTTCCTGCCCGCCCGTGGCAGCGGGGCCGCCTCGGCCCGGGCTCCGAGGTGGCCCGGCGTCGAACTCTCATGTCGTGAAGGGCCCCTTTGAGACCTTCACCGTCTCAAAGGGACCCTTCACGACATCCCCACGAACCGGGCCTGCCAACAACCGCAGCCGGAACCCACGTAGGTACCTAAGACACCCTTCGGGTTCTAACCCGAAGCGCCACTCACGAGGTCGGTCAGCGTGACTCGAGCACCCGCTCGACGAACCGGTGCAGCTTGTCCTCCAGCCGGGACACCCGTTCCTCCAGCGTCAGGGACTCGAACGGTTGCGGCACGTCCGACTTCAACTCGCCGCGGATGTACTGGCTGCACGCGAGATTCGCGCACGCGTAGATGCCGAGCGTGTTCCCTTCGCGCCCCAACTTCCCGGCGCGGCGGCCGGAGAACAGCGCGATGTCGGACAGCGGATGTGTCGTCGTGCACAGGCCGCACATATTGCTCAGCAGGACACGGCCCTTCGGCCGGGGCGCGGTGCGAAGGGACAGTCCGACGGTTTCCCCGCCGTACGGCAGCACGAGATACGCACGGGAGACGGCCTTCGGATCACGCCAGCCGAGGAATTCCCTGTTCTCCCAAGGGATTTCCTCGGGCCGGGCGGGCAGCGTGACCCCCTTGGCCTCGCCACGCGTGCAGTTCACGAAGGACGCCCTGATCTCGTCCTGGCCCAGCGGTTCCATACCGGCACGGTAGCCAGCGCACGCGAGAACTGGCGAACCGTTTTCCGCCGGAGGTCATACGATCACCGGGTGCGCGGGAAGACGATGTCGAGCCGGTTCCGGCTGGTGCTCAGGACCAGTCTGGGGTTCGCCGCGCTCGGCGTCGGGTCCAGTGTGTGCGGTGCCGGTGTCGTGGCGTTGCTGCTGCTGTTGCAGGGCCTGCCGAGCGAGGTCGGCGACCGCGGCTGGATCCTCGGGGTCACCGCGGCCGGCATCGTCGCGCTGTCGCTGGTGGTCGGCACCGCGTGGACGGCGTGGCTCCAGCGGCGCACGGCGGTCTGGTTCGTCTTCGGCCGCCCGCCGACGAGGGCCGAGGCCGAGCGGGCGCTGCGGCTTCCGGTCGACATGGGGATCGTGAGCGGGACGCTCTGGCTGATCGGCACGATCGTGCTCGGCGCGCTCGCGCGGGTGCTCGGGTCCTGGCTGGACGCGCTCGGGATGGCGCTGGTCATCGGGCTCGGCGGGCTGACCACGGTCGGCCTCACCTATCTCGCCGCGGAATGGGTCGCCCGTCCGGTGATGACGATCGCGCTCAAGGTGACCCCGCCGAAGGGGACGCTCCGGGTCACCGTGCGGACCAGGGTGGTCGTCACCTGGGCGCTGGCGAGCGGGGTGCCGTTCCTCGGCGTGCTGCTGGTGGCCGCCCCGCCTGACCTCGGCCAGGGCGACCACGTCGCGAGCCTGATCATGCTTTCGGCGATCGGGCTCGGCGTCGGCGCGATCGGGACGGTGCTGCTCGCGAAGGCCGTCGCGACCCCGTTGCACCGGCTGCGGGTGGCGCTCGACGAGATCGCGCGCGGCAACAAGGAGATCGTGGTCGACGTCGACGACTCCAGCGAGATCGGCCTGCTGCAGTCCTCGGTCAACGACCTGGCCGCCGGGCTCCGCGAGCAGGAGCGGATGCGGGATCTGTTCGGCAGGCATGTCGGGGACGAGGTCGCGCGGCACGCGCTCGAGTACGGCGCCTCCCTCTCGGGTGACGTGCGCGAGGTGACGGCCTTGTTCGTCGACGTCGTCGATTCGACGGCCTTGGCTGGCCGGACCCCGCCGGAAGACCTGGTCAAGATGCTCAACCGGTTCTTCACCAGCGTGGTGAACGCGGTCGGCGCGCGGGGCGGGCTGGTCAACAAGTTCCAGGGTGACGCCGCGCTCTGCGTCTTCGGCGCCCCGACACGGCTCGCGGACGCGCCGACGGCGGCGCTTTCGGCCGCACGGGTGATCCGGGACGCCGTCCAGAAGACCGGCGAGCTCGACCTCGGCATCGGCGTCGCGAGCGGGCGGGTCTTCGCCGGGCAGCTCGGGACCAGCAGCCGGTTCGAGTACACCGTCATCGGCGACGCCGTGAACGAGGCCGCGCGCCTGACCGAGTACGCGAAATCCGCCGACGGCCGGATCCTGGCGAGCGAGGCGGTGCTCAAGGCCGCGCTGGAAAGCGAGCGCTCGCACTGGGAGCCGTACGCGGAACTCGAACTGCGCGGGCGCCGGGAACCGACGCACGCGTGGGAAGCGAGCGCGCTCAGCCCGGAATGACGTCCGGCCAGCGCAGCAGCGTCGAACCCCAGGTGAGCCCGGCGCCGAAGGCCCCCATCACGACGCGGTTCCCCGGCTGGAGCGCGCCTTCCTTGGCCGCGTCGGCCAGCGCGATCGGGATCGACGCCGCGCTCGTGTTGCCCACCTTCTCGATGTTCGAGTACATCACGTCCTCCGCGAGCCCGAGCTGCTTCGCGCAGGTCTGCAGGATGCGGATGTTCGCCTGGTGCCCGATGAACCGGTCGATGTCGCCGACCCCCCAGCCCGCGGACGCCAGCACGGCGCGCGCCGATTCGGCCATCCGGGCACAGGCGTGCCGGAAGACGGTCTGGCCCCGCATCACCAGATAGTGGTCGCTCGGATCGTCGGAGCGGCGGTTCTTCGCGCCACCCGCTTCGACCCAGAGCAGCTCCGCGAGCTCGCCTTCGCTGTGCAGGTCGAACGGACCGAGGGCGCCGAGTTCGTCGGCGTCACCCGCGCGAAGCAGGACGGCGCCCGCGCCGTCACCGAAGATCGGCACCGTGCCGCGGTCTTGGGGGTCGACGAGCGAGGTGAAGACGTCGGCGCCGATCACCAGCACGCGCCGCGCGATGCCGGCGGCGATCAGCCCGGCGCCGGTGGCGAGCCCGTAGATGAACCCGCTGCACACGGCGTTGACGTCGAAGGCGGCGACGCCGTTCAGCCCGAGCTTGGTCGCGACCTGCGGCGCGCTGGCCGGGCACAGCTGATCGGCCGTGGACGTCGCGAGTACGACCGCGTCCGCGCCGCCCTCCCCCGCCGAGGCCAGCGCCCGGCGCCCCGCCTCGACCGCGAGGTCCACAGTGGACGTTCCGGGGTCGACGACCCGGCGTTCGGCGATGCCGGTCCGCGAGCGGATCCACTCATCGGAGGTGTCCAGCCGCTGGGCGATCTCCTCGTTGCCCACCACTCGCGGAGGCAGCCAAGAGCCGAGACCGGCGAGAACGGCCGCCTGAGATGAGGGCACCAAGGAATCCTTTCGCGGGGAATGAGAGGTCTGCCATTCACTTGTAAGCGCTACCATTCAGTAGACCCGTCAGTTGTGTTCCGGGTCACATTTCAAAGAATTCTCAGCTTTTCCCGCCGCGCCGTGCCCGACCTGGCTCGACTGCAACCGAGCAGGCAGGAAGGGTGACCGGACACACGAGCCGCCCGTGCCGCCTCGACACCCGACCGGGCGAATCCGGCGCCGCGAACGCCACGGGCCGTGGCCGCCGAACCCTTCCGATCCCTCGAACGCGGGCACTTGGCCGCGTGATCCACACCGCGCGCCGCCACGGCCGGAGATCGGGCGCCCGGAAGAGCCATCCGGTTAGCCTGACCTGGTGCACACACCCGACCTCGACAGCCTGGACGTCGCCATCCTCGCCTGCTTGCAGTCCGACGCCCGCACGATCGCCGAGACCATCGGCGCGAAGGTGGGCCTGTCGGCGGCCGCCGTGCAGCGGCGGATCAAACGGCTGCGCGAGGCGGGGGTGATCGAACGCGAGGTGGCGGTGCTGTCGCCGCGGGCGCTCGGGCTGTCGATGACGTTCGTGGTGATGGTCGAGATGGAACGGGAGAGCCTCGCGGTGCTCGACGGGTTCCGGCGGCAGGTGCTCTCGGACGACAACGTCCAGCAGTGTTACTACGTCACCGGCAACGCGGACTTCGTGCTCGTGGTGACCTGCCGGGACATGGCGGATTTCGAGGCGTTCACGCGGCGGATGTTCTTCGACAACCCGAACGTCCGGCACTTCACGACGTCGGTGGCGATGGACCGGGTCAAAACGGGACTGTCCTTGCCGCTGGAGCCGTGAGCTCCCCCTCGTCCAATTAGGACTCCACGACCTCGTCACCACGGGTATCCGTCCGAACGCAAGGGGTCTGTGCCCGGCGTTACACCACTATGGACAGATGCAGCCGATAGCGTGAACGTCGTCGCAGTCGCGTCATCCGGCGTCCGCCCGGGCATCTCCTCCCCGAGACGAAAAGTTCGCGCCGCGCGAACCACGAGCACCGAGGAGTGGCCGTGCACACCGACGCAATTCACCAGAGCCAGTTCGTTCTGCTGAACAACAGCAGCACGCCCGTTCTCTCCCGCCTGTCCTTCCACGCCGACGAGCCGTTCGCGGTCACCGTGTCGTTCCGGACCGAGCGCGGCCGGTGGGTCGAGTGGACCTTCGCGCGGGAACTGCTCGTCACCGGCCTGACCGACCCGGCCGGGCTCGGCGACGTCCGCGTCCGCCCCGACCTCTCCGAGGACGAGGCGCTGCTGACGCTCGAAATCGAGTCACCGGACGGCTATGCGTCGTTCGAGCTGGAACGTGAGGACGTCGAGACGTTCCTCGAGTCCACTTACGAGCTGGTCCCGCTCGGCTCCGAGAGCGAGCACTTCGACGTCGAAGCGCTGATCGAGGAGATCAGCAACGTCTGAAACTTTCCCGCGGCACGAAAACGAAGGGCGGCCCGAGTGCGCTGGAGGCACTCGGTCCGCCCTTCGTCCTGTGCGCGGTCCTCGGACGACCGGGGCTGAAGGTCAGCCGAGGACCAGGGAGGTCCCGGTCGCGGACAACGCCGGCCGGACCGGGAAGAAGTACGTCACCGAGCTGTTACCGCCGGACAGCATGCCCTGGGCCTGGTTGCCCGCGATGAACGAGCCGCCGGAGTCGCCCGCCTGCGAGCGCACGTTCGTGGCGGTCATGCCGTAGACCGTGCCTTCGGCGTAGCGGACGGTCTGGTTCTTGGCACCGACCGTGCCGCAGGTCCAGCCGGTGGTCGACCCCGATTTGCAGACCGAGGCGCCGGTGGCCGCCACGGTCGAACCGCTCACGCGGGTGCCGTTGTTGATGACGCCGCGCGGCACCCAGTTGCTGTTGACCCGGACGTGGCCGTAGTCGTTGGTCGGGAAGCTGACGCGGGCGAACGACCCCATCGCGACCCGGTTGTAGCCGGCCACCGTGCCCGGGCCGCAGTGCCCGGCGGTGAGGAAGCCGCCGTTGACCGAGAAGCCGATCGAACAGCGCGACGAGCTGTTGATGTAGTAGGCGTCACCGCCGCGGACGTCGTACTTCAGGGTCGGCACCGCCGCGGTCTCGACCACCGCGACGGCGGCCTTGTCCACCTTGGTCTTCTCCAGATACGAGCCGACGACGCCGCTCTTGCCCGGCAGGACGTTCACCGTCACGCGGTTGGTCTTGGTGTCGACGCCCCAGCCGGTGATCGCGCCGTCCGCCGCGCGCTCACCCGCGTTCAGTTTGTCCACAGTGGAATCCAGCTGGGCGGCCGAGAAGCGCACGAGTTCCGCTTCCGCGCCGCTGGCGAGGACCTGGCCCAGCTTCGCCGCGTCCGTGACGCCGACGCGGAGCTTGCCGGTGGCCTCGTTGTAGCTGGCGCCGCCGAAGCTGCCGGCGAGCGCCGAAGCGAGCGACTGTTCGAGCGTGCCGGCGGCGGTCTCGCTCTGGATCCTGGCGAGTGCCTGGCCGGCGGTCAGGCCGAGGTCCCGTTGCAGGGCGGGAACCATCTCGGCGTTGAGCAGGGTGTCCGAAGATGTTGAGGACGCTGCCGCGGGGGTACCCGTGACGAGCACGCCGGTGGCCAGTGCTGCCGTGGCGGCCACACCGAGGAGCTTCGTGATCTTCATGCTTCTCCCTCGTCATCACGCACGGCTCCGGTTCGCCATGCGATAGCCCTCCCCCGATGGGTGAGAGTTCTGGACTCCGGCGAAGGCCGCAATCCGGGTCGGCGCGGGATAGGTATACCCATTCTTCGGAACCCGAATCCCCTGCTCCACGGGCGGACACCTAGAGCGGGCACCCGGACGGACACGTCCGTAAGTAGGGTTTCGAGCGAATACCTTGTGTAGTCGTCGCCACCCCCGGAACGTGGGATGACTCGCCGAATCGGGTTTCTCGCCGATGTTTCGGGTGCCTGGTGATTTTCCAACCGACGATCCGTCAGCCAACCGGTGACGGTGTGTCCGCGAACGGCCCCACAGGGTGCCCTTGGTGTCCGTGTTGGGTGGTTTACGACCAGGTAGGCAGTGCTTAGGCTCCGCAGGACAACGCACAAGATCGTGTCGGGCTCAGCGGGAACTCCCCACCGAGGAGTGCATGATGTGGCTTGCCACCCCTCGCCCGACCTCGGTTTCGGTCCGCGCCGGATCGACGGCACTCGTGGGCCGGGACGTCGAGGTCTCGGCGATAGTGAAGATCTTGCTGCGCCGTCCCGCCGCCGTGCTGATCGAAGGCGAACCCGGGATGGGCCGCAGCAGGCTGCTCGAAGAGCTGGCCGGACGCCGCGAGTTCACGTCCGGCCGGGTGCTTTCGGGCGCCTGTCAGCCGATGCGCGAGCCGTTCCCCTTCGGGCCGCTGCTCGAAGCGCTGCGTTCGGTCGGCGATCGGCCGCTCGGCCCGCTCAGCCCGGTCGCCGGGGTGCTGAGACCCTTGCTGCCCGAACTCGCGGAAAGCCTTCCTCCCCGGCCGGAACCACTCGCCGACCCCTGCGCCGAACGGCACCGCCAATTCCGCGCGGTCCGGGAACTCCTGATCGCCTGCGGGCCCGCGCTCGTCCTGATCGACGACCTCCAGTGGGCCGATGAGGACACCCGTGACCTCATGCGGTTCCTCACCGCGGCCATGCCCGCCGAACTGGCCGTCGTCGCGGCGTACCGGACCGGTTCCCCTTCCGGACACGGTGCCGGCATCCCGTTCCGTACGAGAGCGAACGTCCAGACCGCCCGCGTGACGCTGGGCCCGCTCGACGTCGAGGCGGTCGGGAAACTGGCGGAAGAACTGCTGGACCTGCCCAGGGTTTCGGCGCCGTTCACCGCGAAACTCCACGAAAGCACCGCCGGGATCCCGTTCGTGGTCGAGGAGACCCTCCGGGCGCTGCGGGACGCCGCCGGACGGCTACCGATCGGCGAGGTGCTCTCGGACCGATTGCTGGAAAGCCTCGAAGTCCCGATTTCCCTGCGCGAAGCCATCACCGAACGGCTCGACGCGCTCCCCGAACCCGCTGTCCGGCTGGCCTGCGCGGCGGCGGTGCTCGCCGTCCCGTCCGAACCGGCGGTGATCGGCGAACTCGCCTGCCTCGACGGCGACGGGCTCCGCTCGGCACTGCTGTCCACTTTGGACGGTGGCGTGCTCGGCGAACTCGGCGGCGACCGCTACGGCTTCCGGCATCCGTTGGCCCGCAAGGCCGTCTACGACACGATAAGCGGTCCGGAGCGGACGCTGCTGCACTCACGCGCGATCCAGGTGCTCGCCGGTCAGCCGGTCCCGCCGCTGACCCTGCTGGCGAACCACTCGCGCGCGGCGGGGCGGACCGAACAATGGCGCCACTACGCCGAAGCCGCCGCCGACGAGGCCATCGCCCGCGGTGACACGTCACGCGCGATCGACCTGCTCCAGTCCGTGCTGGCAGAGGCGAGCCTCGGCGAGGACGACATCGCCCGGCTGGCCACGAAACTCAGCCAGGTCGCGCTGCGCGGCTTCCGCCCGGACGTCATCGAGACACTGGAACGGATCCTCGAAGACCTCACCGACCTGCGGCCCAGCGTGCGCGGGACGATCCGGCTCAGCCTCGGGATGCTGCTCGTCCGCACGATCGGACGGCTCGGCCGGGGCCGGGTCGAGGTGGAGAAGGCGATCACCGAACTGGTCGACGAGCCGGAACTGGCCGCCCGCGGCATCAACCTGCTCGCCCAGCCGATCGACGGGCTGACCCCGTTGTCCTGGCACGAGGTCTGGATGAACCGCGCCCGCGAGGTCTTCGACCGGATCGAAGACCCGGAACTGCGGCTCGCGCTCCTCGGCGACCGGATCTCCACCCAGGCGCATATCGGTGACGGGTCGGCCTGGACCGAGTTCACCGAACTACCGGACCACGGCGGTGTGGTCGACGGGGTCGCCGAACGGGTCCAGCTAGCGCGGCTGTGGTGCAACCTCGCCGACGCGCAGTCCTGGGCCGGACATCTGGCCAGGGCGGAAAAGCTGGTCACGGAAGGGATCCGGCGCGCGACCGACGCCGGCGCGCTCTACGCCGCCGGGCTCGCGCAGGGCACCAGGGTCCGGCTCGACTGGGTGCGCGGCGACTGGTCCGGGCTCGCCGAGACCACCGAACAGCTCCGCGACACCTATCCCGACCTCGGCCCGATCGTCATGGAGTGCTCGCTCGTCCTCGGCGGGCTGGCCGCCGTCCGCGGGGAATTCGCCGCCGCGCAACGACATCTGACCGCGGCGAGTGTGCACGCCCCGGAACACGGGCCGATCCCCGTCGTCCTTTCGGCGGCCGGGGTCCTCATCCGCGTGCTCCTCGCGACGGACGACGTCGACGGCGCCTGCGCGGCGGCCGACAACGCCGTCACCGCGGCCCGGCGCAAGGGGGTCTGGGTGTGGGCGGCGGCGCTGGTGCCCGCCGCGGCCGAGGCCTACACGCGAGCCGGACGCTGGTCCGAGGCGGACGCCGTCGTCGAGGAGTTCGCCCGCGGCATCGACGGCAAGGACTCGCCGGTCTCCCGGGTCGCGCTGCTCGCGGGCCAGGCGATCCTGCTCGACGCGCGCGGCAAACATCCCGCCGCGGCAACGGTTTTCGATGAAGCGGCGACAGGCTACGAGGCGCTGCCGATGCCGTACCAGGCCATCTGCGCCCGGGAGCGGGCGGCGCTGTGTCGTCTCAACGCCGGCCGCCTCACCGCGGGCAGGCTCACCGCCGGTCAACCGACCGCGGGCGACCGCAAGGCGATCGAGGAGCTCACCGCGGCCGCGGAGGCCTACGAGCGGCTCGGCGCGACCAGGGACGCCGGCCGCTGCCGTCACCAGCTGCGGGAACACGGCGCGTGGGCACCCTCGCAGCGCGGGCGGCGTGGCTACGGCCAGGAACTCTCGCCCCGCGAACTCGAGGTCGCGCGCATGCTTTCCGACGGGCGCACGAACCGGGAAATAGCGGACGGTTTGTTCCTTTCGCCGCGTACTGTGGAACAGCACGTCGCCAAGGTGCTGCGGAAACTCGGCGCCCGTTCCCGGACGGATGTGGCCCGCCGGATGACGACCTACGCACCCGCGACGGCCGACCGCTGACTTCGGCCGTTATTCCTTTAGGGGCAAGAAAAGTGCCCGATCGGGCACTGTGATCCATTCCATCGGGTCCACCGGTGTTCGTATGGTTCCGTACAGTCATGCGCTGTGCTAGTTTGTTTTCGCCATTAACAAAGTCGGGGCCCGGCGCCCGTGAGGGAGTAGCGCAAAAGCATGGCTGAACGAGCCGATTTCGCGCTGGGGACGGTAGAGGCGACCGTGGTCGGACAGGCGCTCGGCGTCGATGTCCGCTTGTTTCCGTTGCGCGTCCGCAACACTTCGATCGACCCGGAGCGATACGCCGCCGTCATCCGGAAGGTCTACGCCGACCTCGAACAGCGCCGCCTGTCGATCAGCGGCGAGCTGAACCAGGCCATCCGCACCGCGTTCGCGCTGCTCTCGAACCACCGGATCACCGTCTCGGTCAACGGCATCGACGGCATCGGCCAGGACATCGCCGTCCTCACCCTCACCGACGGCAGGCAGGCGCTCGGCATCACCCAGGCCCACGGGGAAGACCTCCTGCAGTTCGCACTGTTCGCGGACGAAGAGCTGGTCGAGGTCCTCGCCGGGGTCCTGCCGCGGATGCGGCCCGCGTCGACCGGCCGCCGCACCCTCGTGCAGCAGGAAGAGCGCGCCGTCTCCGCGATGACCGCGCGCCGTCAGGCGGAGGCGGAATTCGACGAGGAGGAGACCGACGCGTTCGGCAACCTCCAGTTCACCGGCGTCGTCCGCGCCCGGCCGGAGTCGCCTTCCCCGCGCAACGACGAGAGCGACGTCGCCGTCCTGGAGCAGGTGCTGTCCGGAACCCGCCTCGGCGGCGGGCACATCATCGTGAGCGGGATCGGCCGCCGCGGCGAGCGGCTCCGCTCGACGCCGCTGAGCTGGCTCGACACCGAGGACGGCCGGTACCTGGTCTGGACGGAGACCGACGAAGCCTCCGGCGCCGTGATCGGTCACTACGACCCGGCGAGTCAGTCGGGCGTGGCGAACGCCATCCGCGCGGCCATCGCTGACATCTACTGACCCTCCTGAACCCGGCGAGAGGATCCTCCGTTGACCGAGGAAGCACAACAACTGCAGCCGATGATGGCGGTCCGGGCCAAGCTCGCGGGCACGGAGCTGAAGGCCCTGGCGAAGCAAGGCCGTTTCGCCGTCGACGAGAGCACCGGTGAAGAGATGATCCGATCACTCCAGGGAGTGATCGACAGTCTCGAAGAGCGCTGGAGCGCGCTGACCAAGCTGCGGAACACGCCGCCGATGAGCTCCACCGCGACCGCGCGCTGGGTGTCCGAGCACATGCATGGCACCGCGACGGACGCGCAGGGCCTGCTCACCCAGCTCGAAGCCGCCCGCGCCGAATTCCCGACCTACGTCGAGGCGATCGAACTCGCCAAGCGGAACTACCGGGAACGCGACGACGAGAACCAGCGCACCCTGACGCGGATCGACACCGAGATCTAAGAGGAGAGACCCGTGACCGAAGCCGCGGAGAAGACCACGAAGGTCTCCGACCCCCAGTCCGAGGACTACAACCCGGACGACCCGTTCTACGACATCACGGCCGACTCGTCGTCCCCGTACTACGTCGGGCCGCTGGCCGACAAGGCCGCCTCCGGTGACGAGATCCGGGCCGGGGCCACCGCCGGGACCGACATCCTGTTCAACATCCTCGGCTGGGGTGACACGGCGCTCAACGGCTTCAAAGACGTCTTCACGCAGAAGATGTACGAGGGGCAGCTGGACAAGGCGCGCGAGGGTCTCGACAAGAACCTGGACCTCCGCAAACCCGGCAGCCCGCCGTCCACGGTCTGGGCCAACGCCACCCACGAGCAGATGCAGTCCGCGATCGCGGACAACGCGGATCCGGCCGCGGTGGGCGAGACCTCCGAAGAGTGGGTCCGGGCGGGCAACGACCTGGCCACGCACCAGCGCAACCTGGCGAAAGCGATCAACGCGAGCACGGCCAACTGGGAGGGCGAAGGCGGCGACGCGGCCCGCGAGCACCTCGCCGGTGTCGGCAAGTGGCTCGGCGCGACCGCGAACGGCGCGACACTGGCCGGGCGGCAGCAGCAGATCCACTCACAGACCCTCAACGAGACGCAGAAGCTGATGGCGGCGAACCCGCCGGTCGCGTTCAGCGTGCAGGAGGCCAACGCCAACCTGCAGACGATCACCGACCCGCACCTGTACATGGCGCAGCTCGGCAAGGACCTCTCCACCTTCAAGAAGCAGCAGGACGCGCGGGATCAGGCCGCGAAGGTGATGACCGACTTCGACGGCACGGTCGGTTCGGCGATCGCCACCCCGGCGTTCCCCGCCCCGCCGAAGCTGCCGACCATGCAGGCGGCCAAGCAGCTTCAGGGCAGCCCAGCCGGCGGTGGAGCGGGCTCGCCCGCCCAGACGCTTCGCGACCGGATGGCAGCCGAAGGCGCCGATGGCACCCCGTTCACCGCGAGTTCCGACGGGACCATCGCCGCCTCGGTGGACGGGACCACCCAGGGTGGACCCGGTGGACCCGGCAGTGTGTCGCCGTTCAACGCGCCGAACGGCGGATCCGGCGGCAGTGGTCCTGGCGGCAGTGGTCCCGGCGGCAGCGGTCCGGGCGGTGGCTTCCCCGGCGGCGGCGGTCCTGGTGGTGGCTTCCCCGGTGGTGGCGGTCCCGGTTCCAACCCGTCGATGCCCAACATCAACATCCCGAACGGGCCGACCGGCGGCGAGACCTACAAACCCGCGGCGTCGGCGGGCCCCAACCTCCCGAACCTGCCCAAGATCGACGACAGCACGCGCACCACGGGCTACACACCGCCGTCCGTCACGCCGCCGTCGTTCACCCCGCCGAACATCCCCATCCCCGAAAGCGGCGGGCCCCGTCCCGGTGGCGGTCTCCCGTTCACCCCGCCGAACATCCCGATCCCGAACGGGCCCAACAGCGGCGGGCCGAAGCCGGTCATGCCGAACATCCCGCCGATCCCGCGGCCCGGTGGCATCGGCGAGCGGCTCGGCGGCCCCACGTTCCCGGACGGCAACTCGTACAAGGGCACGCCGTACAACCCGCCCAAGCTCGGCATGCCGAACATCCCGGGCGGTGGCACCAGCGGTCTCGGCGGCAGCACCAGCGGCTTCGGCGGCGGGACCGGCGCGGGCGGCGCGGGTGCCGGTGGCGGTGGCCTCGGCGGTGCCGGAAGGGCGACGGGTTCGCTCGGTATGGGCGGTGCCGTCGGCGCGGGTGCGATGGACGCCGACGGGGCCGCGGCCCGCGCGGGGAGTTCCGGCGGCAAGCCGGGTACGCCCGGCGGTATGCCGATGGGTGGCATGGCACCCGCGGCGGGCAAGGGACAGGGCCAGGACGACAAGGAGCACAAGGTCGCCGACTACGTCGAATCCGACGACCCGTCCTTCTTCGCCGCCGACGAGATCGTGGCCCCGCCGGTGATCGGCGACTGGAAGAACAAGGACTGGAAGTGACGGCTTCGTTCGAGGTCGACCCGGACGACCTGACCGCGCACGCGAGCCATCTCGAAGGGCTCGTGGACCGGCTGAACACCGCGCACGGCGCGACCGGTTCGGCGATGTCGTCGGACGCGTACGGCCTGCTGTGCGCGTTCCTGCCGCCGATCGTCAACCCGGCGGGCGAACGCGCGGCAGAGACGATCAAGGCCGCGGCGGAAGGCATCCAGTCGACCGCGGACAACGTCCGCACCGCCGCGAAGTCCTATGTAGACGGTGACAGGACCAACGCGGAACCGTTCAAGGCGGACTTCAAGGCCTTGGACATCGGAGGGAAGAAGTGACCGGAGGGAACGAGCTCGGCGAGCTCATGCTGGACCCCGACGAGGCCCAGCGCAAAATGGACCGTTGGGCGGCGGGGCTGGAAGAAAAGGCCCAGCGCTACGCGGCCGCACAGGAGCGCACGGAGCAGCTGCGGCTGACCGCGGCCAGCTCCGACGGCGCCGTCAAGATCACCGTCGGCGCGGACGGCGGCGTGACGGAAATCGAATTCGGGAACAAGGCGAGGACGTACCCGCTGGAGGAACTGTCGCGGCAGATCCTGCAGACGATGCACCAGGCGCAGGCCGGCATCGCGGGCCAGGTCGCCGAGGTCATGCAGGAATCGCTCGGCGACGAGGACCAGGAGACCAGGGCGCTGATGATCGGCACCCTGCGCAGCCGCTTCCCCGAGATCGAGGAGGAAGAGCCTCCCGCGCCGCCCACTCCTCCCGCGTCGTCGTCCGCCGACGCTCCGCCTCCGCCGCAGGCGCCTCGCGATAAACGCCACGAAGCACCGGAAGACGAAGAAAACTCACCCTGGTAGAACTCCGCTCACGCGTGATTGGGGGCGTATCACGTGAGTTACGCCTCCAATCACGTGAGTTACGCCCTCAATCACGCGAGTTCGGCGTTGCGTCAGGCGGCGGCGAGCGAGACGACGCGGTTCCGGCCGCTGTTCTTCGCCTGATAGAGCGCGGAGTCGGCGACGTGCAGCAGCCGCTCCAGCACGGTCCCGCCCGCCGGGTAGACCGCGACGCCGATCGACACCGAAAGGCCCCGCACGACCCGCGGCCCCGAAGCGGTCGCGACCTCGACCTCGATCGCCATCACCGCCTGCCGGACCCGCTCGGCCACAGGGATCACCTCGGTCTCCGTCGCGCCAGGAAGCAGTACGACGAACTCTTCGCCGCCGAAGCGCCCGACGGAGTCGTAGTCGCGCACGTGCTCGGAGATCGTCTCCGCGACGACCTTGAGCACGACATCGCCCGCGAGGTGCCCGTAGACGTCGTTGACCTGCTTGAAGTGGTCGAGGTCGAGCATCAGCACCCCGAGCTTGCTCTTCGCCCTTGCCGCCGACGAAAGCTCCCGTTCGCTGAGCACATGCCACGCGTGCGCGTTCAGCACGCCGGTCTTGCCGTCGATGTTCGCCGCGATCTCCAGTTGCCGCACCAGCACACTGCGGTGCAGCACCAGCACGGGCAGCAGGATGAACGGGACGAGCGCGGGCGCGTGCACGATGCCCAGCGCGGTCGAGGTCCCGAGCACCAGGGTGGTGACCTCCAGCAGGTTGTCGTCGCCCGAGCCGAACAGCGAACGCGGCGACCGGCCCCCGGTGTGCAGATACACCGAAAGCGCCACGACGAACGCGTTGGCCACGGTGAACACGGCCGCCGCCTCGACGATCTTCAGCGAACCGGCGAACCCGACGGGCAGACCGTTCCAGCCGGAGACGATGGCGCCCGAAGCCAGGCAGGACAGCACGATCGCCGCCGCGCAGTACACGACGCGGTAGGCGGGGCGGTGGCTCATCCCCCGCCAAACCCGGAGCCAAAGGTGCAGGTAGATGAGCAGGCCGAGGGCGAGCGCGAGCCCGGACGGCAGGACGAGCACCCCCGCGAACGTCCACACCGAAGTCATGTTGATATGCGGCCGGTCACAAAGCGTGCGCCGCAACCGTTCCACCGAACGCGAAAGCTCGGCCTGCAGGAAAGCAAGGCCGAGCAGTGATCCAAATCGGACGAATTCCGTAGTCTCGTAGTTCGATCGGAGCAGGGCGACTACGGCGACTGCCGCCGCAAGTCCTTCCACCACAAGAAAAACCGCCGGCACCCCCCGCGGTCCGGACCATAAGTCCCAGTTTCGGACCCAGGTTCTCAGACGCGTACCGGCCCCTTCTCCGACGAGTTCCGCATCCCCCATAATCATCGTCACCGGTCCCCCTTCCGTACGCGATTCAATGTATCCGAGGTAGTACTGAGGGTGGCTCGAGTCAATTCCGGAACACACAGATGGAGCAGTGGGAGGGAGGACCATCATGAACGGTCGCGAGGACTGATCCCACCGATTCAGCCGGTTCGGCTCCCTGCCGGGAGCCATACATCGGGCCCGGTGGCGATGGTGCGTTTCCACGCCATCGCCATCGGGCCCGCCGAGGCGACGGCGACCGTCGCGGCCACCCCGACGGCCACGAACGGACCGGTCAACTGGGCGAGACCGCCCGCGAGCATGATCCCGATTCCTTGTACGGTCACCAAACTCGTCGAGGTCAGGCCCATCACCTGCGCCCGGACACCGTCCGGCACCGCACGCGCCATCAGCGCCACGGCCTGCAGGTGGTACGGCGCCGCGAACGCGCCGCTGAGCCCGATCAACGCGAGACAGACCGGCAGTGACGGATGAAAGAAGACAAAGACCAAGGGAACGACGGATGCGATGGCGAGAATGCCGACCATTCGCGTTTTCCGTCGCGCCGGAACCCATTTCGTGAAGATCCACGATCCTATTACCGAACCCACCGGATCCGCCGCGAGAATAAGACCGACCGCGAAATTCCCCGCCCCGAGCCCGACGGCGAGCGGCGCCGCGAGCCCTTCCGGCGCGATGGCGAATCCGGCGAGCATCTTCAGCCCGAAGAGCACCCGGATTCCCTTGCCCTGCCACAGTTCTCTGACGCCTTCACCACTGAAAGCCCGCGCTACCCGGCTTTTCACCGAAGATTCCGTGGCGGCGGGCCCCCGGCGACGGACCCCTGTGGACACGAGCAGCGCCGAGACCACAAAGGTCGCCGCGTCGATCACCAGTCCCCAGTGGGGCGTCACGAGCCCGATCACCAGTCCGCCACCGCCGAATCCGGCCAGCTGTGCCGTTTGGATGGTGATCGTGCGGACCGCGAGCCCGGCGACGTACCGCTCGCCTTCGAGGACGTCCGGGAGCAACGCGAGCTGTGCCGCCCGGAACGGGCCACCCGCCATCGTCAGGATCACCAGCAGCCCGGCCAGCACCGGCAACGGCGTCCCCGGGACCGCCATCAGCGCCGCGATCGCGGCCCGCAGCAGGTCGCAGACGATCATCACCGTCCGCCGCGAATACCGGTCGGCCAGTCCGGCGAACAGGGTGCCGCCGATCAGCGTCGGCAGGTACGTCAGCCCGTAGGTGAGCCCGGTCAGCCCCGCCGACGCCGTTCTTTCCCACACCAGTACCGACAACGCGACCCTGGCCAGCTGGTCACCGGCCTGCGAAAACGCCTCGGCCGCCCACAACGCACGGAACTCGCCGACCGCGAAAGCGGCCTTGAACGGTGTGCTCCGAGTGGAATCCCCCTTTTCCATGAGCCCCTCCCCTTGGCTCACGGTAGTCGATCACTTTCGCTGTGTCAGCGGCCATCCGGCGCACGACCGCCGTCAGCGTCCACTATGGACAGACTGATTCGCGTGCTCCACGGCGGCACTGGCGAAGGCGTGAACGAGCGGATGGGGACGGGTGCCGTCGCCGGCGAGTTCCGGTTGGAACAGGGTCGCCAGGAAGAACGGGTGCTCCGGCAGTTCCGCGATCCGCGCGTCGCCCTCGCCGTCGAATCCACTGAAGACGAGCCCGTTCGCCGCCAAGGTGTCCCGATGCCGGGCGTCGAGGCCGTACGAACAGTGGTACCGCTCAACGGAACGATCCGCGCCGAGGATCCGCGCGGCCAGCGTTCCGGGCGTGACGTGGACGGCGCTCTCGTGCCCGACGAGCGAACACGCCAGCGGGACGATCAACCGCTCGGCCGACTCCGGCGCGTTCTCCCCGTGCCCGATTCCGCCGAGGCCGCAGACGTTCCGTGCGAATTCCAGCAGCGCGTGCTGGAAACCGGCGCAGGTGCCGAGGAACGGGATGCCGTTCTCGCGAGCGGCGCGCACGGTGTCCACCGCGCCGGCTTCGGATCGATAGGGACTGCCGGGCACCAGCCAGACGGCGTCGAAACCGGTGACGTCGCCGACGGCGTCGGTCGGGATCCAGTAGGCGTCGAGTTCGAGGCCGTCACGTTCGGCGAGACGGTCGAAGAGCATCGGGATCCGGACGTGGGAGCGGACGCCGTCCGAACGGTCGCCGACCAGGGCGACCCGCGCTGTCTGTGTCATGCGGCCATCCTGACCCGGGGGCCGAGTTCAGCGCCAACGATGATCCTTGCTGAAGTCATAAGCGATACTGATGACCATGGAGACCCATCTGCTCCGCACCTTCGTGGCGGTGGCCCGCGGCGGCTCGTTCTCCCGGGCCGCACGCGAACTCGGTTACACGCAGTCCGCGATCTCCCAGCACATCGCCACGCTCGAACACGACCTCGGCACCACGTTGCTGACCCGGCGGCCCGTCACCCCGACGCGGGCCGGGGAACGTCTGCTCGAACACGCCGGCCCGCTGCTGACCCGGCTCGACGCCGCCCGCGCGGACCTCGCCCGGCTCACCGCGGCCGCGACCGGCCGGGTCGTGCTCGGACTGACGCCGCTTTCACTCACCGCCGAAGTCGCCGCCGCCGCACAGCGCGGCACCGAATTGCGCGTGCTGCGCCGTGAAGACGTCCTGATGGAGGTCGCGACGGGCTCGCTCGACCTCGGTCTCATCGACGGTATGACCGCGCCGAGTGATCCGCTCCCGCTGCCGGACTTCGGCCCGCTCACCACCACCGTCGTCGGCGAACGCCCGCTCGCGGTCGCGGTGCCCGCCGGCCATCCGCTGACCGGACGGACCGCCAGGCTGGCCGAACTCGCCGGCGCGCACTGGATCGACGCGCCGGACACCGCGATTCCCTTGGAACGGTTGAGAAAGTCCGCTTCGACCGACGGATTCCGCGGTCGGCTGCGGTACACCGGGACCGACGTCCACGGCCTGCTTCGCCTGGTCTCGGCCGGTCAAGGGCTGGCGCTGCTCCCTGCCGACGTCATCACCGGCGTGGGCGTGCTTTCCCTGTCCTCGCCGCGCGTGGTCCACCGCACCGAACTCGTGCACGGCGACCCCGGCGAGGGCTCCGCGCTGGCCGCCGCGCTGACGGGTCAGCGGCCGTAACTCATCATTCCCTGCGCCATCTGCATCGCCAGCGAACTCGCCACGGCGGGGTCCATCATGCTCCGGAGGTCCTCCGCGGCCTTGTCGCGCGCTCCGAGGTCCGAACGCGGCTGCTCCGGCGGCTTGGTCTCGGCGGGCGGCAGGGCCACGACGCGTTCCCTGACGGGCTTCTTCTTCGTCGCGGGCGCCTGCTGCTTCACGGTGACCGGGACGTAGACGGTCACCGGGGCCGCCTGCGGCGCGGGCTGCGCGACGGGCGGCTGCTGGGTCACCACGGCGGGCAGCGGCGACCCTGGCAAGGCGGTGTCCTCCACCGGCTCGAGGGTGAACGTGCCGGCGAACCAGCCGATCGCGAGCAGCGCCACCCCCGCTCCGCCTGCCAGCCAGGACCGGGCGCGACGGTGGATGACGACGGCCTTGGGCCGGAGATCCTTGTCCACGACCGGTTCGCAGACCGGGGGCCGCAACGGCATCGGCTTGGGCTCCGGCTCGTTTTCGGGGCTGCGCCGCCTCTTCGGCAGGCTCGCCGCGATGATCCCCGTCCGGTCCAGTAGTTCGACGGTCTCGACAGGCGCGGAGAAAGCGTCGGTCGACGGACGGCGCTGGGCGGCGCGCGGCATGGGGACCTCCGGAAGGGGAATCACGAACTTGAGCATTGTGGTGCATTTCCGACGCCGCCGTAAGTAACGCACCCCGATCGAGTTATGCCGAGCCGTCCGGACCACAGAGGGTTACTCCGTTCAGTGGCTTCCCCTTTCTCAGAGATTCCGCATTCCCCAGCGCCCGAGCAGGGCGAGTGGCCGCTGGTAAAAAGAGCCGAGCACGCGGGGAATCGCGTCGATGGCATACGCGTCCGGACCGATCAGGATGCGCGCCGTCCCCCGTTCGATACCACGCACGATGGTCTGCGCGGCCTTCTCCGGCGTGGTCCTCGCGATCTTTTCGAACCCCTCGGCGGCTTTGTCGATGTCCCGCTCGACGCCGCCCCGCGCGTCGCGGGCGATATTCGTCTTGATGCCGCCGGGATGCACGCAGCTGACCTTGACCGGATGACGGGCGATCAGCATTTCCTGGCGCAGCGCCTCGGTGAACCCCCGCACCGCGAATTTCGCCGCGTTGTACGCACTCTGCGTGGGCACGCCGATGAAGCCGAACACACTCGAAAGGTTGACGATGTGCCCGTCACCCGAAGCGATCACCTGGGGCAGAAAGGCTTTCGTGCCGTTGACCACGCCGCCGAGATTGATCCCCATCAGCCAGTCGTAGTCGTCCCAGGTCATTTCCTCGACCGTGGCGCCGAGTGCGACCCCGGCGTTGTTCACCACGACGTTGGCGCCCCCGAAATCGACGGCGACCTCCTCGGCGTGCGCGAGGACGGCGTCACGGTCGGCGACGTCGAGCGCGTACGCCTTCGCGGTCGCGCCGGCCGTCTCGCACTCCGCGACGGTGCCCGCCGCGCGGACGGCGTCGACGTCGGAAAGCGCCAGCCTGGCACCCCGCCCCGCCAGCTCGATCGCGAGTGCCTTGCCGATTCCCGAGCCCGCGCCCGTGATCACCACGACCTTGTCCGTGAACGACCTCATACCCGCTCCCAACCCGCTCGACTGTTACCGGAGGTAACACATACTACGACTGTGAGCTTGCTGTGCGTTGATCGATTCGGGCTGTGTTCGTGCCCCACTTATGGTGATCTGTGACCGGACAGCCGTGGAAGAGCGAAAGGAACGCGATGCGCCGCGCCCTGTTGCTCGTGCTCTGTGTCGTTCTGTCCGGTTGCTCCGCCGCTTCGGATCCTGCCGCGACCGACGCCGGCGACACCGCCGCGACGGTGGCCGCCACTCCCGCGCCGCGGACCAACCCGGCGATCGGCGCGCTCTTCATCGACGGGACGCATTTCTGCACGGCCAGCGTCGTCCACAGTGCCCCCGGCGACCTCCTGCTCACGGCGGCGCATTGCCTTCACGACGGCGAAGGCGGCGAGTACGCGACGGGGATCTCGTTCGCGCCCGGCTATCACGACGGCGTCGCGCCGTACGGCTTCTGGGACGTCTCCGATCCGCAGGTCCCCGAAGGTTGGGCCGATTCGTCCGATCCGGACCTGGATGTCGGCTTCGCGACCGCGCATCAGGCCGGGACCACAAAGACCCTCGAAAGTGTCACCGGCGCCAACGCCCTCGTGACCGGCGGCGGATTCGCCCACTCGATCACCTTGACCGGGTATCCCGACGAACGGGAGGCGCCGGTCGTCTGCCACGGCACCAGCAGCCAGGCCGACACCTACCAGATGCGTGTCGGCTGCCCCGGCTTCACGACCGGCACCAGCGGCGGCCCCTGGGTGGTCGACCCCGACCCGGCGACCGAACTAGGCACCGTCGTCGGCGTGATCGGCGGCTACCTGTACGGCGGGGACGATCCGGACACGTCCTACAGCAGCTACTTCGACACCGACGTCGCCACCCTGTACCGGAAAATGGACGCACGGGGATGATCTCCCCATGAGCATCCACGACGTCCCGATCACCGGCGAGCCGATCCGCCTCGGCCAGTTCCTCAAACTGGCCAACCTGGCCGAAGACGGTTCGCACGCCAAAGACCTCCTCGACGCCGAAGAGGTCACGGTCAACGGCGAGGTGGAAGTCCGGCGCGGCCGTCAGCTGACGAACGGCGACGTCGTGGAGGTCGGCGGCGAAGGCGGCCGCGTCGTCCTGTCCTGAGCGCCGTCCTGTTCGCGGTCTTCGCGCCCAGGTGCATTGACCTGCGGAAAAGGAGCGGGGGACCTTTGGTGTCGCGGGAGGGCCATCGCCGACTGTGTGGATTTCGGTGCGTTGGATGACCCGAAATCCACACGGTCACCGGGAGGGGGCCGCGAACACGACCTACAGGACAGCGCCTAAGCCGGCGACGTCGCGCTGTCCGACAGGACCTCCTCGCCTCGGACCACCACCAGCCGGTTCGGCTTGATCTCGTAGGTGTACGCCCCTCTCCGGGCTGTGTACCCGTCCACGGTCCGCTGGGCCGGGATCTGCAGGTGGTGTTCGTCCGTCACCGGTTTGCCCTTGCCCTGCCCGTCGTAGAAGAGGCGACCGTCGGCCGTTTCACAGACGGTGACGAGGTGCCTGTCCGTCTGCAAGCGGACCTTGAGGACGCCCTCTCCTCCTGGCAGGAATCGGGCGACCTCGGCCGGGCAAGGGCTCCCTTCCTGAGCCCGGAGACCGTTCGACGCTGAGCTGCCATCTCCGGAACGCGACTTCCCGCCTCCACCGATGGCGACCACGATGAGGGGTACGACACAGCAGAGCACCGTGAGTGACGCCAGGCCGAGCGCCACGAAGGTCGAGACTCCGCTTTTCGGCCGGTACGGCCTTGGCGAAGGAGGCCGATACGGCGGACCGGCAGGCGGCGACGGGATATGCGGACGTGGCGGAGGAGGAGGAGGAGGAGGTGGCGGGGCGGTGGCGTATCCCGTCGGCGGCTCGGCACGGCGGGGCTCCTGTGCCGCTGCCGACGTCTGCGGCCGCCTCGGTCGTCGACTCCGCACTATCGTCACCTCGGACGACGTCGTGCTCCCGGCCTCCCGTTCGCACCGTCTACACGTCCGGGAGGCACCGTCGTTGATGGTGTCGCAACCGTCGCAGGACCACTTCACGACTGTTCCTTCCCTCAATCCGGCGGGCCGGGGAAACCGCCGTGTCCCAAGGGGCGGTACCCGATCCAATCCGGCGTCCCCGGGATACGGGAGAAGTCGAGCTGTGGAAGCACGGCCTTCTCCGCCCGGTCCCGGCGGGTCGTGAGAGCTCCACCGTCCGGCGGTGAGACCCGGTGGTCCCAGATCGTCCGGAGCGCGTCGGACAGCACCTCGTTGACCACTGGCCGCGACTCCTTCCGCACCGGTTTCCGACCGGTGTTCGACCCGGCACCGGGCACGGCTCGACGGCCGCCTCCCGGTGGTGCGGGCGGATCGGGCGTGATGGAGTTCGTCAATACGACCAGGTCGTCCCAAATCGAGGCCGGGAAGTGCAGGACGACCTCCCCTGACGGCTCACCGTCCACCGCCGCCCAGCGGAACGTCAATTTCGCCCGGACCTCGTCCGCGGCGGTCGTGACGTGGCCGAGCCGGGCTTCCGAGCAGTTCGTGAGCGGGATGTCCAGCCGGACACCCGCCGCGTCGACGGTCACCCGCTCACGGTTCCAGCCCACCGTCACACCCACGCCGTGCAGGATCGCCATCACAGGCTGTTCGCGATGGTGTTGATGATCTCGCCCATTTCCCATTCCTCAAGGCCCTCACCCGCGTTGGACGGGAAGAACAAGGTGTTGTTCCAGTCGTCCGCGATCTCCGGCCATGGCGAGATCTCCGGCGCGAACAGGAGCAGCCGCTTCGCCGAGTTGTCCATGACGGAACGCTGGCTCCGGGCGTGCCCCCACTGCTCGAACAGTTCGTCGATCGAATCCGGGACCGACGTCGGGTAGGTGGCGGCCGCCCGTTGCCGAGGCGATCCCAGTGGATGTGCCGGGGCGTCGGTGAACAGCACGACCACATGCCGCCGTCGGTCGAGGCCGCGTTCCCACGGGGCCTGCACGGCGAGGGCGAGCGCTTCGAGGCCGGATTCCGGGATGTCGCCGCCGCCGTCGGCCTCCAGGCCGTGCACGAACTTGTCGAACTCCACCGAACGCTCGGGCAGCATGAGGAAGTCCGTCTGTTCGAGAGCGTCTTCGGCACAGTCTCCGAAGTCACGGAAGGCGATGACCTTCAGCCTCAGCTGGCTGATGGCCTTGCCCTTCGCCCGCATCTCGGCGAGCAACCTCTCGTGGAAGGACAGGGCACTCGCCTTCACGTCATCGAGGACGTGCGCCATGCTGGCGGTGGAATCGATGCACAACACGATGTCGACCGCGTACTTCAGGGCCTCATGTGGCCGGCTCATGGGGATTGCCCTCTCTCTGACGATTCGCGGACAGGTTGATCCGCAGTCGGGACCGTTTGGTGTCCACCAGGGACTTGTCGTCCAGCGCGAGCAGCACGGCAGCCGCCGTCGGCCGGGCACGGGGATCGGCCTCGAGCAACGCCTGGATCAAGGCCGTAGCCAGGTCGCTCAACTTGCTGTCGAGCCGGATGTCCGCTCCGGCGTTGACCGCTTCCGCGACGGACCCGTGTGCACCGGCGAATCCGGGTGGTGCTCCGGTGAGATATCCGTGCAACATCAGGCCGAAGGCGAACATGTCCGCGGCCGTGGTCAACTGGTCCGGCCGGATCGACGGGTCGTTCTTCAAGTAGCGCACCAGTTCCGGGGAGGCATACCCCGCGTCTCCGCCGATCGTGTCGCGGTCCGGTGGCGAACCCGAAAGGTAGGCGTCGTCGAAGTCGATGAGCTTCGCGGTGTAGAGGTCGCTACGCGGCGGCCGGTGCAGGAGCACATTGTCCGGTTTGAGATCACCGTGCACGATCTTCTGGCGATGCAACAAGGCCAGGCTGTCACCGAGCGTTCCGAGCAGTACGACCTTCTGCTGACTCGAGAGTGCTTCCGGCGGCGGCATCGGCACCGGTGTCATCCGAGCCGTCACCTTGTAGTACTTGGTACCCACACAGAAGAAGTCGAGTGCCGTGACCAGATTGCCGGCATAGGGGTCGGTCGGGTCGAGGTTGTTGATCACCGCCCAGTGCCTGCGCTCGAACTCCTCGCACTGCTCAAGCCGGAGCCGTTTGGACTCTTCGCCGCCCATCGAGTTGCGGCCAGGACGTTTCGGATCGAGGAACTCCTTGATGAAGTACTCGTGCCCGCCACGTTCCACGAAGGCCCAGAGGCACTTTCCGGCTCCGTCGTTGGTCGGCTTGGTGACCACCCGATAGCCGTTCAGGCTGTCGCCTTGCTTCATCGATCTTCCTCCTTGAACGGCATCCGGCGTTCGTAACCGGACCGGTAGTGCTCCCAGGAACCTTTGCGAGCAGCGACGAAACCCTCGCGGTCCGCCCTCTCCTCCGCCGCCCGCAACGGCTCCCAGAACTCGGTCCTCACCAGGCCGAGCCGCGCGGCGTAGTGGCCGCGAAGGTCTTCGAAGTCTCGGAAACCCAAGGCCAGCAAGGAAAGCGATGCGTCATCACCCGTGTACGAGCAGACCGTCTCGACAAGATTGCCCGCCCAATGGTCGAGGTCCACCGCGCTGCTCAACGACTTCAAGAGGAAGTACTCGAAGTCGGCCGGGCCCCGTACGTATCCGAAAAAGCCGTCTGTCGCACAGAGCAGCACACAGGGCGTCGGCGCGTCACCGAGCGCGGAGTTGACCACGAACCGCCTGTCGGCGGAAACCAGGTTCGTCATCGGCGGGTCTTCGATGAGCAGGGTCAGCGCGTCGGCCGAATCGGCGTCGTCGAGCGACAGCTGCTGCAGCCCGGACTCCTCAAGGAGGTAACAACGCGAGTCGCCTGCCCAGAAGACCTGCCAGCGGACCGCGTCGTCACCGACCTCGTAGCGAATCGACGCGAGGGTCGTCGGCAAGGTCCGCCGCATGCTGCCACCCAGCTTGCTGGGATTCCCGATGGCCATCTGACCGAGCCGGAGATCGAGCAAGCTCTTGAGACCGAAGGGGCCGGGGTCGGCGTTGTCCTCCGCGACACGCACGTACCACTCCTCCGTCGCCGCTCGGGCCGTCCGGGACCCGACCCAGGCGCCCGTCCGTTCGCGACCGTCCGGCGTCGATCCCGCCCCCGCCGAACCCGCTCCACCCGCGCCATCGAAAACCGCGATGAGACCCTCGGCCGCGGGCTTTCGATGAATCAACAGAGGTTCCGCGTCCTCACCCGCACCCGCTTTCCGTTCGGTCCAGACACCCAGTGCCTGGATTCCCCGTTCCTGCCAACGCCAGTACGCGGCACCCGGACTCGTGGACGCGACCATCTCCACGTTCGCCCCCTCAAGCGTCCGGATCGGTTCGGCCCGGCGCTTGCCCCAGGCCACGAACCCGGTTCACCGGCTCGTCGGCTTCCAGCCGATCGGACCGCGAACGCGTCTGCTCCTCGGCTGCCGGGTCGGACGCGGGCGCGAGAGAACCGGTCAGCCGCGACTTGCGTTTTTTCGGGCGATCCTCGGTCGGCTCACCGAGCAGCCTGGCCGTCAGCTTCTTCCGTTCCTCGCGGAAAGCGAACGGCTCCGCACCTTCGCTGGGCTCAAGCGCCTTCATCGTCCTCAGCATCAGTTCCGCTTCATCAGCTCTCGCGGTCGCTTCGAATTCCAGCAACTGCGACGGGTCCCCACCGCGTTTGGCGAGCCACTGGGCGTACATCTCATCGCGGCCGCCGCGAACGACATCGGCCATCGGCTCGCGTCGCATCCGATCCATCCTGATCGCGCGGCTCGTGTCGTGGAACTCCGCGCTGCTCTGCTCGACAGCGCCACCGGCGTGCAGCTCGACGAGATAGCCGCCCAGGTAGACGGCGGAGTCTCCGGTGAACTTCTCCAGATGCGCGTTGATCGCGGCCTCGGCTTGATTGAACTCCGAGATGTCGTATTCGCGTGCGGCCTGGCGCATCAGCCTCGCCATCTGAAGCCGGAGAGATCCGGTCATGTCCCGCACTCGGCGCTTCGCGATCTCCGTGGGGTTGTGCACCCGGCAGGTGAAGCTGACGGTCGCGGTGAACTGGAACGAGGGATCCGCACTGGGAACCCGCTCTTCCAAGCTGAGCGCGTAGTTCCCGAGGTCGATGAGGTACGACCGGTGGTACTTGCCGAGCCGGGCTTCGGGGACCCGATCGCCGGCGGCGATCACCAGGGGCGGCCCTTCTTCCGGCTCCAGCACGAGACTGGTTCCGAGCCGTGGTGCGGCGATGGGAGTGAAGACCCTGAGCCGGGGAAGCTCTCGAAGCTCGAGAATCGGGTCGTAGGTCACGGTGGGCATGAAGGCTCCGTTCAAACGGGTACAGCTAGCTCGCGCAGGATTTCGAAGGCGGCGGCGGAGGGATTCCCCTCGGAATCGGCCCACAGTTCGAGGTGGTACTCGAGACGCTCACAGTCCAGGTCGCTGAGCCCGGCGACAGTGAGAATCTGGGTCCGGACCGCCTGGAAGACGCTCGGATCACGATCCGCCATCCTCAGCCACTCGTGCAACGCGTCCAACGCCAAGGGCCTGACCTGAGCGTTCGCCAGAGCCCGCGCCCAGAGCTCGGCGAGTTCCTTCGGCGCGTTCACCGCGTTCGAGAGCAACGTCGGCAACCCCGGGCGCCGGACCGGCACCACCGTCGTCTCCGTCTCGGCCCGGCTGACCGGATTCCTGGCGGCGAAGGTGAACGCCACCAGTCCCTTCTCCACCAGCGCGCTCTCGTCCTGCCGAGCGGTCCAGGCGAGCAGCGCCCGGAGAACCTCGGTGAAGGAACCACCGTCGAGAAGGTGCAGGATCCCCACGGCGATGACCTCCAGGGAATCCCAGTCGTCGTCCTCGGCCAGGCACCGCAGGACGCCCAGCGCCCTGCTCGGGTCGTCCAAACCCCACGGACTGCCTGCCACCAGCCCCGCGGTCGCGGCCATGCGCCGTTCGTAGACGTTCTCCGGTGCTTCGGCCCAATCCCGCAACAAGGCCCAGACGCTGTCGGTGTGCTCCGACAGCGCGCCGACGACGCTCAAGGCGAGCGCGATGCTCTGCCTGAGCGGACCAATCTTGCTCCGCGCCCACGGCCTGAGATAGCGGTGCATCGCATGCTGGAGATCGCCTGACGCGATGATCCCGACAGCCGTTCCGGCCCTGGCTCGCACTTCGACGTCCGGGTGTCCGCACAGGCTCTTCAACCAAGCCTGGAGAACCGGCCGGTACATGTCGTACTCGTACCAGATGTGCGTGAGTACCACCGGCTGCAAGCGCTGGTTGCGAAACCTCACCAGCTCCACGGCTCCCGGCTCATCGCCGACGTCGAGCTCGATCCAGGGGTGGTCCTTCCGCAGGGTGCCCCGGAAATGCATCGATTCCTCGCCGGGAGCGTCGGGAAGTCTGGTGAAGAGTTGCGCAGCGGCGTCGGAAAGCGTGAGGTAGCTGCTTCCCTCGAGTACCGCGACCGCGAACACGAACGCCAGCTGATCGTGCCTCTTGTGTTCGGAGAACCACTCCCGGACCAGTTCGCCGGGCCGGTCGAGCCTCGCGACCGCGTCACGCAGATCGCCACCGTCGCTGACGACCCTGACGACTTCGGCGGCGAACTCCACGGCGAACCGCGGCCTCGGCCGGGCCTCCAGCAAAGGCCTCACCCCCGCCTCGGTCAGTTGCCGTTTGATCGTTTCCCGATCGAACAGACCTGTCCGGCACAAACGTTCCGTGACCACGTCGAAGGCATACGGCGCCGCGAGGTTCTCGACCACGAAGTCCGTACGCCAGGTGGCCTTGGCCAGCTCGTCGCTGAGTGGTTCCGTGAGCACAACCAAGTAGGCACCCGCCGCCGCCAGACCTTGGGAAACCGCGTCGAACCAGGTTTCGCTGAGGAGCCTCAACGAGGCGTCCTCCCGCGGGACCAGGTACCCGGCCGCGTCGTGCGGTGGCTCCCAGGTCCGGTCGCCCAGCACCTCCAGGGCGTCCAGCTTGTACAAGACCGGTTCGTCGACCCCGAGTACCCGCCGCAGGAGTTCCAACGCCGCCGTGCGCTGGCCGAGCCCCTCGGCGGTGGCGAGGGTGACCACGTGCTTTCTGCCGAGCACCCTTATCGCCCTGCTGAACCCTGCCGGTTCGACGAACGCCGCCGTGTACTCGGCGATCTCGGCGGCGTCGATCGCGACGAGGGTCGCGTTGGTCCGCCGCTTGCGGTTCTCACCGCCACCACCGATGGCGAAGTCACGACCCGCGTGCACTTCGGAGGCGAAGTAGTTGATCGTCGTCGCGCCGGGACCGCGGGTCCGCTCGATCCACTCGTTGATGATCGCCTGTGAACGGTCGCTGTCCTCCCAATCCGGGCCCTCGTCTTTCAAGGCCCGGAGCGCGTCCTCCTTGGTTCGCGGAATTCCGGAGTCTTTCTCGTCCTCCGTAGCCTCGCCGTACCCACCGGTGTCAGGCGGCCGATTTTCGCCGCTCTCTGTCGTTTCCATGGTTCTCGCAGGTCAGTCGTTGTTGATGACGAAGTCGCGATGAGCGGTGACCGGGCCGGCGAAGAGCGTGTTGGCGGTCATGCCCGCGGTCTTGGCTCCACCGGGGCCACTTGCCTTCTTCTCCGCAGCCGGGCTCTCCGGGGGGCGGGTGAAACCGGGAACCCGGATCCATGCGGGTTTGCCGATTCGCTCGACCGTGATCTCCCGGTACTGCGCCGCGCCGGTCTCGTCGGGATGATGGCGGATGAGGTCGTGGAAGAGCCGGTCCGAAGCGATGACCACGCATTGGGCCCGCTGGATCTCCTTGAAACGACTCTTCAGCTCTTCTGCGTCGAGCAGGCGGAACGCCGAATTGAGCGCGTCGCCACCGTAGCCGTGCCGATCACGGTGGACCTCACCGACGTGCAGGGCGATCCTGAGCCGCAGCCAGTCCGAGAGCGCGTTGGACCGGTTGTGTTCCTCCAGCGAACTGACGAGTTGCCCGAGGAACGTCCCGGCAAGGTGGATCTTGGGCACCGTCGAGTCGACGAGGATCATGACGCCGTCTCCTCGATCCTCCCTGACCTGGTGACGCTCGCTCACCCCTGCCTTGCCGAAAGCCTCGTCGAGGATCTCGTAGAGCGCCTTTCTGACTTCCATCTGAGCCGGGTCGGGCAGTTTGGTCGATCCCTCCACGTCGACGAGCACCATGGATCGGTACTCGGTGACCGGCGGCCCCGACTGGTTCATGAAGACCAACTTTTGACTCCACTCGCACTATTCGCCAGCAACTGGCGGCAAGTTTCAAAGGCCGGGGCCCTCGATACAAGGACAGAATCAGGACAACAGGGTGCCACCCCAGCGGGAAGTGACAAAAAGTGGACAAATATCTGCCACCGGAACCCGGGGCGGCCGGCCCCCCTCGAGCCGGCCGCCCGGCCCCCTCAGCCGAACAGAACGCTCACCAGCACAAGCAACAGATGCGGTTCCATCGAGCGTCACCTCCCTCCGTTTTCGCCGACCAAGGCAGGCCGGGCGGTCAACCGAGAGAAACCCCGATGAGCAGTCCGACGAATAGCGAAAACGCACACAACTTGAGCACCACATTCGCACCGCACATGACCTTCACCGATTCACCTCTCGGAAGAGTCGGGGATCCCATTGTTCGACGAGCCGCGAGCCTCGTCGAACAATGGGATCAACTCGATGAGAAGAATTTATGCCGGTCAGCGACCGCGTTCCACATCAGATGATGCGGAACGGAGAATTCATGAATCCAGCCGGATGAGCGAACGCAGCCGTCCGGTTTCGACGATCATCCGGCCCCTGCCGGTGTGAAGCGCGCCGGCGTCGCGGAGATCCTCCAGTATCCGAGTCACCGAGGGCAGGGACGCGGGCACCATGTCGGCGAGTTGCTGCTGCGTGAGGGTGATCGGCACACGCGACCGGCTGTCTCCGGGATGAGCGTCCTCGGCGATCGAGAGCAGACAGAGAATGGTGCGTTTGCGGACATCGAGCCGGTACTGCTGCCGCTGGTCGTCGCTGTCCCTCAGCCGGGCGACGGCCGTCCGGAGCACGCTCCAGGTGACTTGGGGCCGTGCATGACACAGCTCCACGAACCGGGCGGCCGGGAGCACGAGGAACACCGAGGCGGACAACGTCCGCACCGTCGCCGAGGCCGGCGATCGGTCGACGGCCGACATCTCACCGATCAGCTGTCCGGGCCTTCGCCTGGCCAGGATGGTGCGGATACCGTCCGCGTCCTGCCGGAAGATCTCCGCCGAGCCGGTGCACAGGAGATGGACGGTGGACGACGGCCGTCCTTGTCTGCAGATCTCGACCCCGCGCGAAACCGATATGGATGTCCCGGCGGTGTTCATCGCTCGCCTGTCGTCCATCGACAAGGTGTCCCAGAAGGCGCCCGGTTCGCTCTCGGGTACCGGGTCCCGCCATGTCCGGCCATCGCTCACGACATGGTCCATTGGACGCCGTAGCCGAACCCGGGCAACAGGTCGCGGAACACGACATGGAGCTCGCCCGCCTTGTCGGGCACCAGGACGTCGCCCGCCGGGGCCTCGTCGTCGAGGTCGCGATGGAAAACCTCTTCGACTCGCCAGATCCGCCCGGGTGGATCGACGAGTCCGAAGCGAACCCGGAGGTCGAAGAGATGGCACCGCCTTGGCGACGTGTACACGTAGTGCTCGCGCATCGCCTGCCCTTCGGGAACCCGATATCGCATCGCGTACTCGTGGCGTTCTCCCGCTCGGAGTGGCTTCGGCAGGGTGAGAACGAACTCGAAACGGCTGCCGACCGGGCGCCTTCGACGAAGGAGCGTCCCGCCGTAAAGGACCTCCGCCGCCAGGTCCCGGTCCCTTTCCTTCGCGGCGGGCACCGTCGGCAGGCTGAGTGCGACGACTATCTGGTCGAGGTCGTCGCGCTCGGCGACGATCGTGCGCCTCTCCAGCGCCTCCGGCGCACCACGATCCAGTATCAGGACCGCGCTGAACTGCTCGACATGGAAGTCGCTCTGATCGTTCTCCGGCCGCGGAGACGGCGCGCTGAGACAGCGGGCCGCAACCTCCGCGAGTTGGGCGATGCCGTCGTCCATCCGGCGACGGACGGTTCGCTCGTCTCGTCCGATCCGCTGGGCGAGCCACGAAATCCGCCCGGTCAGGAACTGGTGTCTCGCCGCGGGATGGAGCGCGACCGCCGCCGAGGCGGCCACTCGCAGGTCAGCGGGCAAGAAGGCCGCCACGTCACCGAGGTGTCGCAGGAGCTTCTCTCTGACCTCTGGCACCTGGTCGTCCGCCTGGATGTAGCAAAGCTCGCGCAGGGTGGGGCCTATCCGCTGAGTGATCTCAGCGGAGAAGATCCCCCGCCCTTTGCGCAGAGCTCGCAATTCATCAAGCAGGCCGGTGTAGTCGGCCGCCATACTTCCCCCTCTGGCACCGTCTTCTCGAACCAGCAATCAAACCAGAGAAGACACACCGAGAGGGACCGCATAATCACCGTCAGTTCGAATATCGTCGACAAGCGCGCGACAGAATCACCCGGTCAGCCCAACAGGTGACGGAATCGCGAATTGTTCGTGATTCCCCTCCCTCGGCGGCACGGCATTCACGAGGACGGATCAGGGGTCAGCGGCCGCCGAAGCCCGGCAGCCTGAGTGCCCTCGCGAGTTCTTCGAGCTCGCGGTGCACCGGCTCGTTCAGCGGGACGCCCAGCGCCTGGCACTGTTCGAGGTACTGCGCCTCACGCCAGCCCGGATACCGGACCGGGGCGCCGCCCTCCCAGCCGAGCAGGCTGCCGAACAACGCGCTCGCGGCCTTGTAGAACCCGTCGGCGCTGCGCAGCGTCGTCGGCGCGATGGCCATCACCATGAGGCCGGTGTCGTGATCGTGGTCGCCGACGCCCGAAAGCACCCCGGCGAAGATCTCCACCAGCAGGGCGAAGCCGGCGACGGCGGCACTATCGACGTCCGCGAGGGTGTCCAGATCCAGCACGAACTCCGGATACGCGCCCGCGGGGGCGGCCATCCCGAGCGGGTTCGCGGCCTTCCCGAGCTCACCGCCCGCCGCCATGACGAGCCCGATCATGGTGTGCGGCAACGCCCTCGCGGCATGGTGCCCGGCGCGGCCGAACGGCCCGACGCCGCGGACCGACATGAGCCCGACGCCGTACCGGCCCGCCCGGGACACCGCGCGGTCCATCGCGTCGCCGACGGCCCACAGCCCCGGCGCGCGGCGGTAATCGATCAGGGCGGCGGCGCCGCGGTCGGCGATCATCAGCGGTTCGGCCCTCGGCCGCACCATGCCGTCGACCAGCATCGGCAGATGCAGCCGGGTCAGTTCGGCGACACCGGATTCCGGCGTTCCGGTGAGGTCGCCGTGGCACACCGCCTCGGCGGCCATCCTCGCCCGTGACCACGGCAGATCGTGGGCGGTGAAGATCTCGGTGACCAGGTCGATCAGGGCGTCGATCGGGACGCGCTGCCAGACCTGTTCCGGTATCGGGGAAGGCTCGGCCGGTTCGGGGATCGGCTCGACGGGCGCGCGGCGAAGAGAGCGGGGTCTGAGGGGCACTCCGCCGAGAGTGCCCAAACGCGTTTTTCGGCGTCAACGAACCGGGGCAGCTTCTAACCGACTGTGTGATCGAAGCACCCGGAAACGTCGGTGGGCGGACGTACGATCGAGTCATGTGCCGGAACATCACCACGCTTCGAGGCCTCGAGCCGGCGGCGACGCCGGACGAGATCGAGGCCGCCGCCCGCCAATACGTCCGCAAGGTGTCCGGGGTGCAGAGCCTGTCTGACGCCACCCGTGAGCCGTTCGAGGCCGCCGTCGCCGAGATCACCGAGATCACCAGGCGGCTGCTGACCGAACTGCCCGCCCGCCGTCAGCCGCCGGCGACGGTGCCGCCGTTGCGCCGTCCCGAGGTCCAGGCGCGGATCGCGGCGAAGGCCGAGAAGAGTCAAGCGTCCTGAACCGATCTCCGGCGGTTACGGTGAGCCGGTGACATATCCGCAGGATCCCTACGGTCAGCAGCAGCCGTACGGTCAACAACCTCCGTACGGGCAGCCGTACCAGCAGCCGGGCTACGGCTACGGCCCGCCGCAACCGCCGCAGGAACAGGGTCTGGCGATCGCGGCGCTGGTCGTGTCGATCGCCAGCCTCGTCGCGTGCAGCGGGCTGCCGTCGATCGCGGGCGTCATCATGGGGCATATCGCGCATTCCAAGGCCAAACGCGGGGAAGCGGGCGGCCAGGGCATGGCGCTGGCGGCGATCATCATCGGCTACATCGGCGTCGCGATCATCGTGCTCCTCCTGGCGTTCTTCCTCTTCATCGGGATACTGACGGACTGGGACTTCGACTAGATCCGAAGCATCCCGGCAAAGCACCGTCGGATATCCTCGACAGCGGTAGCGTGTCCGAGCGGCCGAAGGAACATGTCTTGAAAACATGCGAGGGCTCTGTCCTCCGTGGGTTCGAATCCCACCGCTACCGCCAGTCTTGAAACCAAGCTCCCCAGGTCCGCAGACCTGGGGAGCTTCGCGTTTCACGCGGGCACGAGAGCCCAGACGGTCTCGTCGCTGCGACCGCCCACGAAGGGCCGCTGCTCAAGGATCGAAGCCTGCCGCACCGCCAGCCGGCTCGCCCGGTTCACCAGCCCGTAGCGCATGTCGGCGCTACGCAGCAGCTTCCACTGCTGATTGGTCGACGAGCCGCAGTGCGTCTGTTCGAGGAGCGCGCCGTCCGCGGTACTGCCCGAGACCGGCCGCAGGCACAGGCCGCTCCGCTCGTTCGAGATCCTCCAGTACCCGCCGCCCACGTCGGTGAGCTTCCACTTCTGGCCGTTGTCGTTCTGCCTGGCCACGTGGGTGATCTTCGCGCCGGAAGACGACGAGCCGTCGACCACTGCGGCACTGTTGCCGTTGGTCGCGACAGTGAGGTAGTACTTCGTGCTCGCCTTCGGGCCGGGGTCGGCGACGGGGTTCAGGGTCCACTGTTGATTGGCCGCCCCGGTGTAGGGCTGCTGGACGAGCGAGGCCGGATACGCGCCGCCCTCGGTGATCGCGTAACCCGTCAGATAGTTGAAGATCGCCACCTTGCCGTTGCCGAGCGGCTGGAACGCCCACCGCATGCCGTTCTGGCCGTTGCAGTTGTACTGGAGGATGTGCGTGCCGGGCGCCGTCCCGCTCTGGGCGCTGTCGGCGCACAGCTGGCTGTTGGCGTTCACGAGTTGCAGACCGGTGTTGTAGCCCAGGATCCACTTCTGGCTCTGGGAATCCGTGCGAGCCCGGTGACTGAGTTCGACGAGGCCGCCGGTCGACGAACCCACGACGTCGATGGCGTTGCCACTGGCGCCGGTGATGACGTACGTCTTCCCGCCGCGTGCGTGGCCGTCGTCGTTGTCCGGGGTGTCCTTCTTGATCAGGAAGGCGCTGTTGGCGACGTTCCAATGGGTGGCGAGCCAGCTGCCCGGCGTGGGATTCGTGCTGAAGTAGTCGTCGTTGCCGCAGTCCAGCAGCCGATCGAAATCGCGCTCCGTGCAGTCGAAGGACTGGGTGTCGCCGTAACACATCAGGTCCCATTCCTGGGAGCAGTGCCCGCCGCCCTGGTAGTGCGGGGCGCCGGGCAGGACGGCGCCGAGCATGTGGCCGAGTTCGTGGGCGGCGGCGTTCACGCCCCAGCAGGGGACGGCGATCTCCGTGTAGTGCCTGCCGTTGTTGAAGGCGTTGGCGGGACCGGGCTGGTCGTCGCTGTCGCCCCACGTGCCGGCACAGGTGTGGGGGTTGTCGGAGAACAGCATGTAGTCGCGGTCGGCGTGGTGGAAACCGGCGTTGATGGCGGCGTCGCGGATCGCACCCGAGGTGTACGTGCCGTTGGGCACCACGAGGTTGCCGACGGCGACCTGGCAACCCGCGCCCGCCGTCGTCACGTACCGGAGATGCCTGCTGGCGCCCGTGGCCGCGGCACTGTCGTTGAACGAGTCGTCGATCCCGGACGCGTAGGCGCGCAGGGAGGGCACGACGGTCGCGTACCGGTCGGGCTGGCCGGCTTCACGGACGTAGACCAGCTCGACGCGTTTGCCGGAGACGCCGTCACCCTCGCAGATCACCGGATTGGCGGCGATCTGCGCCTGAGCGACGGAAGCGGCAAGCGGGGCCACCGGGGTCGCGCCGGGCGGCAGCGGCCGGCTGTGGTCCTTGACGGCGGGTGCCGCCGGGATGTCGGAGGCCACGGCCCCCGCGGTCTCACCCACGAACAGGCCGCAGATGAGACCGGCGGTCACCAGCAGGCCGGCGGATCGCCGTTTTGCCTTGGACAAGGGGTTCTTCCTTTCGCGAAGGGAAAACTGCCGCGATAAAGAAGGCTAGAGATCGGATGTATGGACCACCAGACGCCATTGAGGGCCGGTTTTCCGCGATTAATCCGTTCTGAGGTCCGATGAAATCGGTCGCCTCCGCTATGTTCCCGGTCATCGGGCAGCATTACTGTTCCCGACGATGTCGAGAACCCGCACCCGGCTCCGTCCCTGGCGATGAAAGCGGCCGAACCCCGGCCGCGTCACCCTCATCGAGGAGAACAAGTCATGGCGAAGTACCTGCTGCTCAAGCACTACCGCGGCGCTCCGGCGGCGGTCAACGACGTGCCGATGGCCCACTGGGCGCCGGACGAGATCACCGCGCACATCGAGTACATGAGGGAGTTCGCACTCCGGCTCCAAGAGACCGGCGAGTTCGTCGGGGAACAGGCCCTGGCCCCCGAAGGCACCTTCGTCCGGTACGACGGCGAAGGCAAGCCGCCGGTCACCGACGGCCCCTTCGCCGAGACCAAGGACCTCATCGCGGGTTGGATGATGATCGACGTCGACAGCTACGAGCGCGCGCTCGAACTGGCGGGCGAGCTGTCGGCCGCTCCCGGCGCGGGCGGGAAGCCGATCCACGAGTGGCTCGAACTGCGGCCGCTGTGGGGCGAACCCCTCGTCATCACGGAGTGAACACCGAGATGGACGAGGCTCTCCTTCGCGGCCTCACACCGAACGTCCTCGGAATCCTCGTCCGCCGCGGAGCCGACTTCGCGGCGGCCGAGGACGCCGTGCAGGAAGCGCTGATCGAGGCCGTCCGCGTCTGGCCAGGTGACCTCCCGAAGGATCCGAAGGGCTGGCTCGTCACCGTCGCCTGGCGCAAATTCCTCGACATGGCCCGATCGGACGCCGCCCGTCGCCGTCGCGAGGACCTCGTCGAAGAGGAACCGGAGGCCGGGCCCGCCCCCGCGGTGGACGACACGCTGCAGCTCTACTTCCTGTGCGCCCACCCGTCACTGACGCCGTCGTCGGCGGTCGCGCTCACCCTGCGCGCCGTCGGCGGGCTGACCACCCGGCAGATCGCCCAGGCGTACCTGGTGCCCGAAGCGACCATGGCGCAGCGCATCAGCCGGGCCAAACGCACCGTCTCCGAGGTGCGTTTCGACCAGGCGGGTGACGTCGCCACCGTGCTCCGCGTGCTCTACCTGGTGTTCAACGAGGGCTACTCCGGCGACGTCGACCTCGCCGCCGAAGCCATCCGGCTCACCCGGCGGCTCTCGGCCTCGATCGACCATCCCGAGGTGCGCGGGCTGCTCGCCCTCATGCTGCTCCACCACGCCCGGCGCGCCGCCAGGACGACTCCAGGCGGCGACCTGGTGCCGCTCGCCGAACAGGACCGCGGCGAATGGGACACGCGCCTGATCGCCGAGGGCGTCGAAATCCTGCAAGCGGCGCTGGCGCGCGACAGGCTGGGCGAATTCCAGGCACAGGCCGCCATCGCGGCGCTCCACGCCGACGCCCCCACCGCCGAGGAGACCGACTGGGTGCAGATCGTCGAGTGGTACGACGAACTCGCGCGGCTGACCGGCAGCCCGGTCGTCCGGCTCAACCGCGCGGTGGCCGTCGGCGAGGCGGACGGACCGCGCGCGGGCCTGGCGGCGCTGGCGAAACTGGACGGCTCGCTGCCGCGGTACACGGCGGTGGCGGCGTACCTCCACGAGCGCGACGGCGACCTGGCGACGGCGGCGCGGCTGTACAGCGACGCCGCGGGAAAGGCGGCCGACCTGGCCGAGCACGCCCACCTGACGCGTCAGGCCGCGCGGCTCAACGCCCTCAAGAAGTGACCGGCGGCAGCCGCGGGAGACCGTCGATCGCCGACAGGTGCTCCAGCACGCGGCCGAAAGCCCGCCCCAGCACCTGCTGCTCTTCGGGGCTCAGCAGGTCGATCAAATGCTCCCGGACGCCCTCGACGTGCGTCGGCGCGGCACCCGCCAGCAGTTCCGCGCCACGTCCGGTCATCTCCGCGACGACGCCGCGTTTGTCCGCCGGGTCACGGGTGCGGCGGATCAGCCCCTCGGCCTCCAGCCGGACCATCTGGTGCGAAAGCCTGCTCTTGGTCGAGCCGAGCATGCTCGCCAGCTCCGTCATCCGCATCCGGTTGTCGGACTGGAGCGAAAGGCAGACCAGGACCTCGTAGTCGGCGAGCGTGACGTCGTGCCGCTCGGAAAGTTCGCGATGCAGGCGCTGCCGCAGCCGCATGGTGGCGACGATGTACGAGCGCCAAGCGACCATCTCCGACTCGGACAGCCAGCGCACTTCCTTCTGCTCCACCGCCATCCACGCAGCGTAGAGCGTTGATCGCACAAGGCGCATACCCGCCGGTCACTTTTCGGCCGGTGAAAAACCGGACGGGACATTCGCCCGAAGGAGGGTTACGAAAAGGTTGAGACTCGGCGCGAAAAGGCGCATTCTTCTTGTCAGCGGATGGTCGGGCAAGTAACGGGCGATCTCCACGGACGATCGCCGGACTCGCTCCCCAGCCGGGAAGGGTCAAGGTGGTGGTATGGCGGGTGATTCTCGCGGTTGACCGCCTGCTGTGTCCCCGCGACCGGAACGGAAAGGACCGGGTCGGTCGCGACTGCGAACAGCGACGAGCGCGGGCATCTCAGATGCGCACGACAATTCTCGCGCATTCGGCGTCACTCCGGCCTGTTTCGGGTTCGCGGCCTCTTCGACCGCCTCGGCAGCGCCCGGCGCCGGCCCGGTGATCGCGGCCAACCGGCGATCTGTACAAGACAACCTCGGTAGTTCTGGGTGCGGCCGCGCTGCGTGGCCGCACCCAGGCATATCCGGCCTCTTCCGGCTACGCTTCCCCCCGTGCGATTCGACGAAGGCGCGGGCCTGGACACCTCCGAGGTCGAGGACCTGCGCGGCGGTGGCGGTGGCGGCGGCGGTATCGGCGGCCGGGTGGCACTCGGCGGCGGCGGGCTCAGTGTGGTCGGCCTTGTCATCTACTTCCTGATGTCCCAGTTCGGCGGCGTGAGCCTGAACCCGTCCTCGGTCGGCAGCCTCGGCGGCCTTGGCTCCGGACAGCAGATGGACAACACGTCGCTGTCGCAGGAATGCAAGACCGGCGCGGACGCGAACCGCAACCACGACTGCGCGATCGTCGCCACCATCAACTCGATCCAGGACTACTGGGGGCAGGAGTTCCAGCGGTCCGGCTCGACGTATCGCAAGGCCGTCACCAACTTCTTCAGCGGCGGCGTGAACACGGCCTGCGGCAACGCGACTTCGGACGTCGGGCCGTTCTACTGCCCCGGCGACTCCGAGGTCTACATCGATCTCGCGTTCTTCAACGAACTCCGCACCCGGTTCGGCGCGCAGGGCGGACCGTTCGCGGAGGCGTACGTGCTGGCCCACGAATACGGCCATCACGTGCAGAACCTCACCGGAGTGTCCAAAAAGGGCACCGGGAGCGGGCCGACGTCGGGTTCGGTGCGGCTCGAACTCCAGGCCGACTGCTACGCCGGCGTCTGGGCGAACCACGCCACGACCACGCCGACCGAGACGGGACGGCCACTGCTCACCGAGCTCACCCAGGAGGACATCAACTCCGCCCTGGACACCGCTTCGCGGATCGGCGACGACTACATCCAGTCCAAACTCGGCGGCGGCCGGGTCGACGAGTCGCAGTTCAGCCACGGCACTTCGGCGCAGCGAAAGAAGTGGTTCACCACCGGCTTCCAGACCGGCCAGCCGGCGCGGTGCGACACCTTCGCGACCAACAGCCTGGGCTGAGTTCCCCTCGCTCGGTGCTCCCGATGTGGCATTGGGGACGCTGAGCGCCACCAATGCCACATCGGGAGCACCGGTCTCCAGGGGTCTGAGTCCCTGAGCAGCGCATCTCCAGAGACGCAATGAAGGGGCCTTTCATCGCAAATTTTGCGATGAAAGGCCCCTTCATTGCGCTTGAGAGAGCTACTACGCGGCGACGTGGCCGTGGTGGTCGTCAGCGTGGACGGAAGCCGTCATGCTCCGCTGCTGAGACCGCTCCGCGGCGCGAAGGGCCTTCGCCTTCGCAGCCGAGGCACCCGAGACACCGTTGATGTTCGCGGTGCTGGTCGCGTACACACCCAGCGCCCAGGCGACGGCGTCCGAGTTGCGCTCGAGCGCGACGCGGTCGACGTTGCCGAGGTTGTCGCAGGCCTGGTGGTAGCACTTGTCGTAAGGAACGTCGGCGCTACCGCCCCACTTCGCGGCCTGTGCGGCGGTCTTCACGCCTTCGGCACCGGTGAACAGGCCACCGGCCGGGATGCCGACCGCGATGAACTGGCCGTAGTCGGAACGACCGGTGAAGTCCGTGCCTTCGACCGGGACACCCTTGCCCAGCTGGAGGTAGTCCACAAGCGTCTGCTCGAGCTGCGCGGAACCGTACGGGCCCGCGCCCGCGCCGACACCGTCGGAGTTGTCACCGTCGTAGGCGAAGTACGCCGCGTTCGGTGAGCCGATCATGTCGTAGTTGTAGTACAGCGCGATGTTGAGCTGCTCTTCGAAGCTCAGCGAGTTGACGTAGTGGGTCGAGCCGACGAGCCCGAACTCCTCGGCGCTCCACCAGCCGAAGCGGGCGGCGTTGTTGGCCTTGGGCTTGCTGCCCAGCTGCAGCGCGGTCTCCAGCAGCGCGGCGGAACCGGTGCCGTTGTCGTTGATGCCGGGCCCCTCGGTGACGCTGTCGAGGTGGGCGCCGAGCATCACGACGTTGTCCTTGCGACCGGTCTTGGTCTCGGCGAGGACGTTGTAGCTGGTCCGCTCCTCCTGGAAGGCGCGCAGGTCGAGGGTGACCGAGGAACCGGCCTTGGTGGCGAGCACCTGGCCGTCGGCCTGGGTGATGCCGCCGGTCGGGATCTTGCCGGCGGCCGGGTCGCCGAGGGTGCCGTTGACCGGGCCGGGGACGTTGTTGTAGACGATCGCGCCGACGGCGCCCGCCTCGGCGGCGGTCGCCTGCTTCTGCGCGAAGGAGCAGCCACCGCGCTGGATCAGCGCGATCTTGCCGGCGACCCCGCCGGCGTAGTCCGCGGCTTCACAGCCGCTCGTGTCGTCGACCGGGACCACGGCGAGCGGGGCGGTGATTCCACCCGTCGGCGTCGACGGGCTGTAGGACATGATGATGACCGGGACGTCGGCGCCCGCGACCGTCAGCTTCTCCGCGAGGGTCTCCGCGTAGGTGAACGGGAACTCCTGCCGCGTGACCGAGTACCCGGCCTGCTCCAGCTTGGTGGCGATGTATTCCGCGGACTTCTTGTGCCCTTCGGTGCTGGCGGCGCGGCGGCCGCCGTTCGCGTCCGAGATCCGCTGCATGGCGATCAGGTGCCGGTTGACGTTGTTCACGTCGACCTTCTTGACGAGCTGTTTGGCCAGCGCGGGGCCCTCGGGCCCGGTCGTGGCCGTCGCAGCGGGAGCCATTCCGACCGTGAGCGCGGCGGTGGCCATCACCACGATCGAGGGAACAATGCTTCTTCGCGAATATGACATGAGCGTCACCTTTATGTGGTTTGCGCCACAGGTCAACCGACGTTCGGCGGACTTTACGACACCGGGATAGGGTCGCTTGTATGTACGCGATCACCATCCGTGAGCCCGGCGATCCCGATGTTCTCGAATGGACCGAGGTCCCCGATCCGGTAGCGGATTCGGGCGAAGTCGTCATCGAGGTCGCCGCGAGCGCCGTCAACCGTGCTGACCTGCTGCAACGCCAGGGCAACTACCCGCCCCCGCCGGGGGCGAGCGAAATTCTCGGGCTCGAATGTTCGGGCACGATCGCCGAAATCGGCGAAGGCGTCGAGGGATGGCGAATCGGCGACGAAGTTTGTGCTTTGCTCGCCGGTGGCGGCTATGGGGAAAAGGTCACCGTCCCGGCAGGACAACTGCTTCCGCTTCCCGCCGAAGTCGAATTGCTCGCGGCCGCCGGCCTGCCCGAAGTCGCGTGCACGGTCTGGGCGAACGTGGTGATGCACGCCAAGCTGTCCGAAGGCGAGGTCCTGCTCGTCCACGGCGGGGCGGGCGGCATCGGCACGCACGCGATCCAGGTCGCCAAGGCGCTCGGCGCGACGGTCGCGGTGACGGCGGGTTCGGATGACCGGCTGGAGAGCTGCCGCCAGCTCGGCGCCGACATCGCGATCAACTACAAGGAACAGGATTTCGTCGAGGTCCTGCGCGCCGAGACCGGCGGCGCGAACGTCATCCTCGACAACATGGGCGCCAAGTACCTCGACCGCAACATCGACGCACTGGCCATGGACGGCAGGCTCGTCGTCATCGGCATGATGGGCGGGGTCAAGGGCGAACTCAACATCGGCAAGCTGATGACCAAACGCGCGAGCATGTTCGGCGCGGGCCTGCGTTCGCGGCCGCTGGAGCAGAAGGCGGCGATCGTCGCCGACGTCCGCGAACGGCTGTGGCCGTTGGTGGAGCAGGGTTCGGTGCAGCCGATCGTCGGCCAGGTCGTCCCGATGGCCGAGGCCGCCTCCGCGCACCGCGCTTTGGAGGACGGCACGGTTTTCGGCAAGGTTCTGCTCGCCGCGAAGTCTTAGCGGATCTCTTCCAGCACCCGGACGAGCTGATTGACCTCGAAGACGTTCGAGTAGTGCGCGAGGCCGATGCGGACGGCGCCGCCGACTTCGGCGGCGCCGAGCGACCCGAAGACGCCGCTCGTGCCGTCGTCGGCGAAGGCGCAGAGCCCCTGGGACGCCAGGTACTCGGCGACCTCGGGCGCTTTCTTGCCCGCGACGGCGAACGCGAGCGCGGGGATCCGGCGCATGGCGTCGCCGATGACCATGACATGCCGCAGCGACCGCAGTTCGGTGGACAGCTGCGCCAGAAGTCCCGCGTGGTACGACTTCGCCGAGCCCAGCGACGTCACCAGCTTCTCGCGCCGCGAGCCCATCGCCGCGTCGTCCAATCCGGCCAGATAGTCGATCGACGCGATCAAGCCGGCCAGCAACGGATACGCGTGCGGCCCGAGCTCCATCCGGGCCGGACCGCGTGCGGCCGGGTCGAGCGAGACCGACGGCAGGCGTTCGAGCAGTTCGGGGTCGCGGAACACCAGCGCCCCCACCGAAGGCCCGCCCCAGGCCTGCGCCGAAACCACCATCACGTCGGCGCCGAGCGCGTTGAGGTCCAGCGGCACGAACGGCGCCGCGTACGTCGCGTCGACGACGACCAGCGCGCCGACGCGTTTGGCGAACTCGATCACCGTCGGGACGTCGGGGCGCGTGCCGACCGAACCGGACGCCAGCGTGACCGCGACGGCCTTGGTGCGCGCGGACACGAGGTTCTCGTACTGCCACGCGGGCAGCTCGCAGGTCTCGATGTCGATCTCGCCCCAGCGAACGACCGCGCCGACCCGCTTCGCGGCGCGGCGCCACGGCGCGAGGTTGGCCTCTTCGTCGAGCCGGGACACGACGACCTCGTCGCCGATCGTCCAGCGATCGGCCATCGCGTCGACGAGACGGCGGATGAGGTCGGGCGCGTTGGGCCCGAGCACGACTCCGGCCGGGTCGGCGCCGACCAGGACGGCGACCGCCCGGCGAGCGGCCGTGACAATGCTTTCCGCGCGCTGGGAGGCCGGAAACGCTCCGCCCGGTCCGGACACCGGAGCGCGCATGGCCGTGGATACGGCCGAAGCGACCTGTTCAGGTACGAGCATTCCGGCGGCGCCGTCGAAGTGAATCCAGCCGTCACCCAGCGCGGGAAACAACCCACGGATACGAGCGACGTCGAACGCCATGGGGACACCGTACGGACGTGCGGTTTGGCGCTTTACCCGGGGTTGGCTGCCCGAACACGGGGTGCGACGATTCCCGCTACGCTCGGAGACGGCGCCGAAAACCACACTGCGCTTCGCGCCCGACGTAGGCCAGGATGGAGCACATGACCGACCCAGTTTCCCGCGAATCGAACACCCCCGGTGACGGCGGCGGAGACTCCTCGCCCCACGTGGTGGTCGTCGGGCCCGACGGCACTCCGGTCGGCACCGCGCGCCTCGCCTCCCCCGGCTCCGGCGAGGAGGCGGCCCAGGAGGAGTCGCTCGGCGACCTCGTCGAAGAACCCGCCAAGGTGATGCGCATCGGCACGATGATCAAACAGCTGCTCGAGGAGGTCCGCGCCGCACCGCTGGACGACGCGAGCCGCACCCGCGTGCGCGAGATCCACCAGACCTCGATCCGCGAGCTGGAACAGGCGCTGGCGCCGGAGCTGCAGGACGAGCTGGAGCGGCTGGTGCGCCCGTTCACCGAGGACTCGACGCCGTCCGATGCCGAGCTGCGGATCGCCCAGGCCCAGCTGGTCGGCTGGCTGGAAGGGCTGTTCAGCGGCATCCAGACCGCGCTGTTCGCGCAGCAGATGGCCGCGCGGGTGCAGCTGGAGCAGATGCGGCGTGGACTCCCTGCCGGTCCTTCCGCGGGCGGCGCCCTTGGCGGGCACGCTGCGGGCGGCGAGACGCACGGGCCCGGCCAGTACCTCTGACACGCGCCATGAGCGTGCAATGAAGGGGCCTTTCATAGCAAAATTTGCTATGAAAGGCCCCTTCATTGCAGCCGGCGGGGCGTCAACGCAGCCGCCGGAAGAACGTCCGCAGGTCGCCGATGAGCAGATCCGGCACCTCCAGCCCCGGGAAGTGACCCCCGCGGTCCGGAGTGGACCAGTGCACGATGTTGTCGGTGCGCTCGGCGAGATGCCGGATCGGGAGGCCGGTGTCCTTCGGGAACACGGCCACCCCGGTGGGCACTGTGGACTTCGGCGGTTCCTCGCCCCAAGCCGGTCCCAGCGCGGCGTAGATCCGCGAAGACGAGTTCGCGGTCCCGGTGAGCCAGTAGAGCATCACGCTGGTGAGCAGGTCGTCGCGGTCGATGGCGTCTTCCGGGACATCACGGGAGTCCGAATAGGACTTGAACTTCTCCACCAGCCACCCGAGCTGTCCTGCCGGTGAGTCGGTGAGCCCGTAGGCAAGCGTTTGCGGTTTGGTCGCCTGGATCATCGCGTACCCCAGCTCGCCGGTCCGGAACTCCCGCCCGCGCGCCAGCGCCGCCTCGCCCCGCGCGAGTTCCTCACCGGTGAGGCCCGCGAGATCAGCCTCACCGCGAGGCACCGCGTGCGGCAGCATCGTCAGATGCGCGCCGATCACCCGCTCCGGGCATCGGACGCCCACCTCGCGCGACACGATCGCGCCCCAGTCGCCGCCGTGCAGCCCGAAGCGCTCGTACCCGAGTCGCGACATCAGCACCTGCCAGGCATCGGCGGTCCGGCCGGCACCCCAGTTCGCGTCGGTCGTCGGCCCCGAGAAGCCGAACCCCGGCAGCGACGGCACGACGACGTGGAACGCGTCCCCGGGGTCGCCGCCGTACGCACGCGGGTCCGCAAGGGGGCCGGCGACGTCGAGGAATTCCACAATGGACCCCGGCCAGCCGTGCGTGAGCACCAGCGGGATCGCGTCCGGCTCCGGTGACCGCGCGTGCAGGAAGTGGACGTTCGCGCCGTCGATGTCCGTCAGGAAACCGGGGAAGCCGTTGAGGCGTTCCTCGTGGGCACGCCAGTCGTAACGCAGGCGCCAGTATTCGGCGAGCTCCTGCAGGTATCCGAGCGGCGTCCCGAGCCCCCAGCCGACGCCGTCGAGCTCGTCCGGCCAGCGCGTGTTCGCCAGGCGGGCGGCGAGGTCGTCGAGGTCACGCTGGGGGACATCGATCCTGAACGGCGAGATGGTCATGCGGACGACGGTAGGAGCGATCGAGGACGGCTACGGTCCTCAGCCGCCCGGCAGTTGGGCACGCAGACGATCGAGCCAGCGATCGATGGTGTCCTCGTACCGGCCGGGGTCGTTCCGGCGCTGCGCCTCGTCGACGGACGCGGCCACCGCCGCCCGGATCGACGCCGCGTGTTCGGGCAGCGCGAGGACCTCCTGGTAGTAGCCGTCGCGCATCTGGACGTCCGCCACCAGCTCGTAGTCCCTGGCCGCGTCGGGGACGATGAGACCGTACGCCCAGCCGGGGGTCTGTCCCTGGCCGCGGGCGGTGACCACGATGACCGTGGGACGCGCGGCCTTGACGACGTCGGTCACCGGTGCGCCGTGGGCGATGGCCTCGTCGTTCAGTCCGATGTAGTCGATCGACTTCCAGCCGCTGTAGTACGGGATCGCCCCCGCGTCGGAGACCGCGAGACTGCGCGCCGCCTCGGGCACCTTGGCGTTCGCGAGGCCCTTCCCGATGGCGACGTGGGCGCGTTGCAGATCGGGACCGTAGTTGGCGATCACCGGCAGATCCGCCGATTCCGCGCCGGTGACGGCGACCCAGCCGACCGCGACCGCGCCGGTCACGGCGGCGATCCACCGGCGGCCGAGCTGTGCCATGGCCAGCCCCGCGCCGAGACACAGCACCGGGAACGCGTGGAAGGCGAACCGGTGCAGGTAGTCCATGGTCGGTCCGGACACCGCGTAGGTCATCCCGGTCAGGAGGACGACCGAGCACAGCACCAGGCCCGCACCCCGGCTCGCCTTCCGGAACAGCAGGAAAGCGGTCAGCACGAGCAGCGGGGCGACCAGCCAGGCGGTCGTCTCCAGCCACACCGAACCGGAGTCGAGGTTGCCGAACTTGACGTAGAAGGTGTTCGGGAACGGGTGCCCGAAGTAGCTCCACCGCCAGCCGAAGTACGCGCCGCCGACGACGGCCACTCCGGCCACCAGCGCCCAGGTCCGGCGGCTCCCGCGGCCGAGCCAGCACCAGACGAGGAAGGCCGGGACGGTCGCGAGCACACCCTCCGGCCGGATCATGCCGGCGAGGAGCAGCAGCACCGGCGGCTCCCACACCCGCACCGGGCGGCCTTGGACCAGGTTCACCCCGACGATCGCGGCCCGCAGTACGACGGCGGCGAACGCGATGGTCTCCAGGCCGGCGGTGACATGGAAGTAGGACGGCACGAAGAGCACCAGCGCGCCGCCCGCCACGAGCGCGCCGAGCAGGCCCGCGCCGCGGTGGCCCGCCCGGACCAGCAGCACGAGGATGCCGATTCCCAGTACGAGCGACGTCACCTTCGCGACGGTCTCCAGCGGCACTCCGATGAGCGCGAAGGGCACGTGCCAAAGCATCCAGAGGAAGTTGGTGAAGCCTTCGATCGGGTCTTCGCCGACGTTCCACACCGGGCCGTGGCCGTCGGCCATGTTCGCCGAGTACCGGAAGGTGATGAAGGCGTCGTCGATGGTGAGGAACCACGCCGCCCAGCAGCCGACGAGGAAAAGCGCCCCGAATCCGAGCAGGACGACGAGGGGGCCTCGGCGTCGCTTCGGTTCCGGGGCGGCGTCAGCCTCGGTTCGCTCCGCCGTGGTCGTCATCCCGTCACCCTCGTCTTCTCCAGCCGGTCCAGCACCCGGTCCACACCCCGCCCGTCCACAAGAGCCATCGAAGTCCAGGAAAGACCGTTACGCGCCGACGGGTCCGACATCAGTCCGCTGAGCGTCTCGGTGGCCTGGCCGTCGAGCGCGTCCGCGCTGCCCAGCCCCGCCGCCAGCCCGAGACCGAGCGCCGCCCGGTAACCCGCGTCCTGGTTCGGGACCAGGCGGACGACCGCGGTGGGCACGCCGAGACAGCACAGTTCGAGGAGGGTCACCCCGGCCGCGCTGATCGCCAGATCCGTTTCCACCAGCAGGCCGAGCAGCCCCGGCCCGGGCGGCGCGACCCGGAACTCCTGCCCGGGCAGCGGTTCGGGCACGGCCGGTTCACCGCGCACGAGCACGTCGGCTTCGAAAGGCAGCCGAGTGTCGCGAAGGGCTCGCAAGAGGGCGCTGACCGTTTCGGCCCATTCCGCGCCGCCGCCGAGCACCACGGTGACCCGCGGTCGTTCGCCGTCGGATCGTCGCTCGGAACGCTTTTCCCTCGCCTGCACGACGGCTTCGCGCAGCGGCGCGTATCGCACGCCACGCAGCAACTCCCCCGATCCGTCATCCGGCCTCGGCCCTGGTTCGAAGGCGCAGTCGACGACAAGGTCCGCCGCGCGCCTGCCGAACACGTCGTCCTCGATGGAGACCAGCAGCGCGCCCGCGGCGTTGACCTCTTCGCGCACTTCGCCGAGACCGTAGTGATCGACGACCACCGCGTCGAAACCCTCGAAGGGCACCGACGGCACCACCGGAACCGACAGCTCACCGAACCGGGCGGCCAGCCATTCGGCGTTGTCCACCCGGCCCGAGAAAACGACCTCCCAGCCTCGCGCGACGGCGCGTTCGGCATAGGCGACCATGCGCGAGACGTGGCCGGCGCCGATCGACGGCGAGGCGTCGGCCCGGAGCAGCAGCCGGGTCATCGGGCGACCTTCTTCTGCTCGACGTGCGCGTTGAGCTCCGCCAGCTCGGGCCGTGCGCGCAGGACGGAGACCACCTCGCGCCAGTCGCCGACTCGGTCGCCCAGTTCGGCCACGATCCCTTCGATGACCGCCCAGTCCTCGGGGGTGTCCAAGGTCACGCGCAGGTCGTCGGCGGGCGGGCTCACGACGATCCCGGCGCAGGAATACCGCTCCGGCTTCGCGTAGATGCCCGAAGTCACATGCTCGCGATCGGCGCCGCGGGCGGTTTCGACCTGTTCGACGAGCACCCCGGTGCGCACGAGTTCGGCGTCGAAACCACGCGGCAGGGTGCGCACCAGCACGGTGCTCAGATAGTCCAGCGACGGCTGCGCGCGCCACTGCGCCACGAGCTGCCCGATGAGCCCGGGGTCCAGCAGCGGGCAGTCGGCGGTGAGCCGCACCACGGCGTCGGCCGGGTACGACTCGACAGCGACCGCGAAGCGCGCGAGGACGTCGTCGAGCGGTCCCCTGGCGACCAGGGCGCCGTGCCGGGCGGCCTCCTCGGCCACCGCGTCGTCGTCGGCCTCCGTCGACGTCGCGACCACGACGTTGTCGATCCCCGGCGAAGCCGCCGCCGCGCGGACGACCCAGCCGAGCACACTCCGGCCCGCCAGCGGGCGGAGGACTTTGCCAGGTAGCCGGGTGGACGACGCGCGTGCCTGGATGACGGCGTTGACCACGTGGGCCCCGGGGTCTGCATCCATGGGTGACATGATGTCGTGCGGCAGTAGCACCGAAACGCGGAGGTCAACGATGTCCGAGCTGGATGGCTCCAGCATCCTGCTCACCGGCGGGACCGGTTCGTTCGGCAAGGCGTTCATCACCTACGCCCTGGCCGAGCTGAACCCGCGACGGCTGGTCGTGCTCTCCCGCGATGAGCTCAAGCAGTACGAAGCCCGGCAGCAGTTCGACAACGACCCGAGGCTGCGCTGGTTCATCGGCGACATCCGGGACCGCCGCCGCCTCGAGCGCGCGATGCACGGCGTCGACTACGTGGTGCACGCCGCGGCGCTCAAGCAGGTCGACACGGGTGAGTACAACCCGTTCGAATTCGTGCAGACCAACGTCGTCGGCTCGCAGCACGTCATCGAGGCCGCGATCGACACGGGCGTCAAGAAGGTCGTCGCGCTGTCGACGGACAAGGCGTCCAGCCCGATCAACCTCTACGGCGCCACGAAACTGTGCGCCGACCGGATGTTCATCAGCGCGAACCACTACGCCGCGACGCATCCGACCAGGTTCTCCGTGGTCCGCTACGGCAACGTGATGGGCTCGCGCGGCAGCGTGATCCCGTTCTTCCGCGCGCTCGCGGCCAAGGGCGAGTCGCTGCCGATCACGCACAAGGAGATGACCCGCTTCTGGATCACGCTCCCGCAGGCCGTGCAGTTCGTGATCGATTCGTTCGACCAGATGAACGGCGGCGAGCTGTACGTGCCGCGTATCCCGAGCATGCGGCTGGTCGATCTCGCGCAGGCGATCGCGCCCGGTTCGCCGATGCACGAGGTCGGCATCCGGCCCGGCGAGAAGCTGCACGAAGAGATGATCGCCCCCGACGACGCCCGCCGGACCGTGCGGCTGAGCGACCGGTACGTGGTGCAGCCGCATATCGCGGGCTGGGGCTACGAGCCGCCGACGGGCGGCGAGGCCGTGCCGGAGAACTTCGCCTACCGCTCGGACACCAACGACCTGTGGCTCGACGCGGACGAGCTGCGCGACCTGGTCGAGCAGTATGGGTGACTTCCTTCCCTACGGCCGTCAATCCGTTTCGGACGAGGACATCGCCGCCGTCACCGAGGTGCTGCGCGGCGATTGGCTGACCACCGGCCCCGCCGTCACGCGCTTCGAAGAAGACCTCGCCGAGCACACCGGTGGCACGCCCGCGGTGGCCGTGACATCGGGCACGGCCGCGTTGCACGTCGCCTACGCGGCGGCCGGGATCGGCCCTGGCGACGAGGTCGTCACCTCGCCGATGACGTTCGTCGCCACCGCCGCGACCGCGGTGCTGCTGGGTGGCAAGGTCGTGTTCGCCGATGTCGAGGCGGACACCGGCAACCTCGATCCGGCCGCGGCTTCCGCGGCCGTGACCGCGCGGACCAAGGTCGTCGCCGCCGTGGACTACGCCGGCCACCCCGCCGAGCTGGACGAGCTCGGCCGGATCGCGCACGACAACGGCGCGCTGCTGCTGGAGGACGCCGCGCATTCCGTCGGCGGAAGCTGGCAGGGCAGGCCGGTCGGCTCGCTCGCCGACCTCACGACGTTCTCCTTCTTCCCCACCAAGAACCTCACCACTGCCGAGGGTGGCGCGGTCGTCGCCGCTTCGGACGAGCTGCTGGCGCGGGCCCGCGGTTTCCGCAATCACGGTCTGGTGCGGGACAAGGCGGCGCAGCGTTATCCGGACGAGGGCGCGTGGCATCAGGAGGTGCACGAGTTCGGCCTCAACTACCGGCTGCCGGACGTGTTGTGCGCCTTGGGAAGCAGCCAGCTGCGCCGGCTCGCCGAGTTCAAGAAACGCCGCGCGGAGATCCACGCGCGCTATACCGCCGCACTGTCCTCTTTGGACGGCGTCCTGACGCCCGCGGTGCGTGAAGGCGCGGACCCGGTGTGGCACCTGTACCCGCTGCGAGTCCTCGAAGGACGCCGTCGCGCGATGTTCGATCACTTGCGCGGCAAGGGAATCGGCGTGCAGGTCAACTACATCCCGGCGTACTGGCACCCGGTGTTCGAGGACCTCGGTCACCGGCGCGGGATGTGCCCGAACGCGGAGCTGTACTACAGCCAGGAGCTTTCGCTGCCGCTGTTCCCGGCGCTGACCGACGCCGACGTGGACCGCGTCATCGACGAGGTCCACGCCTTCTTCGGCTAGAGCTGAAGGGGACCCTGGCCGCATGGCTTCTCGACTGTCCACAGGGGACGGTCCGAGGTGGCAGTGCCCGATTCGGGCCTTGTCAGAAGTCCGTGAAGGCCTCCTTGAGGGACCCAGAGTCCCTCAAGGAGGCCTTCACGGACCAAAGCGCCCTTCAGCCACTCCCTAGATCAGGCCCCAGGTGAGCGCGGTGCCCTTCGGGACATCGGAGGCGAAGGTGCGGCCCAGCACGTTCACGATCTCGGCGGGCGCCAGCCCACCGGCGGGCCGAATCGAGCGCACGTTCTCCCGCGTCACCGTGTCCCCGGCACGCACGTCCTCGACGACGTAAAGGGAACGCCGCAACCGCAGGCCTTCCTTCTCGCTCTCACGCGGCCCGATCACCGCCGCGCCCAGCGCTTCCCAGGCGCGGTGCGATTCGGTGACCAGCGCGGCCAGTTCGGCGGGCTCCAGGGAGAACTCCGAGTCGACGCCGCCGTCGCTCCTGGCCAGCGTCACATGCTTTTCGATGGCGACGGCGCCGAGCGCGACGGCCGCCAGCGGGGCGCCGATCCCTGGGGTGTGGTCGGACAGGCCGACGAGCGTCCCGGTCACGCCTGCCAGGACCGGCAGGCCACGCAGGTTGCTCTCGCTGGGCGACGCCGGGTAGCTGGCGGTGCAGCCGAGCACGATCAGCTGGTCGTTGCCCGCCTCACGCGCGGTCCGGACCGCCGCGTCGATCTCGGCGACGCTGGCCATCCCGGTCGAGATGATCAGCGGCTTGCCGGTTTTCGCGCACAGTTCGATCAGCGGCAGGTCGACGATCTCCGACGACGCGATCTTGTACGCGGGCGCGTCCAGCGACTCCAGCAGGTCGACGGCGGTGGGGTCGAAGGGGCTGGAGAAGATTTCGAGGCCATGGGCGCGGGCGCGCTCGAACAGCGGCTCGTGCCACTCCCACGGCGTGTGGGCGCGCTCGTAGAGCTTGTAGAGGTTCTCGCCGCCCCACAGCGAATGCGAGTCGCTGACGCGGAAAGCGGGGGCGTCGACGTCGATGGTGATCGTGTCCGGCCGGTAGGTCTGGAGTTTGACCGCCTGCGCGCCGGTTTCGGCGATCGCGTCGACGATTTCGAGCGCCCGCTCCAGCTCACCGTTGTGGTTACCGGACATTTCGGCGATGACGAACGGCGGATGCCCGGCCCCGATGCGGTGCGCGCCGATCCGGACTTCCTGTGCTGACATGGACGAAACGCCTCCCTGACGACGGTCTGGTCAGGACACAGTCTTACGCAGCTTCCGGAAACCGTCGACGGCAGGCGCGGTCTCGGCGTACCCCGCCCGGTCGAATAGCGCGGCCGACGCCGCGTTGTCCCGGTGCACCGCGGCCACGACGACCCGCACGGGATGGCTCGCGGTCACGGCTCGTTCGCCTTCCGCCAGCACCGCGCCCGACAGACCGCGTCCCCGGCTTTCCGGCGCGAGGGTGATGCTGACCTCCCAGACACCCTCGTCCTCGCGGTCGAACCGGACGGTGCCGACCGGGACGTCGTCGAATTCGACGACGTACAGCTCCCTGTCCGGTGACGCCAGCACCCCGCGCAGCCAGGCGGAATGTTCTTCGAGCGTGATCACGCCGGTCGAACGGGACGCCTGACGGGTGCGAGGGTCGTTCCGCCAGGCGAGCAGCAGCCCCGCGTCGGCTTCCGTGGCCTTTCGGGCAGGCACGGGCTACTGAGCCTGCTCGATGGTGTCGCGCTGGCGGTCTTCGATCCGGCGCAGCCGGTCCTCGTACCGGGCGATCCCGGCGAGCCGGACGCGGATCTGGGCGTGCTGACGCTGGATCTCCTGGATCAGGCTGCGCGCCTCGGCCAGTTCGGGCTTGTCGGCGTGCGCCGGCAGCGACAGCGACTCGCGCAGATCCTCCAGCTGGGCCTCCTGGGCCGCGACGCTCGGGATGAGGCGGTCGAGCTCGGCGCGGGTCCAGCGCAGGTCGCCGCGCGCGCCCTCGAGGCCGCTCTCGGCGCCGTCGAGCCGGCGCCGGTGGTCCGCGGTGGCGTGTTCGAGGTCGTTGACGCGCCCGTTGAGGTCGCGAAGCCGCTCGTCGATCCGGAAGTCGATGAGCCGGGCGATCCGGCCGATCACGCCGCTGCGGAGTTTCTGCACTGCCATGGGGTGGTTCCTTCTCGGAGTGGGCTGGCTGGGAGTTCAGCGCAGGAGTTCGGTGTCGCCGGTCTTCGTCCAGGAGTCCAGCAGCCTGCCCTCGGCGGCGATCTGGTGTTCGGGGCCGACGATGCAGGAGTCGCCCGCGGCGTGCTCCCAGTGTGTCTGGTCGGGGTCGTCGATGAACGAGAACCCGGACAGGACCAGATTGGCGTGCGGGAAAGACGTCCGCGCGATCCAGGCGGCCAGCGTGCCGGTGGTCGACCACAGGCCCTGTTCGCGGCTCGGCAGGCCGAGCGCGTCCGAAAGCGGCAGGACGACCTCGCGGTTCGGCACCGGCACGTAACCGAGGTCCGCGGGCCACCAGCCCGGGATGTCTTCGGGCTCCCAGTGCATCCGGCCCGGCTCGACCAGCAGGTAGAGCCGCTTGCGGTAGTCACGTAAGACGTGCTTGGTGGCGCGGACGGCGCGGTTGAACACGACGACGTGCACCCGGCTGCCGACGGCTTCGGGGCCGCCCGGCTCGTCCACGACGAAGCCGTTGACGCGGATCACGAGGTCGCAGGCGTCGATGGCCTTCGCCCGCCGGGGGTCCGGCGGCAGCGGCTGATTCCCGACCACGGCCACCGAACGAGGCTCCGGCCGGTCGGCGTACGCGGCGAGCAGATTGACCATCAGGCTCGCCTCGCCGAGTGCAGCAGTCATGAGGGCAGAAAGTACCAGCACACGCACCGCGTTCGGGTGCGAATCCGACGGTAGCTTTCCGTGGTCGGGCGGGGCGGCCCAGGCAGCACCGGCCCCATCGGTACCCTCGTTCCCGTGCATGCCACCAGCACGGTTCACGCCGCCGACGGTGCTGCGCCGACCTCGGTTCCGCCGATTTCGGACAGCAAGACCTTTTCGCGCGCGTTCGCCGACATCAAGACCGGTTTCGCCGCCAAAGAGCTGTGGGGACACCTCGGCTGGCAGGACATCAAGCAGCGCTATCGCCGCTCGGTGATCGGCCCGTTCTGGATCACCATCAGCCAGGGCATCATCGCGCTGGGCCTCGGACTCCTGTACTCACAGTTGTTCAACCTGCCGACGGCGACGTTCCTGCCCTACATCAGCACCGGTTTCATCATCTGGGGCTTCATCAGCGGTTGCCTGTCCGAGGGAATGGAGACCTTCATCTCCAACGAGGGGCTGATCAAACAGCTCCCGGCACCGCTTTCGGTGTACGTGCTGCGGACGGTCTGGCGCCAGACGCTGATGCTGGCGCACAACCTGATCGTCTACGTGATCGTGGTCGCGATCTTCTTCACCAGCCTGGACCAGCCGTACGCGATGAGCGGCGCGTGCGTCAACGGCGCGCTGTGCCACCCCGGGCTCGGCTGGTACTCGCTGAGCGCGATCCCCGGCATCCTGGTGCTCGCGCTGAACGCCGGCTGGGTCACCCTGCTGCTGGGCATCATCTCGACCCGCTACCGCGACATCCCGCAGGTGATCAACTCGCTGATCCAGCTGCTCTTCTACATGACGCCGATCGTCTGGCCGATCGACCAGCTGATGGCGGGCGGCGCCCGTGACGGCGTTTCGTGGGCTTTGCCGTACGTCTACGGCAACCCGCTCTTCCACTTCATCCAGATCGTGCGCGCGCCACTGATCGGCCAGGCCGTCAGCATCAACAGCTGGTACGTGGTGCTCGGCATCACGGTCGTCGGCTGGGGCCTCGCGCTGGTCGCGATGCGCAATTACCGTTCCCGCGTCTCTTATTGGGTGTGACAGATGGTCAGCATTGATGTGCACAACGCCTACGTCGACTTCCCCATTTTCGACGCGAAGACCCGCTCCATGAAGAAAAAGGTGCTGGGCAAGGTCGGCGGCAAGATCGGCACCGAAAGCAAGGTGCCGATCATCGAAGCCCTGCACGACGTGAGCCTCCAGCTCAACGAAGGCGACCGGGTCGGCCTCGTCGGCCACAACGGCGCCGGGAAGTCGACGCTGCTGCGGCTGCTGTCCGGCATCTACGAGCCCACCCGCGGCTCGGCGAGGATCACGGGCAAGATCGCACCGGTCTTCGACCTCGGCATCGGCATGGACCCGGAGATCTCCGGGATGGAGAACATCATCATCCGCGGCCTGTTCCTCGGGATGACCGCGAAGCAGATGGAAGCCCGCGTCGACGACATCGCCGAGTTCACCGAACTCGGCGACTACCTCCAGATGCCGCTGCGGACCTACTCGACCGGTATGCGGGTGCGCCTGGCGCTGGGCGTGGTCACCTCGATCGACCCGGAGATCCTGATCCTCGACGAGGGCATCGGCGCGGTCGACGCGGCGTTCCTCAACAAGGCGAAGGACCGGCTCAAGGATCTCGTGAAGCGGTCGGGCATCCTGGTGTTCGCCAGCCACTCGGACGAGTTCCTCTTCGAGCTCTGCGACTCCGCCATCTGGATGGACGAGGGGCACGTCAAGCAGCGCGGTTCGCTGCGCGAGGTGCTCACCGGCTACAAGGGCCGCGACCCGTTCGAGAACATGAGCAAGGAGACACTGGAGCGGTTCGGCGTCGAGGCCGACCCGGAGCCCGTGTCGCTGACGAACGGTGGCCAAGGATGACCAGCGAGACCCGGCAGTTGCCCGAAGGCGCCGTCGTCGGCGTCGTCGTCACGCGCCATCGCCGGGAACTGCTCGCGGACTCGCTCAAGGTGATCGCCGCGCAGACGCGACCGGTCGACCACCTCGTCGTGGTCGACAACGGACCGGACAAGTCGGCGCGGGACATCGTCGAGAACTTCCCGCTTCCGTTCACGTACCTGCCTTCGCACCGCAATCTCGGTGGCGCCGGCGGGTTCGCGCTCGGCATGCTGCACGCGCTCTCCCTCGGCGCGGACTGGATCTGGCTTGCCGACGACGACGGCCGCCCCGCCGACGAGAACGTCCTCGCGATCCTGCTGGACGAGGCCGAAAAGCGGGATCTGGCCGAGATCTCCCCCGTGGTGACCAACATCGACGCGCCGGACAAGCTCGCTTTCCCGTTGCGGCGAGGGCTGACCTGGAAGCGTTCGTCGGCGGAACTGGGCACCGACTTCCTGCCCGGTATCGCCTCGCTGATGAACGGCGCGTTGTTCCGCGCGTCCACTTTGGACGTTGTCGGCGTGCCCGATCTGCGGCTGTTCTTCCGCGGCGACGAGGTCGAACTGCACCGGCGCCTGGTGCGTTCGGGGCTGCCGTTCGGCACCTCGCTCAAGACCGCGTACCTGCACCCGGACGGCTCGGACGAGTTCAAGCCGATGCTGGGCGGCCGGTTCCACGCCCAGGACCCGGAGAACGAGGTCAAGCGCTACTACACCTACCGCAACCGCGGATATCTGCTGTCGCAGCCGGGTATGCGCAAGATCGGCGCGCTCGAAGTGGTGCGGTTCGGGCTGTACTTCATCGGGGTCAAACGGGACCCGAAGGCGTTCCTGCAGTGGCTCAAACTGGTGCGCCAGGGCCGCGCGGAGAAGTTCTACCGCTACTGAGGCGGTCCCCCACTTGAGATGAAAGGCCCCTTCATTGCAAATTTTGCAATGAAGGGGCCTTTCATCTCACTTCCGGCGAGGCGCTGCCCTATTCGCCGATGACCGGCGGCGCGGTGCGCATGTCGGTCCCGAAGACCTCGTCCGGGTCGCCCTCGACGAGGTACGTCGGACGCTGGTGCTCGGTGTCCTCGTCCCCGTCGGCCTGCTGACCGCGGCCACCCATGCCGCCGCCCATCCCGGGTCCGCCACGACCGGCGGCGCCACCGCCGAGGCCACCCATCCCGCGGCCTGCCGCCGATTCGGCCGCGCCGACACCACCGGGCCGGGCCGCGCCGGACGCGGAACCCGAACCGGGCGTGGAACCCGCGCCGCTACCGGGACCGAACCCGCTTCCGCCGCCACCACGGCCGCTTCGGCTGTTGTACTCCGAGTCGCCCATGCCGCCGCCCATCATGGGCGGCGCCATCGGCATGGGGCTCATCGGCATCGCGGTGTTGTTGTTGGGGCCGGGTGTGGTGATCGGCGCCGGCCCGTTCTGGAAGCCGGACGGCGTCGTACCCGACGGCAGGCTGCCGGACCCCGTGGTGCTGCCCGGACCAGGCAGGTTGGAGCCGTAGCCGCCGCCACCGCCGCCACCACCGCCGCCGCTACCCCCGCCACCGCTGCCGGGCGGGATGTAGGTGTTGCCGGGGTTGTTGGAGCCGGGCGTGTTCGAGCCGGGCGGAACCTGGTACGGCTGCCGCTTGCCCGGGTCGTCGATACCGCCACCGCCGCCCTCGCCGAACTTCGGCGGCTCGGCGAACGCCGGCTGCTTCGACGCGGCCTCGTACAAGGACTTGTCGTAGCTGTTCATGGCGGAGGCCGCCTGGGTGTGCGCCTCCTGGCTGTCCTTCTGCTTCTGGATGGACTTGTCGATGTTGTCACCGAGATTGAACGGGTTCGACGTCATCCACCCCCCGACCTCGTCCTTCCAGTCGAAGGGGATCGGTTTGGGCATCGTGTTCTTCACCGTGGAAGCCGCGGTGCCCTGGTCGTAGATCGTTTCGGAGGCGAGCTTCGCGTTCTGGGAGTTCGACTCCGACCACTTGCTGAGGCTCTTGAAATAGCCCTGCGCGTTGCCGGCCGCGTCACCTTCCCAGGTGCCCTGGGAGGCGGTGACGGCCTGGTCCATCGTCCTCGAGAACGTGTCGAAGGCCTTGTGGATGTCGTGGTACGCGGTCGAGACCTCGGAGACCTGTTCGACGTTCAGGTTGCTGTTGACGAACTGTTCGAGCTTCTGGTGGTCGTAGCCGAGGTAGTCGCCGTTGGGCGGCTCGAGCCCCTCGACGTACTTGACGTCCTTGTTCTTGGTCAGCTCGTCGACGGTCTTGTCCCCGACGTTTTCGGAATGCTGCTGGGCTTTGCCCTGAGCGATCAACCGCTGGAAGATCGCGAACGGACCGTCGCCTGCCTCGCCGCTCGCCTTGTCCTGGTAGTACTGATCCCGGGCTTGGGGCGAGAGACCCGCGACATACTCTTCCTCGGTCACATGAGCCTTGTTCGTGGTCATCCTGTCCCCCTAGCCCTTCGGAAGCTTCGGTTCGACGATGTCGGCGATCTTCTCCGCCATCCCGCACGACTTCTCCGGATCCGTGCTGACGACCACGAGGTCGACCCGCGCCGAGGCACTGATTTCGAGCGCCATCAGACAGCTGCCGGGAGGTTTCGGGACGAGCACGGCTTTGCGTCCGTTGACGTTGCCGGTGGTCTTGCCGTTCCCGCCGTCGACGACACTGTCGATCCCCTGCTTGTCACGAACGCCGACGCTGAGGGTGACGCTGTCAGCCGCCGTCTGGGAGTCCTTGGTGAACTCGCAGCCGCGGGCACCGCCCACGTTCCCGGGGACGGGTGGCTCGAAAGTGCCGAACGACGCGAGATCGGCCGCGCCGAAGAGCGAACACGGATCGATCGACGCGGGATCGGCACCACCGGTGGCCGTCGTCGGGGCGGTGGACTCGCCGCCCTGCGCGGGCGACGACGGCGCCGCGGAGGGGGTGCCCGGCTTTTCGGTGGAACAGGCCGCGAGCACGAACGCGGCCGCGGTCAGCGGTACGAGGAGCAGCTTCTTCATTCCGCCTCAGCCCTTGAGCCGATCGAGCGCCTCGACCGTGTCTTGTTCTTTCTTCTTGTACTGCCCTGAGGCCCGTAACAGTGCTTCTTCGGTGTCCAGGACCACCTGCCGGAACTGACCGATCACCGCACTCGCCGAATTGGCCGACTGGGCGGCACCCTTGTGGTCGTGGGCGGCGACGGCCCTGCCGTACGGGTGGTCGCCGAGTTGCGGCGCTTGGGAAAGGTGGACCGTCTTGCTTTCCAGGCTGTTGAGCTCTTTCGCCATGTCGCGCACCGCCTGGAGGAGCGGCTTGACGCCTTCCTCGGTGATCTTGAAACCGCCGCCCTTGGCGGCCGAGACCAGCTTCTGGGTCTCGGCGCTCACCTGGGCGATCGCGGCCGCGTTCAGACCGCCCATCGCGACGTAGTTGGCCGCCGCGCCCATGGCGGAGCCGATCGAGAAGTCCGGTGCCGCCTGTCCGCCGTCCGCTTCGAAAGCCATCGCCCGCCCCACTGCATCGTCTGCTCGCCCGTATCGCCCGGCAGTCTACTAGCCGAGCACCCAGCGCAACGGTGATTCACCGATCACCGAAGATCTCCGGAACTGTGACGAAACGGGCGTCTGCCCGGTTCCCCACGGTTCAGAACTGGCCCTCGAGCTGGGCATACAGCTGTTGCGCGATCCTCGCGTTGTCGGCGGGAGCGTAAGTCAGCCAGCTTTGCCCGTCGGCCGCCTGGCGCGACGTCATCATGAACCGGCCGGCTTCGGTGTCGAACCACGCCAGCGGCGGGAACACCTGGCCGCCGCGGATGTACACGCTGAACTGGCCCACTCGCTTCATCGGCTTCTCGAAGATCCGCTCCACATGCCGCTGCTGCGGATTCGACCCGTGGGAACGGGGACCGCTGACCTGGGCGAAGGGGTCGTACGCGTCGTCGTTCCGAGCACGCTTCGGCGCGCGGGCGGGCTTCGCGATGGTGACCGACTGGCCGGGGCCAGCCGGGGTGAGCGGCAGTAGATCGACGATCGACGCGACGATCGCGGTCGGCCTGGTCTCCTCGAACACGAGCAGGTTTTCGTCCTGGCGCACGACGACCGCGAACTGCCCGTTCGTCGTCGCCCGCGCGAACAGCTGCTTGTCGTTGTCCATCTGCGCGACCGTCCAGACGGCCAGCTGCGGGTTGACGAAAGTGGCGAGCGCGAGTTCGACGTCGGCGTCGAGCCTGCCGCCGCGCATCAGGCCGCGGCCCTCGAGATCGCGGAAGACGGCCTCCCGCACCATCGCGCGCTGATCGGTCGTCGTGCCCATGTGCGGGACTTCGAACGGGGCGGGCGCCGTCCCCAACCGGCCGTGTTCGAGCAGGATGTCCACCGCCGCCAGCGACAACGAAAACGAATGCGGCATCGCCATTTCCCCCCGCGGGTGTCTTGTCCGTCGGGGATGAACGTAGTCCACTCGCCCGATACGCCCGCAGCGAACCCGCTTGCCCGGTTGTGATCAAGGCTGGTGCGATGGATTCATGGCAGACCAGAAACCCGCGCTCGTCCTCCATCTCGCCACCGGCGGAGAGCCGCTGCTCTTCGCGCTCACGACGGAAGAAACCGAACGGCTGACCAAGGATCTCTCGCATTTCGTCCGCACCGGTTCGGTGCAGACGATCCAGACGAGGGACGACTCCGAGGTGGCGATCAACTTCTCCCACGTCGCCGCCGCCTACATCGACGACCTGAACCGCAAGACCCGTGTATTCGGTCTCCACTAGTTCCGGGAGAAAAGCTCCAGCAGACCGGTTTTGATCTCCGGACGGCTGGCGGCGACGAGCAGGAAGGTGGCTTCCCGGACGAGCCGCTGGGGGTGTCGTCCGGCGAGTACCGACGTGCTGCCGTTGGCCGCGACCAGCGCGCCCGCGGCCCGGAACGCGAGCTCCGCGCCCGCCGCCCCGACCGCGGGCAGCGACGGCGGATCGGCGAGCGCCGCGTCGAGCCGCCCGCGGACGGCGTCGATCTCGGCCCGGATCCCGGCGGCGACGTCGGCCTTGCCGAGATCCTCGATGAGCCTCGCGGCGCGGGCGGCCAAGCCGAGGGGCGCGCAGCCGTTGAGCCGGGACGCGAAGGTGTTGCCCGCGACGAAGTCCGCGTGCGGGGTCTTCCCGTAGACGCGTTCGTCGGCGAGGAAGTAGCGAGTGAAGCCGAGGTGCACGGTGGACGTGCCCTGCGCCGCGACGAGGTCGAGCGGCCGGACCTCCAGCCGCTCCCCCGCCACCGGGTCGATGATCGCGCTGATGACGGTGTCGCCGTCCCGGGCACAGAGCTGGAGCAGGTCGATGACGCCCCAACCGCTGACGAACGGGGCCTCGCCGTCGAGCAGGTAGCCGCCGTCGACGCGTTCCGCGCGCAGCCTGGGCGGGGTCGGGATCACCGCGGCGAACGCGGCGCCCGCCTTGAGTTCTCCGCTGATCAGCGCCGGGAGGTAGCGATCGCGCGGTTCGGCGCTGTCAGCTTGGCTCAGTGCCGCGACCAGGCCGTGGTGCTGGATCCAGGTGAACATCGTGCTGAGGCAGCCGCCCGCCATGACTTCGAGGACCTGGACGATCGTCGGGAGGTCGGCGCCCGGACCGCCTGCTTCCTTCGGCGCCGCGAGGCCATAGAAGCCTTCGGCGGCGAGGGCGTCGAAGTGGCTTGAAGGGACTTCGCCCTTGGCGTCGACTTCGGTGGCTGCCGGGAAGAGGAGATCATCGGCGAGAGCGTGGGCGCGGGCGACCAGATCCGTCATGCCGGTAAGGCTACCCTTACTTGAGTTTTCGTGGTTCTAGCGCCGCTAGGAAAGCTAGCGATACTAAAGGTCCCTTGCTCCCTTTTTCGAGGGCCTCGAGCGCTCCCGATGTGGCATTGGGGACGTTGAGCGTCCCCAATGCCACATTGGGAGCACTTCGCGAGCGGTACCGGGGCCCGAATGAGATGAAAGGCCCCTTCATTGCAAAATTTGCAATGAAGGGGCCTTTCATCTCACGCCAAGTGTGCGAAGCGGGCCTACAGCTCGTAGAGCCGCTTCCAGTTCTCCCGCGAGGTCAGCTCGGGCATGGAGCGCTTGTACTGCTCCTGCACCGCCGCGCCTTCCTTGCGGAGCCGCTGGATCACCTTCGCGCCCCGGCGCGCCAGGTCGAACATCTTCGCGCGGTCGTACGAGCGGACCCGCACGCCTTCCTGCGAAGCGTCGGTGACGACTGCGGTGTCGAAGGTCGCGACGTGCCACCAGTGGGCTTCGTCGATCGGGATCGCGCCGAGCGAGTGGCGGCTGCGGCCGAGTACCCGGTCGAGGATCCGCTTGATCAGCACCAGACGCTGCATGCTGGGCCGCGGCGCGCTGTTGATGATGCCGATGTCGTTCGACGCGATGCCCGGGACGTCGGTGGCCTTGTGCCGTTTGGTCTCGGGGTACTCGTCGCGGATCCGGCGGATCTCCTTCATCGCGGCGACGCCGCCGTCACGCAGGACCTCCGGCCCCTCGAGGAAGTCCTCGACGGCCTTGATCAGCGTGGCGGACAGGCCGTACTGCATGCCGAGCAGGTACCGGACCAGCTGCGCGATGAGCACGCGCGAGAGCAGGTTCAGGTTGAACGGCGAGTGCAGCGCGGCGGTGATGATCGAGTTCCGCAGGTTGAAGTAGCGGTGCCACTCGTCCCAGTCCTTCCAGTGGAAGTCGGCGTGCCAGACGCCGGCGCCCGGAAGGGTGACGGTGGGGAAGCCGTGCGCGCGGGCGCGGTAGCTGTACTCCGCGTCGTCCCACTGGAAGAAGAACGGCAGCGGGTAGCCCGTGGCCTTGACGACCTCGTACGGGATCAGGCACGACCACCAGCCGTTGTACCCGGCGTCGAGGCGGCGTTCCTGGCGGTTCGGCTTGAGGGTCTCCTCGTCGACGCCGAGCAGGTCGGCGGTCGACAGCGAGTGCTGCACCGGCTGGCCGGGTTCCAGGGTGTTCAGCCGGGCGTATTCGGCGCCGACGTGCAGCTGGTTCGGGTGCAGCAGGTTCAGCATCTGCCCGCCGACGATGACCGGGTTGACCGTGCGGTTGGAGAACGCGGTCATCCGGATCACCAGATCCGGCTCCAGCAGCACGTCGTCGTCCATGAACAGGACGTTCGCGTGCTCGGTCTCGGTGTGCCCGGCGACCTCGAAGAGGCCGCGGGTGAACCCGCCGGCGCCGCCGAGGTTCGGCTGCTTGATGTAGTGCAGTTTGTCGCCGAGGTCCTTCGTGACCTGCTCGAAGCCGTCGCGCGACTCGACGAGGTCGGTGCCCTGGTCGGCGACGTAGATCGCGTCGAGCGTCTCCAGCGAGGAGACGTCGGCGGCGAGCGCCTGCAGGTTCGACAGGCAGTCGTCGGCACGGTTCATCGTGCAGATGGTCACCGCGGTCGGGCGGATCTTCTCCGGCGCTTCGACCGTCCAGCGGACGTTCTCGACCCGCAGCGACTGGCCGCCCTCGGTTTCGAGGTCGAGCCAGAGCGCGCCGCCGTCGTAGAACTTGTCGAGCTTCGCGGTGAGCGTCACCTTCTGCTGCTTCGCGCCCGCGACGATCTCGGCGGCGACCACGCGCGCGTCGCCCTCGATGTCGGAGGCACCGACGGACAGCTGGCCGTCACCGGTGACGACGGCCTCGACCTGGACCTCGGTCACGTCGGTCCAGCGCTGCCAGTAGCTCGCGGGGAAGCGCCCGAAATAGGTGTTGCCGGACACCTTCGACGCCTGCTCGATGGCGATGCCCGCGCGGTCGCGCACGGCGGTGCCCCATTCGAGCTCGGCGTAGAGGTCCTTGCTGACGATGGGGGCCGGGCCGGCGTAGAGCCCGCGCTGCGCGGTGAGACGGCCCTGCGGGGTGCGTTCCGCGAAGCGGGTGTCGTCGATAGTGCTCACCATGGCGCTCGGGGCCTCTCCGGTGACGGCGGCTTTACCGGGCATGAATCCTCAGTTCTCCTCTGTGCTTGACACGACTGGGCGGGGCTCACGGAAGACGACCCACTTGAGCATGACGAAATTGATCACGGTCGCGGTTGCCTGCGAAACGACCCAACCGAGGGTGGCCTTCCAGGCCGACTCGGGCAGGACGTGCAGCATCGTGCGGTTGACGCCGACGGCGACGAGGAACGTCACGGCGTACAGGAGTACGAAGCTACCGATCTGACGTGCGCCCTCCTGGCGTCCACCGGCGAAGGTGAACTTGCGGTTCAGGAAGAAGGCGGTCGTGGTGCCCACGATGAAGCTGAGCGCGCGGGCGATGTCGACCCACGGCGTCGCGTCCATGCCGAGGGCACGGAGCCCCTGGTAAACACCGAAATCGACCAGGGCGCAGAAGCCGCCGATGAGACCGAAGCGGATGAGCTGCCCGAGCAGCCCAGGGGAGGACGGCGCTGCTGCCGTCACGCCGGCTTTCGGGTCGGTCGCCACCACTGCTCTACCTCATAAACTGCTGGGGCTGATGCTCAAAGTGTAGAAGCGAGCACTTCAGGGTCACGTTCCGGGCATTGTTCGGCGTGGTTACCCTGGTCGGCGTGACCCAAGCACCCAAGACACAGCGGCAGACGCTCATGGGCTGGGCAAGGACGTCGCCGAGTATCGCGGACGTCCTGAGCACCCCCGACGTGGAGACCATCGCCCGCGCGGTGACGCAGGCCGGGGAACGCGGGGTCATCGCGCGCGGTCTCGGCCGGTCCTACGGCGACCCGGCGCAGAACGCGGGCGGCCTGGTCATCGACATGACCGCGCTGGACCGCATCCACTCGATCGACCCGGATTCGGGCATCGTCGACCTCGACGCGGGCGTCAGCCTCGACAAGCTGATGCGCGAGGGCCTGCCGTACGGCCTGTGGGTGCCGGTGCTGCCGGGGACGCGCCAGGTGACCATCGGCGGCGCGATCGCGAACGACATCCACGGCAAGAACCACCACTCGGCGGGCAGCTTCGGCAACCACGTCGTTTCGCTGGACCTCGTCACCGCCGACGGCCAGGTGCGCACGCTGACCCCGGAGGGCCCGGACTCCGAGCTGTTCTGGGCGACCGTCGCGGGCATCGGCCTGACCGGCGTCATCGTCCGCGCCAAGATCCGGATGACGAAGACGGAGACGGCCTACTTCAAGGCCGACATCCAGCGCACGGCGAACCTCGACGAGACCCTGGCGCTGGTCACCGACGGCTCCGAGGACAACTACACGTACTCCTCGGGCTGGTTCGACTCGATCTCCCGGGGCGCGAAGCTCGGCCGCGCCGCGTTCCAGCGCGGCTCGCTCGCGAAGCTGGACGAACTGCCGCCCAAGCTGCGGGCGGATCCGCTCAAGTTCAACCCGGGCACCCTGGCGACCCTGCCGGACGTGTTCCCGAACGGGCTCGCGAACAAGCTGTCGTTCTCCGCGATCGGCGAGCTGTACTACCGCAAGACCGCGAAGAACGCGCGCGACCAGATCCAGAGCTTGACCGCCTTCTACCACCCGCTCGATCTGTTCGGCGAGTGGAACCGCGCCTACGGCTCCAAGGGTTTCCTGCAGTACCAGTTCAGCACGCCGCTGAACGCGCACGAGCCGCTGCGCCGGATCATCCAGAAGGTCGCGGACTCCGGGCACGTGTCGTTCCTCAACGTGTTCAAGCAGATGGGCGAGGGCAACGCGGCACCGCTGTCGTTCCCGCACCCCGGCTGGATGGTCTGCCTCGACTTCCCGATCAAGGACGGGCTGAGCCGGTTCTGCCAGGAACTCGACGAGGACGTGCTCGCGATCGGCGGCCGTCTGTACACGGCGAAGGACTCGCGCACCTCGGCGGAGAACTTCGCGAAGATGTACCCGCGGCTCGAGGAATGGCGCAAGGTGCGCGCTTCCGTTGACCCCGAAGGCGTTTTCGCCTCTGACATGTCCCGAAGGTTGGAACTGTGATCGACGCTGTGGGCAACCCCCAGTCCCTGCTGCTGCTCGGCGGCACCTCCGACATCGCGCTCGCGATCGCGGAGAAGTACCTGGCCGAGAAGCCCCTTCGAGTCGTGTTGGCCGGACGCCAGTCGCCGCGGCTCGACGCCGCCGCGCAGCGCCTGAAGGACAAGGGCGCCGAAGTATCCACTGTGGACTTCGACGCGAAGGCCATGGAAACCCACCCCGCCGTGCTGGACAAGGCGTTCGAGAGTGGCGACATCGACGTCACCGTCGTGGCGTTCGGCCTGCTCGGCGACCAGGAAGAGCTGTGGCAGGACCACGCGAAGGCCGTCGAGGCAGCGACCGTGAACTACACGGCCGCGGTTTCGGTGGGTGTCGCGCTTTCGAACAAGCTCAAGAAGCAGGGGCACGGCAAGGTCATCGCGCTGTCCTCGGTCGCCGGTGAGCGGGTCCGCCGGTCGAACTTCGTCTACGGCTCCACGAAGGCCGGTTTCGACGGCTTCTACCTGGGCCTCGGCGAGGCCCTGTCCGAGTTCGGCGTGCAGATCACCGTCGTCCGCCCCGGGCACGTGAAGACCAAGATGACCGAGGGTCTCAAGGACGCCCCGCTGGCGCAGACCGCCGAGCAGGTCGCCGAGATCGCCGTCAACGCCTCGCGCGCCGGCAAGGAACTGGTGTGGGCTCCCGCGCCGTTCCGTCTGGTCATGTCGGCCCTGCGGCACGTGCCCCGGCCGATCTTCCGGAAACTGCCGATCTAGGGAACGAGCCCGCTACGCCATTCGTCTCACCCGGGCACGGACGCCCCTCCGTCCCCGGGTTGAGAGGAATCGATGGCTGACCAGGAAGCCAAGCTCGACGCGGCCATCCGGTCGTTTCAGGAGCAGGCCGCCAAAGCAGCGGAACTCAAGGACAAGATCGCCGGGCTGCGCGGATCCGCGCGCAACGCCGACGGCTCGGTGACGGTGACCGTCGCCCCGTCCGGCGCGCTGCTGGGACTCCAGCTGTCCCCCAAGGCGATGAACCGCACGCATACCGCGCTGCAGCAAGAGATCCTCACCGCGATCAGAGAAGCGACGCAGCAGGCGGCGGCCGCGATGCAGCAGACCGTCCAGCCGATCATCGGCGACCGCGCGGAACAGTTCAAAGAGGCGTTCAACGCCCACGTCGAACCGCTCGGGCCGAGTGCTCCCCCGCCCGCGGAATCCCTCGCCGGGCCTGCTCTCCACCAGCCCGTCCGCACGTCTCGTCCGACGCGCCCCGCTCCCGCCGACGATGACGACTTCGGCGGCCCGATCCTGCGGAGGGACTCGTGACCGGCTTCGGCGTACAGACGGAAGCGCTCACAGCGCACGCCACGGGGTCCAAAGAGGCCTCGGGGAACTTCGGCAGCCTCGCGAGCCTGCTGGAGCAGGCCAGGGTCTCGGACGACTGCTTCGGCCCGCTCGGCGAGCTGATGGCGTTCAAGTACTTCGAAGGCCTGCAGGAATGCCAGGACCTCGCCGAGCAGGCGAAGTCCTTCATGGACCAGATCGCCGACAAGACCACCACCGCGGCGAAGACCTACCTCGACCACAACCAGGGCACCGCCGAGGTCATCACCGGACTCGGTGCCGGGCTGGACGACGGCGGCAGCGGCCCCGGCAGCCTGAGCGACCTCAACAGCGCCGGCGACTCGGGCCGCAAGGGCTTCTGGGAGCAGAACGGCGGCTACGGCAGCTCGTGGATCAGCACGTCCTCGGAGGTCGCCAGGGCGAGCAGCCCGCCGGACGTCGCGATCGCCACCGTGCACGCGCGGATGGAACAGCTTCAGCTCGTGACGAGCCCTGGACAGTCCTTTTTGGACAACGGGCTCGGCTTCCTGATCGGGATCGTGATCAGCCCGCTGGTCGAGCTGGTGCTCGAACCCGCGATCGGTGACCCCGAGCAGATGCGCAGTACCGCCAAGGGCTGGGAGCAGACGGCGAAATGGCTCGACGGCGTCGCCGAGCACGAGCAGAAGCGGGCCGACGCCACCAAGGAGCCCTGGAAGGGCCAGGCGGGCGACGCGTTCCGCGGCCAGATGACCGAGTTCTCTGGCGGCGCCAAGGCGTTCGCGAACGACGTCCGCGGGCTGCAGCAGATCCTGGAGATCGCCGCCGACCTGTTCGACGCGTTCGTCGAGATCGTCATCGACATCATCCAGGAACTGGTGATGGGCCTGATCATCGAGTGGCTGGCCGCGCTGGCCGCCTCGTGGATCACGGCAGGTGCCTCGGTCGGCGCGGCGGGCGCGGCCACGGCCGGCCAGGTCGCGGTGACCGGCGGACGGCTCGGGATGAAGGTCAAGCAGCTGCTCGGCAAGCTCAAGCCGTTGATCGACAAGCTCGAAGACATCCTGAAGATGCTCCGCAACGGGCCGCTGAAGAAGGTCGTCGAGCGCACCGAAGGGTTGCGCGACGGCAACTGGCTGCAGAAGCGGCTCGCCGACCAGATCGACAAGAACCCGCTGGCCAAGATCGTCACGAAGGCCAATCCGGCGACCGGGGCCTCCAAGACCGCCAACAGGTTCGCGGACCGCTACGGCGTCGGCGGCGAGGGCTCGGACGCGCTCACCACGAACCTCACCGAAGCCGGGCTGCGGGCGATGGGCATGAGCGGGACGACCAGCGTCGGCAAGGCCGCTTTCCGCGGCAGTGCCGGTAACCTGGCCGAACTGGGCGTCGAGCAGGGCGTCAAGGCGGGCTACCACGAGTCTCAGGATTCGTCGTCCGAGGAAGAGCGCCGCGCGGCGACCGACAGAGGGTTCACGATCGAAGAATGAATCTCGCCTCCCCGCTCGGGGCCGCGTCGCAAGCCCTGCCTTCGCTGCGTCAGGGCGAACGGTTGTTGTGGGCCGCGTACGGCCAGACGGTGAACTACGACGTACGCGGCCTCGATCCGTGGGGTGTGCCGAAGAAGAGCGTGTTGGGCAAGCTCGGCTCGGGCGCCGCGAACTTCGCCGGCGACGTGGTCAGCGCGGCGCTGGGCGGGGCAGACGAAACGGGGGCGTCCGCCCCACCATCGCCGCAGGTCGTCGTGCTCGGCGAGCAGGGCGGTCTGGCGCATACGGCGCTGCGAGAGCTGCCTACGAGCGGCTCGCCTTCGCGGTTGTGGGCGCTGACCAGCGCACGGCTGCTGATGCTGGAGAAGGCCGTTCCACCGGAGCCGGAGAAAGCCGGCAAGTCGTTCATCGGGAAGGCGATCGGCTTCGGCAAGGGCGTGGTCAAGACCGGCAAGGAGATCGCCACGATCATCACCACGAAGACCTACGGCGACAACGCCGCGGGTGTCCCGATCGCGCGGCGTGAGATGGTGCTGTGCGCCGAGATCCCGCGTGACCGGATCGCCGGCTTCGCGGTGGCCGAGCACGGCAAGAAGCGGGCCCCTTGCCTTCGTACGTCCTTTGTAGACGGATCGGGCCTGGACTTCCTGTTCTACAGCGACGATCCCCGGCATTTCGCCTGGCTCTATTCGTTGACGGTGAGCTGATGGACACCAAAGCGGCGAAGTCCGTCGACGAGATCGTCGAACGGGAACTGCACCAGTTCTGGCTCGCGCCCGGCGAGCGCCTGATCATCGGCTGCCCGCCCGCGCACGGCTACGTGGGAATGCTGCTGGACGGCAAGCTCACGCTGCCCTATTCGCCTTCGCGGGAAACCCCCGCGGTGACCGGGAAACCGCGGTGGCCGCTGCCCGCGTCCGACGTTCTCGAAGCCGACTGGACCGACGACCCGACGATCGCCTACTGGGTCGTCGCCCAGACCGCGGAGCAGACCGCCGCGCGGCTCGCGGACCACCTCGCCGGTGGCCACGGTGAGGCGCGGCTGACGCTGTCCGATCGGCGGCTGGCCGTCGTGTACCCGGCGCGGATGCTGGAGGGCGAGGATCCCGCGCAGCCGTTCCGGACCTTCGACGAGCTGCCGTCGGAAGTGGTGCGGTCGGTGTCCGCGCAGTTCCTGGGGCGGAGTTTCCCGCCGCGGCCGGTGCTCCGGTTCGCTTTCGCCGACGGCTCCGTGGTCTTCCAGCGAGACCAGCTGGCGGTCGACAAAGCGGCCCGGGCCGACACACGCCGCTGACCCTCGCAATTCGGCACCAGGTTGCGATGGTCGGCATCGCGAACTATCGCAAGCAGGTGCCGAATTGCGAGGGGGTCATCGCGCGGGGAGCAGGTAGAGCTGCTGCGTGCCCATCCACGGCGAGCTGATCGTCCAGGTCGCCAGCGCGTTCGGTGGCGGCGTCTTCCGGGTGGTGGCCAGCACGAGATCCGGGGTCGCGGGCGGGACGCTGTGGTCGAAGAACCGGAAGTTCGCCTCCAGCAGGGCCTTCCCGAGATCGCTGCTGCGGTTCTTCGTCTCGACGATGGCCGGGTCGACCGAGCCGCGGTCGGAGAACTGGTCGACGATGTCGCAATCGCAGGCGTAGGCGAGCGCGCCGACCTCGCCCGCGCTTTCCACCTTGCGTCCCTTGGTCAGTTCGCCCAGTTGCGCGCCGATCCGGCGGTACTCGTCGGACGCGGCGTGGTTGCTGGTGATGGGCGCGAACCGGCGCGGCAACTCAGGAGCCGCGTAGGCGACGGCGCTCACTAGCAGGAACGCACCGGCGAGGAGCCCCGCACCGAGCCGCGCGCGACCGGGTACGGCGCAGGCAGCGGCGGCGAGGAAGACCGTCGCGCCGGTGATGCTCGGCGCGTAATACCAGTGGTACGGCGGGACGTTCAGCCAGCAGTAGGCCAGATAGTGCGCCGCGCCGGCGATCGCGAGCGTCGCGAACGGCAGCAGCTGCTTCGCCCGTTCCGAACCACGCCGGAAATGGAACGTCCACAGTAGACCGGCGAGCCCGCCGATCACGAGTGGCAGAAAGGAAAGCGTCGCGGCGAGCGGGAAGTTGCGCCAGTACAGCAGCGGGCCGTTGGTGAAGCTGAAATGACCCCACGATCGCTGCATGATCTTGATGACCAGGGTGTCCGGCACCGCCGAACCCAGCACCAGCCAGCTGAACAGGAACCACGGCAGCATCACCGCGAGCGCGGCGAACGTCATCCGCCAGATGCCCACCCAGAACTCGCGGCGCGCGAGGAACAGGACGAAGGCGATCAGCAGCAGATCGATCCGGATCAGCGCGATCAGGCCGATCACCGCACCAGCGGCGACGGGACTGCGTTCGTGCAGGAACACCATCAGCCAGACGACCGCCGTCGCGCCGAGGGCGACTTCGAGACCGACGGACGACAGCAGGAGCGGGTTCACCAGCAGCAGGCCCAGCGCCAGCGGGGCGAACCAGCCGGAAAGCCCGGTCGCGGCGCCGATGCGGCGCAGACCGAGGACGAGCGCCACCTGACTGGCGACGAAGACGATCCCGGCGGCGAAGACGGCGTCCCGGACGATGAAGGTGACGAGCGCCAGCACGAGGACGTTCAGCGGCGACGTCGCGGTGTTGGCGGTGCCCTCTTCGATCAGGCCCCAGTGGCCGTGGAAGGCGAGGTTCTTCGCATACGACAGCGTGATGTACGTGTCGTCGATCAAATGCCCGCTGACCAGCACGAACACCAGGGCCGAAGCCACCGCCGCCCCGGCAGGGAGCACCCAGGGCCGGGCAAGGACGGCGGCTCCCGGCAGCGCACCGGGAGCCTGGGGCAGATCGGCGGAGGCGCTTCGCATCACGAACACCGTACACGGCGACGTGATGATTCCGTTATCTACCTGCCGTGGGACTCGTCACGCCAGCCGCGGTCTCCGGGGCCGTCACGGAAGTCACGGTGCATGCCGGGACCGCCATGACCACGGTGTTCACGGGAGAAACCGGGCCGGTCACCGTCGCGGGAGGCCAGGCCGACGGCGGTGCCGATGATGCCGCCGCCGAGGATGAAGCCGAGGGCGCCGACCGCGACCAGCTGCGTCGCGCGGTGCCCGGCGAACCGGCGGAATCCGCCCTTCTTCGGCGGGACCTGCTGCACCGGAGGGGGCGCGGCGGGAGCCTCGGCGGGCTTCTTCGGGGTCTCGTCGCCCACGGCGGGCTGCTCGACCGTCTTGTCTTCGTCTTCGGACGGCCGCTGCGGGTCGCTCATCTTTCGCTCCTCGAGTAGATGGGGGCGGGCTGCGTGCCCGCCCCCACCACCGAGGATGCGTGCGCTTCCTATGGATGCGCTGTGCGTGAGCTGTCGAATCAGAGATAGAACGACAGGAACAGCGTGACGACCCAGCTCGCGCCGAGCACCTGGAGCACGCGGTCCTTGAGCGCGATCTCCTCCGGCTCGCCCGCGTTGCCGCCGTCGACGTCGACGGCGTAACGCAGGACGGCCACCACGAACGGGACCATCGAGACGACCGCCCAGACCGAGTCGTGCTCGACCTGGCGGATCTCGAACGCCCACAGGCAGTACGACATGATCAGGATCGCCGCGGACGTCGCCCAGACGAACCGCAGGTAGCTCGCCGAGTACTTCTTGAGCGAAGACCGGATCTTCGCGCCGGTGCGCTCGAAGAGCATGATCTCGGCGTAGCGCTTGCCCGCCACCATGAACAGCGAGCCGAACGCGGTGACCAGCAGGAACCACTGCGAAAGCGCGATCCCCGCGGCCACGCCACCGGCGATCGACCGCATCAGGAAGCCCGAGCCGACGATGGCCAGGTCGACCACCGGCTGGTGCTTGAGGCCGAAGCAGTAGCCGAGCTGGACGGCCTCGTAGACCGCCAGCACGACCGCGAGCTGCCAGCTGGCGAGGAACGAGATGCCGAGGCCGGCGGCGAAGAACACGCCCGCCGCGACGAAGGCCACCGGCACCGGCACGATCCCGGCCGCGATCGGCCGGTTCCGCTTGGTCGGGTGGGCCTTGTCCGCCTCGACGTCGATCGCGTCGTTGATGAGGTAGACCGAGGAGGCCACCAGCGAGAACGCCGCGAAGGCGATCAGCGCGGCGATCAGCAGGCCGGTCCGGTCCGTCGACTTCGAAAAGGCGAAGAACGGTGCGGCGAACACCAGCACGTTCTTCACCCACTGGCGCGGGCGTGCCGTCTTGATGATGCCGCCGACGAGACCTCCGGCGACCTTCTTCGGTTCGGCGGCCTCGGCCACGGGTTCTACGTCGTCAGGCTTGGAATCGGCCTTCTCGGTCGTTTCACTCATCGTCGCTTCAGCTTCCTACGTATCAAGCCGCCGACTATGCCCCCTAGGGCCGCTCCGGCCAGAACGTCGGTCGGGTAATGGACGCCGAGCACGAGCCGGGAGGCCAGCATCGGCGGTACCAGGGCCGGGACCAGGTTACGCCCGGTCAATCCGGAGTAGAGCACCGCCGCCGCCGTAGTGGAGGTCGCGTGCGAGGACGGGAAGCTCAGCTTGCTCGGCGTGGAGACCAGGACCTCGACGCTCGGGTGGTCCGGTCGCGGCCGCCTGACCACGCGTTTCACCGCGATGGACGCGGCGTGGGCGCCGACGACGCCCGCCGCCGCGACCAGCCAGTCCTTGCGGCGCGTCTTGTCGACCGCGGCCCCGACGAGCCCCAGCGCGAACCATCCCGCGCTGTGCTCGCCGAAGTGCGAAAGACCCCGTGCCGCCTTGACCGTGACGTCACTCTTCAGGACGCCCTGAGCCTTCGAAAGAACCGCCACCTCGCCGGTGGGAGCGCCCTTCTCAAGCATCGAGGGACCCGTCGAGAGGCGCGCCATCGGTCAGGTGCGGCGCGATCTTGTTGTCGAACGCGGTCAGCGCCGAACCGATGGCCATGTGCATGTCGAGGTACTTGTAGGTACCGAGACGGCCGCCGAACAGGACGTTGCGCTCCTTGGCCTCGGTCTTCGCCAGCTCGCGGTAGGCCTCGAGCTTCTCGCGGTTGTCCGGGGTGTTGATCGGGTAGTACGGCTCGTCGGCCTCACCGGCGAACCGGGAGTACTCGCGGAACACGACCGTCTTGTCGTTCGGGTAGTGCTTGCGCTCCGGGTGGAAGTGCCGGAACTCGATGATCCGGGTGTAGGGCACTTCTTCGTCGTTGTAGTTGACGACCGAGGCTCCCTGGAAGTCGCCCGTCTCCACGACCTCGGACTCGAAGTCCACGGTGCGCCAGGTGAAGCGGCCCGCGGAGTAGTCGAAGTAGCGGTCCAGCGGCCCGGTGTAGACGGTCGGGGTGCCGGCGGGGATGTGCTCGCGGACGTCGAAGTAGTCGACGTTCAGCCGCACCTCGATGTTCTCGTGCTCGGCCATCTTCTCGAGCCACGCGGTGTAGCCGTCGACCGGCAGGCCCTCGTAGGTGTCGTTGAAGTACCGGTTGTCGAAGGTGTAGCGGACCGGGAGCCGGGTGATGATGTCGGCGCCGAGGTTCTTCGGGTCGTTCTCCCACTGCTTGGCCGTGTAGCCGCGGATGAACGCCTCGTACAGCGGACGGCCGACCAGCGAGATCGCCTTCTCTTCGAGGTTCTGCGCGTTCGCGGTCTCGAACTCCGACGCATGCTTGGCGATCAGCTCACGCGCCTCGTCGGGCGTGTGCGACTTGCCGAAGAACTGGTTGATCAGGCCCAGGTTCATCGGGAAGGAGTAGACCTGGTCCTTGACCTTGGCGAAGACCCGGTGCTGGTAGTTCGTGAAGTCGGTGAAGCGGTTGACGTACTCCCACACCCGCTTGTTGGAGGTGTGGAACAGGTGCGCACCGTAACGGTGCACCTCGATCCCGGTCTCGGGCTCGGCTTCGGAGTAGGCGTTGCCACCGAGGTGGTGGCGCCGCTCCAGCACGAGGACCTTCTTGCCGAGCTCGGCCGCGGCCCGTTCGGCAACGGTCAACCCGAAGAAACCGGACCCGACCACGATGAGGTCGTAGCCGGTGAAATCGGCTTCAGTAATCTTGTCGGGGTTCGTGTGCGCGCTCACGGGCGTCGAGGGTACGCACGTCGCCAGCGCGCCCTGCACCGAGCACCGATTTTCACCTTCGACAGACACATTTAGGAAGCAGTGCCTACTCCGGACACCTTCTGGTCGTACTTCGGTGCGACCCTGACCTACCTGGCCGTTCTGGCGATCCCCGGCGGGCTCGTCGGCCGGGCCGCGGGCCTGCGCGGCTGGGCCCTGGCAGGCCTGGCCCCGCTGTTGTCCTACACGGTAACCGGACTGGCCGGTCCGTGGCTGGCACTCGCCGGTGTGTCGTACAACCCGCTGACCGTGGCGGGCGTCACGGCCGTGCTCGCCGGACTGGGCTTCGGCCTGCGGCTGTGTGTCCGAAAGCAGGGCCAGGCACGCGGCCGGCTCGAGCCGGGCGCCGAGGAGCCGCCGACGAAGTGGCACCCGCGCGCGCACTACGCCGTCGCCGCCTGCGTCGCGCTGGCCGTCGGGATCTCGATCCTCGTGGTGCTCTCCGCCCGCGGCGGCACGACGGCGGTCTTCCAGCGCTGGGACACCGTGTTCCACGCGAACGGCATCCGCTACATCGCCGAGACCGGCGACGGCTCGCTGACCGGCATGGGCACCGTCAACTGGTACCCGGACGGTTCGTTCTACCCGAACGCGTATCACCTGGTCGGCTCGCTCGTGTACTCGATTTCGGGGACGACGATCCCGGTCACGCTGAACGCCATCACCATGCCGGTCGCCGGGATCTTCGCGCTGTCGATGGTCGCGCTGATCCGCCAGCTCGGCGGGCGCGCGGTGTTCGCGGGCTGCACCGCGCTGGTGGCCGCCGCGGCCACCACCGGCGCGTACGAATCGGTGTCCAGCGGGCTGCTGCCGTTCGCGCTGGGGATCGTGCTGACGCCCCTGGCCGTGGTCGCGCTGGCCCGCTTCCTCGCGCGGCCCGGCCTCGACACCGGCTACGTGCTCGCGCTGACCGCCGTCGGCCTGCTCGCGGCGCACTCGTCGGCGCTGTTCGGCGCGCTGCTGTTCGCCTTCCCGGTGGTGGTGCAGCGCTGGTACCGCGCGCTGCGGCACAAACGGCTCGACGGCGTGCCGGAAGGCCGCGGCGGCTGGCGGGTCATCGGCGGCGACGTCGTCAAGATGGTGCCGGTGATGGCAGGGAGCGCGCTGCTCGCGGCCCCGCACATCCTCGGCGCCCTGAAATTCACTTCGGGTTCATACCCTTATTACGCGTGGGGCTCGGAACTGCCGGTGCTGAAGTCGCTGGCGCTGCTGGTGACCTTCCGGCAGGTGCTGAGCGCTCCGCAGGTGTGGCTGACGGTGTTGCTGGTCATCGGCGTCCTGAGCTTGTTCCGGCTCGGGCGGATGCGCTGGATCGGGCTCGCCGCGCTGGGCTTCTCGGCGCTGTTCGTGCTGGTCGCCTCGTTCGGCGCCGAACCGTGGGTGATCTCGCTGTCGCGGCCGTGGTGGAACGACCGCTACCGCCTGATGGCACTCGCCGCGATCCCGCTCTGCCTGCTGGCCGGGCACGGGATGGCGGAACTGCAGCGCTGGTTCGCGAAATGGGCGAGCGGCCGGTCCTGGGTCAAGAGCAGGCCCGCCCTGCCCGCCCGGCTCGGGCTGGCGACCGCCGTGTTCATCGTCGCCGCGTCGGCCGTGCTGACCAAGGGCTTCTACACCGAGTCGAACGCGCACGCGGTGTCTTTCCTGTACTACAACGGGCCGGAGGGCGAGGTCACGCCGCCGGTCAGCGCCGACGAACTGGCCGCGATGAACGAGCTGACCAAGATGAACATCGGACCGGACGAGAAGGTGCTCAACGAGCGCTTCGACGGGACGGCCTGGCTGTACGCGATCACCGGCATCCACCCGGTCGCCGGGCACTACGACCCGGGCGTGCCGCCGCCGGACGCGAAGTACCTGGCGCTGCACTTCCGCGACTACGACACCGACCCCGAGGTGCGGGCGGCGGTCAGGCGGCTGAACATCAAGCACGTGCTGATCGGGAGCACGCCGATCAAGATCGGCGAGCCGCCGGCGCCGGGGCTGCGTGACCTGGACGGACTGAACTTCCTGCGCAAGGACTTCGGCAACGCGGGGGCGTCGATCTACACCCTGACCCGCTGAGGTCTTTCTCCCGCCAGTGCAATTAAAGGCCCCTTCATAGCAAAATTTGCTATGAAGGGGCCTTTCATTGCATTCGAGATCACGGAGTTCCGTCTCCGATCACGCGAGTCGCGGCCAAAGATAAAGGCTCGCGTGGTCGCGGACTGCCCCTGCCGCGACCACGCGAGCCTCAGTCCCCCATTCACCCCCGGGGTGACCCATGAGGGGCAGCCGACTTCGGCCGCACCCACTCGCTGTACTTGTCTGTCAGACGACCATGGGGCGGAACTGGTTTACCCGGCCCGCCAACGTCACCCGAACGGCCTAAGAACTTCTTCCCTGGAGTACTGGGAGTACGTCGCTGACGACCTCTTCAAGCGTCGACTCGCGGCCGACGTAGTAGTCGCCGGACCGCGGCCAGTGCGTGACGATGTCGGTGAACCCGAGTTCCTCGGCTCGCCCGGCCGCATCGGTGAACGCGCCGACGCTGGAGAGCGAGAAGACCGGCGCCGAGTCGAGGCTCAGGAAGCGTTGCACGCCCGCCTTGTCCCGGCCGACGGCCTCCAGCCGCTCGTCGAAGGTCTTCACGAGTCCCGCGACGCCCTTCCACCACTCGTCCTGGGTGTCCGCCTTGACGCCGGTGGTGGCCCAGCCCGCACCGAACCGCGCGGCGAGCGTCATCGTGCGCGGGCCGTTCGCGGCCACCAGGAAAGGCAGCCGCGGCCGCTGCACGCAGCCAGGCAGGTTCCGTGCGCCTTTGGCCCGGTAGTACTCGCCCTCGAAATCGAAACCGTCGGTCATCAGCAGCCCGTCGAGCGCTTCGACGAACTCGGTGAAGCGGTCCGTGCGCTCCTTGACCGACAGCTCGGGGCCGTCGAGGACGGTCGCGTCGTAATTCGTGTTCGGGACGCCGGCGCCCACGCCGAGGATGAAGCGGCCGTCGGAGATGTCGTCGAGGGTGGTCAGCTCGCGGGTGAACGGCACGGGGTGCCGCGCGACCGGCGAAGCCACGAAGGTGCCGAGTCTGATCCGCGACGTCACCATCGCGGCCGCCGTCAACGTTGGCATCGCACTGAACCACGGGCCGTCGACGAGATTCCGCCAGCCGAGGTGGTCGTACGTCCAAGCGTGGTCGAAGCCGTATTCCTCGGCGGCCCGCCATTTCGGCTCGGCCGCCCACCAACGATCTTCCGGAAGGATCACGATGCCTACGCGCACACCCCGGAAGGTACCGCGAAGCGCGGCTTCGCCCGATGGGCGGATCATCGGGGACAATGCGCCGGTGGACAAACCCCTCTTGATCGCCTCCGACGTCGACGGCACCCTGCTCGGTCCGATGGAGACCCTGTCCGATCGCACGATCGACATCGTCCGGCGGGTCACCGAGGACGGAGTGCCGTTCGTGCTGGTCAGCGGCCGCCCGCCGCGGTGGATCGCCCCGATCGCGACCCCGCTGGACCTGACCGGGTACGCGGTATGCGCGAACGGCGCGGTGCTGTACGAGATCGGGACGGACCGGATCGTCGCGATCCACGGCCTCCTCGAACCCCAGTTGCTGCACGACACCGTCAGTGCTCTTGATCACGCTCTTCCCGGCTGCCGGTACGCCGCGGAACGGGTCGGCGAGTCAGCTCAGGATCCGGGCACGCGCAGTTTCGTGATCGAGCCGGACTACCACAATCCGTGGGGAAACCACGAGGGCGCGGAGGCGCCGAGGGCCGAGGTGCTCGGGCATCCGGCGATCAAACTCCTGATCAGCAGGCGCGGCATGAGCTCCGACGAGATGGCGCGGGCGGCGCGCGAGGTGCTCGACGGCTCGGTCGATATCACCTACTCGACCAACAGCGGCCTCATCGAGGTCGCCGCGCACGGCATCACGAAGGCGACCGGGCTGGCCGAGGTCGCCGAGCGGCTGGGCGTCCCGGCCGAGCGGGTGATCGCGTTCGGTGACATGCCCAACGACGTCGAGATGCTCGGCTGGGCCGGGCACGGTGTCGCGATGGCCAACGGGCACCGCTACGTGCTGGACGTCGCCGACGAGGTGACCGCGCCGAACTCGGAGGACGGCGTCGCGCAGGTGCTCGAGCGCTGGTTCTAGGTCGTGACGTCCATCTGGACACGCGTGACGGGACGGACGGCTCCGCGTGACTGGACGGACGACACGCGTGATCAGACGGACGGCACAGGCGGTCTAGCGGCCTTCGCGGTCGAGCTTCGCGGCCTCTTCCGGGGTCGGCGCGGTGCCGCCGAGGTGCGCGGGCAGCCACCAGCGCTCGTCGTCGGAGTCCGGCTTGGCCGGGTAGCCGGCCTGGACGCGGTCCACGAGGGCGGACATCCGCACGCGAAGGTCCTTCGAAAGGACTTCGGCGTCCTCGTCGGCCTTCGGGTGCATGGGCTCGCCGACGAGGATCGAGATCGGCACGTGGCGCTTCGTGAGGTCCTTCGGGCGGCCCTTGGTCCACAGCCGCTGAGTGCCCCACAGCGCCATCGGCACGACGGGGACTCCGGCCTCGGCGGCCATCCGGACGGCGCCGGACTTGATGTCCTTCACGGTGAAAGACCGGCTGATCGTGGCTTCGGGGAACACGCCGACGACCTCTCCGGCCTTCAGGCGCTCGACGGCTTCCCGGTACGACGCGAGGCCCGCGCCGCGATCGACGGAGATGTGGTGCATCCCGCGCATGAGCGGTCCGGCGACGCGGTTGGAGAAGATCTCCTTTTTCGCCATGAACCTGACCAGGCGTTTCGCCGGCTGCGCGCCGAGCCCGCAGAAGATGAAATCGAGGTAGCTCACGTGGTTGCAGGCGATGACCGCCCCACCCGTCGACGGGATGTGCTCGGTCCCCTCCACCCGGATGCGGTTGTCCAGCACCCGGAACATCAGCTTCGCCGCCATGATGACGGGCGGGTAAACGAGCTCAGCCATTCGTCCAGGTTACGCTACCGTAGGGTAACCAACCTACGGTCGCGTAGGTCACATCACTCAGAGCGTTCTCGCCGCACGAAGGTCACCAGCGCAAGGGCGACGCCGAGCACCGTGCAGAACAACGCGATCACCTGGTGCTTGACGTTCTCCAAGCCGTCGCCCAGCGCGGCCAGCGCGAACTGACCGACGGCGACCGCGAGCAGGAATCCCAGCGTGACGCCCACCGCCTCGCGCCGCGTCTTCCAGCCGCGCCACGCGATCAGTGCCCATATCGGCAGTAAGGCGAAGAAACCCAGTGGCGACAGCAGTTTCGTCACGGTCGAAACGATCGGGACGCGATATTCCTGTGTTTCCGGGGCGAAGCCCGCCGCCCGGTCGAAGCTGCCGAGGTAGGGCGGCCGCGCGGTGAGCAGGTCGCCCGCCGCGCGGTTCAGGATTTCGGTGGTGCGCAAGGGATGCGTCGCGAAGTACTCGACGACGTTGCGCCTGCTGATCTGTTCGCGGTACTTCGGGTACTCGGGATCCAGCGTCGCGGGTTTCGGATGCCACCAGCCGTTGCCCGCGTACTGGCCGAACGAGGCGGGCAGCCCCAGCGCGGCGAGGTCGGCTCGGGTGTCGTGCCGACCGTCCACAATGGTCAGGAAGATCGTGTTGAACATGTTGATCTCACGCGAATCGTCGCCTGGCCTCGCGGCGAGAGAGCCGTCGGGCAGCTTCGCCGGTTCGACGGTCTGCTGCGCGTAAGCCGTACCTCCGGCGAGCGCGCCGATGACGAACACCACGGGAAGCCAGCGCTTCAGGCCGCGAACATCCGCCGGGCGGACGAGCAGTGCTGCGAGCGCGAGCAACGGCAGGATCATCAGCGTCTGGACCTTGGCGTTGACCGCGATCACGCCGCCGAACAGCAGCACGGCGAGGCCCGCGTAACGCCACCAGCCGGGCCTCGCGGCCACCAGCAAGCCGCCGACGGCGAGCAGGAGACCGAGGAAGGCGGCACCTTCGCCGAGCACAGAGGCGAAGTAACCGAAGAACGCGGAGTCCGCGACGACCAGCAGCAACCCCAAGGCCGCGAAACCGCGGACGCGGCGCGAGTACGGCAGGCCGACGACGATCAACGCGACCGCCGCGGCGGCGAGGACGCTGGTGAGCACGCCGAGAACGACCAGGCTGAGCGTCGATTCGAGGCCGAGCACATCGCCGATCGACCGCGCTATCCGCGCGAACCAGCTCTGGGTCAGGAGATAAGTGGCGTCGCATTCGCCTGCCGGGACCGTGTAGGCGAGGTGGACGAACCCCTCCGGCTTGCCCTTCCACGGGATGCCCGCGCCGCACAGCACGCGGAAACCGTCACCGTTGTCGGCCATCCCGACCGGCCGCGGCACGAGGAAACGAACCAGCAGCACGGTGAGCGCGGCGCCGAACACGGAGAGGCCGAACAGACGCGACGATGCTTCAAGCGCTGCTGGTCGGCTGGGGGAAACGCGTTCGTCGACACTCACGAAGGGCACGGTACGTGGCGGAAATCGGGTGAGCGGTCGAGGGCCGATCTGACCGACCGCTCGACGTCCGCCCGCAGGAACACGGTCAGCCACGACGAGGTTCCTTCACGCGCGAAGGTCGCGACGCGGTACCTCGCCGCGTACGCCGGGTCGATCACGCAGGACTGCTTCGCCGAGTAACCGCTGTCGGTGATGACGGCGATCGTCGGATGCCGCCGCGAGACGACGGCCTCACCCGCTTCCTCGGCCTGGCCACGGACGCCGACGATCTGCAGTTGCGTCCCGGCGTGGTACGACAGCACGCCGGGCGCGGACGTGCTCACCACCGAACCGGGCGGCAGATAGCCGTCGAGCCAGCGGCCGATCTCCTCCATCTGCGCGCCGTGGTCGTGCCAGGCACGCACGCGGGCGAGCATTTCCGGGCTGAACACCGAGACCAGCACCGCAAGCCCGGACAACGCCACCGCGGCGGCGGGCATCAGCCGCTGGACCGGCAGCCGCGGGCGGGGAGCCGGTTTCGCGGCCGCGGTCAGCACGCCGTAGACCGACACCGCCGCCACCGACAGCAGCGGCGGGATCGGCGCCAGCAGTCGCCAGGCCGGTCCGGCGTCACCGCCGAAGAACACCACGAACGCGGTGTGCGCGACGGCGGTGACGAGCATCAGCCAGGTCAGCGACCTGGCTTCGGCCTCGTGCGGAGTCCTTCCGGTGCGGCGCAGGAGCAGCGCCACCGCCGCGATCAGGCCGAGCAGCAGGAACCCTTGATGGGCCACCGAGAAGCCCGACAAGTACTGCCAGCCGTGGTCGATTCTGCCGCCGACATCGAGGTCGAAGGGGATGAGAACCGACGTCGGCAGGACGTGGTCGTAGTAGGTGACCCGCCACGCCGTCCACGGCACGACGAAGACCAGCCCGCCGAGCAGCCAGCCCGCCGGGGACCACCAGGTGTATCGGCCGCGGAAAGCGGCGATGACCAGCCAGATCCCGACCATGACCGCGAGCAGGAGCCCGGCCGGGCGCGTCATCATCGCGAACGCGACGAGCACTCCCGCGACCACCGGACGCCGGGCCGCGAGCGAGGCGAAGACGCCGAACACGAGCAGGACGAACAACGGCGTCTCGGTGCCGGATCCGCCGTACGCGGCAAGGCCGCCCGCGCCCGCGACGAGCACCGCGGCGGCCACCCCGTAGGCGGGCCGCGGCTCGCCTACGGCCCTCGCGACCACCCGGTTCACCGTCACATACGCGAGCAGGACGGCGCCGAGGGCGGAGAGGATGCTGAGCACTCTCGCGGAGGTTTCGATATCGGCCCCGAAAGCCGCCTTCGGCAACGCGATGAGGATCATCCAGAGGAAATTCGCGTAACCCTCGATCCGCTCGCCGGTGTTGAACACCGGGCCATTGCCGTCGGCGATGTGCTCGGCGTACCGGAAGGTGATGTACGCGTCTTCGGCGATGGTCGAGAACACCAGCTGATGCAGCAGCGAGAAAACGAGGGTGAGCGTCAGCGCGGCGGCACGCCAACCGCGGTCGGTGCCGATCTTCGGCCAGGCAACCATGACGAAGAGCGCGACCACGAGCCAGGCGACGACGAGCGCGATCACCACCTGATCCCACACCCTCCCGGGCCGAGCCACTCCGTGTGCGAAAGACTACGGTCAAGTATCGATCACCGCGCCGATGTGTTTCTTTCGGCGCAGTCAATTGACACGAACGGTCCAGCAAGTGTGCACAAAGTAGGCAACGTTCCGCCGTTTTGCCCGTGGGGATGTGACTCCTTCGGGTAACGGCCCTCGGTCGTTAATCTGGCTTCCCATTCCGTTCCGCACCCGGGGGTTCCGTGCGGATTCCCCACCCCCGAGGAAGCCCGTGCCCACCCATACCGCCCTGTCGGCCGACGTCCTCACAGTGATCGTCGCGCTGCTCGTCATCGGCCTCCCCGGCCTGCTCACCGGCCTCGCGGCCGGCCTGCGCGGCTGGGTGCTCGCGGGGGTGACGCCGTTGCTGAGCTACGCGATCGGCGGTCTCGCCGGGCCGTGGGCGGCCGCGCTGGGACTCCCGTTCACCCCGGTGACGTACGCGGTGGCGACGGCCTTGTTCGCCGGAGTGGCGTACGGCCTGCGACGGCTCACGCTGCGCAAATGGCCGCCCGCGCCGGAAGAACCGCTGTGGGGGCGGGCCGGGCACTTCGCCGTCGGGGCGTGCGTGCTGCTCGCGACCGCCGTCGGGATGTACGCGGTGGTGCGCGGGATGGGCAGGCTGGACGCCATCCCGCAGGGGTTCGACGCCGTGTACCACGCGAACGGCGTCCGGCAGATCGCCGAAACCGGGGACGGGAGCCTGTTCGGCACCGGCGAGGTCAACTGGTACGGCGACGCGGCACCGGTGTTCTACCCCAACGCTTACCACCTGCTCGCGTCCGTGGTGTACCTGCTCAGCCCGGCGAGCATCCCGCTGGCCCTCGACGTGAACACCGCGCTGCTACCGGCGTTGCTGGCGTTGTCGCTGGTCACGATGGTGCGCGTGTTCCGCGGGCGCGCGGTGTTCGCGGGCGCCGTCGCCCTCGTCTCCATCGCGCCGGTGATGGGCCTGTACGAATCGATGAGCAGGGGACCTTTGCTCCCGTTCCTGCTCGGCCTCGCGCTGACCCCGCTGGCCGCCGTCGCGGTGAAGCGGTACCTCGACCGGCCGGCGCCCGACACCGGCTTCGTGCTGCTGGTGAGCGCCGTCGGACTGCTGTGCGTGCATTCGTCGGCGTTGTTCGGCGCGATCCTGTTCGCCGGTCCGCTGCTGCTGCAACGCTGGCTCGCGCCCGGTGAACGGTGGCGGCGGATCGGCCGGGACCTGCGCGCGCTGGCGATCGTCGGGACCGGCGCGGTCGTCGTGGCGTGGCTGCAACTGTTCGGCGCGATCGGGCTCGCGAGCGGCGACGTGCCCTACCGCAGCTGGCCGGTCGAATGGCGGGCGACGACGGCGCTCGGCGCGCTGCTGGGGTTCCAGCATTACGAGCCCCATCCGCAGATCTGGCTTTCGGTCACGTTGTTGCTGGGCTTCATCTTCTTCTCGCGCGCGGGCGCGCTGCGCTGGATCGGCGTGACGGCGTTGCTCACCGGGCTCGCCTACATCGCGGTGACGTCGTCGGAACACCCTCTCGTGCTGGCGCTGTCGCGGCCGTGGTGGAACGACCCGTACCGGTTCATGTCGATGGCGGCGATCCCGCTGTCGATCATCGCGGCGCACGGCCTCGCCGAGTCGCAGGCGTGGCTGCGGGACAACGTGGCACACCGGAAGGTGCCCGCGTTCGTCGTCGCGGTGGTGGTCTTCGGCGGGTTCGCCTTCCTGAGCAACGGTTTCTACGCGCCGTCCAACGCGGAAAAGGTCGCGCCCGGCTACGCGAACACGCCCGGCGTCGACCCGCACAAACTGCCGGTGAGCCCGGACGAAGTCGTCGCGATGGAGAAGCTCGCCGAGTTCGCGAAACCCGGCGAGCGCGCGGTGAACGACCGGCTGGACGGGACCGTGTGGACCTACGCGCTCTCCGGCGTCCGCACGACTTCCGGGCATTTCGACGAGACGCTGGCGCCGTCGGACGCGCGGCTGCTGGAGTGGCACTTCCGCGAGTACCCGTCGAACGCCCAGGTGCGGGCGGCGGTGGCGCGGCTGAACGTGCGTTGGGTGATCCTCGGGCAGTACGGCTACCCGACCGGCGCCCCGCGCCAGGCCGGGCTGCGCGATCTGGACGGGCTGAACTTCCTGACCGAGGTGTACCGCAACTCCGACGCCGTCGTTTACCGGGTAAACCCCCGCAATTAGTCACCTACTTGCGGCCGTCACCCGGGTGATGAACGCGAGGTGATGAGCCGCAAGTAGGTGACTAATTGCGCGGGCTCTTGGCGTCTCTCGGTGCATGCTGTGTCCGTGACGCAGTGGATCCGCTATTTCTGGGCCGACGACGACACCGTGACTTTCCTGGAGATCGACGAAGACGGCTGGGCGCGACGGCAGGTGATCCTTCAAGGCGAGCTTCGCCTCCCGGTGTCGGCCGCGACTCTTGATGAGGTCATGCACCTCCGTGACCACGGCACGCTCGCGGACATGACCGCCTACGAAGATCGCTACGGCGTGCTGGCCGAGGGCGACGTCCGAGACTGGGAGGACACCGACCAGGTCGTCGAGATCACGCGAGCGGAATTCGACCAGGCTTGGGTACCGGCGCGGGAGACCCTGGACAACCGCGTCTGAACCCCTGAACCCCCGCAAGTAGGTGACTAATTGCGGTTCACGAGGCGGGCGGAGAGGGCGGCGGCGCCGGCGGTGATCAGGTCGGCGACGGTGAACATGACCCGCGAAGCGATGGCGAAAGCCGTCGCCTGGACGACGGTGAGACCCGACGCGGTGAGCACGGCGACCTGCGCGACCTCGCGGACGCCGACCCCGCTGGGCAGGATGAACGCGAACGTCCCGACGGTCATCGCGACGGCCATCGCGCCGACGCATAGCACGAAACCGCTGAAGCCGGGTGTGCCGACGGAGTTCGCCAGCAGCCACAGGTGCACGCCCTGGAGCGCCCACGCCGCCGTCGACGAGCCGAAGACCTTCCCGACGACCGACCAGCTCAGCCGGTGGTCCAGCGGCGGTCGGCGCAGGATCCGCAGCACCAGCGACGTACCCCAGGTGAGCACGCGCGGATGCAGCATCGCCAGGCCGACCGGGATCAGTACGAACAGCCACAGCGCCCGCGGGCTGTTGCTGAACACCGCGGGGGCCGCGAGCAGCGAGACGACCAGCGCCGACACCACGCCGACGCCGAGCTGGATCAGCGAGCCGGTGAAGATCCGTGCCCTGGCGAGCCCGGCCTTGCGGCCCAGTTCCATCTGCAGCAGGTACGCCCACACCGAACCCGGCACGTATTTGCCGAGCGAGCCGACGAGGCAGATCTGCGCGCCGCGGGCGTAGCCGATCGGCTTTCCGAGGTCGTCGACCATGACCTGCCAGCCGTAGGTCGACACCATGATCGCGGCGATGAGCGCGAGCAGGCTCAACGTGGAGGATTCCCAGGCGACCTCGGACAGCGTGCGCCAGAATTCACCCCAATTGGTGACCAGGGTCTTCGCCGCGAATCCCACGACCAGCAGGATGGCGACCCAGCGGACGACGTCGAGGATCTTCGCCTTGGTGGATTTCGGCTGCTTTACCGCAACCGAAGACTCCTCTTCGGGCGTTTCGACTGTCGTCACTGAACCTCCTCTGCTGAAACCTCTGTCGCCGCAGGTCAGGCCTGTACGGTCACCAGGCGGCTGAACTCGGTCAGCAGATCGTAGCCGTCCCAAATCGCGGAGAACGTCAGGGCCGATCCGAAAGGAACGACACGGTCGACGCCGCGGCCGGCCAATTCCGTCACGAATTCCGTCAATTCTTCTTTGGTGAAGCCGAATTGACCGACGGTTTGATCTTTGCGGAGCACGATCGGGACGAGGTCGGAAAGCGTGTCGACCCGCGCGTTGGCGAAAGTACCCGCGCCGAGCCACTCGCGCGGCAGGATGGCGGGATCGGTCAGCTCCAGCGTCGCCAGGCCGTTGCCCTGGAACTCGATGCCGTTGACGAGCCCGTCGACGGCCGCGCCGTACGCCGAAACCCGCTTCTGCACGGCCATGGCGGGCTCGGTGACGTGCTGTTTCGTCGCCAGCACCTCGGCGAGCAGCTTCCGGAACTCCTGCCCGGCTTCCTGGGCGCCGTCTTCGTCGCCGACCCAGAACACCGCGCGCGGCGACGAGCAGGCGGCCTGGTCGAACCAGTACGAGTCGTTGTAGAAGCCCTCGGCCGCGCCGCGACGCTCGGCTTCGGAGGCGTTCTGCCAGCCGCGCACCGACGCGACCGCGAACGAAGACCGGTCCGGGAAGGTCAGGTCGCGCGCGTGCGGGGCCAGCGGGTACTTGCGCAGGGCCGCGACCGAGGCGTCGCCGCCCCAGATGACCCGCAGATCCGCGGCGACCGACAGCGCGCCGCTGATCGCGTCGCTGCGGTCGTAGGTGACCATGCGCTGCGTCGCGGTGATCGCGGCGGCGGTGTCGGCGTCCACTTCGGACAGTGCGGCGTTCAGGGCCTCCAGCACCGTTTCCGCCGCACCGGCCGAACGCGACGACACCCGGACGACGTTGTGGTTACCGGCCAGCGCCGAAAGCGCCCACGAGTACACGAAGATCGTGTCGACGTTGGCGGGCGGAACGTGGAAGACCAACCCGCGCGGGAAGCGCAGCGCGTCGCCGGAAGTCTCCAAAGTGGACAGAGCTTTGGCGATCTCTCCCTTGCGCAGGAAGAACCCGAGCGACGCCAGCTCCGGGAACCGGCGCGCGGTCGCGGGCGCGAGCAACTTGCGCGCGAACTTCGTCAGGAACTCGACGACACGCGGATCGCCCACGCGCAGCCGTCCGCCGACGGGTTCGGCCCGCAGCTCTTCGACCAGCGAAGAGACCTCGATCGCGTCGCCGAGCGGGAAACGCTGGTTCAGTGTGCTCATGCCGCCGCCCCCTGGAAGGTGTCCGAGCAGCCGCGGGCCTCGGCCTTGGGCAGCCTGCCCATGACCGAGAAGTGCTTGCCAGGCCAGTCGCCGTCGTCGATTCCGTTGTAGACACCGAGGTCTTCGGTGAGCAGGACGTGGCCCGGGTACGAGTGCGGCAGCGTGCTGACGACCTCGATCACGCCGGGTTCGCCGACCGGCTGCTCTTCCCACGTCTCCGGGTTCCGGATCACGACGTCGGCGAAATCGGGGCAGTACAACGAGTTCCCGGACGGACCTTCGAGGAACACGGTGCCGATCTGCTCGATCATCCCGTAGTAGTTGTGGATCCGGGTGAGCCCGGTGTCCTCTTTGAACCGACGGCGGAACTCGGTGTTGTCGACCGCGCGGTCGATCAGCTTCTTCCAGCCGCCGGAGTGGATCAAGATCCCGTTGGACAGGTCCAGCTTGTGCTCGCGCGCGACCTCGTAGAGGTACTGCCACACCATGAAGGTGAAGCCGAAGATCAGGAACGGCTTGTCGCCGTAGGTGGCAAGGAACGTCTTGACCGCTTCGACGTCCGGCTGGTCGTTCTCGTCGAGCACGTAGGTGTGCTTGCGGCCGAAGTTGGCCATGCCCAGCACGCCCGCGCCGCGCGCGGAGAACGAGCGGCGGTTCTTGATGATGCCGATCGTGTCGACCATCAGCATCGGCAGCCGCTCACCGCCGAGGACTTCCTGAAGGGTGGCGCCGAGCTGTTTGGTCTGCGCGCCGGCGGCGGCCTTGTCCAGGTAGATCCGGGACGCGCCCGCGCCGGTGGTGCCCGACGAGGTCAGCGTCTTGAAGATCTCGGACTCGGGGATGCTGCGCAGGTCGTGCGTCTTGAACATCCGCACCGGCAGCCACGGCAGGTCCGCGATGGAGTCGAACGACGCGTCCCGCGCGATGCCGAGCGACGAGAGGATGCGCTCGTACCCCTCGGAGTTCTCGCGGTGGTGCGCGGTCAGCTCGGCGAGCTGCGGAAGCAGGTGCTTCTCGCGCTCCGCCTGAGACAACGTAAAGACGCTCATACCTGGGCCTCCAGCGACCGGTAGTCGATCTTGCCGCTGGCCAGCAGCGGCACGGTGTCGATGGGGCGGACGTCGAACCCGCTGGTGTGCAGGTGCAGCCGCTCGGACAGCGCCTTCGACGCGTCCTTGCAGATGTCCTTGTCGGCGCCCTCGGCGAACAGGACGACCTTGTCCCCGGCCGGGACGGCGGCCACGACGTCGATCCCCACCGAGGCGGAACGCACGGCGTGCTCGAGATCATCCAGGCTGACCCGGTTGCCGAAGACCTTGCCGATCCGCTTGAGGCGTCCGGTGATGTAGAGGAACCCGTCCTCGTCGAGGTAGCCGAGGTCGCCGGTGGCCAGCACGCCGCCGTACTCGTCGCCCGCGGCCAGCCCGGCCTCGTCCTCGGCGTAGCCCATCATCACGTTGGGCCCGCGGTAGACGACTTCGCCGACGATCTTCGGGTGCTTGGTCTCGGAACCGTCCTCGCGCCGGATCGCGAACGCGCCGCCGGGCAGCGCGGGCCCGGCCGAGCCGAGCTTCTCCGCGAGCCGTTCCGCCGGGACGGTGGTCATCCGCGGGGCGGCCTCGGTCTGCCCGTACATCACGAACATCCGCCCGCCGACCTCGCGGATCTTGTCGTTGAACTGGGCGACGAGGTCGTCGCGGAGCTTGCCGCCCGCCTGGGTCAGCGTGCGCAGCGTCGGGTACTTCGCCGGGTCGAACTTGAGGCGCCGCAACATCTCGTAGTGGTACGGCACACCCGCGAGCGAGGTGACCTTGTGCTCGTTGACCGCGTCCCAGAACCCGCGCCCAAGCACACCCGACGGCTCGATGACCACGGTCGCGCCGCGGACGAGATGCGAGTTCAGCACGGACAGGCCGTAGCTGTAGTGCAGCGGGAGGCTGGTCGGCGCGACCTCGTCGCGGTCGATGCCGAGCACCTCGGCGATCGCGTCGGCGTTCGCGTAGACAGCATTGCGCGCGAGCCGGACCAGCTTCGGGTTGCCGGTGGAACCGCTGGTCGGGAGCAGGATCGCCAGGTGGGGATGCGGCTCGACGCCCTCGGCGGACTTCCGGACCCAGTGTCCGTCGGAAACGCCGTAACCCTCGGGTGCGGGCGCGTCCGGCGCGGACAGCACGGCGGCCGGGCGGAAACGCTCGATGAGCCCCGCCAGGACGTCGGCGTCCAGCGCCGGGTCGATCAGCGCGATCGCGCGGCCCGCCTCGAACGCGCCGAGGTAGTTCAGCACGCTTTCGAGGTCCACCGACATCCGCGCGAACAGCGCGCCCGGCGGCAGCAGCGACAACGCGGCACCCACGCGGGTGACCTCGGCGTCGAGTTCTTCACCCGCGAGCGTTTTGCCGCTGGTGACGTCGATCAGTCGTGCACCCACACCCAACAGGGTCATCAGAGAACTAATCCTCCATCGATACCCAGCACCTGGCCGGTGATGAACGAGGCGTCATCACTGACGAGGAACCGGATCGCGTTCGCCACGTCTTCGGGCGTGCCGAGCCGCCCGAGCGGGGTCTTGCCGATGTTCTCGGCCTTGGCGTCCTCGGTGAGACCCGAGGTCAGGTCGGTGTCGATGACGCCGGGCGCCACCGCGTTGACCCGGATCCCGGACCGGCCGAGCTCCTTCGCGGCCGAACGCGCGATGTTCGCCACCGCCGCCTTCGAGGCCGCGTACACCGTCTGACCGGCGCTTCCGTGCTCGCCGACGATAGAAGCCAGCACCACGATGGCCCCGGTCTTCTTGCGCATCATCGCCCTGGCGGCGGCCTGGACGGTGTGCAGCGTGCCGGCGACGTTCGTGCTCAGCGTGGTGTCGACCAGTTCCTCGCGGATCATGCCGAGGAGCGCGTCCTCCATGATCCCGGCGTTGGCGACCACGATGTCGAGTTTGCCGTGCTCCTTGGCCACGCCGCGGACCAGCGTCGACACGGCCTTGGCGTCGGTGACGTCCAGGGCGAGCCCGCTCGCGGCCCCCGCCGCGGCCGCCGCTTCCTTGGCCTTGGCCTCGTCGCGGCCGGTCAGGACGACGGTGGCGCCCGCCTCGGCGAGCGCCCGCGCGGTCGCCAGCCCGATGCCCCGGGTACCCCCGGTGACCAGGGCGATCCTGCCGTCCAGCATCACTTGTTCTGGAGGTCGGTCACCATGTCGACGGCGACCTTGAAGCTGGACATGTCGATCACCTGGTCGGTGTCGAATTCCACGTCGAACTCGTCCTCGATGGCCGCGACCAGCGCCATGTGACCGACCGAGTCCCAGGCCTCGATGTCGCGGTACTTCAGGTTTTCGACGTCGACCTCGCCATCGAGGTCCAGCGCCTCGACGAAGACCTCACGCAGCTTGCCGGCGACTTCCGCCATCTTCAGACTCCTAGTGTCACTCGCGCGGACGGGCGTCCCACGCCTTCACCAAGGTAGAGAGGTCGCCGGGCAGCCGGTCGGCCAGCCCGTCCTCAGGGAGACCGGCCTTACCCTTCAGCCACGGTCCCAGCGCCTCGATGGCCGCCTCGTCCAGGCCTCGGCGAGACAGGCCCACCGTATTGACGCCCGTCACTCGCGCGGGGTTGCCGACGGCGATGGTGAACGCGCCCACCTCCTTGCGGACCGCGGAGCTCATCCCGACCATCGCGCCGGGGCCGACGACGACCCGCTGGTGCAGGATCGCGCCCATGCCCAGGTTCGCCCCGGACCAGATGTGGCAGTGGCCGCCGGTGATGACGTTCGAAGCGACCGTGACGGCGTCTTCGACGATGCAGTCGTGGGCGATGTGGGAGCCGCGAAGGAAGTAGCCGCCGTCGCCGATGGTGGTGGTGCGCCAGGTGCCCTGGTGGACGCTCACGTACTCGCGGATCCGGTTGCGGCTGCCGATGACGACGCCGTGGCCGTCGTGATCGGGATCACCGTTCGGCGCGGATTCCCAGGCGGCGGGGTGCTCGCGACCGCGATCCTCGCCGGGGGTCCCGATGGTCACGTGCGGGCCGATCCAGTTGCCGTCCCCGATCCGCGTGGGGCCCACGATGACCGTGAACGGTCCGATGACGTTGTCTTCACCGAGCTCGACACCCTCGCCGATGACTGCTGTCGGGTGGATGCGGTTCACCACGTGAGTTCCGTTCGTTGTGGCTGGAGGCAGCCTGGGGTATTGGGCGCTTCGGCGGTCCCGGTAACGTGTGGCCCGCGCCAGAGAGGGCGGCCGGGCGCAGAACCGGCGGCTCACTGTACCGGACGCACCAGAACGCCCAGTCGAGAGAGACTTGCAGATGATCCCCATTACCGTGGTCGACGTCCGTGACGCGGAGGACCTCGTCGTCGAGGTGCTGCGATCCGGCGCCATCGCACAGGGACCGATGGTCAAGCGCTTCGAGGACGCGTTCGCGAGCGTTTCCGGCACGAAGCACGCGATCGCCGTCAACAACGGCACCACCGCGCTGGTCGCCGCCATCCAGGCGCTCGGCCTTCAGCCGGGCGACGAGGTCGTCACCTCGCCGTTCACCTTCGTGGCGACGCTGAACGCGATCCTGGAAGCCGGCGCGACCGTCCGCTTCGCCGACATCCGGCGCGACGACTTCGCGATCGACCCGGACGCCGTCGCCGCCGCGATCACCGACCGCACCAAGGTCCTGATGCCCGTGCACCTCTACGGGCAGACCGCGGACATGGGCAAGCTCGCGCCGCTGGCAGCCGAGCACGGTCTCAAGGTCATCGAGGACTCCGCGCAGGCCGTCGGCGCGTCGTTCCAGGGCAAGCCGTCCGGCTCCTTCGGGATCGGCTGCTTCTCCTTGTACGCCACCAAGAACGTCACCACCGCCGAGGGCGGCGTGATCACCACGGACGACGATGGGCTCGCGGACAGCCTGCGCGTGCTGCGCAACCAGGGCATGCGCGCCCGCTACCAGTACGAGGTCGCCGGGCACAACTACCGGATGACCGACCTGCACGCCGCCGTCGGCATCCCGCAGCTGGAGAAGCTCGACCAGCTCACCGCCGCTCGCCAGGCCAACGCGAAGCGCCTCACCGAAGGCCTCGCCGGCACCCCGGGCCTCGATCTCCCGCAGGTCCTGCCGGGCCGCGAACACGTGTGGCACCAGTACACCGTGCTGGTCGGCCCGCACGCCTTCCTCTCGCGCGACGAACTCGCCTCCGCCCTCACCGAGCGCGGCATCGGCAACGGGATCTACTACCCGAAGATCGTCTTCGACTACGACTGCTACCGGGACAACCCGCTGATCCCCGACGCGAAGGTCGAGGACTTCCCGGTGGCCGGTTCCGTCGCCGCGCAGGCGCTTTCCCTGCCGGTGCACCCGCACCTTTCCGAGTCCGACCTGGACACCATCATCGAAACGGTTCGCGAGGTTCTCGGCGCATGACCACGCACAAGATCGCCCTCATCGGCACCGGGAACATGGGTTCGCTGCACGCCCGTGTCCTCGCCGCGAACGAGCGCGTGGACCTCGTCCGCGTGATCGACCCGCGCGAAGAGGCGGGCCGCAAGGTCGCCGAACGCTACGAAACCCAGTGGACGCCCGAAATCGGCTCTCTGTCCGATGTGGACGCCGTCGTGCTCGCTTCGGCGACCGAGGCGCATTACGAGCTGGCGCAGGAGATCCTCGGCCAGGGCAAGCCGATGCTGGTCGAGAAGCCGGTGTGCAACAGCTTCGAGTTCTCCCAGGAGATCGTCGGGCTTTCGGCGAAGAAGGACGTCCCGCTGATGTGCGGGCTCCTGGAGCGCTACAACCCGGCCGTGATGACCGCGCGGGCGCTGGTCAACGAGCCGATCCACCTGATGGCCCGCCGCCACGGCCCGTACGCGCCGCGGATCAAGACCGGTGTCGCGTGGGACCTGCTGGTGCACGACGTCGACCTGGCGATCCAGTTCTTCGGTGGCGCGACCCCGCAGCGGGTCGCCTCCGGCGCCGGCTACTTCCACCCGAACTCGGTCGAAGGCGCCGAAGACACCATCGAGACGGTGCTGTCGTTCGAGTCCGGGCTCGCCACGGTCTCCGCGTCGCGTCTCGGCCAGCGCAAGGTCCGCTCGCTCTGGGTGTCCGAACTGGACCGCATGATCGAGATCGACCTGCTTCGCCGCGACGTCACCATCTACCGGCACGTCTCGCACGACTCGGTCACCGAGGACGGCCTCGGCTACCGGCAGCAGACGGTCATCGAGATCCCGGAACTGGTCACCGCGCGCGAACCCCTCGCCACCCAGCTGGACCGGTTCGTCGACCTGCTCGAAGGCAAGATCGACGCCGACACCGAGCGGGACCTGATCCTGCCTTCGCACGCCGTCGTCGACCAGGTGCTGACGCAGGCCGCGGCCTGATCTCTCCTCGCAATTCGGCACCTGGTTGCGATCCTTGCGCGTGCAACGATCGCAACCAGGTGCCGAATTGCGTTATTTGGTGAGGCGCTGGCCCTTCGCGTCGTAAGCGATGAGGGGGGTCAGCGCTCCCGCCGACTCCACCTGGGCGCCGTCGAACCAGAAGAGGACGATCGACGGGTCCTCGCTCCAGGGGATCGCCTTGGCCTCGACCGGTTTCCCGCGGACGGTGCTGGTGATCCGCGCCGCCGGACCGGCGAAGTAGCCGAACACGGGCACGAACGTCCCCCGGATCACGTCGCCGCCGTCCACCGCGTGGAAACCGAACGACCGATCGGATCCCTTGAACTCGTTGCTGGCCAGGAGCGCGTCGTACTCGCCCGTCTGGTTCCGGTACGCGACCTGGAGGCCGAACCTGACGTCCGGCATCTGCGGCTCGTCGATCGCGAAGGCGTAAAGCACCAGATCACGGCCGCCTTCTCCCTTGACCCCAAGCGAGATCGCCTCGCCGAAAGGCTGCTCGGACGGGGCTTCGGTGATCGTCGGGCTCTCCGGTGCCGGTATCGGTGCCGACGATGACCAGCACCGTCACCAGCGTGGCGGCGACCCCGCCCGCACCGGTCGCGAGACGGCGGCGACGCCGGATCCGCCTGCCCTTGGTCATGATCGCGCCGAGATCGGGTTCGGCGAACTCC
>NZ_QHHX01000028.1:0-907 GCF_003947485.1 Amycolatopsis sp. WAC 01416 | reverse complement strand
TGCGGTTCGGTTGGATTGCGGGTGTGGTTGGTCGTGGTGAGTTGACGGATAAGGCCTGGGCGGTGATCGAGCCGTTGTTGCCACCGCGGCAGGGTGGTGGTCGGCGGTGGCGGGATCATCGCCAGGTCATCAACGCGATCTTGTGGAAGTTGCGCACTGGTGCGCCCTGGCGTGACCTGCCTGTTCGTTACGGGCCTTGGAAGACGGCGCATGAACGGCTGCGGTTGTGGACCAAAGACGGCACCTGGGACCGGATTCTTGACCGGGTGATCGTCAAAGACGACGCCGTCGGCGACCTCGAGTGGATCGTTTCCGTCGATTCGAGTGTGGTCCGGGCGCACCAGCATGCCGCCGGTGCCCGGAAAAAGGGGGATGCAGCGACGGAATCGAAGCCCTCGCCCTCGATGGGGAAGGACTCGGGCGGTCCCGTGGCGGGCTGAGCACCAAGATCCACTTGGTTGTGGACGGGCGGGGCCTGCCGATGCGGTTCCTGCTCACCCCGGGCCAGGCTGGGGACAACCCGCAGCTGGTTCCGCTGCTGGACGGCATCACCGTCGCCCGGATCGGTCCCGGCCGGCCACGCTGCCGACCGGAGACGGTGATCGCGGACAAGGCGTATTCGCATCCGTCAACCCGCCGGGCGATGCGAGACCGGCGGATCAGGTTCGTCAGTCCGGAACGGGATGACCAGATCGCCCGCCGCACAGCCAAAGGCCGCAGCGGCGGGCGACCACCAGCGTTCGACGCTGAGGCCTATAAACAGCGCAACGTGGTCGAACGGTGCTTCAACCGGCTCAAACAGTTCCGCGACCTGGCCACCCGCTACGCCAAACGCGCCGCCTACTACCAAGCCGAACTCACCATCGCCGCGATCGTGCTCTGGCTCCAATGACTTACAGGACACGCC
>NZ_QHHX01000027.1:0-930 GCF_003947485.1 Amycolatopsis sp. WAC 01416 | reverse complement strand
ATGAAAGGCCCCTTCATTGAGCCTTTTTCATCCTGGTGGTGGGGTAGGTGTGTTGGTGCTGTGAACGTGGCGAAGCTCCTGGTAGATGGATCGTCGACCAAGATCAACCCAGGAGCCACCAGGAGCTTCGCTGTGCTTTCTTACCCGTCGGTGATCGAGGTGTCCATCACCACGCTGCGGTATGTCGTCAAGGTCATCCGTGATCACCTGAAGCGGATCGGATCACCGTGGCGACGGCTGTCCCCGGTGCAGCAGGCCGTGCTGGTGCTGGCCCATCTGCGCAACGGTGACACCTATGCCCGGCTCGCCGCGGGATACGGCGTCGGCATCGCCACGGTGTTCCGCTATATCCGCGAAACCACACGGCTCCTGGCCGAGCGGGCCCCCACGCTGACCGGCGCGTTGTGGCAACTCGCGTGGAGCCACAACAACTACGGCATCCTCGACGGCACAGTGATCCGGACCGACCGCATCGCCGCGAACCGGCCGTTCTACTCCGGCAAACACCGCTATCACGGCATCAACCTGCAAGGACTCACCGATCCCTACGGCCGCCTGTTGTGGATCTCCGACGGACAGCCCGGCGCCGTCAACGACACCGCCGCCGCCCGCCACCATCAGATTCCCGGCCTCGCCGAGCAGGCCGGGATCCTGCTCCTAGCCGACACCGGCTACCACCAGATCGCCCCAGGCGTGATCACGCCCTACAAAAACACCCGCAACAAACACCAGACACCACGCCCCCTGGCACCGGCCTACAAAGCCGCCAACACCGCCCACGCCGCCACCCGCGGCCGCGGCGAACGCGGCTTCGCCACCCTCAAAAACTGGCGCATCCTCACCCGCGCCCGCTGCAGCACCCACCACGTCACCACCCACGCCAAAGCCATCCTCACCCTCGAACACCAAGGATGAAAAAGGCTCATTGCA
>NZ_QHHX01000026.1:0-954 GCF_003947485.1 Amycolatopsis sp. WAC 01416 | reverse complement strand
CTAGGGCGTGTCCTGCGGATCTTGTTCATGATCGTGTGCGGACAATGGGTGTGTGGTGGGTCGTGGTGAGCTGACGGATAAGGCGTGGGCGGTGATCGCGCCGTTGCTGCCTGCGGAGACAGGTCAGCGGGGTGGGCGGTGGCGTAGTCATCGGCAGGTGATCAACGCGATTCTGTGGCATGAGCGGACGGGTGCGCCGTGGCGTGATCTGCCGGAACGCTATGGGCCATGGAAGACGGCGCATGAGCGGTTGCGGAAGTGGACCGCGGACGGAACATGGGACCGGATCCTGGAGCATGTGATCGTCAAAGACGACTCGCTGGGAACGCTGGAGGACAGCGTCGAGTTCGTGATCAGCGTCGATTCCACGAGTGTCCGGGCGCATCAGCACGCGGCCGGCGCCCGGAAAAAAGGGGCTGCGCGGACTGGATCGAAAACCTCGCCATCGACGGGGAATGCCTCGGACGCTCCCGAGGCGGACTGACAAGCAAGATCCACCTGGCCGTCGACGCCGCGGGTCTGCCGTTGGCGGTGATCCTCACTCCCGGTCAGGCCGGGGACAACCCGCAGCTGCTGCCGCTGCTGGACGAGATCCGGGACCTCGACGTGGACGGGCGGAAAGTGCGGGTCGGGCGGGTACTGGCCGACAAGGCCTACACCCACCCGAGCACCCGCACGGCGCTACGGGAACGCAGGATCAAGGCCACTATCCCCGAACGCGCCGACCAGATCGCCCGCCGCAAGGCCAAAGGCAGCGCCGGTGGCAGACCACCGGCCTTCGACCCCGACCTCTACAAGCTCCGCAACGTCGTCGAGCGATGCTTCAACAGGCTCAAACAATTCCGAGCCCTGGCAACCAGATTCGCCAAACGAGCCGCCTACCACCGCGCCGAGATCATCCTCGCCTGCATCGTCCTCCACCTCCGATGAAGATCCGCAGGACACGGCCTAACC
>NZ_QHHX01000025.1:0-1008 GCF_003947485.1 Amycolatopsis sp. WAC 01416 | reverse complement strand
GCGGATACGGGCGTTGACGCTCTCGATGGCGTTGGTGGAGCAGATCACCCGGCGGATCTCCGGGTCGAAGGCGAGGAACGGCACGAACTCGGCCCAGGCGTTGTCCCACAACCGCACGATGGCCGGATACCGGCCGCCCCACGTGTCGGTGAACTCGGCGAACCGCTCGCGCGCGGCGGCCTCGGTCGGCGCCGTGTAGACCGGTTTGAGGGCCTTGGCGATCGCGTCCCAGTGCTGGCGCCCGGCATAGCGGAAACTGTTGCGCAGCAAGTGCACCACGCAGGTCTGAGTGATCGTCTGTGGCCAGACGGTGGTGATCGCGTCCGGCAGCCCTGTCAGGCCGTCACAGACGACCATGAGCACGTCGGCCACGCCGCGGTTCTTCAACTCAGTGAGCACGTGCAACCAGTACTTGGCACCCTCGCCGCCGTCGCCGGCCCACAACCCGAGGATGTCCCGACGGCCCTCGCACGTCACCGCGAGCGCGACGTAGATCGGCCGGTTGGCCACCTGCCCGTCACGGATCTTGACGTGGATCGCGTCGATGAAGATCACCGGATACACCGGGTCCAGGGGCCGGTTCTGCCATTCGGTCATGCCCTCGATCACCTTGTCGGTAATCGTGGAGATGGTCTGCCGCGACACCTCCGCACCATAGACCTCGGCCAGGTGCGCGGAGATCTCACCGGTCGTCAATCCCTTGGCAGCCAACGAGATCACCATCTCGTCCACACCGCCAAGGCGTTTCTGCCGCTTCGCGACGATCTTGGGTTCGAAGCTGGCGGCGAGGTCGCGTGGCACGTCGATCTCGACCGGCCCGACATCGGTGAGCACAGTCTTGGACCGCGTGCCGTTACGCGAGTTGCCGGTCCCACGACCGGCCGGGTCGTGCTTGTCATAGCCGAGGTGATCGGTGATCTCGCCCTCGAGCGCGGACTCCAGCATCAGCTTGGTCAGCTGCTGCAGCACCCCGCCCTCACCGGTCAGCTTCAGCCCGCTGGCCTTGGC
>NZ_QHHX01000024.1:0-1074 GCF_003947485.1 Amycolatopsis sp. WAC 01416 | reverse complement strand
GAGGTGGTAGGTCCAGCCGGGTTCGTCTTTGAGTCGGTGATCTCGGCGGCAGAGGTCGATGAGGTCGTCGGCGTTGGTGGTGCCGCCGAACTGCCACGGCACCGAATGGTCGAGATCGCAGGTCTGTGCGGGGCGGCCGCAGCCGGGTCTTCGGCACTCACGGTCCCGCACCCGGACGAACTCGGCGACGCCCGCTGTCGGCCGGTACCGGTCCCGGCCGAGGTCCAGTATCTGTCCGGACAGCGGGTCGGTGATGATCCGGCGCAGCACGGTGTCCGGGCCGGTCGCGATGTGCCGTGCCAGTGCCGCCGGAAGATGACCGTGTCCGGCCATCTCCGCCGGGTCGTCGTTGAGGCCGAGGTAGGTGAACAAGTCCATGTACAGGAACACGTCCGCACGCTCACTCGCGCCACCCTGGCCGCCGAGCAGGAGATCGAGCGCGACGTCCGCGCGCAACTGGTCCAGGGTGCGGGTTTCGTCGCCGGTCTTGAGTTTCTTGGCTTCCCTGTCGATGCGAAGGTAGGCGGCGTTGACTTTCTCGGCGGGCCCGTCCTCGACCTCGATCGACGCCACCCCCGTCTCGCCCTGCCGCACGCTGAGAGGGCGACCTTCGCGAGAGTGCTCGGCACGTCTGTCGGCTCCTTCGCGGTCGACCGTGATCGCCGCATGATGAGCCGCTTTCCTGATCTGGCCGGAATTCTTCCCCGCCAACCGGCCCTCGAGCAGGGCATCGGCCGCTAGGGCGTTGTCATCCGACAGCCACGCCGTCGCCGCGGCGACCTTCATCGCGCCGAAGCCACTCACTTTTCCCTCGTCCATCAGAGTCAACGTGCGCGGCAGCCGGGCGGTCAACGCTTCAGCGGCAGCGACCATCGCACCGGCATGATTGTCCACAAGAGACAACGCGAAGGCGACTTCCTGCGTGACACCACGCGCACCCTCACGATGCCGGTTCAGCCGGGCCAGCGCCCGGAACCGGACCGCCTCAAGCCGGGCGATCCCCACCGACGCCGCTTACGCGACAGCGACGGAATCATTGTCGTCCAACAAACCTATCGAAGCATTCACCGACTC
>NZ_QHHX01000023.1:0-1077 GCF_003947485.1 Amycolatopsis sp. WAC 01416 | reverse complement strand
GTTCGAGTATGATCTTGGTCATGACCACATCCTTTGCTTTCAATCCGAAAGCCGCTCGTCTTCTCGATGCCGCTTACGACGAGGAAGTCGTGCTCCGGCGGGCGCAGGGGCGTCAGGTGCGTGCGATAGCCGGGTTCGCCGTGGTGGGTGGTTCGCGAAGATCGGTGACCGAGGAGGTCGCGTTGGCCTTCTCGGTCTCCCGTAATCAGGCGCATCTGCTGGTGGAAACCTCGTGCGCCCTGGTGGGACGGTTGCCGAACACGTTGGCGGCACTGGAAAACGGTGACATCGACCTGTACAAGGCGTCGAAGGTCAGCCAGCTGACCCGTGAGGTCTCCGACGAGATCGCCGCCCAGGTGGACACGTGGATGGCCGGGCGTCTCGCCGAGCGTGACCCGGGAGCGATCCGGAAATCGGTGGATCACGCCGTACAGAAATTCGACCCCGACGGCCACCGGGACCGCGCCGTCAACAAACGCGCGTTACGGCATATCTCGCTGGAACACGAAGACGAAACCATGTCCAAACTGTCGGGCTATCTGCCCGCCGAAGTCGCCAGCTCGATCTACACGTCACTGAGCCACGCCGCCCGCACCCGCCGCGCAAACGACAAGTCCCGCACCCTGGATCAACATCGGGCCGACCTCTTCGCCGAACGCTTACTGGCCGAAGACGGGCACGGCAAGCCACGCGCGCATGTCCACGTCTATGTCGACCTGCTCACCCTGGCCGGTGCCCGGGAAGATCCCGCGACCCTCGCCGGCCACGGCCCGATCCCCGGCTGGCTCGTCCGCGAAATCGCCGCCGACCCCGGCTCCACCTGGTCCCGGCTGATCACCGACCCCACCACCGGGCAACTCCTCGAAGCCAGCCCCGGCACCTACCGCTCCCCGGCCTCACTCGCCCGCCTGATCAAAGCCCGCGACCGCGAATGCACCCACCCCGGCTGCCACCGCTCCGCCGAATTCTCCGAAATCGACCACATCACCACCTGGGCCCGCAACGGCGGCACCGACCACCACAACTGCCACGCCACCTGCAAAATCCACAACCTCCTCAAAGAAGAACCCGGCTGGA
>NZ_QHHX01000022.1:0-5188 GCF_003947485.1 Amycolatopsis sp. WAC 01416 | reverse complement strand
GTTAGTCCGGCGGTGTCCTACTCTCCCACAACCCTTCGGTTGCAGTACCATCGGCGCTGTCAGGCTTAGCTTCCGGGTTCGGAATGGGACCGGGCGTTTCCCTGACGCTATGACCACCGAAACACTGTGAAACAACCACTCCCACCACCATTGTGCTGGTGGGTTGTGTGGTGTTTCAGAGCTGTAGAGTGGATGCGTAACATCTTTGTGGGCAAGTCCTCGGCCTATTAGTACCAGTCAACTCGATAACACATTACTGTGCTTCCATTTCTGGCCTATCAACCCAATGGTCTGTTGGGGGCCTTAACCCACATGGGGTGGGATACCTCATCTTGGAACAGGCTTCCCGCTTAGATGCCTTCAGCGGTTATCCCTTCCGAACGTGGCCAACCAGCCATGCCACTGGCGTGACAACTGGCATACCAGAGGTTCGTCCGTCCCGGTCCTCTCGTACTAGGGACAGCCTTCCTCAAGTATCCTACGCGCGCGGCGGATAGGGACCGAACTGTCTCACGACGTTCTAAACCCAGCTCGCGTGCCGCTTTAATGGGCGAACAGCCCAACCCTTGGGACCTACTCCGGCCCCAGGATGCGACGAGCCGACATCGAGGTGCCAAACCATGCCGTCGATATGGACTCTTGGGCAAGATCAGCCTGTTATCCCCGGGGTACCTTTTATCCGTTGAGCGACACCCCTTCCACCAGGTGGTGCCGGATCACTAGTCCCGACTTTCGTCCCTGCTCGACATGTCTGTCTCACAGTCAAGCTCCCTTGTGCACTTGCACTCAACACCTGATTGCCAACCAGGCTGAGGGAACCTTTGGGCGCCTCCGTTACTCTTTAGGAGGCAACCGCCCCAGTTAAACTACCCATCAGGCACTGTCCCTGAACCAGATCATGGTCCGAGGTTCAGATTCCCAATCCGACCAGAGTGGTATTTCAACAACGACTCCACCAACACTAGCGTGCCAGCTTCACAGTCTCCCACCTATCCTACACAAGCCGAACCGAAAACCAATACCAAACTATAGTAAAGGTCCCGGGGTCTTTCCGTCCTGCCGCGCGTAACGAGCATCTTTACTCGTAGTGCAATTTCGCCGGGCCTGTGGTTGAGACAGCCGGAAAGTCGTTACGCCATTCGTGCAGGTCGGAACTTACCCGACAAGGAATTTCGCTACCTTAGGATGGTTATAGTTACCACCGCCGTTTACTGGCGCTTAAATTCTCAGCTTCACCCCCGAAAGGGTTAACCGGTCCTCTTAACGTTCCAGCACCGGGCAGGCGTCAGTCCATATACATCGTCTTGCGACTTCGCATGGACCTGTGTTTTTAGTAAACAGTCGCTTTCCGCTGGTCTCTGCGGCCACGATTCCCTAGTCCGCAAGGGACTTCAAGAACCCTGGCCCCCCTTCTCCCGAAGTTACGGGGGCATTTTGCCGAGTTCCTTAACCACAGTTCACCCGATCGCCTTAGTATTCTCTACCTGACCACCTGTGTTGGTTTGGGGTACGGGCCGTGCACGCACTCGCTAGAGGCTTTTCTCGGCAGCATAGGATCACTCTACTTCACCTCAATCGGCTACGCATCACGTCTCAGCCTTAATGAAACACGGATTTACCTATGCTTCGGCCTACACGCTTACACCAGTACTACCACTCACTGGCGGAGCTACCTTCCTGCGTCACCCCATCACTCGACTACTACGGAATCAGATCCCACGCTCCACACAGAAACCTCCGTCCGAAGACATTGGTAACTGGCTTTGGGTGGTTAGTATCAACCGCCTCATCCTGGGCGCACGTGCTCGGGTACGGGAATATCAACCCGTTATCCATCGACTACGCCTGTCGGCCTCGCCTTAGGTCCCGACTTACCCTGGGCGGATTAGCCTGGCCCAGGAACCCTTGGTCATCCGGCGGCAGAGTTTCTCACTCTGCATTCGCTACTCATGCCTGCATTCTCACTCCCACACCCTCCACGACTGGCTTCCGCCGCCGCTTCCCTGGATGCAGGACGCTCCCCTACCCATCAACACGACTAGACGTCCCTTCAAGAGAGACGCCGATCTATATGTGTCAATGACACAGCTTCGGCGGTGTGCTTAAGCCCCGCTACATTGTCGGCGCAGGACCACTTGACCAGTGAGCTATTACGCACTCTTTCAAGGGTGGCTGCTTCTAAGCCAACCTCCTGGTTGTCTGGGCAATCCCACATCCTTTCCCACTGAGCACACACTTGGGGGCCTTAGCTGGTGTTCTGGGCTGTTTCCCTCTCGACGACGAAGCTTATCCCCCGCCGTCTCACTGCCACACTCTCACACCACGGTATTCGGAGTTTGGTTGATTTCGGTAACCCGGTAAGGCCCCTAGACCATCCAGTAGCTCTACCCCCGTGGTGAAACATGTGACGCTGCACCTAAATGCATTTCGGGGAGAACCAGCTATCACGGAGTTTGATTGGCCTTTCACCCCTACCCACAGCTCATCCCCTCAGTTTTCAACCTAAGTGGGTTCGGCCCTCCACGTCGTCTTACCGACGCTTCAGCCTGGCCATGGGTAGATCACTCCGCTTCGGGTCTAGACCACGCGACTCAGACGCCCTATTCAGACTCGCTTTCGCTACGGCTACCCCACACGGGTTAACCTCGCCACGCAGCACTAACTCGCAGGCTCATTCTTCAAAAGGCACGCCATCACCTCAACATCACAAGGATGTGCTCGGGCTCTGACGGCTTGTAGGCACACGGTTTCAGGTACTCTTTCACTCCCCTCCCGGGGTACTTTTCATCTTTCCCTCACGGTACTAGTCCGCTATCGGTCTTCAGGAAGTATTTAGGCTTACCGGGTGGTCCCGGCAGATTCACAGCAAATTCCACGAGCTCGCTGCTACTCGGGAACACCAAACAAACGATCCACAACATGTTTTCGCGTACGGGACTCTCACCCACTCCGGTCGCCCATCCCAAGGCGTTCCACTAACACACGTAATCGTTCCGAGGACTGTCAGATCCTCGACGCTGGGTCCCACAACACCACACACACAACGCCTGACAGCTTGACATGTGCATGGTTTAGCCTCTTCCGCTTTCGCTCGCCACTACTCACGGAATCACGGTTGTTTTCTCTTCCTACGGGTACTGAGATGTTTCACTTCCCCGCGTTCCCTCCACACACCCTATATATTCAGATGCGGGTAACACCACATAACTGGTGCTGGGTTTCCCCATTCGGAAATCCTCGGATCACAGCTCGGTTGACAGCTCCCCGAGGCATATCGCAGCCTCCCACGTCCTTCATCGGCTCCTGAAGCCAAGACATCCACCATGTGCCCTTAACAACTTGACCACAAAGATGCTCGCATCCACTCTACAGTTCTCAAACACCACACCAGAAACAAACGTCCCCGGGACTGTGTCCAGCCCCTCGGCGTGTTGCCTCAGGACCCAACAGCGTGCCAGCGAACAATTCTTGACTGAATCCGGCGTAACACTTTCCACGCTTCCAGAGGAAGCAGTACTCGCCCCCGCCGGCAACCCAGTCTCGAACCATAACCAGTAGTTCCACAATTCCTTGAGCAACCAGTGCCAACACACGTTCGGTGTTGAAACCCTGGCCACTCCACCACCGTTGGTCCGGGTATCCCGGCGGGGTGGATGTGTTGCTCCTTAGAAAGGAGGTGATCCAGCCGCACCTTCCGGTACGGCTACCTTGTTACGACTTCGTCCCAATCGCCAGTCCCACCTTCGACCACTCCCCCCCTTGCGGGTTGGGCCATGGGCTTCGGGTGTTACCGACTTTCATGACGTGACGGGCGGTGTGTACAAGGCCCGGGAACGTATTCACCGCAGCGTTGCTGATCTGCGATTACTAGCGACTCCGACTTCACGCAGTCGAGTTGCAGACTGCGATCCGAACTGAGACCGGCTTTAAGGGATTCGCTCCACCTCGCGGTATCGCAGCCCTCTGTACCAGCCATTGTAGCATGTGTGAAGCCCTGGACATAAGGGGCATGATGACTTGACGTCATCCCCACCTTCCTCCGAGTTGACCCCGGCAGTCTCCCACGAGTCCCCGCCATAACGCGCTGGCAACGTAGGATAAGGGTTGCGCTCGTTGCGGGACTTAACCCAACATCTCACGACACGAGCTGACGACAGCCATGCACCACCTGTACACCAACCACAAGGGAAGCCCTATCTCTAGGGATGTCTGGCGCATGTCAAGCCCAGGTAAGGTTCTTCGCGTTGCATCGAATTAATCCACATGCTCCGCCGCTTGTGCGGGCCCCCGTCAATTCCTTTGAGTTTTAGCCTTGCGGCCGTACTCCCCAGGCGGGGCGCTTAATGCGTTAGCTACGGCACGGACAACGTGGATGTCGCCCACACCTAGCGCCCAACGTTTACAGCGTGGACTACCAGGGTATCTAATCCTGTTCGCTCCCCACGCTTTCGCTCCTCAGCGTCAGTATCGGCCCAGAGACCCGCCTTCGCCACCGGTGTTCCTCCTGATATCTGCGCATTTCACCGCTACACCAGGAATTCCAGTCTCCCCTACCGAACTCAAGTCTGCCCGTATCGCCCGCACGCTCCACGTTAAGCGTGGAGTTTTCACGAACGACGCGACAAACCGCCTACGAGCTCTTTACGCCCAATAATTCCGGACAACGCTTGCACCCTACGTATTACCGCGGCTGCTGGCACGTAGTTAGCCGGTGCTTCTTATCCAGGTACCGTCACTTGCGCTTCGTCCCTGGCGAAAGAGGTTTACAACCCGAAGGCCGTCATCCCTCACGCGGCGTCGCTGCATCAGGCTTTCGCCCATTGTGCAATATTCCCCACTGCTGCCTCCCGTAGGAGTCTGGGCCGTGTCTCAGTCCCAGTGTGGCCGGTCACCCTCTCAGGCCGGCTACCCGTCGTCGCCTTGGTAGGCCATTACCCCACCAACAAGCTGATAGGCCGCGGGCTCATCCTGTACCGCCAGAACTTTCAACCAACCCCCATGCGAGGATCAGTGATATCCGGTATTAGACCCAGTTTCCCAGGCTTATCCCAAAGTACAGGGCAGATTGCCCACGTGTTACTCACCCGTTCGCCACTAATCCACCCGAAGGCTTCATCGTTCGACTTGCATGTGTTAAGCACGCCGCCAGCGTTCGTCCTGAGCCAGGATCAAACTCTCCAACAATGTC
>NZ_QHHX01000021.1:0-8048 GCF_003947485.1 Amycolatopsis sp. WAC 01416 | reverse complement strand
CAGGCTCAAACAATTCCGAGCCCTGGCAACCAGATTCGCCAAACGAGCCGCCTACCACCGCGCCGAGATCATCCTCGCCTGCATCGTCCTCCACCTCCGATGAAGATCCGCAGGACACGGCCTAACCGGTGCAGCCGCAGCGCCCTAGGCAGCAGGCGAACCAACGCGGCGAACACAGCCCGGTCAGCCCCGTCGAGACGAGGTTTCGGGTTGCCTCTGCGCAGCACGGCGACCTCATGGCGCAGTACCAGCAATTCGACGTTCTTCGACGCCGACGAGCGGCCGAGCAACACCACCAAACCCACCAGCCGAAAGAAGATCAGATAAAGCAGACGCAAAGACATGGCCGCCGATCATGCCCTACCCGACGAAGCGCGCGTCGCAGGTCGGATGCATAAACCGACTTCTGGAACCCCGCAGGCCTGCGAGGACACCCAGATGGTGCAGCAATCGCGTGTAACGCACCCGGAAACACCTCCAGGTACTACCGACAGCGACCAGTGCGTACTGTAGTGATCACCATATCGTTCTAGTGAACCGTCAACCGATCGCGCAATATGTTGGTGGAGCTCGCACTGAGGGGTGCGGTCAGCACTCGAGCTCACTAGGAAATCTTTTGTTGCGCAAAAGAAGCTCATTCAGATCCAGCCTGTTGGCAATGGCTGGCATATCTGTCATGTTCACCAGCACTGCATTCGCCGATACGGCCGCCAAAGCGGCGGACGATGTATACGCGATAATTCAAACCGTTCCCATGGAACGCGGAGTCAACCCACTCGACGTACCGCCTCCCGCCAACACGCGACAGAGCCGCGCCGCAGGTTTAGAGCGCAAGCAGGGCGAACCGACGCCTGAGCAGACAAGGCAAGCCCTCAACCCCGACAGGCATGTCTATTCAGTCGACTCGGCGCGATACGCTTCGGGAAGCAAGGCCATGGCGAATCCTGGCGATCCCGTGCTGCCCCAGGAATGTGTCGACTACTTCATGAACAATGACGACCCGCCGGACCGCATCTGCTGAAAAGCCGATTCGCCTCCTGTCACGCCGAATTTCTTGTCGTCAACTACTACTAGAAGAACAGCACGCTCCCAATCGGCCGGGCTCACGCGGAATGGGCGTTGACGGTCAACATGTCGTGGAACGCCCGGCAGGCGTTGGTCACCACACGGATCGCGAACTGGAAGTTCGTCGGTGAGGTGAACAAGAGCCAGGTCGTCGGTGTCGAGGTGGCCTGCAACAAGGCCCTGCCCAGCAGTAGCGCTCGCTGCCAGACGCCGTCCTGGGGCCACTCGGAGTCGATCACCGGCTGGCAGGCCATCACCCAGGCCGACTACACGTTCCAGTTCCAGGGCGAGGATCCGCCCAATCCGCAGGAACCCGACCAGATCAAGCCCGAGAAACGCACGCTGTACAGCATCTCCAGCTATGCCTACGGCTACGGCGGCCCCGGGCCGTGGGACAACATCGGTCAGACCCAGCCGGTGTCGTGGCCGTTGCGTTGCGACGTCGCGCGTAGCACCAACCCGAACTATGCCAGGAGCAGCGACTGCGTGTTCCACGGTGCGACCGGCTGGCTGAGGTTCAACGCCAACGATCCGGCGATCACGGAATCCGCCCAACTGTACTACGACGCCCACCAGGATTTCGGCAAGACCTACCCTGGTGGCGGGCAGGGGAAGTATGTGCCCGGCAACATCGGCGTCCCGGCGTGGGCGAACAGGACCGAGCCGATTCGCAGGAACTTTTACGACAAGCTGTTGCAGACCAACAACTACAACACGTCGGTGAAGTTCTGTAAGGACAAATGGGGGACGGGTTACAAGGTTCGCCCGGACGGCAAGGTCAACGAATGTGACGAGTTCCCCTTCAAAACAACATACGAAGGTTCGTTCACGATCACCCCGGACATGTTGCGGACCGTGGCGGTCCGCCCCGGGCTGAAGGAACACAACCAGGAAACTGGCGCACGGTGGGGATTATTCCTCGCTGAGGACCACATCCTCGACGGCGACAGCGTCTTCGTCGAGGCCTACAAGTAGATTTGTTCGCGTGGGTGATGGTGGATATCCTCGCCATCACCCACGCACAGCAAGGACCGTAATGACCGAACCCGTCCTCCTTCTCCGAGAGACCGGAAGCCCCTGGGTCGACTACCACCAGTTCATGCTGTTCGACGTCGAGTCCACCGAGGCCCGCGCCTCACACCTGCCTCCGCAGACAGACGGGGCCATCGCAGTCAGCGGCCACGGAGGAGGCAAGTTCTTCACCTTGGGTGAGATGACGGACGTCGTGGTGGACTTCGAAGTCTGGACGGCAGAACCCGCGCTGCCCACGTCACCGTTCGAAGATCGGTTCGACGGGGCTTTCACCGTGGACACGGAGCGCGTCGTCCTCGGCTCCGTCACCGGCTCGCCGGCGGACGTCATCATCGAACTTCCCGTCCCCGGCCCTTTCCAGCTACGCGCGTTCCGCACCAGCACCCCCACCGTGAACAGCGACTTCCCGGAACTCGACTATCGGCACGAGCGATGGCTGCTCCAGACCTGGCCATCCAGCGCACAGACATCACCAACGTAAACCTGCGCGACAGGAACCACCCTTTCGCCGGCTACCCGTATTTTCACGATGGCCAGACATTCCTAGAGGACAGCACGCTGATACGGGCAGGTCCGTCACGGTGCGGAGGCTACGAGCGGCTTCACCGCCCAGTGTCACGTCCCTGGCTGGCTTCCGTTTCTGGATCAGGGCCGTGCCATCGCGTCTAGGTGCGGAGGTTGTCGATGACGTACTCGGCGATCTTCGTGACCGCACCACAAGGATCGTTCTGCCAGGGACCCGCTTCCGGCTTTCCGCGGGTGTTGGTCTTGATGTGTACCAGTGTGTTGTCGTCGACGCCGAGAACCAGCCTGCACGCCAGAGGCCCTTCGTCCCGCTTGGTCGCGATGTTCTCCTCGACGTCCACGATCACCGCGGGGTAGCCGTTGATCGTCAGCTCTTCCCAGTGGTTGCCGGTATCGCGGCCTCGGGCGTGGTCGCTGTACAACGTGCTGATGCTCTCCCGCAGCGGCGGGAACCAGGATGTGGTCACGTCGACCGAGCGGCCGAGCACGATCAGGCATTGGCCTTGCCGGGTCTGTTCGTGCTTGCCTTCGCCGAAACCGATGCTCCGCAGCTGCTCCACGGTGATCGCCGAACACGGATCGGCGATGAACTTGTTGCCGTTCAGTTGTGCGGGGATCGGCGGTACCGATACCGACGGTTCCGGCGGCGTCGGCGGCGGGCTCGTTCCGCAGCCGGCCAGCGCCACCATGCCACCAGCCATCAGCAGGGCGAGTCCTCGGGCGAGACGACGTGTCACGAGGGATCGGCTCCCGGTTTGATCCGCCAGCGGCGGGGTTCCCCGACCACCTCGGCACTCGTGCCGACATCCGGGATCTTGGGGAAGGTGGTCTCGATGGCCGTCAGCTCGAGACCGCTCCCGACCAGCGCTCCGATGTTGGTGATCATGCTGGCGAGGAGGGTGTTGCAGTCACGCCAGAACTTCTCGAAGGCCGAGTTGATCGCGTCCACGAAGTCCTTGGCCGACAACACGGCCAGCGGCGGGACGACCACGGACCCGAGAACGATCGCGAACTTCCCGCTCAGCTGCGCCAGGTTCGCCGCACAGTTCCCGAGCGCGAGCAACAGGTTCTTGTACGTGTCGATCACCGTCGTCGCGACCGTGCTCACCGTTTTGGTCAGGCTCGTGATGGAGACCTGGCCTTTGTTCAGGCTGTCGACGGCCATCCCGGAATACATGGAGTACTGGTCGAACGCGTCACCACGCCACGCGGCCGTCAGTGACAGCTTGGTGTCATTGACGATGTCGGCCGCGTCCTTCAGCTTGCTCTCCCTGGCGAACGCCTCAGCCAGCCTCAACGCCTTTTCCAGGTTGCCGGCGACGAACACGCGGAGCTTGTCGAGCAGCCCGATGATCCCGTGCGCGCCGATCAGGTCCGCGTACTCCCGGATCTTCGCATCCGCGGCCTCCGGATAGGTCATGGTAGTGAGTTCCGCGGCGGCCTGGCCCGGGTCGGAGGTGGTCACTTGATCTCACCCTCCAGCTTCTTCATCCGGTCATACGCTTCCTGATCCAGCTGTTCGTAGTGGTTCGCGGCCTTGCCCAACGCCCCGCTCAGCACGGCGAGCTGGGTCGAGTTCTCGGCCGTGATCCGCTGAATCGCGTCGATGGCCGCGTTGTACCGGTCCACCGTCCCCAGGCCGTTGAGCCCGGGCATCAGGTTCGTCGCCGTCCCCGGCAGACCCAAGTCGTAGGGGCCGAGCGCGACATTCGCCAAGTCCACCACTACGAAGTTCTGTAGCAGTCCCGCCGCCTCCGCGATCGCGTCGGCCGCGGCCCGCAGCTTCTCCGGGTAAACGTGATAGCCCTGACCGGGACCGGGGTCGAACGGATCCGGAAAACTCATACCAGCCGCTCCTCATCCCGAACGGCCGCGACCGCCGCCTCATACCGCTGGGCCGCGGTCTCCTCCGCCCGCCGGATCCCCAGCAGCAGCTGACGCGACAGGCTCGCCGCGCTGTAGGCCTTCATCGCGGCCACGTCCACCGACACATCGACCAGCTCACCCGCACCGGTCACCGTCACCGACCCCAGCTCCCCCGGCAACGTCCACGTGACACGATCCCGCGCCGCACCCGCCGCGGCCTGCTCAACCGCGGCCACGGTCGCGTCGATCTCCCGCGCCAGGTGATACAGCTCGTCCTGGTAACTCACCAGCGATCCCGCCCCTCGTCCTCGAGATCGTCGTCCAGGAAATCGAGCTGATCGAAACTCTCCTCCTCGACCTCTCCGGGATCGGGACGCGCTCCACGCGGCTCAGCCGCTGTCGCGGTTCGGGGAGCAGGTGATGGCGCGACGTCGTTCCCCTGGGTTGCCGCGGGCCCAGGGGCGGGTTCGGGCATCCACTCCTGGTCCTTGTCCACCACCGCGCGGACCTTGGCGACACCGACCTGAGCGGCCGCACGCCGGGCCGCCGACACCGCCTCCATCACCGCAGGCCCCAGCCGCTGCGGATGCGAACTCCGGATCACCTGATCCGCGATCGTCAGATCCACCAGCTTGCCCTGACCGGACACCACCGCCGACGCGATACCGTCAGCAGATCGCCCGGTGAACCGGGCCTGCTCCAGCTCAGCATCGAGCTCACCAGCCTGCTGCCGCAACCTGGCCACATTCAATGACACGCCGGCTCGCCCTCCCCGTCGCCCGACATACCCTCGCAGCCGCCCCCACGGCCTGACCGCTACGCCCGCGACTACTACACGAGCGTAATCGGCCGAGCGGTCAGCGTAGTCGAACCTCACACCTGTGTCTCGTCATTCCCCGCACGCGGCCGGCAACCCACAGGTCGGCACCATGACAGACGGCGCGAAACATCCGACCCGGCACGGTGGCGACGCGCCTCACCGGTGACCGGGACTGCCACCGAATCCGGCGGACGCCCCTGCAGCTGACGAGCGAGAGCGGCGTGCCGCGCGGTCTCGCCACCTGTGCCGGAGCAGGCGGCGAAAGGCTGCACAACAGCTCCCCCGCTGACATTGGCGCAGCTCGCCGTCGCGACGTCGTGCGACCGCCCGTGTCACGTCCAGTTTTTGATCATGCCGGTATGCTTCCCGAGAGGCGACTACGGCTGGTGTCCGTCTCGTCGCTCCGCGCAGGAGAATGCAGGTCATCGCTCATGCACTAGCTGGGGGTAAGTGTGCCAGTTGAGACTGAGGACGACACAACACGAACCCCCTGGTCAGACTACTTTCGCGCCTCTGATCTCGGCGCGATCCTGGCGGGCGTGGCTTCTGGCGCCCTAGGCGCTTACGCCTACTACAGCGACGTGCTGAGGCCTCTGGCGCACAGCTTCACCATCTGGATCGCACTGGTCGTCGCGGTAACAGCAGGCGCACCTCGTCGACGCGCGGCAATCCGGGCGGTCGGAGCGCTGATCGCGGCCGTTCTTGCCTTCTACTGGGGCAAGGCCCTGGTCTACGGCATCAAATATGCGGGCATGCCGTACCAGGTCGATGTGTCGACAACGGTACTGTGGTGCGCGCTGGCGGTCGCCGGCGGCTTGCTCGCTGGATTCCTGCTGAGCGCGATCGGGCGAACCGATACCCGCGGCACAGTGGCGACCGCCGCGGTAGTCGGACTGTTGGCCGCTGACGTTGTCCGGCAGTCCGGCCGCTCAGGTGTCGGCGTCCTGCTGCTCGCGACGGTAGTCGCGATCGGCTTCGTGGGTTATCGAGGGATTCGCTCGGTGCGCCAAGGAATCCAGGTTGCAGCCTACGCAATCCCCCTGGGAGCTCTCGGCTTCATGGTCGTGTCGGCGCCGGACATCATCGAGGAAGTCCTGATCAGACTCGAGCACTAGCTCTTACCGCATCAGGATGCCTCGTCGAGACCCGTCAAGCCCGGTCCACGCGAAAGCCAACCTTTCGTCTCGATTCGCCACGGTGGATCCCAGCGCCGTCGAGAACCCCTGTCCAGCGAGTCTAAATTAGAGCAATTCGTAGCGAATCAGCTACATGCACTCGTCGATTATAAGAATATGACAAATAGCCTTAAGTGACCCCGGTCACACTCGTTCGGTGGTGTTCGGACATGTTGATCTAGTGGCAGGGTTAATTGATCGCAATTCTAAGCGCGAAGCGGTTCAACTGGGGAGGACTTCCAATAAAAGGTACGCGTGCGCTCTAATCGCGCCGCAGCTCATACCAGTGCCCATCTGTCGACAACAAAGCTGAGCCTGTTCGAGCTGACGTTATTACGGAAGTCTTCTCTTTAGCTCTTGAGCCGCCACTACCCCCTGGCTTTCTTCTGTTTCACCATGTTCACTGCGCCTGCAGCGGAACATGGAAGTCCTCTCAGGGGTGCGCTATGCGGTCAATTTCGAGGGTTGCATCCAATTAAGGTATGTCGAGAGGGTTGAAATGAAGCGCGTATCGAAGATGTTCACCGTTGGCGTGGCGACGCTTGCGCTCGCAGCGCTATGCGGCACCTCCGCGTCGGCGGCCACCGCGAGCGAGGGCTCGGCGGGACGTTACTGCGCCTGGGTGGTCGGGCCGGCCGAGAACGGCGACGTGTCGCCCGTCCTGGCGAAGTCGTGCTCCGAGGTATCGCCGGCCGCGGCCGCGGCCGGACTCGTGTCCCAGGGTGACGGGCACGCCATCTCGGCCATCGCCGAGGCCACTCCCCTGATGTACTGGTACTCGAACGGGAACTACAACCGCAACGCCGCGGGCAGCATGACCACGATCTACGGGAACGCAGGACCGTGCGACTCGGCGGGCTACCGCGTCGAACCCGACTCGTACTGGAAGGCGAACATGTCGTCGATTCTCGGCGACAACAACTGCAGATACGCGCACGTCACCAACCGCGCACTGAACTCGGCACATGACTTCAACATCGACTTCGGAGCCGAAGGCGCTTATTTGGGCCAGTGGGATAACAACGTCGGACTGACCAAGGCGCACGCCTAAAATACGCTTGGGCTGCCTCTATCTGTCCGGATTTCCCGGGCGGATAGAGGCAGTCTGCCGACCAGTGAACTCCCGTGCCCCTGGAGGCCACTGGCGAGCATCGGAAACTACTGCGCGGCGGCAATGCTCAGCCCAGTTGATAGGGCCGCTTCGGACGAGCAGGCACTCGCCGTCCGCAGAGGCCGACTTCGTAACGCCTTCAGAATTCATCAACTGGGCCCATGTCCTCCAACCAACGCAGCCAATCCAGGCTCCACATCGTCCAAGCAGAGGTCAACAGGCTGGTAGATCACGCGTCATTCGTCGGCGCAGCCCTGTGGCATAGGCTCGGTCGTTCGCACGTTCGTGTGCCACGATCGCCGCTTGCCAGTGACCGCGGGCCTGCGTCGGGTCTGTCAAACGAGCGGTGTAACTCGGGTTGAAGGAAACTACTTGCGTCCGGCGGCGAGTCGGCCGTCGAAGGCGATCTCGAACGCGTTCAAGGCGGGTTTCCAGCGCATGGTCCAGCGTTTGC
>NZ_QHHX01000020.1:0-21879 GCF_003947485.1 Amycolatopsis sp. WAC 01416 | reverse complement strand
TCCGGCCATCGTGCGGTTGTGGGACAACGCCTGGGCCGAGTTCGTGCCGTTCCTCGCCTTCGACCCGGAGATCCGCCGGGTGATCTGCTCCACCAACGCCATCGAGAGCGTCAACGCCCGTATCCGCGGCGCCGTCAAAGCCCGTGGACACTTCCCCAACGAGCAAGCAGCACTCAAGTGCGTCTACAGCGCTCAAGTGCGTCTACATGGCGATCATGAGCCTCGACCCGACCGGCACCGGCCGCAAACGCTGGACCATGCGCTGGAAACCCGCCTTGAACGCGTTCGAGATCGCCTTCGACGGCCGACTCGCCGCCGGACGCAAGTAGTTTCCTTCAACCCGAGTTACACCGCTCGTTTGACAGACCCGCGGAACATCCGACGATCCTGACAGCGGTGCAGGTGCAGGCGATCCTGGACGCGTGCACGCGTCTGCGGGACCGTTTGTTGTGGGCCTTCTTGTGGGACACCGGGATTAGGATCGGCGAAGCGCTGGGCCTGCGGCACGAGGACCTGGCCGCCGCCGAAGGTGAGTTGACGGTCGTGCCGCGGGAAAACGACAACGGGGCGCGTGCCAAGTCGGCGACGCCACGCACCATTCCGCTCAGCCCGGAGGTTGTCCGGCTCTACGCGGACTACCTGCACACCGAGTACGGCGACCTGGACTCTGACTATGTGTTCGTCAATCTGTGGGGTCAGCCGTTCGGGCGTCCGTGGGGCTATCCGGCGGTCTACGACCTGGTGCTGCGGCTGCGCCGGATCACCGGCGTCGACTTCGACCCGCATTGGTATCGGCACACCTTCGCCACGCGCTTGCTTCGCAAGGGAACGCCGATCGAGGTGGTCAGCACATTACTCGGGCACTCCTCGATCACGACCACTTTGGACATATACGGGCACTTGTCCATCGAGGACGCCCGCCGGGCCCTTGAGAAGGCTGGCTTCCTGACTGGTCAGGAGCTGCGATGGTGACCGCGGCGGAGCCGGCACATACCCCGGTGTCGGCACCGGGGTTGCTGGCCAAGCTCATGGCCGCCGTTCGCCCCGAGTTCCGAGTGGACATCCTGGTCCCCGAGCGGGGCGCGTTGGTGTTCGACACCGAGCCCTGCCGAGTGCCGGGATGCGTCCGCCAGCCACGCACCTGAGGACTATGTAAGGGTCACTACTACAAATGGACAATTGAGGGCCGACCTGACATCGACGCGTTCGCCGCGACCGCATCCCCGGAGGGTCTTGGCCGCCAGGATCTCACGGTCTGCGTCGTGCCGGGATGCCGCTACGGCGGCACCCGCCGAGGTTTGTGCGTTCGGCACCACGGGTTCTGGGAACGAGCGGGACAACCGGCCCGCGCGGTATGGCTGGCCGGACTCGCCCCGGTGCATGATGCCAACCATCCGGTCTGCGCGCTGCCCTACTGCACACTGTGGGCGCAAGGGCGCTCGCCGTTCTGCGTCAACCACCGGTCCCGTTGGGAAGCCGTGGGCCGACCTGACATCGACGAGTTCACCGTGCTCTGCGAGTCCTACGGCGACGACCGGTTCGACTTCCGGCCATTGGGCGATCGCCGGCAGCTGAGGCTGGAGCTGCAGCACGCCTTGCAATGCCGAAACGACGAGCGGCAGGTCAAGACCCCAGCTGCCGTCGCCCGCCCGGTCATAGCGCTTGCCGCGGTCAGCCCGGTTGCCTCATTGCTGGACTGGCCGATTGAACTATGGGTCAAGTTTTTCGACGCCAACCACTCCGCGCAACACGGCCAGAACGGGCAGGTGGCTTTCCTGCGCTACGCCTACCGGTGCCTTGAGGACCTGCTCTGCGGCAGCGGATGGGAGGCCGAGTTCCCGAGGGATGTGTGGGAGCTGCGCCGACTCGGGATCGAGGGCCGCAAGCGGCTGAGATTCGACGGCATCCCGCAGTCCTGGCTGCGGGAGTTGGCGAAACGGTTCGCCCGCTGGCGGTTGAGCATCGGCCGAAGCCCCAACCAGACGTACATCGATGTCCAGGCCGTGACCCGGCTGGCCCGCTTCCTGGAAGCACCGCCAGTCAGCGTCACCAGCCTGGCAGAGCTCGACCGGGCGACGCTGGAGCGCTACCTGGCCGACCTGTCCACTGATCCCCGAGCACTCCATACTCGCAGCCGGGACATTAGCTCACTCGGCGCGTTCCTCGACGCGATCCGCCGGCACGAGTGGGACCGCGCCCTGCCGACCAGCGCTGCGTTCTATCCCGATGACTTCCCCAAGCGCGAGAAGCGTCTGCCGCGCGGGCTGGCCGGGCACATCATGGCCCAAGTCGAGCAGCCCGCTCACCTCGACCGTTGGCACAACCCAGACACACGGTTGATCACGCTCATCCTGATGCGCTGCGGCCTGCGAATAGGCGACGCCGGCAAGATCGCGTTCGACTGCGTCGTGCGCGACGGCGACGGCGCGCCCTACCTGCGCTATGTCAACCGCAAGATGAAACGGGAGGCCCTCGTCCCCATCGATGAGGAAATCGAGCAGGCGATCGCCGAGCAGCAGCAGCGAATTCTGCACCGATGGACGGAGGGCAGTCCGTGGCTGTTCACCGCTCCGAAGATGAACCCCGATGGTCGCAAACCCCTGAGCACACACTCCTATCGCGGCCAGCTGCGGGACTGGCTGGACCGCTGCGACGTCCGCGACGAGCACGGCCGGCCAGTGCACCTCACGCCGCACCAATGGCGACACACCTTCGGCACCCGGCTCATCAACAAGGATGTCCCACAGGAAGTAGTGCGGGTCTTGCTCGATCATTCCAGTGGCGAGATGACGGCGCACTACGCCCGGCTTCACGACACGACCGTCCGGCGGCACTGGGAGAAGGCCAGCAAGGTCAACGCGAAAGGTGAGACCGTCACGATTGACCCCGACGGACCGTTGGCCGAGGCGAACTGGGCTAAGCAGCGACTCGGCCGTGTCACCCAAGCGCTGCCTAACGGCTTCTGCGGCCTGCCGGTGCAAAAGACCTGCCCACATGCCAATGCCTGTTTGACCTGCCCGATGTTCGTCACCACGCCGGAATTCCTGCCGCAGCATCGGGAGCACCGGCAGCAAGTCCTGCAGATCATCACCGCCGCCGAGGCTCGAGGTCAGCAGCGGCTGGCCGAGATGAACCAGCAGGTTCTCGGCAATCTCGACAACATCATCGTCACCCTCGAAGCTGACTTCGGACCCGAGGAACAGGAGACGGAGGATGCGTGCTGACAACACCCACCACATCATCGCCGCCGCCCAGCAACGCCACGAGCTCACCCGGGCCAAGGCGATCCGAGCCCTGCGGACTCTCGACGCCAGCGGCAGCCCTGTCACCTTCGAGGCCGTCGCCCAAGCCGCGGCCGTCTCCAGATCCTGGCTCTACGCCCAACCCGACGTCCGAGCCGAGATCGAACGTCTCCGCGCCGCCCATCGCAGGGCTCCTGCGACACTGGTTCCCGCCCGGCAGCGAGCGTCGGACGCCTCACTGCTGAGCAGGCTCGAAGCAGCCAACCAGCGCAATCACGCACTAGCAGCCGAGAACAGAGCATTGAGGAACCAACTGGCACAGGTTCTTGGCGAACAACGTGTCAATCTAACGAAGCGAGGATAGATAGATGACCAGTCAAGCCAGCGTCGCCTTCCAGAAGAACTGCACCGATGTTGACCGCCTACTTGAGATTCACTCGGAGATAACAGGAGATGAACCGGGCAGGCGATGGCAACAAGTCGAATCGCTCCACAAGGCTGCATTCGTGCTCATCACCGCATTCTGGGAAGCGTTCTGCGAAGATCTGGCTGCCGAAGCACTCGATCACCTTGTGAACCAGGCTCAAGGCGCGAGCTCGCTGCCCCTTGACCTCCAGAAACTAGTCGCCAAGGAACTCAAGGCCTCCGGCCAGCACGAACTGGCCATTTGGCAGCTTGCAGGCGACGGCTGACGAACGGTGCTGTCCACACGGCTCCAAAGGCTGCAGCAAGAGCGGAACCGAAAGCTAAACACACCGAAGACGGCGCAAATTGACGATCTATTCACAAACGCCGTCGGGGTCGGCGGAGTCTCGAAATCATGGTTCTGGAAGGGAATGACGGCAGCGCGAGCATCCGAAAAGCTTGACGAATTTGTCACTCTACGAGGCGAAGTCGCGCATCGCGGTTCGGCGGCGGATGGCATCCGGAAGACACAAGTCAGGAACTATTACAACCACATCGTCAAGCTTGTCGGCAAGACCGAAGCCCGTGTTGCGCGGGCCGTTGCCGACGCCATCGGGACCCCACCGTGGTCGTAATCGAGCCCATGCCGCCAACTTGGTCGGCGACTTGCAATGGCACAAACCAGTAACAGTCGTAGGGGGATTACCTGTATGGCCCAGAACTGCCCGGACTCGTCAGAAGCATTGACCACCACGCAGACATGCTGGTCAGCAGGCTGCGAGATCGAGCAGCTCAAGATAATCCAGGAACAGGTCGGCCACGCGTATCCCAGCACGACCTCGATCTACACCGATGTGTCGGATGAGTACCGGAACCGGCTGATGCACCAGGCACTCGGCGACTTCGCGCCGTTCATGTGGGAGGCACCGTGACCAAGAAGATGACCTTCGAGTGGCATCTGCGCATGCGGATGGCCGAACGCGGGATGTTCCAAACCTCGGATCTGGTCAAGCCCTTGGCCGAGCGGGGAATCGTCCTGTCTCGTGAGCAGATCTACCGGCTGGTCACGACACCACCTCAGCGGCTGTCGATGGATGTGTTCGCCGCCCTGTGCGACATCCTCGACTGCGCACCCAACGACCTGATCGAGATCAAAGCCACCGGCGCGTCGACGGCGAAGGCCGCGGGAGCGAAACGAGTCCCGAACGTCCGCCGCAGCACCATCCGCCGCCCGGATCTGTCATGACCCGACCGAACCCTGTTGGTGAGCCGGAGGAATCGGCCCGACTTTTGAGCGCTCTGGCCAGGCACCTGCCCACCTGAGCGGCACGGAATTGCGGCTATTGCTGAACTCGTCGCGGATCGCCATCGAGGAGATCCCTGACCTCGTCGCCTTCTTGAACGACCACGACGACGCACTGACCACCGCAAGGTCGACCGTCCCTTCCGGCTATCTGCCACTGGCGCACCTGCTCTCGGTCCACACGGGAGCGCCCATCGCACGCCCCCTGTGCTCGGCATGCGGGCAAGCGACCTTCTTCTTGCCTCATATCGCACCCGAGGGCCGATGGTGCGCACGCTGCGTCAACCGCCAGACCCCATGTTCGCGCTGCGGCACGCTAGGAGGCCGCCAGACCGTCACTCCCGAAGGGCCGATCTGCTCACCCTGTCGGCGCGGCGCTCGCTCTGCTCCGCCTGCGCGCGCGACGAAACCTCAGAACGCCATACCGCGGCGACGCGCCCGCCGAATCACCTACCTGCCGTGCGCGCTGTGCGGCAAGGTCTCGCGCCTCGGCGCTTATTGGCCGCTCGGCGCCGTCTGCGCGTGCTGCCATAGGAAAGTGATCTCGGCCAAGACGCCGTGCGCAGCCTGCGGCACCGTGCTGCCGCTCATCGGTTCCGGCGCGGACGGCGCACGGATCTGCGGCCCCTGTACAGGCAGTCCGCTCACCTTCGCCTGCCGTACCTGCGGTACCACTGGCGACAACTACACGGCGCGCACCTGCCATCGATGCGCGCTCGCGGACCAGGTCACCGGGCTGCTGTCGCAGCCGGACGGCACCATCGCCGTCCGGTGGCAGCCTCTTCACGCGAAGCTCGTCGCCAGCGACAAACCGTCGGCGATGATCAGCTGGCTCGCCAAGGCGAAATCCAGCCGGCTGCTTCGCCAGCTGGTCCTCGACGACATCCCCATCACCCACGAGTATCTCGACACCTTGCCGCTCTCCCGGACGGTCAACCAGGTTCGGGACCTTCTCGTGCGCTGCGCTGTCCTGCCCGAGCGCGACACGGAGTACATCGACCGAATAGACCCGTGGCTGCGCCACCTGATGGCGCAGGCACCGCCACATCACCTCCGGCTTCTCGGCTCGTTCGCTCACTGGTATCTGCTGCCGAAAGCACGGCGCGCCGCCCACCGCCGCGGTGTCGGCCAGAGCGCCCCCACGACTATTCCCTCCACCGTATTGGCCGCCGCCCGACTCCTGCAATGGCTCGACAGCCGACATCTCGCCCTCGTAGATCTTTCCCAGTCGCTTGTGGACGAGTGGCTCGACAGCGGCCGCGGCCACTACCGGTACCTTTACCCGTTCATCACCTGGGCGCGGACACACGGATTAGTTCCCCAGGAAGTCCGCACTCCATTCCCAGTACCCGGCACGTCTTTCCTTGCTCAACGACAACGAACGTCTGGTCCAGCTACGCCGGTGCCTCGACGAAGAAGACATCCCGCTTCCCGTGCGCGTCGCAGGCGTTCTCACACTCCTCTTTGGACTTTCCGTCACTACGACCGTACGGCTGCACCAAGACCAGGTGATCACGGGACCCACCGGTACCTTTCTGAGGCTTGCCGACCACCACCTCGCCCTTCCGCCACGGCTGGTCACTCTCCTAGAACGTCTCGCCGCTCAGCTACCCGCACCTCACGACGCACTAGGCCTGGTAGAGCACCAGTCCCCGTTACTGTTCCCCGGGACGACAGCAGCACGACCAATGACAGCCAATGCACTATGCCATCGCCTGGCCGAACACGGGATCCCGGTGCTCGCAGCTCGCAACAGCGCACGCCTCGCCCTCGCCACCCGGCTACCTGCCTCGGTGCTGGGCCACCTCACCGGAATCGAGATCGAGACCGCCGTGAAGTGGAACCAACGCGCAGGCCATGACTGGACCTCATACCTCGAAGCACGCATACCAGAGGCCTGAACCGCCGGGGACGACAGCGTTGAAGCGTTTCGTCCCGCGGCCTCATATGCGCGAGTGCTGTCATCGAGTCGATCCAGACTTGGGAACGGCTTCGGGTTCAGCACGTTCATCGGGCGGGCTGCGAGGCGGACAGGCGGCCGGGGTCGAAGACGCGGGCCATCGTCCGAGCGCTGCGACGTCGGCTCATGAGTCGGCTGGAGAGCACACCGAGCCGGTTGAAACGCCCGTCGATGACGGTCGGCCCGGGATTTCGGCGGTCGAGGTGATTCAGGGCGGTGGCGACGACGTCCTCGGGCGTACGCAGCCTCCCGGCGGTCAGCACTCCTGCGTCCGGACCCATCCCGGTCGTGAATTCGGTGGCGGTGGCGCCGGGCGAGACGGCGAACGCGGTGACGCCCGTACCTCGCAGTTCCGTCCAGAGTGATTCGGTGAAGCTGAGCACGAAGGCTTTCGCGGCGCCGTAGACGGCCATCCGGGGAGAGGGCAGGTAGGCGGAGACACTGGCGAGGTTGAGTACGAAGCCGTTGCCTGCCCTGATCATTTCTGGCAGAAACGCGGCTGTCAGCTGTACCGGCGCCATCACATCGACGGCGATCTCGGCGGTGAGGTGCCGGGCGTCCGCTTCGGCGAACGGAGCGAACGACCCGAACCCCGCGTTGTTGATCAGGCTTGTCACGTGGACACCTCGGTCGCCGACCGCCTGGCGGAGCTCACTGGCGACGGCCGGTTGGGAAAGGTCGGCGGAGATCACCTCGATCCGGGTGCTCGTAGCGCGGCGCAGCTCGTCGGCGAGCGCCTCCAACCGCTCGGCGCGCCGGGCGACGAGCACAAGGTTCGAGCCGCGCGCGGCCAGCGCCCGGGCGAAGGCAGCTCCGATGCCGGAGCTCGCTCCGGTGAGCAGAATGGTTTGGGTGCGATAGTCGACGGTCATGCGTTCAGCAAACCGACTGCCGACGGGACCGTCCAAGACCTGTTTCGCACCTCGTCATGCAGGAGCTGCATGACGAGAAGGCCCGGTGTTCACGACTCGCGGGAGAGAAGGCTCTCGGCGAACTGGACGAACTCCGAGACGAGAGGGTTGGTGTCCGCGGCGCGGGTCGCGACGACCACCTGGCAACGCTCGATCCCGTCGATGGGAACGGTGACCAGATCGGGGCGCAGGGTGAAGCGCCGGTCGTGGGCAGGGATGACGGCGATGGCTGTGCCCTCGACGATGGCTTCGAGTTTGTCGTCGTAGGTCTCGGCGACGGTGGGGCCGAGCGGGGCAGGTTCGTCGTCCGGCCGGGGTTCGAGCCGCCAAAAGCTCGTCCAGTCGGAGCCCATGCCTGTACAACCGACTAATGGTTCCGCTGCGATGTCGGCGGCACTGACCGATTCCTTGCCGGCGAGGCGGTGGGAGGACGTCACGAGCAGGACTCGGGGCTCGGCGTAGAGAGCCGCCAGATCCAGTTCCTCGGCCGGGATCGGCAGCGGGGTGCGGGTGACCAGAACGTCGACGCGCCGGTCAAGGACGGCGTCGGCGTCCTTCGAGTCGAGGTGGCGGGTCCGGACGTGGGCGTCAGGGTGGCGGCGGCGCAGGGCGCGTACGACGGGCGTGACGACCAGGTCGTCGACGTACCCGATGGTGATCGTGCGCGCAGGCGCCGCGTCACGTGCGGTGAGCACCGCGTTCCGGGCACGATGCAGTAACCCCTGCGCTTCGGGCAGGAACGCCGCACCGGCCGCGGTGAGCCTGCTGCCTTGGGGGGTGCGCTCGAGCAGACGCACGCCGAGGGCGTTCTCCAGCCGTTGGATCTGACGGCTCAGCGAGGGCTGGGCGACCCGTAACTCCTCGGCGGCACGAGCGAAGTTCAGGTGCTCGGCGACGACCGCGAAGTACCGGACCAGCCTCAGATCCAAGTCGGGAGTCACGTACGCAGCGTACTCGTTATGCGGATACTGCATCACGAGGTGCGAACCAAGTCTTGGACAGCTGCCTGGGCCACTGGTGTCCTCGAGCTATGACCATCGTGTTAGTTAACGGAGTCCCCGTGACTCCCGCTGTGTGGACTCCATTGATCAGTGAGCTGCCCGAATCACGGCAGCGGGAGGCGGTTCTGCTTCCCCCTCCGGGCTTCGGGGCGCCACTTCCTTCCGGATTCGGGGCCACCTTCCTCGAGTATCGGGACTGGCTCATCGACGAGTTGTCCCGCTTCGACACACCCGTGGACCTCGTCGGCCACAGCCTCAGCGGAGGGTACGTCCTCGAAGTGGCGATGACTCGTCCCGGCCTGCTGCGTAGCTGGGTCAGTGACACCATCGGAGGTTACGAACCGGACTACACCTGGCACGAGATCGCGAAACTCTGGCAAACGCCGGGCATCGGAGAACGCCACATCCAGGAACTCTTTTCGGGAGGCAACCGAGACCGGGCAAGGCGCATGGTCGAGTGGGGCATCCCCGAACCGACGGCCAGCGAGGTAGCAGCGGCCCAAGGACCGGAAATGGGCAAGGCCATCCTCGCGCTGTACCGGTCGATACCTCCGGAGGTACTGCGTGAGCGCGGACGAGACCTGGCTGCGGCTACGGGCAGCCCGGGGCTGATCCCCGTGGCCACCGAGGACCTCACGGGTGGCAGCGTCGCTCTCCGCCACCGAGCCGCCCGGCGTGCCGGTGCTCGCGCCGTCGATCTCGACGGACTCGGTCATTGGTGGATGCTTCAGCACCCGGCGCGGGCGGCACGCATGCTGACGGACTTCTGGAACAGCCTGTGACAGGACCTCCCCGAGTGGAATCGGCGGGTGTCAGTCTGTGCCGGATACCAGGCCGATCCGGTAGGCGAGGACGACTGCTTGCACGCGATCCCGCAGGTCGAGTTTGGTGAGGATCCGGGACACGTAGGTCTTCACCGTCTCGGTGGAGATGACCAGTTCCGCGGCGATTTCGGCGTTGGACAGGCCGGCGGCGAGGTGTTCGAGCACTTCCAGCTCGCGGGGGGTCAGTGCCCGCACGACGGTGTCTCGTTCGGGGCGGGAGGTGTCGGTGGGGCGGAGCCGTTCGGCGAAGTGGCCGATGAGGCTTCGGGTGACCGCGGGGGCCAGCAGGGACTCGCCGCGGGCGATCGTGCGGACGCCGTCGACCAGCTGCGCCGGCGGCGTGTCCTTGAGGAGGAACCCGCTGGCGCCGGCGCGAAGTGCCTCGTACACGTACTCGTCGACGTTGAACGTGGTGACGACCAGCACCTTCACCGGTGCCTCGACACCGGGACCGGTCAGCTGGCGGGTCGCCTCGATGCCGTCCAGGACGGGCATGCGGATGTCCATCACGATCACATCGGGGCGCAACCTTCGCGCGGCCTCCACCGCCGCGCGGCCGTCGGCCGCCTCGCCGACGACCGCGATGTCGGGTTGCGAGGAGAAGATGGTGACGTACCCGGTGCGCACCAGTTCCTGATCCTCGCAGATCAGCACCCGGATCGGCTCGGTCATGTCGGGCTCCCTGGAATCATGGCCCAGACGCGGAAGCCGCCGTCGTCGGGCAGGCCGCCGGAAATCAGGTCTCCGCCGAGCATGCGCACCCGTTCCCGCAGTCCTGTCAGGCCCCGGCCACCGGAGGGTGTGGCCGTGCCGCCGATGGCGGGACCGAGGGTGATCACCTCGACCTCGATCTGGTCCTTGCCGTGTCGGACCAGGACCTTGGTCGGGTTTCCGGTCGCGTGTTTGAGCGCGTTGGTGAGCGCCTCTTGTACCACGCGGTAGGTGGTCAGCTCCACGTCGACGGACCGAGGTAGTTGCTCGCCCTGCTCGGTCCACTCGACGGGTTGACCGGACAGCCGGGCCTGTTCGACCAGATCAGCGACCTTTCCCATGGCCGGCGTCCGGTCCGCGGTTCTGGACTCGCCGGTCGCCTCGAGAATGCCGAGCAGGGTCCGCAGTTCCGTCAACGCCCGGCGTCCGGTGTCGCTGATGGCGCGCAGGCCTGTCCCGGTTCGTTCCGGCGCGGAGTCGAGCAGGAACTGCGCCGCGTCGGCCTGAACCACCATCGCGGTCACGTGATGTGTGACCACGTCGTGCAGGTCCCGAGCGATGCGTGCCCGCTCGGTGGCCGCGGCCACCTCGCCCGCCAGCCGTCTCCGTTCAGCCTCCTCCGCCCGCCATCGACGCATGCCGGTGCCAGCCAGCCAGATCACCACCAACACGAGATAGAACGCGAGAAAATCCGGAAACCGTTGCGGTGAGCCAAGGTTGTGCAGTGCCACGGTGAGCGCCGCATAACCCGCGGTCAGCACTGCGGCAAGCCCCCGGCGGAACCGCGCCAGGTGCGCGCCGGCGGCGTACAACGCCAGAAGAATTCCGATCTTGCCGAACGTGTCCGGGTAGCTCAGCACCTGACCGATAGCGAACGCGGTACCGATGACCGACAGGCACACTGCCGGCATACGGCTGCGTATCACGAGCGGCAGGCACATCGCCAGCGTCAGCGCCACACCGACCATCGCGCCGATGCCGCCCGTCTCGCGCCTGGGGAGATCGCCGATCTCCGGCCCGATATGGGCGACGGTCGGCGCGAATGCCAGCACGGTCAACACCGCTGCCAACACACCGTCCTTGATGGACGCTGGAAGGTGTCGCCACCCGTCGAGTGCGGTGCTGAGGCGGGATGCCGCGCTGGCAAGCATTCGGCGAGCCTAGCGCCGCCGCACGGGCACGAGGTTGCCGCGCTTGTGAGCGGCGATAAGCATGGGCACGGCGAGCAGTAGGCTCACAACGACGGGAACGATCGACCCCTCGATGCCGAACTGGCCGCCGGTCACCAACTCCGGGCCCGTCGGTTCGGCGACCAGCAAACCCGGCGACGCGTGACCCGAGACCGGGAGGCCGAGCAGCCCGACGGTGGTGTTCCAGGCGAAGTGCAGGCCGACTGCCGCCCAGATGCTGCGCAGCCACAGGAAAGTTGCGCCCAACAGGACGCCGGCCTCGACGGCGACCGCGAACCCGGTCCACAACGTGGCGCCGGGGTTGGCCAGATGCAGGGCGCCGAACAGCACCGCGGTGATCGTCAGCGCCGCCCAGCTGCCGCACAGCCGCTCCAGCCCCTGCAACAACAGACCGCGGAAGAGCAGTTCCTCGGTCACCGCCGCACCGAGCTGCACCGCCGCGATGCTCACCACGGTCGCCACTCCGCTCCCGGACGCCCAGGTGAACGAGAACTCGGTGATCACCATGAGCACGGACACGGCGATGAACATGAAGCCGAGCCCGATGCCGAGCAACGTCTGGATCCCGGCCCGTGCCCTCGCGATCTCCGGCGTGCTTCGCCGCGCGACGTAGCGCATGACCACCCAGTAGACGGCAACCGCAGCAACCGCACCCACGACCGCCAGCACCGGCGACCCGCCCGAGGACAGCGCCGACACCCCGCCCACACCGACTATCCCGACCAGCATCCAAACGAGCGGAAACCGCAAGATGCGGCCCGCTCGCCCAGGCTGGTGATCCGTGCGCGCGTTCGCCATCGTGTTCAAGGTGACCTCCGGTTGACCACGGCCGCACGGTTGGGCGGCCCGTAGGAAACGCTAGAAGCGCACCCACGCCGGCGAATCACCAGCGAGCGGACGATCCGAGTAGCTCTCACGGGGGATATTCCAGATCTCAGCGCCGTGCGACGTCAGCGCGATCGGTGTCCTGGCCGGTGGCGGCCGGTGTTCAGGAAGTCGATGCTGGCGAGCCTTCGTGGTCGACGTAATGCCCACCGTTGTCGACCGCCCACGGCGACACCGTGCTGCACGACGAGCGATCATCCCAGCCTTCTTAGTCCGCCCGCAGGGAAACAGGCGAACAGCGATCCCGGCCGAAGGTCACAGGCCGCGGTCGTTGGTGCGCCCCGACCTTCCCGTGCCGCAGACCTTCCGCCACCCACGCCTGAACATGCGTTCGAGAACGACAGCACGAGCGGCCGAATAGCGCATGCTCAAATATGTGCACTGCACCAGTACAACGAGCAAAGCGGCAGTACCCCTCGCCCGATGCGGACTCGAGCGGCTGGACAGTCTGATCGCGGCGTGCACCCCAGCATCCGCGACCGTGTGCCGCGGGCCCGCACCGTTCCCGGCGGGCACCGTACCCACGCGACGCGAGAGCTGCCGACCATGCTGACATGGGGTTCACAAGCCCGATTCAGCTAGAAAGGGAAAGTTCTCACTGATGTAAACTCGAACTAGTTCTGCAGCGCGAACAAGGTCATTATATGTCTGATTCATGCCTTGGATGATCTCGTAAGTTTCGCGAGGGGTTCCTGTATCCGAGGAAAACCACTCATCGAAGATCCTGCGATTCTTCTTGACCCAGTCCGCTCGCGCTTCGACGGCCGACTCAAACTGGACCGATAGATCAGGACTGTAAGCCTGGAGGATCGTCCTCAGCGAGCGCCTCGCCGCTTGCCGACGACTTGAAGCGCGCCCAGCGCGGACGGCAACTGCTCAACCAGACCATGGGCTGGGCCACCGACCAGGAGCCATCATGACCACCCTCGACCTCGACCGCCCCTGCCAGCACAACGCGTTCGTCGCCGACGTCAACGTCCACCGGCTCACCGCCACCGACGACGACGGACCCGCCCTCGCCTACACCGCCGAAGTGCTCGTCCACTGTGGCCAGTGCGGCGAACGGTTCCGCTGGATCGGCGCCCCCGCCGGACTCCTCCCGGACCGGCCCTGTGTGTCGGTCGACGAAACCGAACTCCGCGCACCACTGCGCCCCGCCTCCGCCGACCCGGACTTCGGACTCGGCATCCCCGGCTTCGCCATCGGGCTGGCCACACAGGACACCGGACTGGAGGCAGGCTGATGCGCATCCGTGCCGAAGGCACCAAGCCCGAACTCGCCGCCGCCGTCGACCGCCTCAAGACCGTGTTCGACGTCCAGGAGACCAGCCGGTTCTACGACAACCGGGGCTCCTCCGCCGCCGACCAGGAATGGGGACCCGCATGAGCACCCTGGATCGCCGAAGCCGCGCGGAAATCGGCCGCGCCGCCAACCGCAAGGGCAAAGACGCCGAACAAGCCGTCGCCCGCTACCTGCGCGAACACGGCTGGCCCGACGCGCAACGGACCGTCCGCACCGGCTGGAAAACCGGCGAGCACCACTCCCGCGACCGGGGCGATATCGACGGGACACCCGGGATCTGCTGGCAGGTCAAAACCTCCGTCGAAGACTTCAGCGACACCCGCGTCCTGCGCGTTCTCACCGCCACAGCGGAACAGGCCGTGGCCAGCGGCGCCGACCTCGGCATCGTCGTCCAGCGCCGCAACGGCGCGGCCGACCCCGGACGCTGGTGGACCTGGACGACCGCGGGCGACCTTCTGGCCCTCTCCGAAGCCGCCAGAAACCCTGACGTACTCGCCGTTCCCGAGCCACAGCTGAACGTCCCGGTCCGGACGATGCTCGCCGACCTGATCCCGCTCCTGCACGCCGCCAGGAACACAACCGCGCGCCCCACCGAGGAAGGCTTCCGCCCGTGACCGTGATCGTCTCCAGCGCCGAGCTGCCCGAGCCCACCGACACCGACTTCCACGGCTCCGGTGCCGCCGCCTGGAACATCGCCGGACCGCTCGACGTGCTCTGGCTCCCGCGCCATGGCGACGTTCCCCCGCGCATCGGCATCGGCTGCGAACCCACGATGCTCGCCCTCAACACCCAGCACGCCCGCGAATTCGCGCTCGCGCTGCTCGCCGCCTGCGAACGCGAGGAACGACCGTGAGGTCCTACCCGGCCTTCGGACGGTCGGCAGCACGCAGCCAGCGGACCACCTCGACCACACGGGCCGCGTCGAACGCCGGCAACGGCACGGACTCCACGTCCGCGCTCCACACCAGCAACAACCGCTCCAGGCGACGCCGCCGCGCCAGCCGCTCCCGAATGCCGTCCACGCCGTCCGACCTCCTCGCCACCTGACGTCGCCCCGCCCGGACGTGCCGTTACACCCTCACCGACACCGTGACCGGCCACCCAGGCCGATACCCCAGGAGACTCACCATGACCGATCTTCACCGCTGCTACCGCGGGGCACGATGCGCCCACCGCGAAACCGATCCCGACCACCCGGCCATCAAACGCGGCGCACCGATCAACCCGGCCGAAGGACTCTGCGACGCCTGCACCCGCCACCTCCACCAGGCCATCGTGGACATGCCCCAGGACTACCTCGACCTCGAAGCCGTCCTCGGCGGAACACGGGACGGCCTCCGGCAGCTCGTCACCGGAACCCGCGACCAGCCCGTGCCCCTGTCGCTCACCATCGCCGCCATCCAAACCGAGCTGGTGCACGAAGCGCAGTGCTGGGCCGAGTCCACAGCCGACGTCCTCGGCCTCCGCTGGGACACCCAGGCCGCCCGCGACAGCCGCCCAGGCCCGGTACTCGAGCGAGCCGCCCGGCTCCTGGAGAACTCCGTCAGCGTCCTGCTCGCCCTGCGCGGCGTCGTCCACACAGGCTGGACCGATGGCGAGTGGACCACTCTCGACCGGGACGGCCTCGACAGCGCGGACATCCTGCTCGATCTCCACCACCGCGTCGAAGCCGTCACCGGCCACAAGCGACTCATCAACCACCTCCCGGCCCCATGCCCACGCTGCGACCGTGTCGCGCTCCAGTGCCCCGACGGGTCCGCCACCGTCACCTGCGGCGTCTGCCGCAACACCTTCACCTGGGACGAGTACCAGCGGCAATGCACGCTGCTCGCCGCCCAGCACGGCGCCGTCGCGTGAACCGGCCCGATCCGTGGCCCTGGCCCGGAGACACCCCGCTCGACCGGGCACGCCGCATCGCCCGCACCTACCGCGAAGCGCTCATGATCGCCGCGCCGGACACGTGCGTAGACCTCGACGCCCGGTGCCGCGACCTCGGACAGACCTGGGTCGTGCCGAAACCGCTGTCGTTCGGCCCAGATGACCTCCTCGACGCTCACGAGGTCGCCGAGATGTGCGACGTCCAGCTCAGCACCGTTCGGCAATGGCGGCGCCGAGGACTGGCCACACAAGCTACCCCGGACGGTCTCCGCTACCGCGTCGCCGACGTGCTCGACTACCACGCCGGACGCGCCAACACGGCCGTAAACCCTGATATGACAAGGGATTCGTGACCGGCCCCGGTGGCGCGACGGCGCGCGACTGTACTACTCTGCGCAGCAAGCACCCCTATGCCCGCCTACCCAACGGAACGGCTCCCGCAGCCCGTCGAACCAGTCGAGCCGGACTCTCTACTCCGTGATTGTGCCGGTCCTGCACTCGACGACCTGACCATCGTCCCAGCCGCAGGCTTTCCAGCTGGCCGTCTTGCCGTTGGGAATGTTTCCCACTCCCATGCAATAGGATTCACCGCTGTAGACGTGCTTGTAGTAGCTCTTCCCGGTATAGTTGTTTGTCACCTTGACCGAGGAGGACTGCCCGTCGAAAGGCCTGTCGACAATTAGGAAGTTGTCCTGGTCGTTTCCAGTGCTCTCGTTGTAGTCGTGCCAGTAGAGACTTCCTGCCTTGGAGCCGGACCCTCCGCCGTCGGGAATGTACCAATGACCTTCGTTGCCGCTGCTGCATGACGCCTGAGCTTCTGCGGAGAGTGTCGTATCGGCACTGGCAGAGGCTGGGGCGAACAGTGCGGCGGCGACGAAAGCCGCGCCGAGAATGCTAACTCGCGTGCGGTTCTTCATAGCGTCCCTTTCGTGTCTTCCCGAGAATTTCCTTCCGACGCAGTGCCGATCAGGAGCTCGATTCCTCTGACGGCCGCGACGGCTCCTAAGAGGATCGCGCGACCAGCGGGGCTCGGCCACACCTTTGCGCCCTATCGAAAACAGTCGTGCGTGGGGGGGGTGTCATGCCCCTGCTTCGCCAGAACGCGCGCCTCCGCAAGCACGGCATCTGGAACTGGAGCCTGCCCGCCTGGGCCGGACGCTTCGAAGATGGACGCACCTACAACGCCTGCCCCAGCGCCGGAATCTGCGCCAAGACCTGCTACGCCCGCTCTGCGCGGAATTTCATCTGCTGCAAGGAATTTGTGGCGGTTTATCTGGCGACCAGAGATCGCTCGTGCGGCCCCGACCGTCCTATTGAACCACCCGAACTGGGGACTTGCCCAACATCTTCCGTTTGATGAAAGATCCTTTCAGTGAACGGAAGGGGTGCAGGTGGGCACGCGGGACGGTGAGCAGCCAGGATCAGCGCGACTGGAGCTTGTGGATGGCTTGGCCCTGTTGCACGCCGAGGACGCGGTCCTGGAAGCAATGCTTTCAGGATGGGAAAAGCAGCAGCGCGGTGGACGGCGACTGTTGCAGTCCACAGTCGACGCTCGCCAGAACCGCGTGCGCCGGCTGGTCGAGTTCACTAACGAGTATCCCTGGCAGTGGACCGCTTCTCACATGGACGAGTGGATGGCACACCTGGTCGGTGAACGGCGACTGGAGAAGTCCACGATCCTCAATTATCAGGGGTCGATCCGACTGTTCTGCGACTACATCACGTCGCCGCACTACCGCTGGAGCGAGGAGTGCGAGACTCGATTCTCCACGCATCCGGTCCAGATCTGCCATGAGTGGAACACCACGGCCCATCTGGCTGACTACGAGGGACGTCCCGGTCGTCGTCCGCTCACCCGTGAGGAGTGTCAGGCTCTGTTCGACTACGCCGACGAGCAGGTCGAGCGGGCCATCCGGCTCAAACGCAAAGGAGCGCTGACCGCCTACCGCGACGCAACCGTGCTCAAGGTCATTTACGCGTGGGGCTTGCGCAGTAACGAGACCAGCAAACTGGACCGGTCCGACTGGTACCGCAACCCGAATGCACCCGAACTGGGCAAGCTCGGCATGCTGCACGTCCGCTATGGGAAACGTTCCCGAGGGTCCCCGCCGAAGCGGCGGATGGTTGCCACCGTGATGCCCTGGGCGGCCGAAGCGGTCGAGGACTACCTGCTCAACGTCCGGCCCCGGTTCGGCTTCGAGGATCATCCGGCGATGTGGGTTACCGAACGCGGCGGGCGGTTACGCACACGTGAGATCGAGGAACGCTTCGCCACGTACCGGGATGCGCTGGGCATGGATTCGGATCTGACGCCGCATTGCCTGCGGCACAGCCATGTTACGCATCTGGTGGAGGACGGAACCGACCCGAAGTTCGTTCAAGAACAGGTAGGGCATCGATTTGCCAGCACGACAGCGATCTACACGAATGTCAGTGGCGACTTCATGAACACCATGCTGCGTAAGCATCTGGACCGCGGGCTGAAGTCAGACGAGGAGGAATTGGGATGACAGCGAAGCTCGACTACACGTGGAACCTGCGCGAAGTCATGGCCACCCGGGGCATGTTCAACACCACCGACATCCGTCCGCTCTTGGCTGAGCGGGATGTCCCGCTGTCGCCGACGCAGATCTGGCGGCTGGTCACCGAGAAGCCTGAACGGTTGAATCTGAAGGTCTTGGTCGCGCTGATGGACATTTTGGACTGCCGGATGGACGACCTGATCGAACCCGTCGTCACACCGGCCACGCGGAAGAAGAAAGCAGTCGGCGAGACCACGAAGCCTTCCAGCGGATCTGCGCCCGGCGTAGGGGACTTCCGTCCCAAGCGGGCACGGATCACCGACCGATGACAATCCCCACAACGGTCTCTGCTCTCGTGGTCGATCCGACGACCGCCATCATCGATGCCATCGCCAGGCTTGATCCTCAGGCCGACCCCGCTGCACTTGCCGCTCTGATCGCAGAAGTGGTTCCCCAGCAGCGACGGCTAGCCACACTGGCCGAACAGCTTGATGCCCGACCGGACCTGCTCGCCGGGGCAGGGGCGCAGGGCTCCCCGGCCGTCGTCAAGCTCATCAATGCGCTGCTCGCCAATCACGTGGCCGGCGTCGTCGCCCCGGCCTGCCCGTATTGCGCCAGGATCGTCACGTTGTCCCGCGGTCGTGATGGGCTGCGCTGCTGCAAGAGTTGCTGGGGCGTGGCTCACGCCAAGCCTTGCGCCCGTTGCGGAAAGGTCTGCACGATCGATAGGCGAACCAGCGACGGCGAGGGACTCTGTGCCGCATGCTGCCGCACTGAGCCGACCCTGCGCGAGCCGTGCAGCGGATGCGGCCGTCTGCGCATCGCCGCTCGCCGCGAGGGCGATCTCGTGTTGTGCCGAGCCTGCTGCACTCCCCCGTTGGGGATCTGCTCAATATGCGGAAACCGCAAACCGTGTCTGCGCGCCGACACCAATGCTCCGCGATGCAAGAACTGCTCCGACAAACGCTGCACCGAGTCTTGCTCCGGATGCGGACGCGACCGCACCGTCTCGCGGCGCACCGACACGGGCCAACCGCTGTGCAAAGAATGCGGCAGCACCGACACCTGCGCCCACTGCCAACGCCGTCGACCAATCCGGGCCCGCACCGCGCAAGGAGCACTGTGCCACGCCTGCTACAAGCAAGACAGCACATCGCACCGAACATGCCAGCGCTGCGGCACCGTGGAACGTCTTCACCACCACGGGTTCTGCACGGCTTGCGCCTGGCCCCAAGTGCTCCGTAAATTTCTCACGCCCACCAGCGGCCCGATGCGCGTGGAGCTGGAACCCATCGTGGCAGCTCTGTCCACAACGGATCCACGCACCGGTCTCAACTGGATCGCGCGGGCCTCCAAACAGCGAATGCTGTCCGCGCTGGCCGAGGCGACGGGTCCAGTGACACACGCTCTCCTGGACACACTGACCCCGCCCGCCGACGCCGAACACCTCCGGACGGTCCTGATCGGCTGCGGTGTCCTGCCAACGCGCGACGAGCTCTTGATCAGCGCTGAGCGATCCATCGAACGTCGAATCCTTCGGGTCGAAAATCCGGACGACCGCAAGATCTTGCGCAGCTTCGCCACATGGCACCGACTGCGATACCTGCGCACGAACGCGGAGCGCCGACCACTGACGCAGGACCAAGTCACCTACGCCTGCAACACCCTTACCGCCTCCGCGCATCTTCTGAACTGGCTACGCGCACGCGGCAAGAACCTGGCCACCTGCACCCAGGACGATATCGACGAATGGATCGCCCACGACACCTTTTCCCGAGCTCGGGGATTCGTGACGTGGGCAGTTCGGAGTGGCCACGCCCGCAGCATCGAGATACCCCGGTTCAGGAACGAACCCACCCGAGAGGTGTTCAGCGATCACGACCGGCGGTGGGCCCTTGCCCGCCGACTTTTGACGGAGGACACCGACGCGCTCACCGACCGCGTCGCAGGACTGCTTGTCCTACTCTACGGCCAGCGCGTCACCACGATCACCCGCCTCACCACGGATCAGGTCACACTCAACGACCATGGCATTGAGCTTCTGCTTGGTGGCCACCCGATCGTCGTTCCTTCGGCGTTCGGCGATCTCATCGGCAATCTAGCCGCTGGCCTCCCGCACAGCACTGCGGGCGGCCCTTCCGACAGTGCCTGGTTATTCCCAGGCCCTCGAAGAGGCCAACCACTCTCTCCAAAAGTGCTGCTGCGCCGGCTCGCAAAGCTCGGAATCCCCGCCACCATCGGCCGCAACAGCGCTCTGATCGAACTGGCGGCTGAAATGCCGGCCGCTGTCCTCAGTGGACTACTCGGTATCAGCATCGACCGAGCAACACGCTGGACACAGGACGCAGGCAACACTCGCCCCGGCTACGCCGCAGAAGTCGCTAACCGCGTGTCCACCTCGCGCGGCAGTTGATCTACCACGCCCAGGCGCGGGAAGTACTGGGGCCCTCGCTTGAACGTGAGATTTCGTTTTCCCTGAAGGGAGCCTCGTGGACCGAACACGATCGCGACCTGGTCGTCCCTCTGCACTGGGCGGGGCTCTAGGTCCTGCTGCCGCGCCGGTAGGAGTAATGGATGAGCCCCTCGTGGAAGTCAGCCACTTTGTCGTACAGCGCGCGAGCCGGGGCGTCCTCCAGCGTGTTCCAGTAAAGGCGAGGGAACCCGTGCGCCTCGGCGTCCCACGCCACCCACTTGATCATCGCCGTCGCGACACCTCGCCGCCGGACTTCCGGGTCGACATACAGGTCCGCCAGGTAGCACCTGCCCCCGGCTCTCCAGACGCTGGCGTGGAACACATAGTGCGCGATGCCGACCATCTTGCCGTTGACCCACGCGGCTATCCCCCGCGCCTGCACCCCGTCGAGCACGCGTTGCCAGGCCTGTTCGTAGCTGTCGTCGCCGACCTCGGTCTCGAAGTGGGCGTGGTGACCACGGGCCAGCACTTCCCATATGGCGCGGTCGGATTCGGTCAGGAGGCTAATCTCCACCATGGCGTCCATCCTTCACCACAGCCAGGTCAGCAACGGGCGCGCATCACCAAGCTGGTCAGCACCGCCTCGAACCTGACCGCTGGCCGAGCCAGCGATAGCCGCCAGGTTCATGTGGCGCAGCAAAGGCTGCCCTAGCTGGGGCTAAGACTCTGACGGCATCTCGACACTGTGGGAGCCGTTGCGCGCCGCCGGGATTCCTTCAGGTACCGACCCGCCCAGACGAGCTCGCACACGGCAAGCAAAGAGATCATACCGCGTGGCCATTCGTGCGGTCGCGATTCGAATCGGCTGCTGCACGGACGACTCGCTGAAATGTTCACCGTCTCGGAACTGATCACGAGTGAGGTCGAGCTCCAGGCCGCTCGGCAAACGATTCCAATAGTGGAGCCCGTCGGGCCAGCCATCGCGTCGAAAGACCTCCGACCAGAGCAAGACACCGCCAAGGAGCTCCGCCACCGCCATCGATGTGACACCACAATGCCCAGCAGCAGGGTTAGCGGAATCCCACGCGATGGCAGGGTCACATGTTCGCTCATCCCAGCATCGCCGGAACACAGCGTCCAGCTCCGCCAAAGACCAGACAGTAGTCATCCGCCCCTCAACCCACCCCCCTCCCCACAACCGACCACGCCGACCACCACGACAACCAACCACCCAACCAACGCCACATACCCACACACAAATCCATACCACAACACAACCATCACACTAAACCAACAACACATACAGCCCACAAACAACACACTAATATACAA
>NZ_QHHX01000001.1:0-889584 GCF_003947485.1 Amycolatopsis sp. WAC 01416 | reverse complement strand
AGGCGTAAAGCACCAGATCACGGCCGCCTTCTCCCTTGACCCCAAGCGAGATCGCCTCGCCGAAAGGCTGCTCGGACGGGGCTTCGGTGATCGTCGGGCTCTCCGGTGCCGGTATCGGTGCCGACGACGGCGGCGCGGGCGCGCTCGCGGCTGGCGGAAGCGGCTGCTGGTCGGACGAGGAGCCCTTGAGCGCGACCGCGCCGACGATGACCAGCACCGTCACCAGCGTGGCGGCGACCCCGCCCGCACCGGTCGCGAGACGGCGGCGACGCCGGATCCGCCTGCCCTTGGTCATGATCGCGCCGAGATCGGGTTCGGCGAACTCCTCGGCGGGCGGTTCCCGCAGAGCCGAGCGGAGCGTCTCGAGGTCGGTCATCGTCCCAGCCCCCCGATCAGTTCCGTTCCGTCCTCCGCGGTGATCCGCAGCTTGGTCAGGGCGCGGGAATTGGTGCTCTTCACGGTGCCGACCGAGACACCCAGTTCGCCGGCCACATCGGATTCCTTCAAGTCGAAGAAGTGCCTGAGCACCACGACGGCTCTCTCCCGGTCTGTGAGCGTACGCAACGCGTCAAGCAACCATTTCCGCTGGACAACGGCACCGGCGACATCCAGACCACTCGGCTGCTCGGGGATGTCCTCCGTGGCGTTCTCGCGGATCGGGCGCCGCCAGCCGTCGATGATGTGATTGACGAGGACCTGCCGCGCGTACGCGTAGGCGTCTTTACGGCGCACGCGCGACCAGGCCGCGTACGTCTTCGCGAGCGCCGTCTGGGCGGCGTCCTCGGCCTGATGGCGGTCGCTGGTGAGCAGAAAGGCCGCATGCTGAAGACGGGTCGCCGAGTTCCGCACGAACTCGACGAACTCGTCATCGCCGCGAGCCACCCTGGTCCTCATCTCCGTTCGACGGTTGACCACCTGAAAGGTTGCCTCGACCGCTCCCGTTCCGTGAAGGCTCAGTCCTTCCGACGAGTGAACCGGAGCGCCACGACGAGACCGGCGACGACCACGGCGACCGCGAGGACGATCCACACCCAGGACGGCACCAGGTCTTCGGGAGCGGTCTCGTCGGCCTGCGGCGCGGGGGTGGCACTGCTCGCGGGGGCTTGGGCTTGGCTGCTCGGCTGGCTCTGGCTGCTCGGGGCGGCTACCGGGGCACTGAGGTTGAACTTCACCGAGCCGCTCGCGGCGTGCGAGTCGTCGAAGGTCACCTTGTAGCGGAGGGTGTACTCGCCCGCGGGCCCGACGGCCTGGACCGGCGCCGTGACAACGGTGCCGGCGACCTCCGCGCGGCCGACCGTCCACGACGCGTTCTCCGGTCCGGTGATCTGGATCGGGTTGTCGGCGAGGGTGACCGGACCCGAGAAGGTCAGCTTGACCTGCGTCGGCGGCGTCGCCAGCGAAGCGCCCCTCGCCGGATCACTGCTCTTCAACTCCGAATGGGCCATCGCCGGGGCCGCGGCGCCCAGCAGGGCCAACCCGGCGACCAGCAACGACGCGCCGAACCGCTTGAACCTCATCTGACACCCTTCTCACCCCGGGGAACTCCCCGTCGAGCCTAGTAGTCGGCTCTGGAAGACGCCCCCAATGTGGCATTGGGGACGTTGAGCGACCCCAATGCCACATTGGGGGCACGGGTCGCCAACCAGTCAGGGGCGCTGCGCGTGGCGAGTGGTCAGCGCGTCGAGATCGAAGGTGAGCGGGGTGCCGTCGAAATCGAGGCTCGCTTTGCCGGTGTGCTCGCCGAAGTTCTCGTACTCGCCGTCGATCGGGCGGTAGGTGGTCATGCTCGCCGGGTCTTCGAGGTCGACGATCCAGTAGTGCTCGATGCCGACTTCGGCGTATTCGGAGAACTTGGTGACCCCCAGGTCACTCAGCTTCCCGGCGTCGGCGAGCAGGCCTTGTGGTGCAAGATTCCCAACGACGGGCCGGACCTCGACATTCTGGTGACCGTGGGGAAGCGTAGCCACGGCGAAACACGGGTCGCGACGCTGTACCTGTACGAGACCAGAACCGACGTCTACTCGTCGGTGGCGAAGCTGATGGCCGACCGGCTCTAGCTACTCCGTGAAATCGCCCGCCGGGGCACCCCAAGAGCCAGGGGTGTCCCCCCGTTCCTCGGCCAGCGCGCGCCGCCGCGCGTTCTCGCCGCGCACACGCTCCACTTCGGACTGGATGTACTCGTCGTCGTACTTCTGGAACACGCGGGCAGGGTTACCCGCCACCAGGGTGCGCGGCGGGACGTCCTTGGCGACCACGGAATTCGGCTGCACGGTGGCGAAATCGCCGATCGTGACGCCTGCCATGATCACGACGAGGCCGCCGATGAAGCAGCCTTTGCCGATTTTCACGGGTTTGCGTTCGATGAGGTCGCTGCCGGAGTGGTTCTGCAACGTCATGTTCGCGAGCCAGCTGGAATGCGTGAAGATCAGCGTGTTCAGGCCGATGCTGGTGTGTTCGCCGATCTCCAGCCCGCCGCTCGCGTCGAGCGCGGCGCCTTCGCCGATCCAGCAGTGTTCGCCGATCTTCAGGTTCTCCGGGCTGATGATCTTGACCCGTTCGCGGACCCTCGTCGACTCCGGCAGACCGTAGAAACGAGCGCGCTCGGCGTCGTTCATGTACTGCGAGACGAGTTCGGTCAGGATCTGCGGGCGCAGCCGGTTGCTGCGCTCGTCATCGAAGAACATCGGCCTCGGTCACCAGTTTCTCGAAGGTACGCAGGTGTTCTTCGGCGACGACGTCGAGGCCGAAGTTGGCCCGCACCATCGCGCTTTCCCGCTGTGCCACCAAAGCCCGCTTCTGGGGGTCGTCGAGCAGTTCGATGACGGTTTCCGCCACCGCCTCGCTGTCATCCGGCCGCACCAGCAGGATGTTCTCACCGTTGCGCAGTTCGATGCCGGGGTAGTTGTCCTCGGTGACCGACGCGATGGTCGCGGTGCCCGAGAGCATCGCCTCCAGCGACGCGGTGCCGCAGCCGCCGTTGAGGTCGTGCGTCACGATGTCGGCGGCGGCGAAGTACGCGGGGACATCGGCCTTCGGCACGGCGCCGGTGACGATGATGGCGTCCGCGACGCCGAGTTCTTCCGCCCGCTTCAGGAAAACGTCGTGATAGACGCGCCCGACGACGACCACCTTCACGCCGGGGTGCTTGTCCAAAATGGACGGAAGTGCCTCGACGAGCGGGAGCCGGTTGCGCAGCGGGATCACGTGCCCGAGCGAGACGATCAGCGGGCCGTCACCCAGGTCGTGCTCGGCGCGCACATCGAGAGTCAAGGGCTTCTCGAAGTTCCCGGTGTCGACGGCGATCGGGAAGTAGTCCGAGTTCGCGTCGCTGGTGCCGTAGCGCTCGACGCAGTAGTCGACCCCGAGCTTGTCGAGGATGACGTAACGCGGCTTGAGGTAGCGCAGGATCGGGTTCACCAGCACGGTGTCCAGGAACCGGAACACGCCGCCGTACAGCTTGTTGTCGCTGATCAGCAGGGTGTGGATGGTCAGCAGCATCGGCAGCTTGTGCCGCCGCGCGTATCGGCCTGCCAGCCACGACAGGTCGAAGAACTGCCCGTGCAGGTGGATCGCGTCCGGCTTGAACTCGTCCAGCAGCTTCCGCAGCCGCCGCCAGTTTCCCGGCCGCAGCGAGGCGAAGCTCATGTCGAAGTCGATCGACAGGCCCAGCTGCGGCATCTTCACCGCGGGCAGGCGGACGACGCGGTAGCCGTCCTTCGTCTCGTCGGCCGGGGCGTCGGCGTAGGCCGCGGTGATCGCGAGCACCTCGTGCCCGCGCGCCGCGTACTGCTCGGCCAGGGACGCCGCCATGTGCGCGCTTCCGCCCACCCTCGGCGGGAAGAAGTTGTTCACCACGGCGATACGAAGGGCGCGGCTCTCCCCCGGCGCCATCACCATGCCGTCTCCGCGGAGAAGAGTGCGTCGACGGGGGTCATCCCTCCGAGGCCTTCACCAGTTCGTACATGCCCTCTTCCACGGAGATCTTCGGCTCCCAGCCGAGGACCTCGCGGGCACGGGTGATGTCGGCGGCACGCCGCGAAACCAGCACGTCGCGCTCGTTGAACAGCGGCTCGACGTTGACGCCGACGGCGTCGATGAGGATCTTCGCCAGCGTCGCGATCGAGGTGTCGATGCCGGTGCCGATGTTGATCGGCACGTTCGCTTGATCCGACTCCAGCGCCGCGACGACGGCGCGGGCGAGGTCCGTGACGTGCACGAAGTCCATCGACTGGTCGCCGCGGCCGTCGATGATCGGCGGCTGGCCGGCGCGCAGGCGCTGGATGAAGTGGTTGATCACCGACGTGTAGTAGGCCTCGATCTTCTGGCCGGGGCCGTACACGTTGAAGAACCGCAGCGCGTTCCAGGACAGGCCCTTGGTGCGCTCGTAGAAGCCGAGCATGTCCTCGCCCGCGCGCTTCGAGATGCAGTACGGCGTGAGCGGCTTGAGCTCGTCGTCCTCGTGCATCGGCAGCCGCTTCGGGTCGCCGTAGACGGACGCGGTCGAGGCGAACACGACCCGCTCGACACCCTCGTCCGCCGCGGCGGCGAAGACGTTGTGGTTGCCGACCATGTTGATGTCGATGGACTCGTGCGGGTCCGCGACCGACTTGTTGATCGACACGGTGGCGAAGTGGATCACGTGCGTGCAGCCGCGCATGGCCTCGCGCACGGCGCCGCCGTAGCGCACGTCCTTCTCGACCAGTTCGACCTTGCCGGTGGCGACGAACTCGTTGATCCGGGCGCGGTCGCCGCGGGTCATGTTGTCGAAGACGCGGACGGTGTAGCCGCCGTCGATCAGCATCGGGATGACGTGTGCGGCGATGAAACCGCCGCCCCCGGTGAAGAGGACCTTCTTGTCGGGCATTTCTCTCCTAGCTCGGCAGTGCGGCGCTGACGGTCCCGATGACCCGGTCGACCTGGGCATCGGTGAGGTTGGCGTGCATCGGGATGGCGAGATGACGGCCGAAGAGGTCCGCCGATACCGGCAAGGTCTGCGTCTTGCCGTAGATGGGCTGGAGGTGCGAGGCGTAGGTGCCGAAGTTGCACTGCACGCCCTGCTCGCGGATCCGCAGCGCGAGCGCGTCGCGGTCGATCTCCGGGTCCACCGTGAGGATGTAGGCCTGCCACGGGTGCTCGCGGTCCGGCAGTTCCACCGGCACGTTGAGACCGGGCAGGTTCTCGAACGCCTCGTGGTAGCGCTTGGCCACCGAACGGCGGGCCGAGAGCAGGTCCGGGAGGCGGTCCAGCTGGACGTTCATGATCGCGGCCTGCACGTCCGAGAGCCGGAAGTTGTAGCCCAGCTCGTGGAACTCCGGGATCGGCAAGGCACCGGAACCCTCGCGGGTGATGGCGGGCTCGATGCCGTAGGTGTGCAGCTTGCGCGCGTGTGCGATGAGGTCTTCGCGGTCCGAGACCAGCGCGCCACCCTCGCCCGCCGTGATGCCCTTGCGGCCGTGGAAGGAAAACGCGGCCAGGTCGGCGAGGCTGCCCGCCGGACGTGTCTTGTAGGTCGCGCCCGCGGCGCAGGCGGCGTCCTCGAAGAGCCACAGGCCGTGCTTGTCGGCGATCGCGCGGTATTCGTCGAAGTCTCCGGGCTGACCGGCGACGTCGACGGCGAGGATGCCGACCGTGCGCGGGGTGATCAGCGCTTCGATCGACGCCGGGTCGGCGCTCCACACGTCGGGGCGGATGTCCGCGAACACCGGCGTCGCGCCCGCCTGGAGCACGGCGTGGCCGGTGGCGGGGAAGGTGTAGTCGCCGACGATGACCTCGTCGCCCGGCTTCACGCCGAGCACACGCAGCCCGAGGAAGAGTGCCGAGCCACAGTTGCTGGTGGTCAGGGCGTGCGCGGTGCCGACGGTCTTCGCGAAGCGTTCTTCGAAGCGGCGGCAAGCGGGGCCGGCACCGGCCAGCCAGCCGGACCGGAAGACCTCCGCCACGGCGGCGAGTTCTTCGTCGCCGACGGTCGGCTGACCGAGGACCACGGGTTCCGTTGCAGACATACCTCTCCCATTGCGTGGGGACCCGGCGAAGTGTATAGACGCCGATCGGCGTAGTTCGGGCGGGCTGGATCCGCCCAGGTCAACGACGCCCTAGTCTCTAACCCATGCGATTCGGCGTTCTGGGGGCGACGGAGGTGCGCCGCGAGGACGGCACCGCCGTGCCGGTCGGCGGGCCCAGGGTCCGGACGTTGTTCGCGTTGCTCGCGCTGGAGGCGGGCCGGGTGGTCCCGGCGGAGCGGCTCATCGACGGTCTCTACGGCGAGCGGCCACCCGAAGGCGTGGCGAACGCGCTGCAATCGCAGGTCTCGCGGCTGCGCGGCGCGCTGAAGGAGCTCGCGCCCGTCGAATTCAGCCCGGCGGGTTACCGGCTGGCCGTGGACCCCGACGACGTCGATGTGCACCGATTCGAGCGCCTCGCCGCCGAGGGGCGACGCAGTCTCGCCGCTGGAGACACCACGAAGGCGGCCGAACTGCTTCACGACGCTCTCCGTCTCTGGCGCGGCCCGGCGTTCGCGGACATCACCGACGCGCCGTTCCGCGATCCGCAGGTCACCAGGCTGAACGAGCTGAAGACGTCGGCGATCGAGGACCGCGTCGAAGCCGGGCTCAAGCTGGGAAGGCACGAAGACGTCCTCGCCGATCTTCGCGAAGTCATCGACGCTCAACCGCTGCGGGAACGGCCGCGAGCGCTGCTGATCCGCGCGCTGCACGCCGCGGGACGCCACGCCGACGCGCTCACCGCTTTCGAGGACGCCCGCCGTGTCCTCGCCGACGAACTCGGCGCCGATCCCGGACCGGATCTCGCCGCCGCGCATCTGGCCGTGCTGCGCGGGGAGACGCCGCCGGTCAAGACGGCGCCCATCGAGACCACGCCGCTCCCCGCCCAGCTGACCAGCTTCATCGGCCGCGCAGGCGACCTTCGGCACGTGCTCGGCCAGCTGGACCGCTCGCGGCTGGTGACGCTGACCGGTCCCGGCGGGGCGGGCAAGACCCGGCTGGCCATCGAGACCGCGGCCGCGATGGACCTCCCGGCGGTCTTCGTCGAACTCGCGCCGTACACGGAAGACGCCGACGTCGCGCACGCCGTGCTGACCGCGCTCGGCCTGCGAACGGTCCCGCTCGGGACGGTCGCCGCCCCGGTGGAGAACGCGCCGCTGGAGCGGCTGATCGACGCGCTGACCGACCGGGCGGTCCTCCTGGTGCTCGACAACTGCGAGCATCTGATCGAGGCCGCCGCGAAACTGGCCGCCCGGCTGCTCGGCGCGGCCCCCGCGCTGCGGGTGCTCGCCACCAGCCGTGAACCGCTGGGCATCACCGGCGAGGTCGTCTCCCCCGTGCCGCGGCTCGCCGTGCCGCCGCCGGGTACGCCACCCGCCCGATCGCTGGAGTTCGCCGCCGTCCGGCTGTTCGCCGACCGCGCGCGGGCGGGCGATCCGGGCTTCGCCGTCGACGACGCCACCGCGGGCGATGTCCAGCGGGTCTGCGCCGCGCTCGACGGGCTGCCGCTGGCCATCGAACTCGCCGCCGCCCGCGTGCGGACCCTGACCGTCGGCGAGATCGCCTCCCGGCTGGACGACCGGTTCGGGTTGCTCTCGCGGGGCAGCCGGGTCGCCGAGAGCCGCCATCGCACCCTGCGCGCCGTCGTCGAATGGAGCTGGGATCTCCTGGAAGAGGACGAACGCCTGCTGGGCAGGCGGCTGACCGTCTTCGCGGGCGGCACGACCCTCGCCGACGCCGAATCGGTCTGTGCCGTGCCGGACATCGCGGAGCTGCTTCCGTCCCTTGTGGACAGATCGCTGGTGGAGCGGACCGGGGACCGGTATCGGATGCTCGAAACGATCCGGGCCTTCTTCGCCGGGAAACTCGCCGAAGCGGGCGAAACCGAGCAGCTGCGGCGCGCGCACGCCGAGCACTTCCTTGCCCTCGCCGAGCAGGCGGACCCGCTCGTGCGGACGGGCGAGCAACTGGTCTGGCTCGACCGTCTCGACGCCGCTTACGACGACCTCCTGGCCGCGTTGCGCTGGTCCGCCGAATCCGACGTGCGGATCGCGCTCCGGCTTTCGTCTTCGCTGGTGACGTACTGGTGGATGCGCGGCCGCCGGTTCGAAGGTTCGACGCTGAGCCTTGAAGTGGTCAAGCGGCTCGGACAGCGACCGCCGGACGGCCTCGAAGAGGAGTACCAGCTCTGCGTGCTCACCGCCGCCGCCGGACTGCGGGGCCACGAAGCACTCGACAGGCACCTGCCGCTGGTGGACGGTCTCATGCTGTCCCTGGCCAAGGCACCACGAAACCCGGCGCTCCTGCTGTTGTTGGGCGTCGTGAGCGGGCCGCCCGGTGACGACGACGCGCTGATCAAACGCAGCCAGGCGTTGCTGGCGCACAGCGATGCCTGGAGTCTCGCGCTCGCGCCGACGGGCTACGGCCTCCGCGCGATGCTGCAGGGCGACCTCGAAACGGCGGAACAGTTCTTGCGCGAAGGGGCGGAGGAGTTCCGCCGGATCGGGGAACGCTGGGGCCTCTCGATGGCCCTCGACCACCTGTCACAGATCCTGATCTGGACGAACCGGCAGGCCGAGGCCCTCGAAACGATGAACGAGGCTCTGCGGCTGATCCGGGAACTCGGCGCGTCCGACGACAACGCCGACCTGCTGTGCCGTCGCGGCGGCAGCAAGCTGCTGCACGGCGACGCGGCGGGCGCGCGGGCGGATTTCGAGCTCGCCGTCGAGATCGCGCGCCGCGCCGGGATGCCGGAAAGCCGGGCGGCCGGGTACATCGGGCTGGCGTTCCTCGCCCGGCACGAGGGCGATCTGGCAGCGGCCAGGGCGTTGAGCGAACGCGCGCTCGCGGAGTGTTCCGGTGGTTCGTTCGCCGCGGAAGGTGTCCGTGCCGGCGCGAGGATCTCGCTCGGCTGGGTCCTGGCCGCGGAGGGCGACGCCGACGGGGCCGAGGAACTGCACCGGCTGGCGCTGGTGTCGGCGGACGGCTGGCACGACAGCACCACGGTGGCCCTCGCCGTCGAAGGCCTCGCCGGGGTCGCGCTGCTGCGGGGCGACGCCGAGCGGGCGGCGGTCCTGATCGGCGCCGCGGTGACCATCCGGGGCACCCCGTTCGCGGTCGATCTGGACGCCGCCCTGCTCCGGACGACCGTGCGGGAGCGGCTCGGCGACGACTTCGACCGGGCCTACCGCCGGGGGCTGGGCCTGCGCGGCGCCGCTCAGCTGGCCTAGGCACGGGTCAGCTGCGTGCCCTGCGGTGCGAAGCGGCCGACGCCTTCGGCGAGGAGACGCTGGTCGAGTTCGGTGTCCTGGACGGCGACGTACAGCGGCGCCGCGTTGAGCGGGACCGCGCCGAGCCGGGTCATCCCGGGGCCGACCGGGTCGATGGTGAGCCGGGTGACGTCACGCCACGGCACGACGGTCCGCTCGATCCGGACACCCACCGCGTCCAGTTCGAAGAGCACCCACTGCTGGTCGTGCAGCGACTTCACGTAGCCGATGGCCGCGCAACCGACGGCGATCGCGATGATCCGCAGCACGCCGGGCCCGTCCAGCGAGCCGACCAGTGCGATGAAGCCGAGGACGATCACGACCATTCCGGACAGCTTCGCGGCGCCGACCAGTCCCGCGTTCGGCTTGTGCACGCGGAACCGCACGGCGCGCATCAGGTGTTTGGTGAGCACGCCGCCACCGATCGCGGCGGCGAGCCCGAACATCGTCACCACCAGCGAAGCCGGGGAGAAGTCGACGAGGACGTTGTAACCGGCGACCAGCGCGACGAAGCCGCCTACGACGGTCAGCATCAGCGCGAGCTTTCCCTTGCGCACGTCCCGTTCGCGGCGGTCGAGCGAGGCCTGGTCGGGCGCGGCGAGGAAGCCGCCGTCGATGTTCCTCATCGGGCGTCACGCCCCGCTTCGGCGGCCGCGCGGCGCTCACGCTGACGGCGGTCGAGGACGTACAGCAGTGTGCCGGCGCCGGCGCTCACCGCGGCGTAGAGGAGGTCCTGCAGGCCGTCGTCCGGGTAACCGGTGGAGAACTCGACCATCGCGAGCGCGACGAACAGGACGCTGATGACGCCCCCGGCGATGATGTACACCTTGTTGCTGAGCATGGCTTCCCTCGCATGTCGTTGCCTTGGTGAAACCACTTTCGCGCGGGGCACATGACATTCCGATGACAGGCACAGGCAGGCACAGGCAGGCACAGGCAGACGCTGACAAGCACCGACAGCGTTCGGTGCGTGGACGGTCAGCGGTCGCGGAGATCCTCCCGTCCATGACTTACTCAGCGGGATCTCCCGAAGACTTCCTCGCCGTGCGGCATCTGACGTTGCGCGGCACCCAGGCCGAAATCGGCCAGGCGCTCGGCGCCGAAGCGAAGGCGCGCTCGGACTGGTCGCCACCGCCGATCGATCCGATCGTGGCCAGGGCGCGGCGCACCTGGTTCGCGCGGAACTGGCCGCAGTACGCCGAACGGACGGCCGGGTTCGCCGAGGCCTACGGGCTCCCTGCCGACGCGGCGGTCTCCTTCGACAACGCGAGTGCCCTGCCCGCCGGGTCGGGCTGTTCGGCGCTGTGGACGGGGAGCACGCTCGGCCGGAACTACGACTTCTTCACCATGAGCTGGACCCAGCTGGGTGCGGTGATGGCGGGTGAGGAGCCCGTCGACGACGGGACGGTGCCGATGGCGTCACGGCCCTACGTGCTGACGACGATCCCCGACGACGGCATCGCATCCACGTCCCTTTCGATGTCCACAATGGACGGCGCGACGGAAGGGGTCAACGAGGCGGGGCTGGTCGTCGCGCTGCTGATGGCCGACGTCGAAACGGCCGCGCCGCTGGCGGACGATCCCGGCCCGCAGGCGGGCCTGTCGGTCTTGCAGGTGTGCCGGTATCTGCTGGACACCTGCGAAACCGTCGACGAGGCCAAGGAAGCGCTGATGCTCGCCAAGCAGTACACGCACGGCGCGCCTTGCCATTACATCGTCGCCGACGCTTCCGGCCGCGGCTTCGTCCACGAGCGCGGGCAGCACGACATCGAGTACTTCGTCGAGGTCGCCGACGGACCGCTGTGCGTCACGAACCACCTGCTGCACCGTCATCCGGACCTCGACGCGCTGCCCGAGGACACACCGGACACCATGCTCACCTACCAGCGGCTTCGCACCATCACCAAGGAAGCGGACGCCGGGCCCCGCGAGGCGCTCGACGCGGTTTCGTTCGCGATCGAGCCCGGCGCGCCGTGGCGGACGTTGTGGCGCAGCGTCCTCGACCCGGCGGCCCGCACCATGAGCACCCGGTTCTATCTGGGCGACGGCGACAACCGCACCGCACGGCACTCGCCGGAACTCACCTTCGGCGTGTCGAGGTGAACGACGCGGTGACCATCGGGAAGGGCCGCAAGATCGGCACCGTCGTGGTCTGTGTGCTGGCGCAGCTGCTGATCGCGATCGACCTGACCGTGCTGCACCTGGTGCTGCCGTCGCTTTCGGAGCAGATGCACCCGTCGACCACGGAGCTGCTGTGGATCGCGGACGCGTACGGTTTCGCGCTCGCCGGGCTGCTGATCACGATGGGCAACATCGGTGACCGCGTCGGCCGGAAGAAGCTGCTGCTCATCGGGGCGTCGCTGTTCGGTGTCGCTTCGGTGATCACGGCGTACGCGCCGACGACGGAACTCCTGATCGCCGCCCGCGCGCTGCTCGGGATCGCCGCCGCGACACTGATGCCGTCGACGCTGTCGATCGTGCGGAACGTGTTCACCGGCAAGGAACGCGCGGCCGTGATCGGCGTTTCGAGCGGGCTGACGATCCTCGGTTTCGGCATGGGGCCGCTCGTCGGCGGGGTGCTGCTCGAGCACTTCTGGTGGGGTTCGGTGTTCCTGGTCAACGTGCCGGTGGTGGTGGTCATGGTGATCGCCGGCGCGCTGATCCTGCCCGAATCGAAGAATCCGGTGTCCCATCGGATCGACGTGCCCAGCGTGCTGCTCTCCCTCGTCGGCATGGTCGGGATCGTCTACACGATCAAGGAAGTCGCGTACAAGGGCTGGGGACACTGGGACGTCGCGGTCGCCGCCGTGCTCGGCCTCGGCTGCCTGCTGGCATTCGTCCTGCGTCAGCCGCGGCTGGCCGAACCGCTGATGGACCTGCGGCTGTTCGCGCAGCGGGCGTTCTCGGCGACCGTCGGCACCACGATCCTGGCGATGTTCGCGCAGCTCGCGGTCTCGCTGATGTTCGCGCAGTACCTGCAGCTGGTGGCGGGCTGGTCGCCGCTGAAGGCCGGGCTCGCCGGGCTGCCAGGGATGGGCGGCGCGATCGTCGGCGGGGTGCTCGCGCCGCTGGCGATCAAGGCCTTCGGCCGCGCCGCGACGATCGCGCTCGGCTGTGCCCTGTCGGCCGTCGGTTTCGCGTTGTACTCGAACATCGGCGTGACGATCGTCTACACGGACCTGCTCGCCGCGATGATCGTCTTCGGCGTGGGGCTGGCGCTGATCCTCACCGTCGCGACGGACACGGTGCTCGGCGTCGTGCCGAAGGCCAGGGCGGGCGCGGCGTCGGCGATTTCCGAGACGGCGACCGAACTCGGCGGCGCGCTCGGGATCGCCGTCCTCGGCAGTGTGCTCGGCGCGCTGTACCGGAGCGAACTCGTCATCCCGGCGGGTGTGCCACCGGAGGCTTCGGCGGCGATCTCGGACACCCTCGGCGGTGCCGTCCAGGTCGCGGCACAGCTGCCGCCCGAGCAAGGAGCGTTGATCCTCGCCACCGCGAAACTGGCGTTCGTCGACGGGTTGCAGGTGACGATGCTGTGCTCGGCGGGGCTGATGGCGTTGCTGGCGGTGAGCGCGTTGTTCAGCCTGCGCGGGGTGCCGAAGGTCCTCGAAGACCCTGAGGAGGCTTCGGCCGCTACGCCTGTTTCCGCGGCGGTGTGAAGTGTCATGAACGACCCTTTCCTGACGTTTTTCGTCGGGAAAGGGTCGTTCGTGACACTCGTCAGCGAGGTCCGGCCAACGGAACCGCCCGCTTGTCGCCGGACCGCACCATGGCCAGCAGGGGTTTCGCGGCCACCGCCAGGATCCGGGCCGCGAAGGTGCGGCCGTTGCGGCGCGCGATGTCCGGGCCGAAGGCGTCCATCAGCGCGACGAGCCCGGGCAGCGGCCGCACGAACAGCGTCACTTCGGCGATGAGCCCGTCTTCGTCGAGTTTCAGCACCGCTGCCTCTTCGACGTCCTCGCCGCCGATTCGCGCGGTGTAGACGACGACCCGCGTCTTGCCGTCACCGGTGTCGGTGTGGAACCGGACGTCGCGCAAATGCGAGTAGGCGACTTCCAGCAGCGGCCTGAGTTCCGCGTGCCCGGTGAACCGGACCCGGTCGGTCAGCGGCGAACGCACCACGGCGTCCGGCGCGAAGGCGCTCAGCCCGAGTTCGACGTCCCGGGTCTCGAGTGCCCGGCGGTACCGCTCGGTGGTGTCGGTGCTCATCTGTCCTCCTGGATCAGGTTCCCCAGTCCGCGCCACAACAGATCCGTCGTGAGCGCGACGACTTGCTCCCGCGGGATGTCGCGGTTGCTCCACCACCAGGTGGCGATGGCGTTCAGCGCGCTCTTCGCCGCTTCGGCGAGCGCTTCGTTCGCGCGGTCGCGCGGCAGGTCCGCGGTCAGCGCCAGGCCGGGCACGCGCGCGAACACCTCGGTCAGCCGCCCGGTGGCCCTGGCCTGCCCGCGCCGGTGCACCTCGGCGACGCCTTCGTCGGACGGCGTCTCGGCGAAGATCATCCGCCAGCCGCGTTCGTTCGTCTCCATCCAGGCGAAGATCGCCGCCACCCGGCCGCGCAGCGACTCCTCGGCGGTGCCCGCGAGCGGCAACTCGGCCCAGCCGGCCAGCAGACTGTCCACTTCGGACTCCAGGAGTCCGGCGTACAGCGCCGCCTTGGACGGGAAATGGTCGTAGAGCACGGGCGTACTGATCCCGGCGGCCGTCGCGACCTCGCGCATCCCCGCCAGGTCGTACCCGGACGCGGCGAACACCCGCGCCGCCGCGGCCAGGATGCGTTCCCGGCGTTCGTCCCTGCTCAACCGCTTACCTGACATCGGTCAGGTACGCTACCAGGTAACCTAACGATTGTCAGGTAGCGGCCCGGGTAACCTGGTCGATCGTGCGTACTGTCGTGGTAATCGGGGGCGGGATCGTCGGGCTCGCCACCGCCTGGGAGCTGACCAAACGCGGTCTGGACGTCACGGTGCTCGAAAAGGAGGACCACTGGGCGGCCCACCAGACCGGGCACAACTCGAACGTCGTGCACGCGGGGCTCTACTACAAGCCGGGTTCCTTCAAGGCCAGGATGTCCACCGCGGGCAATCGGTCCATTGTGGACTTCGCGCGGCAGTACGGGGTGCCGGTCGAGGTATGCGGCAAACTCGTCGTCGCCACCTCCGAAGCGGAGCTTCCGGCGCTGAAGGTGCTCGCCGAACGGGCCGAGGCCAACGGTGTCCCGGCCAAGCTGATCACCCCGAGCGAGGCCCGCGAGTACGAACCCGAGGTCTCCTGCGTCGCCGCGCTGCGCGTGGAATCCACCGGCATCATCGACTTCCCCGCCGTCTGCACGGCACTCGTTCGGCTGCTCGACGAATCCGACGCCGACCTGCGTCTCGGCACGCCCGCGCTGGGGATCCGCCCTGGCCGCACCGGCGGCGTCGAGGTGGCGACCGGCGACGACGTGATCCACGCCGACGGCCTCGTCAACTGCGCAGGCCTGCACGCGGACCGCGTCGCGCGACTCGCCGGGCTCACCCCGAGCGCGCGGATCGTGCCGTTCCGCGGCGAGTACTACGAACTGAAACCCGAACGCCGCCATCTGGTGCGCGGCCTGATCTACCCGGTCCCGGACGCGTCGCTGCCGTTCCTCGGCGTGCATCTGACCCGCATGCTCGACGGCAGTGTGCACGCCGGCCCCAACGCCGTGCTCGCGCTGCGCCGCGAGGGCTACACCTGGCGCGACTTCTCCGCGAAGGACCTCGCCGAGGTCGCCCGCTTCCCCGGCGTCTGGCGGCTCGCGCGCAAGTACGCGTACCCGACCGGGCTCGACGAGGTCCGCCGGTCGTTCTCCCGCCGCCGCTTCGCCGAAAGCCTCGCGCGGCTCGTGCCCGCCGTCACCGAGGACGACATCGTGCGGCACGGCTCCGGCGTCCGCGCGCAGGCACTGCGCCCGGACGGCGCGCTCGTCGACGACTTCCTGATCGAGACCGCGCGGAACCAGGTGCACGTCCTCAACGCGCCCTCACCGGCGGCGACCAGCGCGCTGGAGATCGCGAAGCACGTCGCCGACGAGGTGACGGACTAGCTTTCGCGTGATCGGGAGGGCGATGAGGGTGCCGGGATTCGCTCGCGGCCGTGGGGCACCCAGGTCTCGCGAAAACCCCTCTTCACTACCGCACCCCTGCCCCGACGTTGCGAAAGCCACTTTCGCAACGTTGAAGGTTGCCAAAGTGGCTTTCGCAACCTGCCGCCTTTGCCTTACCCGCACTAGACGGCGAACTCGCGTGAGTCAGGACGAGGGCGGCAGGTTCCCGTTCAGCATCGGAACGGCGGCCTTGATCACGTCGCACGCCTTCGCGGGATCGTCGAGGTTGCCCGCGATGATCGCCACCGTCGACGTCGGGGTGATCGCGAGACCCGCGGCGCACAGCTTGCTGCCCGCCTGGGTGTAGAGCTTCCACTTGCGGTCGCCCGAGTCGAAGTCCTGGGGGTCACCCTGCGTGATCAGCGTCGGAGTCTCGTCCATCGGCTTCGTCGTGTAGAACCACAGGTCGAGCGCCTTCTCGCCCTTGTCGCCGTCCGTGTCGGCCCACTCGCAGCCGAACTGGTTCGGGTCGGCGCTGGACTTCAGCGGCTCACCCGTGGGTCCGAGCCGCAACTGGGCGGTCTGTTCGGGCTTGAGCATGGCGCACGGGTCGGTGCTCAGGAGCGGTCCGCCCGGCTCGGCGGGCTTCTGCCCCGGCGGGGCGGTGATCTGCGGGTCCTGCTGCCCGCCCGGGAGCTTCGACGCCACGGCAGGGGCCGCCGCCTTGGCGAGGTCGCAGGAGTTGCCCTCGGTGTGGTCGGGGCTCTCGCTGGCGATCTCCACGAAGGAGTCCGGGGTGATTTCGGTGCTCAGCGAGCAGTACTTCGGGCCGAGGATGGTGGCGTACCGCGTCCAGGTGAACCCGCCGATCCCGAACTTCTCCCCGGCCTGCGCGCCGCTCATGTAGTCGTTCAAGGACAGGTCCTTGCTCAACGACACCTCGAGGTTCGACGCCTTGCGCACGTCCTCCAGTTTCCGGAACCGGCAGACCGCGGGCGTCTTCTGCTCGGGCTTCGCGGCGCGTTCCTCACCGGGGTACGTGACACCCAGCGCGTTCGCGTGCTCCTGCGTCAGCAGCTCGCACGGCTCGGCCTTCGTGTTCACCGGTCCCTGTCCGGGCACCGGCGAGGCCGTACCGCCGATCGTCGACGTGCAGCCGCCGACCGCCAGCACCGCCAGCCCGATCGCGAGCGAATTCCGAAACCGCATGCGTCCCCTCCTCATCGGCTCGCACACTACTTGTGCGCGGCCGCCGTTCACGAACCGGCGGGCAACGCCGCGCTCACCGTCGGCAGCGCGGCCCGCAGCAGGTCACAGGCCTTCTTCTCGTCGTCCCAGTGGCCACTGGAGACCTTCACCGTGGACGTCCCGCTGATCGGCAGGGCGGCCGTGCAGTACCTCGCGGTGGCTTCGAACCGGACCGTCCACTTGCGACCGCCGAGGTCGATCTCCTCGGGGGTGCCTTCGAGACCGGCCACGTCGGCGACGGCCGTCGCGAGGAAGAGCGTCACGTTGAGCGGTCGCTGCCCCTTGTCGCCGTCGGAGTCCTTCCACGAGCAGCCCTTGTCCTCGGGATTCGCGAGCTCGGCCGGGGCGATGGGGGTTCCCGGGGCGATGGCCAGCTTCGCTGCCTCGTCCGGCTTCAGCAGCGCACAGGGATCGACCTGCAGCAACGGCCCGGAGGGTTCGGGCTTTTTCTGCCCCGGTGGCGCGACGATCTTCGGATCCGGCTCGCCACCGGGCAGCCTCGACGCGATCGCGGGGGCCGCGGCGAGCGCGAGATCGCAGGCCGTCGCTTCGGGCGCGCCCGTCTGGGTCTCGCTGCCGAGCTCGACGAACGACGACGGTCCGAGTTCGGTGCTGAGGGAGCACGCGGTCGGGCCGAGCGGGGACGCGTAGCGCGTCCAGGTGAAACCGCCGATGCCGAACTTCTCCCCCGGCCGGGCGCCGGCGTAGAAGTCGTTCAGCGGGATGTCGACGCTGTGCGTGATCGAAAGGGACACCCCGCGCGGCGAATCGTCGCGTTCGGACAACAGGCACATCGGCGGGACCAGCTGGGCCTTGTTGCCCTTGGTCTCGACGCCGGGCAGATTGAGGGCCAGCGCGTCGGCGTGTTCCGTGCTGAGCAACGAGCACGGCGCCGCCTTGGCGGGCACCGGCCGGTGGCCGGGCACCGGCGACGCCGTACCCGAGATCGTCTCGGCACATCCGCCGAGCAGGAGGACCGCCGCGAAGAGCGCGGTGAGCGGCTTGCTGCGGCGGTTCATGCCTACTTCGATGCCGGCGTGAGCACCTCGGTTCCGCCGAGGAAGGGACGAAGCGCTTCCGGCACCCGGACCGAGCCGTCTTCGAGCTGGTGGTTCTCCAGGATCGCGACGATCCACCTGGTGGTGGCGAGCGTGCCGTTCAGCGTGGCGACGGTCTGCGGGCGGCCGTCGGCGTCGCGGTAGCGGATGCCGAGACGGCGGGCCTGGAACGTCGTGCAGTTCGACGTCGAGGTCAGCTCCCGGTAGGTGTCCTGCGACGGCACCCACGCCTCGCAGTCGAACTTCCGGTACGCCGACGTGCCGAGGTCGCCGGTGGCGGTGTCGATCACCCGGTACGGGACCTCGATCTTGGCGAGCATCTGCTCTTCCCAGTCCAGCAGGCGCGCGTGCTCGGCCTCGGCGTCCTCGGGACGCGTGTAGACGAACATCTCGACCTTGTCGAACTGGTGGACGCGGATGATGCCGCGGGTGTCCTTGCCGTACGAACCGGCCTCGCGGCGGTAGCAGGACGACCAGCCCGCATAGCGCTTCGGGCCCTTCGCCAGGTCGAGGATCTCGTCGGCGTGGTAGCCGGCGAGCGGGACCTCGGAGGTGCCGACGAGGTACAGGTCGTCGTCGCGCAGCCGGTAGACCTCCGACGAGTGCGCACCGAGGAAACCGGTGCCGGCCATGATCTCCGGCCGCACCAGGGTCGGCGTGATCATCGGGGTGAACCCGTTCGCGGTCGCCTGCGCGACGGCCATGTTCAGCAGGCCGAGCTGGAGCTGGGCGCCGATGCCGGTGAGGAAGTAGAACCGCGAGCCCGAGACCTTCGCGCCGCGCTCCATGTCGAGTGCGCCGAGGCCCTCGCAGAGTTCGAGGTGGTCCTTCGGCTTGAAGTCGAACTTCTTCGGCTCGCCGACGTGCTTGAGCACGACGTAGTCGTCCTCGCCGCCTTCGGGCGCGTCGGGGTGGACCAGGTTCGGCACCAGCCGGTGCAGCTGCTCGAACTCCTCCGAAGCCTCGGTCTGCTCGACCTCGGCCGTCTTGACCTGGGCGGCGAGGTCCTTCGCCTTGGCGAGCAGTTCGGCCCGCTCGTCGCCCTGCGCCTTGGGAATGAGCTTGCCCAGCGACTTCTGCTCGGCACGCAGCTTGTCGGCGGCGGCGATGGACGACCGGCGGCGGGAGTCGAGGGAGAGCAGCTTGTCGACCACTCCTTCGTCCTCGCCACGGGCGCGCTGCGAAGCGCGCACGACGTCCGGGTCATCGCGCAGAGTCCTGGGGTCAATCACGAGTGCTGAGAGTAGTCCGTGCGAGCCGCACAAAATGTGCGGGTCCGCGCGGATAACCCGACAGTCTGATCGTTGCCGCCCGTTTCGGGCCGTCCCCATACTGAGATCTCCCTGCTGCGGACGGAGAAACCCGATGACCGATGCGGACCTGCTGGCGCGGCACAAGGCGGTACTGCCGTCCTGGCTGGCGCTCTACTACGACGAGCCGATCGAGATCGTGCACGCGCAGGACCGCCGGGTCATCGACTCGTCCGGGCGCACCTACCTCGACTTCTTCGCGGGCATCCTGACGAACTCGATGGGCTACGACGTCTCGGCGATCAGCGACGCCGTGCGCAAGCAACTCGACACCGGCATCCTGCACACGTCGACGCTGTACCTGATCCGCTCGCAGGTCGAGCTGGCCGAACGCATCGCGAAGCTCTCCGGCATTCCCGACGCGAAGGTGTTCTTCACCAACTCCGGGACCGAAGCCAACGACACCGCGCTGATGCTCGCCACCCAGTACCGGCGTAGCAACCAGGTGCTGGCGATGCGGAACTCGTACCACGGCCGGTCGTTCGCGACGGTCGGCATCACCGGCAACCGCGGCTGGTCGGCTTCGTCGCTCAGCCCGGTGAAGGTGAGCTACGTGCACGGCGGCTACCAGTACCGCAGCCCGTTCCGGGCGCTGTCGGACACGGAGTACATCGACGCGTGCGTCGCGGACCTGGTCGACGTCCTGGAGACGGGCACTTCGGGCGACGTCGCCTGCATGATCGCCGAGCCGATCCAGGGCGTCGGCGGGTTCAGCTCACCGCCGGACGGCCTGTTCAAGGCGATGAAGGAGGTCCTCGACCAGTACGGGATCCTGTTCATCTCCGACGAGGTCCAGACCGGCTGGGGACGGACCGGGGAACACTACTGGGGGATCCAGGCGCACGACGTCGTCCCCGACGCGATGACCTTCGCCAAGGGCCTCGGCAACGGGCTCGCGATCGGCGGTCTCGTGGCACGCGGCGACCTCGTCGACTGCCTCACCGCGAACTCGATCTCGACCTTCGGCGGCAACCCGGTCGCGATGGCAGGCGCGGCCGCCGTGCTCGACCACATCGCCGAGGGCGACCTCCAGGCCAACGCGCTCGCCCGCGGCAACGAACTGCTCGACGGCCTGCGCGCGGCGGGGAACCCGCTGATCGGGGACGTGCGCGGCAAGGGGCTGATGATCGGCGTCGAACTGGTCGAGCCGGGCGGCATGAAGCCGAACCCGGGAGCCGCCGCGCGGATGATGGAGGAGACCAAGGCGCGCGGACTGCTGATCGGCAAGGGCGGGCTGCACGGCAACGTGCTGCGGATCGCGCCGCCGATGACGCTCACCGCGGAAGAGGCGGCGGAGGGCCTCGGGATCATCACCGACGCGCTGGCCGCCATCTCCTGACAAGTGAGATGAAAGGCCCCTTCATTGCAAATTTTGCGATGAAGGGGCCTTTCATCTCACGCGCCCGATGCTAGGAAAGGACCGTTCCTGGCAAATTTCGCAAGGAACGGTCCTTTCCTAGCGTTCAGGAGTGGACGAAGCGGGCGATGACCTCGCCCAGCCGACCACCGGCGTCCTCCTGGAGGAAGTGGCCGGCGCCGGTGATCGTCGGATGCTCGAGCTCCCGGGCGCCGCGCATCGAGCCCCGCAGTTCGAGGCCCCACGGCGCGGTGATCGGGTCGCCGTCGGAGAACGACACGAGGAACGGCTTGTTCAGTTCGGAGAGCACCTTCGTCGCGGCGCGGTTGGCCGCCGAGGCCGGGTCGTCCGGGGTGATCGGCACCAGCGACGGCATCGCCCGCGGCGCGGCCTTGTACATCTCGTTCGGGAAGGGCGCGTCGTAGGCGGCGCGGACGTCTTCCGGGAGCTTGGTCTGGCAACCCGACTGGACGAACCGCCCGACGTCGAGGACCTGGGCGTTCTCGACGGTGTCGCGGAACCTGTGCCAGAGCTCCGGCATGTCCGTGTCGCCGGTGGGGAGGCCGGTGTTGGCCGCGACGACCCTGGCGAACCGGTCGGGGTTCTCGGCGACCAGGCGCAGGCCGATCAGGCCGCCCCAGTCCTGGCCGACCAGGGTGACGTCGGTCAGGTCGAGCACGTCGAAGGCGAACGCGCGCATCCATTCGACGTGCCGCTGGTAGGTGTGGTCGACCATGTCGCCGGGTTTGTCGGACCGGCCGAAGCCGACCAGGTCGGGCGCGATGGCGCGCAGCCCGGCGTCGGCGAGCACCGGGATGACCTTGCGATAGAGATAGGACCAGGTCGGCTCGCCGTGCAGCAGGAGGACGGGTGGCCCGTCCTCGGGTCCGGCCTCCACGTAACCCACTCTGATCACGCCGCCGTGAAGGTCGACGAGTTCCGCGTAGCGCGGCTCGAAGTCGAAATCGGGCAGGTCCGAGAACCGGTCGTCCGGTGTCCTTAAAAGGCGCACGACTCCCACGTTAGTGGGAATCGTGCGCCTATGCCGTTTTCAGGTGGTCAAGAAGTCACGAGATGCCGACGGCCACGACCAGGCCGAGGGCCAGGTGCGCGGCCGCGACCACGACGCTGACCGGGGCGAACTTCTCGCTCTCGATGGTCGAGCGGACGTCGATGCGGGTCGCCCACTCCAGCAGCCGGACGGCCAGCACCTGCACCACGATGCCGAGCAGGCCGTAGACCAGCGAGGTGATGAGGCCTTCGGTCAGGTCGCTGGCGGAGTTCGCGATCGCCACGACGACGATGAACGCCATCGACAGCAGGCCCGACGCGGTGACGATGACCGCGTTCGGCAGGCCGCGGCTGACCAGCTGGGCCAGCTTGCCGGGCGTGGTCCAGTCGATCGCCCAGAACCCGGCGAACATCAGCAGCAGGCCGACGACGCCGTACAGCAGGATCGCGCCGATCCCTCGCACGAGGTCGGAGCCGAACGTGTCGGACAGCGCAAGGGTGGTGGTCACAGGGGTTCTCCAGAAGTCAGGAATGTCAGGTTTGTGCGGTTGCTTCTATCACGACTCGACGATGCGATGCGGGACGAACGCCGCACCGTCGTCTGTGACGAGTCCTGCCGTCTCACGGATGCCGAGACCGGCGGCCTGGTCCCCGACGATCCACGCGCCGAGCGCGGGCCGGTAACCCTGGAACTCCGGGAGCGGGTCGAACGCCTGGTAGACGAACCCTTCCGCCCCGTAGACGCCGTCGGTCTGCGTCTCGTACCCGGTGGCGACGATCTGCACGTTCGCGCCCTCGCGGCCGAGTTTCGGCTTGCGGACGTACTCGGTCAGCAGACCGGGGTCGTCGGCGAAGGCGGGCAGCAGGTTCGGGTGCCCCGGATAGTTCTCCCACAGGAGCGCGAGCAGCGTCTTGTTGGAGAGGATCATCTTCCACAGCGGCTCGACCCACAGCGTGCGCGGCATGGTCTCGACGGCGAAGCGGCCGAACTCCTCGTCGACCACCCATTCCCACGGGTAGAGCTTCACCACGGTCGCCATCTGCGCTTCTTCGAGGTCGACGAACCGCTTGAGCACCGGGTCCCAGCCGATCTCCTCGATCGACAGGCCGACGGTGTCGAGCCCGGCTTCGGCCGCGGTCTCCTGCAGGTACGCCGTCGTCACGTGGTCCTCACCGGACGGATCGGCGGACGACCAGGTGAAGTGCAGTTCGTTCGAGGGCAGCTTCTCGGCGAGTTCGGCCCAGCGCTCGACCAGCTTTTCGTGGATCGAGTTCCACTGGTCGTCCTCGGGGAAGACCGTGGTCTTCCAGTGCCACTGCAGTACGGCGGCCTCGAGCAGCGAGGTCGGGGTGTCGGCGTTGTACTCGAGCAGCTTCGCCGGGCTCTTGCCGTCGTAGCGCAGGTCGAAGCGGCCGTAGACGTGCGGATCCTGCCGCTTCCACGACTCCGCGATATGCGGCCAGACCCACTCGGGGATACCGAAGCGGTGGTACTGCTCGGTGGTCACCACGTTGTCGACGGCTTCGAGGCACATCGAGTGCAGCAGTTCCACGTCCGCCTCGACGGACAGGATCTCGTCCATGTCGAAGACGTAGTGGACCGACTCGTCCCAGTACGGCCGGGACTTGCCGGAGCCGTCGCGGGCGGGGGTGCCGAAGACCAGGCCCTGTTCTTCGACGATGTTCTGCCAGTCCCGCCGGGGCGGCTTGGAATCCCGGTACACCTACGAGCCCCCGCTCTTACCGCTGCTGCCGCTCTTGCCGCTGATGCCGAACCCGCCGCGCTGGACGGACTTGCCCGATTTGGTGCTGACGTTGGCCCCCGGCGGTGCGGTGTACGAACCGCCGGACACCCGCTGCCCGATCTGGCCGGAGCCGCCGTAGTTGTAGCGGTAGCTCTGCATCGGCCCACCGAAACCGCCGATGGGGAGGAAGAAGAACCCGCCGCTGACGTAACCGCCCTGCGACCGGACGTAGTTCTCGTCGCAGTTCCGGTCGTCCTGGACGATCTCCGTGTCCTTGGAGGCACAGACCGCCGTGACCTCGTCCGGCTTCGCGACCGTGTAGAACGTCGCGACCAAGCCGACCAGGCCGACGGTCACACCGGTTCCGATCAGGATCTTCTTCTTGGTCGAAGACTTCTTCTCGGCGGCACGAGCGGCTTCGGCTTGGAGCACCTCCTGGCGCTCCTGCTCCGCCATTGCCTGCTGCCGTGCCCGCTGCTCGGCCAGCGAAGGCTGGCGCGCCTGCGTGCTGTCGTCCTGGAAGCGCATCGAGCCGCGCCTCGGCGGCTCCTGGGGCGGCTGTGCCCCCTGGTTGTCATCCTGCGTCATCGAAGCTCCGTAAATCGCCCTCGCCACGAACCCGTGTCCAACACTAACCACCCGGTACGCGCACCTTACGTGCGGCGCGGGCATCATGGAGTGGATGTCTCAACAGGCCGAGCGGTTCCGTGACCCGCGAAACGCGCTGAGCACCCTGCGCACCCGGCTCGTCATGGCCGGTGTGTTCGTGGGCGCGATCATCGCGCTTTCGCTGAGTGTGGCGTTCTCGTGGAATGTAGGCCCGGAAGGCGGTGCGGGCGGCGGCCCTCCCAAACTGTCCCCCGCCGCGGTCGAAGCGTTCCAATCTCCCCCGGGCACCTGCCTGACCTGGAACAACCCGGACGCCACCGACGCGCGGCGCGTGCCGTGCGGGGAGGCGCACCTGTTCGAGGTCACCAGCATCGTCGACATCGGCACGCAGTACCCGCCGGGGGTACCGAGCCCGAACCTGGAGCAGTGGCAGGAGATCTCCCGCTCCCGTTGCACCATCGACGTCAAGCCGTATCTCGGCCGCAACCTGGATCCGTACGGCAAGCTGACCATGAACCTGCTCCGGCCGACGCCCGCACAGTGGGCGGACGGTGACCGGCAGTTGCGCTGCGGTCTGCAATGGGCGGGTCAGGGCGGCAAGCTCCAGCCGACCAAGGGGCCGGCGAAGGAGCAGAACCAGTCGGCGGTGTGGGAGCCGGGCACATGCCTCGCGCTGCTCAACAACAGCTTCGGCGACCCCATCGACTGCGCCCAGCCGCATTCGTACGAGATGATCGCGACGATCGACCTCAAGACGAAGTTCAAGGACGGCTACCCGTCGCAGGAGCAGCAGAACACCTGGCTGGACACCGAATGCTCGACGGCCGCGCAGGACTACACCGGCAACGCGGATCTGGCGGCGAAGAAGCTCATCCTCAGCTGGGACGTCCGCGAGCAGGAGAGCTGGGACGCCGGGTCGACGCTGGTGAACTGCAAGGTGGCGGCGGTCCTGCCGGACGACAAGGGGCTCGCACCGGTCACCGGGAGCGTGAAGGTCGGCAAGGGCGACGCCCCGCCGTCGGAGAGCGGCCAGACGAGCCCGCCGGCGTCCTCTTCGGCCCCGAAGACCGGAGGGTGAGCCCGTGCCCGTCGAGATGACCCAGCAACGCTTCGAAGAGCTGGTTTCGGAGGCACTGGACGAGCTCCCGCCCGAATTCGCGGACGCCATGGACAACGTCGTGGTACTCGTGGAGGAGTTCAACGAGGAGTCGCCCACGATCCTCGGGCTCTACCACGGGGTCGCCCTGACGGAGCGGACCCACGAATACGGCGGGGTGCTGCCGGACCGGATCTCGATCTACCGGCGTCCGCTGCTGCAGATGTGCGACACCGAGGAGGACGTTGTCGAGGAGGTGCTGATCACAGTGGTCCACGAGGTCGGCCACCATTTCGGCATCGACGACGCGCGGCTGCACGAACTCGGCTGGGGCTGAGCCGGTGGACGGGCGATAGCAAAGGTCCCTTGCTCCTCCGCGGCGGATTCCGCGCCGGAGGCGGCATGGTCGGTGATCTTTGTGCGTCGGGCACCAAGAGTTCTTCGGATTTCTAACTCGGTGTAACAACCCCGCCACTTTGGGCGACAGCCCCGCTAAACTTTTCGACACGTTGTCGTCGGCCGGCGCCGGCGGATGCCTGGGGAGGCGGTGCATGGCCGAGTCGACGGTGCGCGGGAGGGGTGACCGCCGGTTGCGCTGGCTGCTCGCCTCCAGCGCGGCGTCGAACCTCGGCGACGGGATCGGCAAGGTCGCGTTCCCGCTGCTCGCGGTCACCCTGACCCGCGATCCGCTGCTCATCGCCGGTCTCTCCGCGACCCAATTCCTGCCGTGGCTGCTGTTCGCGCTCCCGGCGGGCGCGCTCCTCGACCGGATCGACCGCCGGCGCGCGATGATCCTCGCGAACGGTGCCCGCGCGGTGGTCGTCGGCGGGACGGCCGTCCTGGTCGCGATGGGCGGGGTGACGATCTGGGCGGTCTATGCCGCCGCCCTGCTCATCGGCGTCGCGGAGGTGGTCGCCGACAGCGCCGCGAACGTGCTCATCCCGGCGGTCGTCGGCAAGGAATCCCTCGACAGCGCGAACAGCAAGCTCCAGGCCTGCGAGATCGTCGGCCAGACCTTCCTCGGCGGGCCGGTCGGCAGCGCCACCTTCGCGCTCTTCGCGACGTTCCCGTTCTTGCTCAACTCGGTGGGTTTCGCGATCGCGGCGGCCGTGCTGATCGGCCTCGCCGGAAGCTACCGCCCGAAGGCCGCGGAAGGCGGCACCACCGACCTTCGCGCCGAACTGGCGGAAGGTTTCCGCTGGTTGAAGGGCAACCGGCTGGTCCTGCGCCTGGTCGTCATCGCGGGACTGATCAGCCTGGTCAGCGAACTCGCGCAGGCACAGCTGGTGCTGTACGCGATCGAGTACCTGCGTCTCAGCGAAGCGGCCTTCGGGCTCTTCGCGCTCGTCGGCGGCATCGGCGGTCTGCTCGGCGCGGCCGTCGCCCCGCGGCTGGTGAAGGCGACCGGTCGCCGCGCGGTGCTCCTCGGGGGCACGGCCTGCTGCGGCGCGGCGTTCACCGGCATGGGCCTGACGACCTCGCCGGTGGCGGGCGCGGCGCTGTTCGGCCTGTTCGCGGCGGCCGTCGTCGCGGTGAACATCGTGCTCGGGACGGCGCGGCACACGCTCGTCCCCGGCGAACTGCTCGGCCGGGTCCTCGGCGTGTGGCGCACCGTCGTCTGGGGTGCGATCCCGATCGGCGCCCTGCTCGGCGGCGTCCTGACGCACGTCCTCGGTTCCTCTGCCCGGACCTTCCTCACGTCCGGGCTGCTGCTGTTCGGTGTGGCCGGTTTCGCAGTCGTCTCGTTACGCCGAGGAGCCTTCGGTGACGAATCGGCCACGGAGGTGCGGGTTCTCCACCAAGACCGGTGAAAACAAAGGACTTTGGTGCTGAAATAGCCCATCACCGCCACTGGTGACGGGAGGTCCGCGATGCAGCAGACACTGGTGCCGGAGGCCGGCGTGGGGACGACAGAACCTTCCAGACGCCCGCAAGTGCTCACCGCGGTCGCCGGTTTCGTGATCGGTGGCGGCGTGATCGGCATGCTGTGGGCGCTCTCGGGCGTCAACGCGGGAGCCCTCGAAGACGCGCAGGACGCGTGCCGGGCACTGGCCAGGGTCGGCACGATCCCGGACACCACCGACTCCGCGCCCGGCGAACGGACCGTCGCCGTACTGGCCCCCGAAGTCCTGCACCGGATGACGGCCGCCCGCGAACTCTCCGCCGCGGCGGCCGCCGCACACGACGCCTACCGGCCGCTGGCCGACCACATCGACGGCGCCAGCCGGATGGTGTTCAGCCTGCACTTCAACCAGATCGCCGGTCATCGGCATCTGGCGCAGGCCGAACAGCTCTGCACCCAGCTCTAGCCCGTGTCCTGTGAGTCTGTTCGATGGGCTTCGTGATCCAGGTGGTTCCTGACGGTGCGGGCGCGGAGACCGCGAACACGACTTGCAGGACACGGCCTAGCCCTTGTGGACGGTCCTGACGGTCAGCTGGTTGCCGGGGATCTTCCCCGCGCAGCCGAGGCCCTGCACCGGCACGAAGTTCGACGCCGTCTCCTGCGGCAGGTACACCCGCAGCCCTCGGGTCTCGGTGGGCTTGCAGACTGCCTCGTCGTAGTTGCGGACGTTCACGAAGCCGACGTCCGCGACCGCGCTCTCGCCGTTGCCGAGCTGGACCGGCGCGCCCTTCTCGCCGTCGCGGAACGCGGCATCGCCGACCTGGTGGCCGTCCGCTCCGGTCACGTACGAGACGCCGGGGAAGCCCTGGATGGTGCACGAGTGCCCGCTCGCGTTGGTGATGACGAGCTTCCGGTACACCGTGCCCGCGGCGGCGTCACTGTCCTTGACCGACAGTTTGACGTCGCCCGCCTTGCAGAGCCCGTCGTTCTTCGGTGCCTGCGCGGGCGGCTGGACCGGTTGCGGGGACGGCGCCGGGCTCGACGAACTCGCGCTGGGCGCGACCGAGGTGTCCGGCGCCGAAGTGGACGGTGACGCGGATGTGTTCTGCGCGACGGGCGCGGTCTGCGAGCCGCAGGCGCTGAACAGCAGGAGTCCGGCGGTACCCGCGACGAGACCGCCGATGGAGATCATCTTCGAACGAACCATGGTCATTCGCCTCTCTCTGCCGGACGTTGCCGGGTGACCCACCAATCAGTAGACGTGTTGTCCGCCGTGCGGGTTGCGCTCCTCCGGTTAATTCCCCACAAGGTGTTAATCGATCTTGTGGGGTGTGTTCCCCGGCGGGCGTGGAGGCAAACGTTCCTGGTCAGGCCTCGACGGGGGCGCCCGCCCAGGTGAGGCAGGTCCAGCCGGTGGGGTTCGCGACGAGTTCGACGACGCCGGTGTTCGGGATGAGGCCCTGGTTGGCGATCTCGGCGGTCACGTTCCCGGCGAGCCACTCGCCGCCAAGCCGGATCGCGCCACCGTGGCTCACCAGCACCACCGTGCCGTCGGGGTCGGCCTGCTCGTGCTTGGCGCGCAGCCGGGCGACCGCGTCGAGCATCCGGGTGCGGACCTGCGCGCCGGTCTCACCGCCGGGGATCGGCGGGTCGAGTTCGCCGAGGGTCCACCGGCGCACGACGCTCATGTACGTCGTGACCGAGTCCTTGTCCGTCTTGCCTTCGAGGTCACCCGCGGCGACCTCGTGCACACCGTCGAGCACCTGGACCTCGAAGCCGAGCTCCGCGGCCAGCGGCGCGGCGGTCTGCTGGGCGCGGACCGCCTGCGAGGCGTACACCGCGACGATCGGCTCGCCGTCCAGCCGCGTCACGAGATCCCGGGCCTGCTCGCGACCCAGCTCGGTGAGCGGCGGACCGGGCAACGCGGTGTCGAGCGCTCCTCGCACGTTGCCCTCGGTCTGGCCGTGGCGGACAAGGAGAAGTTTCACGCCTGTACTCCCTTCCGTACCGACTCGACCCAGTCGATCGCGCCGGTGAAATCGTCGTTGGCGGCACCCTGCTCGATCTCGGTCGTGCTCCCATCCGCGCGCGGATGGGAGCCGAGGAACCGCACGTTGCTGCACCGGCGGCGCAACGCGGCCAGCGCGTCGCCGATCCGGGGCTCGGCCACATGCCCCTCGAAGTCGATGAAGAAGCGATACTCGCCGAAGTTGTTCCTGGTCGGGCGGGCGTCCAGCTTCGTCAGGTTGATGCCGCGGACCGCCAGTTCGGTGAGCAGTTCAGCCAGCGCGCCCGTCCGGTTCGTCGCGGCGGCGACGATCGACGTGCGATCGGCCCCGGTCGGCTCCGGCAGCACGCCGGGCGCGCGGACCAGCAGGAACCGCGTCTTGGCGTCGCGGACGTCGGCGACCTCCGTGGCCAGCACGTCCAGCGGATAGTGCTCGACGGCGACCGGCGCGGTGACGGCGGCGTCGAACTCGCCGGCGTCGACCGCGACCGCGGCCGCGGCGGTGGACGACGTCGCGACCGGATGCGCGCCGGGGAAGTTCGCTTCGACCCAGTGCCGGACCTGCGCGAGCGCGTGCGGATGGCTCGCCACGGTGCGGATCTCGGTCGTCCCCGGCCGGGTCAGCACGCTGAAGTGGACCGGCAGCAGCACCTCCGCCACCGCGACGAGCGGCTCGGCCTCGCTCAGGCTGTCGAGGGTGGCCGTGACCGCGCCCTCCACGGAGTTCTCGATCGGGACGCAAGCCGCGTCGGCCGCACCCGAGCGCACCGCGGCGAGTGCCGCCGGGATGGTCTCCGCGGGGATCAGCTCCTCACCGGGGGCGAGCCGGCGCGCGGCCTGTTCGGTGAAGGTTCCCTGGGGGCCGAAGTACGCGATCCGTGACACCCCGCCAGATTACGCACGACACGAGTGGCGACTTTCACTCGGACAGCCGGTACGCGCACCGGTTACGCCGGGTGCCTTTTTTTGCCATGCTTAGGGCGTGACCGCCGAACCGGGCACGCACACCGGCCATGACGACGTCGGCTCTTCGTTTCCTCCCCTGCCCGACCGTCCCACTCCGGAGCTGGTGCTGTGCGCCGTCGATGACCTGCTCGCGCAAGCCTGGACCACCGTCGCCGACACCGTGGACGGCCGGGTCTTCGTGCACCGCGGGTCGGTGCTCGACGTCGTCGCGCAGGCCGTCGTCAGCCCCGCGAACTCCTACGGCTGGATGCGCGGCGGCATCGACGCGGTTTACGCCCGCGCCTATCCCGAGGTCGAGCAGAACGTGCGCAGCGCCGTCCTCGCCTACCACGGCGGGGAGCTCCCGATCGGCCAAGCGGTGATCGTGCCCACTGGCGAGGCGGAGCCCGCCTGGCTGATCAGCGCGCCGACGATGCGGGAACCCGGCGAACGCCTCCCGCGCGACACCGTGCACCCGTACCTCGCCGCCAGGGCGGTGTTCCAGCAGTGGCGCGACGGCAGGCTCGACCAGGGCCGGGTCCGTGACCTCGTGCACACGATCGCGATGCCGGGGCTCGGTACCGGCATCGGCGGGGTCGCACCCGCCTCCTGCGCCCGGCAGGTCGCCGCGGCATGGAACGAAGTCTTCACCCCCGGCCGTCCTCGTCACGGAGGGTAACGCCCCGAAGCGGGCTACATCACATCGCAGCGCGTTCACGAGCCGTAAGCCCTACCGTTAAAGCGGCTTCATCCGGTTCGAGGCACGTTCACCCGCCGAGAACTCGTCAACACGGTTTTGTACGACGCCAGCGCTGGCGACGGGCGAGGAGTGTGCGATGCCGCGGGTCCGTGAGCTCAGTCCCTACGTCGAGCTGCACCGTGAGCAGTGGCGCGAGTTGCGCAGGTCGACTCCCCTGCCGCTGACCGCCGCGGAACTGCTGCGGCTGCGCGGTCTCGGCGAACAGGTCGACCTCGCCGAGGTCGCCGAGGTCTACCTGCCGCTCTCCCGGCTGATCAATCTCCAGGTCGCGGCCCGGCAACGGTTGTACGAAGCCACCACCACCTTTCTCGGCGAAGACAGCCGGGGCACCAAGGTGCCGTACATCATCGGCATCGCCGGCAGCGTCGCCGTCGGCAAATCGACCACCGCGCGCATCCTGCGCACCCTGCTCGCCCGCTGGCCGGATCACCCCAGGGTCGACCTGGTCACCACCGACGGATTCCTCCACCCGCGTGCGGAACTGGTCCGGCGCGGGATCATGCACCGCAAGGGTTTCCCGGAAAGCTACGACCGGCGGGCGCTGCTGCGGTTCGTCACCGACGTGAAGTCCGGCGCGGAACGGGTCAGCGCGCCGGTGTACTCGCACCTCGCCTACGACATCCTCCCCGACGAGGAGCAGGTCGTTCAGCGACCCGACATCCTGATCCTCGAAGGACTGAACGTCCTCCAGCCCGGCCCCCGGCTCACCGTCTCCGATCTGTTCGACTTCTCGATCTACGTGGACGCGCCGACGACCGACATCGAACGCTGGTACATCGAACGCTTCCTCAAGCTGCGGCACACCGCCTTCGCGGACCCGGCGTCACACTTCCACCACTTCGCCGGCCTCCCGGACGACGAAGCCCGTGCCGAGGCGCGCCACCTGTGGCGCACGATCAACGAGCCCAACCTGATGGAGAACATCAAGCCGACACGGCCCAGGGCGACCCTCGTCCTCCGCAAGGACGCCGACCACGCGATCAACCGGGTCCGCCTGCGCAAGCTCTGACGGGTCGCGGTTCCCAGTACCTGAAGGACCCCTTCCTGTACCTAGGCGCCAGGGGCCCGGCAAAGTCGCATGGCCGCTGGTCGGTGTCGCTCTTGACGTGGGGGGTGTCGTGAGTGTTTTGGGTCGTTAGAACGACACTTACCACTCACGACCGCCTCCGCCACTCCAGCCCCACTTGACCAGCGGTTAGGCAACTTTGCCGGGACCCTTGCGCATAGGTGCAGAAGGGGTCCCTCATGTACTGCTGCGCGGGCAATGGACGCAGGCCGCGGTTGTCGTGAGTGTTTCGGGTCCCTGGGGCCGACCGTGTCTCAGCTACGTACTTGCCGTGCTCAGGTGATGGACGACTCGCGCCGGGACGCGTCCGCAAGGCTTGACTCACGACCCTGCGTGACCGGGCACCCTCGGATTCTCTACTCACGGCGAGCGTTCACGACGACTTCCAAGATCACGGAGCCGGAACCCGATCACCAGGGCGAATTCCGGCTGTTCCCTCACAAGGACCAGCCTTCGCACCACTGGCGAGCCGATCGTACGAGCCGGTCGCGCACCGCCACGGGCGGGCGGCGCCCCTCGGCCGATCGGCCGATCCACGCTCAGTACGTGTAACCGGTTGGCCGATACCGGCTACAGCCCCCCGACGCGACCCTTGTGTCAGGGGTTCACGAGGTCTCGAAAAGGACCTTGAGCAGGGAGGAGGGTCACGATGTTCTCGATCATCCTGACCTGGATCGGCTCGATTCTCGGCCTCGCTCTCTTGGTGGCCATGGCCGTCGGCGCCTTCTTTGTCGACTTCGACGACGCCCGCGGGGACCGCCGTTGGAAGAAGCCTGAAGTCACGGAGAGCAAAGGCACCCCGGCCGCACCTCTGGGCTGAACACCGGGCGAAGACGGCTCAGTCGAACGGATTGTGCAGCTGCGCACCGAGCCCGGCCATGTCGGCGAGGTTGCGGGTGACCAGGGTCAGCTCGTGGACCCTGGCGGTCGCGGCGATCAGCCCGTCGATGGACGGCACTTTCCGCGGCGCGTACTGCCTGCCCCATTCGGCCGCGATTTCGGCGGTCACCGGAAGGATCCGTTCCGAGAACTGCGTGGTGAGCCCGGCAAGCCAGTCGGCCAGCGCGTCCGCCCGTTCCCTGTCCTGATCCCCTCGATGCCTGAGTTTGCTGATTCCCCTCTCGATCTCCCCCACGGTCAAAACGCTCAAATAGAGCCTGCTCGACGAAACCCCGCCCCACCACCGGGCGAAACCGGGGTTCTGGCTGCGGCGCCGAGCTTCGGACACGATGTTCGTGTCCAGCAGAAAGCTCACCCGCTGACCTCCGCGACATCTCTCGGCAGGTCCTCGGCGCGTTCGGCGGCGATCTCCTCCAGCACGTCGGCCAGCGCCTCCCCGTACTCGGGATGGTGCTGCTCACCGGAGAGCACGAGCTTGAAATCGACGGCTTCACCGCCTCCGGCCAGCCTGCGGTAATCCATGATGTCCAGCACCACGGCCACCTCTTCCCCATGTTTGGTGACGAACTGCGGCCCCTCCGCCGCGGCCCGGCGCAGCAGCTCACTCAGCCGCTGCTTGGCGTCCTGCACTTGCCAGGTTGCTGCTTCCATCTAGACAGACTAGACGGAACGAGGAGGGCTGGCAAGGACGTGGCCGGGGAAACGGCTGGTCAGGCGAGTTCGCCGAGCGCCTTCCGGTAGTCGTCGACGTCGTAGTCCATCTCGTGCTCGCCGGTTTCGGTCAGCTGGGCGGACAGCGCGTCGATGAGGCGGTCGAAGATCTCGTCGCGTTCCTGCCCGGTCTCGCTCAGCCGCCGCACGGCCTGCCAGACCTCGGCGGGCTCGTCGGCCCAGAGCTGGTCGACGATCGTGGTCTTGAGCGTCAGCCGCATCCTCGGCTCGCCGTCGAAGGTCTCCTCGGCCAGCGCCTCGTGGTACTCGGGGTGTTCGCCGATCACCAGCAGGCGACGCTGTTCGGGATCGGCGGGCTCGAGTTCCAGTTCCTCGTCGCCGATCTCCGTGTAGACCGTCGGGACGGCGAACATCCGGCGGGCGAGGGCTTCCGCGAGGTCGGCCGGGTCCTCGATGCCCTCGGAGCCGTCGAAGTAGACGTCGAGCGTGGAGTCCTCGTCCTGCGCGAACTCCTCCAGGAACTCGGTCGCGCCCTCGAGCAGCGCCACGCGTGCGGCCTCGGGGAGGCCCGCGCGGTCGGCGGCCCAGGTGACCCACCCGAGCACGGCGGGCTCCAGCGCGTCTTCGTACGCCTCGTCGATCTCCACCTCGCCGTCCAGCAGCGACTCGAGGAACCGGGCAAGCTTCTCGGGCCCGACGCGCAGGGGGCTGCCCGGCTCGGTCGCACAGCCGTGATCGACGAGCAGGCGCGCGTAGAACCGCGTCGCTTCGGTGTCGTCCACGAGCCCGGATCCGATGAAGTCGGCGACGACCTCTTCGCGGACCTGCTCGGGCCATTCGGTGACCTCGGGCGAAGGTTCGGGAGCGGGAAGCGCCTGGATCCAGGCCAGCGCGAGCGCGTGGAACCGCGCGTAGTCCTCGCTGACGTCGGGCTCTTCGACGACGTCAGTCGCGGCCAGCCCGTCCGCGAGCAGCTGGTGGGCACGCTCGGGCAGCACCCGCTCCAACGTGACCAGCTCCGGGTCGTCGGCGGCCTGCTGACGCATTTCGGCCAGCACCTCCTGCGGCTTGTCGACCACGACGACGTCGCGGATCCGGCCGCCCTCGGTGAAGTCGACCAGCGCGAGCAGCCCGTGCTCGACACCGCCGCGCGAGAAAACACAGAGAAGAGAGGACTCGTCACCGAAGACGTCACCGGTCCGCCAGCAGTCCCCGACGGTCACCGCGGCCAGGTCGCCCGCCCATTCCGGCTCCGGGATCCCCCGCGCCAGCACCGTGTTCAGCGCCGCGCCTGCCGCCTCACGCTCCTCCTCGGTCTCGGCGAAGACCCGCAACCCGGCCAGCAACGCGGCCGCGGCGGGCGTGATCTTCCGCTCGGCGAACGCGATGAGGTCCATGCCGAGCGGCTGTTCGCCCTCCTCGACCTCGATCTCCCACCACTGGCCGAGCACCTCGGAGGTCAGCAGTTCGACGTCGAGCACCTCGGGTTCGGCACCCAGGGTCGAGAAATCGCGGAGGACGTCCTTGAAGAGGCCCGTCACACTCGGAGTGGAGGGCTGGGCTGCCTTCTTGCGGGCACGGCTGACCGGACTCATGGCGACATGTTTTCACGCGGGTCCGGCCGGGCTCGTCGCGGTGGTCCTGGGCGCGAAACACGGTGTCCCGGACGCGGGCGGACACCGGTTTTCCGGACCACCGCGACGACAACGGCCCGCCAGAGTGGCTCGACCTGCTTCGCCGGGTTTCCTCGGTTCACTTCGAATAACGAAGGGCGGCGGGCGCGGTTACGCCCTGACCGGTTTCGGAATCGCGATCCTCGCCGCCTTGACCTCGGCGATCAGCCGCGTCTTGCGTTTGTGTATTTCCACCAATGCGTTCAGGTACGAGCTGAATTCTTCAGCCATACCGGCCTTTTTGTGCACCGTGCGCAGTTTGCGGAGTTGCCGGGCCGCCGCACGGTAGGAGTTCGAATCTTTCCGGGTGATCAATTCTTCGACATGGTCCCGATACACGGGAATGGTTTCGGCGGGATGGGCGACGGAACGCGAATCCGCGAGTTCGACGCGCACCGGCAAAGAGGCCTCGAAACGCACCGCCGCCCGCCATGCCTCGTCGGCGCGATCCTCGCCTAGGAGCGCGCGGACGAGTTCGTCGGCGGCCTCCGTGCTTTCGGCGGCGAGCTCGCGCAACCGGGCCAGCGCGGTCTTCCGTTGCGCGACCCAGCGCCCCGTTTCCAGCGACTCCTCGCGCAGGGCGAGGTAGGTCACGGCCACGGGATTCTCGTCGAATTCCTTGCGCGACAAAGGAACCGGCTCCTCTTCGAGCGGCGGAGCCTCCTCCTTCTTGTCGTGCGTGAGTGCCCGCGCCGCGTGCGCGATGGCCTCGCTGTGCCGGCCCGCCGCGCGCAACACGCGCACGATCTTGAGGCTGACGTCGACCCGCGGCGGCTTGGCGGCGAGGATCGCGACGAGCGCGTCGACGTCGCCGGACACCTCCGCAAGCTCCTCGCGCAACCGTTCGGCCGTCTCGCGTTTCGCACCGGACGGCTGCTCGGCCAGCACGCTGTCCACAGTGGATCGAATTCGCGCGAGCCCCTTGTCTCCCAAGGCGGAGGCGAAGTCGGCCAGCTCGATGGCGGGCCAGCCGGGACCGTCGAACTCGACTTCGAGGATCCAGGCGGCCAGGCTCTCCGGATCCGGCGGGCGCGCGACGCAGGCCCGCGCGTACAGCTCGACGGCCCTGTCCAGCCTGTCCGCGACCTCGCCCGAAGTGTCGTCGATCTGCTCCAGCATCTCGCTGATGTCGTCCACGGTCCGGCGAGCGAGCGGGGCGAGGTCGGCGCGGCTGCCGGCATCGAGAAGTCGCTGCAGCGTGTCGAGGACGGAGCCGACCTTCGCGGCGTACTCGACGTTGCCCGCCATCACCGCGGTGTCGAGTAGACGGTGCGCCTCGGCGAGATCACTCCCCTGGGTGGCGAAGCGGTTCTCCAGGGCCTGTCGTAACACAGGGTCACGCTCAGCATGGGCGTGGAGCAGCTCCGCCAGCGTTTCCGCGTCCAAAGTACGCAGGTAGGGGCGCAGATCCGTCGGGGAACTCACCCGGACAAGTCTGCCCGACCGGTTCGCCGACTCGTGTGGGCCAACAGCGTGCTCTTTTCGGCGTAATCGCTCACCAGGTGTGACCAGGCCGGTGGCGTCGCTTCGAGCCGCGAAGGGCAGCGGATGATCGGGATCGGGAGACGGCAGGCGAGCTGCATGGCGATCGCCATCACCACCCCCGCGAGCAGCGAAATCGCCGAGGCGGCGGCGAGGGCGCCACCCAGCACGCGGCGTCCGCCGTCGATCGCGAGCTGCGCCGAATGCTCGATCTGCCGCGCGGTGAGGTCGCCGAGGGTCCGGCCGACGACGCCGGCCGAGGCGCGCCAGGCATCCTGGCCGACGGGCGGCGGCGTGGCCGCGCTCAACGCGGTCTCGACCGCGCCGAACCGGCCCCAGTCCTCGCTCGCGACGAGATCACGGTAAGTCCGGCGGCTACTTTCCGTCATCTTTCCGGCGACCGCGTCGAGCCTTGACCGGTAGGCACCGACGGCCGCGGCGTAGTCGTGCCTCCCTTCGTCGTCGATTCCGGCGACCGCGAGGGAATCGCTGCGGTCCAGTCCTTCGACGGCGGTGAGCAGTTCGACGGCGATCGTCTGCTGATAGCCGACCTCGGCGTCGGGAGCGGCCCGTGCGATCTCGCGCAGGGAGGAAAGCGAGGTGTCGATGCGATCGGCGTACGCGGTGTAGGTGGCGGAACGGGTGCCCGGCACCTGCAACGCGACCGACCGCTCCCGCTGCAGCGAGGCGATCCCCCGGCTCGCCTCGGCCATGGTGACCGCTCCGGTTTCGGCGTCGTCGCGGTCCTGAATTGCTTGCTGAACAAGGAATCCGCCGATGAACAACGCGACGAGCACCAAGGCCGCGCTCGGCACGAAGGCGATGGAGAGCATGCGAGACCGAAGGCTTCGCTGATACGTCAAGACTTTCCTTCCGGATCGGTCTCCCGACGCCGAGCGACGTTATGCAATTTGCACTTTGCACGTCAACGCTCGTCCGCCATACGGCCGTTAGCGCACCGTGACGATCTGGTAGGCACGGCATGTGACTCTCGACGACCTCGACCAGCGCCTCCGCGACTTCGCCGCGGCACGCGCCTGGGAACCTTTCCACACGCCGAAGAACCTGGTCATGGCCCTGTCCGGCGAAGTCGGCGAGCTGACATCGCTGTTCCAGTGGCTCACCCCGGAGGAATCCGCGGAGTGGCGCGCCGACCCTGAACTGGCACACAACGTCGTCGACGAGATCGCCGACGTCACGCTGTACCTCCTCCAGCTGGCGAACAGCCTCGGGGTGGACCTGATCGAAGCGGCCAACGCCAAGATCGACCGGAACGAAATCCGCTTCCCGGCGCCCGATTAGACGCCTTTCGGAGCTTGTGGGGCGTTCGATCCGCGGAAAGACTGAGCCGACGTCCCTGGAGGTGGCCCTTGTCGCGTTCGGCTCGCACCGTGGTCCTGGCCCTGATGCTGTCCCTGAGCGCGGTCGCCGCGCCGTCGTACGCGGCGCCACCGCCGACGTCGCCGCACCGGGATCCCGGCAACGGGCCGGAACGCAACGACGTCGCCGCGACCGACCCGCCGATGAGTGCCGCGCGGGCCGCGGCGGGCGAGAACGTCGCGGGCGACCGTTCCGGTTATCCGCGCAAGACCAAGCTGCGCGTGTACCCGGAGAACACGGCCGACAAGTCGATCAAGCTCGGGCTCGCGCCGTATCACGCGATCGCGCCGAAGCTGAACGCGTTGCAGGCGCGCAGCGATCGGATCTCGGTCGAGATCGCCGGGCAGTCCGGTCTCGGCCGCGACCTCTACCTGGTGACGCTCACCGCGCCGGAGCATCCGGGTGAGACGCGGCGGCAGGACGCGTGGCGCTCGCTGATCGAGAACGACCCGGCCCGCGCCGCGCGCGACCCGTTCCTGCGCCACGGCTACAAGGCGCCGGTGTGGATCAACAACAACATCCACGGCAACGAATGGGAAGGCACCGACGGCGCGCTCCGCGTCATCGAGAAGCTGGCGACGTCGAACGATCCCAAGACCGCCGAACTGCTGAAGCGGAACCGCTTCTACTTCAACGTCACGGCCAATCCGGACGGCCGCGTCGCCGGCACACGGCAGACGTCGCAGGGCTTCGACCCCAACCGCGACTTCGTCACCGCGTCGCAGCCCGAGGTGCGGGCCATGCGCGGGATCGCCATCGGCAAGCAGCCGCTGATGATGCTGGACGAACACGGCTACGTCGAGAACACGCTCATCGAGCCGACCACCCCGCCGCACGGCCAGAACTACGACTTCGACCTCTACATCAAGCACGGCTACGCCAACGGCCTCGGCATGGAGAAGGCGGTCAAGGCACTCGGACGGCCGGAGACGGCGAAGCCCGAGATCCCGTTCCGTGATTACGAACCCGGCAGCTGGGACGGCTGGGCGCCGATCTACACGGCCCAGTACGCGATGTACCACGGCGCGGTGTCCTTCACGATCGAGATCCCGATGCGGGTCAACAACGCGGACTACGAAGCGCAGCCGGTGGCGGAACTCCAGCGGCGCGCGGTGATCAACACCGAGGTCGTCGAGGCCACGATCGGCAGCACACTGGACTACGTCGACCGCAATCGCGGTGAGCTGATCGCGAACCAGATCGAGATGTTCCGCCGCGGCGAGGCCGGCGAAGCGCAGCGTGAGATCCCCGACGGGTTCGTGCCTGGTTTCGGGCAGGAAGACCGCTACCGCACGGAGTTCCCGCGCGCGTACGTCATCCCCACCGGCGCGGACCAGCGTTCGGGCGTCGCCGCTTCCCGTCTCGTCGACCATCTGGTGGCCAACGACATCCGCGTGCGGCAGGCGGATCGCCCGTTCTCGCTGGCCGGGCGCCGGTATCCGGCCGGTTCGTACCTGGTCGACATGCACCAGCCGAAACGCGGCCTGGCGAACGTGATGCTGGAGCAGGGCAGCGACATCTCGGCGAAGGTGCCGGTCATGTACGACATCTCCGGCTGGAGCCATCGCCTGCTGTGGGGCGCGTCGGTCGACATCGTGAAGCAGGGCAGGCTCGACGTCCGGGCGCACGACGTCGTCGCGGCGTCGCCGACCGGCGGCATCGACGCCGCACCCGGCCGTGACCTCGCGCTGAAGCTCGTCGACGGCAAGGACGTCAGCGCCGTCAACGACCTGCTGAACCGAGGCCTCGCCCTCGGCCGCACCGACGACGGCACGATCGTCGTCCCCGCGTCGGCGCGCCCGGCCGCCGCCGAGGTGGCGGACCGCTACGGCGTCCGGTTCACCGAGGCACGCGGGACGGCGACGCCGTTGACCCGCAAGACGATCGCCGCCGCCGTCGGAGCGGACGAGTTGAAAGCACTGCGTGACATGGGCTTCGACGTGCGGCCGGTGTCGGCGTCGGTGCTCAACGCCGGCTTCGACTGGTCCAAGGTGGACCTGCTGTTCGTCTCTTCGGGACTGCGGTACACCGACCTCGACCCGGCCGCGAAAGACGCCTTACGCGCCTTCCTCTCCCGCGGCGGCGTGGTCACCCGCGGCGCCACGGGCGCCCGTTTCAACACCGACGTGGGACTTCTCGAAGCGCGTCCGGTGGAGGGCTGGGAAGACGGGAACGGCGTCGTCTCGGTCGTCAACGGGACCGGCCCGGTCGGCGGCGGCGCACTGCCGGACTCGTTCGTCTACGGGCCGTTCTGGTTCACCGATCTCGGCTCCTCGGTCAGTGTCGAGCAGCGCTACGCGAGCGGGAATCCGCTGGTCGCGGGGCATTGGCGGACGAAGGACGACGGGACGGGCGGGCCGCTGCATGCGGCGGGACAGGCCGCGGTCGTGTCCGGGACCTCGGGGCTCGGCGGGCGGGCGGTGCTGTTCGGCACCGAGCCGCTGTTCCGCGATCACCCGAAGGGCTTGTACTCGCAGGTGGCCAAGGCGATTTACTGGGCCGCCGCGAAGTAACGTGCGGGTATGCCCGTATCCCGTGGCCGGAAGCCGAAGAAGAACTACAAGAAGCCGCAGGTCGTGGAGCCGGCGGCCCTGCCACGTTGGATGGACGAGTCGATCGAGACCGTCCTCGACGAGGCGGGCGGTCTCCTGAAGGCGCAAAACCCGCGCGAACTCGAGGAGGCGACGGCCTCGCTGCTCGGAGCCGAGCTGGACCGGGCGCTGCGGGGCGAGAACCACGGCCTGGACTTCGATCTGTTCTTCGAAGCCGTCGTGCTCGCGGCGGCGAACGCGGAGCCGCGCCAGGAGCTTTGGCTGCTGCTGCAGGGGATGAGCGCGATCTCCCCGCCGGGCTTCGAGTCGTTCGTGCGCGCGAGCGTGAGCAGGCTGCGGAAGGCGTTGCGGTCGGAAGTCCTGCCCGAATGGCCTCGGCTGGCCGCGAAGATCAAGGCGACCGGCGACGTCTGGGAACTCCAGGATGTCTACGGAACGCGCCTCGGCGTGTTCGCGACCTTCTCCTACCCAGGTGACGCGACCCCAACGGTCTACGTGTTCGAAGTCGACACGTCGTGGATCCCCCGCCTCAGTGGTGGTGGCGTCCACGACTCCCTCGACCAGGCGACCGAAGCATGGCGGAACCGTGTCGGCGGGGCGGCGGTGCCCGAGCCGATCACGGATCCGGGCCGTCTGGAAGGTCTCGCCAGCCGCTCGCTGGACATCATGGGTGACGAGTCCCGCTCGGTCCTCGACAATTGGTACCGCGCCGAGCGCCGGTTCCTGGCCCTCGACACCGCGTGGAAGAACCGCGGTATGCGCTTGCCGCCGATCCGGTCCTACTACTCCGGCGTCGACCCGACGGTGATGACCGTCCCCTTCAACGCCTGGCACCTCGAGACCTTCGGCAACGAGCCCGACGACCTGGTGGTGGAAGAGCTGGCCGCCGAATGGATGGAGGGGATCGTTCCCGCCACGTGGTTCGCCGTGTCGCCGGACCGGCTCGGCCACATCCGCGCACTGATCAGCGACTGGTCGGACGACCCGGTCCGCCCCGCCGCGCAAGCGCTGCTGCCGACGTGGGCGCGCTGGCTGGGCGAGCGGGCCGGTCTGCCGTCCACGCTGGTGGAAGCGATGGTCGCCGACGTGACGAAGTAACGTGGCTAGGAGCTGTTGGCGACGGGCTTTCGAACGCGAGGATCTTGCCCCTCCTCCGCGACCAACCAGCCGCCGAGCAAAAAGGCGAGGCCGATCGACGCACCGAGAATTCCCGCCCCCAACGGCGAGCCGCCGAACATGGCCACCACGACGATGAACATCACGAGCAGACCCAAGGCCATCATGAGACGGCCCAACACGAGAACACCTGTCGATTGCCCTCGTAGCGGCGCCTGCCGACCCGAACGAGGCGAGAGCATGGGACCCGGCTGCGAGGGCATCACAGCCGGCCGGCTCTTTCCGCTCGGTGAAGCTGCTGATGGCATGACCGCGATTGCAGGCGGAGGTGTTTCCACGGCTTCCGCGAAGCCAAGCACGACCGAACCGGCCACGAGATCGAGTACCTCCGCACCCAGCTCGGTCGCGCGCTTCAGCCGAGGCTCGTCAGGCGGAATCGTCGCGTCATGAACGAGGTGGGTCACTGATGCCGTCAGCTTCTTCGCGAGCCTCATGTTCCCGTCGAGGACCCTTGCCCTCATCTCATCGGCCTGGACGCTGGCGCCGAGGACAAGAACACGGACGGCGTCATTGCCGTCTTTGGCCGGTCGCATGCCGACAAGAATCCCCTCGGCCTGCAAGGCCTTCGCGACCTGCGACAGTTCACGCATCTCGGCATCGGTGACCACGCCATCGCTTTCCGCCACGGCTCGCAAAGCGGAAACGAAGTTCGTGTGGATGGAGCGAACGGCCTCGTCGGACAGTCCGGCTTCCGCCGCCAATGCCGCCAACGACCAGGTTTCGTCGGGCGAAATGTGCCGATCACCGACCGCCGCTGCGAGCAGGTCGAGATAGGCCTGGTCGACCGCGCCGGCCAGCGCAGGGTCGATCGGTACCCGTTCGACCGCCTCGGCCATCCAGCCTCCACTCGAAGCCGGAATCAGTCCCCGGGCAAGCGGGGAGCCTCCGGCCGCATAACGCGGCAGCGCAGGAATCCGAGGCGGCGTGACGAAGGCAAGGCCGTGCGCTCCGATCAGAAGGCCGGCTACGCGTGCCGTTACTCGCGCGGACGAGAGCGCGGATCGCGACACAAGACCATCGATACCGAAAGCATGCGCGACGGTGCCCAGGCGGTAATTCGGCAACCGGATCGCCGCCCGCACGGAATCTTTCGTACTGACTCCAGGAAGCATGGGTAGTTGAACGCCCGCCCTGGCCAGCTCCGCGGAAAAGAACTCTCCGACAAGAGACAAGTCGTGGGCCACAAGGACGCTACCTCTGCACAAATCCAGAGCCGGTCCCAGTATCGCTCCGAATGCGGGGGCCTTGTCCAACTCCTCACGAGAGATGCCGTGCGCCCATTCCCATCCAGGCGAGGTCCCCTGACCAGGATTGACGACGGTACCGAACTCGGCCAAGACCTGGCCATCGGATCGAAAGCGCACAGCGGCGAGCTCGATCACGCGACCTGGCCGCAGTCCCGTGGTCTTCACTTCCACGGCGGTGAACTCGGCCAACCGAGCAGGGAACCGCCCCTGCGCGTGCAGCTGGATCAGCTCGATCAAACCCGACATACAGCCCCACACCTTTTCATTCAAGTCACGAGATCCATGACATCGGCGGCAGAAGACCTTTCGTCACACCCGTTTCGCGGGAATCTTCTTTCGTGACGTGATTGTGACGCGCACTCGCGGCCGAATGGGTGATTATGTACAGTTGCGCACTCATCGCGTAACACCGATCGCAGGACGCACGAAGTCAGGATCGGTACATCGTGGCGCGGAAGAGGAATACCTGAATGCACCCCACTCCCCAACCTGCGCAACCGCGGAAAAGACGGTTGCCGAAGTGGCTCAAGATCACCCTCTCTGTCTTCGGCGTCCTGTTCGTACTCGGGGCGATATTCGGCAAGGGGCCCGCTCCGACGAGTGGGGCCACGATCGCTCAGCCAACGACCACGACGCCGGCACCGAGTACCAGCCCGGTGCCCATGACCTACGTCGTGACCGCCGTTTCCGACGCCGCCTCCCTCGAGATCGCAGCGAGCGATGGCACCAAGAGATCCGTACGCGTCTTCGGAGTCACCAGCCCGAAGACCGGAATCGGTTGTCATGCTGCTGAAACGCTAACGTGGGCTACGGCCACGCTAGTCAGCAAAGCCGTCCGGATCACCGCCGAAACCGCGCAAGGAGTGTCACTCGCCCTGGTGGCCGACGGCGTCGACTACGCGACTGCCGCGATCCAAGATGGATACGTCAAGTACGCCGCCGAGGCGGCTTCAGCCGCACTACAGGAAGCACAAACAGCGGCTCGTCAGGCAAGCAAAGGACTCTGGGGAGCCCCCTGCCTTGGCACGATCGACGCTCCCGCACCTCCCGCTCCCGCATCCCCGGCGCAACCGGCTCCCAAGGAAACACCCAAGCCGGAACCTGAACCTGCCCCAGAGCCGGAACCGGAACCGGAACCGGAACCGGAGCCGAACAAGAACGTCTACTACAAGAACTGCGCCGCAGCCAGGGCGGCCGGCGCCGCTCCGATCCACATAGGCGAACCGGGCTACCGGCCCGCTCTCGACGGAGACAAGGACGGCACCGCCTGCGACAAGTGACCCGAGGGGCCGCGCGGCTCGCGCAGCCCCTCGTTTCTATGCCTTGACCGGCGAGACGTTCTCTTCCAGGTCGTTCAACAAAGCATGAACGGGCGCCCAGCACAACATGACACTGTCCTGATCGAACCGCGGTCGTTCCGACAGTTCTTTACGAGGGTGGACGAAGTTTCGGAAATCTCGCACAGTATCCGTGAACTTCTTCGCGTCGAGCTGAATCCAGTCCTTGGCATGCGCTGTCTCGATCAGCAACTGCAAAGAAACACGATCGGCCTTCATGCGACCGCGCTGTTGCCCCCCGGGACGCTGCGTGATATCGGGAAAACCGTTCGTCCGCAAATCAGCGTCCCGCTCCGTCAGCAACGCGTGCAGGAGACCCTCCACCAGGCTCCCGATTCCGATGATGGCCATCGTGTACGCACCACCGGATTCGCAGATCCGAGTTTCCTCCAACCGTCTCATGAGCATATCGACGGTGCGCGAGTCTGCGATGAGTGCTTCGATGCGGCGACGGAAGTCAGGCGGTTCCGAATAGATCGGCTGGTCACCGTTCTTCCCTAGTTCCCCGAGCACCGGGCGGCCGGCGGCGAGGGCGACCACCAGCCCTTCCGCCTCGAGAATCGCGTTGACCTCGGCACGAAACACTTCGGAAGTGGCCGATCCGTCGTCGTACTCGATGGGATCGCAGACGCGGCAGATCAGCCGGGTGATCGCCGCTTGATCGTCCTGCCGATCCGTCAGTTGTTCCACGAACCAGGGGATCCTCGGCGAGCCATCGTATTCCGGCGGGGCGCTCCATCCTGCCTGCTTGAACAGCGCCGCCAGCTCGTAACCCTTCCGCTCGTAAGCGCCGCCATGGTCGACGACGACCTTGGCGAGCCGATCAACGGTTCGCGTATCCAGCGGGAACATTCAGTTCTCCTCCTTGTCGGCAAGGTGCTGCGCGATCTCGATGGCCTTGGTCAACCTCTCCACGATCACTGACCCACGCTTCCGGAAACCCAATTCGGCCATGGCTTCTTGAAGTCGGTCATCCCGATCGAGAAGAAGCCGATCGGTCATCAGCCACAGACAGAGCGCGATGAGCTGCCGTTCGGAGTACTCGGTGATCTTCAACCCGGCGGGGATCGGTGGTCTCGGCCCACGTGGGGAGACGATCGCGGCAGGTTCAGGCTCGACGACAGGTGGGCGTTCGGGCTCCGGTTCGGCACGTTCGTGCGCTCGACGCCAGGCGGCGACGATCTTGTCGGTCTCGCTCGCCGGGTCGGAGAACCAGGCGGAAGACCACAAGCGATGAAAGGTCCAGCCCAGCCGTTCGAGATGTGATTGCCGTAACCGGTCACGATCCCGCGCGCTCTGAGACGAGTGATACTGGTGGCCGTCGGCCTCCACCGCGAGAATCATCCTGCCAGGATCCTCGCTGTGGGCCAGCGCGAAGTCGATGCGGTAGCCGGAGAAACCCCATTGCGGCTGGACCGCGATTCCTCGATCCCGCAGTGCGTCATGGATCGCCCGCTCGAACCCGTTGAGCGTGGCGGCTGTCGGCCGCCCGACCTGTTCGACGTCGCCGAGGCGCTGCGCGAACTCCAGGTACCGGCGCAGCAATTCGGTGCCGGTGATGTCCTGCCTGGGTTCCAGGGCATCGGCGGTGAAGGACGAGACGACGATCATCCGCCGCTTCGCCCTGGTGACCGCGACGTTCAGCCTGCGATCGCTCCCCTGGTGATTGAACGGGCCGAAACTGGTGCGCGATACCCGCCCATTCGCCCCCTTGGCGACACCGATACTGAAGATGATGACGTCCCGTTCGTCACCCTGGACACTCTCCAGGTTCTTCACGAAGAACCGGCGGCCGAGTTCGATCTCATCCGAGAAGAACTCGTCGAGCTCCGGATGTTCCTTCCGTGCCTCCGACAACCGTCGCTGAATCCGTGCCTGATGTTTGCTTCCCAGGGTGATCACGCCCAGGCTCTCACCGGGGTGTTCGCGGAAATGTGCCAGTACGAGTTCGACGACCCGCTCGACCTCCGCCGGTGACGAGCCGTTCTGGCCAGGTGAAACCACCCCGTCGACCAGCTCCAGCGACACGGGACTCGCCTTCGCGGACCCCGGGAAGGTGACCAGGCCTTCCCGATAGATCTCCCGGTTCGAGAACGAGATCAGCCGCTCGTCCTCGCTCCGGTAGTGCCAGCTCAGCATCTGGCTGGCCGGGATGACCGGCCGAAGAGCGGTCAAGATGGACTCATAGTCGCTGAGATTGCCGTCGAGATCGTCGTCTTCCTCGTCTTCGACCGAGATGGCACGATCGAAGAAGTCCGACGGTGGCAGTTGCTTCTCGTCCCCGGCGACGACCAGGCGATCTCCGCGCATGATCGACGTGATCGCGTCCGGCGGCCGGATCTGACTGGCCTCGTCGAAAACGACGAGGTCGAACAGCCGTTTGGCCGGCAACATCCGGCTCACCACCAGCGGCGACATCGCCCAGCACGGCCGGAGCGCCAGCATCACGTCGGCGGCCTGTTCGACCAGTTTCCTGGTCGGCATGTGCCGGGTCTTGAGACTGGCTTGACGTTTCAGGATGCGAGCCTGTTCGGGATAGTCATCCTTGGCCGCACGCACATTCCGCGCGACCTGACGGCGCACTCGCCGTGCGGAGGTTTCTCGATGCTTGACATCGGCATCCTGGAACTCCGTGTTGACCCGGCTCTGCCGATCGGCGACGAACCGCGCGAGTTCGGGAACGCTGAGTTTGAACTCGTCGTCGAGTGACGTGAGCCAGCTTCGCCGGAACGCCTGCCAGGCTTCCTCGGAACCGAGGTCCCGGTCGGCGATCTGCTTGAGCAAATCCTGCAAGCCCAAGCTCTCGAAACGGCGGAGCGCGGCATTGAGCCCGGGCATCTTGAACAGCATGTCACGGTCGTCGCGAAGCGCATCCAGGTTCTGTTCGATTACTTCCGCCGGCCCAGACTCGAGGTCCGGCCGTTGCGCCGACAACGCGACAGAGGCCAACTGACGCCGCAGATCCGCGTAGTCGCGCATGACCTCCTGCAGCCCCACCACCGAAGACGGCTGAGTGTGCGCGCCACCGAGCTCGTGCCACCGATGGCGTTGCCGGAGAACCTCGCTCAAGGCGGCGTGCAGCGCGGGCTTCTTGGTCAACCCGTGCTTGGACATTCCCCGAAGCCGCTTCACGAGGTCTCGCCGCTGCTTCCATGGCAACTGCTGGGGATAACGCGCCCGTGCGGCCCGGTTCCCGGTCGCGTAGTGGAACTGGTCGAGGTGGACACCGAAGATGTCCTGTCCGAAGGCGTCGACGCTCCGTTCCACCGCGTCGAGGAGGGCCAGCACGTCCTGCCAGCCGACGATGTCCTGCGGCTTCCGTAAGCCGGTCTGCGCGAGCAACCGCTGCATGTTGTCCTGTCCGCGTTTCAACGTCTTGTCGGCGAGCTGGTCGAGCTCGGCCAACACGCGCCTGGCGTCCTGCTCGTTCCGCACAGGCGCCTTCGCCCATGGCGTGGAGTTCCGCAGGATCCTCAGTCCGCCCTCTTCCACGAAACTCTTGAGGTCGTTGCCGAAATGACGGACCGTCTCGCCGGTCAGCGCATGCAACTGCGCGGCACGAAACGCGATCGGGATCTTCGGCGCGGCGGTGAGATCGAGGAGCCGCTCCCGGACTTGGTAGGCGCTGAGTCCCCAAGGATCTCGGCGCCGATGAAGTTCATGCGAGTGGCGGATCAGCCGCTCCCGGGCGTGAATGAGCTTCTCGTGCAGCTCCTCCACCTCGACCGGCGGTTCTTTGGCGACTTGATCGAGGCTCTCGGCGAGCTGCTGAGCGATCCGGCGTTTGCTGATCTTGTCCTGGTGGAGGTCGAATATCAGGCCGTCGAGCTCGACTTCGTCGAGGCGATTCAGCACGGCTTCGATCGCTGCGCGTTTTTCGGCGACGAACAGCACCCGCTTTCCGGCTGCCGCGGCCCCGGCGATGATGTTGGCGATGGTCTGGCTCTTCCCCGTCCCGGGTGGCCCTTCGACGAAGAGATGCTGACCGCTCAACGCCGTCATGATGGCCCGGTGTTGAGAAGAGTCGGCGTCCTGAACCAGGAATTCGGCGTCTGGTCTCACCTGATCGACCAGCGGCAGGTTTGCGGCGGAGGCGTCCCGGTCAAGCGCTTCCTTGGCGGGTTGATAGCCGGCTAGCGCCGCGACGAGGTCGTGTTCCACTAGCAAGTCCATCGCGTTCGCGAGATCCTCGACCATCGGCAATTTCGCGTAGTTGAAGGCCCCGAGAACGGTCGCGTTCTCCAGCGTCAGGTCGACCTTCTGCGCGGCCGTTACGGCGGCAAGCCCGGCATGCACCCGTTCGACTTGAACATCGTGCGCGACCGCCGGGTCGAGGTGTGCTTCCAGCCGCTCGGTCAGCGTCGCGCGATCGAAGTCGATCCCGTAGTGGTGATTCAGGGCGTGTAACAGCACTGGATTGATCTCGGCTTCGTCAGTGATTTCCAGCGTGTAGTCGGTCTCGGAAGCCGTCCTGGCCTTGAGCGTGACAGGTCGGAGCAACAGCGGCGCGCGGAGCGGCTTCACAGGGCTCGTGCCGCGGTGCTGGTCCACCTTGGTCTGCACGAGGCCGAAGGCGATCCGGCCAACGTCGATCCCTTGCTCTTCGTCGAACAGCTGGATCCGCTTGGCCAGATCACGCGCTCTGGTCCGGGCGTCACGGTGAGCGGCCTCGCCGGGGAACAGCTGGCGCAGCCGGGTCTTGTTTCCTTTCGCCAGTTCGACGAGCGCGGCCGGCTCGGCGGTGGTCAGGTCCAGGCTGCCCACTTTGGCGTTCTTGAAGTACAGCATCGTGTTGCGAGGCCCGAAGTCGATCAGGCTGTCTCGCCATGCGGCCGCCTTCTCCGCTACGACGGCGTGACGCCGCGGATCCACCTGTGCGGTCATACCGCTTTCCCCTCGCAGAACGGTTGCGGACCTGGACGGGCGTACCGTCAGGGCCCGCCGTTCTGCGGCGAGCCCTATAGAATGCCACAGCCTCCGGCGACGCGGTAGCACGCAGCGCCGAGGATGCCGCTCCGAAAGACGATCACTCCCCTCCTTGGCCTAAGGGTCGTTCACCCGTGCGGAGACGTCACACTCTTGAACGAAGATCACTCAGATGGAGCCAGGCGACCACAGGGTGTGTCCAGGTCCAGCGGGTTCCGACGGCAATGTCACCAGTAACGTGGGGGTATGCCGATCCAGGTGCTGCTCATCGACGACCACGAGGTGGTGAGGCGCGGTCTGCGTGACCTCCTCACCGACGAGCCCGACATCGAGGTCGTCGCCGAAGCGAGCGGGGTCGACGAGGCCCTGGCCGTGGCGATGCACGTCGAGCCGGACGTCGCGGTGGTCGACGTGCGGCTCGGCGACGGTGACGGCATCGCGCTCTGCCGTGAGCTGCGCTCGAAGCCGAATCCGCCGCAGTGCCTGATGCTGACCGCGTTCGACGACGAGGAGGCCATGGTCGGCGCGATCATGGCTGGCGCCGCCGGGTACCTGCTGAAACAGGTCCGCGGTCAGGACGTCGTCAACGCGGTCCGTGAGGTCGCGGCCGGCCGGTCGCTGCTCGACCCGCTGTCGACGGCGCGGGTGCTCGACAAGCTGCGTCATCCGCCCGAGGACGAACTCGGTTCCCTCACCGAACGCGAGCGCGAGGTGCTGGACCTGATCGGGCAGGGCATGTCGAATCGCGAGATCGCGGAGCGCCTGTTCCTCGCCGAGAAGACGGTGAAGAACTACGTGACGTCGGTGCTCGCGAAGCTGGGCATGCAGCGCCGCACGCAGGCCGCGGCGTGGATCGCGCGCCGGGACAGGTAGTGCGCGAAAAAGGTACCCCCCCCCCGTCGTTTTGGGCGAAGGTCCCGGTTGACCCGGAATTCGATCAGTGGCTCACCATCGGCGTCGAACGCAAGGTCCTGGTCGTCGTCCGCACCGTCACGACGCTGACCAGGTTGCTGGACATCCTGTCGCTGATCGAGAACGACCGCCGTCTCCAGCTGGTCTTCACCTACGACGCGGACAGCACCGCGATCTTCGGCGCCGGCGTCCCCGAATTCCTCGGCACGCTCCGCGCCTCGGTCGTTCCGTGGCGGCAAGCCGTCCAAAGCCGCTTCGACCTGGTGATCGCGGCCAGCGAGAACGACGATCTCCATCTCTTCGACGCGCCGATCGTGCTGGTGCCGCATGGGATCGGCTACCAGAAGTACTACCCGCGGAGCCGGACGGTCGCCGGGATGAATCCGGACCGGCTCGTCCGCGATGGCCGGGTCGTCCCCGCCATGGTCGCGCTCTCCCATCCCGAGCAACGTGCCCACCTGCGGGAAGCGGGCTCGGACGCGGCGGCACGCGCGGTGATGGTCGGGGATCCGTGCCATGACCGCCTGCGCGCGGGCATCCATCGCGCTCCCGCCTATCGCGCGGCCTTCGGGGCTTCCGGCCACACGTTGGTGGTCATCGCCTCCACCTGGGGGCCTGGTTCCCTGCTGGGGACCGTGCCCGATCTCCCGCTGCGCCTGGTCTCCGAACTCGAGTACGACGGCTACCGCTGCTGCGCCGTGCTCCATCCGGGAATCACCTCGGCCCACAGCCCTTGGCAGGTCGACGCGTGGCTCTCCGAAGCGCGGCAAGCGGGCCTTCAGGTGCTCCCGCCCGAAGCCGGCTGGCAGGCCGCGCTCACCGCCGCTTCGTGTGTCATCTCGGACTTCGGTTCGCTGGCGCTGTACGCCGCCGCGGTCGACCGGCCGTTGCTCCTGATCGGCGACGGCGGCGAAACCATGGTTCCCGGTTCCCCCATCGAAGCGCTCGCCGAACGGACCGCGCGGCTCGATCCGGACGACGCGCTGGGGCCGCAGATCGATCTCGCGATCCGGCGGCACAGCCCCGGTGACCACGCGACCGTCGTCAAACAGGCCGTCGGCGCCGCGGACATGTCCGCCGAGCTGCTGCGGCCGTGGCTGTACCGGCTGATGAAGCTTTCCGAGCCCGCCACCGAAGCCTCGTTCCCGCCCCACGAGGTCCCTGACGTCGCGCCGCGGGAGGTCGCCACCTTCGTCGTCGGCGCGGAGGAGGCCGGGCCGGCGGTCAGGATCATGCGGTTCCCGAGTACCGGCCGACGGCACGATCTGGCGGGCAAACACCTGGTGGCGCACGAAACGCGGGCGACGCTGCGACAGCTGTCCGGCGCGGCGATCGTCTACCGCAGGCTGGAGGACCAGGAAGCCGAGGGCTTTCCCCAGTGGTCGGAGGAGATTCTCCGCCAGTGGCCGGACGCCGCCGTGGCCGCGGCGACCGTCGGCAGGAGCACTTGCCTGGTCCGCACCCGTGACGGTGACCGCCGGGAACTGACGCTGACGAACCCTTCCATCGACCCGCTGATCGCCGCCTCGCTGGCGTACCTCGGCCGGTTGTCGCCGACCGAATCGCTCAAGGTCGGCGACCGGCCGGTGACGATTCGAGTGCGGTGAAATACCGGTCGGCCCTGGGGTGACCGAGCTGAGTCGCGTCGTAGGCGAGACTCCCCCACACCTCGATCGCGCCGGGGTCACGTTCGGCGGTCATCAACCGTGCCTGTAGTTCCCTGAGTTCCCAGGCGTACTGGGTGGCTCGCTGCGACACCAGCTGATTCCACGCGGAGCCGAAGCGTGCCCGCGCTTCGGAAAGCTCGCCCAGCGCCAGGTAAGCGTTGGCGTAGACCATCTCGATCCGGGCCTGATTGCGCCCCTCGGCGGTCATCGTGCCGAGGACGGCGATCGCTTCGGCCGGTTCGCCGAGCTTGATCAGGACGTTCGCGAGCATCCGGGGATGGATGGCGAGAGCGGGGCCGTCTTCGAGTTCCGTGCTGAGCCCGCACGCGAGCCGGAGCTGGCGGGCGGCCTCCGAGAGTTCGCGCTCGATCTCCGCTTTCCCCGCCCGACGATGGACGAGCAGATCCGCGCGCTCCTCGTGGAACCGTCCCCGGAACTCCGCCAGCGACGCCCGCAGCGTGCGCCATCTGCGGTCCGCGATGCCCACCGCCGGGCCAGCCAGGATCTCCGCCGCCCGGTCGAGATCCTCCAGTGCGGCCGGGAACCAGCGAGCCAGGTACCGGGCTTTGCCCCGCATCATCAACGCACGCGGCAGCTGACCGGGCTTCGCGTCCTCGTCCGCCTCGACGGCTTTGACGGCCCAATCACTGATCTCGACGAATTCGCGCCAGTACCAACGTTTGTTCACCAGCGCTTCGAAGGCCCCGGCCAGTTGCAGGGTTTCCTTGTAGCGGCGGCGCAGATAGGCGAGCTTCACCAGCTCGCCGATCAGCGACCGGTGCCATTCCAGCCAGTCGATGTGATCAACCGCCAGTTCCCAAGTCCGCTTCGGCGGGACGACGTAGGTGCGCAGACGCCGGGGGTTCTCGCGGAAATCCGCCGCGACCGCCGTGTCCCGGACGTAGGCGAGCAGCCGGTCGAAGGCCGCGTCCCGATCCGCCGGCAGTTTGCGCGCGTAGTGCCCCACAAGGATTCTGAGCGAATACCAGTCACCGGACTGAACGGTCAGCTGCGCGGCGATCAGTTCGTCGAGGACCTTCGGATCGCCGGTCATCGCCGCCGCGGTGGCCCGGGTGAAGAAGCCACCGGGATGCTCGGCCAGCAGAGCGCAAGCGTCGGCAGCGGCATCGGAAAGCCGCGCGAACGTCCGCCGCATGGAATCCTGGATGGCGCCTTCGGCGTCGACGACACCCGTCGCGCGGTACTCGTCGAGCAACGTCGCCACCGGCCGGGTTTCCCCGGCACGACCGGCGAGGGTGACGCCGACCTCGCGGAGCGCGAGGGGCATCCGGTCGCAGAGGGCGATCAGCTGATCGGCCTCGACCGGTTCGTCCAGCGGCCGGACCTTGCCGCAGAAGTCCACGAGCAGCTGACGAGCACCTTCGACGTCGAGCCCGGACAACTCGATCGCGGTGGGGTCACACGCTTTCAGTTCGCGGCTGTACACCGAAGCCGTCGCCAGCACCAGGCTGGTGCGGAACCGGGTGAACAAGGCCGGCTCGGCCGCCAGCCGGACGTCGTCCAGGATCAGCACGAACGACCTGGTGACCAGCACGGACAGGAACTGCCTGTCCAGCTGCTCGTCGTCGACCGGGATCTCGCCGCGGGGAATCCCGAATTCTTCGAGCACGTACCGTTTCACGGCGGCGGCGTCGAATTCGTCGCCGTCGCGATACCGGGCGAGCGGCACCTCCACCCGGCCCGACGGGAAGTCTTCCTGGACCCTGTCGGCGAGCTGGCGGGCGAGTTCGGTCTTTCCCGAACCGCCAGGGCCGACGATCAGTTTCAGCCCTGTCCGCGGCGGGTCGGCGAGGATGGCGAAGTGGTTACGGAAGTTCTCGATGCCGGCCGTCGCCGTCGAAGCGTTTTCGGCGTGGAGTTCCGACACCGCCTCGATCAGGCGATCCGCCCACTCCTTGTCCGCGCGGGCGACGGCGAGGGCACGGGAACTCAGCGTGTCCTTTCCGGACTTGCCCGTCCCGAGCCGTTCCCTGAGCAGCGACACCACGTTCCGCCCGGCCGTGGACACGGCGCCCACCGCCGAGGTCGCGGCCGCTTTCGCGGCTTCGTCCACGACGACCTGCAACAGGTCAACCACGGCCTCCCCCTCACTCAGCCAAGAACGCCACGGTAGCAGCGGGGCGACCGAGCGTCACGCATCGTGAACCCGCTCAGGGATGCACGGTGTCGCGCTGATCAGGGATGACCGTGCCGTCGTCGCGCAGCACCGGGCCGTGCGTGCCGTCGGCGTTTTCGTACGCCGTCGTCGAGCACGGGTAAGCGCGGTTCAACGCGGGGAAGGGCTCGATGAACATCGGGTTCACCGCCCATTTCCCGTCCGCGTCGTCGTAGGCGCGGCACATCAGCTCGTCCTTGTTGCGGTTGAGCGTGACGCGGACTCCGGTGGCGTCGCGCAGCATCGTGACGTCGGTGGTCGCGTCGCCGCCGGCGAGCGCCTGCCGCCGGTCCGCCGGTGCCGCTTCCATCGCCTTCGCGCCGCGGATGCCGAGGATGCGTTCGTTGATGTAGCACCGTTTGCCGTCGATGTAGGTCATGATCTCGTCGGCGCCGTCGGCGTGCCCGCCGCAGCCTTCGAGGTGCCCGTTGATCCGGCCGTTCGTGGTCTGCGAGTAGATCCCGAGCGTGCGGCTCGGCGGGATGCCGACCGCCAACCCCAGACGTCCGCGAACTCCTTGGGCGAGGCGGAAACGACCCACGTCGAGAAGCCTGCTTTGTTCAGTGTCGCGATCAGGTCCTTGATCTCCGGGTAGTACCGGATCCACGCGACCTGCGTACTCGAACCGACCTTCTGGGTCGCCCCGATCGGCGCCAGCAGCGCCGCGGCCCTGGCCTGCCGGGCGATCGCGCGGACCTCGGACGGGCGGTATCCGGCGTTGATCTGCGCGACCCAGGCGTAGGCCGCCTCCATGTACCGCCGGTCGTTCCCCGCGAAGACCTCTTCGCCGGTGGTCGTCTTCGCGTTCTTCCGCACCGAGAGGAGCTCGTCGGCGCAGGCGACGTTCTCGCTGGTCGGAAGCGGTTTCCCGGCCGGAGTGGCGGTGCCGCACGCCTTGGTCAGCGCGTTCGCGCCGGCGTCGGTCATGAACCGGCTGGTCGTGCGCCAGTCCTTGTCGCGCGGTTGCAGGACCTTGTCGTGCCGGATCATCCAGAAGACGGTCTGGTCGGAGATGTCGTTCTTGATGACCGTGTTGTCCCAGTCGAACACCGCGATCGGCCGCTCGCCGTGCTCCGCGCCGCAGCGGCCGCGTTCGTCGATGACCTGCTGGATCTTCGCCGCGTTGTCGCCGTACCAGTGGTCGGCCAGTCGCAGCTGCGGGCAGCGCGACGTTGTCGACACGGTCGAAGCGGCGGACGTGCCGGGCACCGCCACCGGTACGACCGCCACGGCGGCGGCAAGGGCCACGGCTCGCAGGAACCTCGGCATGTCATCTCCCCACATCATGATCGACAGTTCGGGGAGATCCTGTCATTTCCCGGCGAGCGCCACGACCTGCCGGTTGTGGAAGTAGTCGTCCTCACGCAGCACCGTGACGCTGCCGGGTGAACCGCGGAAGTCGACGTACCCGGCCGACTCGAGCGGCATCCGGATCCAAGCGGCGATCACGAAGGTGAGCGCGCCGCCGTGTGTGACGACGATCTGGTGCTCGCAGCGGCTCTCCAGGATCGACTCCATGGCCGCGTACACCCTCGCGGCCATCGCGCCTTTCGTTTCGGCGCCGGGGATTCCTTCGTCGTGGCCGAGCCGGTCGCCGACGGCGGGAGGCGGGACGAACCGGCCGTCCAGCCACTCCTGCGGACGGCCACCGGCTTCTCCGTACGACTTCTCGCGCAGCCGCCGGTCGAGGATCGGTGTCACACCGAGCCGTTCGCCGATCAGTTCCGCCGTCCGGGCGGTGCGGCGCAGGTCCGAGGAGTAGAGCTCCACCTCTTCCGGCACCCTCGCGCGCAGCGACTCGACGACCGCGGCGGCCGCGCGTTCACCCGCGGGTGTGAGTTCGGCGTCGAACCATCCGCCCACGAGGCGGTCGACGTGATGGGTGGCCTCCGGATGCGTGACGACGTAGACGGTGCGCATGCCTCGAATCTAAGCGCGGGCGAGTTTCGCGTAGGCGATGACGTTGTCGAGGTAGTTGCCGGTCGAGGAGTCGAAATCACCGCCGCAGGTGATCAGGCGCAGTTCGGGCCCGGTCGTGTCGCCGTAAACCTTCTCCGTCGGGAACGACGCCTTCGAATGCCGTTCGACCGCGTACACGGTGAACACCGCGGTGCTCCCGTCCACGCGGTGGACGAGGGCTTCGTCGCCGGTCTTCAGTTCCTTGAGCCGGACGAAGACACCGGGGACCTTCTTGTAGTCGACGTGCCCGGCGAGGATGGCGGGCCCGGTCTCGCCGGGTGCCGGGCCGCCGGTGAACCAGCCGGTGGTGATCGCGTCCCGCGGCACCTGCAGGGTGCCGTCACCGGCCAGGCCGAGGTCGACGATCTCGCCGGTGCGGACCCCGATCGCCGGGATCTCGAGTCTCGCCGGTTTCGCGGGCGCGAGCGGCGGCACTTCCGCGACCGAAGACACCGTGGAGGGCGACGCCGGCGACGCGACCTTGCCCGGCGGCGGGACGGCGCACGCGGTCAGCGCGGCCGCGAGCACCACCCCGAGAAGTGTGCCGATGACCAGCGGAAACGGCCACCGGCGCCAGGAAGCGGAGGTCATCGTTCGGCACGCCGCCTGAGCACCAGGGACGCGCCCGCGGCTGTCGCGGTCAACAGCGCCGCGCCTGCCAGCGCGACCACGCCGATCTCCAGGGGACCACCGTTGGCTTCTCCGCCGCCGGTCGCGACCCCGCCGACCGGTTTGACCTTCACCTGGCCGGATTTCGCGGGTTCGCCGAACCGGGACTCGCAGGCGTATCCGTCGTGGTCACCGTCGAGCTTGTGCGGGTCTCGCGGGTTTTTCTTGAGCTCGGCCTGTGCGGCGGCCTGCGAGGGGAAATCGGCGCAATCCTTGTCGGCGGATTGCGCCGGTTTGGTTTCCGTGACGATCGGCGGAACGGTGGGAGTGATCGTTTTGGTCGGCGCCGTTCCGCGTTTGGGCAGCGTTTCGCAAGCGATTCCGTCGTTGTCTTCGTCCAGGCGGTGCGGATCGGACCGATCTTTTTCGAGTTCGGCCTGTGCCTCTTCCTGGTACCGGAAGTCGCCACAGTCGAGATCGGCGATCGCGGGCGCCTCCACCAGCGCGAACGCGACGGAAGCGGGGCCGAACAAGGAGAATCCGGCAAGGATGGCGGCCGTGCCGATGGCGCGACGAACCGAGGACATGGGGAGTCCTTTCACTGGGAATCCGCGCTGCGAGCGCGTTCGATGCACTTAGAATCGCGCACCGGCCCCAGCCGTTACGGATTAATCCGAAAACGCTGACAGTCACTCTAACGAGCGACAAAGACCGTTAATTACACACGGTTTGGTCGAGCGGAACGTCGAAAGCGACCAAAGTACCCAGGCTCGGCGAAGAATTGATCGAAAAGCGCCCACCGGACGTCGTCGCGCGTTCGGCGAGATGGCGGAGACCGCGTTTGGCGACCCCCTGCGGGACACCGGATCCGTTGTCCCGCACGCGAAGTTTGACGCCTTCCGCGTCGCGGCTCAGCGTCACGCGGGTTTCGCTCGCCCCGGAGTGTCTGACCACATTGGACAGTGCTTCGCGCAGGGCGGCGCGGATGTGGTCCGCCTGTTCGGCCGGGATGTCGGCCAGTTCTCCCGAAAGTTCGAGGGTCGGCGGGTAGCCGAGCAGCTCGCCCGCGATCCGCACCTCGCCCCGCGCGGATTCGGCGAGGTCGGTGGCGGTGACCGTCTCGTTCGCGGGTTCCGGGCTGCGCAGGGCGCGCACGGTGCCGCGGATCTCTTCGATGGTCTGGTCGAGCTGGTCGATCGCCTCGGACAGCCGCGCGCCGTCGGCCTGCGCGAACCGCTTCCGCATGTTCTTGCGGACGCGGTCGAGCTGCATCCCGGCGCCGTAGAGACGCTGCACGATGACGTCGTGCAGCTCGCGCGCGATGCGTTCGCGCTCTTGGTACAGAGTCACGCGGTGCCGCGCGTTGGCGCCTTCGGCCAGCGCGAGCACCACTCCCGCCTGCGCGGCGAAGGCCGTCAGGACCTCGACCGTGCTGGCGGAGAACGGCTCCCCGCCGTGGCGGCGGTACACGGTGAGCGCGCCGAGGACGCGCCCGCCCGCGCCGAACGCCGACGCCGCGAACGGCCCGAAGCCCTGGAGCTCCGGCGGCACGAACGGCGCCGTGCGGGGATCGACGGTGAAGTCCTCGCTGACCACCGGCTTGCCACCCCTGGCCACCTGGCCCGCGGCGGAATCGGCGGAAAAGGCCAGCCCTCGAAGGCCTTGGGTGGTGTCCCCGTGCGCGGCCTCGGCGACCACCTGGCCGTCGTCCGCGCGCACCATGACGAGACCGAGGTCGGCCTCGGCCAGTTCGACGGCGCGGGCGACCACGGTCTCCAGCACGTCACCCGGGTCTTCGCCGGACAGGGCGGTGCCGGTGATCTCGGTGGCGGCGGACAGTGCGCGCGCGGCAAGCGTGGGATCCATGAGCGCTATCGACATTAGACCGCTCCGGCCCTTGTGCGCGCTGTGACCCGGCCCTCTCGCACCTCCAGGATCACGTCCGCGTCGCCGGCTTCGGCGGCGTTGTGCGTGACGTGGACGACGGTCTTCCCGGCGAGCGCCTCGCCGAGCCGTTCGCGGACGGTGCGCGCGGTCGGTTCGTCGAGGTGGGCGGTGGGCTCGTCGAGCAGGACGAGATCGGCCCGCGCGGCACCGAGGACGGCACGAGCCAGCGCGACCCGCTGCGCCTGCCCGCCCGACAGTCCGGCACCCGCGCTGTCGAGCATCGTGGTGAGCTCGACGTCCTCGAGAACGGCTTGGTACAAGGCTTTTCGCAGGTCTGCTTCGGACGCCGTCGGCTGAGCGAGCCGCAGGTTCTCGGCGACCGTGGTCGAGACGAGCATCGGTTCCTGCGGCGCCCAGGCGACGTTCTCGGGAGTGGCCACCTCGCCTTTGCTCGGCTTGAGGAAGCCGAGCAGGGCCGCGACGAGCGTCGACTTCCCGGCGCCGCTCGGGCCGACGACGGCGACGTGCGTCCCGGGTGCGATGTCGAGGTCGACCCCGGTGAGGACCGGGCGTTCGGTGCCGGGCCAGCCGAGGTCGGCGTTCCGGATCCGCACCCCGCCGGTGCTATGAAAGGCCCCTTCATTGCAAATTTTGCCAGGAAGGACTCCTTCATTGCACGCGGCGAGGCGCAGACGGGCCTGGCGAAGGGTGTCCCAGTGCTGCGCGGCGGGCGGAAGAAGGGAGAGGACCTCCGCCAGTGCGAGCGGCACCAGGGCGACCACGGGCGCGAGAACCGGGTTCAGCGCGCCGGCGGCGACGGCGCTCACGGCGAATCCGGTGCTCACGACGGTGGCGGCCCCCGTCGCCAGGATGATCAGGGCGTCGGCCGCGCCCGCACCGAAAGCCTGTCGCCGTGCTTCGGCGGTCAGTGCCGCGTCGGTGGTGGCGATTCGGCGACGTCGCTCTTTGTCGGTCCCGTACGCGATCAGCTCGGCGGCGGCTTCGAACAGGCTCAGCACCTGCGCCGACACCGAACGCCGTCCGGCGGCCAGCGCACTGGTCGCGCGGCGTTCCGCCCCGAGCGCGAGCAGCGCCACCAGCGCGCTGACCAGCACGGCCGCGGCCAGCGCAAGTCCGGCTTCGGGCAGCACGGCGGCCTGGACCGCGACGGCGCCCACGGCCACCAGCGCGACCACGACCAGCGGCGTGATCACACGCGGGAGCAGGTCGCGCACGGTGTCGGTGTCGCCGACCAGCCGCCGCTGCTCCTCACCGGCCCGAAGCGCGCGTGCCGGCCCGAGCCGCACCAGCGACTCCCACAGCCGGACGCGCAGGCTGCCGGCGATCCGGAACGCGGCATCGTGCGTGACCAGCCGTTCGAGGTAGCGCAGCCCCGCGCGGCCGAGGCCGAACGTCCGCACGCCGACGATCATCACCGTCAGGGTCAGGATCGGCGGCTGTTGCGACGCCTTGGCGATCAGCCAGCCCGAAAGCGCGGTCAGCGCGACCCCGGCGAGCAAGGCGGCGGCGCCGAGCAGTGCCCCGCCGAAGAACCTGGGGTGCAGCAGGTCGCGCCAGGGCAGCGGCTTGGTCGTCCGAGCCTCTTCCACGACTCCGGTTTCCGCTCGCACGTCAGTCGACATGTCGACACCGGACGTGCGTTCGTGTGCGGCGATGATCGCGGCGGCACCGTCGTCGACGGCTTCGCGGACGGCGGTCATGACCAGCCCGGCGTTGACCTCGTCGAGGTGGGCGGTGGGTTCGTCGAGCAGGAGCAGCCACGCGCCCGACCGGATCCGCACCAAGGCCCGCGCCACCGCGACGCGCTGCCGTTGTCCCTGCGACAGCTTCGAAACCGGTCGTCCGGCCAGCCCGGCCAGGCCGAGTTCGCCGAGGATGTCGTCGGCGCCGACCTCCTCACGAACCGTGCCTCCGCCGAACACCGGCGACTGAGGCACCCATGCGACGTTCTCGCGCCACCGCTCCAGGTCGGCGTCGGCGAGGTCGGTACCGCCGACGGTGATCGTCCCGTCGTGGGCCTGCACGAAGCCGAGCAGCGTGGCGAGGGTCGTCGATTTGCCGCCGCCGCTCGGCGCGCGCAGCCAGGTGATCCGACCGGGCCGGACGCTGAACGTTTCGCCGTCGGGCGCGAATCCGCCGCGCCTCGCGACACGTAGCCCGCCGACGTGGACCTCGCCCTTGGCTGGTGTCCCGGAACCGTTGGGCGGCAAGGGTTCCGCGAGCACGTCCGCGACCCGGCGCACGGCCTCGACACCGTCTTCGCTGGCGTGGAACGCGGCACCGACCGCGCGCAGCGGCTGGTAGCACTCCGGCACGAGGATCAGCACGCCGAGCCCGATGGCCAGCGGCAGTTCGCCGGAGACCAGCCGGACGCCGATGACGACCGCGACCAGCGCGACCGAAAGCGTCGCGATCAGTTCAAGCGCGAAAGCCGACGCGAACGCGACCTTCAACGTTTTGAGCGTCGTGCGGCGATGCCGTTCGGAGATCTTCCGCACCGTCTCGGCCTGCGCTTCGGCGCGACGGAACGCGCTGAGGATCGGCAGCGCGCGGACGAGTTCCAGCAGATGCCCCGACAGCCGTTGTTCGGCGTCCGCGGCGTCGGCGACCCGCTCGGCGGTGTGCTTGCCGATGAGGATCGCGAACAGCGGAACCAGCGGCACGGTGATCACGACGAGCAGGGCCGACGGCCAGTCGGCGAACAGGATCGCGGCACCGGCGGCGAGCGGCACGATCGCGGCGGTGACCAGCGCCGGGAGGTACTGGGTGAAGTAGGCGTCGAGCGCGTCGAGACCCTTGGTGGTCAACGACGTCAGCTCGCCGTGACCGCGGCGCGCGATCCACTCCGGGCCGAGTTTCAAGGCGTGGTCAAGTGCCTTCGCGCGTAACTCCTCCTTCGCGCGGGCGGCCGCGCGAACGGAAACGATCCGCACCGCCCAGCCGGTCAACGCGCGTCCCGCGACGAGCGCGAGCAGCACGGCCAGTCCGGCGGTGCGGTCCCCCGGAGTTCCGCGGACGACCGCGGAGAGGACGTCGGCCAGCAGGAAAGCCTGGCCCACCAGCAAGATCGCGTTGACGAAGGAGAGGATTCCACTGAGGATCAACGCCCGGCGCGCCGCACTCGAAAGTGGAGCCAGCGCGCCGAGCGGACCCTTCCCCGGTCGCGCTGGGTCCATTGTGGACTCCGTGGCGGAAAGGGTGTCGCGGCCGGGAAGTTCGGTCATGGTGCGTGCACCGGTGGGATGTGCCGGGTGCCGATGCGCTTGCGGAACACCCAGTACGTCCAGCTCTGATAGATCAGGACGGCGGGCGCGCCGAACAGCGCGACCCAGGTCATCACGGTCAACGTGTACGGGCTCGACGCCTCGCCCGCGATCGTCAACGTGTTCGCCGGGTCCACAGTGGACGGAAGGACGTTCGGGTACAGCGCCACGAAGATCGCGACGGCGGAAGCCGCGATGACCCCGCCGAGCGCGGCGAACGCCTGCCCTTCGCGGCCCGCACGGATCCGGAACCACGCGACGACCGCGGCGACGACGGCGATGCCGATGAGGAGCAACGTCCACAGGTCACCCGTGCGCAGCTGGACGACGATGAGAAACGCGAGCAACGGCAGCAACGCGACCGGGAGGAGACGGGTGGCCAGGTTCCGCGCCCGGTGACGGAGGTCGCCTTCGGTCTTGAGCGCGAGGAACGCGGCGCCGTGGACCAGCGAGAACCCGACGACCGCGACCGCGCCGAGCAGGGTTTCGAAACGGACGGCGGCGAACGCGCCGCCGACCCGGTCGCCGTCGGCGTCGAGCGGGAGGCCGAGGACGGTGGTCGCGAGGAGGAGGCCGACGCCGAACGGCGGGATCCACGAGCCGATGCCGATGACGCGGTCCCAGTTGCGGCGCCAGCGATCGGAGTCGACCTTGCCGCGGTATTCGAACGCGACGCCGCGGCCGATGAGGGCGAGCAGGACCACCAGGAGCGGGAGATACGCGGCCGAGAACAGCGACGCGTACCAGCCGGGGAACGCGGCGAGCTTCGCGCCGCCGGCGACGATCAGCCAGACCTCGTTGCCGTCCCAGACCGGGCCGATCGTGTTCACCATGACGCGGCGCTCGGTGTTGTCCTTCGCGAGGACCGGCATGAGCATGCCGACGCCGAAGTCGAAGCCTTCGAGGAACAGGTAACCGAGCCAGAACAGTGCGATGACGCAGAACCAGATCGTTTCGAGGGTCATCGGGCACTCCTGCTTGCTTCGTTCACTTCGGCCTGCTGGCCCCTCGCGTCGCCGGCCCGAGGGTTGCGAAAGCCACTTTCGCAACGCTCAAGGTTGCGAAAGTGGCTTTCGCAACGCTCCCCCAGGCCGCCCTGCACCAACCGGCCGTCCCTTCCCCTGTCGCCCTGAGTTATCCACAACCAGTCGAGTTGTCCACAGATCGGCTGTGGGTAACCCACCCGAGCGATACCCCCGATACGCTGGGTGCGGGGCCGTCCCCCGGGAAGGGCGGGGGGCTGGGTAGGTGAGCTCAAGAGGCGATCAGTAGGCGAAGGCCAGCGCGTCGTCATCGCTGTCACCGCCTTCGGGGTCGCCGTTCTTGCTGGTCGAGGCCGGTTTCTCGGGTGGCATGACGGCGTCGACGCCACCGCGGACGTACTTGCGCATCAGGAACACTTCGACCACGCCGAGCACCGCGTAGACGGTCGTCAGAGCGATCAGCGACGTCCACACCTCGCCTGTGGACAACTTCGAGACCGCTTGCGCGGTGAACATCCACACGCCGTCGACACCGGTCGGATTCGGCACCACCACGAACGGCTGACGGCCCATCTCGGTGAAGATCCAGCCGGCGCTGTTGCCGATGAACGGGGTCGCGATGCCGCCGAGCACGAGCCACGGGAACCACCGCTGCCCGGGGATCCGCCCGCGCCGGGTCAGCCACAGCGCGAGCAGGCCGATCCCGGCCGACATCGCGCCGAAGCCGATCATCGCGCGGAAGCCCCAGTAGGTCACCGGCAGGTTGGGCACGTAATCGATCGGCTTGCCCGCGAGCGAACCGAGCTGCGGGTCGTCCGGGTAGTTCGTGCCGTACTTCGCCTGGTATTCGGTGATCAGGTCCTCCACGCCCTTGACCTCGGTCGAGAAGTCGTTGTGCGCCAAGAACGAGAGCAGGGCGGGCACGTTGAACGTCTTGACGTCCTCGCAGTTGGCGCCTCCGACATCCCCGATCGCGATGATCGAGAAGCTCGCCGGTTTCTCCGTGTGGCACAAGGCTTCCGCCGAGGCCATCTTCATCGGCTGCTGCTCGAACATCAGCTTGCCCTGCATGTCGCCGGTGATCGCGAGCACCGCGAACGCCACCACGCCGGTCCAGCCGCCGAGACGCAACGACGAACGCCACACGGAGCGGTGCTCGTCGTCCTCCGAACGCTTGCGCCACAGCTGCCAGCCCGCCACGCCGACCAGGAATGCCGCCGCCACCGAGAAGGCGCCCGCCAGCGTGTGCGGGATCGCGGCCAGCGCGGTGTTGTTCGTCAGCACCGCCCAGATCGAGTTCATCGTCGGTTTCCCGTCGACGAACTCGACCCCGACCGGATGCTGCATCCACGAGTTCGCCGCCAGGATGAAGTAGGCGGACGCCACGGTCGCCAGCGAGTACGCCCACGCACACGCCAGGTGGACCTTCTTCGGCAGCTTGTCCCAGCCGAAGATCCACAGCCCCAGGAAGGTCGACTCGACGAAGAACGCGACGAGCCCTTCCATCGCCAGCGGCGCGCCGAACACGTCGCCGACGAACCGCGAGTACGCGCTCCAGTTCATCCCGAACTGGAACTCCTGCACGATGCCGGTGACCACGCCCATCGCGAAGTTGACCAGCAGGAGTTTCCCCCAGAACTTGGTCATCTTCAGATAGCGCCGGTCGCCTGTCCGTACCCAGGCCGTCTGCATCCCGGCGACCAGGACGGAAAGCCCGATGGTCAGCGGGACCATCAGGAAGTGATAGACGGTGGTTATGCCGAACTGCCACCTAGCGAGATCGAGAACCTCCACGCCTCAAGCCTGCTCACCCCGGGGTGCGCCCGCCAGTTCAAGTGGTCCCGTTCTCTCCGGGACGTAGGTCCCGCGCCCTGGTCAGCCGAGGCCGGCGAGTGTGAGCCGTGCCTCGTCGGCGATCTGCCGCCGCACGCCCGAATCCCTCAGTATCAGCACGTGGGCCAGCGCCAGCGCGTACGCGGTGTCGGAAGCAGCCTCGACGTCGACGGCGAAGTCAGGCCGGACGCCGACGCCTTCCCAGTTGGTTCCCGTGACCGGGTTCACGGCCCGTCCACCCGGGACGGTGACATCCAGCTGGGTGTCCACTTTGTACTGTCGCCGTGGCTGATCAGCAGCGCGACCGCCATCGGATCCCCGCTCCGGTTCTCCCGGACGTCGACGATCAGCGAGTCGGTGGTCGCGAGAGCGTCATCGCGGCGGCCAGCGATGTCCGGCCCGTAGAACGACTTGGTCTTCAGGTAGCCGACGTTCCCGGCCAGCCGTCGCGATGCCGTGGCCGCAGGTGTTCGTCCCCGTGACCTTCCGTCCATGCTCCCGGACGCTACCAGCGGAGCCTGAAAAAAGAATTCGGTTCACCGAAACCTCAATTCCGCCCCGCCATGAAAAACAATTCGCCCGCACATGCCGTGCGATTCGGAAAAGCCATCAGCTTGCCTTTCTCTGAATCGCCCCTTTATCGTTGCAGTGAAAGGGGTGACGAACCATCATGTCTAGCTCGATGCTGGCGCTGATCAGCGCGTTCGGCCTGGTGCTCGCGGTGGAACTGCCGGACAAGACCCTCGTCGCCACCCTGGTTCTCACCACCCGTTTCCGCGCGTGGCCGGTATTCGCCGGAGTCACCGCCGCATTCGCCGTGCAATGCGCGATCGCCGCCACCTTCGGCAGTGTGCTCACTTTGCTGCCGGAGACACTGGTGACCGCGATCGTCGCCGCGATGTTCGGTATCGGCGCGTTCATGCTCCTTCGCGAAGGGTTCCGTCCCGGCAAGGACGGCGGAGAGGACGCGTCGCGTTCCGGGCCGAGCCCCGCGACCTTCTTCCGCTCCGCGCTGACGTCGTTCGGTGTGCTGTTCGCCGCCGAATGGGGCGACGCCTCTCAGCTCGCGACGGCCAGCCTGACCGCCCGCTTCGGCAACCCGTTCGCTGTCGCGCTCGGCTCCTTCGTCGCGTTGGTCGCCGTCGCCGGGCTCGCCGTCTTCATCGGCGCGAAGGTGCGGAGCCGCATCCGCCCGAAGCTCATCCAGCGCGTCGCGGGCTTCGTCTTCGCCGGGTTCTCCCTGTTCGCGCTGGCCCAGCTCGCGTTCTGAGGCGCACGGGGTTTTCACAGGTTCGCCGGGTAACCTTTCGGAAACGAAAAGGTGAACACCCGCCCCGACGTGCCTGGAGAAACCGGTCGTGACCTCCCCGAAGATCCTCGCGGCCCGTGCCGTCTCCCCCGTGCACGGCAGGCTCGCGATCTTCGGCATGGCCGTCGCCGTCGCCATCTCGATCGACCTGCACCTGCGGCTGTCCGGCCAGGTCAGCCCGATCTGGCAGACGCTGTCCGAGTACGTCTACGGCTATCTCTCGCCCGGTTCGACGGCGGCGCCGCTGTTCGGCGCGATGTGCCTGGCGCTGGGGTTCGGTTCGCTCGCGCTGCTCGGCGGCATCGCGAAGGCACACCGCAGCGGCTACGAATCCGTTCTCGTCCTGCTCGGCGTGTGGTGTGCCGGGCTGTTCGTCCTCGCGCTCGTCCCCGTCGACCCCGAGGGACAGGCCCGTTCGCTGGCCGGGCAGATCCACAACTACGCCGCGCTGGCGGCCTTCCTCGCGCTTCCCGCCGCCGCGTGGCTGCTGACCCGTCCCGGCCGGGCGCGCTGCCCGTGGGAGCCGCGCCGCACGACGATCCGGCGGCTTTCGGTGGCCAGCTTCGCCGCGGTGATGATCGTGCTCGGCGGCTTCGTCTGGACGATGCTCACCGGGCCATCACAGCAGGAGGTGACGCTCGGCCTGTTCGAGCGGCTGCTGTTCGCGGTGGACCTCGCCCTGCTGGCGACCATGGTTCGCCCGCTGCTCAGCCACCGCTGAGCCTGTTGGCGCGCTACTCGGGCTGCTTCAGCACCTCGGCCAGCCGGACGGCGGCCGCGACGACCGCCGGGCCCACCACGGAGGCGTCCAGCGGCTCCAACGACACGACGCCGAGGCTGGCCTTCAAGCCCGGCACCCCGCGTACGGGCGCGGCGACCCCGGACGCGCCTGCCTCCAGTTCGCCGGACGAGGTGACCCAGCCTTCGCCGCCGGGACGCAGCGTGATCGCCTTGCCCGCGGCGCCGGCGGACAGTGGATGGCGGGTGCCGACGCGGTAGGCCACGTGGAAGCTCGTCCACGACGGCTCGACGACCGCGACGGCCTGCGCCTGGTCCCCCTGCGCGACCGACAGATGCGCGGTCGCGCCGACCTTCTCCGCCAGTTCGCGCAGGACCGGCCTTGCCGCCTCGCGCAGCTGCGGGAGGACCTGCCCGGCGAGCCGGAGCAGGCCGACACCCAGCCGCACCTTGTTGCCGTCGCGCCACACCAGACCGCGTTCGGACAGCGGGACGAGCAGCCGGTAGACGGCGGCCCGGCTCGCGCCGATGGCGACGGCGAGTTCGGAGATCGTCGCCGCCTCGCCACCCGCGTCCGCCACCGCCTGCAGCAACGCGAGCCCTCTGTCCAGGGTCAGCGACCCCTCACGAGTCACGGCCGACTCGCCCCAGCCCCACGCAACCAAGCCCCACGCACCCGAAGCTCACGCAACCAAGCCTCACGCACCCGAGACTCACGCACCCGAAGCTCGCGCGACCAAAGATCCCTTGATCCCTTGAAGTCGCGCCTTTTGGCCGAAGGCCCCGCTATCGCGATGACAGGGCGCCCTCCAAACACAGGCGACCTTCTACGGCCACCAGCGCCCTGGCAGCGCGATAGCGGCAGCGCGATATTCACAAGAGTCCGAGTTCCCCGAGGTCGGCGACGGGCTCGTCGAACGACGCCGCAGCGTACGAGGCGAAGAGCCCGCGAACGGCCTTCGCGGCCGGCTCCGACATGCCTTTGGCCTCGGCGGCCAGTGCGGCGCCGTCGGTCGATTCGAGCGCGGCGCGCACGTCACCGCCCGAAAGGCTCCGCGCGGACGCGACGATCAGGTTCAGGAACCCGTGGTGGGTGAAGCCGCTCGACTCCTCGGTGTGCCGGACGGCCCGGTGCAGGCTGTTCGTCGCCTTGAACGACGCCCCGGTCGAGCCGCTGACCACCGCGAGGAAGTCGGCGACCTCGTCGACGCTGGGGAAGTTCTCGCCGGCCTTGCCGCCGCAGCGGATCTTCGGCCAGCTGCCGTGCTCGATCACCTTCCGCACGCCGTCGAGCCAGCCGACGCCGCGCCGCGGCTCGACCACGCGGATGACGTCCTCGGGCACGAACTCGGAGACGCGCTCCAGCCAGACCTCGTCGACGTCCGACGGCGCCGGCATCTCCACCATGCGCAGCGCGAGGATCTCGCTGCGCGATTCGACGATGGAGATCGCCTTCGGGACCCCGCCGAGGCCGGTGTCGATGATCAGCGACAGCGGCAGCGGCTCCTTGGGTTTGATCTTGATGAGTTCGGTGATGAGCTCGGGCAGCCTCGACGCCTGGCACAGGAACACACCGAGGATGCCGGAGTGTTCACCGGCCCTCGACGCGAAGTGCGCACGCAGCGCTTCGGGCATGGACGCCTCGCCGGGCGGGAACAACGCCGAGTCGTCGACGAGCCGCGCGAACAGGGGAGGGATTCCTCGGGGGCCGGGTGGCGTGAGTTCCACAGCGCTTGACACGACTGACACGCTAGTAGCGTACGACATCAGGACAAAATCGTTCGCACAACGGACACGTTCCGGGGAGATTCCGATGCCTTACTACCGGCAGGTAGGCGAGATCCCGCACAAGCGCCACACCGCGTTCCGCAAGCCCGACGGGGGCCTGTACGCCGAGGAACTGATGGGTGTCGAGGGTTTCTCGGCGGACTCGGCGCTGCTCTATCACCGCGGGCTGCCCACCGCGATCGTCGACGCCGTCGCGATCGAGGACGAACGCGGCCCGATCGCCCCGAACCACCCGCTCAAGCCCCGCGCCTTCAAGACCCACGACCTCAAATTCGGCGACGCGGACGCGGTCACCGACCGGCGGCGGCTGTTCGGCAACGCCGACGTCACCATCGGCTTCGTGCACGCGACGCGCCCTTCGCCGCTGTACCGCAACGCGGCCGGAGACGAGCTCTTCTACGTCCAGGGCGGTAGCGCGACCGTCGAGACGATCTACGGCTCACTGGAGGTCGGCGACGGCGACTACCTCGTCATCCCGACGTCGTGCACCTATCGGGTGCTCCCTCACGACGCCGACGGGGTCAAGCTGCTGACCATCGAGGCACGCGGTCACATCGGCCCCCCGAAGCGGTACCTGTCGGCGAAGGGCCAGTTCCTGGAGCACTCGCCGTACTGCGAACGCGACATCCGCGGCCCGTCCGAGCCTCTGGTCGTCGATGGCACCGACGTCGAGGTCCTCGTGCGGCACCGCGCCGGGCTGACCCGCTACACCTACGCGACCCACCCGTTCGACGTCGTCGGCTGGGACGGCTGCCTGTACCCGTGGGTGTTCAACATCGACGACTTCGAGCCGATCACCGGCCGCGTGCACCAGCCGCCGCCCGTGCACCAGACGTTCGAGGGGCCGAACTTCGTGGTCTGCTCGTTCTGCCCGCGCAAGGTCGACTACCACCCCGAGTCGATCCCGGTGCCGTACAACCACGCGAACGTCGACTCCGACGAGCTGATGTTCTACGTGCGGGGGAACTACGAGGCGCGCAAGGGCTCCGGGATCGAGGTCGGCTCGCTTTCGCTGCACCCGTCGGGCTTCACGCACGGGCCGCAGCCCGGCGCGGCGGAGGCGTCGATCGGCGCCCAGTTCTTCGACGAGACCGCGGTCATGGTGGACACCTTCGCGCCGTTGGAACTCGGCGAAGCGGCCGACGCGTCGGAGGATCCCGGCTACGCGTGGACCTGGTCCGGACGCGGCCCCGGCGCGTGACGACCACGCAATTCGTCACCTACTTGCGGCGTTCGAAGACGTGCGCCGGCAAGTGCCCGCGCAAGTAGGCGACGAATTGCGCCGAAACGTGGCGGGATAAGTACCGCCACGGCCGCAACGGTTCGGCAACGCCAAGCCGGGCAAGGCGAAACCTCCGGATAATCGGTGTCCCCACCGCTGGAGGTCTCCATGGTCGTGAATCCCGGGCACTCCCGAGGCGGCCGGAAGGTCCTGGCGTTCGCGGCCGCGGCGGTGGTCGCCATCGGCCTGATCATCGGCTTGCGCGCGCTCACGAGCGACTCCGGCGAGGAGGCCGCGGAAGCGAAGTGCACGACGGGTGACGCGGTCAAGCTGCAGGTGTCGTCGTCGCCGGAGAAGGCAGGCGTCGTCACCGAGATCGCCAAGGGTTACAGCGGCCGCACGGTGGCCGGACGCTGCGTCGACGTACTGGTGCAGTCGAAGTCGTCCGGAACCGCGATGCAGGCGTTGTCCCGCGGCTGGAACGAGGCGGTGGACGGCCCGCGGCCGGACGTCTGGACACCCGCGGCGTCCGGCTGGGTGAACCTGCTCCGCCAGAACCTCACCGGCACCGATCATCCCGCTCTGGTGCCCGAGGGCGATCCGGAATCGGTCGCGAACGCGCCGCTGGTCGTCGCCATGCCGAAACCGATGGCCGAAGCGCTCGGCTGGCCAGGCAAGGGCATCGGCTGGAAGGATCTCGCCGCGCTCGCCACGGATCCGCAGGGCTGGGCGAAGTACGGCCACCCGGAATGGGGGAAATTCCGGCTGGGGAAGACGAATCCGAACATTTCGACCTCCGGCCTCAACGCCACCATCGGCGCCTACTACGCGGCGACGGGCACGTCTTCGGACCTCACCGCGAACGCGCTCGCGAAGCCGGAGGCGCGGACGTTCGTGCAGAACGTCGAGCAGGCCATCGTCCACTACGGCGACAACACGCTGACGTTCCTGACGAACCTGCAGAAGGCCGACGACCGCGGCGCCGCGATGTCGTACATCTCGGCGGTGACGGTCGAGGAGAACTCGCTCGTCGGCTACAACCAGGGCAATCCCACCAACGATCCGGAAAAGCGCGGGCAGCACGCCCCGCCGAAGGTGCCGCTCGTCGGGATCTACCCGAGCGACGGCACGCTCAACTCCGATCACCCGTTCACCGTGCTGAACTGGGCCGACGATCTCCACAAGCAGGTCGCGGCGGACTTCCTCGCATATCTGCGCGGCGGCGAGGCGCAGCAGAAGTTCAGCGACATCGGCTTCCGCACGTTCGACGGGAAGCCCGGCTCGCAGACCACCACGGCGAACGGCGCCCAGCCGGACACGAAGCTCAACCTGATCCGCCCGCCGAGCCCGCCGGTGCTGACCGAGGTGCTGAAATCGTGGAAGGACCTGCGGAAGAAGGCGAACGTGCTGCTGGTCGTCGACGTCTCCGGCTCGATGGGCGACAGCGTCGGCGGCACGGGGAAGAACAAGATGGATCTCGCGAAACAGGCGGCCGTGGCGTCGTTGCCGCAGTTCAGCGACGCGGACAAGGTCGGGCTATGGATGTTCTCGACGAAACTGAGCGGCGACAAGGACTACGTCGAACTCCGGCCGGTGTCGCCGATCGGCGGTGAGCCGGGCAGGCAGGAGCTCGCGTCGCGGCTGAACGGGCTGACCCCGCAGAACGGGACCGGGCTCTACGATTCGTCGCTCGCGGCCTACGAATTCATGAAGCAGCGGCTGGATCCGAACGCGATCAACGCCGTCGTCGTGCTCACCGACGGCCGGAACGAGGATCCGGGCGGGATCGATCTGCCGAACCTCGTCGGGCAGCTGCGAACCGAGGGCGGCGGCGAAGCGGTGCGGATGTTCACCATCGCCTACGGCTCCGACGCGGACTTGGACGTGCTCAAGGAGATCGCCGAGACCACCCAGGGCGTCGGGTACGACTCGTCCAAGCCGGACTCGATCGACCAGGTCTTCACCGCCGTCATCTCGAATTTCTGAGACCCTCGGCTATGCGCTTCGTCCGTGAGTTGGGTGAGCCGTGGGGACTGCTCCTCGCGGCGACGTCGGCCGGTGCGGCCTGGGCGGTGCAACTGCCGGTGCTCGCCGCGCTCGGCGTCGGCGTGACCGTGCTCGCCGCCCGCGCCGGGGTCGCCGCCGCCACACGGCCGAAACCGGAGCCCGAACCCGAAGAGCGGGCTCTCCCCGACGTCGAGCCGGGCTCACCGGAGGCGGGCTGGCTGCGGCGCGCGGAAGCCGCGGCCGAAGGATTCCGGTCGATCTCCGGCTCGCTCGACACCGGCCCGCTCGCCGACCGGGTGGCCGACATGGAACCGGTGGTGCGGGAAACCGTCGACACCCTCCGGCGGCTGGCCGGCCGCACGTCCGCCACCGGGAAGGCGTTGGCACGCGTGGATCTCGGCGCGGTATCGGCCGAGAAAGCCCGGCTGCGCAAGGAATTGAAGACCGCCGATGACGACATCCGCGGCGACCTGACCCAGTCGCTCGAGGCCGTGCAGGCACAGGAAGACGTGCACGCACGGCTTTCGAGCGCGCAGCGGAAACTGCTGGCACAACTGCGATCCGGTGCGCTCGGACTCGACGGCCTTGTCGCCAGGGCGGCCGAACTTTCGGCCGCCACCGGCGATTCGCTGCTCGACACCACCACGATCGGCGAGCTGAGCGAGCAGCTGGAAGGGATCCGGCGGGGCGTCGTGGAGACCGAGGAGGCCACGCGACGCTCACTCAGTTGACCGTTCGGTACAGGTGGTCGTGAGTGGCGATTCGGGTTAGAACCCGAATCGCCACTCACGACCGCCCGAACTTGACCTGCCCGAAAACCGCGTGACCGGGCACTCCGGCCTTCGCCATCTTCCCGGTCACCGGCTCGCCGAGCACCCACAGCCGTCCGGTCGCGGCGATGTTCGCGGCCAGGGACGGATCCGAGCCGGCGGCCTGGACGGTGACCTCGCGACCGCCGGGCAGGACCGTCCGGCCCTTCAGCGTCACCATGCCGAAGAGGTTGACCGACGCCGGTCCGGAAACGACGGCGAGTTCGGTCCATCGCGGTTCCGGTGACGGCCGCGCGACCACGAGTGCCGTGATGCCGAGTCCGATCGTCGCGAGACCACAGAGGACGGCGAGAACCCGCATGTTCGGCACGATGAGGCTGCCGCGATCCGGGAAGTCGAACGAGACCCAGAGCGCGAAAGCGCCCGCCACCACCGTGATCCCGACGCCGAGCAGGTAGTACGAAGCCAGCAGCCGTCGTTGCAGGGTGAGCATCCGTCCCGGCGTGACCGGCTCGGCCACCAGCGGCGCCGAACCCTTCACCGGGGCGTCCCGGAACGCGCCGCGCCGGGGGCCGATGACACCCGGCAGCAGGACGAACGGGCCGAGCACCCACAGCCGCCGCTGCGCCGCGAGTTGCGCGCGGAGCGGGGCGGGCAGCCGGACGACCAGCCACCGGCCGTCGAGCGGGACGCTCACGCGAGAACCGGCGACGACGGCGCCGTCCAGCCCGCTCACCAGGCGGAACGGCTTGGCGCTGAGCTTCCGCATCGGCAAGGATCCGGCGAAGACGACGTAGCCGAAGTAGAGCGAAACCGGTGTCATGAAGCAGAGCAGGAAGGTGGGCGCGGCGATTCCGTACCGCCCCGACACCGCCTGGAGGACGCCCAGCACCACGAACACCCCGGCCGCGACCGACGTCGTGCCGAGGGTCGTGATGAGACGGTCGAGAAGGGGCCGCAGCACCGGCATGTTCGACGCCGGAATCCCTTCGGGTGGTTCGAGCACCCGGATTCTGTGGTCTTCCACCTGGTCAACGTATACGGACGCGGTGAGACGTGATCCAGACTACTTCCACTCGGCGGCCAGATCAGGTTAGGCTCACCTAACTAGGAGGTGAGCCGTGACCACACCGACGTCCATTCGCCGCCCGCCGGCGCCGAACCCCGCGGAACGCGCGAAGACGATCGCCACCCGCAACGGCCCGGCGACGCTGATGCCGACCGCCGAACAGCGTGACCGGCCAGGACCGCACGGCCGCGTGATCCCCGAGCTGCACCACGTGCACACGAGCGGCAGCGTCAGCATCCTGCTGCCGGACGAGCACCCTCTGGTCGAACGCGCGCACGAAGCCCAGCGCGGCGAGCTCGCGGTGATGGTCGAACTGACCGATCAGGCACCGGTCGACCTGCGGGAACCCATCCGCGGGCTGTTGTGGATCACGGGCTGGCTCCGCCCGCTCTCCGACGTCTCGGCCCGCGCCCGCGCCGTCTCCATCGCCGAAACCCGGCCGGACGAGCGGCTGCTGGACGTCGGGCACGGTCTGACGCTGCTGCGCCTGACCCCGGCGTCGCTGGTGCTCGCCGACGCCGAGGGCACGCATTCGCTCCGGCCGCATATGTTCAGCGCCGCGCCACCGGACCCGTTCCACGACTACGAGGCCGCGTGGCTGCGGCATCTCGAGACCGACCACGCCGACGTCGTCCAGCAGCTCGCCAAGCACGTGCCCGCCGAACTGCGCGGCGGCTGGATCCGGCCGCTCGGGCTGGACCGCTACGGGCTGCGGCTGCGCGTCGAGGCCGACTCCGGCGACCACGACGTCCGGCTCGCGTTCTCACGTCCGGTCGAAGGGCCGCAGCAGTTGAGCGGCGAGATCCGCCGTCTCGTCGGCTGCCCGTTCTTTCCGGAGACCTAGGCGAGTTCCGGCGGGAAGCCGCCCTTGGCGATCGGACCCCACGATTCGATGGTGACGCGGATGATGCTCTTGCCCTGCTTCACCATCGCTTCGCGGTATTCGTCCCAGTCAGGGTGTTCGCCCGAGATCGCGCGGAAGTAGTCGACCAGCGGCTCGACCGAGTCGGGGAGGTCGAGCACCTCGGCGGTGCCGTTCAGCTGGACCCACTGGTCGTTCCACTCGTCGGAAAGGACGCAGGCGGACACCTTCGGCTCGCGTCGCACGTTCACGACCTTCGCGCGCTTCGGGTAAGTGGAGATGACGAGACGGCCTTCGGCGTCGACACCGCAGGTCACCGGGGAAAGCTGGGGGCCGCCGTCGGCCTTCGTGGTCATCAGGATGGCGCGGTGGCGGGTGGACAGGAAGTCGACGAGCGCGGCGCGGTCGACGGTTTCGTTGGTCGCGATGCTCCTTGGCATGCCCCGACGGTAGCTCGCGAACGTGTCTCCGACAGCGCGGCAGCGCGATGTTTCCGTCAGCGCGCGGCGATCAACACGGTAACGTGCGGCCGATGAGCTGGCTGCGTCCCGAACGCCCGGCGCTGCCGGAATTCGTGGAAGATCCGGCACGCCGCCGCGCGATCGTCATCGAACTGGTCGTCGTCTTCGGCATCACCCTCGGCCTGTCCGGGCTGCGCAGTCTGTTGTCCCTTGTGGACTCGCTGCTGCAGCCGGTGCCGCTGGCGCAGCAACAGGCCCAGCTGAACGTCCCCCAGGCGACACTGAGCCTGGTCGACCTGCTCAAGCAGCTCCTGAGCGCCGGCCAGCTGGTCGGCTGGGGCGCGCTCGGGCTGTACCTGTTGTGGCGTGGCGGGATGAAGCTCGCGGAGATCGGGCTCGACAAGAAACGCCCCGGCCGCGACGTCGTGCACGGTCTGCTGCTCGCCGCGGTGATCGGGATTCCGGGGCTGGGGCTGTACTTCCTCTCCTACAGCCTCGGGTTCAGCCTGTCGGTGCAACCGTCCACTTTGGGCGAAACGTGGTGGCGTCCGATCACGCTCACGTTGTCGGCCTTCGGCAACGCGTTCGCCGAAGAGGTCCTCGTCGTCGCGTACTTGCTGACCAGGCTGCGCCAGCTCGGATGGCGTGAGAACACCTCGCTGGTCGCGTCTTCGGTGCTTCGCGGGTCGTATCACCTGTATCAGGGTTTCGGCGGTTTCGTCGGCAACGTCGTGATGGGCCTGGTGTTCGGCAGGCTGTGGCAGAAGACGAACCGGCTGTGGCCGCTGGTCGCCGCGCACACCGCGCTGGATTTCGTTTCCTTCGTCGGATACGCGCTGCTCAAAGGGCGAGTTTCCTGGCTTCCCTAGTTAGGGTGAACCAGTGATTGACGAGACGACTCCACCCCGAGTTGACAGCGAAGTCGGCCCCCTGCGTGCGGTGCTCCTGCACAGGCCCGGCAACGAGCTCAAAAGGCTCACGCCTCGCAACAACGACCAGCTCCTGTTCGATTCCATCCCTTGGGTGGACCGCGCGCAGGAAGAGCACGACGCGTTCGCCGAGGTCCTCCGCGGCCGCGGTGTCGAGGTGCTGCTGCTGGCCGACGCGCTGCGCACGGCGCTCGCCGACACCCGCGCCCACGCGGCCGGGGTGCACGCGGCGGTCGACGAGCGGCGGCTCGGGCCCGATCTGGCCGATTCGCTCCGCTCCCATCTGTCGAGCGTCTCCCCGGCGGTGCTGGCCGAGGCCCTGATGGCGGGGATGACCTTCGAGGAACTGCCCGCCGCCGAGGGCGCCTCACTGGTCCGGCTGATGAACCATCCGAACGACTTCGCCGTCGATCCGCTGCCGAACCTGCTGTTCACCCGTGACTCGTCGGCCTGGATCGGCGACCGGGTCGCGGTCTCCTCGCTCACCATGCCCGCCCGTGTCCGCGAGACCGCGGTGCTGGACCTGATCTACGCCTACCACCCGTGGTTCCGTCACGCGTCCCGCGCGTACGGCGCGCATTCGGCGCCGATCGAAGGCGGCGACGTCATGCTGCTCTCGCCCGGCGTCCTGGCCATCGGTGTCGGCGAGCGGACGACGGCGGCGGGCGCGGAGTCGCTGGCGCGGTCGGTGTTCGCCGACGGGATCGCGCACACCGTGCTCGCCGTCCCGATCCAGCAGACCCGCGCGACGATGCATCTGGACACCGTCTGCACGATGGTCGCGGCCGACGCCGTCGTCATGTATCCGCTTTCCCGTGATTCGCTGACCGCGTTCACCATGCGGCCGACCGACGACGGTTCCGTGAAGGTCGAAGGACCGGCCCCATTCCTCACGGCGGCGGCCGAAGCAATGGAAATCGAACGGCTTCGCGTGATCGACACCGGGCTCGATCCGGTCACCGCGGAACGCGAGCAATGGGACGACGGGAACAACACCCTCGCCCTCGCCCCCGGTGTCGTCGTCGGGTACGAACGCAATGTGGAAACCAACGCGCGCCTGGCGGAAGCCGGGATCGAGGTACTCGCGATCACCGGCTCAGAGCTGGGCTCCGGCCGCGGCGGGCCACGCTGCATGTCGTGCCCGATCCGGCGCGAAAGCATCTGAAACAGAAATAAAGTAAGCCTTCCCTAATTGATTCGCATTAATTAGGGAAGGCTTACTTAATTGAGGTGGACCTATTATCGGTAATGGTAACCTAATAGGGGGTACATCACCAGACATAAGTGGAAATCGAATAGGCGATGACGTATCTTTGTACGCATGGCCCTCATCAAGAAGCAACCGCGCTCGAAGTTCTATGAACTGCTGCAGGCGCAGATCCACAACGAGTTCAACGCCTCCCAGCAGTACATCGCGCTGGCGGTCTGGTTCGACGCCGAGGACCTGCCGCAGCTCGCGAAGCACTTCTACAAGCAGTCCGTCGAGGAGCGGAACCACGCGATGGCGCTGGTCCAGTACATGCTGGACACCGACCACCACGTGGAGATCCCCGGCACCGGCGACGTGCGCAACACCTTCTCCGACGTCACCGAGCTCATCGAGCTCGCGCTGCAGCAGGAGAAGGACGTCGCGACCGACATCCAGCAGCTGGCCAAGGCCGCCCGCGCCGAAGAGGACTACATCGGCGAGCAGTTCACGCAGTGGTTCCTCAAGGAGCAGGTCGAAGAGATCTCCCAGATGTCCACGCTGCTCAACATCGTCAAACGCGCGAACGGCAACCTGTTCGAGGTGGAGAACCACCTGCACCGCGAGTCCGTCGGCGACGGCGGCGCCGACTCGGGGATGCCCCCGGTCGCCGGCGGCGCGCTCTGACGCACTGACGCTCTCCCACCACAGGGAAAACCCGGGCTCTCCCCCTTGGAGCAGCCCGGGTTTTCCCGTTTCGCGGATGCCTCAGCTGAACTGGCACTCCTGGTTGATGCTGGTCAGCAGGATACTGACGGCCGCCCCGTCGTTGGACACGAAGATCCGGTACGCGCTGACCGCGCTGGCCGGTGCCACGTAGGCGCTGCCGTCCTTGGTGGTGCCGGGATACGCGGCGAGGATGTCCGCCTCGGTCGAACCGACGCCGATCCCCTCCGGGGTGTGCACCGTGCCCGCCGGGTTGATGACGGTGATCCCGTCGCCCTCGGTCAGCGATACCGACGTCGCCCCCGGAACGGCCGCGCCCTCCGCGTAACCGTAGGTGCAGGCGCCCCGGACCTCTCTCGCCCGCAACGGACCGGCGGTGGCCTCCGCCTCGGACTCGCTCATCCCGAGCCGGAGCTTGCCGAAGCCGACGGCGGTCAGGAGCGCACCGGAAGTCACCTTGCCCTGCGTCGGCGGCTTCGTGACGGCAGTGCTCTTCGGCGGCTTGGCAGGCCCGTCGGGGGCTGTCGACGGTGCAGGCGCGGACACCTGGCTCGTCGGTGCCGCGGGCGAGGACACCGGCTGCTGTGGGCTCGCCTGCCCGGGCTGCGCCGAACTCGACGAAGCCGCCGCCCCCATGGTGAGCTGGTCACCGCCGGGGAAGGCCGCACCGTTGTCCTTGTCGTAAATCGTGAAGATCGCGAGCCCGCCGCCCAGCATGACCACCGCGGCGGCCATCCCGCTCGTCGTCTGCATCAGCTGGCGGCGCCGACGGCGACGACGGGCGCCCGCGACGATCGTCTCGGGATTCAGCGTGGAGCCCACGCCCAACCGGTCATCCGAGAACAGGTCACGCAGCTTCTGCTGCACGTCCTCTTCGGACATGTTCATCCCGCTTCCCTCCCTTCGTCCTTGGGCTCGCTCAAGGCGAGCTTCGTGCGCAGCGAAGCGATCGCCTTGCTCGCCTGGCTTTTGACGGTGCCCTGGCTGACCCCGAGCGAATCCGCGATCTCCGCCTCGGACAGCCCCTCGTAGTAACGCAGGACCATCACCGCGCGTTGCCTCGGCGGCAGCGCCCGTAACGCCTGCCACAGCGGCTCGTGCTCGAACGGGTCGGCCGGACTGTACGGCTGGGTCTCCGGCAGGTCGGCGACCAGGCTCTCGCGTTTGGTCCGGCGCCAGCGGCTGATGTGCGCGTTGGCCATCGAACGGCGGATGTAGGCCATCGGGTCGCCGGTCTTGTGCTGGACGTACGACCACCGGGAACCGATCTTCTCCAGCACGGTCTGGACCAGATCGGCGGCGTCGTGCGGATTCCCGGTGAGGGCGTGCCCGTACCTCAGCAGACCCGGCAGGCCGGCCCGCACGAAGTCGCCGAAGTCGGTGAGCTCACCCGGCACAGCACTCTCCCGGACCTCGCCGGCCGACTGGACGTCCGTCGGCGGCATGACCGTCGCGGCTACGGTCACCGTATCGCCTCCTCCCGGGGTCACCCGGCCAGGTTCGCCTGGCTCACCTCTCCCGAAACGCATGACCGCCCCCACAGGTTGTCTTCCGCCGCGAACCAATTCGAGAGACGCCCGTTCTCCTGAGGAGTTGCCTGCTTCAACGTCTCGACAGGGACTCGGGAATTCTGAACGAACCATCCTTCTGAACAGGGAATTCGTGCACGGCCACCACAGCGTTACGCGGGATCGGGCCGTAGACGTGCGGAAAGTGGATACCGGCCGGATGCGGCGGGTCGCCGTCCTCCCAGACGACGGGCGCGCCGACGAGCGCCGGGTCGATCTCCAGCAGCACCAGATCGGTGCGGCCGGGGAACACGGCGTTGGCGGGGATATGCGCCGTTCCGGGGTCCGAGCAGTGGATGAAGCCGTCGGAATCGAGCGACGCGGCGGTGTAGACGCCGCCTTCGGGCGCCGCCGCCCAGTCACCCTTCGTGCAGATATGGAGGATCACGCACCCATCCTCGCGCAATTCGGCACCTGGTTGCGGTGGTTGCGCGCACAACCACCGCAAGCAGGTGCCGAATTGCGACGGGGCGGGGTCAGCGGATGGTGAGCTGGCGGCCGATCAGACCGTCGCGCGAGCGGCGCTCGGCGGCGTTGAGCGGCGCGGTGTCGAGGGACTTCAGCGCGGCCTCGAGCCGGACACCGAGCTGGTCCTTCGCGTCGGCCCACTCGCGGGCGTGTGCCTCGGTGTCGAGATCCCACACCGGGACGAGCAGCCCGTGCGCACGGAACGAACCGGCGTAGCGTGAGCCCTCGCCGAGGCCCAGTTCACCGGCCGCGGACAGCCGCGCAAGCGCTTGCAGCAGCAGGTTCTCCGGTTCGGGGCGGACCCAGCGCAGGTGCGCCTTCTCGCCGGCGAGCACCCAGTACGCGCCCGCGCCGAGGCGTTCGGTCGGCATGATCGCCGCGTTCGCGCGCTCGAGCGACAGCGCGACGTCGCCGCTCGCGTCGGCGTCCTCGGGAAGCCACCAGGCGAAGTCGTTGTAGAGCGTGACGTCGAGTTCGGCGTTCACGTCGAGCAGGTCCTGGAGCCGGGCCTTCTCGTCGGCGGTGGGCGGCGTCGTGGTGTCCGGCACGGACAGCACGTCACCCTCCTTGGCGTCCAGCACCCACTGCAGCGCGCGGCCGAGGTCGCGGCTGATGTCCGAGGACCGGGTCTGCACCTGCATGCCGATGTAGCGCTCGCCGTCGGACCGGACGAACGCGGCCGCCGCCATCGGCAGCACCGTGCCGAGGGTGACCTTCTCGCCGGAACCCGCCAGCGTGAGCGTCGCCGTCGCCGACGGGACGAACTCGCGCAGCGCGATCAGCTCGGTTTCCGCCGCGAGCCCCTCGAAGGGCTGGCCGACGAAGACGTCGCGCACCTTCGGCTTGCGATCCGAGGTCGTCTTGGGACCCTTCTTGCGCGAACCCTTGCCCACGTCAGCCTCCTCAAAGCTCGGTTCGGAACGCTATCGCGGGAAGGCACCCGCCCGGTAAGGCCCCCGGGGTTGGTGACGAAGACAGCGCGGACGGCACCCGGCAGCCCGCCGGATCGACCGGATCGGCTGGCTTCAGCGGCCGTTCGGGTATCACGCGGACGTGACTGAAAACGGTTGTCATCATCCGGACGATCTAACCGCGGGTGATCAGCCTGCCGTTTTCCCCTCACCGCACCGAATACTCGATCACGGCGCCATCCCGGCGCCGTAGTGCGGAGAAGGGATCACAGATGAGCACCTCGAAGCGCCGGGCCGCCTTGGCCGCGTTGCCCGTGGCACTCGGACTGATGCTGGCCGGGCCCGCGGTGGGCACGGCTTCGGCCGCGCCGCAGCCGGACAGAGCCGACCACGCCCGGCATTGCCTGCTGCTGTGCGTTGGCCACCACCACGGCCTGCACCTGCACCTGGGGCTTTGGCTGCATCTGTAACTCCCGGCCGCGCCGGGGCGGACTCCCCGGCGCGGGTTACAGTCGGCGAGTGTTCGACGTCGCCGACCCGGCCTTCCTCGCGAATCCGTACCCGTATTTCGCCGACCTCCGCGAGCACGGCGAAGTCCACCGGCACGAAGGTCTCGGCATCGCCGTGGCGGTGTCGCACGCGGCGTCGGCCGCCGTCCTGCGGCATCGCGCGCTCGGCCGGATCTGGCAGGACGCGCTGCCGGTGGAGCGGTTCGCGTCGTTCAACCTGCTGCACCGCAACTCGCTGTTGGAGAACGAGCCGCCCGCCCACACGCGGCTGCGCCGGGTGATCGCGGGCGCGTTCGGACGCGGGCACGTCCAGCGCCTGCGACCGATGGTCACCGAACTCGCCGACGGCATGGTCGACGGTCTCGCCGCCGAAATCGCCGAGACCGGTTCGGCCGACCTGCTGGCACATCTCGCGCAGCCGCTGCCGGTCGCGGTCATCGCGGAGCTCCTGGGCGTCCCGGTCGAGGACGGGCCGCGCATGGTCACGTGGTCGAACCACATCGTGAAGATGTACGAGTACGGCCTCGCCGAGGAGAAGCGCGACGCCGCCGAAGCGGCTGCCGCGGAGTTCGTCGACTACCTGCGTGACGTCGCGAAGCAGCGCGCGGCCTCCCCTGGCGACGACATCGTCAGCGATCTCCTGCGCGGCGAACTCACCGAAGACGAACTGGTCGCGACCGCGGTCCTGCTGCTGATGGCCGGGCACGAGGCGACGGTGAACGTCATCGGGAACGGTGTCAACGCGCTGCTGACCCACCGCGACCAGTGGGAGCGGCTGGTGGCCTCGCCGGATCTGCTGGACCCGTGCGTCGAGGAGCTGATCCGCTTCGACGCGCCGCTCCAGCTCTTCGAGCGCACGGCGACCGCCGACGTCGAGATCGCCGGCTTCCGGGTGGCCGAGGGCGAGAAGATCGGCGCGCTCCTCGGCGCCGCCGCACGCGACCCGAAGGTGTTCGACCGGCCTGACACCCTCGACATCGGCCGCACCCCGAACGCGCACCTCGGCTTCGGCATGGGCATCCACTACTGCGTCGGCGCCCCGCTCGCGCGAGTGGAGATCGCGGCCGCGCTGGCCGCCCTCGCCTCGAAACTGCCGGGCTTGAAACTCACCGAGACCCCGGAACGGCGGCCCGAGTTCGTGATCCGGGGGTTGCGCTCGCTGCCGGTCACCACGGGCTAGGGGTACTCGACGACGACCTCGTAGAGCGCGGCGTTGGGGGTCGCGACCTCCGCGGCGCGTTCGGTCGACGCCTTGAACACCTGGTTCTTGCCTGCCGCTTCCCAGGCTTCCTTGCTGTCGTAGTGCGTGACGTTGACCAGCTGGAAACGCGAATCCGGCAGCAGCGCCCGGTGGAGCTTGGCGTCACGGAAGCCGGGCGCGTCCCGCATCAGCTTCGCGCGCTCTCGCCACGTTTCGACGAACTCGTCCACCCGGTCGGCGGGGATCTCGAAGACATTGATGAAGGTGACGCCGTCGTCGCTCATGATCGTCAGTGTGGAACCTCCAGTGAACTGGAGGTCAACGGTGACCTGGCTCACCTCGTGGACGGCGGTGACAGCAAAGGTCCCTTGCTCTTTTTCCGCAGGTCAGCGCACAGATTCGGGATAAAGCGTGAAATGGGAAACGTGCACCGGTTTGATGTGCTCGAAATGCCGGCGATCCACGGTGGCCACCTCGACCGTTTTCAACCGTTCCGCCGTGGCCACGACAGCCGCGTCCGCCAGGCCGAGCGGCCAATCCGAGTACTGGCGCATCAGCACGGCCATCCGCCGGAAATCATCGTCCATGGGGTGATAGATCGCGAACTGAGGCGAGCGCATGAGCCCTTCGATGAAGGCCGCCTCGGCTTCACCGCCGAGATACTTCTCGATGTAGTGGCATACCTCGGTCAGTACCAGCGACGGCACCAGCAGATCACGTGTGGCCGCGGACTCCAGCCACGAGACCACCGCCTGATGATGATCATCTTTTCGGCTGACCATGGCTATCAGCGGGCCAGCGTCTACCACGATCGGGCGCGCCATCGACCTTCGCTCGTTCCCGTCGTGAACTCAGGCGACATCCTGGCCGCGTACCACGGCCTTCACGCGCTCGGACGCATCAGCGGGAAGCTCGAACATTCCCAAGAAGGGCGGCAGCGAGTACGGCTTCGACGGCTCGTCCGCGACCGGCTCAGGCCTGCGGATTCCCTGACCGGCGAGCCCTGTTTTCACTCCAGGTGAAAATCGCCGCGCAGCAGGCTTCGTCCTGGCGGCAGAGGGCTTGTAAAGGCCGCTCGCAGCAGACCTCGCCCGGCCGGTCTCCCCGGCGGGCAGGTCACACTCCTGCTGCTCGCTGCTCATACCTCCATGTTACAGAACGATCCGCTTTCAGCGGAGTGCGTAGACCCGCATTCAACGTCAAGTGGAAAAGTTGCGTCAGCGCAGTGCCGAGGCCGGACGTTCGCGCCGGTCCGGGTCCGGGGCCCCATCCACCTTCAGCACGCGAAGCAGCCGAAGCCGCTTCTCCGCCACAGGCGCGAGCAGGCCGGACATGCGCTTCACGAGCAGCGCCGTCACCACCGCCAGCCCCGCCGCGGCCAGATCGGTCAGCGCGACCAGCACGACCTCGCCGGCCAGCGCCTGGACGCCGTCACGGAACCGCCAGACGATGACGAGCCCGAGCAGCAGCCAGTTGAGCATCCAGACGCCCCACCAGATCAGCACGAGCCGCGACGGCTTCGGCCGCGTTTCCCGTGTCCGGCGCAGGACGGCGTGTTCGAGTTCGGCGACGATCGGCAGCACCATGATCAGGTTCACCACCGGCACCAGCGCGAACACCAGCACCTGCCACTGCGGCCTCGGCGGCACCTCGCCGGAGGCGTCCGCGGCGGCGTGCCTCGCCACGAGCAGCCACCACACGGTGAGCCCCGACGGCAGCAGCGAAAGGATCGTCGTGAGCAGGCCGGTGGTGATCACGAAGCTGTCGGAGACCGAGACGACGGACGTCGACAGCGCGGAGTCGCGGCTCTGCACGAGCAGGACGTAGCGCCAGATCTCCGACGCCGAGGCGGCGACGGCGAGGGCGGCGAAGGTCCACAGCACGGGCAGGACGCTGCGCGTGATCACTCGCAGCCGCTCCCCCGCGGTGACTTCACCGGACGCCGTCCCGGGAACGGCGGTCGGGCGGCGCCAGACCAGGTTCGGGAAGCCCCACCGCGGCGGGACCGGGTACGACGGCGGGCCGGAGTAGCGTTCGGCCACGGGTTTGCGCCGCTGCGGCCAGGCGCCAGGGGGCGGCGAAGCGACCCAGCGGACGCGATGGTGCGCCGGCTGCCGCATCGGCGCCGGACGCACCGGCGGCAGTGGCGGCACCGGTGTTCTCGGCGGGTAGTGGCCTGGCTGCACGGTTACAGCACTTCGGGTTCGACGCCGGGATGCTCGCCGACCATCGGGCGCCCCTCCTGCTTCCAGGACCCCATCCCGCCGGCGACGTTCACCGCGTCCCAGCCGCTCGCGTTGAGCCACGCGGCGGCGCGGGCGGACCGGCCGCCGCTGCGGCAGATCACGTAGACCGGCTGGTCGTCGGGCAGCTCGTCGAGTTCGCCGACCCGCGCGGGCAGATCACCCATCGGGATGTGCTTGGCGCCCGGGGCGTGTCCGGCGGCCCACTCGTCGTCCTCGCGGACGTCGAGCAGCGCGACGCCGTCCTTCGGCAGGTCACGGACGGCGACGGTCGGGATGTCAGCAGGGCTCACCACGCTGCCATCCTCGCATCCCGTCCCGTTGCGCGCGCGTGAAGAGGCACTCAGTGCCGGACGGCCTTTTCGGCACCGGCGCCGGTGAGCGAGCGGACCTCCATCTCGGCGTACTTCTTCTGGTTGTGCTCCTTGGACAGCACGGTGCCGAGCCAGCCGAGGAAGAACGCCACGGGGATCGAGACGATGCCCGGGTTGTCCAGCGGGAACCAGTGGAAGTCGACGCCCTGGATCATCGAAGCGCTCTTCCCGGTTTTCGCATCGACGGGCTTACCCGAAACCGCCGGCGAGAAGACGATCAGGATGACGCACACGCTCAACCCGCCGTAGATGCTCCACACTGCGCCCTGGGTGTTGAATCGCTTCCAGAACAGCGAGTACAGGATCGTCGGCAGGTTCGCCGACGCCGCCACCGCGAACGCGAGCGCCACCAGGAACGCCACGTTCTGGTTCTTCGCGAGGATCCCGCCGACGATCGCGACCGCCCCGATCACCAGCGCGGTGATCCGCGCGACGCGGACTTCGCTGTCCGGGGCGGTCTTGCCCTTCTTGATCACGTTGGCGTAGACGTCGTGCGCGAACGACGCCGACGCCGTGATCGTCAGGCCCGCGACCACCGCCAGGATCGTCGCGAACGCCACCGCCGCGATGAACCCGAGCAGGATCGGGCCGCCCAGTTCGAGTGCCAGCAGCGGGGCCGCCGAGTTGGTCGTGCCCGGCGCCTTCGCGATCACGTCCGGTCCGACGAGCGCGCCCGCACCGTAGCCGAGCACCAGCGTGAACAGGTAGAAGATGCCGATCAGCGCGATCGCCCAGACCACCGAACGGCGCGCGTCCTTCGCCGTCGGCACCGTGTAGAAGCGCATGAGCACGTGCGGCAGGCCCGCGGTGCCGAGGACGAGCGCGATGCCCAGCGACAGGAAGTCGAGCTTCGTCGTGCCGGTCTTCCCGTACTGCTTGCCCGGGCCGAGCAGCGCTTCCCCGGTCTGGCCGCCCTTGTCGACGGCGGCCTGGAACAGGCTGGACAGGTTGAAGCCGTACTTCCCGAGCACCCACAACGTCATCGCGAACGTGCCCGCGATGAGCAGGACGGCCTTGATGATCTGGACCCAGGTGGTGCCCTTCATCCCGCCGATCAGCACGTACAGGATCATGATCACGCCGACGACGGCGATCACCAGGTCCTGGCCGAGGTTCCCTTCGATGCCGAGCAGCAGGTTCACCAGGCCGCCCGCCCCCGCCATCTGCGCGAGCAGGTAGAAGAACGAGACGGCGAGGGTGGAGATCGCGGCCGCGGCGCGGACCGGACGCTGTTTCATCCGGAACGCCAGCACGTCGCCCATGGTGAACTTGCCGGTGTTGCGCAGCAGTTCCGCGACCAGCAGCAACGCCACCAGCCAGGCGACGAGGAAACCGATCGAGTAGAGGAATCCGTCGTAGCCGTTGATCGCGATCGCACCGGCGATACCCAGGAACGACGCCGCGGAAAGATAGTCGCCCGAGATCGCGATCCCGTTCTGCGGTCCGGTGAACGCGCGCCCCGCGGCGTAGTAGTCGGAGGCGGTCTTCGTATTCCGGCTCGCCCGGAAAACGATCACGAGTGTGATCGCGACGAAGATCGCGAAAATGGTGATGTTAAGCGCCGGATTGCTTCCCTGTACGCCCGCTGCCAGCGTATTCACCGATCGGTCCCTTCGACCTCATGCCGGATCTTGTCGGCGAGCGGATCGAGCTTGCGGTTCGCGTAGCGGACGTACAACCCGGTGATCACGAAGGTGGACACGAACTGCAAGAGGCCGAAGACCAGGCCGACGTTGATGTTGCCGAAGAGCTTGGTGCTCATGAACCCGGTCGCGTAGTCGGCGAGGAGCACGTAGAGCAGATACCAGAGAAGGAACAGGGCCGATACCGGGAAAACGAATACCCGGAGCCGTCGTCGCAGCTCGGTGAATTCCGGGCTCGCCTGCACCTTTTCCCAGTCGGATTCCGGATCGGACCCGAGGCCTTGATCGGTATCGCTCACGTCGGACCTCCCACGTGCCGCAACCATTCGGTGATTTCGTTGTCACGGAAGATCATGCCCCTCATAGGGCGCGAGAGGGGCAATCCATTTGAGTGAACGGTACGACTCTGCGTAGAGGTTCGCGACTCGAAAGAGTGAATCTACTTCCGGTGACGGCCTTTACCGGTCTTCTGCGTCTTCGCTGTGTCCTCCCCGGCCTGGCCGAACCGGGCGACCGCGCGATCGCGCATGAAGCCGAGCGGATCGGGCGCGTGCAGCCGCAGCATCACGCCGTGGACGTCGTCCGGCCGCCCGTATCCGGTCGCGCGGCTCACCACATAGGTGGTCAGGAACGCCGCGGGCACGGTGATCAGCGCGGGCTGGTTCGAGAACCACGGCGCCCAGCCGCCGGTGTACTTGCTGACGATGTTGACCACCAGCGCGGTCAGCACCAGCCCGCCGCCGACGAGCATCCCGGCCAGCGCGCCGGGCCAGCTGAGCTTCCGCCACCAGACCCCGAGCAGCAGCAACGGACTGAACGTCGACGCGGCCAGCGCGAACGACATCCCGACCGAAAGCGACAGGTCCTCCGACGGCAGCAGCACCGCCAGCGCGAACGGGATCAGCGCCACGATCGCCGTCGCCACCCGGAAATCGCGGACGCGGCCGGGCAGGACGTCGGTGGACACGACCCCGGCCACGCTCACCAGCAGCCCGGACGAACTCGACAGGAACGCCGCGAACGCGCCGGCCGCGGTCACCGCGCCCAGGATCTGCCCCCAGAGTCCGGGGAGGACCGCGGACGGCAGCAGCAGGACGGCGGCGTCGGTCTTCCCGGTCACCAGCAGTTCCGGGACGTACATCCGGGACAGCGCGCCCAGCAGCGTCGGGAACAGGTAGAACAGCCCGAGCAGCAGCAGAACGTGCACTGTGGTGCGGCGCGCGGCCTTCCCGTCGGGGTTGGTGTAGAAGCGGACCAGGACGTGCGGCAGGCCCATGGTGCCGAGGAAGGTCGCGAGGATCAGCGAATAGACCTGCAGCAGATCGGTGAGACTGCCCGAACCCGGCCGCAGCCAGTCGCCGTTCGACGCGGGCGCGTCGCTGACCACCGGGACCGGCGTGCCCGCGGTGAACTTCAGCGTCGTGCCCTTCGCGACCTTGTGCCCGGCCTCCGGCGTCCATACCGCGAAACCGTTGGCGCGCGCGCCTTCCACCTGCCCGTACGCTTCGAGCACGGTCACCGAGGTGACCTTCAGCGTGACGTCGGCCTGCACCGAGACCGTGGTGTTCTCGAGGAACGTCGGCGGGGCGGGCTGCCCGAGCGGACGCGCGCTGCCCGGCGCGCCCGCGCCGAGGAACACGATGCACAGGATGAACGTCGGCACCGCGATGGCGAACAGTTTCAGCCAGTACTGGAAGGCCTGGACGACGGTGATGGCACGCATCCCGCCCGCGATCACGTTGAAGCCGACCACGCAGGTCACGAGGATCGCGCCCGCCCACGCGGGCACGGGCAGGATCGTCGCCAGCGTCAGCCCGGCACCCTGCAACTGCGGGACCATGTAAAGGATCCCGATGAACACCACGAACGCCGTCGAGACCCGGCGCAGCATCGTCGAACCCAGCCGCATCTCGACGAAGTCCGGCAGCGTGTAGGCGCCGGACCGCCGCAGCGGCGCGGCGACGAACAGCATCAGCGCGAGATAGCCCGCGGTGAACCCGATCGGGAACCACAGCGCGTCGGCGCCGTCCTTGAGCACGATGCCGGCGACACCCATGAACGACGCGGCGGACAGGTACTCGCCGGAGATCGCGGCGGCGTTGCGCCGGGACCGCACGGTGCGCCGCGCGACGAGGAAGTCGTGTGTGCTGACGGCCGACCTCGAGGAGCGATGCCCCAGGTAGAAGGTCAGGACCGCGACCAGCACGATGCCGGCTATGGCCCACGAATTCAGCTGCACGCCAAGGATCCTCGCATGTGCAGCTCCGCAATCAGTTTTCGATCATGTCGACGAAGTCGCGTTCATGTCGTTCGGCGAGCCGGTTGTACCAGAGGCCGATGCCGAACAGGAACGGGAACGGCGCCACCCCGAGGATCAGCCAGGGCAACGGAATGCCCACGACGACCACTCGCCCGAAGGACGGGATCAGGTAGAACAGCACCGGAAGTGAACACAGCGTGACCATTACCAGCAGCGCCAGCAGGGACGCCGTCCGCAGCTGGATCTTCACCAGATCCTTGATCAGGAGCTTGCCCCAGCTGGTCTGTTCTTCGAGTTCGACCCTGGCCCGCAGGGTGCTGGTTGCCTGTCGCGGATCGGCGAGGATCACCCGCTGCCGCTTGGGTTTCGCGTGATGTTCGGGTTTGGCCTGCTCGTGCTTCGGGCCGGAAGGCGCACCCGGCACGGGCTCGACGGCGGCGCCCTCCGGCACCGCCGGTTTCCTGCTCTTGCCCAGCGTCGGGTCCGGCTCGCGGACGCCGTTGACGCGGCGGTAGAAGTCGTCGGTCACGTCGACCGGTTGGCGCCGACCAGCCTGTCCTTGAGCGCGCGTGTGTGACGGCGGCTCACCGGCAGCACCTTCTCCTCGTTACCGATCACGACCTGGTAGCCGCCCTGGCCCATGCGCAGTTCGGTGATCAGCGGCAGGGAGACCAGGAACGACCGGTGGATCCGGACGAAACCCGCCTTCTCCCAGCGTTCCTCGAGCTGCGCGAGCGGGATGCGGACCAGGTGGCTGCCGTCGTTGGTGAACAACCGGGCGTAGTCACCCTGCGCCTCGACCCAGCGGACCGAAGACCGAGGGATCAGCTTCGTGGTGCCAGCGAGCTCGACCGGGATGACCTCGTCGTCGTTCTTGACCTGCCCCGGCCCGCCTTCCTGGCCGAACTTCGGCGCGGCGTTGGCGGCGAGTTTGTCGATCACGCGGGTGATCGCGCGGTCGAGACGATCCTGCTGGTACGGCTTCAGCACGTAGTCGAGCGCGCCGAGGTCGAAGGCGTTGACCGCCTCTTCGGCGTGCCCTGTCACGAACACCAGCGCGGGTGACGGGCGCAGCGCGGCGAACACGCGGGACATCTCCATCCCGGACAGCCCGGGCATGTCGATGTCGGCGAACACCGCGTCCACGATCGGCAGACCCCGCGACTTGCGGTCGGCCAGCCTCGGATCGTCCGCGGACAGCAGGCGCAGCGCCTCCGAAGCGTCGATCGCCGGATAGACCAAGGCGACGTGCGGGCTGTTCCGGAGACAGTGGACGAGTTCGTCTAGCCCTTTGGGCTCATCGTCCACCGCCAGGACAATGAGCTTCCGGGTGTCATCGTGAGCACTCACAGTGAGACGCATCCTGCCCATTGCCGCGTTCCTTGTCCAGCCCGCCGGACAAAAGTCGAACGAAAAGGACGGCACCGGCACCCCCGCGCCTGGGGTGGCCGGTGCCGTCATCTTTTCCGGTGACACGAACCGCCTCGCCGTGCCACACCTATCCCTTCACGGAGTGAAGGTGAACCAGTTGACGCTCACGAAGTCGGCGGGCTGGCCGCTGGTGAAGGTCAGGTAGACGTCGTGCTTCCCGGTGATCCCGCTGATGTTCGCGGGAACGGTCCGCCAGCTCTGCCAGCCGCCGGTGTTCGCGACGGCGAAGCTGCCGACAGGCGGGTTGGACCGGCTGTCGAGCCGGACTTCGACGAGGCCGCTCACCCCGCCCGCCGCCCCGGACGCGACGCGCGCCTGGAACTGTCTGCCCGTCTGCGTCCCGAAATCGATGCCCGGGTACAGCGCCCAGTCCCCGTTGCCCGCGGGGCCGATGTTCTGGCCACCACCGGAATCGGACGTGGCCTGTTTGGCGATCCCGGCCGCCTGGCCGTAGGACTCCGCCTGGATCGTGCCGTAAGCGCTGCCACCGCCGGGACTTCCCGTGGTCGTCGTCGGCGTGGTGGTCGTGGGTGTCGTGCCGCCGCCGCGGGTCAGGACGGTGACGTAGTCGACGAGCATCGGATGCCCCGGCACGATCCCCGGCCCCGGCGTGGTGGTGCCGGAGTTGTTGTTCGGGAACGCGCCGCCGATGGCGACGTTCAGCAGCACGAAGTAGCCCGCGTGGTTCGTCATGTTGGCCCACGTCGTGGCGTCGACCTGGTTCTGGCTGACGGAGTGGAACTGCTGGCCGTCCACCAGCCAGCGGAACACGTTGGGGCTGACGCCGGTGTCCCATTCGAAGGTGTAGGTGTGGAACGCGCTCTGGCAGCTCGCGCCGGGGCAAGTGCGGCTGCCGACGAGGCCGGTCGTCTCGTTGCACGGGCCGCCGGGGTTGACGCCGCAGTGCAGCACGCCCCAGACCGTGTTGATCCCGTTGACGTTCTCCATGATGTCGAACTCGCCGACGGCGGGCCAGTTCCAGTAGTTGCCGCGATACGGCGAGCCCAGCGCCCAGAACGCGGGCCAGTAGCCGAGCGCGGCGGCGCCGGTGACGTTCGGCATCTGGATGCGGCCTTCGATCCGCAGCGCGCCGCCCGCGGGCGGTTTGAAGTTCGTGCGCTGTGTCTCGATCCGCGCCGAGGTCCAGTTGCCCGCGCCGTCACGCTGCGGCGTGATCCGCAGGTTGCCGGAGCCGTCCTGGGCGAGGTTCGCGGGGTTCGCGGTGTAGTTCTGGATCTCGCCGGTGCCCCAATTGCCAGGGCCGCCGGGATAGCCGTGGCCGGTGTCGATGATCCAGTTCGCGCTCGACGGGAGCGAACCGGCGGCGCCGGTGAAGTCGTCGGTGAACACGGTGGTCCAGCCGGACGGCGGGGGCGGGACCGCGGCGGAAGCGGGCAAGGTCAGGGGGACCGTGATCAAAGCCGCGCCGGCTGTCGCGGCGAGCGCGATCTTCCAGCGGCTCGTTCGGGGAGAAGTAACGGACATCGGACCTCCTCGTCAACGCTGTCGAGGTTTGTTGCCGTTCACAACAAAGCGGTATGTCCGATATGAGACCTGGTCTGAACCACTTACGCCTACCACCGTTCGGGTGAATCGCTCCCTACCGCGGACGCAATGAAGGGGCCTTTCATCGCAAAATTTGCAATGAAAGGCCCCTTCATTGCACGTGGTCAGAGGCCGAAGCGGCTCCAGGCGGCCTTGGACTGCACAGCGTCCAGCAGCGCGCTCGCCGCGGCGGGAGCGCCGATACCGAGCCGCGCCAGCAGCGGCTTCTTCGGTTCGGCGATCGCGATCTCGGCGTCCGGGTACCGCTCGGTGATCACCTGGCGGAGGCTGCCGACGCCGTCGATGAGACCGAGTTCGACCGCGCGGGCGCCCAGCCAGACATCCCCGGTGAACAGGTCCTCGGAGCCGGACAGCCGGTCGCCACGGCGTTCGGTGACCCAGTCGACGAACAGTTCGTGGAGCTGGCCGTGCATCTTCTTCAGCCACTCGACGTCTTCCGGCTTCTCCGGGCTGAACGGGTCGAGCCGGGACTTGTTCGCGCCCGCGGTGTGCAGCCGCCGCTCGACGCCGAACCGTTCCAGCAGACCGGTGAACCCGAACCCGCCGCTGATCACGCCGATGGAGCCGACCATCGACGTCCGGTGCGCGTAGATCTCGTCGGCCGCGCAGGCCAGCCAGTACCCGCCGGACGCGGCGACGTCCTCGGCGAAGGCCAGCACAGGCACGTTCTTCTCGTCGGCGAGCTGACGGATCCGCTCGGCGACCAAGCCCGACTGCGTCGGCGCGCCACCCGGCGAGTTGATCTGCAGCGCGACGGCCTTCAACCGCTCGTGCCCGAACGCGCGCGTCAGCGCCGATTCGATGGCGGCGAGGTTGATCGCACCCCTGGCCAGCGGCGACGGGGTCGGCGTGATCACCCCGTGCAGCTTCACCACGGCGACGATGTCCTTGCGTTCACCCCGATCGCCGATCATGGGAAGACGGGAGGTCAGCTTGTCCGCAACGCTCATACAGCCAGGTTACCGACGTTCACGACGGCAGCACGCCGCTGCGCGAACCGCTCACCCCGCTGGACTCGTTCGGGCCGCCCTGGGGCGGGACAGTGGCGCTGTCGGCGGAGAAGTCCGGCAGATTCGGCCGCACCCCGGGCATGAACTTCGGCACCCGCAGGGTCACCTTCATGCCGGCGCCGGGCGCCGTCTCGACCATGAGCGCGTAGTCGCGGCCGAACACCTGCTGCATCCGCTGGTTGATGTTGCCGAGGCCGACGTGCGCACCCGTGCGGTGCTGGCTGCGGAGGTCCGCGAGCTTGGCGGGCTCCATGCCGATGCCGTCGTCCTCGACACTGATCAGCGCCTCGGCGCCGTAGTCCTCGGCGATCACGGTGACGCAGCCGCCGGACGGCTTCGACGCGAGACCGTGTTTGACGGCGTTCTCCACCAGTGGCTGGATGATCAGGAACGGGACGACCACCGAAAGCACCTCGGGCGCGATCTTCATCCGCACTTCGAGCCGTCCGCCGAAACGGGCGTTCTCGATGGTCAGGTACCGGTCGATGTTCCGCAGTTCCTCGGCGAGCGAGGTGAACATGCCCGACGTCCGAAACGAGTAGCGCGTGAAGTCCGCGAAGTCTTGAAGCAGCTCTCGCGCTTCCTCAGGATCCGTCCGGATCAGCGACGAGATGGTGTTGAGCGCGTTGTAGACGAAGTGCGGCGAGATCTGCGCGCGCAGCGCCTTGATCTCCGCCTGCTGGAGCTGGTTCTTCGATTCGTCGAGGCGGGCCAGCTCGAACTGGGTGCAGACGAACTGCGCGACCGCGTCGGCCATCTGCACCAGCCGCCCGCGGGTGCGCCCGACGACCAGCAACGCGGCCTCGGTCTCCCCCTCGACGATCAGCGGCACGATCACCGCGGTCCGCATCCGGCAGGTGCCGCGGTGGTTGCACGGCATCTTGTCGTGCGCGACGACCTCGCGGCGGTGCTTGCGGATCGCGTTGCCGATGGCGTCGACGAGGTCGACGTAGTGATCGTTGGCCTCGCCGTCCCAGGACAGCAGGGTGCCTTCGCTGTCGGTGATGCCGACGGCGACGCAGTCGAGCATCTCCAGCAGCTGGCTGGTGATCTTGTCGGCGACCTGCTCGTCGAGCCCCTCGCGGAGGTCCGGTGTCGCCTTCGACATCCGGTGGACGGCCTGCAGGACGGCGTTCTCCACGATGCTCGCGGGACGCCGCAGCTTGATCAGCAGGACGACGACGAGGATCCCGAGCAGCAGCGCCACGCCCCAAGGGATGATCTGCGCGATTTCGAGCCCGGACACGGCGTCCATGCTCTGCGCTCGACCAACCGGGTGCAAGGCCTGCTCCCCACTTTCCGTTGAGTTGTGACAACCGAGGGTGGGGCCGACCCTACCCAAGACCCGGGCGCGGGCCCCATGGTCACTCCCCGTGGCACGGGAAAGACTGTCCGCAGGCAATCGCTTCCGGGAGAGGAACACAATGCGCGGATCGGGGAAGGTCGCGGCGGGCGTGCTGGCGGGGGTACTGCTGGCGAGCGGGACAGCGGCCGCGGCCGGGGACCCGGTGCGCGCGGCCGTCGGCGATCTGGTCGGCGAAGGGGGTTTCCCGGGCGCGGTCGCCCAGGTCCGGAACGGTGAGGCGGTCTCGCGCTTCGGCGCCGGGTACGCGAACCCGGCCACACGCGAAGCCGCGGGGCCGCACCACCTGTTCCGGATCGCCAGCAACACCAAGTCGTTCGTCGCCGCGGTGGTGCTGCGACTGGCGAGCGAAGGCGTGCTGTCGCTCGACGATCCGGTGGAGCGACGACTGCCCGGTGTCGTACGGGGACCGGCCTACGAGCCCGAAAAGATCACGCTGCGCATGCTGCTGAACCACACGAGCGGCGTGCACGACCCGCTCGACCCGCACTTCTTCGACCCGTACCTCGTCCAGGGGAACCGGGCGCACATCATCACGCCGTCGGAGGTGATCCGGCGCTCCCTCGTCGATCGGCCCGCGTTCGCGCCGGGCGCGGACGTGAAGTACTCGAACACCGCATATCTGTTGCTGGGCAAGGTGATCGAGGCGGTCACCCACAACGACGTCCGTGAGGAGATCCAGCGGCGGATCCTCGATCCGCTCGGCCTCGGCCACACGTACTTCCCGCTGTGGTCGCCGTTCCTGCGTGGTCCGCATCTGCACGGGTACGACATGAGCGGCGAGGACATGACCGTGTTCAGCCCTTCGTACGACTGGACCGCGGGCGCGATGGTGTCGACTGTCGACGACCTCGCGACGTTCCACCGCGCGTTGCTGGCAGGACGGCTTTTGGAACCCGCCCAACAGGCCGAACTCAAGCGGCTCGTGCCGAACGGCGAAGGCGGCGCGTACGGCGCGGGCGTCGAGACGCTCGACCTGCCGTGCGACGGGGGCACGAAGACGGTTTGGGGCAACACCGGTGCCGGGCCGGGGTTCTTCAGCGTCTCGATGAGCACCGCGGACGGCTCGAAGCAGATCGTGCTGGCGCTGAACGTGTACGACCTCGCCGCCGAACTGAACGGCGGGCAGCGGGTGCCGAAGCCCCCGATGCCCGCGGTGATGGCCGCCCTCTGCTGACCTCGTGAGTGGCGATTCGGGTTAGAACCCGAATCGCCACTCACGAGTCACTTGAGCAGGCGCGACATCCGCCGGTCCGCGAGGGGCTTCCCGCCGGTCTGGCAGGTCGGGCAGTACTGGAAGGACTTGTCCGCGAACGAGATCTCGCGGATCGTGTCGCCGCAGACCGGACACGGCAGCCCGGTCCGCGCGTGCACCCGCAGCCCGGACCGCTTCTCCCCCTTGAGCCGGGCCGCGGACTGGCCGACCGAACGCGTCACCGCGCTGGTCAGCACTTGACGGATCGCCTCCGAGAGCCCGTCGAGCGCTCCTTCGGACAGCTTTCCGGTTGTGGCGTAAGGCGAAAGCTTCGCCATGTGCATGATCTCGTCGGAGTAGGCGTTGCCGATCCCGGCGATCAGCGACTGATCGGTCAGCGCCGTCTTCAGCCGTTCGGTGCGCCCGGCGAACAACTTCTCGAGCCCCGTGCGGTCCAGCGAAAGCGCGTCCGGCCCGAGCCGCGCGATGCCGGCGACCTCTTTCTCCGGGTCGCGCACGATCCAGACCGCCAACCCCTTCTTCGTCCCGGCCTCGGTGAGGTCGAATCCCGGCCCGGCGGCCGCGTCGAGGTGGACGCGCAGCGAGATCGGCCCCTTGCCGGGTTTGAGCGGCGTCGGCGACAACGCGTCGGACCAGCGCAGCCAGCCCGCTCGCGCCAGATGGACGACCAGATGGAGATCCCCGGCGACGAGATCCAGATGCTTGCCGAAGCGGCAGGCCCCGGTGACCTCCCGTCCGTGCAGCTCCGTCCACGGCGGTGTCGCCGTCTTCAGCACACTGAGGGACGACACGTCGACGCGGAAGACCGTCTTGCCCACCGCGTGTTCACGCAGGTGGTGAGCGAGCGCTTCGACCTCGGGTAACTCGGGCATGGCCCCAGTCTCGCGCGTTCAGGCCGCCGCGACTACTCCACCGGGTGCAGCGGGCCGTCGAAGTCCGGCAGCGAATGCTTCTGGATCGTCTTGCTGATCTTCGAAACCTCGCCGCGCACGGTGAACATGCCGCGGATGGTGCCCACCCAGCGCTCGGACGGCCTGTCACCCGCGAGATCGCCCTCGGTCTCGGCGACCACGGTCCACGGGCGGCGCAGGATCCACCGCAGTGGGAAGAACAACGCGACCAGCAGGAGCGCCAGCGGAACCCAGGACGGGATTCTCACGTCGGCGGGTGTCCACATGATGAGCACGATCGCGAGCAGCGCCGTCACGACGACCATCGCGATACCCGGGCCGTAGCTGCCCGCCACATCGTGCTCGAAATCGTCCGCTGTCGCGGGAGCACGCCATTCCATCTGGGCTCGGACCACCCAGTCACGGCCGTCCTCGCCGTGCACCAGCCGGTTCATTCAGTCGCCTCCCGCGCGGCCGCTCGCTCGTCGTGAGCGAGCTCCACCGTACCGTGACGGCGGCCGGATTCGCGAGAGTTCGAAGGCGATAGCCCCGCTCGGGCGTTATGGGCAGGTCGGGTAGTCGACGCCCGGTTCCGGATAGTGGGAAGTCGGTTTCACCGGGCTCTGCTCGTCTTCCGACGGCGTCTCGGTCGCGCTGTCGGGGGTGCCGGTCGTCGGCGAAGAGGACCCTTCCGGGTCGGTCGTCGACTCCGGCGTGTTCGACTCCGAAGGCTGTGACGGCTCGGTCGTCGAGTCCCGCGGCGTCGTCGTCGTGGTCGGGCTCAGCGACTCCTCGGTCGGATTCGATTCACCCGGCGGGAGGTCGTCCCGCTTCGAAGTGGTCTGGTTCGAGCCGGTTCCCGGGCCCTCGTTCAGCGGCGTGGTCTCCTCCTGCGACGGAGTCTGCCCGGCCGGAGGCCGTACGACGTCACCGCCGCCGAGCTCCTTCCGCGACGTGCCGACGCCGGGCAGGCTCGGCATGTCGGCCACGCCGAGTTCGGCGTTCCGGCCGTTCGGGCCCAACCCGGTCTTGACCGGCTGGGCACCCTTGCCGTGCATCTGGTCCTGGGCGATCCGCTGCGGCGGGAGCTCCACCGGCTGACCCTGCGCGGGCGGCGCGACCTGTGCGGGCAGCAGCGCCAGCTCGGGCGAGCCGCCTCCGGACAGGCCGACGGTGTGCGTCACGTCCGTGCCGAGAATGGCCGGACCGGCGACGATCCCGACCGCGCCCGCGGCGGCCGTCGACGCCACCGCCAGGCCGACCTTCACCTTCGACCCGAGCAGTAGTCCCTTGACCGATGCGGCGAGCCCGGACAACGCCCCGCTCGCGTGGGCCCCCGCGGCCGCCGGCACCAGCAGGGCCACCACGCCGGCGTGCGCCCGCAGCGACGAACAGACGTCACGCAGCTCGTCGTGTGTCGCCCGGCAGGACTGGCACCCGATCAGGTGGGCCTTGATCCGGCGGGCCTCGGCCCCGGTGACGCTGCCCGCGGTGAACCCGCCCAGCTTCTCCACCACCGACCGGCACGAATCGGGCCCGCGGCTCACCGACAGATGCGCCTGCAGGTACGCGGCCCGCAACCCCTGCCGCGCTCGCCTGGCCAACGCCGCCGTCGCGTTCGCGCTCAACCCGAAATGCGGCGCGACCATGGCAGGCTGCTCGCCCTCGACCTCGGTCTGCCACAGCACCGAACGCCACCGCTCGGGCAAACTCGTGAAAGCCGTCGTGATCAGCGAATGCTCGGCCGTACGGGCGTTCGTGTCCGCCCCCGCCCCGGCCCGGAAACTCAGTTCGTCGTCGCTCACCGGCACGTCACGACGCGCGCCGTGCCATTCCCACGACACCCGGCGAGCCACCGTCAGCAGATAGGCCCGCACGTAGTCCCGCGGCCCGGCACCCCGGCGCAACGCCTGAAGCACCCGGAAGAAGGTCTCGGCCGTGATGTCCTCCGCCTCCGACCGATCGGAGGCAAGACTGCGGGCCAGCCGCCGCACCGCGGCGGCATGACGTTCGAAAAGCTCCCCGAAGGCGGCGTCCTCCCCATCACGGAGACGCTGGAGCAATGCCTGCTCGTCGGATTCCGAGGCCGCCTGAAGCGGCACCGTGCCCTGCTCGGTCATCCGGCCAGGCACCTCCTCCCCGAAGGACTCACCATTCGGTCGAATGGGGACACCATACGGAGGTATGCAGCCGTCGTCACCCCTTGTACGCCAGGTGTGACGCCGAAGCACGTCTAGGGGTGGGTCGAAACAGCTACAGACGGTCGGTGTATGGTTGTTCCACTGCTTCAAACGAGTGTTGAAGCGGTGAGAGACATGCGGATGTAGCGCAGCTGGTAGCGCATCACCTTGCCAAGGTGAGGGTCGCGGGTTCGAATCCCGTCATCCGCTCGCATGCGGGCACCGCGTGCGCAGGTAAAGCCTGCGCCGCAGCGTACTCGCCATAATTCCCGGGGGCCCGAGTCCCCGGACCCCCACGGTTCGTTCACCTCACCTTCCCGGGTGGGTATGGGGCATTTCGATCTTCTTTGTTGGTCTTTTCGGTTACTAAGTGCTACAGGTTCGGTGAGCGGGGTCACACGACCGTAGTAATTCGGATTTGCGCATACGTTCGCCTGCTGACGATGGCCGTCACCTGCGAGTTCGGTACTTTGTGGACCGGATCTTCAAGGGTGGGGAAACACGGATGAGCGAGAACGCGCGCGACGGCGGCCCCGTCGCGACCATGGAAGCCGAGCAGGAGACACCTGAACCCGGCAAGTCCGTGAAGCGAGGTCTGCTCGACAGGCTTCCCTACTGGGCCCTCTGGGCACTGACCGCGGTGCCGATCCTGCTGTCGATCATCGAGGTCGTCCGCGCCCCCAAGATCAACCACGCGGACTACTGGGTCGTCCTCGGCCTGATCGCCGACAAGAACGGCGACCTCGACGTCGCCCAGCTGTTCCACCTCTACCACGAGCACCCGATCGTGCTGGTCGGTCTTGTCTTCTGGCTCGACGCGAAGCTGTTCGCCGGGACCCAGCCCCCGCTCGGCTTCCTCAGCGTCATCCTCGCGGCAGGCATGTTCGCCGCGCTGTGGAGCATGCTGCCCCGCACCCTCACCGGCCTGCGCCGCGCGGGCGTCGTCGCCGGACTCTCCGGCCTGGTGTTCTCCGCGGGCACGGTCGAATACTTCGGCGACGGCATGATGGGCGTCCAGTGGCTCCTCGGGCTCGCTCCCGCCGTCATCGCGATCGCCTTCGCACACCACGGCAAGCTTGTCCCGGCCTTCCTCTTCGCCTTCATCGGCAGCCTCGGACACGGTGTGGCGTTCCCGGTCTGGATCGTTCTCGCGCTCGTTCTCTGGCTCCGCGGCGAGAGCCGGATCAAGGCCGCGCTGCCGCTCGGCCTCGGCTTCGTCGTCTTCGTCCTCTGGCGCGTCGCGCCGTGGCCGCCGAGCTACCAGAAGCCGAACGTCGTCGGCGCCGACACCTACCTCGGCGCGATGACGAGCACGATCGGCCAGTCCTGGTCCACCAAATCCCCCGATCTCGCGTTCCTCGCCGGCGCGCTGACCGTCGGCCTTTTCGGCGTCCTCGCCGCGACAGCCGTGAAGCAGCGGCTCGCGTCCGAGAACTTCACCGGAACGCTCGACGGCCCCGCACCGGTCGCGGCCGTCGCGGGCTGGTTCGGGCTCGCCGCCCAGGTGACGCTGAACGGTGTGATGATCGGCGTGAGCCGCGGTGGTTACAACGCCACCGAAGGCATGTCGTCCCGCTACGTCGGCATCGGACTCCTCGGTGTCTGCGCAGTACTCGTGCTGCTGGTGACCCGAGGCCCACGCGCGGTGCGACTCAAGGCGATCCCGCTGGCGCTGGTCATGGCGCTGTGCGTCTACGCGATCGGGAACACCGCCGCGGGCGCGACCCGCTGGCGGTACGCGTATCAGCCCGTCCTCGCGGTGGCGATGCAGGTCGACGCCAAAACGGTGATGAGCAAGATGTACGCCTACCCCGACTTACTCGAGCAGCAACGGGCGATGGGCATCTACCCGTTCACCCCTGACTTCACCCTGGGCTGCGGCGCGGGCGGGCCGGAGCTCGGAACGACCGTCGACCTCGCCAAGGCCGTCGAGCTCAAGGGCCCCGGCTACGGTCCCAAGGACACCGCCGGCGCCGTCGACGCCGTAACCGTGACCGGCGACAAGCAGATCGACGGCTGGGCGCTCATCGGCGGACAGCAGGCCCAGTGCATCCTCGTCACGGACGGCGCGGGCAAGGTCGTCGGCGGCGGCACGGTCGGCCTTCCCCGCGACGACATCACGCAGTTCCTGAAGGGCACCGGCCGCTCCGGCTGGCAGGCCGTCGCGGCCCCCGAGGTCAAGGACGCGGTCGTCCTCGCCTATCGCGACGGCACCTACCACCGCATCACCACGATGAAGGACGCCGGGAAGGGCTAGAGCGCGGGCGTTTTGAAGGGGTCGTGCTCGGCGAGGAGTTTGTCGACGCGGGCCTGGTCGACTCTGCTGACGACGGTGTTCTCGTCCTGCCGGTCACGGATGCACTTGGCGAGGGTGAACGCCGAAGTGGTCAGGAAGAGCATGCCGAGGGCGAGGAAGCCGCGGACCCAGCCGTCGACCGGCAGGTACCAGATGCCGACGACGACCGCGAGCAGCGCCAGGCCGAAGGAGAGGGCGGCCTGGACGAAGAACGCGACAGTGGTGGGAGGCGCTGCGGAGGTTTTCGTCATGCGTACCACGGTCGCGCCGACGGCCCCCCGGTGTCTTGAGTACGGCTACTCAAGAAGTGTTGCGATTCGATTCGACAAACGCCGCAATGTCGTCAAAAGCATCTTCGACTTGCCAGCCGAGCACGGGATCTTCCACCAATTCACGCAACTTCGAAATCAGCTCATCCGACTCATTGAGAGTCGGCAACCTTCAGCTCCCGCCACTGCGACAAATGAGACCACCTATCGATACGGGCCGGGTAAGCAGCCGAACAGCCTAATTCGATCATCCACGAAAAGCGTGGGCGGACGGCTCAGATCTCGTAGCCGTCCAGCACGGTCGGCGCGACCGGGGACAGGTGCTCGTCGCCGTGTTCGGTGACCAGGCCGCGGGCCATCCGATACACCTTGAATTCGTTGTCGTGCTCGGGATCCTGGTCGTCCCAGACGTGCAGGAGGCCGTAGGAGCCGGGGGCGAGGTCGCCGACGCGGGTGAACAGGTCCACCAGTTCGGGCGCGATCGCCGTGCCGTGCTTGTCCATCCCGCCCAGATGCAGCACCGGCACCCCGGCGGCCCAGCGCAGGTCGAGCAGATCGGCGTCGCCGAAGTCGCGGACGGCGCGGTGCACCCGCTCGACGATCCGCTCGAGCAGCGCCGCGTCGTCATCACCGGAAGGGCTCGCTTGGATGGTCACCCACCCGTGGTATTCGAACACCCGCCTGAGTTTAGGCAGGTCCGCCCGCCGGACGGTGGTCAGCCCGCCATCACGGCCGGTGCCCCGTTGCGCCGGAGCTCGTTCTTGAAGACGCGTTCGCCGTGCTTCTCGAAGGCGGGCACCAGCTTCTCGCCGTAGACGCACAACGTCCGTTCCCACGGATGCCCGAGCGTGCCGAAGCGGAAGTCGTTCGCCAGGAAGAGGTGATAGTCCGTGCGCGGGAACACCGGGACCGGCCACGGGTCGAGCGCGGCGTGCCGATGCGGGTAGAAGCGGTACGACTGGTGCTGCCAGTGCAGCACCCATACCCACTCGTCCTCGGCGACGCAGTCCTTCAGCGCCGAGAGGGCGACACGGGCGACGTCGTTCTGCTCGACGGCGTACGGGCCCAGCCGGAATTCGGCCGACGAGCGGTCGAGTCCCCCTGGCGCGAGATCCCACGCGACGGATGGAGCGGGTTCACGGAAACCGGGCCAGGCGTGCGCGTAGGTGCTCGGCCAGAACGCGAGCTTGTCGTAGATCCAGTACCAGGCGGGCTCATCTGCGACCCTGGAGATGGCTTCCCAAGCGTTGTTCACGAGCGACCCTCGGTGGTTCGGCCGATTAAGACTGGGAAAGCTTCGTGTTCAGGGCCCAAGTTGTCCAGCTCGTGGGCATACTCCGCGAAACTGTCACCTGATCAGGTGTCTTGCGCCGCCGCCGGAACCGTGAGAATGACGGTGCGTGAACGGCGGACCCACGGAAGGCGGGCCCGCCGTCGTTCGCTCACGCGGCCGCCTCCCAAAGGCTCATGAAGGCCGAGGCCTCACTCCGTACCCACGGCCGCACCTTGTCGCGATCGCGCGGCGACAACGCGAACTCCTTCGAACGCCGGACGTCGACCACGAGCGGCCGTCCGCCTGGGCGCAGCTCGTCCATGGTCTGTTCGAGCAGCCACAGCACCATCTGCGCCGCGTCCCGGCTCAACGGCTCCTCCTTGAAGTAGAGCCAGGTGACGTAGACGGGGCCGTCGCCCTTGCGCAGGCCGAGATGCGGGTTGATGCCCACCTCGAGCGACCCGAGCCGCCATCGTGACCGGCCGACCTCGGCCAGCCGCAGGTCACGCCGCCCGACATAGCGCAGCCAGCCGTTGGCGATCTCGCTGTAGTGCGGCCGCGTGCGCTCGTCCGCGTTCTCGACCAGCGCCCGCAGTACCTCGCGATCCCGCCCGGAGATCCGTCCGGCACGGATCGCGTTCGCGGCACGGAGGTAGAAGTTGAACCCGCCCCTGGCCGGGTCCTCGTACTGACGGCGCCAGCGCCGGACGAACGAGGAACGCGAAGGACCCGAGCTCGTGCTGTACCCCACGAAGGTGGGCAGGGTGATGTAGGCCATCCGTGTCTGCCTTTCGCCGCTGTTCCTGCTGTACAACACCCATTTTAGAACACATGTACGACAGAAACCGGGGCTTTACGGGTGACGCGGGGAAGGAGGCCAAGGACCTTCGAGCAGCTCGGCCGATTCCTCGAGGATCGGCACCTCGCAGACGTCCCTCGGGGTGAGGTCGGTCGGGATCCAGTTCTCGAGCATCGCCGACCAGCGCGTGATCCCCCGCAGCGACGGCGGGGACCCGAGCAGCTCGCCGACCTCGCTGATCAGCGCGCCACCGGCCGCGGGCGAGAGGCGGCCGTCGACCATCGCGGTGAGCCAGCCGTGGATCAGCGACCAGCGGGCGGCCGTCGGATCGGCGGGCAGTTCGAGCCCCAGTTCGTCGACGACCTGGCCGAACACCTTGTCGACGGTGGCTTCGGCGGAGGACTCCAGCCCGGCGAGCAAGGCGAGGGACGGGGTGTCGAGTCCGGCGACGATCGCGTCCAGACCGGCCTCGACCAGGTGGGACGTGCGGACGTCACGGCCGGCGAGCCTGCCGATGGCCAGCTCGCGCAGCGCGCCGCGACAGGCGTCGATTTCCGTCATCCGGCACTTCCCACGTCCGCCACCGTACCGGCGGAACCGGCCATCCGCGCCTGACCAGCCGAAAGAGCATCACACCGTGGAAAGACGCGGGGTAATGCGAACGTCGAGATCGGCTTCGAGGGCATGCGCCAGCCGTTCCAGCACCGGAATGGTCGGAACCGTTCCTCCCGCCTCGAATCGCGCGACAGCGGACTGCGTCATCCCCGCCTCGGCGGCGAGCCTCGTCTGGGACCAGCCACGTGCCTCGCGCATTTCACGCACGGTCTTGCCCAGGTCGTAAGCCAGCTTCGCGGCCTCGTACGCGTCAACGGCGCCCGGCTCGGCCATCCGCCGCTCGCGAAGCCGCCGCCAGTCGGTCCGCTCGGCCATCGTTCTCACTCCCCTTCGTGCTCATCGGTCGTATGCCGTCGAGCAACACATCGCCACATCGCCTTCCGCGCCCGCCGCACCTCACGCTCGTCGCGCATGCGGGTTTTCCGAAACTCGGTCAGCAACACGACTCGCCTGCCGGATGCGATCCAGTAAGTGATCCGCACGGCCTCTCCGTCCAGATGGAACCGCAACTCCCGCAGCTTGCCATCGAGCTGTCGCGTGTACGGCTCACCCAACAGCGGGCCTCGCTCCGCGAGCAGATCCACGTAGAAGGCCACTGTCGCGAAGCGCGCCGCGGACAAACTCTCCAGCCAGTCGCGAACCTCCGGTTCCAGTTCCACGGTACCCCATGTCATAGCTTTGATGCTATATATGCAGGTCCAATCACTATCGGACGATACGTTTGCGCTTCTGCAATCGAGATCATCGCCGCGGCACCTTGATCAAGGTTGAGGCTTGATGGTGAACGCGGTCCAGAGATCCACTGCTTGCTCAAGATCAAGAGCAGTGACCTTCTCGGGCGAGACACCCGCCGTACGAATGAGGCGATTCGCGAGCCAGTCAGGCACCGGCTCACCTTGCGGCTCGGCCTCGACGACCACATCGCCTGCCAACCGACCGAGCTTGGCGATCACATCCGCGAGACGCTGAACCTCAGGACTTTCGTCAGCCGCAGCCGCCACTCGCGAGGTTGCCTCCGCATAGACCTCAGCATCAGATCGAGCCCCTGCACGCCAAATCTCGCAGATCTCCACTGAACCGTTCTCGTCCAGGCGATACACGATCCGCCAGTGATCGCGGCCGACGACCAACTTGCGAAAGCCCGTGAGGTTCCCACCCAATGGGTAGCCTGCCTTCGGGTCATCGAGAAGGAACATGATCTTTTTCAGGACCTCGGGGACGACATCCGGCCCAAGCCGACGCAGATCGTCGAGGGCTGCCTCGGTGAAAGCGACTTGGACCATCGAGCTACTCGTCGTCCTCGATGTCGGCAAGCGATTCCCGGGTGTGACCGAAGGCGGCCATGACCTCGTCCAGCGACGTGCGCCGCCCCTTGTCGGCGACCGGCCGACGATGACGGGTGACTACCAGCGCGTCACCCCTTTCGGCGTCGGCGACCAGTCCGGCAACTCCCCGTTTGGTCGCCTCGGTGACCGTCAGCTCGTGGGCGTCCTTCAAAACCGTGCTGGACCAGGTCGTGAGTGGACGCAAGAATGGGGAAAGACCACATCAACCACCCATAAGGGTGCATGCAACACTGGCTGCCCACACCCGGCGGCAGGGGGCTAAATGAGCTGGCAAGACGAGCTTCGACAGCTGGACGTCGAGCTGGCCGCGGGTCGCATCGGGCACGCCGAACACCGACGTAAGCGCGATGAGCTCCTGGCAGAGGCCTCCGGCGGGACGATGCCGTCCCCGGTCCCCTCGCCACTGCGACGTCCGGGCGGAGCGTGGCACAGCACCAATCCCGCCGCGCGGCCCGTCGAGCCGCCCGCCGTCACCGTCCAGCAGACCCAGCCGTACCAACAGACCCAGCCGGTGTACACGCCTGTCGAGCAGCCGGAGAAGAAGGCGGGCATCCCCCGGATCGCGGACCACAAGACCACCGCGCCCTCACCCGCCGACATCAATCCGACGGTCTATCTGCGTGCCACCCCGCCGCCCGCCAGGAACCAGCCGTCGATTCGCGAGCCGAACCGGCCGCTTCCGCCGCTGACGCCGGAGCCCGGCCCGCGCCACCAAGCGCCGGCCGAGGATTACGCGGTGGTCGGCAAACGCAAGCCGACGTGGCTGTTCATCGGCGCCGGGGTGCTGGTGGTGCTGGCGTTGATCATCGGCGGAACGCTGTGGCTGGGCACTTCCCGGTCCTCGAACGTCGCCGAGCAGCCGCCGGCGCAGAGCGTGGCCCAGCCGCCGAACGGCCTCGCGCCGTCGGGTCAGCCCGACAGTGCCCAGACGCCGTTGGAGGACCGGCTCCCCGCGCTGCCGGGGACACCGTCGAAGGACAACTCGACGATGTCGGTCGCGAAGGGTGTCGAACTCAGCCTTTACTCGAAGGCCGCGGGCGACTACCTCGCTTCGAAGAACGTCGCTTCCGTCACCTACAAGGGTTCGAACGAGGGTACGAACAGTTACCTCGTCCTGGTGATTCCGGCGAACGACGCGAAGGACGCGGCTTCGATCGTGAAGTACTTCCGGGAGAACTCGATCGACGCCGGACTGCGCGAGCAGCGCGTCGGCGATCGGCTCGCCCTCGTCGGCGCGAACCAGAACGGCCAGCTCAGCGGCATCGGTTACGTCTCCGGGACGATGGCCGTCACGACGTGGGTCTCGCAGCCGCTCGGCGGCGACCCGCAGGCGCTCGACACCCGTCTGGAGCAGACACTGACCTCGTTGGACACCGTTCTCCCGGCGGGCTGAGAAACGCAGGTCGCGGGGAGATCACGATTCGACCCGCGGGGGCGCGGCCAGTCCGGGCAGTGCAGAATGTGCGAGGTCACCGCAGTGGTGGTATCGCGACGGCCGGGAGCGTTCCTCCCGGCGGGAATCGGATAAGGGGGCCGGTGGTGTCCTGGCAGGAAGAGCTGCGCAATCTGGACGAAGAGCTCGCATCTGGACGGCTCTCCGCCGATGATTACCGGCTCCGCCGTGACCAGGTGCTGTCCTCGGCTGTCGCGTACGGCGACCCCGCGCAGCAGCAGGTCCAGCAGCCCGGCCAACAGCCGCAGCAGCCGTTCCAGCAGCAGCCGCCCGCGCCGCCTCAGCAGCAGGCGCCGCAGCAGCCCGGTCAGCCCAGCGCCGACTCGACGCAGATCATCGCGCCGGTGAACCAGCCGCAGCAGAACGGCGGCGAGGGCGAGCGCACCCAGGTCGTCCCGAACTGGCAGCAACAGCAGTCCGATCCGAACCGCACCCAGGTCGTGCCGCCGGTGGCGTCCCCGCCCGGCGGTTTCCCGCAGCAGGGCCAGCAGGCGTCCCCCGCCGGCGGCTTCCCCCAGCAGGGTCATGCCTCGCCCGCGGGCGGTTTCCCGCAGCAGCAACAACAACAACCGCAACACGGTTACCAGCAGCCGCAGCAGCAGGGCTGGACCGACAACGACGCCAGCCCGCCGTGGGGTGGTTCGGACTTCCCGCCGATCTCGCCGGTCGGCAGCACGGAGTGGGTCAAGCAGGGCCCGGAGCTGTTCGAAGACAAGCCCAAGGGCAAGGGCGGCAAGATCGCGATCATCGCGATCGTCGCCGTCCTGGTCCTCGCCGGTCTGGGTGTCGGCGGCTACTTCGCCTTCTCCGGTGGTGGCGACACCCCGCCGGATCCGACGGCCGCGCCGCAGTCGTCCCAGCCGCCGCCCGCCCCGCCGTCGTCGACCAAGCCGAAGACGCCCGAAGAGCTGCTGTTCGAGAAGATCCCGGAACAGTCCGGTGAAGAGGACCCGAAGAGCGGCGCGATCCCCGTGGCCCAGCTCGCCGAGCTCGCCGGCCTGGAGAAGGCCGAGGCGGATCTGGTGATCGCCGCCGGGGTCAAGCAGGTCGCGTACCGGGGCTCGCAGAAGCAGCCGGACGAGACCGGGCCGCAGCCGGCGAAGATCTCGGTCACGGTCATCCCGCTGACCAGCCCCGGTGCCGCCGCTGACCTGATCAAGCAGCTGCGCCAGTACCAGACGACCAACGGATTCGTGCAGATCACCGAGCCGCTGCCGGGGATGCCGCCGAAGCTGAACTTCCAGAAGAAGATCGACGGCGACAAGGGCTCGTACCGCGGCACCTGGATCAGCGGCAACAACATCGTCCGCGTCGACATCCTGCAGAACCCGCTCGGCGGGGAAGAGGGCGAGAAGGCGTTGAGCGGCACGTACCAGCGTGCGGTGAAGAAGACGCTGGAAAACTACGCCGTCACCAGCTGAGCGATGACCGCCGAGACGGCACGGCTGCTCACCACCCTGCTTTCCCTGGCCGAGGACGCCGGTTCGCTGTCCGACGAGCTGCACTTCGCCGGGCCGGGACGCCGCCGAGCGTGTTCCCCTCGACCACGGTGCCGCGAACGTCCTCCGGGCGCTCGTGGTGCCGAAGGCGGCGCGGGTGCTGGAGGTCGGGGCCGGTTTCGGGGGGCTGACGCGGTATCTGGGCGAGATCTCGGAGACGGTGCACGCCGTCGAGGCGGACCCGGTCCGCGCGGCCGCGGTGCGGTTCCGCACCCGTGACCTCGGCACCGTGACGGTGCACGACCGGCCGCCCGCCGACGGTTACGACCTCGTCGTCGTCCAGCAGCCGTACGCGACGCGAAGCCTCCTGGACTCGGTTCGCGAACGGCTGTCACCGATGGGCGCCGTCGTGGTGCTGACGGCTTCGCGCGGTGTCGCCAGGACGCTGGCGGCGGCAGGACTCGAAGTCCAGCGTGAGCTGCTCTGTTCGCCCGGGCACGAGGTCGCCCGTGCGGTGCGCGGCCCGCAGATCGACACCGAACTGCCCCGGCTGTCCGCGGCGATCGCCGGCGGTCCCGCCAACGGACTCGCCCTGCTCTGCGGTGCCGGCGCCGCCGCGCTCTGGCCCCCGTACCGGCTCGCGACCTACTTCAACACCGCCGAGCGCGCCGCTTTCGCCTGCACGCGCGCCGACGTCGTGCGCACCGGGGAGGGCGCCGAGGTCCGCCGCACGCCGCTGGTCCCGTCGTCGCCGGTGGCCGGGATCTCGGTCGGACCGTGCGCGGACAAGGTGTACGACGCCCCGACGATGGTCGAAGTCCTGCTCGACGAGCCGGAACGGGTCGCGGAGCTGCTCACCGGATGGCGGGATCTCGTCCGCACGGAGGCCTCGCGCGGGGTCGAGGCGTTGTGGGATCTGGTGCCGCACAACGTGCTTGTCGATGGCGAGACGTTGCGCCCGATAGACCTCGAGTGGCGGAACGAGAGCGCCGGCGTGCCCGAAGTGATCGAACGCGGAGTGCTCGTACTGGCCGACAAGCTCGCCGACGCGGGCCAGCGCGGGGCGGCGGCGGGCGGGTCGATGCGCGACCTGGCGGGCTGGCTCGGCGTGCTGATCGGACTCCACCCCTCCTTTGTGGACAGTGCGGTGGCGCGTGAGGTCGCCTTCTCGACGATCGCCTCGTGCGGCACCGCGCACGGCACGGACGAGGTGCGGGTGGCGATCGACGGGATTTGGCGAACGCGCCTGGCGAGAACCGTCCACGAGTACCGTTCACCCAAGGTCGGCGCCGGTGTGGCGGCGAACGAAGACGAGGTAGCCAAGCGATGACGAGCCTGCATACCGCCGGCATCCTGACCCCGGCCCGGCCGGTCGGGCACATGTTCGAGCTCCGGGGCTGGACGACCGGGATCAGCCGGATCGGCGAGATGTCCGTGACCATCGCGGACGTCGAGGCGAACCTGTTCCCCGAGCCGTGCCCAGGTGCGCCCGAAGGCACCTTCGGCTGGCGCGCGGTCCCGGGATCTTGGGTCCCCGCGGGCACGCAGGACATCGTCGTCACCGGTCCGGACGAGCGCGTGCTGAACCAGGCGACCGTCCACGTCGGAACGTTGCCTGGCGAAGAACCGCTGTGGCTGGGCGAACTCGAAGCGCCGAAGCAGGGCAAGGTCAGCGAAGGACACGTCGTCTACGTGACGGGGTGGGCGTTGCTACAGGGCCGCGCGCCGAGCCTGATCGAGGTCATGGTCGAGGGCGGCGGCACCGTCAGCGCGCGCACCCGCCTGCCGCGCAAGGACGTTCCCAAGGAATTCCCCGGCTTCGACGACGCCGCGGTGAGCGGCTTCGAGGCCTGGGTGCCTGTCGATCTCCCGTACGGCGAGGAGCGGACGCTGTCGCTTCGCGTCCGGTACCGCACCGAAGGCGTCGGCGAGGTCGTGTCGACGAAGCGCACTTTCACGCTTCGCAACCCCGTCGCGGACTTGGACGACGCCGAGCACGCCGGGGAGCTGGCCGGGGACACCGCCCGCGCGATGGCGCGCGTGAACATCCCGACCGACCCGAAGCATGTGCTGGTGTTCACGCACAGCCTCGGCGTCGGCGGCGGGCAGCTGTGGCTGCAGGAACTGCTGAGCCGGATGGTGACCGATCACGGCTGGCAGGTCAGCCTGGTCAGCGAGACCGACGGCCCGCTGCGCGCGGACTGCCACGAACTCGGCATCCCCGTGCACGTCACGACGCACTACCGGAACCAGACGGTGCCCGCCTACGAAGGCCACGTCGCCGAGCTGGCGCGCTTCGCGAAGTGCTCCGGAGCGGGCGTCGCGCTCGTCAACACTCTCGGTGGCTTCGTCGGCGCGGACGCGGCGAAGCGCGCCGGGATGCCGACGGCATGGGTCATCCACGAAAGCTTCTCGCTGCCCGCGTTCGCCTACCAGAACTGGGGCCCGGTGAAGCCGCCCGCCGCGGTGTGGCGGCGCTGGGAAAGCGCCCTCGCCGAGGTCGACAAGCTGCTGTTCGTCGCGGACGCGACGCGCGAGATGTTCCTCCCGTACAGCAAGCCGGAGCGGTGCCGGACGGTCCGCTACGGCACGCCGATGCACAAGTTCGGCGGCCGGACGCGGTCGGAGACGCGGCGGCAGGCGCGCAACATGCTCGGCTACTCGCCCGACGACATCGTGCTGGTCAACATCGGCATCGCGGAAGCCCGCAAGGGACAGGCGCCGCTGATCTCGGCGATGGAGCGGATCCACAAGGTCCACCCCGAGGCGAAGCTGTCGATCGTCGGCCTGCACCCCTCGCCGTACGGGCTGGCGATGGAGGAGTCCGTCGAGCGCGCCGGGCTGGAGAAATCGGTCAGTCTCGTGCCGATCCAGCCGGATCCGCTGCGCTGGCTCCAGGCCGCGGACATCTTCGTGAACAGCTCCGACATCGAGTCACTGCCGCGGTCGATCCTCGAAGCCGTCTGCTGTGGCGTCCCCGTCGCGGCGACCGACGTGTTCGGCGCGCGGGAGATGATCGTCGACGGCGAGACCGGCTGGCTGTTCGAGACCAACGACGTCGACGCGCTGACGGCGGCGTTGCTGCGCGCGCTGGGCACGTCGGCCACGCGCCGCCGCGAGATGGCGAAGGCCGCGCACGAGAAACTGCTGCCGTGGCTGGACCCGGCGGGCTACGCGCGCGAGTACTCCGAAATCCTGACCGAACTGAGTGGGGGCGTTCATGTCTGACACCGACATTCCCGGCCGTGTCCAGGCCGAGCTGACCCGGCTCCGTGCCGAGCGGCAGGTGTTCACCGCCGAGCAGGACCGGCTGAAGGCGAAGCTGGCCGACACCGAACACGAGTTGCGCGAGGCCACCGCCGCCGCGCCGGACGAAGGCGAGTCCGCCGAGGTGAACCAGAGGCTGGCCGCACAGCGGGAAGAACTCGATGTCGCGAAGGCGCGGTTGCAGGCGCTGGAGGCCGAGGTCCTGCTCGCCCACCAGCAGCGTGACTCGCTGCGCGCGGAACTGAAGACCTGCCGCGAGGAGCGGGACAAGCTGCGGCTCGCGCTGCTCGACGCCGAACTCGTGGTGTCGGCGGGCGTCGTCGACGCGGACGTCCTGCCCGGTGGCGAGCCGTCGGCCGACCGGCAGCGGCTGCTCAACGCCGAACGTCTCGCCGCCGAGATGGCCAGGGAACTCGACGCCACGCGCCGCACCGTCAGCTGGCGGGTCACCGCGCCGCTGCGGGTCGTACGGAAGAAGATGGACCGGTCGTGACCGAACTCTGCTTCGTCTCCGCCGAGGGCGGTTCCGCCTTCATGGAGGAACTGCTGGAGGTGGTCGCCGACGCCGTGCGCACCGCGGGCGGCAAGGCAAGTACCGCGATCGGCAGGTACCCCGATGCCGGGAACGACACGGTGTACGTCGTCGTCCCCCACGAGTATTTCGTGACCGTCCCGGACGCCGACTTCCCGACCGCCGCGCAGTGCCGCCGCACCATCGGGTTCTGCGTGGAGCATCCGGGGACGGCGACCTTCGAGCGCAACGCCGAACTGCTGTCGATCCTGGGCGGCGCCGTCGACATCAACACCGATTCGACCGCCGAACTGCGGCGTCGCGGGATCGCCGTCGAGCATTTCCAGCTCGGCTACAGCCCGCTGTGGGATCTGTGGGGCGGAGACCTCGACAGCCCGCGCGACCTCGACGTCACCTACCTCGGCACGGCCGAGCGGCGGCGTTCGGTGCTGCTCGGCTCGTACGCGCGGGACCTCGCCGGGCTGCGGACGCGGCTGCTGACCCCGCCGCACGAGCCGATGACCGCCGCCCGCGTCGACTTCCTGCCGGGCAAGGCGAAGTTCGAGCACCTCGCGCGGTCGCGGTTCCTGCTGAACCTGCACCGCGAGCAGAAGCAGACCCTGGAATGGGTGCGCACGCTCGAAGCCATGACCAACGGCTGCGTGGTGGTCAGCGAGACCTCGGCGGACGTCGAACCGCTGGTCCCCGGCGAGAATCTGGTCCTCGCGCGGCCGGAGGCGCTGGGCTCGGTCGCCGCCGCGCTCGCCGACGAGCCGGAACGGGAACGCCACCTGCGTTCGGCCGCCTACGGTTTCGTGAAGTCGCTGGACATGACGGCGTCCGCGCGGCACCTGATCGACCTGGCGGCTTCGCTGGGTTCGGCGACGGCCGCGGACATCGCGCCGGCGCGTGCGCTGGCGACGAGCCTGCGGAATCCGGAAAACGCGCTGGCCGTCGACACCCCGTCGTTCGACGCGCGGTTCGCGGGCGACCGGTCCGCCGCCGGCCCGGCTTCGGCACGCGGGACGGCGTTGTCGGCGAGGATCGCGCAGCGCGCGGCAGGTGCGCGGCGGGTCGCCACGCGACGCTGGGAGCCCGCGGCGGCTGCGCCGGCGGGCACCGCCGACGTCGACGTGCTGATCGTGCGCCGGACCGGCGAAGTCGATCCGGACGAACTCGCGAACGACCTGCTCACCGGCAGTGTGGTGCCGCGGAAGGTGCTCGTCGGCGAGGACGGCGTGCACCCGTGGCCGCGTCCGCGCCCGTACGACGTCCTGCTGCACGACACCCCACTCGGCCGCGGACTCACGCGGAACTCCCTGCTGGAGCGTTCGACGGCGTCGTGGCTGCTGGTTCTCGACGGCGGGATGCGTGCTTCGGAGTTCCTGCTGGAGCGCCTGCTGGCCGCTTCGGAAGGGGCGGACGTCGTGCACTGCCCGGTCGCGGACCCGGTCGACGGCCTGGTCGGCGCGCTGCCGCCGGAGGAACGGCGCCTGCGGACGCTGCCGTATCTGGGCAGCGGCTACCTGGTGCGGCGCTCGCTGATCGACGAATTCGGCGGGTGGAACACCGAGGTGCTGTTCGAGGGCCTGGAGGATCACCTGTTCTGGCGGCGGGTGGCCGCGGGCGCCCGGCCGACGACGCTGGTGCAGCAGGTGCTGCTGCGGCGGCTGCGGCCGGATCCGGACTCGCGGCCGATGGACCTCGACCCGCATCGGGTGTGGGCCGCGGTCGGCAGCGCGCTGTAGCTCCCTCGCGTGCAATGAAAGGCCCCTTCATTGCAAATTTTGCAATGAAGGGGCCTTTCATTGCACTCGCGGTGGGCGTGGCGTTAGTCCGAAAGTGTGAGTCAGGCCGTGTCGGTGAACGTCCTCCCCCGGTGATGCGCCTTATGGGCAGAGCATCGGAGCGTTCGGTGCCGGACGAGGAGGAGCCGCCATGGCCTGGGAAATCGCCCTGGTCGCCGCGCTGGCGGTCGTGTTCGTCATACGGCTCGCGCTTCAGCTGAAGCGCGGCTGACCTCGTCCGGTCACCCCATCGCCACCCGCCTGCCCAGCCGCATCTGCGGAATTCGCCGCGGCCGGGCGGGGAGCGGAAAGAGCGGCGGGCCGTCCTCTCGCAGGCGCTTTTTCACGTGGATCGTCTTGTATCCCGTGGTCAGATAGCCCTCTTTCTTCAGTTTCGTTATTTCGGCGTTCACCGACGCGGGGGAAGCGCCGATCGCGGACGCGATGTCCGCGTGATTCAGTCCCACGTCGATGACGATCCCCTCCGCGTGGGGAATTCCGTAAAGCGCCTGCAACCGGGCCAGGAACGCGGTCAACCTGCTCCGCACCTTGGCCGTCGCGAAACCCAGCGCGATGTCCCGCCGCCGCAGCCGGAGGGCCGAGTCGGCGGCGATCCACGCCATGGCCTGCTTGTCTTCGCCGAGAAAGCCGTGGAAGGCGTCCTGTGGGATCTCCAGCACGCGTACCGGTTTCGTGGCCACGAACGAAAGGTGACTCGGGCGGCACGCCAGGCAGGCTTCGACGCCGAGGACGTCGCCCGCGCTGAGCAGGTCCACGATCATCGGCACCGTGTCGCCCTGAGCCGTCCGCAGCGCTTTCACGAAACCGGAGCGCACGATCAGCACCGGTGGCGACGGCTCCCCCTGGTTGAGCAGGGTGGCGCCTGCCGGGTGGTCGACATGTCTGCCGAGTTCGAGCAGCCGCTGCCGTTGGCGTTCGGTGGCCGCCGCCAGGAAGTCCGCGCCCATCAGCCGATCACCGCCGCGAACGCGTAGAGGATCGCCGGAAGCCCGGCCACGAGAGCCGCGACCGACCCGATGACCTTCGCCGGTTGAGCGACCTTTCCGGCGAGCAAGAGCCGGGTGAGGATCGCGGCGAAAACGATGTAGGCGAGAACGACGACGCCCGCGGTGATCACCAGAAGGGGATCAGGAGTATTTGTCGTCAATAGTGACTCCCAGTGAGAAGTGAAAGCGATCAAGCCCCTGCCCGGCCGGGTGAGAATCACGTCCTGTAGGTGACGCGCCCTGCGGCCGTTCTTCCGAAGAGTACTGCTCAGCGGCATTGCGAGGAAGCAACCCGATGCTCGCGACACTCATACAGGGTGCCCCTATTCGGCCATTTCACGACGGAAAGTAACAATTGCTTCGACGTCCACCGAAGAAGAAAGTCACGGACCGTGCCCGAAAAGGCCGCCAGTTTTCGCGGATCACCGGTGAAAACACCGGAAAATCCGGATTGGCCGTACGGGCATATCGGTTGGACGCCTCGACCGGAAATCGGCTGCCACTTCGCCGAGCCCGGCATTTCCCCTGGTCGAAGCGAAGGTCTATCGACCGTGACGATGCACGTGCAGATGCACGACCCGGCCGGCACTGCCCACAGCAGGGCTGGATCGAGGGCGATTTAACGGAGGGTCAGCGATCCAGCGCGCTCGATCACGACCCGTGATCTGCGACGAACTTCGGCAATCTCAGCTTTTTGGGGGAATCTCACTCACCCCCGGCGAGGACTGACCAGACCGGATTCGTAGGCCAGCACCACCAGCTGCGCTCGGTCGCGGGCGCCGATCTTGGTCATGATGCGGCTGACGTGCGTCCGCGCGGTGGCCGTCGAAATCACCAGATGCGCGGCGATCTCGTCGTTCGACATGCCACCGGCGACCAGGCCGAGCACCTCGCGTTCGCGGTCGGTGACCTCGCGGACGGCGCTCACGTCGATGCGGCGGTTCTCCGGCCGGTCGACGAACTCCGCGATCAGCCGCCGGGTCACGGTCGGCGCGAGCACCGCCTCGCCCGCGGCGACCACCTTCAGCGCCCGCAGCAACTCCACCGGGTCGGTGTCCTTCAGCAGGAACCCGCTCGCGCCGGCACGCAACGCCTCGTAGACGTACTCGTCGACGTCGAAGGTGGTGAGAACCAGGACCTTCACCCCGGCCAGCTCCGGGTTCGCGGTGATCCGCCGCGTCGCTTCCAGCCCGTCGACGCCGGGCATCCGGACGTCCATCACGACGATGTCCGGCCGGTGTTCGACGGCGGCCGCGACGGCCTGCTCACCATCGCCTGCCTCGGCACAGACCTCGAAACCGTCTTCGGTCTCCAGCAACACCCGGAAACCGGCGCGCACCAGCACCTGGTCGTCGGCGAGGACCACCCGGATCGTCATTGTTCCCCCTTGATGGGCAAATCCACGCGAACCTCGAATCCGCCGTCCACCACGGACGTCGTGAGCGCGCCGCCCAGCGCGGCCGCCCGTTCGGACATCCCGCGCAGCCCGTGGCCGGGCGCGGGTTCGACGGCGTCACGACCATCGTCGCGGACGAGCAACGTCAGCGCACCGGTTTTCCGCTCGAACCTGACGTCGACCCCGCTCGCCTGCTTCGCGTGGCGGACCACGTTGGTCAGCGATTCCTGGAGGATCCGGTACGCGGCGCCGTCGACGGGCGCGGGCAGCTCACCCGGCTCGCCGTCGACGCGGACCTCCAGCCCGGCGGCTCGCGCGTGCTCGAAAAGCTCTTCGGCCTGGGAAAGGCTCGGCGCGGGCGCCTTGTCTTCACCCGAACGCAGCACGGCCAGCGTCGCGCGGAGGTCCTTCAGCGCCGAAGCGCTCGCCTCCTTGATGTTCAGCAACGCTTCTTTCGCCTGCTCGGGACGCCTGTCGGCGACGTGCGCGGCGACCCCGGCCTGCACGTTGATCATCGCGAGGCTGTGCGCGACGACGTCGTGCACCTCGCGGGCGATGGTGAGCCGCTCCTGCTCGGCCATCCGGTGCCGGTGCTCGTCGGCCTGCTCGCGGCGGGCCCGCGCGGCGGCCATCCCGTTGCGCACCGCCGTCCCGACCCCGACGACCGCGACCACCCAGACCAGGCCCAGCCCGGCTCGCAGATCGAAGCCGTCGAACCCGTGCCGGACGAACAACGCGATCCCGGTGGCCAGCAGCAGCGATCCGCCGGTGATCCCGGCGACGATCGGCCCGCGGATCTTCGTGAGCACGAACAACGCGATCGTCGGCAGCACGATCACCGGCCCGCCGGGGTTGTCCGACGCGTAGTAGCCGAGCGTCAGCGCGGAGGTGAGCAGGAAGACCGTCATCGGGAAGCGGTGCACGATCAGCAGCGGCACCGCGGTGGCGACCAGCCACAACACGCCGGACTGGGTCAGCGGCGGCGCGTCCGGCTGCCAGCGGGAAGCGCCGCTCGTGGCACCGAGGACGAACCCCAGCGGCAGCACCACGCGCAGCACGCGGCCCACCCAGGGGCTCCACGGAAACCGTTCTTTCAGCAGCACAGGACGAAAGCTACCCGTGGTGGGGGCGAGCTGCGTCCGTTGAAAAGCGGCTTCTCGGCTACGCCGCGTGCGGTAGCCGCCGCAGGACCGACGTCATCAGCAGCACGCCGCCGATCGCCTGGACGGCCAGCACCGGCACCTGGCCGCCGGATCCCATGGTGAACGCGCCGAACAGCCCCCACGCTCCCGAGCCCGCCATCGCCCCGGCGCCGGTCCACACCAGCACCAGCCGTGGCCAGAACCGTCCTCGTGCCACGGTCGCCAGCGCGATCGCGGCGACGACGCTGAGCACCGCGATCACCACGTCCTGGCCGCGGGCCGACATGCCGCCGGAGCCGAACGCCCAGATCGAGTGGCCGATCGCGGAGACGAGTGCGGCGGTGATGCCGAGCAGGCCGGCCACGCCGATCGTCCCCGGCCGCACGGTGCCGGTGACGACGAACCACCAGCGGTCGCGGGCGTAGAGCACGAACGCGGTCAGCAGCATGATGCCCTGCCAGGCGAATCCGCCGTAGACCACGGCCCAGACCCAGTTCTCCAGTGGCAGTTCGGCCAGTTGCGGTTTCATCAGGTCGGCGACGATCACCGGGAGGTTCAGCACGATCGGGGCGAGCAGGCCGGTGCCGATCCAGATCGGGAAGAGCACGAGCGGCGCGGGGATCCGGCGGCCCCAGGAGTAGGTGAACGCCAGCGCGAGGATCACCGCGACGACGTCCAACCCGCCGGTGAGCAGATTCGCGAAGAGCATGAGCTGGGAGTCCACAAAGGACGGATCGCGGAGGCCGAGGCTGCCGCCGGTGACCCAGGAGGCCTTGAGGGTCAGGTACGGCAGGGTGCCCAGGATCGCGGCGTAGCAGACGATCAAGCGGGAACTGGAGATCTTGGGGGCGGAGACTGCTGCGGTCATGCTCTCAGCGTCGGCGTTCCCGCCGCGGAAAGACTCCCTCGCGAGCCTGGTCCGCCTCCCCCTTCAGAAGGAGCTGGGCAGTTTCGCCGCGGTTTCCTCGTCGGCCGGGGTGAGCGTCGCCAGCGAGATCTCGGAACGCCGCCCGAGGTAGAGGTACGAGAACTCGAATCGCAGCAGGCCGACGTCCGGGTGCAGGTACCGCTTGAGGACGATCCGCTCGCTGGAGACGTCGTGTTCCTTCCACATCCGCTCGAAGAGCTCCGATTCCTGCCGCAGCCGCTTGACCAGGTTCTTCCACGCCGGCTCGGCGAGGTGCCCGGCCATCGCCGCGCGGAAACCGGCGATCACGCGGGGCAGGTTGAGCTCCCAGTCCGGGAGCCTGCGGCGCCACTCGGGGTTGGTCAGGCATTGGATCAGGGTGTTGCGCTCCCCGAACGGGATCGCGTCGATGCCGCCCATCAACCAGTCGTAGGCCCGGTTGTAGGCGAGGATGTCGCACCGCGCGTTGCGCACGCAGACCGGGAACGGCTCCAGTTTGTCCATCATCCGGTAAACGTTCTGGCTGAGGAGCTTGCAGTCCTTTTCCAGCGGCGGCTCCGGCGCGCCGGCGAGGGTGAACAGGTGCTTGTGCTCGTGCGGGTCGAGCCGCAGCGTGCGGGAGATCGCGTCCAGCACCTGGTCGGACGCGTTGATGTCGCGTCCTTGTTCGAGCCACGTGTACCAGGTGACCCCGACGCCGGCCAGCTGCGCGACCTCTTCGCGGCGCAGCCCCGGTGTGCGGCGCCTGCCGCTGATCGGCAGGCCGACCTGGTCCGGGGTGATGCGCTCGCGGCGGCTGCGCAGGAACGCGGCCAGTTCGTGCCGCCGCACCTCGGCCACTCGCGAATCGACGGTCATGGTCACCTCATCAGGTTCGCAAAGCTCGAAGCCGGTTACCAGGTAGTGGTGGTACCAGGATAAACACACTCCTGGTACCAGGTTCCCGATCGGCTGATCGTGGTACTCATGACTTCGACGCAAGTTCCGGCGACGCCTGCCCGCGTCGCCGCCGGACCGGCCCTGACTTCGGCGGGCCTGGTCACCGTGCTGCTGGGGGCGGCACTTCCCCTCATCGACTTCTTCATCGTGAACATCGCCCTGCCCGCCATCGGGTCGGATCTCCGCACCTCGTCGGCCACCTTGGAACTGGTGGTCGCGGCCTACGGGATCGCCTACGCCGTCCTGCTCGTCGTCGGCGGCAGGCTCGGCGACGCCTTCGGCCGCCGCAAGCTGTTCCTGATCGGGCTGGCCGCGTTCACCGTCACTTCCCTGCTCTGCGGGATCGCGCCGACGGCGTTGACGCTGGTGCTGGCGCGGGCCGCGCAGGGGGCGGCGGCCGCGCTGATGCTGCCGCAGGTGCTGTCGATCATCCAGGCGACGACGACCGGCGAGCGCCGGTCCAAGGCGCTCGGTCTCTACGGCGCGACAGCGGGCCTTTCGATGGTGCTCGGCCAGTTCCTCGGCGGGGCGCTGGTGGCCGCCGATCTGTGGGGCACGGGATGGCGGCCGATCTTCCTGGTCAACGTGCCCGTCGGGATCGCAGGCCTGGTGGTCGCGCGGCGGCTGATCCCGGAGAGCCGCTCGCGGAATCCGCTCGGCATCGACCGTCCAGGCACGATCTTCCTGGCGATCGCCCTGGTGTCCTTGCTGCTCCCGCTGACGGAAGGGCCCGTGCTGGGCTGGCCACTGTGGACGGTCGTGCTGCTCGTCGTGTTCCCGTTCGCCGCGGCCGCGTTCGTCCACGTCGAACGGCGGATGGAGCGCGCACGCGGTGTCCCGCTGCTGCCGCCCTCGGTGATGCGGATGCCGAGTGTGCGGCAGGGGTTGCTGGTCGGGGTGCCGTTCTTCATCGGGTTCAGCGCGTTCATGTTCGTGTTCGCGGTGACGCTGCAGGACGGCCTGCACCTCGGCCCGCTGGATTCCGGTCTGGTGACGGCGCCGCTTTCGCTCGCCTTCTTCGCGATGTGCCTGGTCAGCAGTCGGCTGGTGACGCGGTTCGGGCAGCGGGTGGTGACCGTCGGGCTTTCGGTGCAGTTGCTCGGGCTGCTGACGCTGATCGGCACCGTGTTGCTGGGATGGCCGGAGCTGGGGGTGCTCGATTTCGTGCCGGGGATGCTGCTGTGCGGTCTCGGTCAGGGGCTCGCGATGACGACGGTGTTCCGGATCGTGTTGTCGAAGGTGCCGCCGGAGATCGCCGGGGTCGGCAGCGGGATGCTGACGACGTCGCAGCAGGCCGCGATGGCGCTGGGGGTGGCGACGCTGGGGACTTTGTTCGCTTCCGCCGGCGCGGGCCCGCTCGGGATGAAGGGCGCGTTCGTGCTGGTCATCGGGATTCAGTCGGTGCTGACGGTCGGCGTGATCACGGTGGCGCGGCGGCTGCCGGATCCGCGGAACTGAGAAAGTTCGATTTCACCCGTCGGAGTTCGGGCTCCCCGAGCGACGATGGGGATGTGACGGAACCACGGGTGCACCGGGACCCGGCCTTCGCGCTGCTGTCGCTGTACGAGACGGCGTTGCCGGAGGTCTACGGGTACCTGCTGTCCCGGTGCGGTGATCGCACCCTCGCCGAGGAGCTGACGTCCGAGACGTTCCTCGGCGCGGTGAGGTCCTGTCGCAAGGAATACGCGCCTGCAGTGAGCACTGGGTGGCTGATCGGCGTCGCCCGGCACAAGCTCGCCGATCACTGGCGGCGCAAGGAACGCGAGGAACGCGGGCTGCGACTCGTCCACGAGGAGGAGTACAGCGATCCGTGGGACGAGCGGCTGGACGCGCTTTTGGCGCGCGATGTGCTCGCGTCGCTCGGGGCACATCACCAGGCCGCGTTGACGCTTCGCTACGTCGACGGCCTCCCGGTACCGGAGGTCGCCGACCATCTGGAGCGCACGGTGCATGCCACGGAGGCGTTGCTCGTGCGGGCCCGTGCCGCGTTCCGGCGTGCTTATCAGGAGAAGGAGGGTCGCGATGACTGATCCGTTCGACGCGCTTCGCGCACCTTCGCGGCCTCTCGATCCTGACCCGCTCTTCGCCGCCGAACTGCGCGACAACCTGCGTCGCGCCGTCCTGAACGGAGCCGATATGACTCAGACAGATACAGCCGAAGTACGTTCCTTGACGCCCTATCTCGTGGTTACCGACGCGCGTGCCGCGCTCGACTTCTATGTCGAGGTGTTCGGGGCGCGGCGGCGGTCCGATCCGATCGTGATGGAGGACGGCCGGGTCGGGCACGCGGAACTGGCCATCGGGAACAGCGTGCTGATGTTCGCGGATGAATTCCCCGAACTGGGCAATGTGGTGGCGCCCGAGGGCGGCACACTGATCCGGATCGAAGTCCCGGATGCCCACGCGTCCGCGCGGCGCGCTGCGGAACTGGGCGGCGTGCTGGAGCGGCCCGTCGCTGACGAAGGCCATGGCCTGAGCGGGACGATCAAGGACCCGTACGGCCAACGGTGGCTGGTGTCGCAAGCCGCTCCTTCCGGGACCTCGGGAGCGCGGCCGATCCGGCACGGCGAAGCCGGCTACTTCACCTTCCAGGTCCCGGACGACGAACGCGCGAAGGCGTTCTACGGCGCCGTTCTCGGCTGGCAGTTCTCGCCCGGGCGCGTCGAAGGCGGTTGGGGCGTCGAAGGTTCCGGCCTGCAAGGCGGACTTTGGGGTGGCCCGGGGCGCCAAGTTGGCTGGAAGGTCATGTACGCCGTCGACGACCTCGCCGCCGCGCTCGACCGTGTCCGAGCCCAAGGCGGCCAGGTCGGCGAAACCGAACAGCAGCCCTACGGCCTGAGCGCCGACTGCGTGGACGACCAGGGCATCGAATTCTGGCTCTGGGAACAGCCGCGCTCTTGAGTCACTACCCCAACCCCCCGCCCGTCCCAGGGGGGCGACCCCGAAGCCAGTCTATCGCCGATGGGGGCGGGGAAACGGACGTGAGCCGAGTTGTCCACAGCTGGGAGGCATTGTGGACAACTTAGGGCCTGGGTCCACGTAGTGAGGGCCTCCTTCCCTACTTTGAGGGTAGGGAAGGAGGCCTTCACGGCATGGGGAGCGTCAGCGGCCCGCGGCGTAGCCCTGCATTCCGCGCGCGTTCGCGGCGGCACGCAAGAGACCGCCGGAACGCGAAACGGCCGAAAGCCGTCCGAGCGCCCAAGGTCCGGCATCGACGACGGCGTGTCCGCGTGCGGCCAGCGCGTCCACTGTGGACTGGCCGAGCCGTGACTCGACCACGAGTTCCCGCGGCGTCCACGAGCGCGGGTAGAACGAACTCGGGAACGCGGTCGTATGCCACGCGGGCGAGTCGATCGACTCCTGCAGGTTCAGCCCGCCGAGCGTGTGCGCCAGCCAGAAACACAGCTGCCACTGGTCCTGCTGGTCACCACCGGGAGTCCCGAACGCCAGCACCGGCTCGCCATCGCGCAGGCCCATCGACGGCGAAAGCGTGATTCGCGGCCGCTTCCGCGGCGCCAGCGAGTTCGGCAGGCCTTGCTCCAGCCAGAACATCTGCCCGCGAGAGTCGAGGCAGAAACCGAGGTCCGGGATCGTCGGGCTCGATTGCAGCCAGCCACCCGACGGCGTCACCGAGATCATGTTCCCTGCCGCGTCGACGACGTCGATGTGCACGGTGTCGCCCCGGGTCTCACCCAGCGGCCCGACGGTCGGCTCCCCCGTCGCGCCGGAGCCGGATTCCAGTCCGCGCAGCTTCTCGAGAATCGCGGGCAGCCTCGGCGAGGGACCACCGGGCCGGAGTTCGGCGGACGCTTCTTCGGTGATCAACGCCCGGCGGGTTTCCGCGTATTCACGGGAGATCAGCAACTCGATCGGCACGTCGGGGGAATCCCCGTACCAAGCCTCGCGGTCGGCGAACGCCAGCTTTGTCGCCTCGACTGCCAAGTGCACGGTGCGTTCGGTCGGAATTCCGTCCACATAGGACAATTCGCCGCGAAGGCCGTCCAGCAGCCGCGCCTGCTGCAGCAACGCCGGGCCTTGCGTCCAGGCGCCCATCTTCACCAGGCCCCAGTCGCCGAAGTCGACCTGCAACGCGTCCTCGTACGTCGCTTCCCAGCCCGCGATGTCGTCACCGGTGAGCAGACCGGCGTGATCGCGACCGGAGTCATCGCGGAACGCCTTGCGGCTGAACGAATCGATGGCCTCGGCGACGAAGCCCTGCGACCACGCACGGCGTCCGGCGTCGATCTGCGCCTCGCGTCCGCTGACCGACTCGGCCTCGGTGACCAGCCGCTCCCACGTGTCCGCGAGCGCCGGATTGCGATGCAGCCCCTCGGCGGGTTTGCCGTCCGGCAGCCAGAGCGCCGCCGACGTCGGCCAGTGCTCGGTGAAGAGGTCCTGTACCGCGCGGATCGTGTCACCGACCCGGCTGACCAGAGGAATCCCGTTGCGCGCGTAGGAAATCGCGTAACCGAGGACCTCGCGCAACGACTTCGTGCCGTGATCCCGCAGGAGCAGGAGCCAGCCGTCCCACGCCCCCGGCACGGTCGCGGGGAGCAGACCGCTGCCGGGGATCAAGTCGAGCCCGAGATCCGCGAAGTACTCGGGCGTGGCCGCCGCGGGCGAGACCCCCTGACCTGCGAGGACGCGCGGCGTTCGATCGTCGGCGGTGACGAAGATGCCGGGAACCTGCCCCGCCGGGCCGCACAGATGCGGCTCGGCGACCTGCAGGACGAACCCGGCCGCTACCGCCGCGTCGAAGGCGTTGCCGCCGTTTTCGAGCACCGCCATGCCGGTGGCCGAAGCCAGCCAGTGCGTCGATGCCACCATGCCGTGGGTGCCGGCCAGTTCCGGCCTGGTCGTGAACACACCGCTGATACTACGCTTTGCTAACTACTTTTTCAGTCCCAGAAGTTGAAGAGGGCGTCGCCGAGGGTCGCGGGCCTCCAGCACTTCATGTCGTACGCGGAGATTCCCCAGGCTTCGGCGTCGGGCGGGCCGAGCAGTTCGGCTCGCGTCAGCACCCGGAATCCCGGCTGCTCGGCCAGCACGCCGACCAGCTCGGGCTCGTCGAGGTAGGTCAGTGGATTACCGTCGACCCATCCTTCGGAGAAATCGATGGACCGCGGTTCGGTGATGGCCAGCACCCCGTCGCGGTTGCACATGATCGCGACGGTCCGGTCGCGGTAGACGATGACGCACTCGTCGAAATCCGAGTACTGGAAGTCGGTGACCCGGCCATGCGTTCGCCGAGCCGCCTCGTAGCAAGCCTTCCGGAACGCCTTCTCATCCCTCACCCGCCGAAGCTATCCCCGCGCGGCGACCGGAGCGTCATAGTTTTCCAGCGTCGCCGCGTTGGCCGCGCGGGAAGTCAGCCACGTGAACACCCCCGTCATCGGCTTCGACCCCAGCACCCGGTACAGGAAGTTCCGGTAGCCGACCATGAACCGGGTCTTCGGCGCGAGGAACGTGCCGATCCCGGCCGCCTGCTTCTGCGAAACCTTGATGGGGCCACGCATTTTCTCTTCGTAACGCGCGAAAGCGACTTCGTGGTCACCGTGAGCGGCGGCGAGCTCGCCCGCCAGGACGTATGCGCCCATCATCGCGAGTCCGGTGCCCGAACCGCCCGGACCCGCGCACCAGGCGGCGTCGCCGAGCAGCACGACCCGGCCCCGTGACCACTTGTCGAGGTGGATCTGGCTGAGCGAATCGAAGTACAGCGTGTCGGCGTCTCCGAGGCCTTCCAGCAGTGCCGGAGCTTCCCAGCCGAAGTCGGCGTAGCGCTCGACGAGGGCCTTCTTCTGCGCTTCGACATCGCGGCGGTCGACCTCCAGCGGCCCGGACGCGAAGACGAAACTGACGTTGAGCGCCGAGCGGTCGCGCCCGCTGGCGACCATCACCGTCCGGCCGGGGACGCTGCAGATCTGGCCGAGATGGTCGAGGTCGAGGTGGTTGGGCGCGGTGAAGCCCGCGGTGTGGAAGCCGAGGTCGGTGCGGAACCGCTCTTCCTCGCCGAAGGCCAGCCGCCGCGCTCCGGAGTGCAGGCCGTCCGCGCCGACGACCAGGTCGAATCTGCGCGCTTCACCGTGGGCGAAGGTGACATCGACACCGTCCGACAGCTCGTCCAAGCCGGTGATCCAGTCGCCGAAGATGTACTCGACGTCGGCTTTCGTGTGGTCGTAGAGGATGCGCGTCAGGTCTCCGCGCTCGATCTCGACTTCGCCGCTGAAGAACACCGACGGCATCTGGGCGACCTTCTTGCCTCGCGTGTCGATGATGACCTGCGCGCCCATCGCGGTCTCCTTCGCGCGGATGTCTTCGAGGATTCCCATGCGTTCGAGCAGGGTCATCTGCTCGCCGCGGAAATCGACCGCGCTGCCGCCTTCGCGCAGGGCCGGGGCGCGCTCGACGACGGTCGGCGCGAAACCGCGCTTGTGGAGCCAGAAGGCGAGAGCCGGGCCCGCGATGCCGGCGCCGGAGATCAGAACGGTGGTCGTCATGGCTGCTCCCTGGGGGTTCTTGGTGATGGGACCGACCGTACGGCAGATTTGCACGCTTGGTCAAGCCACTTGGTTAAACCAGATGGATAAACCGTGTGGTCTAGGATCTCGGGCATGGGTAATCGCGAAGACCTGATGGCGGGCGCCATCCAGTGTTTGAAGGAAAAAGGCTGGTCACGCACGACAGTGCGGGATATCGCGACGGCCGCCGGGGTCAGCCACGCGGCGATCGGCTACCACTTCGGATCGCGCGAAGCCCTGCTGCTGACGGCGTTCTCCCAGGCGATGGACGACTGGGGCAAAGAAATCCAGGTCGAGATGATGAGCGCCGTCGACCCCGACGCGTCACCCTCGGAGCAGTACGCGGCGTCCTGGCGCGCGATGATCGACTCCTACGGGCGCAACCGGCAGCTGTGGATCGCCTCGATCGAGGCGTTCGTGCAGTCGGAGCACCACCCTGAGCTGCGAAAACAACTCGCCGCCGCGCAACGCGAGGGCCGCCGGGGAATGGCGGCGGGCATCCTCGGGATCGACGAGGACACCCTCACCGAGGCGGACGAGCGGCGGATCGGCGCGGTGGCCACGGCCCTGAACTCGGGCGTGATGCTGCAGCACATGCTCGACCCGGAGAACGGCCCGACGGCTGAAGAGGTCGTGGATGGGCTGTTGAAGCTCGTCTCCCTGGTGTCATGAAAGGTCCTTTCCTTGCAAAATTTGCAAGAAAAGGACCTTTCATCGCACCCGCGGGAGGCGAGTGGGTCAGGAGACGGCGACCTTCCGCCGCAGCGCCGCCCGCGGCCGCCCGACGCCCTGCCACGACAGCCCGGCGTCCAGGATCCGTTGCGGGTCCAGGAGGTTGCGCGTGTCGACGACCGCGTCGCCGTCCATCTGCTCGGCCATGTACGTCCAGTCGAGCCGCTTGAACTCGTCCCATTCCGTCAGCACGACGACGGCGTCGGCCGCCTTCGCGACCTGGTACGGGTCGTCGACCACGGTCATGCCGTCGATGTGGCCGCCGACGGCGGGGTCGTAGGCGGTCAGTTCCGCGCCGAGCGCGCCCAGCACGGAAGCGACCGCGAGGGCGGGCGAGTCTCGCAGGTCGTTCGTCCCGGCCTTGAACGCCAGCCCGAGGATGCCGATCCGCGAACCGGCCAGCGTGCCGCCGACGGCGCCGGCGATCTTCGCGACGATCCGGTCCCGCTGCGCGATGTTCTCCTCGATCGCCGAGGTGAGCAGCGTGAAGTCGTACTGCACCGACTCGGCGACGCGGACCAGCGCGCTGGTGTCCTTCGGCAGGCACGAGCCGCCCCAGCCGGGGCCGGGCTTGAGGAACGAGCGGCCGATGCGCCGGTCGTAACCCATGCCTTCGGTGACCAGGTCGATGTCCGCGCCGAGACGTTCGCACAGTTCGGCGATCGAGTTCACATAGGACAGTTTCATCGCGAGGAAGCAGTTCGCCGCGTACTTCACCAGTTCCGCGCTGGCCGCGTCGGCGACGACGACGGGAGCGGCGAGGTCGGCGTAGAGATCGCCGACCCAGCGGGCGGCCGCGACGTCATCCGAGCCGACGACGATCCGGTCGGGACCGAGGAAGTCCTCCACCGCCGTGCCCTCACGCAAGAACTCCGGATTCGACACGACCGGCACGTCCGTTCGGCCGAGCATCGCCTGGATGCGCTTCGACGTTCCCACCGGGACGGTCGATTTGGTGATCAGCGCACAACCCGAAGGGATGACGTCGCCGATCTCGGTGGTCACGGCCTCGACCGCCCGCAGGTCCGCCGAGCCGCCCGCGCCCATCGGCGTTGGCACACAAAGGAAAACGGCCTCCGCGTCCCGGACGGCGTCGCGCGCGCCGACCACGAACTCGAGTCTTCCGCTGGTCAGCCCCCTCGACACCAGCTCGGACAATCCCGGCTCCAGGATGTCCACCCGTCCGGCAGAGAGCCTTGCGACCTTCGCCTGGTCGACATCGACGCAAGTGACTCGATGCCCCAGGCCCGCCAAGCAGGCTCCCGTGGTCAATCCGACGTAACCGGTCCCCACCACCACGATCCGAGCAGCGCTCATGCTGCTGAAGGTGACAGCCGGAGTTGACCTGGAAGCGAACGGAACGCTTCAGGTCCGAATACTCCTCACGACATGCTGCGCACCCGAGTGAGCCATCCCACCTGGGCCCGATGCGAACGAGCGTTAACCTATGAACGGTTGTCGACGAAAGGGAGAACATGCAGATCACCGATACCGCGGCGCTCGTCACGGGTGGCGCGTCCGGGCTCGCCTGCGCGACCGTGAAGGCGCTCGCCGCGAAGGGCGCGCGGGTCTTCGCGCTGGACCTCGCCGGTGCCATCGCGAACGCCGAGCAGATCGAGAACGTCACCTACGTCGAGGCCGACGTCACCGACCCGGAGCAGGTGCGGGCCGCGGTCGCGACCGCGGCCGAATCCGGGGTGCCGCTGCGGACCGTGGTGAACTGCGCCGGGATCGGACCGTCCGCGCGGATCCTTTCGAAGAAGGGCCCGCACGACCTCGCCCTGTACGCGAAGGTCGTCCAGATCAACCTGATCGGCTCCTTCAACGTGCTGACGCTGGCCGCCGAGGCCATCGCCAAGACCGAGCCGCTGGCCGACAACGCGCGTGGCGTCATCATCAACACCGCGTCGGTCGCCGCCTTCGACGGCCAGATCGGACAGGTCGCGTACTCGTCGTCCAAGAGCGGCATCGTCGGGATGACCCTGCCCGCCGCGCGCGACCTCGCGTCGCACGGGATCCGGGTGCTGACCATCGCGCCGGGCATCGTCGACACCCCGATGCTGGCGACGGTGAGCGAGGAGTTCCGCGCTTCGCTGGCCGAAGGCGTCCCGTTCCCGAAGCGGCTCGCGCGGCCGGACGAGTACGCGCAGCTCGCGCTGTCGCTGATCGACCACGACTACCTGAACGGCGAGGTCATCCGGATGGACGGCTCGCTGCGCATGGCGCCTCGCTGAGCCTCCCCCGCGTGCAATGAAGGACTCCTTCATCGCAAATTTTGCGATGAAGGAGTCCTTCATGTCAGGTCAGGGGCGGGTGAGACGGACGTCCAGGCCGATCCCGGCGACGGTGACCGCGCACGTCCGGAACGCGGTTTCCGCGACCAGCCCACTGAAGTCGACAGGCGTGTACGCGCGCCGCCGCAGTTGGCCGAGCGTCTGCCGGGTCGTCAGAGCGGCCAGTTTGCCGAGCTTCATGCTCTCGACTTCACGCACGATGTCGCCGTCGGTCGCGTCCCGGTTCATGTCCTGCACCACGGCCGTGCCACCCGGACGCAGCACGCGATACATCTCGTCGAGCGACTTCACCGGCCACACGAAGTTCTTGAACGCGGCCTGGCAGACGACGAAGTCGAACGACTCGTCGTCGAACGGCATCGCCGCGACGTCGCCCTCGTAAAAGGAGACCTCGACGTCTTCAGCCCGTGCGTACGCGCTCGCGATCTCGACAAAGGTCGGCGCGACGTCCAGTCCGGTGACGGAGAACCCGAGCCGCGCCAGCTCGACGGCGAAGTAGCCGGGGCCGAAGGCGACCTCGAGGATCTTCGCGCCTTCCGCCAGGTCGGCGGTGAGTTCGCGGGCCTGCTTCCGCCAGAGTTCGATCTGCGGTTCGGTGCCGCGCTGCCGCGCGTAGTTCCGCGCCAGCGCGCCGCCCATCTCCGGGATGAGCTTGAACCGCTTCCTGTCCTTGATGTTCGTCATGGTCACTCCAGGTTGGTTTCCCGGAGCCCGGTTATCCTCGAAGTGCCGTCTCGTGGCCGGGTTCCGGTTGCGGGATCGTCACCCCGGCGGGGTGCTGCAACACCTCGCCGGGGTTCTTTCAACGGCCGGTGCTCCCCCTTTCGGCCAACAGGGCCCGCCATTCGGCGAGACCGGGCATGGAACCGGAAGTCAGTTCCCCGAGGATCGAGCGGACCCACTCGGCCTCCGCCGCTCGGATCGCCAGGTGGTACTCGAGTTCGAGCAGCACCAGCCGCGGGATCTCCTCGATGAGCCTTGCCAGTTCGGCCCGGGTCGAGGCGATGTCTTCGTCCAGTGCCGCCAGCCGGGTGCGGAAGAGGGCGATGACCTCGTCCGGCCCGAGCCACCCCAGCACCGACAGCCCGGCGACGAACTTCGGCTCCTCCGGCGCGAGTTCGCCGAGCAGTTCGCGCAGCCAGTCGAGCATTTCGTCACGGCCGTCGTCGGTGATCCGGTACACCGTGCGTTCGGGACGGGCGCCCTCGCGGCCGCTCTCGACGGCCTCGATGAAGCCGTGTTTCCGCAGGTTGCCGACGACCGTGTAGAACGAGCCCCATTTGATCCCCATGTCGCGGTCCTTGCCGCGGCTCTTCAGGATCGAGGCCATTTCGTACGGATGCATCGGGCGCTCGTTCAGCGTCGACAGGATCGCCAACGCCAGCAGGTTCCCGACCTTCCGCCGCTTCACAACGCCTCCTCGTTCACGAGTACTCGTCCACGAGTATCCGCAGGAGCGCACCTGATCGCAAGTCGCTCGGCGACCGGGAGGTCAGAGGTCGTTCATGTACGGCACGGACGTCTGCGCGTGGTCGGTCATCCAGTTCCGCAGCGCGTGCGTCGCCAGGACGTCGTCCTCGTTGTAGCGCAGCAGACGTTCCCGCTGGACGGCGTCCGGGATTCCGCCGTCCATGCCGACGGCGTCGCGGTACCACCTCATCGACGCCTCGCCACCCGCTTCCGGATCGCGCCAGGCGAATCCGGCGACCGGCGCGATCACCTTGAGCCCCTTGCCCTGCGAGCACAGGAACTGGTCGGTGACGCTGCGGAAGAGGTCGATCCACTCCTCGGAGTCCACAAAGGACGCTATCTCGGCCTTCTTGGGTACCCCGGGGTATTCGCCGAACCGGTCGGCGGAACCGAAGAGCCAGCGGTTCTCGGCGAGCGCGTTGTAGCAGTAGGCGCGGAACGTCAGCCCCGCGGCGAGCGTGCGCTCGCGGACTTCGGTGAACCAGGCCCAGAACTCCGCGAACGAGCGAGCCTCGTCCGCGGTCGGCAGCGGCTCCCACGTCGCGAACGCCCGGTAGCCCTGCTCCATCCCGATGTCGGCGCCGGTCAGCAGCGAACCCCACAGGTACGCGCCGGAATCGCCGAAGCTCTCCATGTCGACGTCGACCTCGACGTCACCGCGCGAGACCTCGATGCGGTCGACCTTGCGCACCATCGTGAGGTCGGCGAGCCAGGCCCGCGCGAGGATGATCGCGTCGGCGAAGGTGCCGCCGGTCCAGTTCATCGGCGGGGGTTCGTCGGCCGGATCGAGCGCGGCCAGTTTGTCCACTGTGGACACCCCGGCGCGGCGGAGTTCCATCGCGTCCTCGCCGCGGACGACGAGGCTGACGTCGCGGGTTTCGGTGAGCACGACCTCACAGGTCGGCCACCAGGGGCAACGCCGGCATTCGAGGACGCGGGACGGTTCGGCGAGCGGTTCTTCGCCTTCGGCGGCCGCGCTCGCGATGGCGAGCCTGTCGGCGAAGCGGCTCTGATACTCCGTCAGCGCGCTCCGGCCGCCCGGCCAGGTGCCCGCGGCCAGGTCGTGCCAGACGACGACGTCCGCGTCGAGTCCGATGACGCCGCCGATGGCACGGTGTCCTTCGTGCTTCCCGAGCGCTTCGAGCATCCGATAGAGGTGCGCGAGCCGCATCTGGTCCCGCGGCTGCGAGCGGACCTTTCGCGCCGGGTCGGGCAACCGGTTCGCCGGGTCGAGGTCGGTCATCACCGTGGTCGGCGCACCCGAGCCGCGATCGGTGATGCGGTGGCGCACGACCAGCACCGGCACGTAGCCGGCGCCGGTGTGCACGAGGAGCTCGGAACCGCCACGCCGGTGACCGGCGCGATCCACCGGGAGCAGCGCGCCCCAGATGTAGTGCGCTTCGGCGGCGAAGGCGTCTTCGGTGAGCTGCACGCGCTCGGCGGCAGGGAGGTCGCGAGGGATCTTCACCCAGGTCGCGTCGGGTCCCGTCGCGTCCATGAGCTGCCGCACGATCGTCTCGCGATGCGCCGACGCGTCGGCGATCCGCTGCTGCGCGGCGGGGTCGGGCGGGGCGAGCGGGACCTCGCGCATCGCCGGATCGTGTTCGAGGTGCACGCGACGCCGGCAGCGGCTCACCGCTCCCGCGTCCAGTAGCACCTCGTTACTCACGGACAACACTCTAGAAGGCGACCGGCAAGCCGACATGCCCGCCACTTCGGGGACCAGTAAGTTCGTCAGTGACACAGCGTGGGAGGTGCCATGGCGCGCAAGGCCAAAGCCATCGAGGGCGAAGGCAGGTTCACCCCGAAGAAGGCGAAAAACGCCGTCGCGGTGGCCAAAGTGCTCGGTCCGGCCGTACTGCCGGTGATCGCGCCGTACGCCGTTCGAGCGGCGGGTGCCGCACGGGAGCTGTACGACCGTTATCAAGCGAAGAAGCTCGGCGTCGCCATCGACCAGCTCGGCGAGTACAGCGGGCGCGGTGCCGCGCTGCACGCGCGCATCGCGGGGCTGACGCAGGGCCTCGCGGAGCTGAAGAGGTCCGCGAAGGCGACAGACGCCGACGCGGCCTTCGCGAAGGACACTCAGGGGACGCTGGAGCAACTCTCGGCGACCGTTCGCGCTTCGGAGCGGATGCCCGCCGCGCGGCGGAAGGCGGCGCACCGGGCCGTGGCCGGGGAGCTGGACCAGCTGGAGGGAAAGCTCCTCCACCGGCTGGGGATCTAGCCGCCCTTCGCGCCCCTCAAGCGCAATGAAAGCGTCCTTCATAGCAAATTTTGCTATGAAGGACGCTTTCATCTCACGCGCGAGACGGGACGCGGGGACGGGAGCGGGACGGGAGCGGACAGGGACGGCGGCGAACCCAGAAGCGACAGGGACGCAGGCGAACTCAGCCGAGAGGTCTCCCCAAGGGCGCCCCGCGCCCGACGGAGACTTCACCGTCGAGCGCCCTCTCTTGGGCCGAAGGCCCACGGAAACGTGATGAAGGGGCGCCTCCACGCCCACCGCGAGGTGGAAGCGGAACGACGCCCCTTCGGCACGTTTACGTCAGCGCTCGACAGATTTAACCGATAAAGCCCTTCTTCTTCATCCATTCGTAGGCGACTTCGCCCTGGTCACGGCCGTCGACGTCGACCTGTTTGCACAGTTCGATCATCTGCTCGTTGTCGATGGCCGCGCTCACGGCTTCCAGCGGTCCACGGATTTCCGGGTGCTGGTTGAGGAACTCGGTCCTCAATGTCGCCACGGCGTTGTACTGCGGGAACGCCTTCTTGTCGTCTTCGAGTACGCGCAGGTTCAGTCCGGCGATCCGGCCGTCGGTGGTGAAGATCTCGCCGATCGGGCAGGTGCCGCTCGCGACCGCCGAGTAGATCGTGCCGATGCCGAAGTTCTTGATCACCGGGTTCTGGAAGCCGTACGACCGCACGGCGGCGGGGAAACCGTCCTGGCGGCTGGTGAATTCGGTCTCCAGGCAGAAGACGCTCTGGTCGGGCTTCTGTTTGAGGAACGCCGCCAGGTCCGACGTCGTCTTCAGGTTGTTCGCCGCTCCGTAGGCCTCGGTGACCGCGAAGCCGTACTGGTCGTTCAGCGGCGAATAGTTCAGCCAGGAGATGCCGAACTTCGCTTCGTCGGCCGCCTTCGTGGCTTCGTACTGCGCCTGTTCCCCGCCGGGGACGGGCAGTTCGTTGCCCTGGTAGTTGATCCAGCCGGTGCCGGTGTACTCCCACGCGACGTCGGTCTGGCCGGTGAGCAACGCCTGCCGCGACGAGTTCGAGCCCTTGATGTCGGTCAGGTCGATGACGTCCGCGCCCGCCGCGGAAAGCGCCATCTCGGCCATGTAGCCGAGGATGATGTTCTCGGTGAAGTCCTTGGACCCCACCGTCACCTCGACGCCCTTGAGCGACTCGATGGGTTTGATCGAACCTGGTTCGATCTTGTACGGCAGCGCGGTGTTGACCTCGAGTCCGCACGCGGAAAGCGTGCCGCACAACAGGACCGCGCCGAGGATCGCCTTGAGCCGCATGTCAGCGCAGTCCCTTCGGTCCGAGGAGCTGTTCCGCCACCGCGCCGAGCCAGTCGACCAGCAGCGCCAGCGCGACGGCGAGCACCGAGCCGGTGATCAGCACCTTCGTCAGGTTGAGCTTGTAGCCGGTGTCGATGAGCAGGCCGAAACCGCCGGCGTTCACGAACATGCCGAAGGTCGCCGTGCCGACGGCCAGCACCAGCGAGGTCCGCAGACCGGCGAGGACCAGCGGGACGGCCAGCGGGAACTCGACCCGCCACAACACGCCGGTGGCCGACATGCCGATACCGCGGCCGGCGTCGATCAGGGCGGGGTCGATCTGCTGCAGGCCGACCATCGTGTTCCGCAGCACCGGAAGCAGCGAGTAGAACGCCAGCGGCAGCGCCGCGACCCACAGCCCGCCGGTCGCGCCGGTGACGATGAACCACAGCACCAGCACGCCGAGCGCGGGCGCGGCCTGGCCGATGTTCGCGACGGCCAGGAAGACCGGCGCCGCCCATTTCGCCCAGGGTCGCGTCACGAGCACGCCGAGCGGCACCGCCACGGCGACCACGATCGCGGTGACCACGATGGTCATCGCCAGGTGGTCGCGCAGCGCGGCAAGCAGTCCGGCCGCGTTGAGGGTCGCCTTCTCCGTCGCGGTGAGGTCGCTGGTGAACACCCAGATCAGCACCCCGGCGACGATCAGCAGCACCACGGCCGGCTGGGCGAACAGCCGGACCCGTTCGGCGCTTCTCGACGAAGACTCGGTGGAGAACCCGGTATCGACGGCCGTCATGCGGTCACACCTTCCGCCGGGCTGTCGTCGGAGTGCTCCTCGCGCAACTGCTGGATCGTCGAGATGACGGTGTCGAGCTCGATCGTCCCGGCGTATTCGCCGCGGGCGCCGGTCACCGGGACGCTGCCGCCCTCGGCGAGCATGGCTTCGAGCGCGTCCTGCAGGGTCGACTGGAGGCTGACGTAGTCGCGCAGCGGTTTGCCCGCGGTGGCCAGCGACGTCGCCGCGGTCAGCTCGCGGACGTGCACCCACCGCATGGGACGGCGGCGCTGGTCGAGCACCAGCACGAAATGCTTGCGCTGCTTGGTCAGCTTCTCGCGGACGTCCGACGGCGATTCGCTCACCGTCGCCGTCAGCGCGTCCTGCTTCAGCTCGACGTCGCGGACCCGCAGCAGCGTCAGCTGCTTCAGCGAGGCGCCGGCGCCGACGAAACCGGCGACCGTGTCGTCGGCGGGGTTCGCGAGGATCGCGTCCGGGGTGTCGTACTGGAGGATCTTCGACTGGTCGCCGAGCACCGCGATCTTGTCGCCGAGCTTCACGGCCTCGTCGAAGTCGTGGGTGACGAAGACGATCGTCTTCTTCAGTTCGGTCTGGAGCCGCAGCAGTTCGTCCTGCAGGTTGCCGCGGGTGATCGGGTCGACCGCGCCGAACGGTTCGTCCATCAGCAGCACCGGCGGGTCGGCCGCGAGCGCCCGCGCGACGCCGACGCGCTGCTGCTGCCCGCCGGACAGCTGACGCGGGAACCGGTCGCGGAAATCGGCCGGGTCCAGCCCGACCAGGTCCATCATCTCCTCGACCCGGTCGTTGACCTTCTTCTTGTCCCAGCCGAGCAGCCCCGGCACCACCGCGATGTTCTGCGCGACGGTGAAGTGCGGGAAGAGCCCGGCCTGCTGGATCGCGTAGCCGATGCGACGGCGCAGGGTGTCGACGTCGAGCTTCAGCGCGTCGTCGCCGCCGATGGTGATGCGGCCCGACGTCGGCTCGATCAGCCGGTTGATCATCCGCATGGTCGTGGTCTTGCCGCAGCCGGACGGGCCGACGAAGACCACGATCTTGCCGGCGGGCACCACCATCGAGAAGTCGTCGACCGCGGGCTCACGGGTGCCGGGGTAGCGCTTCGAGACGTTCTCCAGCTGGATTTCGACGCCGGATACGGTTTCAGGAGACTCAGCCACGGACACCCCTAGAGACGGTCAAACGGTTGATCAGGACGTAAACGGCGTCGAGGACCAGTGCGAGGACGACCACACCGAGCGTCCCGGTCAGTGCCTGGTTGAGGGAGTTCGTGCTCCCCGCGTTGGTGAGGCCGGAGAAGACCTCGGAGCCGAGGCCCGGGCCCTTCGCGTAGGCCGCGATGACCGCGATGCCCATGAGCATCTGCGTCGCGACCCGCATCCCGGTGAGGATGGCGGGCCAGGCGAGCCGCAGTTCCACCCTGGTCAGCACGCCGAACCGGCTCATGCCGATACCGCGCGCCGCGTCGCTGACCGCTGGATCGACGCCGCCGAGTCCGACGATCGTGTTCCGCACGATCGGCAGCAGGGCGTAGAGCACGAGCGCGATGACGGTGGTGTTCACCCCGAGGCCGAACACGGGGATGAGCAGCCCCAGGAGAGCGAACGAGGGGACGGTGAGGATCGTGCTCGCCAGCGCCGTGGCCACGGCCGACCCGATCGGGCTGCGGTAGACGGCGACGCCGATCACCACGCCGAGCACGGCGGCGATGATCGTGCACTGCACGACCGCGCTGACGTGGAGGAGCCCTTGGAGGGCGAGTCTGTCCCACCGATCCGAGATGTACTCGAAGAGATTCATCGCGTGCTGGTTCTCCCGCCGCCTCTGGGTGAGACTCCTCACCCATTCGGAGTAGCTGTATCGGGAGCCTGACTACCCAAAACCCGCGCGGTCAAACCCCTGTTTACCGCCTTTTATCCCGTAAACCTTCCCCATTCGGCCTAAATGGGCAAACGCACGCGCCGTCCCGCCGGTGTCTTTCCCACTGCTCAACAGCCGGGAGGAGATCGACCACGCGGCAGTACGTCGAATACTCTTCACCCGTGAGTAAGGGCAGCCATCACCGAAGCGCGTTACGCGTTGTGCGTGGTGGTTTGCTCGGCGTGAGCTCCGCGGCGCTGGCCGTCACCGCTCACATGATCGGGGACGGCGATCTACCCGATACGGCGATGACGTTGTTGCTCACCGTGCTGATCGGCTGGAACGCCGCCGCGCTCGCCGCGAAGGCCCGCGGGCCGCTGGCCACCATCGTCGATCTCGGCGCCGGTCAGGTCGTGATGCACCTCGTGCTCAGCTCGCTGAGCACCCACGAACCGCACGGCGAACCCGCACCCCTTTCGGGTGGGCTCGCGATGACCGTCGCGCACGTCGTCGCCACGCTGGTCACCGCGTTGCTGCTGGCCAAGGCCGACGGACTGTTGCTCGGCGTCCTCGCCTGCCTGCGCGCGCTGGTCCCGTTCATCCTCAACGCGCTCCCGGTGCCCGCCGCGGTGGCGTCCCCGGTGCTCGCCCGTCCGGCGGGCCCCGGTCATCTCGTCGGCGTGGACCTCCGCCGGGTCCACGGCAGGCGCGGCCCGCCGCTGTTCTCCTGAACCCAGCTCATCCCCCGTAATCGGCGAGGCCCCCGAGCCCGCCGTCTCGAATCACGTTCAGGAGTACTTCGTGTCCAAGCACGTCTTCAAGCGAGCCGGTTTCCTGGCCGCCGCCATCGGTGCCGCCGGTCTGCTCTCGGCAGGGGTCGCGTCGGCCCACGTCACCGCCAACGTCTACGGCCCCCAGCCCGAAAAGGGCGGCTACGGGTCGATCTTCTTCCGCGTCCCCAACGAGGAGAAGGACGCCGGCACCGTCAAGGTCGAGGTCACCCTCAAACCCGAGTACGCGCTCAGCTCCGTGCGCACCAAGCCGATCCCCGGCTGGAAGGCCGAGGTCGTCAAGTCCAAGCTGCCCAGCCCGGTGACCACCGCTTCCGGTACGCAGATCACCGAGGCCGTCACCAAGGTCTCGTGGACCGCCGAGCCCGGCACCAAGATCGCCGCCGGTTCGACCGAGTTCCAGGAGTTCCAGATCAGCGCGGGCCAGTTCCCGACCAACGTCGACGCGATCGAGTTCCCGGCCACCCAGACGTACGAGAACGGCAAGGTCGTCGAGTGGAACCAGCCGACCCCGGCCTCCGGTGAGGAGCCGGAGCACCCCGCGCCGACCGTGAAGCTCGCCGAGAAGAGCGGTGACGGACACGGTGGTGGCCACGGCTCCGACGCGAAGGCCTCCGAGGAATCCCACGCCGCGTCCTCGTCTTCCGACAACACCGCCCGCTGGCTCGGCGGCGCCGGACTGGTCGTCGGCGCGCTCGGCCTCGGCGTCGGCGCCGGTGCCACCCTGCGCGCCCGCCGCGCCACCGCCGTTTCGAGCAAGAGCAACACCGAGGGAACCGAGTAAATGCGTAAAGCGATCGTCGCGCTGGCGATCACCGGGGTGGCGTGGCTCGCCACCGCCACCCCGGCGCTGGCGCACAACGTCCTGATCTCCTCGGACCCGGCGAAGGGCGCTTCGCTCGCCGCCGGGCCCGCGAAGGTCACGCTCACGTTCGACCAGTACGTCCAGAACGCGAACGTCAACCAGATCGCGGTCATCGGACCGGGCGGCGGCCAGTGGGCCGAAGGCCAGGTCGAGGTCCGCGACAGCGTCGTGACCGTGCCGCTGCGGCCGCTCGGCCCGGCGGGCGAGTACAAGATCGGCTACCGGATCCTGTCCGCGGACGGGCACGCCGTGACCGGTGAGGTGCCGTTCACCCTCACCGCCGCGGGCACCGGGACCCCGGCGAGCGCCGACGCCGCGCGCAGCAACGCGGGCCAGGCCGAGACGACCCCGGCGACGGGTGGCGAAAACTCGTCCGGGGTGCCGATCTGGGTGTGGATCGCGGGCGCCGTCGTGCTGCTCGCCGTCGGACTGACCGTCGCACTGCGCACCGGCGCGGGTGACAAGGAGAAGAGCGGCTCATGACACAGGCCGAGACCACCTCGCGTACTCGCGTCGCCGTCCTGTTCTGCGTGGTGACGGCGGGCATCGTCGGCGCCCTGATCGGCGTCGCGCTGACCGCGACGGCCCCGGTGCCCGGGGTCGCGCAGGTCAGCGAGGTGGTCTCGGTCTCCATCCCGATGGTGCGGGTACTGCTGGACATCTCGGCCGTCGCCACGATCGGGCTGGCGCTGCTCTCGGTACTGGTCGGCTACGACCGGCCGAAGCTCTCCGAGCCGATCATGCGGATCGCGCGGCCCGCGAGCGTCGCGGCCGCGCTGGTCTGGGCGACCACCGCGCTCGTCGCGCTGATCCTGCAGACCGCCGAATACCGGCCGGGCTCCAGCACGCTGTCGATGTCGGACGTCGGGAGCTACATCGCCGACGTCGGCGCCGGGAAGGCGCTGCTGATCGTCGCGGTGCTGGCCCTGCTGCACGCGGGACTCGGCGTCCTCGCGCTGAAACACGGCGAGAAGGTGCCCGCGGAAGTCCGCGTCGGGCTGGGCCTGTTCGCGCTGCTGCCGCTGCCGGTCACCGGGCACGCGTCGAACTGGAACTACCACGACTACACGATGATCTCGATGGAACTGCACGTGATGAGCGCCGTCGCCTGGACCGGCGGGCTCGGCGCGATGACGGTGCTGCTCATCGGGAACCGGACACTGCTGGCGCACGCGCTGCCGCGGTTCTCCAAACTGGCGACGCTGTGCCTGATCCTCGGCGCGGCGACCGGGTTGTTCAACGGGCTGATCGAGATCTCGCTCAACCCGTCGCTCGGCTTCTGGGAAGGCGTCTTCACCACGCCGTATGGGCAACTGGTGCTGCTGAAACTGTTGTGCACCGGCGTGATCGCCGGTCTCGGCGCCTACACACGCTGGAAGCTGATGCCGCAGATCGTGCGGCACAACCGCACGGCGCTGGCTGCGTGGGCGACGCTGGAACTGACGGTGATGGGGCTCGCGTTCGGCTTCGCCGTCGTCCTCACGCGAGCCCCGGTCGTCCCGACGACCTGAGCCGGATCAGGCCTTCTTGTCCAGCGAAACGATCATCAGCGTCTCGGTGGACTCCGGTTCGAAGCGGACTTCGGCGATCCCGGACAGCTCTTCGTTGAGGTTCACCCGGCCGTCGTGATTCCAGACGACGAGCGCGTCGCCTTCACGGCAGAAGTTCCACTGGTGCAAGCCGTAGTAGTTCTCGCGTTCGCCCTCGTTCACGTTGAGCATCAGCACGACGGCGTGGCCAGGCTTGACGACCTCGAGCATCTGACGGGTGCCGAGCACCGGGTCGTACACGTGGTCCAGCGCGTTCTGGCAGTACACCAGGTCGAAGTGGTCCACCGGGAACACCTCGGACAGCTTCTCCACCTCGGCGTCCTGGGTGGCCACCAAGGGCGTCAGGTCCAGCTCGGCGAGGAGGCCGTTGTACCGGTCGGCGAGCGGGTCGACCGGGGTGATCTCCACCGTGCGGCCGGGCCATTGCTTGCCGACGCAGGTCAGCGGGCCCGCGCCGACGTCGAGGATGCGGACCGTCGATCTCTCGGGCGCGAACGGCTCGAGGTTCCTTGTCAGATGCGGCTGGTTGCGCAGGTCGGAGTCCGGACTGGTCCGCCACTCGTAGTCGTTGAATCCTCCGCCGGCGAAGGCTTCGGGCCCACCCGAGAGCCAGATCCGCCAGTGGTCCAGCTCGTTCGACAGTCCTTCTTGCCAGCGGGTCTTGCCTGCTGTCTCCATGAAGATGCCTCTTTCACCCGATAGAAGTCTTGAACCCCATAACGGCCCCAATGTACTGACGCCCGGCCCAGCTTCCGCGCTTGCTCCATCCGGCCGCATTTGGGCGGTTTCACTGTCCTCTCCGGACGTTCACCGGAATGCTCTACGCGATCGCTGGGATCGACCCGAAGAGGGGAAGTAGATGGGCGGCCCGTTGCCGGGTGAAAGTGAAGTCAGCACGCCACAGGTACCGCGTCAGCGATCGGCGGTCCGGCTCACCAGACAGGTGAGTTCGGGGCCACGGCAGCTTCCGCCCGTGCCCGCCCATTTCACCAACCGCACGGCCGAGCTCGCGCTGCTCGAACGGCTGCTGACCGAGAACGACACCACCGGACCGGCGGTGCATCTGATCAGCGGTCAGGGCGGGATCGGGAAGACGGCGCTGGCCACCGCGTGGGGCCGCCACCTCGGTGACCGGTTCCCGGACGGGCACCTGTGGGCGGATCTCGGCGGGTTCAGCACCAACGGCCCGCTCTCCGCGAGCGAAGCGCTCGGCCGGTTCCTCCGGGCCTTGGGTTTCCCGCCGGAAGGGCTGCCCGGGGACGTCGAGGAGCTCACCGCCCTCTATCGCACGACGACCGCCGAGCGGCCACTGCTCGTGCTGCTCGACAACGCCGCGTCGACCGAGCAGGTGCTGCCCCTGCTGCCCGCCGGCGGGGAAAGCCTCGTGATCGTGACTTCGAGGCGCCGCCTGGGCAGGCTCCAGACCGAACATCGCGCGAAGCTGGTCGAGCTGGCGCCCTTCGGTTCCGCGCACAGCGCCGAACTGCTGGGCCGCGCGGTCGGCTCGGAGCGGGTCGGCGCCGAAGCCGCCCAGGCTCGGACCATCGCCGAGCTGTGCGGCGGCCTGCCGATCGCGCTCACCACGGTCAGCGCCAAGCTCGCGGGACGACCGAAAATGTCGCTGGAGAAGATCGCCTCCGAACTGGGGAAGGAATATCGTCGACTGGCCACGCTCTCGACGAAAGAGGCGCAATCGGTGGAAGCCAGCTTCAACCTCTCCTATGACGAACTCCCCTCCGACGCGGCCGCGCTGTACGCGGCGCTCGGGCTGCATCCCGGCCCCGACTTCGGCGTCGGCGCGGCGGCCGCGTCGATCGCCGTGCGCGAGGAGGTGGCCGACGACCTGCTGGACCAGCTCGTCGACGTCGGGCTGCTGATCGACCGCGGCGACGACCGGTACACCTTCCACGATCTCGCGCGGCTGCACGCCAAGGAGAAGACGGCGGGCAACGAATACGACCGCGACATCGCCGTTCGCCGCATGCTGGAGTGGTACCTCTTCACCGCCTCCGCGACGGCGGGCCTGACCACCCCCGATCAGGAGCCGATCCCGTACCGGTACGAGTACCGGCCGTCGGCGCGGGCGTCGTTCGACAGTGACCAAGAGGCACTCGACTGGCTGGAGCTGGAACGCGAGAACCTCATCGCCGCGGTCGAGACGGCCCACGACTGGGAGCTGCCGGAACTCGGCTGGCAGCTGGCCGCCGCGATGTGGCCGCTCTTCCTGTTCCGCAAGCACTATCCGGACTACCTGCGGGTGAGCGAGATCGGCGCCCGCTGCGCGAAGGCGTGGGGCAACGCCTCCGCGGAGGCGTTGATGCGGAACCGCGCCGGCGCCGCGTGCCGTGCCACCGGACGCTACGACGAAGCCGTCGGGAACTATCTGGCCGGACGCGAAGCCGCGCGGAAGGCGGACGACAGCGTCGTCGAGATCCGTTCGGTGGAAGGGCTCGGCCTGGTCGCGTTGCAGCAGGGCAGGCTCGACGACGCCGTCGAGTGGTTCACCGAGGACCTCCTGCTCGGTGAGCGGCAGGAACGTCCGCACGACATCGGGCTGGCGCTGATCAACCTCGGCGCGACCCGCGTCCGCGCCGGACGGCCCGAAGCCGCGATCGCCGACCTCACCCGCGCTCGCGACATTCTCGACGGCGACGACTACAACGTGGCCCGCGCCCGGATCGAACTCGCCCGCGCCCTCACGGTCACCGGGGATCTCGCGGCCGCACGGGCCGAACTCGAACCCGCCCGCGCCACCATGGAGGCGAGGGGATCGAGGTTCGAGGTGGCCAGGACGCTGGCCGCGTTCGGCGAGATCGCCGAGGCGGACGGCGATCGGGACCGAGCACGAGGCCTCTACGACCAGGCGTTGCCGATTTTCGTCGGCCTCGGCCGTCCGGAGGCGGACGCTCTGCGTACGCGTTTGGAACAACTGTGACCCCGAAGGCCCCGATCGGTACCCAGCGACAAGGTGAACTCGCCGAGCCGAATAACACAGCGTAGCTGCAAGTTGCACATTTGGGGGAGCATTGGGCCGGGAGAAGTGATTAGCCCGGGCGAATTCGTCACCGAATGAGCGGCGAATTCGGGCAAGCGACGAACGGTCATTCGCCGTCGGCGAATGCACGTGCAGATCCGTTTCCCGGGTGAGTCACCGATAGCGGTTCCAGCGCGCGCCGGTACGTCCGTTCCGGAGATCGTCCAACCGTTTCCGCAGCTCATCCCGCACGCCGGGATGACTGCGGAGAATCGGGAGCACACTCGTGGTGAGCTTCAGTTCACGGATCGCGCGCAGTACCGAGAACCCGGACCACGTGGTCACGTCGAATCCGTACCGCCGCGCGAACACGCGATAGCGGGCCGGTGGATCACCGAACCGTTCACGGCCGACGGCGAGCGGCGTCAGATCCCATTCCGGCGGCCCGACACAGGACGAATCGAAATCGCACAGCACCGGCCCATCGGGCCCGTGGATCACATTCCCGGTGTGCGCGTCCCCGTGGACGAGGCCACGGGGCAGGGGGAAGTCGAGCGTCGCGAGGGCGTCTTCGACCTCGGCGCAGCGTTCGAGCAGGAACCGCCGGTCGCCTTCGTCCAGCTCCTCCGCGTCCGAGACCCTGGCGCGGACCGCGGCGAACGGCGCCCATTCGGCGAGGCCCTCCGGCGGCTCGAGATCGTGGACGCGGCGCAGCAGCGCGGCGAGGTCGGCGGACTTCGCCTTCCGGCCGCTCGCCGTCACCTTCCACCACACCGTCACGAGCTGCTCGCCGACCGGCAACGGCTGGTCGAGGCCGGAAACCAGGCGGATGGCCGGCACGTCGTGCCGTTCGAAGTGCCGGGCGACCCGCACGACCGTGCCGACGCGGTGCCGCAGCCGGGTGGAGCCGACGATCCGGACGACGAACGGCGCGCTCGCCAGCTCGTAGACGGCGTTGTTGGTGAACCTCAGCAGCCGGGCGCCTTCGGGGTCCACGCCCAGCAGATCGCACGTCCGCTCGAGGGCGTCGCGCAGGATGTCGGGCGTGAACCGGCCGCCCGGGCCGGTCGGCTCAGGCGGCGTAGAACGAATTGAGGCGGTCGGCGAGGTCACGGGCATCGGCGTTGTTCCGGCGGCGTTCCGCCTCGACCTGCAAGGGTCGCATCCGGTCCTTCACCCGCTCCGACTTGATGCCCTCGGCGCAGTCGATGGCCTTGGAACCCACCTTCGCACCGTGGTCGAGATCGCCTTCGAGCAGGTGGTTCGTGGCCAAGGCGCTGAGCATGAACGTCTTGCTGCGGGCCATGTCGTCGGTGTAGGACTCGACGGCCTTCGTCAGCGCCGGGATCGCGTACTTGGTGTGCTCGGCGTTCTTCTCGGCGAGCACGGTGTGCACGGTGCCGATCATCGCGTAGACGTCGGTCTCGGTGAAGAACTTGACCCACGACTCGGCCTCGGCCAGATCGGCGCGGGCGAACTCGTCCTTGCTCCGGCCGAGCAGCTTCGTGGCCTGCTCCTCGTTGCCCATCATCGCGTACGCCCACGCCTCGTTGGCGCAGAGCACGGCGACCGCCAGTTCGGAGCCCGATTCCTGGGCGGCGATCTGGCCGAGCTGGAACAGTTTCAACGCGTCGTTGGGGGCGTCGTTGTGCAGGTAGACCCGGCCCATCCGGTACAGCACGTTGGCGACCAGCGGATGACTGTCGCCCTGTTTGGCCAGGTCCAGCGCGTTCGCGAAATGTCCGCGCGCGGAATCCATGAGGCCGGTGTCGAAGGAGGTCCATCCCGCCAGGCTGTGCAGGTCGGCGAGGGCGACGTACAGCCGGTTCTTGACCGGCTCGGTGCCGGTGGATTCGAGCATCTGCTGTCCCCAGGACAGCTGGGCGACGACGGCGTCGCGGCAGAAACCGCCGCCGTACTGGTAGTCGAGGGAACGGAGGGCTCTGGTCGCGGCTTCCACCTGCCGGACGTCGGTCATGCCGATCCGCCCGGGGGCGGGCGTCTTCGCCGGTCCGGCCGACCACGTGCCCGATTCGGGACCGAACACCGCCGCACCCATCGTGACCTGGGCGGCGTGCGCGAGGAACCTCCGTCGCTTCACGGACTCGTCCTCCTCCGCCTGCTGGCCGTCGGCAGCACCGACGACCTTTATCGCTGTCGCCTCGTCATAGGCGAGACCCATGTATCCCCTGGGGACACCAAGGCCGTCAGCGATGCGGGTGAGCACGTCGTACGCCATCACCTGGCGACCCTTGAGGATCTCGGACACCTCGGACTGCGACTGGCCGGTCATCGCGGCGATCTGACGCTGCGAAACACCGTGCTTGCGCAACAGCCGGTACACGGAGGAGATCTCCCGTGTCGCCAGTGCGGCTCGCATCTCCGGCTGCTCCCAGGCATCCGGCGGCACGGGGTGACTCTGCCTGCCCGAAGCGCCTGAAGCGCCCGCAGCGCCTACCGCGTCCGAGCCGGCGACAGCGCCGCCACCGATACTGGCGTCCATTGCGCCCCCTCACAGTTCCGTTGGGGTCGAGAAACAGCGTAAGCACACCTATTCAACCGTGCGAAACACCGGATTGCCCGTCGTGATCGGCCCGGCAGAAGTCGTTTGACCGCTTACCGTGAAACCTCGTCCGGTCACCGCTATGACGGCGGTTCGACCTTCTATCGAACTCGGTTTCACATCACTGTAGTTGTCAGATCTCCGTGACCGACCCGCCACCGGCAGCGATCACAGAGAGCTACCAAGTCTCCGAACCCCCTCAGGGTGCGGACACGCGGAACGAAGACGACGTGGAACGAGAGAGCGGAGAAGAGCCAGTGGAGTTCGTGGACTCGATCGCAACAGGCTCCATCACCGCGGGACGGCCCGGTATGGCCACGCGCCACCTGCGTGCGGCCGGCCCCGCCGGTCAGCAGCCGGTCGCGGTCGCCCCCGGCGTCAACCGGCCGGTCTCCCCTTCCGCCCCGGTCGACCCCCGTACCGCGAGTGTGCGCCGTTACGAAGGCGGACAGCTGGTCTGGCGGGTGCAGTGCGGCGATCTCATCAGCCGCGAACGCGCCGTCACGGTGTTCGTCGAAGACAACCAGGTGGTTCTCGTCTCGCCGCCGGGAGAGACCGCGCGCATGACGTCCGGCCAGCTCGGCCAGCTCAGGGCAGCGCTCAACGAAGCCGCCAAAATGGCGGAAAGGTAACGGTGAGTTCTCCGTGGATCAGGTCCTAGGGCAAGTCCTCCGCAACGCGGTTTGGGAACGCCTCGACATGCTCTCCGATCTCGCGAACCGAGCCGACGCGCAGTCGCTCGTCTCGGTCGCCCGCTCGGAGCTCCCCCGCCTGACCGAAGGCTGGCGCGCGATGCTCCAAGCGCACGAGCCCGACGAGCGGGGCGACTGTCCCACCTGCTCGACCCGCTGGCACCGGTGCAAGGCCCCCTGCTCGGTATGGCAGGTCGCGCACGAGCACCTGGTCGCCGGCGGCCTCGCCCCCCAGCACACCGCGGCCTCCCAGGACCACCGGCGCGAAGCCCGCCGCCGTGTCCCCGGGCAGGCCAGGGTGAGTGCGGCCGAAACCACCGGCAGGCACGCGCTGGTCAACCCGCGTCGTCCGGCCATCGGCGGCGTGCACGCCTGAAAGAATGCCGCTGCCCGACCCGTGTTGAGAGAAGCCGGCGAGTGAACGGCGGTCCGAGCGCCCCCTCGGCAACCACGCCACGATCTCGCCTTCGCCGGCGGCGGTTCGCGCGTACCCCCGAACGCGTCGAGCCGCTCTCGGTAATCACTCCGGTCCCCACCGCGATTAATCGAAAATTATCGGCAGAACACCTAGCGAAGGCAGTAATCGGTCGCTAGGTTGATGATCACAAACGCAGCGCGATACCTGCCCCGGAGCGCGCTGCCATCCCCCGAACCCCGCGGGCCGGTGCCGTTGCACTCCCCTCCCCCGACCGGCACCGGTCCGCGGTCTCCACCTAGCTGACGCCCTTCACCCGCGTGACCAGCACCGCGGCGATGACGGTGGACAGCGCCGAAGCCGCGAAGAGGCTCGGATATCCGCCGAGGTAGGCCAAAATCGGCGCGGTCAGCATCGGCGCCACCACCTGCGGCAGCGAGTTCGCGATGTTGATGACGCCGAGATCCTTCGCCCGGTCCTGTGCGGCGGGCAGCACCTGCGTGAGCATCGCGAGCGCGACGGCCATGTACGCGCCGAAACCGACACCCAGCAACGGTGACGCCGCGAGCGCGGCCGTCCAGTTCTGCCAGACGACCAGCACCAACGCGGCCACGGCCATCACCGCGGACGCGGCGAAGACGTAAGGCTTGCGCCGTCCCGACTTGTCGGAGAAGTGCCCGGCGATGAGCGCGCCGACGATGAGGGCGGCACCGTAGAGCCCCATCATGATCAGCAACCCGGTGTCCGGATCTTCGTAGCGCACCGCGTCTTTCAAGAAGAACAACAGGTACAGCGTCCCGAAGGCGTTGCCGAGGTTGATCATGAAGTGGCAGGCCCACGCCCAGGCGAAGTCGGGATGCCGGCGGGGAGAGATCCACAAGTTCGCCAGTACGTCCTTGGCCCTGGCCGACGGCCGGTACGCGACCGGCAGCCGCGCGTCCGGCGTACGCAGGACGAAGGCCGCCGCGCCGGCCAGCACGATGGCCGCGCACACCGCGTAACCCAGCGGGAGACCGGCGAGGTCGAGCATCACCACGACCACCACGGCGCCGAGCACGGTCCCGAGCATCTGGGCGATGCCGACCAGCCCGCCGACCTGCGCGCGCTGCGGCACGGGCACCCGGTCCGCGATGGCCGAGACCAGCATCGCGAGCATTCCGTTCAGTCCAGCCTGCACCAGGCACCAGCCGAGCACCATGACCGCGACGTTCGGCGCGAACGCGAGGACGAGCAGCCCGGCCGCGGCGACCGCCGCCCCGGCCGCCGTCCACGGATGACGGCGGCCGCGGGCGGAACAGGTGCGGTCCGAAAGGAGGCCGACGGCCGGGTTGGCGATCAGCGCGACGACCGCGCCGATCCCGGTGACCAGGCTGAACACCGCTTCCTTGTTGGCCGCGTCCAGCAGTTCGGCCTGTTTCGGCAGGAGAACCTGGATGGGCGCGTAGACGCCGAGCCAGAGCGCGATGTTCGCGAAGAACAGCAGGCTCATCCAACCCGCGCGGACCCTGGCGACCGGTTCCGCGAGCGCCTCGGGCAGCTCCCTGACCTCACTCATGGCGGATCAGTTTTCGGTACCAGCCGAAGGAATCCTTCGGTGTCCGCTTCAGCGTCTCGTAGTCGATGTGCACCAGGCCGAACCGCGGCTGATAGCCCTTCGACCATTCGAAGTTGTCCATCAGCGACCAGACGAAGTACCCGCGGATGTCGACTCCGGCGTCCATCGCCTCGCGCACCGCGACCAGGTGGGTGTCGAGGAAGTCGATGCGCTCCTGATCGTGGACCTGCCCGTCCTCGGCGATGACGTCGTCGAAACTGCAACCGTTTTCGGTGATGTAGACGGGCGGGAGGTGCTCTCGGTAGCGCTCGTGGAAGCCGATGAGCAGTTCGCGCAGACCGTGCGGGACGATCGGGGAATCGTTGGTGGTCATGGGATAGCCCTCGATCGCGCGAAGCTCGAAGGGCAGCGGATTGCCCTCGCCCGGCGCCGCGACACCCTGCGGCTCGTAGTAGTTCACGCCGTAGAAGTCGAGCGGCTGCGCGATCGTGGGCAGATCGTCGGCGAAGCCCGCCGGGAGATGTTCGACGACTTGTTCGGGATAACGGCCCAGCAGCACCGGATCCGCGTAGGTGCGATTGATGAGAGCGTCGATCCATTCGCCCGCGGCCTTGTCCTCCGGCGAATCGGAGGCGGGCCAGATCGGCGAATGGTTGTTGGCCGTGCCGACACTGCGGGCACCGGCCGCGCGGAGGGCCTGGACGGCGAGACCGTGCGCGAGATTCTGGTAGTGCGCGGTGGGTAAGGCGTCGAGCAGGAGCGTCTTGCCGGGCGCGTATTCGCCGATCGCGTAGCCGAAGATCGACATGACCATCGGCTCGTTGAGCGGGATCCACATTTTCACCCGATCGGAGAACCGCTCGCCCAGGATGGCGGCGTACTCCGCGAAGCGTTCGGCGGTATCACGGGAGAGCCAGCCACCCTTGTCCTCGAGCGCCTGGGGGAGGTCCCAATGGAAGAGCGTCCCCGTCGGCGCGATGCCGGCGGCGCAGACCTCGTCGATGAGTTCGTCATAGAAGGCAAGGCCTTCGGCGTTCGGCTTGCCTTCACCGTCGGGCTGGATCCTGGGCCAGGCGAAGGACATGCGGTAAGCGCCGACGCCGAGTTCGGCCATCAGCGCGATGTCCTCGGAGTAGCGGTGGAAGTGATCGGCCGCTACCTTGGCGTGCTCAGCCCGCGCGATCCTTCCCTCCGTTTCGGTGAAAGTGTCCCAAATGGACTGTCCTCGGCCGCCTTCCCCGGTCGCCCCCTCGATCTGGAAGGCGGAGGTCGAAACACCCCACAGGAATTCGGACGGGAAGGTCGGATTCTCCACCGGCGGCACACCTTTCCTCTTCAGTCTCGGCCGAACATGAAAAGTTCTCAGATACTATGCCTTCACTCGAACGGGGGGAACCCTGTCGGCACGATAAAGTCGCAGATCAGCGAAGGAGGAGCCCGAGTGTCCGACATCCAGGCCGCGAAACCACCAGCGGAGACCACTCCGCTCCGGCGGCAGCCCGTCCAGCAGCGCAGCGCCAAGCGGGTGGAGCAGATGCTCGACGCCAGCGCCCAGCTGATCGACGAACTCGGTTACGACGCACTGACGACCACGCTGATCGCGAAGCGCGCCGGGGTGGCCGTCGGTTCGCTGTACCAGTTCTTCCCCGACAAGCGGGCCGTGGTGCAGGCGCTGACGCAGCGGAACCTCGAACGATTCGTCGCCTCGGTGTCGGAAACGCTGAACGAGCTCGCGCCCGAACACTGGTGGGACGTCGTGGACTCGATCCTCGACATCTACCTCGCCATGCACCGCGAGGTCCCCGGCTTCTCGAAGGTCCACTTCGGTGACGTCGTCGACCGGCAGCTCTTGGACGAGACCCGTGACAACAACGCCGTCATCGTCGACGCGCTCACCGACGTGCTTTCCGCGCGGATCCAGTCGCCGCCGGACGACATCCGGTTCGCTTTGACGATCGCGAACGAGACGGCCGACGCCTTGCTGAAGCTGGCCTTCCGCCGTGACCCGCGGGGAGACGAGCGGATCGTGGCGGAGGCGAAGTCGGTGGTGAAGGGGTACTTGGCGAGCAAGTTCGGGGAAGCCTGAGGGTTTCTTCGGCTCGCACGGCCGGTAGGTACATGAAGGACCCCTTCCCGCGCCATCGCTGTGACCGGTGGTGGCGCTGGGGCTCAAGTGGTGTTCCGAGGTGAGTGAGGGGAACTTTGAGGGACCCTGGGTCCCTCAAGGGGGCCTTCACGGCACACCGCGATCCGGATGCCACTCGCGACCCGTGGTTCCGCCCCCGGCGCTGAAGGACGCTTCCCCCCCGCGTCAGCTCACGTCAGTCCACTATGGACTCGCGGGCCGCACTGCCTGGACGTCGCGAAGGTGCCCTTTGAGACGCTCAACGTCCCAAAGGACACCTTCGCGTCACCGGTGGCCCCCCCTTGCTCCATTCGTGTCCACCGACGCCCGAACCCCATGCCCCACTAGTCACACGACTCCCAACAACCACGCCCATACTGCGCCTGACCTGGCTTTACCGACTTATCCACATAAGTTGTCCACATCCACCCACAGTTGTGGACAACCTCGCCCCTCACCCCGTGGAACCGCCCTCCCCGACACCCCCGCCCGATACGCTGGTGCGGGGCGCGCCCCCCAGGGATGGGTGGGGGGTGGGGTCGCGCGGGTCAGCCGAAGTTTTGCGCTTCGCCTCGGTAGGTGGGGACGGTTCGGTCGACGCGGTCGCGGCCGAGCGCGTGGTAGTGCGTGAAGCGTTCGGCGAGTTCGCCTGCTTTCGCGTGGCGCAGCCAGACGCGGTCGCCGAGCCGCAGGTGCCGGGCGGCTTCGCCGGAGACGGGGGTTTGGACTTCGCCGGCGCCTTCGAATCCGAGCAGCGAGAGACCTTCGGGCAGGTAAGGCGTCGGGAGCCGCGAAGACTCCGCAGGGCCTGAAGCGATGTAGCCGCCGGAGAAGAGCGTCGCGACCTTGGGTGCCGGGCGGCGGACGACGGGGAGCGCGAACATCGCGGCCGGGCGCGGCGAGAAGTGCGCGTAGCCGTCGAAGAGCGTCGGCCCGATCAGCCCAGAGCCCGCCGCGATTTCGGTGACGGCCGCTTCGGCGCCGGTCGATTCCACGCTGCCGCTGCCGCCGCCGTTGACGAACTCCAGATCCGCCAGGGCCTGGACAGCGCGAACCGCGGCCGCGCGGCGCTTCGCGATTTCCACCATGGACTTCCGCTGCATCCAGCCGATGAGCGAGTTCTTGACGCCGCCGCCCGCCGCGTCGCCGAGCCCGGCGATCTGACCTTCGTACGCCATCATCCCGACGAGCCGGAAACCCTTGCGGGACAAGATGGTCCGCGCCAGATCCGCGGCCTGCCGCGGACTGAACACCGGCGAGCGCCGGGTGCCGACGTGCACTCCGGGCAGCGGCCGCCACGAAGCGTCGAGCTCCAGGCAGACGCGGATTTCGGGATGCCCCTGACCCAGCGCGGCATCGACCAGATCCAGCTGCTCGGGCGAATCGACCATGATCGAAATCGCCGCCCGCGCCCGGTCGTTCGCCGCCAGCCGCCGCAGCGCGCCGTGATCGGCGGTCGGGTACGCGACCACGATGTCGTCGGACGTCCCCTGCTCGACATGCCAGACGGCTTCGGCGAGCGAGTAGCACATGAGGCCTTCGAAGCCGGGCCGCGCGAGCACCCGCATCAGCAGGTACCGGCAGCGCACAGACTTGCTGACCACGCGGATCGGCTTGCCGTTCGCCCGCCGCAGCAGGTCGGCGCCGTTCGCGTCGAACGCATCCAAGTCGACAACCGCGAACGGAGGATCCAGGTCCTTCGTCGCCAAGTCGTACACCGTCGCACTGGTCACCCGAACTAAGGTACGACAGAAGGGCTTGAAACGCGAATACTATTCACTTACTGTTTCGGCACTCGAGCATCTCAAGGGCAGCAGCCTCTCGGAAACAGGTGGGCGCATGACTCGGTGGAGCAACTGGGCCGGCACCGCGACGGCGTCGCCGCTGCGCGTGCACCGGCCGCGTGACACGGCCGCGATCGCCGAGGCGATCGGCCGGTCCGCCGCGGACGGACGGCGCCTGCGCCCGCTGGGCAGCGGTCACTCCTTCACGGCGATCGCCGCGGCGGATTCGGACGCCATGGAGCTGACCGGCTGGACCGGCGTCGCGTCGGCCGACGTCGCGAAAGGCCTGGTCACGGTCCGTTCGGGCACCACGCTCAAGCAGCTCAACGCCGAACTCGACGCACTGGGGCTGGCGATGACCAACCTCGGCGACATCGACGCGCAGACCGTCGCGGGCGCGATCTCCACCGGCACTCACGGCACCGGCGCCCGGCTCGGCGGAATCGCCACCCAGATCGCCGCGCTCGAACTCGTGCTCGCCGACGGCACCGAGGTCACCTGTTCGGCGGACAAGCGCCCCGATCTCTTCGCCGCCGCGAGGGTCGGCCTCGGCGCGCTCGGCGTCATCAGCACGGTCACGCTGCAGTGTGAACCGTCCTTCCTGCTCTCCGCTCAGGAGCGGCCGGAACCACTCGAACAGGTCCTCGAAGGCTTCGACCAGTTCGCCGACGAGAACGACCACTTCGAGTTCTACTGGTTCCCCTACGGCAAGAACGCCCTGGTCAAGCGCAACAACCGGCTTCCGGCGGGCAGCGAACGCCGTCCGTTGACCAAGGTGAAGGAGTTCATCGACTACGAGGTGACGGAGAACGTCGCGTTCGGCGGGCTGTGCCGTCTCGGCCGCGCGGTGCCGAAACTCGTCCAGCCGCTCGGCCGGTTCGCCTCGAACATCCTCTCCGCCCGCGAGTACAGCGACACGTCGCATCGCGTCTTCGTGACCCATCGCGGTGTGCGGTTCGTCGAGTCGGAGTTCGCGATCCCGCGCGAAGCACTGCACGACGTCTTCGCCGAACTCCGCGCTTTCGTCCCGAAGCTGGAGAATCCGGTCGCGTTCCCGGTGGAGGTGCGCGTCGCCGCCGCGGACGACATCTGGCTCTCGACCGCGAACGGCCGCGACTCCGCCTACATCGCGATCCACCAGTTCGTCGGTATGCCCTACCGCGAGTACTTCGCCGGATTCGCGTCGATCGTCGGCGAGGTCGGCGGCCGCCCACACTGGGGCAAGATGCACGACCTCGACGCCGCGACCCTCCGCTCGCGGTACCCGCGGTTCGACGACTTCCTGCGGATCCGCAAGGAGGTGGACCCGGCCGGGGTCTTCACGAACACCTACCTCGACCGGGTCCTCGGCACCGCTTAGGTGGTTTCGAACAACGCGCTGACCGACTCGCCGTTGTGGATCCTCCGCATCGCCTCCGCCAGCGCGGGCGCGATCGAAAGGACCCGCAGCTTCGGGCTCTGCTCCTCGGGCGGGATCGGCACCGTGTTCGTGCAGACGACCTCCAGCACGTCGGGCTGGCTGCCGATCCGTTCGAGCGCGCCGCTGGAGAAGAGACCGTGCGTGCAGGCGACGCGGATCGAGCGCGGCTTCAGTTCCCGGAGCTTGCCGAGCAGCTCGATCACCGTGCTGCCCTTGGCGATCTCGTCGTCGAGGACGATCACGTCGCGGCCGGTGACCTCGCCGATCACCGAGCTGATCTCGACCCTGTCGTCGGCGAAGCGCTGCTTCGCGCCGGCGGCGACCTGAACACCGAGCAGCCGGGCGAAATGCGCGGCCTCCTTGGCGTTGCCGAGATCCGGCGAGACCACGGTGGTCGCGGAGAGGTCGTACTGGCGGAAGTGCTTGGCCAGCTCCTGCAACGCGTGCAGGTGATCGACCGGGACGCTGAAGAAGCCGTGCACCTGCGGCGAATGCAGGGTCATCGCGAGGACGCGATCGGCGCCGGCGGTCGCCATCAGGTCGGCGACGAGACGGCCGCCGATCGAGATCCGCGGCGCGTCCTTCTTGTCCGATCGGGCGTACGAATAGTGCGGCATGACGACGGTGATCCGTTTCGCCGACGCGCCCCGCGCGGCGTCCAGCATCAGCAGCAGTTCGACGAGGTGTTCCTGCACCGGCCGCACCAGCGGCTGGATCAGGAAGACGTCGCGCTCGCGGCAGTTCGCTTCGAGCTGCACTTCGAGGCAGTCGTTGGCGAACCGCTGCACCTTCACCGGATGCAGCGGGATACCGAGATGAGCGCAGATCTCTTCGGCGAGCTCGGGATGTGCGCTGCCACTGAAGACCGCGATGTCCTCGCGCAAGGACCTACTCCGTTCAGTCAAAAGACGGATTACGTCCACACACTATGGTTTCACAAAGCGGAAAAGGCCTGAGAGATAGCAGTATCACCCGAGATCGCCTCGAGGACGCGGCCCGCCGTCGACGGATCGTCGAGCAACGCGACGAGGATCGCGGCGACGTCCTGCCGGGGAATGGGTCCGCGTCCGGTGGATTCGGCGATCAGGACCTTGCCGGTCCCCTCGTCGTTGGTGAGCTGCCCCGGTCGAAGGATCGTCCAGTCGAGTTCGCGGGCGCGCAGATCGTCTTCGGCCGCTTTTTTGGCCTTGAGATAGATCCGGAAATCGTCCGGTACGTCCGCGGTCTCCCATTTGTCGGCGCCCATGGAGCCGACCTGGATGTGCCGTCGCACGCCCGCGCGCTCGGAGGCCGCCGCGAAGAGTTCCGCGGCGGCTCTGTCCACAGTGTCCTTGCGAGCGGTGCCGCTCCCGGGGCCCGCCCCGGCGGAGAAGATGGCGGCGTCGGCGCCGTCGAGCACTTTGGCGACGGCGTCCACATCGGACTTTTCCAGGTCGAGGACGACGGCTTCGGCGCCGACCGCTTCGAGGTCGGCGACGTGGTCGGGATTGCGTACGATCCCCACCGCTTGGTCACCGCGCTCGGCCAGGAGTTTCTCCAGCTTCAGCGCGATCTGTCCGTGTCCACCCGCAATGACGACTCGCATGGGCCCGACCGTAGCGCGTTCAGTCCACTTCGGCAGGGAGCTCGGTGCCGCGCAGCAGCTGGTCGTAGACGATCTCGTTGACCAGGCGCGAGACCGGGTCCTCGTCCAGGATCATGCGCTCGTTGTGCCCCTCGAGGTCGAGGTCGGTCACCGCGTTGGGGTCGGCGGAGACGATGCCGAGCCCGTAGGCGCGGGCACGCGGCAGGCAGTTGCCGACGTAGTCTTCCGTCAGTACGGCTGGCGATGGGAGAACCATCGCGGCCTCGCCGTAACGTGCGAACGGGACCGCGGAGGCCATCGCGGTGCGCCAGTGCCGGGCGACCGCGAGGACGCCGATGATCTCGGCGGCCGGCGCGGGTGCGGTCGCGGCCAGCTCTGGCCAAGTCCAGGTGTCGACGGTGGCGCGATCGACGACGGGACCCATGCCCATCGCGATGCGCTCCGCGTGCACGTCGGTGCGGAGCCGGGCGACCACGCAGATCTTGCGGCCGAGCACGGTGGTCTCCGGCAAGACGATGCCGTTCCAGCCGAGCAGGGCCGCCGCCTTGCGCGAAAGCTCCTCGACGCTCGCGGGCAGTTCGATCGGCGGCACCACCCGGCTCGGCAGTGACCGGCTGCGCTTCGCGCCACCGGCGACCGTCGAGCTCTCCATGTTCGGTGTAGCCGCCACGTTCCGCCTCCTTCGAACCTGGTTTCCCAAGGGCTCTTCATCCCGTGCCACCTCGGTGGAAGCGGCACATGAACTGTCTAACAGGGCAGGAAGGCGGCGGCGCCGGACAACGGGAGTGGCTGCGATCGGCGGCGCCTTGTCATCGGTGACCGGTCGGTAGGCGGTCATCGGACTTCAGTCCGACCGTGCCGCCAACCGAGTGAGGGCGAGGTAAGTGGTGTTACCCGGCGTCTCCGAACGGTCACCGGTACGCGATGACCGCTACCGAACACACGCGCGGCAAGAGAAGCAGTTCATTAGGCCATTCAGCCCAATGAATAGTCATTCCACTGTGGACTTTCGCGGGCCGGTCAGGAGATCGTCGCGGTACGGAGGAGTTCTTCGACGCCCGGTGTCCGCCACTCGTCCATCACCACGATTTGCCTGTCCGCAAGGAACCAGATCCGCTGCGTCACTTGCGCTTCGCCGCTTCCACCGGTCTGTCCACGAGGAACACACTGGATCGTCCACTCCTCGTAGGTCGCCGTCGACCCGCCCACCGGTGCGGTGGTGGAAACCGTCCGCACGGCGTCACCCTCTTGGCGGAGGTCCTTGCGCCCGGCGGCGTTGCAGGCCCGGCCGCCCGCGCTGCGCCGGTAGAAACCGCCCGGCCGGTACGGCGGTTGTTCGGCTGACTCCTGGGTGTTGTCCGTGAGGAGGACGTATTCGCAGTTGAAGTACTTCTTGGGATCCGGGCAGCCCGGGGCGACGATCACCTTCTCCAGCCCCTGCGAGACGGCGGTCCAGCCGTCGGGCAGGTGCAGGGTCAGCGCGCCGACCGGGACGTCGGTGAGTCCTTGCGCGGGCGGCGCGGACGAGGTCGCCTTCAGGGGTTTTCCGCCGGTCACGCCCGCGACGAGGTCCGGGTTCAGGAGATCGGCCAGTTTGTCGTAGGGCAGCGTGTAGTCCTGGACGCCGCAGGCGGTGGCGAAGCCGAGGGTGTTGAGGTCGACGGTGACCTCGACGGCCGCCGGGGTGAACGCGAGCCACACCTTCCGCTCGTCGGTGAGGTCGGCCGTCTTGAGGGGCTGGTACGGGAAGGTGCTGTTGGCCGGACCACACTGTTCCTTGTCGGGCCAGAGCAGCGCGGCGAGAGTCCGCAGTCCGTCGTCGGTGAACTTTCCGGGGGCGAACAGCTCGGCGGGGGTGAGCGCCTTGCCCTCTTTCAGGTCGATCGTCACCGCGTTCCGGCCGTTTCCCCAGGTCGAGTGCGGTTTGTTCTCGAGGTCGTGCGTGTAGCGCACCGAGAGGTACCGCTCGTTCTGCGAGCGCACCTCGGCCTTCGTGAGGAGCTTGTACGGGCCGCGTTCCGGCTCCAGCTTGGCGGCGCCCTGGCCGGTTTTGCGGTTCCACTCGTCGATCGGCGCGGTCAGTGCGTCGTTGACGCGCTTCAGCCAGGCTTGATCGGGCGACCCGGTCACCTCGGGGTTGTCCCCGCTGTACGGGAGATTCGTGCCGGGCACTGTTCCGCTTCGGGTCTTCATGGCGACCTTGAGCGCGACGGCCTGTTGAGTGGTCGGCGGCGACGGCGAAGGGGTACTCGGGTCGGAGAAGACGACGACCGAGCCGACCACGGCGGCCGCCGCCGCGGCGACTCCGACGGCGATCTTCAGTCCGGCCGCGATCCCGCCGGTCGACGCGGCGACCGCGCCCGTTCCGGCGGCCGCGACCCCGGGGGCGGCCGCGGTGCCGGCGCCGAGCAGGACCAACGGCGTCGCCGCGGCGAGCACGCCCGTCGCCTTCGCCAGCCGTGACCAGCCTTTGCGTTCCCATTCGTCGCCGTAGCCGGCACGGGCGACGCGTTCCAGTTCGCTGACGAACATGAGCGCGTCGACCGGCCGTTTCGACGGGTCCTTCGCCATCCCCAGCGCGACGAGTTCGTGCACCGGCTCGGGGACCTCGCCGAACGGGACGGGCGCGTGTTCGTGCAGTGTGCGGAGCACTTCGGTCTGTTCGGCCTCATACGGCCGGTGCCCGGCGACGCACTGGAAGAACACGCAGGTCGCGGCGTAGACGTCGGTCGCGGGCGTGGCCTGGCCACCCGCCCACTGCTCGGGCGCCATGTACGCGGGCGTGCCGACGGACGGGCCGCGTTCACCCGCCAGGACGGCGGTGCCGAAGTCGACCAGCTTGCTCTCGCCGGTGTCGGCGACGAGGACGTTGGCCGGTTTGTAGTCCCGGTGGACGACGTTCGCGGAATGCGCCGCGGCCAGGCCGAGCAGCGAGCCTTTCAGTACCGCGAGGGCGGCTTCGGGTTCGAGAGCGCCTTCGGCCTGGAGCACCGCGCGCAGGGAGACGCCGTTGATCGCCTCCATCACGATCGCCGCGCCCTGCGGCGTCTCGAAGAACTCGTGGAGACGGACGACGTGCGGGCTCGACACCCGGTGCAGCGCCAGCGCTTCCTGCCGGAACGCGGCCAGATACGCCGGGTCCGCGGCGAAGCGGGAGAAGAGGTACTTGATCGCGACGACGTGGCCGGTGTTGTCCTGGCGCGCGAGCACCACGCGGCCGAAGGTGCCCGTGCCCAGCTGCTCCAGCTCGGTGAAGCCGGGCAGTCTCCACGCGTCGGTCCCGTCTTGAATGCTCACTGCCATCGGGCCTCTTCCAGAATCTTGTCGAGACCTGGAGTGTTCCACTCGTCGACGATCACGAGCTGCGTTTTCGGCAGGAACCAGACCCGCTGGGTGACGGTACCGCCGCCAGTGCACGTGAGCAGCCACTCCTCGTACGCGGCCTTCTTCGTCCCGACCGGGCGAAGCTCCTTCTTCTGCAGTACCGGTGACCCCTGAGTCTCATCGGGTGCCCCGAGGGAATGACACGGCCGCGGGCCATAGGACCGGTTGTACGGCTTGCCCGGTTCATACGCCGGAATGGCCGGCTCGACCCGCGAGTTGTCGCTGAACAGGACGCCCGCGCAGTGGAACGGCTGCATGCCGCTGTTCGTGCACTGGTCGGCGGTCACCAGGTAGCGCTCGATGGGAGCGCTGGAGAGCAGCCACCATTTCTCCGGCGTGGTGATGGTGAAGGCGCCGACGTTGTCCTCTTTGGTCCGCTTGCCCTGCGTGCCGCCGGGCGCGAGGCCGAGGAGGTTCATCACCGTGGGGCTCAGCAGGTCGAGCAGGCGGGGGTAGCCGATGGTGACCTCGGTCGGATCGCAGACGCGCGGGTAGCCGAGCGCGGTGCCGTAGACGTAGAAGCGCATTCCGTCGGCGGTCGGCGCCGCCTGCACGATGGAGTCGTAGTCGAAGGTGTAGCGCTCCGACATCGACGTCGCCGGGAGGTGCTCGGTCGAGTTCCGCGTGCCGGTGAGGCAGTCGCCCGGCTTCGCGGAGTCGAGGAGCCGGTCTTCGAGCATCCGCATCCGCGCGGCGGTGCCGTCGACGTTGTCGAAGAGATGCGCGGTGGAGATCTGCTCGCCCTTCGTCAGGTCGATGACGATCGGGCGGACGCTGAACCCGCCGTGGTTGCCGAACTGGACGGAGTCGATCGAGCGTTTGTAGACGACCGAGAGCAACTTGTCGTCCTGGCGCAGCACTTCGGCTTCGGTCTTCATATGCGGGATGTCACCGTCGGGCTCCAGTTGCGCCTGGTAGCTGTCGGGCCAGAAGTTCTCGAGCCAGCCGTCGATCGGCGCCATCAGCGCCTTGTTGACCCGCTCCTCGGCGGCCTTGTCCTTCAAGCCGCTGATCCGGACGTACTTGCCGTTGTAGTCGAAGCCGTCGGACTTCTCGGTGCGGGTGAGGAGGTCGACCTGCATCGCGGCGACGGTCGTCGTCCGGGGCGGCGCGTCATCACCGTTGGCGTTGACCACCACGACCGTGCCGACGGCGGCCGCGGTGACGGCGGCGACCGCGGCGGTCACCTTGAGCCCGAGCGCGATCCCGCCGCCGGTGGTCGCCGCGACCCCGCCCGCCGCGCCGCCCGCGATGGCCGGCGCGGCGGCGGTCCCGGCGCCGAGCAGGGCCAGCGGCGACAGGGCGACCAGGACACCGGCGCCCTTCGCGAGCCAGTGCCAGCCGTTGCGCTCCCAGTCTTCGCCGTACGCCTTCCTGGCCGACGACTCCAGTTCGGTGACGAACTCGGCCGCGCCGGACGGCCGCTGGGCGACGTCCTTCGCCATGCCGCGCGCGATGAGGTCGCGGACCGGTTCGGGCACCTCGCCGAACGGGATCGGGGCGTACTCGTGCAGCGTGCGCAGCACTTCGGTCTGTTCGGCCTGATAGGGCCGGTGCCCGGCGACGCACTGGAAGAACACGCAGGTCGCGGCGTAGACGTCGGTCGCGGGGGTGGCGATGCCGCCGGACCACTGCTCGGGCGCCATGTACGCGGGCGTGCCCGCGGCGACACCGGTCTGCCCGGCGAGCACGGCGATGCCGAAGTCGACGAGTTTGCTCTGTCCATCGGGGGTGACCAGGACGTTCGCCGGTTTGTAGTCCCGGTGGACGGTGCCGGCGGCGTGCGCGCCGGCGAGGCCGAGCAGCGAGCCCTTGAGGATGGCCAGCGCGGCTTCGGGTTCGAGCTTCTCCTGGCGGCCGAGGATCTCTTTCAGGGAAATTCCGTGAACGGCTTCCATGATGATGGCGGCCCCTTGCGGGGTCTCCACGAACTGGTGCAGCCGGGCGATGTGGGGCCCCGAAACACGGCTCAGGATCTGCGCCTCGTGGCGGAATTCGGCCAGCCGCAGCGGGTCTGCCGCGAACCGCGCGTACAGGTATTTGATGGCCACGACCTGGGCGGATTCATCATGGCGGGCCAGCACGACCCGGCCGAATCCGCCTTCGCCCAGCGACCCCAGCTCGGTGAAACCCGGCAAGGCCCAGTCGTCCACAGATTCCTCCGCGATTCCCGATCGTGTTCCCTTGGAGGTGAGCTGCGCCGCAGCGGTTCCCCACCTTCCGGGTTTAGGGTTACTCGTCGGTCACTTAGCCCGTTGCGATGGAGGAACGATGCGTTCGCCGAAGGATTTCTTCGCCCCGCTCGCCGTGGGGGCGCCGGAACCGCTCCGCCAGATCCCCGTGCCTCCTTCGCGGATGATCCACTTCTTCGACCCCAGCAACGAGAAGATGGCCGCCAAGGTCCCGGATCTTGCCAAGAAGGTCGACGTCCTGCTCGGAAACCTCGAGGACGCCGTACGCGCCGACCGCAAGGAGGCCGCGCGGAACGGGCTCGTCTCCATCGCGAAGTCGACCGACTTCGGCAAGACGCAGCTGTGGACCCGCGTCAACAGCCTCGACTCGCCGTGGGTACTCGACGACCTGATCACGCTCGTCACCGAGATCGGCGACAAGCTCGACGTGATCATGGTGCCGAAGGTCGAAGGCGCACAGGACATCCACTACGTCGACAGGCTGCTCGCGCAACTCGAAGCGCGGGCAGGGCTCACGAAACCGCTGCTGGTGCACGCGATCCTCGAAACCGCCAGCGGCGTCGCGAACGTCGAAGAGATCGCCGGCGCGAGCCCCCGGATGCAGGGCATCTCGCTCGGCCCGGCCGACCTCGCCGCGAGCCGCCGGATGAAGACCACCCGGGTGGGTGGCGGACACCCCGGTTACCTGGTGCGCACGGACCCGACCGGCGAAGACCTGAACGAGGGACGCACGACGTACCAGCAGGATCTTTGGCACTACACCGTCGCGCGGATGGTCGACGCCTGCGCGGCGAACGGGATCCTGCCGTACTACGGGCCGTTCGGCGACATCCGCGACGTGGTGGCCTGTGAAGACCAGTTCCGCAACGCGTTCCTGCTCGGCTGTGTGGGCGCCTGGAGCCTGCACCCGGTGCAGATCGACATCGCCAAGAAGGTGTTCTCCCCCTCGCCCGAGGACGTCGCGTGGGCACGGCGCGTGATCGCCGCGATGGGTGACGGCACCGGTGCGGTGATGATCGACGGGAAGATGCAGGACGACGCCTCGGTGAAGCAGTGCCGAGTGGTCGCCGAACTCGCGGACGCCCTCGCCGCCGACGACCCTGAACTCGCCGCCGCGTACGACGCAGCGACCAAGGAGGCTTCCGAATGAATCCCCGACGTTCCGTCCTCTACATGCCCGGCGCGAACGAAAGAGCGCTCGAAAAGGCCAAGACGCTGGACGCGGACGGGCTCATCCTCGACCTCGAAGACGCCGTCGCACCCGACGCGAAGGAAGCCGCACGTGAACGCGTTTGCGCCGCCGCTTCGTCGAAGGAGTACGGCTCGCGCGAGGTGACCATCCGCGTGAACGGCCTCGACACCGAATGGCACGACGCCGACCTCCGCGCCGCCGCGCAGGCGGGCCCGGACGCGATCGTGGTGCCGAAGGTGAACTCCGCCGCCGAAGTGCACAACATCGAGCGCGCGCTGGAACTCGGCGGCGCACCAGACCACACGAAGATCTGGGCGATGGTCGAAACCCCGGTCGCGATGCTGCACGCCGAGGAGATCGCCGCGGCGTCCGACCGGCTGACCGTGCTGGTCATGGGCACGAACGACCTGGCGAAGGAACTGCACGCCGAGTTCGTCCCCGGCCGCGCGCCCCTGCTGGGCGGACTTTCGCTCGCGCTGCTGGCCGCGCGGGCGACCGGCAAGGCGATCCTCGACGGCGTCTACAACGACGTGAAGGACCTCGAAGGCTTCGAGGCGGAATGCCTGCAAGGACGCCAGTTCGGCTTCGACGGCAAGACGCTGATCCACCCGGCGCAACTGGAGCCGTGTAACCGGATCTTCGCGCCGTCCGAAGAGGAGATCGCGCGGTCACGCAAGATCATCGCGGCGTTCGAGGAGGCCAAGGCGGCCGGGCAGGGCGTCGTGACCGTGGACGGGCGGATGATCGAGAACCTGCACGTGGACAACGCGCGGCGGATCCTGGCGCTGGCCGAGGCGATCGCCGGTTGACGCAATTCGGCACCTGATTGCGGTGCTTGCGCGCGCAAGGATCGCAATCAGGTGCCGAATTGCGGGACGGGGTCAGGGCCAGGGGCGCGGAGTGGGGCGAAGGGTTTCGTAGGCGGCAGCGGCGCGGAGTACGTCGAGGTCGGCGAAGCGGCGGCCGCTGATCTGGAGGCCGATGGGCTGGTCGTCGCCGGTGTAGCCGCAGTTGATCGAGACCGCGGGCTGGCCGGACATGTTGTACGGCACGGTGAACGCGATGTGCTCGAACGGGCGGCGCGGGTCGTTGGTCGGCGAGGGCCAGTCGGCGGGTGGGGCCGAGACCGGGCAGGTCGGTGACAGGACGACGTCGAAGCGTTCGGTCGCGCGCAGGGTCGCGACGGCGATGGCGTCGATCTGTGCGAAGCCGCGGTAGGCGTCGACTCCGCTGATGTCGGCGCCGCCGGCGGCCCAGTCGGCGATGTACGGCAGGACCTTCGCTCGGCGTTCCTCGGGCAGGGCCGACATGTCCGACCAGGCGCGGACGCGCCAGAACGTGTCGAGTCCGTCGAGCATTTCGCGGCGCAAGAACGGCGAAACCGGCTCGACGACGGCGCCTGCGGCTTCGAAGACACGCGCGGCCTCGGTGACCGCCGCGATCGTCTCCGGCAGCACCGGGAGCCCGACGCCCGGGTCGAGGTGCAGCCCGATCCGCAAGCCCTTGACCTCACCCGACAACGCGGTCCAATCGAGCGACGAGGGCGGCAGCGAGAGGTGATCGCGACTGTCCACACCGGACAGAACGCTCATCAGCAACGCGGTGTCGGCCACGGTCCGCGTCATCGGTCCGGCGACGCGGCCGAGGAACGGCGGATCCACCGGCACCCGGCCGAAGCTCGGCTTCAGCCCGACCAGACCGCACCAGCCGGCGGGCAACCGGATCGAGCCGCCGATGTCGGTGCCGACGTGCAGCGGGCCGTAGCCCGCGGCGGCCGCCGAACCGGCACCGGCACTGGAACCGCCGGGCGTGCGCGTGGTGTCCCAGGGATTCCTCGACGCGGTGTGGAAACTCGACAGCCCGGACGTCAGCATCCCGTAGTCCGGCATGGTCGTCTTACCCAGCAGGACACCGCCGGATTCGCGCACGCGAGCGCCCGCCGGGGCGTCTTCAGGCGCGGGTGCCAGTGAGGTGGCGGCCGTGCCGAGCGGGACCGGTGTGCCGCGGGTCGCGATGTTCTCCTTGAGCGTCAAGGGAACGCCGTCGATCGGGCCGAGCGGTTCCCCGGCGTGCCAGCGGCTTTCGGACGCCTTCGCGTCTTCACGCGCGCCACTCGGGTCGTACGCGTAGAGCGCGTGCAGCTCGGGTTCGCGCGCCTCGACGCGGGCGAGGACCGCTTCGGTGACTTCGACCGGCGACAACGTCCCGGCACGATACCGCGCGACCAGTTCGACGGCGGTCAGATCAGGCAACTCCGGCACGGACAGGCTCCTCTACGTCGCGGGCGGTTCGAAGCGGCCGTCGACCGCGGTCCAGCCGCCGTCCACCGCCAGCACGGAGCCGGTCACGAACGACGACGCGTCCGAGGCCAGGTAGACGACGGCGCCCGCGAGTTCGCCGGGACGCGCCCAACGGCCGAGCGCGCCCTTGGTCGCGTACGCGTCGTACCAGGCCGGATTCGCTTTGATCTGGGCTGTCAGCGGAGTCTCGACGACGCCGGGCGCGATCGCGTTGACCCGCACCCCGGCCGGGCCGAACTCCGCCGCGGCCGTGCGGAACAGCTGCACCAGTCCGGCTTTCGTCGCCGCGTACGGTCCTTGCCCAGGCTCGACGGTGGTGCCACGGATCGAGGAGAACCCGATGATGCTCCCCCGTCCGCGTTCGACCATCCCGGCGCCGAACGCGCGGACGACCTCGAAGGTGGCGCCGAGGTTCAGTGCGATCACCCGGTCGAATTCCTCGCGCGAGTACTCCAGCAGCCGTTTGCGCACGTTGGTCGCGGCGGTCAGCACGACGACGTCGATCTCGCCGAGTTCCGCCGCCGCCCGCGCGGCGGCACCGTCGGAGAGCAGGTCGATCTCGTACGCCTCCCCCACGCCGGTTTCCTTGGCGGCGGCGACATCGCGGTCCGCGACGATCACCTCGGCGCCGTGCGCGGCCAAGGCCTTGGCGGCTTCGCGGCCGATCCCGCTGCCACCGCCGAGTACGACGGCTCGCTTTCCGTCGAGCCGGAACAGGTTCTCATAGCTCACGGGCGCAGCACCGCCATCCTCGTCACGGTCAGTTCTTCGACCGCGAACCGCGGCCCTTCCCGCCCGATGCCGGAGTCCTTCACGCCGCCGTACGGCATGGTGTCGGACCGGAAACCGGGCACCTCGTTGACCACCACGCCGCCGACTTCGAGCTCGTCGAGCGCGCGGAACGCCGTCTTCAAGGACGTGCTGAACACCGAGGCGTGCAGGCCGTAGCGCGACGCGTTGACCGCGTCGAACGCTTCGTCCACAGAGGACACAGTGCGGAGACAGACCACCGGGCCGAAGATCTCCTCGTCCCAGCATTCGACGCCGTCGGGCACGTCGAGCAGCACGGTCGGCCGGATCACCGTGCCGTCCACACCGCCGCCGACCAGCCGCGCACCGGCCGAAGCCGCTTTGTCGACCCACTCCTGGACGCGCCTGGTGGATCCCGGGTCGATTAGCGCCGAGACCCGCGTCTTCTCGTCTCGGGGGTCACCGATGACGACCTCGCCGAGCCGCGCGAGCACCCGTTCGGTGAACTCCTGGGCGACGGCTTCGACGACCAGAACGCGTTGCACCGAGATGCACGCTTGGCCGGACGCGTAGAACCCGCCGCGCAGCACGGCGTCCGCGGCCGCGTCGAGGTCGGCGTCGTCGGCGACCACCAGAGCGGCGTTGGACCCCAGCTCCAGCAACGTCTTCGTGGGTGCGGCGTCGCGGGCGATCCGGTGCCCGACCAGCGCGGATCCGGTGAACGACACCGCGCCGGCCCGCCGGTCGGTGACCAGCGCCGAGCCGACGGCCGCGTCCCCGGTGACCAGCTGGACCATCGCGGGCAGCTCGGTCAGCGAGCGCACCAGATGCACGAGCCACAACGTCGCCAGCGGGGTCTGCGGCGCGGGTTTCACCACCACCGGGCAGCCCGCGGCGATGGCGGGCGCGATCTTGTGCGACGCCAGCAGCAGCGGATAGTTGAACCCGGCGATGCCGACCACGACACCGATCGGCTTGCGTTTCCAGAACCCGACCAGCCCGTCGCCGGACGGCAGCAGGTCGAGCGGCACGGTCTCGCCGTGCAGCCGCGAGACCTCCTCCGCGGCGGCCTGCCAGGTGACGATCGTGCGCGCGACCTCGACGCGGCAGTCGACCAGCGGCTTGCCGGTTTCGAGAACCAGAAGCTGTTCGAATTCGGAGCGCCGGGCTTCCAGAGCGGCGGCGACGTCGTTCAGGAGCGAACGCCGGGTGCGCGACGGCAGGGCCGCGACCTGGTTGAACACCGCGACCGCCTCGTCGATCGCCCGCGTGGCCAGCTCCGGCGTCCCGACCGGCGCCCGGCCGATCTCGCTCCCGTCGTACGGGAACACCACCGGCAAGGTGTCCACAGTGGACACCCAGCCGTCACCGATCGGCAGTCCTTCCGGATACTCAGCCATCGTCCCCTCCCCGCAGCTTTGCCAGTTCGGCCCGCAGATTCGGCGCGGCCGCCAGCAGTTCCCTGGTGTACTCGTGTTCCGGCGCGTCGTAGACCTGGTCGACGTCGCCGATCTCGACGATCTCGCCGCGCCGCATCACCGCGACCCGGTCGCAGACGTGCCGCACCACACCGAGGTCGTGCGAGACGAAGATCAGCGTCAGCGAGTACAGCTCGACCAGCGACGCGAGCAGGTCGAGGATCTGCTTCCGCACGGAGACGTCGAGCGCGCTCACCGGTTCGTCCGCGATGAGGACGCTCGGATTCGGCGCGAGCGCCCGCGCGATCGAGATGCGTTGCCGTTGCCCACCGGAGAACTGGTGCGGATAGCGGCCGGCGGCGTCTTCGGGGAGGCCGACCGCCTTCAGCAGCTCCGACACCCGGGCGGGGTCCCGGCGGCCCAACGGCTCGGAGATGATGTCGCGCACCCGCATCCGCGGATCGAGCGAACCCATCGGATCCTGGAAGACGATCTGCAGTTCCGACCGCAGGAAGCCGAGCTTGCGTTCGGGCAGGGTATCGATGCGCCTGCCTTGGAACGAGACGCTGCCCGCCGTCGGCTTGTCGAGCGCGGCCAGCAGTCTGACCAAAGTGGACTTTCCCGAACCCGACTCGCCGACGATGCCGAACCGCTGACCGGCTTCGACGTCGAACGAGACTCCGCGCAGGGCGTGCACATCGCGCCGTGTGTAGCGACGTTCCAAATCTCTGACCGAGATCATCATCGGCTCGCCTCCAGATCCGAAGCGGCCAAGAGCTTCTTCGTGTACTCGTGCTTCGGCGCGGTGAGCACCTCGCGGGTGGTGCCGGCTTCGACGATTTCGCCGTCCAGCATCACCAGCACCCGCTCGCATACCGACGCCACGACGGCGAGGTCGTGCGTGATGAACAGCAGTGCGCTCTCCCGCTCCCGGACGCCGTCGAGGATCAGTTCCAGGATCTGCGCCTGCACGGTGACGTCGAGCGCCGTCGTCGGCTCGTCGCAGATCAGCAGCTTCGGATCGTTGGCCAGCGCGATCGCGAGGACGACGCGTTGCCGCTGCCCGCCGGACAGTTGATGCGGATACGCGCGAGCGACACCGGGCAACCCCACGGAGGCCAGCAAAGCCTCGGGATCCTTCGCGCCGTTTCGGTGGATTCGCATCGGCTCGGCCACCTGCGCGCCGACCCGCATGGCCGGGTTCAGCGCGGTCATCGGTTCCTGGAACACCATCGACATCTCGTTGCCGCGCAACCGCGACAGGGCCTTCTCCGACGCGCCCAGCAGTTCGCGCCCGTCGAGCTTCACCGATCCGGAAGCGGCGAGTTCTTCGGGCAGCAGGCCCATGATCGACAGCGCTGTCAACGACTTCCCGGAACCCGACTCGCCGATCAGCCCGACCCGCTCACCACGCGCGATGCCGAACGAGACACCGCGAACCAGGCCGCCGATCCCAAGACCATGCACTTCGAGCGTCATAGCCGCGCCGCCAATCGAGGATCGAGACGATCGCGGAGGCCGTCACCGAGCAGGTTGAAGCCGAGGACGGCGATGGCGATCGCGACGCCGGGCACGAGCGCGAGCCGCGGGTGCAGGGTCAGGAACATCTGCGATTCCTGGAGCATCCGGCCCCACGACGGCGTCGGCGGCCGGGTGCCGAACCCGAGGAACGACAGCGCCGCTTCCGCGAGCACTGCGATCGCGAACGACACCGACGCCTGCACGATCAGCAGCCCGGAGATGTTCGGCAGCACATGCCGCGCCGCGATGTTCAGCCGCGAACGCCCGGCCGACCGCGCGGCCAGCACGAACTCGCTGCTCATCACCTGCAGCGTCCCCGACCGCGCGATCCGCGCGAACGACGGGATGGTCGCGATGCCGATCGCCACCATCGCGGTCAGCGTGTTCGCCCCGAACACCGCGCCGAACATGATCGCCAGCAGCAACGCCGGGAACGCGAGCACGAGATCGTTGACCCGCATGACGAACTCGCCGAGCCAGCGCGACGACATCCCGGCGAGGATGCCCAGCGGCGTCCCGATCAGCGCGGCGATCCCGACCGCGACCACGCCGACGTACAGCGTCGTCCGCGCGCCGACCATGAGCTGGCTGAGCACGTCGCGGCCGAAGCTGTCCGTGCCCAGCGGATTCGAGCCGCTGAAGTCGTGCAGCCGGTTGGCCGCGTCCACCTTCACCGGGTCGAACGGCGTCCACACGAACGAAAGCAGTGCGGCGAGCACGATCAGCGTGACCAGGACGGCGCCGATGACGAGTGTGCGGTTACGCATCAGGAACCCCGCAATCTCGGGTCGAGCACCGTGTAGAGGAGGTCGACCACGAAGTTCACCAGCAGCACGCCGACCACCAGGACCAGCACGATCCCCTGCACGGACAGCAGGTCCCGGGACGCCACCGAGTCGAGCAGCATGCTGCCGAGACCCGGCAGGACGAAGACGCGTTCGACGACGACGGCGCCGATCAGCAGGGTCGCCAGTTGCAGGCCGAGCACCGTCACCACCGGCACGGCCGCGTTGCGCAGACCGTGCCGGAACAGCGCTTGGAACGGCCGGAGCCCCTTGGACCTCGCCGTGCGGAGATAGTCCTGCCCGAGCGTGTCGAGTACGGCGGACCGGACATACCGCGTGAGCACGGCGCCCTGAACGAGTCCCAGCGACAAGGCGGGAAGGACGAGGCCGCGGAGGAATTCGCCGGGATCCTGCACCGGCGGCGTCCACCCGCCGGACGGCAGCCAGCGCAACTGCACCGCGAAGATCTGCACGAGGATGATGCCGGCGAGGAACGCGGGGATCGCGACGCCGAGCTGCGAGAGGCCGGAAACCGCGGTGCCGTCGGCCTTCCGATGCCGCACCGCGGCGAACGTCCCGGCCGGGACGGCGATCAGCAACGCCACCAGCATCCCGGCCCCGACCAGCCACAACGTCACGCCGAGCCGGTCGGCCAGCGCGGGCCCGATCTCCTCGCGCGTGACGTACGAGCGGCCGAAGTCGCCTTGCAGGACACCGCCGATCCAGTCGAAGTACTGCGTCACCAACGGCCGGTCGATGCCGAATTCGGCGCGGGTCTTCGCGACCAGCTCCGGCGTCGCGTTGACCCCGAGCGCGACCTGCGCCGGATCACCCGGCAGCACGGCCATGAACAGGAACACCACGATGGACGCGACCAGCACACTGGCCACCAGGATCCCCAGGCGACGGAGCACCTTGACCGTCATCGCGGCGCCAATCCCGTGAGATCGAAGGACTCGCTGACCTGGTTGCGGACGAACCCGGTCACCTTGTTCTTCGCCACGATCACGTTGGGGAACAGGAAGAGCCAGTCCGCGGCGGCGTCTTCGGACAGCCGCCGCGCGACCTGCCGCATCGCGTCGGCCTGCTCCTGAGGCGTTCCGGCGTCGGCCTTCGCCAGATTCTGCTGGACCGGCTTGCTGTCGTAACCCCAGTAGTACTTCGGCCTGCCGAAGGTCACGATGTCGCGCGCCTCGACGTGCTGGATGATCGACAGGTCGTAGTCGCGGTCGGTGAAGACCTGCTTGAGCCACACCGCCGGGAAGTCCAGCGGCTCGATCGTCACCGTGACCCCGACATCCGCCAGTTGCGACGCCACCACCTGCGCGGCCGACACCGCGTACGGCAGGTTGGGAATCCTCAGCCGCAGCGACGGATTCGGTTGCCCCGCTTCGGCGAGCAGCGCTTTCGCCTTCGCGGGATCGAACGGGTACGCGTTCGAAAGGTCCTCGTACCAGGGATCCGTCGGCGGGACCATGCTGCCGATGAGCGTGCCGCGGCCTGCCCAAGCCGTGTCCAGCAAGGCCTTCCGGTCGATGGCGTACGACAGCGCTCGCCGCACGCGGACGTCGTTCAGCGGCGGACGCGCGTTGTTGAACGCGAGCGTGACCTCGCTGTTCGTCGTGCCTTCGACGACGGTGAACCGGTCGTCGCTCTGGAACTGCGGGATCGAATCCGGCACGGTGATCGCGGAGATGACGTCGATCCCGTTGCTGAGAAGGGCGTTGTTGAGCGCCGTCGGATCCTTGATGTACTTGAGGACCACCGTGGAGTACGCCGGTTTCCGGCCCCAGTACGCGGGATTCTCCTTGAGCACGATGGAATCGCCGCGCCTGCGCGAGGACACCGTGTACGGCCCGGTGCCGACCGGTTTGTTCGCCAGATCCGCGACGCCGGCGGGGCTGAACATCGCGCCGAGCCTGCTGGTGAGGCTGAACAGCCAGCCGTTGCTGGGTTTCGTGAGCACGACCCGCGCGTGGTCGGGCGCGACGACGTCGACCCGGTCGACGACGTCCATTGTGGACTTGATCGACACCGTCCAGTCGGTCTTCACGCGCATCAGCGAGAACTTGACGTCCTCGGCGGTGAACGGCGCGCCGTTGCTGAACTTCGCGTTCTTCCGGAGCTTGAAGTCGTAGGTCTTGCGGTCTTCCGAGACCGTCCACGATTCGGCCAGCAGCGGCACGATCTTCGCGTCCGCGTCGAGTTTCACCAGGCCCTCGTAGACGTTGTAGAGCAAGGCCTGCGGGATGGCGGCGCCGTCGGTGCGGGTGAAGTCGAAGTTCGCGGGTTCGGCGGTGTACCCGATGGCGAGCGTCCCGGGATCCTTGGCGATCGTGGCACTCGAACCGGCGGAGCAGCCGGACGCCACCAGCAGCAACGCCCACACTGCCGCGTGAATCCGGGCTTTCATCCTGCCCCCTAGCCGGTAGACTGGTCTGACCAGTAAACCAGACGAGACGGCAGGGTCAAGATGGAATTCGAGCCGGTCGCCCCTGTCCGCGCGTACCAGCGTGTCGTCGAACAGATCGAGGAAGCCGTGTTCAGCGGCCGGATCAAACCCGGCGACCGGTTGCCGAGCGAACGCGAGCTGATGGTGCAGTTCGACGTCGGCCGCTCGACCGTGCGGGAGGCGCTGCGTGTGCTGCAGGCGGCGGAGATGATCCGCTCACGCCCGGGCGACCCGCGCGGGCCCGAGGTCCTGGCCGCCTCCCCCGCCGCGTTGCACCGGTCGATGCACCGGCTCGCGCGCGCCGACCACATCGGCCTTTCCGAGCTGTTGCAGTTCCGCATGGTCCTCGACGGTTCCGCACATCTGCTCGCCGCGCAGCTCAGGACCGAAGACCATCTCGCCGAACTGGACGCGGCACTGGAGGCGATGCGCGCGGGCGTCACGGAGGGTTTCGCGGAGTTCTCCCACGCGGACGTCGCGTTCCACGAGGCCATCGCCCGCGCGACCGGGAATCCGCTGCTGGTGATCAGCGGTGAGGTCGTCCGCGGCGTCGTGCTGGAGCTCATCGAAGACAAACTGGAGCACGCCGACGACCGGACGGCGTTGATGCGCAACTGGCTGGCACATCACGAGGAAGTGCTGGGAGCGATCAGGGACTCGGACGGGAAGCGCGCGTCAAGGCTGGCGAAGCAGGCGCTGTACGACAACTACGCCGAGTACGTCCCCGAAGAGCAACGTCGCCTCTTGCGGCCACTGCTTGCCTGACCGCCTCTACACTCGCTCAGGTGGGGGATGTCAACGAGCCTTCAACAGCCCGCCAGGGTGTCGGTCTCGCGCTGTCCGGCGGCGGCTACCGCGCGATGTTGTTCCACACCGGCGCCCTGTGGCGGCTCAACGAACTCGGCTGGCTGTCGAAGATCTCGACGTTCTCGAGTGTCTCGGGCGGCTCGATCGCCGCGGGCGTGCTCGCGCACGCGTGGTCGGATCTGAAGTTCGAGAACGGCGCCGCGAACAACTTCTACGACGAGGTCGTCGCGCCGGTGCGGAACCTCGCGCGCACCCGGCTCGACATCCCGGTCACCTTGCTGGCCATGGCGATCCCCTGGCGGAGCGCCGGTGAGGAACTCGCGCGGGTGTACGCGAAACACCTGTTCGGCGACTGCTGTCTCAAGGACATCGACCCCGACGGTCCGCAGTTCGTCTTCACCGCGACGAACCTCCAGGACGGTGCGCAGTGGTGGTTCTTCCGGCAGAACGGGCCGCACGGGAACATCCCGCTCGCGACCGCGGTGGCCGCTTCTTCGGCGTTCCCGCCGATGCTTTCGCCCGTCGTGATCCAAGACCCGCATTCGGACGACCGGAAGCGCAAGATCGTGCTGAGTGACGCCGGCGTCTACGACAACCTCGGCCTGGACCCGGTCGAAGGGCACGCGACAGTGCTGGTCAGCGACGCGGGCAAGCGGATGAAGGTCACGCGGAAGGTCAACCGCGACTGGGTCAGGCAGCTGCTGCGCGTCCTCGACGTGATCGACAACCAGGTGCGCGAACTGCGGCGCGGCGCGCTGCTCAAGTCGTATGTGGAGAAGGATTTCGCCGGCGCCTACTGGGGGTCCTACGTCGACCTCGAGAACTTCGAGCTCAAGGATTCGCTGAGGACGCCGGTGGATCTCACGCACAAGCTGGCGGAGACGCCGACGCGCCTGACGAAGCTGCCGGAAGTGCTGCAGGAGCGGCTGATCAACTGGGGTTACGCGGCCTGCGACGCGGGGATGCGGAAGTGGGTCGACACCGAAGCGGCCGCTCCCGCCGGGTTCCCGTTCCCGGGCGCCGGGGTGGGCTGAGCACGTCCCCCCGATGCAATGAAAGGACCTTTCCTTGCCAAATTTGCAAGGAAAGGTCCTTTCATTGCGCTTGTCAGGCGACGAGATTCGCGTAGACGATCACGTTGTCCTTGTAGCTGTGCTCTTCCTTGTCGAAGACACCGCCACAGGTGATCAGCCGCAGCTGCGGCTTGTCCGTGTTGCCGTAGACCGCTTCCTCGGGGAACTGGCCCTTGGGGACCTGGTCCTTCTTCTCGACCACGAACTTCAGGCTCTTGCCGTCGCTGCGGTCGACGAGCACCTCGTCACCCGGGTTGACGTCCTTGAGCTTGTAGAAGATGCCCGGCTGCTTGTTGCCGTCGACGTGGCCGAGCAGGATCGACGGGCCGACGTCGCCGGGCACCGGGGAAAGCCGATACCAAGCGGCCTGCATCGGTGTCTTCGCCGACGGGACGGACATCTTGCCGTCCTTGCCGATCGCGACCGTGACCAGGCTCGATTCCGCGCCGATCTTGGGGATCCGCACGTTCGTCGGGCGAGTCCCGTTGAACGGTTTGACGACCGGCGGTGTCGATTCCGCCGCCGCCTGTGCGGCGGGCGGGGCGGGTTCGTCCGTGCCGCAGCCGGTCAGCGCGAGAGAGAGGACAAGGGCGGCCGCGACCAAGCGGCCGCCCTGGGTCAGGATCTTCATCGGATCAGGCCGCGGTGGCGCCGAAACCGGTCTCGATGCCGCCCTTCGGCTTCAGCTTGACCTGCTTCTTCGGCTTGTCGGTGCCCGGCGCGTTCGCGCCGCCGCCGATCGTCTCCTCGAACTCGATGTCGCCCTTGCCCGGCTTGCCGTCGCATGTCCAGGTGAAGGTGCTCGAGTTGCCCTTGAAACCGGGCTTGGCCTCGATGATGTAGATCCACAGGTAGGCGTCGCCGCCGTCCTGGAACGAGTCGGTGATGGTGAAGTCCGGCGCGGTGACGCCGGTGGGCTCCGAGCCGCAGAGGATGGCCAGCGCGCCGACGCCGTCACCCTCGACGTAACCGGCGCCGACGTTCAGCACCGGCTTCGGCGGGGTGGTGGTGGTCGGCTTCTCCGAGGTGGAGGCCGGCGAGGACGAGGTCGGCTTGCCGCTGGTCGAGGTCGGAGTGCTGCTGCTCTCGGACGTCGGCGGAACCGTCGTGACCTTGCCGCCCGACCACTCGGGGCCCGAGCTGACCTGGCCGCCGGACCACGAAGGCGAGGGCGCCGTGGTGGGCGCGTCGCTCGTCGGCGCGGGAGGCGTGGTCGTCGTTTCGGTCTGCGCCATCGCGACCGGCGTCACGGCCAGCGAGATGACGGCGCCGGCCAGCACCGCGCCCGCGAGGCGGCCCAACGTCTTCTTCAAAGTGATCTCCCAGTGGAACATCGCAACGCACGGTGACCCCCACCCTGCGACCACCCGAGCGGAATCCCACGTTCGGGTGACAGCGTGATCCTGCCGGAAAAGTGCAGGTGAGCCGTAGTGGATAGGCGGTGACAAGAGCCACTGGGAAAACCGGTAACGCGGGAATGTCCCTGCTCGATACAAGGGCCCGAAAGCCGCTCGGCAAAGGGAAAGCCTCGCCGCGACGAAGGAATGTTAACACCCGTAGGGCCGAATCGGTTGCGTTGCGGAAGTATTTTTTCGCCGTCCGTCCCACGTCGCGAAAATGCCGGTTCTTCTGCGAAATCCCACCTCGTACAGTGACTTGCCACCGATGCGTTCACGCGTTCGGACCAGCCGTCCGTGAAGAACTGTCCATTCCGGAATGAATGCCGGTGCCCGGCAACCCGAAGGTCACGATCAGAACACCAGGAACAGGGCCACGGCGAGGGAGACCGCACCGAGGAGTCCCGCGAAGAACAGCCAGGGCTTCGGCGACGTCCGGTTCCGCACGGCCCGGCCGCCACCCACCACCGCGATCAGGAGTCCGACGCCGAACCCGATCGCGGGCAGGAAGGTGGCGAAGGTCCGGTTTTCGGCGTCACACGCCCAGATCCCGTCACTCGGGCAGGGCGACGCCGCGAAGTCGGCCAGTAACCCCGCCGCGACGATCGCGAGGAAGCCGAGCACCAGGAGCCAGAACAGGCCCCACAGCAATTGACCGAGCCGCCTTGGCGGTTTCGTCTCCTCCACGCGCTCAGGTTAGTGAAGGGTGAGGCAACGTGGCGTGTTCGTGGGTGAGGCTGGTGGCGGGCAGGCGCGAGGGGGTCGTGAGTGGCGATTCGGGTTAGAACCCGAATCGCCACTCACGACCAGCTGTACCGACCACGCCACCTTTGCTAAGCAGTGCCCTGGCCCAGTGCCGAGGCCAGATCCGTCCAGAGATCTTCCGGGTCTTCGAGCCCGACGCTGAACCGGACGAGCCCGGCGGGCACGTGGGCGTCGCCTGCCAGCCAGGCGCGGCGCTCGACCAGGCTCTCCACCCCGCCGAGGCTGGTGGCCGCGCGGATCAGCCGCAGCGACCCGATGACCTTGTCCGCGGTCTCCGCGTCGGGGAGTTCGAACGCGATCATCGTGCCGGTGCCGGGATAACGCACCCGGGTGATCGCGGGGTGGTCGACCAGCCGTGCCGCCAGCAGTGCGGCCGTGCGGGTCTGCTCGGCGAGGCGGACCGGCAGGGTCCGCAGCCCGCGCAGGGCCAGCCAAGCTTCGAGCGCGCCCGGCGTCGCACCCAACCTGGTGCGCGCGTCGCGCAAGTCCTTCGCGACGCCTTCGTCGGCCGCGATGGTCAGGCCGAGCAGCAGGTCGCTGTGGCCGCCGATGAGTTTCGTCGCGCTGTGCACGACGATGTCGGCGCCGAGGTCCAGCGGCCGCTGTCCGAGCGGGGTGGCGAACGTGTTGTCGACGGCGACCAGGCCGGTCGCGGCGGCGGCGATCGTCTCGATGTCGATGACGTCGAGCGTCGGGTTGGTCGGCGATTCGAGCCAGAGCAGGTCGGCGTCCGCGGCCGCGACCCAGGCGGCCGTGTCGTCCGGCGCGATCTCGGTCACCACCAGGCGGCCGGTGCGCTGCGCGTGGGCGAGCAGGCCACGAGACCCCGCGTAGGAGAACGTCGGGACGCAGACCTTCGCGCCGACCGGCAGGGGGTCGACGACGGCGCTGAGCGTCGCGATCCCCGAGGCGAACGCGGTGGCGTGCCCGCCTTCGAGCGCGCCGATCGCGGCTTCGAGTGCCTCCCAGGTCGGCGTGCCGTCTTCCCTCGAATACGCGCGATCGGCGCCGGCGTCGAAGGTGCTCGCCGCGACGATCGGCACGTTCAGCGGTTCGCCAGGGCCCTCCGGACGTCCGGCGGCGACGGCGAGGGTGCGGGGTGACCAGTCGTTCGTGTCCACCCTTTCACCGTAAACCGTCCCGCGATGATCACCACGTGACAAACTCGGCCCATGACTTCTGGGACGATCGACGCGGCGGATGCGGGAACCTGGACCCTCGGGGGGCTGACAGTCAACCGGATCGGGTTCGGCGCGATGCGCTTGCCCCAGCGAGGCCAGGCGTTCGCGCCCGACGCCACGCCGGGCGACCGCGACCAGGCGATCAAGGTACTGCGCCGCGCGGTGGAGCTGGGCGTCAACCACGTCGACACCGCGGCGTTCTACTTCTCCTCACGACGGTCGGCCAACGAGCTGATCAACTCGGCGCTGTCGCCGTACGCGGACGATCTGGTGATCGCCACGAAGGTCGGGCCGCGCCGGGATCCGTCCGGTGAGTGGCTGCCCGAGGCCACTCCCGAGCAGCTGCGGGGCGAGGTCGAGGAGAATCTGCGCCAGCTCGGCCGCGATCACCTCGACCTGGTGAACCTGCGGCTGTCCGGGCAGAGCGCGATCGCCGACCACTTCGGCGCGCTGGCCGAACTGCGCGACGCCGGTCTGATCCGTCACCTCGGCGTTTCCAACGTCGATGCCGAGCAGCTCGCCAAGGCACAGGCGATCGCGCCGGTGGTGTGCGTGCAGAACTCCTACGGCCTCGGCCACCGTCCCGAACAGGATCGGCTCGTGCGTGTCTGTGGTGAGCAGGGAGTGGCGTTCGTCCCGTTCTTCGCCATCGCCGGAGCCGGACGCGAGGCCGGTCCCAGCGGCGCCGAGCAGGACGAAGTGCTCGCGATCGCCCGCGCGCACCAGGCGACGCCGGCGCAGATCCGGCTGGCGTGGGCGCTGGGGCGGGGACCGCATGTGCTGGTCATCCCGGGTACGGGCGACCTCGGCCATCTCGCCGACAACGTCGCCTCCGGAGCGCTGCGACTCACGTCCGACGACCTGGCCCGCCTCGAAGTGATCCATCAAGGCGGGCTGCAGGCCGCGCGGCCTTAGTGGGCGTACACCTCGAATTCGTAGAGGGAATAGCCGTACTTCGTGCCGCGCTGGACGCCGGCCATCCGGACATGCCGGGCGTCCACGGCTTCGAAGGCGACGTTGTCCTGCCCGCCGTTTCCGTCCACTATGGACGCCACGTCGCGCCAGTTCGTCCCGTCGGCCGAGACCTGCACCTGGTACGCCTTGCCGTACGCGGATTCCCAGTGCAGGACGACCCGGGAAACTCGCCGCACCGAACCGAGGTCGACGGTGATCGACTGGTTGTCGCTCCAGTCGCTCGCCCAGCGCGTCGAGGGGTCGACGTCGATGGCGTTGGACGGCGGCGAGTTGTACCAGCCCGTTTCGTGGCTGGTCGCGCTCACCGAGCGGCCGGTGGCGAGGTTGGCGATGTTGTCGCCGCGTTTCGCCGGGAACTCCACGACCTGCTGGAACGTCGGCCGGTTCTGGGTGCTCATCTTGTCCTGCGTGATGCCGCCGAGCGCGCGGTGGATGATCGTGTCGGCACACCACTGGTCGCCCGCGGCGCAGTCGCCGTCGCCGGGATAGACGGTGTTGGCAGGCTGCGCGGCCGCCTGCGTCAGCGAGTCGAGCAGCACCTGACGGCAGGTGTTCACGTCGCCGCCACCGCAGTACTTCACGGCCAGCGGGCCTGCCACGTTCTGCCCGAGGACCGAACGGATGTCCTTGTGCACATAGCCCCACCAGCCCGCCTGGTACGACGACCCCGCGTGTCCCTGGCCCACGTGCTTGCCGGGGACCTCGTTCTGCCAGCCCGAAGGCGACTCGTTGATCTTCAGCACACCGACCATCGCGGCGTAGGCGGCGTCACCCATACCGGGTTTGAACTGGGCGTTGACCAGCAGCGGCCACCAGGCGTCCATGATGCGGATCGCGTCGGCGTTCGCGTACGCCTTGCTGCCGGGCGCGGTCTCCGAACGCAGGCCGCCCGCCGCGAGCCAGGTCTTCAGCTTCGCCACCGCGTCCGCGGCCGGACCGGTCACCGGCGCCTTGTCGATCACCTTGAACAGTTCCGGCAGCACCTTCTCCGCGCGGAGGTCGGCCAGCGCCGCCTCCTCCATGGCCTGCGTGAGGTTCACGCGTGTCACCCTGGTGCCGCTGGAGATCATCTTCTTGACCCGCGCGTCGATCAGGTCACCGCGGTGCACGGAACTCTTGTCCGCGCCGCTGGCCGCGTAACCGTTGGTCTGCGCGTTGTTCCAGCTGATGTAGTAGTCCTGGTTGATCGACTGCGGATGTTGCGACGACGGCGTGTAGTTCGCGAGGTTTCCGTCGGGATTCCAGCCCTGCCAGTCGAATCCGGCGTCGCCCCGCACCGGCATGGCCGGGTCGACGTTCGGATTGCGGACCGGGTTCGAGCCGGAGTTGAAGTAGGCGACGTCGCGTGAGTCGGCGTAGAACCAGTTGTAGGTCTGGTTCACGTCGGCCGCCGCGGCCTGGAAGTCCTGCGCGGACTTGATCGCGTCCGGATCGTTGAACTTCTGGAAGCCGATGATCGTGTCGATCTCGTGCTGGAAGGTCGACCGCAACGACGCGTACGCGACCGGTTTGCCGCCGACCAGCGCCCGGCTCGTCACCGGCCCGTACTTGGTGCGGAAGCTGCGCAGCGTGTACGAACCCTCCGCCGTCCCGTCGGCGACGGTGGGCTTCCAGGCGTTCTTGCGTTCGACGATCTCGAACGGCAGGCACTGGCCGCGGAACCGGTAGAAGTTCGAGTTCTTCGTCGGCGCGGACCCGTTCTGCTCGCACAGTTCGACGGCGTAGGTGTCGGTGATGTCCTGTGACGCCGAGGTCGCGCTCCACGAGTAGTCCTTGCCGCGGCCGAGCAGCACGTACATGCTGATGCCCGCGAACGAGGCACCGCGGGCGCTGATGCCCGGGCCCTGGAGTTCTTGCAGCATCAGCAATTGCGGCGCGAAGTAGCCGGCCTGCGGGCCGAAGACCGCGACCGGGTGACCGCTCGCGGTCTTGGCACCGGAGACCACCAGCGCGTTGGACATGCCGTGCTTCTCCGACAGCAGGTTGCCGGGCAGGACGCCGTCGTCGAAGATGCCGCGGACGGCCTTCTGGTCCTCGGGCGCGGGAACGTCCACCTTGGCGGGCGTCGCCGTCCCGGCGGAACCGGTCGGGTCGAAGACCAGCTGCTGCCCGGTGACCGAACCCTTGTCCGGCATCGCGGCGCCCTGCGGATTCGACGGCGCCTTGCCGTAGTCGAAAGTCTGTCCATTGTGGAGGGTCTTCACGGTCTCGGGGTCGTCCTCGGACCGGAGGCTCTTCCAGACCTTGTCGCCCTGCTCGAGACCGTACTTCTCCTGCATCGCCATTTTCGCGATGGCGTTCTGCACCTCGCCGCCACCGCCCGCGCCGAACTGCGCCCCGACGACGGCGGCCAGGACGACGAGGTCGGTGAGCTTGAACGGTTCGATGGTCCCGGCGTTCGTGATCGCGTCGACGTGCCCGGTGAGCACGTACTCGCCGGGGAAGTAGCGGCCGCCGTGCGCGTCGGCGATGTACTTGTTGACGCCTTGGACGTAGGCCTCGGCGTCGGCCTTGCCCTGCGCGCCACGCGGGCCACTGGCCGCGGCGTTGTCGATCTGCTTCTGCAGTTCCTGTTCGGTGTACGGCGCCGACGAGAAGAAACTCTGCTCGAGTTCCCGGTTGCCCTGGGCACCACCGGCGAACGAGGTCAGCTGGCCGCGGCCGACGCGGCGCATGATGTCCATCAGCCACAGCCGGTCCTGCGCGGCGGCGTACCCGGCGCCGTACATCGTGCCCGGCCGCGTGGTGCCGACGACGCGGGGAACGCCGGTCGCCTTGTCTCGGGTGATCGTCACGTCCGAACGCGGTTTGATCGTGCTCTCGACCTGACCGGACTGGACGCCGAAGGAGGCGTCGTTGAAGAACTGGTTGATCTTGTCCGTGGTCAACGTCCGGTAGCCGTCGGCGAGCGAGGCGTATTTGCCGAGCTGATCGGCCGAATGCGCGGGGCGGGTGCCGAACGCCTTGTGCGCCAGGATCTCGGCGAGCGTCGCGTTCCCCTTGGTGCCGGGCGGCAGGATGTCGGCGCACTGGCCGCCGCAGTAGTCGTCGAGCGCCGCCGCGACCACGGAGTTCTGTGGTTCCTCCGCCGCGTTCGCCTGCACTGCCGGAACGGTGCCCGCCACCAGCGTCAGTCCCGCCAGCGTCGTCAAGACCCGTATGCCTCGTCGCATGAAAGACCTCCGTCGTCGGAGAGTGACGAGGCGCACACTACCCACGGGTATCCGAATTTGTGAAGACTTTTCGCGTTCTTGCCACCGTTCGGCGGAACACTCGACCTGCGGACCCCGGACCAGCGGATGTATCTTCCTGAGCATGTCTTTGGAGAAGCCCCAGATCGACCGCCCGGAGGGCCCCGCGCCGTCCGACCTGGAGAAGTCCGACATCACCGTCGGCGAGGGCCAGGAGGCGAAGGCCGGCGACACCGTTTCGGTGCACTACGTCGGTGTCTCGCACTCGACCGGCGACCAGTTCGACGCCTCGTGGGATCGCGGCGAGCCGCTCCGCTTCGGCCTCGGCGCCGGTCAGGTCATCCCCGGCTGGGATCAGGGTGTCGCCGGTATGAAGGTGGGCGGCCGTCGCAAGCTGACGATCCCGCCGCACCTCGCCTACGGGGAACGCGGCGCCGGCGGCGTCATCAAGCCGAACGAGACCCTGATCTTCGTCGTCGACCTGATCGGCGTGAACTGACCCACATTTCCGGATGTGGGCCCTGATGGACTCAGTCCCCCGGGGCCCACATCGCACTGATCGGACTCACACAGCCTGCAATCGTCGCGCTGGTCGCGCGAACGGGTTGTCCGCGGAGTCTTCCGAGAAACCGGCGAGCTCGGCGATCTCCTCATCGGAGAGGCCCTTGGCTCGCAACGTATCGCCGATCGCCGTGATCAGTTGCGGAAGCTCGGGCGCCAAGAGATCACCGTCTGGTTCCGTTGTCTTCCATCCGCGAGCGTTCATCGACTTGTAGAAGCTGGTTCGGTCTGTTGCCGAAACCTGCTTGAGGGAGTGAGCGCGCTCGAACAGCGCTTGCATCGAAACTCCCCAGACGCGCTTCAGGTCACGTAAGTGCCCGAGAGTCACGGGACGAAGATCAGGCTTGATCACGTGCGAGGGCATCAAGAACTCAGCCGCGAACTCATTGGCTTCTCGTTCGGGATCTTCGGTCGCGATCCCGTTGTGGAGCACGAGATGACCGAGTTCGTGAGCCAAGGTCAGTCGTTTGCGATCGACCGGAGCCGCCGAGTTGACCAGCAGCACGGGGTGATCGCCGATCCACTGGGAAAGCCCATCGATACGGGAAGTGCCGAAGTCTTCTTCCAGAATCACGCAGCCGGCGGCCTCGAGCCACCGGACCAGATGCCGGACCGGCCCGACGGGCAGCCTCCATTGGGCGCGCACCATCAGAGCCGCTTGCGCCGGAGTCGTGTCGATGGGATCGAACGTGGGTACGGACTGCTCCGCCCTCATCGACACATCTTCGAACAACACCGAGACATGCAGCCGGTATGCATTCAAGCGCGCTTCGAGCTTCCGCCACGCGGAAGCCTTGGTGGTTCGCTGACGCCTCATGTGCGCGTCCACGGCGAGGGCCCCCCGGACGGCATGGTCCCGGGTCAGAAAGCGTTTCGATACACCCAATGACCGCGCGAGCCTGTCCAGCACGTCGTCATCAGGCATCCGTTGGTCGTTCTCGTACCGGGACAACGCTGCCTGCGTGACCTCGGCCTCGGCACAGAGATCCGCTTGCGTCAGTCCTTGGGCGCGGCGAAGTGTTTCGAGCACATCGCCGATTCCACTCACGTCGCTTCGTCCTCCTCGTCTCGGGCCAGGGCCTCGTACAAGTCGATCTGCGGCAGCGACGGATCGACGGGAGTCCAGGTGATCGACGTACCGGCAGCTCCGGATGCCCCAGCATCCACCTCGACAGCCCAGATCGCATCTTTGTCCAACCCATCGCGCAAGGACACGATTGTGCTGCCGATCACGCGCTCTTCGGGATCCCAGCGGTAACCGAAGCCAAGGCGAACCTCTTCCAATCCTTCCAGAGCCTCGGATTGTGCCCAGAAGGCCAGTGCCGATTTCGTGGCGTACGACCTGACACGGTCTCGGCCCGTGTGCCGCTTCACACGAGCGCGGTACCGGAGACCGACCGTGACTTCGCGAGTGACTCCTTGATCCAGCAGCTCGACCGAATCGACGTCGGTGAGCTCTCGGCGCAAGTGCGCCCACAGACGATCATGGATCCAGTTCGAAAGCCCGCGTTCGCTGCTGTCCGCGACCCAGCCAGGGAAGGCATCGCGATAGTCGGCCAAGTCCGCCCTCGTGGCACTCGTAGCGTCGACCAGAGCGCCGACGACCTTGTCACCAAGGTCGTGCAGCACGTCCTCGACCATCGGATATGAAAACATACCAGAAAATATACCGGCTGCGCACACGCAACTACCAGCACAAACGTGTACAGACAAGCACTGCAAGAGCCGAAACCGACCTCGGCCACCGAGGTCTTTTCCATCACCAGGCCAGGGCCGCCAGGCCCGAGGCCGCCCCAAAGACCAACCAGAAGACCAACCGCCGCCGCACGCACCGTGGGGGTCCGGGGGGCTCGGCCCCCCGGGAGCTGACGAGCGACGACCACGCGAAAGAGGCCCCGTCGCGTAGCGAAGGGGCCTCTGAACAAGAGTGGGCGAGGAGGGAGTTGAACCCTCACGTCCTTTCGGACACACGGACCTGAACCGTGCGCGTCTGCCATTCCGCCACTCGCCCGAGTGCTTCGTTCTCTGACAGCTCGCAAAGCGTAGCAGGCTGATTTCACGGGTTTCACCGGGGGCCGTGTCCGACTGGCCGTACCCGGATAGGATCGACGGGGAAGCACACGTGTGAGGAGGTTGCCCGGTGGGCCGCGTTGAGCGCTTTGATAGGCGGCTCGAGAACCTCGTGGGCAATACCTTCGCGCGCATGTTCGGTGGCAATGTCGTCACGCAGGAAGTGGCGGTGGCGCTTGAGCGCGAGAGCGAGGAGAACGTTCGTGAGCTGGCCGGAGGTCGACAGCTCGCCCCCAATCACTACATCGTGTCCTTGGGGCAGGCTGATCACGAACGTATGGCCGGAGACGAGCGTCGGGTCACTTCGGTGTTGGCGGAGGCGGTCAAGGAACACCTCGCCGAGCACGGTTGGGACACCTATGGTGACGTCGTAGTTTCGCTCGAGCGCAACGAGGCGCTGCATACTGGACAGTTCAAGACCCGTTCGTCCGTCGATCCCGACGTCAAGCCCCACGGCGCCGAAGGTTCGTCACGGTCGGCACGACCCAGCAACGCAGGAGACCCAGCAATGAGCCAGCCCCCCGGCTACGGCCAATACGACCAGGGTGACCCGTACGGCCAGCAGGGCCAGTACGGCTACGGACAGCAGGCTGGCCAGCAGCAGCCCGGGTACGACCAGGGTTATGGCGGCCAGGGCCAGCAGCAGGGCGGCTACGACCAGGGCTACGGCGGCGCCCAGCAGCCCGGGTACGACCAGTACGGCGGCCAGCAGCAGCCCGGCTACGACCAGGGCTACGGCGGCGGTGCCGCGCAGCAGCCCGGATACGACCAGTACGGCGGCCAGCAGCAGCCGGGTTACGACCAGGGCTACGGCGGCGGTGCCGCGCAGCAGCCGGGTTATGACCAGTACGGCGGCCAGCAGCAGCCCGGGTACGACCAGGGCTACGGCGGCGGTGCCGCGCAGCAGCCCGGCTACGACCAGTACGGCGGCCAGCAGCAGCCCGGGTACGACCAGTACGGCGGTGCCCAGCAGCAGTACGGTCAGCCCGCGGCGGATCCGTACGCGCAGGGTGGCGGCTACGGTGGCCAGCCCGCGGCCGGCCGTCAGCTCGCGGCGAGCCTCCAGCTGGACGACGGATCGAACCGCTCGTACTCGCTGAAGCAGGGCGGGAACGTCGTGGGCCGTGGGCAGGACGCCGATTTCCGGCTCCCGGACACCGGTGTCTCGCGTCGTCACCTGGAGATCACCTGGGACGGCCAGAGCGCGACGCTCGCGGACATCGGTTCGACCAACGGCACGACCGTCAACGGCACCCCGGTGCAGACCTGGCAGCTGGCCGACGGCGACGTGATCCGCGTGGGCCACTCGTCTCTCGTGTTCCGTACGCAGGGCTGACCGGCGGCGTCCGGAGGGGGTATCGCAGAATTGCGGTGCGGGACCTGTGGTGGATCGGCACCTCGGGTCGTACGCGGAGAGCAGCGCTGTCCGGAGCCGACCATCCCGGACGGCACGGGCTCTCCGCGGCGTACAGGAGAAACGGGAGCGGACACAACAAGTGCCAGAGCTGGTCGTTCAACTCACCAGGGTGGGCTTTCTCGTGCTGCTCTGGCTCTTCGTGTTCGCCGCGTTGCGTGTCGTCCGTTCGGATCTGTACGCGGCCTCCGGGCTGCGAGTCGCCGTCCCGACGTTCGGTCGCAAGAAGAAGGAAAACAAGAAGCCGCGCGGCGGGAAGTCGCCGCAGCAGCTGCTCGTGACCCATGGTGCGCTGGCAGGTACCAGGATCGCCTTGGACGGCAGGCCGATCCTGATCGGCCGCGCCGACGACTCGACCCTGGTGCTGGACGACGACTACGCGTCGACCCGGCACGCCCGGATCGCACTGCGCGGGGAGGATTGGTACGTGGAAGATCTGGGCTCGACGAACGGGACGTACCTCGACCGGGCTAAGGTCACGGCACCCCTCCGGGTCCCGCTCGGAGTCCCCATCCGGATCGGCAAAACGGTGATCGAGCTTCGCCCATGACTCTCGTCCTTCGCTACGCGGCTCGCAGCGACCGGGGCCTGGTGCGTTCCAGCAACCAGGACTCCGTGTACGCCGGTCCCCGCCTGCTCGCCCTCGCCGACGGCATGGGCGGCCACGCCGCGGGTGAGGTGGCCAGCAAGGTCGTCATCGCCTCCCTCGCCCCACTCGACGACGACGATCCGAGCGACGACCTTCTCGCTCAGCTTCGCGACGCCATGCAGAACGGCAATGCCGCGATCGCCGAACTCGTCCAGCAGGACCCGGACCTCGACGGGATGGGCACCACGCTCACCGCCATGTTGTTCGCCGGTTCCCGGATGGGTGTCGTGCACGTCGGCGACTCGCGCGCGTATCTGATGCGCGGCGGGCAGTTCTCGCAGATCACGCGGGACGACAGCTTCGTCAACGAACTTCTCGAACAGGGCCGGATCACGCCGGAAGAGGCCGCGGTGCACCCGCAGCGGTCGCTGCTGCTGAAGGCGCTCACCGGCCATGAGGTCGAGCCGAGCCTGACCGTGCGCGAGGCCCGCGCCGGTGACCGTTACCTGATCTGTTCGGACGGTCTGTCCGGCATGGTCAGCGACGAGACGCTGGCCGAGGCGATCCAGATCCCGGATCCGCAGGCCTGCGCGGACCGGATGATCGAGCTGGCGCTCAAGGGCGGCGGCACGGACAACGTCACGGTGATCATCGCCGACGTCGTCGACGTCGACTTCGGTGAGGACGCGCCCATCGTGGGCGGCGCCGCCGGTGACGGCAGTGACGAATTCCATCAGGGCGACTCCCCCGCCGCCCGCGCCCGCGCGCTGACCCAGCCCGCGCCGCAGCCGCGGCCGGAGGTCCAGCCCCAGCAGGAGGACCCGAAGGTCAAGCGCCGGAGGCGATTTCGCTGGCTGGCGGGAGCAGTGGTCGTCCTGATCGTGCTGGCCGCGGCGGCGATCGCCACGCGGTACTTCGTGCTGAGCCAGTACTACGTCGGCGAGGGTGCGGGCGAGGAGGTCGTGATCTACCGCGGCGTCCCTGGCAGCATCCTCGGCATCGACCTGCACGCCTACGAGCAGGGCTCGTGCCCGCCGGGCGGCCTGTGCACCGACAAGCTGCTGGTGCCGGCACTGCAGGAGGACGCGCGGATCGCGGTGAAGAACGGCGTCAAGAAGGACAACCTCGACGACGCCCGCAAGTACATCGACGACTTCCTGCGTCCGCACAAGCAGCTGGCCGACTGCAAGCAGGCCACCAGCTCGACTTCCACGCCGCCCACCGCGTCGTCGCCTCCGGTGTCGTCGTCGGCGGCAGCCCCTTCTACCCCCGCCTCGCCGAGTTCGGCGAACCAGCCAGCGGGGAGGGACTGCTCGACGCCGACCACGGCAGCACCAGGGGGCGGTAACTGATGAGCACGCCGCTCGCCGATCCGGCTTCGGCCCAGTTCGCCACGAACCCTCCGCGCGAGCTGCCCAAGCGGCGCGGGACCGAACTCGTCCTTCTGGCGTTCGCGACGTTCATCGTCACCGTCGCGCTCGTGCTGGTGGAGGCGAACCAGGAGCAGGAGCTCACCAGCTCGATCATCTGGCTCGGCCTGTCGTACCTCGGGGTGCTGACGGCGGCGCATCTGGCGGTCCGCCGCTGGGCGCCGTACGCGGATCCGGTGATCCTGCCGTGTGTCGCGCTGCTGAACGGGCTCGGCCTGGTGATGATCCACCGGATCGACCTGGCGCTCGCGGAACGCGCGATCCAGCAGGGTAAGGAGTACACGCCGGACGTCACCAAGCAGGTGTTGTTCACGGCGATCTCGCTGGTGTTGTTCGTGGTGGTGCTGGTCGTGATCAGCGATCACCGCACGCTGACCCGCTACGGCTACACCTGTGGTCTGATCGGCATCGTGGCGCTCGCGCTGCCCGCGGTGCTGCCGTCGAGCCTGTCCGAGGTCAACGGCGCGAAGGTCTGGATCAAGCTGCCGTTCTTCTCGATCCAGCCCGGCGAGTTCGCGAAGATCCTGCTGATGATCTTCTTCGCCTCGTTCCTGGTGACGAAACGCGACCTGTTCATGGTCGCGGGCAAGCGGATCGTCGGTGTCGAGCTGCCGCGTGCCCGTGACCTCGGCCCGATCCTCATCGCGGCGGCCGCCTGCCTCGGCGTGCTGGTGTTCGAGAAGGACCTCGGTACGTCGCTGCTGTTCTTCGGCGTCACGCTGGTGATGCTGTACGTCGCCACCGAGCGGGTCATCTGGGTCGTGCTGGGGGTCGGTTTCTTCGCCGCCGGCGCGATCATCGCCTACAACCTGTTCACACACGTCCAGCAGCGCGTCCGGAACTGGATCGACCCGCTGGCCACCTACGACGACCCCGGCGGCGGCTACCAGGTCGCGCAGGGGTTGTTCGGGCTCGGCACGGGCGGCGTCGGCGGGACCGGCCTCGGCGCCGGACGGCCGGACATGGTCCCCGAGGCCAAGACGGACTTCATCACCACCGCGATCGGCGAGGAACTCGGCCTGATCGGCCTCACCGCGATGCTGATGCTGTACCTGATCCTGGCGATGCGCGGGATGCGCAGCGCACTCGCCGTGCGCGACACCTTCGGCAAACTCCTCGGCGGCGGTCTGTCGTTCGCACTGGTCATGCAGATCTTCGTCGTCGTCGGCGGCGTCACGAACCTGATCCCGAACACCGGCATCACCGCCCCGTTCCTCTCCCGCGGTGGTTCCTCACTGCTCGCGAACTACATCCTGGTGGCCCTCCTGCTCCGAATCTCCGACGCCGCCCGCAAACCCGCCGTGCGGCCGAAGCCGCAGCAGCCGCAAGCGCCGCTCGCCGAAGCGCACACGGTGATGGTCCAGCGGCCGCCCGCGACCGGTGAGGGGAGCCCCGCGTGAACACCCCGCTCCGCAAGGTGGGTGTCGCCATGCTCGTCATGGTGGTGCTCTTGATGGCCAACGCCACCTACATCCAGGTGGTCAAGGCCGACGACTACCGCACCGACTCGCGCAATGTGCGCGTGCTCTACGACGAGTACTCCCGCCAGCGCGGGCTGATCGTGACGCCCGACGGCGCCGCGCTCGCGAAGGTCGACCCGTCGAACGACAAGTACAAGTTCATCCGGACCTACGCCGATGGTCCGATGTACGCGCCGGTCACCGGCTACTACTCGATCAACTACGGCGCCGGCGGTCTGGAGCGGTCCGAGGACGATGTCCTCAACGGTTCCGACCCGCGGCTGTTCGTGCGGCGCCTTTCGGACATGGTCACCGGCCGCGACCCACGCGGCGGGAACGTGCGGCTGACGATCAACCCGGCCGTGCAGAAGGCCGCGTACGACCTGATGACGCAGAAGGGCTACACCGGCGCGGTGGTCGCGTTGGAGCCCAAGACCGGGCGCATCCTCGCCATGGTGTCGACGCCGTCGTTCGACCCGAACAAACTGGCCTCGCACACCACCAAGGAGCAGGTCGCGGCCTGGTCGCAGTGGCGCGACGATCCGAAGAAGCCGATGCTGAACCGCGCGATCTCGGAGACGTACCCGCCGGGTTCGACGGCCAAGCTGCTGGTGACCGCGGCCGCGCTCGAAGACGGCAAGACCGCGGACATGCCGGTCAGCACCGCGCCCAACGTGAAGCTCCCCGGCACGCAGACCACACTGGAGAACTACGGCGGCGCGGCCTGCAAGGGCAGCACGCTGAAGGAAGCGCTGCGGTACTCCTGCAACGTGCCCTTCGCCGAACTCGCGGGCGAACTCGGCAAGGACAAGCTGAACGCGATGGCGAAGAACTTCGGTGTCGGCGAGGACCTGGCCGTGCCGATGCGGGTCGCCGGCTCGTCCCTCGGCCCGCTCGAATCGAAGGCGGCCCTGTTCCAGAGCGCCATCGGCCAGCGCGACGTGCGGCTGACGCCCCTGCAGGACGCCCTGCTCTCGGCGACCATCGCGAACAACGGGATGGCGATGAAGCCGCAGCTCGTGCAGTCGCTGCTGGCGCCGAACCTGTCGACCATCGAGGACTACACCCCGGCCGAACTGACCGGTGACGCCGCGATGTCCAGCGCGAACGCCGCGATCCTGCGCGACATGATGCTGGCGTCGGAAGAGAACACGAAGGGCGCCGGCAAACGCGGCGACATCCAGATCGCCTCCAAGACCGGCACCGCCGAGCACGGCAACGACCCGAAGGCCACCCCGCCGCACGCCTGGTACACCGGGTTCGCGCCGGCGATGGACCCGAAGATCGCCGTTTCGGTGATCGTCGAGTCCGGGGGTAACCGAGGGCTCGAAGCGACCGGTGGCACCGTGGCCGCGGAGATCGGCCGCGCCGCCGTCAACGCCATGCTCGGGGGTGGATAGCGGATGCTGTCCTCGGGTCAGCTGCTGGCCGACCGGTACAAGCTGACGAACCGGATCGCCGTCGGCGGGATGGGCGAGGTCTGGCAGGCCAGTGACACGCGGCTGGACCGGACGGTCGCGGTCAAGATCCTCAAGGCGGAGCTGTCCGGCGACGCCGAGTTCCTGCACCGGTTCCGGACCGAGGCGCGGATGACGGCGTCGCTGAACCACCCCGGCATCGCCGCCGTGCACGACTACGGCGAGACGGTCGCGGACGAGCTGTCGATCGCGTATCTGGTGATGGAGCTGGTCGAAGGCGATCCGCTGGCCGCGATCATCACCCGCGAAGGACGGCTGAACGCCGAGCGGACTTTGGACATCCTCGAGCAGGCCGGTAACGCGCTGCAGGCCGCGCACGAAACGGGTCTTGTGCACCGCGACGTCAAACCGGGCAACATCATGGTCACCCCGGCCGGCCAGGTGAAGATCACCGACTTCGGGGTCGCCAAGGCCGCCGACGCCGCACCGGTGACCAGATCCGGCATGGTGATGGGCACCGCGCACTACATCGCCCCCGAACAGGCGCTCGGGCACAACGCCGAACCGGCGAGCGACGTCTACTCGCTCGCCGTCTGCGGCTACGAATGCCTCACCGGGCACCGGCCGTTCCTTTCGGAGAACGCGGTGACCGTCGCGATGATGCACATCCGCGACCTCCCGCCGCCGCTGCCGCCGGACGTGCCCCCCGGCACCCGCGCGGTCATCGAGGCGACCCTGATCAAGGATCCGAGACAGCGGTACAACAGTGGCGGCGAGTTCGCGGCCGCGGTGGCCGCGGTCCGCGCCGGGCTTCCGCTGCCGACGCCGTCGGGGCTGGTCAACGTGGCCTACTCGGCAGGCCAGCCGGTGCTGCCGCAGCAGGTCCCGCCCGGCCCGCATTCGCCGCAGAACCCGATGGCGGCGGTCGGACCGGCGTCGCATCCCGCGATGCACCCGGTCACCGGCCCGCCGCCGATGGCGGTCCGCCGCCTGCCCGGCAGACGGACGCAGTGGGGTTGGTGGGTGCTGCTCGCGGTGATCCTGATCGCAGTACTGGTGGCAGGAGCCTTCCTCATCGTGAGACTGGTCGGTTCGGGCAACGGACCGCAGTCGGGCGGCGTGGAAACGAGTGAACAAGCACCGGCTCCGGGTAAGAAGTCTGAAGGTCCTTCGCCGACATCCGCGTACCCCGCGGTGCCGACGGAGGGCGGCACCGAGGAGCCGGCCGGACAGGCGAATCCAGGAATGATGAGCAGCAAACCTTGGACGGAATGGAACGGCACGCAGAGATGAGCACACCAAGACTGCTCAGCAACCGCTACGAGCTGGGCGAGACACTCGGCTACGGAGGCATGTCCGAGGTCCACCACGGCCACGACGTGCGCCTGGGCCGGGAGGTGGCGATCAAGATCCTGCGTGCCGACCTGGCGCGGGATCCCCAGTTCCAAGAACGTTTCCGTCGCGAGGCACAGAACGCGGCGGCACTGAACCACCCGGCGATCGTCGCCGTCTACGACACCGGCGAGACGAACACCGAGTTCGGCCCGCTGCCCTACATCGTCATGGAGTTCGTCGAAGGACGGACTCTGCGGGACATCGTGAAGACCGAAGGCCCGATGTCGCAGAAGCGGGCGATGGAGGTCATGGCCGACGTCTGCGCGGCGCTGGACTTCTCGCACCGGCACGGCATCGTGCACCGCGACGTCAAACCGGCGAACGTGATGATCACGAAGAACGGCGCCGTCAAGGTGATGGACTTCGGCATCGCGCGCGCCATGCACGACGGGCAGTCCGCGATGACGCAGACCGCCGCGGTGATCGGCACGGCGCAGTACCTCTCGCCGGAGCAGGCGCGCGGTGAGTCCGTCGACGCGCGTTCCGACGTCTACGCCGCCGGCTGTGTGCTGTACGAACTCATCACCGGCGAGCCGCCCTTCACCGGCGACTCCCCCGTGGCGGTGGCGTACCAGCACGTCCGGGAAGACCCGAACCCGCCGTCGTCGGTGAACCCGGCCGTGGCGCCCGAGCTCGACGCCGTCGTGCTCAAGGCCCTCGCGAAGGGACCGGCGAACCGCTACCAGTCGTCGGCGGAGATGCGTTCGGACCTGGTCCGCACGCTGTCCGGCCAGCGGCCGTCCGCGCCGATGGTGATGTCGGAGGACGAGCGCACCCAGGTCATGGACTCCGACCGCCGGGTGCCGCAGCGCTACGACCAGTACGAGGACGAAGACGAAGACCCGGCCGCGAAGAAGAAGCGCCGTGCCTGGCTCATCGCCGGTCTGGTGGTCTCGCTGGCGGCGGTGGTGCTGCTGATCATGTGGCTGTCCAACGCGTTCAACGGCTCCGACGCGGAGAGCAAGGCGATCCCGAAGGTGACGGGCCAGTCCGAGGCTTCGGCGAAGGACACGCTCCGCGGGGTGGGGTTCAACTCGTTCGAGCCCACCAAGAAGATCACGTGCACCGGCGAGTCCGTGAACGGCCAGCCCGCCTGCGACGAGAACCAGATCGACAAGGTCATCGCGATCAGCCCTGCCGAGGGCCAGGTGACGCCCACCTCGGACAAGATCACGCTGACCGTCGGCGCGAAGCCGAGCAAGGTCAAGACGCCGGACCTCAAGGGCAAGAGCGTGGCCGAGGCCACGGCGGCGCTGACCGAAGCAGGTCTGAAGCTCGGTGCGACCAGCGAGGAAGAAACCGAAGACACCAACGAGGCCGGCAAGGTCATCTCGCAGAACCCGGCTTCGCAGGCCGAGGTCGACCAGGGTTCGAAGGTCGACATCACGGTCGGCAAGTCCAAGGAACTGAAGACGGTCCAGAACTACAAGGGCAAGACGCAGGCCGAGGCCGAAGCCGGCTTGAAGGCGGCCGGGTTCACCCCGCAGGTCACCAACGTGAGCTCCGAACAGCCCAAGGGCACGGTCATCGACCAGACCCCGAACGGCGGCAAGCTGGCCGTCGGCAGTGTGGTCAAGCTGTCCGTGTCGGACGGCAGCCAGGAGACCTTCGACATGCCGAACCTGCAGGGCATGACCGAGGAGCAGGCGACGCGTCAGCTGCAGCAGCTGGGGTGGAGCGGCAAACTGGATTCGCAGGCCGACAAGAACGGTGACCGGGACCTCGCGGGCAAGGTCAGCAAGACCAACCCGCAGGCCGGTGCGAAGATCGCGAAGAACGCGCCGATCACGCTGTTCATCGTCGAAGGCGACGAGACGCCGACGACGACGTCGAGCTCGCGGCTCTTCCCGCCCGGCTGACAGAGCTGAAAAGGGCCCCGCACGGTTTCGTGCGGGGCCTTTTTCATGCCCCGAGACCGGGGCACTACTTTTCGAGCATGGTCCGGCAGATCACTCAACACGAGCTGTGCGACGACATGCCGAACATCATGCGTGCCGTCGAAGAAGGGGACAGCTTCGTTCTCACTCGTAACGGCACGCCTGTCGCGGACATCGTTCCGCACAGCCGGATGCCGACCTTCGTTCCGTTAGGCGAGCTGATCGAGCTACTCGGCGATCTTCCGTCCGAAGATCCTGAGCGGTTCTTCACGGTTGTCGGTCGCGCGGCGGACCCTGATCCGCATCGCGGCCCGGGAGAACCGGAGCAGTGATCGCCCTGCCCCCACCGAGAACCGCACATCCAGCCATCGACCGGACATTCAATAGGGCGCCAAGCTGTCGAGAAGTCCTTGGTAAGCCTGCTGAATCCGTCCGGCGCCGGTGTGCACGACGACCGCCTTCGGTCGCGTGGCGATGAGCGCCATGAGCCTGTCGAACATCGCCGCGAGTTGTTCGGGTCCGCCCAGCATCTCGTGCGCTTCGACGTGTTCGGGCTCGGCCGCCGCGCGGGTGCGTTCGGCGAACCGCCGGAGCACGTTGTCCTTGGTGTCGAGCAGCACGATCTCGTGGAACTCCGCGTCCGTCTCCCCGGCGAGCGCTTCGAGTCTTTCGAGAAAGCCTGCGCGGCCGAGGAATTGCGGGACGATGACGTCGTGGCCCGCGAGCAGATGGGTCCGCGCGGCGTTCACGGCGAGGTCGCGGGCGAGCAGGCCCGCTCGCGCGGCGTTGTCCCGCCAAGCGCCGAGCAGGCCGCGGATCCGGTCGATGTCGAGGTTCAGCGTCAACGGGTGGTCTTCGGCGTACAGCCGGGCGAGTGTCGACTTCCCGCAGGCGGGCGGGCCGTTGAGTGCGATGAGACGCGGCATCAGGCGTTGCGGCGGAGCAGGTATCCGACGACCGTCGCGCTCAGCAGCAGGGCGGCGACCGCCGCCACCACGGCAACCGTGAACGGACCGGCCAGCGGTAGTTGCGAGGTCAGGGCACGCAGCAGCGGGTTGGCCAGCGGCAGCCATTTCACCAGGAGCACGGCCGCGAGCGCGAAGACCGCCGCCAGGACGGACCAGCCGACGCGCGGCACCAGCAGCCGCGAACAGGGCAGGCCGATCGCGATGCCGAAGAGCGCGCACAACGCGTGCGCCGCGGCGCCGAGGGCGAGGCTGCCGATCGGGAAGCCGCCGGAGCGGAGGCTCGACCACGCCAGCGTCACGACGATCAGCACGGTGGCGCAGCCGAAGACGGCCAGCGTGGCGCCGGCGAGGACAGATCGCCAGCGTCGTGCGTGGCTGAAGGTGACGAGCCGCTGGACCGGATCTTCGACGTCGAGCATCGCGATGGTCAGCCAGCAGGAGACCACCAGGAGCGAACCCGCGCTGATCCCGTACTGCGGCAGCAGTGGTGACTTCGGATCCGTGTAGAGCACGGTGTTGACCGCGAGGTAGGCGAGGATCGCGGGGAGATAGCGCTGGGAATGGCCGAGCAGCGCGAGGTAGTAGCGGGTCATCGCGAGCACGGCGCCACCTCCCGGACCGAGAAGCCGCGGTTGAGCGCGCGAAGCAGGACTGCGTCCGTGTGCCCCGCTTCGACCGTCAGGACGACCTTCTCGCCCTCGGTCTCGGCCTGGCGGACGCCGGGTTCCGAAGACCAGTCGCCACCGGGTCCGTGAAGGACGATCCTCGTCGCGCTTTCGGCTTTCGTTTCGACGCGAGTCAGGAAGCCGTCGTCCATCCGGTAGACGTCGTCGGCGTGGGCGTGCACGACGGCCGCGCGGTGGTCGGTGAAGACCACGCTCGCGCCCCGCTCCTTGGTCTCGGCGACGATTTCGCCGAGCACCGCGTGGGCTTCGACGTCGAGGCCGGACCAGGGCTCGTCGAGGATCAGCAGTTCCGGCTCGGCCAAGACGGCCTGGGCGAGGCCGACCTTCTGGGCGTTGCCCTTCGACAGGGTCCGCAACGGCGCGTCCGGCCCGCCGACCAGCGCCAGCCTGTCCAGCAAGGGGTCGATTGCCGACAAGTCGACAAGACCGTCGATGCGGGCCATATGCCGCAGGTACGCCCTGGCGCTCATCCGCTGCCCCGCCGGGAAACGGTCGGGCAGGTAACCGACGCGTGGGCCGCCCACGACGGCTCCCGAGGTCTGGCGAGAGAGGGCCCCAAGGATCCTGAGCAGCGTCGACTTCCCCGAGCCGTTCGAGCCGAGGACGCCGACGACGCGGCCCGCCGGGACGTCGAGGTCGACGTCGACGAGCACGGGTTCACCGCGGCCGTAGCGCTTCCCGACTCGTTCGAGCCGGATCAGCGAGGTCACGCAGCAGCGGCCTTCTGCAGCGCGCGGGTCGCCTGTTCGAGTTCGTTGACCGTGGCTTCGGGGACCGGGTGCCCGGCGGAAGCCATCCAGTTCGCCAGCATCCGATGCCCGCCCTGGGTGAGCACGGACTCGGGGTGGAACTGGACGCCTTCGAGCGGCAGTTCGCGGTGCCGCATGCCCATCACGACCCCGGACTCGGTGCGGCCTGTGATCTCGAACACGGCCCCGTCGATGGTTTCGGGCAAAACGGTCAGCGAGTGGTACCGCGTGGCGGTGAATTCCGCGGGGAGCCCGGCGAGGATCCCTTCGCCCGAATGGTGGACTTGACTGGTCTTGCCGTGCAGCAGTTCCGGGGCACGATCGACGGTGGCGCCGAAGACGACACCCAGGGCCTGGTGACCGAGGCAGACGCCCAGCATCGGGATCCGCTTCTCGGCGCATTCGCGGACGACGTCCATGCTCTGACCAGCACGTTCCGGGGTCCCGGGGCCGGGAGAGACGAGCACCGCGTCGAACTCGGCGAGCTTGTCGATCTCCACCACGTCGTTACGCCAGACGGTGCAGTCGGCGCCGAGCTGGGCCAGATACTGGACCAGGTTGTAGACAAAACTGTCGTAGTTGTCGACGACGAGCACGCGCATGGAGCCAGCTTAGCGGCTCTCACCAGGTGGACCGTACGCCAGATCACAATGATTGTTAGGGCTGCCTAACTTACCGTGGTAGGAGTGAGCCGTTCTCTTCGTGTAGCCATCGTGGGTGCCGGTCCGGCCGGCATCTACGCCGCCGACATCCTCGACAAGTCCGACGCTGACGTGACGATCGACCTGTTCGAGCGCATGCCGGCGCCGTTCGGGCTGATCCGATACGGCGTCGCGCCCGACCACCCCCGGATCAAGGGCATCGTCACCGCCCTGCACAAGGTCCTCGACAAGCCGAACATCCGCCTGCTGGGCAACGTCGACTACGGAACCGACCTCAAACTCGACGACCTCCGCCAGTTCTACGACGCGGTGATCTTCTCGACCGGCGCCATGGCCGACCGCGCGCTGGACATCCCCGGGATCGACCTCGACGGCAGCTACGGCGCCGCGGACTTCGTTTCCTGGTACGACGGGCACCCGGACGTGCCACGCACCTGGCCGCTGAACGCGACGTCGGTCGCCGTCCTCGGCGTCGGGAACGTGGCGCTCGACGTGGCGCGGATCCTCGCGAAGACCGCGGACGAGCTGCTCAGCACCGACATCCCGGACAACGTCTACCAGGGCCTGAAGGCCAGCCCGGTCACCGACGTGCACGTGTTCGGCCGCCGTGGCCCGGCGCAGGCGAAGTTCACGCCGCTGGAGCTGCGCGAGCTGGACCACTCGCCGAACGTCGAGGTCATCGTCCACCCCGAGGACATCGAGTTCGACGAGGGCAGCATCGCCGCGCTGCGGGCGTCGAAGCAGATCGACATGGTCGTGAAGACGCTGCAGGAGTGGGCGATCCGCGATCAGGGTGACCGGCCGAAGCGGCTGCACCTGCACTTCCTGCACTCGCCCTGCGAGATCGTCGGCGAGGACGGCCGGGTCACCGGCCTCCGTACCGAACGCACCGAACTGACCGGCGACGGCAACGTGCGCGGCACCGGCGAGTTCCACGACTGGGACGTCCAGGCCGTCTACCGCGCGGTGGGTTACCTGTCGTCGCATCTGCCGGAGATCCCGTTCGACCACACCACCGGGACCGTGCCGAACCAGGCGGGCCGGGTGCTGGACATCGACGAGGACCAGGTGCCGGGCGTCTACGTGACCGGCTGGATCAAACGCGGCCCGGTCGGCCTCATCGGTCACACCAAGGGCGACGCGGCCGAGACGATCGCGAGCCTGCTGGCCGACGCCGACGCCTTGGCGGCCCCGGCCATCGAAGACCCCGACGCGATCCTCGGTTTCCTGACCGAACGCGGCGTTCCCTTCACCACTTGGGAAGGCTGGGGCAAGCTCGACGCCCACGAGAAGGCCCTCGGCGTCCCGCACGGCCGGGAACGCGTGAAGGTCGTGGAGCGCGACGAGATGACCCGCATCTCAAGGGACTGAAAACTGCGCGTGAAGGCCCCCCTTCCCTCGGCTGAGTCGAGGGAAGGGGGCCTTCACGCGCTTTGGTCAGGAGCGCCCAGGTAGGCCAAGACCGCGAGCACGCGGCGGTTCGTGTCGTCCGAAGCGACGATGCCGAGTTTCGCGAAGATGTTCGCGGTGTGCTTCCCCACCGCCCCTTCGCTGAAGTGCAGCCGTCCGGCGATGGCGGCGTTGGAACAGCCTTCGGCCATCAGGCCGAGCACCTCGCGTTCGCGTGGGGTCAACGCCACGAGTGGGTCGGATGCGTTGCCGGCCACCAGTTTCGCGATCACCTCGGGGTCCATCGCGGTCCCGCCGCCCGCCACTCGCCGCACCGCGTCGATGAACTGGTCCGCGTTGAAGACCCGGTCCTTCAACAGATAGCCGATCGCGCCGGCGCCGTCGGCCAGCAGTTCCCGGGCGTAGAGCTGCTCGACATGTTGTGACAGCACCAGAATCGGCAGTCCAGGGATGTCGCGCCGCACCGCCAGCGAGACCTGGAGGCCCTCGTCGGTGAGCGTCGGCGGCATCCGGACGTCGACGACCGAAACGTCCGGCCGGTGCGTGCGCAGCGCGTGCTCCAGTTCCGGCCCGGTCCCGACCGCCTCGACGACGTCGAAACCGTGAGCGGTCAGCAAATGCGTCAAGCCGTCTCGGAGGAGGTACTGGTCCTCGGCGACGACGCATCGGGGTCGAGCTGGCACGGGATCTCCACGGTCGCCTTCGTCGGCCCGCCGGGCGGGCTGGTCAGGGCAAAAGTACCGTCGAACGCGCCCAGCCTGCGTTCGATCCCACGGATCCCGCTTCCACGGGCCGCGTTCGCGCCGCCCTTGCCGTCGTCGGTCACCTCGATCCGCAGCAGACCGTCTTCGTAGCCCAGTTCGATCGACACTCGCCGCGCCTCGCCGTGTTTCGCTGCGTTGCCAAGCAACTCGCTGACCGCGAAGTACGCGCACGCCTCGGCGGGCTGCTCCAGCCGGGGCAGGACGCCGTTCACCGAAGCCCGCATCGGACTGTCCAGCGCCATTGCCCGCACCGCGTCACCGAGACCCCGCTCGGACAACACCGGCGGGTGAATCCCGCGCACCAGCAGCCGCAACTCGGTCAACGTCTCGGACGACGTCTGCCGGAGCTCGGCGGCCAGCCGTTTCGCCGCGGCCGGATCGCTGTCGATCAGCGCTTCGACCGCGCCCAGCTTCATCCCCAGCGCGACCAGCCGCGACTGGACCCCGTCGTGCAGGTCCCGCTCGATGCGCCGGAGCTCGGCGGCCTGCGCGACCGACGCGTCGGTCCGTGTCTGCTTCAGCCGTTCGACGCGCTGCGCCAGCCGCGAAGCCTCTGTCGGCCCCAGCAGCAGCTTCGCGAAGCGCGCTCCTTGACGGGCGAGCCACGGCGTCGCGATCAGCCCGGCGACGAAGGCCGCCACCGCGACGGGAGTCAGCGCGAGCGCTTGCCCGTGCGTGGTCGCCTCGGGCAATCCGACCATCGAGAACCAGTTCGTGGTCGACCACGAGGTGCCCGTCCACTGGCCGATCGGCCGCCAGGCCCACAGCGCCAGCACGCCCCAGAAGCCGAAGAACACCAGCGCCGCCGTCGGCACCACCATCAGCAGCAGCACCACGGAGTTGACCACCGCGGCCGCCAGGTCGCGCCAAGTCGCGCGGTCGGATATCGCCCAGCGGAAGCGCGCCAGCCGCGCCGGCCACCACGGCGTGTCGTACAGCTGCCGTCCGTGCTGGTACATCCCGTCCGCCCGCGGGACGGGGAACGGCGGCTCCGGCAGGTACGGGCGGTCGATCCGCACGCCGGTCCAGTTTTTGGCCTCGCGGCGCAGGGTGTCGGTCACCGTACGACCGGCGACGACCATCGTCGGGAACAGCGGCGACGGCCAGATCAGGGCGAACAGCGTCGGGAACGCCATCCCGAGCTGTGCGGCCGAAAGCGCGAACAGGCCCAGCTGGAACCCCAGCGCCTTCAACCTGCTCTTGACCCAGCCGTCCCGGTCGCGGGCCGGGCGGGGTCCGAGCCACCAGCGCGTCCACTTCCCGTACAGCCGGAGCGCGCGCGGCCCGGCCACCAGGACCGCGGGCACGAGCAGCAGGCCCGCGAGCGGATTCCACAGCTGCCAGCCGAGATCGCGGCCGGTCGCCGGATCGTCGGAAATCCACTCGAACCGTTTGGTCCACCGGATGAACCAGGACCGCTTGAACAGGCTGTTCCCTTCGCGGTACCAGCCGTCGCGCTCGCGTTCCGGCTCCGGCGGCGCCGGCCGATAGGGCGGCTCGACCTCGATCCCGCACCAGCGCCCGGACAGTCGCCGGGTGAGAGCGGCGCGCGGACGCGTCCCTTCGAGCGCCAGTGTGTAGGCGAAGACCAGGCCGACGCAGAGCAGGCAGAAACCCACCAGTTCGAGCAGCAGGTCCAGCCAGCTCACCAGCGCCAAGGCCGCGAGCACGAAGCCACGGCGCATTGAAGTGAGGTGGGTGCGGATCATGCGACGAAGTCTTCCCCACCACCCCGGCAGGCACAGTGACCGCAGGCCCCCGATCAGGGTGGGTCCAGCACCACCCCGGTTGTGGGTTCAGCACCATTCTGGCCAAGTCCCTTGCGCCATAACGTTTTTCGCATGCCACTCATCGAAGTCACCAACCTCCGCAAGACGTACGGGGAGCGCGTCGCGGTCGACGACGTTTCGTTCCACGTGGAACAGGGCGAGATCTTCGGGATCCTCGGGACCAACGGTGCGGGCAAGACCACCACCGTCGAATGTCTCCAGGGACTGCGCTCGCCGGACTCCGGCACCATGTCGGTCCTCGGCCTCGACCCCGGCAAGGACCGCGGCGCCCTCAGGCAGCGCGTCGGCTCGCAGCTTCAAGAGAGCAGCCTTCCGGACAAGATCAAGGTCCATGAGGCGCTCGACCTCTACGCGTCCTTCTACGCGAACCCCGCCGACACCGGCGACCTGCTCGCGAAACTCGGTCTCACCGAGCAGCGGAACCAGTACTTCGGCAAGCTTTCCGGCGGGCAGAAGCAGCGCGTTTCGATCGCGCTCGCGCTGGTCGGCCGCCCCGAGGTCGCCGTCCTCGACGAGCTGACCACCGGTCTGGACCCGCATGCCCGCCGCGACACCTGGAAGCTCGTCGAGACCGTACGCGACACCGGCGTCACCGTCCTTCTCGTCACGCACTTCATGGACGAGGCCGAGCGCCTTTGCGACCGCCTCGCGATCTTCGACGCCGGGCGCGTGGTCGCCACCGGCACCCCCGGCGAACTCCGTGACCGCGCCGGTAAATCCACTTTGGACGAAGCCTTCGTGACCCTGACCGGCCGCGACTGATCGAGGAGACGAAAAATGAACACCCTCGCCAAGATCACTCTCACCGAAACGAAACTCGCCCTCCGCACGCCAGGCTTCGTCATCGGCGGGCTCGTCCTGCCGACGGCCATCACGGCCGTGCTCGGGGTGATCCCCGGCATTCGCGCGGAGAGCGGAACAACGTCGGGCATGCGCTTCCTCGACGCCTGGGTGCCGTCGATGATCGTGCTCACCATGGCCATGATGGGCCTGCAGGCGATCCCCGGCATCATCGCGTCGTACCGCGAACAGGGCATCCTCCGCCGCTACGCCACCACGCCGGTACACCCGGTCCAGCTGCTGGTGGCGCAGCTGATCATCAACGTCACCGTGACGATCGGCGGGGTCGGCATCCTCCTGGTGACGGCCGGCGTCGTCTTCGACGTTCCCAGCCCACGTCACCCGCTCGGCTTCCTGCTGACGTTCGTCCTCGGCACGATCGCGATCTTCGGCCTCGGCCTGATCGCCGCGGCGGTCGCCAAGACCAGCCGCGCCGCGGGAGGGATCGCGTTGATCGCCTACATCCCGGTCATGTTCCTCGGGGGCGTCTGGCTGCCGCGTCCGTTGCTTCCGGAGGCGATCCGGGACATCGGCGCGTACATCCCGCCGGGCGTCAAAGCCCTCGAAGACGCCTGGACCGGCACGGGCGCCCAGCCGCTGCAGCTCGCCGTTCTGGCGGCTTTCGCGGTGGGCAGTTGTGTCGTGGCGGCGAAGCTCTTTCGCTGGGAGTGACGACGGCTTCCGCCAAAGTGGTGATGATGATCGTTTTCTCTTGTGGCTTGGCCCGCGGGTGAGTAATCAGGAAGACGGCCCACGTTCACTGTGTCTCTCTCGGAGGTCCGATGTCTCTGGATGTATCGCCCGCGCTGCTGGAGAAGGCCGAGCGCGGGGAGGTCTCCGACGCCGAATTCGTCACCTGTGTCCGGGAATCCCTGCCGTACGCCTGGACCGTGATCACCGGTGTCATCGCGGAGGCCGATGGCGCGGCCGACGGGTTCGCCGACAACGAGACGCCGCCGCCGAGCGAGGCCGAACGCGGGCAGCTGCTGCGGGCGCTGGCCTCGGACTCCATCCGCGGCGGACTGGAACGGCACTTCGGTGTCAAGCTGGCGTTCCAGAACTGCCACCGGGTCGCCGCGTTCAAACCGTCCCAAGTGGACAGTGACCGCTACCGCGCGTTCGTCTCGGTCCGCGGGCAGCTGCTGAACCAGAGCCCGGAACTGCGTGACTGCTGACGCCTGACGCCCATCAGCGCAGCGCGGGCAGCACTTCGGCGCCGATCCGCGCGATGTTCTCGAGTGTTCCCTCCGGCGTACCGGACGCTTCCACCATCATGATCACGTGGGAGACCCCGGTACGCCGGATGCTCGTTCCCAGCCGGTCGACGCAGTACCCCACGCCGCCGATCGGGTGCATCTCGCACAGCTTGTCGGTGTAGGACACCGGATCCTTGTCCAGCCCGCGTTTGCCGTCGAGGTACACGTGTCCGGCGAATCCCTCCTTCAGGGAACCCGGCAACGCGGACCGCACGACGTCCAGCGCGTCGTCCCCGACCTGGCACATCACCGTCGAAATGTGCTCGGCGGGGGAATCCCCGTACGCGGCAAGGGTTTCGATCTTGAGGTCGTCGTCGGCGTGCAGGCCGAGCAACATCGGCAGCCCGCGATCGGCGGCGAGCCGGACCGCTCGCGAGCCGGCGTCCCCGCAGGCCACGACCAGGCGCGGAGCACGCTCGGGCCGCGGCACCATCGGCACCTCACGGAACCTGAAGTGGTCGCCGCCTGCCGAGACGGTCTCCGACGTCATCGCCGCGAGCAACAGGTCGAGACTCTCTTCGAACCCCGTTTCGTAGCGGGACGCGCCGGTGCCGAAGACCTCGAGGTCCTGCCACGGCCCGCCCCTGCCGACGCCGATCCGCAGCCGTCCGCCGGAAACCGCGTCGAGCAGCGACCACTGTTCGGCGAGCGCCACCGGATGCGCGATCGACAGCACGCTCACCGCGGTGCCGAGCGCGATCCGCTCGGTGCGGCCGAGGACGTGCGCGGCGAGGGTGATGGCGGACGGGCAGACGCCGTACGGCATGAAGTGGTGCTCGGCGAACCACACGTCGTCGAACCCGGCCCGCTCGGCGGCGATGGCGGCGTCGACCGACCGGCGCAGGACATCGGCGTCCTCCTGCCCGGGAAACCGCCCGGAGACGAGGAAGACGCCGAACCGCGCGGCTACTGGACGCTCACTTCGTTGAACCACAGCCTCGGTTCCAGCCAGGGGAAGACGACGAACATCAGCAGCGCCACGACCCCGAGAGCCAGTACGACCGCCGTCGCGAGCTTCACCGCGAAGGGGCCCGGCAGCTTGCGCCAGATCCAGCCGTACATCAGCGCGCCTCCGAGATCTTGGGCAGGAGTTCGGCGTAGGAGCCGACCTGGTTCTTCGGCACCTGCTGGGCCAGCACCGCGTGGATGATGAGCCGTTCCTTCGCCGAGAACTTCGGGTGACAGGTCGTCAGCGTGAGCAGCGAGACCTGCTCGGCCTTCGGCAGGATCTCCGGGTCCTTGTACGGCACCGGGTTCACCGTTTCGCCCTTGCTCGGGAACACGATGCGGCGGCCGTTGGTCTCGCCGTAGGCGCCGCCGTCGACGGCGTTCGGGTCACGCAGCGTCCCGACGTTCTTGCACTTCGGGTCGGCGCCCTTGCCCGCGGCCCAGCCCTCGACCTCGTCCTTGTAGGGCAGCACCTTGTAGATGTAGAAGTCGGTCTGCGTCTCGATGATGATCTGGTCGCACGAGCTGAGGTTGTCCAGGTCGTTGAACGGCGCGCCCTTGCCGACCCGGTGGCCGGCGATGGCGAAGTTGCCCGGCTCGCCAGGTAGCGCCGTGCCCTTGTAGTGGCCGGGGCCGACTTCTAGCGCGGCCTCGGTGGTGCCTTCCTGGATGGTGAAGTTGAAGTCGGCGCCGAACACCGGGATGTGGATTCTGGCGAACGCCTTCCCGTCGACGAGGTCGGGGTGCAGCTGCCGGTCCTTCGACCAGTCGCCGTCCAGCTCCGAACTCGCCTCGGACTGCTTGCCCGCGGAGAACAGGTCGGTCACGTAGACCTCGTAGACCATGAACAGCAGCACCACGAGACCGGCGGTGATGAGCAGTTCGCCCACGGACCGGATGGCGACGCCGCCCTTGCCCAGCTCGCGCGGCGGACGTTCCTCGGTCGCGGTGCCACCGCCGACCGGCTCGAACATGACGGTCTCTTCGGTCGATCCCGGCGGCGGCGCGGGGCGACGACGCGGTGGCGGCCCGTCCATCCGGCGGCGCGGCGGCGGACCTTCCGGCGGCCTCCGGCGCGGCGTGGGCGCCTCTCCAGGGGCGCGTCCCTCGTCCGGCCTACGCCGAGGGGCCTGGCCGCCTCCACCGGGGGGTCGTGGGGAGTACCGCCGTCGGTCCCCGCCCGGCTCTTCCCGCTCAGCCACGCAAGCTCCTCAGTCTCGAACCAAGCCGCAGTGTCGAACCAGCACATGTCGAACCAGCACAGTGTCGAACCGTGTGTGACACCATTGTCACAGTGCGGGAAATCGACCGGTCCCGGACGGTGCCCAGCGGCGCTCGTTTACGTTAACGTGTGCACGTGGCGCTGGTTGCGCACCCGAAAGCGGGTCATCGCCACCAGGGAAGCCGAACAGTACGCGAGGAACACGATGCCGAAGTCCAAGGTCCGTAAGAAGACGGCGTACACCCCGCCGACCGACCGCCGCACGCCGGTGAAGGTCAAGGCCGCGGGCCCGTCGAACCTGTTCTACAAGATCGTGATGTTCGGTCTCATGCTGGTCGGCCTGATGTGGCTGGTCGTCAACTACATCGCGGGCGACAAGATCCCCTTCATGGCAGATCTGGGCAACACGAACTTCGCCATCGGCTTCGTGCTGATGATCGCCGGGTTGCTCATGACGATGCGGTGGCGGTGAGCATTACCCCGGATGGCGGCTTGACGCCTAATTACACCGGTGTGACTCATCCCCAGTGTGGATAACCCCTGTGGATAACTACCCCACCTCGTGGGCGCCGCAGCGGAATGTTGTGGTAGTGGCCTGGGTGATCACCCTGTCGCTGCTGGCAGGAGCGCTGTGGCTGGCCATCGACGGCGACGTCGGCGGCACCGTGCTGACAGGGCTGGCCATGCTCTCCACTGGCGCGCTCGCACTCCACGGCACCCTGATCCGTCCCCGGCTGGCGGCCGGTCCCGGCGGAATCCTGGCCAGGACCGCCGGCGGCACGCACCGCTACTCTTGGACCGAAGCCCGGCTCCGGCTGCGCACGACGCGACGACTCGGCCGGGACAGCCTGACCCTCGAGGTCGAATCCGGCGAACACCTGCTGGTGTTCGGCCGGATCGACCTCGGCGAGGACCCCAGGGACGTCCTGGACGTCCTCACCGCCCTCAAGGGTCAGGCGTTGTCGTAGTAGTGGACGTCGCCGTTCGGGCCGGGTGACCAGCCCGGAACGGCCGGTCCCGCCGCGGGCGGCGCGTACTCCCCGAAGATCTCGTACGGCGAGGCCGGCGAGCAGATCGGGTTGATCTTGACGACGCACGTCCGCAGCGAACCGCTGAACTCGCCTTGACGTGCCGCGGCCGCTGGGCTTCCACCACTCGGTGGAAGCGCGCCTGCTACCGGTAGCAGAGGTACGCGGTCTGGCCCTGGAACGAGGTGAGCTGGCAGTACGCGGCGGACACCGTCTGCGCGTCCTTCCAGACGATGAGCCCGACCATCGCCACCACGACGATCGCCATGCCGCCGATCTGCCAGCGCAGCCTGTTCTTCTCCGGGGCGTACAGCAGGGCGAACGTCGCCAGCAGGCCGGCGGCGAAACCACCCGCGTGGGCGAGGACCGAGATACCCGGCACCTGGAAGGTGATGAAGATGTTCAGCCCGAGGATGACCAGGAGCCAGGTCGGGTTGAGCCTGAGTTTGATGACGATGACCGTGTACGCGCCGATGAGCCCGAAGATCGCGCCGGAGGCACCGACCACCGGGACGGCGTCGAGGTCCGTGAAGACCAGGTTCGCGGCCGAGCCGCCGAGCATCGACACGAAGTAGAGCGCGGTGAACGGCACGCGCCCGAGCGCGGTCTCCAGCGGGCGGCCCACGAACCACAACGAGAAGGCATTGCTCGCGATGTGCAGCAGGCCGTACTGCAGGAAGCCCGAGGTGAAGACGCGCCACCACTCGTTGTTCGCGAGCGTCGGCGGGTTCGCCAGCTCACCGAGCTGGAAGAGCGCGGAGAAGTTGTTGTCCGAGATGCTGCCGGACTGGGCGACGGTGATGAAGAAGATGATGACGTTGAGCGCCAGGAGCACCGGCGTGACGACAGCCGTGCGGACCGGCTGGGCGCCGGCGAGGGTGGTCGCGCCGTAGCCCGCGTCGCGGTACTGCTTCTGCTGGACGCGGTCCTGCTGGCGGCCTGCCTGGATGCAGTCGGTGCAGTGGAAGCCGACGGCGGCTTCGCGCAGGCAATCCGGGCAGGCCGGACGCTCGCAGCGTGAACAGCTCAGCCCGGTCGGCCGGTTCGGATGCCACCAGCAGCCGGGCATGGCGGCCTGCTGGTACTGGGGATTCGGTGGTTGGCTCACGATGCCACCAACCTACCGAAATCCCCCGTATCAGGCCGTGTGATCAGTGTGGTCAGCCTTCGCGGCTGATGCTGACCTTCTCGATGACGATGTCGTTCAGCGGCTTGTCGGCGGGACCGGTCGCCGTGCGGCCGATCGCGTCGACGACGTCGCGGGAAGCCTGGTCCGCGACCTCGCCGAAGATGGTGTGCTTGAAGTTCAGGTGCGTCGTCGGCGCGACGGTGATGAAGAACTGCGAACCGTTGGTGCCGGGTCCGGCGTTGGCCATGGCCAGCAGGTACGGCTTGGAGAACTGGAGCTCCGGGTGGAACTCGTCGCCGAACTTGTAGCCGGGGCCGCCGCGGCCGGTGCCGGTCGGGTCGCCGCCCTGGAGCATGAAGCCGTCGATGACGCGGTGGAAGATCGACCCGTCGTAGAACGGGCCCGAGTTCGCGCCCTGCGCGTTGGGCTGGGTGTACTCCTTGCTGCCCTCGGCGAGCCCGACGAAGTTCGCGACCGTTTTCGGCGCGTGGTCGGGGAACAGGTTCAGGTTGATGTCACCCTGGTTGGTGTGCAGAGTGGCCTTCAGCGCGCCACCAATGAGGGATCCCTTGCTTTCAGTCACGAGCTTCATCGTGCCATCTGCGGCAAGATCTGGGGAAAAGGGGCACGATAGGTTACAAGCAACGAAGCAGAATCAAAACGATTGATGAGGTGAAGGCCATGACCCGGGCCGCAGATTCGGTGAGCGAGTCGGCGAAGGCCGGCGCGCTCGGCCTGCGCAAACGTGCCGTCGAGGCGGGTAAGGAAGCCACCGCCCACGCCGTAGAGGTAGCCGAGCAGAAGCTCTCCGAGAGCGCCGGTGAGATCGCTAAGACCAGCCGTCGCGCGCGCAAGAAGCTCGCGAAGAAGACGGAACTGACCCGCAAGGAGCTCAAGCGGAGCTCGAAGGCGGCTCGCAAGGAGGCGCTGGCCAGGATTTCCGAGATGCGGAAGCCGGGCCGCAAGGCACGCAAGGCCGCCATCCAGGCCGCGAAGTCCGCCGGTGAGTCCAAGCGCCGGGGGAAGAAGGACTTCAAGGCGGCGAAGAAGGACTTCAGGGCCGCGCTCGTCGAGGCGAAGTCCGCCGCCAAGGGGACGCGCAAGCGTCGCCGCTGGCCGTGGGTGATCGGTATCGCGGTCGTCGGTGCCGGTGCCGCCTACGCCCTGCGTTCCAAGCAGGAGCCGCCGGTCGCGCCCGCGCCGCCGAAGGCTCCGCCTGCTCCTCCCGCTCCGCCCGCGAAGCCGGCCGCTCCGGCCGCGGCTGCTCCGAAGCCTCCGACCCCCGCGAAGCCCGCCGCTTCCGGTCCGGCTCCGGTGAAGCCCGCGGCTCCGAAGCCCGGCACCCCTAAGAACGGGCACCAGGCTCCGAGCACCAGCTCCGCCGACAAGAAGAACTGACGCCTCACACTCGTCTTTCTGCTTGTCACGAAGGGCCGTCCAGCGACCCCCAAGGTCACTGGACGGCCCTCTCACGTCCCGGTGCCGAAGATCAACGCACCCAACAACAGCACCGGCGGACCTGTCTCGCCGAAAGCGCGCCAGCGCGACGGCGAGACTTCACCAGTCGCGCGCCCTCTTTCGGGCCGAAGGCCCACGTAAACGCGATGAAGGGGCGCCTCCCCGCCCACGTGAGTGGGAAGCGGGTCGACGCCCCTTCGGCGCTTTTACGTCAGCGCGCGATTAAACAGCAGCAGCGTGCTTGTCGATCAGCTGGCCGAGGCGGGGAAGGGCCTCCTCGACGTTCTTCTTGCCGTTCGGGCGCAGCTTGCCGTAGACCTTCTTGATGCTGTCGCGGCTGCTCTTGTCGGCGCGCGCGTCGGTGACCGACAGGAGCGCGTCCGAGGCCTCGTCGCCACGGGTGACCAGGTAGGCGCCGAAGTCGTTGCCACCCTTGGCCTTGTAGTCGCCGTAGAACGGCTCGAGGGCACCGGTGAAGTCGTCGAGCAGAGCATCGACGGCCGAGGGGATGATGCCCGGCTTGATCTTCTTGACGGCCGCGAAACCGGTCTTCACGACGGCACCGGAAACGCCGCCCTTGTCCGAAACCTCAGCGTCGACGAGACCTTCGAAGTCGCTCACGACCGCCGGGCGACGGCTGGAGTCGAGCAAGATTTCCTTGAGGGTGTCAGCCACGAAACCTGTCCTTTTGTCTTATGGGGAGAAATGATCTTTTGTGCCGCCGAGCCACACCGCAAGGCGGCCTCCGCCGGATCCGGCGTTGCGCTGGTCCCGCGAACCGTCGCGCGTGCGGCACAGGGTAGTACAAGATCAACTTCACTCTGACGTGTGGATACCACTACCTAGAGCTGCAGCTCACCGATAGCCTCCTTCGCCACCGTACGTGCCTTGATGCTCTGCTTCTGGTTGGTGGTCACGACTACCGCGTTCCCGGCCTTCGAAACGGCGTAAACGGCGCCTTCTCCGGTCGGTTGGTAGCCGCCCTTCCAGCCCGCCGGTTCGTCGGCGGGGTTGGAGGTGTCGATGGGTGCCGCCTGGTCCACGAGTGCCTTGGCCACCGCGGGTTCTCCGACGTACACGCGCACCGTGAGCTGCAGTTTCCCGCTGAGCGCGTAGAAGAAACAGGTCGGATGCGGCTGATCCGCCGAGGTTTTGACCTTGGAGACCTTCTGCCCGTTGGCCTCCGAGACGAACTCGGTGCCCAGGTACGGGCAGGGACCTTTGCCGGTGGGTTCCGGGGCGGGCGGGATGCTGGGCGCCGCGGTGGTCGACGGCGCCGGCGAGCTCGCCGCGGACGGCGGCTGTTCCGTCGGCCCGCAGGCCGCCAGGAGCGGCACGGCGAGCGGCAAGATCAGAAGACGTCGCATAGTGGCGTCCAGTGAAGCAGATCGGATCGCCGCGCCGGTGCGACCATCCGCCCTGTTCGTGCGACGATGGCGCAGCGTGAGGAATCTTCGGGAGGCATCGGTGCTCACCAAGGAGCAGTATCTGGGTGCGGTGGCAGAGCGTATCCAGCGCAGCGGGGGCAGGCTGAACACCGTCCAGATCGGTCCGAGCACTGCCGTAGTCGGCCTGTTCACCGAATCCGTGATGATGTCGACGATGAACTACTGCGTGGTCGCCGCGGCGATCCCGGAGGTGACCGCGCCCGCGTTGTACGACTTCACCGGGCTGGCGACGCAGCACGCGCGTGCGAACGTGATGGGCACGGTCGGCTGGACGGCCGCTTCGGTGGTGATCGCCGGTCTGATCGGTGACCGCGTGTATCCGGACGCCGCGCAGGCCGCGTCGGCGAAGTCCGGGAACCAGTTCGGCGGCGAGACGCGCATGGTGGCCGTCGATATTTCGGCGGCGCAGATGTACGCGTTCGTCGGCGGGAAGCTGTGGGGTGCGGCGGTACAGGGTTCGGTGAACGCGAAGCTGACTTTCTGTTTCCCGCAGCCCGGCGAGGTTTATCAGCAGGTGCAGTGGGCGCAGTCGCAGGGCCAGCAGCCGCCGATGCCGCCGGGTCCGCCGATGCCGCCGGGTCCGCCGATGCCGCCGCCGGGTCAGCAGCCGCCGCCCGGCTGGCAGCCCCAGCAGCCTCCGCCGCCGCAGTACCCGGTCGGGCCGCCGCCCGCGCAGGGTCCGCCGCCGGGGCAGCATCCGCCGCACTATCCGCCGCCCGCGCCCGGTTATCCGCCGCAGCGTCCGCCGGGGTACTGATGAACCGCACGCTGCGCGGCTGGCCGTCGTTCCCCGAAGAACTGCCGGAGTTCGACATCGAGGCCACACCGTCGACCCCGCGCGAGCTTTTCCTGGCGTGGCTCAACGAAGCGGGAGAGCACGTCCTCGCGCCCCACGCCGTCACTCTGTCCACAGTGGACGCCGATGGCGTGCCGGACGCGCGGGTCGTGATCCTCAAGGACGTCGACGGGGACACCTGGGCGGTCGCGACGAGTTCCGAAAGCCCGAAAGGTGTTCAGCTGGCGAAGAATCCGTTCGCCGCGCTGACCTTCTTCTGGCCGGGGCGAGGCCGTCAGGTCCGCCTGCGCGGCCCGGTCTCGCTCGCCGATCCCGAGGTGTCCGCGGCCGATTTCACCGCCCGGCCGCCGGCGTCCCGGGTGGAGGCGTTCATCGGCAGGCAGTCACAGGTGCTCGAAGATCCGGCCGATCTCGACCGCGCGGCCGCGGAAGCGGAGCGGTGGGTCGAGGAGAATCCCGGCGTGGCACCGGAAACCTGGACCCGGTATCTGGTGACGCCGTCCGAAGTGGAGTTCTGGCAGGCAAGCCACGACCGGCGGCACCGGCGGCTCCGCTACCGCCGCGAGAACGGGACCTGGCACAAAGACCGCCTCTGGCCGTAAACGGTAACTGGGAACGACGATCGTCGGGTTGTCGTGGATGATTCACTTCGGCGACGGTGAACGCCACCTTGTCCCCAGATCGTTCGGAGGCGAAATGTCCACACGCCGTCGCATCGGGGGCGCCTTGGCCGCCACAGGGCTCGCCCTGCTGGCCGTCACGACGCCCGTCGCGAGCGCCCAGACCGGCGACCCGGCGAGAGGGCTGTACTCGGTGGAGGGCGCGTCCACCCCCGACAAACGCACCGAGGTCGCCCGCACCGGTGTCGACGTCGCGGGCTCGCGCGGCGGCGCGCTGACCGTCGTCGCCACGCCCGATCAGGCCGCGAGCCTGCGCGCGAACGGCTTCGGCCTGAAGCCGCTCGGCGACTTCGACAGCATGCTCAAGCAGCGGAGCGGCCGGGCGGGCACCGCGGCCGTCGCGGGCGACTTCCCGCCGGGCGACGAGGCGTACCACACCTACGCCGAAACGACCGCGGAGCTGCAGAAGGCCGCGAAGGACCACGGAGACATCGCGACGCTGTCCAGCGTCGGCAAGTCCTACGAGGGCCGCGAGCTGAACCTGCTGAAGATCAGCGACAACGCGGGCACGGACGAGAACGAGCCCGAAGTGCTGTTCACCTGCAACCAGCACGCGCGCGAACACCTCACCACCGAGATGTGCCTGCGGATCGTGCAGCGGTTCACCAGCGGCTACGCGTCCGACCCCGCCATCAAGAAGATGGTCGACGAGCACGAGATCTACGTGATCCCGAACGTCAACCCGGACGGCTCCGAATACGACATCACCGGCGGCGAGTACCAGGGCTGGCGCAAGACGCGCAAACCCGTGCCGGGCAGCAGCGCGGTCGGCACCGACCCGAACCGCAACTGGGACTACAAGTGGAACTGCTGCGGCGGGTCGAGCAACAGCCCGTCCGCCGAGGACTACCACGGTCCGTCGGCGTTCTCCGAGCCGGAGACCAAGGCCGTCGCGGAGTTCATGAACTCCCGCGTGGTCGGTGGCGCGCAGCAGATCAAGACGCACATCGACTTCCACACCTTCTCGGAACTGGTGCTCTGGCCGTACGGCTACACCAAGGCCGACACCGACACGGGCCTGAGCGAGGAAGAAGCGAAGCGCTTCGCCGACGTCGGCAAGAAGATGGCCGCCACCAACGGTTACACGCCGGAGCAGTCCAGCGATCTGTACGTCACCGACGGCGACGTCAACGACTGGGCGTGGGGCAAGCACAAGATCCTCAGCTACACCTTCGAGATGTACCCGAAGGACGGCGGGATCGACGGCTTCTACCCGCCCGCTTCGGTGATCCCGGAGCAGACGGCCCGCAACGACAAGGCCGTCGACATCCTGATCGCCGAGGCGGGAGCCTGACCCCGCTCAGTTCCTGAGATCGGCCACTCGCGACGCCCGGCTCTTCGGCGAATCCAAGCTGAAGCTCCGGGCGTCGCCCAGTCGGTCACGGACGAACTCTTCGGTCTCCGCGACCGTCTGGCGCAGCGCGGCGTCCTCGTCGCCGAAGAACCGGTGGACGATCTTGTTCGTCTCGGTGTCGAACTCCCACAAACCGGCGATACGACCCCGGTCGACGATGACGTGACTGGGCGGATCCGCCTGTCCGCCCAGCGTCTCCCCCGCACGACCACCGGGCACCGGCCGTCCGGCGTCGGCGTCGTCGAGCAGCCGCGACATCTCACGGTGCAGCAGATGGATGCCGTCGATGCCGGCGAGCAGCGCGTACGACGGCTCGGACGGCACGGTGAACGCGGCGAACTCGTCGGCGATTTCCTTGGGCATCAAGAGCTCGGTGCCGTCGAGCGACACGAGTTCCAGCTGTTCCGCGATCTTCTTCGCACTGGCCGCGGTAAAGCCGGAGAACCAGCGGAAATGCTTGAGTGACGCCGGGGCCGCCCACGAGAAGTACCGCCTGGCCAGTTCGGTCCGCGCGGTGTCCATATCGGACAGCCCGCCGCGCGGCGACGGCGTCCAGCGGACGTAACCGTAGCGCTGCTGGTCCAGCCGTCCGTTGACCGGCACCCGGCGGATGTCGCCGCGGGCCTGGAGCAGGCCGAGCGCGAGCGGCAAGGTCGTGGTGGTGCCGCGTTTACGGCCGGCTTCCCCGAGGTTGCGCACCGCCGATCCGGCGGCTTCCTTGATCGCGGCCGGGCCGAGCGGTTCGGCGGACGCGTCGAGCAGGTCGGCGACGGTGACGCACAACTGCTCGATCTCGGCCTGCGTGACGCCGAGGTACTTCTCCGCGGCCGCGAGCTCACCGGCGGGCGCCCCGGCGCCGACGGTCAGCCCGAGTTCGAAATCCGCCGACGGCAGGACGTAGGCGCAGCCCCGCGCCGACGGCAGTTCGTGGATGGCGAGCCGGGCGACGTCCGCGTCGACCGTCTCGCGATCGAGACGGGCCCTGGCGAACAGCCCGAGATAGGGCGCCGAACCACCGACCGAGCGCATCCAGCCGGTCCGCTCCAGCACCTCGGCCGACGGCGTCCCGCGCAGCGAGCCGTCGAGACCTTGTCGATGTGCCCACCACGCGCGCAGCTTGTCGGTCGCCATGACTCCACGGTATGGGTATCAGGCGGCAGCCCGCAGCCTGGCACGATGACCGGATGCTGGTCGAACTGGCCATCGGCGACGCGTACGGAGGCTCCTTCGAGCACGCATACCCGAGCTTCGTCGCCGAGCACAACACGCTGGCCGGTTACGTGCCGCATCCCGGCCAACTCGGGGTCCCCGCGGGCCGCTACACCGACGACACGCAGATGACGATCGCGATCGCCGAAGTGCTCGTGTCGGGACGGCGATGGACGCCGCTGCTGCTCGCCGAGCACTTCGTGCGGGTGTATCACCGCGATCCGCACGACGGCTACGCGCCGCGTTTCCATCAGCTGCTCAGCGAGGTCCGGGACGGCGAAGAGCTGCTACGACGGCTCCACCCGCAAAGCGACAAGAGCGGGGCGGCCATGCGCGCCGGGCCGATCGGGCTCCTGCCGACCGTCGACGACGTCCTCTACCACGCGAAACTGCAGGCCAGGATCACGCACGACACCCCGGCCGGGATCGCCGCGGCGCAGGCCGCCGCGCTGGCGGTGCACTACTGCCATCACCGGCTGGGCCCACTGGCCGAGGTCGCACGGTGGATCGAGAGCGTCCTGCCCGCCGACGTCGGCCATGGCGGCTGGGCGCGACCGTGGCCGGGCAAGGTCGGGCCGCGGGGCTGGATGAGCGTCCGTGCCGCGCTGACCGTGCTCGCGACCGGCCGGAGCCTGAGCGAAATGCTCCAGCGCTCGGTCGCGTTCACCGGCGACGTCGACACCGTCGCGACGATCGCGCTGGCAGCCGCGTCGCGTTCGCCCGAGGTGGCGCGGGATCTGCCGCCGGTGCTGTGGCGCGATCTGGAGAACGGCGAGTACGGCCGCGACTACCTGGCGAGGCTCGACGAACGGTTGCTGCACATCTGACGTAGGCGGGATCCACGGAACGCGGACGTGCCCCTGGCCCGATTTCGGCAGACTGGGCCGGTGAAGTGGCTGTTCAGAAGCGGAATCGTCGTTGCTTGGCTCGCGGTGAGCGCGTTGCTCGTCGTCGGCACCGCGAACCTCGAGCCGGATCACGGAGAACGCCCGGTCGACACGTTCGGGTTCGCCGTCGTCGCGCTCGCTTGTCTCGCACTCGTCGTCGCTTGGCGGCTGCCGGTGGCGGCGGCGGGCACGGAAGCGTTTGCGCTCCTGCTCTACCTGGGGTTCGGCTATCCCGACGGTCCGGTGTTGTTCGTGGGTCTCGTACCGTTGTTCGCGCTCGGAACCCTTCGCCCGCGACGGCTCGCGTACGCCTTCGCGGGCGGTATGGCGGCGGTTGTCGTTGGCGCGAATGTGGCCACCGGCGGGGCGGGCGTCCTCGATCTGGTCTTCGTCGGCTGGGCAGGCGTAGCGGTCTTCGCGGCCGACGCGCTTCGAGGACGTCGTGAGCGGACCGCGGCCGCCGAGCGGGCGGAACGCGATCGCGTCCTCGGCGAGCGGCTGGACATCGCGCGGGATCTGCACGACAGTGTCGGCCACGCGATGGCGGTGATCAACGTCCAGTCGGGCATGGCCGCGCACGTGCTCGACGATCACCCGGAAGTGGCGAAGGAAGCGCTCGAAGTCGTCCGCGCGGTCAGCGGCACGATCCTGGACGAACTGAACGCGATGGTGCGGCTGCTGCGTGACGACTCCACCCCGCTTCGGCCGGCACCGGGGGTAGCGGACATACCGGCGTTGGTCGCGTCGACGAACCAGGCGGGCCTGGCGGTCACGCTGGACCTCGACGCTCCCGGCATCGGGCAGCCGGTCGGCGGCGCGGTGTACCGGATCGTCCAGGAATCGCTCACGAACGCCGCGAAACACGGCACGTCGGCCGCCGAGGTGACGGTGCGAGCCGACCGGAGTGGCCTGCGGCTCGACGTGGTCAACGAGGCCCGCACTCCTGGTCCGGATGTCCCCGGGGCCGGGATCAGGGGAATGGGTGAACGTGCCAGGGCGACCGGCGGCACACTGAGCACGTGCCGTGAGGGCGGGAGGTTCCGGGTGAGCGCGCGATGGCCGTGATCAGGGTGGTGCTCGCCGACGACCAGCTTTTGGTGCGGTCCGGGTTCGCGGCGTTGCTCCGGGCGGAAACCGGGATCACCGTGGTGGGGGAAGCGGACGACGGCGAGGCGGCGGTGGCCGTCGTCGCGGAAACCGTGCCGGACGTGGTGCTGATGGATATCCGGATGCCGGGGATGGACGGCCTGGAGGCCACCCGCCGGATCATGGCGGACGAACGGCTTTCCGGCGTCCGTGTCCTCATGCTGACGACGTTCGACCTCGACGAATACGTCTTCGACGCGCTACGCGCCGGAGCGAGCGGTTTCCTGCTCAAACACACCAGGCCCGTCGACCTGATCCAGGCGGTCCGCGTCGTGGCGGCGGGAGACGCGCTCCTTTCCCCGAGTGTGACCAAGCGGCTGATCGCGGAATTCACCGCGCGTCCGTCGAGGCCGATGCCCCGTCTCGGCGGCTCCGCGTTCACCGAACGGGAGCACGAGGTCGTCCTTCGCGTCGCGCAAGGAATGTCGAACGAGGAGATCGCCGCCGAGTTCGTCATCAGCGCGGCGACGGTACGGACCCACGTCAGCCGGGCGATGACCAAGGTCCATGCCCGCGACCGGGCGCAGCTCGTGGTGTTCGCGTACCAGACCGGCCTCGTCCGCGCCGAACATCAGGCGTAGCCCGCGATCTCCACACTCGACGGACGACGCGACCCGGCCGCGGCCCCGACGCTGGAGCCATGACCTTCACCGCAAGAGCGGCCGTTCTCGCCGCGCTGCTCACCCTTTTCGGGACGACGACGGCGGTCGCCACCGAACGACCATCGACGGCCAGGTGCCAGGAACACCGTTTCCAGGTCCGGGTCGGCACCGAAGACCACACGATCGCGGGCGAACTCTGTGCCCGCGGGAAACTCACCTCGCGCACTCCGGTCCAGGTCCTGCTGCACGGCGGGACCTACGACCGCTCCTACTGGGACTGGCCGTACCAGCCGCGTCGATACTCCTATGTGGACAGTGCGACGCGAGCGGGCTTCGCGACGCTCAACATCGACAGGCTCGGGTACGGCCGCAGCAGCCGCCCGAATCCGGAGACCCTCGACTTCGCCGCCGGCGGAGAGGCCGTCCATCAGGTCGTCCAGCGGTTACGCCGTGGCGCGGTGGGACCTCGCTTCCGGACCATCGTCCTCAACGGACACTCGATGGGAGGCCTCGTCGCCGAACGGGCGGCGGCGCGGGGCGGGATCGACGCCGTGATCGTCAGCGGGATCCCCCGCGATCGGCCCGGCGAGCGGTCCGCGTCCTCGGCTTCACCGTTCTACCCGGCGGAACAGGACCCGAAGTTCGCCGGAAAGCCTTGGGCTCCCGGCTACCTCACGACCCGGCCCGGCACACGCGCCGAAACCTTCCACTACGAAGGGGCCTACGACCCGGCGATCATCCCGGTGGAAGAGGCGCTGAAGGACACGCTCGCCTCCGCGGAACTCCGCGCTGTCGGCCCCGGCTCGATGCGCACCCGAGCCGCGAAGACGCCGACGGCGTACGTGCTGGGCGAGCACGACACCCTGATCTGCGGAACAAATGCCTGCACGGGCCAAGACGCCGACCACGTCGTGCGCGGCAGTGGTCATTCCCTCAACACCGGCCTGGCCGCACAGGGTTTCTATCGATGGACGTTCGCCTGGCTGGCACGTCAGGGGATTCACGGCCGGTAAAGCACCGGATCACCAGGAAGGCCGGTACCGCAGCCCTTGCTCGTAGTACTGGTCGTCGGATTCCGCCGGTTCGGGCTGTTCGTCCTCTGCTGGCCCGGCCGGTTCTTCCGAACGGTCCTTGAGCACCACGTTCTCGGTGACCGCCGGGGTCCGGCGCGGCACCGGCGGCGTGACGGTCTCCCCTGCCTCCTGGAACGAAGGGGTGAACCCGACCCGCCACCGGAGCCTGTCCGTGATGTATCCGGCGTTGCCGATCGGCGCCATCAGCTTCGCACTGCGCTTCGCGGATTCTTGCTGCGCTTCTTGATAAGTCCGCATGACGGCGTCCGCGATCTCAGCGGGCGACATGCGCGACACGGCTTCGGTCACCCTGAGCCGTGTCATCACGCCGTCGGTGTTGACCGAAACGGAGACGGCGCCGTCCGGTGAGGACGCGTCCACCGACAGGGCGGCCAGGGCCTCGAGCATCGCTTGCCGGTCGTTGGCCGGTTTCTTGGGCGCCGGTTTTTCGGCCACGTTCGCTCCTTGGGCGGTGGGGTCTCCCGAGCCGGAGACCCCACCCGTCCGCTATTCGAGTGGGGACAGTTCCCGTGGCGGTTCCTGGATCTTGCCGTCGTTCGAGATGTCGACGTTCTGGTCCCGGACCCGCTTTTCCGTTCCCTTGTCGGTGTTCTCCGTTTCGAAGTTGCCGGGATCGAAGGTCTCGCCAGGACTGACGTCCGGCGGCTCGGGAATGATCGGCAGGTTGTTGATCTCGGTGTGGATCTTCGAGACCAGCGACTCGGCCGCGCGGAACATGCTTTCCCTGATGTTGACCACACCGTCGTGGAAGCTGTTGTAGATCATTTCGGGGCTGTCCCCGACGATGTCGGCCTGCACGGTGGCCGCCGTGGCGAGCCCGGCCCCGGCCGCGGCGCCGGCGACCTGCACCCCGTTCGCGGTGGTGAAGAACGCCGCCGCGGTGAGGCCACCGGCCGGTGGCACGGCCGCCACGAGCAGAGCGGTGACAGCGGCGGCGAAGGTCGCGGCCAGCGCCTTCTGCAAGGCCGATTCGTCCTGCCGTTCCTGGTCGTCCCGGTACTTTTCCGCGGCGGTCAGGAAGGAAGCGGCGAGATTGCTCAGGTCGGCCCGGGCGGTCGCGATGGCGTCCCGCGCGGCCACGATGTCGGCTTCCAGCACGGTGAGTTTGGTGCCCACGCGGGCATAGGTGTTCACGAGACCCTGGATGTAGCTCTTGGCGGTCTCGGCGCCTTCACCACGCCACTTGAGAAGCAGGACCAAAGACCGGTCGAGCGGCGCTTTCGTGTCCTGGAAAGCGTTCCAGAGACCTTCGTAGGCCTCGATCATGGTCTGCAGGCTGTTCTCGCCGACAAGCTCCGCCTCGGAGAACTCGAGGAAGAAGTCGCGGACCTGTTCCTTTCGCCCGCCGCTCATGTCCACGTCGCTGCCGAACGTCCAGTCAAAGAAAAGGAGGTCCACCGCCGCGAATGCCTTTTCGGCGCCCGCTGTGAGGTCGTGGGAGATTCCCTCGAGAAGCTCGGTGTTCTTGTCATCACCTTCGGCGGTGGTCTCCGCGTCCAGTGCGTTGAAGTACCCGTCCACGCCGCTACCCCTGTTCCCCGTACGCCGCGCGGTTCACTCGCTGCTTGTTGTCCTCATCGACGGATTCGTACAGTTCGGCGACCTTCGCCAGTGCCCGGGAGGCGTCCTGCGTGCTGCCGTGCAACCGCGCGAGCATCTTCTCGACGGCCTGACGGTGTTCCTCGTACGCCGCCGAAACCCCACGCATGCCCAGGGATTTCCCGAACGCGGTGTCCGGCGCGAAAAGGCCGGGGAGAAGGCCACCCGTGACGGGGTCGGGAGCGGGCACGTCCTGCCCGCCCACACCGGTATGGGCGGTACTGACTATGTCGGCGGCCTTCTGCAGTTCCTTGCTCGACAACCTGAGATCGTCGAGGTCGGTTTCGAAACTGACCATGTTCACCTCGCTGTCCGGATTCCACCCCATGTAAGCAGCGTTGACTTGGCTGAGCGCGAGACTTTGTCATCCGCGTGCGGTGACGAACGTCACCGCTCAGACGCAGACGTGGCAGTAGAGGCGATCGCCCCTGGTGGTGGCGGTGCGGGCGAGTTCCGCGAGGCCGGTCAGCACGTCGGCCAGCTCGGCAGGGTCGGCCTGGCCACCGAACTCGTCGGTTCGTGACCAGGGCTCGGCGACCTCGCGCAGGCGCGCCTCGTCGGCGTCGGACAGCGCGGCGGCCAGCTCGTCGGTCAGCGCGACGACCAGAAGCGCGCCGCCGTCGGCCATGGCGACGGGGCCGAGATCGCGTTCGATGATGGTCTCGTAGCCGACACCGGTGAGGAGGGACTCCAGCGTGCCCAGCTGCACGAACGGATCCACACCTTTGAGCGCGACGGTCGGGAAGGAAGCCTCGGCCGGGCCGCCGACGAGGTCGATCGTGGTGGCCGCGGTTTCGTTGTCCGACGCGGCGAAGTAGTGGAAGAGCACACCCATGCGCGCATTCTTACAGGGAGCTACGGCCCGGAAACGAAAAGGCCACCCGCGGTGCGGGTGGCTTCGTGGACCAGAGTGGAGCTGAGGGGAATCGAACCCCTGACCCCTGCCTTGCAAAGGCAGTGCTCTACCAATTGAGCTACAGCCCCGGGTCGCAGGCGATCATGATAACCGCCTGCGCCGAAATCAGTTGTTGCGGGACGCGTCCGCCGCCTTGGCCGGGGCGCTTCCGTTCGTGGAAGCGGTGCCCAGCGGACGCTCGGTGGGCGCGGTCGCCTCACGCCAGAGGTCGGCCTCGGCCTTGGCTGCCTTGTTGCGCTTGATCACGAACAGCACGCCGCCCGCGATGACCGCGAGTGCCAACAGCTTCTTCATCAGAAGCCCCCTCTTTCCGCCGAGTTGCTCCGCTTCCCCACCGATGCTACTGCACGCGGTTCTCCGGACGCCTGGTGCCCGACGTTCCACGTGGAACCACCGAGCCTGCCGGAAATCCGCAGCAAAAAAGCCGACTCGCGATGATCGCGAACCGGCTTTCGGAGTGGGCCCACCAGGACTTGAACCTGGGACCTCTTCGTTATCAGCGAAGCGCTCTAACCGCCTGAGCTATGGGCCCGAACGAGGAGAAGATTACAGGACGCCTTTCGGCGTCCTGCAACCGGGTCACTCTCGTTCGGAAAGGGTCACTTCCAGGCCTCCGGCAAGGTCTGCGGAGACGTTGTAGATGAACGCGCTGACGGTGGCGAGCGCCGAGATCAGCACGATGTTGATGGCGCCGAGGATGGCCGCGATCCCGAAAACGCGGCCGGCGCTGATCAACGGGTCGGCCGGCGCGTCGGCCCCTTCGCCGCCGACGAGCGACGAGTAGGTCCCGTTGAGTTTGTCCCAGACACCCATGCCGTCGAGCACGGTGTACAGGACGCCGACGGCGACGAGCCACACGAAGAACAGCGCGACGCCGAGGACGAGGGACAGTTTCAGCACCGACCAGGGGTCGAAGCGTTTGATCTGCAGGCTGGCGCGACGCGGTCCGCGGCCGGGGCGGCGGAGCGCGGTGGGCGCGGCACGGGTGCGGGAGGCCGACGGGATGGCGGAGGGGGCGGGTTCGCCCTCTCCGCTGTCGCCGAAGAGCCTCTTCGCTGCTGTGCCGCTTACCCCGTGATAGTCGGTCACGGTTGTCGCGTCCCGCTTCGGGTCCGAGTGGGCCACGTCGTCGGTGGCGACCGAAGACACCGAGACCGTCTGCTCACTGGCGCCTTCGGCCTCCCCGGCACCGCTGTCGCGCTGCCAAGGCGGGCTCGACGACCCCGCCTGCGCGCCGCCTGCTTCGGGCTTCTCGGATGGTGTCACGAGGTGTCAGTCCTTACCCAGTACGTGGGGCGTCGTCTACTCCTGCTCCGACGCCGGGGTTTCTTCTCCTTCAGTACTACCTGCAGTGGCGACGTCCGAGGGCTCGTCCGCGTTGCGTGCGACCGCGAGAAGAGTGGTTCCTTCGTCGAGATTCATCAGCCGCACTCCCTTCGTCTGCCTGCCTGCCTTGCGCACCTGTCCGGCCGAAGTCCGGATCACCCCGCCGCTGGAGGTGATCGCGTAGAGCTCGTCTTCGGCGTCGACGATGACCGCGCCCACCAGCCTGCCACGTTTCTGGTCGTACTGAATGGTGAGCACACCCTTGCCGCCGCGGCCCTGGACCGGGTAGTCCTCGGTCGGCGTGCGCTTGGCATAGCCGCCCGCGGTGGCGACGAGGAGGAACCGGTCGGGCTGGACGACGTTGATGCCGAGCAGTTCGTCGCCGTCGTTGAACCGCATGCCCAGCACACCGGACGTCGCGCGGCCCATCGGGCGCAGGGCTTCGTCGGTGGCGTGGAAGCGGATCGACTGGCCTTCCGCGGACACGAGGAGCAGGTCGTCCTCGGCGGCCGCGAGGACCGCGCCGACCAGTTCGTCGCCTTCGCGCAGGTTGACGGCGATGAGGCCGCCGGCGCGGTTGGAGTCGAAGTCGGTGAGCTTGGTCTTCTTCACCAGGCCGCGACGGGTCGCGAGCACCAGGTACGGGGCGACCTCGTAGTTCGGGATCTCGATGACCTGGGCGATCTTCTCGTCCGGCTGGAACGCGAGCAGGTTCGCGACGTGCTGGCCGCGCGCGTTGCGGTTGGCCTCCGGCAGGTCGTAGGCCTTGGCGCGGTAGACGCGGCCCTTGTTCGTGAAGAACAGGATCCAGTCGTGCGTCGAGCAGACGAAGAAGTGCTGGACGATGTCGTCCTGTTTGAGGGTCGCGCCCTGGACGCCCTTGCCGCCGCGTTTCTGCGATCGGTACAGATCGGTTTTCGTTCGCTTGGCGTAACCCGTGCGGGTGATCGTGACGACGACGTCCTCGACCGCGATGAGGTCTTCGACCGAGACCTCGCCGTCGAACGGGATGATCTTGGTGCGCCGGTCGTCGCCGTACTTGTCGACGATCTCCTGCAGTTCCTCGGCGATGATCGCGCGCTGCCGCTCGGGCTTCTCGAGGATGTCCTTGAGGTCGGCGATCTCGAGTTCGATCTCGGCGAGGGTGTCGATGATCCGCTGCCGCTCCAGTGCGGCGAGGCGGCGGAGCTGCATGTCGAGGATCGCGGTCGCTTGGATCTCGTCGACGTCGAGCAGGCTCATCAGCGCTGGCCTGGCCTCTTCGGCCGAGGGCGACCGCCGGATGAGGGCGATGACCTCGTCGAGCATGTCCAGCGCCTTGACCAGACCGCGCAGGATGTGGGCGCGCTCTTCGGCCTTCCGCAGCCGGAAGCGGGTCCGGCGGACGATGACCTCGATCTGGTGCTTCACGTAGTGCCGGATCATCTGGTCGAGACGCAGCGTGCGGGGCACGCCGTCGACCAGTGCCAGCATGTTGACACCGAAGTTCTGCTGCAGCTGGGTGTGCTTGTACAGGTTGTTCAGCACGACCTTCGCGACCGCGTCGCGTTTGATCGTGACGACGATCCGCATCCCGCTGCGGCTGTTGGACTCGTCGGCGATGTCGGAGATGCCGGTGAGCTTGCCGTCGCGGACCAGGTTCGCGATGTTCTCCACCAGGTTGTCCGGGTTGACCTGGTACGGCAGCTCGGACACGACCAGGATCGTGCGGCCCTTGGCGTCCTCTTCGACCTCGACGACCGCGCGCATGCGCACGGAGCCGCGGCCGGTGCGGTACGCGTCCTCGATGCCGGAGTTGCCGAGGATCATCGCCTTGGTCGGGAAGTCCGGGCCCTTGATCCGGACCAGCAGCGCGGCGAGCAGTTCGTCGTCGCTCGCCTCGAAGTTCTCCAGCGCCCATTTGACGCCGTCGGCGACCTCGCGCAGGTTGTGCGGCGGGATGTTCGTCGCCATCCCGACCGCGATCCCGGAACCGCCGTTGACCAGCAGGTTCGGGAACCGCGACGGCAGGACGTCGGGCTCCTGGGTGCGGCCGTCGTAGTTGTCGGAGAAGTCGACGGTGTCTTCTTCGATGTCCTGCAGCATGTGCATCGCGAGATGCGCCAGCCGGGACTCGGTGTACCGCATGGCGGCGGCGGGGTCGTTGCCAGGGGAACCGAAGTTGCCCTGGCCGTCGATCAGCGGGTACCGCAGCGCCCACGGCTGGGCGAGCCGCACCAGCGCGTCGTAGATCGCGGAGTCACCGTGCGGGTGGTAGTTGCCCATCACGTCGCCGACGACGCGGGAGCATTTGTTGTACCCGCGGTCGGGGCGGAAGCCGGAGTCGAACATCGAGTACAGCACGCGGCGGTGCACCGGCTTGAGGCCGTCCCGCACGTCCGGCAGCGCCCGCGACACGATGACGCTCATCGCGTAGTCGATGTAGGAGCGCTGCATCTCCTGCTGGATGTCGACCGGTTCGATCCGGTCGTGGTCCGGAGCAGGCGGCAAGGTTTCCGTCATGAGGTCCTTCTCGTGAGAGCAGTCCTAAGGGGACAAAGAATCGGGACGTGACTACACGTCGAGGAAACGCACGTCCTTGGCGTTACGCGTGATGAAGGAGCGGCGCGCTTCGACGTCTTCGCCCATCAGTACGGAGAACAGGTCGTCGGCCTGCGCGGCGTCGTCCAGGGTGACCTGGCCGAGCAGCCGGTGCGCCGGGTCCATCGTGGTCTCCCACAGCTCTTCGGCGTTCATCTCGCCGAGACCCTTGTAGCGCTGGATCGCGTCGTCCTTGGGGAGGCGCTTGCCCGCCTCGACACCGGCCTGGATGACGGCGTCGCGTTCCCGGTCGGAGTACGCGTACTCCGGATCGGCACGCGGCCACTTGATCTTGTACAGCGGCGGGCGCGAGAGGAACACGTGCCCGTGCTCGATCAGCGGGGGCATGAACCGGAACAGGAAGGTGAGCAGCAGCGTGGTGATGTGCTGGCCGTCGACGTCGGCGTCGGCCATCAGCACGACCTTGTGGTAGCGCAGCTTCTCGAGATCGAACTCTTCGTGGATACCTGTGCCGAGCGCGGTGATCAGCGACTGGACCTCGGTGTTCTTGAGGACGCGGTCGATGCGGGCCTTCTCGACGTTGATGATCTTGCCCCGGATCGGCAGGATCGCCTGGTACATCGAGTCGCGGCCTTCCTTGGCCGAGCCACCGGCCGAGTCACCCTCGACGATGTAGAGCTCGCATTCCGACGGGTTGGTCGACCGGCAGTCCTTGAGCTTGCCGGGCAGCCCGCCGATCTCCAGCGCGCCCTTGCGGCGGACCAGGTCGCGCGCCTTGCGGGCGGCCATCCGCGCCTGCGACGAAGAGATCGACTTGTTGATGATCGTCTTCGCCTCGGTGGGATTGCGCTCGAACCAGTCGGCCAGCCACTCGTTCGACGTCTGCTGCACGAACGTCTTCGCCTCGCTGTTGCCCAGCTTGGTCTTGGTCTGGCCCTCGAACTGCGGTTCGGACAGCTTGATCGAGACGATCGCGGCGAGACCCTCGCGCACGTCGTCACCGGTCAGGTTGGCGTCCTTCTCCTTGAGCAGCTTCTTTTCGCGCGCGTACGCGTTGACGACGCGGGTGAGCGCGGCGCGGAAGCCCTCTTCGTGCGTCCCGCCCTCGTGCGTGTTGATCGTGTTGGCGAACGTGTACACCGACGGCGTGAAGCCGTTGTTCCACTGCATGGCGACCTCGACCTCGAGGCCGACGCCCTTGGCCTCGAAGGAGATCACGCTGGCGTGGATCGGGTCCTTGCTGCCGTTGATGTGCTTGACGAAGTCCTCGAGACCGCCCGGGTAGCAGTAGGTCTTTTCCTTGACCCGCGCCGCTTGGCCGGAGGCGTCCTCTTCGGTCTCTTCGTCGGCGACGCGCTCGTCGCGCAGCGAAAGGGTCAGGCCCTTGTTGAGGAACGCCATCTCCTGAAGACGCCGGGAGATCGTCTCGAAGTTGTACGTCGTGGTCTCGAAGATGTCGTCGTCGGCCCAGAAGGTGATCGTCGTTCCGGTCTCGTCGGCCGGACCGAGATCCTGCAGCTCACCGGGAAGCTGGTTCGTGTACTCCTGGCGCCAGCTGCGGCCGCCGTACTTGACCTCGGCGAGCAGTGTCTTCGACAGCGCGTTCACCACGGAGACGCCGACGCCGTGCAAGCCACCGGAGACCGCGTAGGAGTCGCTGTCGAACTTGCCGCCCGCGTGGAGCACGGTGAGCACGACCTCGAGGGTCGGCTTCATCTCCTTGGGGTGCATGTCGACCGGGATACCGCGGCCGTCGTCGACGACCCGCACCCCGCCGTCGGCAAGCAGGGTAACCTCGACCTTGGTCGCGTGACCTGCCATCGCCTCGTCGACGGAGTTGTCGACCACCTCTTGAACGAGGTGGTGGAGGCCGCGTTCACCGGTGGAACCGATGTACATACCGGGACGCTTGCGGACGGCTTCGAGGCCTTCGAGCACCGTGATCGACGACGCGTTGTACTCGCTCTTGTTCTCGGTCACAGGTGTTGATTCTCCTCGTCTCGCCCGAGCGGACGCTCGCTCATCTCCAGTGTACTTGGCCGTGCCCGCTGGCATGCGGCAAGGACACCCCTGATTTGCTCACAGGCGCGCTAATTCGTTCGAAACAGAGTCTTGACGTTCGCGAAGCACCCTGAGCGCGTTCTCGGCGCTTTAATGGGCGCTGTCGATGGCATAGACGCGGCGAAGCGCAACTCGGATCAGCCGTACGTGTCACGCGGACCACGTCCCGGGACGTGCCGCGGCCCTTTCCGCCAGCTCGGCGCCGTCGGCCCTTGGATCCGCATCCTCTTCACCACACCGTGCCCGACGCCTTTCGCGATCTTCGCCAGCAGCTGCCCCTGCAACAGGCGCAGCTGCGTCGCCCACGCCGTCGAACTCGCGCGGACGGTCAGCTCGCCGTCCTTCAAGGCGACCGGCTGGGCGTGTTCGGCGACCTCTTCACCCACAAGGCGTGCCCAGCTGCCGAAGACCTGACCGTTGGCGAGCCGCGTGTTCCAGCCGCGGTCGACCGCGATCCGGGAGGCGAGCCTGCCGAGCGGTTGCGGGTCGCGGGCGTCGGCACCCGGCCCTGACCAGCGACGACGTCGCGAGCTCTGGCCGGACGAACCGGCTCCCCCACCGGTGATACGGCCGCGGCGCACGCCTGGTTCAACTCCGCGGGCCTTCGCCTTGGCCTTCGCGGCGTCCAGGGCGGCGAGAGCGAGGTCACGACCGGTAGTCGGCTCCTTGCCTTCGGTATCGGTTGCGCCGTTCGATACCGAAGGCCGCTCACTCTTCGTGTCGAACAAAGCTCCCTCACTCGGGTTACCACCCGAGTGAGGGGTGTCAAGCCGCTTATCAGGCCCCTTGGTCACGCGGGGCGATAACGCGTTCACGGTGTTATCCACACTGTCCACAGGTTTGTCCCCAGATCGGTGGGCAACTGCTGTGGCGCCGATCACTCGGGGTGTCCGCTCCACCGGATCACCCTCGGTTGATCTCACCATCCGCCACGAGGAACCGATGTCCGGCCAGTTCGGCGGGCACGTCCTCGTCCACGGCGGCGGTCACCAGCACCTGCTCGGCGCCTGCCGCCACCTCCGCCAGCCGGGCCCGGCGACGCCGGTCCAGCTCGGCGAACACATCATCCAGGAGAAGTACCGGTTCCCCGGCCTCGCCACGCAGAAGCTCGTAGCTTCCCAGACGCAAGGCGAGGGCGAACGACCAGGACTCCCCATGGCTCGCGTAGCCCTTCGCCGGCGCTTCGCCGAGGATGAGATCGAGCTCGTCCCGATGCGGGCCGACCATGCTCACCCCGCGCTCCAGCTCCAGGTTCCGGGACCGTTTCAACGCCTCGACCAGCACATCCTTGAGGACCGCCTCGTCGGCGCGAGCACCGTCCGGAACGCCGTAGCCCGCTGGCATCGCTTCGCCGACGCTCGACTTGTACGCGATCTTCGCCGGTCTCGAGTCGGGCGCGACCCCCATGTACGCGGCGGCCGTGTACGGCGCGAGATCCGCGATCAGGTTGAGCCGGGCGGCCAGCAACGCGGCCCCCGCCACCGCCAGGTGGTCGTCCCAGACGTCGAGCGTCGACAACGCGTACGGGTCTTCGCGCCCGGTCCGACGCTTGCCCGCCGTCTTGAGAAGGGCGTTCCGCTGCTTCAGCACCTTCTCGTAGTCGGCGCGGACCCCGGCGTACCGCGGCGCGCGCAGCACGAGGAGTTCGTCCATGAAACGTCTGCGCTCTCCGGGATCCCCGCGCACGAGTGCCAGGTCCTCCGGCGAGAACAGCACCGTGCGCAGGATCCCGAGCACGTCACGGGGCTTGCCGACCGCACCGCGGTTGACCCGCGCGCGGTTCGCCTTGCCTGGCGTGATCTCCAGCTCGACCGTCAGTTCGCGGTCCTCGTTGACCACCGCGACCCTGATCAGCGCGCGTTCGCACCCGTGCCGCACCAGCGGCGCGTCGGTCGCGACGCGATGCGAGCCCAGGGTCGCGATGTAGCCGATCGCCTCGAGGAGGTTCGTCTTGCCGCGGCCGTTCTGTCCGACGAGGACGGTCGGGCCGGGTTCGAGCGCGAGATCGGCTTGTGGCCAGGACCGGAAGTCGGTGACCTGGAGATGTCTTAGGTACAACCCACTACCTAGTCGCCGGCCTTCTTGACCGAGTGCCCGCCGAACTGGTTGCGCAGCGCGGCGACGGCCCGCATGGCGGCGGAGTCCTCCTGGCGCGAGGCGAACCGGGCGAACAGCGCGGCCGAGATGACCGGCGCCGGGACAGCGTTGTTGATCGCCTCTTCGAGGGTCCACCGTCCTTCGCCGGAGTCCTCGACGTAGCCCTCGAGGTCGTCCAGCTCCGGGTCCTCGTCGAGTGCGCGGACGAGCAGGTCGAGCAGCCACGAGCGGACGACGGTCCCCCGCTGCCAGCCCTTGATCACCGCGGGCACGTTCTCGACGACCTTCGCGGCTTCGAGCAACTCGAAGCCTTCGGCGAAGGCCTGCATCATGCCGTACTCGATGCCGTTGTGGATCATCTTCGCGTAGTGACCCGAGCCGACGGCGCCGGCGTGCGAGAAGCCCTCGTCACGCGGGCCTTCGGGGCGAAGCGCGTCGAAGATCGGCATGGCCTTCTCGACGTCCGAAGCCACGCCGCCGACCATCAGGCCGTAGCCGTTGTCCTTGCCCCACACGCCACCGGAAACCCCGCAGTCGAGGTAGCCGATCTTCTTCGTCGCGAGCAGGTCCGCGTTGATCCTGTCGTCGGTGTACTTCGAGTTGCCGCCGTCGATCACGAGGTCGCCCTCGGACAGCAGGTTGCCGAGCTCCGCGACGGTCTGCCGGGTGGGTTCACCGGCGGGCACCATGATCCAGACGATCCGAGGACCGTCCAATTTGGACACCATGTCCTCGAGTGAGGTGGAGTCGGTGACGTCGGGGTTGCGGTCGTAGCCGACCACCTCGTGACCGGCCGCGCGCAGCCGCTCACGCATGTTGAACCCCATCTTGCCGAGGCCGATGAGTCCCAGCTGAGCCATGAAGATCCCCTTTGGTGCGAACAGAAGTGGCGGCCGGTCAGCCCGGAAGGCGAACCGGCATCAGGAGGTACAGGTAGCCGGGGACGACGTTGCCCTCCTCGTCGGCGGGCTTGATCAGCGCCGGCCGGTTCGGGGTGGTGAACGTCAGTTCCGCCCGGTTCGCGTTCAGCGCACCGAGCCCGTCGACGAGGTAACCCGGGTTGAACGCGATGGTCACCGGCTCACCCTCGTAGTCGACCTGAAGCTCTTCTTCGGCCGAACCCTCGTCGTCGCCGCCGGCGGAGAGCCGCAGCGAGCCGTCCTTGAACTCCAGCCGCACCTGGGTGCCACGTTCGGCGACCAGCGAAACACGCTTGATCGACTCGGCGAGCGCCGAGACCTCGAGGACCGCGCGCGACGTGTGCTGCGCCGGCAGCAGCTGCCGGTACGGCGGGAACTCCGCGTCGAGGAGGCGGGTCGTGGTGTAGCGGCCGGAGCCGGAGAGGCCGAGGAGACCCTCGCCGCTGGCGAGCGCGAGCCGGATCTTGGCACCGCTGGCGCCGAGCGTCTTCGCGGCTTCGGCGAGCGTGCGCGCCGGGACGAGCACGGCGGCGTCGGACAGGCCCTCGGCGGGCTCCCAGGTGAACTCGCGCATCGCGAGCCGGAAGCGGTCGGTGGCGACCAGGGTCAGCGAGGAGCCCGAAATCTCCAGCCGCATACCGGTCAGCATCGGGAGGGTGTCGTCCTTGCCCGCCGCGACGACGACCTGGGTGACGGCCTGGCCGAAGGCGTCGCCGGTGAGCTCGCCGGCGAAAGCGGGCTGGGACGGGAGTTGCGGGTAGTCCTCGACCGGCATGGTCGGCAGGGAGAAGCGCGCGGAGCCGCAGGTGATGGTCGCGCGGGCGCCGTCGACGGAGATCTCGACCGGCTGCGCGGGCAGCGACTTGGTGATGTCGGCCAGCAGACGGCCGGAGACCAGCAGACGGCCGCCGTCGGCGATCGTGGCCGGGACGCCGACCGTGGCGGAGACCTCGTAGTCGAATCCGGAGACGGTGAGTGCGTCACTCGTCCCGTCGGATCCCGCATCGAGCAGGACACCGCCCAGAACCGGGACCGGAGGCCGCGACGGGAGGCTTCTCGCCACCCACGCGACGGCGTCGGCCAGCCCGTCACGCTCGACGCGGATCTTCATGCGCGCTTCCTTTCGACAGCCGAGCCCCTGACGGCTCGAAAGCTCAACGGGTCACCGCGGCCGGAGAGCGCGATGGCCAGGTGCCTCGCAGGTTCGTTCGGTCCGAGCGAGGACGCGAACGCACGTCGACACGCAGACCAGGTGCAGGGACCCACGTTAGGCCGTCCCCGGGGTCCACGTCACCTCGGCCTCCCCTTGCTTTTGTCGACAAGACGACACTGCTGAGCAGCTGTCCCCAGATTCGTCCTTCGCCTGTTTTTGTTTTGTTCTCTTCTAGAGAAGAACTAAGAACAGCAGTAGTAATAGGCGTTGTGGATTGTGTGGACAAGCCTCGTTCGCGCAGGTCCGGATGCCTGCAGGGCTGTGGACTCCGGGTGTGTACGGACGGTGGACAGCTCGGGCCGTCGGTGGATGGTTTCGAGCGGCGCTCGATCTGTCCACAGTCATCCACAGTTTTCCCCATAGTTATCCCCAGTTGTGAGCCGGTTTGTACCCAGGCTTGTGGACCTGGTTCGTGACCGGAATCGCTCGGGAGAGTGACTCGGGCAGCACCGTTCACCCTTGTGCACAAGATGTGGGCAACCTGGGGACAGCGTGTGGATCATGGTGTGGAAATGCTGTGGATTCCCTGTGAGTGCGATGTGGACGGAAACCCGATCGCCGCAGCTCTCCGACCCACCGGAGTTGTGCACAAGCTACCCACACCCTGTGGATTCCCTTTGTACACAAGGAAAACGCGAAGCACGCTCAAGCCCCCTTCGCCGCCTTCGCGCCCTTCGCTCCTTCTTCTCCTCCACCCGCGCTTCGGGCCTATGTGGACACGAAAAAGGGCTCCCACCAGACGGTGAGAGCCCCAAACCCCTTGTGTGCTAAGGACTTACGAGCAGCGAAGTCCCGGTGACGCCTGCTTGGCGACTCCAGTGTCTCCCCAAGGGCGCCCAGCGCCCGACGGAGACTTCACCGTCGGGCGCCCTCCCTTGGGCCGAAGGCCCACGTAAACGTGATGAAGGGGCGCCTCTCCGCCCAACCTGAGTTGGAAGCGGAACGACGCCCCTTCGGCACGTTTACGTCAGCGCTCGACAGAGAACACAGTCAGCGCTCGACAGAAACTACTGCCGCGCTCGTTGTTTGATCCTCGAAGTCAGTTCCTGGACCTGGTCGTAGATGCGCCGTCGTTCGGCCATTTCCTTGCGGATCTTCTTGTCCGCGTGCATGACGGTCGTGTGGTCGCGGCCGCCGAAGGTCTGTCCGATCTTCGGCAGGGACATGTCGGTGAGTTCGCGGCAGAGGTACATGGCGATCTGGCGTGCGGTCGCGAGTGCCTTCGTCTTGCCGGGGCCGCACAGGTCGTCGAGGGTCACGTCGAAGAACTCGGACGTGACGCCCATGATGGTGGGCGCGGTGATCTCGGGCGCGTGCGAATCCGGGATGAGGTCGCGGAGCACGATCTCGGCGAGCGCCACGTCGACGGGCTGTTGGTTCAGCGACGCGAAGGCGGTGACGCGGATGAGCGCGCCTTCGAGTTCCCGGATGTTCGCCTCGACGCGTGAAGCGATGAACTCCAGGACTTCGCCGGGGACGGCGAGCCGGTCCTGTGCCGCCTTCTTGCGGAGGATCGCGATCCGCGTTTCGAGTTCCGGCGGCTGGATGTCGGTGATGAGGCCCCACTCGAACCGCGTGCGCAGCCGGTCTTCCAGCGTTTCGAGGCGCTTCGGCGGGCGGTCGGAGGAGACGACGATCTGCTTGTTCGCGTTGTGGAGGGTGTTGAAGGTGTGGAAGAACTCTTCCTGCGTACCTTCTTTGCCTTCCAGGAACTGGATGTCGTCGACGAGCAGGATGTCTATGTCGCGGTAGCGGCGCTGGAAGGCGACCTTGCGGTCGTCGCGCAGCGAGTTGATGAAGTCGTTGGTGAACTCTTCGGTCGACACGTACCGCACGCGCATGCCGGGGAACAGCCGCTGCGCGTAGTGCCCGACGGCGTGCAGCAGGTGGGTCTTCCCGAGTCCGGATTCTCCCCAGATGAACAGCGGGTTGTACGCGCGGGCCGGTGCTTCGGCGACGGCGACCGCGGCCGCGTGCGCGAAGCGGTTCGACGCGCCGATGACGAACGTGTCGAACGTGTACTTCTCGTTGAGCTTCGTCTTCGACGTCTGTGGCTGCGCCGGCGCGGTGTAGGGCTGGCCCGCGATCGGCTGTCCGGAGAACGTCGGCCAGATCTCGGTCACGGCGGCGAGGGCCTCGCCCTCTTCGTCGACTTCTTCATCGCTGTCGTCGCCATCGTTGAGGCTGTTGTCCACGGGCTGCTGCCTCGGGGGCCTCGGTTTCGGAGGCTCGGGCCGTGGCCTGTTCGGGGACAGCATGCCGTCACCGTCGGGCAGCGGAGGAGTACCCGGCACCGGTCCGGAACCGTTTTCCACCCGGCCGGGTGACGTCGGTTCATAGCGGGGGCCGGGCGAGGGCGGCGGCGGAGGCATCGAGGGCTCGGTGCTGTCGACCTTCACCGCGAGGGAGACCGCGCGGCCGAGCCGGCGCGAAAGGGCTTCGGTGATCGCGCCGCGAAGGGCGCGTTCGATCGCTTCTTTGGCGAAGTCGCTGGGAGCGGCGAGGAGCGCGGTGCCGTCGAGCAGGCCGATCGGCCTGGTCACCCGCATCCAGGCGCGCTGCTGCGGGGAGAGGGTGCCGTCCGACAGTTCGCGTACGACCTGTTCCCAGATGACGCCAAGATTGTGCTGGTGATCGGACACCTGCCTGACTCCCCTCCCCTCATCGGTGCGCTGCGGCGAGATCGCTCAGCGGCCCGAAACGCCGGGTCGAGCGTCATCCTGGCCCGATCGGCTCATGCGCACAGCAAATATCCACATGGTTGTCCACAGCTGTGCACTAATGTACGGCGGCCCGCGGTGACGTCACCTGCGGGCTCGACGTATGCCGACGGGATGCCTCCACATCCCCAAGGACACCCGGGCGCCTGCACCGTTCCACCTCGGCGAAAACCCGGGAGGGGCACGCTAACAAGCCCCGCTCGTTGCCACAAGGCATCCTCGCGCGCAAGCATTTCACGGTGTACGGCGTGTTGCCATTCGATGCCCTCGCGTCGTCGGTGATCACTCTCCACGTACTGTCGCGGTCCGTGGTCGAGGGGGTGCCTGCCGGGCCCCGGCGGTGGGTGCGTACCCTCGTAAGGTCTCCCGTATACAGCGGGGGCGTTTCGCGTGCCCACGTTGTCGTCGCTCGACGTGACGAGGCCACACGTTGGTAGGAGACACCAGAGACTGCCGTGCGTCAGCACGACACGCCAGGAACGGGTCGAACCGTTCCCGGCGGCCGAGAAACAGGAGAAGTTAGTCGTGAGCAAGGGTAAGCGCACCTTCCAGCCGAACAACCGCCGACGCGCCCGGGTCCACGGATTCCGGCTGCGGATGCGGACCCGCGCCGGCCGGGCCATCCTGGCGGCTCGCCGTCGCAAGGGCCGCGGCGCGCTGTCCGCCTGATCCGGCCGCCGTCGAGGGACGTCGTGCTGCCGGCCGCCGCGAGGTTGCGGCGCAGTGAGGATTTCCGTGCCGTGATGCGGCGTGGGGCCAAGGCAGGCAGGCGCCGCCTCGTCGTCCATGCGTTGACCACGGACCCGCCCGATGTCGCCGAAGCGGCGCGGGCGGGTTTTGTGGTGAGCAAGGCCGTGGGGAATTCGGTGGTCCGCCACCGGGTCACCCGCCGATTGAGGCATCTTGTTTCCGCCAGGCTCGGAACACTGCCGCCGGGCAGCTCGTTGGTGATACGGGCACTACCTCCGGCCGCGGACGCGTCCAGCGCGGAACTCGGCTCGGACCTCGACGCGTCGTTGAGGCGCCTCGGGCTCTCCGGTCATTCCGCCGTCACCGGGAAGTCCGATCAGGCGCGACCCCCCGACAACGGATCAGCGGTGTAACGGCATGCGAGCCACCGAGAACGAGACCACCGAAGACGCCCGGCCCGGCCCGGTGGCATGGGTGCTGCTCCTGCCCATCAAGCTGTACCGCAAGGCGATCTCCCCCTTCTTTCCTCCGGCGTGCCGGTTCTACCCGAGCTGTAGCGCGTACGCCGTCGAGGCACTGACCCGGCACGGCGCCGGCCGCGGCAGCTATCTCGCGGTCCGGCGTCTGCTGCGCTGTGGCCCGTGGACCATGCCCGGCCGCGACCCGGTACCCGAGACGTTCTCGTGGCGCCACCGCCGACCTGAAACACCGATCGAGGAGTAGCTCAGTGCTCGACTTCATCTACTACCCCGTGTCCTTCATCTTGTGGTGTTGGCACAAGGTCTTCGGGCTCGTGTTCGGTGAGGCGAACGCGATTTCCTGGGTCCTCGCGATCATCTTCTTGACGGTCACCGTCCGCGGCATCATGTTCAAGCCGTTCGTGAACCAGGTCCGGTCGATGAAGAAGATGCAGGACTTCGCGCCGGAAATGAAGAAGATCCAGAAGAAGTACTCCAACGACCGGCAGCGCCAGGCGATGGAGATGCAGAAGCTCCAGAAGGAGCACGGCGTCAACCCGCTGGGCAGCTGCCTGCCGATGCTGCTTCAGATCCCGGTCTTCATCGGTCTGAACCACGTCCTGCGGATGTTCACCATCAACCCGTACGGCGGGCCGAAGACCGAGAACTACTTCTTCGACCAGGCCGGCGTCGAGTCCTACGTCCACGCGAAGCTGTTCGGCGTGAACCTCGGCGACGCCATCTACACCGGCGTCGACATGGTCAGCGGGGGCAACACGGCCGCCGGGTTCCACTGGGGCGTCGCGCCGGTCGCGATCCCGCTGATGATCATCGCGAGTATCGCGACGCACCTCACCGCGCGTCACTCGGTCCAGCGCCAGAACCCGGAGTCGGCCACCCCGCAGACCGCGATGATGAACAAGCTGACGATGTACGTCTTCCCGATCGGTGTCCTCGTCTTCGGTGCGCTGTTCCCGATCGGTCTGCTCATCTACTGGCTCGCCAACAACGGCTGGACCCTGATGCAGCAGCGCCTCGTCTACACGAAGATCGACAAGGAAGAAGAGGCCCGCAAGGAAGCCGAGAAGGAGAAGCGCGCGAACCTCGGCCCGAAGCCCGGCCAGAAGCCGACCGCGCCGCGCCCCGGCCAGAAGCCGGTCCAGCAGAAGAGGAACAAGCAGTCCTCCGGTGGTCAGGTGAAGAAGGCGGGCTCGCCCCACGGCTTCGCCCAGACCGATCCCTCCACCACGGAGAAGAAGGACGCCAAGAACGCATCAGCCGAGCCGTCCACCAACGGCTCGAAGGAGAACGGCGCGGACGCGACCGAGCTCATCTCTGACTCGACTAAGAAATCGGGCCGGAAGCGTCGCTGACGCCGATCCGGGCCGGAGAGGAGACCAATAATGGCGGAGACGATCGACACGATCGACGCCGAGGAGAACAGCGCGGCCGAGGTCGAGACTGGTGAGGTCGAAGACACGGCTGCAGAGACCGCTCGCAAGGGAGGTGTCGACGACGACGTCCTCGTGAAGGAGGGCGACATCGCCGGCGACTACCTCGAGCGGCTGCTCGATCTTTTGGACTACGACGGCGACATCGACCTCGATGTCGAAGCGGGCCGCGCGATCGTCAGCATCGACGGCGGCGAGGATCTGGAGAAGCTCGTCGGGCCGCGCGGCACCGTGCTGGAGTCGCTGCAGGAGCTGACGCGGCTGGCGGTGCAGCAGGAGACCGGTTCGCGGAGCCGACTGATGCTGGACATCGCGGGCTGGCGCGCGGACCGTCGCGAGGAGCTCCGCGAGCTCGGTCGCTCGACCGCCGAGACCGTGGTCTCCTCCGGCGAGCGTGTCCGGTTGCAGCCGATGAGCCCGTTCGAGCGGAAGGTCGTGCACGACGCGGTCGCCGCGGTCGACGGGGTCAAGAGCGAGAGCGAAGGAGAGGACCCGAAGCGCCGGGTCGTCATCTTCCCCGCCTGACGGTTACTCGAACGAAGCGGCTCGCCGGTCATCCGGCGGGCCGCTTTCTTTGTGTCCGGGGTGAATTACAGCCGTGGCGTTTCACGTGAAACGGGCGAGACGGGTGGAGTTGTCCACAACTTCGGACTGTCTCCCCGTTTTGCGGTCGGCGTCATGGACAATCAGTGGAGCGCGTTTCACGTGAAACGGCGTCGAGGGTTGAGGAGCAAGAGTGGGCTTGGACGGGGTCGCCGCAGCGGTTCGGAGTGCGGCGTCGGAAGTATTCGGAGACCGCCTCGAGCAAGCCGTCGGCTACGTCGAACTCTTGGAGCGGCATGGCGTGGAGCGCGGACTGATCGGGCCTCGCGAGGTCGACCGGCTGTGGGAGCGCCACGTCCTCAACTCCGCCGTCATCGGCGAACGCATCCCCGACGGCGCCCGCGTGGTCGACGTCGGCTCGGGCGCGGGGCTTCCGGGTGTACCGCTCGCGATCAGTCGACCGGACCTCGATATCGTTCTGCTCGAACCGATGGCCCGCCGGGTCGACTGGCTGGCCGAGGTTGCCGAGAAGCTGGAACTCCCCATCACCGTTGTCCGCGGGCGCGCGGAGGAGCGGCAGGTACGTGAGGAGCTCGGTGGCGCCGATGTCGTCACCGCCCGGGCGGTCGCTCCGTTGGCCCGGCTCGCGAACTGGTGCCTCCCGCTCGTGCGTTCCGAAGGTGCTCTGGTCGCCCTCAAAGGAGCGAGCGCTGGAGAAGAAATCGAACGCGATCGCGTCGCCGTCCGGAAGGCCGGCGGCGGCGAGCCGGAAGTCTTCGAGTGCGGTACCAAGGTGCTCGAGGTTCCGAGCACGGTCGTCGTGATTCACCGTCTGCCTCCGAAGCAGTCCCGATCGCGCGGCAGGCGCAGCTAACCCGGTTCCACGTGAAACAACGCGGAACGACTCCCACGTCTAATACAGAGGAGGCTCGAGACCGGTGACTCCCCCGCCGTCCGACCCTGCGAGCGCCGGCCAGGAACTCGGCTGGACGCCCATCGCCGAAGAAGCCGTCCGCGCCGCCAGCGTGCTGCACCCTAAGGAGGGTGCGCTCCCCCGGCCGACTCGTCGGCGAGTGCTGACGGTCGCCAACCAGAAGGGCGGCGTCGGCAAGACGACCAGCACGGTGAACCTCGCCGCCGCCCTCGCCGTCCACGGGCTCAAGACGCTCGTGATCGACCTCGACCCCCAGGGCAACGCGAGCACCGCGCTCGACATCGACCACCGGTCCGGCACCCCCTCGATCTATGAGGTGCTGATCGGCGAGGTGTCGCTCGCCGAGGCGGCGGCGCAGAGCGAGCAGTCGTCGAATCTCTACTGCGTGCCCGCGACCATCGACCTCGCCGGTGCCGAGATCGAACTCGTCTCCATGGCGTCCCGCGAGATGCGGCTCAAGGAGGCGCTCTCGTCCGAGATCCTCGACGAGATCGGCGTCGACTACGTCTTCATCGACTGCCCGCCGTCGCTCGGTCTGCTGACCGTCAACGCGATGGTCGCCGCGCAGGAGGTGCTGATCCCGATCCAGTGCGAGTACTACGCGCTCGAAGGTCTGGGGCAGCTGCTGAGCAACATCGAGCTCGTCCAAGCACACCTGAACCGCGAACTCAGCGTCTCCACGATCTTGCTCACCATGTACGACGGCCGGACGAAGCTGGCCGATCAGGTGACGAACGAGGTCCGGAACCACTTCGGGGACACTGTTCTGAAGACGGTCATCCCCCGCAGCGTGAAGGTGTCCGAGGCGCCCGGCTACGGGCAGACCGTCCTCGCGTACGACCCGGGTTCCCGTGGCGCCATGAGCTACGTGGACGCGGCGAAGGAGATCGCACAACGGGGTGCGGAGATGAAGGAAAGGAGCGGTACGGCATGAGCGAGCGCAGAGGAGGGCTCGGGCGCGGGCTCGCCGCCCTGATCCCCACCGGTCCGCCACCGGGCTCTGCGGCCCCCGTCGAGAACGGCTCCGCCACGGTTCCCGTTCCCGCGGTCAAGCCCGCGGGGCCGGACGACAAGGGCTGGTTCGCGGCCAACGGTGAGGCCGGTTCGCACGGCGGCACCGTCGCCGGCGCGGTCTACCGCGAGGTCCCGGTCAGCCAGATCAAGCCGAACCCGAAGCAGCCGCGGCAGGTCTTCGACGAAGACGCGCTCAGCGAGCTGGAGCACTCGATCCGCGCGTTCGGGCTCATGCAGCCCATCGTGGTCCGGGAGCTCGGCACCGACGAGTACGAACTCGTCATGGGCGAGCGGCGGCTCCGCGCGTCTCAGCTGGCGGAGCTGGAGGCGATCCCGGCGATCGTCCGCCAGACCGCCGACGAGGCGATGCTGCGTGACGCGCTGCTTGAGAACATCCACCGCGTTCAGCTCAACCCGCTCGAAGAGGCGGCCGCGTATCAGCAGCTGCTCGACGAGTTCGCGGTCACGCACGAGGAGCTGGCAAGCCGGATCGGGCGCAGCCGCCCGGTCATCACGAACACGATCCGCTTGCTCAAACTCCCCCTCGCGGTCCAGCGACGGGTCGCCGCCGGGGTGCTTTCGGCGGGTCACGCGCGGGCGCTGCTCTCCCTCGAGGACGCGGAGAGTCAGGAAGAGCTGGCCGCGCGGATCATCGCGGAGGGCATGTCGGTCCGTGCGACCGAGGAAGCCGTCACGCTCAAAAAGAGCGAGAAGCCGGCCAAGCCGAAGCCCGCTCCTCGCAAGCCGATCCAGGCGCCCGGACTCCAGGAACTGGCGAACCGGCTTTCGGACCGGTTCGACACTCGCGTGAAGGTCGACTTGGGACGCCGCAAGGGGCGGATCACGCTCGAATTCGGCTCGGTTGACGATCTTGAACGCATCGTGGCGCTCATGGATCAAAATCAGGCAAATCAGACATCCGAAACCGATTAGGGATCACCCCGGGTCGTTTTGTCACGGTGACGATAGCTGTGTGCTGACGATTCGGTGACGCTGAGTGCTTGAACTGGGGGCAAGTATGAAGGCGCTCTTCGACGGTCGTCGGTCGCCGAGACCGAACTGTTCGCACGGCGAGGTCTGCCGTTCGACCCCGGCGGCGGCGCCGTGATCGCGGACGAGTTGCTGAGGTCGGTGACCGAGGTCGTCACCGCGAGCAACTCGCCCCGAGCCCTGTTGGACGCCGCTCTCCTTCGCGGCGGACTTTCGGCGATGTTTCCCGTGAAACTGGCCGCCGATGAGGCGGCCGCGCCAAAGCCCGATCCGGAGATGTACTTGACCGCGTGCCCGCCGGGACGCTGGCGTTCGAGGACTCGATGACCGGCTTGCCCTTCGTCCGCTTCCAGAGTCCGGTCCGCAATGAGCGAGGAACCTTCACCGGGGTCTTCGGTCTCGTCAACGGTCTCGCCCGGGCCGGGCGCCTCACGGTCGAGCAGGAAGCCTTTCGCCGGGCGAGCAACGATTGGTTCGACACGAACTTCACCAACCCGGCGCACGTCGACCCGAGCGTCTACGACGTGGACGTGAACCCCGGGGCCGCGGCGTGGTTCAAAGCGACCGCTCGTGTCTTCATCGAGCGGGTCGACGGCTACCTGTCGATCCTGGAGACGCACGAGGTGCCATGCGAGGCCGTCTGGTCGGCGAACCCTGGTCGGGTCGTCTACGAAGATGAGCACCAGGTCGTCGCCGTAGCCTGGAAATGAAAAAGGGGACTCGCCCGCACCGGGCAAGTCCCCTTCGTCGAACCAGACTCAGCTCTTGCGCGCGATCGCTCGTCCGACGAGGCCGGCGAAGACCGATCCGAGGGTGGCACCGGCCGCCTCGATCGCGACCGGAACGATCGAAGTCTCGGTCAGGCCCGGCGACAGGTTCACCGCGAGGAAATAGACCGTGCCGTCTTCGGCGACCACGGCGTCGGTGCGTGAGATGTCGCGAAGCCCGAGTTGCCGGTGCACGGCGACGGCCAGTTCGCCGACCGCCTTGGCGGCGTCGTCGGGTATCCGTGCGGGAGTGAAGAAATCGGTCAGCCCTGCGGTATAGCGGGCGGTGTAGTCGTACACGCCGCTCTCCGGGACGATCTCGACCGCGGGCAGTGCCTCGGGACCCTCTTCGCCTTCGATGACCGTCACGGCGACCTCGACGCCGGATACGAACTTCTCGGCGAGGACGGTGTCGCCGTACGCGAAGCAGCCGACCATCGCCCCTGGCATTTCCGCGGCGTCCTTGACGACCTGGGCGCCCAGCGCCGAGCCGCCCTGGTCGGGCTTGAGGATCAGGGGCAAGCCCAAGGTTTCGACCATCGCGTCCAGTACGGCTTGCGCGCCGAGTTCGCGGAAGGTGCTGTGCGGCAACACGACCCAGTCCGGCGTGGTGAAGCCCGCGTCGGCGACGAGCGCCTTGGCCGTCGGCTTGTCCCACGCGCGGCGGCAGCCCTGCGAACTGGTGCCGACATAAGGCACGTCGAGCATCTCCAGCACCGTCTGCACCGCGCCGTTCTCCCCTTCACCTCCGTGAAGGGCGACGATGGCCGCATCGGGGCGCTGGGTGCGGAGACGTTCGAGCAGGCCCGCGTCGGTGTCCCACTCTTCGACGATGAGACCTTCCGACCGCAGCGCGACCGAGAGCCGGCGCCCGGAGCGGAGAGAGACATCGCGTTCGTGGGAAAGTCCGCCTGCGAGTACGGCAACGGTGCGGTCGACCACCGAGGACTCCTTTGTGCTTGGGGACGTCCGGCCGATCAGACCGTGTCCGGAGAGGGGTTCTGCGGCCCCGAGATCGAACGGGGGCTCGCGTTACCGAAGGTACGCGCCAAGTCCATTTCGGACTCGAGCACCGCCGCGAGCCGCCGGACGCCTTCGCGGATCCGCTCGGGTGTCGGGTAGCAGTAGGAAAGACGAAGTTGTCTGCTGCCGAATCCGTCGGCGTAGAAACCGGTTCCGGAGGCGTACGCGACCCGGGCCGTGACGGCTCGCGGCAGCATCGCCTTCGTGTCCACGCCTTCCGGGACGGTCATCCAGACATAGAAACCGCCGTCGGGTTTGGTCCAGCTGCACCCGGCGGGCATGTGCTGATCGAGCGCGGACAGGATCGCGTCCCGGCGCTCCCGGTAGTTCTCGCGGAAGGTCTTGATCTGACCCATCCAGTCATGAGTCGAGAGGTATCGCGACACGATCAACTGGTTAAGCGTGGGCGGGCAAAGGGTCGCGGACTCGGCCGCGAGCACGAGTTTCTCCCGGACGGCGTGCGGTGCGAGCACCCAGCCGACCCGCAGACCGGAGGCGAAGGTCTTCGAGAACGAGCCCAGGTACACGACGTTGTCGGGGTCGATCGAGCGGAGCGCCGGATACGTCTGCCCGCTGAAGCCGAGCAGACCGTACGGGTTGTCTTCGACGATGAGGATATCGTTCTCACGGCAGATCTCCACGATTTCCGCACGTCGCTCGACGGCCAGCGTGACGCCGCCGGGGTTGTGGAAGTTGGGGATCGTGTAGAGGAACTTGACCCGGCGGCCCGCTTTCCGGGTCTCCGCGAGCGCGGCACGCAGCCCCTCGGGGACCAGGCCGTGGTCGTCCATGGCGACGTGGACGACGTTCGCCTGGTAGGCGGCGAAAGAGCCGAGCGCGCCGACGTATGAGGGGCCCTCGGCGATGATGACGTCACCCGGGTCGCAGAACAGCCGGGTGACCATGTCGAGCCCCATCTGGGAGCCGACCGTCACGACGACGTCGTCCGGATGGGCCTTGATGCCTTCGAGGGCCATGATCTCGCAGATCTGCTCGCGCAGCGACGGGACGCCGTGCGCGGACCCGTACTGGAGCGCGACCAGGCCCTCTTCGGCGATCAGTTCGCCGACCTGCCCGGACAACGTGTCCAGCGGGAGTGCAGCGAGGTTCGGCATCCCACCGGCGAGCGACACCACCTCGGGGCGACTGGCGACCGCGAACAAGGCCCTGATCTCGGAGGCAGTCATCCCGGCCGTACGCGCGGCGTAGCGGTCGAGATGAGGGTCGAGGTTGTGTCGGCCGGGCTCCGGCCGGACAGGGCGATTCTCGGTCATCAGGCGCTTCACCCGTGCTTCGAAGTGGACATAGTCGCTACCGACTGGTAGTTCCATCGAGTGTAACCACCCTCCCTTGAGGGGCCCTGGCCTTCCGGTGTTCATCACATCGGCCTATCCTCGGTCAGGTCCCCTTCAGTGAGTCCTGCTCGGGACAGGGCTGCGTCGGGTGTCGTCGTTCAGGGAGGTTTGTCGGTGTCGCGTCGCGTCGTGGGCGTAACCCTGGACAACCTCGAGCATCTGCCCAAGAGCTGCCGCCGCTGCGTGTACTGGGAGCTGGCGCCGCATTTGAAGGCGCAGGCCGAGGAGTACGGCGCGACGGAGGTCGAAAAGGAAGCCTGGGTCTCCAGCGTGCTGCTGGAGTGGGGCTCCTGCGGCCGGATCGTCTACAGCGACACTCTGCCGGTCGGTTTCGTGCTGTACGCGCCGCCGAACGCCGTGCCGCGTTCACTGGCCTTCCCGACTTCACCGCCCGGTCCGGACGCGGTTCTGCTGACCGCCTTCCAGATCCTCCCCGAATTCCAAGGTGGCGGACTCGGCCGGATGCTGGTGCAGGCCGTCGCGAAGGATCTGACCAAACGCGGAGTCCGCGCGATCGAAGCCTTCGGTGACGCCAAGCCCGACGAGACCGATCCGGACGGCGGGCACAGCTGCGTGCTGCCCGCCGCGTTCCTGCAGAGTGTCGGCTTCAAGACCGTGCGGCCGCATCCGCGGTGGCCGCGGCTGCGACTGGAACTGCGGTCGGCGATCTCGTGGAAGGAAGACGTGGAGGCGGCCCTCGAACGGCTGCTCGGCCAGGTCTCCATCACGACGGCCGAGCCGAGCATGGGCCGCGCCTGACCTTCTTCGCCTTTTCGGAGGCTTGAGCCGGTTGAGATGAAAGCGTCCTTCATTGCGAAATTTGCAATGAAAGGCCCCTTCATCTCACGGCCGCCGAGCCGCCCTAGCAGAGTTTCCGGGTACGCGCAGCAGCCATCCCCTGCCTTGGGGATGGCTGTGGGTAACCCGCCGAGTTATCCACAGATCGCTGATAGGAGCGGTGGAAAATCTGTGGATGGGTAGGCTGGACCTGGGGACGCCCCCGGGAAGGGCGGGGGCTGCGCGCCGGGTGGGGCTAGGGGTGGCGTGGTCCGGCGAGGGGTGACACAACCGGTTGTGCCGAGAGTGTCGGCAGGGGGATGTGCGCTCGCGTGCGGGTGTGGAGGAGTGGCTACTCCGCTTTGGCGAGTTCGTGGGCCAGGACGTCCGCGAAGGTGAACGTGCCTGTCGGCTGGTCCCCTTCGCCGAGGAGATACAGACGCTTCACAGCGACCAGGATGCCTTCGGCGACGACGTCGCGGAAAGCAGGGTCCGCCAGTTTGCGGCTGTCTTCCGGATTGGTCAGGTAGCCGATCTCGATCCGCACCGCCGGGCAGCGGGTGCGAGTGAAGATCTCCCAGGTCTTGTAGTGCGTGCGGCAGTCGAGCATGCCGGTGCGGGCGGCCAGCTCGCGCTGGATGAAGCCCGCCAGCAGCTCACCGACGGTCGACGTGGCGCCGTTGCCGGTACCGAAGTGGAAGCTCGCGACCCCTTGCGCCTTGGGCGAGGGGTTCTTGTCGTTGTGCAGCGAAAGGAACAGGTCGGCGCCCGCCTCGTTCGCGAACTTCGCCCGCTCACCCTCGGTCGGACTCTGGTTCGGGCCGCGCGAGATCAGCGCCTCCATACCCGTGGCCTGCATCCGGCCTTCGAGCCGCCGCGCGAGGTCCCAGGCGATGTCCGCTTCACGCAGACCGCTGGCGACGACACCGAGGTCGTCGCCGCCGTGGCCGGGATCGATCACGATGCGCTTGCCGCGCAGCCGCGGACCCGCCTGTCGCACCTGCTCCTGCTCGCGCAGGAAAACGGGACGGCCGCCGCGCGCACGCGGCGAGGAGAGCCGGTGCAGTTCGCGGATCGTGGCCGGGCCGCACATGCCGTCGGAAACCAGGCGCATGTCGCGCTGGAAGGTCTTGAGCGCGCGTTCGGTCTGGGGGCCGAAGTGCCCGTCCGGGCGGCCGGCGTCGAAACCGAGTTCGGTCAGCCGCTCCTGAAGCGCGAAGACGTCGTCGCCCTGCATGGGGGCGGAGAACATGTAGGTCAGCGGGCGGCTGCCCAGGTGGAAGCCTGCGCCGCGAAGCGCCTGGTAGGTCGCGGGACCCACCAGACCGTCGGTGATGAGCCCACGGCGCTGCTGGAACGCCCGCACGGCATGTTCCATCGCCGTGTCGAAGACCTCGTACTCCCCGGATTCGGTCACCGGCGGGAGCAGCTCCATCGCCGCCAGCGTGGACCTGATCTCGGCGACGTCCGGTCCGGCGTCACCGCGGCGGAGTACCCGCATGCACTCCTCGCTCTTCCCTTTGGGGCACCGATCGAGCTCGATGCACGACTCTGAAAACCCTGCGGGGCGAACCCCGGTGCTCTATTGTGCCCTGTGAACTCTCGGTGAGCGCGGAGGCCCGGTCGGTGCGTCAAGCGCCCGTTCGTGGAACTCGTCCAGGCGTTCCCGTAACGATGAGATTTACCCAGTCTGCCGAACGACGAAACCCGGAGCCTGGGCAGGCCCCGGGTTTCGGCAGGTGAAACGCGAGATCAGAGGACGTCGGCGAGGTCCGACAGCAGCGCGGCCTTCGGCTTGGCGCCGACGATCTGCTTCACCGGCTTGCCGCCCTGGAACAGGATCAGCGTCGGGATCGACATCACCTGGTAGTCACGCGCAGTGTTCGGGTTGGCGTCGATGTCGAGCTTCGCGATGGTCAGCTTCTCGCCGTTCTCCGCCGCGATCTCCTCGAGCACCGGGGCGACCATCTTGCACGGACCGCACCAGGTGGCCCAGAAGTCGACCAGCACGGGCTTCTCGCTCGTCAGCACGTCGTCGACGAACGTCTTGTCGGTCACCGTCACGGTGTTGGCCATGGTGTCTCCTTCTGGGTGATGAAACTCCGGTGTGGGAAAGTCAGTTGGTGGTGGCGCCGTAGCCGCCGCCGACCAGCTCAGGGGTTTCCTGGGCGGTCTCGACACCGGCGTGCTCCGCCAGCCATCGTTCCGCGTCGATCGCCGCCGCGCAGCCCGAACCCGCGGCGGTGATCGCCTGCCGGTACGTGCGGTCGACCAGGTCGCCCGCCGCGAAAACACCCGGAAGGTTCGTGTACGAGGTCCGGCCCTGGGTGAGCACGTAACCGTCCTCGTCGAGGTCGACCTGACCACGCACCAGTTCGCTGCGCGGATCGTGACCGATCGCGACGAAGAACCCGGTCACGTCCAGCTTCGACTCTTCGCCGGTCACCGTGTCTTTGAGCTTCAGGCCTTCGACCTTGCCCTCGCCCTCGACCCCGGTGATCTGCTTGTTGAGCGCCCACTTGATCTTCTCGTTCTCGCGGGCACGCTCCAGCATGATCTTCGAGGCGCGGAACTCCTCGCGACGGTGGACGATCGTGACGGACTTGGCGAACTTCGTCAGGAAGGTCGCCTCCTCCATCGCGGAGTCGCCGCCGCCGGCGACCACGATGTCATGGTCGCGGAAGAAGAAGCCGTCGCAGGTGGCGCAGGCCGAAACACCGCGGCCGAGCAGCTCCTGCTCGCCGGGTACGTTCAGGTAGCGGGCCGCGGCGCCCATCGAGAGCACGACCGCGCGGGCCGCGTAGCGCTTGCCGTTCGCGAAGACGTACTTGACGTCACCGGTCAGCTCGACGGACTCGACGTCCTCCTGGCGCAGGTCGGCGCCGAAACGCTTGGCCTGCTCGCGCATCTCTTCCATGAGGTCGGGGCCCTGGATGCCTTCGCGGAAGCCGGGGAAGTTCTCGACCTCCGTCGTCGTCATCAGCGCACCGCCGAACTGAGTGCCCTCGAACACCAGCGGTTCGAGCTGCGCTCGTGCCGCGTAGACAGCGGCGGTGTAACCCGCAGGACCAGATCCAATGACGATCAGGTTCCTGATCTCCTCGGCAGCCACCCGTGACCTCCGCTCGTAGTGACCTGTTCACCAGGCTCAACACGATCGTAGGGGCCGGTGTTCCCGTGGTGACCGGCGCTACTTTCTCCCGCCTTGCGCCACAGCGGAGATCCGACCTCTAGCGCTGCTAGGAAAGCTAGCGCGATAGCAAAGGTCCCTCGCTCCCCCCGAAATGGGGCTGGTGGGGAGCGAGGGACCAGTGAGGTTTCGGCCGGCTACTTCTGTCCGATGATTTTGTCGAAGAGGATCGCCGGGTTGCCCGGGCCGCAGTCGGCACCGAAGGCGACGATGCGGAACTGGGCGAGTTTGCCTGTGGTGTAGATCACCATCACGCCGTCCTTGCCCGCGACGTTCACCGGCCGGATTCCCTCCGGCCGCACGTCGGCGTCCATTCCGGCCGCGGCGACACAGGCGTCGAGCCGCTCTTCGGTCTTCAGCGAGCCGAAGTCGCGGACGCCGATCGCCTTGCCGACCAGGGCTTCGGCTCCTCCGCCGTCTCCGCCGACCGAAGGGCCGATGGGGGCGGGAGGAGGCTGCGCGACGCCGCCGCCCGGCGTCGACTGCTGCGTGGTGGGCACGACGATCGCGACGGCGGCGATGGCCGCCGCGGCCACGGTCGCTATCCCGGCGCCCCAGCCGATCCGCTTGTTCCGCCGCCGCCGTGCGGCCGCGAGGTCCACCACCGGGGCGACCTGGTCCTGCTGCCCTTCAGATGCGCCTTGAAACGCAGGCGACGCCCGCATCTCGGCGGCCAGCGCGGCGTCGATCCGTGCCGCGAACTCCGCGGGCATCGGAGCGACCGGCTCGTTCGCGAGTTCCGCGAGGTCGGCCGTGGTCGCTTCGAGTGCTTCGATGATCGCCAGTGCTTCGGGGTCGGCGTTCACCAGCGGCCACAGTTCGGCCGCCTCCCGCTCGTCCAGCACACCTGCGTGCAGGTCGGCGAGCACATCGACAGACCACGGCGGACCGACGGTCCCACCGATCCCCCTGCTCTCGTCTGTCATCGTCCCTCCCCGTCACCCGGCGTGCCCTGAGGACGCCTGGCACCCCGTTTCGGGGTAGCGCGCTCTCGTTTGCTTTCGTGAGTTGGGACGTTCGCAATCGCATCGGGGTTCCGTAGATGTCCGAGAACCTTCGCGAGCTTTCCGCGACCTCGGGCACATCGGCTCTTGACCGTGCCTTCCGCGATGCCGAGCATCTTCGCCGTCTCGGCTACGGAGTATCCCTCCACGTCGACCAACACGATCGGGGCACGTTGCTCTTCGGGGAGCAGGTCGAGGGCTTCCTTGACGACGAGGCTCGTCTCGCGTTCGGACATCGAGTCACGCGGGGAGGCGGGCTCGTTGAACTGCCCGGTCTCGGGCAGCGGAACGGTCGGTCTGGCCTTGCCCCGCCGGATGCGGTCGAGGCAGGCGTTGACGACGATGCGGTGCAACCACGTCGTCACCTGCGATTCCGCTCTGAAATTGCCCGCTGCTCGGAACGCGGAGATGAACGCGTCCTGCAGGGCGTCCGCGGCTTCTTCCGGATCCCGCAAGGTGCGCAGGGCTACCGCCCACATGCGGTCTCGATGTCGCTGGACCAGTTCACTGAACGCGCGCGGGTCGCCGGCGGCATGCGCCGCGATGAGATCCGCGTCCGTTGGAGCTGCAGCTGTCACCCGGGAGAGCCTACTGACCCGGTGTCCGTGGTCACCCCGCAGGCAGGAAGGTCAGCTCTTTGAGTTCGGTGACGAACTTTCCGCGGTCGTCTTCACCCAGCTGAGTGATCCAGATGATGAAGTACTGACCCTGCTGAGGCTGCTGCAAAGCGATGGTCGACTCGCCCGCCGCGAGGTCCCCCGTTCCGACGACCTTGGTCTCGTCGAGCTTCGGGTTCTTCTTCTCGGCGGAGCGGATCTCGACCTTCGAGCCGGGGCTCGCCGAGTCGATCTTGAGCTGGCTGAGGGTGATCGGGTCCTTGAAGGTCACGACCAGTCCGACACCGTCCTTGAGCACCGGGAACTGCTTGTCGTACTGGTCGGTCTTCCACGAAGTGCCGGCGTCGCCGTCGGTGGTGTTCTTGGCGCGGCTGGGGCTGTCGCCCTTGCTGCCCGGGTTGAACACGGTGACGGCCGACGGCTTCACCGCGTCACCCACGGCCGGGGACGGCTTCTGCTGAGCCGGCGGCGGCTGCTCGCCCGATGGCGGTGCGACCTGTGAGGACGAGGGCGCGGCGACGTTGATCTGCGGACCGCTGGACTTCGATTCGCCCTGGAACAGGTTGATCAGCATCATCCCGCCCCAGGCGAGGATGACCACGGTCGCGACGACCAGCACGGTCACGCCGAACGCCAGCTTCTTGCGCCGCGCGACGTCCTTGACCGGCTTCTTCGTCGTCCAGACCGTGCCGTCCGGTTCGGCCACGGCCTCTTCCTCGCCGACGGCCTTGATCAGCTGGGTGCGCTCTTCGGCTTCGGCGACCTGGTCCAGCACGCGCAGGATGGCCGCGCTGGTGCGGATGCCGCCGTGGCCGCCGTCCTCGATGGTGCGGACGGCGAGCGAGGACAGCTCGACCGGGACCGTTGGGACCAGCGAACGCGGCGGGATGACGCGGCCGGTCGGCGCGTGCGGCGCCGCCGGGATCGCGGCCGGTCCGCCGGGAAGGGCCCAGCGGCCGGTCAGCAGCAGGTACAGGACCGCGCCGAGCGCCTTGACGTCGTCGCGAAGGGTCGCTTCGGGCAGGGGGCCCGGGAAGGCGAGCTTCAGCGCGCCGTCCGGGGTGAGCCGCAGGCGCTGCGGATGGTCGAGGCCGAGGACGAGACCGTTCTGGTGGGCGTGGTCGACGGCTTCCGCCAGCGCCTGCACCATCCTGGCCGCCGCGGCGGGCGCCACCGGGCGCTGCGCCACTAGGTCGACCAGGTCGCTGCCCTTGGTCCATTCCGCCACGACGACACCGAGCAGACCTTCGCTCGAAGTGACGCCGCTGCCGAGGCTCAGCACGTCGAGGACGCGCGCGACCCCGCCGTGGCCGAACTTCGACGCGTGCGCGGCACGCTCCAGCGTCCGGCGCGCGAGCCTCGCGGCCTCCGCGTCCGCCGGATCGCCGACCAGCAGCGTCAGCGCCACATCACGCTTCAGCTGCCCGTCGCGCGCTCGCCAAAGATGCGCGGCGGCTCTTTCGTCCACCCCGAACTGTGCGAGCAGGCGATACCGGCCGTCTCCGACGACCCGGCCAGGGGCCAGCGACCCGCCTTGGGCCCGGATGCCCACCTGGCTCGCCTCCCCTGCCTGTTCGCTCCGTCTCGTATCCACCGCACTCTCCCGCGTAGCTCCCGCCCCGAGGGTACCCAGAATACGACCCGTGAACGCGCGCCATCCGTACGTGAATCGTTACCCGCGCTTGATCAACCGGGTGATCCTGTCCGTGGCGGGCTTCAATTCCTCGACCTTGAGGGCCATGAGCACGCCGAACGACACCGCGATCCCGACCACCGTCTGCAGGAGAAGTTTCACCCAGGCATGGAAAGTAGGCCCGAACGAGTCAGGGACGACCTGCCCGGCGAGCCACGCCGCGCCGACCCCGAGCACACTCGCGGCGACCGTGAAGAGGATCACCCCGAGAATCCGCTTGCTCCGGAGATTTCCGAGGGTCACCCACAGCCAGACCTGGCCGAGGATCGCGCCGACGACGAACGTGAGGCCGTTGACCATCATCACGCCGAGCACGATGTTGTCCTTCGACAGCAGTACGGGGCACAGGTAGAGCAGCGGCACCTTCACCACGGTCATCACGATCATGATCAGCACCGGCGTCCGCGCGTCCTTCATCGCGTAGAACACCCGCATCTGCAACATGACCAGCGCGTACGGCAGCAGCGCGAACGCGGAGATGGCCAGTGCCTCGCCCAGTCGCGTCGCATCCTCGACCTTGCCCTTGCCCAAGGTGAACAGGGCGATACCGACCGAACCGCCCACCACGGTCATCACGGCGGAAATCGGCAGGAGCGTCACCGTCGAGATGCGGGAGGCGTAGGAGAGGTCGCCGATCAGCTTCTTGTGGTCGCCGTCGGCCGCCGCGCGGCTCATCCTCGGCATGATCGCGGTCAGCAGCGACACCCCGATGACGCCGTAGGGCAGCTGGAAGAGCAGCCACGCGTTGGCGTACGCGGTCACGCCGCCTTGCGAACCGCTGGTCAGCACGCGGGTCGTGATCGTGTAGCCGACCTGGCTGACGGCGACGTAGCCGACGGTCCACAGTGCGAGCCCGCCGAACTCCTTCATGCGCTTGTCGATGCCCCAGCGCCACTTGAACTTGAACCCCGACCGCAACAGCGGCGGGATCAGCAGCACCGACTGCGCCACGATGCCCGCGGTCACGCCGAGGCCCAGCGTCAGCACCTTCGGGTCGGTGATCGACACCGGATTGGTCGAGATGTCCCCCGGCATGACCCACACCACGAGGATCGTGAAGATGACGACCAGGTTGTTGATCACCGGCGCCCACGCCGTCGGACCGAAGATGTGCTTCGCGTTCAGAATCGCCGAGAGCAGGGCGAACACGCCGTAGAAGAAGATCTGCGGCAGCAGCAGATACGCGAACGCGGTGACCAGCGCCGGATTGGCGTCACCGTTGTCATCGACGTAGAGCTTGGTGATCAGTGGCGCCGCGAAGACCGCGATGGCCGTCCCGACGACGAGCAGCGTGCCCGCCACCGTGACCAGCCGCTGCGTGTACGCCTCGCCGCCGTCCTTGTCGTCCTGCGACCGCACGAGCAGCGGGACCACGAGGCTGGACAGCACCCCGCCCATCAGCAGCTCGAAGATGATGTTCGGCATCGTGTTGGCGACGTTGAACGAGTCGTTCTCGACCAGGGCGCCGATGGCCGCGACCAGCAGCAGCTTCCACGCGAAACCGGTGATCCGGCTGATCAGCGAGGCGATCGCCATCCGGCCGCTGGATTTCGCGAGCGACGGCGTCTTCGCGGGGGCGGCGACATCCTGCTCGCCTGTCTGCCCCGGCCGCGGTTTGACGAGCGGCGCGTCCTTGATCGCAGGCATGACCTGCGTGGCGAGCTGGTCGTACGGGCGGAGGACGTCGGGGTCGGCGACCGGCCAGCGCGATCCCATCGGGACGCCGGGGGTGCGCGGGATGAACCGCGTCGCGTCGGGCTCGTCGCGCCGGTCGACCTGCCACGGGCGGACCGGTGGCGGCTGGCGGCGCCCGCGATGCGGCGGGGGCGGTGTCTGGTTGAGCGCCTGCGGCGCCGTCGTCGGACGGCGCGGCGGCGGCTTCGGTGCCGACGGGGCAGGCTGCGGCAGCGGCGGCCCCTGCGGCGGCGGAACCGGCTGACGCCGGGTCGGCGGAGGCGGTGTCCCCTGCGCGGGGGGCACCTTCCGCGGCGGCACCTGCGCCGGCGGCGGGTTCTGGGGTGGCCTCAGCCGCCGTGTCTCGTCGTCGGGGCGGCCCGCGACCCGCTGACGCCTGCCGTCGGGCGGTGGCTGCTGGGGAGGGGGCGGCTGCTGCTGGGGAGGCGGCGGCACCGCCCGCCGCGGGCGCTCACCGCGTTCGGGCGGAAGCTGCTGCGGGGGCGGTGGACGACGTTCGGGACGTCGTGCCGGACCATCGGTGCGGCGGGGCGGGGGCGGAGTACCTTCGCGCCGGGGACGGCCTGCACGCTCGGGCGGTACACCCGGCTCTCTTTCCAACGCGTGCCCAATCCTCGGTGCTCGACTACCTGATGCCCGGTGGCATCGTTCGACCCAGGGTAATCGGCAACGCCCTGAAACACTTAAACCTGTGCGTCCTCGGTCACACGAGGGGTGGTTTCTCCGGCCGGATCGGCTCGCGAGTCCTTGATCCTCCGGTAGATCCGGCGGGACGAGAGCAGCAGCAACGCGCCGGCCGCGGTGATCGTGATGATGATGGTGATCGCGCCGTACTCCGTGGAGGTCAGCTCGAACCGCGCGTCGGTGCCGAGTCTGGTCCCGTCGGGCGTGGTCAGGGACACGTCGACGCTGAACCGGCCTGCCCGGAGCGCCTCGACCGGGAGCAGCTGGTTGACGGCGCCGTTGGCCGGGACGGTCCGCTCCGGGACAGCCTCGGTGGGACGCAGGCCGACGTTGTTCTTCAGCACGGTGCGGACGTTGACGCCGACCGGCAGGCCGTTGGTGATGTACGCGGGCAGCGGCGACGCGCCGGAAGCCAGCGCGATCGTCTGCTTCGGCCGCTCCACGGTGACCTGGCCGCGGATCGCGTCGAGATCACCGCGGGCGTTGCCGGTGACGGTCGCGGCGTCCGCGCCACGCCACGACGTCGAGGCTGCCCGGATGAGGGCGAGCCGGACCGGGGCGATCACGTCGGCCGGCTTCACCCGTTTGGTGGCATCCATCGTCATCGCCGACGACAGGCCCAGCGTCTCGTTGTCGATCTGGGACATCTTCGCGGTGACGTCGCCGCTGGTGGCGGCCGTCAGATCCTGCGGGTCGTAGTTGACCGACGCCGTCCCGGACGGGCTCTCGCCGAGCAGGTCGGGCAGTGGCGACGACTTGATGAGGCCCGCGGCGTAGAAGTCGCCCATCCGCTCCAGGAACGTGGTGAGTTCGGGGCCGGTCGCGGTCCAGTGCCGCGGCGGCGCGATCAGCAGCTGCGATCGCTCCTGCCCGGTCTGCCCGCCGAGCCCGGCACGGAAGGCGATGGCGCCGAGCCCGTTCTGGGTGGACTCCGAGCCGTTCAGCGCGGACGTGATCAGCGCGTCGATCGGCTGCGCGCGCAGGTCCGTGCCTTCGAGGGCGACAATGCCCGAAAGGGGTGAATCGGACTGGAGCTTGCCCGAATCGGTCAGCACGGTTTTGACACCGGCCTTGCCGATCGCTTCGACGGTCTGCGCGTCGAGTGCGCCGCCTGGCCAGAGCACGCCGTCCTGCGGCTGGATGCCGAGCAGGTTCTTGATCGCCGCCGCGCCGCCGACCGCACTGGCCAGGAGCGCGGTGTCGGTGGCGTCGCCGGCCCGGACCTTCGTCAGCGCGGTGAGGTCGGCGTCGGCGAACGGGAGGGTGACCACGCAGCGGCCCGCGACCAGCGCCTTCAGCTGGCCGAGCCAGTTCTTCGCGGTGTCGACGCCCTTGCCGGGGACGGGTCCGCCGCCGGTGGCGACCTGGTAGCCGCGGGTCATCCCGTCCACGGTCGCGACCAGGTCGGGGTCGATGGCCAGGCACAGCGACGACGAGACCTTCGTGTCCGCCTCGGCCGCGCGTGCCGCCGCGACCAGTGCGTCCAGCCGTCCGCCCGGGGCCAGTTCGTCCGCGAGCCGCTCGTCCGCCACGGTCAGCGGGCCGCCGAGCGGGGACGAGACGACGTGCACGGTGCTGTTCGCGATCGGCCACAGCAGGCTCGCCGACGGCGCCGAAAGCGGACGCGACGCGGGTGCCTTGCCGGGGATGCCGAGCACCGGCATCAGCAGGGTGACCGCCGCCAGCCGTTCCGGTCCGCCGAAATCGGGGGTGCCGTTGACGTTGACCAGCAGCGGGTACACGCCGGTCTTCGGGAACTGGAGCTTCGAGGACTGGCCGAGCGGGACGGCGAGGTTCAGCGCGGCGCTCTGGCCAGGCTCCAGAGTGTCCGGCACGAGGTCGACGAACTCCGTCGTCGCGAGGTCCTTGAACTTGTCGCCCGCGAGGACGTCACCGATCTGCTGCTCGGTCTGCAACCGGGTGCCGAGTTGCAGCCGGACGCCCAGCTTGCTGATCTTCCGGTCGCCGACGTTGGTGACGCGGCCGGTGACGGTGAGCGAAGTCGAGGTCGTGGAGACCACGCGGGGGTTCAACTCGTCGAGGTCCACACGCAGCCGGGGCTGTTCCTGGGCCTGCGCGACCGCGACGGGCAACGCGGAGAAGGCCAGGAACAGGATCGACAGGACAGTGGCGGCAAGCCGCTTCACTCAGGTGCTCCCTCGGCGGTGTGCTGTTGCTGCGCGAAGAGTTCTTTGGCCTTCCGGACCAGCTTGCGCTCGTCGGAGTAGGCGAGTTTGGTTTCCAGCTCGGCGAGCGGCACCCAGGCGACTTCGGTCACCTCGACATCCTCGTCCGAAAGTTCGCCGCCGGTGGCTTCCAGGATGAAATGGTGCACTGTCTTGTGCACCCGCCGACGCTCGGCCACGAACCAGTAGTCGATGGTGCCGAGCGGCTGGAGGACCTGCGCGGAGATGCCGGTCTCCTCCTTCACCTCGCGCACAGCTGTCTGCTCCACCGTCTCACCGTCCTCGATGTGGCCCTTCGGCAGCGACCACAGCAGTCTGCCGTGCCGGTCGAGCCGCCCGATCAGCGCGGCGTTCGCCCGTTCGGCGTCGACGACGAGTCCGCCGGCCGAGGTTTCGTCGACCGTCGTCAGCCGCCTTCCCCGCCTGCGCCTCCGCCGGCGGCCCGGCTTCGAAGCGCCGGAGCGGCCGGCTGATCCAGACATGCTGCGATGCTAGAGCAAACGGCGGTACGGGTACGCTGGCTCACCGTGCCCGTGTTGGGCCCGGCCGTAGTAAGTACATCCAAATCGTGGTGGGATTGTCGTGAACAAGGTGGTCGCCGGGCAGGCGATTGCGGGGAAGAGCACTGCGATGCAGAACGCCGTGACCGAGCTGATGCGCATCTCCCCGTTGGCGGACGAGCTCGCGAAGCTCTTCGCGAAGGCGGGGCACAGCCTGTACCTCGTCGGCGGCAGCGTCCGCGACATGATGCTCCGCAGGCTGTCGAACGACCTCGACTTCACCACCGACGCCCGGCCGGACCAGGTGCTCAAGATCGTCAGCGCCTGGGGCGACGCGGTCTGGGACGTCGGTATCGCGTTCGGCACGGTCGGCGTGACCAAACAGGGCATGACGCTGGAGATCACCACGTTCCGCGCCGACAGCTACGACCGCGTCGGCCGCAACCCCGAGGTCACCTTCGGCGACAGCATCGAGGGAGATTTGCTTCGCCGTGACTTCACGGTCAACGCGATGGCGATCGACCTGGCGAGCAAGACCTTCGTCGACCCGTACGACGGGCTCCAGGCGCTCCAGGACCAGGTGCTCGACACGCCGGCGACCCCGCAGGAGTCCTTCGCCGACGACCCGCTGCGCATGCTGCGGGCCGCGCGGTTCGCCGCGCAGCTCGGGTTCACCGCGGCGCCGCGCGTGATCGACGCGATGACGTCGATGGCCGACGAGATCGACCGGATCACCGCCGAACGCGTCCAAGCCGAGCTGTCGAAGCTGCTGCTGGCGGACGACCCCCGGCCCGGAATCGAGCTGCTGGTCGACACCCGCCTCGCCGACCGGGTGCTGCCCGAGGTGCCCGGCATGCGGCTGGCGATCGACGAGCACCACCAGCACAAGGACGTCTACCAGCACTCGCTGACCGTGCTCGCGCAGGCGATCGACCTGGAGAAGACCCACGAGCCGACGTCGGAGCCGGATCTGATCCTGCGGCTCGCGGCGCTCCTGCACGACGTCGGCAAGCCCGCGACGCGCGAGTTCCAGCCCGGCGGCGGAGTGAGCTTCCACCATCACGAGGTCGTCGGCGCGAAGATGGCCCGCAAACGTTTGCGTGCCCTGAAGTTCTCGAAGGAGATCGTCCAGGACGTCAGCCAGCTCGTGTTCCTGCACCTGCGGTTCCACGGCTACGGCAAGGGCGAATGGACCGATTCGGCGGTGCGGCGCTACGTCACCGACGCCGGCGACCTGCTGCCCCGGCTGCACAAGCTGGTGCGCGCCGACTGCACCACGCGCAACCGCAAGAAGGCGGCCGCGTTGCAGGCGACCTACGACGACCTCGAGCGGCGGATCGAAACGATCCAGGCGCAGGAAGACCTCGACCGGGTCCGGCCGGACCTCAACGGCGAGGAGATCATGCGGATCCTCGGGCTCAAGCCGGGGCCGGACGTCGGCAAGGCGTGGAAGCACCTGAAGGAACTGCGGCTCGACCGCGGCCCGCTGGAGCACGACGAAGCGGTCGCCGAGTTGAAGAAATGGGCCGCCGAGAACGGCATCGGCTGAGATGACCCCCGTTGGCCTCTGGATCCGTCCGGCGTAAACGGAGATACTCCTGCCGGTGCTCCGGGCAGGGGGAAAATCCATGGCGAAGCGGCCGCCCAGTTTTCTGGTGACGTTGCTGCGTCGCGGCGCGCCCGCGCTGGCCACGGCGACGAGCGAGCTGTCCGACGAGGTCGGCGACCCGACACCGATGCGCGCGCTCCGGCGGATCCAGCAGATGTCCGGGCCGATCGACACGGCTCATCGCGACAACCTCTTGCTCAGAGCCGCCCGGTATGTCGCCCTCGTCCCGCTGGTCTACCGGCTCTTCGCGGTGCCCGGCGCGTTCGGCGTCTACGTCTCCACGCACGGCATGATCGGGATCGGCCCGGTCGGGCTGGTGGCACTCGGGTCGGCAGCGCTGTCGCTGTACGGGATCCGGTGGATGCTGCGCTCGGCGCCGTTCCGCCCGCAGCACGCCGTCCGCCTGCTGGCGCTCGACCTCGTGTTCACGCTGCTCGCGCCGCTCGCGGTGGGGGCACTGGTGCCGGCTTCGGTCTTCACCGAGGCGATGGCGGTGCCCGGCAAACACCTGCTCGGTGAGGTCGCGTTGCTGGCGCTGGCGCTGGGGATGCCCGCCGCCGTGGCGCTCGCCCTCGTCAGCTTCCCGGTGCGGATGCTCGCGTCCCTGTTCGGCACCGGCCGCGCCGCGCCAGGCGACGCGATGGCCACCTTCCCGTCGATCCTCGGCGTGCTCTTCACCGCGAGCGGCGCCCTCGTCCTGATCGGGCTCGGCACCCGGCTCGCTCTCGCGTACGGCATCCGCAACGGCCGGATCGCCGAACGCGCCCGCCAGCACCGGATGCTGCACGACTCGGTGCTGCAGACCCTCGAAGCGATCGCGCTGGTCAACAAGGGCGACGCGGCCGCGCGGCTCGCGGAGGTGCAGCGGCTGGCGCGGGCGCAGTCGATGGAGCTGCGGCGGACGATCGAGAACGAGGCTTCGCAACGTTCGGAGGCCGGGTCGCGGCCGCTGGGCGAGAAGCTCGCGTCGCTGGCGGCGGAGATGGCGCGCGACGGCTTGCGCGCCCAGCTCGTGATCGCCGAACTCGACGACGACACGCTTTCGGAGGTCCGGCAGATCGCCATCCGCGACGCCGTCCGCGAGTCCCTGCGCAACACGCTCAAACACGCCGGGACGGACAAGGTCGTCGTGCGCGTCGAGGAGCGGGAAGGCGGCGTCACGGTGATCACCCGCGATCACGGTGCCGGGTTCAGCATCGACTCCCGGCCCGCCGGATTCGGGATCAGCGAGTCCATCACCGCCCGGCTGAACGAGGTCGGCGGGACCGCGAGGGTGGAGTCGGCTCCGGGCAATGGCACCAGAGTCACCCTTTGGGTGCCGTTCTGACGGTAAACAGGAGAACATGAAGAAAACGGACGTCCTGGCCGAAGCGCTCACCGCGTACCGCGACGGTGACCGGGCCAAGGCAGCGGACCTCGCCGAGCGCGCCGGATCCACGCTCGGCCGCGAACTGCACCGGTACCTGACCGAGGGCGGCGGCGGAGATGTGTACGACCAGCCCGCCGCGTTCACGGCGTTCATCCGCGGCGGCGGGAACGTCAAGCTCTACCGCGTGCTCAGCGCCATGCTCGCCCGGCGGTACGGCACCGTCGGCTCCCTGCTCGACCTCGGCTGCGGCGACGGGCTCGCCGTCGTCCCCGCCCTCGAACAGGCGGACCGGCAGCCGGGCCGCATCGACCTGGTCGAGCCGTCGAGCGCGTTGCTCGCGGAAACGCGCAAGCACCTCGGCGGCACCCATGGCCTGCACACCTGGGACGTCACCGCGCAGGAGTTCCTCGCCCGCGACGACGACAGGCACTGGCAGCTGACGCAGTCGACGTTCGCACTCCAGTCGATCCCGACCGCCGAGCGCACCGAGGTCCTCCGCGCGCTCCGGCCGCGCACCGGTTGCCTGGTGCTCGCCGAATTCGACGTGCCCGAGTACGACGAAGACTCCGCCGAGTACCTGCTCTCCCTGGTCGTCCGCTACGAACGGGGGATCTCGGAGTACGGCAAGGCCGCGTCGCTGGTGGCGCAGGGGTTCCTGCTGCCGATCCTGCTCGGCCTGGTCAAACCGGGGGCGGACCGCACGAACTGGGAGCAGCCCGCCACCGACTGGGCTTCGCAGCTGAAGGAAGCGGGCTTCACCGGCATCCGGATCGAGCCGCTGGCGGACTACTGGTGGTCGCCCGCGGTGCTCATCACCGCTTCCTGAACCGAATCACGCGAGTTACGCCTCCACACACGCGAGTTACGCCTCCAAGCACGTGAGTTACGCCTCCAGTCACGTGTTCAGACGGACGGCTCGCCGTGGAACCCCGCCACCACGCGTGAGCGGAGCCGTAACTCGCGTGATCGAAGGCGTAACTCGCGTGATCGAAGCCGTAACTCGCGTGCCTGGGCGCGCGAGTCCGGGACCTCGGCGCGGCTACTGGACGCGGGAGAGCACGCCGGTTTCGAGATGCTGGGCGAGCGGCCGCGGCAGGACGTAGGCCACGGCTCCGCCCGGCGTCCCGTTCCACGGCGCGGTGATGCCGGTGACCACGCGCAGCGGCCGCAGGATGCGGTACAGGCGGCGCTCGCGTTCACGGTCCGCGGCCAGTGACGTCTCGATGAACCGCGCCGCTTCGGCGTGCACGAGGTTGCCGGTCTCGTTCCCGAACCGCTGCACCGTGGTGCCCGCCGGCAGGACGACGATCCGCTTGCGGCGGAAGAAGTTCAGCGGCGGTTCGCCGCGCAGCGGCAGGATCGGCCAGTCGGCCGGGTTGTCGGCCTCCTCGTTCGCGCCCACCGTTGCCCGTGCCGGGTACAGCAGCAGGGTGCCGAGGAAGAACCGCGCCGCCTCTTCGAGTTTGGCGAACGCCACCGGCTCGTCCGTCGGCGGACGTGAGACCTCCCAGCCGCTCTCGGTGCGGCGCAACGTCCACAGGCCCGGCTCCGGGACCGCGTTCGCACCGATCCGGTACGACGTCGGCGTGACGCCGTGTTCGGCCAGGCGCTGGTACAGGACGTCCAGCACCTCGACGGCCCTGATGTCGCGGGCGGGTTCGCCGTCGCGTTCGACGCGGGTTCGGATGCTCTCGTCCGGCAGGTCCGCGGCGGTCTGCGGCGGCCGCGGCTTGCCGACGATCTCCGCTTCGGCGGTCGCCCGCACCAGCTCGCCGACCAGCGGCGGCCGGAATCCGGCGGCCCGGATGTGCTCGACCAGCTCCGGCTCGGGCGGCACGCCGTACTTGCGCAGGTAGTGCGGCACGGCCGCGGGCCAGATCCAGACGCCGTCGGTGTGGAAGGCGTTCGGCACGTCCGGCGGGCCGTTCGGGGTGAAGATGTCCGGCTGCGGACCCGGCCGGGTCAGCGCCACCGGCGAGCGGAAGAGGTAGTCCAGTACGCCGCGCATCATTTCCGGCGGCACCGGCGGCCGGTTGACGACCGGCCGTTCGCCCTCGTTGTGCGCGTCGACGACCTTCGCGTGCCGGAACACCACGTCCAGCGGCAGGCCCGCCTTGGCGGAGAGCCAGGCCGGGACGTGGTTCTTGTCGCGCGGGAAGATCGCGAGTTCGGTCGCGTACGCGCGCGGCGACGGCTTGCCGCCCTCGTTCGGCGCCAGCCGCCACGTGGGTTCCTGATCGGCGTCGAAGTCGAAGTCGAAATGCGATTCCGAGTCCAGTGTGAAGGTGCCCTGGAACCAGGTGCCGGTCTCGGGCTGGTTCATCGCCGCGCGCAACCGCGCGAACAGCGAACCGAGCTCCGGCGGGGCCGCGATCGACACCGACACCGGGCCGTTGCCCTCGTCGCCGACCGAGCGGACCTCGAGTTCGGAGTAGTCGCCGACCTGCCGGAACTGGGCGCCGACCCGCTGCCAGCCCGGCGGCAGCACCCGCAGCAGGGTCCGGCCGATGGCACGCAGCAGTGCGGCCTGATCACCCGTTCCGGGCTCCGGCCGGGCCTCCGGCGTCTCGACGAAGTCGTGCCTGGTCTGCCACAACGCCGTCAGCCGCGACGGCGCGGCCGTGGTCGAGAAGTCCGTCAGCCCCAGTTCGGCGGCGCGGGCAGCGTCCTCGCCCGCCCAGCGCAAGGTCAGGTCGCCGCCGCCGGTGTTCGGCGCGATCTGGAAGTGCTCGTCGTCGAACCGGCCGTACGACTGGAGACTGAAGGTCGAGCCTGCCTCGCCGTTCAGCACCACGCGGGCGGGCCGCCCGTTCCAGTCGCGATCGAACCCCTCCGGCGCCGCTTCCCCCGGCGGCGCGATGAGCAGCAGTGTGCCGTCTTCGGTCGACCGCTGAGCCGCGAAGACGGTGTCCCCCCAGACGGCGTACAGGCCATCCGGCCGCTCCGCCGCTTGTACCCGGTAACGCACGATGTGTCCCCTCCCCAAGTTCCCCAAACCGGAGGTAAATCTAGTGGGCCGGATAGCGGGCGTACCACCGGTCGTCACCCGGCGCGTTCCCGCCGAACTCCGCGAGCGCGTCGTCCGCCAGCCCTCCGATCACTTCGCTCAGCTCCAGCTCCACGAGCCAGCTCGTCTCCAGCTCTTCCTCGCCGTACATCGCGCCGACGAGGTTCCCGCAGACCGATCCCGTCGAGTCGCTGTCACCGCTGTGGTTCACCGACGCGAGCAGCGCGACGTTCGGGTCCGTGGTGGTCAGCGCGACGTAGACCGACATGGAGAGCGCGGTTTCGCCGACGTTCCCCTGCCCGAGCGTCTCGAGCTTCTCCGGCGTCGGGGCCCCTTCCTTGGAAAGGGCGAGAGCCTGGTCCAGCGCGACGCTCTGCTCCTCGTGCCCCGGGTACTTCTCCAGTTCGGCACGGGCCGTCGCGAGGGCGTCGAGCAGCGGTTTCCCGCGCAGCAGTTCGTGCACGATCACCGCGAAAGCACCCGACGAGAGATACCCGCTCGGGTGACCGTGCGTCAGCGCCGCGCTTTCGGCACCGAGCCGGAACACCTCGGCGAGATCGTCCGACCACAGCGCGACCGGGGCCGCGCGCATGATGCCGCCGCAGCCCTTCGAGTTGTTCACCGGCTTGGCCATACCGGCGCGCACTCCGGTCTTCCCGTACGCCTCCAGCTCGCTGAAGCAGGTGAGGCCGGGCGCGCGACGGCTGAACAGCTCGCGGTTCGTGATCAGCCAGCCGTCCGGTTCCGGGCTCGTGTTCTCCGGGCCGCGCGCCCGCTCCCACGAGACGCCCTGGGTGTGCAGCCAGCGCTGGTAGGCCAGCTGGAGCGACTGCTCGACCGGTTCGGTGCCGTGGTGGGCCCTGATCAGGCCTTCCAGGGTGAACAGCGTCATCTGGGTGTCGTCGGTGATCCGCCCGAGGCCGCCGTACGCGGGGATGAGGCCGGTGATGCCGGCCGGTCCGGCGATCTCCCGGATACGGTCGATCGAGTCGAACTCGGTCTTCGCGCCGAGCGCGTCGCCGAGCGCCCCCGCGTACAGGCTGCCGCGCAGCCGCGACCTGGTCGCCGGATCTTGAAGCCACTCGCGCATGTCTCTACTGATCTCCTCGTGGGTACCGGTTCGCGTCCCAGCGCCGCCGCTCTTCGGGTTCGCGGGGCAGGCCGAAGCGGTTGAAGTAGTAATAGGCGTCGCCCGCCATGGCGTCGACGACGCCGAGGCCGGGATACGCGGCGAGCCAGGCCTCCGGCAGACCGGGCACGGTGAGCCTGGCGCCCACCATCGCCCCGGTCAGCGCGCCGGTCACCGTGCCGCCGCGAGCGGCCAGCGCGAGCGCCGTCTCGGGGTCGTGGCCCCGTTTGGCGGCGGCGAACAACGCCTTGCCGAGCGCCGAAAGCGGCGTCCGGCCGTCTCCGATGCTGTCGAACTGCTCGACGTCATCGCCGTCGATGTCGTTCCGGAGGTCGAGCACGGTCTTGACCAGGTCGCCGACCTCGCCGCCGTACTCGTCGAAGCCTTCGAGGAAGTTCGCGACCGCCGGTTGGCCGTCGCGGGCCGCGAGCTGGGCGCGGAACAGGTTGACCAGCAGTTCGGCGCCGTGGACGACTTCGTGGCCCGCCGCGGAACCGACCAGCTCACGGACCACCTTCATCGCGTAGAACGCATTGTCGGCGGGACCCTGCACGCCGCCGGTCACCGTCGCGGCGAGCGCGGTCGCCAGCATCGCCGAGAACTCTGCGGGGGGCGGGCCCGCGCCTTCGGTGGCTTTGGCGACCCAGCCGTCCGGCCGTCCACCCGCGGGCAGCGACGCCGGGATCTCGGGCTTGTCCGGAGTCGGGTCCAGGCCGCGGATCACCGATTCGGTGTGGAACAGCAGCTGCCGGGTCAGCCCACCGAGTGGCAGGCCGTCGGCGGGGTCCGCGCCCGAGCCGAGCGCGTCTCCGAGCGCGAAGCCGACGTACGCGCCGAGAAGCCGGGGGTACGCGAAGCTGCCCACGGGAAGCGTCGGGTTGTAGAACTTCCCGAACATCCAGGCGGTCGGGCGAGGTTCGCCGTTGTCGTAGAAGTGCGTCACCAGGCCGTTGGCGAAGAGGTCTTCGGGCAGTTCCGGCAGCGGACGGCCGTCGTGCTTCGCCCGGGAGCGCTCGAACGACAGCGTCGCGGCCCGCGTGTAGCGGGCGAGCTCTTCGCTGCTCAAGGTGTAGCCGTTGTCGCGAGCCTGGTCGACGAGACTCCGCAGGTTCGCGACGGCGGCGCCGTCGTACTCCCCGCTGAAGTAGGCGGGGCGCCCGACCGACTCGGGGCGCTCGGTTCCCGCCGGGAGTTCGAGGTCGGCGACCTGCCGCAGCGTCTCCGGATAGACGTTGAACGTCTCCGGCCGCCCCGGGTTGACGAGCAGTCCGACGCCGGGGTTGTCCTTGGCTCGCCGCAGCAGCACGCGGGGCTGGACTCGCTGCCACATCGTGTACTCCGACGGCACCTGCGCCTCGGAGGTGTAGACGACGAACCGCACGCCGGCGTCGCCGAAATCGCGGACCTGCAGGTGGCCGTCCTTCGCCGGGGCCAGTACGTCCAGGTCGAGCATCCAGTGGACGAACTCCTCCGGCGTGATCCACTCGACGCGCAGATAGCCGAGGAGCGTCTCCACGGGGCTTTCCGGTGCCGGGCGGCCGGAGAACCGCGGCCCCGGCCGGTGATCCGGGTTCGCGCGGACCGCGCCGGTCGGCTCGCCGTAGAGCGTGTGCTGCTCCCAGCGCAGGATCGCCGCCTTCGGAACGGGCAGACCGGGGACCGCGTCCGGGTCGAATTCGGGATCGGCGACCTCGGCCCACCGGGTGAAGGCGTCGCTGTCGTCACCGCCCGCCGCCGAAACCGCCATCAGCTCCAGGTCGAGCCGGATCTCACCGCCGTCGTCCGGCACGAACGCGACCGGGCTGGGAAAGAGGCCCGTGCCGGGATCGGTGCCGTCGAGCCAGCCGACGGTGTTGTAGGTGACGTTCCAGCCGTCGGTCGCGCGCACGACGTAGTCGCGGCGCACCCGCAACGCGCCGGTGCCCTCCCCGCCGCGGCCCGCCAGCCATTCCTCGACCCGGCTGACGGCTTCCTCTTCGTTCATCGTCCCCATTTCGTTCACCAGCGGGGATACCGCTCGGCCCAGCCGTCGACCTCGTGCAGCGCCGAATGGCGGTCGAAATGCCAGAACACGTCGGTGGCGATGTTCTCCACCAGGTAGCGCAGCTCCAGCTGATCGACCCACTTCTGCGGCAGACCGGGGATGCCGGTGCGGGCGCCGAGCAGCGCACCGGCGATGGCGCCGGTCATCGCGCTGCGGCCCGAGTGGTTGACCGCCCGCAGCAGCGCCTGCTCCGGGTAGTTCTCGAAGCCGGACAGCGCCGCGAACGCGCGTCCCAGCACCGAAAGCGTGCCCTTGCCGTCGCCGATCAGCTCCGGGATCCGCAGATCGGGCAGACCGTGCTTGCCGAAGAACGGCACCGATTCCGCGACCATCGCCTTCAGATCCGTCCAGACCGGCCCCCGCTGGTGCGGGTTCTGGTCGCTGAAGATCTCGCGGGAGATGTTCCAGACCGGGTAGCTGAACGCCTCCGAGGTCAGCGCGGGTTCGAACAGCCACGTCAGGTAGGTCGCCGCTTCGACGTCGACCTCACCCGGATGAGTGACCGAAACGAGGTCGCGCACCGCCTGGCGGACGCCGCCGCTCATGGCGGTCCCCGGTCCTGCCGCGGTCATCGCCGCCGGCAGCGCCGCGACCAGCGCGTCCGGCCCGCTCATCGGCATCGCCGTCGGGGAAATGGTCGCCAGCGCGTGGTAGGCGTTCAGTTCGGCGTCGTCGGGGGTGCGGCGGACGCGCAGTTCCGGCACCTTCACCAGCCAGCCGTCGGCGTTTTCCAACGGCGCGCCCTGGGTGTGCAGCCAGCGCATCAGCGAGTTGCGGGCGACCGTCCCGAGCGCCTGTTCGGCGGAGCGGTTCTCCGGCTGCTCGCGATGCGGGCTGCGGATGACGGCCTCGGTGTAGAACAGCAGCCGCTGGGTGAGCGGCCCGATCCGGCCGGGCAGGTCGAACGCGACCGGAAGATCGGTGACGCCGTCCGGGCCGTAGGTGTTGTGGATCTCGTCGAGCCGCATCCGGTCGACTGCCGCCCCGAGCGCCTCGCCGAGCGCGAAGCCCACGTACGCGCCCGTGACGCGCTGCCAGCCGTAGCGCGAACTGGAGCGGTCTCGGTCGAAGTACTTCCCGAAGGTGTCCAGACGCGGCTGGATCTGCCCCTCGTTGTCGTAACCCGGCGCCAGCCCGTTCGCCCGCAGGTCGTTCGGGCGGGCGCGCGGCGGCTCCGGCTGCTTGAGCCGCGCCAGCCACGACTGGCCGAGGACGGTCTTCTGGCCTTCCTCGGCGCTCAGTTCGAACCCGCGGCGTCTCGCCCGTTCGGCGGCGGCCAGCGGCGGCTTCACCGGTTCGGACAGGCCCATCTTCGCCGCGGTCTCGGCGGCGAAGGTCTCCAGTTCCGGATCCGCTTCCGGGCAGCGCTCGTAGACGTCGACGCCCGGGCCCCGGCGCGGGAACCGCTGGGCGGTCTCGGCGAGTTCGGCGCCGCTGACGTCCTCGAACGTCGCCGGGCCGCCGTTGATCACGAGGTTCGGCGGGCTTTCGTACCCGGCGAGCGTGGCGATGTCGACCTTCCAATACCCGTGTTCGCGGGACGGGAGGTTCCTGGTCGAGCTGAACACCCGCAGCTCGGCGCGTTCTTCGTTGAAGTAGAACCGCTCCGTTTTGCCCGACGCCAGGTCCACCGGGACGTAGACCTCGCAGCGCAGCAGCCCGATGAGCAGCTGTTCCCTGGTCAGCCAGCCGACGCTGGCGAACGACAGCAGCGTTTCGAGCCTGTTCTCCGGCTTCGGGTAGCCGCGGCGGATCGGACCGGCCTTGTACTCGGGGTTCTCCCGCTCCTGCCCGGTCTGGACGCCGTCCGCGCCGACCTGGACCCAGCCCGCGACGACCGCGAGCGGAACGCCGAGGTCACCGAGTCCGGCCTTGGCGTACTCGGGGTCGACGACCTCGCGCCACGCCTCCTGGCCGGGGAACGCGACCGGGACGCTGAGCCCGCCGGGCTGCGGATGCGCCTGACGCAGTTCGCCGTCCGGTTCGCGGACGATCACCGACGGCGGCGGGAAGATCTCCTTCTCGGCATGACCCTCGTCGAGGAAGGCGATCGTGTTGTAGGGGACCGACCAGCCCTCGGGGATGCGCAGGACCTTCTCGTGGTTCACGCGCAGGCCGGCCCCGCCCGGTTCGGACACGTCCGGACCGTGGACCGCGCGCAGCCACTCTTCGACCTTGGCTACCGCTTCCGCCGATTCCACCTACTCGATCCTCTCCAGGCTGCCGTCGGACACGTGCTCGGCGATGGTCCTCGGGAGCACGTAGGCCACCGCCCCGCCGGGCATGTTCGCCCAAGGGACGGTGACACCGATGATCACGTGGAGCGGGCGTCGCAGCCGGTAGGTCCCACCGACACGCTCCCGTTCCAGCGGCAGGGACGTCGTGGCGAACCGTACCCCTCCGTGGTGAACCAGATTGCCGGTTTCCTCGCCGAACCGCAGTACGACCGTACCGGCGACCATCCGGCTGACGCGCTTGTTACGGAGCAAGGTGAGGGGAGGCTCACCCGCCGCCGCCTGCACCGGCCAATCGGCGAGTTCCTTCGCAGTCTCCAGAGGCGTCTCGTGCCCGGCGGTCATCCTCGCCGGATGCAGCAGGAGGGCGCCGAGTAGCTGGTGAGCCGCGTCTTCGAGCTTGTCGAAGTACTTCGGCGACACTGGGTCGTCGCCCGAGTAGGCCGCGACCTCCCAGCCCTTCTCGGTGAAGTTGAGGCACCAAGCGCCGTCCGCGCGGTCGCCGATGCGGTACGCCTCCGGCCAGACGCCGTGCTCGCCGAGCCTGCTGACCAGCACGACCAGGAGCTCTTCGTCGGTCAGGGCCGGGTTCGGCGACGTCTCCAGCTCCGCGGCGATGTCGCCTTCGGTCTTCTTGACGTCGGAGCGGCCCGGTTTCGGCCTCGGTTTGCCGAGCAGATCCGCTTCCGCGGTCCGCCGCACGAGGTGTTCGACGTACGGCGGCTGGAACCGCTGGCCGCGAATGTGCCCGACCAGCTCCGGCTCCGGCGGGATCCCGTATTTCCGCAGGTAGTGCGGCACGGACGCGTGCCAGATCCAGGTGCCGTCGGTGTGGTAGCTCTCGGGGACGTCGCCGTCGGCTTCCGGATCGAAGATGTCCTTGCCGAGACCGCTGCCGGAGAGGATCGCCGGTTCACGTTCGAGGTACCGCGCGACCAGCGGCGCTTCGGATTCGTCGAGCTCCGGTCTGTCCACCACCGGTGGCTCGCCCTCGGTGTACGCGTCGACGATCCGGGCGTGCCGGAACTCGACGCGCAACGGCAGCTGCGCGCGCAACCGCCACCAGTCCGGGACGTGCTCGTCCTCGCGTGGGAACGCGGCCAGCTCGTCCGGGTACGCCGAAGTGGGCGGAGTCCTGGTCCACGCCGGTTCGTCGTCGAGGCTGAAGTCGAAGTCGAACGTGCCGTCGGGGTTGAGCGTGAACCGCGATTGGAGCCAGGCCCCGCGGCCGGTGGTGTACATGCCGGTGCGAAGCCTGCCGAAGAGGTCGTTCAGCTCGGGGGCGGGCACGACGTTGTGGCCCTCGAGTTCGGTGTGCTCCCCGGCCTGCCGGAAATCGGTGGCCGCCGGCCGCGCCGCGTCGGTGACACCTGCCCGGATGAGCTTGCCGATCTCGACCAGCAGCCCGCGTTGTTGTTCGGAAGTCAGTTGTTCCACGTGAATCATCGCGCCCGGTCCGGCCGGTGGAAGGAGATCACTGGCTGTCCCCTTCCTCCGGTGGTTTGTATTCGGGGAACCGTGGTTCCGCCCGGAACGTCGGCGGCTCCCCCGCGGCGCGGCGGGCCAGCTCGTCCTCCCACATCTTGAAGGTGCGCTTGCGCAGCGACCGGATCAACGCCGATTCCTGCGGTTCCACGCGCCGGTTTTCGCGCCTGGCCTGCTGGTAGAGCCCGTCGATGGTCTCGTACAGCGCGAAGACCGGACCACTGCCCTTGAGGTACCGCTCGCGGGCGCGCTCGGTTTCCTGGACGAACTTCTCTTCGGACACCTTGCTGATGTCCGAACTCGCCATCGCCCACATGACCTCGCGCACGTGCTCAGGTTTTTCGTCGAACTCGCCGGAGCGCAGGTTGAGGAGGTAACCCGTCAAGCCACCGTCAGGCGTCGACTCGATGCGGTAGGTCTTCCCGAAATACGTGTAAAAGGACGGCGTCTGGATCACGTGTTCTCCTCAGGCGGCAGGCCCTTGCGCAGACCTGCCATGAACTTCTCCCGGACCCGGTCCATCAGGGCGGCGTCCAGCAGGGCCTGTTCCGGCGACAACCTCTTCTTGTTGTTCTCGTCCAGTGTCAGGTTGTACGTCGGGAAGTCACGACGGACCTCGTACAAGGCGTGTTCGTAGGCCGAGACGGTGTCGATATGCGTCAGGTGCAGTCGTAGTTCGGCGACGTGCCCGTTCGGCAGCCGGACGTTCATCTGCAGATCGCGGTACCCGCTGTCCTGCGGCTTCGCGAACCGGTCGTCGAAGCTGACGATTTCGAGATCCGGGTCGGCGATCACCGCGTCCAGCGCGTGGTAGACATCGGCCAGGGTGTCGAACTGGATCTTCGCGCCCACCAGGTCCGTCAGCAGGGAAGCGTCACCCTCGTACTTGGCGATCTTCGCCCGGGCTCGATCGTCGTCCTTGGGACTCTGGCGGCTACCGGCCTGACCGTCGTTCTCGCTCGCGATACGTTCGGCGATCCGGTTGAGGTCACCCTGATTCTGCGGCCAGGCCGCTCGCTCGGAGGCGAGGAACTCGTCGATCTTCGCCGCGTCGCCGATGTGTTCCGGAGAGAAACCCGCGTGGACGCGATGGTCCGGGTCCGACTCGGCCGCGATCCGCGCCGCCGCGTCGGAGACTGCCCGCTGCTCGTCGGTCAGCGGAGTCGCGCCGGGGCCCGCCTCCTGGACGTCGTCGATCATCTGGAAACCGCGATCCTCGACGTCGCGCAAGGCGTCTTCGAGGATCGGGATGGCTTCCGGGTGCAGCAGCAGGCTGCCGATGGTCATCGGGTTGTCGAGCAGCGAAGCCCGCAGGTACGCGTTGTCCGGATGCTCCATCAGCCGGACGAGTTCCGGATGCGCGGGCAGGTGTTCGCGGATGAAGTCCCGCATCGGCCCGACGTCGTGCTTGACCCCGTTTTCGTCCTCGTGAACGGCCCGCTTGTTCTCCGGGTCGAGTCCGTCCACCGCGGCCGCGACCTCGGGATCGTTCAGGAACCGCTCGCCATCGGCCCGGTTTCCCGGTGGCTGCTCTTCGTGCGCCATGCCGTAGCCCGCGTCGTGCGGCGGCGTCACGATCGGACGGCCGTCCGGCCCGATCCGCGACGGCTGCACGTCGGGCGTGTCATCCCTGGCGAACGCGATCCGCGGGTCGACGGGCCGCGTCGGCGCGGTCTCCGTCCGCGTGGTGTGCGCGTCGGTGTGCTGCGCGGCGGGGCCCTCCGGGACGCCGACGTGCATCAGCTTCATGCTCAGCGGCGGATGCGGCAGGTTCATCAGCGCACCGGACTGCGGGTCGAGGAACGCGACGCCGTCACGGGTGTTGGCCACCATGGCGACGTGCCCGCGCTCGACGCCGTTCTCGTCGAGGTACTTCACCGCGACGACCGCGTGGTGATCGGTCGGCATCCCCCGCATCTCGCGGATGACGGTGTCGTAGTCGGCGCGATCGGAGAACTGCCCGCCGAACCGTTCCTCGACGTGTTCCAGCGTGCCTCGGCTGTCCATCTCGTGCACCAGCAGCGGATCGGCGGTCGAATCGATGCCGTTCAGCCGGTCCATGTAGGCGCCCGGCGTGCGGGTGCAGTTGGAACGGTAGCCGTTCGCCAGCGCGTCGGGGTCGTTGAAGTGCGGGTTGACTTCGCCCAGTCGCGGGTGCCGGTCCGCGAGGTACGCGGCCTGCTGCGCGGGGCTCGCCGAGCCGGCGTGGATCGCCGGTTCGCTCGGCGGGTTCGTCGCGACCGCCATCGACGAGTAGTCCCGGTCGGGGGCGGGCAGTTCGATCGTGTCGTCGGTGGCCGAGTGGTCCTGAGCGGGCTGGTCGCCGTACTCGGGCCCCTTGTCCGCGTCCGCGACCCCGTGCTGCGCCGGGTTCTCCGTGGTGAGGTGCGGGGTCTGCGGCTCGTCGAAGGCGCCGAGGCGCGCCATCGACTGTGCCTGGGCGAGCCGCGCGAGCTCCGGCGCCTCCGCGGCGTGCCGGGCCCGCCGCTCGTCCATCTTCTGCTTGGCGGTCTCGGGGTCGAGGTAGCGCGGGTCGCCGGGAACGACCTCTTCGGCGTGGATGACCCACTTCGGCCGGTCGACCAGCGGCGGGGTCTTGAACTCCTTGCTGTGCACGTAAAGCTGCGTGGCCGGCTTGTTGATGGCCTCGTTCTCGCGCGGGTTCTCGGCGAGTGACGAGACGTCCTTGCCCGTCTTCGAGACGATGTGGATCTCGACGTCTTCGCCGAACTTCGACTTCGTGTCCGGCGACGTCTTGATGGTGGAGCTGGTCATCGTCGGCTCGGGGACGGTCTGGCCGGGTTCGTAGTGCGCCGCCATGATCGCGGCGGCTTGCATGTCGCCCTTGGTGTCGATGCCGCGGATGGCCTCGCCGTGGAAGTCCGGCAGCTCGTTGAGCGCGCCGACGATCGCCCGGGTGCTGCGCTGGGCGTTCTCGAAGTCGGGGTGCGATTCACCCCGGCGGTTCGCGTCGTTGATCGCGTACGCGTGTTCGCGCGAGTACGAGTAGATCGCTTCCGCCGCTTCGGGCGAGACGCGGTCTTTCAGCGGGCTGGCTTCGAGCCGCTTGAGCGCCTTTTCGCGGGCTTGCTCGGCGTGGTCGGCGTTGTCGTAGCGGTCACGGAGGCTCTTGTGATCCTCCGGCGTGCCACGGAAGTCCTTGTCGCCGAGGTAGCTCTCGTCGATTCGCTTGGGTGCTTCTTCCGGGCCCTTGAGCCGGTCGGCGATGTCGGCTTCGGTCTTCGGCGCCTGCTCCTGAACCGGCGTTTCGGCCTCAGGGGCCTTTTCGGTGTGCGGCGCTTCCGGCGTGTGCGGGGCATCGCCGCCGCCCATCGGCATCGCCTTGATCGACGTCGGATCGTCGGGCAGCGTCGCGAGCCGTCCGGTCATCGGGTCGGCGAAGACCACGCCGTGCGGCGTGTGCACCGCGGCGACGATCCGCGTCTCGATCCGGTCCTTGGACCGCGGCGAACCCTCCGGCGCGTTCGGCTCGGCGGCGGCGTGGTGCTCGAACGCCACCGCCGTCCGCGCGCCGACCGGACGTTCACCCAGCTCACGGGCGACGTCGGCGAAGCCGTTCCGATCCGACCACTGCCCGCCGAGCCGGTCGCTGACGTGCTGCAACGGCGAACCACCGGTCGACGGCCCGGCGACCGAGTCGCCACCGTTCATCCGGTCCTCGAACGCGACCAGCGACTCGGCCGAGTTCGTCTGGTAGCCGTCCTTCCACGATTCGGGCGCGTAGTAGTTGCGGGTGTTGGCCTCGCCGATCGCCGGAATCTCGTCCATGAGCAGCCGCACCTGCTGGTGCGGTGTCTCGGCCGAACCCGCGTGGATGACCGGCGTCCCACCCTCGTCGAGCGGCTTCGCCAGCTCGGACCAGCCGCCGTCGGGAACGTGCTCCCTCGGCTTGGGGATGTCGTGGACCGGGGCGTCGGTGGCGTCGACCCAGCCGCCCTTGCCGTCGGCCAGCTTGGTCTCGAGCCCCGCGAGGCCCTGGCCCTGGAACAGCTCCGGGTGGTCGCGGCGCAGCTGGGCTTCCTGCTCGGCCGCTTCCTGCGCCAGCCGCTCCTGCACGGCGTTGTTGTACTCGCGCCGCTCGGCGACCTTCTGGTGGACCTCGTCCGGGCTCAGGTGGCCGTCTTCACCGGCGACGACCTCTTCGCATTCGACGATCCACTTCGGCAGGTCGTTGGGCGAGCCGTCGTCCAGCCGCTTCTTGTAGTCGGGGTGATCGGGATGCCCCGGGCCCATCTTGACGTCGGTGACACGCAGCTGCGTCGCCGACTTCATCAGCACTTCGCGTTCGTCCTTGATGGACGCGAGGTCCTCGATGTGGCGTCCGGTCTTCGACTGGATGCGCATCTCGACTTCGCCGGGGAAGTTGCTCCGCGGATGGTCGGGGGTGACCCGCGACGTGCTCAGCATCTGCGGGTCGACGATGACCTGACCCCTGGCGTGCGCTTCGAGGAAACTCCGGATCGCGCTTTCGTTGCCGTTGAAGTTCACCCGCCGCGAGACGAGGCCCTCGTAGGCGGGCATCTCGTTGAGGCCGGAGGTGATCGCCTCGATATGCGGCCGGAGCGCGTCCAGCTCCGCGCCGCCGTGACGCTGGGCGTGCGTGATCCGCTCGGCCATGTCGGTACGCGTGTAGCTGTGGACCGCGTAGGCGCCCTGATCCGACATCGCCTTGACGCGTGGATCTTCGTGGGTGTCGCGTTTGGCGAGACCTTCGCGGCGGACCTGTTCGCTCCGCGCTTCCCCGGTCTCGGTGTCGAAACCGCGCTTGTCGATCTGCGTCTCGGCGAGCGCGCGGTAGGCGGCGGGGTCGTCCGTGTGGAAGTCCGGATCCGTCAGGTACGGCTCGTCGACGGTGGTGCCGACGTCGTCGCTGGTCTTGTCGTCAGGTGTGACGTCCTGGGGTGCCTCGGTGTCCTTCGGAGCCTCGACGTCCTTCGGCGTCTCGGTGTTCTTGGGGACGTCCGTGTCCTTGGGAGTCTCGACGTCCTTCGGGAGCTCTGTGTCCTTGGGCAGCCCGGTGTCCTGAGGTGCCTGCCGCGGCGCCTCCTCCACCGGTCGCATCGGGGGCTGCTGCTGCGGGGGACGCTGCGGCTGCTGGGTGCGGTCCTGGGGTCCCGCGTTCCCGTCGTGGCCGGGACGCGGTGCCGGGACCTGCGGCGGACGTTGCGGACCACCGAAGCGCGGCGGCTCGGCACCGGGCGGCATCGGCCTGCCGGGCTGCTGTCCGGGACGGCCCGGGTGACCTGGCTGACCCGGGTGATGGCCGGGCGGAGGCGGCGGCATGGGGCCGCGGTTGCCGGGGAACGGACCGTTGCCCGGATGCGGGGGCCGCGGCGGATGGCCTGCCGGACGGCGGTTGCCCGGCGGCGGGCCGGGCGGAGGCGTCTGCGGGCGCGGCGGGACCCCGCCGTTCGGGCCGGGACCCGGTCCCGGCCTGCCCTGATACCCCTGGGGCGGGCGCGGCGGACCCTGCGGTCCCGGCGGCTGTGGCGGTTGCTGAGGACGCTGTCGCGGCCCGCGGTCCTGCGGATATCCACCCTGACCGGGATGCTGCTGCGGCGGCTGTGGTCCAGTCGGACGTGGGCCCATCGGACCGGGCTGACCCTGCGGCCCGCGCGGCGGCATGGCGCCGGGCGGAGGCGGCGGCGGTGCGAAACCACCCGGAGGCGGCGGCTGCATCGGCTGCTGGCCCTGGAAGGGCATCGGGGCGGGCGGCTGGTCGAAACGCGGCTGCTGCGGCCCGCCGTTGCCGGTGAAGCCCGCGGCCTGGACGCCGTCGTTCGGCCGGCCGGGCCGCGACGGATCGTGGCCGGGAGGCGGGAAACCGCCGGGAGCCGGACCGTTGCCGGGCGGGTTGCCGCCGGGAGCCATGCCGTACCCGCCAGACGGAGCGGGCGAGCTCGAACCCGGGTTCGACGCCATGCCGTACCCGCCCGAACTCGACGGCGCACCCGAGGAAGAGGAGGCGGCGGGCGGCGTCGCGCTGGACTGCGAAGGACTCGGCGAAGGACCGTGCGACGGACTCGGTGCCGGACTGGACGCCGGTCCCTGTGCCGGGCTCGAAGCCGGTGTCTGTGCCGGGCTCGCCGCGGGCGCCTGCGACTGGGCGGCGGGTGCCTGCTGCTGATTACCCGCCGCGCCTTGCTGCTGACCGGAACCGTTGTCCGCGGCGGCCGCCGGAGCGTTCTGGTGGGTCTGCGGCGCACGCTGACCGTCACCGGTGTTCGCCGGGGCGTCGGCCGGACGTTCGGGGGCCTGCGTCGAGGACTGGCTGACCCGGTCGCCGTCCGCCGCCCGCTGCGGGCCGCTCTCGGAACGCGGCTGCGGATCAGCGGACCCGGAAGCGCTGTCCGAACCGCGGCTCGAAGCCGCCTGACTGTCCGAAGTGGACCGTGGCGCCGGGTCCGACGAAGAATCCGACCGCGAAGAAGAGCCGGAGTCCGTGGAGGAACGCGAGTCCGACGAAGAATCGGAGTCCGAAGAGGAGCCGGAGTCCGAAGAGGAGCCGGAATCCGTGGAGGAACGCGAGTCCGTGGAGGAACGCGAGTCCGACGAAGAACCGGAATCCCCGGAATCCACATCCGGTGTGGAAGGACCGTCGCCCGCCGAGGCGCCGGGCGTGTTCGCGGCCTTGATGTCGCCGATCTGGCTCTTCGCCCCGTCGACACCGCCACCCACGGCTCCGCCGGAAGCGCCCATCAGGACGTCCTTGGCCGAAAGCTTGTCCAGGTCGCCGGTGACGGCGGCCTGCCCGACCGTGCTGGCGACACCTTCGGCCGCGCCGCGTACGGCACCGCGCGCCGCGCTGTCGACGATCTGGCCGCCGACGCTGTCGGAAAGTCCCTTGGTCGCGCCCTTGCCGATACTGCTGCTGCCCGCGCCGACCACGCCGTCGACGGCACCGCTGATCGCGGAGTCCTTGGTCTTGCTGAAGTCCCAGCTGTCGCGGTCACCCTTGGCCATCTGGAGGCCCTGGATACCCGCGTCCATGGCGAGGTTCATCGCCGTGTTCTGCAGGACCTCCTTGCCGATCTTCTTCAGGCCCTCCTTGAGGAGTTTCTCGAGGAGTTCCTTCGCGACCTTCTTGAAGCCTTCCTGCGCGAGTTTCTGCATCAGCTGCCGGAAGATCATCTGGACGGTCATGCGGGTGGCGATCTGCGCCGGCGCGATCCCGGCCGTCGAACCACCGAAGGTCACCGCCGCGGCCGCGATCATCGCGACGATCTGCGCGGCGAGGATCACCAGCGAGATGATGATCATGTACTTCGTGTACTCGACGTCCAGCGCCGTCGCGTTGCACGAGTCGCCGAGCGCCTTCGACGAGTCGGCGAGCGACTTGAAGTACGCCTCGTCGCCCTCGACGAACTTCTTCCAGGCCTCGGCGAACTTCTCCGCGCCTTCACCGGTCCAGCCGCCGAGGACCTCGGTGGCGCCCTTGGTCGCGGTGTCGGCGATCGGCTGGACGGCCTTCGAGGCGTTGTGCCAGGCGTCGCGCAGTTCGCGGAGTTTGTCCTCGTCGCCTTCGGGCCAGCTTTCCCCGACGACGATCGGCAGGAGCCACTTGACCGCGTCGGGCATCTCCATACCCACGGCGCTAGACCTTCTTGTCCAGCGTCGTCTTGATCTCTTCCTCGGCGTTCGTGAACGCGGTCATCGATCGTTCGACGTTGTGCTGCATGCCCCGCAGCGCCTCGACGATGTTCGCGAACCCTTCGGACGAACCCTGCGCGCCCGGCTCGTAGTCCTTCGCGAACTCCTTGCCGGCGTCGTCGTTGCCCCAGCATTGGCCGAGCGAATTCATCGCGGCCAGCAGTTCCTTGCCCGCGTCGTCCAGCTGATCCGCGGCAAGGCCCAGTTTGGCCGCGGCCGTCTTCACCGCGTCCGGATCCGCGGTGAACCCACCGTTCGGCATCAGACTCCCCTGGTCAACCAGCTCGAAGGCGGTTCGTCCTCATCGTCGTCCTGTTGGCGCACCCGCTTCGGAACCGGTTTCGGTGCCGGCGGCGCGGGCGGGGCCGGAGGAGCCGGCGGCGGTGTGTCGTCCTTGATCATGAGCGGGGCGTCGAAGTCTTCGTCGGACTTCGACGGCGCCTCTTCTTCTTCCGCGAGGAAGTCCGGGATCGACGGCACCAGCCCTTGCAGCGAAGGTGCGCCTTCGATGAGGTCCGAGAGGTCCGGAAGCCCTTCGGTGATCGGGGCCATGAGGTCGGCGACCTGCTGCTTGACCTGCAGCGATCCCTGACGCACCAAGGTCAGCACGGTGTTGGCGAGCTGCGCGGGAGTGGTGCGCTCGAAGGCGTTCGGCTGGATCTCCAGTTTGGCGAGCGTGCCGGTCGCGTCGATGGTGGCGCGGACGAGGCCGTCCTGCGAGACCACCGTCGCCGACGTCTGCGAAGCGGCTTCCTGCGCGTCCCGGAGCTGGGCCGTCTGGCGCTCGAACTGCTCGAGCAGCGTGTCGACCTGGTCCTTCATGGCGGCATTGCGCGCTTCGAGGCGTGCGCTGTCGTCGCCGGCCGTCGTCACTTGAGCCCCCGCAAGTACTTGATCCCGGGCATACGCCACCCGGTGTCGGTAAGCGTCACCCTAATGCCATGGGCGGAGCCGTATCAGTGGTTCTCCCTTTTCGCACCGCGAGCAGGTAGGCGGCGGCGCCTGCCAGGTAGAGGACGGCGGCCGCGATCAGCAGCCCCGGCGAGCGTCCGTCGGCCGGGATCACCGTCGCGGCCAGGGAAACGGCGGCGACCTGGGTGATGTTGAAAAGCGTGTCGTAGAGCGCGAAGACCCGCCCTCGCGCCTCGTCGGCGACGTCGAGCTGAACCGACGAATCGACGCAGAGTTTCAGCACCTGTCCGGCCCCGGTCACCAGGAACGCCGCGACCAACGCGGCGGGCACCACCATCGGCAGGCCGAGCGCGGACTGCGCGACCGCCGCCAGAATCAGCGCACCCACCACGACGCGGACCCTGCCCAGCAGCCGGATCAGCCGCGCGGTCAGCAGTCCGGCGACCAGGATCCCCGCCCCGGCGAACGCGGCCATCTGCCCCAGCCCCGCCATCCCGGCGCGGAAGATCCCGGCGTCGGTGAAGTGGTTGCGCATCAGCAGCACGGTCACCAGCAGCGAGATCCCGTACGACGCGCGATGGGCGAACAGCGCGACGAAACCGGCCGTGACGCTGGGCGTGCGCCAAGCCGCCTTCGCGCCGTCGGAGAGGCCGCGGGCGACGGCGAGAGCCGGATTCGACGGCTCGTCGACCGTCGACGGCCCGAGCAGCCCGCGCGTGAACCCCGAGGCGAGGACGGCGGCCCCGATCCCGCCGAGCGCGGCGACGGCGGTGACCCATGCGGAACCGGCGTCGTCGGCGCCGGTCAGCGCCCGGAGGCCGATCGCGCAGCCGCCGCCGACGACGGCGAGCACGGAACCCCACGTCGCCGCGAAGGCGTTCGCGGCGACCACGGATTTCTCTTCGACCACGTGCGGAAGCGACGCGGACAGACCCGAGCCGATGAACCGGGAGATGCCCTCCGACGCCAGCGCCAGGGAGAACAGCCCGATCCCCGCCGCTCCCGTGCCCACCGCGACGGCCGTCGCGAGGATGGTGAGGGACCGCAGGAGGTTCGCGAAGATCAGGACCCTCCGGCGATCCCAGCGGTCGAGCAGCGCGCCCGCGAACGGCCCGACGAGCGAATAGGGCAGCAGCAACGCCGCGAAACCGCCCGCCATGGCGAGCGCGTCGGCGGCGCGTTCGGGGTTGAAGAGGACGGCGCCGGCCAGCCCGGCCTGGTACATGCCGTTGCCCCAGTGCGCGGAGAACCGCGTGAACAGCAGACGGCGGAAGTCACGGTCGCGAACGAACGCCCTCGAACGGACTCGCTCGGGTGCGCAGGTCGTCACGGCGGAAGCCTAGTGAGAGGCGCGGCGACGCCGCACCCGTGTCGTCCACCCCGTCACGGAGACGAACGACCGGAGTTCAAGGCGGTCGGTGCGCTTTAGGGTCGCCTCTCGGCGGCTATGCGCAGTGTGGCTCCAGCCGGACGGTATTCCACAAAGGCGGTTCTTCAGTGAGCCCGGGGGACACGGAAAGCGCACCGACCGTTGTGTCCAACGGTGCTCGTGATGCTGTTGTTCCCAGTGCCGGACGATTTGTCCTCACTCGAAGTGGGATCATGGCGGACGTGCCAGCGGACGCCGAGGTCGAACCGGGAACGCTCCTGGTCGCCGCCCCCACGATGTTCGATCCCAACTTCAGGCGGACCGTCGTGTTCGTCATCGATCACCGGGACGAGGGAACGCTCGGGGTCGTGCTCAACCGGCCGAGTGACGTCCCGGTGTACGACGTGCTCCCCAACTGGGGCGGGCACGTCGCCGAACCGCAGTCGGTGTTCGTCGGCGGTCCGGTGGAGAAGAAGACGGCGTTGTGCCTGGCCGCGCTGCGGACCGGTGAGACGGCGTCCAGCGTGCCGGGGGTGATCGCCGTCCGTGGTCCGGTCGCGCTGGTCGATCTCGACACCGATCCCGAGATCCTGGTCCCGAAGGTCCGCGGCGTGCGGGTGTTCGCCGGGTACGCGGGCTGGGACTCCGGCCAGCTGGCGAACGAGATCGAACGCGACGACTGGGTGATCGTCCCGGCGTTGCCCAGCGACGTCCTCGCCTCGCCGAACCACGACCTCTGGGGCCAGGTGCTGCGGCGTCAGGGCATCCCGCTGGCGCTGCTGGCCACCCACCCGGGAGACCTCCAGCGCAATTAAGCGGTGGCGGTGTCGGCCTTCTTGAAGACGCCGCAGGTTCCGCAGGCGCAGCCACTGCACCCGGCGGGCCGCTCCGGTTCGGGCTCGGGGACCGTCGCGGCGGCGCGGTTGCCGAGCACTCCCCCGGCCGCGATCAGCGCGATCAACCCGATCACGCCCACGATCGAGGCCAGTACGAGGCCGGACGTCGTCGGCATGATCAGCCCGGCGGCCCCCGCGAGCACGGCGATCACGCCACCGGCCAGCGTCGGGAGCCCGGCGACCTTGTTGCCGAGGCGGAAGGCCTCTTCGCTGCGCATCGTGGCGGCGGTGCGCACGCCGGCGCCGCGGTCACGCGGCAGCTTCTCGCGCAGGCCGAGGAACCCACCCCAGCCGACGAGGACACCCAGCACGATCGGGACCAGCGCTATGACGAACACTCCACGAGGATAAGCGTGACGTTCCGGCAACCTGCCGGATACCCTGATCGACTGTGCTACAGGCCATGTCACGCCGAGCCTTTGCCCTCGCCCTGATCGGGGCCGTCCCCCTCACCCTGATGGCGGCACCAGCCGCCGAAGCGGGTCACCGTCCGCTTCGCCTGATCGGGGAACAGATCGTCCCGAACGCCCTGCCCTACCAGGGCACGGTCGTCGGCGGTCTCTCCAGCATCGACTTCGACCCCCGCACCGGCGAGTACGCGCTGATCTGCGACGACCGGTCCGCGATCAACCCGGCCCGGTTCTACACGGCGAAGTTCTCCCTGGACGCCGACGGACTCGGCCCGGTCACCTTCACCGGCACCAAGCCGCTCCTGCGTCCCGACGGCACGCCGTACCCGCCGCTCGCGAAGAACGACCCCGCGCAGCCGCCGAACATGCGGACCATCGATCCCGAAGAGCTGCGCGTCGACCCCTGGACCGGCCGGTACGTCTGGTCGCAGGAGGGTGAGCGGTCGGCGGCGGCGCGGATCGATCCGTCGATCCGCGAGGCGAAGCGCGACGGCGCCTACGTCCGTGACCTGCCGATTCCCGCCAACGAGACGATGGCGGAGACGACTGGGCCGCGGCAGAACCTCGCCCTCGAAGGCCTCACCTTCGCGGGTTTCGGATCGCTGGTCGCCAGCTCGGTCGAGGGTCCGTTGCTGCAGGACGGACCGGAAGCGAACACCACGTCAGGCGCCCTTTCGCGCATCACGCTTCAGTCGCGGTTCGGGCCGGTCCTCGCGCAGTACGCGTACCCGCAGGAGAAGGTCTTCGCGTCGCCGAACCCGCCCGGCGCCTTCGCGACGACGGGCATCTCGTCGCTGCTGGCCGTCGACCAGGCCGATCCGACGCGCTACCTGGTGATGGAGCGTTCGTTCGTCACCGGTGTCGGCAACAAGGTCCGCATCTACGAGATCGACACCAAGGGCGCCACGAACATCCTGGAAACCCCCTCGCTGGGCGACGCGGAGAAGGTCAAACCGGTCAAGAAGCGCCTGCTGGCGGACCTCGCGGACTTCAAGTTGTCCACTGTGGACAACGTCGAGGGGATGACCTGGGGCCCGCGCCTGCGAGGTGGCGAGCGCAGTCTGGTGCTCGTCAGCGACAACAACTTCTCGCCGACGCAGGTGACCCAGTTCATCGCTCTGGCGGTCCCCTCGGAACGGCTTTGACCAGCGCGTTAAACTGGCCATATGGACACGGCTCGGCTGCTCCTTAGCCTGCCGCGCTGAACTCGGCCCCACGGCCGGGACCAGCGCGGCGACCCCTCATGCCCTCCGGGCTGAGGGGTCGAGTTGTTTCTGGAGTGGCTTGACGTGGATGAGCACGGAGGATTTCGGCGATGAACCAGGCGAGCGAAGGCGCCGACGCGGCCCCTCAGCACCGCTACACCGCGGAGCTGGCAGGCCAGATCGAGCAGCGTTGGCAGGACTACTGGTCCGACCACGGCACCTACCACGCGCCGAACCCGGTCGGCCCGCTCGCGGACGAGAGCGGAGAGGTCCCGTCGGACAAGCTGTTCGTCCAGGACATGTTCCCGTACCCGTCGGGCGCCGGCCTGCACGTCGGGCACCCGCTGGGCTTCATCGCGACGGACGTCTTCGCGCGGTACCACCGCATGATCGGCCGCAACGTGTTGCACACGATGGGCTTCGACGCCTTCGGCCTGCCGGCCGAGCAGTACGCGGTGCGCACCGGTCAGCATCCGGCGAAGACCACCGACGAGAACATCACGACGTACCTGCGTCAGCTGCGCAGCCTGGGCCTCGGCCACGACGATCGTCGCCGGATCCGCACCACCGATCCGGAGTACTACCGCTGGACCCAGTGGATCTTCCTGCAGATCTTCAACTCCTACTACGACGAGAAGGCCGGTAAGGCCCGTCCGATCGTCGACCTCGAGACCGAGTACGCGCAGGACAAGCGCCGCACGCCCGACGGCCGCAACTGGTGTGAGCTGACCCGCGCCGAGCAGCTGGAGATCATCGACTCGCACCGGCTGGTCTACATCTCCGAGGCACCGGTCAACTGGTGCCCCGGCCTGGGCACGGTGCTGTCGAACGAAGAGGTCACCTCCGACGGCCGCAGCGAACGCGGCAACTTCCCGGTGTTCCGGCGCAATCTGCGTCAGTGGATGATGCGCATCACCTCCTACGCCGACCGCCTGGTCGACGACCTGGACCTGCTGGACTGGCCCGAGAAGGTCAAGTCCATGCAGCGCAACTGGATCGGCCGCTCGCACGGCGCACAGGTGAAGTTCGAGGCGGGTGAGCAGGAGATCGAGGTCTTCACCACCCGCCCGGACACGCTGTTCGGGGCGACCTACGTCGTCGTTGCTCCGGAGAACCCGCTGGTCGAGAAGCTGACAGCGGCGACATGGCCCGAAGGCGTCGACGCCAGGTGGACCGGCGACGCCGCGACTCCCGCCGAGGCGATCGCCGCGTACCGTGACGCCGCTTCGCGGAAGTCCGAATTGGACCGTCAGGAGAACAAGGAGAAGACCGGCGTCTTCACCGGCTCCTACGCGGTGAACCCGGCCGACGGCAAGGAGATCCCGGTCTTCGTCGCCGACTACGTCCTGATGGGCTACGGCACCGGCGCGATCATGGCCGTCCCCGGCCAGGACAGCCGCGACTGGGAATTCGCCGAGAAGTTCGGCCTGGAGATCATCCGCACCGTCCAGCCGACGGACGGCTTCGAAGGCAAGGCGTTCACCGGCGACGGCCCCGCGATCAATTCAGGGTTCCTGGACGGCATGGGGGTCGACGAGGCCAAGAAGACGATGATCGGCTGGCTGGAGGAGCACGATCACGGCCGCGGCACCGTCCAGTACAAGCTGCGCGACTGGCTGTTCTCGCGTCAGCGCTACTGGGGTGAGCCGTTCCCGGTGGTCTACGACGAGGACGGCCAGGTCCACGCGCTGCCGGACAGCATGCTGCCGGTCGAACTGCCCGAGGTCGCCGATTACTCGCCGGTGACCTTCGACCCGGAGGACAAGGACAGCACGCCGTCCTCGCCGCTGGCGCGCGCCACCGCCTGGGTCGAGGTCGAACTGGACCTGGGCAATGGCAAGAAGACCTACCGCCGCGACATCAACACCATGCCGAACTGGGCGGGTTCCTGCTGGTACCAGCTGCGGTACCTGGACCCGACCAACTCCGAGGTGCTGGTCGCGCCGGAGAACGAGGCGTACTGGGTCGGCCCGCGTCCCGCCGAGCACGGCGTCGAGGACCCGGGCGGCACGGACCTGTACGTCGGCGGTGTCGAGCACGCGGTACTGCACCTGCTGTACTCGCGGTTCTGGCACAAGGTGCTGTTCGACCTTGGCCACGTTTCGTCCAAGGAGCCGTACCGGAAGCTGTTCAACCAGGGCTACGTCCAGGCGTTCGCGTACACCGATTCCCGTGGCGTCTACGTTCCTGCCGAAGACGTCGTGGAGAAGGACGGCAAGTTCTTCTTCGGCGACGAAGAGGTCAAGCAGGAATACGGCAAGATGGGGAAGACGCAGCGCAACGTCGTCACCCCGGACGAGATGTCCGCGAACTACGGCGCCGACACCTTCCGCTTCTACGAGATGTCGATGGGCCCGCTGGACGTCTCGCGGCCTTGGGCGACCAAGGATGTCGTGGGCGCGCAACGGTTCCTGCAGCGACTGTGGCGCCTGGTCGTCAACGAGGACACCGGCGAACTGCGGGTGTCCAATGTGGACGCGACCGACGAGGATCGCAAGCAGCTGCACAAGACGGTCGCCGGAGTCCGCGAGGACTACGCGGAGATGCGGTTCAACACGGCCGGCGCGAAGCTGATCGAGCTGAACAACTACGTCACCAAGACCTACGGCGGCACCGAGGCGGCGCCACGGGAACTGGTGGAGCCGCTGGTGCTGATGCTGGCGCCGCTGGCCCCGCATCTGGCCGAGGAGCTGTGGAAGCGCCTGGGCCACGCGGATTCGCTGGTGCACGGGCCGTTCCCGGTCGTCGACGAGAAGTACCTGGTCGAGGACTCCGTGGAGTACCCGATCCAGGTCAACGGCAAGGTGCGCTCGCGTGTCACCGTGCCCGCCGACGCGGACAAGGACGCCGTGCAGACGGCCGCGCTGGCCGACGAGAAGGTCGCCGCACTGGTCGGCGACGGCACGCCGCGCAAGGTGATCGTCGTCCCGGGACGGCTGGTCAACATCGTGCTGTAGTGCCGTGGCCGAAAGACGCCAGCGTCGAGGGTCGTGAAGCGATTCGATGGAGTTGTTCAAGGACAACGAAATCGAACGGAGAACACCCCATGACCCTCGACGGCAAGGTGGCTTTGGTGACCGGCGGCAGCCGCGGGATCGGTGCCGCCACGGCGATCCGGCTCGCCCAGGACGGCGCCGACGTCGCACTCACCTATCAGCACAACGCCGCGCTCGCGGCCGGTGTCGTGGACGAGATCAAGGCACTCGGCCGCCGGGCGCTGGCGATCCAGGCCGACAGCGCCGACGCCGCGGCTCTGGTTTCCGCGGTCGACACGACGGTCGCCGAGTTCGGCAGGCTCGACGTGCTGGTCAACAACGCGGGCGTCGGCTTCGTCGGACCGCTCGACCAGACGAGCCTGGAGGACATCGACCGCGTGCTCGCGGTCAACGTCCGCGGTGTCTACGTGGCCACGCAGGCCGCGGCCCGGCACCTCGGCGACGGCGGGCGTGTGGTCACCATCGGCAGCTGCGTCTCGGACCGCGTTCCCGGCCCCGGGATGTCGCTGTACGCGGTGAGCAAGACCGCGATGCTGGGCATGACCAAGGGCCTCGCCAGGGAACTCGGGCCGCGCGGCATCACCGTGAACCTGGTCCACCCCGGCCCGACCGACACCGACATGAACCCGGCCGACGGCCCGTACGCCGCCGACCAGCGGAGCCTGACGGCGTTCGACCGCTACGGTTCGCCGTCGGAGGTCGCCGCCACCGTGTCGTTCCTGGCCCGGCCGGAAAGCAAGTACGTGACCGCGGCGACCGTCTCGGTCGACGGCGGGCACGCGGCGTAGCTCACTCCGCGGTGAGGCCGATCTCGCGCGCGAGATCGGCCAGCATCGCATCGAAGAGGACGTCCGGTTTCGAGAACGGGATCGGATAGTTGCCGAAGACCTCGAGCGTGACGTGCCCGTAGAGCCGGGCCCAGAACTGGATCATCAGGTACGTCACGCCGAGGTCGAGCTTCTCCAGCGGGAACGTCGCGCCGGACTCCTTCAACACGGCGAGCAGTTCCTCTTGGAAGGACGTGAGATCGTCGCGCAGCTCGACGGGCACCACGTCGTTCGACGGCGTCACCAGGTCGTGCATCGCGAGCACCCGGCCCGCCGCCGCGAGGAAGATGCGCCCGAACGGCTCGTCCAGCCGGTTTCCCGCGTCCGAAGACGGCGACGCGAAGACCAGCGTGAACTCCTTGGTGTGCGCGAGCGCCCAGCGCCGGAATCCCTTGCAGATGGCGAAAAGCTGAAGCGCGCCCTCGTCCGGAAGCTGCGCGATGTCCTCGGCGAGCCCGGCCGCGAGATCCGCGACGACGTCCGCACGCAGGTGCTCGACCAGATCGTCCCGGGAGCCGTAGTAGCGGTACAACGCCGGCGCCGTGATGCCGAGCTCGCGTGCGATCGCCCGCAGGGTCACGGCCTCCGGCCCCTGCTCGACCAGGAGCGCCCGCGCCGTCCGGCGGATGTCCTGATCGGTCGCGGCGCGCTCGCGACCCCTGCGGCCGGTGTTGGTCATCCGCGCATTCTAGGTGGTCAGTGCGGGGATGGAGCCGCATGGCCTCACGCTGTCGCGGGCTGGCTTCCGCTTCCGCAACTCGTAGCGTTCCATCTTGATGAGACGCCTACTTCTGCTGATCGTGCCCGCCTTGCTCTGCGCCGCCTGCGTTCCCCGGCCCGGGCCCGCTGACGCCGCAGATCCGCCTCCGCCACCCCAGCGCTTCATCCTGAAGGAAACTCCCAGCACCGAACCGGCGGCCACCTTCCAAGGCGGTTTCGTCCACAACGCGTGCGCGACCCTCACCGCCGATGTGCTGGCGGCCGCGGGGCTGGCGTTGAAAGACGGCTTCCTCCAGGGCGGCGACCGCCTGAGCACCACCGACGGAGACCGCCCCGACCTCGCCGGAAAGGGCCTGTGGGCGAGTACCTGCGGCGGCAGCGTCACCGTGTCCGGCGAGCCGGACTTGACCGATATCAGCGTGCGCCTGCACGTCTTGCACTCGCGATTTTCGCAACGGATGGATTGGCGGGACGCCGTACTGGAGGTCGGTGCTCGCCGGGGATCACCGGAAGACATCAGGGTGAGCCTCCAGACCGACTACAACATCCTGGAGCTCGGCATCAGCGGCTTCACCAAGCTCCCCGATCCCGAAGCCGCCTTGACCACGCTGCTCGACGGCATCCGCCAGAACGTCGCCCAAGGGCCGCGGTCCATGCCGGTACACAGCTACCCCGCGCCTTACGACCTCGTCGCCGACCCGTGCGCGGCGTTTCCCGCGGAGGTCTTCACCACGATCACGGAACGGCCGACCGATGGTTTGCAGCGGGATCTGTTCAGTTTGAGCGAAACCCCCGGCTCGAAGCACAACAGTGTCGAGATGCGCTGTGACCGCGCCGGCCAGGTGGCGCTCTCGGAGGGAATCGCACCGAACGTCACCGTCAGCCAGACCGTGCTGTCCGTGCCGGACCCCGCCGCCGCCATCGCCAGTGTTCGCGAGCAATGCGACTTCAGCCAGGGCGAGCCGCTGTCCCGGCCGATCGGAGAGGCCGGTTGCGGCGATTTCGGCGCCGACGGCGGGCAGGTTCTGTTCCCCAGCGGCCGATCGATGGTGCGGATCAGTCTCATCGCCGCGAAGACCGATCCGACCACCACTCGCGAAAACCTGGCCAAAGGTGCAGAGGCCGTCTATGCGCGGCTTACGCCCTCCCCTTGAGGTTCTTCAGGACTTCAGCCGCCACACTGCGTCCTGCAATGCAGGAGTCCTTACCTTCTCGATACGCCTTGTCTCCGAGGCCGAGTGAAACCGAATAGGCAAGCTGATCTGAGACGCCTACCACGACGACGCAGAACTTCTTGTCGTCTTTCGAAACGCCCACGTTGTTGGCATAGCCGATCGTCGGGTAGCCGTCGATCGGGTCAAGTTCGAGCCAGCGGGCTGTTTTCGGTTTTACGCTTTGATAGGGGAGGCTGATTCCTTGGTCGGACTTGGTTTGGTAGCTGATCGAGAAGCCCGCGCCGGTTCCCGATGCGGAACTCCAGTCGCACGCGGCGCCGAGGGCGTCGGTTCCGGGCTTGCCAGGACGCGGTTCACCGATGAAGGATTCGAGTTGCTGGGTGGTGAGGGCGCTGTCGCAGGGGCTCCCGTCGAGCACCTTGGCCGGTAACGGATTCTGCACGGCGGGTGCTCCGCTGTTCGGGACACCCGCCACGCTCGACGATGCGGCAGGTGTTCCTGGTGTGGGGGTGCCGGGGGTGGTGCGGTCGCCATTGCAGGCTGCCAGGAGCAGGATGCCGTTGGCCAGCAAAGCGAAGGCGGCCAGTTGGTTTCGTGAGGTCAATCGATTGTCCCGCTTTTCTTGGTCGCGTCGGCTGCTTGCCGGTCGGCTTCCTCGGTCAGTCCCAGTGATTTTTCCAGTCGGAGGATGAGTTCGGTGAAGTACTCGTCCTGGAATCGTAGATGTCCTTCATAGAATCGCCCGGTTTCGTTGACGCCGTTCGGGCCGTCTACCGCATGCTTGCTTGCTGGTTCATCGCCCGGTGGTACGACCTGTGACAACCGGGCCGCAGCGTAAAACTGGTTGCGGATGAAGTCTCGTTGATCTTGGCACTTCTTGAGCAGGCCACGCATCTCGTCACCGTTCATGGTGAAGCCCTGACCGGTCGCCGGCGCCGCTCCACCGCCCACGACGTCGTCACTGTTCTGGAACCAGACATCTCCGAAGAACGAAGTCATCGAGATCTCCCCCTTTACTTCAGTCCGTGCAGGGTCGCGTAGAGGACGTCGACCAGGACGTCCCTGCTCCCCGGTTCGAAGCTGACCAGCGGTTCGCCGTCCTCGCCCGGCAGCACGTAGGTGAGGACGCGTCCGGCGTGGGCGGTGTCGACCACGGTGAGCGGAGTGCTCCTGGTGCCGTTGTTGACCGCATAGAGCTGGTGCACCCCGGTGCGTTTCGCCGCCATCAGTTCCCGCGCCGAGGGCAGCGGGTCGTAGGCAGGCTCCTCGGTCGGGTCCTCGAGGTCGTAGGAATCCTCGTAGACCGGCTGGCCGGAGAAGCGTGATTTCGGGATCTTGACCGGATTGATCCGAGCCGGTGCGACCGGGGGCAACATGTCGACCAGGGATTCGGCGCCGTAGCCGGGGTCGATGACGTCGATGCGGATCTTCTCGTCCTGGCGGATCACTCGGACCGCGTCCGGGCCGGACGCCGACACGAGGATGTTCCCGGTCTCGTCCGACTCGATGTCGCCGAGCCAGGCGGTGAACCGCAGCGGGCCGGTGGCCAGCACCCGGAGGAGGTCGCGGAACTCCCTGGTCAGGGTGCCTCCGGAGGCCAGTTTCAGCTCGGTGAGGGTGTCGAGCACCGCGTCGTCGAGCTTCTTCTTGGTGTCTTCGGCGAGCCACAGGTGGTCCGAACCGAGCGCCGCGGGCGGGGCGCCGTGGCGCTCCCATTCCCACGCGGTGAGCAGGACGGTCTTCGGCAGGTACAGAGGTGCTTCGAACACGGTCAAAGCCCGATCACCGGCGGGACCGGCTTCGTGTTAGTGCCGCCGAAGACGCTCTCGGGGTCGGCTTCCTGCAGGTACGAGGCACGCTGGTGCTCCTCGTCCTCACCGCCCTTGCCTTTGCCCGCGCCGGCGCCCATCGGGCCCATCCCGGGCGCGCCGGGCCTGCCCGCGCCCCCGGCGGGACCACCGGGCATTCCGGGACGCGCCACCTGGCCGGGTTGACCGGGAGCCATCGCCCCACTGCCGCGACCGGCTCCGGGCGTGGCGGCGCCACTGCCCGGCCCACCGGAAGAACCCGAGCCGGGTCCGAAACCGCCGCCGTTGCCGGGACCGAATCCCGGTCCGAAACCAACCCCGCTGCCACCACCTGGGCCGAAGTTGGTGCCACCACCGGTGCCGGGGCCGAAGGACGGCGGCTGGTAACCCGGATACGACGAAGGCTGCGGAGGCGTGTAGCCCGCTGCCCGCGTGCCGTCGTCGTACTGACCTGGGCGGAAGCCCGGATCCGAAGGCTGGTGAGGCCGGGGAGGTTCATACGGCCGCGGGCTCGGGGTTTCGTGGCCGGGTGGCGGCCCCGTCGGTGGCGGTGGCTGCACCCCGCCCGGAGGCGGCCGGTACCCGCCGTCGCCGGGATCCGAGCGCCCGTCGAATCCCCGCACCTTGCCGTCGTCACCAGGGCCGGGACCGGGGCCGCTGTCGTCGACCTTGAAATCGCCGCCGTCGAACGCGCCGAGCTGCCCGTAGTCGATGGTCCGGCCCGTGGTGTTCGAGCTCGACTGGTCGTTATAGGCGTTGTAGCGATCGAGGTTCGCTTGCGCCTTCTGGTTGTACTGGTTGACCTTGTCTTCGGTGTCGGTGTCCCACGGAGTCGCGTCGTCGTAGGTGCCCGTGGTCGGCGGGTCGGCGGCGACTTCCCGGTCGAGTGAGTTCTTCAGCGACACGAACTGATCCAGCTGCGTCTGCGTCAATCCCGAATTGCGCTCAAGACTCGATGACGCCGACGTGGACGAGTCGGCGAGCGGCTGAAGCTTCGCGCGCGCCGCGTCGGCGGCGCCACCGGTCCAGGCGGACTCCAGCGCCGTCATCACACCGCGGGTCCCGTCATGCAACTGGGTCTGGTTTCGGGCTTGTTCGCCGCCGACCCTGCGCGCCTCTTCCAATGAGCCGGTGCCAGGGCCGTTCAGGACGGCTTCGAGCAGCTGCTTGGGCGTCATTCCGCCCTGGTTGACCGCTCCGGAGCCGTCGCTCACGTTCGACCCGACGATTCCGCCGACGATCGCACCGACCGGCCCGCCCACGACGAAACCGGCCGCCGCACCGGCGCCCGTCTTGCCGAGCAGCCCCGCGGCCGCCTCCCATACGTCCCCGAACAAACCCATCGAAGCCCTCCCCGGCCCAATCGGTTGATGTCTTGCGCTCACGCACAATACCGTGCCGATTACACCAGGTGGGCGGATTCAACCCAGAAGGCGAGCTTGCAGCCGGGTGATCGGCCGGAGCGCCAGGAAGATCGGAATGGCCATTCCGAGCGCGACGAAGAAATGCACGATCCAAGCCCCCGCCAGCGTCGGCCCGCCCCACGTGCCCTCCGGGTCGTTCCCGGTCCAGAAGAACCCGTAGGTCGCGATGCGCCCGACAAGATAGAAGAGCAGCAAAGCGAGCAGGAACGCGATCACACTCGGACCGAAGGCCGCCAAGAATCGCGGCCGTGCCCCGCTTCCCTGCCCGAGCCAGCGCCGAGAGAGCCCACGCTGGACCTTCGCGCCACCGAGGTAACCCGGAAGAACGAGCAGTGCGTAGATCGCGCGTTTCCAGTCCGAAATCGTCATACCCGGCACGCTATGAGCTTCTGACCTGTGCTGATACCGGGCTGACCGCCGACCCAGGGTAGGGAAAACCAGGGATCGTTGTGGTGATCCACACGACCGGGGTGTGGATGCGCGCGAAACGTTCCCCGCCGTCAGACGGGTATGCAACACTCGGTCGCCGAATGGCTACGACGTGAACAGGGGAGGTTCGCGTGTCGAACCCTGAGCAGCTCTTCGCTGATTTCGAGGCCAAGCTGGCCGACGCCCAGCGAAAGGCGAATCAGATGCGCACCGAGATCGAAGGCGTCTCGGTGTCCGAACGCAGCAAGGACGGCCAGATCTCGGTCAAGGTCAACCACGCGGGAAACCTCGTGGGCCTGGAGATCGGTCCGTCCGTGCGGGACAACCCGGCGCTCGCGCAGGAGATCCTCCGCGTCGTCCAGAGCGCGCAGAGCAAACTCGCGGGCGCGATGCAGGCCGGCGTCCCGTCAATCGCGGGCACCGAGACGATGAACGAGCTGGTCAACCAGCTGCAGAGCGAGTACCCGGAACCCGAGCCGACAGGCTACGTCGAGGGCGGTCACCAAACGGTGGACGAGGACGCCCGCTTCGTCGCCGAAGACGAACTCGACGCGCCCCCGCCCCCTCCCGCCCCGAAGCCGCCCGCCCCTCCGGCCACACCCGCGCCACCGCGCGCCGCGCGACGGCCGCAGACGGACCACGAGGACGACTACTTCACCGGCGGCGACTTCCTGCGCTGAGCGGGTTCTTGAGGGAGGGAATCATGGGACAGCCACAAGGCAAACAGGGCTTCAATGTCGACCCGGTGCGGATCGACGAGCACGCCAAGCAGGTCGAGAAGACTTTGGAACTGCTTCAGACAGCATTGAGCGCTGACCAGACGAACCGGATCAAGTCCGAGGACTTCGGTCTGATCGGTGATCTCGTCCAGCTCGACGCATGGTGCAACACCGCCGCAGACAAGGCGGTCGAAGCTCTCAAGGCGGCTGTCGATGCCGGGAATTACCACGTGGACACGGTCCGAGCGTGGGCTCAGGCGCGCCGGGTCGACGATGAATCCGCCAAGGATCTGGTCAACCGTGCGGGGCAGGTGAAGCATGGCTGAGCCGGGCTCGAACCAGATCATCCAAGACGCCACGAAGGAAACGGACTCGGAGAAGTACGTCGTCGACAGTGCCCTGGAAGGCGCGGGCGCGATCCAGGACACCATCGGCGGCATCGAAAAGCTCGTCCACGGTGACTGGACGGAAGGCCTGCTCAGTCTGGGTAGCGCGGGCGTCGACATCGGCATGATCGCCGCTGGGGGCAACCCGTTCGAGTCTCTTCTGAGCTGGGGGCTCGGGTGGGTCATCGAGCATGTCGACTTCCTGAAGGAACCGCTCGATTACGTCACCGGCGATCAGGACGCGCTGGATCTCGAAGCGCAGAAATGGACCACCATCAGCAAAGACGTCCAGAAGATGGCGGAAGAACTTACGGACGAGGTCCGTAAGAACACCATGGACTGGACCGGTCAGGTGGCCGACCGGTACCGCGAGTACGTACAGGAACAACTGGACACCTATCGTGCGCTTTCCGATGCCGCGAGCAATGCGGGCGCCGTCGTGGAGATCTGTAAGACGATCCTCGACGTCGTCCGCACGCTCATCCGGGACCTCATCACCGATACCCTCGCCAAGATCATCTTCATCCTGCTCAGGTACCCCCCGCCCGGCTACCCCGGAGCCCTTGCGGGTGAAGGTGTTCCGTTCGCCGTGAAGCAGGCACGGAAGGCGATGGGGCAGGTTCAGCGTCTGATGAAGGCCTTCTCGAATGCCAAGGGCATCCTCAAACTCCTGGGCGAGGCGCTGGAATCCATCGCGAAGGGGTTCGGCAAGTACGCGAAGGGTGTTGGCCAGGGGCTCAGCCACATGGCCAAGGAAGTTGTCCCGGGCCTTGGTGGCGCGGCGATCAAGGAAGCCGTGAAAGGCGTTCTCGACGTCGGTGTCGGCAGCGACAACAACCAGAGCGATCTGGACAAACAGCGTGACAAGACGAACACCACCATCGAGCCCAAGGACAGTGGAGTGGTCGGCAGCGGTGGCGGAAGGACGGCTGCATCGTCGGTTCGCAAGGACGGCGTCGAGCCGGTATTCGACCAGCCTGGCGAGCAGCGGATCTCCGGTTCGTTGTAATGAAGGGCGCAAGCCGGACTAAGGCGACCGGTGCAGGTGTGCTCGCCGCGGCGGTGACGGTCGCATTGGTGATCGGGCCTTTACTTTTCTTCGTTTGCCTGACGATGTTCCGCTTGGCGGGGGCGCCGGAGATCAACACCGGACAGACAGCGGTCGGCGACGCTTCGGCAGTGATCAAGACCTGTGAGCGCCGTGGCCCCGTTTCCTCCGAGGGCTTCGGTTACTTCTGGGAGTGTGATGCCGAGGTCACGGTGAACGGCCACTCGCTCGGCGCCATCAGGTTCGATCCAGATGAGCTGACGCCGGCCGATGGAACGAATGTCGTCGGCGTTCAGCGAAGTGGCGATCACTGGCAGCGCGACGTCGCACATCCCTATCGCCTGCTGCACGTGGCCGGGCTCGTGATCCTGATGATCGACTTCTTCGCGGTGTTGGCGGCTTTGATACCGCTGCTCGTCTCCGTCCTGTGGGTGTTCGCTCAGCTCTGGCGTCGAAAAACTCCCGAAACCGTTGCCTCCGGGGAAGAGGAGCAGCAAGTCGCCATTCGGATCAAGGCCCCTCCGAAGCCGAAGCGACGCTCGCCTACCGGAGCCACCGTGCTCGGCTTCAGCGGTCTTTTCTCACTGGTAATCGGCGTGTGGATGTTCTACCTCCACAGCCGGCTGAGCGGCGATCTTTGGGGATTCGCCGCAGCCCTGTCGATCGTGTTGCTCGGAATCGGGTTTTCGGCCGCTGCGGCTTGGTGGGCTTTCGCGCCGGAGAAACCCGGTGAGGTAAAGACGATCGAACTCACGGAAGCGGGGATGAGGCAGCAGGACGATTCGTCGGAGGCGTTGGTGTTGCCGTGGGATGACGTTCGATCTGTGGTGTTCGATGAACGCGGGCGACCAGGGCGGATCAGTGTCCACTTGACCTTGGCCGACGAGGCGTCGAGGGAGAAGCTTCTCGAGGAATATAGACAGCCCTCGAAGTACGGAGTCCTCCTGACTCCCGAAATCGCGATGGAAGAGGCGGAGTCGGCGTCGGAAGCGATCGAAGATTTTCGCCCTGGCTTGGTGCATTGGCGCTCGCGCGAACTCTCGCGCGGTGGTTTCGGGCCCGGCAGGAACTCCGGACCGCGTCTGGTGAGATGGAAGGACGGGGCATCCGCCGCACAGCGGGTGGATGCGGAAGCCATGCGAGCGGACGAGCCGGTCAGGATCCGGTCCGGCCGGATGCCAGGAGCGAGAATCCTCGGTTTCGCCGGGCTTTATGCGCTGATCGTTTTGCTGTTCGTCCTTCGGCAGTCCGCTGATTCCGTGCCTTTGTGGTGGTCACCGGTAGTCGTGCTCGCGACGGTGACGTGGGGCGTGGTGCTCCACAAGACGCGATTCCGCGGAACGCCCGGCGTTTTCGAAGTGGACGAAGACTCCTTGACCTGGTTCGAGCGCGACACGCCCCAGAGGCATGTCGTACCACGCGAAATTCCACCGGTCGATGTGCTGCTCACGGACCTCCAGCAGCTCCAGTTCGAGCGCGTTCCACCGGAGCACGGCCGGAAGTACGTCAGGCTTTCGGTACGCAACGATGGTGTCCGGTCGGTTCTCGCGGAGAAGATCACGGCAGCCGCCGCATCGCGTCTGACCGAGACGCTGAAAGCACGATCCGCCTTCGCGGGCGATGTGGTGCTCAAGCAACCAGGGCGAACCGCGGCCTGAGCAGCGGCGCCCGCGAACCGGGGCGCCGCCGGCGCCGATCACTCGGGGGGCTACGTGATCGACGCCGGCGACCCGATGCCCCACTCCCGGCAAGCCGGAATCGGGGCAACGTCACCGCGTGGACGCGGCAACGCATCTCAAGAGCGGGCGTGATCGCCGAAGTGACGTCCGGGGGAAGGTTATCCCCCGAAAGAGTGACGGCGTTCCGCTGCTCGCCTGATTGTCGCACTACGCGCCGAGAAAGTTACAAAGTTCTTCACATCTTCGCCGGGAGAAGGGTCATGACCGGACAACTGCTGGTCATGGCATCGTTTCCTCCATGACTTCTCAGGTGCTGGTCATCGGGTCCGCCAATGCCGATCTCGTCGTCCCGGTCGACCGGCGACCCGGGGGTGGCGAAACCGTACTCGGTGGCGACACGGTCTTGTCGCCGGGTGGCAAGGGCGCCAACACGGCGGTCGCCGCGGCGAGGCTCGGTGCCGACGTCGCGTTGCTCGGGGCGGTCGGTGACGATCCGTACGGCGAGTTGCTCAAGCGGTCGCTGGCCGAGTCCGGGGTGAACACGGGCTCGTTGCGCACGAGTGAGCGTCCGACGGGGATCGCGTACATCACGGTCACGCCCGACGGCGAGAACTCGATCCTCGTCTCGCCAGGCGCCAATTCCGGGCTGCGCCCCGAGGACATCGATCTCGACGGCGCCGAGATCGTGGTGTTGTCGTTGGAGATCCCGCTCGAGACCGTCGAGCACGCCGTCGCGAAGGCTGTCGAGAATGGCGTGAAGACCTTGTTGAACCTGTCCCCGGCGGCCGAGCTTTCCGCGAAGACGCTTCAGGGGCTCGACGTCCTGCTGGTCAACGAGCACGAGGCTGCCTTCCTGCTCGGTGGTGAGGCTGACTTCCCCAAGTTGCTCGATCTCGGTCCGAAGGCCGCTGTCGTGACGCTCGGCGCGAAGGGGGCGGCGGTGGTGACCGCGGACGGCGTGACGGAGGTGTCGTCGCCGAAGGTCGAGGCCGTCGACACCACGGGCGCCGGTGACGCTTTCGCGGGCGCGCTCGCCACGTCGCTCGCGAAGGGCGAGGGGCTGGCCGACGCGGCGCGCAGGGCGGTGAAGGTGGCGGCGATCACCGTGACCCGTCAGGGCGCGCAGCCGTCGTATCCGACGACGTCCGAACTGGAATGATGTGTGCTTCTGTGTTGTGCTGTCGGCTATGAGTCAGGTCACGCCGCCCATGAGATATGGTCTAGACCATGCCGTCTGAGTCTTTGACCGGGGTCGCCGTCAGTCCCGGCCGCGCGAGCGGTCCTGTCGTCCGGGTCGCCGAACCGCTCGGCGAACCCGCGAGCACGCCGGCCCCGGCCGATCCCGCCGCCGAGGCCGCCCGGATCGCCCCGGCCGCGCAGATCGTGGCCGGACGCCTCGAGAAGCTGGCCGAGACCGCGACCGGTGAGGCCGCGACGATTCTCATCACCACGGCGGCGATGGCGGCCGACCCGGCGCTCGTCTCGTCGGCGGAGCAGCTGGTCAAAGACCAGAATCTGCCCGCGCCGCGTGCGGTGCATCAGGCGGCGGGCAAGTTCGCCGACGCGCTCGCGGCCGCCGGCGGCTACATGGCCGAGCGCGCTCGCGACGTCCTCGACGTGCGCGACAGGCTTGTCGCCGAGCTGCTCGGCATCGCGCCTCCCGGCGTTCCCGACCTCGAGTCGCCGAGTGTGCTCGTCGCCCGTGACCTCGCGCCCGCCGACACCGCGGGTCTCGATCCGGAGAAGGTGCTCGCGCTCGTCACCGAAGAGGGCGGCCCCACCAGTCACACCGCGATCCTCGCCCGCGCGCTCGGCATTCCCGCCGTCGTCGCGGTCCGCGGCGTCCTCGCGCTCGACGCGCAAGCGCTTGCGGTGGACGGTGACACCGGGGTCGTCGAGGTCGCGGACCCGAACGCCGACGTCGTCACGGCCGCCAAGACCGGCGCGATCGAGTGGAACGGCACCGGCGCGACCGCCGACGGCCACCGCGTGAAGGTGCTCGGCAACGTCGGTTCCGCCAACGACGCCCAGGCCGCCGCCGAGGCGGGCGCCGAGGGCGTCGGTCTCTTCCGCACCGAGTTCTGCTACCTCGACGCGTCCTCCGAGCCGAGCGTCGAAGAGCAGCGCAAGGCCTACACCGCCGTGCTCACACCGTTCCGCGGCAAGCCGGTCATCGTCCGCACCCTCGACGCGGGCGCCGACAAACCGCTCGCCTTCCTGGAGCCCGAGGTCGAGCCCAACCCGGCGCTCGGCGTACGTGGCCTTCGGGTCGCTTTCGACCGGCCCGAGATCCTCGACCGCCAGCTGGAGGCCATCGCGGGTGCCGCGCAGGACTCCGGCGCCGAGGTTTCGGTGATGGCCCCGATGGTCGCCACCGCCGCCGAGGCCGCCTGGTTCGCCGAGCGCGCCCGCGCCGCCGGAATCGCCCGCGCGGGCGTGATGATCGAGATCCCGGCCGCCGCGTTGACCGCCCGCGAGATCCTCGACGTGGTCGACTTCGTCTCCGTCGGCACCAACGACCTCGCGCAGTACACCTTCGCCGCGGATCGCCAGCTCGGCGCGGTCGCCAAGCTCAACGACCCGTGGCAGCCGGGGCTGCTGCGCCTGCTCAAGGTCATCGGCCAGGCCGCGAAGGACACCGGCAAACCCGCCGGTGTCTGCGGTGAGGCCGCCGGCGACCCGCGGCTCGCGCTGGTACTGGCCGGGCTCGGCCTGACCAGCCTCTCGATGAACGCGCCCGCCGTGCGCGCGGTCGGCGCGAGCCTTGCCGCGACCACGCTGGCCGAATGCGAGGCGCTCGCCGACGCGGTCTTGGCCACGGCGAACCCGGTCGAGGCCCGCACGGCGGCCGCCAAGCGATAGCAAAGGTCCCTTGCTCCCGCCGTGGTGGACTTCGGCCTGATCGGCCAGGCCGCGGGCATGTTCGCGGCGACCAACGTCGACGACCTCGTGCTGCTCGCGCTCTTCTTCGCCAACGCCGCCGGCCGGCGCGGTGCCCTGCGAGTGGTGGCCGGGCAATACCTCGGGTTCGCCGGCATCCTCGCCGTTTCGATCGTCGGGGCGCTCGGTGCGGGACTGCTGCCGGATGCCGTCCTGCCCTGGCTCGGGCTGGTGCCGCTCCTGCTCGGTCTGCGTGCGGCGTGGCGCGTCTGGCGTGAGCGCGGCACCGGGACCGAAGAGCCCGAGGCCGGTCCCGGTGTGCTCGCCGTGGCGGGGGTGACCTTCGCCAACGGCGGCGACAACATCGGCGTCTACGTTCCCGTGTTCGCCAACACCGGCACCGGCGGGCTGATCGTGTACGCCGTCGTATTCCTCGCGCTCGTCGCGGTCTGGTGCCTGGCGGGCCGGTTCTTCGCGACCCGCCCGGTGATCGCCCGCGCCCTGGCCCGCTGGGGCCATTTACTGCTTCCGGTCGTCCTCATCGGCATCGGCCTGCTGATCCTCCTGCACGGCTGAAAAAGATCGGGCGGCATGTCGAAATCCGGTCCACCGCTTCGACGCCTGGGTGAAGACACCGAAGCGACGAAAGGACGCCGACCATGACGACCACCATGACCCCGACGCGGGCTGGACGCCGGGAATGGGTCGGGCTGGCCGTACTGGCCCTGCCCACCTTCCTGGTCTCCCTCGACGTGTTCGTGCTGATCCTCGCGTTGCCGAAGCTCAGCCAGAGCCTCGGCGCCGACAGCGTCCAGCAGCTGTGGATCATGGACGTCTACGGCTTCATGATCGCCGGGTTCATGGTCACGATGGGCACCCTCGGCGACCGGATCGGCCGCCGGAAACTGCTGCTCATCGGCGCCACGGCGTTCGGGCTGGCCTCCGTGCTGGCGGCGTTCTCGACCAGCGCGCTGATGCTCATCGTCGCCCGTGCGCTCCTCGGTATCGCGGGTGCGACGCTGGCGCCGTCGACGCTCGCCCTGATCAGCAACCTGTTCCTCGACAGCCGCCAGCGCTCCCTCGCGATCGGCATCTGGGCAGGCTGCTTCACCGTCGGCGCGATCGTCGGGCCGATGGTCGGCGGCGTGCTGCTGGAGCACTTCTGGTGGGGTTCGGTGTTCCTGCTCGGCGTCCCGGCGATGGTCCTGCTGCTCGTGGTCGGCCCGAAACTGCTGCCCGAGTACCGCAACGAGAACGCCGGCCGCGTCGACCTGCCGAGTGTCGTGCTTTCGCTGGTCACGATCCTGCCCGCGGTCTACGGCATCAAGGAACTCGCCCGCGACGGCGTCCACGTGGTCCCGGCGGCCTCGCTCCTGATCGGTCTCGGCTTCGGGGTGGTGTTCGTGCGACGCCAGCGAATCCTCCAGGATCCGCTGATCGACCTGACGCTGTTCCGGGCCCGCGCGTTCACGACGGCGATCGGCGGGATGTGCGCGTTCACCATGCTGGGTGGCACGACCATGCTCTTCGTCGCGCAGTTCTTCCAGATCGTGCTCGAGCTTTCGCCGGTCGGCGCCGCGCTGGCGTTGCTGCCGGGCATGCTCGCCTCGACCGTCAGCTTCCTCGGCGCGCCGATCCTGGCCCGCCGCGTCCGTCCCGCCACGCTGATCGCGACGGGGCTGGCGGGCGCTGTCTGCGGGTTCCTGCTGCTGACGCAGGTCGAGGCGGGCGCGGGTCCGGTGATCCCGTCGATCGCCTTCGCCATCACCTGCCTGTGCGGCGGCCCGCTGGTCACCCTTGGCACGGATCTGGTCGTCGGCTCCGTGCCGCCGGAGAAGGCCGGTTCGGCGGCCTCGCTTTCGCAGACCGGCAACGAATTCGGCTACGCGCTGGGCATCGCGACCGTCGGCACGCTGGGCAACGCCGTCACGCGGTCCCGGCTCGCCGACGCGGTCCCCGCGCACGACGCGTTCGCCAGCGGGATGCACGCGGTGTCCGGGCTGGCCGCGCTGGTGCTGGCCGCGGTGGCGTACTTCGTGCTCCGGCACCTCCGCCACGTGCGCCCGGTCGGGGCCTAGCCGAAGAAGCCCCGCCGCGGGTACTTGATGATCAGCGACCCCCCGTGCACGCGCCCGGTGATGACGAACCGGGGCGTGCCGGGGCGGCCGTTCGAACGCGTCCGGTCGTCGAGGTTGCCGAACTTGATGTCGGTGATCGAGTTGGTGTCGACGGCGCCGTTCTCGGGGATGGTGATCTCCACCGGACCCCATTTGGCCTGCAGTTCGATGTGCACGACCGGATGCCGGATCTCGGCCTGGGAGAAGTCCAGTTTCGTGGCGCCGTACTTGTTCCGGATCACCATCGACTCGGGGACCAGCCAGTTCCCGTCGCGCTGCAACGCCGAGTACTTGCCGTTGAGCTCCATGACCTGCCCGGACGACTGCGCGTAGGCGTGCTGCCTCGGCGGCGACCACGGGTTCTGTTGCTGTCGAGGCACCATTCCCGCCTCGGGATGCACCAGACCTGGCAGATCCGTGAGCACCGCGTTCAGCTCGCCGCGGGTCTTCGAAGCGAGGGCGCGGTCGGTCCGTTCGGTGAATTCGTCGAGGTTCAGCATCCCGAGGCCGATCGCCTTCTGCAGGACTTCGATGACGTGTTCGCGTTCCGCGTCGGAGACCCGGATGTCCCGTCCGGTCAACGGCTTGGTTTCGGTCGCCGGCTGCTCTTCCTCGCCCATGCCTTGAATGGTAGAACCGGATCTCACGCGCGAGATCGGGGAAATACCCTGAACAGACCCGCATTTCTTCCCTGTGCCGCTCTGCTGGCGGCGTTCCTCCTGCTGGCCGGTTGCACCGTCGAAGCAGACCCGCCGGAGGCCGTTCCGACGCCGACGGCCCCACCAGCGTCGAAACTCGAAGGCGAACCGGTGGACTACAGCGGTTTCCGGCTCGTCATGTCGACTTCGCCGCCTTCGATGCTCGATCCCGCCACCGGCGTCACCACCCCGCTTCCGGGCGCTCCGGCCGGGGACCGGGTCAACGACGTCCTCCGCGTCGGCAAGTTCCCGGTCGTGCTGTCGGCCGCGCGCTGCGGGCCGTCCTGCCTGGAGCCGTCCGAAGTACTCGTCTACGGCGATCCCGGGAACCAGCCGTGGAAGCTGGGCAAGGCCCGCAGCGTCGCCCCGGCCGCCGACGAGAGCGGCGTCTGGCTGATCCGTGACGACGGCGACGACCTCTGCCGCCTCCAATACGTCTCCCTGCTCGGTGCGGAGCGCGATCGCGGCCGTCCGGCGAGCTGCACGACAGCCGTTCGCCAAGAGGTACCGAAGGGTCTGCTGATCACGGTGAACAGCGGGACGGCCAGTGCCGAGGACGTGCTGATCGACCCCGCGACGGGCCGCGCCCTGCACCAGTTCCCCCGGGTACTGGCGGTCACCAAGGAACGGATGCTGCTGGCCGAGCTGACCAAGTTCTCCGTGCTCGACCTGCGCAACGATCAACGGATGCCGGTCGAGCGGCCGGTGGCCAACGGCACGCCCGGCATGGTGGTGCCGAGTCGCGACGGTTACCAGGTCGCCGTGCTCTTCGGTGACCCCGCCTGGGCCGGGACCGCGACGCAGACCGCGGACGTCTGGGTGCTCGCACTCGACACCCTGACCTGGACGCACGCGCCCTCGACGCCGATCGCGACCCCGCTCAAGCAGGTCGCGATCGAATGGACCGAGGACGGCAGCCTGGTGATCGCCACCGACGTCGTCGCGAACTGGCGCCTCGATCGGCCGCGGTGGACGGTCGTCAAGACACCCTTGCCCGCCGAGCGGAACCAGCGGGTGGTGGCCATCGCCCAGGGCTGAGCCTTCGCAAATCCGAGGCCTCCGGCCGAAAAGGCACGCGCGCTATTCCACGTCCAGTCCGTGTTCGATGGCGTAGCGGGCCAGTTCGACACGGTTGTGCAGCTGGAGTTTCCGCAGCGTGGACTGGACGTGGTTCTCCACCGTCCGATGCGACAGCACGAGCTTCTCGGCGATCTGCCGCGCCGTCATCCCCTTCGCGACCAGGCGCAGGACGTCGGTCTCGCGTTCGGTCAGCCGCGGCGGCGCGGGCCCGTCGTCCGGGGCGTCGGCCATGCGGCGGTACTCGCCGAGCACGAGACCGGCGAGGCCGGCGGTGAACACCGGGTCGCCCGCCGCGGTCCGCTTGACCGCGTCCACGAGCTCGGTCGCCGAAGCCGATTTGACCAGGTACCCGGAGGCGCCGGCCTTCACCGCCTCGAGGACGTCGCTGTGCTCGCCGCTCGCGGACAGCACCAGCACCTTCGTCGACGGCAGTTCCGTGGTGATCTCGCGGGTGGCGTCGACCCCCGACGTCTCGCCGAGGTTGAGGTCCATCAGGACGACGTCCGGCCGGACCGTCCGCGCGATCCGCACCGCGGCCGGCGCGTCCGGCGCGGTGGCGCGCACGTCGAATCCGTGTTCGGCCAGGTCGCGCGCGACCCCGTCCCGCCACATCGGATGATCGTCGACCACCATCACCGAGACCTGAGCCTCACCGGTCATCGCTTTCCCCTCGCCGCGACTGGAACCTTGACTTCCCATTCCGTGCCCTGGCCGGGCGCGGTGTCGAGGGCGGCGCTTCCGCCCAGATCCCGCACCCGTCCCTTGATGGACTCCGCGATACCTAGATGTCCCTCGGCCGCCGCTCGTTCCAAAACGCCGGGCGCGATTCCGGGGCCGTCGTCGCGGACGCTGACCACGACCTCGGTGCCCAGGTCCTCCAGCAGCACCCAGGCGTGCGCGTCTTCACCCGCGTGTTTCTCGACGTTCGCCAGCGCCTCGCGCGCCACGGCCACCAGTTCCGCGGTCACGTGCTCGGGTAATTGGACCTCGCCCGCGGGGGTCGACACCTGCACGGACGGCGTCGCGAGCAGTTGCAGCGCGGCCCGGAGGTCGGTCGTCCCGTTCTCACTCGAACGCGTCGGTTCGGTAGTGACCAGTGCCCGCAGCGCGATCTCCTGCTCGCCTGCCAGTTTCGCCAGTTCGGCGGCCTCCCCGCCGAATTCGGCGCCGCGTTTGCGCACCCGCGCGAGTACCTGCAGGACGCTGTCGTGGATCGAGCGGGCGAGCCGTTCCCGTTCGGCCGTCGCCGCCTCCATGCGCAACGCCCTGGTCAGCGCGTCGGCGGACCGGCGGGCCATGGTCGCGGCGAGACCGATCACGAACCCGCTCGCGGTCAGCAGGAAGCCGTCCCGCGCGACGTCGACGTCGAACCGCCAGCGCACCAGCCCGGTGACCACCGAGACCACCAGTCCGGCGAGCACGCCGCCGACGGCGCCGAACCGCGTCCCGGCGGCCGCGGGCGGGACGGCCGCCCACACCGTCGTGATGAGCGGGGTGTTGGCGTCGAACTGCCCGGTGGTCAGGATCCACGCCGACGTGAACATGAGGACGGCGGTCACCACGAGGTCGACGCCGACCAGCCACGGCCAGCGGCTCGACGGCCGCGCGTAGAACACGCTGCTCAGCACCGTCCACACCGTCATCGCGCCGAACGCGGTCCACGCGAGCCACTTATTCGCGTAGCCGTCGTAGTGGACGATGAACGAGCCCAGTGCGAAGAGCAGCGTCGTCACCCGAAGCACGATCACCCCGCGCCACAACGGGGTGACCGGGTCCCGCGTGCCGAGCGCCGAGACGGCGCGCCAGAGCGGGGTCTCGGTCATGACTCGGCTTCGGCCGCTTTCCCGGCATCGTTGGGTTGCGCCGCCTGATCCTTCAGCACATCGATCTCGGCCGGATCGGGATCGTGTTCGTGCAGCAGCGACCGGATCCCCGCGTTGAGCACCGCGAGCAGCGGCACCGAAAGCAGCGCTCCGGCGATCCCGGCGGTGACCAGACCGGCGGTGATCGCGAGCACCACGGCGAGCGGGTGCAGCTTCACCGCGCGGCCGAGCAGGATCGGCTGCAGCACGTGGCTTTCCAGCTGCATGACACCGATGACGATGGCCAGCACGATCAGCGCGCCGACGACCCCCTTCGTCACCAGCGCGATCAGCACCGCGACCGCGCCCGCGATCACGGCACCGATGATCGGGATGAAGGCGCCGAGGAACACCAGCGTCGCCAGCGGGATCACCAGCGGCACGCCGACGATCGCCAGCCCGACGCCGATGCCGACCGCGTCGACCACGGCCACCGCCGCCGTCGCGCGCACGTAGCTGACCAGCGACGCGAACCCGCGCCGCCCGGCGACGTCGACCCGGTCGCGCACGCGCCCCGGCACGCCACGCACGAGGAACTTCCAGATCTGGTCGCCGCCGGAAAGGAAGAAGATGAGGATGAACAGCGTCAGGATGAAGCCGGTGACGATCTCGCCGACCGTGCCCGCGGTGGTGAGCGCGGTGGTGGTGATCGACGCCTGGTTGTTCTGCAGGAAGCTGATCGCCTGGTTGATGAACTCCTGGATCTGCTCCTGCCGCAGGTGCAGTGGCCCGTCGATGAGCCAGACCTTGATCTGGTTGAGGCTCTCCGTCAGCTGCTTCTGCAGTTCCGGCAGGCCGGAGGAGAACTGCGCGACGACGAACGTCAGCAGCCCGCCGAGTACCGCGAGCCCGGCGATCAGCACTATCCCGGCCGCGAGCCCGCGAGGGAACTTCAGCGTCGTCAGCTTGGAGACCGCCGGCGCGAGCAGCGCGGCCAGCAGCAACGCGATCGACAGCGGGATCACGACGACCGACAGATAGCCGATCAGGAACACGATGACGTAGAGCGCGGCGATCACCACGATGAAGCGCCATGACAACGCCGCGCCGATCCGCAGGCCGCGGGGCACGAGGTTGGTGACGTCTTCGGTGGACTCCGAAAGGAACGGGTTCGCCGGGTCGAATTCCGGCTGTTTGCGCTGGGGCTCGCTCACGGGCACACCGTATCGGTCCGAGCCGACGTTTCTTGAACATTCCGGGCAACGCGCACGACGCGAATTCGCCCGATGCGACGCTTGACACACCGGCCGGGGATCAACTCGGGAGTAACCCGGTGCCGCCAGCACCGATCACGCATCGTGATTTCGGGCTACACCCTGTGTTCTTCACACGATCGTGCCATCAAGGTGGTTCAAAGTCGCGCCGGGCTTCCGCACTTTGCTTATGTCGGTCCCGCAACGACCGACCGAGGCGAGAAGGAGACCGAGTGACGAACGCGGCGAAGAACGAGGGGCGGGGCGCGGCGCGCTTCGGCCGTCTCGCTTCGCGTGCGCTGTTCGTCATCGGCGGCGCCGTCGCCGGTTCGGCCGCCGCGTGGGCTGTTTCCGGCGCCTCCGCTTCGGCCGACGTCGTCCCGTCCGCCCCGGTGATCTCCACTCCCGGGACGAGCGTCACCCCGGTCACCGACGCCACCGCGGCGGGCTTGACCGACGTTTCCCGCGGTACCTCGAAGTTCGCGGGCGACGTCGCCGGTGCGATGTGCGGCGACAGCCACCAGGACGCCACCACGTGGTCGATGCCGGGCGAGAACGGATCCGCTTCCGCGAAGCACCACTGCGGCGACATCCGCGCCGACGAGCACGAAGTCTCCACCCGCGTCAGCGACGCGGTCACCGACTTCGCGGACAACTCGGTCGTCACTCCGGTCAAGCGCACTCTCGGCGCCGTCGAGCACATCGTGCGCAAGCCGCAGGACACCCGCCAGGTGCTGGACGAGACCTTCGCCCCGTCACCCGACTTCGGCCGCAAGGTCTGGGACCTCCTCGACCCGAACGGACACGGCGACCTCGTCCCGGAGCTCCCGGTCGGCGGCGGTCCGGTCGACCCGGACTCGCCGCTGGACACCATCGGCGCCGGTGACCAGGTCACCGACTTCGCGCAGCTGGCGACGACGCAGTTCCCCGCTTCCTCCGAGACCGTCCTCCCGATGCCGGCCTTCGTGCAGCAGCACGGTGCCTTCGATCAGGTCGAGGACGCTCCGGCGCGTGACGGTCACCGCGGTGACTTCCCGCGTCCGTTCACCCCGGCGCCGCTTCCCGCCGCGCCTTCCTTCCCGACTGTCCCCGGCGGCTCCGCCCCCGGTGGTCACCTCGACGGCCTGACCCACGGCGTCCCCGCCTGGGTCGTCGCCGCCGTCGAGCGTTCCCTGACCGGCTACTCGCTGGCAGGCACGCGGTACATGCCGCTCACCCCGGGCTCGCAGCCCGGCGTCACTCCCGACTGAACACCTCCCTCCGCGGGGTAGCCGACGCGCCTCACGCCTCCCGATTCCGGGCTTGGCTTCGCGTCCGCTCCTGATCCCCGCGAAACGGCGGTGCGCTTTTGTGCGCCCGCATTCGCTCCATCCCCCTGGTGCCTCTCCAGAAGGCGCCTCCTCGAACCCGAAAGGGAACCCGAAATGAAGGAGAAAAACCCCATGCAATCCTGGGCAAAGCGCGGACTCCAGACCGCGTTGGTCACGGGTGGGTTGTTGATGCTGGGCACCGGCATCGCCTCGGCTGACGAACACGTCAACCCCGACACCCCGGCCTCCCCGCTCGACGCGAACGTCACCGTTCCGGTCGAGATCGACAACAACGCCGTTGGCACGCCCCTCGGCCAGGCCGACCTCCCCGGCTACAAGGGCGAGGTCAGCACCAAGGCCGTCACCAAGCCCGTCTCGGACGCGCTGGACTCGGCTTCCTCGCCGGGCAGCAGCACCGATGGCGTCGGCGGAGGGCTTCCGTCCCTCCCGACCACCGGCGCCGTTCCCGCGCCGCTGGCCGCCAAGGACTCGGCCCGCCAGGTCAGCGGCGGGGTGACCGACGGCGGCTTCACCACCACGGACGACATCCTCAAGGGCAACAAGGTCGTCGGTGACGTCGTCGTCCCGATCCAGATCGTCGACAACGCCATCGGCGTGATCGGCGACGCCGAGGTCGAGGGTGGCACCCACGACCAGACCTGGTCGCACAACCAGGACATCGAGACCACCGGTGAGGACTCCAGCCTCGCCGGGAACGTCGTGTCCCTCGACTGGGCGCTGCCCGTGCAGATCGCGGGCAACGGCGGCGGGCTCGCCGGCGGCACCGGCCGCGTGGTCGGCGGTTCCGCCAGCCAGAGCACCACCGAGACCGGCAACATCACCACCGACGGCGAGGGCTCCGCCCTGTCCGGCAACGTGCTGGCCGGACAGTTCGCCACCCCGGTCCAGGTCACCGGCAACGCCGCGTCCTGGATCATCGGCAACGCCAACAGCTCCGGCTACGAGGCCGAGACCGAGGCCACCTCCGGCGGCTGGGTCGAGACCGACGGTGACGACTCCGCCCTCGGCGGCAACGTCGGCGCGGTGCCGATCGCCCTCCCGGTGAAGGTCAACGACAACGCGGCCGCCGCGTGGGGTTCGCTCGCGAACTCCAACAGCAGCTCGTCGGCGGACGCCACCGCCGGTGACACCACCCCTGGCTGGAGCAACGTCCCCAGCTACGTGCAGACCTCCGGCGAGGACTCGGCCGTCGCGGGTAACGCGATCGTGCCGCAGACCGCGGACGTCGCGAACGTCGGCGGCGTGGCCGCCAGCTGGATCGGGCTCGCGAACACCGGCACCGAAGGCGGGACCAGCCAGTCCAGCACCGTCGACGCCGGTGGCTTCGTCAGCAGCGAGGGCGAAGGCTCCGCCGGTGGCGGCAACATCGTCGACCCGGCCGTGGCCGCTCCCGTCGAGGTGACCTGCATCGCGGGCACCTACATCGGCAGCGCCAACGTCGCCTCGTGCGAGAACACCGTCGACGCGAACGCCGGCAACGGCAGCCACACCACGGGTGACGACTCCACCCTCGCGGGCAACATCGTCAACACCCAGGCCGCGCTGGCCCCCGAGGTGTTCGGCGTCGCCGGCTCGCACATCGGACAGGCGACCGCCGAGGCGTCCGAGACGAAGACCGTGACCGCGGGTGCGTACGACGGCACCACCGGCAACGACTCGTCCGGCTCGGGCAACATCGTCCAGGTCCCGGCCGCCGTTCCGGCCGAGATCTTCGGCGTCGGTGGCTCGTTCATCGGCCAGAGCACCGCCTCGGCCGAGGAGACCAAGGTCGTCTCCGGTGGCGGCGGCGGGAACACCGCCGACGACAACGGCTTCCTCAGCTCCAACCTGGCGACCACGCCGGTTTCGCTGCCGCTGCAGGCGTTCGGGATCGGTGGCGCGTTCATCGGCCAGGGCCACGGTGCCGCCGACGGCGACACCACGTCCAACGCGGGTGGCGACGTCCACGCGACCGGCGACGGTGGCGCGGGCTCGGGCAACCTGGTCTACGGCCCGGTCTCCCTGCCGGTCCAGGCGCACAACTTCGCCGCTGTGCTCGGCGGGATCGCCTCGGGCACCGGCTCGAACCTGACCGACTCCAACGCGGGCGGCGACGCCATCGCCACCGGGGAGAACGGCGCGCTGGCAGGCAACATCGTCCAGTCGCCGATCGGTGGCGCCGTCCCGATCACGGGTCACGGCGTGGCCGGTGCGGGTATCGCCGAGGGCACCAGCGTCAACGACGTCGTGTCGTCCGCCGGTGGCGACGCCACCACCAACGGTGACAACGGCGCGGTCGCGGGCAACATCGTCGGTCCGCAGCTGCTGCCGTTGGTGCCGTTCGCGCACGACGCGGTTTCGGTCGCGGGCATCGGCACCGCTCAGGGCACCGACACCATCGACGCCGCTTCGGGCGGGGACGTCGAGACCTCGGGCCTCGACGGATCGCTCTCGGGCAACATCCTCGACCTGCCGACCGCCGTGGACACCAAGCTGTTCGGCAACGCGATCGCCGCGCTCGGTGGCGTTTCGAAGACCACGTCGGACAACGTCACCCTCGGCCAGGTCGGCGGCGACAGCGTCACGGACGGCAGTGGAGAGGCCCTTTCCGGGTTCAACTTCCACCACCCGTTCATCTTCGTGATCCCGCTGGACAGCCACGAGATCCCGGTGCTGGCCATCGCGGAGTCGACCACCACGGACCTCACCGAGATCAACGGTGAGGACCACAGCCGCGCCTTCACCGACGCGGTCGGTTCGGAGATGCCGATCGACGCGCTGCCCACGCTGCCCTTCGGTGCGGCGGCTCTGCCCGCGGCCCCGGCGGCTCCCGCGGTTCCGTCGCTGAACGGTGCCGGCACCCTGCCGACCACCCCGGCGATCGGTGGCGCCCGCGCCGACGGTCCCCAGGTGGCCACCCTGCCCGTGCAGGTGGCAGGCCTGACCGCGCTGAAGCAGCTGACCGCCGTCCCGACGGCTCTGCCGAAGTCGGAACTGCCCGAGCTGCCCGGCACCCCGGCGCTGCCCGGTGTCCCGGCCCTGCCGAAGGCCCCGGGTCTGCCCGGTGACGCCGCTCGTGCGGACGCCCCCAAGCTCGCCCAGCTGCCTGCCCTGAACGGGCTGCCCACCGCCGGCAAGCTGCCGGTCCAGCTGCCCACCGCCGGTAACCTGCCGGCCGCCGGCAACCTGCCGGTGCAGCTCCCCACCGCCGGTGCGCTGCCGGCCGCGGGCGAACTGCCGGTGCAGCTGCCCACCGCGGGCACCCTGCCCGTCGTGAGCAACACCCCGGCGATGCCGACCGCGCAGGTCCCGGCTCTGGCGGGCGTCGACTCGTCGCCGCTGAGCATGTTCCAGCGTTTCATCGGCACCCTGACCGGCAAGAAGTTCCACACCATGTGAACCTGCCAGTCGGCTAGCGCCACTGAATGAACCGAAGCGGGCCCGGGAGACACTCCCGGGCCCGCTTTGTTTTGTTCGCGGCCAACGGGGCAAGGCGAATATGGCGTGGTCGAGTCGGTGGTGGGAGTGGGGTCACCAAGGAGCCCGGCGCGCTCTTGACCGTCCACAAGGGACGCCAGCCAGGGCAACGGTGTCCATTCGGGACTTTGCGTGGGGGTCGTGAGGTGAAGGGCCCCTTCCCTACTCTCAGGGTAGGGAAGGAGTCCTTCATGGACCTGCGATCCCGATCCACCCGCCGTACGCACCCTCCGGCGTCGAACTCTCATGTCGTGAAGGGCCCCTTTGAGACCTTCACCGTCTCAAAGGGGCCCTTCACGACATCCCCGCCGACCGGCGACTTCACGGACCGGGGCCTGGCATCAACCGCAGCCTGAACCACGTAGGTACCTAAGACACCCTTCGGGTTCTAACCGTCATTGCCACTCACGCCCCCTACGCGAAACCGTGCCGGAAGTGATCCAGAGACACGGCACGAAGGCCTCCTGCCCACTCACGGCCACCTGTGCCGACGCCTCGCCGCGGCTCACTCGGAACCCGGGGTGAACAGCGCGTCCTGGGCGGCGCCCATCGCGGTGAGCACCGCGCCTTCCAGTACGCCGCTCCCGCCGACGGTCCCCGCCCGCACCTCGGTCCGCAGCGGTGAGATCTCCGCGAGCCGACGGCTCACCCGTGTGGCGAACGCATCGCCACCGGCACGGCCGATCTCCCCGCCCAGCACGAGACAACCCGGGTCCAGTACCGCCGTGACCGCGGCGGCGCCGATCGCGATCCGCTCCGCGGCGATCTCCAGAAACTCTTCGGACTCGGCGTCGATCGCGTAACCGACAGCCGCTGCGGCCGCTTCGGCGTTGTCGGCCGACGAAGCCGGGATGCCGTGTTCGCGGGCGAGTTCGCAGATCGCGCCGCTGCCCGCGAGGGTGTGGAAGCCGCCGTCGCAGTCGGTCGCCGTCGGGAGCCGTCCCGGGCCCAGCATCGGCAGGAACCCGATCTCCCCCGCGCCGCCCGACGCGCCCCGCCGCAGCGAACCGTCGAGGACGACGGCCGCGCCGACGCCGAAACCCAGCCACAGCAGGACGAACGTGTCCCGATCGCGGGCGGCGCCGAGCCGTTGCTCGGCGGCGGCCGCGAGGTTGACCTCGTTCTCCAGCAGCACCGGGACACCCAGCCGTCGCCGGAGTTCGTCGACGAGTTTCCCGTGCCACGCGGGCAAACCCCCGGCGGGCCGCAGACCGCCGGTCGCCGGGTCGACCAGGCCGGGAGCGCCGACGGCGATCGTGTGCAGCGCCGTCGCACCCGCTTCGGCGGTGGTGGCCGCCAGCAGGGCGATCGCGCGCTCGACGGCCACGTCGGTGTCGATGTCCAGTTCGAACGGCAGCGAGGCTTCCGCGCGGGTCCGGCCAAGGAGGTCCGCGACCGAAACGGCCATGCCGTGGGTGCGGACGTCGAGTCCGGCGAGGTACGCGCGTTCGGCGACGATGCCGTACAGCTTCGCGTTCGGGCCGCGGCGTTCCGCGCCCGCCTCGCCGACGATCTCGATCAGCCCCGCGTCCCGCAGGCGTTCGACGAGGTCGGCCACCGTCGGCCGGGAAAGCCCGGTCAACGTCTTGAGCTGGGCGGCCGTCAGCGAGCCCTCGCGTTGGAGCAGGTCGAGCGCGAGGCGGTCGTTGATGGCACGCGCGGTGGTCGGGGAGGCGGACGGCATCCGGATGACACTCACCGGCAGATCCTCCCAGAATTAATTATCAGGTTCCCTTCCTGATAGTTTACGCTGACGCCCGTCGAGTCGTTTCACGGACCTTGGGGGCCCAGTGACCAACACAGTGGAAACCGTCGGCGGGCCGACGCGGCGGGTGCGGCAGGCGCGGATCGCCATCGCCGCAGTCTTCGCCGTGCACGGCGCGGTGACCGGCAGTTTCGCCACCCGGATCCCGTGGATCCAGGAACACGCGGGGATCAGCGCGGGCCAGCTCGGGCTCGCACTCGCCTTCCCCGCCATCGGTGCCTCGCTCACCATGCCGCTCGCCGCGCGGATCGGACACCGGCTCGGCGGCAGGCTGGGGCTCCGGTTGCTTCTCGCCTACTGGACGCTGGCGCTGATCCTGCCGTCCTTGGCGGGAAACCTCTTCACCCTGTGCCTCGCGCTGTTCGTCATGGGCACCGCGGCGGGCACCTCGGACGTGCTGATGAACGCCCTCGGCGTCGACGTCGAGGAGAAAATGGGCAAGTCGGTCATGTCGGGACTGCACGGCATGTGGACCACAGGTGCGCTCGTCGGTTCCGCGGCGGGCACGCTCGCCGCACACACGGCGCTGGACGCACGGATCCACTTCGCGATCGTGTCCGCCGTGCTCACCGTCGCCGGTGCCCTCATCTGCCAGGGCGTGTTCGACGTCCGCAGCGCACCCGACGAGCATCCGCCGCCGAGGTTCGCGCTGCCGCCGAAGTCGGCCGTGATCATCGGTGCCGTCGCGTTCTGCGCCGTTTTCGCCGAGGGCGCGAGCCTCGACTGGTCCGCCGTCTACCTGCGTGACGTCCTCGGCACCTCGCCGGGGATCGCGGCCGCGTCGACCACCGCGTTCACCTGCACGATGGCGGTTGCCCGCCTCTCGGGCGACGCGCTGGTGCGGCGCTTCGGCTCGGTCAAGACCGTCCGCGCGGGCGGTGTCTTCGCGACGGCGGGCGGTCTGCTGGTCGTCTTCGCCGCCCATCCGGTGATGGCGATGGGCGGCTTCGCGTTGATCGGGCTCGGCGTCTCCGTCGTCGTTCCGCTCGCCTTCGCGGCGGCCGGACGCAGCGGGCCGACCCCGAGTCAGTCGATCGCCGGCGTCGCGACCATCACCTACTCGTCGGGTCTCGTCGCGCCGTCGCTGATCGGCGGAATCGCCGACCTGACCTCGCTGACCGTGTCGTTCGGGGTGGTCACGCTGCTGGCGCTCGGCCTGGTGGCGGGCGCCGGAGTGCTCCGGTCCCGCTAATCGAACTGGAGGGAACGCTTGGCGAGGCCGTGCCAGTAGCCGTCGATGACAGTCCGAGGTACGTATTCCCGCCGAGGACTCATCGGCGGGGCCTCGCCATTTCCTGAAGAGCTCGCGCCGAGCGAGACGAACAGGGGCGCGAAGTGTTCGATCCTGGGGTGCGCGATGGCCGCGGCGGGGGCCTTGTGCTGGAAGTCCAGCAACGCGTCGAGGTCGCCCTCGCGCAGCGTTTCCGCACCCCAGTGGTCGAATTCGCTCGACCACGACGGCGGCGCCCCGTCGGTGCCGTCGGTCTGGCTCATCGCGCTCAGGTTGTGGGTGAAGAAGCCGCTGCCGATGATCAGCACGCCTTCGTTGCGCAGCGGCGCGAGCTTCCGGCCGAGGTCGAACAGTTCGCGCGGGTCCAGCGACGGCATGGACACCTGGAGCACGGGGATGTCGGCGTCCGGATACATCTCCACGAGCGGGACGTACGCGCCGTGGTCGAGGCCGCGGTCGGGGGCGTCGTGGACCGGCGTCTGGGACGAGCGCAGGAGTTTGCGCACCTTGTCCGCCAGCTCCGGAGCGCCGGGAGCGGCGTATTTCACCTGGTAGTAGCGATCCGGGAAGCCCCAGAAGTCGTAGACCAGTGGCACCGTGGTGGTGGCGCCGAGGGTCAGCGGTGCCTCTTCCCAGTGCGCGGAGACGACGAGGATCGCCTTCGGTTTTTCGAGGTCCGTGGACCAGCCGGCGAGCTGGCTGGTCCAGGTGGCGTCGTCGGCGAGCGGCGGCGCGCCGTGGCTGAGGTAGAGCACCGGCGTCATGTCAGCTCCAAGTGTTTGAACTTTCAACTACCAGGATAGACGACGCCGCCGGGTTTCGCCTTATTCCCGCGCGAGGTTCGCCGCCATGCGTTCGAGCACGCCGACCGCCGTCCGGTAGTCGCCGTCGCCGATGCCTTCGGTCGCGCGTGAGCGGAACTCGCCGACCTTGGCCTTCAATCGGAGATGTGTCTCCCTGCCGGCTTCGGTCAAGGCGTCTTCGGCGTCGATCAAACCGCGAGCGCGCAGGTCGGCGACGGTTTTCCGCAGTTCTCCGAACGGTGACAGTGCCTCGTCGACAGAGGCTCCGCTGTCGATCGTGTTCAGAACCTGCCAGTGGCGACGGGTCAGCGCTTCGGCGGTGAGGACCTGTTCCAAGGAAGATTCGAGTGCCTGGTGAAGGTGGGCGAACCAGAATCCGATGGGCTTCATGGATACTCCTCATGTAGACGGCAACTACATGTAAAAGTACATGCATTTGGTGAGGACGGGCAATGACGGACGCCGTGGCCGAAGTGGAACGCGCGATGATCGCCATCCGGCGGAGCCAGGCGAGGCGATCGCTGTCGAAACTCGCGCGCGACCGCGCCGAAACGATGCCGGACCAGGCGATACAAGGACTCCTCGACGTCGTCGAAGCGGCCGAAGAGAGTGGTGAACCCGGCACCGTCACCAGCCTTGCCGCGGCGCTGGCCATCGACCAGCCGCGCGCGAGCCGTCTGGTCGCGCGCGCGGTCGAGGACGGTTTTCTCCGGCGTGAAGCCGATCAGCGCGACGGCCGCCGCGCCGTCCTCGTGCTCACCGAGGCAGGTCGCGCCGAAGTGACGCGCATGCACGAATTCCGCCGCTCGGTGTTCGCCGAGGCGATGGCGGACTGGCCGGACGAAGACCGCCGCGAGTTCGCCCGGCTGCTGACCGCGTTCGTCCGGAACTACGGCGCGCTCGGCGCGAAGTAGTTGACCAGGTTGCCGTCGGGGTCGCGGAACAGCATCGACCGGTTCCCCCACGGCATCGTGGTCGGCTTCTGCACGATCTCGGCCAGGTCCGCCAGCCGGTCGTACTCCCGGTCGACGTCCTCGACCCGGAACTCGAGGATCGCGGTCCGGTTCGACTCCGGCACCGCGGCGCCCGCGCCGAACAAGGTCATCGTCTCGGCACTGCCGATCGCCAAGGTGCACGACGGGCCGACGAGTTCGGCGAACTGCTCGGAGTGCCACCGCGCTTCGATGCCGGTCGCCTTCTCGTAGAACCCTGCGAGGCGGGCGACGTCGTGGGTGATCACGCGGACGGATACGAACTGCACGATGGATCCTTTCGGTGCCGGAAAGCGGAACACCGGCCACGCTAGGAGCAATACCGGACAGGATCCGCCCGGTATTCTCCGGCTGTGACCAGGCCCATCGCCCGCGTGCTCGCGTTGCTCGAGATCCTCCAGAGCGGCGGGACGCATACGGTCGCCGAGCTCGCCGGACGGCTCGACGTGGACGAACGCACCGTCCGCCGCTACGCCGAACACCTCGTCGACCTGGACATCCCGGTCCGTTCGGTGCGCGGCCGGTACGGCGGCTACCGGTTGGCACCCGGCTACCGCATGCCGCCGCTGATGCTGACCGACGAAGAGGCGCTGGCGGTCCTGCTCGGCCTGGTCGCGGGACGGCGGGCCGGGTTGATCACCACTTCGGTCGCGGCCGTCGAGAGCGCGGCCGCGAAGGTCCGCCGTGTCCTTCCCGAAGCACTGGGCCGGCGGCTGGACGCGCTGCTGGAGACCGCAGACTTCACCTCGCCCGCCCGGAAAGCCCTCTCGGCCGAGGCCGAAGTGCTGCTCACCGTCGCGGAGGCGGCACGGGATCGGCATCCGGTCGGACTCGCGTACCTCGCCGGGCACGGCGGAGCCAGCGAACGTGTCGTCCATCCGTACGGCGTGGTGGCGCACTCCGGGCGGTGGTACCTGACCGGGTTCGACTCGGCCAGCGGCGAGGTGCGTACCTTCCGCGTCGACCGGATCAAGTCGGCCGAGGCGCGGGCCGGGACGTTCGAGGCGCCCGACGGCTTCGACCCGGCCGAGCGAGTGCTGACCGCGCTGGCCGAGACACCGCACCGGCACGACGTTTCCGTGCGGATCCAGGCGACACCCGACCAGATCCGCGTCGTCTTCCCGCCGTCCGTGGCCACCCTGGAGCCCGACGGCGACTGGGTGCGCACCCGGATCCGGGCACAGCGGCTCGACTGGATCCCACCGCTGCTCGCCGCGCTCGACCGGCCGTTCGTCATCGAACGGCCGGCCGAACTCCGCGACCTGGTCAGTGCGCTTGCGGCGCGGCTGACGGAGCGGGCGCGCTGACCAGGACGCTCACTTGCCGCAGAACGCCGTCTTGAGCAGCTTGTTCAGCGCTGCCGGGAACGAAGGCAGCGGGTCGGTCTCGGAGTCGCCCGCGGTGACCGACGCGGTCAGGGTCTTGCTGCCGTCGGGCGTGCTGTACATCAGTGCCGCGTAGCCGTTGAGGCCGCCGTTGTGGTTCAGGATGGGTCCGGCGCAGCCCGGCCCCAAGTCCTGCGTGAACTGTCCGAGACCGTAGAAGCCGTAGAGGCTTTCGCTGCCGGGGTGCGTCTTGCGCATCTCGGCCATCAGCCAGGCCGGCAGGAGCTTTCCGCTCTGCAGCGCGGAAAAGTACGTCTGGAGATCCTTGGTCGTCGAGATCATGTCGCCGGCGCTGGAGATCCAGGACGGGTTCTGGTGCGTGACGTCGATCGTCTTCCACTGGCCGGCGTCTTCGTAGCGGTAGTAGGCGTGGGCGTACGGCTTGGGCATCCCGGCCCACGCTCCCGGCGACAAGGTGTCGCGCAGCTTGAGCGGCCGCAGGATCCGCCGGTCCAGCTCCTCGGCGAAGGCGCGTCCGGTGAGCTTTTCGACCAGCAGCCTGGCCACCACGTAGTTGGTGTTGGAATAGCTCCAGCCCGCCCCCGGCTCGAAGACCGCGGGCTTGGACACCGCCAGCCGGACCAGGTCCTCCGGCTGGTAGGTGTGGAATCGCTTGTCCACCCACTCCTGGCCCGCCCACGGGATTCCCGGCGTGACCGTCCCGTCCGGGTTGACCTGGCCGGTGTGGTTGAACAGCCCGCTGGTGTGCTGCAACAGCATCCGCACGGTGATCCGCGAGTCCAGCCCGAGCCCGGGAAGGAGACCGGCGACCGGGGTGTCGAGCCCGATCCTGCCCTCGGCCACGAGCTGCAGCACCAGGGTCGCGGTGAAGTTCTTCGACGTGCTGCCGACGCGGAAGTGACCGTTGGTCGGCGGTTTCGCGGTTCCTCCCAGCTCACGCACCCCGGCGCTGCCGGTCCATTCGCCTCGCTCGTCGCGGACGCGCAGCTGCATCCCGCCGAACCCGGCGTCGACGAATTCCTGGACGGCTTGCCGCAGCTCCGGCCGGTCCTGCCCGGCGGAAGCCGTCGGCACGGCCACGCCCGTCAGCAGTGCGGCCGCCAGCGCGGTGAGGCCGATGCGGCGGAAGGTCTTCGATGTCTTGTTCATGGTGACCACGTTCGCGGGCCGCGCTGACACGGGACGGTCACGGCGCTGACACGGGAGTCTCGATCAGCTTGAGAGGCGGGCTTCGATGCCGTCGAGCAGGAAATCGAGGCCGATCCGAAAGGTCTCTTCGGCGTCCAGGTGGACGGCGTCGCGCACGACCGTGGCCAGCGCGGGGAGCTCGCCGGTCGCGAGAGTTCGCCGCAGGTAGGGCCCGAGCTCGGCCTGCCAGCGCTTCTCGTCCATCCCGGTGGCGCGTTCCGCGCGCCACTCGGCGATCTCCCGGCGCACCGCGCCGATCGTGTACGCGTTGACCGCGGAGACCACCGGCATCACGGCGTCCACGCCGAGCTCGCCGAGCTCGGCCATCACGGCCTCCCCGCCTGCCAGCGCGTTCGGCCCGAGCTGAGGGCGGCCACCGAGGAGGTCGGCGAGCCATTCGTGCTCGTGAACGGTGTGCCGCATGGCTTCGGCGAACGACCGCAGCGCTTCCCGCCAGCCGGTTCCGGTGGGCCGGATCCCGGCATGGGCGGCGTCGACCATCAGGTCGAGCAGCTCCTCCTTGCTCGCGATGTAGCCGTACAGCCGCATCGGGCCGACGTCGAGCGCGGTGGCGATCTTGCGCAGCGACACCGCGTCCAGGCCGTCCGCGTCGGCGAGTTCGATCGCCGCCCGCACGATCCGCTCGCGGCTCAGCGGGGCCAGGGCGGGCCGATCCGGCGGCTCCGGCCGCTCCCACACCACCATGTCGCTGACAATACAACGCATCGTTCGATACAGTGTATCGATCAATACGGTGTATCGAAGGAGGACGACATGACCATCGCCATCGTCGGAGCAGGCCTCGGCGGGTTGGCGCTCGCTCGCGTTCTGCACGTCAACGGCATCGACGCCGTCGTCTACGAACGCGAACCGTCGCGCGACGCACGCGGCCAGGGCGGCATGCTCGACATCCACGCCGACACCGGTCAGCGGGCGTTGCGCGAAGCCGGGCTGATCGACGGGTTCCACGCGATCGCCCGCGGCGAGGGCCAGGACATGAAGCTTCTGGAGCCCGACGGCACCTTGCTGTTGCAGGAGGACACGCCCGAAGACGCGCCGTTCGCGCGGCCCGAGGTCGACCGAGCCGATCTGCGCGACCTGCTGTTGAGCTCGCTGCCCGAAGACACCGTGCGCTGGGGGCACGCGTTCGCTTCCGCCGCCGACGGCGTCCTGCACTTTGTTGATGGACGCAGCGTCGATGGGAGCAGTGCGGCGTACGACCTGCTGGTCGGCGCCGACGGGGCGAACTCCCGGGTCCGCGCGCTGCTCACCGACGCCCGCCCGGTGCATCTCGGCCACAACCTCGTCGAGCTCTGCGTTTCCGACATCGATCGCACACATCCCGATCTCGCGGAGATGGTCGGACGTGGCACCTATTGGGCGCTCGGCGACGGGAAATCCCTGGCCGCACAGCGCAACGGTGACGGCCGCGTCCGTGTCGGCCTGAGCTTCTACAACACCGCCGAGGACTGGCTCGCCACGAGCGGGATCCCCTTCGACGACCCGGCCGCCGCCCGGACAAGGCTGATCGAGGAACTCGACGGCTGGGACGCCCGTTTCACCGCGCTCATCGCGGCCTGCGACGACACGGTCGTGCCCCGGCCCATCGCCGCTCTCCCGGTAGGCCTGACCTGGCAGGCGAATCCCGGTGTCACGCTGCTGGGCGATGCCGCGCACCTGATGCCCGCGGTGGGGGAAGGCGCCAACATGGCCCTGCTGGACGGCGCCCTGCTCGGCCTCGCGCTGGCCGTGCACCCCGGCGACTTCCCGACCGCCGTCAAGGAGTACGAACGCGAGATGTTCGAGCGCACGAGCGCCGCCGCCAGGATGTCCGCACGGGTCCACGAACTCATGACGGCGCCGGACGGCGCGCGGAAGATGCTCGCGTTCTTCCAGCCGGACTGAAACTCACGCGGTGGCCCGTCGCGCGTACACCTCGATCTCGATCTTCATCCGGGGGTCGGCGAGGCCGCACACGAGCATCGTGGCGGCGGGCCGGACCGCACCGAACGCTCGGCGCAGAACCGGCCAGCATGGCTCGAAATCCTCCCGGTCCGGCAGCAGATAGCGCACTCGCACCACATCGGCGAAGCTGCATTCAGCCTCGTCCAGCGCGGCCTCGATGTTGCGCAGGCATTGCTCGGCCTGCGCCACGACGTCGTCGGAGATCGTCATGGCGCGGTAGTCGAACCCCGTCGTCCCGGACACGTGCACCCAGTCGCCGTCGACCACGGCCCGCGCGTACCCGATCTGTTCCTCGAACGTCGAGCCGCTGAGGATCGCGCGTCTTGCTGTCATACGCCGAACCTAAGTGGCCGACAGCGATACGTCTAATACAGCTTTGAGCATCATCTGATATCTCTGGAAATATGGATCGCCCCGAGCTTCCCCTCGCCCAGTTGCACGCCTTCGTCGTGCTCGCCGAGGAGCTCCACTTCGGTCACGCGGCCACGCGCCTCGGCATCGCGCAACCGCCGCTGAGCCAGCAGATCCGCCGTCTGGAGGAGAAGGTCGGCCACGCGCTCTTCGACCGCGCCCCCGGACGCGTCGCCCTCACCCCGGCAGGCCGGGAACTGCTGCCCGCCGCCCGGCACGCCCTCGCCGGCCTCGCGGACGGCCTGGCCGCGGCTCGGGCCGTGGGCGGCGGTCTCGCCGGAAGTCTGCGGATCGGCTTCGCGGCCTCCCTCGCCCTGACCGTCCTTCCCGGTCTGCTGCGGACTTTTCGTGACCGGTTTTCCGACGTGCACCTGGACATCCACGAGATGACCACGGCGCCCCAGATCGCCGCCCTGCACGAAAGGAATATCGACATCGGCCTGCTGCGGGAACCACCCGCGGACGAGCCGGAGCTCGGGTTCAAGACCGTGTTGACCGAGCCCTTCGTGGCCGTCCTGCCGTCGGCCCATCCGCTCGCGGCACATCGGACGATCCGGGTCGAGCAGCTGGCGGGCTCGCCCTTCGTGCTCCTGCCCCGCGTTGTCGGTCCGAGGCTGCACGACCGGATCATCGACCTGTGCGGCGAGGCGGGCTTCACACCCCAGGTGGCTCAACGAGCGGTGGAATGGCAGACCGTCTGCGCACTGGTCGGTGCCGGACTCGGCGTTTCACTGGCCCCGGAAAGCATCCGGCGCATCCGCCTCGAAGAGGTCGCCTTCCGCACGATCACGCCCGCCACCGCGCGCACGCGAGTCGCCGTCGCCTGGCGGGTCGACGACCAGAATCCCCTGGTCGCCCGCTTCCTCGCGACGCTCGCGTAGGAGACACGCCCTAGTCGTGCGAAAGGTCCACGAAGCGGCTGTAGTGCAGCTGGTGCGCGACGGTGATGGTCGCCGTCGGCCCGGCACGGTGCTTCGCGATGATCAGGTCCGCCTCGCCGGCACGCGGGTCGTCCCGCTCCCAGGCGTCGGGGCGGTTCACCAGGATGACGAGGTCGGCGTCCTGCTCCAGTGAGCCGGACTCACGGAGGTCGGACAGCATCGGGCGTTTGTCGGTCCGCTGCTCGGGACCACGGTTCAGCTGGCTGATCGCGATCACCGGGACCTCGATCTCCTTGGCCAGCAGCTTCATCTGCCGCGAGAACTCCGAGACCTCCTGCTGCCGCGACTCGACGCGTTTGCCTGAGGTCATCAGCTGGAGGTAGTCGAGGACGACGAGTTTGAGATCGTTGCGCTGCTTGAGCCGCCGGGCCTTCGCGCGGATCTCCATCATCGTCATGTTCGGCGAGTCGTCGACGAACAGCGGCGCCTCGGAGACCTCGCTCATCCGGCGCGCGAGGCGCGTCCAGTCGTCGTCGGACATCTTGCCACCGCGCATATCCGCCAGCCGGATCCGAGCCTCGGCCGAGAGCATGCGCATGACGATCTCGGTCCTGCTCATTTCCAGCGAGAAGATCACGCTGGTCAGGCCGTGTTTGATGGACGCCGAACGCGCGAAATCCAATCCCAGGGTCGACTTCCCTACACCGGGACGCGCGGCGACGATGATCATCTGGCCGGGGTGCAGGCCGTTGGTCAGATCGTCGAAGTCGGCGAACCCGGTCGGGATGCCCTGCGACTGCCCGCCGCGGGAAGCGATCGCGTCGATTTCGTCCATGGTCGGCTGGAGCAGTTCTTCCAGCGCGACGTAGTCCTCGCTGGTGCGCCGCTCGGTGACGTCGTAGATCGCGGCCTGCGCGCGGTCGACGACCTCGTCGATGTTCGCGCCGTCGGCCGCGGCCGCGCCGTAGCCGTACTGCACGATCCGCGTGCCCGCCTCGACCAGTCGCCGCAGCACCGCCTTCTCGGAGACGATTTCGGCGTAGTACCCGGCGTTCGCCGCCGTGGGCACCGTCGCGATCAGGGTGTGCAGGTACGGGGCGCCGCCGACGCGGCCCAGTTCGCCGCGGCGTTCCAGTTCGGCGGAGACGGTGATCGGGTCGGCGGGTTCGCCGCGTCCGTAGAGGTCGAGGACGACGTCGTAGATGGCCTGGTGTGCGGGCCGGTAGAAGTCGTCGGGCCCGAGGGCTTCGATGACGTCGGCGACGGCGTCCTTCGACAACAGCATGCCGCCGAGCACGGACTGCTCGGCCGCGATGTCCTGCGGAGGCTGGCGGTCGTATTCGCCGCCACGCGGACCGGGGTCGCCGGGACCCGGGTCGGACTCCGCGTACATCGGATTGCGGTCGTCGGTCAGCGCCACCGCTGCTGCCACCTCCTCAAGACATCGAACACGCGTTCGATTATGCCAGAATTTCCCCGGTCGGTCCGCCCGTGTCCACCGGCCGCCCTCCCTCGGCTCCCGGTGCTCCCCTGCGCTCTTCCCCTGCCGGACGGCCACCACGGTGTGTACCGGCCCGACGGGCACGGTAGGCCTCCCGAAAGGACCAGCGCAATTTCGCCTGGGGACTGCCCTGTGGATAACCTGGGGATGACTGCGGGCATCCCTTCACAGGTGACCGAAAGCCTGTGTACAACTTGTGGGCAACGAGCGAATGGTCTGACAAAAGTGCTGGTCAGGGCCTGTGGAGACACTGTGGAGAACTTGATTCGACTCCGTCCGGCGTGTCGGGCGAAACTCGTCGTTCGGCGTGTCGCACGCGGGCGCACAGGGGTGCCCTGTGGATGAATACCACGGAGAGTAGAGGGGCCGCCCGCCCGGCTGACCGGAGCGGAATTCAGGACGCGAACAACCTGCCCTGTGCGCTCCGTAGTCGTTCCGCGAGAACCTGCTGGTCGGCGGGTGCGAAGGCGATCCTCGGCTCGCCACTCCCCGGTACCTCTTCGGTCAGCCACCGGCCCTCGGTCGTATCGATGTAGTTCACCGGGCGTTCGATCCGCTGCCGCGCGCCGCTCCGGCCGCGAGCCGCGACGTAGAGGCTGCCGCTCCCCAAACGGCGTAACGCGAGGATGCGGCGAAGCTCGTCGGCCTCCTGGCTGCCCGCGCTCTGCCGTCCGCTGCGAAGCACCTCGAAGCCCTCGTCCTGCGCCGTCGACGACGACCTCGGGGCCTCGACCTGACTCTTCGGCACGGCGATCGGGCGGCCGCGTCCCGGAGCGAGCTTCGGGATCTGGTCGAGGAACTCGGTGAGCAGTTCTTCGGGCCGCACCGACGCGAGCGCGATGCCGTCGTGCTCGCTGTGCCGGGCGAGGACGAAGCCCTCGCCGCCGGCGCTCCCCGCGAGCAGGCTGAAGCTCAGTGCCTTGCCCTCGAAGCCGCCGTCGACCCAGCCGTAGTACTCGAGTGACGGCCTGGCGATCGCTTCGAGCGCCGCCTTGAAGCCGGGGTGCAGCCCCCGCGCGCCGAAGAGGCCCTGGCTCGCCAGCTCCTCGTTGGTCCGCTCGTCCTCGGTCCGCTGCGCGTCCTCGTCGTACCAGGTCGGCGTTTCCGACAGGATCGTGTGCGGCTCGCCGCCCCGTCGGCGGATCAGCGTGATGAGGGTGCCGGTCGTGATCGTGACCTGCTTGTCCAGCACCGGAACTGCCCCCTAGTCGTTCTTGTTCGTCCAGCCCGGAACAAGACAAGCCGGGCGCCGCCCCAATCTTGGCACGCGCCCGGCCCGCTCGTGACGACTACTCGCCGATCACCGGCGGTGCGGTCAGTTCGTCGGTTCCGAAGATCTCGTTGGGATCGTCGCCGACGAGGAACTTGGCGCTGCGCTCCTCGTCCTCGCCGCCCTTCCCCTTGGCGCCACCGGCTCCCATACCGCCCATGCCGCCCATCATGCCGCCGGCGCCACGGCCCGCTCCGGAACCGGAACCGGAACCGGCCGCGCCGCCACCCATGCCGGCGCCGCCCATCGCACCCGCGTTGCCGGGCAAGGCCGCTCCGCTGCTGCCACCGGGACCGAACCCGGCGCCGAAACCACCGTCCGGACCGAAGCCGCCCGCACCGGGGATGTCGGTGCCGCCGAAGCCACCGCCACCGCCTCCCCCGCCGCCGGGGCCGAAGCCGCCTGCACCGGGGATCTTCGGCGGGGTGTAGCCGGACGCGCTCGTCCCGTCGTCCCAGGACGGCGGCTTGTAGTTGCTGCCCGGGATGTTCGGGTTGTACTGCCCGCCGGGCAGGTTGGACCCCGGCAGGTTCGATCCGGGAATGTTCGACCCGGGCATGTTGCTGCCCGGCAGGTTCGACCCTGGCAGGTTCGAACCCGGCGTGCCGATGCCCGGCATGTTCGAACCGGGGACGCTCGGCATCCCGCCGGGCGGCATCGAACCGGGCGGCGTCGAGATGCCCGGCATGCCGTTGTGCCCGTTCCGGTCGCCCTGACCGTTCCCGTTGCCGTCCTTGTCCTTGCCGTTGCCGCCGCCGTTGACGTCGACGTTCGTGTTCTGCCCCTCCATCTTGCTGTAGGTGGGCAGCTTCTTGCCGTTCTCGGAACTGGCCTTGAAGTACTCGTTGAACGCGTCGACGTTCGCTTGACCCTTTTGGTTGTAGTCCCGGATCGCGCGGTCGGTGTCGGTGGTCCACGGGGTGATGGAGTTGAGCAGGTTGTTCTTCGGCGGGTCCTTCGGGACCTGCTGCACCTTCGCCTTCACCGTGGTGAACGCGGTGTTCTGCTCGCCGAGGTACTTGTCGGAGTCCACCAGCTTCTTGCCGGAGTCCTCCATCCACGCCCGCAGCGGATGCGCGCCGGACTGCTGCGCGGCTTCGGCGCTCTTACCGGTCCAGGCGGCGTCCATCTCCTTCGACAGGGTGTCGATGGTGGTCAGCCTGTCCTGGTAGCCGGACTTGAGCCGGGTCGCCGCGGCCTGGCCCTCCTGGATCGACCCGGTGCCCGGACCGGTGACGATCTTCTCCCAGATGTTGTAGCAGTCGATCTTGCGATCGCCGCCCGACGCTTCGTAGTCGCCGGATTTCGTGGTCGCCAGGTTGTAGGCCGAATATCCGGCGATGATCGGCAGCAGGAACACGCGTCAGCCCTCCTTCAACGTCTCGATCATCGCTTCCCCCACTTTGAGCGCGACCGGACACGGCGCGCTCGCGCCGGGCCCGTTGTCGTACTGCACCAGGATGTTGACGGCCAGCTGGTCGGTCACGCCGACGAAGAGGCCGCATTTGCCCTTGTCACGGGCGTCGAGCGACGCGGCGTACACCGCCGGATACCCGGCGACCTCGGTCGGCTCGAAGTACTCGTTGTTGGCCTTCGTGTCGTAGACGTCGCTGAGGCCGTTCTTGTTCGCGAGCACCGGGCTGATCTCGATCTGGTTCAGCCGGTCGTCCGCGGCGAAGATCGAGCAGCCAGGCCCGACGCTCGTCGTGCGCTGCTCACCTTCGCCGAGGCCGAGCTCGGTGCGCTTCGCGGCGGAAAGCGCGGAGCAAGCGTTGCTCTCGATCGAGGCGGTGTTCACCGGGTTCGACACCTTGGGCGCGGAGCCGGACGAGCCGCTCGACGCGCCGGGGGAACCGGTCGTGTAGGTCGGCTCCGAGGAGGCCGTGCCGCTCTTGGGGCTCGAACAGCCCGCGACCAGCGCGGCGGCGGCGAAAACGAGTACGAGGGAACGTCGCATCACACGGCCTTGTGCTTGTTGAGCGAAGACTGCGTTTCGGCCTCGTTCGTGGCGATCTTCTGCTTCGCGGCGGTCAGCTGGTCGATGTAGTTCTTGACGTAGTCCTGCATCTTCTGGTTCTGCTCCAGAAACGCCTTGCCCGACGGGTTGGCCAGCTTCTCCCAGTCGCCGCTCGCGAACTCCTTGCCGGGCGCCTTGACGTTCGCCATCAGGTTCGCGTCGTTGTAGTCCCGCTTGAGCTCGGCCTGCAGGTCGGTCCACTTCTTGATGATGCCGTCGATCTTGTCCTTGTCGAAGGTGAACCCGCCACCGCCCCCGCCCGACGACGGCTTGTCAGGATTGGCAGGTGCGGACACCGTGACCTTCTCCTGCCGGTTCTGCTCGGCGTTGCTGTCGTAAGCCATTGGTTCCAGATCCCCTTTTTGAGTCCCCGTGCCTCGACGTCGAGTCAATCCTAAGACGTGACCCGGCGGGGTGGGGTTCCGCGCAAAGCAAAGGGCGGGACTTCTCCGCGATGGAGACGTCCCGCCCTCTGTCGAAGCGGTGCTACTTGGCCTTGACCTCGAGCCGCACGTCGACGCGGACGTCGGGGTGCAGACGGGCGCCGACCGAGTGCTTGCCCACGGTCTTGATGTGGTCCTTCAGCTCGATGACGCGCTTGTCGAGCAGCGGGCCACCCGCGGCCTTGATCGCGTCCACGATCTCGGCGGTGGTGATCGAACCGAAGAGCTTCTTCGAGCCCTCGGCCGCCTTGCCGCTCAGCTGGATGGCGCCGAGGCCTTCCAGGGTCGCCTTGATCTCCTTGGCGTGGTCGAGGTCGCGGATGCGACGGCTCTCCTGCGCCCGCTTGATCGTGCGCACGTTCTTCTCCGCGCCCTTGGTGGCCACGATGGCGTAGCCGCGGGGGAGCAGGTAGTTGCGCGCGTAGCCGTCCTTGACCTCGACGATGTCGCCGGGCCCACCGAGGTTGGCGACGTCGGTGGTGAGAATGATCTTCGCCATTGACGTGCCTCCTTAGCGTGCGGTCGAGGTGTAGGGCAGCAGCGCCATTTCGCGGGAGTTCTTGACCGCGATGGCGATGTCACGCTGGTGCTGGCTGCAGTTGCCGGTCACCCGGCGGGCACGGATCTTCCCGCGGTCGGAGATGTACTTCCGAAGCAGGTTGGTGTCCTTGTAGTCGATGTTCTCCGGGCGGCCCTTCTTCTCGGCCTTGCAGAACACGCAGACCTTCTTCTTGGGCTTGCGGATGGGTGGCTTGGCCACGGTATTTCTCCTGGATTTCTACGTAGTGGTTGTCACGAGGCGTCTCGCGGAGCTCTCGCCCGCGGTGGAGCGCCTGATCAGAAGGGCGGCTCGTCGGAGAAGCCGCCGCCACCGCCGCCGCCACCGGCGGGCGGGGCGGAACCCCACGGGTCGTCGGCGGGCGGGCCGGACTGGCCGCCACCGCCGCCGCCACCGAAGCCGCCGCCTCCACCGCCACCGGTGCCACGGCTGACCTTGTTCACCTTGGCGGTGGCGTAGCGCAGCGACGGGCCGATCTCATCGACCTCGAGCTCGACGACCGTGCGCTTCTCGCCTTCCTTGGTCTCGAAAGACCGCTGCTTGAGGCGCCCCTGCACGACGACACGCGCGCCACGCGTCAGCGACTCGGCGACGTTCTCGGCCGCCTGACGCCAGATGTTGCAGCGCAGGAACAGGGCCTCGCCGTCCTTCCACTCACCGGACTGCTTGTCCAGTGTGCGCGGGGTGGACGCGACCGTGAAGTTCGCGACCGCCGCACCGGAAGGGGTGAAGCGAAGCTCCGGGTCGGACGTGAGGTTGCCGATCACCGTGATGACGGTGTCTCCAGCCATCGGAAAAGTCCTTCGGCTCAGGCCTTGGCGGCGACGGGCTTGGCCGGCTTGATCTCGCGGCGCATGACCTTGGTGCGGAGCACGGTCTCCTGCAGCGAGAGCTGACGGTCCAGCTCCTTGACCGCTTCCGAAGTCGAGTTCAGGTCGAGGAGCGCGTAGATGCCCTCGGCGTGCTTCTTGATCTCGTAGGACAGCCGGCGGCGTCCCCAGACGTCGACCTTCTCCACGCTTCCGCCAGAAGTGCGGATCACGTTGAGGAAGGTGTCCAGGGTCGGGGCCACCGTACGCTCGTCGAGCGTGGGGTCCAGGATGACCATTACCTCGTAATGGCGTGACACAACCACTCACCTCCTATGGGCTCGCGGCCACGGACTGTCCGTGGCAGGAGGGTTTGTCCAGGTAAGCGTACCTGGCGGCTTCGGCCGGGTCCCGGACGGGCGTCAGGAGACGCGGCGCAGGACCCAGGTGCGGACCAGCGCGGCGGTCACACCGGCGAGCACGAGCACCGCGAGCAGCATCGGCAGCTGGACGTCGCCGCCGGGCATGCCGTCGGTCGCGAGCGCTTCGGCGTTGCCCGCGTTGCGGACGTCGGGGCCACCCTGTCCGGCCTGGCCGTCGGTGCCGTACTGCGGGGCACCCTCGCCGGGAAGCGGGCTGTTGGCCGGGTAACGCACGCCCGGAGCCACCGCGACACCCGGCTGCGCGACCGGGAGGTTGCCGTAGTCGCGCGGCGGGGCGTAGCCGGTGCCGTTGCTGCCGCCGGGCAGCAGGCTCGGCGAGGACGGCAGCCCGTTGGTGCCGCCGCCGTTGCCGCCCTGCTGCGGGGCGTTGGTGCCCGGCGTCGGCAGGGTGGGTGCGACGTAGTTCGTCGCGACCGTGGTCAGGCCGCAGCTGCCGGTGACCTTGTGCTCGATGGAGTCGAGGGTCTTCTCGGGGTTGAGCCCGAGGCCCCAGGACTTCGTGTTCTTGACCGCCTGCCGCACGGCCGCGCCGATCGCCTTGCCCTCGACCGCGCCGCCCGCGGCGTTCGGGACCGCGCCGACGCTGATGGTGTTGACCTTGGCGATGTCGTTCGCGGCGACGTCGTAGAGGGCCAGCGTGCCCGCTTCCTTCGCGCCGGCGCGCACCAGTTCCTTGACCGAGGTGCCGGTGATCGCGACGGTGTCGCCCATCCCGCCGTTGACGGTGCCGCTGCACGCGTTCGCCAGCGTGGTGGCCGCCGCCGACGCGGTGCCCGCCGTCAGGAGCGCGCCACCGGTGACCATGGTCGCGAGTGCGGTGACGGTGAGCGCCTTGCGGGTGGTCTGCCAGATGGTGGTCTTCCGCACGAGCGCGATCCTCCGGGTCGGTGGGGGCGTGTGGCAGTGCATGAGGAAGCACCGCAACGGGGATAACGAGGGAGTGACCAGAAAGATACTAGGCGGTAGGACTAACTTGTAGCGGCCATTCGGCGTAGGACCCAGGTGCGCACAAGGCCCGCGCTGACTCCGGAGAGTGCCAAAACGGCGATCAGCAGCGGCAGTTTCCCGTCCTGAGTGAATCCGTCGCTCACGTTCGGTAATGCCTCGGCCTGTCCCGCGGTTTGGACGTCGGGATTTCCGTTCTGGTTTTCGGTCGCGACGCCGAACTGCGGCGCGTAACCCGGGATCTGCCCGCCGTACCGGAGGCCGGGCGACGGGCTGAAGAGACCGGCGGTCGCCATCGGGATGGAGCTGTAGTCACGCATCGGGGCGTAGCCGGTGTTGACGCCCCACGGCAGGCCGCCGAAGTTCGGGGTGAAGGTGCCGGGCAGCAGCGGGCTGTTCGCCGCCGGGATACCGCCTTCCGGCGTGCCGCCCTGCGCCGGAGCACCGGGTCCGCCCGTCTGCGGGCCGCCGCTGCCGGGTGTTCCGGGGGCGGGTTTCCCGGGCTGGGGCTGGGTTCCAGGGGCGGGCTTGCCGCCGCCGGTCAACGCGTCGTGGGTGCCGGAGACGGCGCCGTTCAGCGCTTCCGCGGCGGGTTCGCCGATGACCGGGACCGGCGCGACGACGGCGTTCACCACGGTCACCGTCACCTTGCAGACCGTGCCGAGCAGCGCGTTGATCGTGCCCGTGAGTACCCCGGAGACCGGACCGGCCTGGCCGAGGTTGAGGGGAATGCCGAGCAGTGGCGTCTTGCCGAGGATCGTGTCACCGGTCTTCGCGGTCACCGATCCGCCGCAGGTGGCGGTCTTGGTCTCGGCGGCGGCGGCCGTGCCGGGCATGGCGAGGGCGGCCGAGCCCGCGAGAATGAAGGCCGACGCACCCAGGGCGGTCGCCCTCCGTGTCCGTTCGCGCATGCCTTCGACTCCTCCGTCGTCGGGGTCACCTACCGACATAACGACGCTAATGGAGACGAGTAACGCCCGCTCACTCGAAGAGGTCAGGCATTCGAGTGGAAGCGGGCGTCACTGAGGGTGAAGATCAGGCGGGCTTACCCCGCAGCCAAGCACGGACCAGAGCCGCGGCGACGACGGCCAGCGCCAGCACCGCGAGCAGCAGCGGCAGCTTGGCCGGGGCCACCGGCGACTGCACGGCCTGCGCGTTGCCGGTGTCCTTCTCGTCGACGGTGGGCGGCGGCACCTCGCCGGGGACGATCTCGGTGATCACCGGCGCTTGGACGAAGCTGCCGGGGAGCAGCGCCGCGTTGCTGATCACGCCGGCGATCGAGTCGCCGCCGATGCCGGTGGAGGAACCCGGGCCGGTCTGGACCGGGAGTTCGCTACCCGGGCCGCCGGGCTGACCCGGCTTCGGGGGCTCAGGCTTCGGGGGTTCCGGGTTCGGCGGTTCGGGCTTGGGCGGTTTGGGGATTTCGGGGACTCCCGGAACCTCCTCGACGACGCCCTGCGTCAGGTTGCCGACGGCGTTCACCGCACCCTGCGCGGGCTTGCAGACACCCTGCGCGGCGAGGTCGCCGACCTCGTTGTCGGTCAGGCCGGTCGCCTTGACCACGTCGCCGACCGGAAGCGAAAGCAGCGGCTTCCGGCCTTCGGCTGTCTTGGCCTTCGAGTCCAAGCCGACCGTCACCACCTCGGATGAACCGAGTGGTGCCGCCGCGTCGAGGACGAGGCCGTCGCCGGACTTTCCGTTCTGCAGCGTCGAATCGCATTCGCCGGAAAGGGTCGGGCTCGGTTCCTCGGCGGCCGTCGCGGTCATCGGGAACGCTAATCCGGCCGTGACCGAAAGCGCGAATCCCCAAGCCGTGATCCGCCCGGCAGTCTTCCCCATCGAGTTCGTCCTCCGCCCCTCAAGACCCAACGCGGTTTAACGGAACGCGCTCACGCTACCCCACGAGCGTGACCGGCTGGGGCGCGCCGGGGAAAAACCGGCGAGGGTAGTTTGCTGGCATGAAAATCGGTGCCCATGTCCGCGACGACGATCCGCTGGCCGCGGTCGCCGAGCGCGAAGCCGAAGTACTCCAGTTCTTCCTTTCCGACCCGCAGGGCTGGAAGGCTCCCAAACCCCACCCGCACGGCGAAGCGATCAAAGAATCGCCGGTCGAGGTGTTCATCCACTCGCCGTATCTGATCAATGTGGCGTCGATGAACAACCGCATCCGCATCCCGTCGCGGAAGAACGTGACGCAGCACGCGAACGGCGCCGCCGAAATCGGCGCGAAAGGGCTCGTCGTACACGGCGGCCACGTCGGTTCCGCGGACGACGTCGAAGAAGGCCTCGTCAACTGGCGCAAGCTTTTCGAGCGTGAACAGGAAAAGGGCGGCTTCGCCGTGCCGATCCTGATCGAGAACACCGCGGGCGGCGACAACGCCATGACCCGCGACCTCGACACGATCGCCCGGCTCTGGGACAAGGTCGGCGAATTCGGCGCGGGCTTCTGTTTCGACACCTGCCACGCGTACGCGGCGGGCTGGGACCTGACCGAGGCGGTCAAGAAGGTCAAGGCCATCACCGGCCGGATCGACCTGGTGCACCTCAACAACTCGCGCGACGAGTTCGGCTCCACGCGGGACCGGCACGCGAACGTCGTCGGCGGCGACGGCACGATCGATCCCGAGGTGCTGGCCGCCGTCGCGGCGGAGGCCGGCGCGCCCGTGATCGTCGAGACCCCGGCCGACGGCCAGGCCGCGGACATCGCCTACCTCCGGGAGCGCGTCGCCTCCGCCTGACTCCCCCTTTCGCAATTCGTCACCTACTTGCCCGGACGACGGGCGCAAGTAGGTGACGAATTGCGTTTTCGGACCTGGGCTACCTGGGCGGGAGGTCGTTCCCTCTCGGGAGGGAGGGCCGGGCTCGCCGATCGCGAAAGGCTCGACCTCGACCGGGAAGCACCCGGTTCTGGAGGGAAGCCATGAACATCAAGTCGAAGATCGCCGCGGTCGCCGTGCTCGCCGTCGCGGCGGGAACGCTGGGGGCGACGCAGGCGAACGCGGCGTCGGGGCCGGGAGCGACCGTCATCGGGTCGGCGGGCGGACCGCTGACGTTCCCCGGTTACGGGGCCGACCCGGTCCGATTCGATTTCGCCGCCTTCGGGGAACCGGGGAAATCGTCGGGCCGGTTCCACGTGAACCATCTGACCGAGGACGGGAAGCTCGTCGCCGATTTCGACGGCAAGGTCGACTGCGTCTCGCGTGAAGGCGACCTCGCCATCTTGACCGGCGTGATCGAACGCGCCGACATCCCCGGGTTCCCGGTGAACGTGGTCGGCCGCCGCGTCGGCTTCTCGGTACGGGACGTGCCGCGCGGCCACGACCGGATCGGCTGGAGCTGGGCGTTCGGCTCGTTCGAGCACGACGTCCTGCCCTGCACCGGACCGATTCCGTTCTTCGAAACGAGCACGGGCGGCTACCTTGTACGCTGAATTCGCTTGACCCTCACACCACGGGAGGGTCGAGCCTGGGCCGTATGAAGAAGCGGACCGGGTACCGGGCGGAGGACGGCGTGCACGTCGTCCCCGCGCCGGAAACCCGTTGGCAGGTACTGACCGTTTTCGGCTACCCGCTCGGCGGGCCCGCCGCTTTCGACGGCTCCGCCGCCCTGCTGGAGGCCGAGAGGCTCGCCGAGCGCCGGTCGGCCGGATCGGGGGCGCCGTCGAGGAAACCGCCGATCGGATCGTCGTCCCCGGCGGCGCGGACCGGATCCCTGCGCGGCTGGTAGATCTCCCGGATCACCAGCGCGCAGAGGCCGACCACCGCGAGGTCGCGGACGACGACGGCGCCGAGGAACCAGTCCTCGGGCAGTCCTTTGTTGTCGACGCCGAGGTAGTACATCATCCGCGGCGCCCAGACGAACGCGTCGAGGATCATCCAGCCGAGCAGCAGCCGCCAGCGCGGGATCGCGAGCACCGCCAGCGGCACCAGCCACAGCGAGTACTGCGGGCTCCACACCTTGTTGGTCAGCAGGAACGCGGCCACCACGAGGAACGCGAGCTGCCCGAGCCGCGGACGGCGCGGCGCCTTCAGCGCGACGTACCCGATGCCGGCGCAGGCGGCGAGGAACAGCACCGCGACGACGGTGTTGAGCACGACCGGTGTCTGGCCCGCGGTGAGTTTCCCGTCGAACCCGGCCCAGCCGGAAAGGTGGGAGATCACGTTGTAGAGCGAGTCCGGATCCATCGGGCGCATCGTGTTGAGCCGGAAGAACTCCCACCAGCCGGTCGGCGCCGCGAGCGCGAACGGGACGTTGACCACCACGAACGTCGCCGCGGCGAGTCCGGCGGTGAGCGCCCACTGTCTGACCTTGCCCGCGCGCAGGCACAGGAAGAACAGCGGGATCAGCAGGAACAACGGATACAGCTTCGCCGCCGCGCCGAGACCGAGCAGGAACCCCGCGACCTCGGGCCGCCGCCGGGCCCAGGCGAGCAGCGCGGTCGCGGTGAACGCGGTCGCGATGGCGTCGAAGTTCGTGAAGACGTGCACCAGCGCCAGCGGCGAGATCGCGACCAGCGCGGCGTCCCACGGACGGCGTTTCAGCGATCGGCCGGTCGCCCACACCGTGACGAGCCACGCCAGCGCGAGCCAGAGCGCCGAGATGTTGAAATAGACGGCCACCGGCAGCGCGCCGGGCAGCCAGCCCGCTTCCGCGACCGAAAGCCACGCTTCGGTGAGCTTCGCGTTGATCCACTGGAACAGCCCGGTCGCGACCGGGTACTCCATGTACCGCGTGGTCTCCTTCGCCGTCCCCGCGTCTTCGGTCCACGAAGTCACGTACGGGAAGGTGTCCGGATCGTTCAGCCGCTCGGAACTGTAGAGCGGGACGATGTCCGAGTAACACATCGCGACGAACGGGCGGCCCGCCCGCCAGTCGAGCTGATGGGTCCCGGAGTCGTCGGTGTACTGCTGAATGCAGGACGCCTTGCCGAACCATGAGAGCAGCAACGCGAGGCAGGCGAGCAGCAGCCCGACCCGTTGCGGTGACCAGAACCAGTGCCGCCCCACGGCGGCGTGCTCGCCGAGCGGGCCGCCGATCGGCCTCGTGGCCGCGGCCGCGAGCGGTTCGTTCCAGCTCGGGATGACCCGCTCGCCGGGGGTGAGGGAGAGCGGAGCCTCGGGCTGGGTCGTCTGGTCGGACACGTGGCGGATGTTAGCGCCTATCCGGGTGACCACCCGGTGATGTCGCCGCTCGGCCATTCGGGCCCCTGCCGCGAGTCGTCCCTCTGGACACGCGAGTCGGCCGGCCAATCACGCGTGTCGTCCACTCGATCACGCGAAAGCGACGTCGCCGCTGTCGTAGAACCCGGCCAGCACCTCCGCGGCCGCGCCGAACGCGACGACGTCGTCGCCCATCTCGTCGAGGTCGACCTGGATCCGTTGCCAGTGCGGCAAAGGCAGGAGCTCCCGCAGTCGCGCGGCGACGGTGTCGCGGTACACCTCGGGTTCCGCGCGGACCGAACGGCCGGTCAGCACGACACGTTCGAGGTCGAGCACCTGGACGAGGTCGGCGAGCCCGATCCCCAGCAGGCCCGCCGCCTCCTCGGTGGTCGCCGCCGCGTTGTGCAGCACCTCGACGCAGCCGCGCCGGCCGCACGCGCAACGCGGTCCGTCGAAGGCGAGCGTGGTGTGCCCGAATTCGCCGGCGTTGGTCCGCGGCCCGCGGTACAGCCTGCCGTCGATCAGCAGGCCGACGCCGATCCCGGTGCCGACGAGGACGACGGCGGTCGCGGTCTGGTCGCCGCCGGTCCATTGCTGGGCGAAGGCGGCGGCGTTGGTGTTCTTGTCGAGCCGCACGGGCAGTCCGGTGCGTTTCGCGAGCAGGTCGCGCAGGGGGACGTGGTGCCAGCCCGGCATGTTGGTGGCGTCCCGGACCACTCCTTCGCGGTGGTCGAGCGGGCCGACGGAGCCGACGCCGAGGCCGAGGACGCGTTCACGCTCGACACTCTTCAGCAGCTCTTCGGTCGCTTCGCCCAGGGCGGAAACCGCCTGGTCTGGAGTGAAGCCGGGTGACAGCGGCCCGCCGCGCGACGCGGTGATCTTCCCGGTCAGGTCGGTCATGAGCACCCGGAACGAGTCCCGGTCGAGCTGGGCGCCGAGCGCGTGCCGGGCGTCCGCGCGGACGCGCAGGAGTGTGCGCGGTTTGCCGACGCCGGACGCGGGCTGGCGTTCTTCGTCCAGCAGGCCGGTTTCGAGCAGCTCGGGGACGATCTTCGAGACGGCCTGCTGCGTGAGCCGGGTGCGTTCGGCGAGTTCGACGCGGCTGAGGCCGCCCGCGCGCAGGATGTGCGTGAGCAGCAGCGCCCGGTTGTGCTGGCGCAGGCCGCGCAGATTGACCCCGGTCTCCGGCATAGCGCGCATCCTGCCATGACTGGCTGATTACGCAACACTGTTGTTTAATGGGCGTATGGCTGACTTGCGAGTGGGGATCTTCGGATACGGCACCGGCGGGCGCGTCTTCCACGCCCCGCTGGTCAACGCGACGCCCGGGCTGACCCCGGCCGCCATCGTCACCTCGAACCCGGACCGGGTGGCGCAGGCAGGCGCCGACTATCCGGGCGCCGACGTGCTGCCGGACGCGGACGCGTTGTTCGCGAAGGCCGGCGAGCTGGACCTGGTCGTCGTCAGCACGCCGAACCGCACGCACGTCCCGCTCGCGCTTCGGGCGATCGGCGCAGGGCTGCCCGTCGTCGTCGACAAGCCCTTCGCGCCGACAGCGGCCGAGGCGGCGAAGGTCGTCGAAGCGGCGAAGGCCAAGGGCGTCGGCCTGACGGTGTTCCAGAACCGGCGGTTCGACTCGGACTTCCTCACCGTCCGGAAGATCCTCGACGCGGCCCGCCTCGGGGACGTCTTCCGCTTCGAGTCGCGCTACGACCGCTGGGTGCCGAAGCCGCGGGAAAACTGGCGCGAGTTCGGCGATCCCGCCGAGGCGGGCGGGCTCCTGTACGACCTCGGCGCGCATATCGTCGACCAGGCGCTCCAGCTGTTCGGCCCGGTCACCGAGGTCTACGCGGAGGTCGACAAGCGGCGTGCCGGGGTATCGGTCGACGACGACGTCTTCGTCGCCCTCCAGCACGCGAACGGCGTGCGCTCGCACCTGTGGGCGTCCGCGCTCGCGGGGACCCGGAACCCGCGGTTCCGCGTGCTCGGCGACAAGGCGACCTTCACCAAGTACGGCCTCGACGTGCAGGAACCCCAGATCAAGGACGGACTGCGGCCGGGTGACCCCGGCTGGGGCATCGAACCGTCGTCGGACGCCGGCGTGCTCGGCGTGAACGACGACGTCGAAACCGTGCCCACCGAGGTCGGCCGCTACGAGGACTTCTACGCGCAGGTGCGCGACGCGCTGCTCGGCAAGGGCGATTTCCCGGTCGATCCCGCCTCCTCCGTCGAGGCGCTCCAGGTCATCGAAGCCGCTCACCTTTCGGGTGCCGAACGGCGCGTGGTCACCCTCTAGCTCCGGGAGCTGAAGGGGACTTTCCCCGCATCAGATGAAGCGAAGGGGCCCTTCACCGCGTGCCATGCCAGGGTCCCGGCAAGTGGACCCGACGGGAGCAGGCTCCCGCAAGGAGCCTCACCCGGCTCTTGACTGTCCACAAGGGACACTTTGCGAGACAAAGGTGCCCGATGTGGGTGACTTGCGCGGTTTTGCGAGGGGGTCGTGAGTGATTTTTGTTGTTCTAACCCTCATTGCCACTCACGACCCCCGCCGGCGCCCGGAATCCGGCCTGCCGACAGTGCAGGAATAGTCGCCTGACCTGCAAGATCTCGACTTTGCCGGGACTCTGGCATGCCATGCGGTGAAGGGCCCCTTCAGCTATTCGTTGTCGCCTCTGCCGCCCCCGCGGCCGGGACCGTTGTTGCCGCCGCCTTCTTCGCCTTCGTTGTTCTCACTGGACGAAGGCGGGTTCCGCGAGCTGGACGGCGGTTCCTCCTCGTTCCGTGAAGACGATGGCCCGGTCGACGGTCCGGTCGACGGCGTGCCGGTCTCGGTCGAACCCTCGTCCTCGCCCGGCGGGGTCTGCGTCGACGGGACGGTGTTGTTGTCGTCCCCGCCGATGATCTTGACCTTGTCGAAGCGCTCCCCCGGTTTCCCGTTCAGGTACAGGGAAAGGAACTTCTGCCAGATCGGCCCGGCGATCGTCGAACCGAAGATCGCCTTGCCGTTCTTGCCCTTCAGCGGCTTGTCACCGTCGCCACCGACCCAGACCGCGGCCGAGATCGACGGCGTGTAGCCGACCATCCAGGTCTGCGAGTTGGAGTCCTTCGCCGACGCGGGCTCGCCCGGCCGGTAGGTGTGCTGCTGGGTTCCCGTCTTGCCCGCGCACTCATGGCCGTTGGGGCACTTGAGCTTCGAGAACGGGATGACACCCTTGAGCGACTCGGTGACGTTGCCGGCGATCTGCTTGCTCTTGTCGGAGTTGTCGGAGAACGCGGGCTTCGCCTCTTCCGGGGCCGAGTAAGCGGCCTCGTCCTGCGAGTTGGTCACCTTGGCGACGAAGTGCCTGGTCCGCCGCTGGCCATCGCCCGCGAAGGTCGCGTACGCGGCGGCCATGTCCTCCGGGCTGACGGCCGTCTTGCCACCGCCGAGCGCGATGTTGTTGTCGGCGAACAGTTCGGAGGCGCCCTCGGGGGCGGGTTTGATCCCGGCGTCCTTGGCGGCCTGTGCCACCGGGCCGGGCTTGGTCACGTTCACGACCATGTCGTAGAACACCGTGTTCGCGGAGCGCTGCATCGCTTCGGACACCGTGCACTGCGCCGAACACGAGCTGCCGGGACCGGCGTTCCGGATCGTCTGCTTCCCGAACTGCCGGTTGTTGGAGCCGTCGAACGTCGAGTTGATGCCGCCCTTGCCCATCTGCAGGTACGCGGTGAGGTCGAACGGCTTCATCGACGACCCGGGGTTCTGCGGCGTATTCGCCCAGTCCCGGCCCTTCTGGTCTTTGCCGTCGGGCCCCTTCACGATGGACGGCCCGCCGTAGTACGCCTTCACCCCGCCGGTCTTCGGGTCGATCGCGACGAGCGCGTTGAGCAGGTTCTCGTCGGTCTGGCCCTTCATCCCGTCGGCGACCGCCTGCTCCGCCGCGGCCTGCGCCTTCTGGTCGATGGTCGTGTAGACCTTGTAGCCGCCCCGGTAGTAGACGTCGTCGGTGATGCCGTTCGCGGCGAGCTCTTCCTTGACCTTGTCGCGGATGAACGGGTTGACCACGCCTGCCTGCTGCTTGTCCTCCTGCGGGATCGGCGTCGGGAACTGGAGGTTCGCGCGATCCGCGGCGGAGAGGAAACCGTTCTGCACCATGCGGTTCAGCGCGACGGTCCAGCGTTCGTTCGCGACCTTCGGGTTCTCCGAGCGGCCCGGCTGCTGGATGAGGCCGGCGAGGAGCGCCGCCTCGGAGGCGTTGAGCTCACCGGCGGGCTTGCCGAAGAACGCCTGTGCGGCCGACTCGATCCCGTACGCGCCACGCCCGAAGTAGATGATGTTCAGGTACGCCGAGATGATGTCCTTCTTCTCGTACGTCTGGTTCATCTTGAAGGATTTGGCGAGCTCGGTCCACTTACGGGCGAGCGACGATTCGTCGTCCCCACTGGCGACCTTGATGTACTGCTGGGAGATGGTCGAACCACCGCCCTTGCCCGCGGTCACCTGGTTGTAGACCGCGCGCAGGATGCCGCCGATGTCGAAGCCCGAGTTCGTCTCGAACGAGGCGTCCTCGGTGGCGATGACGGCCTTCTTGACGATGTCCGGGATCTGCTCCGGCGTCAGGATCTGCCGGTTGCCGCCCTTGGGGACGTCCTTGCCCATTTCGGTGTTGTCGGCGTAGTAATACGTCACCGCCTGGCCCTGTGTGGCCGCGATGGCCTGCGGCGACGGGACGTCGACGGCGAAGTAGGTGATCACGAACGCGATCGCCGGGATGACGACGAACAGGCCGAACAGCGCGAGCAGCACTCGCCGGATGCGTCTCCACCGGCGCTTCTTGCGCTGCGCCGGGGTGAGGATCGGCTTCCCGTTCTCGTCGGTCTCCGGGGCGTACTGCTCGTCCTCGTACGGCTCTTCGTATTCACGACCGCCACGATCGACGGTGCCGTTGTGCTCGTGATGCGTGATGAGGTCCGGCTCGTGCTGCGGTGCGACCGGCGGCCGCTGCGAACGCCGCGGTGGCTGTTGGGGCGGCTGCTGCTGAGGCCCGCCCTGCCGCTGCCACGGTGCCTGCCCTTGGCCCTGCCTGCCGGGGCCCTGCTGCTGCCCGTATCCCGGAGGCGGTCCGGCGGGGCGGCGGGGTGGTCCGGCCGGGCGCTGCGGACGACGTGCGGGGTCAGGGTCCTGACCTGGCCATCCGCCGTGGGGATCGTCGTTCACTGGGACGTCCTCCGAACCTTCCGTGGGTGAGCGCGGTCCTGCGGTCGCAGGTCTCCTTCTAGTTAAGACGTATCGGATCGGTTCAGGTTCACCGGCGCGAAGAAAAAAGGTGTGCCGGGCGACCGCCCCGCACACCTTCCTTCATGTGTTTTGCCCGGTCATCACGGGTCTTCGGCGTTCGGGAACAACGGATCCGACGTCCCCGGCCCCGGCCTTGTCGGTTTGGTGGGCTTGGTCGGCTTCGTCGGCCAGCCGCCGGTCTCCGTCGTCTCCGTCGGCGAGGTGGGCGTCGACGGTGTCGGGGTGGTCGTCGGCGTCGAGGGCGGTGTCGACGTCTCCGGCGGCTTCTGTGCCGTCGTGGACGGCACGTACCGCGCGTCCTTGCCGATCGGTTTGACGCTCTCGAACTTCTCCGAAGGCTTGCCGGTCATGTACCGGGACATGAAGTCTTCCCAGATCGGACCGGCGATGGTCCGGCCGTAGATCGGCTTGCCGCTCTTGTCGTGCAGCGGCCTGTTGCCGTCGCCGCCGACCCACACCGACGTCGAGATGCTCGGCGTGTAGCCCACCATCCAGGTCTGCGCGTTGCGGTCGTTGTAGCTTGCGGGGTCCTTGCCTTGAGGGTCGTACTGGTGCGTCCCGGTCTTGCCCGCGCACTCGTGGCCCTTCGGGCACTTGAGCTTCGAGTACGGGATGACCTCTTCGAGCGCGTCGGTGACGTTGCCCGCGATCTGCTTGCTCTTGCCGGCGTCGTCACTGAAGGCGGGGGCTCCCTTGGGAGCCGTCTCGTCGAACTCGACCTCGTCCTGCGAGTTGGTCAGCTTGGCGACGAAGTGCTGCTTCTGCCGGACGCCGTCACCGGCGAAGGTGGCGAAACCGGCCGCCATGTCCTCCGCGGTGGTGACCGTGCCACCACCGCCGAGCGCGATGTTGATGTCGGGGCTCAGCTTCGCCTTGCCGCCGTCGGCCTCCACCATCACGCCGGCTTCCTTCGCGGCCTTCGCCACCGGGTCGATCTTCGTCTCGTTGCGGACCATGTCGTAGAACACGGTGTTCGCGGAGACCTTCATCGCCTCGGCGACCGTGCACTGCGCGCCGCAGCTGGAACTCTCGCCCGCGTTCCGGATCGTGCGACCGTCGAACTTCCGGTTGTTGGAGCCGTCGAAGGTCTCGCCGAGTCCCTTGCCCATCTTGAGGAACGCGGCGAGGTCGAAGGCCTTGAACGCCGAACCGGGGTTGTGCGGCACGTTCGCCCAGTCGATGGCCTGGACCTTCTGGCCCTGCGCGTTCTCGGTCCAGTCCGGACCGCCCCAGTACGCGACCACGCCGCCGGTCTTGGGGTCTATCGCGACCAGTGCGTTCAGGATGTTCTCGTCCGTCTGGCCCTTCATCCCCTCGGCGACGGACTCCTCGGCCATCTTCTGCGCCTTGGGGTCGATCGTCGTGGTGATCTTGAAGCCGCCCTGGTGTAACCGGTCCTGGTCGTAGCCGCGGGCTTCGAGTTCGTCGATCACCCGGTTGCGGATGTGCAGGCTCAGCGTTCCGGCGTCGTCGGCCTTCGCCTGCGCCTTCGGGATCGGCTTCGGGAACTGCGCGGCGGCGCGCTCACCCGGATCGAGCCACTTGTTCGCCACCATCTGGTCCATCACGAAGTTCCAGCGTCGCTGCGCGTACGCGTCGTTCTCGGACTTGCTCGGGCCCTGGATCAGCCCGGCGAGCAGAGCCGCCTCGGACGCGCCGAGCTCCTTGGCCGGCTTCTTGAAGTAGGCCTGCGCGGCCGCTTCGATGCCGTTCGCGCCGCGGCCGAAGTAGATGGTGTTGAGGTAGGCGGTGATGATCTCCTCTTTGGACATCTGGTTGTTCATCTTGAAGGACTTCGCCAGCTCGGTCCATTTACGCGTGAGCGTCGGTGCCTCGTTGGCCGTGGCCTTCTTGATGTACTGCTGGGAGATCGTCGAACCGCCGCCCTGACCGCCGGTGACGTTGTTGTAGACCGCGCGCAGGATGCCGCCGACGTCGAAGCCGGAGTTGGTCTCGAACGACGAGTCCTCGGCCGCGTACACGGCCTTCTTGACGGTGTCCGGGATATCGCCGGGCTGCAGCAGGTACCGGCTGCCGCCACTGGCGGGCGCGATCTTGCCCATCGGGCTGCCGTCGGCGTACATCAGCGTGATCGGCTGGCTCTGCAGGCTCGCGACGCTTTCCTGCGACGGGACGTCCACGAAGAAATAGGTGATGACGAACGCGATCGCGGGCACCACGACGAAGAGGCCGAACATCGCGTAGAGGACGCGGCGGATGATCCGCCAGCGTCGCTTTTTGCGCTGCTTCGGCGTGAGGACCTTCTTCTTGCCGTCCTCTTCGTCTTCGGCGGGCTCGTCGTACGGGTCTTCGCCCTCGGCGCCGAGCGCGGTGCTTTCGTGACGATCGTCATAGCGATCGTCGTACGGGTCGTAGCCGTACGGGTCTTCGGTGCCGTTGTGCGCGTGATGCGTGATGAGATCCGGCTCACGCTCGTACGGCTCCGGTTCGACCGGCCGGACCAGCGCGGTCGCCTGGTCGGCGGGAGCCGGGGGACGGCGGTTGCCGGGCGGAGGCGGCGGCGGGCGGTGGCCGGCGGCGCCCTGACGGACACGCTGGTCACCGGCGGGCCCACGGGCGGGCACCGGCGGCGGGGGCCCCTGCCTGCGCGGCGGCATGCCGTTGGGGCGGCGCGGGGCCGCGGGACGGCGCGGTTCGCCTGTGTCGTTGTCGGACGGCCACTCTGGGCCGCCACTGTCACCGCCAGGCCACTGCGGATTCGGCGGAGTCGCCGAGCGTGGCGGCGGAGTCGAGCGGGGAGTGCCGTTCGGAGGCGTCCGGCGCTGGGGGCGGCGCGGGGGTTCTTCGCTCGGCCAGCCGGGTTCGTCGGCTTCACCCGGCCACTGGGCACGGCGAGGTGCATCAGGCTCCTGGCCTGGCCAGGAGCGGTTGCGGTCGTCGTTCACGAATGGGCCTCCCAGACCGGCGCTTCGGGGGACGCCGCTCTGTGCTCAACTGCGTTTTCGATACCTGTCACTGACCCGCTGTCCTCTGCGAACGGGTCCGTGGCCGGGTGGTTCCCGGATCTCCTGTTCCGAGGACGTAGGAGCGCACCAGGTGGTTCCAGTGACAGCTCCCGCAGACCTCGACCTCGTAGACGGTGAACTCCGCGAAGAGCCCGTCCATCCGCACCAGTTCTTCCGGCGTCTTGGCCGATCCGGCGGCGTGCTTGAGCTCGTCGCCGTACACCCAGGACACCAGGGTCAGTTCCTCCCGGTGGCAGACCGGGCAGTCCTGCTCACCTGGTCGTCCGTGGAATTTCGCGGCCCGCAGGAGGTACGGGCCAGCGTCGCAGACGTCGTACGTGCCGACGCGTCCGGAGTGGACGCCCTTGAGCAGCGAGCGCCGCTGTAAGGCGTAGTCCACGACCTGCCGCTGGTTTCGCACGCCAACAGAGTACGGGCTATTGCTGTGTGGTCCACGCCCCGTTCGCGAGGGGACGGTCCGTGCGCGGTCGGACACGCCGAAGATTCGATAACTGTCCGATGAATTTCGGCCGGATTTCCGGGTGCTCGATCGGGGTTAGCTACACCACTTCGATGTATCGGCGCGATATAGTGGGCCGGTAGGTTGACCGAGCCGGTCTCGGTGGCCAACGCGACCGGTCGCGGTTTGTTCCCGGAAGGGGGTGCGGTGTGCTCGAGCTCGCGATCTTGGGGCTGCTGCACGAGACCCCCATGCACGGTTACGTGCTGCGCAAACGTTTGCATGAGACGCTCGGGATGTTCCGGACGTTCTCGTACGGCTCGCTGTACCCGACCTTGCGCCGGCTGCTTCGCGCCGGTTACCTCGTCGAGGAACTCGAAGAGGTGGAAGACCGGGCATGGGCACGCCGGGGCAAGCGCGTGTACAAGCTCACCGCCGAGGGCAAGGAACGGTTCGCCGAACTGCTCGGCGACGCCGGGCCGCAGACGTGGGACGACGAAGGCTTCGGCGTCCACCTGGCGTTCTTTTCGAGGACACCGGCCGACGTCAGGATGCGAATCCTGGAAGGCCGTCGTCGTCGGGTCGAGGAGCGCCGAGAAGGGCTTCGGACGGCAATGGCGCGGGCCGAGGAGAAGATCGACCGCTACACCCGTGAACTGCACCGGCTCGGGCTGGAGTCCAGTGAGCGGGAGGTGCGCTGGCTCAACGAGCTCATCGCGCACGAACAGGCCGAGCAGCGTGGACCGGAGACCTGAGGCGCTCCGGAGTGCTCGCTGCGCACCACCTACAACTGTTGAACTAATGAAGGAGAAACCGGCATGGGCGAGAACCGCCGCGTTCGGGTGGCCATCGTGGGCGTCGGCAACTGTGCGGCCTCGCTGGTCCAGGGCGTTCAGTACTACCGCGACGCAGATGCCGGCACTCGCGTGCCCGGTTTGATGCACGTCGTGTTCGGCGAGTACCACGTCCGCGACATCGAGTTCGTCGCCGCGTTCGACGTGGACGCCAAGAAGGTCAGCCGCGACCTGTCCGAGGCGATCTTCGCCTCCGAGAACAACACCATCAAGATCGCCGACGTGCCGCCGCTGGGCGTCACCGTGCAGCGCGGTCACACCTACGACGGACTCGGCCGCTTCTATCGCGAGACCATCGAGGAGTCCGACGAGACCCCGGTCGACATCGTCGCGGCACTGCGCGAGGCCGAGGTCGACGTGCTCGTCTCGTACTTGCCGGTGGGCTCCGAAGAGGCCGACAAGTTCTACGCGCAGGCGTGCATCGACGCCGGCGTGGCGTTCGTCAACGCGCTGCCGGTGTTCATCGCCTCCGACCCCGAGTGGGCGGAGAAGTTCCGCGCGGCCGGCGTCCCGATCGTCGGTGACGACATCAAGTCGCAGGTCGGCGCCACCATCACGCACCGTGTGCTGGCGAAGCTGTTCGAAGACCGCGGCGTCCAGCTCGACCGGACGATGCAGCTCAACGTGGGCGGGAACATGGACTTCCTGAACATGAAGGAGCTGGAGCGGCTCGAGTCGAAGAAGATCTCGAAGACCCAGTCGGTCACGTCGCAGGTCGACCGCGAGCTCGGCAAGGGCAACGTCCACATCGGGCCGTCCGACTACGTGCAGTGGCTCGACGACCGCAAGTGGGCCTACGTCCGGCTCGAGGGCCGCGCCTTCGGTGACGTGCCGCTGAACCTGGAGTACAAGCTCGAGGTGTGGGACTCGCCGAACTCGGCGGGCATCATCATCGACGCCGTGCGCGCCGCGAAGATCGCGCTGGACCGCGGCATCGGCGGCCCGATCCTGTCGGCTTCCTCGTACTTCATGAAGTCGCCGCCGGAGCAGTACGACGACGCCACCGCGCGTGACGAGGTGGAGAAGTTCATCGCCGGCGAGGCGTGACCCTCCAGTAGCGCGCTATGAAGGGGCCTTTCATTGCAAAATTTGCAATGAAAGGCCCCTTCATAGCATCGGGAGGCAGGGCGACCCCGCGTGACCGACCCGACTTCAGTCCTTCGCGTCCTGAAGCGCCGCAGGCAGGTCTGTGATCTTCCCGACCACCGTCGTCTCCGCCAGTACCGCCGGATCCGGCGGGAAGTGCGGATTCGGCACCGCGTACACCTTCATCCCCGCGGCCAGCGCCGCGCGCAGCCCGTTCGTCGTGTCCTCCACGGCCGCGCAGTTCTTGGGCTCCGCGCCCAGCAACTCTGCCGCCTTCAGGTACACGTCGGGCGCCGGTTTCCCCGCGCCGACCTGCTCCGAAGACACCGCCGTCGGCACCGGCAGCCGCGTGATGTCGAGGAACGCCTTGATCAGCAGCGGCGGAGACGAACTCGCGATCGCCACCGGCCAGTGCTTCGCGACTTCGCGGACGACACCCGGCGCGCCCGGGATGATCGGCGGTTTCTCCGCGTACCGCCGCGCCATCCGCTCGATCACCACCTGCGCGACGTCCGACGGCCGGAGTCGCACGCCGAGGTCGTGCGCCAGGTAGGCGGCCCATTCGGGGGTGCTCATCCCCTGCATCGCCCTGGTCGATTCCTCCCGCCAGGTGCCGTGGAACTCGTGGACGACGGATCGCCGGACCTCGTCCCACATCGTTTCCGAATCCACCAGGACACCGTCGAGATCGAAAATCACCGCTTCCACGCTTCCAAGCCTAGGCGGTGGAAACCTGTGCGGCATATTACTTAGCCATGCTCAGTAATATTAGTTAGCATGGCTAAGTGACCACGAAAGTCGCCGACCTCGCCCACCGGCTCCGCCCGCTGGTGTTCCGGCTGTACTACCTCGTCCGCCGGGAGACGCCGCAAGTTCAGCTCACCCTCACCCAGGGATCGGTGCTGTCGGAGCTGCTGAACGGCGGTCCGCGCCGGATGAGCACGCTCGCCGATCTGGAACGGGTCCGGATGCCGACGATGACCGACGTCGTCCGCCGTCTCGAACGGCTCGGCCTGGTCAGCCGTCGTCGCGATCCCGCCGACGGCCGGGCGGTGCTCGTCGAGGTCACCGAACAGGGGCAGCGCTTCCATCGGCGGTTGATCGTCGCCAGGGAGGAATTCCTCCGCGAGCGGCTCTTCGAGCTGGACGAGACCGACCGCACCGCGATCGAAGCCGCGCTCCCCGCTCTCACCAGGTTGCTGCACGAAGACAAGAAGGAGGAACTGATCCGCGATGAGCGCTGAGCACCACTCAAGCCTGTTGGACGCCGTCAAGGGACAGCCCAAACAGGTATGGATCACCGCGTTCGCCGCGGTCATCGCGTTCATGGGCATCGGGCTCGTCGACCCGATCCTGCTGTCGATCGCGGAGGGCCTGAAGGCGACGCCGTCCGAAGTGACGCTGCTGTTCTCCAGCTACCTCGGCGTCCAGGCGGTCGCCATGCTGGTGACCGGCGCGATGAGTGCCCGGTTCGGGGCCAAGCGGACCGTGATCGTCGGGCTGACGCTGGTCGTCGTCGCCACCGCGCTGTGCGCCGCGTCCGGGTCGATCGAGCAGCTCATCGGGCTGCGCGCGGTCTGGGGACTCGGCAACGCCTTCTTCATCGCGACCGCGCTTTCGGTCATCGTCGGCGCCGCGACCGGCGGCCAGGCGGGCGCGATCCTGCTGTACGAAGCCGCGCTCGGTGTCGGCCTCGCGGTCGGTCCGCTGCTGGGCGCCCTGCTCGGCAGCATCTCGTGGCGCGGCCCGTTCTTCGGTACTTCGCTGCTGATGCTGTGCGGTCTCGTGCTGTGCTCGATCTTCCTGACCGCCGACGCGAAGGAGCAGCGGCCCAAGATCCGCCTGCTCGACCCGTTCCGCGCGCTGAAGCACGGCGGCCTGCTGCGTACCTCGATCGGTTCCGCGCTCTACACCGCCGCGTTCTTCGTGGTGCTGGCCTGGTCGCCGTTCGTGCTGGAGTGGAGTGCCGTCGCCGTCGGCCTGATCTTCTGCGGCTGGGGCCTTTCGGTCGCCGTCGCGGGGGTGGTGCTGGCGCCGAAGCTCGCCGCGAAGCTCGGTGAGCGGCACGCGACCGTGGTCGCCGTCTTCGGCTACGCCGTGCTGCTGCTGATCATGGCGATCCCGAGCAAGCCGGTGCTGGTGGTCGGCATCATCCTGTCGGGGCTGGTGTCCGGTCTGCTCAACACGCTCTTCACCGGCACGGCCATGTCGATCAGCGGCGCCCCGCGTCCGGTCGCGAGCGCGGGCTACAACTTCTGCCGCTGGCTCGGTGGCGCGGTCGCCGCGACCGTCGTCGGTCACCTGGCCGAGTGGTTCGGCGCGAAGCAGGCGCCGTTCGTCATCGCCGCGATCCTGTGCGTGCTCGCCGGTGCCCTGCTGACGATCCGCGAGAAGACCGCCGATCCGCACACGATCCCGGCCGAAGCGGTCCTCGTGGGCGAAGAGATGTGAATCGGAACAAAAGGTGAACGCCGGACCAACGAGGGGTTTCCTCTCGTCGGTCCGGTGCCTTAGCGTCGACCTCCCGAACTGCCTGACCGGAGGTCCGAGTGAAGTTCCTTCCGTTGCTGGCCGGCCACTCACCAAGCCGGGCGTCAGTGACCTGTACCTACCGCTGTGGCGACGCGTGCTTCCACGACGCGCCGAACACTTCGGACAACCCCACCTTCGCCGACGTGCTCGGCGCGGTGAGCCGCCGCGGCGCGTTGAAGGCGACCGCCGTCGTCGCACTGGCCGCCGGTACGCCGCTCGCGCTCGCCGCGCCCGCGTCGGCCGCTCCCGAGGGGCGTCCGAAACCACCACCCGGCACCGACTACAAGCGGGTCAGCCCGAACACGCTCGACGCCGTTGTCGTGCCAGAGGGCTACGAGCAGGGCATCGTGATCCGCTGGGGTGACGCGGTGCTGCCCGGCGCGCCCGAGTTCGACTTCGACCACCAGACCGCCGAAGCGCAGGCGAAGCAGTTCGGCTACAACTGCGACTTCGCCGCGCTGCTGCCGCTCGACCACTGGGGGCTCTCCTCGCTGCTGGTCACGAACCACGAGTACACGTCGGAAGAGTTCATGTTCCGCGGTTACGACCGGGACAACCCGACCGAGGAACAGGTCAAGATCGCCTGGGCCGCCCACGGGCTGACCGTCGTCCAGGTGTCGCGCGGACGCGACACCGGGCATCTGCGGCCAAGGATGTCCCGCTACAACCGGCGGATCACGCTGCACACGCCGTTCAAGGTGACGGGTCCGGCGGCGGGCAGCGACCTGCTCAAGACCGCCGCCGACCCCACCGGAACTGTCGTGCTCGGCACGATGAACAACTGCGCGGGCGGCGTCACGCCCTGGGGCACGATCCTGTCGGGCGAGGAGAACATCAACCAGTACTTCGGCAACGCGGACACGGTGGCCGACCCCGTGAAGCGCAAGCGATACGCGCGCTACGGCATCAAGGGCACCGCGACCACCCGCAAGTGGGAGCGGTTCGACGCGCGCTGGGACATCGCCAGGGAGCCGAACGAGGCCCACCGCTTCGGCTGGGTGATCGAACTGGACCCGAACGATCCGGACAGCACCCCGGTCAAGCACACGCATCTGGGCCGGTTCAAACACGAGACGGCGAACATCCGCGTCGCCAAGGACGGCCGGGTGGTCGCCTACTCCGGTGACGACGAGCGCTTCGAGTACATCTACAAGTTCATCTCGAAGGGCCGCATGAAGCCGGGCGACAGCGCGCACGCCCGGCGGCACAACATGACGCTGCTCGACGACGGCACGCTCTACGTCGGCCGGTTCACCGGCGACAGCCCGGTCGCCGAGATCGACGGAACCGGGAAACTGCCCAGTGACGGCGAATTCGACGGCAGCGGCGAGTGGATCCCGCTGGCTTCCGGCAATAAGTCCTTTGTGGACGGAATGACCGCCGAAGAGGTGTACGTCTTCACCCGCGAGGCGGCCGACAAGGTGGGCGCCACCAAGATGGACCGCCCGGAGGACATCCAGGCGCATCCGCGCACCGGCCGCATCTACTGCGCGCTCAGCAACAACGTCGAACGAGGCAACCCCGGCAAGGAAGGTGCCACCGAGCCCAACCCGCGGCTGAACAACAAGCACGGTCAGGTGCTGGAGTTCGAGGAACGGCGCGGCGACGCGCTCGCGCTGACGTTCAGCTGGCGGCTGTTCCTGGTGTGCGGCGATCCCGCGTCGCCGGACACCTACTTCGCCGGTTTCCCCAAGGACCAGGTCTCGCCGATCTCCAGCCCGGACAACGTGGCCTTCGACGACCACGGCAACCTGTGGATCTCCACCGACTCGGCGGGCGCGCTCGGCATCAACGACGGCCTCTACTCGGTGCCGCTGGAAGGCCGCAACCGCGGGGAGCTGAAGCTGTTCCTCACCGTGCCCCGCGGCGCGGAGACCTGCGGGCCGATCGTCGAGCGGAAGATCGTCACGGTCTGTGTCCAGCATCCGGGTGAAGTCGACGGCGCGAACGCCGACAAACCGGCCTCCCATTGGCCGGACGGCGGGGAAACCCAGCCGCGTCCCTCGGTGGTGGCGGTCTGGAAACCCGGCAGGCATGGCCTGTCCGACATCGGTTCCTAGTCGAAAAGCAACGATCTAGCAGTGCTTTTGGTCGATGGCGCGCTGCCACTCCGGCAGCGCGCCATCGCTCGTTCGCGCGCTGTTCATCTTCTGGCCAGTGCCGGATCTCTTTGGTCGCTTACCGTCACGACGTTCCCCCGACTGGACTACGTGTACCCACCGCGACCATGGAGGCCCTGTGTCCTTCGAGCCTCAGCGGCTGCTGCCGTTGATCACCTCCCACCCCGGTGGCCGCTCCGCGGTCACCTGCGAGTACCGCTGCGGCAACGCGTGCGCCCACCCCGAGCCCAACACGTCGGACAACGAATACTTCGGCGACGTCGTCAAGAACATGCTGTCCCGTCGTGGCGCGCTGAAGGCCGGTGCCGTGATGGCCGCGGCCGCCGGTGGCTTCGCCGCGCTGTCCGGCACGGCCGCCGCCGAAACCCCGGACGGCGTTTCCGCCGCGGGACACGGCAAGCCGGGCCGCCCCGGGCGTCCGGTGCCCGGCACCGACTTCGAAGCGGTGCCGCCGAACACGCTCGACGCGATCACCATCCCCGAGGGTTACGAGCAGCGCGTCGTCATCCGCTGGGGCGACGCCGTCGAGTGGGGCGCGCCGAAGTTCGATTTCCACAAGCAGACCGCGGCCGCGCAGGCGAAGCAGTTCGGCTACAACTGCGACTTCGTCGGCCTGATCCCGCAGGATCCGCTGGGCATCCGCAACCTCATGGTGGTGAACCACGAGTACACCACCGAGGTCCACATGTTCCCGGCCGACCAGTACGACCCGAAGAACCCGACCGAGGAGCAGGTCAAGATCGCGTGGGCCGCGCACGGCCTTTCGGTCGTCCAGGCCTTCCGCGACCCGATCGGTGGCGCGCTGCGCGTGACGCCGAGCCCGTTCAACCGCCGCATCACGCTGAACACCGCCTTCGAGGTGCGTGGCCCGGCCGCCGGTTCGAAGTACCTCAAGACCTCCGCGGACCCGACCGGCCGCAAGGTCTTCGGCACGCAGAACAACTGCGCCGGCGGCGTGACCCCTTGGGGCACCGTGCTTTCCGGTGAGGAGAACGTCAACCAGTACTTCGCCAACGCGGCCAAGGTCACCGACCCGGTCGCGGCGGCACGCCTGAAGCGATACGGCTTCTCCGGCACCGAAAGCACCCGCAGGTGGGAGCGGTTCGACAAGCGCTGGGACCTCGCGCAGGAGCCCAACGAGGCCAACCGGTTCGGCTGGGTCGTCGAAATCGACCCGAACGACCCGAACTCGACGCCGATCAAGCACACCGCGCTCGGCCGGTTCAAGCACGAGGCCGCGAACATCAAGATCACCAAGGACGGCCGTGTCGCCGTCTACTCCGGTGACGACGAGCGCTTCGAGTACATCTACAAGTTCGTCTCCAAGGGCAAGTACAAGCCGGGTAAGAGCGCGCACGCGCGTCGCCACAACTCCGCGCTGCTCGACGACGGCACGCTCTACGTCGGCCGGTTCACCGGCGACAGCCCGGCCGCCGAGATCGACGGCACCGGAAAGCTGCCCGGTGACGGCGAATTCGACGGCGTCGGCGAGTGGATCCCGCTGGCCGCGGGCAACAAGTCCTTTGTGGACGGTTTCACCGCCGAAGAGGTCTACGTGTTCACCCGCGAGGCCGCGGACAAGGTCCAGCCGACCAAGATGGACCGGCCGGAGGACATCGAGGCGAACCCGGTCAACGGCCGGATCTACGCGGCGCTGACCAACAACAGCCAGCGTGGCCCCGCCGGCAAGGCCAACGTCGACGAGGCGAACCCGCGGCCGAACAACCGCAACGGGCACGTCCTCGAATGGGAGGAGAACGGCGGCGACGCCGCGGCCACGAAGTTCTCCTGGCGGTTGCTGCTCGTCTGCGGTGACCCGAAGACGGCGGACACCTACTTCGGCGGCTTCCCGAAGGAGCAGGTCAGCCCGATCTCCTGCCCGGACAACGTCGCGTTCGACCGGCACGGGAACCTGTGGATCTCCACCGACGGCAACGCGCTCGGCGCCCACGACGGCCTGTTCTCGGTGCCGGTCGACGGTCCGGAACGCGGGCACGTCAAGCAGTTCCTGTCGGTCCCGGTCGGCGCGGAATGCTGTGGCCCGGTGGTGACCGACCACCTGGTGCTCGTCGCCGTGCAGCACCCCGGTGAGGACGCGGCCAGCTCCGCGAACCCGACGTCGCACTGGCCGGACGGCGGCACGACGCAGCCGCGGCCGTCGATCGTGTCGGTGTGGAAGAAGGGCCGCTGGGGCCAGGTCGGCCGCATCGGCGTCAAGTAGTGCCTCCGGCGCCCCGATCACTCTCGGCGAGACTCTTCTGCCTGATCGGGGCGCCGGACGACACCGTTCGGTGATGACGGAACGGTGTCGCGCTCATTAGCTTCAGCCCTGTGAAAAGGGCACTGGTGTTCATGGCGGCAGGTGCACTCGTGGCGGGCATCGTTCCCGTGTCCGCGCAGGCCGCGACCGTTCCGTCCGGCTGCACCGGCGGCGCCGCGCCGAATCCGAGCGTGGAACAGGGCAGCCCGCCCGCCGGGTACACGTTCAACCCGGCCGCCCCGGTGCCCAACGGAACGCCGAGGAGCAAGCAGCCTCGGCTGTCGACGGCCGGCGGCTACCAGTCCGACGGCGGCAAATACGCCCTGATCTCGACGCCGGACAAGATGATCAGCACCGCTTACGCGGCGATGAAGTTCGTGCCTGGCGCCGTCTACACGCTGACCGACTGGACCGGCACGAACGACGGCAACCTCCGGCGCGCGGACGCCGTCCAGGAGACGGGGCTGCGGTTCTACGACGGCTCCGGCAAGGTCGTCCTGGAGAACAAGCTCAAGGTCGTGCACGCCGTCGAAACCGACGGCGAACTGGCCCGGCAGGACTTCCCGCCGTCGACCGCCCCGCCGTCGGCGAATTCGGTGAAGTTCTTCGCCGCCACCGACCGCAACTGGGTCATGTGGGACTGCGTCCACCTGCAGGTCGCCTCGTTCTCGGCCAAGGCCGAGGTGCGGGATCCGGCGAGCGGGGCCTGGGGCGCCACGGCCACCCTGGAGGCGGGCACCACCGCGAACTACCGGTTCACGGTCACCAACGACGGCACCACGACGCTGACCGACATCAAGGTCGAAGACCCGTATTGCGACGTGAAACCCGCCCCGATCGCGACCCTCGAAGGCGGCAAGTCCGCGACCGTCACCTGCGACCACAAGAACGTCACCGAAGCGGACAACGGCCACGTCAGCACCGTGACCGTCTCCAGCGGCACGGTGCCGAAGAAGACCGCGACCACGACCATCAAGGTCACCCCGCCGCCCGCCATCGACGAGATCGGCGAGTTCGTCTGGAACGACCTCGACCGCAACGGGCTGCAGGACTCCGGGGAACCGGGCGTTCAGGGCGTGAAGGTGACTTTGAAGGACGCGTCAGGCACTGCGCTCGGCACCCTCACGACGGACGCCGGCGGCAAGTACCGCTTCACCAAGCTGAAAGACGGCATCTACCAGGTCTGCTTCGACATCAGCGGGCTTCCCTTCACGTACACGGCGAAGGACGCGGGCGACGACGCGAAGGACTCGGACGCCGATCCGGCGACCGGATGCACGGCGACCACCACGGTCGGGCCTCGTAAACGCCTGGACCTGACGCTCGCGGCGGGGTTGACCGCGCCGACGAGCAAACTGGGCGACTTCGTGTGGCTGGACAAGGACAAAGACGGCCTCCAGAGCCGCGACGAGCTCGGTGTCCCGGACGTGAAGGTGACGCTGAAGGACGCTTCGGGCAAGGAAGCAGGCTCGACCTTGACCGGGCCCGACGGGCGATACGCCTTCGAAAGCCTGCGTCCGGGCTCGTACCAGGTGTGCTTCGGCGTCGGCTCCCGTCAGCTGACCCGGCCCGGTGCGGCGCGGTACAACGGCACCGATTCGGCGGCGGATCCCGCGACCGGCTGCACACCGGTGGCCGAACCGGCGGCGCCGGAGGACCTGACCAGGGACGCCGGACTGCTCGACCCGTGATCGCCGCCCAATCACGCGAGTTACGCCTCCAATCACGTGAGTTACGCCTCCAATCACGCGTGATCGTCGCCCAATCACGCGTGTTGCGCCTCCAATCACGTGAGTTCGACGTCTGATCACGCGAGTCGCCTCATCCCTCGCCGCTCACGAGCGCGAATTGTCGGTGGGTGCCGCTAACGTCGCCCATCGTGACCGAACCTTCGTTCCTGACCACCACCCGCGAGTCCTACGACACCGTCGCCGAGGACTACGTGGCGCGGATCGGCCCGCTCTTCGAGCAGGAGCCGATCAGTCGCGCGATGCTCGCCGCGTTCGCCGAGCAGGTGCGCGGCCCGGTCGCCGACGTCGGTTGCGGCCCTGGCCATGTCACCGCCCATCTGGCGTCGCTCGGCCTCGAGGTCACCGGTGTCGACTTGTCGCCGAAGATGATCGAGGTCGCTCGCCGTCAGCACCCTGAGCTGCGGTTCTTCGTCGGCTCGATGACCGCCCTCGATCTACCGGACGGCGAACTGGGCGGTCTCGTCGCCTGGTGGTCGATCTTCCATCTGCCGCCGGAGGTGCTGCCGGCGGTGTTCGCGGAGTTCCGCCGCGTGCTCGCGCCGGGCGGGCGGTTGCTGCTCGGGTTCCACGTCGGCGACGAGCGCCTGAGCCCGGAGACGGCGTACGGCCACCCGGTCACCTATGACGCGTACCTGCTGGAGCCCGGCAAGGTCGCCGACCTGTTGGGGAGGGCAGGCTTCGAGGTCACCGCGCGGCTGGCCATGGAAGGGAGGAAGCTGCCACAGTCCTGCCTCGCCGCCCGGGCGGTTTGACTCTTGGGCCGCGGACCTGATCTCCTGCGCACGCAACCGAGGCGGGCGGGGCCATGACGCAGACGAATACGACGACGGGTGAGAACACGCCCGACTGGCCTTCGCGCACCTGGTTCCGGCGGCCGTCGACCTGGACGTGGTTCGGGTTCGGCCTGGTGCTGATGGTCTACGCCGATCTGGCCTGGCGCCGCCGCTGGATGAGCGACGACGGGCTGATCGTGCTGCGGACGGTCCGCCAGATCCTGGCGGGCAACGGGCCGGTGTTCAACATCGGCGAGCGGGTCGAGGCGAACACCAGTCCTTTGTGGACAGCGGCGCTGAGCGTGCTCGGGCTGATCCCGGGAGTGCCGCTGGAGTGGATCTCCGCGGTCACCGGGCTGCTCTTCTCGGTCGCCGGGCTGTTCTTCGGTCTGGACGGCGCCCGGCGGCTCTACCAGCCGCTGGCGTTCCACGGGCTCGCGCCCGCCGGCGCGCTGGTGGTGTGCGCGTTGCCGCCGTTCCGCGACTTCGCGACGTCCGGGCTCGAGACCGGCCTGATCACGTTGTGGCTGGGCGGTACCTGGTGGCTGCTCGTCCGCCGTACGTCCACAATGGACGATCTGCGCATCTGGCCGGTCGCGCTGGTCGCCGGGCTGGGGCCGTTGGTGCGGCCCGATCTCGCGCTCTTCAGCGCCGTCGCCTTGGCCGCGCTGTTCGTGCTCGCGCGACCGGGACGGCGTCGCGCGCTGGGTCTGCTGGTGGTGGCGGCCGCGCTCCCGTTGGTCTATCAGGTGTTCCGGATGGGCTACTACGGTCTGCTGACGCCGAACACCGCGCTGGTCAAAGAGGCGTCGGAGGCGAACTGGGCTCGCGGCTGGTCGTACCTGACCGACCTCGTCCAGCCGTACTGGCTGTGGCTCCCGTTGCTGGCGCTCGCCGCAGCCGTGGTCACCGTCGCGTCCACTGTGGACAAGACGTTCGCGGTGCTCACCGCGGTCCCGGTGGTCGGCGCGGTGCTGCTCGCGCTGTACGTGATCCGGGTCGGCGGGGATTTCATGCACGGGCGCATGCTGCTCCCGGCGCTGTTCTGCCTGCTGTTGCCCGTGCTGGCCTTGCCGGTGACGAGGGTGACCGTGGTGCTTCTCGCCGTCGTAGGGATCTGGGCGGTCGTGGCCGCCGGGTCGCTTCGCCCGTCGTACTCGGCTTCTCCGCGCGCTGTCGGCGTCACGGATGAGCGCTCGTTCTGGTCGCGAGCGACCGGCCACGAGCACCCGATCCTGGCGGAGGATTACGCCGGCCATCCGTTGATGCCGTCGACGCTGGAAGCGATCCGCGGCGTGAGCGGCCCCGCGGTGCTGATCCAGGACTACGCGACCAGACGCTGGTACGCGTACCCGACGGACCGGCCGTACGTGACCGTCGCCGCGGACAGCATGGGCGCACTCGGCCTGCTGATCCCGCTCGACATGCGACTGCGTGACGGATACGGCCTCGCCAACCCGTTCGCCGCGCATTCGACTTCGCTCGCCAACGGCAGGCCCGGCCACCAGAAGTGGCTGCCCCCGGTGTGGGAGCTGGCGAATTCGGCGCGGCTCCCGATCGCCGAGGGCGGCCCGGCCCGCGGCGAGGACGTCGCCGCCGCACGAGCGGCGCTCGACTGCCCGGACATCGTGGAGATCGACGCGTCGGTGCGGGATCCGCTGACGGCCGGACGGCTCGCGGACAACTTCATCGGGTCGTTCACGCGCGGTTCCCTCCGGTTCCCCCGGGTGGCGACGCCGCCCGTCGTGTGCGGCGACTGAACACGCGTCAGTGGTTCAGACCCGAACCACTAGCGTGGCGGTATGGCTGATCTCCCCTTGGCTCTCGTCACCGGCGCCACCCGCGGTATCGGCGCCGCGGTCGCCCGCGCGCTCGCCCCGACCCACCGGCTGCTGCTCGGTGGTCGCGACGCCGACGCGCTCGGCACGCTGGCGGACACGCTGCCCGACGCCCGGCCGTGGCCGATCGACCTGACCGACGTCGAGACGCTGGAGGCGGCGACCGCCGAATTCGGCGAGTTGGACGTGCTGGTGCACTCGGCGGGCGTCGCGCGGCTCGGCACGGTCGAGGCCGCGACCGACGCCGACTGGCGAGCGAACTTCGAGGTCAACGTCCTGGGAGTCGTCACGCTGACCAGGCAGCTGCTGCCCGCGCTACGTGCCGCGAAGGGGCACGTCGTCGTGATCAACTCGGGTGCCGGGCAGAACGCGCGCCCCGGCTGGGGTCCGTACGCGGCCAGCAAGTTCGCCGTCCGCGCCTTCGCCGACGCGCTGCGGGAGGAGGAGTCCGCGCTGCGGGTGACGTCGGTCTACCCCGGCCGCACGGACACCGAAATGCAGCAGGCGATCGTCGCCGACGAGGGCCGCGCGTACGAGCCGGAACGCTTCCTGCGCCCCGAATCCGTCGCGGCCGCCGTACTCGCCGCGGTCTCCGCCACCGATGACGCGCACCCCACCGAGGTGACCCTTCGGCCGCGCGGCCTGGTCTAGCCGCTCGCGCTTGCTTCGCCCTGCTCGCATGTTCCCCAAGGTCGCATTCGAGACACTCGGAACCCCGGACTCGGGTTCCACCGCCAGCCGCGTTCGCGCCCAATGTGGCATTGGGGTCGCTCAACGTCCCCAATGCCACATTGGGCGCCCAGGCCCAGCGGCGAGTTGTCCACAGCCTCGCACCGTTGTGGACACCAGGCCCTGATCAGCGCTTTTACGCAGGTCCCAGCCCCAACCCCCGATAGACTGGCCTCGGGGTCGCCCCCCGGGATGGGCGGGGGCTGCGTAGGTGAGTTAGGAGCGCAGTCGCGCCGAGGTTTCCGCTACTTCGGCCTGCACCTTCGCGCGGTCGACGCGCAGGGATTCGCCGTCGCCGACGACCTGCTCGCCCGCCACCCACACGTCGCGGACACGCCGCGAGCCCGCGGCCCAGACGAGGTTCGAGAGCAGCTGCTCGTCCGGGACGTCGATGCCCGCCGCGAACGCCGGGTCGTCGAGGTCGACGTGCACCATGTCCGCCCATCGGCCGGTTTCCAGCGCGCCGATGTCGGTCCGGCCCAGCGCGCCCGCGCCGCCGCGGGTGCCGAGCAGGAACGCGTCGGCCGCGGTCAGCACGGTCGATTCGCCGGTCGCGAGCCGCGCGAACATCGCCGAGAGCTGCAGTTCCTCCCACAGGTCGATGTCGTCGTTAGACGCCGGGCCGTCCGTGCCGAGCCCGACGGCGACGCCTGCCTTCCGCAGCTCCGTCACGCGCGCGATGCCCGAAGCGAGCTTCGCGTTCGAGCCGGGGCAGTGCGCCATTCCGACGCCGCGCGCGGCGAACAGCGCGATGTCCTCGTCGGACAGGTGGATGGCGTGCGCGGCGAGCGTCCGGCCCCGCAGCATCCCGACCTTCTCCAGCAGCGCGGGCACCGAGCCGTGCTCTTCACGCTGTTTGACGTCTTCGAGCGCCGCCTCGGCCACGTGGATCTGCACCAGCGCGCCGCGTTCGGCCGCCGATTCCGCGGTCGCGCGCAGGGCTTCGGCGTTCAGCATGTACGCCGAGTGCGGCCCGTAGCCGACCTCGATCCGCTCGCCGGGCCCGAACCGGAGGCCGTCGGTGTCGATCCAGCGTTCGATGCTCGTCAGCATCGCGCGCCAGTCCATCCCCGGCAGTTCCATGATCGGCGGACCCAGCACCACCCGGCCGCCGGTGGTGAGTACGGCGTCGGCGAGCTGCTCGCCTTCGAAGTACATCTCCGCGCTGGTCGTGACGCCGTGCCGCAGCATTTCCACCGAGCCCAGCATCATGCCGGTGCGGATGTCGGCGGGCTTCAACTTCGCCTCGGTCGGCCAGATGATCTCGGTCAGCCACCGCAGCAGCGGCAGGTCGCCGCCCATCCCGCGCAGCAGCGTCATCGGGCTGTGCGCGTGTGCGTTGACCAGGCCGGGCAGGAGAAGACCGCTCAACCGGGTCACGGGAGCGGACGTCTCGGGAGCCCCGGACGCGGGACCGACATGGGTGATACGCCCTGTTTCGTCCACGTCGACCACGGCGTCACGCAGCAACGAGCAACCGGGGTCGGCGGGGAGTACGACGGGAGCGTGGAAACGGCGTTGCATGTAAGGAGCTTAGGTCAGTCCACGACACCGCTCCGCCACGCCCAGGCCGCGATCTCCACCCGGTTCCGCGCGCCGACCTTGCCCTGCACCGACGCCAGATGTGTCTTCACCGTGGACAGCGAAAGGAACAGCTCGGCACCGATCTCGGTGTTCGTCAGCCCCTTCGCGGCGGCCTTGACCACGTCCAGCTCCCGCGCGGTCAACGGTTCCGAAGGCGGGCTGACGTCGCGTTTCACCGTCCCGCCGTCGAAATGCTTCAGCAGCCGGACGGTGATCTGCGGCGAGACCAGCGCGTCCCCGCGCGCGGCCGCGCGCACCGCCTCGATCAGCAGCGCGGGCCCGGCGTCCTTCAGCAGGAACCCGCTCGCGCCGTTCCGCAGCGCGGTGTGCACGTACTCGTCGAGATCGAACGTCGTGACCACCACCACCTTGAGCGGATCGGCGACGTCCGGCCCCGCCAGCTGTTTGGTGACCTCGAGCCCGTCGATTCCCGGCATGCGGATGTCCAGCAGGCAGACGTCCGGCCGCAGCTCGCGCGCCTTCGCGACCGCCGAGACGCCGTCCGCCACGTCGGCGACCACCTCGATGTCGTCCTGTGCGTCCAGGATCATCCGGAAGCCGATCCGCACCATGTCCTGGTCGTCGGCGATCAATACCCGGATCACTCTTCTCCTTCAAGTGGTAGCCACGCTTCGACGCGCCATCCGCCGCCCGGCGCCCGTCCGGCGGAGAGCCGGCCGTGCAGCAGGGCGACCCGTTCGCGCATGCCGATCAGACCGTAGCCGCCCGACCCGCCGGCCGGACGGCCGTGGGGCTCGCGTCCGTCATCGGTCACCTGGAGGTGCAGTTCGTTCTCGCTCACCTCGGCGATGACCAGCGCCTCCTTCGCGCCGGACGCGTGCTTGCCGACATTCGTCAGCGACTCCTGCACCAGCCGCAACGCCGACCGCCCGACCTCGTGCGGCACGTTCGGCGGCAGTTCGAGCTTCATCGACGTCTTCACGCCGTGGTTCGACCGTTCGATCAGCGTCCGCAGGTCGGCGGCGAGATCGGTGGTGGCCTGTTCGCTGAACTCGCTGCTCCCGGCAGGCGCGTCGCCGCGCATGCTCCGCACGAGCCGCCGCATCGCCGCGAGCGCCTCCACCCCGGCGTCCTCGATCCGGCCCATCGCCTCGACCGCGACCTGCGGATTCTTCTCACCCATCATCTTCGCCGCCTGCGCCTGCACGACGATCCCGGTGACGTGGTGGGCGACGACGTCGTGCAGTTCCCGCGCCAGCGCCATCCGCTCGGAGGTCTGCGCGTCGCTGATCGCCGACTGGATGACCTGCGTGCGTTCCGAATCCCGCGACCGCAACGCCAGGCCGACCGCCACCGAGATGCCGAGCAGTAGCAGCGCGATGACGGCGAAACCGGCGAGGTCGTCCGGGTCGGTCGTCAGGTTGGGGGTCGGCCGCCTGGCGTTGAGGACGCAGGCCAGGGCGACCACGACGGACAGTCCGGCGATCCGGGGCACAGCCTTGCTCAGCCCGACCGCGCGGACCAGGGTGACGACCAGGCCCATCCCCGCGACGACCTGTGCTCCCGGCACTCCGCCAGGTGTCGGGTAGTCGTAGCGGAGCCGGAGGAACGGCGTCACCAGCGCGGAAAGCAGCATGACCGCGGTGAGCGCGACCATCGCGTCGGCAGGTCGGCGCGGCGCGGCGACCGCGATGACCGCGGCCACGATCGAGCAGACCACGATGGGGAAGCCGTGTGCCCCGCTCTCGTAGGTGAAGCCGAATTCCAGGATCAGCGCGATGCCAAGCAAGCCGATGAGCGGCCATTGGCCCATCACCAGCTTGTTGAGCTTCTGCAGCTTCTCGTAGCGGTTCGGGTGCGCCGTGCGGTCGCGTCCCGGGATCGCGAAGACCAGCGTGCAACCCAGCAGGATGCCACCGAACAGCATCGCCTGCGCCATGGTGCCGTTCGAGTTGTCGCCGTAGTAGTAGCGGCCGGACACCGCGGTCAGCGTGGCCAGCACCAGACCGGAGATCACGGCGAACGCGACACCGGGCCGCGTCCGGCGCGCGGCGTAGAACAGGACCTCGACCCCCGCCACCACCTCGGTGATGGACAGATGGGCGAGCACACTCGAGTAGGTCGGGATGTCGAAGTACCGGACGACCAGCGTGTACGCCACCAGCACGACCGAGGCCGCGATGGCGGCGACGGCGGCCCGCTTCTGCGCCCAGAGCGCGCAGAACACCATCGCGAAGATGCCGGGGAAGAGCAGGAGATCGATCCCGCGGCGGCCTGTGTCGTCGAAAGCGGCGTCGGTCACGAAGACGAGGTCGAAGGCGAGCGCGGCCAGCAGGACGACGGCGGGCATGCCGATCCGGCGCGCGAGCGCACTCACCCGCGCGGAGAACCTGTTCTGGGAGGGACCTGCTGTCACACCGTGACGGTAGAGGATCCGGCGCCGTCCGCACCTTGGCCGACCGGCCCGAGCCGGGTCGGCCGATCGGCCGATGCGGGCGTGATCAGCACTGGCCGTCTGCCCGAAGTGGACACAGGTGGTCCACGGCGAAGCTCTTCCCCGAAGCCGAACACAAGTGACTGACTAGGGAGACTCGCGGTGGTAGATCCACAGTGGACAGGGCAGCCGGTACTCGCCGGGCGTGGACTGGTGAAGCGATACGGCACGCAGCACGCGCTGGCCGGGATCGACATCGACATCCAGGCGGGGGACGCGGTCGCCATCGTCGGGCCTTCCGGCTCCGGCAAGACCTCGCTGCTGCACGTGCTCGCCGGGATCCTCCGCGCCGACTCCGGGCAGATCTTCCTTGCCGGACAGCGGGTCGACCAGCTCAACGAACGCAAGCGCAGCGAACTGCGGCGCACCGAGTTCGGTTTCGTGTTCCAGTCCGGGATGCTCGTCGCCGAGCTGAGCGCCGAGGAGAACGTCGCGCTGCCTTCGCTGCTGAGCGGCAAGGGGCGCAAGGAATCCATCGAGGCCGGCCGCGAATGGCTGGCGAAGCTCGGCCTCGCGGGCAAAGAGAAGCGCCGCCCCGGCGAGCTCTCCGGCGGTGAGGCGCAGCGTGTCGCGATCGCGCGGGCGCTGACGCACCGGCCGAAGGTGATCTTCGCCGACGAGCCGACCGGCGCGCTCGACACCCGCACCGGCCGCGCCACCATGGACGCGCTGCTCGCCGCGGCCGCCGACAGCGGTGCCGCGGTGATCGTGGTGACCCACGACCGCGAGCTCGCCGAAGCCATGCCGCGCACCGTCTCCATCCGCGACGGCCTGATCGCGACGAGGCTGGCCGCGTAATGAACAGTTTCCAGCTGGCCATGCGGGTGCTTCGGGTCGACCGCCGGACCCGCACGTCGGCCATCCTCACCGCGGTCGGGGTCGCCGTCGCGACCAGTCTGGTGATCCTGCTCGCCTCTCTCCCGGGGGCCACGCAGGCCCGCGCCCAGCGCGCGATCTGGCAGGACATCCACAGCTACTACTCCGAGTCCGATCAGCCCCAGCGCGCGGCGCCGCTGCTGATGGCCGCGAACAAGGACTACTCGGGTGACCGCGAGATCACCCGAGTCGACATCGCCCAGACCGGCACGTCGCCGATGCTCAGCCTGCCGCCGGGCATCCCGCGGCTGCCCGCGCCCGGCGAGGCGATCGTCTCCCCGGCGCTCGGGAAACTGATCCAGTCGACGCCGCAGGCGCAGCTCGGGGACCGGTTCGGCAAACTCGTCGACTCGCTCGGACCCGATTCCCTGCTGTACCCGGAGCAGCTGGTCGCCGTCGTCGGCCACACCCCGGAGTCGATGCCGACCTCGGCGATGGCCGCGGACGGCTTCCCCGTCAAGGAAGCGAAGCCCGACCCGCTGCTCGCGCTGCTCGCCTGGGTCGGTGTCATCGTCCTGCTCGTGCCGAGCCTGGTACTCGTCGCGTCTTCGGCCCGGCTGACCGCCGCCCGGCGTGAGCTGCGGATGGCCGCGTTGCGGCTGGCGGGGGCGACCCCCGGCCAGGTGACGAAGATCGTCGCCGCCGAAACGGCGTTGTCCGCCAGCGTCGGTGCCCTGCTCGGCATCCTCGTGGCACCGGCGCTGCAAGGTCTCTCGACGTTCGTCCCGTGGGGCGGCGGCACGTGGCTCGCGTCGGACTTCAGTCTTTCGATCGGCTCGACCATCGCGATCGCCGTGGCGATTCCGCTGCTGGTCGTCTTCGCCGGGGTCCTCGGCATCCGCCGGGTGCTGAAGACGCCGCTGTTCGCTGCTTCGGCGCACGCTCGCAAACCGCTGCACTGGTGGCGTCTGCTCGCGGTGCCCGTGGCCGGTGCGTTCTTCCTCTTCGCGGTCAGCCAGGACAACGCCAGCTTGCCGATGGTGATGCTCGGACTGTTCCTGCTGGTCGGGTCGGCGGCCATCGTCGGACCGTGGGTCACCTCGGCGGTCGGCGGCACGTTCGTCCGGATCTGGCGCAAACCGGCGTCGCTGCTGGCCGGGCGCAGGCTCCGCGACGACCCGAAGAGCGCCTACCGCGCCACCGCCGGTGTCGTGCTCGCTGTCTTCACCGGCTCCATGGCGCTCACCCTGCTGCCCTCGTTCGAGTCGATGGCGGGTGGCGGCCGGACCTTCAAGGACAACGTCCTCTACGCCGAGTCGGACGCGGCCCACGCGGGGCAGGCCGTCGAGCAGACCAACGCCTCCCTCGCCCGCAACGGGATCACCGACAAGGCCATCGCGGTCGGTGAGGTCTACCTGGCCACCGGCGAGACGGGGACCCGCTCACAGACGTTGAACCGGGCGTTCGTGATGACCTGCGAGGACGCCACGAAACTGCTGCGGGTGAACATCGGCGGCTCCTGCGCGCAGGGCCCCGCGATCTACAGCAGGCAGAAGATCGACCCGGCGGTGTACCGCGTGACGTCGGAGTACGACAAGGCGGGCACGGCGCTGGATCCGAAGGTACCGGTGCAGCTCTTCCCGAACGGCGACGAGGACACGTCCAGCACGATCGTGCTCGACCCGGCTCTCCTGCCCGCGGGTGTCGAGCCGAAATACGTCAACGTGGTCGTGCCGACCACCCCGGCGAACGCCGAGGTCGTCCGGACCGCGCTGGTCGGCGCGGCCCCCGGCCAGGAGGTCGGTAGCCGCGGCCTGCACCTGATCGGCCAGCAGCAGGAACTCGGCGACCTGCGCCGGGTCACCGTGATCGGCCTGATCGCCGCCGGCGTGCTCGCCGGATGCAGCGCGGCCGTGGCGACCGCGGGTTCGGTGATGGACCGCCGCCGCACCTTCGGGGCACTCATCGCGGCCGGGACACCGGTCCGGGTGCTGGCGAGGGCGCTGCGGATGGAAGCGGCCCTGCCCGCGATGGTGGCCACCATCGGCGCGGGTGTGGTCGGGATCGGAGTCGGCATGGGGCTCTACAGCATGGTCGAGAAGGACGCGGTCGTGCTGAGCCCCTGGCTGCTGGCACCCGTGGTGCTGGGAATCGGGGTGGCGTTGCTCGGGGCATCCGTCTCGACCCCGGCGCTCAAGCGGGTGCAGTCGGAGCCACTGGCCGACGAGTGAGAAAAGTTCGCCCGAATGGCGTCATGGCATCCGGGCGGGCAGGTCTCGTGGGTGGAGTCGGTGGTGATCCACCCACGGGCCGGGTGCCCGGTCGTCCCTCTGTCGGGGGAGGGATGAACGGGCACCGGGGATACGCAGGGGGTATCCCGAGGTGCGGGGTGTGAGAAAGGGCCGGTCAGGGACGTGGGGACGTCCTGACCGGCCCTTTCTGTCGGGCTAGACCCGCTCGAAGCTCAGGTCGTGCGAGATCCGGCCTTCGACGTCGGCGCGGTTCTCGAACTTCGTGACCGGCCGCCACTCCGGACGCGGCGCCCAGCCACCGGGCTCGCCGGCGTGACGGTTGCGCAGGAGCGGCTCGGCCGAGCAGACCTCCATCATCTGTTCGGCGTAGTTCTCCCAGTCGGTCGCCATGTGGAAGGTCCCGCCCGGCGCGAGCCGTGAGGCGACCAGCGACACGAACTCCGGCTGCACGATCCGCCGCTTGTGGTGCCGCTTCTTCGGCCACGGGTCCGGGAAGAACAGCCGGACCCCGGACAGCGAGCCCGGTTCGACGTGCGAGGTCAGCAGCACGACGGCGTCACCGTGCATCAGCCGCAGGTTCTTCACCCCGAGCTTCTCGGCACGTAACATCAGCTGGCCGAGGCCCGGTTCGTACACCTCGACCGCGACGTAGTTGAGCTCCGGGGCGGCGGCCGCGAGCTGGGACGTGGTCTCGCCCATGCCCGAACCGATCTCCACCATGACCGGGGCCCGCCTGCCGAACCACTCCTCGAAGTCCACCTGGCCCTCGGGCAGTTCGCCGACGGTGCGGCCGAGCGACGGCCAGAGTTCGTCCCAGGCTCGCTGCTGCCCGACGGTCATCCGGCCGCCGCGGTTGACATAACTGACCACGCTGCGCATCCGTGGCTGGTCCTCGTTTTCCACCCACCCATTAAACGTGGGGGTTACCGGACCGCTTCGAACTCCCCCAGTCGCGAGCGCAGGCCCGCGAATCCGGCGACCGGGATCGGCGACGGCGTCGTACTGGAATGGGCGGGGAGGACGTCGATCCAGCCGTCGTGACGGCTGGTGTTCAGCACGGTGGTCGGGATCGAATGTCCGGACGCTCCGCGTTCGGAAGGCATGAACTCCCAGTAACCGGATTCTCCGTCCGCGGCCCACGGGACGAATTCCCAACCTGGACGCCTGCCGAGCAAGCCCGCGATGCGATCTTCGATGCGGAAACCGAGTTCTCGCGATTCGAGCCTGCCGTCCACGACGGCGCGGAGCCACCACGGCGCGGGAATTTCGCCGTGCATTCCACTGGACGCGCGGTACAGCGCGACAACGAGATCTTCGGGTGCGCGGTGCACCCACGCGCGGCGGATATCGGATGGCCGCGTCGCGGACGCGACCGTGCGGGGCAGTTCGATCGCCTGTGACCATTCCAGGTCGAGCATGGGCTCGAGCCGGGGCTGCATACTTTCCGTGCGGGCTTGCGGGATCTTGCGTTCCACTCCCTGACCGGAATCCACCGTCAAGGATCACCTCCGGGGCCGACGAGCCGAAATAGGCTCACTCCCGAGCATCGCCCGGTGGGGAACAGTATGTCCGCTTCCTGTGAGAGAAGCCACAGCTTCTTAACGTGGACTTAACTCCTTTGGAGGCGGTAAAAGCTCACGCGTCCCGTCGATGGGTGATCATCAGCCCGGCCGTATACACAATCACGCAGATGCCGCCGAAATAAGCCAAATATCCCCACGGCCCCAACGGCGGTTCGAGTTTCAACATCGCCACCGTGAGATCCGGTCCGGAAAACTGATTCGCCGCGAAGAACGGCATCCACTGGTAGATGTCGCCGCCCACTTTCGGAATCAGCACGACGAGGCCCTCGAGCAACTGCGTCCAGGCCAGCGCGAACCCGAGGGCGAACGCGGGGTTGCGGAACAGCAGCCCGAGACCGACGCCGAGCAGCCCGGTCAGGAGGAAGGTCAGGCCCTGGCCCGCCACCGCGCGCCAGTCGGCTCCCGAGGCGATGCCCAGGTCGGCGGCCGGTTCGATCAGATACGCGACCGCCCACGAGCCGAAGCCCACCAGCAGCCCGATCAGCCCCGAGAACACCCCGACGACGGCGCCCTTCGCCAGCAGCGCGGGCACCCGCGAGGGCACCGCCTGGAAGGTGAGCTTCATCGTGCCCCAGTTGAACTCCGTCGCCGCCGCGAGGATGGCGAGGACCAGCACCACGGTGCGGCCGAGCGCGCTGGCGACCTGGGTCGAGTTGACGCCCGTCTGGCCTTCGAGCGGCACGAAGCCGAAGAAGAGCGCGGTGTAGGCGAGCGCGACCACGACCGCGATACCCGCGCACCACCAGGGCGCGCGGGTGCTCAGCAGTTTGATCCGCTCCGCGCGGAGCATGTTCGCCGCGGTCATCGGACGACCTCCGGAACCGGGCCGGTGCCGTATTCGACGGCTCCGGCGGTGAGCTGCATGTACGCCTGTTCGAGCGAGCCGGTGAGCGGCTTCAGCTCGTGGAGGGTCGCGCCGGCGGCGAACGCGAGTTCGCCGATGTCGTCGCTGTCCATTTCGGACACGATGAGCGCGCCGTCCTCCTCGCGGAATCCGGCGCCCTTCTCGGTCAGCGCCGTCCGCAGTTCGGGTAGATGCGGGCTGCGGACCCGGACGCCGAGGCCCTTCGCGCGGCCGATGAAGTCCTCCATCGTGCCCTGGTAGATCAGCTTTCCGCGGCCGATCACGACGAGGTCCTGCGCGGTCTGCGCCATCTCCGGCAGCAGATGGCTGGACACGAACACGGTGCGGCCCTCGGCGGCGAGCGCGTGCATCAGCTTCCGGATCCACACGATGCCCTCGGGGTCGAGCCCGTTGACCGGCTCGTCGAACAGCAGCACGCGAGGGTCGCCCAGCAACGCCGTGGCGATCCCGAGCCGTTGCGACATCCCGAGCGAGAACTGCCCGGCCCGTTTGCGGGCGACCGATTCCAGCCCGACCAGCCGGAGCACCTCGTCGACGCGCTTGTCGGGCAGGCCGTTGGTCGCGGCGATCCACCGGAGGTGCTCGCGCGCGGTGCGGCCGGGATGCCGCCAGGTGGCGTCGATCATGCCGCCGACCGTCCGAAGTGGATCACGCAGTTCGCGGTAGGCCTTGCCGTCGATCGTCACCGTGCCCGACGTCGGGTTGTCGAGCCCGAGCATCATCCGCATGGTGGTGGACTTCCCCGCCCCGTTGGGGCCGAGGAATCCCGTCACGCGCCCCGCTTCGGCGGTGAAGGAAAGGTCGTCGACGGCGAGCTTGTCGCCGTAGCGTTTCGTGAGTCCGGTGGCCTCGATCATCAGCCCTCCCTCCGGTGGATTCCGACATTACGCGGGAAAGGACCGGGCTGCCCCCCGATTAGGCGGCCCGGTCCTTGTTCCCCTTTTTCTCCCCGGCCGGACGTCTCGCTCCCCCGAGTGAGGCGTCCGGCTTTCCCCTGTGGAAGTCCTTACGCGTCGCGTTTGTTCGCGACGACCAGCGAGATGACCAGCAGCACCAGCGCGAAGCCCGCGAAGTAGGCCAGCGAACCGGCCTGGCTCAACGGTGCGTTCGCCGCGGCGGGGCCCGAACCGCCGAGGAACCTGTCGGCGACGTGGAACGGCATCCAGTCGTAGATGTCCTTGCCGATCTTCGGGATGAGCTGGATCAGGTTCTCCACCGCGAGGGCGTAGATCAGCACGAGCGAGATGGCGCCGGCACTGTGCCGGATCAGGATGCCGATGGCGATCGCGATCACCGAGGCGAGTGCGAACACCACGCCCACCCCGGCGACACTGGTCCACTCCGCGGCGGTGTTCAGTGCGAGGTCTTCCGGCCGCATGACCGAAGCGAGGCCCCAGGCGCCGAACGCGGCGACTTCGCCGATCACGAGCGACAGGGTCGCGACCACGCCGGTCTTGGCCAGCAGCGCCGCGGTGCGATTCGGCACGGCCTGGAAGGTGGTCCGGATGGTGCTGAAGCGGTATTCGGTGGTCACCGAAAGCGCGGCGAGCACCATGATCACGGCCATGCCGAAGCCGTAACCGAACTGGGTCAGGCTGACGTCGGTGAGTTCCCCTTCGGGTGCGGCACCGGAGACGATGGCGGCGAAACCGATCACGACAGCGAGTGCGGCCAGCGCGCACCACCAGGGTGAGCGTGTGGTGAACAGCTTGATGCGTTCCACGGCGAGCAGAGTCATGGCTTTTCTTTCCTCGGAAGGTGAGCGGCTACTGGGCGGCGGAGAACGCGGCTTCGGCAGTGTCGTCCCTGAGACCCGTGTGGTACTCGACCGAATCGCCGGTGATCTGCATGAAGGCCTGCTCCAGGGAGCCGGTCTGCGGGCTGAGCTCGTGCAGCACGATCTGGTTGGCCGCGGCGATCTCGCCGATCTTGTCACTGTCCAAACCGGACACGACGAGCGATCGGTCGGCGTCGGTGACCTGTGCGCTCGCCTGAGTCAGCGCGGCGCGCAGGGCGGGCAGCTGAGGCGAGCGGACCTTGACCGTGTTCTCGGCGGCCCGCGAGACGAAGTCCTCGGTGGAGGACTGGGAGATCAGCTGCCCCTTGCCGATCACGACCAGGTGGCTCGCGGTCAGCGCCATCTCCGAAAGCAGGTGCGAGGAAACGAATACCGTGCGGCCTTCGTCGGCGAGCCGGTGCATGAACTTCCGGATCCAGAGGATGCCCTCGGGGTCGAGGCCGTTCACGGGCTCGTCGAAGAGGAGGACCTCCGGGTCGCCAAGCAGTGCCGCCGCGATCCCCAGCCGCTGCGACATGCCGAGGGAGAAACCACCGGCGCGCTTTCCGGCGACGCTGGTGAGCCCGACGGTCTCGAGCACCTCGTCGACCCGGCTCTCCGCGATCTTGTTGGACTTCGCCATCCACCGCAGATGCGCTCGCGCCGACCGGTTGGGGTGCACCCACTTGGCGTCCAGCAGCGCGCCGACCGTCCGCAGCGGTTCCTTCAGCTCGCGGTACAGCTTGCCCCCGATGCGCACCTGGCCCGCGGTCGGATTGTCCAGGCCGAGGATCATCCGCATGGTCGTCGACTTCCCCGCCCCGTTGGGGCCGAGGAATCCGGTGACCTCCCCGCCCGCGACGGAAAAGGACAGGTCGTTCACCGCCAGTGTCCTGCCGTACCGCTTGGTGAGGCCCACTGCCTCGATCATGTCTGCTCCCCTCGGCGACTGCGAGAACAATCGTCGTCCATGTGGGTGGTCGAGCGCGTCATCCTGAGGTGCCAACCTGATACCCGACCTGAGACGTAGCTTGCCGTCTCCGGGCGGCGTACGCGATCGGTGATACCCCTGAGAACGACCCTGATTCGCCAGGGTTAATGAACCGTGGTTCAATAATCGCATGGCGAGGCCTCGCACCATCACCGACGAACGACTGCTGACCGCGGCGGAGACCGTGATCGGCATGGTGGGCCCGGGTTTCACGCTCGCCCAGGTGGCGGCCGAAGCCGGGGTCGCGGTCGGCACCGTCGCCCAGCGATTCGGTTCGAAGAACGGCCTCTTGCAGGCATTGAGCCGGTTGAACACGCGGTCGGTCGTAGGGCGGATGCGGGAGTGCGGCGAGCTCGCCGATCCCGTCGAGGCGCTGCGGGCGGCGATCGTCGTGGTCTACGAGGGGTTGGGCACCCCGGCGACGGCGGCGAACCATCTCGGGCAGCTGGGGGTGGACATCGGGGATCCGGAACTCCGCGCCCTGCTGGGTGAACATTTCACCGCCGTGGAGGCGGAATTGCGGCGGCTGACGCGCGTCGCGGCACAGGACCTGCCGGGCGCGCCCGGGGTCGTCAGTGCGGCGCGGGTGCTGCTGGGGGTGGCGAACGGGGCCGCGCTGGACTGGTCGATCCGGCCGAAGGGCCGATTCGTCGACCGGATGGGGCAAGACGTGGACGCGGTGCTGACCGCGTGGAAAGGAGTGTCCTGAATGGACCGGAAAGTGGCCGTGGTCGCGGGGGCGACCAGGGGATGTGGCCGCGCGATCGCGGTGGAGCTCGGCAGGCTCGGCTGGACGGTGTTCGTCACCGGCCGTACGACGCGCGAGCACCAGTCGCCGATGAAGCGGTCGGAGACGATCGAAGACACCGCGGAGCTCGTGGACGCGGCGGGCGGCCGGGGGATCGCCGTCCGGACCGACTTCACCAAAGTGTCCGATGTGGACGCCTTGCGAGCGCGGATCGAGTCCGAAGTGGACGGCCGGATCGACGTACTGGTCGACGACGTCTGGGGCGGCGACCAGTACGCGGACTTCGAGGGGGCGTACTGGGACTCCAGCCTCGACGACGCGCTCACGCTGGTGCACAACGCGATCGACACGCACCTGATCGCGCTGCACCGGCTTCTCCCGCTGGTCGTGCGGCGGGAAGGCGGTCTCGTCATCGAGGTCACCGACGGCGACCACGACGAGTACGTCGGCGCGGGGATCCCGTACTTCCTCGCGAAATGCGGCATCCGCGCGATCGGCAGGGCGCTCGGCGCCGAACTGAAGAAGTACGGCTGTGTCGGCATGACCGTCACGCCGGGCTTCCTGCGTTCGGAAGCCATGCTCGACCACTTCGGGGTCACCGAGGAGACGTGGCGGGACGCGGTCGGCAAGTCCGCTCCGGTCGACTTCGCCATCTCGGAGACCCCGGCGCTGCTCGGGCGGGGTGTCGCGAAGCTGGCGACCGACCCGGAGGTCGAGCGGTTCGCGGGCAAAACGCTGGCCTCGTGGACGTTGATGAACGAGTACGGCCTGATCGACGTCGATGGCTCACGCCCCGACTTCGGCAAGTGGATGGCCGAAGTCCGGGACGCGGGCGAGGATGCCGAGACGGCGGACCACGCCCTGTACCGCTGATTCGAGGTCGGCCGCGCCCTCAAGTGTCCACAAGGGACGCTTGAGGAAGTGATCGTGCCCGATTGGGCAGTTTGCGCGGTGTTGCGGGGTCGTGAGTGGCGATTCGGGTTAGAACACGAATCGCCACTCACGACCGGTGCGCCTCACCCCGCCACCACCCCCATCCCCCGAAAGTGTCCCTTGTGGACTCTCGGGCACGTCCGGCTACCGTCGACCGTCCGGAACCAGGCCTTCACGGACGCGCCACGTTCCCGGCCAACACGTCCAGGTAGTGCTGGTTGAACATGACGCCGAGGACATTGCCGAACGGGTCGACGACGGCCGCGGTCACAAAGCCCGGCCCGCGCTCGATGATCGGCTCGTACTCCTTCGCGCCCTTCGCGAGCAGCTTCGCGAAGGCGTCCTCGACGTTGTCGACGGCCCAGTTCACGATGGCGCCACCGGGGCCGGGCTGGGCCATCGACGGCCGGAAGTCGCCGCGGACCAGGCCGAACTCGTGCTGGTAGTCGCCGATCCGGAACTCGACGTAGGCCGGCGCGCCGTCGGGACCGTTGCGGACGAAGTACGGCTCGATCCCGAAGAGATCGGAGTACCACTCGATCGCGGCGGCCATGTCGTCGGCGTAGAACGTGGTGGTGGTGAGACCTCGCAGCATTTCCTTCTCCTCCATCAAGTGGTTCTGGAGACAAGGATCCACCGCAAAGTGCTCACCGAATGACCACTTTTCCGGCGCGATCTCCGCAAGTAGTCACCTACTTGCGTCGATCCGGCCTCAGGTGACCCCGGGGCGCGCCAGCCCGGTTTCGTAGGCGAGCACCACGGCCTGCACCCGGTCGCGCAGGTCGAGCTTCGACAGGATCCGCCCGACGTGCGTTTTCACCGTCGCCTCGGACAGGAACAGCGTCTCGGCGATCTCCAGGTTCGAGAGGCCCTTCGCGATCAGCACGAGCACCTCGCGCTCGCGTTCGGTGAGGACGTCGAGTTCGGCCGCGTCCCGCATCGGCTTCCCGCCGCCGCCGACAAAGCGGTCGAGCAGCCGCCTGGTCACCGAAGGCGAGACCACGGCGTCGCCCGAAGCGACCGCTCGCAGCGCGGACACCAGGTGATCCGGCTGGGTGTCCTTCAGCAGGAACCCGCTCGCGCCGCCCTGCAACGCCGAATAGACGTACTCGTCCAGGTCGAACGTCGTCATCACGAGCACCCGCGCCGTCCCGGCCTCGACGATCCGTTTCGTCGCCTCGACCCCGTCCAGCACCGGCATCCGGACGTCCATCAGCACGACGTCCGGCCGCAGTTCCTCGGCGAGGCGGATGGCCTGCGCCCCGTCGCCCGCCTCGCCGACGACATCGATGTCGGCCTGCGCGCCAAGGACCATCCGGAACCCGACGCGCATCAATTCCTGGTCGTCGACGACCACCACCCGTATCACGTCGCCAACCTAACCGGGAGCCTCGCGTGCACCTGCCACCCTCCACCGGGAGCGGGTCCGACCTCCAGCGTGCCGCCGAAGACGTTCGCCCGTTCCTTCATTCCGATCAATCCGTTCCCACCGGGGACGGTGAGTCTCCGCGGCCCCGACGGAGCGCCGTGCGACCCCGTCTTCGTCGCGGCGGGCACCAGCTGTTTCGCGCGGCCGGCGCCGTCGTCGGTGATCCGGACGTCGATCACGTCGGCCTCGCGGCGCACCAGCACCTCCGCCTGCGCACCCTGTCCGGCGTGTTTCAGCGTGTTCGTCAGCGACTCCTGGACGATCCGGTACACGCCGAGCGAGACACCGGCGGGCAGCCCTGCCAGCGCGTCGGAACCGATCGCCAGCGTCACCGGCACACCGGCCTGGCGGATCCGGTCCGCGAGGTCGGTCAGCGCGCTGGCGTCCGGCTGCGGCACCCGCGGCTCGTCGTCGCCGTCACTGCGGAGCACGTCCAGCAGCCGTCGCAGCTCGGCGAGCGCGCCGCGACCGGTTTCCGAAATCGTCTGCAAGGCCCGTTTCGCCATCTCGGGATTCCCGTCGACCGCGTAGGACGCGCCGTCGGCCTGCACGACCATCACGCTCACCGCGTGCGCGACGACGTCGTGCAGCTCACGGGCGATCCGTCCGCGTTCCTCACCGACGGCGATCCTGGTCGCCTGGTCTCGTTCCGTCTCAAGCAGATGCAACCTGGCTTCCACCTCCTCGTGATAGGCGCGCCTCGCGCCGGCGAACTCGCCGAGCGTCCAGCACAGTGCGCTGGAGAAGATGCCGATGATCGCCAGCACCCACACGTCCTCCGGCGGGTCGGCCCACAGCTGGAGCCCCGAGGTGACCAGCGTCGCCAGCAGATACAGCAGTCCCTGTTTGCGTCCGACGTAGACCAGCACCGAGTAGATGCTGATCATCACCGCGAACGCGCTGGCCGCGCCCAGCTCCAGCGCCCCGTGCGGGATGCCGACCAGCAGCACCAGATACGCCGACCACAGCGTCGCCTTCCGCCGGAAGACCAGCGGCGCGACCATCGCGATGTCCAGCGGCACCGCCACGTACCAGGGCGGCATCGACTGGACTTCCGGCGTCTCGGCGGCGGCGACGTAAAGCAGCAGGTCGGTCAGCAGCAGGATGACGGCGATGGAACTGTCGCCCGCCATGGGGTGGGCACGCATCCAGAGGCTTAACCGTCGCACCTGGTAACACTATGTCGGCCTGTGTCGTTCGCGCGTCGGTCGCCGGTACCACCTTCGGTGCGACCCGAGGATGAGCGGCATGGCACGATTCTCCTCGGCAGGCTCGACGACTGGGAGGGGCAGGGCGCCGTGACGTCACCTTCGGAGCAGGGACGGCTCGCCGGTCCGCTGTCGATGTCGGTGGCCAATCTCTGCCATCGCCTGCAACCGCAGGTGTCCGCGCGGACCGCCGCCGGCTTCGCCGAAGTGCTGCGCAGGCTGGGCGGACCGCTGCAGGTCGCCGTCGCCGGCCGGATCAAATCGGGTAAGTCCACCCTGGTCAACGCCCTGATCGGGCGCCGGGTCGCGCCGACCGACGTCGGCGAGTGCACCCGGCTGGTGACCAGGTTCCAGTACGGCACCGTCGACCGCGTCGAGATCGTCTTCAACGACGGCCGCAAACAGGTGCTGCCCTTCTCCGCCGACGGGATGATCCCGGCGGAACTGGGCATCGACATCGACAAGGTCTCGCATATCGAGGCGTACCTCACCAACGCGGTCCTGCAGGGCATGACCGTCATCGACACCCCCGGCCTCGGTTCGCTCGACGCCGCTTCGGTGTCGCGGACCGAGGAGCTGCTGGGCGCGGCGAAGCACCGCAAGCCCGACGGTGACGAGGACGAGGACGAGGAAGAAGGCTCCGACGAGCTGGACGACACCTCGCGCAACGCCGTCGCGGGTGCCGAGGCCGTGCTCTACGTGGTCACGCAGGGCGTCCGCGCCGACGACCAGCAGGCCTTGGCCGCGTTCACCGCCGCGACCGCGAGCCGCGAGGCGGGTCCGGTCAACGCGATCGCGGTGCTCAACAAGGCGGACACCATCGCGCCGGAGTCGGTCGAAGGCTCGGGCGGCGACGTGTGGAAGGCCGCCACGCTCCTGTCGGAGAAGCAGGCCTCGACGCTGAAGCCCCGCGTCGCGGACGTGCTGCCGGTGATCGGGCTGATCGCGGAGTCGGCCGAGTCCGGCGGCTTCACCTCCCCCGACGCCGAAGCGCTGCGCCAGCTGGCCGAGATGGACGACGACATCCTCGAGACCATGCTGATCTCGGCGGACATCTTCACCAGCTGGGAATGCGACGTCGCGGCGGGCACCCGGCTGCGGCTGCTGGAGAAGCTGGACCTGTTCGGCGTCCGGTACGCCGTCGAGGCGATCCGCAAGGAACCCGAGATCACCGCGGGCTCGCTGCGGCGGAAGCTGCTCGACGCCTCCGGGCTCGAAGCCGTCCGTCAGCGGCTGAGCATCGTCTTCGCCGCCCGAGCCGACGGCATCAAGGCGGCCGCCGCGCTGGCTTCGGTCACCGCGCTGGCCCACGCGTCCGGCGACCCGGCGGAACGGCAGCGCGTCCACGACGCGATCGAGGTCCTGCTCGCCAAGCCCGAGGCACACCAGCTCCGGCTGCTCGAAGCGCTCACGCTGGTCGCTTCCGGCGCGGTCGACATGCCCGAGGACCTGTCCGAGGAGGTCCTGCGGGTCGGCAGCAACGCCGACATCGGCGCCCAGCTCGGCAAGCCGGGCGCTCCGCGCGCCGAGCTGGCGGCCCACGCCCTGGAACGCGCCGGCTGGTGGCGTTCCTTCGCGTCCTTCGGCGCGACGCCCGCCCAGAGCCGCGTCGCGCACGTCGTGCACCGGGCGTACTTCCTCATCTGGCAGCAGATCCGCGACTGACCCCTCCGCAATTAGTCACCTACTTGCCCCGGTACGCCTCCCGCGCGCGTATACGACCCGGGCAAGTAGGTGACTAATTGCGGGGTCGGTTTGATAAACCGAGCGCTCGGTCTAATAATGGGCGCATGGAAACGATCGTCGACGAGCCCCAGTGGCTGCGCACGGCCTCCTGGCTCGGCTGTCCGCTGGTCGGCGCCGCGCTCGGCTGGTTCCTCCAGTCGATTTCGGGCTGGGTGGCGTCCCTGAGCTGGGTCCCGTTCAAGGGCCCCTTCCAGCTCGTCTCGGATATGCCGCGGCCATGGGGCGTGGTCACCGGGATCGGTGTCGGCCTGGCCCTCGGCCTGTTCTTCGCCGCGGTCTGGGCGCACGAGCGGCTGATCGTCAAGGTGACGCCGACCCGCATCACGCTGACCACCAAGGGCCGCAGTCGCGCGTACGAAGCACAGCTCGAGGCCGTCTTCCTCGACGGCAAGGAACTGGTCCTGCTCGCCGCGGACGGCCGGGAACTGGTGCGGCAGAAGGGCGACGTCGACCGCGAAGCCGTCGCCAAGGCCTTCCTCGACCACGGCTACCCGTGGCTCGACGAGCCGCCGGCGGTGAAATGAGGACGGTCGACCCGGCCAAGCACGAGGCGAAACGCCGCGCCATCCTCGACGCCGCCGCGGGCTGTTTCGCGATGAAGGGCTTCGAGAAGACGACGACGGCGGAGATCTGCCGCGCCGCGGGGATCAGCACCGGCAGCCTGTTCCACTACTTTCCGAACAAGCGCGCGGTGTTCGTCGGCATCTTCGAGCAGGACGCCGACGAGACCGCGGCCCTGCTCGCGGCCGCCGAAGAGATCGAGGATCCGGGGGAAGCCATCCTCCAGGTCATCACCCATGTGTCGGAACAGCTTCTGCACCCTGTCATCGCCAAGCTCGTCCTCGAGGTCGCCGCGCAGTGTTCCCGTGACGGCGATCTGGCCAGGCTCATCCAGCGCAACGACCGTGCACTGCGCGACGGTCTCGTCGGCCTGGTGACACGGGCGGTGGACACGGGCCGGATCGATCCCGGTTTCGATCCGAAGACGGTGGCGAGCTGGCTGGTCGCGTTGGTCGATGCGCCGCTTTCACGCGTGATTCTGGAGCCGGACCTCGATCCGAAAGCGGAACTCGCGGTGATGAAGGAGCTGATCAGCAGATTCCTTCGTCCCGTTCTGCCGATTTCGCCCCCGGCCGACGGGCGTTTGGTCGACACTGGTGAAATCTCCCCGGGCTGATCAGCAGGCCCGGGACACCAGTTACGGGGGTCGATTCGGGTGGGTGCTTGGCTGCGCAAGAAGGCGGTCGACGAGGTGGACCCGGACGAAGTGCCGACAGGCCAGATCTCGGCGGCGATCATCGCCGAAGCGGATGGCGCGACTTCGCCGTCCGAGGGAACCGTGGCCGTCGAAGCCACGTCGAAGACCGATGTGGAGTCCACGACCACGGGTCCGGCCGACCTCGAACAGGCTCTCGCCGACCGGCAGGCGCTGATCCAGCTCTGCCTGTACGCCCTCGATCGCGCCCGCAGCGGCGGCGTCGTCGAGCGGCTGGAACACGGTCTCGCCGGGATCGGTGTCCGTGCCCTGCGCCCGGACGGTGAGCGGTTCGACCCCGCCGTGCACGAGGCGGGTGGCGCGGTCGCGACCGAAGATCCCGCGCTCGAAGGGCTCGTCGCGGAGACCGAGGTCGTCGGGTTCGCCGATCACGACCGGGTCCTGCGCGCGCCGATCGTCATCGTCTACGCGAAGAAGGCCCAGTGACCGCTCCGAGCGCGGCGACCAATCTGCCGGCGGTCGTGAAGAGCACGCGCGAGCAGCTGCTCACCGTCGTCCGCGAAGCGGATCCTCAGGCCGCGAAATGGGTCGAGGACATCCGGAAGGCGCGGCCGAAGAAGCCGTCGGTCGTGGTGGTCGGCGAGACCAACCGCGGCAAGAGCTCGCTCGTGAACGCGCTCCTGTCCATGCCGGGACTGTCCCCTGTGGACGCCGACGTCGCCACGGCGACGTATCTGGTCTTCGAGCACGCCGAGCAGTGGTCCGCGCAGGCCTGTTATCCGGGCCAGCTGGCGTCGGTGCCGATCAACCTCAACGACCTGATCCACTGGGTTTCGGCCGCGCACGAACTGCCGGAAGGGCAGATCCCGCCGCGTTACGTCGAGGTCTCCGGTCCGGTCCCGCTGCTCGAACGAGTGTCCATTGTGGATACCCCGGGGGTCGGCGGGCTCGACTCGATGCACGGCGAACTGGCGAAGGAGGCCGCCGCGGGCGCCACCGCGCTGCTGTTCGTCGTCGACGCATCCTCTCCCTTCACCGCGCAGGAGCTGCATTTCCTGCAGGACATGGGCGAGCGCGTCGAAACCGTGCTGTTCGCGCTGACCAAGACCGACCAGTTCCGCGGCTGGCGCGAGGTCCTCGAAGCCGACCGGCGGCTGCTCGCCGAGCACGCTCCCCGGTTCGCCGACGCGGTGTTCCATCCGGTGTCCGCGCGGATGTTCGAGACGGCGGCCAAGGCCCCGAACGAGCAGATGGCCATGATGCTGCGGGAAAAGGCCGGGATCGGCGCGCTGCAGGGCGCGTTGCAGGAGATGCTGGTCGGCCGCTCGGCGATGCTGGGCGAGGCCAACACCCTGCGCGCGCTGTCGAGCGCCCTCGCCGAGCTCAAGGCGAAGTCGCAGGCGGAAAGCCGTGCGCTGTCCGCCGGGGAGGCCGAGGCGGAACAGCTCCGCCAGCGCCGCGACGACCTGACCACCGAACGGCGCTCGTCGACGCGGGGCTGGCAGCTGAAACTGCGCGCGGAGATCCAGCGGACCCGCGTCGAGGTCGGACACGAGACCAGCAGGCAGATGCGCGACGCGTCGACGCATTTCCGGCAGCAGATCGACGGCGCGAAACGGGACGCCCTCGCCGCGTTGCCCCAGCAGGTCGACATCGCGTTGCAGACGACCTCGCAGCGGATCTCGATGCTGCTCTCCCAGCGGCTCAACCAGGTCACCAACGTCGCGCTTTCGGAGCTGTTCTCGGCCGAAGAGCTCGCCATCATCCGCGGCCAGTTCGCCAGGGCGGGCGGCCCGCCGGTCGTGCTGCGCCCGCCGGACAAGAAACCGCCGACGGCCGAGGACAAACTGCTCATCTTCATGGGTGTTTCTGGTGGTCTCGGCGCCGGAAAGGTCGCCGCGCTGCCGCTGGCGGGTGTCGCGATCCTGAATCCGGTGATCCTGCCCGCCACGATCATCATCGGCCTCGGCGCCGGCTGGTGGATGGCGCGCACCCGCAAACACGCCTCGGACAAGCAGCATATGAAGCAGTGGCTGGTCGAGGCGATCGCGGACGCGCGTTCCACGCTGGACCAGCTCGTCGCGGAGCAGCTGATCGAGGCCGAACAGCAGCTGTCGATGGCGCTCGACGAGGCCCTCGGCCGCCGCATCGACGCGATCGAGGCGGAGCTGAAGGAAGTCGACAAGACGATCAAGATGGGCGCGCAGGAACGGGCGAAGAAGATCTCGGTGGTCGCGAAGCGCCTGAAGGACGTCTCGGACGGTCGCGATCGCGCTGAGGCACTGCTCGGTCGCATTCGGTCACTGCGCGACGCCTGACCAGGGTGGTCCTGTTGTGGACCGGAACCGAACCGGCCTACGGTGAGTCCTAAGCTTCGACACACCAGCAGGTCAACGAGGGGGTTATCCCATGTGGGTCGACGAGAGCGGCGGCACGGACACCGAGACGGGCTCCACGGAGGCGGTCACGGTCCACGTTGACGGCGAGGAGTACCAGGCCGAGCTCAACTACGACCTCGACAAGGACGGCGTGAACGACGCCGCGGTCATCCAGCACGAAGACGGCACCGGCCAGGCGTTCGTCGACACCGACGGCGACGGCGAGGCCGACCAGTACGCGGTGCTGGACGAGAACGGCAAGGTCGTCCAGGAAGCCGTCTACGACGAGGCGTCCGGCGCCTGGGTCGAGGCCGGTGGCGGTAGCGACGACGGCGGTTCCGACGCGGGCACCAGCGGCACCATGCACGCCGACATGCCCAGCGGCGACGTCGAGATCGGCCCGCCGACGATCGACACCAACGGTGACGGGACTCCCGACACCGCCGTCGTCCAGACGGAGGACGGCCGCACCATCGCCTTCACCGACAAGGACGGCGACGGCAACGCCGACATCGCGGTGGAGACCGACGCCTCCGGCAACTCCAAGACCTACGAGCACACCGGCCCCGGCCAGTGGACCGAGGTCAGCAGCGGCGTGGTCAACGACGACATCGGCTCGGCCTTCGCGAGCACTCCGGCCGCCGTCGAGGGCGACCCCGCGGGTGACGCGGCGTGGGGCGGCGCGGGCACCGAAACACTCGAAGGTGTGGCGAAGATCGATTCTTCGACCGGCCAGTGGATCAGCCTGAACTGATTCCGGAAATGGTTTAAACCATCGTCAGAATGGTCTAGGCCATTTTAGAACCCGAATTCGTGTAATCCTGGTCACAGAACAGCCCGGTACGAAACCTCGTGCCGGGCTTTCTCATGTCCGATTCGCCCCATCGCCGTGCCGTCGATCACCGGAAGAATTTCTGCGTATGGCCCATTCCGGTGATACTGAATCGATTCCCTTATCGTTCTTGTGAGAGAACCGACAGGTCAGCTCTCGGTTACCTGCCGGTCATCCGGCTACTCTCGGGGAATCCCAAAACCTGCACACCGGCCTTCCCGCCGGTGTGCGAAGCCATTCGGTCGCCGGCATCGAAGCCCGCATCGGAACAGCGTCGTTCCCGGTGTGGGCTTCTGCCGTCGGAAGTCAGGAGAAGAGATGACCGCAGTCGCCATCCCCGGACTGGAAAATGCGCCGACGACGCACAGTGGCGTGCTGTCCTGGGTCCGGGAGGTCGCCGAACTGACCACTCCGGACCGCGTGGTGTGGGTCGACGGGTCCGACGAAGAGGCCGCGCGCATCAACGCCGAGCTGGTCTCCGCCGGCACGTTCGTGCAGCTCGACGCGAAGCCCAACTCGTACTGGGCCGCTTCCGACCCGAATGACGTCGCCCGCGTCGAAGAGCGCACCTTCATCTGTTCGGATAACGAAGCCGACGCCGGTCCCACCAACAACTGGATGGACCCGGCCGAGATGAAGGCCACGATGACGGAGCTGTACCGCGGATGCATGCGCGGTCGCACGATGTACGTCATCCCCTTCTGCATGGGCCCCCTCGGAGCCGAAGACCCCAAGCTCGGCATCGAGATCACCGACTTCGCCTACGTCGTCGCCTCCATGCGCGTGATGACCCGCGCCGGCAAGGCCGCGCTGGACAAGTTCGTCACCGAGGACGGCACCGAGCGCGCGTTCGTCCCCGCCCTGCACTCCGTCGGCGCGCCGCTGGAGCCGGGTCAGGAGGACGTCTCCTGGCCGTGCAACACCACCAAGTACATCTCGCACTTCCCCGAGACCCGCGAGATCTGGAGCTACGGCTCCGGCTACGGCGGCAACTCGCTGCTCGGCAAGAAGTGCTACTCGCTGCGCATCGGCTCGGTCATCGCCCGCGACGAGGGCTGGCTGGCCGAGCACATGCTGATCCTCAAGCTGATCTCGCCCGAGGACAAGGTCCACTACGTCGCGGCGGCGTTCCCGAGCGCCTGCGGCAAGACCAACCTCGCCATGCTGCAGCCGACCATCCCCGGCTGGCGCGCCGAGACCCTCGGCGACGACATCGCGTGGATGCGGTTCGGCGAGGACGGCCGCCTGTACGCGGTGAACCCCGAGTTCGGCTTCTTCGGCGTCGCGCCGGGCACCGACTGGCACACCAACCCCAACGCGATGCGCACCATCGAAAAGGGCAACACGGTGTACACGAACGTCGCGCTCACCGACGACGGCGACGTCTGGTGGGAGGGCATGGGCGAGAAGCCCGCCCACGTCACCTCCTGGAAGAAGCAGGACTGGACGCCGGAGTCGGAAGAGAAGGCCGCGCACCCGAACTCGCGGTACTGCACGCCGATGTCGCAGTGCCCGATCCTCGCGCCCGAGTGGGACGACCCGCAGGGTGTGCCGATCTCGGCGATCCTGTTCGGCGGCCGCCGCAAGACCACGGTCCCGCTGGTGAACGAGGCCCGCGACTGGCAGCACGGCGTGTTCATGGGCGCCACCATGTCTTCGGAGACCACCGCGGCCGCCGCCGGCGCGGTCGGCAACGTGCGCCGCGACCCGATGGCCATGCTGCCGTTCCTCGGCTACCACGCCGGTGACTACTTCAAGCACTGGCTGGACCTCGGCAAGAACGCCGACGCGGACAAGCTGCCGAAGATCTTCTACGTCAACTGGTTCCGCCGCGGCGACGACGGCCGCTTCCTGTGGCCGGGCTTCGGCGAGAACTCGCGGATCCTGAAGTGGGTCATCGAGCGCGTCGAGGGCAAGGGCAACGCGAACGAGACCCCGGTCGGCTTCGTGCCGAAGGCCGAGGACCTCGACACCGAGGGCCTCAAGGAGCCGCTGGCCGACATCCAGGCCGCGCTGGACGTCTCCGCCGAGGAGTGGCGCCAGGAACTGCCGCTCATCGAGGAGTGGTTCGAGAAGATCGGCGACAAGGTCCCGGCTTCGCTGCGTGACGAGCTGGACGCGCTCAAGTCTCGGCTCGAGCGCTGACGCAAACGTGCCGAAGGGGCGCCCGTGCCGTCTCCACCTCACGGTGGGAGCGGAGGGCGCCCCTTCATCACGTTTCCGGGGGCCTTCGGCCCGAAAGAGGGCGCTCGAGCGGTGAAGTCTCCGTCGGGCGCGGGGCGCCCTTGGGGAGACCTTTCGGTGCCGGGGGGATCGCTCGGGTTCGGGTTCGGGTTCGGGTTGGGCGGCTTGGTGTGAGCCTCATCCTCGGAGTCATTCCCGGGGATGAGGCCGTCTTCTTTCGCGCTCGGTACCGTGGCCGCATGGTCAAATTCGGCGTCAACATGGTCGTCCCGGAGACCCGCGCGGCGTGGGTCGGCAAGTGCCGCAAGGCCGAAGACCTCGGGTTCGACGTGATCGGCGCGGCGGACCACCTCGGCATGGCACCGCCCTTTCCGGCGCTCGTGCTCGCCGCCGAGGTGACGAGCCGCCCCAGGCTCAACACCTTCGTCATCAACACGGCCTTCTACAACCCGGTGCTGCTCGCCCGCGACGTCACCGGCACCGACCAGTTCACCGAGGGCAGGCTGGAGCTCGGCCTGGGGGCCGGTTACGTGAAGGCCGAATTCGAAGCGATGGGAATGGAGTTCCCCCGCGCCGGACAGCGCGTCGCCCACCTCGAAAAAACGATCAAAGAACTCAACCGGCTCTATGCCGACGAAAAGCACAAACCGGCCACGGTGCAGAAACCGGGGCCGCCGCTGATGATCGCCGGCCGCGGCGACAGGCTGCTCACGCTCGCCGCCGAACACGCCGACATCATCGGGTTCACCGGCACGGCCGCCGTTCCCGACGGAGGAGCACTCGCCGTCGACGACGCCACCGGGATCGCGGAGCGGGCGGACTTCGTCCGCGGAAAACTGAAGGGCCGCGCCGCCGAATTCAATATCCTCGCGCATTTCGTCGCCGTGGTCGAAGACCGGCGAGAGGGTTTGGAGAGCCTGCGAGAGCTGCTCGAAGGCAAGCTCACCGTCGAACAACTCGCCGAGCTGCCGACGGCTCTGGTCGGCACGCACGAGCAGATCGCCGAACAGATCCTGGCGCATCGTGAGCGGTTCGGGTTCACCTACTTCACCGTGCTGGAGCACAACATGGACGCGCTCGCACCGGTGATCGAGTTGTTGCGCGACAAATGATCGACGTACGCGGGCTCGGCGTCCAGGCCGGGGATCTCTGGTTGTTCGACGGCCTCGACTTCGAGGTCGATGCGGGCGAATGCGCGGTCATCGTCGGCCCCAACGGGGTGGGCAAATCGACCCTGTTGCGGTGTCTGTACGGCACGCAGACGCCGCAGCGCGGACGCGTCGTCGTCGCGGGCGGGAAACCCGACGAACGCGAGGTTTCCTTTCGCCGCAAGGTTTCCGTGTTGTTCGACGATTCCGATTTCTTCGCCGAACTGACTCCGCTTCAGCATCTCGAACTGCTGGAGGGCTCGTTCGGGGCCGACCTCGGCGATTTCGACGCGTTGCTGGCGGACGCGGGGCTCTCGGAACGCGCGAAGGTCACCGCGGGCAAGTTCTCCGCCGGGCAACGCCGTCGCCTGTTGCTGCTCGGCGCGACCGCGCGGCCGCACGACGTCCTGCTGCTCGACGAGCCCGAGCGGGCGCTCGACGTCGCAGGGAAGGAATGGCTGACGTCGTTGATCAAGCGTTCGACCGACGCCGGGGCGGCCGTCGTCGTGGCCACGCATCATCCCCCGCTGCTCGAAGCGGCCGACTCCACCCTCGAGCTCTGCTGATGCCTTCTCGGCGGAAAGGAGTACCTCGAAGGTGGTGACCACGAAAGCCCCCACGCACGTCCCGGGACGGCAGCGATTCGGCGGGTTGCTCAACGGGGATTACCAGACCTTCCTGGCACTGTTCGGCTTCGGCGCGCTGTTCACCGCCTTCCAGAACCTGCCGAAGCTCCGCGACTTCCTTTTTGGACAGTCCGTTGTGGACTTCCCGGCGGTGTTCGGCCTGCTGGTGGTGCTGTGCGCGATGTTCTGGCGCAGCCTGCTTCGCCGCGGCTTCGTCTGGGCCGAGCCGGCGGCGCTGACCTGGATGGACTTCGCCCGCGTCGACAGACGCCGTGTCGTCGTGAAGCGGATGTGGGCGCTCTGGTCCGGGCTGGTCGTCGTGGTCGGCTACACCGGGGCGCTGGTCACCGCGATCGGTGGCGGGTCGAAGGACGTGTGGATCGCGATGTCGGCGTTGACCGCCTCCGGCGCGATCCTGGCCGCCGTCACCGCGCGGCGGACGGCGATCCGCGGGGAAACGGCGGGTCCGGTCGTGCTCGCGCTGGCCGGTCTGGCGACGGCGGCCGCGGGGCTGGGCCCGATCGCGATCGAGGTGCTGGCCGGCGGGCTGTTCGCGGTGGCGGTGGCGGTGGCCGTCTGCGGCGAGCCGATGTCCGGGGTCGGGCGCCAGGAACTCGTCGACGGCTGGAACGCGCGGCTCCTGCGGGCGATGGCCGCGGTCTTCATGGACCCCATGCTGCTGATCCCGGAATCGAAGCCGGTGCCGTGGCTGACGCTGCGGCGTCCGACGACGCTGCGGCTCGCGTGGGCGGGCGTGCTCGGCCGGATGCGTTACGCGGCGGCCGGCGTGGTGATCGCTTGCCTGGTCGGTCTCGGGCACCTGGCCTTCCCCGCCGTCCCGGTGGTGCCGCTGTTCGCGCTCGGCGCGTACGCGGCGCTCGTGCCGTTCGTCGGCGGGCTCGGCGAACTGTGGCGCAATCCCGGCCGCAGGCGATGGCTCGGCGCCTCCGACTGGGAGCTGCGGCTGGTCAACGGCCTGGTCTTCGCCCTGCTCGGCCTCGGCTGGGGAGTGCTGCTCGGCCTGGTGACGTTGACCCTCGGGGTGATCCCGGCCTGGCCGGTGTGGCTCGCGATCCCGCTCGCCGTGGTCGCCGCGCTGCGGACGGCGACCCGGCCGCCGATGAACTACGACGTCGCCGGCGGGGCCGCCGGCTTCCAAGCCCTGCGAGGCGTGGACGTACTGGCCGTCGGCGCCGTCTTGCTCAGCGTGATCGCCTGAGGTCACCCGTTCCCGCGTTCGGATCATCCGGATACTCCGAACGCGGGTTACCCTCGATGCGACGAAAGGAGCACGAGTGGGCGGCGGGCACGCACCGGGTAAGGGGCGGCGGGCGACCAGCGAGTTCCCCGCGGGCTGGACCGACGAGCAGATCATCGCGGTCATCAAGGACGTCGCCAACGATCCGAGCGAACCCCGCGTCAGAATGCACAACGGCCGCTGGCGCTGTGCCGGCGAGCGCTACGGCGTGCATCTGATCGTGCTGGTCGAGGACAACGGCCACGTCAAAACGGGCTATCCGGTGGCGGGCCCCGGCGTGGTCCGCAATCCCGACACCGCGGCCGACCCGGCGAACCCGACCGTCGCCGACCTCGCCGCCGGCCGCATCAGCTTCTTCGGCGACAGCCTGCTCGACCAGATCGCCGACCGGATCACGCCGGACGTCCTGGCCTTCTACCGCACGCTGCGCTGGTCGGGTGAGTGGGAAGAGCTGGCCGACGTCCTCATCGCACACGCGATGAAGGAGAACCTGCGGCTCGGCGTGGACGAATACGCCACCCTGGAAAGCCTGCTGAGCAGCTTCGACCTGCCGATCGACGGCTTCCTCTACCTGAACGACCGGGCACACGCCCTGGCCGCGCTGCGGCCCTAGGCGCCTAGCTCGCTTCGGCGACCTGCTCGGTGCCGCCCTCCGCGGCCGCCCGCAGCGAGTCCAGCGGCAGCCCGACGGCGTCCGCGATCGCCATCACCGTGAAGAAAGCGGGCGTCGGGATCCGGCCGGTCTCGATCTTGCGGAGCGTCTCCACCGAGATCCCGGCCTCCGCGGCGACCTCGACCATGCTCCGCGACGCCGACGCGCGCGCGTCCCGGAGCGCCAGCCCCAGCCGCTCGCCGCGTTCGCGCTCTTCGTCCGTCAACGGCACTCGCACCATGGCGCCAATACTAATACCGGATCTGAGGGAGTCGAGGTCGCGGACAGGCGTGGGTCGGGTGGGTCGTGAGTGGCTGAAGTACATGAAGGTCTCCTTCCTGTACGTAGTCGCAAGGATGGGGGCTTCACGCACTGTCGCTGTAGCGCCGAACTCTCATGTCGTGAAGGGCACCTTTGAGACGATGATCGTCTCAAAGGTGCCCTTCACGACATCCCCACGAACTGGGGCCTAAGACACCTTCGGGTTCTAACCGAATCGCCACTCACGACCCACCCGACCCACGCCCTACCGCCGCCCGCTGAGTTGTCCCCACCGAGTTACCCCCAGGCTGTGGATAACTCTGTGCACAGGTCGTGGACAACCCCGAGAAAAGGGCCCCGCCGAGCCGGAGCTCGACGGGGCCACAATCCCTAGTGGCTTCAGGCGCCCGCGGGCACCGGAAGTGGGAGTCCGGGGAGGCTCTGGTCGTTCGGCACCTTGCCGTCGACGAGGAAGTCCTCCACGACCTTGTCCACACCCGCGTTGCCGCCGGCGTAGATACCGTGGTCGCCTTCACCGGTCACCGTGATCATCCGCGAGCCGGCGAACGCGCGGTGCGCACGGGTCGCACCCTCGATCGGGGTCGCGGGGTCGTTCACCGACTGGACGATCAGCACCGGCGGGACGCCGCGGCCGTCGAGCTTCGGCAGGTCGACCGGCTTGTTCTTCCAGAAGATGCACGGCTGGATCAGCCAACCGGCGCCGAGCAGCGGCAGGTCGCGGTCGATCAGCTTCTGCGACTGGCGGATGACGCTCTGCCGGTTGCCGGTCCACTTGCCCTCGTTGCAGGGGATGGTCCAGAAGCTGGCGTTGTAGGAGTCGCCGTCGGTCGGGACGAACAGCGGCTGCGGGCCGATGACGCCGTCACCGTCCACCGTCTCCGCCTTGACCTTCTGCGCGGCGGCCGACTTCTGCTGCTGCGTCGAGGTGCCCTCGGTCAGCGTCTTCAGGTTGACCAGGTAGTCGGCCAGCGCGGGGAAGTTGCGCTTCGAGTAGAGGTACCCCGCGATGGTCGAGTCGAGGGCGTTGGCCGAAACCGGGACGCCGTCCACCTCGACCGGGTTCTGCGTCAGCGCGAAGCGGACCTTCTCGTACGTCTGGCGAGCGGCTTCACCGGTCTTGCCGAAGCCGTAGACCTTGTCGTACTTGCCGATCCACGGCAGGAAGTCCTGACGCCAGCGGCGCTCGAAGCCGAGCGGCTGCCCGTCGAACGAGTTCTGCCAGGTGGTGGTGAACTCGGTCGAGGAGTCGAGCAGGAACTTGCCGGTCCGGGTGGGGAACTGCTGCGCGTAGTGCGCGCCCATCCAGGTGCCCGCCGAGTAGCCGACCCAGTTGATCTTGTCGCGGCCGAGGAGGACGCGCAGCAGGTCGATGTCGCGGATGGTCTGTGCGGTGTTGATGAGCGGGCCCAGCTCGCCGGACTTCACCTGGCAGGAGTCCGCCGCGTACTTGGTGGCGTCCAGGATCAGGTTCAGGTTCGCCCGGCTGCGGTCGCGCGGGTCGAGGTCGGAGCCGGTGCCGATCGCGTTGCCGCAGGTGATGTTGGTGCTCTTGCCGGTGCCGCGCGGGTCGAGACCGATGATCTCCTGGTTCGCGCGGAGCTTCGTCTGGTTACGCAGACGGGCCGGGAAGTTACGGCCCGGAGCGCCGGGGCCACCCGGGTTCGTGATCACGCTGGCGGTCGCGTTGCCGCTGGTGGCGGCGAGGCGGCTGACGGCGATCGTCAGGTCGATGGCCTCGTTCGTCTTGTACCAGTTGCGCGGTGCGCGGTAGGTCGCGCACTCGATGTTCTCGGCCCCCGGAGGCGGCGCGGACGGCAGCTCACTGGCGGTGCACTTGTGCCAGTCCAGCTTCTGGTCCGCGTACTTCGCCGGAATGTTGGTGGAGTTCAGCGGCTGCTGCCGAGCAGCCTCCGGTCCTGCGAACGCAGGAGTGAACCCGGCCAGCATGGTGCCGGCGACAGCCGGGATCACCACCGCATAGCGGAGTTTCTTCATCCGATGCCCCTTTGATCTTGCGTGCGAAGTTCCTGTTCGCGACTTGCGGCTATTGATATCCGGCGGGGAGCGGGACGGCAACCGCCCTTCGTCGTATGGGGCGTCGCTGATCAAATCGATATCGGGCACGCGTGACCCGGGTGGGGGAGAGGTCTTAGGGTCATCGGGACCATCCGGGGGTACGGGAAACGTTAGGTGAGGTCCGATGGCGTCAGGTAAGGCAGACGGGAAGGTGAGGGGCTTTCAGTTCAGCCCCTGGAACCTCCTGTTGATCATCCCGTTGCTGGTGCTGATCACATCCTTGTTCAATTCGGACGGGCCGCGAGTGTTCGGGATGCCGTTCTTCTACTGGTTCCAATTCGTGTTCGTGGCCGTCGGCGTCCTGTGCACCTGGATCGTCTTCGTGATGACCAAGGACAAGCCGACCAGTGAGCGTCCCGACCGGCTGTCCGTGGACGAGCTCGACGAGGGGGACGCCAAGTGAGCAACATCCAATGGCCAGAGCTGATCATCTTCACGATCCTCTTCGCGGTGGTCACCGTGCTCGGCTTCGTCGCTTCCCGCTGGAAGGCCGGCAACACCCTCGACCACCTGGACGAATGGGGCCTCGGCGGCCGCAAGTTCGGTTCGTGGATCACCTGGTTCCTGCTCGGCGGTGACCTCTACACGGCGTACACGTTCGTCGCCGTCCCCGCGCTGATGTTCAGCGCCGGCGCGATGGGCATGTTCGCGCTGCCGTACACGATCATCGTCTACCCGATCGTGTTGATGCCGGCGCTGCGCATGTGGTCGGTTTCGCGCGTCCGCGGCTACGTCACCCCCGCCGACTTCGTCCGCGGCCGCTTCGGTTCGCCGACGCTGGCGCTGCTGATCGCGATCACCGGCATCATCGCGACGATGCCGTACATCGCGCTGCAGCTCGTCGGCCTCGAAGCGGTGCTGCGGACCATGGGCATCAACGGCTCCGGCGTCATCGGTCACCTGCCGCTGCTGGTCGCCTTCGTCATCCTGGCGGTCTACACCTACCAGTCCGGCCTTCGCGCGCCCGCGCTGATCGCGTTCGTCAAGGACATCCTGATCTACCTCGTGATCATCGTGGCGATCATCTACCTGCCCTCGAAGCTCGGCGGCTGGTCGGCGATCTTCGACGCGGCCGACGCCAAATTCGACAAGACGCCGTCCCAGGCGGACGGCATCCTGCTCAACGCCAACAACCAGTTGCAGTACGCGACACTGGCGCTCGGTTCGGCGCTCGCGCTTTTCCTGTACCCGCACTCGCTCACCAGCGTGCTCGCTTCGCGCGGCCGCAGCGTGATCAAGCGGAACATGGTCGCGCTCCCGGCGTACTCGCTGGTGCTGGGCCTGCTGGCGCTGCTCGGCTACGTCGCGATCAGCGCGTCGGTCTCGCCGATCACCAACAACGCCACCGGCAAGCCCGACACGAACACCGTCGTCCCGGTGCTGTTCGACTCGCAGTTCTCGTCGTGGTTCGCCGGGATCGCGTTCGCCGCGATCGGCATCGGTGCGCTGGTGCCCGCGGCGATCATGTCGATCGCGGCGGCCAACCTGTGGACCCGCAACATCTACAAGGAGTACATCAAGAAGGACGCGACGCCGGGCCAGGAGGCGAAGCAGGCCAAGCTCGCTTCGCTGATCGTGAAGTTCGGCGCGGTGGCGTTCATCCTGTTCATCGACCCGCAGTTCTCGATCGACCTCCAGCTCATCGGCGGCGTGCTGATCCTGCAGACGCTGCCGGCGGTCGCGATCTCGCTCTACACGCGGTGGTTCCACCGCTGGGGCCTGATCGCCGGCTGGGTGGTCGGCATCGGCTGGGGCCTGGTCATGCTCTACAACATCCCGAACGCGGCGACCGGCAAGGCGCACTTCGGTGGCTCGGCGCTGAAGCTCGGCGACCTGTCGATCTTCGGCTGGCACCCGCTCAGCGGCTCGCAGCTGCAGATCTACGTCGGTTTCGTGGCGCTGGCCGCGAACCTGCTGATCGCCGTGATCTTCACGCTGATCGCGCGGCAGCTGAAGGTCTTCAACGGCACGGACGACACCGAGGCCGAGGACTACCACGCCGACGAGCACGACAAGGATCTCCGCGAGATCGGCGTCCACTGAGTCAGCTGTGAGAAGGGGCCGCGTCCTGCCGGGACGCGGCCTTTCTCGTGGCCGCGGTCGCCGTCAGGTAGAGGACGAGGCCGTTCAGCAGGTGCCACAGGAAGTGCGTCCCGGCGGGGAAGCTCCCGCAGACCGTGTGGTCGGCCGTGCGGAACGAAAGCGACACCCCGAAGACGCCGGCGGCCACGGCGAACCTGCGGCGATCTTCACCCCGGAGAATGACCGCGAAGACGACGAGGCCGATCAGCGCCGAGAGGTACAGCCCACCGCCCAGCGACGCGACGAGGGCGGTGAACGCGAGGAACACGGGGACGCCGATCCAGGACAGCCTGCGGCCGACGCCGAAGAACACGTGCGGGAACACGGCGGCGTAGTACAGGACGTACACCAGGATGAAGCCGGTGTCGGCGGCCGCGGACCAGCGGGTGGCGAGCAGGTGGAAGGCCGTGCTGCCGAGGAACACCAGTCCGATGAGGACCGCGAGGACACGGCCGTTCGGTCGCCGCCAGACGGCGATCGCGGCGATCAGGAACGCGAGATTGCTGAGGCTGTTGAGCGGCTCACCCCAGAGTCCGGGGGCCAGACGTTCGCAGTAGCCGTCGATGTACGCGGTCCAGTTCACCTCTCCAGATAACCGTGCCCACGTGAACTGCGGGTGTCGCCGGTCAGCAGGCCTCCAGGCGTCGGGTCAGGAAGCGGCGTCGCGGTTCCGAGCAGGGCAGCGCGAGCGCTCGCCGATAGTGCTCGGCGGCTCGCACAGGGTCGCCGGCCCGCAGCCACAGCGCGCCGAGGACGGCGGGCAGCAGGGTGTAGTCCGGCAGGTCGGCCTCGACGGTGTCGAGTTCGGCGATCCCGGCGACGGCACCGTCCACCATGGACAGCGCGATCGCGCGGTTCAGCCGCGCCACCGGCGACGGGCGCAGCGCCAGCAGGTCGTCGTACAGCCCGACGATCCGGCGCCAATCGGGCGGCTGAGCCGTGCTGTGACACAACGCGATCGCGGCTTCGACGTGGTACGCCGACATCTCCGGCCCGGTGCACGCCCGCTCGAACTGCCGCGTCCCCTCGGCGATCATCGCGTGGTCCCAGCGGTCGCGGTCCTGTTCGTCGAGCAGCAGCAGATCACCGTCCCGGTCGACCCGCGCGGGCAGCCTGCTCCCCTGCAACAGCATCAGCGCCACCAGCGCCCGCACCCTCGGCAGAGCCGTCTTCGGCTCGGCGAGCAGCAGCCGTCCCAGCCGGATCGCCTCACCGCACAGTTCGCCGCGCACCGCGACGTCTCCGGTCGTCGCGTCGTAACCTTCGTTGAACAGCAGGTACAGCACGGCCAGCACACTGTCCACTCTGGACTCCAGTGCGTCCTGCCCCGGCAGGCCGAGCGGTTTCCCCGACGCGCGCAACCACTTCTTCGCCCGCACGAGCCGCTGCGCCACCGTCGCCGGTTTCGTCAGCAAGGCCGCCGCGATCTCGTTCACCCCGAGCCCGCCGACGGTCTTCAAGGTCAGCGCCACCTGCGACACCATCGGCAGCGCGGGATGGCAGCACAGCAACATCAGCACGAGTTCGTCGTCCGTGCGCCGATCGGCTTCGTAGCCGTCGAGCTCCACGAGCCGCGGCAGCAGCGCGCGCAGGGTCTGCTCGCGCCGGACGACGTCCATCGCCCGGTTCCGCGCGGCCCGGAACAGCCAGCCCCGCGGATTGTCCGGGATCCCGCACCGCGGCCAGGTGCGCAGCGCCTGTTCCAGCGCGTCGGCGAGGTCTTCCTCGGCCAGGTCCAGCCGTTCGGGGCCGAGCGCCCTGGCCAGCGTGGCGACGATCCGCCCGGCACTGTGCCGGAACAGATGCTCCACCACGCCGGCCGGACGGCTCATGACAGCGCGACCTTCCGCATCAGTCCTCGCAACCGCGTTCGCCGACCTTGCGTACTTCGATCGGCCCGAACTCCAGATGCGGATGCGTCGCGAAGATCTTCTCCGCCTGGTCGAGGTCCGCGGCCTCGATCACCTGGTAGCCGCCGACGATCTCGGTGGCCTCGGTGTGCGGCCCGTCGGTCACGCCGACCTCGCCACCGGAACCGCGCAGCACCCGGCCGCTCTTCGACAGCCCGCCGCCGTCGACGAAGCGGCCTTCCTTCGTGCGCTCCTCCGCCCAGGCCATGTAGTTCTCGAGCACGCGTTGCGCTTCGTCAGGGCCGAGGTGGTCGTGCGAGTCCTTCGTGGCACGGATGAAACCGATGTAGTGGGGCATGGCGTCCTCCTTGGGATCGATGGTCCCTAGACGAACAAGCGCTCCGCGAATCGACATCGTCCGAACAGGTCACAGCTCTAGCCGCCAGGTCTGGCCGGTCAGCTCGTAACCGAAGCCCTCGATCGTCTCTTCGCTCACCAGCCGGAAGCCCGCCTTCCGGTAGACCGCCCTCGCCGCGTCCAGCACCGAGACCGTCCAGAGTTCCATCGCGGGGTAGCCGGACGCCCTCGCGAACTCGACGCATTCGGTGACCAGGCGTTTCCCGACGCCGCGGCCACGCGCGGCCGGTTCGAGGAGCAGCATCCGCAGCTTCGCGGTGATGCCGTCCTCGGCGGGCATGCAGAAGATGCTGCCGACGCGTTCCCCGTCGAGTTCGGCGATCCAGCCCGCTTGGCGAGGGTCGCCGCGCCTGTCGACGTACTCGGCGACGACGCGGGCGACGAGTGCTTCGAAGCGTTCGTCCCAGCCGTATTCGCGGGAGTAGAGGGCGCCGTGGCGGTGGACCACCCAGCCGAAATCGCCGGGCCGGGGCGGGCGCAGGACCAGCGTGGGGTTCGGGGCGCGCTCGCCGACCAGCGAGGTGATCGTGTCCATGGCGCCGAGCAGCCGCTCTTGCTCGTCTTCGCCGAACTTGCCGAGCAGCGAGCCGATCCTGCCCACCGACCGTTGGTCGAGGACGGCGAAGGCCTTGCGGCCGTCCTCGGTCAGCCGGACGAGCTGACGGCGGGCGTCCTCGTCGCTGCGCTCGCGGGTGAGGAGGCCTCGCCCTTCGAGCCTCGCGAGCAGCCTGCTCGCGTATCCGGCGTCGAGGTCGAGACGTTTGCGCAGGTCGGTGACCTGGGTGGGGTCCTGCTGCGCGAGTTCGAAGAGGACCCTGGCTTCGCTCAGCGAGTATTCGGCGTCGGCCGGTCCTTCGTCGAGGACGCCGATCACGCCGGTGTACAGACGGTTGAAGGCCCGGACGGTCGCCACCCGGTCCGCGGAACGATTCATTTGACCACCTCAACAGATTCATTGACTAGGTCAAGTGTTACCCCGCCAGGCGGTGAAGGCAAGAAATCTTTCCGGGGGTGGACATATGGAAACCCCGTGATGCTGCCAGGTCGGGGGTCCGCCAGCATCACGGGGTCGTAGTGGGTATCGACGCCACGTTCCGCGGCGTTACACCTCACGCACTATGTGTCGTAGGTCACTCGAACGGGCGACACCTACAACGGTTGTTGTCGGGTCAGCGCATGTGCGTGTGACGCGCCTGGGAGATAGCGATGAGCTCCTGACGAACGGTCGCGGTGGCCGCGGTGTCGATCGCCCGGTTCAGGGCCCGGCGAGTGCGAGCCTCGGCGCGACGGGCACGGAGCTTGGCGGCGATGTTGTTCATCGGTTTGTGTCATCCCCTTGGGAGTAGATCTTGCGTCTTCGTGGCTGTGCTCCTAGTATGCACCCTTTTTCACAAGGAAGCCAACGATTATCCGGTGACTTGGCACACCTGCCGATGAATCATCGGCAACAAGAGCGTAAAACCGGAGAGATTTGGTGGCGCCGGTCACTTCTTGGTAACGCTGAAGGTGTGACAAAGCGGCGGTAGGGTTCTCTACCGCTTTCTAGCGCTGAGACGATAAAGCCGCAGAGAGGCTTAGTCGCTGTCCTGCCTGTAAGTCATGTTCGCCGTGATGCTGTGGACGGGCCGGGTGGACCGACCCGGAGGCGAGAGCAAAGGTCCCTTGCTCTCTTGCGCGGTGACCGTGTGGATTTCGGGACATCTGACGCCCCAAAATCCACACAGTCAGCGATGGTCCTGACAGTGAGTGAGGGGTGTGTGGATAGAGGGACACTCAACGTCCCTATATCCACACGCCCCCTCCCGTGGGAGCAAAGGTCCCCCGCTCCCTTTCTGCAGGTCAGCACACCCGGCGATAATTACAGGACAGCGCTTAGTCCCGGCCGAGCAAGTAGTGGCCGAAGTGCGGGACGGTGAAGGCGATGTGACCGCGTTCGGCGGAGTACACCAGGCCCTTCTTCATCAGGCTGTCCCGTGCCGGCGACAGCGACGAAGGCTTCCGCCCCAGGTAGACGGCCACATCGGCGGTGCCGGCGGACTCGTCCCTGCCCTGGGTCAGCTCGGCCATCGCGAGCAGGTACTCGCGCTCGGCGGGCGTCGCGCGTTCGTACCGGGAGCCGAAGAAGCCGACCGCGAGTTCCGATTCGGCCTCCGGGGCGGCGACCTGGACATCCTTCACGGTGATGGGGTCGGCGGGCGCGGCATCCCAGGCGGCCTTGCCGTACGCCTGGATGAAGTAGGGATAGCCGCCCGACGCGTCGAACAGGGCGTCCAGCGCCTCCGGTTCGATGCCCGCGTCTTCGCGTTCGATGGGCGCCATCACCGCGAGGTCGGCGTCTTCGCGATCGAGCCTGTCGATGCGCGCGTAGCGGAAGAGGCGTTCCGAGTACGACTTCGACGCCGAAAGGACCGCAGGCACGTGCGGCAGCCCTGCACCGACCACGACCAGCGGCGCCCCCGACTGCGAAAGCTCGTGGCAGGCGGCGCAGAGCGCGGAGACGTCCTCGGGCAGCAGGTCCTGGATCTCGTCGATCAGCAGCGCGACCCCGGTGCCGACGTCGGCCGCGAGCTCCGCGACCTCGGTGAACAACTCGACCAGGTCGATCTCGATGTCGCCCGAATCGGCGCGCCCCTGCGCGGCGGGCACGTCGATGCCGGGCTGCCAGCGGTCACGGAGCTTCGCGTCCGGTTTGTTGGCGCGCAGCGCGAACGCCTTGAGCACGCCGAGCACCTGCTCGACCCGGTCCGGCGCGCGATGGCGCACGGCGAGGTCGCGGATCGCGCGATGCAACGCGGCCGAAAGCGGCCGCCTGAGTTCGGTGTCCGGGCGGGCTTCGATCTTGCCGGCGCCCCAGCCGTGCTTGATGGCCCGCGAGCGCAGTTCGCCCAGCAGCACGGTCTTCCCCACGCCACGCAGGCCGGTCAGCATCAGGCTGCGTTCGGGTCTCCCGCGTGCGACCCGTTCGAGCACGACCTCGAAGGCCTGGAGCTCGCGCACGCGGCCTGCGAGCTCGGGCGGCCGTTGACCGGCGCCCGGGGCGAAGGGGTTGCGGATGGGATCCACTCTCACACGCTATCGGCGTTTCTAGCGTGGAGCCGATATTCCGCCATAGAGGGATAGGCGTGTCGCGCCGGGTTACGCCGACCGGCGTGAGATGAAGGGGCCTTTCATAGCAAATTTTGCAATGAAAGCGTCCTTCATAGCGTCCTGGTGGCTCCGAATGGACGGGTCTGCAGCCCCGCCCCTCGGTCATCAGTCGCGCAGGTTGCGCTCGGCGTAGACCGCCATCGCGTCACGGATGTACTCCGCGGTGCCCGCGCCGTGCTTCTCGTCGTACTGCCCGTAGCGCGGGTCGTCGACGTACAGCTGCCCGAGACCGGCGAAGTAGCCCTTCGACACGGCCCGCACGGCCGGCCGGAGCCACTCGTACAGCCGCTGCGTGATCGCCTGGGCCTCGTCGCCGTCGGCGGGCAGGCCCTTGGCGTGCGCCTCGCCGAAGGCCGCCGCGATGTCCTTCTGTTCCTGCTGGTGCGCCTTCTTGTCCTCGGCGCTCAGCGACTTCCACCACCGGTCGCCCTGCTTGTAGGCGTCGGCGCCCCAGCGTTCGGTGACCTCCTTCTCGTACTTCGTGTGGTCGAAGCCGTCGAACACTTCCGTTGCCATCAGTTGTTCACCTCTTTCTGTCTTCTTCAAGGTCGTCCTGACCGATTCGATCTGCCGTCCGAGCCGCTGTCGCTCCTGCTCCAGCCACTTCAGGTGCGTGCGTAGCGCCGCTGTCGTGTCCTGCTCCCCTTCGAACACTTCGCCGATCGCGGGCAGGCTCAGCCCGAGTTCACGAAGCAGCAGGATCCGTTGCAGCCGCACCAGCGCGTCCTGGTCGTAGTAGCGGTATCCGTTGTTCCCCACCCGGCTCGGTTCGAGCAGTCCGATGTCGCCGTAGTGGCGCAGCGTGCGGCTCGTGGTCCCGGCCGAGCGGGCGATGTCCTGGATCGACCACTCCTTCTCGTTCGGCATGTTCATGAAGGTAGAGGTTGACGTTGCGTCAAAGTCAATCGAAGTTCACCCGACCGTGGCATGGTTCACGAATGAAGACATTCGCGCTGGTCATGGCCGCTGCGCTGACGTTGACGACGGCCGGGGTCGCTGACGCGCACCCGCGTCGCGGCTTCGACATCCAGGCCCACCGCGGCGGGCTCGGCCTCACGGTCGAGAGCACGCTCGCGTCGTTCGGCAAGGCGATGGAGCTGGGGGTGACCACGCTCGAACTCGACCTCCAGATCACCAAGGACGGTCGCGAGGTGATCACCCACGACCGCAAGACGACACCCGCGAAGTGCCGCGACACCGCGCCCGCGACCCCCGGCGACCCGGCGTACCCGTATGTCGGCAAATACGTGAAGGACCTGACGTTCGCGCAGGTCCGCACGCTGGACTGCGGGTCCATCCGCCAGCCGGCGCATCCCGGCCAGACGCTCTCCCCCGGCGCCAAGATGCCGACGCTCGCCGAGCTGTTCCAGCTGGCCAGGGACCACCGGGCCGGGGGAATCAAGTTCAACATCGAGACGAAGGTCGAGGCCGCCGCGCCGCACGAGACGGCGCCGCGTGAGCAGTTCGTCCAGCGGGCGGTGCGTGAGATCGTGCGTGGAGGGTTCGCACACAACGTCTCGATCCAGAGCTTCGACTGGGGCGCGCTGATGCGGTTTCGCGAGGTGGCGCCGTGGCTTCCGACGGTCGCGCTGACCCAGCCCGAGTTCCTGCAGGTGGGGCAGCCCGGCAAGTCGCCGTGGCTCGGCGGGCTCGACATCGACGACTTCGGCGGCAGCCCCGTCCGCGCGGTGAAGTCGTTCGGCGCGAAGGCGCTCTCACCGGTGCACGGCAACCCGCAGGGCGGCAAGGTCGGCGACCCCGACTACCGGCCGTTCACGACGAAGGCGCTGGTCATCGAGGCGCATCGGGCGGGGATCAAGGTCGTGCCCTGGACGATCGACGACCCGGCCACCATGCACAAACTGATCGATGACGGGGTCGACGGCATCATCACCGACTATCCCGACCGCCTGCGGGCGGTCGCGGCCGACCGCGGCTTCAAGCTGCCGAGGGCGTATCGGGACCGCTAGGGAAATCTAGAACCGTCTAGTGCCAGAGAAATATTCCCGGATACTCCGTTAGCGCGGTTCGGCGATGTGGCGGGCGGGAAGACTGGGGATAGGTTTGTTTCCCGGGTCCGGATCAGAAAGGTTACGACCGTGATTCTCCGTCGCGTCGCACGTCCGCTCCTCGCCGCGATCTTCATCTCCGGTGGGATCGGCGCGCTGAGGGACACCCAGGGGCACGCCAAGGCAGCGGAGCCGTTCCTCACCGAGTCCTTCGACAAGCTGGAAGGCGTGGTGCCGGAGTCGGTGCCGCGCGACCCCGCCACCCTCGTCCGGATCGACGCCGCGGTGAACGTCGGCGCCGGGGTCGCGCTCGCCGCGGGCAAGGCGCCGCGCCTGGCCTCGCTGCTGCTGCTCGGCAGCCTCGTCCCGACGACGCTCGCCGCGCACCGGTTCTGGGAGATCAAGGAACCGGCCGAGCGTCAGCAGCAGCAGATCCAGTTCATCAAGAACGCCGGTCTCGCCGGTGGCCTGTTGCTGGCCGCCGCCGACACCGCCGGCAAGCCGTCGCTCGGCTGGCGTGCGCGCCGCGCCGCGTCGAAGACGGAGAAGCGCGCCGAGAAGCTGGCGAAGAAGGCCGAGAAGGCGATCACGAAGTAGAACTCCGCAATTAGTCACCTACTTGCGCCGGGAAGAGGCCGCAAGTAGGTGACTGATTGCGTGGGGTCATGAGGTGAAGGCGGCGATGTCCTCTTCCTCGACGACGGTCCGCACCTCGACCTCGATCTCGTCGAACAACGCGGCGTAGGACTCGGCGAAAGCGACGGCCTCGGCCAGGTCCTTGGCGTTGATCAGCGCGAACCCGCCGATGACCTCCTTGGCCTCGGTGAACGGGCCGTCGGTCGCGGTGATCTTGCCGCCGCGCCCCTTGCGGACCTTCGCGCCCTTCTCCGACGGGTGCACGCCCTCCGCCGTGATCAAGATGCCCTTCTCGAACGAGTCCTGGATGAAGGCGCCCATCTGCTCGATGAACTCCTTGCTGGGGTTCCAGGCTTCCGGGGCGCTCTCGTCGAGCCGGTGCATCATCAGAAACCGCATCGCTGCTCCTCAGTGTCTTGGCGGGGCTGTTTCTACCCCGCCTTCACCGACGCGTCGAGCGGCTCGACGGCGGTTCGACATTTCGTTCAGAAAGAATGTTTCAGCGACACGAAAGTTTTCTAGCGGCTCGCGACCTTCTTGTACTGGGCCGTCGCGAGCGGCGCGAAGATCGCGATGATGGCGACGCAGCACAGGATCGCGTACAGCGAAGCGTTCTCGGCCGGCCAGCCCGTCGGTGCCGCGCCGAAGCGGTTCCCGAACAGGTCACGGGCCGAGTTGATCACCGCGGTGAACGGGTTCCAGTCGGCGATCGCCTTCAGCACCCCCGGCAGCTTGTCCGCCGGGACGAACGCCGTCGAGATGAAGCTCAGCGGGAACATCCACATCAGCCCGGCGCTCTGCGCGACCTCGACACTGCGCGCGACGAGCCCGATCCACGCGCCGACCCAGGACAGCGCCCAGGCGAACATCAGCATCACGAGGTAGCCGAGCACGGCGTCGAGGAAGCTGCCGCGGATCCGCCAGCCGACGAGCAGCCCGCACAGCGACATGACGACCAGCGCGACCACGCTGATCACCAGATCCGACGTCGTCCGGCCGAAGATCACCGCGAGGCGGGAGATCGGCAGCGAACGGAACCGGTCGATGATGCCCTTCTGCAGGTCGTTCGCGAACCCGATCACGGTGAACGCCGAGTTGAACGCGACGGTCTGCGCGAAGATGCCCGCGATCAGGAACTCCCGGTACGCGAGACCGCCTGCCTCACCGCCGATCGCGTCGCCGAAGACGTACGCGAACAACAGCACGAACATGATCGGCTGCAGGGTCGCCGCCATCAGCCAGTCCGGGTTGCGCTGGACGTTCTTCAGGTTCCGCCAGGTGATCACGCCACCGTCGGAAAAGGCCTTCGCGACCGCGCTCACTTCTTGTCCCCCTCGTCCGTCGCGTGCCCCGTCAGCGAAAGGAACACGTCGTCGAGCGTCGGCCGGTGCAGCGCGACGTCCTGAATGGCGACTCCCTGCGCGTCCAGCCGCCGCAGCGCCTCGATCAACGCCTTCGGTCCGCCCTCGACCAGGACGTCGACCCTGCGGGTGTGCTCGTCGACCGACGGTGTCCCCGAGCCGACATCGGCCAGCACCTGCGTGGTGACGGCGAGGTCGTTCGCGTTCGCCACGACCAGCTCCAGCCGCTCACCGCCGATCTCCTGTTTGAGCTCGTCGGCCGTGCCGCGCGCGATGACCTTCCCCTTGTCGATCACCACGATCGAGTCGGCGAGCTGATCGGCCTCCTCCAGGTACTGCGTGGTCAGCAGGACCGTGGTGCCGTCGGCGACCAGTTCCTTGATGACCTCCCAGGTCTCGATCCGGCCGCGCGGGTCGAGCCCGGTGGTCGGTTCGTCGAGGATCACCACGGTCGGCTCGGCGACCAGCGCCCCCGCGAGGTCGAGCCGTCGCCGCATACCGCCGGAGTACGTCTTGGCGGGGCGATCCGCCGCGTCCTCCAGCCGGAACCGGGCGAGCAGTTCACGTGCCCGAGTTTTCGCCGCGGCCTTCTTGCTCCCGTACAGCCTGCCGACCATGTACAGGTTCTCGAACCCCGTGAGGTTCTCGTCCACGGCGGCGTACTGCCCGGACAACCCGATCGACCGCCGGACGGCGTCGGGCTGGGCCAGCACGTCGTACCCGGCCACCTCCGCCTCACCCGAATCCGGGCGGAGCAGGGTGGTCAGGATGCGGACCGTCGTCGTTTTGCCGGCACCGTTCGGCCCCAGCAGGCCCAGCACCTTGCCCTTCGGGATCGACAGGTCGACCCCGTCGAGCGCCCGTGTGGACCCATAGGTCTTGACCAGCGCTTTCGCCTGAACTGCGAACATGCGCACACGCTAGACCCGGGCACCGACAAAGGCACCCGGGTTTTTCCCCGATCCGCTGCGGGCGAACGTTACTTTTCGAGGATCGCGGTGACGCCCTGGCCGCCCGCCGCGCAGATCGAGATGAGCCCGCGACCGGAACCCTTCTCGTTCAACAGCTTCGCGAGGGTGGCGACGATACGGCCGCCGGTCGCGGCGAACGGGTGCCCGGCCGCCAGCGACGAGCCGTTGACGTTCAGCTTCGCCCGATCGATGGAGCCGAGCGGCTCGTCGAGGCCGAGCTTCTCCTTGGCGAACGCCGGGTCCTCCCACGCCTTGAGGGTGGCGAGCACCTGCGACGCGAAGGCCTCGTGGATCTCGTAGAAGTCGAAGTCCTGCAAGGTGAGCCCGGCGCGCGTGAGCATCTGCGGGACGGCGTACGCGGGCGCCATCAACAGCCCCTCGTCGCCGTGGACGTAGTCGACGGCCGCGGTCTGCGAGAACGTCAGGTACGCCAGCACCGGCAGCTTCCGCGCCTTCGCCCACTGCTCGGTCGCGAGCAGGACGGTCGACGCGCCGTCGGACAGCGGCGTCGAGTTGCCCGCGGTCATCGTGCCGTCAGGACCACCGAAGGCGGGCTTCAGCTTCGCGAGCTTCTCGACGCTGGAGTCCGGCCGCAGGTTCTGGTCGCGGGCCAGCTTCAGGTACGGCGTCACCAGGTCGTCGAAGAAACCCTTGTCGTACGCGGCGCCGAGGCGCTGGTGGCTGGTCGCGGCGAGTTCGTCCTGCGCCTCGCGCGTGATCTCCCAGACCTTCGCGGTCAGCGCCGCGTGCTCGCCCATGGACAGGCCGGTGCGCGGCTCGGAGTTGCGCGGGATCTCGGGGACGATGTGGCCGGGGCGCAGCTTCGCGGCGAGTTTCAGCCGGTCGGGGAGCGTCTTCGCGGCGTTGAGCTGCACGAGGATCTGGCGCAGGTCGTCGTTGACCGCCAGCGGCGCGTCGGACGTGGTGTCGACGCCGCCCGCGATGGCCGAGTCGATCTGACCGAGCGCGATCTTGTTGGCGACGTTGATGATCGCCTGGAGACCGGTGCCGCACGCCATCTGCACGTCGGAGGCCGGGGTGGCGGGGTTCAGCCTGCTGCCGAGGACGCTTTCGCGGGCGAGGTTGAAGTCGCGGGCGTGCTTGAGCACGGCGCCGGCGGCGACCTCGCCGATCACCTCGTCCTGGAGGGAGAATCGGCTGACCAGGCCGTCGAGGGCGGCCGTGAACATGTCCTGGTTCGACGCTTGCGCGTACGGGCCGTTCGAGCGGGCGAAGGGGATCCGGTTGCCGCCGATGATCGCGACCTTGCGCACGGGTGCCGTCCTTTTCGTGGCCATTTTTTCCACTCCTCCGTAGGCTCTCTCACACTGTAACCTACTAGCGAGTAGGTTAGAATGCGACGTGACGCAAACTGCACGGGAGGAACGCGATGGCTGACAGGTACCAGCAGTTCACGAAATCCCCGGTGGGGAAGTTCGTGGTGCCGAAGCTCGGCCTGCCGAATCCCGCGACGCTCCGCCGGTACAAGCCCGGTCAACCCCCTCTCGAGGGTCCCGCACTTCTGGGTGCCGCGCCGGGCGGTCGCCTCGAAAAGGTGATCGAGGCGCAGCTGCACCGCGCGGGCATCGAGGTCATCTCCGCGGCCGCCGACAAGCACGCCGCGCTCGTCTTCGACGCGACTGGCGTGAAGGACCCGAAGCAGCTTCGCGAGATCTACTCCTTCTTCCACCCGGTGATCCGGAGCGTCGGGCCGTCGGGCCGCGTCGTCGTCCTCGGAACGCCGCCGGAGCTGGCCGAAGGACACGAGAGGATCGCGCAGCGCGCCCTCGAAGGCTTCGTGCGCTCCGTCGGTAAGGAACTGAAGCGGGGCGCGACCGCCCAGCTCGTGTACGTCGCCGAAGGTGCCGAAGAGGCCACTGAGTCCACGCTCCGGTTCCTGCTGTCGTCGAAGTCCGCCTTCGTCGACGCCCAGGTCATCCGCGTCGGCACCGAGACCAAGACCGCCTCCACCCCGGCAGACTGGACGAAGCCCCTCGAAGGCAAGGTCGCCCTGGTCACCGGCGCTTCCCGCGGTATCGGCGCCGCCATCGCCGAGGTGCTGGGCCGCGACGGCGCCCACGTCGTCGCGCTCGACATCCCCGCGCAGGGCGCGGACCTGTCCAAGGTGGCCAACAAGGTCGGCGGCTCCTCGCTGCAGCTGGACATCACCGCCGCCGACGCGCCGGAGAAGCTCGCCGAGTACCTGACCACGCGCCACGGCGGCGTCGACATCGTCGTGCACAACGCGGGCATCACGCGCGACAAGACGCTCGGCAACATGACCGAAGGCGGCTGGGACTCGGTCATCGCGGTCAACCTCGCGTCGCAGCTCGCGGTGAACGAAAAGCTCGTGGCCGACAAGGTGCTGCACGAGAACGGCCGGATCATCGGCGTCTCCTCGATCGCCGGGATCGCGGGCAACGTCGGCCAGACCAACTACGCCACCAGCAAGGCGGGCGTCATCGGCATGGTGAACGACGGCGCGCCGAAGCTCGCCGAATACGGCGGCACTATCAACGCCGTCGCGCCCGGTTTCATCGAGACCAAGATGACCGCCGCCGTTCCGCTGTTCATCCGCGAGGCAGGGCGGCGGCTCTCCAGCCTCGGCCAGGGCGGGCTCCCGGTCGACGTCGCCGAGACGATCGCCTGGTACGCGAACCCGGCTTCGGCCGCGGTCAACGGCAACGTGGTCCGCGTCTGCGGCCAGGCACTGCTGGGGGCGTGATCATGGCGGTCAAGGAACTCCGTGAATCGCCGAGCCTGTCTTCGCTGTACCCCAAGGCGTTGCTCGGCTCGCTGCGCAAGAGCGGCGGGAACACGCTGCCGGGCACCGAGTTCGTCCGCGAGGGCGTCGTCGTCGACCCGGCACATCTCGCCGCGTACAACCAGGTGTGCGGATTCCGGCTGGACGACGTCCTCCCGGCGACGTATCCGCACATCCTCGCGTTCCCGTTGCAGATGGCGCTGATGACCGAGGCCGATTTCCCGTTCCCGCTGCTGGGCATGGTGCACGTCGCGAACCGGATCACCCAGCACCGGCAGCTGCGGCTCGACGAGACGTTCACCCTGCGCGTACGCGCCGAGGACCTGCGCCCGCACGAGAAGGGCAAGCAGTTCGACGTGATCAGCGAGCTGCTCGTCAGCGACAGTCCGGTGTGGACGGACGTCAGCACGTACCTGCGACGCGGTGGCGGCAGCGGCGAGAAGACCTCGCGCGGGCAGCTCTCCCAGCCGTCGCCCACCGCGATCTGGCAGGTGCCCGGCGACATCGGCCGCCGCTACGCCGAGGTCTCCGGCGACCGTAACCCGATCCACCTGCACTCGATCACCGCGAAGGCGTTCGGCTTCCCGTCCGCGATCGCGCACGGCATGTGGACGAAGGCGCACGCGCTCGCGGCGTTCGAAGGCAGGCTTCCGGAGGCGTTCACCGTCGATGTGAAGTTCAAGCAGCCGGTGTTGTTGCCGGCGAAGGCGGCGTTCACGACGTGGAGTGAAGGCGAGGGCTGGGCGTTCGAGCTCTGGAACGCACGCAAGCCGAAGCCGCACCTGGAGGGCTCAGTCGTCGCTCTCTGACGGCTTCCAGATCTCGCCCTCGACGAGGTCGTTGAACCCGAGCCACACCAGGTTCATCAGCCACGAGGCGAGTACGCCGTCGGAGACATCGGGGTGGTCGAGGGCCCAGTCGGCCAGCGACTCGGCCGCCCCGACCAGTGCGGCGGACAGTCCGGCGCCGGAGAACTCGGCCTGCTCGCCGAGCCCCTTGCGGGTGCCCGCGGAGACGACGAGCGCGGCGACCAGCTCGATCGCGCGGGTGCGCATGTCGGTGATCTCCGCGGCGAAGGTGCCGCCGACGGTCATGGCCTGGCGATGCAGCACCGTCCAGGACTCGCGGTAGTCGGCGACGAACCGGTAGAACGCGCGGAGCCCGTGCCAAAGCTGCATGTCGGGCGGCAGATCGGGTTTGATCCCGTCCTGCACCGCCTCCAGCAGGCGGGTGGCTTCGCGGCGGATGCACGCGCCGAAGAGGTCTTCCTTCGAGCCGAGATAGGTGTAGATCATCGGCTTGGACACGCCGGCGACCTCGGAGATCTCGTCCATCGACGCGGAGTGATAGCCGTAGCGCGAGAACACCGAGACCGCCGCGTCCAGGATCTGGCGTTCCCGCACCGCTCTCGGCAGCCTTTTGGCGCGTTCGGCGGGACGCGATACTTCCTCGGACACTCAGGACCTCCCCTTAGTTCGCGTAAGACGCTACCGGGCTGCCACCGGCAAGGGTGATTTCGGCACGCTTGCCCGCCTACCTACTGGCGGGTAGCCTTACGCTCGGGTAGGCGAGCTGGAGGGCAGATGACCGAGACCGTGGGGCTGACCGGCCGCGCGCTGGTCGACGCGCTGGAACGGATCGAGCCGGATTCGGCCGAAGCACACTCTCTCGACGTCAACGAGGTCGCGGGCGCCATCGACCCGAAGGACCTCGGCAAGGACGACGTCCGGCGGCTGCTGGCCGCACTCGGGCGGCTCGCCGAGTCCGCGCCCGCGTTCGACCTCCGCAAGGTCGACCCGGCCCGCTTCGCGAACCTCGTCGCGCGCGCCTCGCGTACGCAACTCGAGAGCGTCGTCGCCGAACGGCCGCTCCGGGACCGGGTGCTGCGCGAGATCTTCGACCGCATGGGCGCGCACATCCGGCAGGACCGCGCGAAGACCCTGCACGCCGTCGTCCACTGGCGGCTGTCCGGTGGCACCGGCGACGGCGGGTACGACCGCTACGAGACGGTGATCTCGCACGGCGAGTGCACCGTGAGCAGGCCCGAGGTACGTCTTCCCGCCGAGGGCCCATCGGCGCCCATGAGGGAGAAGCCGAGGGTGACGATCACGATCGCGCCCGTCGATTTCTTCCGGCTCATCACCCATCAGGTGACGCCGGCTGTGCTATTCGTCACCGGAAAGATCAAAGTAAAAGGTGACCTGGCATTCGCGGCCGGTCTGATCGGTTTCTTCGACCTGCCGAAGCCGTCCTGAACCCGGCCGAGCAGATACACTTCCGTGCCGTGCCCCGAAATTCTCCGATCCGGCGCTGGCGGGACAAGGTACGCCTTTCCCGTCCGTTGCGGCTGCACAAGACGCGCACCGGTGGCGAGCACGTCGTCAACGCTTTCGCGGAGAAGCTCGAGCTCGCCAAACTGAGCCCCGAGCAGTTCACCCAGGTCCTGGAAACCCTGCACATGCTGGGCGAAACCGGTGCGGGCATCGAGCTGAGCTCGCTGGAGACCGAGGTGCTCGTCGACGTCGTGCAACGGGCGTCCCGCGAACAACTCAAGGCGATCGCCGATCATCCGGAACTGCGTGCGGCGTTCCTCGACGAGATTTTCCGCAGAATGTCGGATCATTTCGCACCGGAACGCGCACGGCATGTCGACTTCGTCGTCGCATGGCGTTTTACCGACGGTCACGGAGAAGACGGTTTCGATCGCTTTCAAACGGTCATCGAAGACGGCGTCTGCGTTTCCAGCACCGATCTCGCGCGCACTCCGGACACCACCATCACGCTCTCCGTGGACGACTTCATCCGGATGGCCACCGGCAACGCGGCCGTGGCGGCGATGTTCGTGACCGGCAAGGTGAAGGTGAAGGGCGAGTACGCGCCGGCGGTGCGGTTCAGCGGGTATTTCGACATTCCGAAGCCGAGCGGCTCGTGAGTGGCGATTCGGGTTAGAACCCGAATCGCCACTCACGACCACCTGTACCAACGCTTTCCGGCACCCTGGTCGCTCGAAGTACGTGAAGGGGTCCTTCAGGGACCCAGAGTCCCTCAAGGAGGCCTTCACGGACCGCGACCCCCTCGCATCAGACCCGGCGAAGGGCGCCTTCACCCCACCACTCGCGAGGGGCTCAACCCTCGGCACGGCACCTGTCTCGTCGAGAGTTCGCTGATTGGTGCGGCGAAGCCGAGCGGCACTCAGCCCTCGACGATGCGGCCCTCGATCACCGGCGGCTGCTTCTTGGCGGCCTCGGTGGGCGGGGTGTCCGCGACGACCTCGCTGTCCACCACCATCACCGGCCCGCGCGTGCGGTTGGCGAACTTGACCGCCCGGCGCGCCATCCGCTTCTGCCAGACCTTGCGCGCGACACTCCGTGTCGGCGGCAGGATGAACAGCAGGCCGATGACGTCGCTGACGAAACCGGGCAGCAGGATCAGCAGACCGCCGAGCCCGATCAGCATCCCGTCGGTGAGTTCCTTCTCCGCGTCGGCCGGTCGCCCGAGCCGCGCGGACTCGGCGAACGCGCGGAAGGCGCGGCCGCCTTCGCGGCGGGCGAGCCAGGAGCCGACGAACGCACCGGCGAAGAGCAGCGCGATCGTGCCGAGCACGCCAACGGCCGAGCCCACCGCCCACACGGCGGCGATCTCGGCGACGACATAGAGCAGGAACGCGACAGCCATACTTGGACAACGTACGGCTTGCCCGTTTTGCTCCCAACCCCCGATACGGTGACCGAGGTCAACCGATCCGGCGCAGGAACTCCGCTGCCTCACGCGGCCTGGTCAGCACGATCCGCCGCGCGTGCGCGCCCTGGTCCGCAAGCCGCCGCACCGTCCGTTCCCGGTGGTCCTTCGGCCGGCGCCAGACGTAGGAGTAGAACTCCCGGTCGAAGCGCTCGGGGCAGCCGGGCGCCTGGTTGTCCTGCCCGTGCTCGCGCATACACCGCACCAGCACCCGCCGGAGGCAGATGCGGCGCGGGAAGTCGAGGAACACGATCGCGTCGGCCCGCGGCAGCCGCAGACGCATCGACGCCCCGTAGTTCCCGTCGATCACCCAGGCGTCCGACGAGACGATCTCCTGCTGCGCGGCGTGGAAATCCTCCTCGGGCGCCCGGGTCCACCCCGGCCGCCAGAAGAGCCGATCGAGATGGGTGACCGGCAGGCCGAGAGCGGCGCCCAGCCGACGCGAGAACGTCGACTTCCCGGCGCCGCTGCAGCCGACGACCATGATCCGCCGCATCGTCAGGCCTCGTCGAGATAGGCGGCGGCCTGCAACGTGAACAGCTCCGCGTAGCCCGCCTTCGCCGCCATCAGCTCGTCGTGTGTTCCGTATTCGGCGACCTTTCCGTTCTCCAGCAACAGAATCCGCTCCGCCTGCCGGACCGTGGAGAACCGGTGCGAGATGTACAGCGTCGTGCGCCCCTCCGAAAGCTCCCGCAGCCGCGAGAAGAGGTCGTGCTCGGCCTGGGCGTCCAGCGCGGACGTCGGTTCGTCGAGGATCAGGATCGGCGCTTCCCGCAGGAACGCCCTGGCCAGCGCGATCTTCTGCCATTCGCCGCCGGAGAGGCTGACACCCTGGTCGAACCAACGGCCGAGTGGAGTGTCGTAGCCGCTGGGCAGGCGCTCGATCCGCTCGTCGGCGCCGGCCCGTTTCGCCGACGTCTCGATCTGTTCGCGGTCGACTAGGTGTGTCAGGTCGCCGAGCCCGATGTTCTCGGCCGCGGTGCCCTGGTAGGTCACGTAATCCTGGAACATCGCGCTGATCCGCCGCCGCAGTTCCACCGGGTCGTATTCGCGGATGTCGACGTCGTCGAGCAGGATCCGCCCGCCCGTCGGGTCGTACAGCCGGCACAGCAGTTTGAACAGCGTCGACTTCCCGGCTCCGTTGCGGCCGACGACGGCGACCGTCTCGCCCGGCCGGATCTCGAAGCTCACACCGTCGAGGGCTGGGTCGGGTGCTCCGGGATAGGTGAAGGACACTTCTTCGAAGCGGATGTGTCCCTCCACAGTGGACGGAAGGGGTCGCGGCTCCGGCGGCGCGACGATCTCCGGTTTCGTCCCGAGGAAGCGATACAGCGTGTCGAGGTAGAGATTGTTCTCGTACATCCCGGAAAACGCGGTGAACAGGCCCTGGACGGACGTCTGCACCGACGCCGCCGCGGCCGTGTACAGCGCGAGATCGCCCAGGGTGAGCCTGCCGCCGACGGCCTCCAGTGCGATGTACAACGCGATCGCGGATCCGGCGGTGGTGCTGAGCAACCCCCACGACGTCGAGCTGACGCTGCGTTTGCGGGTCAGTGTCCGTTGACGGTCGTAGGAGACCTGGCCGAGCCGCTGGAACCGGTCGGCGAAGTACGGGCCGAGCCCGAAGAGCTTGGTCTCCTTGGCGTAGGTGTCCGTGGTGACCAAAGAGGACAGATAGTCCATGCGTCGTTTCAGCGGGGACATCATCAACGTCAGCCAGAACGCGCGGGCGCCGTACTTCGACTGCGAGATGAACGCGGGGATCGGCGCCACCAGCGCGACGAGCGCCAGCAGCGGGCTGATCGAGACGAGCAGCACGATCATGCTGCTGAAGGTGATCAACGTCCGGATCAGGCCGAGCGCCGAGTTCATCATCGACAGCGGCCGCGTCGGCGCCTCCTGCGCGGCTTGGCGCAGCATGTCGTAGGACGCGGAACCCTCGAAGTACGCAAGCTGCAGTTCGCTCGCGTGGCTCATCACCTGGTGGCGGATGGTCAGCGTCATCCGTTCCTGCAGCAGTGTCTGGCCGTAGGTGGTCAGGGCCTGCGAAACCGCGGTGAGCACGAGGACGCCGAACTGGAAGAGGGCGACGCCGACGATCGCGCTCTTCGTCCCGTGTCCCTGGATCGCCGCGACCACCGAATCGATCAGCAGCTTCGCGATGTACGCGGTCGCCGTCGGGAGGAGACCGGAAAGCAGGGTCACCAGGGTGATCACGATGGTCAGCGCCGGGCTCGCCTGCCAGGTCAGCTTCGCGACCTTCGGCAGGCCGCGGACCGTGCCCGCGATGTTGATCCACATGCGGTTGAGCCGGGACTTCAGGTCTTTCGGGAGTACTTCGGGCTCGGGCTCCGGGATGTCGACCGGGCCGGTCAGACCGCTGTCGGGCACCGTCGACGGCGGGCGACGACGTCTGCCGCCGCGCGCCATGAACAGTTCCAGGCCGCCTCCCCCACCGGGCGGGCCGATCACGCGGCCCCCAAGGCGCCGTTGAGGAACACGTCGACGAGTTCCATCGTGGTCGGTTCGTCGCCGGTCTCGCTGAACCGGATCCGGCCGCTGAACAGCAACGACAGGAACAGCGCCGCGGACTGCGTCGGCGGCAGCCGGAGACGGTCCTTCTCCGGCTCGAACAGTTCGGCCATGGCGTCGCGCATCGCGCTCATCGACTCCTTTCGCCGGTCGCTGTGGTCACGGTGGTCGTTGCGGCGATGCTCCGGCCGCTTGCCGGAGCCGTGCATGACCGCCATCAGCGCGCCCATCCGCTGGAGATGCGCGCTGAGCGCGTCGGCCGCCTCGATGAGCCTGTCGTCGAGGGGCTGGTCGAGGTCGATGACCGCGATCGCGTCGAGTACCTGGTCGGGCTTCAGTGCCTCGGCGAAGCAGGTGGCGAACAGTTCGTCCTTGTCCTTGAACACGCGGAAGACGGTGCCCTCACCGATGCCCGCGGCCCGGGCGATCTGGCTGGACGTGACACCGGCGCCGTACTCCACCAGCAAGGGCAGCACGGATTGGACGATCATCCGGCGCCGCTCGTCGGCACTCATTCCCGGCGCTCTCCGCCGGGAGGCGGTCTCTGTCATGCCTTCAGTGTGCGGAGTGAGCGCTCACTCCGTCAAGCGATTAAGCCTCAAGCGCATGAAGGCCCCCTTCCCTCGGCTGAGCCGAGGGAAGGGGGCCTTCACGCGCAAAACGTCAGTAGGTGATCGCGACCGCGGGGTCGGCCAGCAGAGCGCCGACGTCGGCCAGGAACTCCGAACCCTGCTGCCCGTCGACCACGCGGTGGTCGAAGCTCAGCGAAAGCTGGAGCACCTTGCGCACCTTGATCTCGCCGTCGACCACCCACGGGGTGTCCTTGATCGCGCCGAGGCACAGGATCGCGGACTCGCCGGGGTTGATGATCGGCGTCCCGGTGTCGACGCCGAAAACGCCGACGTTGGTGATGGTGATCGTGCCGCCGAGCATGGCCGCCGGGGTGGTCTTGCCCTCACGGGCGACGTCGGTCAGCTCGGTGAGCGCGATCGCGAGTTCCTTGAGGGACATCGAATCCGCGTCACGGACCTTGGGCACGACGAGCCCGCGCGGGGTGGCCGCGGCGATCCCGAGGTGCACGTAGTCCTTGTAGACGATCTCCTGCGCCGCCTCGTCCCACACCGCGTTGACGTCCGGAGTGCGCTTGGCCGCCAGGCAGACGGCCTTCGCCGCGAAGGTCAGCGGGGTGACCTTGACCCCGGCGAACTCACGCGACTTCTTCAGCTTCTCCCGGAATTCCATCATCGGCGTGACGTCGATGGTGAGGAATTCCGTGACGTGCGGGGCGGTGTAGGCGCTTTGCACCATCGCGGCGGCGGTGGCCTTGCGGACGCCCTTGATCGGCACCCGGCGTTCCCGTGTCGCCGGGTCGTAGCCACTGTCCACACTGGACACAGCAGCGGCCGGTGCCGAGGAACCGTTAGCGGCCGCCTGTACGTCGTCACGGGTGATGACGCCGCCCTCGGCGGTGCCGGTGAGCGCGTGCAGGTCGACGCCGAGGTCCTTGGCGAGTTTGCGCACCGGCGGCTTCGCCAGCGGCACGTACCCACCCTTCGGCTTCGAAGGCGCGGCAGGCTCGGCGGGTTTGGCGGGTTTGGCAGGAGCGGGCGCCACGGCCACCGGGGCGACGGCAGGAGCGGCCGGTGCCGCGCCCTTCCGCGCACGCCGCTGCGTGACGACGGCCTTGGAGCCGTAGCCGACCAGCGGCTTCATCTCCTCTTCCGCCGGCTCTTCCGCCACGGGGGCTGCAGCGGCTGGCGCGGGGGCCGCCTTGCCGTCCGGGTCGACGTCGATGGTGAGGATCGGCGCGCCGACCTCCACCGTCTGGCCCGGTTCGACGAGCAGTTCGGTGACCACGCCCGCCCACGGGATGGGCAGTTCGACGGCGGCCTTCGCGGTCTCGACCTCGACCACGATCTGGTTCACCGTCACGGTGTCACCCGGTTTGACCTGCCAGGCGATGATGTCGGCTTCGGTCAGCCCCTCCGCCGTGTCGGCGAGGGGGAATTGTTTGTACTCGGGCATTTCAGGAACTTCCCCCCTTACCAGGCGAGTGAACGGTCGACGGTGTGCAGGACCCGGTCCAGATCGGGGAGGTAGTGCTCCTCGAGTTTGGCCGGCGGGTACGGCGTGTCGAATCCGGTCACCCGCAGCACGGGGGCTTCCAGCGAGTAGAAGCATTCCTGCTGCACACGCGCGGCGATCTCCGAGGTCAGCGACGACTCCGACGGCGCCTCGCTCAACGCGATGAGCCGTCCGGTCTTGCGCACCGACTCGAACACCGGCCCCAGGTCGAGCGGGGACAGCGTCCGCAGGTCGATGACTTCCAGGGACTTGCCCTCGTCCTCGGCGGCGGCTGCCGCGTCGAGCGCGACCTTCACCGACGGGCCGTACGCGACGACGGTCGCCGTCGTGCCTTCGCGGATGACGCGGGACTTGAACAGCGGGTCCGGCGTGGCGTCGGTGTCGATCTCGGCCTTCAAAGCACCCGAGTGGTACAGCTTCTTCGGCTCGAAGAACAGGATCGGGTCGTCGGACTTGATCGCCTGCTGGATGCCCCAGTAGGCGTCGACGGCGTTCGAAACCGACACGACCTTGAGCCCGGGGATGTGCGCGAACAGCGATTCCGGCGACTCCGAGTGGTGCTCGACCGCGCCGATGCCGCCGCCGAACGGCACCCGGATCACGATGGGCATCTTGATCTTGCCCTGCGTCCGGTAGTGCAGCTTCGCGACCTGGCTGGAGATCTGGTCGAAGCCCGGGAAGATGAAGCCCTCGAACTGGATCTCGCACACCGGGCGGAAACCGCGGACGGCGAGGCCGACCGCGGTGCCGATAATGCCTGATTCGGCCAGCGGCGTGTCCAGGACGCGCTGCTCGCCGAAGTCCTTCTGCAGGCCGTCGGTGATGCGGAAGACGCCGCCGAGCTTGCCGACGTCTTCACCCATGACCAGGACCTTGGGGTCCTCTTCCATGGCGCGCCGGAGGCCGAGGTTGATCGCCTTGCCGATGGTGAGTTTCTGGAGGTCGGCCATTTCAGTGCTCACCCGCCCCGACGAAGCCGTCCATGTAGGACAGGAACTCTTCGCGCTGCGCGTCCAGCAGCGGCGTCGATTCCGCGTACACGTTGGAGAAGATCCGCTCGGGTGGCGGTTCGGGCATGTTGAAGCAGTACTCGCGCAGCTCCGCCGCGAACGCGTCCGAATCTGCCTGCACCTGGTCGAAGAACGCCTGGTCGGCGCCGCCACCGCGGGCGAGATACGCCCGGACGCGCTCGATCGGGTCCTTCAGCTTCCACTCCTCCAGCTCGTCGGAGAGGCGGTAGCGGGTGGGGTCGTCGGTGGTGGTGTGCGCGTCCATCCGATAGGTGAACGCCTCGATCAGCACCGGGCCGTTGCCGTGGCGGCACTCCTCCAGCGCCCAGCGGGAGACCGCGAGGCAGGCGAGGACGTCGTTGCCGTCCACGCGGATGCCGGGGAAGCCGTAACCGCGGGCGCGCTGGTACAGCGGCAGCCGCGACTGGCGTTCGGTGGGCTCCGAGATCGCCCACTGGTTGTTCTGGCAGAAGAACACGAGCGGCGCGTCGTAGACGGCGGCCCAGACGAAGCCTTCGTGCACGTCGCCCTGCGAAGTCGCTCCGTCACCGAAGTAACAGATGGTCGCTTCGCCGTCGTCGTCGCCGACCTTGCCTTCGAACTTCTGGCCCATCGCGTAACCGGCGGCGTTGAGCACCTGGTTGCCGATCACGATGGTGTACGGGTGGAAGCCGTGGGCCTTGTAGTCCCAGCCGCTGTGGTCGGTGCAGCGGAAGATGCCGAGCACCTCTTTGAGGTCGACGCCGCGGGCGTACGCGACACCGTGCTCGCGGTAGCTGGGGAACGCCATGTCCGTCTTCCGCAGCGCGCGGCCGGAGCCGATCTGCGCGGCCTCCTGCCCCAGCAGCGGGACCCAGATGCCGAGCTGGCCCTGGCGCTGCATCGCGTTGGCCTCGCGGTCCGCGCGGCGGACCAGGACCATGTCGCGGTACAGGCCCTTGAGGGCTTCGGTGTCGACGTCGTCGACGTAGCGGTCGAATTGCGGCGAGGCGACTCGTTCGCCTTCGGGGGTGAGCAGCTGAGTCAGCTCAGCGCCACCTTCGCTCGTTGCTCGCAAACCGGCGATCACCTGTTCGGGGGAAGGTTGCGCCGCTACGGCGGCGGGACCATCTCCAGGCTCCGGGTGCGTCCAGTGTTCGGACGGCATGCGCTGCTCTCCTTGATGTCGGCGCCTCTGGCGGCCACTTGTGGCGGCCACAGTGACTGCGCCGGCGGGGACCAGCGCGTCGGATCTGAAGCGCTGGGTCACCATCGGCGTTGACGGTTCGTGCGCACATCCTGGCATGCCGGACGCCGTTTTGGTCAGTGGCGGATGCTGATTTGTTGCTGAGAAAGGGTGTCTGATCAGGGAAAATGCTAGGAAGCCCGAGTGTGGGGCCGCCGAAAGTAGGGAATTCACCCGCGGGCCGACCAGCGGACGACTCGTCCGGACGGGTGGCCTGCCGGGCTTGATCGATGACGATCCGTGCCCGCCGCTGTGACCCATCCCACCCTCCCCGACCCGTGGCAGGATGGCGGACGTGGAGCAGAAATCCGTACGCGAAACCGTGGTTTCGAACTGGACGAACGACGTCCTTCCCAGCCTGTCCGGCCTGGTGGCGATCCCCGCCTTGTCGCCGGCGTTCGACTCCGAGTGGGCGAAGACCGGTCATCTGGCCGCCGCCGTCGAGCACGTCCGTTCCTGGATCGCCGCACGGGAGATCCCCGGCGCGACGCTCGAGGTCGTGGAGCTCGAAGGTCGCAGCCCGCTGCTGGTCGTCGACATCCCGGCGACGTCCGCGGCGGCCGACAAGGGCACCGTGCTGATGTACGGGCACCTCGACAAGCAGCCCCCGGTCGGCGGCTGGTCCGAGGGGCTCGACCCGTGGACGCCGGTGATCCGCGACGGGCGGCTGTACGGCCGCGGCGCGGTCGACGACGGCTACTCGGGCTACGCGGCGACGACGGCGATCGAGGCCGTGCGCGCCGCCGGTGGCGAGCACTCCCGCGCGGTCGTGCTGCTGGAGACCGGTGAGGAATCCGGCAGCCCGGACCTGCCCGCCTACGTCGAGCACCTGAAGGAGAAGCTCGGCGAGGTCTCGCTGGTCGTCTGCCTCGACGCCGGCGGCACCGACTACAAGCGCCTCTGGCTGACGACCAGCCTGCGCGGCATGCTGCACGTCAACGTCACCGTGAAGGTGCTCGAGTCCGCGCAGCACTCGGGGATGGCCAGCGGCATCGTCGCGAGCTCGTTCCGTGTCCTGCGTGTCCTGCTCGACCGGATCGAGAACGCCGAGACCGGCGAGATCAAGCTCGCCGAGCTGAGCGTCGACATCCCGGAGAACCGCGTCGAGGACGCTCGCGGTGTCGTCGAGATCGCGCCCGGCGCGGCGAAGACGCTCTTCCCGGTGGTCGGCCGGACGGTGTCCGACGACGACCTGGAGCTGCTGCTCAACAACTCGTGGCGGCCGACGCTTTCGGTGATCGGCGCGGAGGGCTTCCCGCTCCCGGCCGACGCGGGCAACGTGCTGCGGGACAGCACCACGCTCACCCTGAGCTTCCGCCTCCCGCCGACGGCCGACGCGCAGGCCGCGATGGAGGCGGTCCGCCGCGTGCTCACCACCGACGTGCCGTACGACGCTTCGGTGGAGCTCGGCGACTTCCAGGCCGAGAACGGCTGGAACGCGCCGGTCACCGCGTCGTGGCTCGACGACGTCCTGCACCACGTGAGCGGCGAGGTCTTCGGCGCGCCGCACAAGAGCTTCGGCATGGGCGGGTCGATCCCGTTCATGGGGCTGCTCGGCGAGAAGTACCCGGAGGCGCAGTTCGTGGTCACCGGCGCCTGCGGGCCGGACTCGAACATCCACGTGCCGGACGAGTGGCTGAACATCGACTTCGCGCAGCGGGTCACCGAAGCGGTCGCGCACATCCTGGACGCACACGCGCGGAGCTGATCTCCTCCGCTCACGCTGCAATGAAGGGGCCTTTCATAGCAAAATTTGCTATGAAAGGCCCCTTCATTGCAGCTCCGGGAGGAACCGCACCCACACCACCTGGTACGACGTCGCGCCTCGGCTCGCCGACGCGTTCACCGTCGTCTGCCCGGATCTCCCCGGCTACGGCCAGTCCTCGAAACCCGAGACCAGCGAGGTCACTCCGCGCACTCGAAACGTGCCATGGCCCGGCACATCGTCGCGCTCATGAGTCACCTCGGGCACGAACGGTTCGCCGTCGCCGGGCACGATCGCGGCAGCGCCGTCGCCTATCGCCACTCACGACCACCTGTACCGAACGGCCACCGCCGCCCTCGTCGCTAGGCGAACTTGTTCAGCGCGGCCGCGAGCTCCGTCAGCTGCGGCGTGAAGCGCTGGTACGAGAACGGCGTCTCGTTGTTCCAAGGGATCAGCTTTCCCGCCTTGACCGCGGGCAGCCGGCCCCAGGTCGGCACGCCGCCGAGCCCGTCCGGGCCGAGGGAGAGCGAGCCGCCGCGGTTGTCGTACATGATCACGTCGGCGGTGTACTTGCCGATGTTCTCCCAGCTGATCTGCTGGTAGTAGCCGCCCTGGCTCTCGTCCGGCGCCTCGGGGAGGACGAAGTTCAGCCCCTTGTTCTGGTAGTGCTTCGAGGTCGCGAACGACGGCGGGTTCGCGATGTAGACGGTGTCCTTCTGCGCGGAGATCAGGAGGACCTTCAGTCCGGATGCCTTCTTGATCGCGTCGCCCAGCGCGGCGTCGGCCTTCTCGTACTCGGCCTTCGCGGCCTGGATCGCCGGAGTGTTCGTGTCGGCCCCGAGTGCCTTCGCCAGCGCGATGAACTTCGCGATCCCCTCCGGCATCGCGAGCCCCTGCAGCCGGACGCCGACGCTCGGCGCGGCCTTGTCGATCTTCTCCGTCTGCGTGTCCGGGATGTACCACATCTGGTCCTTGAGGTACATCACGCTGACCAGCAGCTGCGGGTTCAGCGAGACGAACTTGTCGAAGTTGAACTCGTTGTAGACGTTCCCGAGCGAGGTCACCGCGTTCAGGTCGACGCCGCCCGCCTGCGGATCCGGTTTGCCGTCGGCGAACTTCGACGGGCCGAAGATCCCGGCCGACTTCACGCCGAGGTCCCACAGTGCCGCCGCGGCGGTCACCTGCGCGACGATCCGGGTCGGCCGCTCGCCTTCGAGTTTCCGGCCGCGATCGTCGGTGAAGGACCAGGTCGCGCCCGCTCCCGTGGCGGGCGCCTCTTCCTGATAGCCGCAGGCGGTCAGGAGGCCGGTGGCGCCGAGCGCCGCGGTGCCGGCGAGGAAGCCGCGTCGAGAGAGGTGCATGGAGATCTTCTTTCACCGAGGGACCGAAGTTCGGCGTTAGGCTAGCCTTCCCTTATCGTGAACGCCATGGTCCAGGTCACGGAGCGCGTCAGATCACCGAGGACCAGCGTTTCCGTGCGAACGCTGGTCCTGACGGGGTCGCTCGTAGCGCTCGCCGCGGTCGTCCTGCTTTCGATCGGCTTCGGCTCGAACCGCCTTTCCCTCGGCGAAGTGCTGCACGCTCTCTTCGCTTACGACGGCAGCTACAACGACGTCGTCGTCCGCGACGATCGTCTGCCCCGCACGGTGCTCGGCGTCCTGGTCGGGATGGCGCTCGGGCTGGCGGGTTCGCTCATGCAGGCGATCACCCGCAACCCGGTGGCGGAACCCGGTCTGCTCGGCATCAACCACGGCGCCGCCGTCGCGATCGTGCTCGGCTCGGCCGTGTTCTCGGTGACTTCGCCCAGTGAGTACGTCTGGTTCGCCTTCGCCGGAGCGCTCACGGGAACCGCGCTGGTCTCGGTGATCGGCGGCACGCGGGGCGCCACGAGCCCGCTGCGGCTGGTGCTGGCCGGGGTCGCGGTGCAGGCGGTGTTCGTCGGGATCAACCAGGGCATGCAGATGATCAACACGCACAACCTGGAAGCGATGCGGTTCTGGCTGGTCGGCTCGCTGGTCAACCGGAACGCGGACCAGTTGTCCGTACTGCTGCCGTTCTTCGTCGCGGGCGTGGTGATCGCGATCGTGCTGGCCCGCGCGCTGAACGCGCTGGCGCTCGGCGAGGACACCGCCCGCGGTCTCGGCGCGAATCCGGCGCTCGTCCGCGTCGCCGGGATGGTCGCCGTCGGGTTGCTGTCGGCGGCGGCGACCGCGGCCTGCGGGCCGATCGCCTTCGTCGGCCTGATGATCCCGCACGTCGTCCGGTCGCTGGTCGGCCAGGACGAGCGCTGGGTGATGCTGCTTTCGGCGCTTCTCGGGCCGGTGCTGCTGCTCGGCTGCGACGTCCTCGGCCGCCTTCTCGGCGCGCCGGGTGAGATCCAGGTCGGCGTGATGACCGACGTGGTCGGCGGGATCGCGTTCGTGATCGTGGCCAGGCGGCTGAAGGCGGTGCGCCGATGACCGCCCCCGTCCGCCGTGAGTCCGGTTTGGACAGACGATCGCTGGTCGTCATCGCCGCGCTGGCCCTGGTGGTCTTGGCGCTCGTCGTGCTCTCGGTCGGCACGGGCGACTACGAGATGAGCCCCGGCGAGGTGCTCGCGACCCTGGCGGGCCAAGGGACGAAGGCGCAGTACCTGGTCGTCATGGGACGGCTTCCGCGTGTGCTGGTCGCGGTCCTCGTCGGCGCCGCGCTCGCGCTGGCCGGGGCGATCTTCCAGACGATCACCCGCAATCCGCTGGGCAGCCCGGACATCATCGGATTCACCACGGGTTCCGCGACCGGCGGCATCGTGACGTTCCTGGTCTTCGGCGGCAGCCCCGCGGTCGTCTCGTTCGGCGCTCTGGCGGGCGGCTTGCTGACCGCGCTGGTCGTCATGGCCCTGTGCGCGCCGCACGGCCTGCTGAGTTCACGGCTGGTGCTGCTCGGGATCGCGGTCAGCGCGGTGCTGGTCGGCGTGAACTCGTACCTGCTGGTGAAGGCGAACCTCGAAGCCGCCGCGCAGGCCGTCGGCTGGCTGGTCGGGGACCTGTCGGGCCGCGACTGGAGCTATTTCGTGCCGCTGGCGGTCGCGATGGCGGTGTTCGTCCCGGTCGTCTTCGCGAACGGCCGCGCGCTGCGCATGCTGGAGATGGGCGACGACACCGCCACCGGCATCGGCGTCGACGTCCACCGCGTGCGGCTGACCCTGGTGCTCGTCGCCGTCGCGCTGGTCGCCGCCGCCACCGCGGCGACCGGCCCGCTCCCGTTCATCGCCCTCGCCGCACCACAGCTGGCGCGCCGGATGACGCGGCTGCCGGGGCCCAACCTGGTGGCGTCGGTGTTCGCCGGGGCGACGCTGGTCGTCGCGGCGGACTTCCTCGGCCAGCGCCTTCTGGCGTCTTCGCTGCTGCCCGCGGGCGTCGTCGCGGCGGCCCTCGGTGGCGCCTACCTGCTCTGGCTGTTGCTGCGGCGCCGGGCCTGACGGCTCACGTCAGCCGGGTCAGCTGCACCGAGACGTCCAAAGTGGACTGACCGCCACCGGTGAAGATGCCCTTGAGCGGTGGCACGTCGGCGTAGTCGCGGCCGTACGCGACCCAGACGTGGCGCGGTCCGACCGGGATCGCGTTCGTCGGGTCGTAGGCCCACCAGCCGCCGGTCCACACGTCGACCCAGGCGTGGCTCTCGCCCTCGACCGTCTCGCCGAGCTTCGCCTCCGGTTTCGTGTGCAGGTACCCGGAGACATACCGCGCCGGGACGCCGATCGCGCGCAGCATCACCAGCGTCACATGCGCGAAGTCCTGGCAAACCCCTTCGCGCGCACGCCAAGCGTCGGTCGCCGTGCTGTGCACGCCGGTCGTCCCCGGCTGGTACTTGAGCTGCTGGTTGACCCATTCGCAGACGGCGAGCACGGCCTCCGCCGGGTCGAGCCCCTTCCGCAGTTCGCGCGCGACCTTCGTCAGTTCCGGATCGCGCGGCGTGTACGGCGTCGGCGTCAGGTACTCGGTGCGGTGGTCGACCACCGTGTCTCCGCGCAGGTCCTTCCACGACGCCGAGCGGATCGGCTCGCCCTCGTCGGCGGTCTCGACCACCGACGTCGCGAGCACGGTGAACTCGGTGTGCGGCGCGTGAAGGTCGAACGAGGTCACGACGGTGCCCCAGTAGTCCGTGTACCGGTAGGCGCGGGTCGCGGGCGTCGTCTCGACCCGGTTCACGACCGTGGTCTGCCGCCGATCGGACCGCGGGGTCAGCCGCGCCTCGTTGTACGACTGCGTGGCAGGCGTCGCGTACCGGTATCCCGTGCGGTGAGCCACCCGAAGTTGCCAGGTCACAGCGAAACCTCCGCACCGCTCCAGGCCACCCAAGGCGACGAATGGAAGTACTGCACCGAAACCGCGTCGCCGATGTCCTTGATCGACGTCTGGAGCGCGCCGAGCCGTTTCGGCAGGTCCTCCAGCAGATCGGACTGCCGCAGGAACTCCAGCTCACTGCGGGCGCGGCCGAGTTGCCGCAGCGCTTCGGACTTCTCGTTGGCCCGCGAGTTGACGCCGGGATCCAGCCTTTCCAGGCATTCCTCCGCCTGGCGCAGCGCGTGGAACACCGAACGGGGGAACAGCGTGTCGCGCATCAGGAACTGCACGACCCGGGCCGCGTCGAGTGCGCCGCGATAGGTTCGCAGGTAGGTGTCCTGCGCGCCGGCCGAACGGAGCACGGTGATCCAGCCAGGTGAGGACGCGCTGTCCTGTACCCGCGAAAGCAGCAGCCGCACCACCATGTCCGCGCGTTCGATCGAACGGCCGAGCACCAGGAACAGCCAGCCGTCGTCGCGGCTCATCGTCGAATCCGCGAGCCCGGCGAACATCGCCGCGCGTTCCTCCACAAAGGACAGAAAGGCGTGCGGCCCGGCGCGGCGCGCGTACCGTTGCCTGTCCGGCACCGCGTTCCAGGTCGCGTTCAGGCATTCCCACAGCTCGGTCGAGACGACCTCGCGGGCGCCGCGCGTGTTTTCGCGGGCGGAGTTGATCGAACCGACGATCGACGCCGGATTGTCCTTGGCGTAGGCGACCAGTTCGGTCAGCTTCCACACGTCGAGCGAATCCATCCCCTCCGGCGAGATGCCGAGGACGGCGAGCAGCTGGCGGCTCGCGTGGTCCGGGTCGACGCTCGCGTCTTCGAGCAGCTGGTGCACGGAGACGTTGAGGATGCGGGAGGTGTCGTCGGCGCGTTCGACGTAGCGGCCGATCCAGTACAGCGATTCCGCGTTACGGGCTAGCACATCAACCTCCCTTTAGGCCTGTTGCTGCTGTTGCTGCTGGGTCGTGGTCAGCTCGGGGCCCTGTTCGGCGACCAGTCCGTCCACTTCGGACAGTGCGCCGAGCGCCGGGCGTTCCAGCTCCCGTTCCGCCGTCGAAGACCGCGGCGCCAGCACCCAGGTGTCCTTGGAACCGCCGCCCTGCGACGAGTTGACCACCAGGCTGCCCTCCGGGAGCGCGACCCTGGTCAGTCCGCCCGGCAGCACGAAGATCTCCTTGCCGTCGTTGACCGCGAACGGGCGGAGGTCGACGTGCCGCGGCGCCAGCCTTTCGTCGACTTTGGACGGCACGGTGGACAGCTGGACCACCGGCTGCGCGATCCAGCCGCGTTTGTGCGCCCGGACCTTCCGCTTCAGCGCGGCCAGCTCGGCCTGCGACGCCTCCGGGCCGAACACGATGCCGTATCCGCCCGAGCCTTCGACCGGTTTGATCACCAGCTCGTCCATATGCTGCATGACGTGGTCGAACTCGTCCGGCAGCCAGCACCGGAAGGTGTCCACGTTGGGCAGCAGCGGCTTCTCGTTGAGGTAGTACTTCACCATCTCTGGCACGTAGGTGTAGACGAGCTTGTCGTCACCGACACCGTTGCCGACCGCGTTCGAGACCACCACGTTGCCCGCGCGCGCCGCGTTGAGGATCCCGGCGACCCCCAGCACGGAATCGGGCCGGTAGTGCACCGGGTCGAGGAACTCGTCGTCGATCCGGCGGTAGATGACGTCGACCTGCCGTTCGCCCTCGGTGGTGCGCAGGTAGACGACGTTGTCACGGCAGAACATGTCGCGGCCTTCGACCAGCTCGACCCCCATCAGCCGGGCCAGCAGCGAATGCTCGAAGTACGCGGAGTTGTGCACTCCCGGCGTGAGCACGACGACCATCGGATCGGCGACGTTCGCCGCGGCCGCCGCCCGCAGCGCGCGCAACAGATGCGAGGCGTAGTCGCCGACCGGGCGGACCCGGTGCTGGGCGAACAGATCCGGGAACACGCGCGCCATCGTGCGGCGGTTCTCCATCACGTACGAAACACCCGAGGGATTGCGGAGATTGTCCTCCAGCACCCGGAAGGTGCCCTCCTCGTCACGCACCAGGTCCACACCGGACACGTGGATGCGGACGCCGTTGGGCGGGTTGATCCCGAACGCCTCGCGCTGGAAATGCTCACACGAGGTGATCAGCCGGCGTGGGAGCACACCGTCCCGCAGGATCTGCCGATCGCCGTACACGTCGGCGAGGAAGGCCTCCAGCGCGCGGACCCGTTGCGCCACACCGCGTTCGAGTTTGGTCCATTCGGCCGAAGTGATCACCCTCGGCACCAGGTCGAGCGGGAACGGGCGTTCCTGGCCGGACAGCGAGAACGTGATGCCCTGATCCACCATCGCCCGGTCGATCGCCGCCGACCGCGACGAAAGATCCGCCGACGTCAGCGAGGAGATCGACTCGTACAACGCCCGATACGGCTGGCGGACCGTGCCGTCGGCGGTGAACATCTCGTCGTACGCGCCCGCGTGCGGCCGGGACGGCGAGAGATAGCCGTCGAACTGCGCCCCGGGCCTCGCCGCGCGCCGCGCCGACGTCGTCGTCCGCGGGCGGCGGCCCGCAGGTGGGAGGCGCGGCGCCGGGTTGTTGTTCATGGGGGCCATCGTGACCCATGGACCCCGTCCGGCGCGAGTCACCGGGGTTGGCTTGTTGTAATGATCAACCTGATGCTAGCCTCCCCGGGCGTATTCAAACCTGACTGGGGAAGGTTGGATTCTGTTTGGCGTTTCGCCATGTGATAAATCGCGCATTATCTGCTGGACAAGCAGAATCTGAATTTTCGATGCAATTTTCAAGGGGAATTGTGAAGAATCTTGTAAAGGCGTTCATCGTGGCCGGTGCCGCAGTGGCGGCGTTGGCTGTCCCGGGTGTCGCGATGGCTGCTCAGGACGGTGCCGCAGCACCGTCGACCAGTGTCGGCGTAGCGGATGTCAACAGTCGTTGGTGCGGTCATAACTACAATAGCTGTGTCAGTGAGCGGAGCGAATTCGCCCGATATTACAACGTTGGGCCGCTCCGGTACTTTCCTGTTGACCCCAGTTGTGCGGGTATCTGCTACAACGGCTACGTGTTCGATTATTGGAACAAGTAGTAAGGCGGCGGTGGGGCGCTTCGGCGCCCCACCGTGTTTCACGTGCTGGGCCGGTTGAACCCCTGTCGTGACCCATCGGGACCGAGGTCGGCTCGATCCCGTCGTCGGGACGGTCGTCGGTGGAAACAGCGCTGTAACGTCTCGGTGCTGTGATTGCCGCCGGATGAGTGGCAATATGCGTGCTCTCGACACATGGGAACTACAAGGAGTGACGACGTGGCCCGATTGAAAGCGCTCGCCCTGATCCCGGCGCTCGCCCTAGCCGCGGGTGCGCTGACCGCGTGTGGCGAAGAAGGTGGGCAGAGCACCGCGGCCGGTGGCGTCCAGCTCGTCGCTTCCGGCAAGCTCACCACCTGCACGCACCTGCCCTACCAGCCGTTCCAGGTCAAGCAGGGCGACAAGATCGTCGGCTTCGACGTCGACCTGGTCGACCTCGTCGCGAAGAAGCTCGGCGTCGAGCAGAGCATCGTCGACATCGCCTTCGAGAACATCGAGTCCGGCGAGGCGATGAACACCGGTCAGTGCGACCTCGCCGCCGCGGGTATGACGATCAACGACAAGCGCAAGGCGAAGTTCGTCTTCTCCGACCCGTACTTCGAGGCGTCGCAGGCGCTGCTGGTCAAGACCGGTTCGCCGATCAAGGACCTGAGCAACGTCGCGGGCAAGAAGATCGGCGTCCAGTCGGCCACCACCGGTGCCGACTACGCCAAGGAGAAGGCCGCCGGCGCCGAGATCGTCACCTTCGACGACCTCGCGCTGCTGGAGCAGGCGGTCAAGAGCGGCCAGGTCGACGCGGGCGTCAACGACAACGGCGTGCTCTACGACTTCGTGAAGACGAACCCGGACACCACCGTCGTCACCGAGTTCAAGACCAACGAGTTCTACGGAATCGGCATGAAGACGGGCAACACCGCCCTCCTCAACCAGGTCAACGAGGTCCTCAAGGCCTCGGCCGCAGACGGCTCGTACGCGCAGATCTACCAGAAGTGGTTCGGCAAGGCGCCGACCTGGCAGCCGGGCAGCCCGGCCGCCGGTTGATAATCCGTCCTCTGTGGCCGGTGCCCAGCGCACCGGCCACAGGCTTGTCACCACCTGTTTGAGGAGAGAAATGGCTCTGAGCCGCCGCCAGCGACGATCGGCGTTCCGGTGGGCGCAGTACGGTCTGCTGCTGGTGATCGTCGTGGTGTTCGCGCTGCTGGCCGACTGGGGACGGCTGGGCAAGGCGTTCTTCGACCTCGAAGTCGCCGCGAAGCAGTTCCCGGACGTCATCACCGTCGCACTGAAGAACACCATCATCTTCACCGCGCTGGGCTTCGCGCTCGGTCTCGGGCTCGGTCTCCTGCTCGCGCTGATGAGACTGTCCTCGGTCGCCCCGTACCGCTGGTTCGCGCGCGGGTACATCGAATTCTTCCGCGGCCTGCCCGCGCTGCTGATCTTCCTGGCGGTCGGTGTCGGGGTGCCGATCGCCTTCCCGAACGTGTTCCTGCCGCGGAACATTTCGATCATGCTGGCGCTGGGCATCGTGTCCTCGGCCTACATGGCGGAGACCATCCGCGCCGGTATCCAGGCGGTGCCGCGCGGACAGGTCGAGGCCGCGCGGTCGCTCGGCATGTCGCCCGCGCGCACGATGATCACCGTCGTGATCCCGCAGGCGTTCCGGATCATCCTGCCGCCGCTGGCCAACGAGCTGATCATGCTGACGAAGGACTCTTCGCTGGCGTTCCTGCTCGGCACCACGCCGGCGCAGCAGGAACTCGCGCAGTTCAGCCGTCAGGCGCTGCTGGAGGCCAAGGGCCTGACACCGATCGTCGTCGCCGGTCTGTGTTATCTGGTCATCACCATTCCGCTGTCGATCCTGCAGCAGCGGCTAGAGAAGAAATACGGAGCCGGAGTGCCCGGCGGAGGAACGGTATGAGCGCCCAGACGATCGTCGAGGTTTCAGGACTGCACAAGGCGTTCGGCGAACTCGAAGTGCTCAAGGGCATCGACCTGCACGTCGAGCGCGGCCAGGTCGTCTGCATCATCGGCCCGTCGGGCTCCGGCAAGTCGACGTTGTTGCGCTGCGTCAACCTCCTCGAGGAACCGCAGCAGGGCAAGATCGTGGTAAACGGCAGCGAGATCACCGACTCGGACGTCGACATCGACGGCGCCCGCACGAAGATCGGCATGGTCTTCCAGTCGTTCAACCTCTTCTCGCACCTGAGCGTGCTCGACAACCTCACCGTCGCGCAGCGCAAGGTGTTGAAGCGCGGCAAGGACGAGGCGGAGCGAATCGCGCGGGAGAACCTCGCGAAGGTCGGGTTGGCGGAGAAGGAATCTTCGCTGCCGACACAGCTCTCCGGCGGGCAGCAGCAGCGCGTCGCGATCGCCAGGGCGCTGTCGATGGACCCCGACGTCATGCTGTTCGACGAACCGACGTCGGCGCTCGACCCCGAACTGGTCGGCGACGTCCTCGCGGTCATGCGGCAACTCGCGCAGGAGGGCATGACGATGCTCGTCGTCACGCACGAGATGCAGTTCGCCCGCGAGGTGGCCGACACCGTGCTGTTCATGGACGGCGGTGTCGTCGTCGAGCAGGGTTCGCCGGCCCAGGTGATCGGCGACCCGCAGGAGGAACGCACGAAGACGTTCCTTTCGCGGGTGTTGAACCCGAACCACCAGGGCTAACGCCCCCGGAGCTGCGACTCCAGCTGGACCACCTTGGAGACGATTTCGTGCGGCCCGGCGCCCATGAGGCTCACCCAGCCCTTGGCGTCCGGGCCGAACACGACGCGGCCCTGTTCGGTGTCCATCCAGCCCGGTGGCCTTTCGACGCGTTTCCGGTTGCCGCCGCCGTCACGGATGGCGACGTACAGCCTGCCGAAGAAGGTGTGCGGCGACCGGATCCACTGGATGATCTTCTTGGCGTCGCGGATGCTCGGGCCACCGCCCGTCAGCGTTTCGCCCTTCATCAGGACCTGCAGATCGGCTTCCGCGCAGTTCAACGACGGTGTGCGCGCGGCGGGAGCCTCCGGGAGCAGACCGGTGAAATCCTGCGCGAGCGTGTCCGGTCTGGTCGGCTTCAGGTACACGACCTTGTCGACCAAGACGACCGTGGCCGCTTCCCGGCCACTGCCCGCGGCGCGAACGGTCCGCTCACGCCCCTCGGACTTCACCCACGAGTAGTACTCCACCGCAGGCCGCTGCAGGAAACGCAAGGCGTCGAGGAATTCGTCGTCGATCCGGCCATGCCTGAGCAGACCCTGTCCGTCCAATTCGGACTGTGCGGTCGCGGCGAGCCCGCGACGTTCCTCGGGCAGGTACCACTGCGCGCCACGGACGAGCGTCGGGTGGATGTCGCCCAGATTGTGCTGGTCCAGCAGGGTTTCGTAAGTCCGGAGCGTCAGTTCGACGGGTTTCCGCAGCACGTTACGCGCCGATCACCGGCGGAACCGGCTTGTCCCCGTCGTAGCCGCCGAAGAGGGAGTCGCCGTCCTCTTCCTGCAGCATGATCTTGCGCTGGTGCTCCTCGTCCTCGCCGCCCTTGCCCTTGGCGCCGCCCATCCCGCCGCCGCCCATCCCCGGCGCGCCGGTACGACCCGCCGCCGCGGGGCCTCCCGCCGGTGTACCGCGCATCGCGGCTTCACCAGGCATCCCGGCGCCGACACCGCGACCGGGCCCCATGCTCCCCGGCCCACCCGTCGACCCACCCGGCCCGAACCCGCCACCAGGCCCGAATCCGCCGCTGAACCCACCCGACCCCGGGCCGAATCCAGTGCCGCCACCGGGTCCACCCGGCCCGAGGTTTGGCGGTGGGAAGTTGCCTGGACGCCCCTGGACCTTGTCGTCCGCCTTGGAGGACAGGTCGGTCCGATCGTTCGGTTGCGGCGAAGGCAGCGGCCTCGGCATCTGCGGCATCCTCGGCGGCTGCGGAACCTGCGGCGGCCTCGGCGCCTGATAACCCTCGGCCCCCGGAGGCGCGCTGTACGAACTCGGCCCGCCGGTGTACCCGCCGGGTCCACCATGCCGCCCCGAGTCACCGGGCCCACCGGTGAACCCGCTGACCTTGGTCTGACCAGGGTCGACCGGCTCCGGCGTGATCGGCCCGGATGAAACGTTCGGATCGTGCGCGGCCGGATACGCCGGCGCGAGCGACTGCTGCCGAGGCTGCGTGTCCTGGTAGTACGGCTCGTAGATCTCGACGTTGTGCTTGGTGTCCGCGTCGAACTTCGCGGCCGCGATCTCGTCGTCACTCGCGCCGATGGACAGAACGTCCTCCGGCCCGCTGTCCCCCGCGCGCTCCTTCTCGACCGGCCGGACATTGCCGCGCGTGTAATGGAAAGAGGCGTTCTGGTCGTACATCGACTGCCGGGCGCGATCCATGTTCTCGCCCGCGATCTTGGAAGTCGCGATGAGCGGAGCAAGGCCTGCTACGCCGCTGTCGGCGGCTTTGCCCTTCCAGAACGTGCTGAGCGCGGTCTGGCTTTTCTCCATCGCCGTGCTGAAGTTTTCGTGGAAGACCATCAACTTGTGCGAGGCGACCTGCGCTTTGTCGAGAGTTTCCGTCGTGGAGGGATTGGCGTTGAGTTTGGTGAAGATCTCCCAGCCGCTATAGGTCATGGCCTAAGCTCCTTTGAGCTTCTTGATCGCCGCGGCAGCGACCTTGGTTGCCAAACCACAGGGATCTGACAGCATTGGGTTCCCTGTGGTCAGGAGCGGTGTGACCGTATAAGTAAGGTCATCACGCACGCCTACTGCGAGTACGCACCGCCCCTTGCCTTCTCCGCCGTTGTCGTAGATGACGCCTGGATACCCCTCGATCGAGTCGATCGGCTTGAATGTGGAGAGCCCGCCCTGCGCGTGTTTTGCGTAGAGGCTGCTCAGCCCATCTTTATTGCCAGGTAGAAGGCCCGCGGTGACGCTGCTAGGCCCTGCTTCGAAGATCCAGCCGCAGCTTTTTCCGAACGTTCCGTCGTCGACCTCGGTCTTCTCGACTTTTCCGCCGAGTTCCTCGATCTGAGCGGTGGCTACCGTGCTACACGGGTCCGATTCGGCTTGGGCGGTATTCAGAATCGGGTTTGTCACAGCAGGAGCGCCGTTCGCCGGTAGCCGTGCCGAGGTAGGCGCAGTCGGGGCGGCTGAGGTGGCATTTCCCGTCTTCGGGTCGCTGCATCCGCTCACCAGCAGCAAACCGCTCACCGCGGCTATGGACACGAACTTCCTGGCGTGGAGCATCAGTCGGCCTTCCCGATCTGGCGGAGTGCGTCGATGGCTGCTTGATCCTGGTTCTGATACGCAGTCCGGATTTGCCTCAAAGTGTCCAGGTATGAGTTCGTGTAGTCCCAGGCCCCCTGCATAAAGGCCTGGTAGGAGCTTCCCGAGTTGTTCGCGGCGACCGTGTATCCCTCGCTGCCGATTTCATGGCCCGGTGGCTGGATCTGATTCAGTACGTCGGCCTCGCGACGCGCCTTCCGGAAGTCGCTCTCGAGACAGTCTTCGAGGGACTTGATCACGGCGTCCATGGCGACTGGGTCGAACTCCCAGCCACCGTTCGCTGACGCCGTCGCGAAGTCGGCCTTCGCCTGGCCGCTCCCCAGTTCACCGTAGTTGGGCGGCGGGGGTGGGGGTGGCGCTGCGGCGGCACCCGGAATCAACCCCGAGTTCGGCGGCGGCGCCTGCGGCCCCGGCCCGTTGATCTGGTCATAGACCCCTTGAGGGCCGCGTCCCGGTCCTGTCATGACGTGCCTCCCCGCACGGGCCGCGATGGGGCGCGACCTACCCGTAGTTCCCTGCTGACTCCAACCGGTGACGATAGCAGCAGGTAAACCGTTGATCAGCCACTTCGAGGAAGATCACCATCGAAAGGTGGGGGGCCGGGCGTCATTTGTCCCGAACGGCGGTTTTGCCTGATCAGGGCTTCTTGATGTGGTTGATCGCCGCGGCCGCCACCTTGGTCGCCATGCCGCATGGGTCTGAGAAGGAAGGGTGATGGTCGGTCAGGCGCGGGATAACGGTGTAGACCAGGTCATCTCGAACACCGACGGCGAGAGTGCAGTTTCCTTCGCCCTCGCCGCCGTTGGCGAAGATCACTGCTGGGTACCCGTTGATCGGATCGACCGGTTTAAAGGTGGTCAGGCCGGAAGTTGCGTTCTGTGCATAGAGGGCGCTCAGACCGTCCTTGTTTCCAGTGACAAGTCCGGCGCTGACGGTGTTAGGCGATTCTTGGAAGACCCAGACGCAGTTGTTTCCCATGGTCAAATCATCAAGGCGGGAGTTCTTGACCTTGCCGCCGATCGCCTCGATCTCGGCCGTCGGGATGGCGCTGCACGGATCCGCCTCGACGCTCGCGGTCGCGGCGATCGGGTCTGTCACTGCCGGCGCTCCATCGGACGGAAGTCGCGCCGAGGACGGTGCGCTGGTCGTCGCGGTGCCGGTCACCTGCGCGCCGCAACCACCGGTCAAAAGTGATGCTGCCGCTGCCAAGAGCAAGAAACGCTTCATCTCGTGCCTCCCCGCACGGGCCGCGAAGGGCGCGACCTACCCGTAGCCCACCACCGACTCCGCTGAGTGACCGTAGCAGCGAACCGCCGCCCCAACGCCGGATCCGGTCAAGATCACCAACGCCCAAAGAAAGACCCTGGTCCGGAACCCGGGGTGGCCGTTCTGCCGTCGTAGTCCTGTGGCAGGTTCCGGTCTACTGTCCTGGGCCACTTGCGAATCCCGTGCGTGATCGGCTTCGCTGGTGGCCGAGGAACGACGGGGGAGGGAAGCGAGACGATGCCGGGTTTTCGGCGCAACAACGGGCCGCGCGATCCGGGGGAAGGTGACCAGAACGGCGACACGTCCCTGCCGCCGCTCGACCCGTTCGATCCCAACCCCGACAAGCGGTACGAGGTCCCGGCGTCCGAGCTGATGAAGCCGGGGACGACGGGGCTGCTCCGGTGGCGTCGTCAGGCGACCAACGCGCCGATCGTGCAGGTCGAGGACGCGTACATCACCGGGACGTTGGATCTGCGCGCGGCCGACATCAAGTATCTGTTCCGGTTCGAGCGGTGCCGGTTCGAGCATCCGCCGGACGTCCGTGAGGCGCATCTGCTCGGGCTTGTGTTCCGCAAGTGCTGGCTGCCCGGGCTCAAGGCGCGCAATCTCCGTACCCGCAACGACGTCCGCCTGATCCGCAGTGTCGTGCACGTCGACGCCGAGCACGAGATCGAGGAGACCACGGTCCAGCGCGGCGACGATCGCGAGCGCGGGATGCCGAACGCGGCGGTCAACCTCACCGACGCGGTCATCGAGGGTTCGGTCGTGTTGACCCGCACGGTGATCACCCATCCGCGCGGCAAGGCGATCCAGGCCGACCGGGTCAACATCGTGGGCGCGCTGCTGGCGTATCGGTTGGTGGCTAACGGAGAAGTCCGCCTCCCGGGGATGCGGGCCGGCGGTAATGTCAACTTCTCCGGCGCGACGCTGAACAACCGGGACGGCTTCGCGCTCAACGGGAACGGGATCCACATCGGCGGCAGCCTGCTGTGCGAGGTGGACAACTACGGGCCCGCTGCGCAGCGGAAACGCTTCTCCGCCAGTGGGATCATGTTCCTGCCGAGCGCCACTGTGGACAGTGACATCATTTTCCGCGAGGCCAAGCTCTCGGTGAACCAGTCCGGGCCGATCGTCGTCGACGCGTGGAAGTCGAACGATCCGTACATCGATCCGCGGCCGGCGCTGGTCGCGGATCGATGTACGGTCAACGGAAACCTCGAGCTCAGCGACGGTATGCAGGTGACCGGGACGTTGCGGATGGTCAACGCCCGGATCGGTGGTTCGCTGCGGTTGGCGGGCGCGGAGGTCCAGGTCGTCCGCGGGCAGAGCATTCCCTACTACGACCGCGCGATCCATCTCGACGGGACCACCATCGGCGGCGATCTCGAGGCGACGAGCCTGCGCGTGCCGTCCGGGCAGCTGCGCATGGCCGACATCACCGTCGGCGGCAACGTGCTGGCGTGGAACTCGATGTTCCTGCACCCGCGCCGTGACGTCTTTTCCGCGCGGCGCGCCAAGATCGCGGGCAACTTCCAGCTCACCGACGCGACCGTCCAGGGCACCTTGCGGTTGCAGGGCGCCGAGGTCGGCGGCAGCGTGAACCTCTTCGGCACGAGCCTGACCGAGCCCGGCGCGCGCACGCGCACCAGTTACTCGCTGGACGTCCGCACCGCGCGGATCGGCCGGGATCTGATCCTCACCGAGAACAAGGAGCGTCCGTTCGTCGCGCAGGGCGGGGTCAACCTCGACGGCGCGCAGGTCGCGCGGCGCGTCGACTTCCGCGGCGCGCGGCTCGGTTCCCTTCCGCAGCACGGGATCGCGCTCGACGGCAGTGACGTTTCGGCCGACGAGTTCCTGCTCACGCCCGCCACTCCGCCGGACGGCCGGATCGTGTTGCGGCGTGCGCATTGCGGGACGATGGGCGACAACGAGGCGTTCTGGGCGTCGGCGACGGGGATCGAGCTGGAGGATTTCCGGTACGACGCACTGCAAGAGGACATCGCGCTCGACGACGACCGGGCGATCGACCATCGGATCGTGTTGCTGCGCAAGGCGATGGACGGTTACCGCCCGGGACCGTACGACCAGCTGGCGGCGACGCTGCGCGCGTCCGGTAATGAAGAGCACGCGTCCACGGTGCTGCTGAAGAAGCAGCAGTTCCGGTACGAAGCGCTCGCGAAGGGCTTCAAGTTCTTCGGTCCAGGCGTGCACGTGTGGAGCTGGTTGCAGCGGTCGATGGTCGGTTACGGCTTCCGTCCGGTGCGCGCGCTCGGCTGGCTGCTGACGCTGCTCGTGCTGGGCAGTCTGTGGTTCGGGCTCGGCGTCGACGACTGCATCACGAATCCGAAGCTCACGGTGAGCGGGCCGCGGTGCCTGGTCAACCAGGACGACACCGGGCTGCAGTGGAACCCGGTGCTCTACACGATCGACCTCCTGGTGCCGATCGTCGACTTCGGCAACAAGTCGCGCTGGTACATGCACGGGATGGACAACTGGGTCGCGGCCGGGTTCACCGCCTCGGGCTGGGTGCTGGCGACGACGGTGGCGGCCGGGATAAGCCGCATGCTCCGCCGCGACAACTGAGGGTATTTCACATACCCTCAGTACGGAGGTATGTCATGACGGAGCCCAGCGCCACCGGCAAGATCGCGATCGCCGCCCCGCCCGAGAAGGTGTACGCCCTGGTCAGCGACCCGGGCGCGCTCGCGGGCATGGCCGAAGAGTACGAGGTGCATCGTTGGGTGGGTGCGGCGAAGGAGCCCGCCGTCGGCGCCAAGTTCCGCGGCCGCAATCGTCACGGGATCCGTCGTTGGAGCACCCTTTCGACGATCACCGACGCCGACGAGGGCAAGCGGTTCGCGTTCGAGGTGACCACCGTCGCCGGACTCCCCGTGGCGCGCTGGCAGTACGACATCGAGTCCACCGGCGACGGTTGCGTGGCCGTCGAAAGCACGTGGGACCGGCGGCCGGGCTGGCTACGCGGGCCGACGTCGCTGTTCACCGGGGTCTGGAAGCGGGACGACGCCAACCGGGCGAACATCGCGGCGACGCTGGCCCGGTTGAAGGCCACCGCCGAGTCCTGACCCATCTCACGGCGAACCCCGGATCCAGGGCGACGCACCGCGGTGAACGCCCTGGCCCCGTTCACTCCACGAACCGCGACCAGAACTCGATGTGCCGCGGCCCGCCCGCCGGTGGCGGGCCCAAGGGCTGGTCGCAGAAGTCGTGCCACAGGTATCCCCGCAGGTCGTAGCCGTAATAGACGATGTCGGTCTGATACACCGACAGCACCGGATATCCCGTGCTCCCGGCGATCCCGGGCAGATACCGGTGCCCGCAGACGGGCACGAGCTGAGGGGCACGCGCCAGCCGCGAGCGGGCTCGCGAAAGCGCGTCGTCGAGGTCGATCGGGCGCATGCCCCAGCCGGGCAGCCAGAAGCCGTTGTGTTCGACGTCGTAAAGCACCCCGTCGACCGGCCAGTCCAGGCGTTTCCGCAGCTGGTCGGGGTTGCCGCAACGCCAGTCCGGCCAGCGGTCGCCGATCGGCACCCCGGCGGACAGGAACGTGCGGTGATCGGCGGCGAACCGGAAGCCGAAACGGGCTTCGACGTCGTCGAGCTCGGCCTCGCTCAACCCGGGACGCACGGGTTCGGCCAAGCTCGCCTGGAGGTCGTGTGCCTCCTCGATGGTGAAGGCGTGCTCAACAGTGGACATGTGTTCGAGCCTAAATTGCGTACCGCGCGGGCGCCTTCTCTTTTAACGCCACGCCCTCATCACCCACATGAGGCTCCTCCCCCGGGGTGAGCTCGCCCTCTCAACGCCTGGACCTCGGAACAGAGCGGCCATCGGTGTAGTTCACTCATGTCGTGACTTCCCCACGAACGCAGTCCCGCGTGCGGGCGCCCGAGCTCGCCGGTGACGTGTGGCTCAACACCGGCGGCGAGCGGATCACGCTCGCCGGGCTGCGCGGCCGTGTCGTCCTGCTGGACTTCTGGACCAGCGGCTGCGTCAACTGCCTGCATGTGCTGGACGAGCTGCGGCCGCTGGAGGCCGAGTTCGCCGACGTCCTGGTGACCATCGGCGTGCATTCGCCGAAGTTCCTGCACGAGGGCGAGGCGGCCGCGATCGAGGCCGCCGTGCGGCGCTACGAGGTGCACCATCCGGTGCTGAACGACCCGAAGATGACCACCTGGTCGCAGTACGCGGTCAAGGCGTGGCCGACGCTGGTCGTCGTCGACCCCGAGGGGTATGTCGTCCACGTCGCCGCCGGTGAGGGGCATGCCGAGGCGTTGCGCCGGGTGATCGCCGATCTCGTCGCGACCCACGAGGCCAAGGGCACTCTGCGCCGCGGCGGCAGCCCGTACGTGCCCGCCGAGGAGCAGCGCACCGAGCTGCGCTTCCCGAGCAAGGCCGTCACCACCGCCGAAGGCCGCATCCTGGTCGCCGACACCGGCAACCACTCCATCGTCGAGTTCGCGTCCGACGGCGAGACGATCATCCGCCGCTTCGGCAGCGGTGAGCGCGGCGCGCAGGATGGTCCGTTCGATCTGGCGAGTTTCACCGAGCCGGCCGGAATCACCCTTTTGCCGTACGAGGTCGCCGAGCGCGCGGGTTACCACGCGGTCGTCGCCGACACGGCAGGTCACCGGCTGCGCGGTATCGACCTGATCACCGGTGAGGTCTCCACGGTGGCCGGCACCGGCCGCCAGTGGCGCGACGGCGTCGACACCGGCAAGGCGCTCGACATCGACCTCACCAGCCCTTGGGATGTCGCCTGGTGGGGTCCCGCGGGCGGCGTCGTGGTGGCCATGGCGGGCAACCACACGCTGAGCGTGTTCGAGCCGGTCTCGGGCTCCATCCGCCGCTTCGCCGGTACGACCGTCGAGGGCCTGCGTGACGGCGACGTCCACGAGGCGTTCTTCGCGCAGACGTCCGGTCTCACGCCCCACGGGCAGAAGCTGTGGCTCGCGGACGCGGAGACGTCGGCGCTGCGCTGGATCGAGCCCGACGGCGAGACGTTCACCGTGCACACCGCGGTCGGTGTCGACCTGTTCTCCTTCGGTCACGTCGACGGCCCCGCGGACAAGGCGCTCCTGCAGCATCCGCTCGGCCTCGCCGTGCTGCCCGGCGACACCATCGCGATCGCCGACACCTACAACGGCGCCGTCCGCCGCTACGACCCCCTCACCCGCCAGGTGACCACGCTCGCGTCCGGTCTCGCGGAGCCGTCCGGTCTGCTGGTGCACGACGGCGAACTGCTGGTCGTCGAGTCCGCGGGCGGCCGGATCGGGCCGGTGCCGCTCGGTGAGCAGGCCGTGGCAGGGGCCGCGCACGCGGTCCGCCGCCCGCCGACCGTGCTGGCGCCGGGCCGGCTGGAGTTCTCCGTCGTCTTCACTCCGCCTCCCGGCGAGAAGCTCGACGACCGTTACGGGCCCTCGACACGGCTGGAGATCAGCGCGTCGCCGCCGGAACTGCTCGCCGACGGCGCGGGCGTGGGCACGGACCTGTTCCGCAAGCTCCGCTTCGCCGAAGGAGTCACCGCGGGCGTCTTGCAGGTCGTCGCGCAGGCCGCGAGCTGTGATGACGGCGGCGAACACCCGGCCTGCCGCATCACCCGGCAGGACTGGGGCGTGCCCGTGCGGTTCGAAACCGGTGGAGAAAGCGTGCTGAGCCTGGTCATGGCCGGCGATCCGGGTAAGTAGAGTCGTACTCGTGTCAGACGGGCCGAAACTCGAGATTCAGATGCTGCAGGACAGGGTGCTCGTGAAGCTGTCCCCCGAGGACGGAGAGCGCCGGAGTTCCGGCGGGATCGTCATCCCCGCCACCGCGCAGGTCGCGCGGCGGCTCGCCTGGGGTGATGTACTGGGCGTTGGCAACAGTGTGCGCAACGTGAAGACCGGCGATCGGGTGCTGTTCAACCCGGATGACCAGCACGAGGTCGAGATCCAGGGTGAGGGGCACCTGGTGATGCGGGAGCGGGACATCCACGCCGTGGCGACCGAACGGACCGAACACGGCACGGGGTTGTACCTGTAGCTCGAGCCGCGGGAGGGGTGGTGAGGGAAGGTGCGCGATGACCACGAGGAGCCGGGCACCGATCTGTTCACCGACGACCTCCTGCCCCCCGCGGACACCGACGAAGACCTGGTCGACGAGCTCTTCGAGGGCGACAGGGTGGCCCTGCCGCCACCGACACCCGCGTCGAAGTTCCGCCGGGGCCTCGGCAAGGCCCTCATGGTCACCGGGGTCCTCATGGGCCTGTTCGTGCTCGTGTACGCGGTCGATCTCATCGTCAGCGCCGGGGACGTCCCGCGCGGCGTCACGGTCGCCGGGATCGACGTCGGCGGCCTGACGCACAAAGAGGCGGAGTCGAAGCTGCGCCGTGAGCTGGAACCGAGGCTGATCGAGCCGGTCCGCGTCCGGGCGGGAGACGTCCGCACGGTGCTGTACCCGACGTCGTCCGGCCTCGGCCTGGATTGGCCGCAGACGCTGGGCCGCGCCGGCCACCAGCCGCTGAGCCCGTACACGCGGGTGATGTCGTTCTTCACCAGTCGTGAGGTCGGCGTCGTCACCTGGACCGACGCGCCGAAGCTCGAAAAGACCGTCTCGGATCTCGCCGCCGCGCAGCTGAACCGTCCGCCGATCGAAGGGAACATCACCTTCCGGTCCGTCGAGGGCACCGACGGCGGAGTCGTTCCGGCGGCGGTCGAACCGCGGGCCGGTCAGTCGCTCGCCGACGTCAAAGCGGCGGTCGCCGCGGTCATCGACGGTTGGCTGAGCGACGACGGCGTGGAGTTGAAGGTGAACGTCTCGCCGGTGAAGGCGACTTCGCCGGGGGTGCACGCGGCGCTCGCCAAGATCGTCGTCCCGGCGGTCGCGAAGCCGCTCGTGATCCGCGGCGAAGGCAAGGACGCGACGCTGAAACCGGACACGATCGCGGGGGCGTTCCAGTTCGCCGCGCGCGACGACGGCAACCTCGAAGTCCGGATCGACCAGGGGAAACTGCGGGCCGCGGCGCAGCCGCAGCTCAAGGAGACCGAGACCGACGGGGCGAACGCCCAGATCGTCTTCGTCGGCGACAGGCCGGCCGTCCAGCCGTCGAAGGACGCGCGGAAGGTCAACTGGGGCCTCACGTTCTCCGCGCTGACCTCGACGCTCGCCAAAAGCCAGGACAGGGAGCTGAAAGCGGTCTACGACGCCAGCAGCCCGGCCGTCAGCACCGACGCGGCGAACGTCCTCGGGATCAACGAGGTCATCGGCGAGTTCACCACGTCGGGCCTGAGCGGACCGGCGATGACGAACGTGCAGGCGCTGGCCGCCAGGGTCTCCGGCGCCATCGTGAAGCCGAACGAGACGTTCAGCCTCGGTGCGCGATCCGGGCCGAGGACGGCGGAAGCGGGCTACGTCCCCGCCCCGGTGAACGAGGACGGCACCGGCCCGGTGGTGGTCGGCGGCGGCGTTTCACAGCTCGCGACGACGCTCTACAACGCCGCGTACCTGGCAGGCATGGCCGACGGCGGACATCTGGAGCACGACCACTACCTCGACCGTTATCCGGTCGCGCGAGACGTGAAGGCGATCGACGACAACGGTTCACCGGTCGAGATGCAGATCGTCAACGACGCCCCGACCGGGGTCGCGATCCAGGTGCTCCCCGCCAACGGCTCGGTGACGGTGCGGATCTGGGGCACGAAACGGTTTTCCGTACAGAGCGTCGGCGGCGAACGGCACTCCTTCGTCCCGCAGCCGGTGCAGGCCGGTTCGGGTCCCGGCTGTGTGCCGGATCCCGGCGCGGCCGGTTTCAGCACCTCGGACACGCGGGTGCTGGTCGACGTCGTCACCGGCACGGAGGTCCGCCGGGAGACCCGCAACGCGACCTACTCGCCGCGCGCCACCGTCATCTGCGCCTGAGCGGTAAGGCGACGTGGCGCGTTGCGAAAGCCACTTTCGCAACCTTCAACGTTGCGAAAGTGGCTTTCGCAACGACGCGGAGGCGGGGTCGTGCGGTATGGGGGCTCGTCACCGCAGCACCATGCAGCCGCGGGCTTCGAAGTCCGCGAGCCACGACGGTTCCCGGAGTTCCTTGTTCCATCGCAGATCCAGTTTGTCCAATTTGGGCAACTGGGCGATCGACTCCGGCAGCGAGGTGAGCTTGTTCTCGCGCAGGTCCAGCTGACGCAACTCGCTCAGCTCCCCGATGGAGGGCGGCAACGCCGTCAGCCGGTTGCGCCGCAGATGCAGCTCGCGTAACGCGGACAGTGTCCCGATCGACTCCGGCAGTGCGGTCAACCCGTTGCCGTACAAGCGAAATTCGCGCAACGAAGCCAGCCCGGAGAGGTCGTCCGGGAGGGTGGAGATGCGATTGTCCGTACACCCCAGGTATTTCAGCCGTCCGAGCGAGCACAGCGCGACGGGGAACTCGGTCAGCCGGTTGTCGCTCACGTAGAGGTATTCCGTCAGCCCCGAAAGCTCGCCGAGTTCGTCCGGCAGGGTCGAAAGCTCGTTGTGCCCCAGATCGAGCGTGTGCAGATTCCGCAGGCCGCCGATCGACGGCGAGATGGCGGTCAGCCGGTTGGTCGCCAGATTCAGCACGCGTAGCCCGGAAAGCGACCACAGCTCGTCGGGAACCGATGTCAGCCGGTTGTCGTACAGATCCAGGTATTCGAGCGAGGTCGGAAAGGGAAGTCCGCGCAGGGAGGTCAGCCCCTGGCCACTGAGTTCGAGCCGAGTGGTCACAGGGGCCGACCGTAGGCGATGGACCGGTGGGCTCAGGTCACGGCCCGGTGCCCGCCGCCGCCCTTGATCTTCGCGTAGATCGCCGCCGCGCCGATCACGCCGACGATGGCCGCGCCGACCTGGAAGGCGTGCCGGATCCAGTCGATGCCCGCGGTGTCGCGGACCCCGAACACCCCGGCCAGCCAATTGCCGATGAACGCGGCGATGATGCCGACGATGATCGTCAGCCACATCGGGATCTTCTGATCGCCCGGTGCGATCATCCGACCGATGACACCGAGGATCAGGCCGACCACGATCGTGGTGATGATGCCCCAAAGGCCACCCAACATGGTTCCTCCTTAGCTGGATATCGATGAGCCCACGGTGACACCGATTCGGGCTCGTCGCGCCTCAAGACCCCTTACCGGGTGACACTGCGGCGTCCGTAGAGGTTCGCGGCCAGGGTGACCCCGAGACCGGCGATGACGATCTGGGTGATGAGTTCGAGCCAGTCGAAGCCCTTCGTGTCCGCGTAGCCGAGTCCACGGGCGATCGCCGTACCGACGAAGGCGGCGGCGATACCGACGATGATGGTCAACCAGATCGGGATTGACTGCTTGCCGGGTGCGAAGAACCTGCCGAGCACCCCGAGGATCAAACCGACCACGATCGCCGTGATGATGCCGGTGACTGTCATTGAGACTCCTTTGCCGAGGTCTCCGCCCGGAGGCGGACTCAGCACGGTGATGCCCGCCCGAAACCCCCTCGAAACCAGAAAGGCCCTCTCCACGAGGGAGAGGGCCTTTCGTCACGAAACCGTTTAGAACGCGGCTTCGGAGATCTCCATGAGGCTGTTGTCCGCGGCCTCGACGATCGCGCGGCGCGCGGTCAGTTCCGGCAGCACGCTCTTCGCGAAGAACGACGCCACGGCGAGCTTGCCCTCGTAGAACGGGGTGTCCTTCGCCGACGCGCCCGCGTCGAGCTTGCCGATGGCGACCTCGGCGTGCTTGATGAGCTGCCAGCCGATGAGCAGGTCGCCGACCGACATCAGCAGGCGGACCGTGTGCTGGCCGACCTTGTTGATGTTCTGCGGGTCTTCCTGCGACGAGGTCAGGTAGCCGATCAGCGAGCCGAGCATGCCCTGGGTGTCCTCGAGCGCCTGCTTGAGCAGACCGCGCTCGTTCTTGAGCCGCCCGTTGCCGATCTCCGACTCGATGGTCTTCGTGATCTCCCCGGCGACGTAGGCCAGCGAAGCACCCTTGTCGCGGACGATCTTGCGGAAGAAGAAGTCCAGCGACTGGATGGCCGTGGTGCCTTCGTACAGCGAGTCGATCTTCGCGTCACGGATGTACTGCTCGATCGGGTAGTCCTGCAGGAAGCCGGACCCGCCGAGGGTCTGCAGCGACTGCACGAGCTGCTCGGTCGCACGCTCGGAACCGACTCCCTTGACGATCGGGAGCAGCAGGTCGTTGACGCCGTGCGCGACCTTCAGCGACGCCTCGTCGCCCTCGCCGGTCCAAACCTGGTCCTGGAAGGTCGCCGTGTAGAGGTACACCGCGCGCAGGCCTTCGGCGTACGCCTTCTGCAGCATCAGCGAACGGCGGACGTCCGGGTGGTTGGTGATCGTGACGCGCGGCGCCGCCTTGTTCAGCATGTTCGGCAGGTCGGCGCCCTGGACGCGCTCCTTGGCGTACTCGAGCGCGTTGAGGTAACCGGTCGACAGCGTCGCGATGGCCTTCGTCCCGACCATCATGCGGGCGTACTCGATGACCTGGAACATCTGCGCGATGCCGTCGTGCACCTCGCCGAGCAGCCAGCCCTTGGCGGGGGTGCCGTGCTGGCCGAAGGTCAGCTCGCAGGTGGTGGAGGCCTTGATGCCCATCTTGTGCTCGACGTTGGTGACGAAGGCGCCGTTGCGCTCGCCCAGCTCACCGGTCTCACTGTCGAAGTGGAACTTCGGCACGAGGAAGAGCGAAAGGCCCTTGGTGCCGGGCCTGGTCTCGATGCCGGGGCCCTCGGGACGGGCCAGCACCAGGTGCATGATGTTCTCGACCATGTCGTTCTCGGCCGAGGTGATGAACCGCTTCACGCCGTCGATGTGCCAGGAGCCGTCCTCCTGCTTGACGGCCTTGGCGCGACCGGCGCCGACGTCGGAACCGGCGTCGGGCTCGGTGAGCACCATCGTGGCGCCCCAGCCGCGGTCGATCATGATCTGCGCCCAGCGCTTCTGCTCGGCGGTGCCGTTCTTGTCGACGATGCCGGCGAAGTTCGGACCCGCCATGTACATGAACAGCGGCGCGTTGGCGCCGAGGATCAGCTCGGCCGCGGCCCACTGCACGGTCGGGGGCAGGCCGAAGCCGCCCAGCTCGTTCGGCAGGCCCAGCCGCCACCATTCGCCGTCCATCAGCGCCTGGTAGCTCTTCTTGAACGACTCGGGGATCTTCACCGAGAAGGTCTTCGGGTCGTACACCGGCGGGTTGCGGTCCGCGTCGGCGTACGAATCGGCGAGGGGACCGGAAGCCAGCTTGTTCAGCTCGGTCAGCACGCCGCGGGCGGTCTCCTCGTCGGACTCCGCGAGGACGCCCTTTCCGAGGCGGTCCTGCACGCCGAGTACCTCGAAGAGGTTGAACTCCAGGTCTCGGACGTTGCTCTTGTAGTGGCCCATGTCGTCACTCCAATGTGTTCGGCTCCCCGGCCGGGCACATGTTCCCTACTCGCCGGTAACATCAGGATATTACCTGTGGGTAACCGGCGGCAAGTGAATGGCCACTGTTGTGATGTGTAAATCAGCAATATGGGGGTCTCAGCGTCCGTCGACCGCGATAGCGGAGCCTACGGCCGGGCGGGTTCAGCGGGTCGACGGCGCGATCGAAGTGGCCGGGGTCGTATCGGCCGGGGTGTGCGCGTCGTCGGGGGTGGCGATCAGGATGCCGGAGCGGAACGCGATGGTCACCGCGTGCGTCCGGTCCCTGGCCGAAAGCTTGCGCAGGATGCTCTTGACGTGGGTCCGCACGGTTTCCACGGACAGGAACAGGATCTTCGCGATCCCGGAGTTCTCCAGCCCTTCGGCGACCAGTTGCAGGACCTGGTACTCGCGGCGGGACAGCGGCATCAGGCCGCGCGCGGCCGCGGGCTTGGGGGCGTCGCCCGGCTTCGGGAGCACGGGCTGGCGTTTCGGCCGGGCGGTCAGTGCCGCCAGCGTCGGGTCGATGTACCGGCGGTCGCTGTGCGCGCGCCGGATCGCCTCGGTCAGATGCCGTCCGTCGGTCGCCCTCGGCACGATCGCGTGCACGCCGGCCGCGATCGCCGCGGCGAGGTATTGCTGCGTGCGGTTGCTGTCTCTGACCAGCGTGATGATGACCAGCGCCGGATCGCCGCCGCTGAGCAGCCGGGACAGATGGCAGTTCGGGTCGAGCGCCGAATCCAGCACGATGACGTCCGGTTTGAGCTGCTCGCACAGCTGGAGCGCGGCGTGGTGGCTCGACGCGTGCCCGAGCCACTGCAACCCCGGCGTGCGGTGGACCAGCGAACTCAGTCCCTCGCAGAAGACCGGGATCGGATCGACGGCGGCCACGCCGAGGCCTCGGCCGCCTGGTGACAGGCCACCAGGCCTCCCGGCCTGCGTTCGGTTCGGCTCGATGCTTCGCATCACGGACCCCTCCGTTTTCCTGCCCGCCATCTCCGGACGAGAGGACTCGAAAGCCCATTCGGTGACCACCGCCCCCCGGCGTGGTCACCCTCGTCAACCGGTCCCCCCTGCGGGACCGGACAGAGATGACACCTCGTAACTATTACGAGTCAGCAGGTCGGTGCACGTGACGCGATATCCCCCTCATAGATGTATCGACTCGTCGCAGCAAACTCTGCGTATCAGCTGGTCGTGGATCTCTGCCTCGAACGAGCGTGACGAGGGTAGATCTTGGCGTGTTCGCTACTCAGAGTGGACTTCGGGGCACCGTGCTTGATCAAAGAGCCGGCCGAACTCGTCCCCGAGCGCCGCGGGCGTCCAATGCGCGTTCAGCCCGCTCGGATTGGGCAGTACCCAGACCCGCGCCCCGCCGATCTCGGCGTCCTGCGGGCCGACCTTCGCCTTCGGCAAGCCGAACGCGGCCCGGAACGCCGTGATCCCCACGACGGCCAGCCAGCGTGGCCGGTATTCGGCGACCCTCGCCACGAGAAGCCGTCCGCCTTCGCGGAACTCGTCCGGAGTCAGCTCGTCGGCCCGCGCCGTCGTCCGCGCGACGACGTTGGTGATGCCGAGGCCGAGTTCGAGCAACTCCTCCTGCTCGCTGGGGTCGAGCAGGCGCGGGGTGAAACCGCCGCGGTACAGCGCGGGCCAGAACCGGTTCCCCGGCCTGGCGAAGTGCAGGCCGAGCGCGCCGGAGTAGAGACCGGGGTTGATCCCGCAGAACAGCACGTCCAGATCCGGTGCGATGACGTCGTCGATGGTCCTGCCGTAGGCGGCGGCCAGCTCGTCCTTGGTCGGTTTCGTCCTCACCCGGCCAGTTTCCGGCACGCTGGCGGGTATGGGCGAAGGGGCGTTCACGGTCGACGGCTGTCCGGTGGAGGCGTACCGGCTGCTGCCGCCCGCCGGCGAGCCCGGGATCGTGCACGAGACGGTCGCGGAGGGCGCCTCGATCCTGGAGCTCGGCAGCGGCGTCGGGCGGGTCACGCACGCGCTGCTGGACCTGGGGCATCCGGTGGTCGCGGTGGACGATTCACCGGAGATGCTCGCCCATGTCCGCGCCGAAAAGGTGTGTTCGAAGATCGAGGAGCTGCGGCTCGATCGGGTCTTCGACGTGGTGCTGCTCGGCAGCCATCTGGTCAACACCGCCGCCGACGCCGATCGCGCGGCCTTCCTGGCCACCGCCCGCGCGCATCTCGCGCCCGGTGGGCGGGTGCTCGTCGAGTGGCATCCGCCGGAGTGGTTCGAGTCGGTCCGCGACGCGCGGGGCGGCAGGCTCGGCGAGGTCGACGTCCGGCTCGAACAGGTCGTCCACCAGGGAGATCTGCTGTCGGCGGTCGTTCGATACTCGGCCGGGGGCCGCTCGTGGACGCAGGCCTTCACCTGCCGCCGGCTGGAACTCCCGGCACTGGAGGCCGCGCTCGCCGAGGCCGGGCTGGTCTTCGAGCGCTGGTGCACCGGAGGCCGGACGTGGTTCGCGGCCGTCCCCGCGTGATCCACGGCACCCACTTTCGTCGCAAGGGGTGGCCAAGTCACCACGACGTGCGTACTGTTTGTGATCTCGCACACAAGGTCGTATTCGAGGAGGCGTCTTGCAGTTCTCGCTCATCCTCGGCGTGGTCGCGTTGATCTTCGTGGTGGCGACCGTGCTGGTGATCGCGGAAGACCGGCGGTCCGCGCGGCGCGCGGCCCAGCGACGGCAGGCGAGGCTAGCGGATCTGGGCGAGGTCGACTCGCTCGCGGCGCGGAAGCTGAAGCTCGACCGTTGACGGAGCGGGCTTCCGCACGAGGCTGAGCAGCAGCGCCCCGGCGATCCAGCCGAGCATCGCGCCGCCGGTGTTGTTGAGCAGATCGTCGACGTCGAAGATCCGGTACACGTAGGGCGCGGTGCCGAAGTTCGCGGTGAGCTGCGTGATCTCGATCAGCAGCGAAGCGACGAGACCGATCAGCGTCGTGCCGATGAGGCCGCGCTTCCAGAGCGTCCTGGCGAAGAACCCGAGCGGCACGAACAGCAGCACGTTCATGGTGGCCTGCTGGAAAGTCTGCGTGGTGAACCAGTCGGCGGCGGGCAGCCCGTGCTTGAGCAGTTCGGTGTGGATGTCGGCGATCCACTGGAACGGGTTCAGCTGCACGGTCTGGCTCAGCGGTTTGACGCCGGGACCGGGCATCGGCAGGAAGGTCACCGCCAGCGTCATGCTGCCGTAGAGCAGCACGGCGGCCATGGTCAGAACCGGACGAAGGCGCACCCGGCCGTGCCGCGAATGCAGGATGATCAGCTGCGGGATCAGCGCCGTCGCCCAGAGTGCGAAGAAGCCGATCAAGCCGTACTGCAGGGCGGTGACCTGTGCGTTCGTCATGCCGTTGACGTTATGGATCCGGCAGGCCCCGCCACTTCGGTCGAAGGGCCGCGACAGCCGGGACGGGATCGGCCGAGTGGCCGACCCCGATCTTGGCCGATCGGCGATATTCGTTCCGCGCTTCGCCCGCCGACATGGGAGTCTGCCCGGATGCTGCTCGTTCGACGGCTCACTCCCGCGGACCTCGACGTCTTCCGCGAGATCCGCCTGCGCGCCTTGATGGACACCCCCGAGAACTACGGCTCGATCGCCGCGGCCGAGCGGGCGCAGTCCGACGAGGAATGGCTCGCGAAGCTGGCGGGTGACGCCTGGTTCGCGGCGTTCGACGAAGACCGTCCGGTGGGCCTCGTCGCCGGGCGGGCGCGTGACGACGGCTGGATCCTCTATTCGATGTGGGTCGCGCCCGAAACGCGCGGTCGCGGGCTGGCCACGAAGCTGATGGATGAGGTGCGGTCGGCCGCCGAGGCCGACGGCGCGCGTGAAGTGTGGTTGCACGTCGCGGAGGACAACGACCGGGCGCGGCGGCTGTATTTGAAACTCGGGTTCATCGCGACGGGCGAACTGGAGCCGATGCCGAACGACGTCACCCGTCGGCGCGAACGCCTTTATTTACCTGTTACCGGAGGTAGCAGTAAATAGCTTAACCTCGCGGGATGGACAACGTCGTCTTCGACCGCGCGGGCAAGGGTGAGCCGTTGGTGCTGATCCACGGGGTCGGCCACCGGCGCCAAGCCTGGTCGCCCGTGCTCGGCCTGCTCACCCCGCACCGCGACGTCATCACCGTCGACCTGCCCGGCTTCGGCGAATCCGCACCGCACTCCGGCGGGTACGGCGTCGAGGCCGCTGTCGAGATGTTCGCGAAGTTCTTCGGCGAACTCGGCCTCGGCAAACCGCACGTCGCGGGCAACTCGCTCGGCGGCCTGCTCTCGCTCGCGCTCGGGGAAGCGGGTCTCGTCCGCAGCGTGACGGCGTTGTCCCCGGCCGGGTTGTGGACGCCGCGGCAGCAGCGATACGCGCTGAGCATGCTGCGCACCCACCGACTGCTGGCCGAGCGCATCCCCGAACGCACCGCCCGGCGCCTCGCCGCGACACCGGCGGGCCGGTCGATGCTGACCGGCATGATCGTCGGCCGCCCGGACCGGCTCACCACGCAGGTCGTGCTGGAGGACATCCGCGCGCTCGCCGGCTGCCCCGGCTTCCGGCCGACGCTGGCGCAGGCCCGCGGCGGCTTCCGGTTCGACGGCGTCGTCCAGGACGTCCCGGTGACCATCGCGTGGGCGGAACGCGATCGCATCCTCGCCCGTCCGAAGGCCGCCGAGCTGCGCCGCATCGCGCCGAAGGCCGAGCTGCTGGTGTTGCGCGGCTGCGGGCACGTGCCGATGAACGACGAGCCCGAGCTGGTGGCGCGGGTACTTCTGAACGGTTCACGCGCCATGTGACGTTTGCCTATCGTCCGACTATTTCCTCTGGTGATCGTCAAACTCGCCAGGCAGACTCCTCCGCCGTGCGCCCGATGGGGACGTTCGGGCGCGAATCGGAGGAAGAATGAAGCTCTCTACCCGGCTGGCCGTCGTCACCGGTGCCGCGCTGACCGCGCTGGCCGCCGTCGCCGCGCCCGCGTCCGCCGCGTCGGCGACCACCGACGTCCGGATCATCACGTTCAACGACCTGCACGGCAACCTCGAACCGCCGTCCGGTTCGAGCGGCAGGGTCACGCTGCCCGGCGGCGGGACCGTCAACGCGGGCGGTGCCGCCTACCTCGCGACGCACCTGAAGAAGCTCCGCGGCGAAGCGGCCAACTCGGTCGTCCTCTCGGCCGGTGACAGCATCGGCGCGTCGCCGGTGATCTCGGCGTTGTTCCACGACGAGCCGACCGTCGAACTGCTGAACCAGCTCGGCGTGCGGGCTTCCGTGGTCGGCAACCACGAATTCGACGAGGGGCTGAAGGAGCTCCGCCGGATGCAGCACGGCGGCTGCCACGAAACCGACGGCTGCCAGTTCCGGAAGTCCTTCAAGGGCGCGAACTTCCCCTTCCTCGGGTCCAATGTGTACTACGAGAACGGCATCCCGGCTTTGCTGCCGTTCAGCATCGAGTTCTCCGGCGGTGTCCCGATCGGCGTCATCGGCGCGACGCTGAAGGATCTGCCGCAGGTCGTCACCCCGGAGGCGATCAAGGGCCTGAAGTTCGGCGAAGAGGTCGAGGCGATCGACCGCACCGCGAAGCTGCTCGACCTCTTCGGCGTCAAGGCACAGGTCGTGCTGCTGCACCAGGGCGACAACTCCGAGACCGCCGGTCCGGACGAATGCAAGGTCAAGCCGGGCGCGGCGACCGCGATCGCGCGGCAGGTGACGTCCAAAGTGGACGCCATCTTCACCGGGCACAGCCACCAGCAGTACAACTGCGCGCTCGCCGACCCCGACGGCAAACCCCGCCCGGTGATCCAGGGCGCGTCGTTCGGCCGCCTGCTTTCGGTCGTCGACCTGAAGATCGACCGCCGGACCCGCGACGTCGTGCGTGACGAGACCAAGGCGCACAACCAGATCGTCACCCGCGACGTCACGCCCGACCGCGCCGTGCAGGACCTGATCGACGAGGCGAAGACCAAGGCCGCACCGATCGCGAACAAGGCCGTCGGCACGATCACCGCCGACCTGATCGCCAAGGGCGCGGCCTCCGGTGAGTCCCCGCTGGGCGACGTCATCGCCGACGCCCAGCTCGAGGCCACGCAGTCGAACGGCGCGCAGATCGCCATGACGAACCCGGGCGGCATCCGCACGGACTTCACCCACCTGTCCTCGCCCGCCGGCGAAGGCGACGGCGTGGTGACCTATGGCGAGGCGTTCGCCGTGCAACCGTTCGCGAACATCATGCAGACGATCACGCTCACCGGGGCGGATCTGAAGAACGTGCTCGAACAGCAGTGGCAGGCCAACGGTGTCGTGCGGATCCTGCAGATCTCGAAGTCGCTGAAGTACTCGTACTCGGCGTCGGCCGCCCAGGGCGCGCGTATCTCGAACCTGACGCTCAACGGCACGCCGATCGACCCGGCGGCGTCGTACCGCGTCTCGGTGAACAACTTCCTCGCCGCCGGCGGGGACGGCTTCACCGAGTTCACCAAGGGGACCAATCTTTCAGGTGGTCCGGTGGACCTGGACGCGCTGATCGCGTACTTCGGGGCGCACCCGGGCATCGCGCCGCCCGCCGCGGACCGGATCACCGTGCTGCCGTAGCTCCCGCGAGTGCCATGAACGGTCCGTTCCTTGCAAATTTCGCAAGGAACGGACCGTTCCTTGCGTCTACAGGGGTGGTTTTGTCAGTGACCCAGGGCACAATGGCCGCCATGACGACCTGGGAAGAAGTCGTGGCACTGGCGGGCAGGCTGCCGGAGGTCGAGGAGTCCACTTCGTACCGCACGCCGTCGCTCAAGGTCGCGGGCAAGAGCTTCGCCCGCCTGCGCACCGAGGCCGAGGGCGGGCTGATGCTGCTGTGCGAGCACGCGGAGAAGGAGGCACTGCTGGCCTCCGGCGACCCCGCGTACTTCACCACGCCGCATTACGACGGCTACGGCGCGATCCTCGTCGATCTGGAGAAGGTCGAGAAGACGCAGCTGCGTGAGCTCATCGAAGAAGCCTGGCGGATGAAGGCACCCGCCAGGCTCACGAAAGGACTGAACGACTAGCGGAGTTCCCCTTCGAGCAGGCTCATCAGGTACTCGTCGTGCCACTGGCCGTTCTGGCCGCGGAACGACTGCCGATGCCTGCCGTCCACCTGGAACCCGAGCTTCTTGTAGACGTGGATCGCGGCCTCGTTGTCGACCACCACCCACAGCGCGATCAGGTGCAGCCGCATCATGTCGAAGCCGTAGCGGCAGAGCGTGCGCATGGCGTCGGTGCCGTAGCCGCCGCCCCAGTGGTCCTTCTCGCCGAGATAGATGTCGAGCTCGGCGCGGCCCCCTTCCGGCGTGGCGTCGCGCAGCGTGCAGGTGCCGATCAACGTGCCGACGGCGAGGCTCTCGATCGCGAAGTCCACTTGGCTGAAGCTGTTGGGCTTCCGGCGGGCGAAGCGCTCGCGGATCTGGGCGAGGGATTCCGGATGGTCCGCGGACAGCCAGCGGGTGACCTCCGGGTCGTTGTGCCAGCGCCACAGCGTGTCCGCGTCCTCGGGTTCCAGCGGCCGCAAGCGGATCAGTTCACCGGTCAGCATCGTCCATCCCAAGATCGGTATCCGGACTTTCCAGACTATTGGGCGACACCCGCGAGCAGCCACCGCTTAACGGGGACTTCCAGCAGCACCCTGGCACCGAACGGCTCGATCTCCTCGCCTGCCGCCCAGCCGTCGTACTTCGCCGCCAACGCCGCGAGAACGTCTTCGCGGAGAGCCCCGCGATGGACGCGTGCCACGCCTTCGGCGACAGCGGGGGCGTCGCCGTCTTCCAGCGCGAGGCTGACGCGCGGATCGGTGCCGATGTTGCGCACCTTCACGTTCCGCTCGCCGCTGCCGATCCAGAAGACGTCGTCGAGATATACGAACCACACCGGCGTGACGTGCGGCGAACCGTCCGCGCGGAGCGTGCACAACCACGTGTTGCGCTCCCGCGCGAGACGTTCGATAAGCGATTGATCACGTTTCACCTGGTCAGCCTGCCCGAAAGCTAGGGTGCCGGGCGTATGAAGGTCCACCAGTACTGCTACTTCGCCTTGAAGAGCGAAACCGTGTCCGCCGGGGAGATCACCGCGCGGCTCGGCATGGCGCCCGACGAGGTACTGGTGCTGGGTTCGCGGTCCGCCGAACACCGCTTGCCGCGGATGCACGCCTGGAAGGTGACGCATCGCGGTTCGGAACCGGTCGACGACCAGATCGAGAGCGTGATCGGCAGGCTCGCCCCGGTCCGCCCGGGGATCCGGAAACTGGTGGACGAAGGAGCGAGCGCGGTGCTGCAAGTGGTGCGCTACTTCCACCACCGCGACGGCGGCGAGGAATTCGGCTGGCACCTCTCGCCCGCCGTGCTCGCGTTCCTCACCGAAGCCGCCGCCGCGCTCGACGTCGACGAGTACGACCTCAGCGAATGACCTTCCGGCGGTCATGGTGGGATGGGGCCCCACAGCCGGACAACCCCGTTGGGAGCCCAGCATGTCGAGCGAGAACTGGCCGCTGCGTCAGGATCCCGAATCGCCGGTGATCATCTCCCGGTCGCTGGTGGACGATCCGTCGAACCTCGCGTTCGTCGTACTGGACGACGACGGTGACTGGTTCATCAGCGACGGCAACGAGTTCTCCGAGGACATGGACCTCAACCGCGACGCGTTCGGCGCGCTGCCGCTGCGGGAAGCGGTGGAGCTCATCCCCGAACTCGTCGCGCTCGCCGGCCTCCCCACCGGCATGGCCGCCGACTGGGACCAGGAACGGCGCACGTGGCTGCTGAGCTCCGTCGCCGATTCGGATGACGACGAGGAAGACCTCCTGGTGCGCGCCGCCCGCCTCGCCGCGTGGACGCATCCGGGCTCGCCGCTGGAAGAAGTCCAGGTGAGCACCGAACTCGCCGAGATCTCCGCCGACCCCGCCGCCCCGGCCCGCGCCGTGCGCCAGGTCGTGCGCGAGGCCGACGGCAGCTGGCTGCTCGTCGGCTTCGCGGTGCCGGAGAACGAGGACTTCGAGGTCGAAGCCCTCGAAATGGAGCACGCCGTCACCCTGTACCCGGATGTCGCGCTGGTGCTGAGCGCCGCGCCCGGCCAGGTGTACGACCGGCCGAGCGCCGACGCCCCCTGGGAACTCGTCGAAGGCTAGAGGCAGCGAAGCCAGACGGCGTGGCGCCACGACATCCCGTCGGCTTGGACATCGACAACTCCGAGGCGGACATGGGTGGCGGCCATGGTGTTCGTGCCGACGCAGGTAGGCCCTGATGAACCATCACGCCAGAGGTTGTCGGCGCTGGTCCACCGGGCGCCCGCCAGGATGAAGCCGTCGCCCTTCGAGTTGCCGTCGGGTGTCTCGGTGAGCCAAACCGTGTTTCCGGCCGAGTTCGGCCACGCCCAGCCTTCGACGGTGGTTGGCCGGACGTCGCGGTTCAGCAGCCAGGTCGCCGTGACGGCGACCGCTACTCCGGCGACTATCGCTGTGGTCGCGCGTCTCTTGACCTTCTCGTTCACGGCTCTCCCCATGGTCTTCAGCCGAAGTCGCAGTACATGACGTGCAGCCCGATGCGCCCCAGCGTCGGATGCTCGAACGCACCCGGCACCGTCCCGACGATCTTGAACCCGAGCCGCTCGTAGACCCGGATCCCGGCGACGTTCGATTCGGCGACCGCGTTGAACTGCATACCCGCGAAACCCTGTTCCTTGGCCCATTCCAGGACATGCGTGCACAGCGCACTGCCGACACCCTTGCCGCGCAAGTCCTTGTCCACCATGAAACTGGCCGTCGCGATATGCGACCCAGGTCCGCCGTGGTTCGGACCCGTCTTGGCCGTGCCGAGCACGCGGCCGTTCTCGACCGCCACCACCGTCCGGCCTGGCGGTGTCTGCACCCAGGTCCCGCGCGCGGCTTCTTCGGTGAGGTCCGGGTCGTAGGTGTACGTGTCCGCCGCCCGCACGACTTCGCGCACGATCGGCCAGACCTGTACCCAGTCGTCTTCGGTGAACTCCCGGATCTCCATGTCCGGCACCGTAGTCAAAAACCGGCCCGGCGGTTCCGGTGCCATCGCCAGGCGAAGCCGGAACCCAAGACCAGTCCGGCCCCGGTCAAGGCCGCGCCGATCCCAACCTCCGTCGAGCGGGATTCCCGCTCGACCCGCGTTCCCGGCGGCAATCCGGCCGCGATCCCGTCGATTCTGGCCTGGACCGACCGGTGGTCGAAGACGCTCAGATCGCCATCCTCCGCCAACGTGGTCAGCCAACGGCGAACCTCGTCGTTCTGCTCAGCGGAGAAACCGGGAAACTCCACTGCGGACGTCCGGAGCAGCCCAGGACCCATGCACCTCAACGGCTCGCCAGTGGACGCGTCGAGATACTGCCCGGTCGCCCCGCATTCCTCGCCCGCCTTGGCGAAAACGACGGTGTACGGCCCCGGCCCGCTGCCCGCGTTCAAGCCGATGAGGAGGAAGACCACGCCGACCAGCACCAGCGGGAGGATCAGTGCCGCCAACAGACCGGTCAACACGACGGCCGCCGTGCTGTCGTGCGCTTTTCTCCCCATGCGCGAGAAGGTAACAGCGGGGTTGGGGGAGGAGTCCCGAACGGATCGGCTAACGGCCCATTAATGGCACGCGAGAGCCGATGAGCAGACAAAGCGAAAGCCTCAAGTCTAAAGTGGACACCCACTGACCTGGGGCTTCTCGTGAGAGCGGATGACGGGAATCGAACCCGCGTATTCAGCTTGGGAAGCAGGGTGATCATGCTGGAAAGTGCCCCTGAGCTGCGGACGGCGCTTGCTCGGGGTTGCCGCGATTGACCGTGGTTGACCCCTCTGAATGGCCCATTAATGGCCCAACGCGCCCCGTCCCCACCTGTGTCTTTGTGCCTGTTCGCTCCGCGAGGGACACCCACCTGACCACTGCCACGCGGTCAGGTGGGTCGGGTGATCTGGCGTCGTGCTCCATGGGTCTCCAGTGGCGGCGGCGCGCTGTGCGGTGCTGCCTCGTCGGCGGGCTCGCCCGGCGGCGCCTGCCGGAGCAGAGCGGGAGGCCGGCGTCCGCCCATGGGGCGAAGCCCGCCGTACGAGCGGTGACGTGCGCGCCGCCGCTGGCGGCGCCTTGATCCCATAGAGCCAAGTTCGGCAGCAGACGCGGGTTGGAGCCGGGCGCGTCAGTGTGCTCGACAGCTGTTTGCCGCCTCGTTGGCGGCGAATTCTTGAGCTGCGGCGAGACGGTTGAGGGCAGAGGCTATCGCCAGCAGGGCGTGAACATGTGCGTCGGCTAGCTTGTTGCTTCCAAGGGCCGCCAGCGCCTGTGTCTCGTGGCGGCCTGGTCCGAGCATTGGGTCGTCGCTCACCTGAAGTACCTCCAGCCTGTCGAGTGCGTCCATTATCAGGTCCAGCAGTCAGCTCCAACGACTCGTTGTTGAACTTGACTTACGTCTCCATCCGGATGGACTAGTGTGCCGTGATCGTCATGCTCCGCACTCTCCTTGGTTCGCTGCACGACAATTCGCGAAATGTGCCGCGTGTCGTTGGCGACAAATCGGACTGCATGTGCTGACCTTGTGTAGGCGTCGACGCTGGTTCGGGGCCGCCGCAACGGGACCACGGAGTCAAGCATGAGATTCACGGAAGAATTTGGCATCACGCCAGATGCTGACGACGATTGGTTTGACGTCGAGGTCACCGAGGATACCCCGCTCTACGTAGATCCATTTCTCGTGTTCGAGGATGATGACGAATTTTGGTCGGATACGCACGACGAAGTTGTGAAGTTCTTCGGCATCGCGCTCGATTATGTTCGCAAGGCAAATGGAAATCATAACTCTGCTCACTGGGGCAAAGCGGAGCGTATGCTCATGTTTCCTGAACCGAGTGAATTCGTCTTTGGGTTATCGATGGGGCACCCCCTAGGGTCGGGAACTGGACGCGACTTCGCATTTCGCATGGCAGACGCTCTCGATATTCTTCGCCGTCATTCGATTGATACCGTGAAGTACGTAGAGGCGTTCGCGCTATTCTGTGACGGAATGGGCGTTGATCGAATTAGTGATTTGTTCTGTAACGTTGTCAAGCAGCGTTTCATCAAGTACACGTTGAAGATTGTAGACAGGCATGCGATAGATGTCACTTCGGTTCGAGTAAAGCACGCTGATTGGAGCAGGGCGACGGGGAGATGGGTTGACGCCAATGTGATGCTTCCAAAGAACCCTGCCACTAATAGAGGTGTCATTCTATGTCCAACACGTTTTTTGAAGGATATTCCGATCGTTACGCCAGACGGGTTTTGGTCCTGGGCTGAAGTAAACGAGGGAAGGGTTCTTCGGGATGACTTGAACTACGATCTTGCGGAGAGTTTGAGTAAGAGCGAAAAGATTGCTGAAGGACGCCATGTGGCGCGCAGGGAACCCGAAATGGCGTTTCGCTATCTCGACGAGAAGGCGGAAGAGGATCACGAGCCTTACGACGTCGACAATGACCCAAAACTCCTTGTGGGTTGGGCGGAGGCGGGTCGAAATGCGGCTGAGGCGACTGGGCGAAACCTGGAACAACCAGCCGGAGAGGATGGCTTTTTGACTTGGGTCAGAGGCTTGATGGTCGAGTTCAAGGATGCCGTTGAGCAAACTGACTTGTGGAAGGTTTTGTGGAGCGATGATCTAACTAAGCATCGTCCCGAAAAGATCGTTCAGGCTGTTGCATCCTGTATGTGGGTCTCGCAGTGTCGGGCTGTCGATGTAGACATTTCTCGCGAAGTAAATATTGGACGTGGCCCAGTAGATTTCAAATTCTCTGCGGGGTGGACGAAGCGTGCGCTCGCGGAGATAAAGCTGATTAAGAGTACGCAGTTCTTCTCTGGCGCATCGAAACAGCTTCCTCAATATCTCAAATCGGAGAAAATTGAAGGCGGGTTCTATCTGTGTGTTGGATTCATGGATCAAGACTTTGAAGAAGAGAGGCTCAAACGGGTCCGTGACACATGCAAAGCGCTTTCTGAGGCAAAGGATGTAGAGATCGAGCCAATATTTGTTGATGCCAGAAATTACAACAAGCCCTCGGCGTCGAAGATCAGAAGCTAGCGGGAGGCGAGATGGCTAAATTTGCAGTGCTCTACAGCACCGGTCGTTCCGGTCTCGATGATATTGTAGAGGCAGACTCGTATAGGATTGAAGGACAATTCTTCGTCTTTATCAAAGACAAGCAGGTGGTTCGATCACTTAAATCTGCCATAGTTGTACAGGTGAAACGTCTTGATGAGCCCGGCGAGTAAATTATTCCAGTCAGGAGACTTATGGTGGTATCGCAGTCTGCGGTTTTGATTCGAGCAATCAGACTAGGCGTTTCGTGTATCCCGATTTAGTTAGCTCCTTAAGGGAGCTAACTACGTTGGCCGGGATTCGCTGTTCGATAGCGAAGCCTTTCTCGGCATAGACCGTGATGCGCTGGGTGTCGCCGACCAGCATGTTGATGACGCGGTCCACGTCACCGATGCTCTCGATGTACTCGTCCAACGGCAGCGGCCGCGAAGCGCAGATGACGTCGACCTCCGGCCACAGCTTCTTGCAGGTCGCGTACGCGCGCCGCTGCTGATATGGCCGAGAGATGAGGACGACCGATCCGACCTCGATGCCGCGTGACTCCAGGAGCTTCCGCGTGAGCGTGATGTTGTCCCCAGTGTTGCGCGCCTCGGGCTCGACCCAGATGGCGTCATCCGGTACGCCCAGCTCAAGCGCATGTTCGCGGTAGTGCACTGCCTCGCCGCGAGGAAACCGTTCGACAGTCGTCGGCGCGTTGGCCCCGGTGAAGGCGATGAGCGGGAACATCCCAGCGTGGAACAGTTCCGCGGTGAAGGTCGCGACCCCGAGATCGTGACTACCGAGTCCGACCCCGACATCGGCGGGCCGGAGTTCGTGGTGCATGTCGTGGTAGTCCCAGAGCGTCTGGACGTCGGCGCGGAGGTTGTCCGGCAGGGCGGTCGAGCGCTCGGGCATAGGGTCTCCGGGGTCAGTCGGGGATCTTGAAAGTGTAGGTCCAGGAGAACCGGCTTGCGGCGTGTACGCCTCGTGCGAATTCGACCACGCGGCCGCCTTCGGTGTACGTGCGGCGTTGTAGGACCATGACGGGTTCACCTGCGGGGAGTTCGAGCTGTTCGGCCTCGTCGGGCGTCGGCATCCGCGCGTAGAAGGTCTCGGTCATGGTGTCCGGCTCAAGGCCTTGCAGGGTGAGGACCAGGAACCCGCCACCTCGTCCCGCTGGACCGGGGCTCGGGTCGACGATGGGGGTGCCTTCGACGTCGGCGGGCCGGTAGTAACTGGTCAGCATGTGGGTGGGCTGGCCGGCGTCCGTGACCAGTCGTGCCCGCTCGTAGACCGGTGACCCGACCATGACGCCGAGGGCGTCCGCGACTTCTCGGTCAGCTTCGACCTTGGCGACGGTCTGCGTCTGGTCAGTCGGTTTCCAGTCGCGGCCGGAAGCTTCGCGGTCTGCGACGAAGGCGACGGTGTCGCCGTACTTCCACTTGCTCTTCGCGTACCGGTCCTTGCCCAAGCGCTTCATGGGCGGTCGAGCCCGGACGACGGTCCCGCGTCGCCTGATCGGCGTCACCAGCCCTTCGGCTTCAAGGACTCCAACGGCCTTGCGGACGGTGTTGACGTTGACGTCGTACTCGTCGGCAAGCTCGTCTTGCTTGGGCAGCGTGGTGTCCGGGGCGTAGTCGCCCCGCTGGATCGCGTCTCGCAGGATCGCGGCCAGCTCGCGGTACCCAGTGCCCACCTGGTCCTCCTTCGTCGGTCAATAACGCTAGCGGTATCACCCATCATGGTCTACGGAGCGCAATAGAGATAGTTCTATTGACAACTTGCGTGGTGAAGCGCTTAATAGGACTACCTCTAAGAAGTGCGAGCCCGGTAGGGCTCCAGAGACGACAGGAGACAGACGACATGGCGATCGCCAAGGGGCACCGTTTCGAGATCGACTTTGATGCCGCGTTCCCGCTGGGGCTGGTGATGGTCGGAGAGGTCGCGCCGGACAACGAGTACCAGTCGCGTGAAGACCGGTCCGCTGGCCGACCTGTTCGTCAGCGGGTCGACGAAGTGACGGGCAAGCGTCAGTGGAAGGCCACGGTCACCGACCCGGGCGAGGCCAACTCCAAGCGCGACGTCACGTTCCTGGCAAATGTGCAGCCGGCGCCGACGACGTCGGAGGTTCTGCGGGGTAGGCGGCCGATCGAGCTGGAGGGCTTGACTGCTGAGCCGAAGGTGGCTGGTCAGGGCGAGTTCAAGTACCAGTCCTACGTATTTCGTGCGACTGGCTTCAAGGCCGCTGCATCGGGTGGCGGGTCGAAGTCTGGCAGGACCTCCAGTGCTGCCGAGTCCACGTTCAAGGCGGCGTGATGACGGGCTGGGTGCCTGGCAGTCAGGGCGTGGCCGTGGTTCCACCGCACCTGGTCCAGAGCTGGGAGACGGCGTATCGCCACTATGGCGCGATGACGCAGCGGACCGCGCAAGGTGGGGATGCTCTGGCGGCGCATGACATGGCGGTCGCTTCCTTCGCGGTGGCGTCGGCGTGGCGGGATCTGGCAACGCAGGGCCAGTTGCCCTGGTGGGTGCTGGCGGCGGTGACGGCGGCGGCCGAGGGGTTCGAGGAGAACGCGCTGTCGTGGGAGATTCGTGCTCACGGCGAGGAGGGGCAAGGCCGTGGCGTTCAACGCGATGTGGAAGCCGGGACGGCAGGCGGTCGCGGGGATGCAGGGCAATGGTTCGGCGAATCCGGCACTGGTGATCTACCTGGATCCGGACAGCCTGGCGATCCTGTCGCCGTCCGGCCCGGCCGAGTGGCCGGAGTTCGTCCGGCTCCTACGCCAAATCCGCGACAGCGCGGACCAATTGGCCGTGTTCCTCGACAAGCACAAGGCAGCGCGTGATGACGGCGCCCGGCGAGAATGAGCCACAGACGCTGAAGGACGCGCACGCTGTCGCCTCGGCCCGCAGGCCGAAGCCGGGGTCGAACCTGGAGACGTGGCTGAAGTTCCATCAGGCAAACGCGCGCATGTACCGCGCGGTGTCCGATGTGGACCGAGGGCACCACCACGAACTTCGTTACTGGGTGGGCTATGAGGAGCGGAAGGCGGAGGAGGTGGCCGCGCAGATCGCGGACCGGCAGTCCAAGCTCGTCAACCGCGACCACAAGGGCGGGACTCCGGGCGATGGCGAAGGTCAGGTCAGCCGGCCGATACCGGCCGGCTGATGGCACAGCCGGAAGATCGGCCAGGCAAAGCGAAAGCCCCAGGTCCTAAGTGGACATCCACTGACCTGGGGCTTTCGCATGAGAGCGGATGACGGGAATCGAACCCGCGTATTCAGCTTGGGAAGCTGATGTTCTACCATTGAACTACATCCGCAGTGCTCGGCCAGCATACATGGTCCGGATCTCCCCTTGCCAAGCCCTACCCCACCTTGACGTCGCCCTCGAATGTGACAACACTTGTTGTCTACATCGGAGGTGAGCCGGATGGACGAGAGGCTGCCCGACCCCGAGCTGTTCCGCCAAGGCGGGTTCCGGGTCGCGTCGAGGTTGTTCATCGAGGGCGACATCAGGGGTGACGAGCGCCAGGTGGCCCGGTTGCGGGGGTTCGCGCAGCGGGAGGATCCGGCGGCCGACGTGCTGGTGCCGCTGCTGCGAAAAGGTGCCCAAGGACAGTTCGAACTGGCGCTGCGGCAAGGCATCGAGAGTGTCGAGAGCCCGCCGGAGGAGCTCGAAGCCTTCTTTCGTGACGTCGAGGCGACGCCGTACTGGGTCGATCAGGACCGGTTGGAGCGCGGAGCGCGGGCGATCACGCGTGCCGGGTTGCTGGGACTCTTTCCGCTCGGCGACGTTTCGTTGATGGGCGGCTATCTCGCGTCGCGCGCCACGAAGTCGCTCGTCGGCACGGGTGAGATCGAGTACAAGGCGGCGCGGCGCCTCGTCGAGACGGCGACTTGGTGGATCCACGTGACGACGCCGGGTGCGCTGGTGCCCGGCGGGCGCGGGTACGAGGCCGCGTTGCGGGTGCGGATCGTGCACGCGCATGTCCGCGCCGCGATGAACCGCCGCAAGGATTGGGATTACGCCGCTTGGGACAGGCCGGTCAATCAGGTCCAGACCGCGGGCACGCTCCTTCTCTTCTCCCTCGTCTACGTGTTCGGCACGCAACTGCTCGGGCTCCGCTACAGCGCCCGCGAGCGCGCCGACATCCTGCACCTTTGGCGTTACGTCGGTTGGCTGATGGGCGTCGACGAGGAGCTCCTGCCCGCCGGCGAGGACGACGCTTGGCGGCTGCTGTGGCTGCTCGCCACCACCGAGTTCATCCCCGACGACGATTCCAAACGGCTCGCCGCGGCGCTCATGAAATCCCACGCCGCGATCGGCGAGGGCCGGGGCGCGGTGGGCAAGGTCCTCTCGCATGTGTCGGTCGCGGCGCACGGGTCGATCAGCAGACTCCTTCTCGGCAAGACCAACGCCGACTTCCTGGAGTTGCCGGACGATCCGATCGCGCAGGCCGCCGTGGTCGCGGTGGCGGGCGTCAACTTCGCCGCCGAGACGGTCCGGCGGGTGGTGCCCGGCGCGACGGCGCTCCAAGAGCTGATCGGGGCCGCCGGCCGTCGCCACTACCTCCGGCAGGTCACCAAGGTGTTCGGGCTCGACCCCACCTACGGCAGGCACATGAAGGCCGCTTGACTACGCTGACCGCGTGCTCCTCAGCGACCGTGACCTCCGTAAAGAGCTCGACGCCGGCCGTCTCGGTGTCGACCCGTTCGACCCGACGATGGTCCAGCCGTCGAGCATCGACGTGCGACTCGACCGCTATTTCCGCGTGTTCGACAACAGCAAGTACACGCACATCGACCCGCAGCTCCAGCAGGACGAGCTGACCTCGCTGGTCGAGAAGGAGGGCGAAGACCCCTTCGTCCTCCACCCCGGCGAGTTCGTCCTGGGCTCCACGTACGAGACCGTCACGCTCGCCGACGACCTCGCCGGCCGTCTGGAGGGCAAGTCCTCCCTCGGCCGTCTCGGCCTGCTCACGCACTCCACCGCGGGCTTCATCGACCCGGGCTTCTCGGGTCACATCACGCTGGAGCTGTCGAACGTCGCGAACCTGCCGATCACGCTGTGGCCGGGTATGAAGATCGGCCAGCTCTGCATCTTCCGCCTGTCCAGCGCGGCGGAGTTCCCGTACGGCTCGAACGAGGCCGGCTCGCGCTACCAGGGGCAGCGGGGACCGACCCCCAGCCGCGCGTACAAGAACTTCCACCGCGTCGACACCTGGCGCTAGCTCGCTGGCGTTTCCCACTCGATCCGGTGCCGCCACATGAAGGCGTTCGGATCCTCCTTCGGCGGGTTCTTGAACGCCCGCGTGAGGAAGAAATCGCGGATCACCCGCCCGACGGGGCCGGCCGCCTTCGCGTCGCCGTTGCGCTTGCCGCGCTCGACGACGGCCTCGACGCGTTCGCGTCGCAGGCCTTCGTAGGCGGCGAGCGCTTTCGGGATCGAGGGCACGTCGCGCAGGCATCGCGCCAGCGTGACGGCGTCCTCGACGGCCATCGCCGCGCCCTGTCCCGCGGCCGGTGAGGTCGCGTGGGCGGCGTCGCCGATGATGACCATCCGGTCCGTCCGCCAGGTCGGCACGCTCGGGAAGTCGTACGTCGCCCACGGCCGGTAGATCTCCTGGGTCGCACGCACGATCTCGACGGCCGGAGTGCGGTCCACCGCGAGTTCCCGGATCAGGTCCTCGCGCCAGGTGCTCGTCTCGGGGAGGTCGGCCGGGGACGGCTCATGCTTCCGGGGCACGTTCGCGAACCACCAGACGCCGCCGTCCGGGTGGACGACGTGGGCGAAGAACAGCCGCTTGCCGAAGGTCATGTGCATGACGCCGGGTTCGTCGTCCAGCCGCAGGCCCTCGGCCAGCCCGCCGGTGTTCAGCAGGGGCACGTAGCGCGGTGACGGCGCCCGCGGGTCGATGATCGTCCGCACCCGCGAGCGGAGCCCGTCCGCGCCGATCAGCAGGTCGCCCTCGGCCGACGAGCCGTCCTCGAACGTCGCGTGTACGCCGGAAGCGGTCTCGCGAGCGTCGGCCAGGCGCCTGCCGTAGCGGACCTCGATGCCGCGTCTGACGGCTTCGTCGCGAAGGCCGATGTAGAGGTCGGAGCGCAGCACGGTCTGGCTCGTGGTGCCGTCCTCCAGCCTGCCGCCGAGCGCGAGGTCCGCCAGTTCGCGCCCGTTCCCCAGTCGCATCTTGATCCGCGGCGTGTCGAATCCCAGGTCTTTGACCAGGTCTTTCAGGCCCAGCGGTGCCAGCGCGTCGAGTCCGTTCACCGCAAGTGTCAAGAACGCGCCGACGCCTTCCGCGGTCCGGTCGTACGCCTCGTGGATCACCGGTTCGTGGCCGATCTCGTGCAGTGCGATCGCCGTGACCGTGCCAGCGATACCCCCACCGGCGATCAGTACCTTCACCATGTTGTTCACCCCATCGAATATCTTAGAAACTAATTCGTTCCATCGAACTAAAGACTCCGCTAGGCTGGTCGACGTGTCAAGTGAGCGGGCGGAACTGGTCGAACGGGTCCTCGGCGGGTCGCGGGCGCTGTCGACGGAGACGGTCATGTTCCATACGGCGATCGCCGAGCAGCGAGGCCTTTCGGCCGTCGAAAGCAAGGTGACCGACTACCTCGCCCGCCTCGGGCCGCAGACGCCGAAGGCGCTTTCGCGGCTCTCGGGGCTCGCGCCGGCGTCGATCACCGCGCTCATCGACAGGCTCGAGGGCAAGGGGATCGTCGCGCGGAAGCCTCATCCCGAGGACCGGCGCAAGGTGCTCATCGAGATCGACGGGGCGGCGATGGCCTCGGCCGCGCCGTTGTGGGACCACCTGGTGAAGTCGGTCCGCGAAGCCTGCGAGAACTACACGGACGGTGAGCTCGAGGCGGTGGTCCGGTTCCTCGCGGACGCCGCGGCGATCACGCACGACTCCACTCAATTGATCACTAAGGGCGACCGCTGACCGGTATTACTACTTTCGGGGGTATTGCCGTAACCGGTTCGTGATAGTTTTCGGCCCCGTGTCCCCCAATAGAACACGAAGCCGGTTACTGCTGGTCACGCTCAGCGTCCTGTTGGGCGGGGTGATCGCCAGTGCGAGCTACCTGATGGTGACCGATCGGTTCCAGGGTACTGCGCTGAGTAATCTGTCACTGAGTGTTCCCGACACCAAGGGCAGACCCGGCGAGGCCCTCGCGAAGCCTCCCTCTTACTTCGGCCAGACGTCCGCTCCGGCTCCTGGTGGCCCCGCGTCCGACTCCGCGGCCCCGACGTCGTCTTCGGCCGCCCCCACGTCTTCCTCCGCGCCGCCCAGCTCGTCGTCCGCCCCGGCCGAGTCGCCCGCCCCTACCTCGGAAGCCTCGAAGCCGACGAGCAGCAAGGCTCCGGAGCCGCCTCGTTCGCAGGACAGCTCGCTCGCCGCTCAGGTCGTCGACCTCGTCAACGCCGAGCGTGCCGACGCGGGCTGCTCACCGGTGAGCAACGAGTCGCGTCTCGCCGCCGCCGCGCAGGGCCACAGCGACGACATGTCCGCCCGGAACTACTTCTCGCACACCACGCCGGAAGGCGTCACGTTCGACCAGCGCATCCGTGCCGCCGGCTACGACAAGCCCGGCGCCGAGAACATCGCCAAGGGCCAGTCGAACGCCGCGAAGGTGATGGACGCCTGGATGAACTCCGAGGGCCACCGCGCGAACATCCTCAACTGCAAGCTGAAGAAGATCGGCGTCGGCGTCAACACCAAGGGCATGTACTGGACGCAGAACTTCGGCTACTGACCCTTGTCCCAGTCGCCGTAGCGGGCCAGCACGGCCGCGCGAAGTTCGGCGTCCGTGCGCGGGACCGGTTCGATGAACACCTCGGTGACGTCGCCGAACGTCTCCGCCAGTTCGGCGGCCATCCGGACGCAGGCGCGTTCGACGTCCGCGGCGCCGAGTGCGTCGTCGAAGTCGACGCGGGCGCAGACGAGCACCTGATCGGTGCCCATGAGCATGGTCTGCAGGTCGACGACGGCCTCGATCTCGGGCGCGTCCATCAAGTGGTCGCGTACCGCGCGCACCAGCCTCGGATCGGCCTGCCTGCCGATCAGCAGGCCGCGGTTGGTGCGCCCGAGCACGTACGCGACGAGCGCCAGCAGCACCCCGATCGCGATCGACGCCGCGCCGTCCCAGACGTGCGATCCGGTGAGCTGGTGCAGACCGATACCGGCGAACGCGAGCAGCAGGCCGATCAGCGCGGCCGAGTCCTCGAACAGGACGGTCTTCGGGGCCGGGTCGTCGATCATCCGCAGGTAGACCGAGACCTTCTGGTCCGATTCCGCGGCGTCGCGCCGCACCTGCCGCACGGCCTGGAACCACGAGACGGACTCGAGGACGAACGCGATCGCGAGGACGACGTAGCCGACGATCGGATCGGTCTGCTCGGTCGCTTCGCCGAACACCGTCGAGAAGCCTTCGTAGAGCGCGAACATCGCGCCGGAGGCGAAGATCGACACTGCCGCGAGCAGCGACCAGAAGTAGCGTTCCTTGCCGTAGCCGAAGGGGTGGACGCGGTCGGCGGGGCGGTCCGACCGTTTCAGCGCGGTCAGCAGGAGGACTTCGGTGATCGTGTCGGCCACCGAGTGCGCGGCCTCCGACAGCATCGCGCCGGAGCCGGTGATGATCCCGGCGATCAGTTTCAGCACGGCGATGGCGAGGTTGACCCCACCCGCCAGCACCACGGTCAGGGTGCTTTCGTCACCGGATTCTTCACTCACCTCGCGTAGCGTAGTGCGAGTGAGTCGATCTCACAGGCGACGCAAACCCTGCAGTACACGTTCCATCAAGGCGAGTGCCGGATGACCGTCGAATTCAGCCTGCGTTTCATGAACGGTGACCAAACCGAGTTCGGCCATATCACCCAAAAGGACCTTTGCAACGCCGAGTGGAACGCTTAGTGACGCCGCTACTTCGGCGACGGAAGTCGGACGACGGCACAGTGTTCTCACGGAATGGAATTCGACGCTGAACCCTGGCGCGTTCCACGGCGCGTCGCTCCGGACGGAAATCATCGCTTCGATGGCGAAGTTCCGTTTGGACTGTGTGCGTCCGCCCGTGCGGACGTACGGGCGGACGCGCGTGCGGCGGCGTTCCTGTCGCGGCGGTCGCCTGGCGGCAGGGATGCTGGGGATGGTCGCTTCCTGGGCCATTCTGGCGAGCGCCGCGGTCGAGGGGACGCGAGCGGGCGGGCGGACGGTCGGTGACCCCGGCATCGCGAGCCGGTGTTCTTTGACCGTGCGGAGTTCGTGCCGGTTGCCCATCGTTTCTCGCCCCCCTGTTTTTCGAGCGCACTGCCCGGACCCGATGCCGGCATCGCCGAAAGGAAACCTCGTGGACGACAACGGCAACGAGGAAACGTCAGCCTATCGCTGCCGTGTACCGCCGAACGGGTAACGGGACGGAATGGTCTGGACCGGATAAAACAAGAGGGAACATTCTCTCGCATTATGTGCGAGAGAATGTTCCCTCCGGCCTCGGGTTTCTACTTGTCTTCCTCGGGAAGCGGTGTCCCGGTGGCTGTTTCGTCGGTGGGCACGTCGGCCTTTCCGTCGAGTTCGGCATCCGAGACGCCGTCCAGGGACGGCGCTCCCGCCGGGACCAGTTGCGGCTCCGGCTTCCGCTTGACCGCGGTCAGCAGCAGCTGGGCGACGTCGACTATCTCGACCTTCTCGCTCGCCTGACCGTCGCTCTGACGCGCGGTGAGGCCGTCGTTGAGCATCACCTTGCAGAACGGGCAGCCGGTCGCGATCTTCGACGGCGCGGTGCCGAGCGCTTCGTCGACTCGCTCGACGTTGATGCGCTTGCCGATCTTCTCTTCCATCCACATCCGCGCGCCACCGGCACCACAGCACATCGAGCGGTCGCCGTGCCGCGGCATCTCGCGCAGCTGCGCGCCCGAAGCACTGACGAGCTCACGCGGAGCGTCGTAGACCTTGTTGTGGCGGCCCAGGTAGCACGGGTCGTGGTAGGTGACGTCCTCGGCGACGGGGGCGACCGGGGTCAGGTGCTTCTCCCGCACCAGGCGGTTGAGCAGCTGCGTGTGGTGCACGACGTCGAACTGGCCGCCCAGCTCCGGATACTCGTTCGCGAGCGTGTTGAAGCAGTGGGCACAGGTGACGACCACCTTGCGCGCCTTGCGTTCGCGGCCCTCGAACACCGAGTTCAGGATCTCGACGTTCTGCTGCGCCAGCATCTGGAACAGGAACTCGTTGCCCGCGCGGCGGGCCGGGTCGCCGGTGCAGGACTCCTCGGAGCCGAGCACGGTGTACTTCACGCCCGCGATGTGCAGCAGTTCCGCGACAGCGCGCGTGGTCTTCTTCGCGCGGTCCTCGAACGCGCCGGCGCAGCCGACCCAGAAGAGGTACTCGGTGTCGCCGAGGTCGCCGTCGAAGACCGGTACCTCGAACTCCAGGTCCTCGGTCCAGGCCAGCCGGTCCTTGGCGTTCTGGCCCCACGGGTTGCCCTTGTTCTCCAGGTTCTTGAACATCCCGTTGAGCTCGCTGGGGAACGAGGACTCGATCATCACCTGGTAGCGGCGCATGTCGACGATGTGGTCGACGTGCTCGATGTCCACCGGGCACTGCTCGACGCACGCGCCGCAGGAGGTGCAGGACCACAGCACCTCGGGGTCGATCACGCCGCCGTCGTCGCCGATGAGGGCCTTCTGCGACTCCGCGATCGCGAGGACGTCGATGCCCGCGTACATGTCGTCGCCGGACAAACCGACCTCGTCGCCGGCCATGTCGCGCTTGCCGCCTGCGAGCAGGTACGGCGCCTTCGCGTAGGCGTGGTCGCGAAGCTGCGTGATGAGCAGCTTCGGCGACAGCGGCTTGCCGGTGTTCCACGCGGGGCACTGCGACTGGCAGCGGCCGCATTCGGTGCAGGTGGAGAAGTCCAGCCAGCCCTTCCAGCTGAAGTCCTCGATCTTGCCGACGCCGAAGGTGTCCTCGTCCGGGTCGGCCTCTTCGAGGTCGAGCACCTTGCCGTTGCTCATCATCGGCTTGAGCGCGCCCAGCGCGACGCCGCCGTCGGCCTCGCGCTTGAAGTAGATGTTGAAGAAGGCGCTGAACCGGTGCCAGGCGATGCCCATGGTCATGGTGCGCGCGATGACGATCAGCCAGATCGTGGCGCTCATCAGCTTGACGAACGCGAACACCGAGACCAGGTTCGGGCTCGCGGGCAGCAGCTCACCGATCGGATGCGAAACGAACGCGGCCCAGACCGGAGTCTCGTGGACGTTCAGCGCGGACTTCGCGGCGCGCACGCCGATGATGCCGATGCCCTCGATGAGCACGACGGCCTCGATGAAGTACGCCCACTTGAAGTTGGAGCCCTGGAAGCGGGACTGCCGGTCGGCGCGGCGCGGGTGGTTCTTCTGGCGGACCCAGATCAGCACCAGGATGCCGACGATGGTGCCGACCCCCAGCAGTTCCATGAGCAGCTGGAACAGCGACCAGTCGTCGAGGATGGGCCAGCCCCAGGTCGGGACGAAGACCTCGCCGTACGCCTCGAACAGCGCGAGCGACCCGATCAGGAAGCCCCACATGACCAGCCAGTGCGCCGGTCCGACGCTCTTGACCTTGTTCATCCGGGTGTGCGCGGCGAATTCCTTGATCAGGGTCTTCATGCGCGGGATGAACGGGCCGTTGCGGGTCGAGTCCGGCTGACCGAGGCGGATCACCCGCACGAAGCGGGCGATGGTCGCGAAGAACATTCCCCAGGCGACGACGCCGAGCAGGACCGCGATCCCGCCGAGCGTCAGCTGTACAGCGCCCATCGTCGGGTGCCTTTCGTCCGAGTGAAGCTGTGGTGGTTCGGGCAGACTAATGCTTCTTACTGATGGGTAACCCACTGGCCGCGCCCAAGTCCCACCGATGTGGTGTACGCCTCTCTTGGTTTTAAGACGATCGTCCAGGTAGTTTTTGTGACATGGGTGCGTACCTTCTCCTCGCTTTGGCCATCGCCGCTGAGGTATCCGCGACGGTGTCGTTGAAACTTTCCGAGGGCTTCAGCAAGGTGGGCCCGTCGATCGTCGTGGTCCTCGGATACGCCGTCGCGTTCGTCGCACTGGCGTACGTGCTGAAGGCGGGCGTGCCAGTGAGCGTCGCCTACGCGATCTGGGCCGCGGCCGGTGTCGCGCTGGTGGCCGCCGTCGGCATCGTGTTCTTCAAAGAACCCGTCAACTTCTCCGTGATCGCCGGATTGGTGCTGGTGATCGGCGGCGTCGTGCTGATCGAAGCAGGGGGCGCGCACTAAGTGAAGATCCAGATCGACGGCCGGAAGGCCCGGGGCGAGAAGCGGCGCGACGAGATCATCGCGGCCGCGTTGCGGGTGATCGAACGCGACGGCGTCGCCGGCGTCACCCACCGGACGGTCGCCGCCGAGGCAGGCGTGCCGACGGCTTCGACGACGTATCACTTCTCCAGCCTCGACGACCTGCTGATCGCCACCCTCATCTCGTGCGCGCGGGATATGGCGACCGAGGTCTACTGGATGATCGACCGCGCCCGTTCGCGCGGCAGCCGCGGCGCGGAAGAGGTCGCCGGACTGCTCGCGGAGGCATTGGGCCCGCAGCGCGGGCGGACGATGGCGGAGTACGAGCTGTACCTGCTGGCCGCGCGCAAACCCGAGCTGCGGCCCGCCGCCCGGCGCTGGCTGGACGTGCTGACCTCGATGGTCCGGCACGACGACGAGGTCGCGTTCCGGGTGTTCCTCGCCGGTATCGACGGCCTCCTGATCCAGGGCCTCATCGACGACGAGCCGCCGTCCGCGGAGGAGCTGCGGCCGGTGGTCGACTACCTGCTGAAACCCCGTTGACCTGACGGGTAACTTTCGGATCATGAGGACTGTCGGCGCATACGAACTGGACGACGACCCGGCTCGGGTGGACCTCGACATGGTGTGGAAGTACTTGTCCACCAGCGTTTACTGGGGCAAGTGGCGAGACCGCGAGCTGATCGAGAAGGTCTTCAGGAACGCGTGGCGAGTCGTCGGCGCGTACGAGAGCTCGACAGGCCGTCAGGTCGGCTTCGCGCGGGCGTTCTCGGACACCATCGGCAGCGCGTACCTCGCGGACGTCTTCGTCGTCGACGAGGCGCGCGGCGCGGGGCTCGGCAAGGAACTGGTCCGGGAGATGATCGACAACGGGCCGGGCGCGGAGTTCCGGTGGATGCTGCACACCGCCGACGCGCACGGGCTGTACCGGCCGTTCGGCTTCGGTGACCCGCCCGAGGGGCAGTACATGGAGCGGAGCCGGGCCAACGGGCAGGTTTAGGGAGCGTCTCCGGCGCCCCCGATGTGGCATTGGGGACATTGGGCGTCCCCAATGCCACATCGGGAACCTGAGTAAGCCGCCTCAGGCCTTGTTCTCGTGCAGGGCCGTAAGCGTCGCCCGGCCGATGGCGTGGCCGAAGAGGTTGAAGCCGAGGAAAGCCGGCGTAGCGTCTTCGCCGACCTCAAGCTTTTCGACGTCGACAGCGTGCACCGCGAAGATGTACCGGTGCGGCCCGTGTCCGGGCGGCGGGGCGGCGCCGAGGAACTGCTTCACACCCCCGTCCCCCTTCAGGGTGACAGCGCCCGCCGGCAGACCGGAGCCCGTCTCGTCGCCCGCGTTCGCGGCCAGCGCCGTCACCGACGCGGGGATGTCGAACACCGCCCAGTGCCAGAAACCGCTCGCCGTCGGGGCGTCGGGGTCGTAGCAGGTCACGGCGAAACTCTTGGTCCCCTCAGGGAAGCCCTCCCAGGACAGTTGCGGGGAACGGTCTTCGCCGCCCGCGCCGAAGATCCCGGAAAGCTGGACTGTCGGCAGGAAGCCGCCTTCTTCGATGTCGGTGCTGCTCAAGGTGAAGGCAGGCAGATCGGGCAGGAAGTCGTACGGATCGGGTGCCTGCGGCATGCGTCCTCCTGATCGTGGAACCGATGACGAAGCCAGGCTAGGTGCTGTCCTGTGAGTCTGTTCGATGGGCTTCGTGATCCAGGTGGTTCCTGGCGGTGCGGGTGGATCGGCCTCGTACCGGGTCGTACTCGGCCGCGTCCGCCCGTGCCGTCAGGGGCCACCTGGGCGCGAAGACCGCGAACATGACTCGCAGGACAGCACCTAGGACCCCGAGGACCCCGGTGCGGGATCAGGGACGATTCCGGGGGTTACCCCTATGTCCATCCCGCCGTGCTGCCCTTAGCGTCGAGCTACACGAAACCTGCTCTGGAGGGACTCAAGACCATGGCGCGCCCACTCCTCGCGATCGGAGGCATCGCGTTGATCGGCGTCGGTGTCCTCACCGGCCTCGGCTGGTGGTGGCCGTCCGACGCGGAGGCCACCGCGGAGGTGACCCAGCCGATCCGGAGCGTGCGGATCGAGAACGACGAGGGTGGCGTCAAGATCCGCACCGGCGAGGGGCCGGTCCGGGTCCACCAGGAGTTCGAGTACCGCTGGAACAAACCGGGCGACTCGTTCCGCGTGGACGGCGACACCCTGGTCCTCGCCGGCTGCGGCAGCAACTGCGAGGTCCGTTACGACGTGGTGGTCCCGGCGGGGATCCCGGTCACGGGCAGCCTGGACTCGGGGGCGCTCGACATCGCCGGAGTGTCCACTGTGGACGTCACGGTCGACTCCGGCCGGGTCGAGGTGCGCGACGTGCCGGGCACCGTGAAGGTGCGGTCGGATTCCGGGCGCGTGGAACTGGCGAACATCGGACAGGCCGTCACCGTGCGGGCGTCGTCCGGCGCCATCAAGGGGGAGCGGCTCGGCGGCAACGTCGAAGTCCGCGCCGACAGCGGCCGCATCGAGCTCGAACTGATCAAGGGCGCCGACGTCACCGCGCAGACCGACAGCGGTTCGGTCGAGGTCACCGTCCCGGCCGGCGACTACAACGTCACCGGCGCCAGCGACAGCGGCCGCCGCGACATCGACGTGAACCAGTCCGGTTCGGCCCAGCACAAGCTCGATCTCAACACCGACAGCGGAAGCGTCAAGGTCAAAGCGGCCTGACGGAATTCATCGGGGGAACACTTTTTCATGGGAACCACAGAGAAGCGCGTCCTCGGCGCGCTCGCTCTCGGCGCGCTGACCGCCTTCGGGATCGTCGGCTGCTCCACCGAAAGCCACGAGAAGCTGAGCGACGGCGCGCCCGTCACCGAGCAGGTCACCGCGATCCGGGTGGACGTCCCGGTCGGCGCGGTCACGCTCCGGGTCGAGGACGGCGCACCGGTCTCGCTGCGCCGCGAAGTGACGTACACGGGCAAGAACCCGGGCAAGACGTACAGCGTCGAGAACGGCACGCTTGTCCTCGGCGGCTGCAAGCAGTGTGGCGTGGACTACGACGTCGTGGTGCCGCGCGAGCTGGCGATCTCCGGGTCCATCGGCACCGGCAAGATCACGCTCGCCCGCGCCACTTCGGTCGATCTGAAGGGTGACGTCGGCGACCTGAAGGTGCTGAGCACGTCCGGGCCGGTCAACCTGCACACCGGCATCGGTGACATCGAGGTCGGCCTCGCGAAACCGGGCGCGGTCACCGCGAACGCCGAGGTCGGCAAGGTCGTCGTCACCGTGCCCGACGGCGCGTACCAGGTGCGCGCGAAGGCGGAGGTCGGCAAGGTCGAGACCGGCGGCGTCCGGCAGGACCAGGCTTCGGCGAACGTCCTCGACCTCCAGTCCGGCACCGGCTCGATCACGGTGAAGCACGCATGAAGACCCTTGCCGCGATCACCGCGCTGACCCTGCTTCCGCTTTCCGCGGTGCCCGCGTCCGCCGCGCCCGGGATCGACTGGAAGCCGTGCGCGACCGAGTACGCGCCGACGCTGGAATGCGCGAACCTTCCGGTGGGCGGCGGCTTTTCCATCGCATTGGCGAAACTGCCGGCGACCGATCCCGCCCGCCGCGTCGGTTCGCTGCTGACGAACCCGGGCGGGCCGGGCGGTGCCGGCGTCACCGTGCTCAAGTACGGCGGCCGGGGGTTCGCGCTGGATCAACCGGAGATGGCCGAAGTGCGGCAGCGGTTCGACGTCATCGGGTTCGACCCGCGTGGCGTCGGGGAAAGCAGGCCCGCGATCAGCTGCGCGCCGAACCTGCACGATCCGGCGATCAGCCGTCTCCCGCGGAACCGCGCGGACTACGACAAGCTCATCGCGCACAACCGCGCCTCCGGCAACGAGTGTCTCAAGAGGACAGGGCCCGCTTTGTCCTCTGTGGACACTTGGCGCGCCGCCGACGACATCGAAGCGATCCGGGTCGCCCTCGGCGAGCCGAAGATGAACTGGCTCGGTGTCTCCTACGGTTCCGAACTCGGCGCCGTGTATGCGGAGAAGTACCCGAAGCGCGTCAGGACGATGGTGCTCGACGGCGCCATCGACCACTCCCGGCCGACGCGGCAGGCGATCCTCGACGAGGCCATCGCGACCGAGGGCGCGCTCAACGACTTCGCGAACTGGTGCAAGACGTCTTCCGACTGCGTGCTTCGCGCCAAGGACGTTCTCGCCACCTACGACAAACTCATGCGGACGCCCGGCGGCGTGCCGTCGAAGCAACTGGGGCGGAACGTGACCGCCGAGGAGATCGCGGCCGGTGTCTACGGCGGGTTGATCCTGCCGGCGTTCTGGCCGGACGTGGCGAAGGGCATCGAGGCCGCGATAGCGGGGAACGCGGACGGGCTGTTGCCGTACGCCCAGCTGGACCCGTCCTACGGCGCGTACCGCTCGATCGGCTGCCACGACTTCGGCTCGCCGTTCACCTCCTACCCTGACATGAGGGCGATGCAGGGCCTGGTGAAGACCCTCGCGCCGCACAGTTGGCGGTATTCGGAGTTCTGGGACTTCGCGAGCGGGTGCGCGGGCTGGCCGGTGCCCTCGGAGTACCTGCCGCGGCCGCAGAAGATCTCGGGTGCGGCGCCGATCCTCGTGGTCGGTGGAGAACACGACCCGGCGACGCCGCTCGTGTGGGCGAAGGGGCTCGCGCGGAACATCGAGAACTCGACGTTGCTCGTCGACGCCGGGTACGGGCACACGGGGCTGCTGAACTCCGCCTGCGTGCGCACCCAAGAGGTGAAATACCTGGTGAGCGGCGTCACACCCGCTCCGGGCACGGTCTGCCGGTAGCCCGGGAACAAGACGCCCGTGCCGCTCGTTGAGCCGGATACAAGGTTGAGTGCGGTCGGCTCAAGTCCGGCTTGACGGAAGCCGCACCGGCCCGATACAACTTGCGTTGAGCCCGCTCAAGGTGGGCGAGAACGTGCAGGTCACGAAACTAGCAGGAGGATCACACCATGGCGCGAGCGGTCGGCATCGACCTCGGCACGACCAACTCGGTCGTCGCTGTCCTTGAGGGCGGCGAGCCGACGGTCATCGCCAACTCGGAAGGTTCACGCACCACCCCGTCCATCGTCGCCTTCGCCAAGAACGGCGAAGTGCTGACCGGCCAGCCGGCGAAGAACCAGGCCGTGACGAACGTCGACCGCACCATCCGGTCGGTCAAGCGGCACGTCGGTACCGACTGGAAGACCGAGATCGACGGCAAGGCGTACACCTCGCAGGAGATCAGCGCCCGCGTGCTGATGAAGCTCAAGCGCGACGCCGAGGCGTACCTCGGCGAGACCATCACCGACGCGGTCATCACCGTCCCCGCCTACTTCGAGGACGCGCAGCGGCAGGCCACCAAGGAGGCCGGGCAGATCGCCGGCCTGAACGTGCTCCGCATCGTCAACGAGCCCACCGCGGCGGCGCTGGCGTACGGCCTGGACAAGGGCGAGAAGGAACAGACCATCCTGGTCTTCGACCTCGGTGGCGGTACGTTCGACGTCTCGCTGCTGGAGATCGGCGAGGGTGTCGTCGAGGTCCGCGCGACCTCCGGTGACAACCACCTCGGCGGTGACGACTGGGACGAGCGGATCGTCACCTGGCTGGTCGACAAGTTCAAGTCGTCCAACGGCATCGACCTCACCAAGGACAAGATGGCGCTCCAGCGCATCCGTGAGGCCGCCGAGAAGGCGAAGATCGAGCTCTCCAGCTCCAACTCGGCGGGTATCAACCTGCCGTACATCACCGTGGACGCGGACAAGAACCCGCTGTTCCTCGACGAGCAGCTCTCCCGCGCCGAGTTCCAGAAGATCACCTCGGACCTGCTCGAGCGCACCCGCAAGCCGTTCAACAACGTCATCCGTGACGCCGGCGTCGCCGTCGGCGACATCGACCACGTCGTGCTCGTGGGTGGTTCCACCCGCATGCCCGCCGTGTCGGACCTGGTCAAGGAGCTGACCGGCGGCCGCGAGCCGAACAAGGGCGTCAACCCGGACGAGGTCGTCGCCGTCGGCGCCGCGCTCCAGGCCGGTGTGCTCAAGGGTGAGGTCAAGGACGTCCTGCTGCTCGACGTGACCCCGCTTTCGCTGGGCATCGAGACCAAGGGTGGCGTGTTCACCAAGCTCATCGAGCGCAACACCACGATCCCGACCAAGCGTTCGGAGATCTTCTCCACCGCGGACGACAACCAGCCGTCGGTGCAGATCCAGGTGTTCCAGGGTGAGCGCGAGATCGCGGCGCACAACAAGAAGCTCGGCATGTTCGAGCTGACCGGTCTCCCGCCCGCCCCGCGTGGCGTGCCGCAGATCGAGGTCACCTTCGACATCGACGCCAACGGCATCGTGCACGTCCTCGCGAAGGATCTCGGCACGAACAAGGAGCAGTCGATGACGATCACCGGTGGCTCCGCGCTGCCGAAGGACGACATCGAGCGCATGGTCAAGGACGCCGAGGCGCACGCCGAGGAGGACAAGCAGCGCCGCGAGGAGGCGGAGACCCGCAACCAGGCGGAGACGCTGGTCTACCAGACCGAGAAGTTCGTCAAGGACAATGAGGACAAGCTGCCCGACGAGCTCAAGGGCAAGGTGAAGTCCGCGATCGACGAGGCCAACGAGGCGCTCAAGGGCACCGACTCGGCGAAGATCCGCGAGTCCATCGAGAAGCTGAACACCGCTTCGCAGGAGCTGGGCACCGCGCTCTACGCCAACGCGGCCGGCAACGCCGCCGATGAGGCCGCCGCCGGTGAAGGCGCGACCGGGACCGCGGGTGCGGGCACCGGTTCGCAGGCCAAGGCCGACGACGTCGTCGACGCCGAGATCGTCGAAGAGGACGAGAAGGACAAGAAGTGACGGGACGCTACGACGAAACCGAGGGCCGGGGCCCGGACGAACCGGTGGTCGTGCGGGACCGCAGGCGGATCGATCCGCTGACCGGTGAGGTCCGCTCGGCCGCCCCGGAGGCCGAACCCAAGGACGGTCCGAAGCACGCCGCTCCCGCCGAAGAGCAGGCTGTCCCGACGGAGCCGGAGCCCGCGGCACACGCGGGCCCCGGCCTCGGGGAGTCCATTGTGGACGACTCGGTGTCGGTGGCGACCGGGCTGGAGAAGGAGCTGGCGGAACGCACCGCCGACCTCCAGCGCCTCCAGGCGGAGTACGCCAACTACCGCAAGCGCGTCGACCGTGACCGCGAGCAGGTCGTCGCCGGCGCGAAGGCGTCGGTCGTCGGTGACCTGCTCCCGCTGCTCGACGACCTCGAGCGCGCGGAGCAGCACGGCGATCTGACGGGCGCCTTCAAGGCGGTCGGCGAGAAGCTGGTCGGGAGCCTGCAGCGGTCGGGGCTCGAGCCGTTCGGCGCGGAGGGCGAGCCCTTCGACCCGAGCGTGCACGAGGCCGTCCAGCACAGCACGTCGCCGGATGTCGCCGGGCCGACGGTCACCACGGTCATGCGCCGCGGTTACCGCTTCGGCGAACGCGTGCTGCGCGCGGCGCTGGTCGGGGTCACCGACCACGAGCCGGGTGCCGCTCCAGCACCCGCCGCGGCGGCGCAGGACGCCCCGGTGGACCCGCCCGTCGGCGGCGAGCTGCCGCTCGAGGGCGAACTTTTCGATGAGAACAACCGCTGATCGGCGATACGGCGTGAAAGGAGGAGACGTTCGGTGAGTGCACGGGAATGGATCGGTAAGGACTTCTACCGTGAGCTGGGCGTCTCCTCCGACGCCACCGCGGACGAGATCAAGAAGGCCTATCGCAAGCTGGCCAAGGAGAACCACCCCGACGCCAACGCGGGCAACGCGGAGGCCGAGAAGAAGTTCAAGGCGGTCTCCGAGGCGTACGGCGTACTGTCCGACACGGCCAAGCGCAAGGAGTACGACGAGGCTCGCCGCCTCTTCGGCTCCGGCGGTCCCGGCGGCTTCGGCTTCCCGGGCGGCGGCGGTGGCAGCGGCGGTTTCGACGTCGGCGACATCTTCGGCCAGGCAGGCCAGCAGCAGGGCGGTTTCGGCGGCCTCGGCGACATCCTCGGCGGTCTCTTCGGCCGCCGCGGCGGGGCGGCCGGTGCCACCGCGAACCGGCCGCAGCGCGGCTCGGACGTGGAGACCGACGTCCGGATCGACTTCACCGAGGCGGTCAAGGGCGCGACCCTGCCGCTGCGGCTGTCGAGCCCGGCGACCTGCTCCACCTGCGGCGGGAACGGCGCGAAGCCGGGGACCTCCCCGAGGACGTGTTCGACCTGTCAGGGCAGCGGGCTGGTCAGCCGGAGCCAGGGCGCGTTCGCGTTCTCCGAGCCGTGCCGCGACTGCCGCGGCCGCGGCACGATCATCGACGACCCCTGCCCGGAATGCGCGGGCGAGGGCATCAGCACCCGCACCCGCACGCTGACCGTGCGGATCCCGCCGGGCGTCGCCGACGACCAGCGGATCCGCCTGGCGGGCCAGGGCGAACCGGGCCGAGGCGGCGCGCAGCCGGGCGATCTGTACGTCCGCGTGCACGTCGCACCGCACGCGTTGTTCGGGCGCCAGGGCCTCGACCTGACGATCGCCGTGCCGGTGTCCTTCGCGGAACTGGCCCTCGGCGGCACGATCACCGTGCCGACGCTGGAGGGCAAGGTGTCGCTGAAGGTGCCGCAAGGTACGGCGAGCGGCCGGGTGCTTCGCGTGCGCGGCAAGGGAATCGCGAAGCGTGACGGCTCGCAGGGCGACCTGCTGGTCACCCTGCAGGCGGCCATCCCGGCGAAATTGGACGACAAGGCGCGTGAAGCGCTGGAGGCCTACGCCGAGGCCATGGCCGACCACGATCCACGACCGGAGATCACCGAACTTCTCGAAGGCAGGTGAGCGCGATGTTCGGCGGGTTGCCGCACGGTGCGGACGAGGAGACGCCGGTGTTCGTCATTTCGGTGGCGGCGCAGCTGTCCGGCCTGCACGCGCAGACCCTGCGGTCCTACGACCGCCAGGGTCTCGTGTCGCCGGGCCGGACCTCCGGCGGTGGACGGCGTTACTCGATGCGGGACATCGCGTTGCTGCGCGAAGTGCAGCGACTGTCCCAAGAGGACGGTGTCAACCTCGCGGGCATCAAGCGGATCATCGAGCTGGAAAACCAGGTCGACGCCCTCCGGGCGCGCATCGCCGAACTGACCGAAGAGCTCACTGCGGCGTACCTCACCGCCGAACAGACGGCCGCGGCCGTGCACGCCTCCTACCGCAAGGACCTCGTCCCGCTGCGGCAGCAGACGGCCCTGGTCGTCTGGAAGCCCAAACGCCGCAATTAGTCACCTGAATGCGGCGTGAGTCGACGACGTGACTGGAGCCGTAACTCACGTGACTGAAGCCGTAACTCACGTGACTGAAGCCGTAACTCACGTGACTGAAGCCGTAACTCACGTGATTGGAGCCGTAACTCACGAGTTACGGCTCCAGTCACGCGAATGACGGCTTCAAGCACGCGAGTTACGGCTTCGATCACGCGAAACCGGTGGCGGAAAGCTCGCAAGTAGGTGACTAATTGCGTTATTGGCCGGGGACGAGGGTCCGGATCTGCTGGACCTCGCCGGTGCGCGAGTCCATGATCCGCTGGGCCAGCGCCTTCGCCTGCGGGTTCTTGCCGTCCTTCAGTTCGGTCCTCGCGAGCGCGACCCCGTTGTGCTGGTGCGCGACGAAGATGTCGGCGAAGTCGAGGGTGAACTCCGAACCATCCTTTTTGGACAGTGCTTCGAGCAGTCCCTTGTCCGTGAGCCCGTCGCCACCGTGATGGTGGTGCGCGTGCGGATCGGCCGAACCCGTCTCGGGTTTGCCCCAGCCCTTCAGCCAGTTCCGCATTTCGGTGCTCTCGGTCAGCTGCGTCGCCTCGATGGCGGCCGCGAGATCCTTGAGCTCCTGCTTCTGCGCCTGCTTGGCCTTCACCAGCTTGACGATCTCCACGCCCTGGTTGTTGTGGGCGATCATCATCTGCAGGAACATCACGTCGGCGTCGTTGTACTCGGCGGACGCCGCGGCGGCCGATTGGGGGACCGGGGAGATCGGGCCGCCGGCGGTGGTCGGTGAGCCATCGCCGGTCCCGCAGCCCGCGAGGGCCACGAGACCGGCGACGAGAACGAGGGCCAGCTTCACTGCCGGGTCCACAGCGCGGGGGTGTTCGGCGGTTCCCAGCCCTGGAGCGCGGTGTGCGCCAGCTGGCAGCGATAGGTCGCGCCGCCGTAGGTCACCGTGCTGCCGACCGCGTAGGCCGTCCCGGCCGCCCAGGTGCCGCCGGCGGGCGGGTTGCTGGTGCTGGTCGGCGGGTTCGCCGTCGTGGGCGGGTTGCTGGTGGTCGGCGGGTTGCTCGTGGTGGGCGGGTTGCCGCCGCCGATCTGCAGGTCGATGCAGCTGTAAAAGGCCATCGGCGTGTCCGCGATGTTCCAGATGGCGAGCACCTTCTGGCGGCCGCTGAAGCCGTTCAGGCTCACGGTGTGCGACGTCGGGTCCTTCGGCGCGGAGTTGTTCCCGCTGATGTCGGCGATCTTGGTGCCGCCGATGTAGTACTCGTAGTTCGTGGTCCGGTGGTAGGCGGTGAACTTCCAGTTGAAGGTCACGCTGTTGCCGACCGAGGCGGCGGGCCACGGCTTCGATTCGTCGTTGAGCTCGGCGAATCCGGGAAGGCCGCCGTTGCAGCTGCGGAGCCCCTTGGGGCCTTCGACGCTCTGGGGTTCGTAGACGATGGCACCGCAGCCGGAAACCTTGCCCTGGGCACAGTTCGCCTGGCGGCTGGGCGGGGACAGCACGTAGCCGTGGGCGCTGGCCGCCTGGGGGATGGCGACGATGGCGATCGGGGCGAGGATCGCACCGGCGGCGGCTGCCACGAGCTTGCTTTTGACGGTCATGCCGGCTCCTGGGGATGGAACGACGGTGTTCCCGTGATGGGGAGCAATGTGGTCTAGACCATAAATCCGCCGGTGACCGCGGTCAATGATTCACTGACCTACTGCTGCGTCGAGCCCAAGTGGTACGGCCGATCGGCCTAATACGAACGGAGTGCCCGCTCAGTCCAGGGTGAAGGGGTCGTATTTGATCCGCGCCAGATCCGTGCCGGCGGCGAGCAGTTTCGCGATCGTCGCGCGGATCATCGAAGGCGACCCGGCGACGTAGACGTCGCGGTCCTTCCAGCCGTCGCGCTGCGTGACCGCCGTGGCCAGCGTGCCGCGGTCACCGCCGGTGATGGTGCCTTCCTCGGTCACCGGGGTCACCGTCAGCCAAGGGCAGGTGACGGCCAGCCCGCGGAGCTCGTCGAGGGCGTAGAGGTCTTCCGGCTTCCGGCCGCCGAAAAACAGGTGCACCGGCGGATTGTTCCTCCAGCGCGACATGTCGTCGAGCAGGGCGAGCAGCGGCGCGACACCGGTGCCGCCGCCGACCATCAGCAGCGGACGGCTTTCCGTGTGGTGCACCGAAAGCGCGCCGAGCGACGGGCCGATACGCCAGACGTCGCCGGGCCGGGTGTGGTGGACGATCGCGCGCGAGACCCAGCCGCCGCGCACGGCGTGCACGTGGAACTCCATCGTCCCGTCGTCGTGCGGTGCGGTGGCGGGCGAGAAGTAGCGCCACATCCGCGGGCGCTGCGGGACTTCGACGCTGACGTAGCCGCCGGCCCGGTACGGGAGCGGCTGGTCCGTGCGCACCTTGATGACGGCGACGTCGCGGGAGGCGAGCCGGTGCTCGACGACGGTCGCCTTCCACCACGCGGGCCCGACCTCCTTGCCCGCGGCCTCGCGCATGCTCTTCGATATGACGCCGTACGCGGTGACCCAGGCGTCTTCCACCTCGGGCGTCCAGTCGTCCTTCAAGAATCTTTTCAGCGCGGCGATCAGCGCGACACCGACGGCGTCGTAATGGCGGCCCAGGACGTCGAACTTCCGATGGTCCCGGCCGAGCTGGCCGAGGAAAGTGGCCAGCTCGTCGGGCCGGTCCACCATCTGTACGACGTAGACGAGCGCGCGCAGCAAACGATTTCGCTGGGTGGCCATGTTGATCGGGAACAACGCCCGCGCGTCCGGTGCGACAGTGAAGAGCGCCCCGTAAAAGTACTGGGACAGCTCCTCTGCCTTCGTTTCGACGGTGGCGAAACTTTCCCGGATGAGCTCGGCCATCCGGACGGTCTTGTCCGCCGCGGGTGTTTCGACCAGTGGCGGAACGGGAATCGGCGAGGATCTCGACGAACTCGGTGGATGCTCGTATTTCACTGTTTCGGCAGTCATGGGTGAACGATTTTCTCCAGTTGGATCGGGCATATTCTCCAGACCCGATGTCATCTTGCTCGTGTTCCCCCGAGGGTTCCCGACTGTATGCCCGGAAGTCGAAAAAGGATCCGCGAATGGTTGTTTCCCGCTCGAACGGAGCAAACGATATACGCGCGGTCAACACCGTCTGGCACTAAGTAAAGGTGATCAAGCAGGCGGGGTTTCCCTTGCTCACCAGTGGTTTTCGCCAGTTCGACGGCCACGCGTGATCCGCCGATCGGGTGGCTTTTCTCCGTGATTACCGCGTCACGTAACGACACGAGTCCGGCGACTGATCCACCATTGTGGAAACGGTTTCGACAGCGCCTAGTCGATGGTGAAGGGGTCGTACGCGATCTGGTCGAGCGCGCTGCCCGCGACCAGCATCCGGGACACCGTCGCCCGGATCATCGCGGGCGAACCGGCGACGAGGATACGGTGCCCTGGCCAGGACCCTTGCTGTGTAACGGCTTCCGCGAGCGTGCCCTGGACACAACCCGGGGCTTCCTCGCCGCGCTCGACCACCGGGGTCACGGTGAGCCAGGGGTTGGTGGCCGCGAGGGCGCGCAACTCGTCGAGGTCGTAAAGGTCCTCACGCGACGGTCCGCCGTAGAACAACTGGACCTTCGGGTTCTCGCCCCATTGCGCGAGGTCGTCGAGAATGGCGCGCAGCGGCGCGACGCCGGTGCCGCCCGCGATCATCAGGACGCCGCGGCCGTCGGTGCGGTCGATCGAAAGCCTGCCGAGCGGCGGCCCCAGCCGCCAGACGTCGCCCGGCTGCGTGTGGCTCACGATCGCGCGGGACACCCAGCCGCCGTCGACCGCGCGCACGTGGAACTCGATGCCGCCGTCTTCGCGCGGCGCGTTCGCCGGCGACAGATAGCGCCAGAGCCTCGGCCGCTGCGGGACTTCGACGCTCATGTACTGACCGGGCTGGTACGGCACCGGGAATTCGGGCTGGACGCGGACCAGGGCGAGATCCCAGGTGAGCCGCCGGTGCTCGAGTACGGTCGCCGACCAGGACGCCGGGTTCACGTCGGCCGCGGCGGCCTCCTGCATCGCGCGGGCGACGATGGTGAAGGCCTCCGCCCAGGCTCGCTCGACCTCCGGTGTCCAGTCCGGACCCAGGTGGTTCTTGAGCGAGGCGAGCAGCGCGGTGCCGACGGCCTCGTAATGCCGGGGGATGACGCCGAACTTGCGGTGGTCACGGCCGAGCTGGGTCAGGAACGGCACCAGGTCGTCCGGCCGGTCGACCATCTGCACGATGTGGACCAGCGCGCGCACCAGCCTGCCGCGCTGGACCTCCATGTTGATCGGGAAGAAGTCGCGGGTGGCGGGCGCGAGGGTGAACAGCATCCCGTAGAAGAACTGGGAGATCTCCGGGATGAAGGGCTCCGACTTCGCCCAGGTGTCCCGGATGAGCCGCACCATCGCGGTGACCGCGGGCGGGGCTTCCCTCGGTGCCGAGGAACGCGGCACCGGGCTGACCGCGTCGGCCGTCACGGGCTGGGAGTCGCTGATCGGGAAGCGCATACCGGAAGACAGTTCCCCAGGTTCACGAACGAGGGTCCACTGGAGAAGAATTCACGGGTCATTCACCTCTCCGGTCAGTGGCTTTCGGGCCGGTCGGCTGGTTCCGGCTCGCTCGCGAGACTAGCCGCCTAGAGCCTTTTTGCCTGCATCGTTGCTCCGGACGGGTGTACTCGAAACCGGTCGGCAGTGGGGGATCTCACGAGGTAAACAGTTGTCTTACGCAAGCGTCGCCGAATAAAGTTGTACTGTACAAGTAGCCGGGAGGCACAGATGAGCTCCGCAGACGACGCCAGGGTCGAATTGATGCGTGAGTTGAAAGCCGCCTCCCAGCTGCAGCACGCCTGGATCATGCAGGCCTGGCAGGACGACCCCGGTCTGCATCCGGCGGCCGCGATGCTGTTGTCGGACCTGGCGAAGCACGGCGAGGCGCGCCCTTCGGAATTGGCCAAACGACGCTTTGTGGACCTTTCGGTCGTAAGCCGTCAAATCTCCCAGCTGTCCGCGGCGGGGATGGTCGACCGCCGCCCCGCGCCCGAGGACGGCCGCGCGTCGATCATCAGCATCTCCGAACGCGGACACGAGGAACTGGGCCGCAGGCGGGCCGGTTATCTGGAGTTCATGGAGCGTGCGCTGGGTGATTGGGACGACGAAAAGGTCCTCGGCCTGACCACTCGCCTCGCCGAGATGAACGCCGACCTTCGCACGGCCTTGTCGGTGCGGACGTGCGACGTCTGACGGGTGCCGTTACTACCCGCCGGTCTTGACTGAACGGACCTTTCGCCTGGCTGTCACGCCGGTAGCGTCGATGTTGTGCGGAGCAGGGTCGCGTTGCTGGTCGCCTTGGGAATCGACAACTTCGGCTCGGGACTTTTCCTTCCGCTCGGGTTGGTCTTCGTCATCCGTGTGGTGGGTTTGCCCCTCGCCCAGGCGGGGGCCGCGGTCACTCTCGGTGCGCTCGCCGGTCTGCTCGTGCCCGCGCTCGCCGGGCGCCTCGTCGATCTGATCGGCCCGCGGACGGTGATGATCTGCTCCCATGTTCTCCAGGCCGCCGGAGCGAGCGCTTTCCTGGTGGCCGACGGTTTCGCCGGGGTCGTCGGCGCGTCCGTCATGCTCGCGGCCGGGCAGCAGCTGTTCTACAGCTCCCAGTTCTCGCTCATCGCCGACGTCGCGGGCGAAGGGCCGAAGGACCGGCCGTTCGCCGAAGCCGCGATGGTCCGCTCCGCGGGCTTCGGGCTGGGCGGGCTCGCGGCGGCCGGACTGCTGGTCTGGATCGGGCGCGACGGCTTGTACGTCGCCGTGATGGTCGACGTCGCGACCTTCGTCGTCGCAGCGGCCATCCTCTCGACGCTGGTCGCGCCGGTCCCGCGGCACCTGCCCCGGCTCTCCGGGCCCGCGCGGGTCTGGCGGAACCGCCCGTACCTGGCGCTCATCGTGTTCAGCGGACTCTTCGCGCTCACGATGGACTTCTTCCTCATCGGGATGCCGGTGTACATCTTCAACGCCCTGCAGGGCCCGCGATGGCTTCCCGGCGCGATCATCGCGCTGCTCACCGTCGTCACCAGTCTGGGTGGAGTCGTCGGTTTGCGGCTCACCCGGAGGCTGACCCGGATCGCCGCGATGCGCGCGGGCTCGGCGTTGTTCGCGGTGTGGTGCCTGGCGTGCCTCCTGGTGGTGTTCGTACCGAAGGTCTTCCAGCCGGTTTACCTGCTCGGCGCGACCCTCGTGCTGGCCGCCGGCGATCTCGCGTTCGGTGCGCGATCCGGGGCGCTGGCCGAAGCCGCGGCGCCGCCGGAGGCGCGGGGCCGGTATCTGGCGGCGTTCCAGTACGCGTTCACGCTCGCCGCGGTGATCGCTCCGGCCGTCGTCGCGCTGTTCTCCGTGGCACTCTGGATCCCGTGGGTGCTCGTGGCCGCGTGCGCCTGCACGGCCGTCGTCGGCCTCGGCCGGGTGGGCCCGCGTCTGCCCGCGGAGGCCGTCTCGCCGACCGGAGGCTGAACTTTTCTCAAGTTGAGCGGAACAGACTCAACTTTGTTGACGTTGTACCGGTCGACGGACTTTCGCAGGACCTAGTACGAGGTGAGGGATGGACGCTTTCAACCCGACCACGAAGACCCAGCAGGCGATCTCGTCGGCGGCGCAGGCGGCCACGATGGCGGGCAACCCGCACGTGGCGGCCGCGCATCTGCTCGGCGCCCTGCTGGCGCAGGGTGAGGGGCTCACCGCACCGCTGCTGACCGCGGTCGGGGCCGATCCGGAGCAGGTGCACAAGGAGCTGGAGCCGCTGATCGCGGCGCTGCCGTCGGCGACCGGCGCGACCGTGTCGAGCCCGCAGTTCGACGCGCACGCGGTCAAGGCGCTGACGCACGCGCAGAAGCTCGCGACCGAACTCGGCGACGAGTACGTCTCGACGGAGCATCTCCTCGTCGGCCTCGCCACCGAGGGCGGTCCGGTGGCCGACCTGCTCAAACGGCACGGCGCCACCCCGGACGCGTTGCGTGACGCGTTCGCCAAGGTGCGCGGCTCCGCGCGGATCACCAGCCCGGATCCGGAGAGCACCTTCAAAGCGCTGGAGAAGTACGGCGTCGACCTGACCGAACGCGCCCGCGCCGGCGAGCTGGACCCGGTGATCGGCCGCGACACCGAGATCCGCCGCGTGGTGCAGGTGCTCTCGCGCCGCACCAAGAACAACCCGGTGCTCATCGGCGAACCCGGTGTCGGCAAGACGGCCATCGTCGAAGGGCTCGCCCAGCGCATCGTCGCCGGTGACGTGCCGGAATCGCTGCGCGGCAAGCGAGTGGTGGCGCTGGACCTCGGCTCGATGGTCGCCGGGGCCAAGTTCCGCGGCGAGTTCGAAGAGCGGCTGAAGGCCGTGCTCAAGGAGATCACCGACTCCGCGGGCGAGGTCGTCACCTTCATCGACGAGCTGCACACCATCGTCGGCGCCGGCGCGACCGGCGAGGGAGCGATGGACGCGGGCAACATGATCAAGCCGATGCTCGCCCGCGGTGAGCTGCGGATGGTCGGCGCGACCACGCTCGACGAGTATCGGCAGCACATCGAGAAGGACGCCGCGCTGGAGCGGCGCTTCCAGCAGGTGCTGGTCGGCGAACCGTCCACAGAGGACACCATCGGCATCCTGCGCGGGCTCAAGGAGCGGTACGAGGTGCACCACGGGGTGCGCATCACCGACGCCGCGCTGGTCGCCGCCGCGACCCTGTCCGACCGCTACATCACCGCCAGGTTCCTGCCGGACAAGGCGATCGACCTGGTCGACGAGGCCGCGTCGAAGCTCCGTATGGAGATCGACTCGCGGCCGGTCGAGATCGACGAGGTCGAGCGCGCCGTGCGGCGGATGGAGATCGAGGAGATGGCACTGTCCAAAGAGGACGACGCTGCCTCCAAGGACCGGCTCGCCGTGCTGCGCTCGGAGCTGGCCGAAAAGCGCGAGACGCTGACCGCGCTGACGGCGCGCTGGCAGAACGAAAAGGGCTCGATCGAACGCGTCCGCGACCTCAAGGGGCAGCTGGAGCAGCTGCGCGGCGAGTCCGAACGCGCCGAACGCGACGGCGACCTCGGCAAGGCCGCCGAACTCCGCTACGGCCGGATTCCCGCGCTGGAGAAGGAGTTCGAGGCCGCGATCGCCGCCAGCGAGGTCAGCCAGCAGAACGTCATGCTCAAGGAAGAGGTCGGCGCGGACGACGTCGCGGACGTGGTCAGCGCGTGGACCGGTATCCCGGCCGGACGGCTGCTGGAGGGCGAGACGGGCAAGCTGCTCCGGATGGAGGAGGAGCTCGGCAAACGCGTCGTCGGGCAGAAGGAGGCCGTGCAGGTCGTTTCGGACGCGGTGCGCCGCACCCGGGCGGGCGTCGCCGACCCCGACCGGCCGACCGGTTCGTTCCTGTTCCTCGGCCCGACCGGCGTCGGCAAGACCGAGCTGGCGAAGGCGCTGGCCGAGTTCCTGTTCGACGACGAGCGCGCGATGCTGCGGATCGACATGAGCGAGTACGCCGAGAAGCATTCGGTGGCGCGCTTGGTCGGGGCGCCTCCGGGCTACGTCGGCTACGACCAGGGCGGGCAGCTGACCGAGTCGGTGCGCAGGCGCCCGTATTCGGTGGTGCTGCTGGACGAGGTCGAGAAGGCGCACCCGGACGTGTTCGACGTGCTCCTGCAGGTGCTCGACGACGGACGGCTCACCGACGGCCAGGGCCGCACGGTGGACTTCCGCAACACGATCCTGGTGCTGACCTCGAACCTCGGTTCGCAGGCCATCGCCGACCCGGCGCTCGACGAGCGTCAGCGCAACGACGCGGTGATGTCGGTGGTGCAGCGGCAGTTCAAACCGGAGTTCCTGAACCGGCTGGACGACATCGTGGTCTTCCACGCGCTCGGCACCGACGAGCTGACGTCCATTGTGGACATCCAGATCGACCGGCTCGCCACCCGGCTTTCGCGGCGTCGCCTGACGCTCGACGTCACCGCCGGAGCACGCGAGTGGCTCGCGCTGAACGGCTTCGACCCGATCTACGGCGCGCGGCCGCTGCGGCGGCTGGTGCAGTCGGCGATCGGCGACAAGCTGGCGAAACAGTTGCTGGCCGGTGAGATCCGGGACGGCGACACGGTCCGGGTCGACATCCCGGCCCAGGAGGCGTCGGACGCGCTCACGGTCACCCGGGTGGACTGACGCGGGCCGGTCGGTCACCCGCCGGCTGAGATGAAGGGGCCTTTCATTGCAAAATTTGCGATGAAAGGCCCCTTCATTGCATTGGCGACACGGCGATTTGTCGACGTTTCACCCTGTCTTCGGGGCGCGGCACCGAAAGGGGTGGCGCGACACGGCGCCCGGCGATCACATCCGGTGAGGGCAGGGGGATACCCTGACCGGCGTGGGTATTCCGGCGTGGATCTGGTTCGTCATCGCCGCCGTCGCCTTGGTGGCGGGGCTGGCGCTGCTCGCGGCCGACCGGGCGAAGGAGGGCTCGCGCAATCGCGAGCGAATGCGCTGGGCCGAGCTGCGCGGCTGGCAGTTCGTCGAAGAGGACGAGCGGCTGCCGCGGCAGTGGTCCAACGGCGCGATCGGGTACTTCGGCGCGCAGCTGGCGGTCAACGTCGTGGCCGGGTCCACCTTCACCTCCGACGGGCGGCGCCCGGTCTTCATCTTCGACATCGAGACCGAGGGCCAGATCCCGGCGGTCGTGGTCGCCGTCCGGTGCAACCGTGTGCACGAGGTGCCGCTGGAGATGTGGCTGTCCAGTGTGCCGTTCCAGCGCCAGGACATGCCCGAGATGCTCGGCCCGATCGGCCAGCGCTACGCCTTCGCCGACGACTCCGAGGGCGCCCGCAAGGTGATCACGCAGGACCTCGTCGACGCGGCCGATTCACTCGGTGGCGACGTCGGCGTGGCGTGGCTGGAGAACGAGTGGGTGCTCGCGAGCGTCGCCCCCAACGCCGGGCCGTCGAGGCTCGAGCGGCTGCTGCGCGACCTCGGCGAGATCGCCGACATCGTCGACCCGTTCGACGAGGAGTACGACAACGCCTCGACCCCGGGGCGCCACTGGCAGGCCGAGGCCGCCGACGACATCGAGCCGCAGGGCTAGGCGCTAGGCCCGCTCGAGTTCCAACGGGAGCGCTCCGGCGGTCGCGCCGGTGTGCCACGACTGACCGAGCACGGTCAGATCGAGCGTCCCGGACTGCGTCACCCGTCCCGCCTGTGCGGGATCCGTGGTCGGCAGAACTCCGCGCAAGGTCGTCGTCGTGGTGCCGCGGGCGGACGCCACGTCGCCGATTCCGAGGTCTCCGCTGATCCGGTGCGAACCGGCCCCGGTGATGCCGGCGCCATGCTGTGCCAGTTCCAGGTCCTCTCCGGTGGTCACCAGCCCGGACGACGGGCCGATGGTGCCGCCGAGAGCGTGTTCCTGGCCGAAGCCGGTGCCGGAGCCGACGTCCAGCGGCAGGAGACCCTTGAACCGGCCGTTGCCGTGCTGCGCCGACGTCGTCCCGACGGCGGCGAGTTCGCCGACGTCGACGGCGTGCCCGGAAGACCGGCCCGCCTCCAGCACGCCGCCGAGGTCACCGGAGAAGCCGCCGTCGAGCCGCATGGCCCGGTCGAGGCCGCCGCCGACGTGCTGTTCCGTCTCGTTGATCACGCCGACTCCGGGCAGCGGGCGGACGGCGTGATAGGTCCCCTCGGCCGCGCGGAGACCGCGGCTGTCCTCGGAAACAAGGGTGGGGACGCCGGTGCGCGGGTCGAGCGTGGCCTCGGTCAGCCGGGTGCCGGTCCGCTCGAGTTCTGTCTCGTTCCCGGCGACGACACTGCCGTAGCGGTCGAGCTTCACCGCTTCCCGCTGGCCTTGCTTGGCGGCTTCGGCGGTCTTCGCTGCGGCGAGCACGCCGACCTTGTCCGGACTGGCCGTGACACCGTCGCGGGTCTCGACGGTCTCGCTCACCGATCGGCGGACGTCCGCGATGGTTTTGACGTCGCCGACGTCCTTGCTGAAGACGTTCCGTTCGGTGTTGGTCAGGAAGCCGCGGAAGACGGATGTGTCGCCTTCGCTGGTGAAGCCGACACCGCGATCGAGGGTGCCTTCGCGCTGGTGATCGAGTGGAAGCGGGATCGACGGATCGGTCTGGGCGGCGAGTGCGCCGGCCGGACCGGCGAACAACAAGGCCAGCGGCGCCGCGCCGGCCGCGACTTTGGGCAGGTAGCCCGGCTTGCGCCTGCTGTGCTTCCCCATGGGGCCGGACGATACTTCCCGACTTGAGCGGTTGCACGTCAAATCCCCACGGTGGGTGACCCCCACACTCGCCCCTTCAGACACTCTCCGCCGAACCCGACCGAGGAGTAGGTTCGGCGACATGACACCGACCGCACTGATCACCGGCGCCACCGCCGGCATCGGCGCGCAGTTCGCGCGCAGGCTCGCCGCCGAGGCGTACGACCTCGTGCTCGTCGCCCGCGACGTCGACCGGCTGGAGAGCTTCGCCGCGGAACTGGTCGATGCGCACGGCGTCGACGTCGTCGTCCTGCCCGCCGATCTGTCCGAAGTGGACGGACGTGCGCTGGTCGAGACACGGCTGGCCGAAGCGCCGGTGGACCTACTGGTGAACAACGCGGGCTTCGGGCTCAACGGCGATTTCTGGACCATCCCGCCGGACGCGCTGCAACGTCAGCTCGACGTCAACGTCACCGCCGTCCTGCGGCTCACCCGCGCGGCGCTGCCGGGGATGATCGACCGCGGCGAAGGCGCGATCATCAACGTCAGCTCGGTCGCGGGCTTCTTCAGCGGCCGCGGTTCCACGTACACGGCCAGCAAGAACTGGGTCACCTCGTTCACCGAGGGCATCGCGGCCTCGCTGCCGAAGAACATCCGCATGATGGCGCTCTGCCCCGGGTTCACCGTCACCGAGTTCCACCAGCGAGCGGGCCTGGACAAGCCAGGGCCCAAAGCGTTCTGGCTCCGTGTCGAGCAGGTCGTGGACGAGGCACTCGCGGATCTGCGCCGCGGCAAGGTGATCTCGGTGCCGAGCCTGCAGTACAAGGCGATCGTCGCGGTCGGCGGACTGCTGCCGCGCGCGGTGCTGCGGAAGCTCGGCGGCGGTTTCGGGGGCAAGGGCCGCACCTGAGGCGCGGCCCTTGCCGCCGGATCAACGCGTGTAAGTGACGAAGGCCGCGCCGCTGTCGAGCAGCTTGTGCCCGGTGAGCTTCCAGACGCGTGGGTCGAAGGCGGCGTTGCGGGAGAAGAGCGGGATCCCCGTGCCGATCGTCAGCGTTGCCATCTTCAGCACGAGCTGGTCGATCTCCGGGTAGAGCGCGCCCGCCAGTTCGGCGCCGCCGATGAGCCAGATGTCCTTGCCGTCTTCCTGCTTGAGCTCCCGCACCTTGCCGATGGGGTCGTCGGCGACCAGTTCCACGGCGGGGGCCGGGCTCTCGGCGAGCGTCCGGGAGAAGACCAGGTGACGAAGGTGGGGGAAGGCGTCGGGGACGCCCGCCTTCAGCCCGATTTCGTAGCTGCGCCGTCCTTCGAGCACGGTGTCGAAGTGCGTGCCCTCCGCCGTGACGTTCATCGCCGCGCGGGCGGGGCCGGGCAGCGTCTCCGGGTACTCCGCGATCAGGTACTCCAGGTAGTCCGCCGGAATCGGCCAGAACCCGTCGGGTCCGGTGGGGTCGGCGCCGTCGGGGCCCGCGATGAAACCGTCGAGGGTGGTGGCGACGTAGTACACGAGCTTCCGCATGCAGAAAGATCCTTTCGTGATTTCACCCGAGTATGCCTGTGCGGCCTTTGCCGTCCGGGTTCGGTAGGGCCCGCCCTACCAAGGAGACGCACGTTCGCACCAGGGTGTGTCCGGCCGGGAATTCCTAGGGTTTTCCCCATGAACACTGGGTGGAACGGTGACGCGGTCCGGCTCGACGGCGTCCGCAAGGAATACGGCAAGGGCGTCGTCGCCCTGGACGGGGTGACGCTGGCGTTCCCGCGCGGCGGTTTCACCGCGGTGATGGGCCCCTCGGGCTCGGGCAAGAGCACCTTCCTGCACTGCGCGGCCGGGCTGGACCGGCCGACGTCGGGGTCCGTCGTACTCGACGGGCAGGAACTGGCCGGGATGAACGAGGCGAAGCTGACGAAGCTGCGCCGCGACCGGGTCGGGTTCATCTTCCAGGCCTTCAACCTGCTTCCGGCGCTGACGGTCGAGCAGAACGTCACGCTCCCGCAGCAGCTCGCCGGCGCCAAGCCGGACCGCCGGGTCGTCGAGGAGATGCTGACCCGGGTCGGGCTTTCCGGCCGCCGTAAGCACTTTCCCGGCGAACTGTCCGGCGGGCAGGCGCAGCGCGTCGCGATCGCGCGGGCGCTGGTCACCCGGCCCGCGGTGGTCTTCGCCGACGAGCCGACCGGCGCGCTCGACACCCGCACCGCCGCCGAGGTCCTCGCGCTGCTGCGCGATTCGGTCCGGACGACCGGCCAGACGGTGATCATGGTGACCCACGATCCGATGGCCGCCTCCTACGCCGACCGCGTCATCTTCCTCGCCGACGGCCGGATCGCGGACGAACTGCACGCGCCGACGGCGGACGTCGTCGCCGAACGCATGATCCACCTGGGTGCCTGGGGCAGCCAGGTCAAGGCGGGTGCGTGATGCTGCGACTCGCCTTCCGGACCCTGCGCCTGCGCAAGGGCGGATTCATCGGCACCTTCATCGCCGTCTTCTTCGGCGCGTTGATCGTCGCCTCCTGCGGAGGCCTGATGGAGACCGGGATCCGCGGCAACGCGGAACCCCAGCGCCTCGCCGCCGCGCCGATCGTCGTCACCGGCGGCCAGACCTTCGAGCTGCCCAAGGCGGACCCCGCCTCCCTCGACGCCGATGACAAGCGCAAATTCGAGGACGCGCGGCTCCCCGAGCGTGTCCGGCTCGACGACGGGCTGGTTTCCCGGCTGCGGTCCGTCCCGGGTGTCTCGGACGTCGTCGGTGAAGTGAGCTTCCCGGTCGCGGCGGGTGGCAAGCCCGCACTCGGCCACGCTTGGGACTCCGCCGCGCTGACCCCGTACACGCTGGCCGAGGGGGCCGCGCCCGCCGCGGTCGAGGAGTTCGTCGAGTCGACGTCCGGCTTCAAACCCGGCGACCGGATCGACGTCGCCGCCCACGGCGAAATCGAAGGCTTCCGGGTGTCGGGCGTGGCCGGTGCGCCGCGTTCGATCACGCAGGCCGCCATGTTCTTCTCCGCCGCCGACGCCGCCCGGCTCTCCGGGTACCCCGGCAAGGCCGACGTCATCGGCGTCTTCACCGACCCGGGCGCCGACCTCGAAGCGGTGCAGGCGAAGGTCGCCGAGGTCGCGACCGGGGCGAACGTCCTGAGCGGGATCGACCGCGGTGTCGCGGAGTTTCCCGAGGCCGATTCGAGCGGGGCGAACCTGATCGTCATCGCCGCGGTGTCCGGTGGGCTTTCGGTGATGGTCGCGATGTTCGTCGTGGCCAGCACGCTCAGTCTGTCCACCCAGCAGCGTTCGCGTGAACTGGCGCTGATGCGGGCGATCGGCACGACCCCGCGCCAGCTCCGGCGCATGGTGCTCGGCGAAGCGCTGGCCGTCGGCCTGCTCGCCACCGCGCTCGCCGCCGCCCTCGGCCCGTTCCTCGGCGAGTGGCTGTTCGGGCAGCTCGTCGAAAACGGCGTGGTGCCCGGGGTTCTGCGGTTCTATCAAGGCTGGCTGCCCGCCGTCGTCGGTGCGGGAGCCGCGATGCTCGCGGTCTTCATCGCCGCCTTCTTCGCGGGCCGCCGCGCCGGGAAGATCCGGCCGACCGAGGCGCTCGCCGAGGCCGCGGTGACCCGCCGCTGGCTGACCCCGACGCGGGTCGTGTTCGCCGTCCTCTGCTTCGGCGGCGGCACCGCGCTGGCCATCGTGACCGTCGCGGTGATGACCGGCCCGATCGCGGCCAGCACCGCCGGACCCGCGGTGATCCTCTGGGCGCTCGGCGTCGCGATGATCACCCCCGGCGTCGCCAAGGTGATGACGGCGATCCTGCGGTGGCCGATGCGCCTGTTCGGCGGGATCGCCGGGCACCTCGCCGTGCTCAACACCCGGGCCGGCATCGTCCGGGCGGCCGGCGCGGTCACCCCGATCATGCTCGCCGTCGGGATCGCGACCGCGAACATCTACCTGCAGACCACCCAGCAGGAGCTGGCCAACCAGGCGTTCACCGAAGACGTCCGCGCCGACGCCGTGATCGCTTCCGCGGCGGGCGGGCTGTCCCCGGACCTCGTCCAGCGGATCCAGGCCGTACCCGGGGTCGCCGGAGCGTCCGAGTACGTCACCAGCAGCGTGTTCCTCGAGGAGCCGTACGACTCCTCAGACGAGGGCCGTCCGGCGATCGGTCTCACCGCCTCCGGCGCGGCCGCGACCACCGACACCAAGGTGACCCAGGGCGACCTGAAGGCGTTGACCGGGATGACCGTCGCGCTCCCCGAGGTCTTCGCGAAGGACTTCGGCCGCGGTGTCGGCGACAACCTGAGCCTGCGGCTCGGCGACGGCACCCCGGTCGACGTCAAGGTCGTCGCGGTGACCAGCCAGCGCCCCGGTTTCGAGAGCCTGCTGCTCCCTGCCGGGCTGCTGGCCCCGCACACCACCGCCGGACTCGCCCCGCAGATGCTGGTCCGCGCGGCCCCGGACGTCGATCCGGCAGCGCTCACCGAACGGCTTCGCGAGGCGACGGCCGGGCAGCCGGTGTCCGTCGGCGACCGGGACGCGCTCGTCGCGGCGCACGCCAAGGACCAGGCCGTCGGCGCGTGGGTGAACTACCTGCTGGTCGGGATGATCATCGCCTACACGGTGATTTCGGTGGCCAACACGCTGGTGATGGCGACGGTGCGGCGGCGCCGCGAGTTCGGTCTCCAGCGGCTCACCGGCTCGACCAGGGCGCAGGTGCTGCGGATGGCAGGCTACGAAGGCGGGCTCGTCGCGCTGCTCGGGATCGTGCTCGGCACCGTCGTGGCGGCGGGCTCGATCGTCCCGTTCTGCCTGGTGGCGACCGATTCCCTGCTGCCGATGGGCTCCCCGCTGATCTACCTGTCCATCATCGGGCTCGCCGCGGCGCTCGCGCTGGTGGCGACCCTGGTCCCGGCCTGGCTGGCGACCCGCGGGCAGGCCGTGGACGCCGCGACGTCCGGCAGTGACTGAGCGCACTGCGGGAAACACCCCGGTGGTGCGCCGCGAGCCGTGTGTAAGACTCTCGGCCGTGGCGTACCCCGGTGTTGATCAAGCGGCGAAACTCGAACTGGCGAGACTGGTCGGCGAACTCTCCGTCGTGCACGGCAAGGTGACCTTGTCCTCTGGCAAGGAAGCCGACTACTACATCGATCTCCGGCGGGCGACGCTGCATCACGCGGCCGCCCCGCTCATCGGGAAGCTGCTTCGCCAGCTCACGCACGACTGGGACTACGTCGCCGCCGGCGGCCTGACCCTCGGCGCGGACCCGGTGGCGCTGGCCATGCTGCACTCCGCGGCCACCGACGGCGTCGTGCTCGACGCGTTCGTCGTCCGCAAGGGCGCCAAGGCGCACGGCATGCAGCGCCGGATCGAAGGCGTCGAGGTGCTCGGGCAGCGCGTGCTGGCCGTCGAGGACACCTCGACCACCGGCGGCAGCGTGCTCACCGCCGTCGAGGCGCTGCGCGAGGCCGGAGCGAAGGTGGTCGGCGTCGCGACCGTCGTCGACAGGGACACCGGAGCGCGCGAGGCCATCGAGAAGGAAGGCCTCGAATACCGCTACATCCTGAACAAGGACGATCTCGGTCTGTCCTGAGTAAAGCCTCCCGAACGGGGCATCCTCTGTGCGAACGGAGGATGCCCCGTTTTTTCGTGAGCGTTTCTCAATAAGAGAGGGGTAACGTCGCAGGTAGGGGTGTGAAGGGGGCTTGAGGTGGCGGGTTTCCTGGCGAACGTGACAGTCGCGGTGCACATTTTCGCGCTGTTGTTCATCGGATTCGGTGGCTTTCTCGCGTGGCGGTGGCCGAAGGTGATCTTCGTGCATGTGTTCTTCGCCGCATGGGGGGTCCTCGTCAACGTCTTCCCGTGGCCTTGCCCGCTGACGGCCGCCGAGAACTACTTCCGGCACCAGCAGGGTCTCGGCGACCTGCCCGGCGGCTTCAACGCCTACTACCTGTACGACACCGTGTTCCCACGCTCGTCGCTGCCGATCGTCGTCGTGATCGCGATGGCGACGGTGATCATCTCCTACATCGGCGCGTACCAGCGCTGGCGTCACCGCCACCACGACGGGGACGCACCGGCGCACCGCGTCAGCATGGGCTGAGTGACAATCCTCGGGTGAACTTGTCGGAAGAGGCCGGTCCCACCGAATGGGTGGCGAAGGAAGAGGTCGGCGTCGGTCCGTGGGAGGGCGAGTGGCCTTCGGACGAACGCTACGATCCGGAACTCCTCGCGAACGGCGACCGCCGCAACGTCGTCGACCCGTACCGCTACTGGCGGCGCGAGGCCATCGTGTCCGATGTGGACAGCCGTCGGCACCCGTTCCACGTGGCGATCGAGAACTTCCAGCACGACCACAACATCGGCACCGTGGTCCGGACGGCGAACGCGTTCGCCGCGGCCGCGGTGCACATCGTCGGGCGGCGGCGCTGGAACCGGCGCGGCGCCATGGTGACCGACCGCTACCAGCACCTTCTCCACCACGAGGACGTCAACGGGCTGCTGACCTTCGCCGCGACGGAGGGGCTCGCCGTGGTCGCCGTCGACAACACCCCCGGCTCGCAGCCCGTCGAGACCGCCGAGCTGCCGCGTGACTGCGTCCTGCTGTTCGGCCAGGAAGGGCCCGGCTTGTCGGCCGAGGCGCAGAAGACGGCCGCACTGGTCGTCTCGATCGCGCAGTTCGGCACGACCCGTTCGATCAATGCCGGCGTCGCCGCCGGGATCGTCATGCACGCCTGGATCCGGCAGCACGCCGACCTCACCCAAGCCTGGTGACCCGAACGCCCGCAATTAGTCACCTGCTTGCGGTCGGCGACTCGCGCCTGATCACCCACGGAACGACCGCAAGTAGGTGACTAATTGCGGGGGCTAGACGGGGGCGACCTCGACCGGGATGCCGTTGAGCACGGCGGTTCCGGACGGGACGTCGAGCAGGGTCTCGTCGGCGACCAGGTTCGAGTTGACCCCGGCGTGCGCGGCCGCGACCCGCGTGCGCGTGCCGTCGACGTCGTGACCCCAGCCGTGCGGCATGCTCACCACGCCGGGCCGGACGTCGGCCGTGACCTCCACCGGGGCTTCCAGCTTCCCCGCCCGCGACGTCACCGACGCGAGCCCGCCGTCGGTCAACCCGAGCCGGGAGGCGTCGTCCGGGTGAACCTGGACGGTGCACCGGTTCCCGCCGCGGACCAGCGGCGTCAGGTTGTGCATCCACGAGTTGTTCGAGCTCAGGTGCCGCCGTCCGATCAGCAGCAAACCGCCGTCCGGTGCCTTGTCCAGCTCCGCTCGCAGCCGCGGAACGTCCTTCGTGATCGCGTCCGGGGCCAGCTCGACCTTGCCACTGGCGGTGGTGAGCACCTCCGGCAGCCGCGGCTTCAGCGCGCCGAGATCGATGCCGTGCGGGGCGGCTTCGAGGTCCGCCAGTTTCAGCCCGTACGGTCCGCCGCGCAGCATCAGGTCGATCATCCGCGCCGGTCCCGTGCGGCCTTCGGCGAGCGACAGGTCGACACCGGTGCGCCGCGCCGTTTCGCCCGCGACCATCGTGTCGAAGGCGGCGACGTCGACGTCCGGGCCCTGGCCGGCGGCGATCCCGGCCATCCGCAGCAGGGTCACCCACTCCTGCGGCAGGTCCGTTTCGAGCGGCGGCGGAGTCCAGTTCGCGACGTTGCGCACGGCGAGCGCGTACAGCGCGACGTCGTAATGCGGCCGCTCCAGAGGTGAAGGGCCGGGCAGGATGACGTCGGCGTGCCGCGTGGTCTCGTTGAGGTACACGTCGAGCGAGACCATGAAGTCCAGCTGCCGCAACGCTTCCGTGAGCCGCGCGGAGTTGGGTGTGCTCAGCGCCGGGTTGCCGCTGATGGTCACCAGCGCCCGCACCCGGCCCTCGCCGGGTGTCTCGATCTCGTCCGCGAGCGTGGCCACCGGCAGTTCGCCGAGCACCTCGGGATACCCGCGCACCCGGCTCGTCCAGCGGCCGCTGGTGAACGGCGAGGACCGGCGCGGCCGCCAGAGCGCGGGCAGCGGGAACATCACGCCGCCTTCGCGATCGAGGTTGCCGGTGAGCGTGTTGACGACGTCGACCAGCCAGCTCGCGATGGTGCCGAACGACTGCGTCGTGGTCCCCATCCGGCCGTACACCGCGGCGCGCTCGGCGTCCGCGAGTTCGAGCGCGATGCGGCGGATCTCGGCGGCGTCGATCCCGGTCGCGGGCGCGACCGCCTCCGGGGTGAAGGGCTCCGCGAGCGCACGAACCTCGTCCACGCCGTTGACGTGCTCTCCCGGATCGACCCGGTTCTCCGCGAACAGGACGTTGACCAGCGCGAACAGGAACAACGCGTCGGTGCCGGGCCGGATCGCGTGGTGTTCGTCGGCGAGCTGGGCGGTCCGGGTGCGGCGAGGATCGAGGACGACGATCTTGCCGCCGCGCTTCCGGATCCCGCGCAGCCTGCCCCTGGTGTCGGCCGCGGTCATCAGGCTTCCGTTGGACACCAACGGGTTCGCGCCCAGGATGAGCAGGTGCCCGGTGCGGTCGAGGTCGGCGACGGGAATGGTCTGCGGGTCGCCGAAGAGGTAGCCGGAGGAGAAGTGCTTCGGCATCTGGTCGACCGTGGTCGCGGTATAGAAGTTCTTGGTGCCCAAGGCTTTGAAGAACACGCGGCCGTAGAGCACCAGTGCCGCGTTGTGCACCGTCGGGTTGCCGGAGTACACCGCGACGGCGTTCTTGCCGTACTCGTCGATGATCGGCCGGAGCCGCCGGTCGATCTCGGCGAAGGCCTCGTCCCAGGTGACTTCGACGAACTCGCCGTCGCGTTTCACCAGCGGCGCTGTGAGCCTGTCCGGGTCGTGGTGCAGCGCGCCGAGCGAAGCGCCCTTCGGGCAGATGTAGCCCTTCGAGAAGACGTCCTCCTGGTCACCCTGCACGCGGGTGACCAGGCTCTTCTCGTCGATCGTCACCTCCAGCCCGCAGGTGGCTTCGCAGAGCGGGCAGGTCACGTGCGCCGTGGTCATGAAGCACCTCGCGGGTTCGGGAGTACTCCCAACATACTGAGCGGTATGTCGGCGGGCAAGGGATGATGGCGCGATGACTGCTCTCGCCGACCGGGCCGCGGCCGCCGAGCGCGCGATCCGCGACCGGCATCTGCGCGGTGTCTGGGGACTGCCCGGCACCGTGCTCGGCCGCAGCGGCTGGCCGCCCTCGATGGGCCAGCGCGTCCACTGGCACTGGAACTACTGGTGGCAGGCACATCTGCTGGACACCCTCGTCGACGCGCAGCTGCGGGACCCTTCACCGGATCGGCTGAAGCTGATCGACCGGTTCGTGCTGTCCGTGCGGTTGCGCAACTTCGGCAAGTGGATCAATGACTACTACGACGACATCGCCTGGCTCGGCCTCGCGCTGCAACGCGTCGGGCAGCTCGGGCCGGACGTCCGCGGCGGGCTGGAGGCGATCAGCTCACGGCTGCGCGAAGGCTGGACCGACGACGCCGGCGGCGGGATCTGGTGGCGCGTCGGCGACGATTTCAAGAATGCCCCCGCGAACGGCCCGGCCGCGATCTTCCATGCCCGCGAAGGTGCGACGCAGCACGCTCGTGGTTTGACCGACTGGATGACCGAGCGGCTCGTCGACCCGGATTCCGGATTGGTGTGGGACGGCCTGCGGGTCGGCAGCGGCGAACTGGTCAAACATATTTTCACGTACTGCCAAGGGGTTTATCTCGGCGCCTGCCTCGAACTGTCCGAACTGGACAGTGTGGAGCGCACGGTCCGCGCGGTCGCGGAACACGTCGCGCCGAACGGGGTGATCCGAGGGCAGGAAGGCGGCGACGGCGGCCTGTTCGGCGGGATCCTGGCCCGGTACCTGGCGCTCGCGGCGCCGACGCTGCCGAGCGGGATCGCGCGCGACCTGGTCATCCGGTCGGCTGAGGCCTGCTGGTCCGGTGCCGCCGAGACGCCGCACGGGCCGCTCTTCAGTGCCGACTGGGCGACTCCGGCGCCTTCGCTGCCCCTCGCGGGTGATGCCCCGGAACGTGACCTGTCCGTTCAGGTGAGCGCGTGGATGCTCCTCGAAGCCGCAGCGACCCTCGACCCCCGCAATTAGTCACCTACTTGCGACGCGCGCCAGGCGTACAACGCGAGGGGACGACGCAAGTAGGTGACTAATTGCGTCACCAGACGTCGCCCGCACGCCAGTCGCAGGTGATCTCCCCGTCCAGATCGAGGGTGACGCCCACCGGCAGCACGTGGATCGACCCGTCTTCCTCCTTCGTCGGCTCCACGCCCGAAGGCGTCATGGCCGACGAAGTCCCGCGCCACAGCAGCCAGCCGCGCGACGCGTAGAACTCCAGAGCCTCGTGGGACGCCGAGAGCGCCCCGAGGTCGTACGCCTTCCGCAGGACCCGCTCCAGCGCGTCCATCATCGCGGCGCCGTGCCCGCGACGCCGGTGATCCGACCGGACGGCGACCGCCTCGACGTAACCCGTCCGGAGGATCCGCCCGTCGTGCATCAGCCGCCGCTGGACCAGTGACGCGTGCCCGACGAGTTCGCCGCTCTCCCACACCAGCGTGTGCATGCCGCCGAGGGCGTTCTCCCAGTCGTGGTCGCTGAAATCGCCGTCGAAAGCGTCGTCCAGCAGAGCGCGTGCCGCGGTCAGCACGTCTGCTCCGAGGTCGGCGGTGTGCACGGTCCACAGGTCGGTCATTCCGCCATCATCACCCGGCGGCGGGCTTCTCACCAGCGAGATCCGAAGCACTCTCTACCGCTGAGGATCCAATCGGCGCTGTAGTGATTCAGCAGCCGCACGACTGACGGTGTATGAACCGCGGTGCGAGCCGTACGGATTCGGGCCGTCGCTCAGGGTCGGTGATCCGGGCAAGCAGGAGTTCGACGGCCTTGCGCCCGATCTCCTCGATCGGCTGCGCCATCGTGGTGACCGCCGGGGTCACCTGCCCCGCCCACTCCATGTCGCCGTAGCCGACGATCGCGAGGTCGCGCCCGATCCGGATGCCGAGCCGGTGCGCCTCGTACTGGACGCCGATCATCATCGCCTCGCTCGCCACCACGAGCGCGGTCGGCGACGGCCAGCTGTCCAGCAGTTTCGCGGTCGCGGCGGCGGCCCCGCCAGGGGTCGACTGCCCGCACGCGACCAGCTGCGACGTCCACCGGAGGCCGGAGCGGCCGAGGCCGAGCCGGTAGCCCAGTGCCCGCTCCTCGTAGGTGGTCATGTCCTCTTCGCCCGAGATGAAGCCGATCTTGCGGTGCCGCAGCCCGGCGAGGTGCCGCACGAGCGCGCACACGGCCTGGATGTTCTCGGAGCCGACCTGGTCGACGTCGTTGCGGCCGGCCATCCGGTCGACGAGCACGGTCGGCACGCCCATCCGGACCAGTCCGTTGACCACCGCTTCGTCGCCGGCCGCCGGGACGAGCAGCACACCGTCGACACGGTCCGCCCGCAGCGCGCGGATGACCGCGGCTTCTTCGGCGACGCTGTCCCCGGTGTCGGCGAGGGTGATTTCGCAGCCGTGACGGCGTGCGGCGCGGCGGATGGCGCGGACGAGTTCACCCGAATACGGGTTCGCGTGCATCGCCATGGCCACCCCGAACCGGTGGGTGACAGGGGTGTCCTCCCACAGGGGTAACGCCGGGGACAATGCGGTCATCGCTCCACGCCTTCATCCGAGCCTGAACGACGGTAACGGCTGACGGAGCGTCGCTCGGCGGCAAGACCGGAAAGTCTCCCAACAATCATCAATACGAGTGAACGAGAGCGCATCCGCAGGACGCGCGATGGCGGAGCGTAGGCGGAATACGCATCGTCTGGGCCTTGCGTCCCGGATCGTTGATCCTCGCCAGCAGGAGGCGCACCGCCTGTGTGCCGATCTCCTCGATCGGCTGCGCCATCGTGGTCAGCGGCGGATCGACCAGATCGGCCCATTCGACGTCGTCGTAGACCACGACCGGCAGGTCGACGCCCGCTCGCAGCCCGCGCCGCCGCAACTCGTGCAGCACGCCGACCATCATGGTGTCATTGGCGACCACGAGCGCCGTCGGCGGCTCGGGCAGCGCGAGCAGTGTGCTCAGCGCGAGGGCCCCGCCCGCCTGCGAGGACTGCCCGCACGCGACCAGGTCCTCCGACCAGGTCAAACCCGAACGGCCGAGCCCCAAGCGATAGCCGAGGATCCGCTCTTCGCTGGTGCTCAGCCCGGCCGTGCCGCTGATCATGCCGATCCGCTGATGCCCGAGCGACGCCAGATGCGCCGTCAGCGCGGACGTCGATTGGATGTTCTCGGCGCCGACCTGGTCGACGTCGGTGCGGGTGGAGAGCCGGTCGATGAGCACGGTCGGGACGTCGAGCGAGACGAGTTCGCCGATCACCGAACCGTCTCCAGGCGACGGCGTGATCAGCAGCCCGTCGACGCGGCGCGAACGCAGGGTCCGCACGGTCTCACGTTCGGTGTCGACGGTGTCGTGTGTGTCGGCGAGCAAGACCGTGTACCCGGCCAGTGCGGCTTCGCGTTCGATCGCCTGGATCAGGACGGCGAAGTACGGGTTCGCGACCAGGGAGATCGCGACGCCGATCGACCTCGTCCCGCCGGTCACCAGCGAGCGGGCGATGGCGTCACCGGTGTAGCCGGTCTGCTCGATCGCGCGGAGGACGGCCAGCTTGGTCTCTTCGGCCACCGCCCTTGTCCCGTTGACCACGTGGGAAACAGTGGTGATCGAGACTCCCGCCAGCTCGGCGATGTCGCGTTGGGTGGGACGGGACGAGCGAGACGGCGGCATTACCAATCCTCGGTGAGTGCTCTGTCGAGAGAGTCTGGGGCAAGCGTTTGCGCAAACGCTTGCGAGTGAGCATAACCCTGTCTACCTTCCGGTCCATCACGGACAGCCTTGAATCGGAGGGCATCCCCATGAGACAGCGCAGTCTCGCCGCGCTCGCCATGGCCGCCGCACTCGCGGTGACCTCGGCCGGGTGCACCGTCGAACGCCACTGGGGTGGCGGCTCGAACGCGGGCGGCGGTGGCAAGGCCAAGGTCGGCCTGGTCACGAAGACCGACACCAATCCCTACTTCGTGGAACTGAGAGCGTCCGCCAAGGCCGCCGCCGAGGCGAACGGCGCGGAGTTCAGCGCGCTCGCCGGCCAGTTCGACGGTGACAACGACGGCCAGGTCCGGGCCATCGAGAACCTCATGCAGCAGGGTGCGAACACCATCCTGATCACGCCGAGTTCGTCGACCGGTGTCCTCGACGCCATCGACCGCGCCCGCAAGGCCGGGGTGCTGGTCATCGCGCTCGACACGGCGACCGAGCCGGATACCGCCGTCGACGCCACCTTCGCCACGGACAACTTCGAGGCCGGACGCCGTCAAGGCGCGTACGTCAAGGCCGCGCTGGCAGGCAAGCCGCCGAGACTGTTCATGGTGGACGGCACCGCCGGGTCCACAGTGGACACTCAGCGGCACACCGGGTTCCTCAAGGGCATCGGGCTGACCGACGCTTCGCCGGAGATCAAGGGCAAGACGCCCGCGAACGGCGACCAAAGCCTCGCGCAGCAGGGTGTCGAGAACCTGCTTCAGCGCACCACCGAAATCAACGCCGTCTACACGATGAACGAGCCGATGGGCCGCGGCACCTACGCCGCGCTCCAGGCCCGCGGCCTGGTGAACCAGATCGTGATGGGCTCGATCGACGGCGGCTGCGAAGGCGTCAAGAACGTGCGCGACGGCCAGTACGCCGCCACGGTCATGCAGTTCCCCAAGAAGATGGCCGAGCAGGGCGTCCTCGCCGCCGTCGAATACGCCAAGACCGGCAAGAAGCCGAGCGGGTTCGTCGATACCGGGTCCGCGGTGATCACCGACAAGCCGATCCCCGGCGTGGAAAGCCAGGACACCAAGTGGGGCCTCGAGAACTGCTGGGGGACGAAGTGACGACTGCAACCCTGAAAGGCAACGAACGCCCGTCGATCGGTGAGTTCTTCCTGCGCGCACCGGCCGTCGGGCCCGCGCTGGCCCTGCTCGTCGCGATCGTGGTGTTCTCCCTCTCGACGGACACGTTCCTCGACCTCGACAACCTTTCCCTTGTGGTGCAACAGTCCCTGGTGGTCGGCACGCTCGCGCTCGGGCAGACGCTGATCATCCTGACCGCGGGCATCGACCTGGCCAACGCGGCCGCGATGGTGCTAGCGACGCTGATCATGGCGAAGCTCGTGGTCGGCGGCGTCTCCGGGATCTGGGCGCTGCTGCTGGGAATCGTGGCGACGGTGGTGATCGGGATGGTCACCGGTTCGCTGGTCACCCGGATCAAACTGCCGCCGTTCATCGTCACGCTCGGCCTGCTGACGGTGCTCACCGCGGCCGCGAAACTGTTCGCCGACGGCCAGGCCGTCCCGGTCGCGGACGAACTGCTCAAATGGCTCGGCACCCGCCGGTACCTGTTCGGCGGCATCCCGATCACCTACGGCATGACGCTCGCTTTGCTGATGTACCTGTGCCTTTGGTACGCGCTCACGCGGACGCCGTGGGGCAAGCACGTCTACGCGGTCGGCAACGCGCCGGAATCCGCGCGGCTGTCCGGGATCAAGGTCAACCGCACGATCCTTTCGGTGTACATCGTCGCCGGGGTGATCGTCGGGATCGCCGCCTGGCAGGCGCTCGGCCGCGTGCCGAACGCCGACCCGAACGCCTTCCAGCTCGGCAACCTCGACTCCATCACCGCGGTGGTGCTCGGCGGCGCGAGCCTGTTCGGCGGCAGGGGTTCCGTACTCGGCACGATGATGGGCGCGCTGGTCGTCGCGGTCCTGCGGTCCGGGCTGACCCAGCTCGGGGTGGACGCGCTCTACCAGGACGTCGCCACCGGCGCCCTGCTCATCGGCGCGGTCTGCGTCGACCGGTTCGCGAGGAGGCAGCAGTCATGACGACGCCCACGTTGTCCGCTCAAGGACTGGTCAAACGCTACGGCCGGGTCACCGCCATCGACGGCGCCGACTTCGAGCTGCTCCCCGGCGAGGTGCTCGCCGTCGTCGGCGACAACGGCGCCGGGAAGTCGAGCCTCATCAAAGCCCTTTCGGGCGCGGTGATCCCGGACGCCGGTGAGATCAAAGTGGACGGTCAGACCGTCCACTTCAAGTCCCCTTTGGACGCTCGCCACTACGGGATCGAGACGGTGTACCAGGATCTCGCGGTCGCGCCCGCGCTCGACATCGCGTCGAACATGTTCCTCGGCCGGGAAAAGCGGCGTAAGGACCTCTTCGGGAGAGTGTTTCGCAAACTGGATAGCGCCGCCATGCGGGCCGACGCGCAGCGGATCCTCGACGAACTCGGCATCAACATCAAGTCGATCACGCAGCCCGTGGAGACGTTGTCCGGCGGGCAGCGCCAGGGTGTCGCGGTCGCGCGGGCGGCCGCGTTCGGCACCAAGGCGGTGATCATGGACGAGCCCACCGCCGCGCTCGGCGTCGCCGAATCCGGCAAGGTGCTCGACCTGATCAACCGGATCCGCGAACGCGGCCTGCCGGTGGTGCTGATCAGCCACAACATGCCGCATGTGTTCGACATCGCCGATCGCATCCACGTGCACCGCCTCGGCAAACGGGTCGCGGTCGTCTCGCCGAAGACGCACACCATGAACCAGGTCGTCGGCCTGCTCACGGGTGCGCTGAAGATCGGTGAGAACGGCGAAGTCGAAGAGGTCGCTTCAGCCGTCCACACGGGGCTGAGCTGATGGCATCTCAGCGGGAAAAAGTACTTCGATGCTAGTGCGGGTGCTGCTGGCGGGCTTGTGCACCGTCGACCAGGTTCAGCGCGTCGCCGAAATCCCGGCGCCGGGCGAGAAGGTGCGTTCGCTGTCGATGGACGTCGCCGCCGGGGGGCCGGCGACGAACGCGGCGGTGACCGTGGCCGCGCTCGGCGCCGGGGCGACGCTCCTGACGGTCGCCGGTGCGCATCCGCTGGCGGCACTCGCCCGCGCCGATCTCGAAACGCACGGCGTCGACCTGGTCGACCTCGATCCCGAGCGGCCCGATCCACCCGCGATCAGCGCCATCGTCGTCCGTGACTCCGACGGCGAGCGCACCGTCGTCTCGCGCAACGCCCACGCCTCCTCGCAATTCGTCACCTCCTTGCGATCCTTGCGCGCGCAGCTATCGCAAGTAGGTGACGAATTGCCGGGGTGTGTGCTGCTGGACGGGCATCATCCGGAGGTGGCGCTGGAGGTCGCGCGCTGGGCACGGGAGCGCGCGATACCGGTGGTGCTCGACGCCGGGAGCTGGAAGCCGGTCTTCCTCGAACTCCTGCCGCTCGTCGACATCGCCGCCTGCTCCTCGCTGTACCGCGGGGACGACCCCCGCGAGCACGGCGTGCCGGTGGTCATCACGACCGCGGGCCCCGATCCGGTGCGCTGGTCGACGGCGGACGGATCCGGTGCGGTCCCCGTCCCGGTCACCCGGGCGCGTGACACGCTGGGTGCGGGCGACGTGTGGCACGGGGCTTTCGCGTACGCGGTCGCGCAGTGTCAAGGAACCGAGAACGTCGGGGACTTGCCGCGCTGGATCGAGTTCGCCAACGAGGTGGCCGCCGAACGGGTGCGGCATGAAGGACCGAGGTCGTGGACGGCCGCGGTCGCGAAGATGGGAGAAGTACTGCCATGACAGCCATGCCTCCGGTGTTCGAGGACCTGTTGAGCAGGGCGCAGACGCTGGCGAAGCCGGGACAGCGCAGCGTGCTCGGCATCGTCGGCGCCCCCGCGTCCGGCAAGACGACGCTGGCCTGGGGGCTGGCGAAGGCGCTGGGCACGAGGGCCGCGGTGGTCGGGATGGACGGCTTCCACCTGGCTCAGGTGGAGCTGCAGCGGCTCGGGCGGGCGGAGCGCAAGGGCGCGCCGGACACCTTCGACGCCGCCGGGTACGTGCACCTGCTGCGCAGGCTCGCCGAAGGTCGCGAGACGGTCTACGCGCCCGAATTCCGCCGGGAGATCGAGGAGCCGATCGCCGGTGCCGTCGCGGTCACGCCGGACGTCCCGCTGGTCATCACCGAGGGGAACTACCTGCTCATGCAGGACGACCCGTGGAGCGGTGTGAAGCCGATCCTCGCCGAGTCGTGGTTCCTCGCGCCCGACGAACCCGAGCGCATCGAGCGGCTCGTCTCACGGCACCGCCGCTACGGCCGTTCGCTGGTCGACGCGCGTCGCCGCGCGCTCGGTTCCGACCAGCGCAACGCCGATCTGATCGCCTCCACCAGCAGCCGGGCCGACCTGGTCCTCGAGAACCTGCCGCTGGTCAACTTCGCGATATGACAGGCGTTCTCATCGTCACCGGCGGCAGCAAAGGCATCGGCGCGGCGGTCTGTGAACTGGCCGCCGCGCGCGGTTACGACGTCGTCGTCAACTACGCGGGTGACGCCGAAGCGGCCGAAGACGTCGCTTCGCGCGTCCGGCAGCACGGCGTCCGGGCGATCACCCAGCGCGGCGACGTGGCGTCCGAGGACGACGTGGTGGCCCTGTTCGACGCCGCCGTCGAGCTCGGCCCCCTCGCCGGAGTGGTCGCGAACGCGGCCATCACCGGCAACACCCCCGGCCGCTTCGACGAATACGACGTCGATGTCGTCCGTCGCGTGGTCGATGTCAACATCACGGGTGTCTTCCTGTGCGTCCGCGAGGGCATCCGCCGGATGTCCACCCGGTACGGCGGCGAGGGCGGCGCGATCGTGACGCTGTCCTCCACCGCCGCGCGGACCGGTTCGCCCGGCGAATGGGTCCACTACGCGGGCACCAAGGCCGCGGTCGAAACGATGACTTACGGCGTCGCGCAAGAAGTCGCGAAAGAATCCATTCGGGTCAACGCGGTCGCGCCAGGCATGATCCACACCGGACTGCACGCCGCGGCGGGAATGCCCGATCGCATGGAGCGGATCGCGCCGACCATTCCGATGGGACGGGCTGGCGAACCCGGCGAAGTCGCGGAAGCCGTGCTGTGGCTGCTTTCCCCGGCCGCGTCGTACACCACCGGGACGGTGCTGACCGTCGGCGGAGGACGTTGACACCCGGACCACGGAGCGGTCACGAGGTGATATCGGGTCCGCGTGCGGTTCAGCCACTTTTTAACACTTTTTCCCGGCGGATATCACGATTCATGTGGGAAGTCGGCGGATCACCTCGTCGTCACAGGCGCCTGTGTCACCCTGGTGGCGCCCCCAAGCTCTTGATCAGGACGGTCATCCCCGATGTCCAAGCTCATGTCTGTGCACCACCTGGCACTCACCGTGACCGATGTGGACCGGAGCGTGCCCTGGTACGCCCGTGTGCTCGAACTCGAAGAGTTCACACGTCGCGAAGACCCCGAAACGGGTCTTCGGAAGGTCGTGCTCAGGTCGCCGAGCGAGGGTTTCGCGGTCGTGCTCGTCGAGCACCAGGACACCGAGCGGCCGCGGTTCGACGAACGCCGGACAGGTCTGGACCACGTGGCGTTCAAGGTTTCTTCGCGATCGGAACTGGCCGAATGGGAAGCGCGGCTCTCCGAATACGGCGTCTTCTACACACCTTCGAAGGGATCGCGGACCCTGGAAGGCTCGTCGGTCATCGTGTTCCGTGACCCGGACGGGATCCAGCTGGAGATCTGGGCCGACCCGGAGCTGTAGGCGTGGGAGCGCAGCTGCTCCGTTGAGGGCGGCGGGGGCATGGATGGACTAGGCGGCGCTCTCTTCGGTCTCTTCGGCGGGCCGCCGCATCTCCTGGCGGTAGCGGATCACGCCGTAGGCCGTGCCCACCACGAAGAACGCGATGCTGATCCACAGCGCCGCCGTCTTGACCCACGGCAGCTGGTCGAGCAGACCGGCGCCGTAGTAGCCGAGCAGCACCAGCGTCGGCACCCAGAGCAGCCCGCCCAGCGCCGTCGCGAGAGCGAACCGGCGCGGATCCATCCGCGCGGTCCCCGCGATGAGCGGCGCCAGCGTGCGGATCCACGGGATCCAGCGCGCGGCCACGATGGCGAAGAAACCCCTGCGATCCAGGAATGTCCTGGCGCGGTCGAGATTGTGCCGGTTCAGCACCTTGCCGCCGCGGCGCGCGATCAGTTTCGTGCCCGTCGACCGGCCGATGTAGTACCCCACCTGGTTGCCGAGGATCGCGACGAGCAGCGCGGCGGCCGACAACAGCCACGCGTTCAGGTCCGAGCCGTGCTGTGCGAGGACGACCCCGGCCGCGAACAGCAGGGAGTCTCCGGGCAGGAACAGCCCGATGATCAGCGCGCACTCCACGAAGATGAAGCTCAGCACGATCACCCAGACGAGCACCGGCCCGGCGGTGTCGAGCCAGCTCACGCCGATGCCCGCGGCCTCGGTGTACACCTCAGTCACGACGCGAGCCTACGTGTACTTCGAGAACCGCACGCGGCCGAACCATGGAATCGGGGTGTCAGCGGCCCGGTCACCTGCTCCGGATACGCCAGGACGGTCCGTTCTTCGCGGTCGGCGAGGTTCGGATCCACACCGGCGCCCGCCAGCCCCGCAAGCGCAATGAAGGGGCCTTTCATTGCAAAATTTGCAATGAAAGGCCCCTTCATCTCAGCCTGACTAGTGCTCGACGAGCTCGTCGAGCGCCTGGTCGTAGCTCAGCCGGACGTCGTGTTCGGCCTGGTCACCGCCCAGCAGTTCCACCCGGCTGGTCGCGGGCGGATAGCCGCTCGCGATCACCGTGTAGGTCCCGGCGGGCAGGTCGCTGACCGTGTAGTTGCCCTCGGCGTCGGTCCTCGCCACGGCGGCGACGCCGCCCGAGGAGTCGAGCACGGTGATCCGCGCGTCCGGTACCACCCGGTCGCCGTCGGTGCGGGCGACGCCGCTCAGCAGGATCGTGCTGACCAGTTCGAAGTCGTGGCGCAGCACCCCGGCCCCGGTGGCGGTCAGCGTCGCCGCGATCGGCCGGAACCAGCGGCCGCTGGCGACGAGCGTGTACCGCCCGCCCACGATGCCGGCGAACGAATAGACGCCGTTCTCGTTCGTGTGCGTCCTGGCCACCTGATTGCCGTTGTGGTCGATCAGGGTCAGCGCCGCACCCGCGACGTTCGTGGCGTCGTCCCGGCGGACATGCCCGCTGATCTGCGCGGATCCGGCCCGGTATGCCCCGTTCCCGTTGGTCATCGCGTGCTTGCCCGGTTCGACGGGCGCGGTCACGATCGTCTTCTCGGAGGCCGTTTCGACAGGCGCGTCGTCCTCCTCGAGGAGTGCTTCGCCGCCTTCGAGAGCCGAAGCCGCCGAAGGAGCCGAGCCGCCGAGCAGCGGGATCTCCTTCATGAACATCAGGACCAGCGTCGCCAGCAGCGCGACCGCGCCCGCCACGTAGAACACCGTGGTGATCGACTCGGTGAAGCCGATCAGCACCGGGGTCTTGATGGCCTCGGGCAGGTTCGCGATACCGCTCGTGTTCGTGGTGATGTCACCCAGCGCCGCGGCGCCTTCACCGGTCGGCGCGTTGCCGCCGAACGCCTTGGTGATGTTGCCCGGCAGGACGTTGAACAGGATCGTCAGGAACACCGCGACACCCGCGGTACCACCGATCTGGCGGAAGAACGTCGCCGAAGCGGTGGAGACGCCCATGTCGCTGCGCGGGCCCGCGTTCTGCACCGCGATGATCAGCGTCTGCATGCAGGCACCGAGGCCGAGACCGATGATCGCGGCCGCGACCAGCGGGTGCCACAGCGGGCTGTTGTACTCGACCTGCGCGAAGAAGAACGAGCCCGCCGCGATCAGCAGCGTGCCGACCACCGGGAACACCTTGTAGCGACCGGTTTTGCTGGTGATCTGGCCCGAGATGATCGAACCGCTCATGATGCCCGCCATCAGCGGGATCATCAGCAGCCCCGACTCGGTCGGCGAGAACTCCAGAACCACCTGCATGTACTGCGGGATCATCATGATCGCGCCGAACATCGCGACACCGACGATGACGCCGCCGACGATCGCGACCGTGAAGGTCGAGTTCTTGAACAGCCGCAACGGGATCAGCGCCGCGTCCTTCATCAGCTTCTCGATGAAGATGAAGGCGACCACGCCGATGGCGCCGATGACGTAGCAGATGATGGCGTTCTGCGAGCCCCAGCCCCACTTGTTGCCCTGCTCGGCGACGATCAGGAACGGCACCACGGCGACGACGAGCGCGAGCCCGCCCCACCAGTCGATCTTGTGGTCGTGGCGCTGATGCGGCACGTTGAGCACGCGGGCGACGACGAACAGCGCGACGATCGCGATCGGCACGTTGATCAGGAACACCCAGCGCCAGCCGGCGATGTCGTAGCCGAAGACGCTGCCGAGCTTGTCGAAGTCGGCGAAGAACCCGCCGAGCACCGGGCCGAGCACCGTGGAGATACCGAACACGGCGAGGAAGTAACCCTGGTAGCGGGCACGTTCCCGCGGCGGCACGATGTCGCCCATGATCGTCATCGCCAGCGACATCAGACCGCCGGCGCCGAGGCCCTGGATCGCGCGGAACGCGGCCAGTTCGTACATCGACGTCGCGAACGCCGAGGCGATCGAGCCGATGAGGAAGATCGAGATCGCCGCGATGTAGAACGGCTTGCGCCCGTAGATGTCGGACAGCTTGCCGTAGATCGGCGTGACGATCGTCGAGGTGATCAGGTAGGCCGTGGTGATCCAGGCCTGCAGGTCGAACCCGTTGAGGTCATTCGCGATGCGGACGATCGAGGTGCCAACGATCGTCTGGTCGAGCGCCGCCAGGAACATACCCGACATCAGGCCGATCAGGATCGTGACGATCTGACGGTGACTGAGCCGGGGTCCGTCTTCTTCGACGGCAGGCGGACTTTCTACGGTGGAACTCATTGCTTCAGGCCCCCTTGGCCTTCGACGCCGACGCGGGGTCGGCGAACTGTGGAGATGTTTTTTCGAGGTCGTCGTTCAGCCGGTGGAACAGCGAGTTGAGGGTTTTCCGGTCGTCGTCGGACCAGTCGCCGAGCACCTCGGCGAGCCACTGGTTCCGCTGCTTGCGGTTCTCCTCGAACACCCGATGCCCTTCGGCGGTCGGTGCGAGCAGGCAGGCGCGGCCGTCTTCGGGGTCGGCCAGGCGCTCGACCAGCCCGTGCTGGACGAGAGAGCTCGACTGCCTGCTGATGGTCGAGATCTCGGAGTGCAGGAATTCGGCGAGTTTGCTGGTCCGCTGGGGGCCGACGTGGATGAGGCAGAAGAGGATCGCGTACGCGGCCCGCTCGATGCCGTCCGGTCCCTGTTTGGACACCTGGGACTTGGCCCGGTTGACCAGGCGGACGAGCCGCACGAGCTCGTGCCCGAGGGTGTCGGCCAGGTCGAGGTCGGCCTTCGACCTGGTGCCGGGTGTCGTGGGTGTCATCGCCGTCTCTCTCGCCGGTTGCTTGGTCACTGCAACTAGTTGCCTAGAGCAAGGATGTTCCTCTCAAGAGAGCTTCGCAAGAAGAAAGTGACGTTGTGTGTCGGACAACACTTTAGTTGCCGTATGCAAGCACATTTATTCGTGCATGTTTGTCCGGTTCGCCCGGCTTGGGTCGCTGAGCTGCGCTTTTGCTTTGATGGAGGCATGACCGACTCCGCGCTCTACGTGATCCTCGCCGACCGAAACTTCGGCACCCTCGCCACCGTCAAGCGCGACGGCAGGCCTCAGCTGTCGACCGTCAATTACCTCTACGACGCGGACGCCGGCGCGATCCTGATCTCGATCACCGCACCGCGCGCCAAGACGAAGAACCTGCGGCGCGACCCGCGGGCGACGTTCCACGTCTCGACCGAGAGCGGTGACGGCTACGTCGTCGTCGAGGGGCCCGCGGTGCTGACGCCGACCGCCGCTTCGCGCGACGACGCGACCGTGGACGCGCTGGTGGACCACTACCGGCGGGCCCGGGGCGAGCATCCGGACTGGGCCGAGTTCCGCGACGCCATGGTCGCCGACCAGCGCGTTCTGCTCACCATCCCGATCGAGCGCGTCTACGGCCTCTCCCGCAATTAGTCACCTACTTGCGGAAGAGGGCGGGATGCGCGTGCTCGCATCCGGCGCAAGTAGGTGACTAATTGCGCTGGATGCGGGCCTTGATCTCGTCGATCCGGTCGAGCAGGGAGCTCGCGTCGTCCCGGCCGAGTGCCGCGCGCAGGTAGAGGCCGTCGCCCACCAGGATGATCAGTTCGGCGGACAGCGGGTCGGCGACGTGCTCGCTGATCAGGTCGTGGATCTTCTGGTTGTAGACCTGGACGACCTCGGCGACCCGCGGCTCGTTGAGCATGATCCGGATCGTCGCCATGGTCGTGCGGTGCAGTGGCTTGCGCTGGGTCACGTCGGTGATAGCCGTGCGCAGGTACCAGGAAACAACGCCTTCAGGCGCCGTCCGTGCCTGTTCGAGGTCTTCGTCCGACAGGGTTGCGAGACGTTCCATCAGGCCTTCGACCAGGGCGTCCTTCGAGCCGAAGTGGTAGAGCAGGCCGCCCTTCGACACTCCGGCGCGGGCGGCGACGGCTTCCAGGGTGACCCCGCCGGGGCCCTGTTCGATGAGTATCTCCTCGTACGAGTCGAGGATGTGTTCCTTCGCCGAGGTCTTCGCCATATCAGTTGACTATACCGTCTGGACGGTTTACCTTCGACCAGGGCGGCAACTGTACCGTCCGGACGGTTTACCTAATTGAGGAGAGTGCGCCATGGCGGGGCGCAAGCAGTGGTGGGCGTTGGCGGTACTGGTGCTTCCGGTGCTGCTGATCAGCGTGGACATGACGGTGCTCGGGTTCGCGCTGCCGTTCCTGTCCGAGGATCTGGCGCCCACCGGTGCGGAGCAGCTGTGGATCGTCGACATCTATTCGTTCATGCTGGCCGGCCTGCTGGTCCTGATGGGCACGCTCGGCGACCGCATCGGCCGTCGCAAGCTGCTGCTCATGGGGGCCGCCGCGTTCGGTGCCGCGTCAGTGCTCGCGGCCTTCTCGACCAGCGCGTTCATGCTGATCATCGCGCGGGCGCTGCTCGGTGTGGGTGGCGCGACGCTGATGCCGTCGACGCTGTCGCTGATCCGCAGCATCTTCGTCGACGCCAAACAGCGCCGGACCGCGATCGCCGTCTGGAGCGCCGGGTTCTCCGGCGGGATGGCGCTCGGGCCGGTGCTCGGCGGCTGGTTGCTGGAGCACTTCTGGTGGGGTTCGGTCTTCCTCATCAACGTCCCGGTGATGGTGATCCTGCTGGTCGTCGGCCCGTTCCTGCTGCCGGAGGCGCGTGACCCGAAGCCGGGCCGCTTCGATCCGTTGTCGGCGCTGTTGTCGCTGGCCGCGATGCTGCCGGTGGTCTACGGCATCAAGCTGGTCGCCGAACACGGCTTCACCTGGAAGGCCGCGGTCAGCATGCTGATCGGGTTCGCGCTCGGTGTCGTGTTCGTCCGCAGGCAGAACAGTCTCGACGAGCCGATGCTCGACCTGAAGCTGTTCTCGAACCGGGCCTTCAGTGGTTCCGTGGTGACGAACATGCTCGGCGTGTTCGCCATGGTCGGCCTGCTGTTCCTGGTGCCGCAGTACCTGCAGCTGGTGCTCGGGCTGACCCCGGTCGTCGCCGCGCTGTGGATGCTCCCGGCGACGGTCGCCGGTGTCGCCGGCGCGCTTCTCGCGGCCTGGCTCGCGAAGCGGATCCGGGTATCCGTGCTGGTCAGTGCCGGTCTTTTGGTCGCCGCGATCGGGTTCCTGGCGTTGACCCAGGTGTCTTCCGGCGGCGGGCTCGCGTACGTCGTGGTGTCGTTCACGCTGCTCGGCGGTGGTGTCGCCCTGTCCGAAACGCTGACGAACGACCTGGTCATCTCGGCCGCTCCGGCCGAACGGGCCGGGGCCGCGTCGGCGATCTCCGAGACCGGGTTCGAGCTGGGCGGCGCGCTCGGCACGGCCATCCTCGGCAGTGTCGCGACCGCGGTCTACCGGTCCGGTCTGCCGGAAGGGACGGCCGACGCCGCCCGGGACACCCTCGGCGGCGCCGTCGCCACCGCGCAGCAGCTCGACCCTGTCGCGGGACAGGCGCTCCTGGAATCGGCTCGCGAGGCCTTCACCCAGGGGGTGCACGTGACCGCATGGGCGGGTGTGGCCGTGCTCGTCTATACAGGTATTCAGGCGTTCATCCTGCTCGATCGGAAAAAAATTTCCGCAGTGCGGACGTAATGGCGCCTACGATGAGGGCATGAACAACCATGCCCTGGTCACCCGGCTCCGCGAGCATCTCGGCGACGCCGCGGTGCTCACCGACACCGACGTCACGGACGCCTACTCGCGCGACATGATGCCGCTGGCCGCCAGCGGCAAACCCCTCGCGGTGGTGCTGCCGTCCGACACGGAGGGTGTGCAGGCCGTGGTGAAGGCGTGCGCGGAGTTCGAGGTGCCGATCGTGCCCCGCGGCGCCGGCAGTGGTCTGTCCGGCGCCGCGAACGCGATCGACGGCTGTGTCGTGCTGGTGCTGACCAAACTCGACCAGATCGTCGAGATCGACGAAGGCAACCGGCTCGCCGTCGTGCAGCCCGGCGTGGTGAACCTCGATTTCCGCAACGCGGTGGAGAAGCACGGCCTGTTCTACCCGCCGGATCCGTCCAGCTACGACTGGTGCACCATCGGCGGGAACCTGTCCACCAACGCCGGTGGGCTGTGCTGCGTGAAGTACGGCGTCACCACGGATTCCGTGCTGGGACTGGAAGTCGTGCTCGCCGACGGCTCACTGCTGAAGACCGGGCGCCGCACGGTGAAGGGTGTCGCGGGCTATGACCTCGCGCGGCTCTTCGTCGGCAGCGAGGGCACGCTCGGCGTGATCACCCAGGCGACCGTCGCGTTGAAACCGTTGCCGCAGTTACCCGCGACCCTCGTCGCCGCCTTCAACAGCACGGAGGCCGCGGGCGAGGCCGTCGCGCGGGTGGTGCGCGAAGGGCTGGTGCCGTCGCTGCTGGAGATCATGGACGCGACGTCGATCAAGGCCGCCGAGGCCTACCTCAAAACCGACCTCGGCACGAGCTCGGACTGCAAAGCCTTGCTGCTCGCGCAATCCGACTCCGGCGGCGAGGTCGCGCGCCGGGAACTCGCCGCGCTGGAACAGATCTGCGTCGACTGCGGCGCGGATCTGGCCTACGCCACCGAGGACATCGAAGAGGGCAAGATGCTGCTGCAGGCGCGGCGGGTCGTGCTCACCGCGCTGGAGATGTACGGCGTCTGGCTGACCGACGACGTCTGCGTGCCGCGCACGCGCATCGCCGAACTGATCGCCGGCTGCGAGCGGATCAGCGAAGAAGTGGGCTTGCGGATCGCCGTCGTCGGCCACGCGGGTGACGGCAACATGCACCCGACGATCGTCTACGCGCAGGATTCCGAGGAGGAGTTCGCCCGCGCGCGGACGGCCTTCGACGCGATCCTCGACGTCAGCCTGTCGCTGGGCGGCACGGTCACCGGCGAGCACGGCATCGGCCGGATCAAACGCGAGTGGCTCGTCAAGGAGATCGGCGAAGTCGGCCTTCGGGTGCATCGCCAGATCAAGCGGGCCCTCGACCCGGGGAACCTCTTCAACCCCGATTCGATGTTCTCCCTCTAGTCGCAATGAAGGGGCCTTTCATTGCAAAATTTGCGATGAAAGGCCCCTTCATTGCACGGGGCGATGCGTCCGGAGGGGTCAGTCGCGGATGCGCGGGATCTGCTGCGTGATGTCTTCGGCGGCCTCGGCGACGAGGCCGGTCGCGGTGTCCGCGTGCTTCTTCTCGCGGCGGGCCTTGAGGTACTCGATCACGATCGGCACCACCGAGACCAGCACGATCAGGATGAAGATCGCGTCGACGTTGTCGCGGATGAACGCGACGCCGCCGAGCAGGTGGCCGAGCGCGGTGATCCCGGCGGCCCACAGGATGCCGCCGATGACGGTGTAGGTGAAGTACTTCTTCGGGTCCATCTTGCCGATGCCGGCGATCCAGGTGATGAACGTCCGCACGAACGGCACGAACCGCGCCAGCACGACCGCCTTCGGCCCGTGTTTCTCCAGGAAGGCGTGGGTCTGGTCGACGTACTTCTTGTTGAAGAACTTCGAATCCGGCTTGCGGAACAGCCAGGGACCGACCTTCCAGCCGAGGCCGTAGCCGACCGCGTTGCCGACCAGTGCGGCGACGGTGACCAGGACGCACACCAGCCACAGCGGCGCCTCGATCGAACCGTTCGCGATGAACAGGCCCGCGGTGAACAGGAGTGAGTCACCGGGCAGCACCGGGAAGATGCTGCTCTCGATGAAGATGATCAGGCAGAGCACGGTGATGACCGGAACGGTCAGCCCGCTCAGCAGGTGCTGCGGGTCCAGCCACTCCGGCAGGAGGCCCATCGTCGTCACGTTGTTCTGCGCCAGGATCACACCAAAACGGTACAGGGTGACGCTGAGTGCTTTGACCCGACGGGAGAGGCGGCTCAGATCAGCGTGAGCAGCCCGATCACCGAACCGGCGGCCAGCCCCAGCAGCACGGCGAGCAGCAGCACCCAGTACGCGGGCAGAGGCGGGCTGCTCGGCGAAGGCGCTGGAGGCGGCGTCGGCCGCTCCGCCAGCCTGGCCGTTTCGGCGTCCTCGAGCGCGACGCGTTCCCGTTCGAGCGAGTCGGCTCCGGCACCCGAGAGCAGTCCGTACTGAGGGGGCAGTTCGCTCTTGCCGGAAGGGACGTCCGGAACGCTACTCTTCGTGTCCGTTTCGACTGGTTTGTCCGTAGTCGATTCGGAGATGCGTTCCGCCGAAGGAGCGAAGACCGCCTGTGCGCGCAAGGCGTCGGCCAGGAGCTTCTCCGGGTCCTTGGGCTCGCTCATCCGGACTCCCTTCGCCGCTACCCGTCGCTGACCGACACACCGCCTTCGACCGCGCCGCTCAGCGGGGCCGTGGCGCTCAATGTAGCCGCAGCGTCGTCCTTGACCCATTCGCCCTGGCGCAGCACCTTGACCGGCCGGAGGTCGCGATCGAGCACGACGACGTCGGCCGCGAGCCCGGCGCGCAGCGACCCGGTCCGGTCGGCGAGGCCGAGCAGTTCGGCGGGCCGTCCGGAGGTCGCGCGGACGGCGCCGAGCAGGTCGATGCCCGCGCCGCGGACCAGATTGCGGAAGGCCGCGTCCATGGTCAGCGTGCTGCCGGCCAGCGAACCGTTCCCGGCGAGGGTGGCGACGCCGTCCCGGACGTCGACCTCGAGGCGGCCGAGGATGTAGCTGCCGTCGGCGGCGTCGGTGGCCGACATGGCGTCGGTGATGAGCACCGTCCGGCCCTTGCCCGCGTGGTGCGCGGCGAGCCGCAGCACGGTCGGGTGCACGTGGACGAGGTCGCAGATCAGCTCGACGGTGATCCGCTCGTCGTCGAGGAGGGCGCCGATCGGGCCCGGCTCGCGATGGTGGAGGGGCCGCATGGCGTTGAAGAGGTGGGTCGCGACGGAGGCGCCCGCGTCGATCGCGGGGACGATCTGGTCCTCGACGCCGTCGGTGTGCCCGATGGCGGCGATGACGCCCGATTCGGCCAGTTGCCGGACCGCCTTGATCCCGCCGTGCAGTTCGGGGGCGAGGGTGACCATCCGGATGTCGCCGCGGCCGGCGCCGAGCAGCGCGTCGACCGTGGCCGTGTCCGGCTCGATCAGCGTCGCCGGGTCGTGCGCTCCGCAACGAGCCTTCGAGATGAAGGGTCCTTCAAGGTGAATTCCGGCAAGTTCACCCTCTTGGACCAGCTCACGCAGGGCCGCGATCTGGTCCCTGAGCACCGGGACGGGGTCCGAGACCAGACTGCCGAGCATGGTCGTGGTCCCGTGGCGCCGGTGCGCGCGGATGGCGCGGAACAGCTCCTCGGGGTTCGCACTGGAGAACGACCCGCCCCCACCGCCGTGGCAGTGGGTGTCGACGAAGCCGGGCACGACCAGGCACCCGTCGACATCGACGCGATCGATGTCCGGGGGTGCCCCGGAACCGACTTGGACGATCCTGCCGCCGGCGATAGCCAGCCAGCCGTCGTCGAGTACACGGTCCGGGGCGACGACCCGGCCGCCCACGATCACGAAATCTCCGGCGCCTCTCACGCCCCCCAGCATATATTGGTCTGGACCAAGCATGGCGGCACAACCCAGCGCTCGAGATTAAGGCCGGGTGTCAGTTCGGCGACTGCATCGCTTTCTGCAGTGCCTCCAGCGCCCGGCTGGCGGTTGACTTAACGGTACCTTTCGAAATCCCGGCGGCCTCGGAGATTTCGGCCTCACTCAGCCCACCGTAGTAACGGAGGACCAAAACCTCGCGCTGGCGAGGGGGCAGTTTGGACAAAGCGCTCACCACGGCCTGATGTTCACTCGACAGCATGGCGAGGCTTTCGGCCGAACGCGCGTTGACGGCGTGCGGCGCGACGTACTCGCGGGCGGTCTTGCGGCGGCGCAGCACACTGCGTGATCCGTTGACCACGGCGGTGCGCAGGTATCCGACGGCCGCGGCGGCGTCGCGCAGGCGCCCCCAGTTGCGGTGCAGCCCGGTGAAGGCCTCCTGGACGACGTCTTCGGCGGTCGCCGGTTCGTCCACGAGCAGGATGGCCAGCCGGACGAGCCGCATCCGGTGCTGGCGATAGAGATCCTCAAGGGTCAGCGGTGCCGCAGGCGGCGGTGGCGTGACCGGTCCGTCCATGGTGCGCAGATGGCCGAGGGTCGCCTCGACACTGCGTTCCGCATTGCCCTCGAGCATGTGCCCCTACCTGTTCATTTACCCCTTTGATGCACAACCTGTGCGTGGCGCCAGGTCAGCGTATCGGGTGGGGCGGGCGTCCTGCCTGATCGGTTCCTGAGAAGCTGGGGCGTCTGTTGGAGCGACCTTGGAGATGTCGATGGCCTGGTTCCTGGTGGAGATCACGTACGTGCAGGAGAAGCTGGCGGATGTGCGCCCCCGGCACCGGGAATTCCTGTCCGCCCTCGCCGACCAGGGCGTCGTCGCGCTCGGCGGCCCGCTGGGCGACGGCTCCGGCGGTATCTCGATGTACCAGGCGGCCGACGAAGCGGCGTTGCTCGAGATCATCGACAAGGACCCGTACCACCTCGAAGGTGTCGTCGCGGAGCGGACCGTCCGCGAGTTCAAGCCGGTGATCGGCTCCTGGATCCCCAAGGAAGCCTGACAGCTCAGAGATCGAGGATGACCGGCTCGCGTTCGACGCAGACCCGGACGCGGTCGCCGGTCACCGTCGGCAGTTCGCACGTCCCGCAAAACCCCTGACGGCACGAATAAGCGATGCCGGGCACGGTTTCGCGCAGGACGTCGAGCGTCGTCCGGTCGGCGGGCACGTCCAAAATCCGGCCGCTGCGGGCCAGTTCTACGCGGAACGGCTCGCCGCCGACGATCGGCGGCGGCGAAAACCGTTCGAAGAACACCGGCCCCGAAGCACGCAGCGCCGCGTCCGTCCGGACACCGATGATCATCGGAACCGGGCCGCAGCAGTAGATCGGCGCGCCTTCCGGTGCCCCTTCGAGGAGTTCCGCGCCGGAAGCGGGGATTCCGTAGTCCGTGTCCGGACGAATCCGGACACGGTCGCCGAAGCGGGACAATTCGTCCAGGAACGGCATCGAGGCCTCGTCGCGACCGGTGTAGACCAGTCGCCAGTCCGCGCCCGCCGCGGCGGCTTGCCGCACCATCGGCAGGATCGGCGTGATCCCGATACCGCCCGCGATGAACAGGTACGCCGGGCTCGCGACGAACGGGAACGCGTTGCGCGGGCCCCGCGCGGTGATCCGAGCGCCCTTCTTCAGCGCGTGCACCGCTGTCGATCCCTCGCCGAGCGACCGGACGCCGACGCGGTAGGCAGAGCGGTCTTCCGGGTCGCCGCACAAGGAGTACTGCCGGACCAGCCCCGGCCGCGGCGCGAGGTCGATATGCGCGCCGGGCCGCCATCGCGGCAGCGGTTCGCCGCGTTCATGCACCAACCGCAGCCCGGCCACGCCGTCGGCTTCGGCACGGACCTCGTCGACGACCAGCGGAAGATCACGGTCGACCGTGGCCACCGGCGGACGACGGCGTCCGCTCACCCCGCTGAGCCTGCGGTACAGCGCGACGACACCGGTCAGCGACGCCATCGCGCGGTCGGTCCGCCCGCTGCCGTCGAGCCGCAGCGGCCGCGTCGGCGGCGTCACTGTGGTTCGTCGGCGGCCCGCGCGGCAGGGGAACTCGCGAGGTACGCGACGGCCTGATCGGTGTTGCCGGTTTCGGTGGGGTGATAGGACTTCCGGAAGTAAGGCCGGATCTCGCGCCGCAGCTGCCTGCCCGAGGGCAGCAGACCGAGCTTCGCGACGCGCAGGTAGGTCCGGAAACTCGTCTTGCCCGGCCGCGTCGGGTCGTTCTTCATGAGGAACCTGGTGCCCCGCAAGAAGACCCACGCGAGCACCGGCGTCACCACGAGCATGCTGCGCACGCGGCGGGTGTAGCGGCCGTCGAGGTGCATGAACAGATCGAAGGCGACAGAGCGGTGTTCGACCTCTTCGGCACCGTGCCAGCGCAGGAGATCCAGCATCGTCGGGTCGGCGCCCGCCTTGTCGAGCGCTTCGGCGTCGAGGATCCACTGGCCGAGGAAAGCGGTGTAGTGCTCGATCGCGGCGATGATGGCGAGCCGCTCGATCAGCCATTCCTCCCGCCGCTTGGCGGAAAGCTCGCGATCGCCGAGCAGGCGGCGGAACATCCACTCCATCTGCGCGATGTACGGCCGCACATGGACGCCCGCCGCTTCGAGGTGTTCCGCGGCGCCGTCGTGCGCCTCGGCGTGCATGGCCTCCTGGCCGATGAAGCCGAGGACGTCCTCCTTGAGCCGCTCGTCGCGGATCAGCGGCACGGCCTGCTTGAACACCTCGACGAACCAGCGCTCGCCCTCCGGCAGCGCCAGATGCAGCACGTTGATCGTATGCGTCGCCTGCGGTTCGCCCGGGATCCAGTGCATCGGCAGCGACGCCCAGTCGAACTCGACGTCGCGCGCGTGCAGGACGACCTGTTCGTGGTCGGTCACGACGACCTCCCGCTGAGCTCGTAGTCGCTCGGGTCGACCTTGCGGGTTTCGAGCCAGTAGCGCCAGGTGAACCCGGGCCAGATCGTCCGGTTGACGCCCTTCGCGTCGAGATACCAGCTCTTGCAGCCGCCCTGGGTCCACACGCCCTTGACGAGTTTGTCCTGGATCTCGCGCTGGAACTTCTCCTGCACGCCGGCGCGGACGTCGAGCGCGGCCGCACCACGCGAATCGGCGAGTTCGATCGCGTCGACGACGTACCGCGCCTGCGACTCGATCATGAAGACCACGGAGTTGTGGCCCAGCGCGGTGTTCGGGCCGAGGAGGAAGAACAGGTTGGGGAAGCCGGAAACGGTGATGCCCTTGTGCGTGTGCATCCCCTCGGTGGCCCATTCCTTGGCGAGGTCGCGGCCGTCGACCCCGGTGACGTCCAGGTATTCCAAGGCATCCGTGACCTTGAAGCCGGTGCCGTAGATGATCGCGTCGACCTCGTGCTCGACGCCGTCGCCATCGACGACGCTGTGCGCCTTGACCTCGCGCACGCCTTCGGTGTTGACGTCCACATTGGACCGATTGATCGCCGGGTAGTAGTCGTTGGAGATCAGCACCCGCTTGCAGCCCATGGTGTAGTCCGGGGTGACCTTCTTGCGCAGCTTCGGATCCTTGATGGCCTTGCCGATGTGGCGCTTCGCGATCGCCTCGCCCGCCTTCATGATCGCGGGGTGGCCGTTGAAGCCGACGGCACGCACTTCGAGGAACCAGTAGAGCGCGTTGCGGTAAAGCCGTTGCACGCCGGGGATGCGGCGGAACGCGGTCTTGGCCCAGCCGGGCATGGCGTGGTCGGGCTTCGGCATGATCCACGGCGGCGTGCGCTGGAACAACGTCAGCTCGTCGACCTCGGGGGCGATCTTCGGGACGAACTGGATCGCGCTCGCACCGGTGCCGACGACGGCGACCTTCTTGCCGCGCAGGTCGTATTCGTGGTTCCACTGCGCGGAATGCCAGGTCTGGCCCTTGAACTTCTCGATCCCCGGCAGCTTGGGCACCTGCGGGATGTGCAGGCCGCCGACGCCCGAGACGACGAACTGAGCCTCGATGTCCTCGCCGGATTTGGTGTGGACGTGCCAGCGGCGCGCGGTGTCGTCCCAGGTGGCGCCGGTGAGCTCGACGCCGAACCGGATCTTGCGCCGCAGCCGGTACTTGTCGGTGACGTCCTTGAGGTACTGGAAGATCTCCGGGGCGGGCGAGAACGACCGCGACCAGTCCGGGTTCTGCTCGTACGAGAACGAGTACATGTGGGACTGCACGTCGCAGGCGCAGCCGGGGTACGAGTTGTCGCGCCACGTACCGCCGACTTCGTCCGCCTTCTCCAGGATCACGTAGTCGGAGATCCCGGCCTTTTCGAGCTGGATGGCCTGGCCGAGCCCGGAGAAACCGGTGCCCACGATCACGACCTTGAATCGCTCGGTCATCTGGCAATCCTCCACTTCGAGGCGTTCGTGCCCAGATGACGTTACCTCAAGTAACAGTTACTTGCTAGTACTACCTACCCGTCAGTATGTGCCGCCGAGCTTCGTGTGATCCCAGCTCACGATCTTCGTCGGCCGGAAAATCAGCCCGATCCGCTTCGGGGCCTGCTTGCCGATGAAGCCCGTGAGCTCGTCCGGAACGGGATCGCCCGGCTTCGCACCCGCGTACCGCTGCATGAGCTTGATACCCATCTGGGTGACCACGGCCGTATCGGTGATGACCTCGACATCGGCTTCGAGGGAGATCCCGCGGAGCTTGTCGTAGCTTTCGCCGTCCTCGATGAGCACAGTGGCGCGCGGGTCGCGCTCCAGGTTCTTCGCCTTCTGGGAGGTGCCATACGTCCAGGTCGCGACGCCGGACTCGTGCGGGTAGTACCAGAGCGGCGCCAGATGCGGGCGGCCGTTCGGGCCGATCGTCGCGACGTTGATGACCTTCTGCTCGTCGAAGAACGCGGTGAGTTCGTCGGGGGTCATGCGGATCTGGTCGCGACGGGACATACGTCAGCCCTTCCGTGTGGCGGCCCGGCCTGCCTGACCGGTTATTGAAGATTCGTACGCGCCGCGCTCCTCGATGTCCACGAGTGCGGCGGCGTCGGCCTTCTTGATCCGGCTCTTCGCGCCGATCTCGATGATCGGCGGCAGGAACGCGCGGATCAGCTTGAGCCCGCCGACCCAGCGCGGCACGTGCACGGTGCGGGCGCGTTTGTTGACCCCGGCCTGGAGGTGGTCGAGCGCGACGGACAGCGGATAGGTCTTGCCGAGCAGGCCGGGCATGCCGGTGCGGAGCTTGCCGAAGACGGGGTGCTGGTCGGCGCTCTCGACGAGGTCGGTGCGGATCCAGGTCGGGTGCGCGACGCCGACCTTCACGCCGAGGTGGGCGACTTCGGCGCGGAAGCTGTTGCAGAACGCCTCGACGCCCGCCTTCGCGGCGGCGTAGTTGGCCATGCCGGGCGCGTGGGTGATCGCGGCCAGCGAGGAGATCGCGAGCAGGTAGCCCTTGCGGTCGAGGACATGCGGAAGGGTGACGCGGAAGGTGCGCCAGACGCCGAGGAGGTCGACTTCGATGACCTTCTCGAAGGCCGCCGGATCCACCGACCGGACGAAACCGGAGGTCGCGATGCCGGCGTTCGCGATGACGATGTCGATCCCGCCGAAGTGCTCGACGACGCCGGCGGTGGCCCGCTCGAGGTCGTCCCAGCTGGTGACGTCGGCTTCCCACGCGTGCGCGCTCGGGCCGATCTTGTCGGCGACCGCCTGCTGTTCCTTGGCTTCGATGCCGACCAATGCGACCTTCGCGCCCTGCGCGGCCAGGCGTTCGGCGAGTCCCGCGCCGATGCCCCTCGCGGCGCCGGTGATCAGGACGACCTTGCCGTTCACGCTGTTCTTGGCCACGTTGCCTCCTCGTCCGAGCCCTAAGGCTTTCGGACGGTACCTCAACCTACCCGGAGTAAGCTACCCACAAGTAAGTACGCAATTCGTCACCTGCTTGCGATAGGGGGTGCGCGCAAGTAGGTGACGAATTGCGGGGGTTGTCAGCGCGACGCAGTGGTGAGGGCGTCGACTTCGGCAGGGGTGAGGTCCAGGTCGGCCGCGGGCAGGAGGTCGTTCAGCTGCTCGATCGAGCGGGCGCTCGCGATGGGCGCGGTGACGGTCGGCCGGGCGAACAGCCACGCGAGCGAGACGGCCGCGACCGAGACGCCGCGGGCGGCCGCGATCTCGTCGAGCGCCGAGAGCACCCGCTCACCACGTTCGTCCAAATAGGACGATGCGCGGGCAGCGCGCGGACTGTCGCCGAGATCGTCCTTCGACCGGTACTTCCCGGCGAGAAAACCCTTGGCCAGCGAGAAATACGGCAGGACGGCCAGGTTCTCGCGTTCGACCGTCGGCGCCAGGTCCAGCTCGTAGTCCCGCTCGACGAGGTTGTAGTGCGGTTGCAGCGCGACGTACTTCGCCAGCCCCTCACGGTCCGAAATGGACAGTGCCTCGCTCAGCCGTTCGGCCGAGTAGTTCGACGCCGCGACGTAGCGGACCTTGCCCGCGCGCACGAGCGCGTCGAAGGCACGCAAAGTCTCCTCGATCGGGGTCTCCGGATCGTCGATGTGCGCGTAGTAGAGGTCGATGTGGTCGGTACGGAGCCGGCGCAGCGAGTCTTCGGCGGCCGCCGCGATATTCGCCGCGGACAGCCCCTTCCGCTCGTCCCACATGCCGGTCTTGGTCGCGATGACGATGTCGTCACGGCGGCCGCGGCGGGCCAGCCAGTCGCCGATGATCGTCTCGGAGCCACCCTTGGAGTACAGGTCGGCGGTGTCGATGAAGTTGCCGCCCGCCGCCGTGTAGGCGTCGAGGACGGCGAAGGACTGCTCCTGGTCCGCGGTCCAGCCGAAAACGTTCCCGCCCAGGTTGATCCCCCGGACGTCGAGGTCGGTGTTGCCGAGTTTCGCCATACCCCGAACTTAAGGGAAGACATCGGCCGTCCGCGGCGTTGGCCCGGTACATGGGAATCGAACTCGGCCGGATCGGCATCTGGCAGCACGAATCCGTTTTCACCCCGGCGCTGGCCCGTGAGCTGGAGAAACTCGGCTATGGCGCGATCTGGCTCGGCGGCTCGCCGTCGGGCGACCTCGCGAAGGCGGAGGAAATCCTCGACGCGACGGAGACGATCAAGGTGGCCACCGGCATCGTCAACATCTGGAAGGACGACGCGGCCACGGTCGCCGAGTCGTACAAGCGCGTCGCCGCGAAGCACCCGGACCGGTTCTTGCTCGGTATCGGCGCGGGGCACCGGGAGCACACCGCGGAGTTCAAGAAGCCGTACGCCGCGCTGGTCGAGTACCTCGACGCGCTCGACGCCGCCGGAGTGCCCGTCGAGGGCCTCGCGCTGGCCGCTCTCGGCCCGAAGGTGATCAAACTCGCAGGAGACCGCACAGCGGGAGCCCACCCGTACCTGATGACCCCCGAGCACACCCGCCAGGCGCGCGAGATCCTCGGCGAAGGACCGCTGCTCGCACCCGAGCAGAAGGTCGTCCTCGAGACCGATCCGGCGAAGGCCCGCGAGATCGGGCGGGGCACCGTCAAGTTCTACCTCGGCCTCGTCAACTACACGAACTCCCTGCGGAAACTCGGTTTCACCGATGAGGACCTGGCGGGCGAGGGCAGCGACAAGCTGGTCGACGCGCTGGCCGTCCACGGCGACGCCGAGACGGTCGCCCGCGGCGTCACCGCGCATCTCGAAGCCGGGGCGGACCACGTCAACATCCAGGTACTGAACCAAGACCCCCTGCCGGTCTACCGGGCGCTCGCCGGCGTCCTCCTCTGACGCGACGGCTGTAGGCACCTCCCGGCCGACCTCGTACGATGCGGCCGAGAGGTGCACCAGCCTGCTTCGAGGAGGAGTAAACGATGCCCATCGCCACCCCCGAGGTCTACGCGGAGATGCTCGACCGGGCGAAGGCGAACGAATTCGCCTACCCGGCCATCAACGTGACCTCGTCGGAGACCCTGAACGCCGCCATCCGCGGGTTCGCCGAGGCGGAGAGCGACGGGATCATCCAGTTCTCCACCGGCGGCGCGGAGTTCGCGTCCGGCCAGAAGGTCAAGGACATGGTGACCGGTTCGGTCGCGCTCGCCGAGTTCGCCCAGGTCGTCGCCGCCAAGTACGACGTGAACGTCGCGCTGCACACCGACCACTGCCCGAAGGACAAGCTCGACGGCTTCGTCCGCCCGCTGATCGAGATCTCGGCGGAGCGCGTCAAGAACGGTCAGCACCCGCTGTTCCAGAGCCACATGTGGGACGGCTCCGCGATCGACCTCGACGAGAACCTCGAGATCGCGCAGGAACTGCTCGCCAAGGCCGCGGCCGCGAACATCATCCTCGAGGTCGAGATCGGCGTCGTCGGCGGCGAGGAAGACGGCGTCGAAGCCGAGATCAACGAGAAGCTGTACACCGCCGAGGGCGACTTCCTGAAGACGATCGACGCGCTCGGCTCCGGCGAGAACGGCCGCTACCTGCTGGCCGCGACCTTCGGCAACGTGCACGGCGTCTACAAGCCCGGCAACGTGAAGCTGCGCCCGGACGTGCTCAAGGGCGGCCAGGAGGCGGCCTCGAAGAAGCTCGGCCTCCCGGCCGGTTCGAAGCCGTTCGAGCTGGTCTTCCACGGCGGTTCCGGCTCGCTGCCGGAGGAGATCCGCGAGGCGGTGTCCTACGGCGTCGTGAAGATGAACGTCGACACCGACACGCAGTACGCCTTCACCCGGCCCATCGCGGAGCACTTCTTCAAGAACTACGACGGCGTCCTGAAGATCGACGGCGAGGTCGGCAACAAGAAGGTCTACGACCCGCGTAGCTACCTGAAGGCCGCCGAGGCCGGTATGGCCGCGCGCATCGTCGAGGCCGCTCAGTCGCTGGGTTCGGCCGGCAAGAAGCTCTGACCTGTTTCTGCATGGGCTGAAGGGGACTTTCCCCGCATCTCACGCGGCGAAGGGAGCTTTTCCCGCATGGCATGCGGGGAGAGCTCCCTTCGTCCCCTCAGAGGCTCAGGCGGACGGTAGTGCCCAGCGAGACCAAGATCAGCGTTCTGTCGGTCCAAGGCTCTGTGAAATGTCGGTGCGGCCCTGTCGCCTGAGTACGTGAAGGCCCCCTTCGCTGCGCATTGCGCGAGCCTCAAGCCGGGAAGGTCGGCTCGTTCGGTGTCCCAAAGGTCCCCTTGAAGACCTTCACCGTCTCAAAGGGGACCTTCAGGACATGCCCACGACCGCACCTTTGCGTTAACCCTCACTCAGAGCCTCAGGCGGCAGGGAGCGTCGTCTTCTCCCGGCGCTTCTCCAGCAGCGAGTTCACCGCTCGCGTCCCCGGTCCGGCGGCGGCCCACAGCGCACCGACCCCGGCCAGGCAGACAACGGCCGTCCAGTAGGCCACCGGCGGTGCCGACTCCGTATGCGCGTCGCCGAGGATCCACGGCCGGAACTGCGACTGCACCCACAGCATCCCGTAGCCGAACGCCGTCGCCAGCAGCGCGCCGGTGCCCGCCGTCAGCAGCGGATGACCGCGGCCGATGCGGAACGCCAGGTCGACGGCGAGGCCGACGGCCAGCAGGTAGAACGGCACGGTCGAGATCGGGAAGCCCATCCCGAGCAGCAGCGGCCACATCACCAGCCGGTAGCCGAGGTACGCCGCGGCGACGGTCGTCCCCGCCCAGCGGAAGCCGGTCGTGTACCGCGCCAGTGCGAAGATCAGGGCCATCACGCCGATACCCCAGAGCGGGTACACCCAGTCGTCGATCGGCATCGTGAAGTACTCGACGGCCACCTGGTCGACCGGATGCCCGATCTGGCCGGCGGCGAAGTTCAGCAGTTCCGGCTCGGCCTCGGGAGTGCCGCGTTCCCAGGCGCGCAGGCCGAGGATGCCGTACTCCTGCTGGCCGTTCGGGAAGAACGTGTTCTCCAGGAAGAAGACCCACAGTCCGATCAGGACACCGGTGCGCGTCCGGCCGGGCTTGGCGTACTTCAGCCAGCCCATGATCACGCCGGCCTGCATGATGCCCGTGCCGATGTAGAGCATCATGTGCGACGGGCTCCACGCGGTCAGGTCGAGACCGTTGACGCGGTGGTTGATGACGTCCAGCGGCGCCGCGATGAGGAAGACCACGAGCCCGATCTGCATCAACCGGAGCGAACGCCGATCGGCGCCCATCCCGGTGTAGCTGTGGATCGCCACCAGCACCATGATGATCACCGTGCCGACGGTGTTGATCAGGTGCGGCGGGGCGAGGTCGTCCCGCAACCACATGAAATGCCACGACATGTCCCACGACGAGCCCACCATCTTGAAGGCGAACGCCGCCAGCCACATCGAGTAGCAGAAGTTCAGCACCCAGTCCGGCGTCGCCTGCCCCGGTGCGCCGCGGTGCCAGTGGAGCTGGAAGAACAGCCTCGTCTTGGCGATGGGGCTGCGGGGGATGACACCCGGCGAAAGGTCCCCGGTCACTTCTGTCGCCTTTGTCATGCGGATATCTTCCCTGCTCCAGGTCACGAGACGGGCATTCGGGGTCCAAAATCGGGGTTCACCCGTAGGGGTGGCGGATTTGCGGTCGGCGTGCGGAACAGGGCAAGGTGTGCCGCCATGATGCCGAAACGACTCGTCGCGGCGGTCCTCGTCGCCGCTCTGGTGCTGGCCGGTGGGGGCATTCTCGGGAGCCTGTTCTTCTAGTCGCACGGGGTCGGCACAATGGCCCGTATGACGAACCTCCTCGGCCCCCAGCCGACGCATCTCCCCGAGCACACCGCCGCGCAGGCGGCGCTGGACGCCGGGACCGACCCGACCGCCGTCGCCGCCGAGCACCCCGACTACAGCGAAGCGTGGGCCGCCCTCGCCGAGAGGGCCCTGGAAGCCGGCGAGACCGTCGCCGCGTACGCGTACGCCCGAACCGGCTACCACCGCGGCCTCGACCAGCTCCGCCGCGCCGGCTGGAAGGGACACGGTCCGGTGCCGTGGTCGCACCGCCCGAACCAGGGCTTCCTGCGTTCCCTCGCCGTCCTCGGCAAGGCCGCCGGCAAGATCGGCGAGACCGAGGAGTACGACCGGTGCCGGACGTTCCTCGGTGACTCGGACCCCGCCGCCGCGGAAGCCACCGGCCTCAAGTAGCGCGCTATGAAGGACGCTTTCATTGCAAAATTTGCAATGAAAGCGTCCTTCATAGCACTTGGTGACCCCTAGAACAGCCCGCAGTTCCCCACGGCAGGCAGCCCCGCGAAGCGTCCCTCAAGCCAAGCGAAAGCCTCCGGGAAAGCCCTGATGGCTCCGCCGACGTGCGTAGGAACCAGCGAAGTCGAGAACTGCACCTTCGCGCCCTTCGCACACCACGAGCGCGCCATGGTCCGCCCCTGCGCGTAGGGGACGATGTCGTCGAGAGCGCTGTGGACGACCAGCGTCGGCACACCCGGCTTCCGCGCCCCGATGAGCTGTTCGCCGACGCGCGTCTTGAACGGCTCTTCGCCGAGGTACGCGGTCAGTGGCCTGCCGTCCTTGGTCAGATCCTTCGACTGCGTGAACGCGTGCGCGAAGATCGCGTCCGCGGTGCACTCCTGCTTGACCTTCTCGAACGCTTCGACGCCCTTCGCGTTCAGCAGGGCGGGGATGTTCAGCTCCGGATAGGCCGCGTCCATGCTGACCAGCGTGAATCCGAGGAATCCGAAGGCGTAGTGCCCGTCGATGTTCTCGCCGACCTCGGCCAGGTCGGCCGGGACGGCGCCCGCGTACGAGCCCTTCAGTTTGAGTTCGGGTGCGTACGACGGCTGCAATTCGGCGGCCGACGCCGACGCGCCGCCGCCCTGCGAGTAGCCCGCGGTCGCGACGGGGCCGTTGTCCGGCAGGTTCGCTTCGGGCAGGCGCTGCGCCGCGCGGATCGAGTCGAGGACGGCGTTGCCTTCGGCGGCACGGTTGACGTACGTGTGGACGCCGGGGGTGCCGAGGCCTTCGTAGTCGGTGACGACGACGCCGTAGCCACGAAGCAGCAGTCCGGCGATGAAGGGGCCTTCGTACTCCATGCCCGCGGCGAGGGCTTTCGACGGCGCGCACTGGTCGCCGACACCCTGCGTCCCGGCCGCGTAGCCGATGACCGGCCGCTCGCCCGCGCCGGTCCACGCCTTCTTCGGGGTCAGGACGGTGCCGGTCACGGCGTTGGCTTTGCCGTGCGTGTCGGTGCTGCGGTACATGATCCGCTGGACATCGGCGTCGGCCTTGATGAGTTTCACGGGATCGACGTAGAAGGTGGCCGGTTCGTGCCGGATGATGTCGCCGGGAGCACCCGCGGGCAGTGGCGACGGGGGGTCGTAGAAGGACGGTGCGGCGTTGGCCTGCTGTGCCCCGAAGGTCAGCAGGGCCGCGATGGTGGCCGCTGAGACGGCGGCGGACACACCGCGCCGGGATCCTGGACGCATGCTTGCTCCTCGTTGAGCACAAACATTTTCGACAGACGTGTCGAAAAAGAGAGTCAGTGAGGTGGCGCACAATGTCAAGTCCGGCGCCGAGAGGGCGACCCCGCAAACTCCCGCTCGGCGAGCAACGCGCACGGGTGCTGAGTGCGGCTGCCGGGGTCTTCGCGGTGCACGGCGCGCAGGCCGCGACGATCGAGCAGATCGCCCGGCGCGCGGGCGTTTCCCGGCAGGCCGTCTACGAGCAGTTCGGCGACCGCACGACACTGTTCTCCCAGGTCGTGGCGGATATCGAGGAGCGGGCCTTCGAGGCGATCGGCGCGCCGGCCATCGATCTCTCACAGCCGGAGCTCCGCTCCTGGGCGCGCGGCAACTACGCCAACATGTTCGCCTTCGTCGCGGCGAATCCCGAGGCGTTCCCCGTGCTGCGCGAGGCCGAGCGCATGGGCGACCCCGCCCTCACCCGGCTCCGTGAGCGGCTCGCGCGGGTCTACACCGAGGCGAGCAGGCAGCGCTGGGCCAGCCACGGGGTCGATTCCGGCCGCGCGGACAAGGCCCTGGTCACGCTGTTCTTCGCGATGACCGAGGCACTCGTCCAGGCGAGCTGGGACGGTGAGCCGCCCGACGCGGACGCGCTCATCGACCTGCTCACCGAATTCACCGTCGGGGGCGTGGTCCGCCTTCGGACCGCGGCCGCGGACGTGATGGAGCGGTTGCGCTAGGCCGCGACGGCCTCCAGAGACTTTCCAGCCACTTCGGCGACCGCCGCCAGGTCCGGTGAGGAGACGACCCGGTTCCGGCCGTTGCGTTTCGCCGCGTAGACGGAAGCGTCGGCCGAGGCCATGACCTCGTCCATCGTCCGGCCGTCGAGCGGGAAGTTCGCGACGCCGACCGACGCCGTCCGCTGCTCGATGACCACGGGATTGCCCTCGTTGTCCTGGGTCTTGATGACCATTTCGCTGATCCGCTGCCGGATCCGCTCGGCGACCGCGACGGACTCCTGCTTCGACGACGATGTCAGGAGCACGACGAACTCCTCACCGCCGAAGCGGCCGGCGAGGTCCTGCGTGCGCGTTTCGGCCTTGACCAGCGCCGCGACCCCCTTGAGCACGTCGTCGCCCGCCAGGTGGCCGTAGGTGTCGTTGATGCTCTTGAAGTGGTCGAGGTCGATCATCAGCGTGCCGAACTGGCCGTTTTCGCGTTCGGCGCGGGCGACCTCGCGGATGGCGCCCTGCTGCCAGGTCGTGGCGTTGAGCAGCTGGGTCTTCTGATCGGTGGTGGCGAGTTCTTCCAGCTGCTTGATCAGCACCGAACGCTGCAGCAGGTACAGCGGCAGGAAGACGAGCAGCACCAGCACCGGCTGATGCGGCATGACGGCGAGCACCAGCGCGCCGATGCAGACCGTCGAGGCTTCGAGGATGTTGTCGTCCCAAGAGCCGAGGAGCGCCTGGATCGTCGCCTTGTCAGGCGCCGCGAAGTACAGGCCGGTACCGGTGAAGACGGCGTTCATCAGGAAGAAGGCGAGGCTCGCGGCACAGATCGACGTCACCGACGCCGCGTCGGCGCCGACGACCTGTACGGCCGCCCAGGCGGCGAACGCGGTCAGCGTCATCGATGTGGCGTTCGCCACAGTTCGATGGGGGTTGACCGTGCGGAGGCCCGCCCAACTGCGGTATCCGAGGTGGAGATAGATGACGGTTACGAGAAGCGCCGTCAACTGCGGCGGAAGCAGAATCGCACCGGGTAGCACCCAGACCGAGGTCATGTTGATGTGCGGGGTGACGCTCATGCTGCGTCGCTGCCGCTCGATCCGGCGGGTCGCCTCGGTGTGCGCGATGGCGAGTCCGGCGAGCAGGAAACACAGCAGGACCTGCGAAGACGTGATGGCGATGGATGCGGCGAAGACCCCCGTCAGTGCCAGCATCGTCGCGACGGACAGCCCGGTGTAGGCGATCCAGTGTCGAGGCCTCTTCCACAGCTCCCACGTCGCTACCGTGAGAGCCGAACGATGTCCAGCGTGTTCCTCCGATGTGATCATCTTTCCCCCTGACTCTTGCGTCATTCTCCGAAACCCCCTACTTACGGACAGCTTCTACCGACTTGCGGGCTGTCGACAAGCTCCCTAGGTGTGTACTTTTCTCTGAGAGGTCGAGGGAAAGGTGCCAGCGATGGCCGGTAGGGATCAGTGAACTGGGGCGCGCGCCAGACGTCCGCGCGATCGGGCCGGCGCGCGGAACACCTCAATGTTCTGCGCGTGCGGCGTCTTTCTCCTGCCATCGTTCGGGGTCGCGGCTGAGGGTCCGCCACCAGCTCAGGGCCAGCGGGACGGTCAGTATCAATCCCGCAAGCCCGAAGACGCCGACAGTCGACTGCGGGCCCACCTGATCGGCCAGGATGCCGCCGAGCAGGGGACTCACGCCCATCGTCGTGGTCAGGCCGGTGTTCGAGAGGCCCATGACCTGTGCCCGGCTCTCGTCCGGCACGGCCAGTGTCAGTGAGGCGGTCGCCTGCATCAGCGCCACGGTGCCGAAGGCGCCGCAGAACACGAACAACACGATCGACGACAGCGGACCCGGCTGCAGGAAGCACAGCAGCAGCGGGACCGCCGTCAGCGCCGAAAGCGGCCCGATCAGCTTCGGCCGGAGGTGTGCCGGCACCCAGCGCGAGTAGATGAACGCCCCGATCACGCTGCCGATCGGATCGGCGGCCAGCAACAGGCCGATGATCTCGGGGCCGCCGCCCGACGAGGCGACGTACGGCGCCGCGATGCCCTCGTACACCGGCAGCAGGCCCATCAGCCAGGTGAACAACAGCAGCGAGCGCAGCCCGGAGCTGGCGAAGACGATCTTCCCGCCCGAGCCGATCGACGCGAAGAACGACTTGCGCTTCTCGCCGGTGGCCGCGGCCGGACGTGACTTCAGCCCGAACCGGACGAACAGCGCCGAGATCAAAAAGGTGACCGCGTCCAGCGCGAGGGCGATGTGGGGTTCGAGTGCGGTCAGCAGAAGGCCGCCGCCCGCGAATCCGGCCAGCTGTGCCGATTGGACGGTCATGCTGCGGATCGCCATGCCGACGACGAAGCGATCGCCTTCGAGGATCTGGGGCAGCAAGGCCAGCTGCGCCGCTTTGAACGGCGGGTTCAGCAGCGAGACGGCGCCGACGAGGACGCACAGGACCCAGAACGGCAGCACCGGGACCGCGACCAGCGCGATCAGCGCCGCCCGTAACAGGTCCACGACCACCATCACGGTTCGCCGGGGGAACCGGTCCGCGAACCCGGTGAGGAAGATTCCGCCGAGCAGCGAAGGGGCGTACGTCAGCGCGTAGGTGAGACCGGTCAGGGTCGCGGAGCGGGTTTCGGTGAAGACGAGGACGGAGAGGGCGACCCTGGCGAGTTGATCGCCGAAGATCGAGAACAGCTCGGCGAACCAGAGCGAACGGAACTCGGCTACCCCGAACACTTCTCGGTAAGTGACCCGTCCGGCCGAAGCCATGTTGCCCCCAATAGGGTCCTTATTACGCGACAAACTCGTGACCGAGAGTAACGCGGTCACGAGCTCGTCACGAAGCGTCATTCGTTCACGTAAGTGTCTCCTGACTGTTGGTGATTGGCTAGGTTCTTTCGCCGGGTTTCTGGAGTTGGAGATCTTTTTCGTGGACGAGCGATCGTTCGCGAAGATGTCCCGATGGCCGGTACCGAGGTCTAGACCTGCGGCTTTCGCCCTTTTCGTGCCTTCGGCCGGTGAAATCCGGATGTGGCCGCCTCGTCAGGGGCCGGAATCCCCGTGTGGTCGAGACGGGCCGGACGAGCCCGCGCGGCAGGTGTTCGATCGCCACGGAGCGCAGCCGAAACGCTGGGCCGAATGGTTGAGCGGCCCGCGTCCGGAGGAGTGAACGGCTCAGTCTTCCCTTTCGGGCCCTCCGCGCGACGGTTCCGCTCTTTGAGAAGCCGAACGTGCCCCGGAATCCGGGCGTAGCTTCGGCCTCGTGAGTACCGCAGAGCGTCCCTACGTGCTCGCGGTGGTCGGTGCCGGTCCGCGCGGAGTGGGCGTGCTCGAACGGCTCGGCGCGAACGCCGCCGAACTGCTCGGAGGACGTCGTCTGGTGGTGCATCTCATCGACCCCTTCCCCGCCGGGGCGGGACGGGTCTGGCGGTTCGAGCAGTCGCCGCTGCTGCGGATGAACTCCATGCCCGAGGACGTCACGGTCTTCACCGACGACACCGTGAAGGTCGACGGCCCGATCCGGCCGGGGCCCTCGCTGATCGAGTGGGCGCGGCTGGTTCGGGCGGGCGCCCTCGACGCTGAGGTCGACGACAGCCTGCGCGCCGAACTCGAGGCGCTGCAAAGCGATCACTTCCCGACGCGACGGTTGCAGAGCGCGTACCTCACCTGGTTCCACCGCAAGGTCCTGGCCGAACTCCCGGGCGGGATCGAGGTCGTCGAGCACCGGACCCGCGCGGTGCGGCTCGAAGACGGCGAGCCGCAGTCGCTCTGGCTGGAGGATCGCGCGGAACCCCTCGAAGTGGACGCGGTCCTGTTCACCGTCGGGCATCTCGACGCGGAACCGGACGAACGCGAGACCGCACTCGCGGACTTCGCCGCCCGCCACGACCTCGCGTACTACCCGGCCGGCTACACCGCGGACGTCGGCTATTCGGCGATCGGACCGGGGGAAACCGTGCTGGTACGCGGATTCGGCCTCGCGTTCGTGGATCTGATGCTGCTGCTGACCGAGGGCCGCGGCGGCCGTTTCGAGGAGCAGGCGTGCGGTGGGCTGAAGTACCACCCCAGCGGCGCAGAGCCCGTGCTGCACATCGGTTCGCGTCGCGGAGTGCCGTACCACGCGAAAATCGGCTACCGCCCGCGCGGGAAACCGTTGCGACTGCCGAGGTTCTTCGACGCCTACGCCATCGAAAGGCTTTGCGCCGTACCCGGCCGGATCGACTTCCGCCACGACGTCTGGCCGCTGATCTCGAAGGAGATCGCCTGGGCGTACTACAGCGAACTGTTCACCGCCCATCCCGAACGGGTGCGCATGGACTTCGCCGTCTTCGCCGACGCTTTCGCGGACGCGGCGCCGGACGAACTCGCCGCGCTGGTGGCGCGTGCGGTCCCGGCGCAGGACGACCGGCTCGACCTGGACCGGCTCGACCGGCCGATGGCGGGCGCCGAATTCGGCACCGCCGAGGAGTACGGCAAGGAACTGCGCGAGTACGTCGAAGCGGACCTGAGCCGCCGGTCGGACTCGGAGTACAGCGCGGATCTGGGTGCGTTCATGGCGCTGCTGTCGGTGATGGGCCAGCTTCCCGCGCTGATTCAGACCGGGCGGCTCGACGCGGCCTCGCAACTGTCCGATTTGGACGGATGGTTCCTCGGTTTCTTCTCGTACTTCGCCAGCGGGCCGCCTCCGCGGCGCCTCGAAGAACTGCTCGCACTCCAGGAAGCTGGCCTCGTCTCCTTCCTGGGCGCCGAAATGCGGATTTCGGCCGACGAGGAACGCCGGTCGTTCGTCGCTACCGGCGCGAGCTTCCCCGGCGAGACCGAGGCGCGGACACTCGTCGAGGCGCGGTTGCCCGAGCCGAGCATCACCCGGGCGTCCGATGTCCTTTTGCGACAGTTGCGCGACAGTGGCGCGCTCGGCGAGGAAGCCGTGGTCGACCCGGTCACCGGCGACCGGCTGCTCGCCGGCCGCATCCACACCCGCGTCTCCGACGGCCGGATGCTCGACGGCGAGGGCTGCCCGCATCCGCGCCGGTTCGCGCTCGGGCCGCATACGTCCGCGCGGTCCGCCGGGGCGTTCACGCGGCCGCGGACCAACGCGATTCCCTTCCGGCAGAACGACATCGTGGCGCGGGAGATCCTGCGGCTGGCCGTCTCGTGAATGATGGGGACGGAGGCGTGTCACGCGAGTGTCGCCTCCAATCACGCGAGTGTCGCCTCCAATCACGCGAGTGTCGCCTCCAATCACGCGAAGTCCGGCTTCGATCACGCAAGACCCGCGACCTCCTCCGGCCCTCGGGCGGCCTCCGAAGGCGCGGGCATGGTGGCAGGTTGCGAAAGCCACTTTCGCAACCTTCAACGTTGCGAAAGTGGCTTTCGCAACACCGGCACCGTCGTTGACACCCGTGGTCGAGATGCGTCGCGAAAGCCACCTTCGCGACGCCTGAGGTTGCGAAAGTGGCTTTCGCAACACAGTCGCCTCACGGCCGCGACCGAATCCCCGAGACCCGACACCTTCGACTTACCCCTCAAAACCGTCCTCCCACACCCGCGAGGGCAGCTCTTTCCGCACGATCGGGATGACGTCGGAGGCGAAGAGCTCCAGGACTTTCCGTGCCTCCTCGGATTTCAGGCCGTCCACTGAGACCGCCTGCACCTCGTGCCCGAAGGAAGCGTGGTAGTCGCCGATCTTGTCGATGACCTGCTCCGGACTTCCGACCAGCGCGGAACCGTTGGCGATCTTGTCCTCCAACGTGGTGAACTCCGACTTGTTGTGCTGATACGCGGGTGTCTTCATCAGCGCCTCGAAGTGCGGCCGGTAGCCGTCCAGCGCCTCCTGCGAGGTCTTCGCGACGTACAGCCCGCCCGCGCCGGAACCGACGAGCGCGTCCGCCGGATCGTGGCCGTGATCCGCCCACCGCCGCCGGTAGTGGCCGATCAGGTCCGCGTACTTCTTCTTGGGATGGAAGCCGTTCGCGGTGAACAGCGGGTCGCCGAACTTCGCCGCCAGCTCGGTCGACTCGGTGCTCGACGCGCTCCCGTGCCAGATCCGCGGCCGCGCGTGGAACGGCCGCGGTTGCGTCGTAACGGCGGTCAGCGGCGCGCGGAATTCGCCCTCCCAAGTCACGCCTTCCTCCAGGAACAGCCTGCGCAGCAGGGCGAACTTCTCCGCCTGGTACTCCCATTGCCGTTCCTCTTCGAGGCCGAACAGCGGGAAGTGCCGGGGATCGTTGCCCTTCCCGATCATGAGGTCCAGCCGGCCGCCGGAAAGCTGGTCGAGCGTCGCGTAGTCCTCGGCGACGCGGACCGGGTCGAGCACGCTGATCACGGTCAAGGTGGTCAGCAGCCGGACGCGACGGGTGCGTTCGGCCACGGCGGCCAGGATCACCGGCGGCGCCGAGGAGAGGAACGGCTCGCCGTGCCGTTCGCCGACGCCGTACGCGTCGAAGCCTAGTTCTTCGGCGAAGACAGCTTCGTCGACGACTCGGCGCAGTCGTTCGTGCTGGGTCGGTGTCTCGCCGGTCGCCGGGTCGGGATGATTCGCGACGAGGGAGAAGAGCCCGAATTTCATCGTGCCTCCAACGGTTTCCGGCCCGGAATGGCGGCGAGCAGCTCGCGGGTGTAGTCCGCACCCGGCCGTTCGAGGACGTCCTGAGCGGGGCCGAGTTCGACGAGTTCGCCGCCGCGGAGCACGCCGACGGTGTCCGCGATCTGCCGGACCACGGCGAGATCATGCGAGATGAACAAATACGTCAGCCCGAGTTCGTCCTGAAGGCCGGCGAGCAGCCGCAGGATCTGCGCCTGCACCGAGACGTCCAGCGCGGAGACGGGTTCGTCCGCGACGATCAGCTCGGGACGCAGCGCGAGCGCCCGCGCGATGGCCGCCCGTTGCCGTTGCCCGCCGGACAGTTCGGCGGGTTTGCGCTTCAGCACCGAAGACGGCAGCGCGACCTGGTCGACGAGTTCCGCCGCCCGTGCCCGGCGTTCCGCTTTCGTGCCGACACCGAACGCCCGCAGCGGCTCGGAGATGACGTCTTCGATGCTGAACTTGGGGTTCAGCGACGCGTACGGGTTCTGGTACACCAGCTGGAACCGGCGCCGCAGCCGTCGCAGTTCTTCGCCGCGCAGCGCCGTGATGTCCTCGCCGTCGAACTCGACGACGCCGTCGGTCGGCGTCTCCAGCCGCAGGATCATCCGCGCGGTGGTCGACTTGCCCGAACCGGACTCGCCGACCAGCGCGAGCGTCCGGCCACGGGCGATGTCGAACGAAACGCCGTCCACGGCGCGGACGGTCCCGAAGGTCTTGCCGAGGCCGCGGACCGAGACCAGGACGTCGGACGACGGCGGTTTCGGCTCGCGCGACGGGGTGTCGGACAGGCTCGGCGCGGCGGCGAGCAGATCCCGCGTGTACTTCTGGGTTGGTGCGGCGAGGATCTCGCCGGTCGTTCCTTCCTCGACCACGGCCCCCTGGGACAGCACCACGATCCGCGACGCCCGATCGGACGCGACGCCGAGGTCGTGCGTGATCAGCAGGACGGCGGTGCCCGCCTCGGAGGCGAGTTCTTCGAGGTGGTCGAGGATCTGCCGCTGCACGGTGACGTCGAGCGCGCTGGTCGGCTCGTCGGCGATGACGAGTTTCGGCCGTCCGGCCAGCGCGGCGGCGATCAGCGCACGCTGGCGCAGCCCGCCGGACAGCTCGTGCGGATACTGCCGCGCCCGCGCCTCCGGATCCGCGATCCCGGCCTTGCGCAGTAGCTTCACCGCCTCCGCGCCGGCGGTTCGTTTGTCCGCAAGGCCGTGGATCAGCAGCACTTCCGCGACCTGATCGCCGATCCGGTGCACGGGATTGAGCGAAACCGTCGGATCCTGGGGGACCAGCGCGATCTCGCGGCCGCGCACGGAACGCCAAGCGCGGTCGGAGAGTTTCGTGAGATCCCGGCCGTCGAAGGTGATCTCGCCGCGCTCGATCCGCCCGCCGCGCGGCAGCAGGCCGATGGCCGCGTGCGCCGTCGTGCTCTTGCCGGAGCCGGACTCGCCGACCACCGCGACGATCTGTCCCTTGTGGACAGATAGCGAGACGCCATCCACGGCGGGGACGGACTTGTAGGAAACCGCCAGGTCGCGGATGGTCAGCAGGTCGCTCATCGCACGTCTCCTTCGATGGCTCGGGACAGCCGGTTCGCGGACAGCACCACGGCCGCGACGGTGAGTCCGGGGAAGGTCGTCATCCACCAGGCGGTGGCGAGGAAGCCGCGCCCGCCCGCCACGAGCGAGCCCCATTCCGGGGTCGGCGGGGTGGCGCCGTAGCCGAGGAAGCTCAGCGCGGACACCTCCAGTACGGCGGTGCCGAAGGTGAGCGTCGCGAGCGCGAGCACCGGGCCGAGCGCGTTGGGCAGCACATGCCGTCCGAGCACCCCGGTCCAGCGGACGCCTCCCGCGCGGGCGGCCTCGACGAACACGCCACTGCGGACACGCAGCACTTCGGCGCGCATCAGCCGGGCGAACTGCGCGAGATTCGCGACACCGACGGCGATCGCGACGTTGGTCGTACCGAAGCCGAGCGCCGTGACCAGCGCCAGCGACAGCAGGATCGAGGGAATCGCCAGCAGGACGTCGACGCAGCGCATGATCGCCGAATCGAGGGCGCCGCCCCGGAATCCGGCGAGCAGGCCGAGCGCGGAACCGGCGACGAGCGCGACGACGACGGCGATCACCGTCGCCTGCAACGAAAGCGCGGCGCCATGCACCACTCGCGCGAAGATGTCCCGCCCGGTTTCGTCGGTGCCGAAGAGGTGGCCGAGCGAAGGGCCCTGCATCTTCTCGGCGGGGACACCGGCGAGCGGGTCCTGCCCGGTGAAGAGGCCCGGGACGAGCGCCGCCAGCAGAGCGAAGGCCAGGACGGCGATCGCGAGGAGCAGGCCCGGTCGCCTGGTGTGCACGAGAACGTCAGGCATCGGCCGTCCCCCGGTGTCGGATCCGCGGGTCCAGCAGCGGATAAACGAGGTCGACGAGCAGGTTGATGCCGACGAACACCAGCGCGGCGAGCACGATCACCGCTTGCACCACCGGGATGTCCTGCGCGGTGACCGCCGACGACGTCACGCGCCCGAGGCCGTCACGGGAGAACACTGTCTCGGTGATCACCGAACCCGCGATCAGGTTGCCCGCGACCACTCCGGCGATGGTCAGCGTGGGCACCGCCGCGTTGCGCAGGAGATGTCCGAAGTGGACTCTCGACCGGCTCGCCCCTTTGGCCAGCGCGATCTCGGCGTAGGGCTCGGCGAGTTGCGTGCGGAGGCTCTTCGCCAGCACCTGCCCGATGATCGCGCCGGTCGGGATGGCGAGGGTGATCGCGGGCAGGATCAGCGACTCGAAGCCGTTCGAGCCCAGCGCGGGTAGCAGCTTGAGCCGGAAGGAAAAGAACTGGATGAGCACCAAGCCGACCCAGAACGACGGCAGTGAGATCCCCAGCGGTGGCAACGCGAGCAGGAGGTTGCCCAGCCGGCGATGCCGGGTGACGGTGCCCGCGATCGCGATCCCGCCCCCGAACAGGATCGCCAGCACCAGCGCGAATCCGGTCACCGCGAGCGTCGGTGGCAGGGCGGAGACGACCATGTTCGTGGCGTCGTCCCCGGTGGCGATCGAGCGGCCGAAGTCGCCTTGCAGCGCGGCGAGCAGTCGTTTTCCGTACTGGAGTGGTAGCGGGTCGTCGAATCCGTACTCCGTCTTCGCCGCGGCCAGTTGTTCCGGTGTCACGGAAAGCCCGGCCTCGCCCCCGCCGAGCTTCGCGCTGACCGCGTCACCCGGCAGGAGGTAGAGGATCACGAACGACACGGTGAACGCGGCCCACAGGACGAAGACCGCCTGCAGGATCCGCCGGAGCAGGTACCGCCTCACGAGCCCGACACCCAGGCGTCGAACAGCTGCAACCGGGACGACGCCTCGAAACCGACGCCGTGCGCGTTCGGCCCGTGCGCCAGCACCTGGGTCAGCTCGAACACCGGAGCCGAGTAGCCGCGCTCGATGATCGCACGCTGGGCCGCCTCGGCCGCGGGCTTCCGCTTGGCGGGGTCCACAGTGGACGACTGGGCGTCGAGCGGCGCGTCGACCGGGTTCTCCGCGGGCAGCTTGCTGCGGTTGTTCGCCTTGGTGGAGAACAGGTTGCGCAGGATGTCCGGATCCGCGCGGGTGGTGTTGTACCAGAGGTACTCGTAGTTCCCGCTTTGCGTGATCTGCACGCTTTCGGCCGTCGTGCGTTGCTCGATCTGAAGGTCGAAGCCGATCTTCCGCAGTTGCTGCTGGACGAGTTCGAGAACGCTCTTGTTCTGGTTGAACACCAGGGAGAAGACGACCTTGGCGGTCAGCCGCTGCCGGTTCTTCGTCCGGATCCCGTCGGGGCCGGGCAGCCAGCCCGCGCTCTCCAGCAACGACGTCGCCCCGGCGGGATCGTAGGCGAGCAGCGACGACAGGTCGGTGTAGAACGGCGTCGCCGAGCCGAGAATGCTGGTGGCGGGTTTGTAGTTCGGTGTCAGCACGGTGTTCGTGACCTCGGGCCGGTTGATGCCCTTGACCACCGCCTGGCGGACCTTCTCGTCGATGAGCACGCCCTTCGTGACGTTGGCGTGCAGGTTGAACACCACACCGGGATTCGGGCGGGTGGGCTCGGTGAACCCGTCGCCGGTGAACTGCGGTTCGTCGACGGGCTGGACGTCGGTGATGGCGTCGAGCTGCGCGGAAGCGAGACTTCCGGTGCGCACGCCGGGTTCCGGCACGATCTTGTAGGCGATCTTGTCGAGGTACGCCTCGCCCTGGTGCTTGAACAGCGACGAACCCCAGTGGTAGCCCTTGCGTTTGGCCAGGACGATTTCCTGGTTCTGCTTGAGGCTTTCGAAGACGAACGGGCCCGAGCCGATCAGTCCGTCGCCCTGGCAGCGCTGATCGGCGGTCTTCCGGTACGCGGCGGGCGCGAGTACGCCGAGCGACATAGTCGAGCTGGCCTGGAGGAACTGGGCGCTGGGAACGGAGAACCCGATCTTGACCGTCTTCGGGTCGACTACCGTCGTTCCCTTGTAGACGGCCAGATAGCCGGAGCCGAGCTGCGATTTCGGGCCGAGTGTCTTGACCGCGTCGAAGCTTGTCTTGACCGCGGCGGCGTCGACAGGGCTGCCGTCGGAGAAGGTCGCGCCGTCGCGCAGGTGGAAGGTGAACGCGGTCGAATCCGCGTTGCTCTCCCACCTTTCGGCCAGCCACGGCTTGATCTCACCGGTGGCCGGGTCCTGGTCGGTCAGCGAATCGACCAGCTGACGGCCGACGTTGAGCGAAGCGTTGGTGCCGACCTGCTGCGGATCGACACAGTCCGGACTCGACGAGATCCCGAGGCGCAACGTGCCGCCGGGTTTGGGCGGCCCGGCGTCGGCACCCGTCGAACCGCCCGCGGAAGAGCAGGCTGTGACGAAAAGTGCGGTGAGCGCGAGTAAAGAAGTGGCGGCGGTACGGGACACCGGGTGGCCTCCAGCGGGGAACGGGGGGCGCTTTTGCTTGCGCCTACCCGATTCACGCTAATCACGACCTTGAGGACCGCCCACATACTGAGTCCGGCTCCCAGCCCGCGAAACGTCCCACCTTTCCGCTTGACAGCACTGAAAGTACGTGAAGGCCCCCTTCATGTACCTAGGCGCAAGGAAGGGGGCCTTCATGTACTTACGGGGTCTAGCAGCGGTTGAGCATGTCCGTCAGCGCGGTCTTCTCCGCCGACTTGATGGAGAGCTTGTACTTGTACTTCACCGTGGTCCACATCTTCGCGTAGGTGCACCAGTAGCCGACGGTCGGCGGCTTCCAGGCGTCCGGCGACTTGTCGCCCTTCTCCTGGTTGACGTTGTCGGTGACGGCGATCAGCTGCGGCGCGCTGAGGTCGTTCGCGAACGCCTGCCGCTGCGAGGTGGTCCACGACGACGCCCCGGTGCGCCACGCGGCGGACAGCGGCACGACGTGGTCGATGTCCACATCGGACGCCGCGGTCCAGGTGGCGCCGTCGTACGGGCTGAACCAGCTGCCGGAGACGGCGGCGCAGCTGCTGTCCTGCTGGACGTTCGTGCCGTCCCGCTTCAGCACGACCTCACGGGTGTTGCAGCTGTTGCCCTGATCGGACCAGTGCGGGAACTTGTCGCGGCTGTACCCGGTCGACGAACCGTCCGGCTTGACGGTCAGCGCGGCGAGCTGGGTCTTGGCGGTGTCGGCCGAGGGGATGCCCGGGGGCGTCGCTTCGGCGACGCCGACGACGCCTGCCGAGACGATCGCCGAGACGGCGAGAACAGTGAAGGAGCGACGAACAGCAAGCGCGGTTGGCATATTGCCGCCTCCGTGTCAGGTTTGGGGACCTGGTCACCATGCGGGACGGATATGACCCACGCAACACCATCGGATGACACTCTGCTGGCTATTCGTGAACGGAGGGTGTCACGAGCAGGTAGGACCCGGTGTACGCCGCCGAAAAATTTTCGGAAAGTCCAGCTGATGGTTCTGAGCCGAACGGCCTAGGCCGTGTCCGGTGAGTCTGTTCGATGGGCTTCGTGATCCAGGTGGTTCCTGACGGTGCGGGCGGATCGGCCTCGTACCGGGTCGTACTCGGCCGCGCCCGCCCGTGCCGTCAGGGACCGCCTGGGCGCGAAGACCGCGAACATGACTTACCGGACACGGCCTAGTCCAGGCCGCGGACCAGCCGGAGGTCCTCGGTGTGCCGATACCAGGTCCAGCGGCTCATCGCGCGTGGATGGACGACGCCGTCGCTGCTCGGCTGGGTCGGAATGCAGCCGAGCTGGAACGCCCGCGCGTACTGCGTCGAAGGCCGTTTGAACAGCGTCCCCTTGGTCACCCGGACCATCAGCCCCGGCCCGCTCGCGTCCGGCTCGACCTCGATCGAGCGCGCGGGCCCGCGCAGGACGGTGTGCTCGTCGCAGTAGGCCACCCCGCGGATCATCCCGAGCACCCCTCGCCCGACCAGCACCCCGCCGTTGTCGTCGCGGATCAGCGGCACCGGATCGACCTCACCACGGAGGGCGAGCGAGAGGGCACGCAGCGGCTGCGTCGGCAGGCTCCAGATACGGGCGACGTCGGAGTCTGGCGACGACGGCACAAATCCGAGCGACACGCCCGAGAGCTGTTCTTTTCGTAACAGCCGCAGCGCGACGGCCGCGAGGTCCGCGTCGGTGCCCGCGACCACCAGGTGATCGTGTTCCCCCAGCAAGGGGTCGATATCCGCCTTGCCAGGGCGGCTCTGAACGCGCACCATTTCGACGTCGTCGATCTCCGGGAGTGTGGGCTCGCCCTCGGGACAGACCACCACTATTCCGCGCACCCGAAGGCCCTCCGTTACGCTCATGCACCGGCATTTACCAGCGCCAAACCACAAGTCGCCGAACACCTGGAGTGTCACATGCCGGCCATCGTGCTGATCGGGGCCCAATGGGGGGACGAGGGCAAGGGCAAGGCCACCGACCTGCTCGGCGACCGCGTCCAGTGGATCGTGCGTTACCAAGGCGGTAACAACGCGGGCCACACCGTAGTCCTTCCCGACGGGCAGAACTTCGCCCTCCACCTGATCCCGTCCGGGATCCTCACGCCGGGCGTCACCAACGTCATCGGCAACGGCGTCGTCATCGACCCGGGCGTGCTGCTCGACGAACTCGCCGGGCTGGAGGAACGCGACGTCGACACCAGCAAACTGCTGATCTCCGCCGACGCGCACTTGATCATGCCGTACCACGTGGCGATCGATAAGGTCACCGAGCGTTACCTCGGCAGCCGCAAGATCGGCACCACCGGCCGCGGCATCGGCCCCTGCTACCAGGACAAGATCGCCCGCGTCGGCGTCCGCGTGCAGGACCTGCTCGACGAGAAGATCTTCCGGCAGAAGGTCGAGTCGGCACTGGAGTTCAAGAACCAGGTGCTGGTCAAGGTCTACAACCGCAAGGCGCTCGACGCCGACCAGGTCGCCGACGAGGTGCTGGCCGCGGGCGAGAAGTTCGCGCACCGCATCGCCGACACGCGCCTTCAGCTGAACCAGGCCCTCGAACGCGGCGAGACCGTGCTGCTCGAAGGCTCGCAGGGCACCCTGCTCGACGTCGATCACGGCACGTACCCGTTCGTGACGTCGTCGAACCCGACCTCCGGCGGCGCGAGCGCGGGTTCGGGCATCGGCCCCGGCAAGATCGGCACCGTGCTGGGCATCCTCAAGGCCTACACCACGCGCGTCGGCTCCGGCCCGTTCCCGACCGAGCTGGACGACGAGTCCGGCGAGTACCTGCGCAAACAGGGCGGCGAGTTCGGCGTCACCACCGGCCGCTCGCGGCGCACCGGCTGGTTCGACGCCGTCATCGCGCGCTACGCGGTGCGGGTCAACGGCATCACCGACTACTTCCTCACCAAACTGGACGTGCTGTCCGGGCTGGAGAAGGTGCCGGTGTGCGTCGGCTACGAGGTCGACGGCTTCCGTACCTACGACATGCCGATGACGCAGACCGACGTGCACCACGCGCTGCCGATCTACGAAGAGCTGCCGGGCTGGTTCGAGGACATCTCGGGCTGCCGCACCTTCGAAGAGCTGCCGGCGAATGCGCGCGCCTACGTCGAGCGGCTCGAAGAGCTCTCGGGCGCGCGGATCTCGGCGATCGGCGTCGGACCGGGCCGGGAGCAGACGATCGTGCGTCACGAGTTCGTCTGACCCCCTTACACGCGCCATGAAAGGCCCCTTCATTGCAAATTTTGCAATGAAGGGGCCTTTCATGGCGTCTCAGGCGAGCGAGGTCTTCACCGGCGTCGGGTTCCGGAACAGGTCCAGCACCGGGCAGTGCTCGTCGACCTGCCGCTTCAGGTCCTCGTAGACCTCCGCCCCCGCGGGCCCGCTCAGCTCCACCGAGACCCGCACATCGCCGAAGCCGGGGCGAGTCTCCGAGAACCCGAAGAATCCGTGAAGGTCGATGTCACCGTCCACGGTCACCTGCACACCTTCGAGTGGCACACCGAGCTTCGCCGCCCAGAACTGGTACGTGATCACCTGGCACGAGCCCAGCGCGGCGAGCGCGTATTCGACCGGGTTCGCCGCGGTGTCGGTGCCGCCGAGCGCGGCGGGTTCGTCGACGGCGAACGAGTGGTCCCGCACCCGCACGTCCACCCGCGTCGCGGTTCCGGGGTTCAGCGCGTTGGCGACGCTGAACGAGACGGCGGCGTTGCGCGGGTCGGCGTCGACGGCGGTCTTGGTTCCTTCGATGACATCGGTCAGCGACATCGGGTCTCTCCAGGATCGAGGTGTCGGACGCCGCCCAGGGTGCGGCAACCCGCGCGGCCGCGCGCGTGATCTCATCTGGTGAACGGCGAAATATCCTTTCGACGGCGCGGTTGGCGTTGAACATGACCATCGGAGTGGCACTCCCGTCCGGGGACACCGCGGACGCCGTCAACATCGTCGATGAACTCGTCACGCAGACCCGGCAGGCCGCCGACGCGGGCCTGACGTCCGTCTGGTTCTCCCAGCAGATGGAGCACGACGCGATCACCGTCGCCGCCCTCGCCGGCCGTGCGGTCCCGGGAATCACCGTCGGGACCGGCGTCGTCCCGATCTACCCGCGACATCCGTTGCTGATCACCGGTCTCGCGCAGACGGCGCAGGCCGCCACCGGGGGCCGGTTCGTCCTCGGCCTCGGAACCGGCGCGAAGAACTGGCTCGAACCGGCGTACGGCATCGAGTACCCGTCGCCGATCAAGCACCTTCGCGAGTACCTGACGATCCTCCGTCAGGTACTCGACGGCGGCGAAGTCGACTTCCAAGGCGAGACTGTTCGGGCGCACGCCAAGGGCTTCGCGGCTTCGCTTTCTGTCGCCGGGTCTTCGGACATCCCGGTGATCATCGCCGCGATGGGACGGCAGGCGCTGCGCGTCACCGGCGAACTCGCCGACGGCACGATCCCGTTCCTCGCCGGGCCCAAAGCCCTTTCCGAGGTCATCGTCCCGGAGATCACCAAGGCAGCCGCCGGCCGTCCGGCGCCGCGGATCATCGCGATGGCCCCGGTCGTCGTGACCGACGATCCCGACGCCGTCCGCGCCCAGGTCGACCGGCAGTACGCGTTCTTCCGCGACATCCCGTCCTACCGGGCGGTCTTCGACGCCCAGGGCGTGGATTCCGCCGGTGAGCTGGTGATCGCCGGGGACGAGGAGACCGTCGCGGCCGAGATCCGGCGGTACTTCGACGCCGGGGCGACCGAGGTGGTCGCGACGCAGAGCGGCATCCGGAACAGCGAAGAGCGGCTTCGTACCTGGAGCGTCCTCGGAGACCTCGTCAAGCGTTGACCCCGTGTCAGGAAAGGGGCGTTCAGGACATTTTCGTCCTGAACGCCCCTTTCCTGACATCCAGGGTACCCGTGGCCTTGCTCACAGCGTTCGGATTGTGCATACTCGTGCGCATTGCGAACACAGCTGGAGGTCCCCATGCCCACTGCCGCGGCCCGTTCGTGGGTGGTTCCACTCGCCTGGACGGCGGTACTGCTCGACGGATTCGACCTGGTCGTCCTGGGCACGGTGCTGCCCGCGTTGCTCCGTGACCACGTCTGGGGGCTGACGCCGGGCACGGCGTCGGTGATCTCGACGTTCGGCCTGATCGGCATGATGATCGGCGCGATGGCGATCGGCACGATCACCGACGTCATCGGCCGCCGCAAGGCGCTGATCATCGCGGTCACCGCCTTCTCGGTGTGCACCGCGCTTTGCGCGATCGCGCCTTCCGCGTTCTTCTTCGGGCTGTTCCGCTTCCTCGCCGGGCTCGGTCTCGGCGGTTGTCTCCCGACGGCGATCGCGCTGGTCACCGAGTACGCCCGCAAGGGGAAGGGCAGCAGCGCGACCACCACGGTGATGACCGGCTATCACGTCGGCGCGGTGCTCACCGCCCTGCTCGGCATCTGGCTGATCCAGCCGCTCGGCTGGCGTGCGATGTTCGTCGCGGGCGCGCTGCCGGCGCTCGTGCTGGTACCGCTGATGATCAAGTACCTGCCCGAATCCGAATCCTTCGAGCGGGTGCGGGACACGCAAGAGAAGTCGGCGACACAAGTTGTCGGCGGGTTGTTCCGAGGCGGGCTCCTGCGCGCCACCATCGCGTTCTGGGTGACGTCGTTCATGGGACTGCTGCTGGTCTACGGGCTCAACACCTGGCTGCCGGAGATCATGCGCCAGGCAGGCTATCCGCTGGGCGCGGCGCTCGGGCTGCTGCTCACGCTGAACCTGGGCGGCGTCGTCGGCCTGCTCGTCGCGGGCCGGGTGGCGGACAAGGTCGGCGTGCGGCCGGCGGTGATCTTCTGGTTCCTCGGCGCGGCGCTGTTCCTGGCCCTGCTGAGCGTGAAGCTGCCCGCGGTCGGTTTGTACGTGGCCGTGTTTCTCACCGGCGGGTTCGTGTTCAGTGCGCAGGTGCTCGTCTACGCCTACATCGGCAAGACGTACCCGGATTGGCAACGCGCCACCGGAATCGGCTGGGCGGCGGGCGTCGGCCGCGTCGGCGCGATCAGCGGCCCGATCCTCGGCGGCGCGCTGCTGACCGCCGGAATCGCGTACCCGTGGGGTTTCTACGCCTTCGCCGCAGTGGGGGCGTTGGGAGCGGCCGCGGTGACCGGAGTCCGCGCCGGCCGCTCCCGGGAGGCCGCTACCCCAGCTCCTTGAGTTCCCTTTCCACGGCGGCGAGTTCCGCTTCGGAACCCTGCACCTTCGGGCCCGTGAACCACTTGCGGGCCGAGACGAACCACCACACCGCCGCACCACCGAGTACGACGAGGAAGGCGATAGGCGTGTAGTTGAAACTGTCGATGGTGATCGGTGATCCCTGCGGGAGCATGAACAGTACGAAGATGAAGCACACCCAGACGGTCGCGATGGTCCCGATGAGCTTGCCCCAACGGCCGAGGTTCCACGGTCCGGGTTCGAAGTCGTCGCCCTTGCGCACCCGCAGGAACACCGGGATCACATAGGCCACGTAGAGGCCGACGACGGCGATCGAGGTCACCGCCGCGTAGGCGGTTTGGCTCCACAGATACGGCAGGGCGAGCAGGAACGCGCCGCCCGCGGCCAGCCACACCGCGTTGGTCGGTGTCTGGGTGCGCTTGTTGATGCGGTGCCAGAACTTCGAACCCGGGATCGCGCCGTCACGGGCGAAGGCGTAGATCATCCGCGAGTTCGCGGTCACCGACGCCATCCCGCAGAACAGCTGCGCGCCGATACAGATCAGCAGGAGGAACTTGCCGGTCGTCGCGCCGGTCGCGTCGATGAAGATCTGCGCGGGCGGCACCCCGGTCGCGGAGCCGACGGCGCCGTCGTAGTCCTGGATGGCGAACGTGAGGCCGATCAGCAGGACCCAGCCGGCGACCAGTGAGACGAGGATCGAGTTGATGATGCCGCGCGGCCCGGCCTTCGCCGCGTTCTTGGTCTCCTCGGTCATATGTGCCGAGGCGTCGTAGCCGGTCAACGTGTACTGCGCGACGAGGAGCCCCAGTAAGAAGACGTAAACCGGTGAAGCCCAGCCGGTCTTGTTCACGAACTCGCCGAAGACGAAGGACGCGTCCTGGTGCTTCTCGGGAACGACGATCAGCACCCCGACGATCACCAGCACGCCCACCAGATGCCACCACACGCTGATGCTGTTCAGCAGTGCCACGATCTTGACGCCGAAGGTGTTCAGCAGCCCGTGGATCACGAGGATGATCCCCAGCAGCAGGATCGTGTGGCCCGGCGTCGCCGCGAAGCCGAACTGCAGGTCGAGGAAGGCGTTGAGGAACAGCGCGGCGCCGAAGTCGATCCCGGCGGTGACGGCGATCTGCCCGATGAGGTTGAACCAGCCGGTGAACCACGACCACGCCGCGCCGTTGCTCGGCGCGAGCTTCGCGGCCCAGTAGTAGAGGCCGCCCGCGGTCGGATAGCTGGAACAGACCTCCGCCATGCCCAGTCCGACGAGGATGACGAACAGGCCGACCAGCGGCCAGCCCCAGATCATCGCGGCGGGCCCGCCGGTCTTCATGCCGAACCCGTAGAGGGTCAGGCAGCCGGAGAGGATCGAGATGATCGTGAAGGAGACAGCGAAGTTCGAGAAGGTCGACATCGTGCGCCGGAGTTCCTGCGCGTAGCCGAGCTGGTGGAGCCGGGCACTGTCTTCGTCGGCGGGTTCGGCCTGCTTGTCTGAGACATCCATCGGGCACCCACTTAAAAGGTATGCGGACAGACCATTGAGATCCGCCGAAATTAGGCCCGCCGACCTGCGGATGTCAAGGTCCCGTCAAGACCGCACCCCCTCCGGACGCCATGAAAGGTCCTTTCCTTGCAAATTTTGCAAGGAAAGGACCTTTCATGGCACTCGCCGCCGCAGGGCGAGGACGGTGACGCGAGCAGAGAGCCCGGGTCAGGTTGGTCGTGAGTGGTGATTCGGGTTAGAGCCAAGGGTGTCTTAGGTGCCTACGTGGTTCCGGCTGTGGGTTGGTGCCAGGCCCGGTCCGTGAAGGACTCCTTGAGGGACTCTGGGTCCCTCAAGGAGTCCTTCACGGACTCGGGCATCACCACGTTGGCCCCACAGGCACCAGCAGTCACAACAGTGGCGCGTGAAGGCATCCTTCACACCTTGCCGAGTACATGAAGGACCCCTTCCTTGCGCCAGGCGCAAGGAAGGGGTCCTTCACGTACCTCGGGAGGGCAAGGTCACTGGTGCCGAGCCGGTCAAGCCCTCGTGAGCGGTAAAGCGGGTTAGAACCCGAATCGCCACTCACGACCCCGAGAACTCAGCGCCCCCGGAAAGCCTTCACAGCCTCCAGCGCCGTGTCCGGGTGGTCGGCGAAGTAGCCGTCGACGCCCGCCTTGAGGAACGCCTCCTGCTCGGCGAACGCGTTGCCGTACTCGGCGGGGTTCGCCGACGAGCGCAGGTTCTGCGGGAGGAAGTTGTTCTCGTTGCGGAACGTGTACGGCCCGACCTTCAGCCCGGCCTGGTGCGCGTCGGCGACCAGCTTGGTCGGCTGTCCCAGCGCGCCGTTCACCACCGGGATGACCTGCGCCTTCTCTGGGCCCAGGTAGTCCGCGTACTTCGAGATCTCCTTCAGGCCCGCAGGCGTGACGAGGTCGGCGTACGTCCGCGGGTCGCCCTTCGCGACGAAGTCGGCCGGAGCGCCGGTCGCGGAGGTCAGCTGCAGCAGCGGCACCCGCACCTGACGCGAAAGCGCGATCAGGTTCGACACCTCGAACGACTGGATGATCACCGGCGCCTTCGGGTGGTTGAGCCCGTTGCGCTTGATCAGCTCGACGAGCTTCGGCTCGGTCGGGTTCTTGATCGACGAGAAGTACGTCGAGTGCTTGATCTCCGGGTACGTCCCCAGCTCACGGCGCAGTTCGCGGCCCAGCCGGCGCGTCAGGTCGAGCACCTCCTGGTAGGTGGCGATCTGGTAGCGGCCGTCGTAGATCCTGTTGTTCGGCCGCAGCTGCGGGATCCGCTCGGTGGCGCGCAGGGTCTTCAGCTCGGCGAGGGTGAAGTCCTCGGTGAACCAGCCGGTGAACGACGCGCCGTCGATGACCTTCGTCGTCTTCCGGTTCGCGAACTCGGGGTGCTTCGCGACATCGGTGGTCCCGCCGATCTCGTTCTCGTGCCGGGCGACCAGCTGGCCGTCCTTGGTGGGCACGAGGTCGACGTCGACCCAGTCGACGCCCTGGCGGTAGGCGAGCTCATACGAGGCGAGCGTGTGCTCCGGGCGGTAGCCGGGGGCGCCGCGATGTCCGACGATCACCGGCCCATCGTGGCCCTTCGCCAGCGCCGACACATCTTGGGCGCTCGGCTCGGCGGCGCCTGCCAGCCCTGTGACGCTGAGTACGGCGAGTCCGGACAGGGCGAGCACGCCCAGGCGCTTTCGCATGGTGGTTGACCTCTTTCGCTTGAACTCGGGGTACCGCGCAACCCTTGACGCAGGAGGCGTCCGATCGGCGAAGACGGACCGGCGGAGCGCTGACCGCCGGGTGAACGCCGGATGGAACCACCCGCTCGAGGACGCGACGTGTTCGGACTGTGTCGATCGGTGAACCCGCGACCGCGATCGCGTCGCCGGGGCAGGTTCGTGTTTTCGCAGGTCAGACGTCATGGTGCCCCGCCGCCACGATGGCGGGGCCTCCGGTCGGGGCGGGTTTCACGTGGCTCCGCCAACAGGTCGTCTCCGGCACGGTTACCCTGTGCGTCGTGCGCGTACTGGTAATCGGGTCCGGCGCCCGTGAGCATGCACTCGTCCTCGCGGTCGCGGAAGACCCTTCCGTCACCGCGCTGGCTTGTGCCCCGGGCAATGCCGGCACCTCTTCGGTGGCCGAGCAGCTCGGCGTGGACGCGGCCGATCCCGAATCGGTCGCCGCCCTCGCCAAGCAATGGCAGGCGGACCTGGTGGTGGTCGGCCCCGAGGTCCCGCTGGTGGCGGGTGTCGCCGACGCGGTCCGGAAAGCGGGCATCGCCTGCTTCGGCCCGTCCGCGTCCGCGGCCAGGATCGAGGGCTCCAAGGCGTTCGCGAAGGACGTCATGGCGGCCGCGAAGGTGCCGACGGCGCACTGTGAGGTCGTCGACAACCCGGCCCGCCTCGACGCCGCGCTCGGCCGTTTCGGTCCCACTTGGGTGGTCAAGGACGACGGCCTCGCCGCGGGCAAGGGCGTCGTGGTCACCACGGACGTCGATGTCGCGCGCAAGCACGCCCTGATGCTGCTCGACGGCGGACACCCCGTGCTCCTCGAGTCCTTCCTCGACGGCCCGGAGGCCTCTCTCTTCTGCTTCGTCGACGGCCGCACGGTCGTCCCGATGCTGCCCGCGCAGGACTTCAAGCGTGTCGGCGACGGCGACGCGGGTCCCAACACCGGCGGTATGGGGGCGTACGCGCCGTTGCCGTGGGCGCCGAAGGACCTGGTCGACGACGTCGTCGAGCGGATCGTCCAGCCCGTGGTCGACGAGCTCGACAACCGCGGCGCCACTTTCTCCGGTCTGCTCTACGCCGGTCTCGCGCTGACTTCCGAGGGCCCGCAGGTCATCGAATTCAACTGCCGGTTCGGCGACCCGGAGACCCAGGTCGTCCTGGCGCTGCTGCGCAGCCCGCTCGGCAAGGTCCTGCACGCGACGGCGACCGGCAAGCTCGCCGACCTGCCGCCGCTGGACTGGGATTCGGGCGCGGCGGTCACCGTCGTGCTGGCCGCGGACGGTTACCCCGGCAAGCCGAGGACCGGCGACGTCATCACCGGTGGTGAGCTCGAAGGCGTGCTCCACGCCGGCACCCGGCGCCGCGACGACGGCGCCGTGGTCTCCTCCGGCGGCCGTGTGCTGTCGGTCGTCGGCACCGGCAAGAACCTGAAGGCCGCCCGCAAGGACGCCTACGCGACGGTCGAGAAGGTCCACCTGGCCGGCTCGCATCACCGCACCGACATCGCCCTGCTCGCGGCCAAGGGAGAGATCGCCACCCCGGTCTCGTGAATTCCCGGCGGAACCGTCGCGGTTCCGGGTGCGTCCAACCCGGTATTTCCCGCAAAGCTTAGGCAGCCGATACATCCGCGTTGGTAGCCTCAGGCGGGACGAACGGTCACCGTGCGCAGTGTCCAAGGGGTGGGGAATGGCAGTATCGGACAAGGTCCAGGACCTCACGTCGGCGGTCCCGACGCCACCGTCGGTGGCCGACATCAGAGTCGACCCGTCGAAGCTGCTCGAAGTGGCGAAGATCGTCGAAGAGCAGATCGACGCGTTGCAGGACAAGCTCATGACGCGGCTCGACCAGCTGCGCATCGACACCCCGGCCAACGACACCGTGAGCACGCAGGCGACCGGTGTCTGGAACGAACTCGTGGCCGACGGCGACCAGTCGTACGCCGCGCAGGTCCGGGCGTACGTGGCCGGTCTGCGGAGCCTGGTCAACCAGCTCCGCACGGCTGCCAAGGAGTACAAGACCAGTGATGCGGACAAGGCCGCCGCGTTCGGGGACCGTGGTGTTCACCGGGCGTAGGCCCCGTGTGCTGGTGTCCGGCGGAGTGCTCACCCTCGCGCTGGCCGGATGCACCACGGGGACGGGCGGCCAGGCGTTTCCCGACGAGCCCGCGCTGGCTTCGGTCACGCAGGGCGCCAAGGCGTCCGCGCTGCCTGCCAGGCCCGCCGAGTTGAGCCTGCAGGGCGTCGATCCGTGTGCCCTGCTCACCGATCCCCAGCTCGATCAGCTCAAGATCAACAGCAAACCGCGCGCGGCCGCGGAACCGATCGACGGTCCGACCTGTGTCCTCGACGCGGACGCCGCGCAGCCCTTCCACAGCTACTACGTCCGCACGATCACCGCGGACGTCGAAGAGTGGTTCACCGGCAAGCGCCGCAAGAACAGCATGACCACGGAACCGACGGCGGTCGGCGGGTTCCCCGCCATCAAGAACCACCGTGACGGCGGGACGCCGGGTGACTGCGAAACGCTCGTCGGTGTCGCTCGAGGACAGACGCTGGCGGTGCGGGCAGTCGCCGTCACGGCCGGTGGGTTCACCATGCCGCAGCTGTGCGAAATGTCCGCACGGGCGGCCGATTCGGCTTTGCAGACCTTGAAAGCACGCAACTAGGGAGGGCGGCGTGAACGTTTCCGACCTCGCGGGCAGGCTCCGCGATCTTCGGTTCGACGGCTACACCGACACCGGGATCGCGACCGAGATCGAACGCTTCCGCAGCGGTGACGGCACCGGCAGCATCGGCATCGCCGTCGACGCGCTGAAGGCCGTGGCGGGCGCGCTCGCCGACACCGACAAGACACTGCGCGACGAGCTGGGCAAGCTCGGCGTGGAATGGCAGAGCGAGGCGGGTGGCGCCGCCGGCCAGGTGTTCACCGAGCAGGCGGGCTTTTCCCAGGACGCGAACTCGAAGGTCTCGCACTCCGCGGAGATGATCTTCGCCCAGGGTGAGGCCTTCAACCGGACGTTGCACAAGCTCCCGGATCCGGAAGTGGTCCGGAAGGGCGCCGGCGGGTTGACCGTCGGCGACGTCGTGCTGAGCCTCATCGGGTTCGAGACCGACCACGCCAAGAGCGTCGGCGCCGCGAACAACGCGCGGGCGCAGGCGCAGGAGGCGTTGAACGACTACGCCAAGACGAGCGGTGAGAACCTGCTGTCGACCGACACCTTGGCCGACCCGCAGGCGATGAACCTGTCCCAGACCACCACCGCCGCCGGAGTGGGCGGCGGTTCCGGCGCGCTCGACCTCGCGGGCACGGCCACCGAGCTCACTCCGGACGGCAGTGTGCGACCCGCGTCGGCCGCCGTCGAGTCGAAGTACGTGCCGCCGGTCGTGCAGCCCGTCAGCAATCCGAAGGCGCCGTCCTACGACGCCCCGACCCCGGCCTACGGCGTCGCGATGGGCGGCGGTGTGGCTCGCAAGACCGGCGCGTCGGCGCCCCACTCCAGTGTCACCGCTCCGGCGGCCGCGGCTCCGACCACGCCGTCCGGCACTTCGAGGCCGGTACCCGCACCGGGCAGTGGCTGGGTGACGCCGAACCGGCCCGCCCCGCAGCCGGAACAGGGCAGGCCGTCGTACCCGGTCACCGGCTCGCCCGCCACGCCGCCGTTCATCCCGCCGGGTGCGCCGAACACCCCGGGCGTCCCGCCGGGCCCGTCCACCGGCAGCGTGCCGCCGAACAGCACCACGTCGGCGCAGCCCGCCGTCAAGTCGTTCGGCACCGGGCCCGGTGCCGACAGCGCTCTCGGCAAGGGCCCCGGCTCCAGTTCCGGCCCCGGTGTCTTCGGCAACGTCGGCGGTGACCAGGCGCTCGGCAAGGGCCGTTCGGTCGGCGCCGGACCGCAGACGCCGTTGGCTCCCGGCAATGAATCCGGCCGCGGCTTCCCCGCCGTCCCGAAGATCACCGGCCCGGCGGCCGGCGACCTCGGTGCGGGCGCCGCCGCGCTCGGCGCCGGAGTCGCGGGTGGGGCACTGAGCGGTGACAAGGAACGCGACCGCCGTCCTCGTCAGGAAGGCGGCGGGAAGCCGACCCGTCAGCTGCCGATCGGCGAGCTTCCCGAAGAAGAGGCCATGAAGCGTTCGGAGAAGATCGGCGCGAAACAGCCGAAGCCGGAGTCGAAGTTCATGGAGCGTGCGGCCACTCAGGACGTCGAAGACGATGCGGAGCACATCAGGCGTTACGGCGTCGACGACAAGGACCTGTTCACGGACGAGCGCATGGTGTCGCCCGACGTGATCGGTGACCACGGCAACCCCGAAGCGCGCTGAACCTGTGCCGAACGACAACGGCAGCCTGGTGCTGTCCGCACTCGAGTTCGAAATGCTCTGGGAAGCCGAACGGCTGCCCCGCCGCCATGTCGCACTCGACGTGCCGAGTCCCGGAACGACCCACACGGAGCGGGCGGCACTGATCGAAGAGGCCTGGGAATCCCTGCGCGCGCGAGGGCTCGCGCGGGGACACCAGGCGTCGGGCGAACTGGTCGACATGCTGAACCTGTTCGCGCACCCCAGGGTCGCGATCGACGTCTGGGTGTGGACCGACCGCGAGATCAAGGGCCAGGCGGTCAGCGTCGGCAACCAGGCGTTGCTCGGCGTGATCGACTCCGGCCAGGTGTGGCTGATCCCCGCCAGGGAGAGCTCCCTCGCCGAGGCCGCCGTCTCGGTCGCGGGCGATCTCGGTCCCGGCGTCGGCCAGTCGGTCAGCATCCCGCACGACATCCTCCGCGATGCCGACGCCGCCGCCCGCGGCGACGCGAAAGCAATGGTCACCGCCCTGGAAGACCTGGACGTGCCACTTTGGCAGGCCCAAGAGGTGGCGGGCATGCTGCTCGGCCAGGAGGCGCGTGGCCAGTTCGGTGTCGAACGCGCGGGCCGCGACGGCCGCCCCCGCCGCGCGGAAAGTGTGGTCGCCTTCTACGACACGGACGCGGGACGGTACCTGTTCCAGGTCGCGCGGAACCGGGACGGACGGGATTGGGCGACCATCACCCCGGCGGACAACCAGCTGCTGGCGACGCGGATCCGGGAAGTCGCCGATTTCTGATTCGCCCGATTCGACTGTTCACGAAGTCGAAATCGGCGGGGTGGAAGTTGGCGTGGATACGCACACGGCCCACTGCCGAGGTCTTAAAGTATGCGCGGGAACCGTCCTGATCGGCAGCGCGTCTGATCGGAGGCGATACGAGTTTTCCGTGAAGGGGATGACGAACCGTGCCTGTGTACGACCCGGAGTCGATGGGGATCGCCGCCGGTCAGGTGGAAAGGCTCAAGGACGAGTTCGAAAAGTCCAAGAAGCAGGTCACCGGCGTCGACGACGAAAAGGAAAGCCCGTTCGGGGCGATGGGCGGTTCGGGTGACGTCCACGGCGCCGTGGGCTCCTTCAAGGACGGCGTGCACAACGAGTTCGATTCCGCCGGAAAGCTGATGGAGGCCACCGCCTTCGTGCTGCGGAAGGCCGCCGGCTTGATCCAGGAGACCGAAGCCGTGCACGTGGACAATCTGAAGCTGCACGAGCACGGCAAGCAGTGAGCACACGAAAGCCGGCCCCGGCGGGCCTGATTTCTAGGGGGCGTTGTGGGCGATATTGACTTCCCGCCGAACTGGTCACAGGTCACGGACAAGGCCAAACAAGTCGAGGGCATCAAGCCGGAAGCCATTCAGAAGGCCGCGGATCAGTTCCACGCCGCCGCGTCGCAGGCAGGCGACCACAGTGCCTCGCTGAAGTCGTCGACCGACGCGTTGAACGGCGGTGTCTGGAAAGGTCCCGCCGCCGACGCCTTCTTCGATTACGTCAAACAGATCACCTCCGCGGGCGACCGGGTCAAGGGGCACCTGGAGGAGATCAGCAAGGACCTCGGCGAACTCCAAGTCCAGCTGAGCGACATCAAAGGCAAGATCGACGACGCCGCCAAGACGGCGCAGAAGACCATCCAGACGTGCATCGACACGGAGACGCCGAAGGTCGCGGCGGCTCGTAAGCAAGCGGCCGACGCGGCGGATCCGGACAAAAAGATCCAGCCGCCGAATCCGACCGCGGAACAGATCATCACCGCGGCGAATGCCGCCAACCAGAAGACCGCCAGTTCGGCCGCCGAAAGCATCACCGGGCTGTTGACTCAGGCGGACGGGTTGATCAGCAAGTCGCAGCAGCTGATGAAGAAGGACATCGAGGGCGGTGGCTACGCGACGGTCCCGATGCCCGGCAAGGACGGCAGCGTCCCCAAGCGCACCGGCGGTCTCCATACCGGCGGTGGCGGTGGCGGCGGTGGAGGCGGAGGAGGCGGCGGCGGTGAGGGCGGCGGCCTCGGCCCCAGCGGCGGTCCGCCGTCGACGACGCCGCCGGGCAACGTCCAGCAGTGGATCCAGGAGGCCATCAAGATCCTGCAGGCCGCCGGGATCCCCGTGACCGAGGCGGACATCCAGAAGATCTGGACGATCATCGAGAAGGAGTCCGGCGGTAACCCCAACGCCATCAACGACTGGGACTCCAACGCGGCGAAGGGCACGCCGTCGAAGGGTTTGATGCAGTGCATCGACCCGACCTTCAACGCGCACAAGCTTCCCGGGCACGACGACATCTACAACCCGGTGGACAACATCATCGCGGGCGTCCGGTACACGTTCTCGCGGTACGGCGGCTTCGAGGGGCACCCGGGGCTGAAGTCCATGGCCGGTGGCGGCGGTTACCAGGGCTACTAGCGGTCGCGGTGGTCGCGGTGGTCGTGAGTGGCGATTCGGGTTCTAACCCGAATCGCCACTCACGACCACCTGTACCGACCACGAGCTAGCCTCACCCCCATGTCTTTCCCTGGTCCCGCAACACGTTCCGACGTCCCGCCGTTCCACGTCATGGACGTCCTTTCGGCAGCGCAGGCCCGGCAGCGCAGCCACGGCGACCTCGTCCCGCTGCTCGCGGGGCAACCGTCCGCGCCCGCGCCGCGCCCCGTGCTCGAGGCCGCGCAGCGGGCACTGAAGGACCACACCCTCGGCTACACCGAGCAACTCGGCGTCCCGGAACTGCGTGAGGCCGTCGCGGCGCACTACAACCGCACGTATCCGGTCGACGTGAGCCCGCAGGACGTCATCATCACGACCGGTTCCTCCGGCGGCTTCCTGCTCTCGTTCCTCAGCGCCTTCGAGGCCGGTGACCGGGTCGCGATGGCGCGCCCCGGCTACCCGGCCTACCGCAACCTGCTGAAGGTGCTCGGTTGCGAGGTGGTCGAGTTCGCCACCGGGGCGGGGACGAACTTCCAGCCCACCGTCGCGTTGCTCGACGAACTGGGGCCGATCAAGGGACTGATCGTGGCCAGTCCGAGCAACCCCACCGGCACCGTCCTGCCGCCGGGTGAACTGGCCGCGATCAGCGGCTGGTGCGCGTCGCGCGGCGTGCAGTTGATCAGCGACGAGATCTACCACGGGATCTCCTACGGCGCCGGGCTCGATTGCGCCTGGCAGTACGGCGACGAAGCGCTCGTCCTGGGTTCGTTCTCGAAGTATTTCGCCATGACGGGCTGGCGGCTCGGCTGGATGCTCGCGCCCCAGCGGCTGCATCGCGCGATCGACGTCCTGACCGGCAACTTCACCATCTGCCCGCCCGCGGTCTCGCAGCACGCCGCGATCGCCGCGTTCACTCCGGAGGGGTACGCGGAGGCCGATGGCCATGTCGAGCGTTACCGGGCCAACCGCGACGTGCTCTTCAGCGGTCTCAAGGGCATCGGCATCGACAGGCTCGCGCCGGCCGAAGGCGCCTTCTACGCCTACGCCGACGTCTCCGCGTACACGAACGACAGTCTTAGTTGGTGCCAGCGGCTCCTCGCCGAGACCGGTGTCGCGATCGCCCCGGGTATCGACTTCGACGTGCGCGACGGTGGCCGGTTCGTCCGGTTCTCCTTCGCGGGCTCGCGCGAGGACATCGACAAGGGCGTCCGCAGGCTGGGCGACTGGCTCACAGTTCAGGGGGAACCCGGAGTTCTCCCTGAACGTTAGCCGGAAAGAAGGCGCTCACGACTCCCGCCTGACAACCTGGACTCACCGGGCCTGCTCGGGCACGGTGAGGCAATCGGAGGATGCCATGTTCTGGAAGATCGTCGGCGGCCTGATTCTGGCTTGGGTGGCCTTCATGGTGCTCGGTTCCGTGCTCGGTTTCCTCGTGAAGGCCGTCTTTTGGATCGCCATCATCGGCGGCGCGGTCTTCCTCGGCACGGCCGCGTACGGCGCCATCAAGGGCAAGGGCACCCCGAAGCAGCTTCGCCGCTAAGGCTTACGCGCCACCCCGCCGAGCGACGTGAAATTCACGGGCGAAGGCGGGGTGAAGCGCGGGCCGTCGGGCCACCACAGGTGCGGGTACGTCAGCCCGGGCTCCATGAGGTCGACTCCCTCGAAGAACGACTCGATCTCCTCGCGCGTCCGGTACAGGGTGTCCAGCCCTGTGCCGTTGAAGCGTTTTTCGAGTGACGTCGCGATGTCGGCGGCTTCGGTGCCGTCGGCGGGATTGTGCTGGTGCAGCAGTGCGACGAACGAGCCTGGGGCCAGCGCGTCGACGTAGGCGCGGACGATTTTCCGCGCCTCGTCGAGGTCCTGGATGTGGTGGACGATCGCACACAGGATCAACCCGACCGGTCGCTCGAATTCCAGCCGGTGGGTGCGCGCGAGTTCCTCGATGACCTCGTCCGGTTTGGTGAGGTCGGCGGCCGCCATATGTGCGAAGTCGTTCGCCGCGAGCATCGCGCGGCCGTGCGCCTGGACCACCGGATCGTGGTCGACGTAGACGACCCGCGCCTCGGGGTTGTACCGCTGCGCGACCTGATGCGTGTTGTCCGAGGTCGGGAAGCCGGAACCGAGGTCGAGGAACTGGTCGATGCCTTCCCGGTCGGTCAGGTACCGCACCGTCCGGACCAGCCAGTGCCGGACCTCCTTGGCCATGACCCTGGCATCCGGCGCGAGTTCCAGGATCTGCCGCAGCACGACCCGGTCGGCCTCGTAGTTGTCCTGGCCGCCCATGAGCGCGTCGAAGACCCGCGCGATACTCGGCCGATCGAAATCGACGGGCACGAGCGGCCGCCGGCCGTCTGGACCAGGCATGGGCACCTACCGTGGGAAATCTCGGTTCGGGACGCGAACCAGCTTAGGTCATCCGCTTCACCCCGCGTAAGCGGATGAGCGGCGAGGGTGAATTATTCCTCCGAAGAGCCGAAAGCAGATTTCGCTGTTGTCACGCCGACCCAGCGTTCCGCCTTCATCCCCACCGCGCGCGCACCGTCCACATTGGACTGTCGGTCGTCGAAGAACAGGCAGTCGGCCGGCTCGGCGCCGAGTTCGGCGAGCAGGATCCGGTAGATCTTCGCGTCGGGCTTCATGCAGCCCAGGTCGCCGGAGAAGAGCTTCACGCGGAACAGGTTCGCCCATTCCTGCTCGCGCACCCAGCGTCCGAAGGTCGACGAAGCGTTCGAGAGCAGCGCGAGTGCCGCGCCCGCTTCGTGCAGTCCTTCCAGCAGATCGAGAACGTCCGGTTCGACGTGTGTCCAGCCGGTGACGTCGATGCTGGTCAGTTCGTCGGCGAAGGCCTTGTCGACCGGGAAATCCAGCGCGCGGCCGACGCTCTGCCAGTACTCGAGATCCGAGCCGCCGGAGTCGTACCGGTCCCGTTCGGCCCAGTAGTGCGGTTCGAAGTCGGCGACTTCGCGGTCGAAGGCCTTGGCCAGTGTGGGCAGCGCGTCGGTGTGCGCGCTGATGACGTCGCCGTAGTCGAAGACGATCCAGTTCACGTTCAGCCCCCGGTCTTGATGCGTTGAAGGGTTTCTTCGATGTCGGCCGCCGAGAGGTCCCGGTGCGCCACGAAGCGGATCTTGCCCGAACTGGGCAGCGTCCGGATGCCGAGCCCGGCCAGCCACGCCAGCCGTCCTTCGAGGTCGGGCGCGGTGACCTGCACGATGTTGGTGTCGGGAGTGTTGACCTCCCAGCCGTGCTCGGCGAGCCCGGTCGCGAGCCGTGTGGCGTTCTCGTGGGTCTCGGCAAGATCGCCGACACGGTCCAGCGCGACCATGCAGGCCGCGGCCAGCACACCGCCCTGGCGGATGCCGCCGCCGAGCATCTGACGCATCCGCCGCGCCTTCCCGATGAACTCCGGGCTGCCCGCCACCACCGAGCCGACGGGTGCGCCGAGCCCCTTGGAGAAGCAGGCGGAGACGGTGTCGACGCCGACCGTGAGCGCCGCGGGCGGGACCTCCAGCGCGACGGCCGCGTGCCAGAGGCGGGCGCCGTCGAGGTGCACGGTCAGCCCGGCCTCCTTCGCCACCGCGACGAGTCGCGCGTGCTCGTCCGGCGGAGTGACGGCGCCGCCCGCGGAGTTGTGCGTGTTCTCCAGGCACAGCAGCGGGGTGTGCAGCGCGTAGTACGGCCCGCGCGGGTTGCCGATCGCGGCCGAAAGCGATTCGGGCGTCGGCCGTCCCGGTCCGGCGTCGTGCTCCAGCGGCTCCGGCATGCCACCCGCGAGCCAGGCGGCGGAACCGAGTTCGTCGGTGATCACGTGCGCGCCGCGCGGCGCGAGGAACCGGTCGCCACGCTGGAGATGGATGCTCAACGCGATCAGGTTCGCCATGGTCCCGCTCGGCGTCCAGAGCGCCGCGGGCATGCCGAGCAGTTTCGCGGCGCGCTGTTCCAGCGCGCCGACGGTCGGATCGCCGTCGAGGACGTTGTCGCCGACCTCGGCATCCGCCATCGCCTGGCGCATGACGTCGTCCGGCCGGGTCACGGTGTCGGAGCGGAAATCGATCAACGGGAGAGAGCGCGAGGTCACGGTACGATCACATCACATCGTCGGGCCCGCCATGAATCTCCTCCCCGGCTGGTCCCCCGCGCCCGCTCATGCAACCGTGGACGCCCCCGGTTCCGTCCTACCCACCGACGAGGCAAGAGCGGAGACAAAACCCGCGTGAACCAGCGCGACGAACAAGAGTTCGCGGAGTACTTCGCCGCGAAGCGGGACTCCGTGCGCAGGACCGCGTACATGCTCTGCGGTGACTGGCATCGCGCGGACGATCTCGCGCAGACGGCGTTCGTCGCGCTGCACCGGAGGTGGAAGAAGATCAGAGAACGGGCGGCGACCGACGCCTACATGCGGAAGACGCTGGTAAGGGCGGCCATCGACGAGTCGAGGCGGCCGTGGCGGCGGGAGTGGCAGACCGAAGAGCTGCCCGAACCGCCGCAGGACGGCTTCGACCTCGGCGAACAGGTCGTCACCAGGGAACACCTGCTGGCCGCGTTGCGCGAAGTGCCCCCGAAACAGCGGGCCGTGCTGGTGCTGCGGTTCTTCGAGGGACTCGACGTCGGTGCGGCGGCGAAGGCCCTCGGGTGCAGCGAAGGAAACGTGAAGAGCCAGACCGCGCGAGGGCTGGCGAACCTCAGGCAGGTCATGGAGAAGGAGGAGGTGGCACGGGATGGACGAGAATGACCTGAAGGCGTTGTTCCGTGACGCCCCCGGCGACGCGCCGTCGCCGACCTTCGACACTTCCGACGTCGTCCGCGCCTCCAAACGCGCCACTGCCCGACGCCGAAACGGTATCGCGGTGGCCTGTAGTGCGGTGGTTTTGGTCTTGGCCGGAGCGGGCATGTTCGGCGTGCTCGGCGGAACCGACCTCCAGCTGGGGAGCGGGGCCAAATCCGATCAAGAAGCGGCGACCGCCGGGCAACCCGGGGCCGCGTCCGCACGTCCTCTTGACAGCGGGGACCCCTCGAACTTCTCGAACCCGCCGCCTCAGCAGGGGGGCGACGGGCCAGAGAGGACCGGCCAGATGACGGCCGAAGGCACCTACGGGTGCGACCAGGTGGACCGGGAGCTCGCCACCGCCCTCGCTGGCGAGCTCCCGGTCCCCGTGGATGTCGCCAAGTCGACGCCCGGCGACATCTGTACGACGGGAGCCAGGTCCGCGGGGTTCCAAGTGCCCGGCGGCACGGTGACCGCGGCGGTCTTCCCCGCGGGCGCGGGCGTCCCATCGCTGCCGGCCGGCGCGTCCAGCGCGCAGCGGACCACCGGCAAGGGTTCGCTGGTGGTCGTGGTGAGCCTCGGCGACGGCTCGGGCAGGCCCGCCTTCTCCGAGTCCGACGTCGACAGGCTTGTCGGCGTGCTCGCCGCCCGCTACTGACCGACCTGGCAAAATAGCCCGCCATGACCGCCGCAGCGACAACGCCGAAGGGTGAGCGACGCCGTGCCGAGCTCATCGAGGCCGCCGCGTCGTTGCTGGCCGAGGGCGGATTCGACGCCGTGCGGCATCGTGCGGTCGCCGAACGCGCCGGGCTGCCGCTGGCCTCGACGACGTACTACTTCGATTCGCTCGACGAGCTCGTCACCGCCGCCGTGGAACACCACGCGAAGGTGGAATTGGAGACCGGACGGCAGCGCCTCGACGAGCTGGCGACCCGCAACCGCGGTGTCGAGGCCACCGTCGACCTGGTGCTGGACATGCTCCTCGGGCCGCTTCGCCCGGATCGCGAGGCCGACGCCGAAGCGGTCCTTCTGCGCTACGAACGCCTCGTCGGGACAGGCCGTCGCCCGTACCTTCGGCCCCTGATGCGGACGCTGTCCGCGCAGCTGTACGAGCTGCTTCACGAGATCTTCGCGCGCTCCGGCACCCCTGTGGCCACCGTCGAACTGGAGCGGCTGGTCGCCCTCGTCGACGGCGCCGTGGTCAACGCGCTGATCGAGGTCGACCCGGAGCCTCGTGCCGCCGCCTCGCGCATGCTCCAACGCGCCCTCGACCCCCGCGATTAGTCACCTACTTGCGTTCGGGGCGAGCGTTTTGTGGCGCAAGTAGGTGACGAATTGCGGGGGGTTAGTCTGGCCGCGTGACGGACAAGCCCCGCATCCCCAACGTGCTCGCCGGCCGCTACGCCTCGCCTGAGCTGGTCGAACTGTGGTCCCCGGAACGCAAGGTCGTGCTGGAGCGCGAGCTCTGGCTCGCCGTGCTCCGCGCGCAGGCCGACCTCGGCGTCGAGGTGCCGGACGGTGTCGTCGCCGACTACGAACGCGTGCTGGAGCAGGTCGACCTCGACTCGATCGCCGCGCGCGAGCGCGTCACCCGGCACGACGTGAAGGCCCGCATCGAGGAGTTCAACGCGCTCGCCGGACACGAACACGTCCACAAGGGCATGACGTCGCGTGACCTCACCGAGAACGTCGAGCAGCTGCAGGTGCGGCGCTCGCTCGAGCTGGTGCGCTCGCGGGTCGGCGCGGTGCTCGCCCGGCTCGCCGCGATCGCGGTCGAACACGCCGACACGGTGATGGCGGGCCGTTCGCACAACGTCGCCGCGCAGGCGACGACCCTTGGCAAGCGGTTCGCCACCGCCGCCGACGAACTGCTCGTCGCGTTCGACCGGCTCGAGAACCTGATCGAGCGGTACCCGCTGCGCGGCATCAAGGGCCCGGTCGGCACCGCGCAGGACATGCTCGACCTGCTCGGTGACGAGTCCACTTTGGACGAACTGGAGTCGCGGGTCGCGGCCCACCTCGGCTTCGAGAACGTGTTCACCAGCGTCGGCCAGGTGTACCCGCGCTCGCTCGACTTCGACGTGCTGTCCACCGTGGTCCAGCTGGCCGCGGCGCCGTCGAGCCTGGCGAAGACGATCCGCCTGATGGCGGGCCACGAACTGGTCACCGAGGGCTTCAAACCGGGCCAGGTCGGCTCGTCGGCCATGCCGCACAAGATGAACACGCGTTCGTGCGAGCGGGTCAACGGGCTCGCCGTGGTGCTGCGCGGCTACCTGTCGATGATCGGCGAGCTCGCCGGCGACCAGTGGAACGAAGGCGACGTGTCCGACTCCGTCGTCCGCCGGGTCGCGCTGCCCGACGCGTTCTTCGCGCTCGACGGTCTGCTGGAGACGTTCCTCACGGTGCTGGCCGAGTTCGGCGCCTTCCCGGCGGTCATTTCGCGTGAGCTCGATCGCTATCTGCCGTTCCTCGCGACCACCAAGGTGCTCATGGCCTCGGTCCGCGCGGGGGTCGGGCGTGAAACCGCTCACGAGGCGATCAAGGAGAACGCCGTCGGCGTCGCGCTCGCGATGCGGGAGCGGGGGCTCGCGGAGAACGACCTCCTCGACCGGCTCGCCGCCGACGAACGCATCCCGCTCGACCGCGGTGAGCTGGACAAACTCCTCGCCGACCGGATCTCGTTCACCGGTGTCGCGCCCCGCCAGGTGGCCGCGATCGCGTCGCGTGTCGAAGGCGTCCTGGCGCGTTTCCCGGAGGCGGCGAACTACTCGCCGGCCCCGATCCTCTGACCTGTGATCAGCCCCACCGCGGGGCGTTCACAGAGTGAGACGAAGTTACTCGATCGGGCGAAATGCCTAATCTCGATCGCTGAACCCGGAGCGCCAGGCCGCCCATGAGGCGGCCTGGCGTGTTTGTATCGCGCCCTGCGCGCCGAACCCCACGGAAGAAGCGATGAGATCCACGCTGTCGAAATTCGTCGCCGTCGTCACGGCCGGAGCGGCCACCCTCGCCCTCGCCGCCTGCGGCTCCGGTGACGCGGGCTCGACCGCCCAGAAGCTGCGGGTCGGCACCCTGACCGACGCGCCGCCGTCCATCTACCTGGAGAACGGCACCTTCACCGGCTACGACAACGAACTGCTGCGCGACATCGCGAAGCGCGAGGGCTTCGAGGTCGAGTTCGTCGGCACCGAGTTCGCCGGCCTGCTGGCCGCCGTCGCCACCAACAAGTTCGACATCGGCAGCTCCACGATCTCCACCACCGAGGCCCGCAAGAAGACCGTCGCGTTCAGCAACGGCTACAGCACCGGGTTCACCACGATCCTCACCAAGAAGGGCGCTGCCCTCAAGGACGTCGGCGCCTTCAACGGCAAGCGGCTCGGCGTCGTGCAGGCGTCCGTCCAGGACGACTTCGCCACCGGCAAGGTGCCCGGCGCCAACGTCGTGCGCTTCCCCGACTACAACGCGGGTTTCGCGCAGCTGAAAGCGGGCAGCCTGGACGGGTGGGTCGTGCCGAAGGACATCGGGCAGAAGTACATCGATCAGAATCCGGGCGTGCCGCTGGAGTTCGGCTACACCGTCGAGACCAAGGACACGCCGTCCGCGTTCGCCGTCCGCAAGGACAACAAGGACCTGCTGAAGAAGCTCAACGACGGCCTCGCGAAGGCCGTGGCGGACGGCACCGTCGCCCGCCTGCACGCTCAGTTCTTCAAGACCGAGCCGCTGCCCAAGGAACTCGAAAAGGGCGGCCCCGGCCTGCCCGTCCAGAACGCGGGGGTCTGAACACCATGAAGAAAGCCTTCCTCACCACGCTGGCCGCCGGCCTCGTCGCCGTGCTCGCCGCCTGCGGTGGCGGCGAGTCCGCCACCGAGAAGACCCTGCGCGTCGGGACGCTGAGCGACGCGCCGCCGAACATCTACGTCGAGAACGGCAACTACACCGGCTTCGACAACGAGTTGCTCAAGGCCATCGCCGCCAAGCAGAACCTGAAGCTCGAGTTCGCCTCGACCGACTTCTCGTCGCTGCTGGGCCAGGTCGCGAACAACCAGTTCGACATCGGCAGCTCGGCCATCGCGCAGACCGACGAGCGCAAGAAGAACGTCGACTTCTCCAGCCCGTACAACTTCGAAGTGATGAGTATCCAGACCAAGGACGGCTCGCCGATCACCGACGAGAAGGCCTTGTCCGGCAAGCGGGTCGCGGTCATCCAGGCGACCGTCGGCGACAAGTGGCTGACCTCGACCGTGCCGGACGCGCAGGCCGTGCGCTTCCCCGGGTACGCCCCGGCGCTGGCCGCGCTCAAGAGCGGTGCCGTCGACGCCTACGTCCTCGACCAGGCGATCGCCGAGACGAACGTCAAGGACAGCGCCGACGTGAAGCTCAAGATCGTCAAGTCCTTCACCACCGACGTGCCCCACGGCTTCGCGGTGAAGAAGGGCAACGCGGAGCTGCTCACCAAGATCAACGAGGGCCTGAAGCAGGTCATCGCCGACGGCACCTGGGTCAAACTGCACGAGAAGTTCCTGCCGACGGCCCCGGTCCCGGATCAGTTCAAGGCGTGAGGATCACGATGAAGAAGTCACTCGCCGCCGTCGTCGGTGCAGCCCTTGTGGCGGTGCTGGCGGCGTGCGGCGGCGGCGAGAACGCGAGCGGCAACACGCTGCGCGTCGGCACCCTCAGCGACTCGAAACCCAACGCCTATCAGGAAAACGGCGTGTTCACCGGCTTCGACAACGAGCTGCTGAAGGCCATCGCCGCACACCAGAACCTGAAGCTCGAGTTCGTCTCCACGGAATTCTCGGCCCTGCTGAGCCAGGTCGCGAACGGCAAGTTCGACATCGGCAGTTCCGGTATCTCGCAGACCGACGAACGCCGTAGGACGGTCGACTTCTCGGCGCCGTACAACTACCAGTCACTCGGCATCGAGACCCGCGAGGGCGTCGGCATCACCGACGAGAACTCGTTGACGGGCAAGCGGATCGGTGTCGTCCAGGGCACGGTGTCGGACAGCTGGCTGGCGGCCAACGCGCCCGCCGCGCAGGCCGTGCGGTTCCCGCAGGACGCCGCGACACTGGCCGCGCTCAAATCGGGCGCGATCGACGGCGCGATCTTCGACCAGGCGACCGCCGAGGACTACGCGGCGAAGAACTCGGACGCGAAGCTCAAGGTGGTCAAGGCGATCACCACGACCATCCCGCACGGATTCGCCGTGAAGAAGGGCAACACCGAACTCGCGGGCAAGATCAACGCGGGTCTCAAGGCGGTCATCGCCGACGGGACATGGGAAAGGGTGCACCGGCGGTTCGAACCGAACGCGCCGGTGCCCGTGGAATTCAAGGCCGGGCAGAAGTAAGTGGACGATTTCCTCAACACCTTCCTGAATTGGGAGTACATCTGGGAGGTCTTCCCGGACCTCCTCGGGACCGGCCTGCTGAACACGCTGATCATGTCGGTGTTCTCGGCGCTGATCGGCACCGTGCTCGGCATGGTGCTGGCCACGATGGGCCTGTCCAGCAAGGTGTGGCTGCGCTGGCCCGCCCGGGTGTACACCGACATCTTCCGCGGCCTGCCCGCGATCCTGACCATCCTGGTGATCGGGCAGGGCGGCGGGATCCTCATCCCGTCGATGGCGAGGAACACCTACCCGCTCGGGATTCTGGCGCTCAGCCTGATCGCGGCCGCCTACATCGGCGAGATCTTCCGCGCCGGCATCCAGAGTGTCGAAAAAGGACAGATGGAGGCCAGCCGCGCGCTGGGCATGAGCTACACCAAGGCGATGACGCTCGTCGTCATCCCGCAGGGCGTGCGGCGGGTGCTGCCCGCGCTGGTGAACCAGTTCATCGCGCTGATCAAGGACTCCAGCCTGGTGTACTTCCTCGGCTTCCTCGCCGAGCAGCGTGACCTGTTCCGGATCGGGCAGGACCTCGCGGCCAACACCGGGAACCTGTCGCCGTTGGTCGCGGCCGGGTTCTTCTACCTGGTGATCACCGTGCCGCTGACGCATCTGGTCAACTACATCGACAAGAAGCTGCGCACCGGCAGGAAGATCCGCGTCGACGACGACGGCGGCGAACTGGGCCTCCTGAACAGCGGAAAGGTGCCGATGTCATGACGACCGCCGTACGTTCTTCGAGTGTCGAACTCCGCGACATCCATGTCTCCTTCGGCACCCTCGAAGTGTTGAAGGGGGTGAATCTCAAGGTCGAGAAGGGCCGCACGACCTGCGTCATCGGGCCGTCCGGTTCCGGCAAATCGACCCTGCTGCGCTGTGTGAACCGGCTACAAGAGCCGGATTCGGGCGACCTGCTGCTGGGCGGCGAGAGCGTCATCTCGTCCGATCCGGACGCGCTGCGCCAGCGGGTCGGGATGGTGTTCCAGCACTTCAACCTGTTCGGGCATCGCAGCGTGCTGGACAACATCACCCTGCCGCTGCGCAGCGTCCGCAAACTCGGCAAGGCGGAGGCCGCGGAGATCGCGCACGCCCGGCTCGCCGAGGTCGGCCTCGCCGACAAGGCGCCGTACCGGCCGAGCGCGCTCTCGGGCGGGCAGCAGCAGCGGGTCGCGATCGCGCGTGCGCTCGCCATGGAGCCCGAGGTCATGCTGTTCGACGAGGCGACCAGCGCGCTGGACCCGGAGCTGGTCAAGGGCGTCCTCACCCTGATGGCGGGGCTTGCCGAGCGCGGCCTGACGCTGCTCGTGGTCACCCACGAGATGGGGTTCGCGCGCGGCGTCGCCGACGAGGTCGCGTTCATGGACGACGGGAAGATCGTCGAACAGGGGGCTCCGGAGGCAATCTTCGACGCTCCGCGTAGCGAGCGGCTTCAGAGGTTCCTGTCGCAGGTGCTGTGAACCGGTTGGGTCGTGAGTGGCGATCGGGTTAGAGCCAAGAGTGTCTTAGGTATCTACGTGGGTTCCGGCTGCGGTTGATCCCCCAGCACGGACTGAGTACCTGAAGGCCTCCAGTCAGGCGCTCACGTGAGTTTTCGCGGTCGTGGGGATGTCGTGAAGGGCCCCTTTGAGACGTTGAAGGTCTCAAAGGGGCCCTTCACGACATAAGGGCTCGACGGCGGCCCCATCGGAAGCACTGAAGCAGCCGCCCGCTCATCCTCGCCACTCACGACCACCTGTACCGAAGCCGCGAACCGTCGCTTACCACTCACGAGGCCTGACTCGCTAACCTGCGGTCATGGCGAGAGTGGCGAAGCTGGTCTATTACCCCGTCAAGGGCTGCGCGGGGACGTCGGTGGAAACGGCCGACGTCACCCCGGCGGGCCTCAGGTTCGACCGTGCCTGGATGGTCGTGTCGGCCGACGGCGAGTTCCGTAGCCAGCGGAAGCAGCCGGTGATGGCCTCGATCCGGGCCGAGGTGACCGGCGACGGCGCCCGTCTGCGGCTCGCCGCTCCCGGCGTCGAAGATCTCCTGGTCGAGACGGTCGCCGACGGCCCGCGGCATTCCGCGGCGACGTTCACCTGGCAGGGCAAGGGCGTCCACCAAGGTGACGAGGCCGCCGAGTGGTTCTCCGACGTCCTCGGCCTGCCGTCGGTGCTCGTCGGGCTCACGCCGGAGCACGAGCGCGTCACCAACGGCGAGATCCCCGGCACCGCGGCCTTCGCCGACGCGCACGCGATCCTGCTCACCTCCGAGTCCTCTTTGGACGGTCTGAACGAGCGGATCGCGTCACGCGGAGCCGAAGCCGTGCCGATGGACCGATTCCGGCCCAACATCGTCGTCGCGGGCTGGCCGGAGGCGCACCGCGAGGACGACGTCCGCTCGCTCACCGCCGGCGGCCTCGAACTGGGATACGCCAAGGTCTGCATCCGCTGCACGGTGCCGATGGTCGACCAGGACACCGGCAAGAAGGCCGGTCCCGAGCCGATCCGTTCGCTCGCCGACTACCGCCGCGAACCGGAGGGCGGCGTCTCGTTCGGGATCAAGATGGCGGTGACCGGGCCGGGTCAGGTGTCCGTCGGCGACGAGGTGATCGTGCACTCCTGGGCGGGCCCCAGCCCGAGCACGGCCGACGCCGAGCCGCCGTTCACGGCGACCGCGAGCCGTCCCGCGGAATCGGTGTAGAGCACGTTCCGGCCCGGCGGCACCGTGCCGAAGGTGTCGCCGATCAGCGCTTTCACCAGGACGTGTTCGCTGCTGACCGAGACCGTGCCGGACAGCCCGGCCAGTTCGAGGTCGGCGGGGCTCGCGGCCAGCTGGACGTTGCCGAAGTGGTCGACCGTGAGCACCTCGGTCACCAGTTTGCCGGGGAACACCGCGACGAACGGGTCCGGCAGCCGCACGAGGTCGTCGACGCGCGGCCCGAACTCCTCCGGAGCGACCCCGAGCGCGAGATGCGCCACCGCGGGGGCGAAGACATCGCGACCGTGGAACGTCGACGAAGTCACCGGAAGGCGGTAATCCGGTGCCGCTAGTTCGTACGCGGCTATCACCCCGCTGAGTGTTTCGGCGGCGGGAATGAGGAGCCCGTTGTCCGGGCCGACGAGCATTCCGCGTTCAGTGACCACCACGACGCCGCGCCGCGCCGTGCCGACGCCGGGATCCACGACGGCGAGATGGACGGACTCCGGCAGGTACGGCACGGTCTGGGCGAGTACCTCGGCGCCGGTCCTGACCTGCTGCGGAGGGATCCCGTGGCTCACGTCGATCACCCGGACGGACGGCGCGATCCGCGCGATCACCCCGTGGCACGCGGCCACGAAACCGTCGCACAGCCCGTAGTCGGTCGTGAACGAAACGCAGTGGATCGGCATGATCAGCCATCATCCTTGATCGCTAGGGTGCAGCCGTGACGACGCTCGAATACCCGAAGATCGCCGCCGGCAAGATCCGTGAGCTCTACGCCGTCGATGACGAGCATCTGCTGCTCGTCACTTCGGACCGGATCTCCGCCTACGACGTCGTCTTCGACACGCCCATCCCGGACAAAGGGCGAGTGCTCACCGCGATGAGCGTGTTCTGGTTCTCCCTGCTCTCCGATGTCCTCCCCAACCACCTGGTCTCCTACGAAGACGAACGCATCCCCGCCGAGGTCCGCGGCCGCGCGCTGCTGGTGCGGCGGCTGGCGATGCTGCCGTTCGAAGCCGTCGCCCGCGGTTATCTCACCGGTACCGGTCTCGCCGATTATCGCGCGCGCGGCACGGTTTGCGGCGTCGAACTTCCTCCTGGCCTGACCGATTCCTCCCGGCTCCCCGAACCCATCTTCACCCCCGCGACCAAGGCCGACCGCGGTTCGCACGACGAGAACATCGCCTTCTCCGACGTGGTCGGGCAGCTCGGCCGCGAGCGGGCCGAGGAAGTCCGGGAGGCGACGTTGGCGGTGTATCGCCGGGGCGCGGAGTTCGCCGCCGAACGCGGCATCCTGCTCGCGGACACGAAGCTCGAATTCGGCATCGACCGCGAGGGGAACCTCGTGCTCGCCGACGAGGTCCTGACCCCGGATTCGTCGCGTTACTGGCCTGCCGGCGGCTACGCGCCGGACAGCCCGCAGCCTTCGTTCGACAAGCAGCCGCTGCGGGACTGGCTCACCAGTCCGGCGTCCGGCTGGCACCGCCGGGACAGACCGGGGTCACCACCCTTGCCCGAGGACATCGTCGCCGCCACGCGGGCGAGGTACATCGAGTCGTACGAACGCATCACCGGCCGGTCGCTGCAGGATTGGCCCGCCTGACCGGCCGCGTTCATCCCGTTGTCAGTCCGCCGCAAGCCCGGGCTGGCGCAATGGGGACCGTGGACGCACGTTTGCTGGTTTCCCTGTCCGGCGTGACCACCCGGACGTTGCACCGCTGTGCCGACCTCGCGGCCGAGCTCGACAGGCGCAAGGTCCCGATGTCCGTGCTCTACGCCGCCAGGACCGGCGAGGGCCCTGTAACCGAGTGGATCCGGACGCGACGCGAGAACGGCGACTCCGTCCTCCTGCACGGTTACGACCACCGGATCCCACCCACCCATCGCGCCGTCCACCTGGGCAAACGCGCCGAGTTCGCGGCTCTTCCCGCGCATGAGGCGCGGCTGCGGCTGATCGCGGCGAAGGCGGCGCTCGACGCCAACGGCATGGCCGTCGACGGATTCGCGCCGCCGCGCTGGATCGCGTCGGAGGGCACCCTGCAGGCCCTTCGTGAGCACGGGTTCCGGCTGTGCGCGGATCTGGTCTCGGTGCGGGATCTGGTGTCCGGCCAGGTCCAGCGAGCCAGGGTGCAGGAGTTCGGCGGGCCGTCGCAGCGGACGGAGACCGTCCGGTGTTTCGCACTGGTGCTGGCCGCCGCGAGGGCCGCGCGCCGCGGCGGGCTGGTGCGGCTCGGCATCGACGCGGCGGACCTCGCCCGGCCGGGGCTGCGGCAGGCGTTCCTCGACGCGGTCGACGTCTCGCTGGAGAACCGCGCTTTCGGAACCACCTACGGCTCGCTCTCGCGAACGCGGGTTAAATTGTCGGGATGACCGACCAGGGTGACGCACCGGCGACGCTGTTGCGGCTCTGGCGGCGAGCGGAGCGCCCGACGCGCGGCAGGCCGTCGGTGCTCGACATCGACGGTGTCGTGGCGGCCGCGGTGGCCCTCGCCGATCGCGAAGGCGTCGTGAACGTGACGCTGGCGAGTGTGGCGAAGGACCTGGGCGTCACGAAGATGTCGCTGTACCGCCACATCGGTTCGAAGGCGGAGCTGCTGGAGCTGATGGCCGACTTCGCCATCGGCGATCCGCCGCCGGTGGAGCCCACCGGAGACTGGCGGGCGGAGCTGACCACGTTGGCCGAGGCCAACCGCGATGTCCTGATGAAGCACCCGTGGCTGGTCGAGCTGCCGCTCTCCGGCCCTCCGGCGGGCCCGCACGCGGTCGCCTGGATGGACGCGATCCTGCGCACGCTGCGCGACACCGGTCTCGACTGGGGCACCAAGGGCGGAATCCTGGTGCTGGTCGGCGGCTACGTCCGCCTCGCGTGCGCGCAGGCCATCCAGCTCGCCGAGGGCAGGAAGGACAGTGGGCTGAGCCAGGATCAGGCCGAGCGGGCCTACGGCAAGGGTCTCGCCGAGCTGATCGACCCCGAGCGTTTTCCCGACGCCGCGGGCTTCCTGACCTCGGGACTCGGTGGCTCCGAACAGAACTCCGACTTCGACTTCGGTCTCGACGTCGTTCTCAACGGCATCGCCGCTCTCGTCGACGCCGGCTGACAAAGCGCTCCTTCCATCATTAGTATCCGACGGACATTAATTAGTGTACGTTGGATACTAAAGGGGGATCCATGACATCGATACCGACGAGCGAGCGCGTGCTCGCACCGGACCTGGCCAGGGGATTCGCGCTCCTGCTCGTCGCGCTGGCGCATACCGCGAGCATCTTCCTCGGCAACACGCCGGGCGTCGACCAGACGCCGCAGGGCCTGGAACGGCCGTACTTCGTGGTGCTGTTCGTGCTCGTCCACGCGTGCGCGCTGCCGTTGTTCGGCATGATGCTCGGCTACGGGATCGTGCAGTTCGCCGATCGGCAGGAGGCGCTGGGGCAGCCGTGGCCGCGGACGCGCGGAGTACTGCTCCGCCGTCACGCGTGGCTGCTGGTGTTCGGCGTCGTCGACGGGGTGCTGTTGTTCTCCGGCGACGTGCTCGGCGCGTACGGTGTGATCGGCATGGTGTTCACCCTGCTGCTTTTGAGGCGTGGCAAGGGTTTCTATCGGCTTCCGGTGCTGTACCTGTGCTTCGGCCTTTGCTACCTCGCGGTGCTGATGTACCTGGTGATCAGCGGGAACACTGGCGGCGCGGCGGCGTTCCCCTCCGTCGAAGACCCGTCCTCCCTGGCGCCGACCTACGGCGACGCCGTACGCGAGCGGCTCACGGAATGGCCGATGACCACCGCGATCCTGCTGTCGTCGATCCTCTTCGTCTGGGTGGGCGCTTGGGCCGCGAAGAAGCGCGTCTTGGAGGAACCGAATCGAAGGCTTCTCCTCTTCGGCCTGTTCGGCGGCTTCGGTGTCGCGATCGCGGGCGCGTTGCCGATGGGGCTCTTCGCCGGCGACTACCTCGGCATGGACGAGGAAACCGCCGGGCTCGCCAAGCTGATGTACGAGGGCGCGGGCCTGTTCGGCGCGATCGGCTACATCAGCCTGTTCGGTCTCATCGGCATGGCCGTCGGGAAGAAACGCCGCGGCGTCGTGGTCACCGCGATCTCCGCCCTCGGCCAGCGCACGCTGAGCGCGTACCTGTTCCAGTCGGTGGCGTGGCTGATCCTGTCGCCGCCGTTCATGCTGGGGCTGGGCGGTGAGACGTTCGTGGCGGCCGCCTGCGGGCTCGGCGTGTGGCTGCTGACGGTCGTCGTCGCGTACCTGATGCACCGGCGGTCGTATCGGGGACCGGCGGAGATCCTGGTGCGGAAACTGGCTTTCGCGACACCCTCGGCTCGGGCGCGCTGCTGCTAAAGCTTCACCGGCTCCCCGACATCCAGCACCTTCACCTCGGTGCCTTCCGGGGCGAGGTTGGCGAACAGGCCGTAGTGCATCTGCGGCCGCGCCAGGACGGCTTCGTGGATCGGGACGGCGAGGCGCGGCGACACCGCACGCAGGTAGTCGACCGCCTCGCCTGCCTTGAGCCACGGGGCACCGGTGGGCAGGCCGAGGACGTCGATCTTCTGTTCCGGCACGAAGAACGAGTCGCCGGGGTGGTAGAACGCGCCGTGGTCGACGAGGTAGCCGACGTTCGGGATCACCGGGATCTCCTCGTGGATCACCGCGTGCTGGCCGCCGACGACGTTGACGGCGCTGGAACCGATTTCGAAGGCGTCGCCGGGGTTCGCGATCTGGAACTCGGCGCCGAGCTTCCCCACCGCCTCGGCGGAACCGGGGTCGACGATCAGCCGCACGCCGGGATTCGCCGCCAGCAGCGCGGGCAGCCTGTCCACGTCGAGGTGGTCGAAATGCTGGTGGGTGATCAGGATGGCGTCGAGCTCACGCTCGCCTTCGAAGCCCGCCGAGAAGGTGCCGGGGTCGATCAGGATCCGCGCGCCCTCGGTCTCCAGAAGGGTGCAAGCGTGTCCAAAATGGACGATACGCATCAGGGTTCTCCTTCGCGGTCGGTCATTTCCAGCCTATGCCCGGATCAGGGCGTCGCCAAGTTCGGTGCGCAGGTAGCGCACTTCGCGGCCGCGGCGCCGCGTGTCGAGCAGGCCCGCCGCGCGCATCGCGGTCAGATGCTGAGAGACGGTCGGCGCGGAGAAGCCCAGCTTGCGCGCCAGTTCGGTGGTGCTCGCGGGTTCGTTGAGCGTCGTCAGCAAGGCGGCCTTCGTCCGGCCGAGTACTCCCGCGAGCGCGTCGGGCGGGCGTTCGGGATCCGACCAGAGTTCGGCCACCCCGCGGGCCGGGTACAGCAGCGAAGGCTGCCACGGCTCCATCGTGATCACCCCGACCGAAGGCCACGCGAAGACGCCGGGGATCAGCAGCAATCCGCGTCGGTCGAGGTGGACGCGGCCGCGTTCCTTCATCTCGATCACCAGGACGTCGTCGACGAGCCGCACGCGCGGGTGGATGTCTTCGCATACCAGTGCGATTCCGCCGGCGGCCAGTCGTCGCGAGCGCTCCTCGATGTCGGCGACGAGGAAGCGGCGCATCCGTGGCCAGTGCGGCTCGACCAGCTCGGTCCAGGCGATCTCCATCTGGCCGGCCAGTAGATCTCTTGCCTCGGCGGGGTCTTCGGGCAGTCCGCTCAGGTCAGCGTCTACTTTGGACAGTTCGTGCGCGACCTGCTCCGGTGGCGTGCGGCGGATTTCGGCCAGCTGAGCGGACGCGGTGGTCTCCGGCCCGCTCGGCGGCGGGCTGAGGAAGTCGGTGATGTAGTGCCGCGCGCTCATCACCTTCGCGAAGCCGTCGATGGGCAGGTCCGGCAGTTTCGCGGCGGCCTCGCGCAGCCATGGCAGATGACTGGGATGCCCGCGCCGTCCGAGCAGCGTCTGCATCGCGCCCATGGTCTCGTCGAGCGGGGAGATGCCGAAGCGGACGCGGTTGGCGCTCTCGGCGGTCAGGATCAGCTCGATCATCGGATTAGGCTATGCCCTAATCAATGGTCGGCACCAGACTGTGTTCGGCAGTGTTCGTGGCATGACGTTGCTGCGTAATTCCGGGTATTGGCGCTGGTCGGCGGGGGTGCAGCTGAACCGGCTGCCCGGCATGATGGCGCCACTGGCCTTCACGGTGCTGACCACCGCGACGACCGGTTCGTACCGGCTCGGCGGGATCATGATGGCCGTTTTCGTCGCCGCCGAGATGGTCGGCGCCGTGCCGACGGGACGGCTGCTCGACCGCGTCGGCCCCGCGCGCGGTCTCGTCGTGCTGCTTCCGCTGGTCGCCGCGGGACTGTTCCTGCTGGCCGCGGTCGCTTCCGCCGGAGCCCCGGACTGGATGCTGCTCGCGCTGGCGATCCCGCCGGGGCTGGTCGCGGGCGGGTTGAACGGCGGTTTCCGGACACTGCTCGCCGCGACGGTGACCGACGAGGAACTGCCCAGGGCGGTTTCGGTGGACGCGATGATCCTCGAAGGCGTCATCGTCGGCGGACCGCTGCTGGTGGCGCTCCTGGCGACGTCCGGTCCGGTCGTCCCGATTCTCGCGATGGCCGTCGTCGCGCTGCTCGCGGCGTTGCTCGTACCTCGGCGAAACGCCCCCAGGGCTCCACAAAGGACAGTCGAGCGCCAGTCGATCCCGGTCGCCGCTTGTGTGCCCTGGCTGGCGGGATTGTTCACCGTCGGGCTCCTGCTGTCGACCATCGAGGTCGGCCTGCTGCCGCTCGTCCAGCGTCTCGGCGCACCCGACTCGGCGACGGCGATCGTCATCGTGGTGCTGTGCGGCGCCAGCCTCGGCGGGAGCGCGCTCTACGCGGCGCTGGGGAAGGCCGGCGATCCGCGGCTGTTCCTTGCCGGTTTCGTGCTCGGCGGGATCGTGGTTTCGGCGGGCTTCGGCTGGGCCGGGCTGCTCGGCGGGGTCGCGCTGATCGGGCTCTGCACCGGTCCGCTGATGGCGGTCTCGTCGGTCAATCTGCAGAAGCTGCTGCCGGAACGCCGCCGGTCGGAGGGGTTCTCGCTGGCCTTCACCGTGCAGGCGTCGGGCTTCGGGCTGGGCTCGCTGGCGATCGGGGTGCTGCCGGTCTGGCTGGCCCCGCTCTTCGGTGTCCTTGCGGCCCTCGTCTCCTGTGCGATGCTGGTGGCACGCCCCAGGCGAGCTATTGGCACGCCGTCAGTAACGTCGTAGCCTGGGCTTTGAGCCGAGACACGGGAGAAGTCGATGACCGCAGTCCAGCCGAAGCCGACCGCGCACAGCGTGGGGGAGACCTTCGATTCCCTCAGCCCGGCGACCGACGAGGTCGTGGGCACCTACCCGGTGCACACCAGGGAGGACGTTCGCGCCGCCATCGCCCGCGCGAAGGACGCCGCCGAATGGTGGGCCGGGCTCGGCTTCGACGGCCGCGCCGAACGCCTGCGCCGCTGGAAGGGCGTCATCACCCGCAGGCTGCCGCAGCTGTGCCAGGTCGTGCGCGACGAGACCGGGAAGCCGATCGCCGACGCCCAGCTGGAGAGCGTCCTCGCCATCGAACACATCGCGTGGGCGGGCAAGCACGCGCGCAAGATCCTCGGCAAGCAGCGCCGCGCGGCCGGGCTGATGATGTCGAACCAGGCGGCGACGGTCGAATACCAGCCGCTCGGCGTCGTGGGCGTGATCGGCCCCTGGAACTACCCGGTGTTCACACCGCTCGGCTCCATCGCCTACGCCCTCGCCGCCGGCAACGCCGTCGTCTTCAAGCCGAGCGAGTACACACCCGGCGTCGGGAAATGGCTGGTCGACGCCTTCAACGAGGTCGTCCCGGAATGGCCGGTGCTGCAGCTGATCACCGGCTTCGGCGAGACCGGCGCGTCGCTCGTCAGCGGAGGCGTCGACAAGATCGCCTTCACCGGTTCGACCGGCACGGGCAAGAAGATCATGGCCGCGGCCGCCGAGACGCTGACCCCGGTGATCATCGAGGCGGGCGGCAAGGACGCGGTCCTGGTCGACGCGGACGCCGACCTCGAGGCCGCCGCCGACGCGACCGTCTGGGGCGCGTTCTCCAACTCGGGCCAGACCTGCATCGGTGTCGAGCGCGTGTACGTCCACGAACGCGTGCACGACGAGTTCGTCGCGAAGGTCGTCGAGAAGTCGAAGGACGTGCGGGCCGGTTCGGACGCGGCCGCGCAGTACGGCCCGGTGACGATGCCTTCGCAGCTCGCGGTGATCAAACGCCACATCGCGGACGCCATCGAACGCGGCGGCAAGGCGCTGGTCGGCGGCGTCGACGCGGTCGGCGACCGCTACGTGCAGCCGACGGTGCTCGTCGACGTGCCGGAGGACTCCTCGGCGGTCAAGGAGGAGACGTTCGGCCCGACCGTCACCATCGCCAAGGTCCGCGACATGGACGAGGCCGTCGAGAAGGCCAACGACACGAAGTACGGCCTCGGTTCGACGGTGTTCTCGAAGTCGCGCGGCCTGGAACTGGCCGCCCGCCTGCGCACCGGCATGACGTCGATCAACGCGCCGCTTTCCTTCGCCGGTATCGCTTCGCTGCCCTTCGGCGGCGTCGGCGACTCGGGCTTCGGCCGGATCCACGGCCCGGAAGGCCTGCGCGAATTCGCCCGCCCGAAGGCCGTCGCGCGGCAGCGCTTCACCGCGCCGATCGTGCTGACGTCGTTCTCCCGCAAGGAAAAGACCGACGCGCTGGTGGCGAAGCTCATTACGGTGCTGCACGGGAAACGCTGACCTGCCGCTTGTCAACCCCCGCGCGCAATGAAGGGGCCTTTCATAGCAAATTTTGCTATGAAAGGCCCCTTCATTGCGCTTGCGAGGGCGTGAAAGGACCGGTCAAGCGCCCCGGATGAGGTCCGCGGCCTTCTCCGCCACCATGATCGTCGGCGCGTTCGTGTTCCCGCGCGGCACCACGGGCATCACCGACGCGTCCACCACCCGCAGCCCCTCCACTCCGCGCACCTTCAGCGACGGGTCGACGACGGCGTTCTCGCCCGTCCCCATCGAGCAGGTCCCGACAGGGTGGTACAGCGTCTGCGTCTTCTCGCGCACGTAGTCGGCCAGTTCGCTGTCGGTCAGGTCGTGGCGCTCCGGCAGGAACGGCTTGTCCAGGTACCGCGCGAGCGGACCGGACTTCCCGATCTCCACCAGTGCCCGCATCCCGGCCAGCATCTTCTCCATGTCCACGGACTCGGCGTAGTAAGCCGGATCGATTTCGGGCTTCCACAGGGGATTCGACGACTTCAACCGCAACCGCCCCCGGCTCGCGACGTCCACCAGGGTCGCCGCCGACGTGAAGCCGGGCACCGTCGGCTCGCGCATTCCGTTGTCGTAGAACAACGTCGGCGCGACGTGGATCTGCATGTCCGGCGGTGAGACGCCGTCCGCCGCGGGGAAGAAGGCGCCCGCCTCGCCGATGTTCGAGGCCAGCGGCCCGCGTTTGGTGAGCTGGTAGCGCACCAGTCCGCCCGGCGTCGCCGCGTCCACCAGGTCGGTGGTGCCGCGGGTCGACCAGATGATCCCGCAGGCGGGGTGGTCGTGCAGGTTTTCGCCGACACCGGGAAGCGCGGCCACGACGTCGATCCCGTGTTCCCGCAGGTGTTCCGCCGGGCCGACCCCGGAGAGCATCAGGAGCTGCGGCGAGTTCACCGCGCCGCCGCTCAGCAGGACTTCGGCCGACGCGCGCACCGTCGTCTCGACACCTTCGTCCAAATAGGACACACCGACGGCGCGGGTCCCTTCGAACACCACGCGCGTGGCTTGGGCGTTGGTCCGCACGGTGAGGTTCGGACGCGACAACGCGGGCCGCAGGTACGCGTCGGCCGTCGACCAGCGGCGGCCCTTCTTGCAGGTCACCTGGTAGACGCCGGCGCCTTCCTGTGACTCGCCGTTGAAGTCGTCGGTGCGCTTAAGGCCCCAGGCGACCGCGGAATCCACCCAGGCGTGGGACAGCTCGTGGGTGAAGCGGCGGTCCTCGACATGCAGCGGCCCGTCGGTGCCGTGCAGCGGTCCGCCGAGCCGCTGGTTGCCTTCCGCCCGTTTGAAGTACGGCAGGACGTCGTCGAAACCCCAGCCCTCGGCGCCGTGTCCGTCACGCCAGCCGTCGTAGTCCGCGCGGTTGCCGCGGATGTAGATCATCGCGTTGATCGAGGAACAGCCGCCGAGCGTCTTCCCGCGCGGCCAGTACAGGGTCTTGCCGGTGTGCTTCTGCTCGACCGTCTCGTAGTTCCAGTCCCACTTCGTCTTGAACAGACCGGGGAACGCCGCGGGGATGTGGATTTCGTCCGCGTCGTCCTCGCCGCCCGCTTCGAGCAGCAGCACCCGCGCTGACGGATCCTCACTCAGCCGGTTCGCCAGCACGCATCCCGCGCTGCCCGCGCCGACGATGACGTAGTCGAAGGAGTCCTGATCGGCCACGGTGCCTCCTGCTGCTGCTCACCCGGTGTTGGCGTGCTGCCAATGGGCTCATCTTCGCCCAGCGACGCGCTCCGAGCATCCCCCAGTCGAAGGACTGATGCGAGCTCAGTCGGAGTCGGGTGAAAAAGAAGCCACGCAGGGCCCGCCTTCGGCACTGTCGTCGGTCTCGATCCGCCCGGGCCGCCGGACGCCGTCGACCTCGCCCGCGAGATGCAGGATCGTCTGCTCGGCCGTGGTCAGCAGGTCGGCCTTCTCGACGGTGTACCTGGCCTCGCCGTGGATGATCTGCTGCACGCCGTCGCGGGTCGTGTCGGGCACCTTCTCGCACAGCACGGACAACGCCGCCGGGATGTCACGCGTGTTGATCGCGTCGACGAACTTGTTACCCGCCTCTTCCCCGGTCTTGACGTCGGGCCGCGGCGACGGCTTCGTCTCGATGCCCGGCAGCGGCTCGGGCTCGCCGCCGACCTTGGCGTCACGCACGCACCAGCCGCCCTCGCCGGGGATCATCGCGATCCCGACGGTCTGACCCGCGGCGGTGAACGCGGCCGAGTACTCCTGCGCCGCACGCTGGTGCGCGGGCGTGCTCAACTGTGCGCCGTCCGAGACGGCCATGGTCTGCTCGAAGGTGTAGGACCGCTTCGAGCGGATCGAGCACCAGAGCTGACTGACACGGTCTTCGGCGACGCCGTTCACGAACGACTGGCTCAGCTGCTCCGGCGTCGCGCGCGAGGTGGTGTCCGCCTTGGCCTTGAAGAACCCCGGCGAGACGAAGCCGGTGAACGCGACACCGCCCGCGATCAGGACGAAGACCAGCACGAGAGTGATCCAGAGCCAGGCCTTCGACTTCTTCGGCGGCGGGTTGTACCCGTACTGCGGTTGCCCGTAGGTCATGCGGCAACCGTAGTGAAGTAGGCTCGGGCGGTACCCACGACCTGCGTGAATAAGGAGCAGCCTGCCGTGGCCCGAGTCGTTGTCGACGTCATGCCCAAGCCCGAAATCCTCGACCCGCAGGGGCAGGCCGCGCTCGGCGCCGCCGGTCGTCTCGGCTTCACCGGGATCACCGAGATCCGTCAGGGCAAGCACTTCGAGATCGAGGTCGACGACTCCGTCGACGACGCGACGCTCGAAAAGATCGCCGAAGGATTCCTCGCGAACCCGGTCATCGAGCAGTGGACCATCAAGCGGGTGGACGCGTGAGCGCCCGCATCGGGGTCATCACCTTCCCCGGCACGCTCGACGACGGTGACGCCGCCCGCGCCGTCCGCTACGCCGACGCCGAGGCCGTGCCCCTGTGGCACGCGGACGAGGACCTGAAGGGCGTCGACGCCGTCGTCGTCCCCGGTGGTTTCTCGTACGGCGACTACCTGCGTGCCGGCGTCATCGCCCGCTTCGCACCGGTGATGTCTTCGGTGATCGAGGCCGCCCACAAGGGCATGCCGGTGCTGGGCATCTGCAACGGCTTCCAGATCCTGTGCGAGGCCGGGCTGCTGCCGGGCGCGATGATCCGCAACGCGGGCCTGCACTTCATCTGCCGTGACCAGTGGCTGCGCGTCGAGAACAACGACACCGCGTGGACCACCCGGTACGACAAGGACGCCGAGATCCTCATCCCGATGAAGAACATCGACGGCTGCTTCGTCGCCGAGCAGGCCACGCTCGACGAGCTGGAGGGTGAGGGCCGCGTGGTGTTCCGCTACGTCGGCGGCAACCCGAACGGCTCGCGCAACGACATCGCCGGCATCCGCAGCGAGAACGGCCGCGTCGTCGGGCTCATGCCGCATCCGGAGCACGCCATCGACGCCCTCACCGGGCCTTCCGACGACGGGCTCGGCATGTTCTACAGCGCGGTGGACGCGCTCGTCTCCGCCTGAGCGCGTGCAATGAAAGGCCCCTTCATTGCAAAATTTGCAATGAAGGGGCCTTTCATTGCACTTCAGGAGGCTGCGGCCACCAGAGCCGAGTAAGGCCCACCGGCGGCAAGCAGCTCCGCGTGCGAACCCAGCTCGGTCACCCGGCCGCCCTCGATGACCGCGACCCGGTCCGCCGCGGCCGCCGTGTGCAGCCGGTGCGCGATCGCGATCACCGTGCGCCCTTCGAGCACCGCGCTCAGCGACCGTTCCAGCTCCCGCGCCGAACCCGTGTCCAGCAGCGACGTCGCCTCGTCCAGCACCAGCGTGTGCGGGTCGGCCAGCACCACCCGCGCCAGCGCCAGCTGCTGCGCCAGCGCCGCCGGGACGGCGACCGCCCCGGCCCCGACCTTCGTGTCGAGCCCGTCCGGCAGGCTCGCCACCCAGTCCGAAGCCCCGACCGAGGCCAGCGCGGCCAGCAGCCGGTCGTCGGACCAGTCCCCGGCGGGCAGCGTGAGATTGTCCCGCAGCGTCCCCGCGAACACGTGCTGCTCCTGGGTCAGCAGCAGGACCTCGCCGCGCAGGACGTCGTCCGGCAGCGTCGACACCTCGGCGCCGCCGATGCGCACAGAACCCGAGGTCGGCGCCGACATCCCGGCCAGCAGCCGTCCCAGGGTCGACTTGCCCGCACCGGACGGCCCGACGATCGCCAGCCGTTCACCGGCGGGCACCCGCAGGTCGATCCCGTGCAGTACTTCGCGGTCCGCGTTGTAGCCGAAGCGCACGTCACGCACCTCGATGTCCTGGCCGCGCGGCGTCTCCGAGGCCGTCTCCGAAGACGGAGCGGGCCGCACACCAAGCAGCCGCCGCAGCGAAGCCCCGGCGACCTGCATGTCCGCGAGCCAGAACAGCGCCTCGTTCAGCGGACCGGTCATGACCTGCGAGTACAGCAGCATCGCGGTGATCGTGCCGAGTCCTTCCCAGCCGTTCGAGTAGGCGAGCAGGCCCAGCCCGAGCATCACCGGCACCGGCAGCACGTAGCTGATCTCCAGCGACGGGATCCACCGCATCTGCAGCGCCCGGATCTTGCGCTCGCCCAGCATCGACGCGTCGAGCCCGTCGTGCCCGGCGCTGATGCGGCGGCCGGTCAGGTTCAGCGCCTCGGCCGTCCGCGCGCCCTCCGCGGTCTCGTGCGTGGTGGACTGGAGCTCGGACCACTTGTCCAGCATCCGCCGCATCACGTCGGGGATCCGCCGCTGGTACCAGATGTTGACCGGCACCAGCAGCGGCAGCGCGACCAGCAGGCCCAGCGCCAGGAACGGCGACGTGAGCACCATCGCCACCACGGTGAACACCACCGTGACGGCGGCGATCAGGATTTCCGGCGCGCCGAACCGCACCGCGTGGTCGATGCGGCTGACGTCGGTGGTCGCCCGGCTGAGCAGGTCGCCGGTGCCCGCCGCCTCGACCGTCCCGAGCGGCAGGTTCAGCGCGTTGCCGACGAACTCCTCGCGGTTGCGCGCGAGGATCCGCTCGCCGAACACCCGCGCGCGGAGCCTGGCCAGCCCCTTGAACCAGGCCTGTGCGCCCAGCACCACCACGAACGCGACCGCGAGCCAGGTGATCGTGGTGGTCGTCGTGCCTCCGACGACCTCGTCCACCAGCACGCCCAGCAGCCGCGGCCCGGCCAGCCCGATCGCGGTCGCGACGCAGAACAGGCCGAGCATCACGGAGAACTCGCGTTTGTTGTCCCGCGCGGTCTCCTTGATCCACCGTCTGACGTCTTTCTTGTCTGCCAACGGCAGCTTCTTCATGCCGGTACTTTCGTACTCACGACCACATCGGCCACATGCGTCCACAGTGGACTCTGGCTGAACACGACGGTGGTCTTGCCGCGCCGCAGCTTCGCGACGCGTTCGGTTATGCGGGCTTCGGTGTGCGCGTCGACGGCCGAGGTCGGCTCGTCGAGCAGCAGGACGTCGGCGTCGGTCGCCAGCGCGCGGGCCAGGTTCAGCCGCTGCCGCTGGCCACCGGAAACCTCACGTCCGCGTTCGCCGATCACTTCGTCGACGCCGTTGGGCAGCGCGTCCACGATGTCGTCGGCGTCCGCCGCGTACAGCGCTTCGGTGATCTCGACCTCGCCGGGCTCGGTGGGGGCGACCTGTTCGCGCAGCACTCCGGAGAACCAGATGTCCTGGTTGTGCGCGAACACGACCCGCCGCCGCAGCTCACCGAGGGCGACCCGATCCACCGGAACCCCGCCGACGAGGGCAGGTTCACTCGGATCGGTGAACCGCGCCATCCGTGAAGCCACCGCTTCGGCATCGGCTCCGACGTCGATGACGGTCAGCTTCCCGGCCTCGGCCTTGATCCCGGTCGTCTCGTCGTACAGGTCCAGCGGGCCTTCCGGCAGCGGGACCGGGTGCTCCGGCTCGGCGAGCGTGCGTTCGGTGGAAAGCAGTTTGCACACCTTCCGCGCCGAAACCAGCGCGGCGCTCAGCACGCCCGCGAACTCGGTCGCCGTCGTCACCGGGATCACCAGGAACACCGAGACGCCGTAGAACGTGATCAGTTCGCCGACGCCGATGGTGCCGTTGATCGCCAGCTGCGCGCCCAGCCAGGTGATGACCACCGTGACCAGTCCCGGCAGCGCGACCTCGGCGCCCGCGAGCCACGCTTCGCTGCGTCCGACCTGGACACCGGCCGCCCGCACCCGCTGGCTGGAGCGGCGGAAGCGGTCGAGGAACTGCTTCTCGCCGCCGACGCCGCGAAGGATCCGCAGGCCGGAGACGATGTCCGCGGCCAGCGCGTTGACGTCGGTCTTCTCCTCGCGCTGCTTCGTCTGGCGCTTCTCCAGCGGCTTCAGCAGTGGACCGATGCCGACCACCGCCAGCGGGACGCCGACCAGCGCGACCACGCCGAGCAGCGGGGACGTCGACAACAGCGCCGTGGCGCACACGATGAACGCGATCAGCGAGCCGAAGGCCCGCCCGAGCACCTCGAAGGAATCACCGATCGGGTTGATGTCGCTGGTGGTGATCGCGACCACGTCACCCGTGGTGGTCGTGTCGCGCAGGTTCGCGCCCAGCTTCGCCGCGTGTTCGGTGGCGAGCCGCTGCGTCACCCCGGCGCCGTGGATCCAGCAGCCGTAGGAGGCGAAGTGCTGCACCGTGCCCGCGAGCGTCTGCGCGATCCCGAGCCCGGCGGCCGCGAGGCCCCACAACCAGACGGAATCGCCGTCGCCGCGGCCGATCGCGTCGATGCCCCGCCCGATCGCGACCGGCAACAGGGCGATCGGCAGCGACCACAGCGCACCGCTGATCGCCGAGACGGCGAGCAGCCCCGGGCGCGCGAGCATCATCCTGACGAGGTACCGCCAAGCGGTCGGCTTGGCGGGCAGGCGTAGTCGCGGAAGGGGATATGTGGCGGAAAGCACGATTGTCGACGTTAAGCGGATCGCCGTCGCGGGCGCGACCGATTTATGTGCAGGCGACCGCGAGCCGCCCTATGCGCTCGCCTACTCTTAAGGCCGTGGCGAACCCTGAGGTTGACACCGTGACCAGCACCGTTGACACCACTCAACGCGCCGAGGCGACCCCCGAACTGACCCAGCCGTACGTCGAGCTCGGCCTCGCCGACGACGAGTACGCCCGGATCAGGGAGATCCTCGGCCGCCGTCCGACCGACGCCGAACTGGCGATGTATTCGGTGATGTGGAGCGAGCACTGCTCGTACAAGTCCTCGAAGAAGCACCTTCGCTACTTCGGTGAGACCGCCACTCCCGAAATGAAGGAGAAGATGCTCGCCGGCATCGGCGAGAACGCGGGCGTCGTCGACATCGGCGAGGGCTGGGCGGTCACCTTCAAGGTCGAGAGCCACAACCACCCGTCCTACGTCGAGCCGTACCAGGGTGCCGCGACCGGCGTCGGCGGCATCGTGCGCGACATCATGGCGATGGGCGCGCGCCCGCTCGCGGTGGCGGACGCGCTGCGCTTCGGCCCGGCGGACGCCCCCGACACCCGCCGTGTGCTGCCCGGCGTGGTCGCCGGCGTCGGCGGCTACGGCAACTGCCTCGGCCTGCCGAACATCGGCGGCGAGCTGGTGTTCGACCAGAGCTACGCGGGAAATCCGCTGGTCAACGCCCTGTGTGTCGGCGCGATGCGCGTCGAGGACCTGCACCTGGCGTTCGCCTCGGGCAAGGGCAACAAGATCATCCTGTTCGGCGCGCGCACCGGCCTCGACGGCATCGGCGGCGTGTCCGTGCTCGCCAGCGACACCTTCTCGGGTGACGAAAGCTCGGGCGGCCGCAAGAAGCTGCCGAGCGTCCAGGTCGGCGACCCGTTCACCGAGAAGGTGCTCATCGAGTGCTGCCTCGAACTGTTCGCCCAGAAGCTCGTCGTCGGCATCCAGGACCTCGGTGGCGCCGGGCTTTCCTGCGCGACGTCGGAGCTGGCGGCCGCCGGTGACGGCGGCATGCACATCTACCTCGACCGGGTTCCGTTGCGCGCCACCGGGATGACCCCGGCGGAGGTGCTGTCCAGCGAGTCGCAGGAGCGCATGTGCGCGGTCGTCTCGCCGGAGAACGTCGAGGCGTTCATGAAGGTCTGCGAGAAGTGGGACGTCATCGCCACCGACATCGGCGAGGTCACCGACGGCGAGCACCTGGTCATCACCTGGAACGACGAGGTCGTCGTCGACGTCCCGGCGCACACCGTGGCGCACCAGGGCCCGGTGTACGACCGCCCGATCCAGCGTCCGTCCACACAGGACGCTTTGCAGGCCGACACCTCGGCGAAGCTGCCGCGTCCGTCCACTGCGGACGAACTGCGCGCCGACATCCTCAAGCTGATCTCGTCGCCGAACCAGGCGTCGAAGGAATGGGTGACCTCCCAGTACGACCGCTACGTGCGCGGCAACACCGTGTCCGCGCAGCCGTCGGACTCCGGCGTCATCCGGATCGACGAGTCGACCGGCCGCGGGGTCGCCGTCTCGACCGACTGCAACAGCAAGTTCGTCTACCTCGACCCGTACGAGGGCGCGAAGCTCGCGCTGGCCGAGGCGTACCGCAACGTCGCCACCAGTGGCGCGAAGCCGGTCGCGGTGTCGGACTGCCTGAACTTCGGCGCGCCGACCGACCCGGGTGTGATGTGGCAGTTCGAGCAGGCCGTGCACGGTCTCGCCGACGGCTGCGTCGAACTCGGCATCCCGGTCACCGGCGGCAACGTCAGCTTCTTCAACCAGACCGGTGACGTCGCCATCCTGCCGACCCCGGTGGTCGGCGTGCTCGGCGTGATCGACGACGTCACCCGCCGCATCCCCACCGGGATCGGCGCCGAGGCCGGGGAAACCCTGCTGCTGCTCGGCGAAACGCACGACGAGCTGGACGGTTCCGCCTGGGCGCGCGAACTGCACGGCCACCTCGGCGGCCGCCCGCCTCGCGTGGACCTGGCCCGCGAGAAGCTGCTCGCCGACATCCTCATCGCCGGTTCCCGCGATGGCATGATCTCGGCCGCGCACGACATCTCCGACGGCGGCCTGATCCAGACCCTCGTCGAGACCGTCCTCATCGGACAGTGCGGTGCCCGGGTCTTCCTCGACTCGGAGCAGGACCCGTTCGTGCAGCTGTTCTCCGAATCCGCGGGCCGGGTGCTGGTCGCCGTGCCGCGCACCGAGGAACTGCGGTTCACCGAGATGCTCACCGCGCGTGGCCTGCCGTGGCGCAAGACCGGCGTGGTGGACCCGGAATCGGGCTCGCTCGAACTCCAGGACATCACGGAGTTCACGCTGGACGAGCTTCGGGAGACCTGGGAGAAGACGTTGCCGGCGCTGTTCGACTGAAGCTGAAGTGGCCGTTCGGTACAGGTGGTCGTGAGTGGCGATTCGGGTTAGAACCCGAATCGCCACTCACGACATCTTTGAACCCGCCCCGAACTTGGCGCCCTCCAGCGAAGGCGGCTCCGCGAAGGTCGCCACGCTGAAGTCGACAGACGACTCGACGACGAGATCGTCCAGCGACACCTTGCGTTCGAAGCTCGCCCGCGTGAGTACGAACCCGCCGTGGATCGTCGCGTTCTCGAGCTGGAACTTCCCGGACAGCTGGGTGTCGGTGAGGTCGAGGTAGGTCAGCACCTCGCAGCGGTCCGCGCCGAACCAGCCGACCCGCCTGCCGAGCAGTCCCAGCTTGTCGAGTCGCGCATCGCTGAGGTTGAGCGAAAGCGTCGGCCCGGTGGTCCCGGCGTGGGGGAGGATGTCGCGGATCAGCCGTTCGGCCGCGCGCCGGACCAGCCGTTCGCGTTCCGCGGCTGCCCGGTCTTCGTCGCTCCAGCCGATTTTCTTGCCCGCCGCGACGTCGAAACTCGGATGTTCGAACGGCCGCCGCAAATAGGCGCACAGCACGTCGAGCACCGTCTGCCGGTACTCCGGACGCGTCCTGGCCAGTCCCGCGAGCGAATGCATCGCACCGACCCGGACCTGATCGGCCTCGTTGCCCAGCAGTTCGATCGACTTGGCGAAGCGCTCGTCGGAGATCCGGCTGCGCTCGATCTCGTGCCTGTCCTCTTCGGTCCGCCTTCGCCGGTCGTTGAGCCAGAGCCCGTAGAGCGCGGCGATCGCCCCGCCGGCGAGGGCGCCGGTCTTGAGCGCGTCACCGCGGCTGGTCGCGCGATCCATGAGCAGCCAGGCGGTGACCCCGACGAGCACCACGACCGAGGACAGCAACGTCCACAGCAGCGACGACTTGAGCAGGCGCTTCATCAGTCCTTCACCGTGAGCCGGGCACGGCCGTCCGGCAGGGTTTCGACGGTCCAGCCGTCCGGGAGTTCGTGGTCCCTCGCGGGTTCCACCGTCGTGTTGTACAGCGAAACCGTGCCGGGCGGCTCGCGGAAACCGAGATCCGCGAAGCCTTGGAACCGGGCGCGGTGCAGATCCAGCGTCCCCTTGAACCGGGAGCCGGCGAAGACGGCGTCCTTTGCGAAGACGCTGTCCTTGAAGGACGTCTCGCCCGCGAACACGGTGCCGCGGAACTCGGCGTCCTCGGAGAAGCGGACCCCGCTGAACCACGCGCGCTGTTCGAATTTGGCGTCATTGCACCGGAAGAAGCCGATCAGCTTCTTCGCGGCCGTTCCCGCGCCGGTCAGGTACACCGGGCCGAGGAACACGCAACCGGAGAGGTTGGTGCTGCTGTACAGACCGCCGTAGCGGAGCAGCAGCTTGCCGATCTTCCGCTCCGACAGGTCGAGATACTCCAGCACCGCGCCCGTCAGGTCGAGGTCGTATCCGGGCGTGCCCTCGGAATCCGCGGCCGGGAGCAGTTCCCCGATGAGCCGCTGGGCGGTCTGCCGCACCTGGAGCTCTTGCTCCTGCTCCGCTTTGCCACGTTCGGGCAGCTTGTTCCCGGGGCGTTTCGCCTCCTCTTCGTCGTACCGCGGATGTTCGAACGGCCGCCGCAGGTACGAGCACAGGATGTCCAGCACGGTCTGCGTGTAGATCGCCCGGCCGCGGGCCAGCCCGGCCAGTGCGTGCAGGGCCCCGACCCGCACCTGGTCGGCGTCGTGCCCGAGCAGTTCGACGGCCTTCGCGAACCGTTCGTCCGAGATCCGGTCGCGGTCCTGGTCGGCCCGCCGCTGTTCGAGTTCTTGCCGCTGTCGCTCGACTTCCTGCCGCCGCTCTTCGACCCGACGACGCCTGTCGTTGAGCCACAACGCGTACAGCGCGACGATGGCGCCTCCGGCGATGCCGCCGGTCTTCAGTGCCTCGCTGCGGCTGGTCGCCGGATCTGTCAGCAACCAGCCGCCGACCGCGAGCAGCAGGACGAGCGAGACGACGAACGTCCAGAGCAGCGGGGAGCGGAGCAACCGCTTCATCGGACCTTGGATACCAGCAGGGAAGAGACGCAGTAGGCGCTGCCCGATTGGCTTTGCGCGATCACGGTGCCCTTGGCGTCGGCGCCCTCGACCGTTCCGGTGATCTCGGCCATGACGATGCTGCTGGTGCCCTGGGTCTTCTTGACCTCGGCCGTGGAGCCCGGCGGCAGGAAGAGGTCGATCATGCTGCCCATGTTCGCCCGCCGGTTTTCACAGGCGAGGGCGACCGCGCCGGTCTTGTCGCCGCTGGAGATCTTGGCGAGGAAGTCCGTGATGACCTGGACGCCCTGAGGATCGCCGGCACCGCCACCGTTCTCCGAGCTCCTCGGAGTCCTGGTCGTGCTCGACTTCGGGCTGCTCTTCGGCGCGGAGGTCGGCGCGTTCTCGGACGACGACGCGGGCGGCGCGGCGGTGTTCCCATCGTCCTTGCTGAGCAGGAAGCCCGGCGCGACGAAACCGGTGACACCGAAGGCGACCAGCACGACCACGCCGATCACGATCCCGATGATCAGTCCGGTCTTGCTCTTCTGCGGCGGCGGGCCGCCTTGGCCCTGCGGGTAACCCTGGTTGTTCGGGTCCCAGCCCTGCTGCTGGTACTGCTGGTTCGGGTCCCAGCCCTGCTGGGGCTGCTGCTGGTACTGCTGGGTCTGGTCCCAGCCCTGCTGCTGCCCGTACTGCTGAGGCTGACCGTACTGCTGGGTCTGGTCCCAGCCACCCGGCTGCGGTTGCTGTCCCTGGGGGTCCTGGCCGTAGGGCTGGCCTGGCTGGGGTGGGTAGGTCATCGGTCTCGCCTTCCGTACTGGGGCCTGAGGCTGGAGATCAGACGACCGGCGGTCAGCGCTGGTTCCGGATCCGCCCATGCCAGGGATTTCTGCTCGGAAGGTACCTCGCTTGAAAGCGGCGTTGAAAAACGGCTCCCGGCCGAGGCCGGGAGCCGCTCTTCAACGGAATGCGCAGCTCAGCCGTTGGCCAGTGCCTGCAGACGGTCGTAGGCGCCGTTGAAGGTGTTCTGGTCGAGCGGGCTGGAGGTGTACTGCCACACGGTGTAGAAGCTCCAGCCGTACGGCAGCGTGCCCACGGTGGAGGCGTACCGCGCGATCCACAGCGGGACGGTGCCACCGAAGTTCTGCGACGTGCCGACGCAGGTGCTCCACCAGCTCGTCGAGGTGTAGATGACGGGCCAGCGGCCGGTGCGTGCCTTGTACCGGTCGTGGAACGCGCGGATCCATGCCCCCATGGAAGCCTGGCTCAAGCCGTAGCAGGTGGCGCCGTACGGGTTGTACTCCATGTCCAGCGCGCCCGGCAGGGTCTTGCCGTCCTTGGACCAGCCACCGCCGTTGTTGATGAAGAAGTCCGCCTGCGCCGCACCGCTCGAGACGTTCGGCAGGGCGAAGTGGTACGCGCCGCGGATGAAGCCCTGGTTGTAGGAACCGTTGTACTGCTGGGCGAAGTACGGGTTCTTGTAGCTCGTGCCTTCGGTGGCCTTCGTCCACACGAAGCGCTTGCCCTGACCCCACCAGTAGGCCCAGTCGACGTTCTTCTGATAGCTGGCCACGTCCATGCCCGCGACGGTCGCGAGCACCCCGGCCTCGGGCTGCGGCTGCGCGGCCTTGGCCTTCGATTCCGGGGTGGAGGTGTCGCCTTCCACGCGCCGGATCTGCGATCCGATCGTGTGGTCGTTCTGCTGAAGATCCTGTTCGATCGACATGATCTCGGGGGACGGGGCGGCCGACGCCTGGACCGTGCTGCCGAGCAGGAGCAGCGCGGAGCCGACGGCGATGGTGATTCTTCGGGAAGTGCGCATTACGACAATCCCTTCACGGATAACCCTCGCTGAGGACGGCGACCTTGCAGGTGGTAGCCGTCCGGGCACGATTGTTGACGATGAGTGCCGGGTTTGTCACTAACTTCCGTGAAATTTGTACTACGCGTGGGTGATTTTCATTTCCAACAAGGTCGGGTTATGTGATCTTGTAACGCCCGGTCGGGTGAGCGCTCAGCCGACGGCCAGCGCGCGCACCCGGTCGACCGTGCCGTTGAACCAGTTCTGGTCGCCGGGCAGGCTGCCCTTGTTCGAGAACTGCCAGATGGTCTGGTGTTTCCAGCTCGCGGGCAGCTCGCCGATCTCCGTGTTGTAGCGCGCGAGCCACAACGGGTTCTGCCAGAACACGGTGCTGTTGCCGGTGCAGCGCTTCCACCAGCTCGTCGACGTGTAGATCGCCGGATGCCGCCCGGTCCGCCACAGATAGGTCTCCGCGAACGACGCCATCCACGCGACCATCTGCCCCGGCGTCTTGCCGTAACACGTTTCGCCGTAAGGGTTGTACTCGACGTCGAGCGCGCCAGGCAGCGTCTTGCCGTCGCCGGACCAGCCGCCGCCGTGGTCGACGAAGTAGTGCGCCTGCGCGGCGCCGTCCGAAATGTCGGGGCGGGCGAAGTGGTACGCGCCGCGGATCAGGCCGACGCCGTAGGAACCGTTGTACTGCTGGGGGAACCGCGGGTTGACGAAGCCGGTGCCTTCGGTCGCCTTCACGTAGACGAACTTCGCGCCGGTCCTGGCGGCACCGGGCCAGTCGACGTCGCCTTGATGTCCGCTGACGTCGTGGCCGAGCGTCTGCGCTTCGCCGCCGTACAGCGGCCCCACCGACACATTGACGCCTTCGTGCAGCGCGATCTGCGAACCGGCGTAGTGCTCCTCCGCCCCGTCGTATCGGGGCCCGCTTTCACGTGCGACGGCGGGGGTCTGCGCGAGCAACAGAACCCCCGCCGCGAGGACGGCCCCCCAGCCTTTCGAACACACTCTGCGACTCATCACGTCGCCACGATCCCCCTCGGAAAGAGAATCAGCGACTCGAACATCACCCGAAAGAGTGGCCTGCAACCCGAAAAAATTGGGCCGAGTGGGTTAATCGGGCCTCAACGACGCTCGTCCAAAAGGGCTTTGTCGAGGTGCTCCGAGGGGATGATCGCGGTGAGCCGGTCGTGCGGATTGATCGTCACGGGGTGCCCGGCGAGCAGCGGGACCATGTCCCGGCCAAGCACCGCGCGGGCGTGCGGCCATTCGCGCGGGACCAGCGCCTTCGCCGTGTAAGCAGGCACGAGCACCTTGCCGTCGGTGTTGTGGAAGCCGATCACCGTGCGCTGCACCGGGGAAAGCGCGTAGACGAACAGCGTCGAGTCGAGGATGACCCGGGGCAGATCGGCGGCCGGGCGGTGGTTCGTGCGCACCAGCTGGAGCAACTGCTCGAGTTCGTTCCGCGGCTCCGGGAAGCCGAGCGCCTTCGGCGAGGGGCGGTAGCGGTCGTTGGGGTGGAAGTCCTCGACGATCTCGCCCGCGCCGTTCACCGGGTAAGCGCCGACGACCGCCCAGGACGGCACCGGGCCGTCGGGATCGAAGGCCTCGTCGATGACATAAAGCCAGCTGTTCGGGTTGGCCTTCGCGTTGGCGCGCATCTCTTCGGTGATCTTCGGCTTGGCCTGTTTCCGCTTGCCCGCCGGGCTCGACGCCAACCGATCCGCCTCGTCCCGCTGCGCCATCGCCATCCCCACGTTCCGGGTGCCTGAAGGTTTGTTCGCGCTCACTCTACTGTTCTCCCATGGCCTCTTCGCGTTCGGTCGACCCCGCTGAGTTACGTGCCGCGATCGCGGCGATTTCCCCTTGGTTGAGCGGATCCGGTCCGGAACCGGCCCGTCCGGAGCTGGCCGCGGCGGTGCGGCTGAGCCTGCGGACGCTGGCCGGGGACGCCCCGGGGAAGAGTGTCGAAGTGCGGGTGCCGCCGTTCGCGGCTGTGCAGTGTGTCGAAGGATTGCGCCATACGCGCGGGACGCCGCCGAACGTCGTCGAGACGGATCCGCGCACGTGGCTGGAACTGGCGACCGGGCTGCTCGGCTGGGCCGACGCCGTCGAATCGGGGCGGGTCACCGCCTCCGGGAGCAGGGCCGATCTGGCTCGCTGGCTGCCGCTGGTGCGCCTCTGAACCTCGGGCTCGCGCGTGAGATGAAAGGCCCCTTCATTGCAAATTTTGCAATGAAGGGGCCTTTCATTGCGGCCGCGAGGGCCTCGAAGGGCTTAAGCCTTCCGGCCGATGCCGCCCGAGATCGTCCGCTGAGCCGTGTTCAGCTCCTTGATCCGCGGGCCGTCCGGCCACCAGTCGGCGCACAGCTGGACGCCCGGCTCGACCATCTCGAGGTCGTGGAACAGCTCCTCGATCTCGGCCTTCGTGCGGAAGGTGCCAGAGCCCATCGGGCTGTGGATGAAGAAGTCCTCCATCTTGCGGGCGATCTCGGACAGGTCGTCCTGCGGGTCGGAGAAGTGCGAGATCGCCACGTACGAACCCGACGGCAGCGCGTCGATGTACTTCCGCATGATCTTGGCCGGTTCGTCGTGCGGCCCGTTGTAGTGGTGCAGGGTCCCGAGCTGCAGCAACGCGATCGGCTGCGTGAAGTCGATGTGCCGCCGGATGTCCGGGTTGTCGACGATCCGCTCCGGCTCGAAGATGTCGTCCGACACGAAGTGCGTGTTCTCGTTCTCTTCGAGCAGCGCGCGCCCGTGGGCGAGGACGACCGGGTCGTTGTCGACGTAGACGACCTTGATCTCCGGGTTGATCCGCTGCACGACCTGGTGCGTGTTCTCGGCGGTCGGGAGGCCGGATCCGAGGTCGAGGAACTGGGTGATGCCCGTCTGGCTGGCGAGGAACCGGCACGCGCGGATCAGGAAGCCGCGGTTCTCGGTCGCCAGGTCCTGCGCCTCGGGGGCCGCCTGCTGGACTTTGCGCAGCACCTCCCGGTCGATCTCGTAGTTGTCCTTGCCGAGCAGGAAGGCGTCGTACACCCGGGCGATGCTGGCCCGGGTCGGGTCGACACCCACGGGCACTCGTTCCGTCCGGGTCGGGGCGTCGGGCATCTTGAACCTCACAAAACTGTGTCGGAAGTCTCGGGCTCTACGTAGAGTAGAACCACGTACGCGAGCGGTAAACCGAGCCGTCCCTGTCGTGTCGAGGTCCAAACGTGTACTTTCAGTAATCGGCTTGTTCCCCCTGTGAGTGTCGTCTTACGAAAGGTCCCCGGTCGATGAACGCGGTCACCCCGCCTGGCGGTGAGCAGTCCCTGGGTCCCACCGCGCGGCGGATGATCCTCGGCTCTCAGCTCCGGCGGATGCGTGAGGACGCGGGCATCACGCGCCAGGAGGCCGGCTACAGCATCCGGGGTTCCGAGTCGAAGATCAGCCGTCTCGAGCTCGGCCGCGTCGGCTTCAAGGAACGCGACGTCGCCGATCTGCTGACCATGTACGGGATGACCGATCCCGGTGAGCGGCAGCAGTTCCTCGACATAGTCAAGGAGTCGAACGAGCCGGGTTGGTGGCGCCGCTACGGCGACCTGATGCCGAGCTGGTTCAACGACCTCGTCGGACTCGAAGAGGCCGCGGCCCGCATCCAGGTGTGGGAGCCGCTGTACGTCACGGGTCTGCTGCAGACCGAGGACTACGCGCGGGCGATCATGAGCCACGGCCGCAAGGACATGGTCAACGAGCAGATCGACCGCCGGGTCGCGCTGCGGATGCGGCGGCAGAAGATGCTGTCCCGGCCGGACGCGCCGCGGTTGTGGCTGGTGCTCGACGAGTCGGTGCTCTACCGCCCGATCGGCGACCGCGAGGTGCTGAAGGCGCAGATCGACCACCTGCTGGAGATGATCCAGCAGCCGAACATCTCGGTGCAGGTCCTCCCGTACGACCGGAGCGGCTACTCCGCCGACAGCGCGTTCTCGCTGCTCAGGTTCGCCGAAGAGGAACTGCCGAACATCGCCTACACCGAGTACCTGACCGGCGCGCACTACATCGACAAGCGCGACGAGATCGAGCGGTACAGCCGGTCGCTGGACATGCTCGCGGTCGACGCGGAGACGCCGGACCGCAGCCGCCAGATGTTGCTGAAGCGCCGCGCCGAAATCTGAGCCACTCACCGTTGTGGTGTTCTCCAGCTGTCCCGGTGTCGGCAGGGGTTTCCTTGTCTTCAGCCGAAAGTTCGACCACAAGCGGTAGTTGTTCACCCATCGGGGGCTGCGCTCGTCACGCTTTGGTGGGATGGTCGAGGACTTAAGTCATCACCACACGCGAGTTCTGCAAAAACTTCTGCACGTGCATTTACCGCTGCAGTCACACGTGCTAACTTTGGGATCACAGGCAAATGCACATGCAGATGCATCGCCCGAAGTCTTCTGTCGGGGAAGGTGGGGACAATGGCTGAACAGTTCGACAACGGCATCCCGGCCGATCGTCTTACCGGTGCCCAGTGGCGCAAAGCCAGCTACAGCAACGCCATCGGCAACTGCGTCGAGGTGGCACCGCTCGCGTCCGGCGAGATCGCGATGCGCAATTCGCGCTTCCCGACCGGTCCGGCCCTGATCTACACCCAGGCTGAGATGGCCGCGTTCCTCGCGGGCGCCAAGGACGGCGAATTCGATGACGTTCTCGGGTGACACCATCACCGCGGAAATCACCGACATCGAAAGCGGCCTGCAGGAACTGATCCACCGCGGGTACCAGTTCGTGCACCCGTGCGACGCGAACGGCGAGGTCATGGCCGTGGTCGGCGTGCGAGTCCACGACAACGTGGTCGACGTGGTCCGGCTCAACGCCGAGGACGACGTCGTCGCGACCCGCATGCCCGGTACCGAGGAGGACATCCTCGAGCCCGCGGTCTGGCTGTGGCGGTTCGCCGGCGACGCGGCGACGGTGCTGACGGCACTGCTCGCGCTCCCGGACGAGCGGACTCCCGGCTCACTGTGCCTTCCGGAGACCGCGGCCAAGGGCTGCTGGGTCCCCGGCCGTGGCGGCACCTCCAAATGGCTCGCCGCGGGCTGATTTTCCGGGGTGCAACCCCGGGCCTGCCCGGGGGACACGCCCCCGGACCCCCATCTCGGTCCGGTTGCCGAGTTCGCTTCGGCACCACCAAGCACAGTCGATCGCCTCTGTCGAGGGGGAGCGGTCGGCTGGTCGGGGGTCGTGAGTGCCGGGCCTTGACACCCGCTCGTCACTCACGGTCATCACTCGAAGCGTGTCCAGTGCCACGTCGCGCGGCGCGTTGATCTCCGGCTCACCGTTTAGACTGGTGGTGGCCTGCCCTCTTCTCCCTGGGAGCACCTCGGTGGTTTCCGACCCGTCCGTCGCCGGACAGCCCGTGACCGACCAGCCCGATCCGGAACCCCGCGAGGAATGCGGCGTCTTCGGTGTCTGGGCGCCCGGAGAAGAGGTCGCGAAGCTGACCTACTACGGGCTCTACGCACTTCAGCACCGCGGCCAGGAGGCGGCCGGCATCTCGGTCTCCGACGGTTCGCAGATCGTCGTCTTCAAGGATCTCGGCCTGGTCAGCCAGGTGTTCGACGAGCAGGTCCTGCAGTCGCTGCAAGGACATATCGCCGTCGGCCACTGCCGCTATTCGACCACCGGCGCGACCATCTGGGAGAACGCGCAGCCGATCTTCCGCACCACCGCCACCGGCAGCGGCCTGTCCTTCGCGCACAACGGGAACCTGGTCAACACCGCCGAACTGCGGGATCGCACGGTCGAAGCCGGCCTCAAACCGCACGCCGGCCTGACCGGTTCGTCCAGCGACTCCGACCTGGTGTGCGGGCTGCTCGCGGCCAACGCCGCGGACAAGGGCATCGAAGCCGCCGCGCTGGAACTGCTGCCCACCCTCAAGGGCGCCTTCTGCCTGGTCTTCGCCGACGAGTCCACCCTGTACGCCGCGCGCGACCCGCACGGCGTGCACCCGCTGGTGCTCGGCAGGCTCGAACGCGGCTGGGTGGTCGCGAGCGAGACGGCCGCACTCGATATCTGCGGTGCTTCGTTCGTCCGCGAGGTCGAGCCCGGTGAGCTCATCGCGATCAACGCGGAGGGCCTGCGTTCCTCGCGGTTCGCGAACCCCGACCCCAAGGGCTGCGTCTTCGAGTACGTCTACCTCGCGCGCCCCGACACCTCGATCGCCGGCCGCAGCGTGCACGCCACCCGCGTCGAGATCGGCCGCAAACTCGCCGCCGAGCATCCGGCCGACGCCGACCTGGTCATGCCCGTGCCCGAATCCGGCACCCCTGCCGCCATCGGCTACGCGCAGGGCTCCGGCATCCCCTACGGCACCGGCCTGGTGAAGAACGCCTACGTCGGCCGCACCTTCATCCAGCCGTCGCAGACCATCCGTCAGCTCGGCATCCGGTTGAAGCTGAACCCGCTGCGCGACGTCATCCGCGGCAAGCGGCTCGTCGTGGTCGACGACTCCATCGTCCGCGGCAACACCCAGCGCGCGCTGGTCCGCATGCTGCGGGAGGCGGGCGCGCTCGAGGTGCACGTCCGCATCGCGTCGCCGCCCGTCCGCTGGCCGTGTTTCTACGGGATCGACTTCGCCTCGCGCGCCGAACTGGTGGCCAACGGCGTCGATCTCGACGGCATCCGCCGCTCCATCGGCGCGGACACCTTGGGTTACATCTCCCTGGACGGGCTGGTCGCGGCTTCGGAGCAGCCGAAGTCGCGGTTGTGCACCGCGTGCTTCTCCGGCGAGTACCCGATCGCGCTCCCCGAAGACGCGCTGATCGGGAAGCACCTGCTGGAGAGCCTGGACTCGGTCAATGGCGCGGCGAAGCCCGTCAGCCCCGCCGGGTACGGTGCTGAGGACGCCATCCGGCGTCCCTAGCCCGATTTCCTTTCTTCCAGAGTTGGAGTCCGCTTCCGTGAGCGAGTCCACGAGCGCCACGTACGCCGCCGCCGGCGTCAGCATCGACGCCGGTGACAAAGCCGTCGAGTTGCTCAAACCGCACGCCGAGAGGGCCACGCGGCCCGAGGTGATGGGCGGGGTCGGCGGTTTCGCCGGGCTGTTCTCCCTGAAGCTGGACAAGTGGAAAGAGCCGGTGCTCGCCTCGTCGACCGACGGGGTCGGCACCAAGATCGCCGTCGCGCAGGCGCTCGACAAGCACGACACGGTCGGCATCGACCTGGTCGCGATGGTCGTCGACGATCTGGTCGTCACCGGCGCCGAGCCGCTGTTCATGCAGGACTACATCGCCGTCGGCAAGGTCGTGCCGGAGAAGATCGCGGCACTGGTCGGCGGCATCGCCGAAGGCTGTGTCCAGGCGGGCTGCGCGCTGCTCGGCGGCGAGACCGCGGAGCACCCCGGCCTGATGGGCGAGCACGACTACGACCTTTCGGGCACCGGTATCGGTGTCGTCGAGGCGGCGAACGTGCTCGGCCCGGAGCGGGTCCGCCCCGGTGACGTCGTCCTCGCGCTCGGCTCGTCCGGCCTGCACTCCAACGGCTACTCGCTCGCCCGGCACGTGCTGCTGGAAATCGCGCGCATGCCGCTCGACGGGCACGTCGAGGAGTTCGGCCGCTCGCTCGGCGAGGAGATGCTGGAGCCGACCAGGATCTACGCGAAGGACTGCCTCGCGCTGGCGGCCGAGGCCGATGTCCGCACGTTCGCGCACATCACCGGCGGCGGCCTGGAGCAGAACCTCGCCCGCGTCATGCCGCGCGGCCTGGTCGCGCGGCTCGAACGCGGCACCTGGACCCCGGCGCCGGTGTTCGCGCTGATCGGTCACCGCGGCAAGGTCGAGCGCGCCGAACTGGAGAAGACGTTCAACATGGGCGTCGGCATGGTCGCGATCGTCGGCGCCGACGACGTCGACCGGGCGCTGGCGATGCTGACCGCGCGGCACGTGCCGGCGTGGATCCTCGGCGACGTGCAGCCCGCGGAAGACCCGGACGGCCCCCGCGCCGTGCTGTCGGGCGACCACCCGCGCTTCTGACTCCGCACAGTCAAAAACAGGCTTGGGCCCGGATGACACACTGGGCTTGTGGCTGATGACGTGGTGGTCGGCACCCGGTTCGTGATCCCGGGTACCGAATTGAGCGAACGGTTCTCCCGGTCGTCGGGTCCGGGTGGGCAGGGCGTGAACACCACGGACTCGCGGGTCGAACTGTCCTTCGACGTGGCCGGTTCGGCTTCGATCCCGGACCATCTCCGGGCCCGGATGCTGGACCGGCTTTCGTCGCGCCTGGTCGATGGCGTCGTCACGATCACCGCGTCCGAACACCGCTCCCAGCTGATGAACCGGGAAGCCGCGCGTGCCCGGCTGGTGATGCTGCTGCTGGACGCGTCGGCGCCACCGGCCGCCAAGCGGCGTCCCACCAAACCTTCACGAGGTTCGAAGGAACGCCGCCTGGCGTCGAAGAAACGCCGCGGCGAGGTCAAGAAGTCACGCCGAGGCCGCTTTTCCGAAGAATGACAGGCTCAGCCGACTGACAGATGCACGCACTCGGCCGCGGTCTTGAAACCGACCCGGCCGTAGACGCGTTCCGCCTGCCCGGCACCCGGCGTCAGGAACACCGACCGGCCGCCGCGCGCGTGGGCTTCACGCGTCAGGTACTCGGTCATCGCCGCGGCGATCCCGTGGCTCCGGTATTCCTCGATCACTCCGATCCCGGCGATCTCGGTCGCGCCCTCGAGGATCGGGGTCGCGACCCCGCCGCCGACGACCTCGCCGGTCTCGGTCACGGCCATCACCGAGAGGGTCTCGCCGCTCAGCTGATCCGGCGACGGCTCGACGTGCTCGCCGGGGTCGGGCTCGCCGAACGCCACGTTCTGTGCCCGGATCATCTGCCGGAGTTCGGCCGGTGTCTTCGGGCTGACGAGCGTGATCCCGGTGGGAACCGGCTGTTCGGCGACCTGCCCCGGAGTGCAGATCATCAGCGGAACCCGTCGCTCCAGCGTGTAACCGCACTCGACGAGCACGGCCTCCGCGGCCGGAACCGCTTCGGTGAGGAACTCCAGACGCGGCACGAGCCCGCGCTTACGGAACGCCTCGGTGAGTGCGGCGACGTCGTCCTCGGTGGGGACGGCGCCGTCGTCAGGGATCGCGTAGTTGAGGAACATGTGGTCGTTCCCGGTCGTGAAGGTCGCCAGGAACGGCCCGATCCGCTCGGTCTCCCGGAACTTCGCCGCGGTGAGGCGAATGTAGGACTGCAAAGCACGAATCGTCTCGGAAAGCACTGGTGGAAAGCCTTTCGGGCAGAAGAAAGAGACGCACGGGAGGACCCGCGTGCGTGTGGAGCTGGCGTGTGCGCCGGCTAGCTCGTGCCGACGCCACCGAAGGCGTCAGGCATGAGGCATCCCTCTTTCTCAGTGCGTAGGGCTTTCGCGATCACTCTCGCACGACGGTCAAACCCTTTATCTCCGCTGCGGATGCGCGATGCTCGAATACCGCTCGTCCCACACCGATCTCGGGACTCGCAACCGGACGGGGGCGTCGCAGACCCGCCGCACCTGCACCGGGATCTTCACCGGCGGCCGGACGTCCAGGCGGTGCCACAGACGTCTGCTCACCGCGGCACCGGCCACCGCACCCAGCGTGTTCAGCAGGATGTCGTCGATGGAGGTCACCCGGCCGGCCTGGATCAGATACTGCGTGCCCTCCACCAGCACCGAGACGGCCAGCGCGCCCAGCGCGATCCGGAACAGTGAACGCAAGCGGCGGGAGCGCACCGGAAGCAGCGCGCCGAGCGGGCACAGCATGAGGACGTTGCCCAGCGCCTGCCAGAGGTTGGCACTGTCGCTCAGGACGAGACGCAGGTCGGTGCCGGGTTCGAGGCTGAGTCTGCTGCCATGCGCGCCGGACACCGGCATCGTGACCAGGCACAACACCAGGAAACAGCCCAGCGCGAGCGTCATGTCGACGGCGGCCGTCGCCGACGCGCAGAAGCGGTCTGTTTGTCTTCGTCGTCGTCGGTGCGCCGCGAGCAGCGGCCAGCCGAGTAACGCGTACGGGATCGCGGTGATCGTCAACGGGATCATCGCGCCGAAAGCACGGAGCAGCTCTCCCATGGCCTTCCTTTCCGGAGCGCCCAAGATCACCTTCGCATCACAAGATCAACTCGGCATGGCGGAGTAACCGCACTAAGAGGTGATCTTTTTTCGCGCTGGACCGTCCACAAAGGAGGCCTGTGGACAACCTGTGGATGATCTGGAAATAACCGGAAGAAGGCGTTATCGCACAAGGAAAAGCCTTGTGAGTGACCTGTGTACTACTTGCCGTGTCCGGCGAGCCGCCGCGCGTGTTCGAGCAGTTTCTGCAGATGCAGACCACGGCGCACGTCACACGGGTGCGACGTCGTCCCGCTCGCGGCCATGGCGGCGAAATCGTCCAGGAGCGCGGTGTACGACTCGACGGCCGCGCCCGGCTTGCGGCCCAAAGTGCGGTAACCGTGCTCGCCGTAAACGGCCACTTCGACGACCGTCGGCTGGATCGGCAGCCGCAGCGACAGGGTCGCCGTACTGGTCGCGCCACCCTCGTGGGCTAACAGCAATTGCCACAGATCGTCATCGGTCCGATGCGCGGCGAGCACGTCGGTGATCTCACCGAGCGCCGCGTCCAGCAGATCGAGGGCGTGCGGACCGATGTCGGCGAGCGCGCCGGAGTCGTGGCGCCACGCGGACGACTGGTACTGGCCACCGAGCAGCGCACCCGAAAGCCATCGCGCGCCACCGCCCCGCCAGCCGCCTGCTTCCTTGATGCCGTCGAGCCACTCGCGGGTCATCGGCGAGAAACGCAGGATCAAGACCACGAGGGCGGCCACCCCGGCGGCCTCCACCGCGTCCGCGAGCCGCCGCGCGCCGTCGAGATCCGCGGCGATCGGCTTCTCCAGGATCAGGTGTTTGCCTGCCTCGGCCGCTTTGACCGCAAGTTCCGCCTGCACGGCGGGCGGCACCGCGAACGCGACCGCATCCACCTGGTCGAGCAGCTCCTCGAAACTGTCGACAGCCTGCGCGCCGTGTGCTTCGGCCAGCTCCTTCGCGGCTTCGGGACGCCTGGCCCAGGCCGCGCGCAACGTCACCCCGGGGTGATCGGCGAGGCCTGGCGCGTGCACCGTCTTCGCCCACGGACCGGCACCGACCAGACCCACGCGCAGCTGTCCCTGTCCCACGACCCCGAGTCTAGGGCCCCGCAATCAGTCACCTACTTGCGGCGCTCGGGCGTACGAGAACGCAAGTAGGTGACTAATTGCGGGGAGGGCGAAGGAGGTCAGGAGTAGCTGTAGAAGCCGCGGCCGGTCTTCTTGCCGAGCAGGCCGGCGTCGACCATGCGCAGCAGCAGCGGCGGCGACGAGTACAGCGGCTCCTTGAACTCGGCGTACATCGAGTCCGCGATCGCCTTGATGGTGTCCAGGCCGATCAGATCCGAAAGCCGCAGCGGGCCCATCGGGTGCGCGGTGCCCAGCTCCATACCGCGGTCGATGTCCTCCGCCGACGCGAAGCCCGACTCGATCATCCGGATCGCCGACAGCAGATACGGCACGAGCAGCGAGTTCACGATGAATCCGGCGCGGTCCTGCGACCGGATCACCGTCTTGCTCAACGCCGTGGTCGCGTGCTCCTCCGCGCGGCGGGCGGTGTCGTCGCTGGTCAGCAGCGAGGGCACCAGCTCGACGAGCGGCAGCACCGGGACCGGGTTGAAGAAGTGGATGCCGACCACCTGCTGCGGGCGGCCGGTGGCCATCCCGAGCTTCATGATCGGGATCGACGAGGTGTTGGACGCGAACACCGCGTCCTCGCGCTCGACGATCTTGTCCAGCGACCGGAACACCTCGACCTTGGCCTGCTCCTGTTCCAGGATGGCCTCGATGACGAGGTCGCGGTCGGCGAACTCGCCGATCTCGGTGGTGAAGCGGAGTCGTCCGAGCGCCGCGTCGGCGTCTTCCTGCGAGAGCTTCCCGTTCTTGACGCCGCGTTGCAGCGACTTCTCGATCCGCGCTCGCCCGGAGTCCAGCGCCGGCTGGTTCACCTCGGTGACGATCACGTCCAGACCGGCCCGTGCGTGCACCTCGGCGATGCCGGAGCCCATGAGCCCGGCTCCGATGACACCTACTCGTTCTACGTCGGACATGGCACCTCCTCGTTTTTGGGCAGCACGCGACACGCGAGGGTGGTTACCCGGGAAAACCCGGATCCACCCTCGCGTGTCACGCGTTGCTCAGCGGCGGTAGTCGTCGTACCCGTCGTACGGGTCGTCGTCAAACCGCTTGTCGTCCTCGTGCCTGTCTTCCGAGGAACTACTGGACAGCTCGCGCTGCAAAGCATCGAAGTCGGTTTCGTGCGAGCTGTACTTGAGCTCGCGCGCCACCTTCGTCTGCTTGGCCTTAGCCCGGCCGCGCCCCATGGCTCGACCCCCTCGCACAGGGGCGGGGCGGCCGGGGGAATCGGCGGCCCCGCATCGTCTCGACAATTATTTCCTGCTGACACCGTACCGTGTCCGGGGGGTTGGATGCGACGTGGCACGGTGTGCCGGTGGCGACAGTGTTCACCGGACGCCGGTTACCGGCCGGTCGGTGGCGATAGTCGCAGGTCGGCGTGCCACGATGCTCGTGTGCCCCGTCCGTTCGCGGCTTACCTCCGCGTCTATGAGCCCCTGCTCGCGTTGGGGGATCCACCGGACGAACGCCTGCTCGAGGCCGTCGAAGCGGCCCGGCTCGATCGTTCGGCCGCGGGCGAGCGCGAGCAGGCACTGTGGCTCAAGTCACAGCACGTCGGACGGCTGTTGCCCGCCGAACTCGCTGACGGCAGGCCCGCGCCCAGTCTCATCACCGATGTCCTCGTCATGGACCCCGAAGACGTGCCCGAGGGTGAGCACGGCGACGTGGGTCCAGGCCCGCTGATCTGCCCGATGGAGATCCGCGCCCGCTCGGCCGCGGCGTTGGTGACCTTCCTCGGCGACGCGCATCCGGCGCTGAAGAACGCGGTGCTCGACGCGGGTGGAGCGTCGCTCGACACGATCCGCGCGCGGGCGAAGTCCGCCATCGGCGACTTGTCCGCTTCGGCTTCGCACACGCTCTCGACGACGTGGACCGTCCCGCTTCCGTGGTTCGTGCTGTTCGATCCCGGCATGCGCCGGGTCAAACTGGGCAAGGGCCGCGACGACCCCGAGCGCGAAGTGTCGTGGCGGGTGTCCATGGCCGACGCGCGGCATCGTGCTCGCGAGGTCGGAGACCTGCTCGAAGCGACCTTCGGTGACTCAGGGCCCGGACGGGTGCTGCTCGAAACGCGACGCTGGCTCGACAGCTTCCACCCCGGTTCCGCGGTCGAACTCGACTACGGCGGTCTCGTGCAGCTCTTCGGCGACGCGATCCTGCAGGCCGACACGACCGCCGAAGAAGTTCACGACATCCTCGACGCGCTTCGCACCGGCAACGTCGACGAGCTGGCGGAACTGTTCGCCGACCTGCGGGACTTCTGGGGTGACCTGGCCGCGCGAGAACGCGCGAACTAGCCGAAGAGGCCGGTGACGACCCTCAGCTCGCCGACCGGTTTCCCGCCACCCAGGACCGCGTTGCGCGCGAGGCCCCCGGCCTCGTCACCCGGGTCGATTCCGAGGTGACGCAGGGTCGCGAGCAGCAACGGGATCCGGGCGCGGGCGGCACCGTCGTCGATCTTCAGCGCCAGCGCAGTGCCGTCCGGGAGGGCGAACGCGTGCACTCCCTCGGCGCCGCCCTTGGAAAGCAGGCCCTCGACGTTCCGCATCAGCACGGTGTCCTCGCGGCCGGTGCCCGCGACGTGCCACGGATGCGCGCGGACGGCGTCGGCGACGCGGCGGTCCGGCCCGCCCATCGCGGTGACCAGCCTGCCGAAGGACCGGGCGAGGCCGGTGAGGGAGAACGCGAACAGCGGGGCACCGCAGCCGTCGACGCCGACCGTTTCGATCGTCTCGCTGGTGAGGTCGGCCACCGTGGCCTGGACGACCTTTTGCAGCGGATGGGTCGCGGCCGCGTAATCCTTGGTCGGCCAGCCGAGCTGCGCGCATGTCATGAGCATCGCGGAGTGTTTGCCGGAGCAGTTCATGGCGGCGCGGCGTTTCCCTGCCGAGGCCACGGCCAGCATGCTCGGCTCGTGCAGCGGGAAGGCGGGCGGGCAGGCCAGCGCGTCCTCGGTCAGCCCCGCGAGGGAAAGCATCGACAAGGCGCCCTCGACGTGGCCGGGCTCGCCGTTGTGCGATCCGCAGCCCAGCGCGAGTTCTTCGTCGCCGATCGTGAGACCGGCGCGGAGCATCCCGACGGCTTGCAGGGGTTTGTTGGACGAGCGCGGGTACACCGGCCGCTCGATGTCGCCCGCGGCGAACCGCACCGACCCGTCCGGGGCGGTGATCACGAGCGCGCCGCGGTGCGTGCTCTCCACGAAACCGGACCGGACGACCTCGACCAGGACAGGATTCGTCACTCGGACCCGCCGCGTTCGGTGTCGAGCAGGTCGTCGACCGATGCCGTGCCCTTGCGGTAACGGGTCGCGATCTCGGCGTTGATCGTGTCCATCACGCCCTGCACCTCGCGGCGGTACGAAGAGACCGAGACCTCTTCGTCGGCGTACCGGTTGAGGGCGTTGACCAGCTTCTCGTCCGACAACGTGCTGACATCGGAAAGATCCGTGTCACCGATGAGCGCCTCGGCGAACCGCCGATGCTCGCCGGCACGAGACGGCTCCAGCCGCTGATGCCTGCCCGAACCCGTGGCCGGGCCGATCGCGTTGTCCGCCAGGATCGCGGCCAGCCGCTCGACGACGCTGCTCTCGTCACCGCCCGAAGTCCGGCGCTTCTGCTCGGCCCGCACGATGTCGATCCGCGCGTGCAGCAGACGCCGCAGGTACGACAGGTCGGTCTCCTCCTGCGCCGCCTCGTCACGGCGCTCGCGCAGCACGGAAAGGGTCAGCTCGCCGAGGTCGCTGAGATACCCAGGGCCGAGCACGCGGTCGATACGACGGCGACCACCGGGCCGGACTTCGATCACCCGCGTAGCTTATCGCGCTCCAGCGGAAATGTTCCGCAGGGAGCGATACCACAAGGATCTCTGTCCCTCACGACACCCTCTGCCGCCGCGCTGCTCTTTCGGTTTCTTCCAGAGCGCGCCCCCCACCCGTCCCGGGGGCGGCCCCTGGTCCAGTCTACCGGGGGTGGGGGCGGAAAAGTGCTGGTCGTCGAGGTTGTCCACAGGTGGATGGGGTTGTGGACAACTTGTGGATGGCTGTGGTGGACGGGGTGCGGTGGGTAGTACATGAAGGCCCCCTTTATTGCGCCTAGCGCAAGGAAGGGGGCCTTCATGTACTTGGCACGAGCGAAGGGCGAGTTTCCAGCGCTCAGCCGAGGGCAGGGGGCCATCACGCGCGGTCGATGTGACGAGTGAGGCCGCTGTGACCGGTGAGGCGAAAGTGACGTGCCGCAGGTCCGTGAAGGCCTCCTTGAGGGACCCAGAGTCCCTCAAGGAGGCCTTCACGGACCACGCCGGGAACGGGAACGCAACCGGCAAGCCCGCGCAAGCAACGCAAGCCCGCGCGAGCGGCAAGCCCGCAGAAGACCGCTCAACCCCGCAGTCGCTGAGCCGCTTCCCGTCCGGGAGCCGGAGCTTCGCCCGGCACGGAGTCCGGGTCGATGGCCGCCTGTACGACGCGGTCCTCGGCGCCGACCAGCAGTTCCGCGCCCGGCTGCGTCGAGCGTTTGACCAGCGCCAGCGCGATCGGGCCTAGTTCGTGGTGCTGCACCACGCTGCCGACGCGGCCGACCGTCCGCTCGCCCAGCAGCACCGGGTCGCCGGTTTCCGGCGTGATCTCCGGGGAACCGTCCAGGTGCAGCAGCGCCATGTACCGCGGCGGCCGCCCGACGTTGTGGACCTTCGCGACGGTCTCCTGTCCGCGGTAGCAGCCCTTCGCCACGTGCGCGGCGGAGTCGACCCAGTTCACCTCGTGCGGGATCGTGCGGTCGTCGGTGTCGAGGCCCAGCCGCGGCCGCAGCGATTCGACCCGCAGCGCGTCGAACGCCCAGCTGCCCGCGGGGCGCGCGCCCGCGTCGGTCAGGCGGCGCCACCAGTCGGCGAGTTCGGCGCGGGGCACGGCGAGGTCGACGCTGTGCCGTCCGGGCCACGGCATCCGTCGCGCGAAACCGCCGGGGATCGGCACGACCGAGTACGGGTCCGAGCCCAAGGAAACATCCACGGCGGCCAGCACACGATCCGCCTCGGGTCCGAGGACGGTCAGCAACGCCAGTTCGTCCGAGACATCGCGGATGTCCACTTTGGACCAGAACTTCATCGCTTCGAGGTAGTCACGCAGGGTCTGCTTGCCGCCGGACGGCAGCGCGCTGGTGGCCACCGCGCCCCGGTCGCTGTCCAGCCACACCGTGCCGTCCGCGTGCGCGACGACCATGTGGGTGTCGACGCGGCCGAGGCTGTCCAGGACGAGCGCCTCGGTGCCGGTGCCTTCGGCGAGCCCGGTGACGTGCTGCGAGATCACCAAATGCAGCCAGGACAACCGTTCTTCCCCGGTCACGGCCAGGATCTCGCGATGCGAACGGTCGATCACGACCGCGCCGCGCGCGGCCGTCCGCTGCTCGGCGAAAGGGTCTCCCCAATGCCACGGGACACCCTCTTCGGGATGCCCGTCGGGAGCCGCGATCGGTCCGGGAAGGTCGAGCAGGGGGGAGCGGTAGGGCATGAAACCCATGCTAGTGAGTACCGTGTCCCCATGCGCGTGCTTGCCTTTCTCGACGGGACCCTGGCCGACCCCGAAGCCGCTCACCTGCGGGTAGACGACCTCGGGCTGCTTCGCGGTGACGGCGTGTTCGAGACGATCCTCGTCGTCGACGGTCGCCCTCGTGAGCTCCGCCCGCACCTCGAGCGGCTGGCCCGTTCCGCGGCCATGCTCGACCTGCCGGAGCCGGATCTCGCGGACTGGGAGCGCGCCGCGCAGACCGTCATCGACAACTGGTCCGGCCCGGCCGAAATCGCGCTGAAACTGGTGTACACCAGGGGAATCGACGGCGATCCGGAAGCGAAGCCGTTCGGGTTCGCGCTCGGTGTCGAGATCGACGAGAAGGTCCAGCGGGCCCGTGTCGAAGGCGTCGCGGCGATCACCCTCGAGCGCGGTATCGAGCCCGATCTCGCCGAGCGCGCGCCGTGGCTGCTGCTGGGCGCGAAGTCGATTTCGTACGGCGTCAACATGGCCGCGCTGCGGGAGGCGGGCCGCCGCGGCGCGAGCGATGTGATTTTCACCGCCGCCGACGGTTCGGTCTTCGAAGGACCGACTTCGACGGTCGTCCTCGCGAAGGAAAGGACGATCTACACACCGCCGGCGACCATCGGCATCCTGCCCGGCACGACGCAGGCGGCGCTGTTCCGGGGTGCCGAGCGGGCGGGCTGGTCGGTCAAGGTCGAGCCGCTCAAGGTCTCGGACCTCATCGAGGGCGAGGGGCTGTTCCTCGCCTCGTCGGTCCGCAAGCTGACCAGGGTGCACACGCTCGACGGCGTCGCGCTCACCGACTCCAGCGCGATCCACGCCGAACTGGCCGCCGCGTACGAGAGCGAGTACGCGATCAGCTGAGCGTCGTCCGCAGCTTGGCGATGGTCCGGAGGACTTCGTCCCGGTGCTTCGCCATCGTCATCCACGAGGGCAGCCGCGCGACCAAGGTCAGGCCGGGACGATCCCCGAGTCCGCGTTCCCTCAGCGTCGCCGCGACGAACCGTTCGATCAGGTCCAGGTGGCTGACGTGGAACGCCCAGAGGGTGTGCCCGCCACAGCAGTCGGCTCGCAGCCACAGCGGTTCGCGGAAGAACGGGTCGACCGGCCGGTTCCAGGCGCGGTAGTCGGGGTCGGGGGGAAAGCGCACCAGGGCGCAGCCGGCGCAGGTCAGCCGTTCGGGTGTGACCGAGGCACAGCGCGAGCAGCGCGGGCAGGCGACCAGGATCGGCTCGTCCGCGAGATCGTCGATCCGGGTCTGGGGATCGCGGAACCGTGGGGTGTCCATCAACCCAGCGGGCTGATGATCAGCAGGTGCGGCAGGATCGCTTCTTCGCGGTAGGCCGCGATCTTGTGGTGCCCGTCGAGGATCACCGCCGCGCCGGTGGTCTCCAGTACGACCGCGACCGGCCGGTGCCCGCTCTTGATCGCCGTCCGGTAGTAGCCGACCCGGGACACGTCGGCGGGCGGCCAGTCGGCGCTCGGGGTCAGGTAGCGGTCCTCGGCGAGTCGTTCGGGTCCGGTGACCTGGTATTCGCCGTCGGCGAAGAGATCGAGAAGCGGGCGGAGCGTGTCGCCGAGCGGACGCCGCATCTGACCGGTGGCCAGCGCGATGCGCAGCGACTGCGGGAGTTCGGGCTGGGTGGGGACCGAAGTTGTGTCGATGACACCTGTGCCACCGTCGACCGTTACCTGTTCCACACCTTCGTGGACGAGTGAAAGCGGAGAAGGGTTCCGGGTCGGGCCTGCGCGAGTGCCGGGAGTGACGCCTGTCTCACCACGGCCGCCACCGGGTAACCACCGGTAGTTGGATGATCCGCCAAGAACACCACCGGCAACCCGTTCGGCGGCACCTGGACGGCGCCGGTCAACAGGCCTTCGCTCGGCAGTTCCCGCTCCGCGTATTCGTCTCCGCGAGCCAAGGCCGGCCCGTCGAGCCGGAGCCCGACGCGGTTGGATTCCGCCGTCACCGTCCAGGTCTTCGCGAGCCCGGCCGCCAGGGTTTCGAACCAATGCGCCCGCGGCCCCGGGTCGACCAGTACGACGATCTCCGCCGGAGCCATCGCGGGCGAGACGACGTCGGCGCCTCCGGACACGGACGGCACGCCGAGAGGGAGGACGTCGCCCGCCTTCAGTGGCGCGGGCCCGATCTCCGAAAGGACGTCCCGCGAGCGGCTGCCGAGTTCCGCGGCGACCGTGATGCCGCCGGAAACCGCCAGGTAGCACCGCAAACCGGTGGCGGGTGCGCCGATCGACACGACCTGGCCCGCGGCCAGCCACACCGGCGCGTGGGAACCGACGTCGCGTCCGTCGACCTCGACGCCGACGGCCGGGCCGGTCACCGCGACGGTGCAGGACGCCGACGCGCGCAGTCGCAGTCCGCCGAACAGGCACTCGACGCCCGCGGCGTCCTCGGCGTTGCCGACGAGCCGGTTGGCCAGTTTCAGCGCCGGGACGTCCAACGCGCCGGACGGCGGGACACCGAGATGCGCGTAACCGGGCCTGCCGAGGTCCTGGATCAGCGCGAGCGGGCCGGTCTCGACCACTTCGAGCGCCCTCATCCCGCACTCCGGAACCGCACCCGGTCGCCGGGCGACAGCAGCGCGGGCGGGTCGGCGCGCGGATCGAACAGGACGGTCCGGGTATGGCCGATCAGCCGCCAGCCACCGGGCGAGACGCGCGGGTAGACGCCGGTGAACTCGCCCGCGATCCCGACCGAACCCGGCGGCACGCGAGTGCGCGGAGTCGACAGCCGGGGCTGGCGCAGCGGCTCGGGAAGTCCTGTCAGGTAACCGAATCCGGGCGCGAAGCCGGTGAAGGCCACGGTGTAGACGGCGCCGGTGTGCAGCCGGACGACGTCCTCAGTGGACACTCCGGCGTCCCGCGCGACGAGTTCGAGATCCTCGCCGTCGTAGGCGACGTCGAGAGTGATCTCCCCGGGTTCGCCTTCGGGCGGATGGTCGAGATCGGCGTCCGCCAGCAGGTCACGGGCGGCCGCGAGAGCGCCGGAGCCAGGCGTTTCCACCACGAGCAGGCTGCGGGCGCCGGGGACGAGTTCGGCGATCCCCGGCGGGCGCGCGGACGAAATCGCGGCGTGTGCCGCGATCGTCTGTGTCAGGGAATCGCAGTCGAGCAGGGCGGCGTGCTCGCCGTAGGCACGCCACCGCATGGAAAGAGGGTCAGCCCACCACGCGACGCAGCAGCGCCGACGTGTGCGGCTGGAGTTCCTGGCCCATCATGGCGCGCTCCTCGACATAGCCGAGTTCGCCGTTGACGATGCCGTAGAGCCGCTGCGACGCCGTGACGTCCTTGGCGCTCGACGAGCGGACGACCGCGTCGGTGCCCAGCTCCCAGGCGGGAACCGAGGCCTTGCCACGCGGCTTGCCGTAGAAGAGTTCCACGATGCCGGTGTTGTGGGTCAGCAGCAGTTCGATCGTGTCGTCCGCCTGCGGACGCCAGAACCCGGATTCCCGCGCGGCCGGACGGATGACCTTGCCGTCCTCGTCGAGCAGCCAGGCACGCGCCTCGTGGATGAGGAACGGGCGGCCGTCGTGCGCGATGGTCAGCTGCATGCCGAACCGGTACGGGCCTTCGATGGTCGGGTAGTCGACCTCGCCCTCGCCGCGCCAGACGCCGACGAGCGGCAGCAGCGCCAGGCAGGCGTCGTTGAGGTTCGCTCCTTCGCGCAGGTTCGCCGTGTCGCCCGGGATGGGCATGTCGTCGAACTGCGGAAGGTTCCGGTCGCGCGTGTTTTCCGCGCGCTTCTCCGCGGCCTGGATGGCCTCGTCGCCATTAGCCGTCATCGGTCAGCGCTGGTCCGCGTAAAGCCGGTAGACGACGTACACGGCGAACCAGGTGATCGCGACGCCGGCGAGCACCAGCAGGGTCGTAAACAGGATCTCCACGCCACGGAGAATAGTCCCTGGCCTGACGCGCGGCGCCGCGAAGGGGTGGTGGTAGTGGCCACACGGTCTCCCAAAGGGCGCTCCGCGCCCGACGGAGACTTCACGTCGCGCGCCTCTTTGGGGCCGAAGGCCCACGGAAACGCGATGAAGGGGCGCCTTCCGCACTCACCGTGAGGTGGATGCGGAACGACGCCCCTTCGGCGCGTTTCCGTCAGCGCGCGACCTAAGACACAGCGATCGCCAGCTGGTGGACGCCGGGGCCCTGGGCGGTCACCGAGGCCTCGCCGTTGCCGGAGCGGTGCAGCGCGCGCACAGTCCAGTCGCCGGGGGCCGCGTAGAAGCGGAAGTCGCCGTCGGCCGACGAGACCACCTCGCCGGTGAAGTCGCCGCCGCCGTCCAGCAACCGCACGAAGGCGCCGCCGACGGGGCCCTCCGAACCGGTCACCTTGCCTGCCAGCACGACCTGGCCGCGGGTGTCGTAATCGGCGGGCGTGGCCTCCTGGACCGGTGCGCCGCAGCTGTCAGTGTCGTTGCCGGCCATCACTTAGCTCCCAACTCGACCGGCACGCCGACGAGCGAGCCGTATTCCGTCCATGAACCGTCGTAGTTCTTCACGGCGTCGTAGCCGAGGAGCTCGTGCAGCGCGAACCACGCGATGGACGAACGCTCGCCGATCCGGCAGTACGCGATCGTGGACTTCGACTCGTCGAGGCCCTCGTCGGAGTACAGCTCCTTGATCTCTTCCTCGGTCTTGAAGGTGCCGTCCTCGTTGGCGACCTTCGCCCACGGGACGTTCAGCGCGCCCGGGATGTGGCCGGGGACCTGCGACTGCTCCTGCGGCAGGTGCGCCGGGGCGAGCAGCTTGCCGGAGAACTCGTCGGGCGAACGCACGTCGACGAAGTTGCTGGAGCCGATGGCCTGGACGACCTCGTCGCGGAACGCGCGGATCGAAAGGTCCTGCTCCTTGGCCTTGTACTCGGCAGGCTCGCGCTTGACGTCCTCGGAGTTCAGCTCGCGGCCGTCGAGCTCCCACTTCTTGCGGCCGCCGTCGAGCAGCTGCACGTTCTCGTGGCCGTAGAGCTTGAAGTACCAGTATGCGTACGCGGCGAACCAGTTGTTGTTGCCGCCGTAGAGGATCACGCGGTCGTCGTTCGAGATGCCCTTCTCGGACAGCAGCTTCTCGAAGCCCTCCTTGTCGACGAAGTCGCGGCGGACCCCGTCCTGCAGGTCCTTGCGCCAGTCGAACTTCACCGCACCGCGGATGTGTCCGTTGTCGTACGCGGTCGTGTCCTCGTCGACCTCGATGAACACGACACCCGGGGTGTCCAGGTTCTCCTCGGCCCACTGGGTGGTGACCAGGACGTCTTCACGGCTCATGGAGCTGACTCTCTTTCTGGGTTAGGACGCGCGAGGGCTGGGGCTGAAACGTTTGATGAGCAGGTACATCTCGCAACCGAGACAGAAGTCGAACGCCGCGTTGAGGAAGGCCGCGAGCAGCGCGAACGCCGTCGCGACGAACCCGAGCGCGGTCAACCCGGTGGCGAAGCCGACGGTGCCGACGACGGCGACCACGAACCCGACGGCTTGCGCGAACCGCAGCGGAGCGGCGTCCTCGCGTTCGGTGGTCGGGCCGAGCCGCGGCGCGACCAGGTAGCGGTAGAGGAGGGAGTACGGCGCCGGCTTGAGCCCGATGAAGGCCCCGATCGCGAACACCACCGCCTGCGCCGCGAGCAGTGGCCACCACTGGGTGATGAGCACGACCGCGAGCACGATCGTCGTCAGGATGGCGGCGAAACGCGGACCACGGGGGTCGACGGCCGGTCCTGCGGACATGGTTCCTCCTGCGAACGAGAGGGAAGGTGCGTGCCGGAAGGGCACGCGCAGCGGCTTTGAAGACGCGTTCAGCGAACGCCGGGCTCAGCCGGACACAGGCTGCTGCGAACGCGGCACAGATCCACTGCGCGGCGCTGGGTCAGCAAGGTTCGGGGCAGCCTGTTCACGGGCACGAGGGTACGCAGAGCTCCCTCAGGTTGGGAACCGTGTTCACACCTTGGGACGCATCCCAAAATTCGGGATCAGACGTTCGCCAGATGGGGCTTCAGGGCTTCGAGAAGCTCCTGACCTCGGGGAACGCCGCCGACGCGGAAAACCTCCCGGCCGTCCGGCGTCAACGCCAGCGTCGTCGGAGTCCGCAATATCGAAAGTGCTTGAGCGACTTCGGGGGTCTCGGTGACGTCCAGATCGACGTGCGTGAGGCCGTCGGTCTTGTCCGCGAGCGCCGACAGGATCACGCGGGTGTGGCGGCACGGCGCGCAGAACGTCGTCGAGATCTGGACCAGGGTGACGCCTTCGGGCGCGAGGGCGTCCGAGACGCGGCCGGGCAGTGCGGGCGCGCCTGTCTTCGCCGCGCGGATGCGGCCGTTGCGCGCCTGGAGCAGCGCGCCCGCCACGCCGCCGAGCACCAGTACGCCCAGCAGCACCCACACCCCGGTCATCCGCAAGTCACCCCTGTGGCTTCGCTCCGCTGAAGGCGACGTTCTTGCCTTCACCCTTGATGGTCACCGAGCCGCTGTTCACGCGTACCGACGTCGGGGTCACCGAGAACGGCATCGCGCCTGTGTCGATGGTCGCGTTGAAGTTCGGCAGCAGCGCGTCCTGTACCGCTTGGGGAACGACGGTGGTCTCCTTGTCATTCCCGAACTGCAACCGCTTCGGCTCGATGCTGATCTTCTGGCCCTTGAGTTCGATCATCGCGAAGCAGAAGATCTCCACCTTCTGCCCGGCGATCTGCACGTTGCCCGACAGCCGGATGCCCGCGCTGGAGCTGTCGATCGGTTCGCCCTGCGCGTTGGTGGTGGGCGGCGTCGTCTCGCTCTGGCCGTTCTCGCCGTTGCGGACGTAGGCCTCGGTGACCGGCTCGATCTTCAGGTTCTCGATCTTGTCGAGCGGGGCCTGCTTCGCGATGTCGGAGGCCTTGACGGTCACTTCGCCCTTGAGCGTGCCGATGACGATCGACTTCGTGTTGCCGGAAGTCAGATCCGACAGCGGCGCCGTGACGTCAGTCATGTCCGCGTTGAAGTCCACGTCCCGTAGCTTCGGCGGGACTGCGACGCCCTGGGCGTTGATGGTGATGTGACTGTAGTCACCGGAAAGGGCCTGGGTCAGGAACGGGAAACCGTGCACCGTGACGGCCGGATCGTTGGCCAGCGCCAGCTGTTCGCGGGTCTTCTGGGAGATCGTGTGCTCGGCGAACGCCGCCGCTCCGAAATCGGCCCCGACCAGCAGCACCACCAGTACCGCGAGGGCGATGAGCCAGCCTCGGCCACGGCGCTTTCCTCGCTTGGCGGACCGGCCGGGGGACGGTCGGTCGTCATGCGCCACGGGCCTGCTCACCATTGCGTCGAATCTCCTTCGTAAACCTCTTTGGCCAGGTGTGATCGATCCAGCACGGGGTAGGTCCTCGGCTGTTCACCCGCTATTCTCACTAAGCACCGGCTGTAGCCACGTTCGAGGCGACCACGATTGAAGGCGGTGCGGCGATGAGCCTGGACCTTCTGGTACTGACCCCGGAAGCAGATGCCACCACGGTGCTCCCCGCCCTGGATCTGCTGCCCCACACCGTACGCGTCCGTGCTCCGGAAGTGACCGCACTGCTCGACGCGGGCCACCGCGACGTCATCGTCCTCGACGCCCGCAGCGATCTCGCCTCCGCGAAGAGCCTCTGCCGCCTGCTCAAGGGCGCCGGTGAGGACGAGACCTCCACGCCGGTCATCGCCGTCGTCGGCGAAGGCGGCTTGGTCGCGGTCAGCGCGGAATGGCGCACCGACGACATCCTCCTCCCGACCGCGGGTCCCGCCGAGGTCGACGCGCGGCTGCGGCTGGTCACCACCCGCGACGGCGCTTCCGCGCAGGTCGACGCCGAGCTCCGGGTCGGCGAACTGGTCATCGACGAGGCGACGTACACCGCGAAACTGCGCAAGCGCACCCTCGAACTCACCTACAAGGAGTTCGAACTCCTCAAGTACCTCGCGCAGCACGCCGGCCGGGTGTTCACCCGCGCCCAGCTGCTGCAGGAGGTCTGGGGCTACGACTTCTTCGGCGGCACGCGCACGGTCGACGTCCACGTCCGGCGCCTGCGCGCGAAGCTCGGGCCCGAGCACGAGCAGATGATCGGGACCGTGCGCAACGTCGGCTACAAGTTCGAGCGGCCCGCCAAAGGCACTGCTGCCGTGGCCAAGCAGGCCATCGCCCCGGACGCGAGCGTCTACGAGCCGAGCGAGCTTTCCTCGCACTGAGTCCCCTCTCCTGCCTGCGACAGACACTGACAAGACGCCCGGGCGCCCCACGGGTTCCCCGGTAGTGTCGGTTTCATGCTCGAACTGCTGTGGACCGGTGAACCGGAAACGGAAGAGATCCGCCGTTTCCTGCTCGCCGTACGTGAGGCCGACGGCCGCCCCGAGGACACCGGTTTCGCCGGTGGACAGCATCTTTTGGGACATGTCGACGGCGAGTTGGTCGCGTACGCGCACCTGGACACCGAAGGCGATTCGCACGGAAACCAGGTCGCCGAGCTTTTCGTTCATCCCGGGCACCGCCGCTCCGGGCACGGCAGGGCGCTCACCAAGGCGCTCGTCGACCACGTCGAGGGAAAGCCGCTGCGCGTCTGGGCGCACGGCGATCACCCCGCCGCCGTCCACCTCGCCGGTACCGAAGGCTTCGAGCGCGCGCGGGAACTGCTGATCCTGCACGCGGACGTCGAAGCAGCCGATTGGCCGGAACCCGTGACGCGCGAAGGCGTCACACTGCGCACCTTCGTACCCGGCCAGGACGAGGAAGCGATGGTCCGCGTCAACGCGCGTGCCTTCGACTGGCATCCCGAACAAGGCGCACTGACCGCCGACGACGTCCGCGCGACCGAGACCGAGGCCTGGTTCGACCCCGAAGGCTTCTTCCTCGCCGAGGAGAACGGTGAGGTCGTCGGCTTCCACTGGACGAAGGTCCACGAGGCCGTTCCCGGCCGGTTCGGCGGCGAGCCCGCAGGTGAGGTCTACGTCGTCGGCATCGATCCGGACGCGCAGGGCGGCGGCCTCGGCAAGGCGCTCACGCTCGCCGGGCTGCGGTATCTCCGCGATCGCGGACTCGGCCAAGTGATCTTGTACGTCGAAGGCGACAACGCCCCCGCACTCGCCGTTTATTCGAAGCTCGGCTTCACCCGATACGAGGTAGACGTTCAATACGCTCGGTAACCGTGTTCACACGTGCGGCACTTGACCGGTCACGGAGAGCAGACGCGCAGGTCACGGCCGGGACACGGACCACTTTCGGAGTAGTCGCGCTGCTCACATCGGCCGCCTTGTTCACTTGTCGTTCACCCTCTGACGGCCGCCTGTCCACTGTCGGTGCTTAGTGTCCGGGTCCGGAAGGAACGCTCCCGTTCCACCGATCCGGCGAAAGTCTCCCAGTGGAGGAAATGCAGTGAAGATCATGCGGCCCGCGGGCGCGATCGGCATCGTGGCCACCGCCGCCCTCGTGCTCGGCGCCTGTGGATCCGACCCGGCGGCGACCAAGCCCGGCAGCACCGGTGCCGCCGACGCGCCCAGCGGCACGGCCGACGTCGATTGCGGCGGCAAGAACCCGCTTTCGGCCGAGGGCTCGTCCGCCCAGAAGACGGCGATCGACATCTTCGTGCAGGCCTACGCCGCCAAGTGCTCCGGCCAGAAGGTGAACTACAACCCCAGCGGTTCGGGCGCCGGCGTCAAGCAGTTCAACGGCAACCAGGTCGACTTCGCCGGATCCGACTCGCCGCTCAAGTCCGGTGAGGAAGCCGACAAGGCCAAGGCCCGCTGCGCCTCCGACGCGTGGAACCTCCCGCTCGTCATCGGCCCGGTCGCGGTCGCCTACAAGGTTTCCGGGGTCGACAAGCTGACCCTGACCCCCGAGGTCACCGCCAAGATCTTCAACGGCGGCATCACCAAGTGGAACGACCCGGCCATCAAGGCGGTCAAGGGCAACGAGAGCGTCAACCTGCCGGACAAGCCGATCCAGGTCATCTCCCGCACCGACGAGTCGGGCACCACCGACAACTTCCAGAAGTACCTGAAGGTCGCCTCGAAGGGCGCCTGGACCCAGGGCGACGGCAAGAAGTTCAACGGTGGCGTCGGTAACGGTGCCGAGAAGTCCAACGGTGTGGCCAGCGCGGTCAAGGCCACCGACGGCGCCATCACCTACGTCGAGTCCGCCTTCGCGAAGGACGGCCTCAACTCCGCCCTGATCGACAGCGGCTCCGGCGGTGTCGAGCTGACCGCGGCGAACGTCGCCAAGTCCCTCGACGCGGCGAAGTTCAAGAAGGAGGGCTCGAACGACCTCGCCCTCGACCTCGACGCGATCTACGGCAGCAACGTCGCGGGCGCGTACCCGGTCATCCTCGCCACCTACGAGATCGTCTGCTCGAAGTACGCCGACGCCGAGGTCGCCAAGGCCGTCAAGGCCTTCCTGACCGTCGCCGCCACGGACGGCCAGAAGCCGCTCGGGGACAAGGGTTACGTGCCGATCCCGCAGAGCCTGCAGGACAAGGTCCTGACCGCTGTCAAGGCCATCGCCTGACCCTGTTTGCCAACCTTCAGGTTGATCAGTAAAGACAGGCTGGACAGAAGTAGTCGATGAGCGATTCATCTTCGCCCAGAACGCCCACCGGCGACCCCGGTGGGCGTTCTGGCGTCCGCGAGACCTTCACGGAGGACCCGATTTCGGAGCAACCTGCCGCGTCACCGCCCGAGAAGTCCTCGGTGCCGCTCGCGAGCCCCAATTCCAGGACGGTGCGACCCGGTGACCGCATCTTCCAGTTCCTGACCACCGGCGCCGTCGTTCTGGTCGTCGGCCTGATCGGCCTGATCGGACTGTTCCTGCTGGTGCAGGCCATTCCGGCGCTCCAGGCCGACGAAGCGAGCTTCCTGACGAGCCAGGTCTGGCAGACCGATCCGGGCGACATGCGGTTCGGCATCATGGGCCTGCTGCTGGTCACGGTCTACTCGTCGCTGCTGGCGCTGATCATCGCGATGCCGATCTCGCTCGGTATCGCCCTCTTCCTGACCCACTACGCGCCGAAGCGGCTGGCCCGGCCGTTCGCCTACGTGATCGACCTGCTCGCCGCGGTCCCCTCGATCATCTACGGCCTGTGGGGCCTGATGGTCTTCGCACCGACGATCGAGCCCTTCTCCCAATGGGTCAACGACACCTTCTCGTGGATCCCGATCTTCGCGGCGGGCAACGTCTCGCCGGACATGCGCGGCACGATCTTCACCGCGGGCATCGTGCTCGCCGTGATGATCCTGCCGATCATCACGTCGCTGTCCCGCGAGGTGTTCGAGCGGACCCCGACCCCGCACATCGAAGGCGCGCTGGCGCTGGGCGCCACCCGCTGGGAGGTCATCCGCACCACGGTGCTGCCGTTCGGCAAGGCGGGGTACATCGGCGCCTCCATGCTCGGCCTCGGCCGCGCGCTCGGCGAGACGATCGCGCTCGCGATCATCCTGACCGGCGCGGTGGGCCGCGAGTTCACCTGGAGCCTCTTCGACGGCGGCGCCACCTTCGCCTCGAAGATCGCGGCGGACTACGCGGAACTCAACAACGAGATCTCGGCGGGCGCGTACATCGCCGCCGGCCTCGTGCTGTTCCTGCTGACGTTCATCGTCAACTTCGCCGCGCGATCCATCATCGCCAAGAAGGGGGACTGAGCATGTCCACCACGCTCGAGAAAACCCCCGCCACCACCCCCGCCTTCCAGCAGGTCAGCCTCGCGCGGAAGGCCAAGAACGGCCTCGCCACGGGCCTGATCTGGCTGTCGTTCCTGATCGCCGTCGTGCCGCTGGTGTGGCTGCTCGCCACGGTGGTCATCAACGGTGTCAAGCGGATCCCCTACAGCAACTGGTGGACCGAGGACTTCGGCTCGGTCCTGTCGGACGAGGTCGGCGGCGGTGTGGCACACGCCGTCATCGGCTCGGTGCTGCAGGGTGTGGTCTGCGCGATCATCGCGGTCCCGATCGGCATGCTGGTCGCGATCTACCTGGTCGAGTACGGCCGCGGCAAGCTGGCGAAGACCACGACGTTCATGGTGGACATCCTCTCCGGTGTCCCCTCCATCGTCGCGGCGCTGTTCATCTACGCGCTGTGGATCACCACGTTCGGCCTCCCGCGCAGCGGTTTCGCCGTGTCGCTCGCCCTGGTGCTGCTGATGATCCCGGTAGTCGTGCGGTCCTCGGAGGAGATGCTGCGGATCGTCCCCGACGACCTGCGCGAAGCCTCCTACGCGCTCGGCGTGCCGAAGTGGAAGACGATCATGAAGATCGTCCTGCCGACCGCGCTGTCCGGCATCATCGGCGGCATCATGATGGCGCTCGCCCGGGTCATGGGCGAGACCGCGCCGCTGCTGGTCCTCGTGGGCTACTCCGCCTACGTGAACTGGGACATCTTCGGTGGCGAGCAGGCCGCTCTGCCGCTTCTGATGAACAACGAACGGGTCAGCAACCCGTTCGACGAAGGTACCGTCGCGTTCGACAGGATCTGGGGTGCCGCGCTCACCCTGGTGCTGATCATCGCGATCGTGAACCTCCTCGCCATGCTCTTTGCCCGTCTTGTCGCCCCGAAGAAGAAGTGAGCTGTTTGAGATGGCCAAACGAATCGACGTCAAAGACGTGGACATCTACTACGGCAAATTCCACGCCGTGGACGGCGTCACCCTCTCGGTGCCGCCGCGGAACGTCACCGCGTTCATCGGCCCTTCGGGCTGCGGCAAGTCGACGGTGCTGCGCACGCTGAACCGCATGCACGAAGTCATCCCCGGCGCCCGCGTCGAGGGCGAGGTGCTGCTCGACGGCGAGGACATCTACGGCGCCGGCGTCGACCCGGTGCAGGTCCGCCGCACCATCGGCATGGTGTTCCAGCGGCCCAACCCGTTCCCGACGATGTCGATCCGCGACAACGTCGTGGCGGGCCTCCGCCTCGGCGGCGCCAAGGGCAAGAAGGAACTCGACGAGGTCGCCGAGCGCGCGCTGCGCGGCGCGAACCTGTGGAACGAGGTCAAGGACCGGCTCAACAAGCCGGGCGGCGGCCTCTCCGGTGGCCAGCAGCAGCGGCTCTGCATCGCGCGGGCGATCGCCGTGCGGCCCGACGTGCTGCTGATGGACGAACCGTGCTCCGCGCTCGACCCGATCTCGACGCTCGCCATCGAGGACCTCATCGGCGAGCTCAAGAAGGAATACACGATCGTCATCGTGACCCACAACATGCAGCAGGCGGCGCGGGTCTCGGACCAGACGGCGTTCTTCAACCTGGCGGGCGTCGGCCAGCCGGGGCGCCTGGTGGAGCTGAACGACACCGAGAAGATCTTCTCGAACCCGGATGAGAAGGCGACCGAGGACTACATCTCGGGCCGGTTCGGCTGAGTCTTTTTGCGCGTGAAGGCCCCCTTCCCTCGGCTCAGCCGAGGGAAGGGGGCCTTCACGCGCTTGGGGGTCTGGGGCGTGCGGGCAGGCTGAGGCGACGTTGCGAAAGCCACTTTCCCAACGCTGAAGGTTGCGAAAGTGGCTTTCGCAACCCTTCCCGGGCGGCCTGGCCAGTTGAGTGCCGGTGCGGGTGGTCGTGAGTGGCGATTCGGGTTCTAACCCGAATCGCCACTCACGACCCGCGCGAGGTCGGCCCCGTGCTTGCCCGAGGCAGGTCGCGAAAGCCACTTTCGCGACGCTGGGTGTCCCGAAAGTGGCTTTCGCGACACCCGCGCAGGGCGGTCGTGAGCACTGAGCCGTTGACACAACGAAGGGCCCTTCACCGCGGCACATGCGGTGAAGGGCCCTTCGGCGAGTCCCTACAGCTCGTCGGGTCCGTAGCCGGGCATCTTGCCGGTCACCACGAAGATCATCCGGCGCGCGACCGAGACGGCGTGGTCGGCGAAGCGCTCGTAGAAGCGGCCCAGCAGGGTGACGTCCACGGCCGCGGCGACGCCGTGGTCCCAGTTCCGGTCCATGATGACGGTGAACAGGTGCTTGTGGATCTCGTCGACCTCGTCGTCGTCCGACTCGATCGTGCGGGCGGCCTCGACGTCCTTGGACTTGATGACCTGCTCGACCTGGCGGGCCAGGCTCACCCCGACCTCGCCCATCTTGGCGAAGTCGGCCTTCACCTCGTCGGGCAGCACCGGGTCCGGGTGGCGGCGGCGCGCGGCCTTGGCCACGTGCAGCGCCAGATCGCCCATCCGTTCCAGGCTTTCCGCCGCGTGGATCGCGGCGAGGACGGTCCGCAGGTCGGTCGCGACGGGTGCCTGCAGTGCCAGCAGCGCGTACGCCTGCTCCTCGCATTCGGCGCGCGCGTCGTCGACCTTCGCGTCGTCGCTGATCACCTGCTCGGCGAGTCCGAGATCGACCTCGAGCAACGCCCGGGTCGCCCGCTCCATCGCGTCGGCGACCTGGAGGGACATGCTCGCTAGGTTCTCGGCGAGCTGTTCGAGTTCGACATGGTAAGCCTCACGCATGGCCCAACCCTACGGGGAACGGGCACCAAAAGCCGCATCCCAGAGTGAACCCGACGTGAACCCGGACTAACGAATGATCCTCAGCCTGAGCTGGTGCTCTTCTTGGCGCCGCCGGACTTGGCGGAGCCGGTCGGAGCGGCCGCCGTGTCGCTCGCGGGAGGCGCCGGCGCCTTCTCTTCCAGCGGGGTGTTGTTGATCAGCGCGTCGAAGACGGCCTTCGCCCGGCTCTGCACCAGGACCTCGTTGCCGCGCTTGTTCGCCTCTTCGGTGGTGGGCACGGTGAGGAACTTGACCTTGTCCGATCCCATCCCGCGCATCGACTTCGCCAGCGTCATCATCTGCTTGATGCCGAGGTTCTCGCCGAAGGTGGCCTTGGCGAACGCGTCGATGAAACCGCTGAGCTTGCCGGTGTCCAGGATGACGTCCTTCGACATCACCGTCTTCAGCAGCGCGCCGAGGAAGGCCTGCTGCCGTTTGATCCGGCCGTAGTCCGACGTCGGGTCGCCCTTGACGTGCCGCGCCCGGACGTAGTTCAGCGCCTGGTCGCCGGAGATCCGGACCTCGCCCGCCTGCGGGACGATCATGCCGAGCGTGGTGTCGTCGACCGGCTTCTCGTTGTACACGGTGACGCCTTGCACGGCGTCGACCATGGATTTGAAGCCGTTGAAGTCGATCCCGACGAAGTGGTTCATCTTCATGCCGGTGATCTGCTGGATGACCTTCGTGACGCACTGCGGGCCGCCGACCGCGTAGGCCGTGTTCAGCTTCGCGATCTTCTGCGGCGGCGAGGTCTCTTCCTTGTACGACGACGTCGCCGGGTCCCAGCGCTTGCATTCGGGGCGGCTGATCTCGAGGTCGCGGGGGAAGGACACCATGACGACGCGCTGCCGGTCGGCGGGGACGTGCGCGATCATCACCGTGTCCGAACGGGCGCCCGGGGTGCCGTCCGCGTCGCCGACGCCGTCTTCGGCGGCCGCGCCGTCACGGGTGTCGGAGCCGACCATCAGGAAGTTCTCGTCGCCGGTCTGACCGGCGGCGTCCTGGATGTCGGCCGAGTCCTCGTCGAGCGAGGCGACGTTGTTGAACTTCGCGTCGAACCAGGTCTGGGCGCCCCAGGCCGAACCGATGGAGAGGAACACGAGCGCGGCGACTACGGCGGCCGCGATCCGGCCCGCCTTGGCCGTCTGCTTGGTCTTGCGTTCCTTCTTCTCCTGCAGGCGGGTCTGCGGCGACGATTCCCCGGAGGCCTCGGCAGGCTCGGAATCGGTGGTCGTGACCACGCGCTGCAAGGCCGTGCGGGTCTGCTCCAGCAGCGCGGCGGGACGGGAAGCGAGCCGCTCGCGGCGCTCGCGCTTCTTGGCCTCTTCGGCCTCGAGTTCGTCGTGCGCGGCGGAGAACCGGGCGAGCGTGTGGTCGATCTTGCGCTTGGTGATCGTCGCGTCGTCGATCGCTTCGAGCTCGTCGGTCATCGTGAGCCGGTCCATCTCGGACCGCGGCGGGACACCGGGCGAGAGGGACGGCTGCGGGACCGGGGCGACCGGTGCCTGCTGCACCGGCCGCTGCGGCGGGCGGCGGGGACGACGCGGAGGCGCCGGGGCGACGGGCTGCTGCTGCGCGCCCGGGTTCACCACCGGCGGACGGCGCTGCGTCGGCGCTTCGGGGGTGGGAGCGGCCTGAGGAGTGCGGCGCGGCTGGCGTGCGCGAGGCGGGCGCGGGGTCTCCGCGGGCGGCGTCTGAACAGGCGGTGCGGCGGGGTTGGCCGCACGAGGCGCGGGAGCCGGGCTTTCGACGGGGGCGGCCGGACGAGGCCGACGCGGTGCGGGCGGCTCCACCCTGGCGGCACGCGCACCGGGTCTCGGAGGCTCGGGAGACGGCTCGTCCTGTCGAAGACGGCGCGGAGCGGGAGCCTCGGCGGCGGGGTCGAAGGTCGGGCGCTCACCGGTATGACGTGCGACGACGTCGGAAACGCTGATCCCGCCGTGGGTGTCCATCGAGCGGCGTCGAGCCCTGCGGCCGCGCTCACCGGAACTTCTCTCCGTTTGGCTGTGGCGACCGGTCCCCGGGTTGTGGTGCTCGTCGGGCACTCGGTCTCCTTTCACGAATCGGTCGAAGCTCTTTCGTTATCGTACGGACACCTCGGGTTCGTGACGACAACCATCCCGGAATTTTCTTCACCCAAGGTACCGAGAAGCGCCGAGCGGTCCATGCGATCGGGTGAGCGGTCGTGGTTAAAGCTGCGTTAAAAGGTTCGAAACCGCTACGCAGAGTGCGAGTGTTGGCCGAGTGAGTGGCCTAGGTGCCGGCTGAGTCCGCGGCGTTCATCGGATGCGGAATCGTCCGTGAAGATTCCTCATCGTGATAGGCGACTTTGTTCCGTCCTGCCCGTTTCGCCATATACAACAAAGCGTCGGCACTGCGCAACTGTCGTTCCGGTTCCATCGCGGGATTCGGTTCCGCGCGGCTCTCGTGCGAGAGTCCCACGCTGATCGTCACCGACAGACCGGGCCGGATCCGGCGCCACGGATGGCGGGCCACCCGGATACGGGCGGTGTCCGCGATGCGCACGGCGCGGGCGGCGTCGACGTCCGGGATGACGAGCGCGAACTCCTCGCCGCCGTAGCGGGCGCAGAACGCCTCGGGCGGCAGCCCCTGCTGCAGCAGATCGGCCACTTCACGCAGCACCCGGTCGCCGACGAGATGCCCGAAAGTGTCGTTGACGCCCTTGAACAGGTCGAGGTCGACCAGCGCGATCGCGATCCCCGGCGGGCCGCGGTGGTCGACCGCCGGGCCGTGCAGCCACTGGTCGAGGTAGCGGCGGTTGTAGCTGGACGTCAGCGTGTCCCGCAGGCTGCCTGCCCGGGCGAGGTCGAAGGCGGATTTGAGGTGGTGATAGGCGCGGCGCCAGTCACCCTGGGTGGCGAGCACCCCGGCGATCGACTCGTGGAGGCTGAGCAGATCGGTGCTCGGCGCGCCCGATGGGAGCGCGGCCTCGTCGTCGGCTGCCACGCTCACCTCCGCCACGAATTGGTTTTCGTCGTATAGGAGGGATCTCTTGAGGTATGAGTACGGTCCAAAGTGAATATCGCTCAAGTGGACGACGGTCGAGCACCATTGTCACGCACCGAAGTGCCGTTCCGTAAGGCCGAAAACGGCTCGGCGTCTTTGAGCTGCGGAAACTGATCTTTCGCCCAGTAACTCACGTCAGTCACATCGTCATTCAGCAACAGTGCGTAATCATTCCAGCTCACCCAGCGCCAGTCGCCGACCTCGTCCGGATGCGGTTCCGGATCGTCGTCGACCCAGGCGACGAAGACGGGGCAGAACTCGTTCTCGACCACTCCATCGAATGGCGGCGTCGAGTAGCGGTACGTCGGAAGGACGCAGCGGAGCCCGTTCAGCCGGGGCAAGCCGAGCTCGAAGGCGGCTCGGCGCCGGACGGCCTCTTCGATCGGCTCACCCGGTGCGGGATGCCCGCAGACACTGTTGGTCCAGACCCGGGGCCACACCTTCTTGGTGGCGGCGCGGCTGGTGATCAGCAGGGCCTGGTCGCTGCCGCGCAACAGGTAACAGGAGAACGCCAGGTGCAGCCTGGTGTGCTCGTGGTGCGCGGCCAGCTTGGGCGCGGTTTCACCGGTCGGCTCGCCGTCCTCGGTGACGTAGACGATGCGTTCGGTGTCCACTTCGGTCGTTTCGCTCACCGGACCCACTGAACCAGCAGGCTCGCTGTAACCGGTACCGCGACCAGAGTTACCCCTGTTAGTGGGATGAGAGGTGCTCCACGAGCAAAGAAGTGACGGCCTCGGGCGCCTCTTCGACCACCCAGTGGGAGGCGTCCTCGATCATCTCGAAGCGGTACGGGCCGGTGACCCGGTTCGCGGTGTCGAGCGCGGCCGTCGACCCGAAGGCGGCGTCCTCGGTGCTCCAGATGTAGAGCGTCGGAACCTCGATCGGCCCGATCCTCCCGCCGGGACGGCCGGCGCGGTACCAGTTGAGCGCGGCGGTCAGCGCGCCCGGTTCGGACAGTCGCCGGACGTACTCGTCGACCTTGCTCGGCGGCAGCTTCCAGTCGAACAGGCGGCGCAGCGCGTCGGCGTTGTTCTCGAGCATCCGTCGTTCGGTGACGCGGGTCTGCCGCCATTCGGTCATGTACCCCGACCGGAGGTGCTGGTCCTCGTCGGTCTTCATGGCCTCCGCCAGCGCCGCCGGATGCGGCGTCGAAATCACTGCGAGACTGCGGAGCCTGCCGGGATGCGCGTCGGCCGTCCACCACGCGACGGCGCCGCCCCAATCGTGTCCGACGAGATCGAATTCGTTCCACCCCAAGCGATCCGCGATCGCGATGACGTCACCGACGAGGTTGTCGATGGTGTACTCGGACGCCTGCTCCGGCCGGACGTCCGGCGAGTAACCGCGCTGATCCGGTGCCACCGCGCGATAGCCCAGCACGCCGAGCGTCGCGACCTGGTGCTCCCATTCCACTGCGGCCTCGGGGAACCCGTGCAGCAACAGGACGGGACGGCCGTCTTCGGGGCCCGCCGCGATGGCGTCGAAGGAACCGGCGTCGGTGGGAATGGTCAGCTGCTCGATCACGACGCCGACTTTACGGGGACGGTCAGCCGCCCGAGTGCATGTCCTCGGCTTCGGGGACGCAGTCGTCGTCCGGGTCGTCGAGCCAGCCGTGCGGCAGCGTGACCTTGCCCGGCGAACCCTGCCGCCCGCGCGGTCCGGTGGCGGCACTGGGGAACGGGGCGTCGTGGTCGAGCTTGGCGATGAGATCGTCGAGTTCGTCCATACCGGACAACATCGCGAAACCGCGGCGAAGTTCGGAGCCGACCGGGAAACCCATGAAGTACCAAGCCATATGCTTGCGGATGTCCCGCATCGCCTTGTCGTGGCCGTCGTGTTCGACGAGCAGTTCCGTGTGGCGGCGCAAGACTTTCGCGACCTCGCCGAGATTCGGCGGTGTGGGCTGCGGACGCCCGGCGAAGGCGGCTTCCAGCTCGCCGAACAGCCAAGGCCTGCCCAGGCAACCGCGTCCGACCACGACACCGTCGCAACCGGTCTCGTCGACCATGCGCAACGCGTCCTCGGCGGAGAAGATGTCGCCGTTGCCGAGCACCGGGATACTGGTGACGGCTTCCTTGAGCGCCGCGATCTTCGTCCAGTCGGCCTGGCCGGAGTAGCGCTGCGCGGCGGTGCGCGCGTGCAGGCTGACCGCCGCCGCGCCCTCCGCCTCGGCGATCCGCCCGGCGTCGAGGTACGTGAGATGGTCGTCGTCGATGCCCACCCGGAACTTGACCGTGAACGGCACGCCCGCCTCGGCCGCGGCCTTCTCCGACTCGCGCACGATGTCCGCGAACAGCTTGCGCTTGAACGGCAACGCCGCGCCGCCGCCCTTGCGCGTCACCTTCGCCACCGGGCAGCCGAAGTTGCTGTCGATGTGGTCGGCGAGCCCCTCGCCGGTGATGATGCGGACGGCCTCGGCCATGGTCTTGGGGTCGACCCCGTAAAGCTGCATGGACCTGGGCTTTTCGTTCTCGCCGAAGGTCATCATGTGCATGGTGCCGGGGTGGCGTTCGACCACCGCGCGGGCGGTGATCATCTCGCAGACGTAGATACCCGCGCCGTACTCCTGGCACAGCTGCCGGAACGCGACGTTGGTGATGCCCGCCATGGGAGCGAGCACGACCGGCGGATCGACCTCGTAGGGGCCGATCTGCAGTGCGGGCTTGCTCAGGGTGGCTGTCACGTCCTCCATTGTCGCCTGTGGTGTCTGTCACTCGCAGGTGGGCCGGTCTCCGCCGCCGATCGCCTCGCCGCGAGGGGAGGTCACCCACCACTTGATAGTGCCGTCGCGGTAGGTCCCGTCGATGTAGCTCATGCGGCCGGCGGTGATCACGCCCGTGTGCTTCGGGGACCTCAATTCGATCCGCAGGTTGTAGAAGCGGGCTCTGTCGTTCTCGACGACTTCGTCTTCGTCTCTCCATACGGTCAGCTCGGGGAAGTAAAGGCTGTCGAATTGCACTGACCGGACGCCTTCGAAGAGAAGTTCGACAGGCTCGCCCTCCGGCCTGAACCCGGACCGGAGGATCAACTGCGAGTGCCCGGCGCCGTATCGCCACAGCTGGAAGGTGCGGGACGTGCTGAGGAGCGTTTCACCGGGGTTCATCAGGCCAGTATGGAGAAATTCCGATACCCGATTCGGCGACGCCTTCACTCGATCCGCGAGGTGTTGCGGCTACGCGAATCCGGGCGTCGGACCGTACCGATTGAGCCGGGCGGGAATCCCTAGGCTCGGCGGATGTCCGTGTTGCAGGCCTTCGCCGACGAATCGTTCAAAGAGGACGACGACGGTGGTTTCTACGTACTCGCGGCCGCGGTCCTGCCCGTCGAACGGCATGCCGAGTTGCGCAAGGTCATGGTGGGCATGAGGGCCGAACGCACGGGGAAGCTGCACTGGAACGTATTGGCCGATGTCCAGAAGCGAGCGGTCGTCAAGCAGGTCGCCGACTTCGAGGAACTCCATTTGGTGGCAGTGGGTACTCCGGTGCCGGTGCGACGTCAGGAACGTGGCCGTTCTCTGTGTATGCAGCGACTGGTGATGGAGTTGCACCTACTCGACGTCAGTCTCTTGGTCGCTGAAGGCCGCACAGTTCAGCTCGACGCCCGCGACGTGCGCACCGTCCAGCAATGCCGCTTTTCGCTGCCTCGAGGCGCCGCGTTTCGCATCCGGCACGTTCGCGGTGCCGACGAGCCGCTGTTGTGGATTCCGGACATCGTCGCCGGGGCTGTCCGCGCTCGAAGACAAGGAGCCCCCGGCTATGCCGATCAACTGGCCACATGCGCGATCGAGTTGGAGGTCGACACACTTGCCTGATCCCGCACATGCGTAAGGCCAGGGTCCCGGTATTCCCCGGGTGCACCTGGCCCTGCGACTCGTGTGATGCCCACGGCGCCACACTCCGCGTCAAGCGTAGCTCATGTGCGTTCAGAGTGCTGAAGACCTGATTTCGGTAGCTTCGCCTCCATGAGCGTCCGGACCAGACTCGACGACCTCTACGCTCGACGGCTCCGCGCTCGTCTTCGCCGAGGCCCGCTACCGCGGCACGTCGGCGTGATCATCGACGGCAACCGTCGCTGGGCTCGCCAGATGGGTTTCGAGGACGTCCGCGAGGGGCATCGGCACGGCGCCCGGCACATCGCGCGGTTGATGACGTGGTGCGAAGGCCTCGGCATCGGGCACGTGACGGTGTATCTCGCTTCGGTCGACAATCTGACGAAGCGTGCGTCGCCGGAGATGGCCTTCTTGATGCAGGTGATCGAGGACGTCGTGCGTGACCGGCTCACCGCGTCGGGTGCGAACTGGCGTGTCGTGCCTGTGGGGCGTCTCGACATGCTGCCGTCGTCCACGGCCGAGGTGCTGAAGCGGGCCGAAGAGGACACTCGCGGCGCGACGGGGCCTGAGCTGACTCTCGCCATCGGGTACGGAAGCCGCGAGGAGATCGTCGACGCCGTACGCGATCTCGTGCTCGAGGGCGCCGCGGACGGCAAGTCCCTTGTGGAGATCGCGGAAACCGTTTCCGTGGACGCCCTTTCCGCGCGTCTGTACACGGTGGGCAGTCCCGATCCGGACCTGATCATCCGGACTAGTGGCGAAGTGCGGCTGTCCGGATTCCTGCTTTGGCAGGCGAAGGATTCCCAGCTGTACTTCTGCGACGCCAACTGGCCGGGCTTCCGGTACGTCGACCTTCTGCGGGCCCTCCGGGTGTGGGCTCGATCGCGATGATCTTGCAGGTCGCGACCACATCGTCATCACGATTGAGTAGTGCTACGGATCCATCGGCGGGTCTCAGGCCGCATGCTGATCGCCATGACCACCGATGGGGATGTGCTCCTCAGGCTCGCCGGGGAGATCGACGACCTTGGGGCCCGCCTCGCGCGGGTCGGTACGGAGCTGCGGACCGTCCGATCAGGAGCGGAGCCGACGCGCGAAGAGGTGCCTGAGCAGGCGTCTCAAGAGCAGGCCGCGCAGCAGGCAGAGCAGCAGGCACCCCAGGCCGAGCAGGCCCAGCCGCAACCCGAGCAGGCCCAGCAGCCGCAAGCCGAGCAGCCCCAGCCGCAGGCTCAGCAGGCGCCGCAGCCCCAGGTGCCGCAGCAGCCGTACCCCCACTACCAGCACCCGCAGTACGCCCACTACCAGCAGCAATACCAGCAGGCCCAGTACCAGCAGGCGCAGTACGCGCAGTGGCAGCAACAGCAGTACCGGCAGCAGCACACGCCGCAGCAGCCCTACCGCCCGTATCAGCCGGCCCCGAAGGTCACGCTCGGCGAGAAGCTGAGCAAGGAAGGCGCCGGCAGCAGGCTGCTGGCCTGGATCGGTGGCGCGGTCACGCTGCTGGGTGTGGTGCTGTTCCTCGTGCTCGCGATCCAGCGTGGCTGGTTCGGCCCGTTGCCGCGGGTGCTCGGGGGCGCCGTGCTCGGCGCGGCGCTGGTCGGGATCGGGCTTCGCCTGCACCGCACGCCGGCGGGCCGCACGGGTGCGTTCGCGCTCGCCGCCACCGGCATCGGCGCGCTGTACCTCGACGCCATCGCCGCGACGACGATGTACGAGTACCTCCCGGCCTACGCCGGTCTCGCGATCGGGCTCCTGATCGCGGTCGGCGGGTTGCTGCTGGCCGTGCGGTGGAAGTCTTCGCTGCTCGCCACGGCCGTCGTGCTCGGCTGTGTGGTCTGCGCGCCGATCATCACGCAGGGTTTCACCCCGCAGCTGGTCGCGTTCCTGCTGGTGGTCCAGGTCGCTTCGACGCCGGTGCAGTTGCGCCAGTCGTGGCCGTCGGTGGCGGTCGCGGCCGGGATCCCGCCGCTGGTCGCGTCGGTCTTCAGTACGGCGTTCACCGGTTTCGGTGGCAGCACGGCGAACACCGCCGCCGCGCTGGCCGCGGGAGGCGTCGCACTCGCGCTGGCTCTGATCGTCACGGCCAAGCGGCCGGGGGACGCCGCCGCGCTCGCCCTGCTGGCCGTCGCGCCGGCGCCGTCGTTGCTCGCCGCGTTGTTCCTGCCGAAGACCCCGGCCGTGCTCGTCACCGCGTCGGTGGCGCTGGTGCTGCTCGGGGTGTGGGCGGCCGGCCAGTGGCTCGACGGCTGGACGGGTGACCTCGCGGGCGCCGCCGGGCTCCTCGCCGCCCTGCAGACGACGATGACGCTGTTCGACGGCAGTGCCCGTTCGGCGATCCTCATCGGCGAAGGCGTTCTGCTGGCACTGGTCGCGCTGTGGACGAAGAAGCACGTGGCGCTCTTCGGCGGGCTGGGCTTCGCCGTCATCGGCGGCATGATCGCGCTGGCCTTCGACGTCCCGCCGACGCTGTTCTTCCTGGTCAGGAACCGGCCGGACGCCGACCTCGCCGCCTCCTTGCTGGTGGCCGTCGCGATCCTGGCCGTCTCGATCACGCTTCCGTGGGTCGCGCACCGGCTCGGGCTGTTCAGGGCCGCGTCGGAGAACGTGGTGCCGTGGCTCTTCGCCGGGGTCTGCGGGCTCTACGGGGCGGGCGCGATGGTGCTGTGCGGCGCGCTGCTGGCCGTCCCCGGCCGCTCGGGTTTCCTGGTCGGCCACGTGGTGATCACGGTGTCCTGGACGGTCGCCGCGCTGGTGCTGCTCATCCGCGGCATCTCCGCGGTCAGCCTGCGGGTGATCGGGTTCGTGCTGGTCGGGGCGGCGGTGCTGAAGCTGGTGCTGTTCGACCTCTCCGCGCTCGACGGTCTCGCCAGGGTCGCCGCCTTCCTCCTCGCCGGTCTGGTGTTGCTCGGCGCCGGGACGCGCTACGCGAAACTCGTCGCGTCCCGCTGAGCGGACGAGGAAGAAATGTCGGTGGGTCGTGGTTGGGTCGGGCATGAGCTACCGACCCGACCCGCGGCTCGCCGAGCGGGCGAAGGAGAACGTCGCCTGGCTGACCACGATCAGCCCGAAGGGACGCCCTTCGCCCCGCCCGGTGTGGTTCGTACTCGACGGCGACGACATCATCGTCTTCAGTCAGCCGGACACGGCGAAGACCCGGCACATCGAGGCCAACCCCGAGGTCAGCCTCCACTTCAACAGCGACGAGCACGGCGGCTCGATCCTGGTGATCGGTGGCAGGGCCGAGATCCTGCCGGACGGCCTCCCCTCGGAACAGCCGGGTTACCTCGAAAAGTACGAGAAGCACTACCCGGCGATCGACTACGACATCGCGAAGTTCGACAAGGAGTACGGCGCCCGGATCAGGATCCGGCCCGAACGCACCTGGGGGTTCTAGGCGCTGTCCTGTGAGTGTGTTCGATGGGCTTCGTGATCCAGGTGGTTCCTGGCGGTGCGGGCGGATCGGCCTCGTACCGGGTCGTACTCGGCCGCGTCCGCCCGTGCCGTCAGGGACCGCCTGGGCGCGAAGACCGCGAACATGACTTGCAGGACAGCGCCTAGGAAACGCCGCTAGAAGCCGACGGTCACACAGGCCAGCCTGGCGCCCGCGGTCCCCGCGTGTCCCGGGTCGGTGTGCGTATGCGTTTCGTGGATCACGATGGAGTTCGCGCGCCGATCGGTGAACGTCCAGTCCACTTTGGACACGGCGGCGCCGCGGCCGGACGCCGCGCTGGTGAGGTCGAGCCAGATCTCGTTGCGGGGGTTGGCGTAGGCCGGATCCACCGATGGCTTCACCGGGTCTTCGACGTTCTGGTAGTGCGGGCCGGCGAGGTCTCCGGTGGCGCCGCACGGCTTCGTGTGCGCGTGGGCGCCGTATTCGCGGTTGGGCAGCAGGCCGGTCACGAGGACCGCGGTCGAGGTGCCGTGGGCCTTGGACGTCAACCCGAAGACGTGCGCGCGGGCGCCGGGCGGCACCAGATCGGGTTTGTAGATCGTGAGGCCGCTCTTGGCGGTGATCACGTGGACGCGGGAACCGGGGACGGCGGTGGCCGGCCCGGCGCCGGCGGTCAGGGCCAACGCGGCCGCGGACAGGACGAGGGCGAGTGTGGGGACGGGGCGCATGCCCCCTGCCTAGTCCGCCCGAATCGGACACGCCAGAGCGGTCACTCCGTCGGGCGATCATTCTCAAACTATGGGCAGGACACGTGAGTACTAACCCTCCGGATCGCACTTGGCTGGTCGCGGTCGCCGCCGCTCTTTGGGGCACCGACGGGCTTCTGAGGCTTCCTCTCGCCGAGGCGCTCCCGGCGGCCACGGTCGTCTTCTGGGAGCACCTGCTCGTGGTGCTCGTGCTGAGCCCGTTCATCCCCGGCGCCTTCCGGGCGTTGCGCCGATGCGGTCCGCGGGAATGGCTGGCCGTGCTCGCGATCGGCGGCGGCTCTTCCGCGCTGGCGACGGCGATGTTCACCGCGGCCTTCAAACTGGGCGACCCGGTGACACCGTTGGTGCTGCAGAAGCTCCAGCCGGTGTTCGCCGTTCTGGCGGCGTATTTCGTACTCCGTGAGCGGGTCCGCCCGGGATACGCCCTCTTCGCGATCCCGGCGCTGCTGGGCGCGTGGCTGCTGGCGTTCAAGGATCCGCTGAACATCCAGCTCGCCGCGGCGAAGGCGGCGCTGCTGGCGATCGGCGCGGCCGCGTTGTGGGCGGCGGGCACGGTGCTCGGACGGCTGCTCTCCACCGAACTGGCGCCGAAGGAGGTCACCACCCTGCGGTTCACCGTCGGGCTCCCGGTCGCGGCGGGCATCGTGGCCTATCAGGGCGGCGAGTTCGCGGTCGGCTGGGACAACGCGCTCGGGCTCGTGCTGCTCGCGCTGGTCCCCGGCCTGCTGGCGCTGAGCCTCTACTACGTTGGCCTGCGGTCGACGCCCGCGGCCAGGGCGACCTTGGCCGAGCTGGCGTTCCCCGTCACGGCCGCCGTCATCGGCGTATTGTGCTTGAACGCCGATTTGTCGGGTACTCAGTGGCTGGGCCTCGCCGTAGTGGTCGTGTCAGTGACGTCGCTCGGCTGGCACGAGAAGGTCAGGCGTCAACCGATGGTCCTGGAGCCACCACATGGTCGAGCACACCGGCGAGACGAAGAACGAACGCCTGACCCGCAACGTCAGTGAGCTCCTGCAGGAGCTGCGGGTCGCGCAGGCCGGCGTTCAGATCCTCTTCGGTTTCCTGCTCACGGTGGTGTTCACCGACGAGTTCCACGCGGCGAGCGGCTTCGAGAAAGCCGTCCACCTGACGGCGGTCCTGCTCACGGTCTGTTCGACGGTGCTGCTGACGGCGCCAGCCGCATGGCATCGGCTGTTGTTCCGCACCGGCAACCGTGAGCGGATCCTCACCGTCGGCAACCGTTCCGTCCTCGTCGGGCTCGGCTGTCTCGCGGCCGCCATCACCACGACCGTCGCGCTCATCGCCAAGGTCGTCTACGGCCCGATCGCGATGACGATCCTCGGCGTGGTGTCGGCGGTGCTGTTCGTCGTCATGTGGTTCGTGGTGCCGAAGAAGATCGACCGCAACGGCGACTGATCACCTCGAGGCGCGGACCGGGGTGTCTTCGGGCAGGCCGAAAGCGGCGGCGGACACAGACTTCGGGTCGTCCGGGCTCGCGCCGTCGAGCACCCGGCGGGCGCCGACCCACGAGAACATCGCCTTGATCGAAGGCGAGTGACCCGCGCCGTCCTTCGCCAGTTCCCGGTCGAGCACGCGGTACCCGTCGGGAGTGCGTTCGACGCGGTAGACCATCGGCTGCCGCCGGAACCCGCTGCCGGTGACGAGCCCGTTGCCTTCTTTCGCGACCTCGTCGCAGCTCGCGACGAGGCCGATCTTGACCCGCTCGCCGTCCGGCCGGGTCTCGATCACCTTCTGCGTGCACACCCAGCGGACATCCGCGAGGCCCGAGCCGGCCAGCCTCCCCGACCAGCCGTTCGCGCGCACATGCCGGTCGATCGGCGGCAGCGCCTCCCGCGCGACGGCGTCGTCCACCGTCGGCATCTCGTCCACGATCCACCAGGCCGCCGCGGTCACCACCACACCGACCCCGGCGAGCACGGGCCAGCGTTTGACGTTCCCCATGTGACGAAGCTACCGAGCGGGGCAAGTGTTCACCCGCGGTTCGGGACGCGTTGCCTCCGCGACCGTAGGTTGCGGCCGTGAACGACTCCTCCAGACGGACCTTCCTGCGCGGTGCGGGCCTGCTCGGCGCCGGTGCGGCGGTGTCCGCGTTGCCGGCACTCGGTGCCCCCGCGGCTTCGGCGACCTTCGGCCACCATGGCCCGGACGCCGAAGACGGCCGCTTCACCCTCGCGGTCCTGCCCGACACCCAGTACCTCTTCGACGCCGACCGCGGCGATCCCGCGCCGTTGGACGCCACGCTGCGGTACGTCACCGGCGGCGACGAGAACATCGTCTTCCTGGCGCATCTCGGGGACCTCACCGAGAACGGGCAGCCGGGCGAGTTCGACCAGATCAGCCGGTCGTTCCAGCACCTGGACCGGCACCGGTTCCCGTACAGCACGCTGGCGGGCAACCACGACATCGAGTCCTCGACCGACGACCAGCGCGGCCGCACGCCGTATCTGGACGCGTTCGGTCCGCAGCGGCAACGGGGTTCGCGGACCTTCCGCGGCGCGAGCCCGGACGGCTACAACAGCCATCACGTCTTCCGTGCGGGCGGGCGTGAGTGGCTGCTGCTCGCGCTCGACTGGCGGCCGTCGGCGGGCGGGCTGGAGTGGGCGCGGTCGGTGCTCGCGCGGAACCCGCGGCTTCCGGCCATTCTGACCATCCATGAATTGGTATGGGCCGACGAGGCCGGACAGGCTCAGTTCTCGGAGTTCGGGCAGAAGGTGTGGGACGAGCTGATCGCCGGGAACGATCAGATCTTCCTCACCCTCAACGGGCACTTCTGGCCGCCGGGCCGCGCGGTGAAGCAGAACAAGGCGGGCCACGACGTCCATCTGCACATCACGAACTACCAGGACCGCTACTACGGCGGCAGCGCGATGATCCGGCTCTACCGGTTCGACCTGGCGCGGAACGTGATCGACGTCCGCACGTTCTCGCCGTGGCTGGCGGACCAGGCGCCGCGGCTGAACGAACTGCAACGACAGGAGATCGAACGCACCGGCCCGGCGGACTACTTCAGCCTGGAGGTCGACTTCGAGTCGAGGTTCGCCGGGTTCGCGCCGGTCCCGGTCCCGCCCGCGCGGCCCGCCGAACGGCAGCTGATCCGTGGGACCGTGGCCTATTGGCGGTTCGAAGGTCGTGAGGGTGCGCCCGTCAGCGCTACCGCCGGGGTCCGTGACCTTTCCGGCCGGGGCAACGACCTGGTCCGGGTGACCCTTCCCGGCAGTGCGCCCGAGGCGCTGCGGTTCTCCGGCGAGTTCTCCGGGCGGCAGCCGTCGAGGTCGAGCCTTCGCTTCGACGGCGGCAAGAAACCGGCTCGCGGCGGGTATCTGCGCACGGCGGACTCCGCGCCGATGAACGCGGAGACGTTCGCCCGCGGCTACACCGTCGAGGCGTTCGTGAAACTGCCCGCGGATTTCAAGGACGGCAAGCATGCCTGGGCCGCGATCTTCGGCAGGCAAGGTGACGGCGGCAAGGCGGGCAAAACCGGTGACGACCCCGGCGAACCGTCGGCCACACTGTCCCTTTCGGACGGTGCGGCGTTCCAGTGGGCGGTGTTCCCGGTGAACCAGAACGGGATTTCCACCTGCTGGAGCCACGAACTGGCGTTGCAGGAATGGATCCACGTCGCCGCCGTCAACGACGGCAGGCGGACGACGCTCTACGTCGACGGCTGCCCGGTGCTGCGGAATCCCAAGACGCCTGCCACGGGGATCGCGAACCCCGGCGGCTCTTGGCTGATCGGCGCCTACGCCTACGACTCGATCGTCGAGCAGGCGTTCCACGGCTGGCTCGGCGACGTCCGTGTGGTGGGGAGGGCACTGGATCCGCGCGAGTTCATGCTCGGCTGAGTGCTCCGGCTGGTGCGCGGTAATGGCGGATGTTCGTCCCCATTATCGCGCACTGTCGTTTCCGGTGGAATACCGGGTCACTCTTGACAAGCGGTGGACAATAGAAAATCGGCGCCCGATCAAGAATGCTGATCGGTACGCCGAATGTGTTGTCAGTCTAACCGCTGTGAGGGGAACTTGTCAGGGGTACGACGAGGAATTGCGGTCCGAACGGCAGTATGTCGCGTCGCTCTACGGACGGCTGGACACCGAACGCGCGCGGGTGAAGGAGGCGTATGCCGGTGCGCTGCGGGGAGAAGGCTTCGCGCTTTCCGACCGCGAGGTGTCCGTCGGCGCCAAGGCGAGCGAGATGGCCAGGCTGAAGATCGCCGACGAGGGCCTTTGTTTCGGCCGTTTGGACGCCCTTTCGGGAGAGCGGAGGTATGTCGGCCGGATCGGCCTTTTCGACGAGGAGAACGACTACGAACCGTTGGTGCTGGACTGGCGGGCGCCGGCGTCGCGCGCGTTTTACTGCGCGACGGGCGCGTCCCCGGAAGGAATGTCCCGGCGCCGTCAATTCCGCACCCTCGGACGCGACGTCCTCGACTTCACCGACGAGGTCTTCGGCCGTCCGGAATCGGCGGGCGAACGGGGTGACGTCGCGCTGCTGGCCGCGGTCAACGCGCCGCGCGGCGAGGGGATGCGGGACATCGTCGCGACGATCCAGGCCGAGCAGGACGAGATCATCCGGCTGGACCACGCGGGCGTCGTGGTCGTGGAGGGCGGCCCCGGCACCGGGAAGACGGCGGTGGCGCTGCACCGGGTGGCGTATCTGCTGTACACGAAACGGGAGCGCATGGAACGCCGTGGCGTGCTCGTGGTCGGGCCCAGCAGCGGCTTCCTCGACCACATCGGCCGGGTCCTGCCGTCGCTCGGCGAGACCAGCGTCGTCTTCGCGACGCCTGGTGGCCTCGTCGCCGGCCTGCGCACCGAACGCGAGGATCCGCCGCCGGTGCAGCGGCTGAAGGGCTCGCTGGCGATCCTGGACGTGCTTTCGGCGGCGGTGTCGGACCGGCAGGAACTACCGGCCGAGGCCGAGCCGATCGAACTCGACGACGTCACCGTGCCGTTGGACGCCGAGGTCGCGGCCGCCGCGCGTGCGGTGGCCAGGGAGAGCGGTCTGCCGCACAACGAGGCGCGGCCCGTCTTCGACCGGGAGGTGATCGCCGCGCTCGCCACGCGCGCGGTCGACCGGCTCGGCGCGGGCTGGCTGCCGCGGGACGACGAGCACACGCGTCCGGAGCTGCTGAAGAACGCCCGGCGCGACCTGGAAGCCAGCGAGGAGCTCCGCGCGGTGCTCGGCCGCCTCTGGCCGGTGCTGACGCCGCAGCGGCTGCTCGCCGACCTCTACGCCTCGCCGGAGCGGTTGCGGGCGGCAGGGGCCGATCCGGCACTGTTCCGCGAGGACGCCGACGCGTGGACGGTGTCCGACGTGCCGCTGCTGGACGAAGCCGTCGAACTGCTCGGCGGGGACCGCACCGCCGAACGCCTGGCGGCGGAACGGGATCGGTTGGCACGGAAGGAATACGCCGAGCGGGTGCTGGAGATCGTCGAGGTCGAGGACGACCACGACGACTACGAATTCGCGCTCCGGCCGACGGACGTGCTGATGGCGGAGGAGCTGGCGGACCGGTTCGCCGAACGCGACGAACGGGATCTGGCCGAACGCGCCGCCGCGGACCGTGAATGGACCTATGGCCACGTCGTGGTCGACGAGGCGCAGGAACTGTCCGAAATGGACTGGCGGGTGCTGATGCGGCGCTGTCCCAGCCGGTCGTTCACCGTCGTCGGGGATCTCGCGCAGCGGCGGTCGCCGTCCGGCGCGCGATCGTGGGACGCGATGCTCTCCCGGTACGTCGCCGACCGATGGGTGTATCGGAAACTGACCGTCAACTACCGGACGCCGTCGGAGATCATGGCGGTGGCGGCTTCGCTGCTGGCGAGTTTCGCGCCCGGTGCCGTTCCGCCGGACTCGGTGCGTTCGTGCGGTGTGCGGCCGTGGGCGCGCCGACTGTCCGAAATGGACATCGAAGAGGCGGTCGCCGGGTTCACCCGCGAGGAATCGGGGCGCGAGGGGACTTCGGTCGTGATCGGTCCGCCGGGAGTGCCGGGCGCGATCCCGCCGTCCGCCACCAAGGGGCTGGAGTACGACGCGGTCCTGGTGGTGGAACCGGAGCGGATCCTCGCGGACGGCCCGAGCGGCGAGGCGGAACTGTACGTCGCACTGACGCGGGCGACGCAGCGGCTCGGGGTCTTGTACAGCGGGGCGCTGCCGGCCGTGCTGCGCGGGCTCGACACGCGGCGGCGGACGCCGGACGCGTACCTGCGCTGTGTCTAGGCCGTGTCCTGTAAGTCATCTTCGCGCCCAGGTGGTTCCTGACGGCACGGGCGGATGCGGCCGAGTACGACCCGGTACGAGGCCGATCCGCCCGCACCGCGAGGAACCACCTGGATCACGAAGCCCATCGAACAGACTTACAGGACACGGCCTAGCCCCTCCGCGAGTGCAATGAAAGGCTCCTTCCTTGCAAATTTTGCAAGGAAGGAGCCTTTCATTGCGGCCGCGATGCTTGATCCGTGAGCCCGTGGTCACGGGGTCGTGAGTGGTGATTCGCGTTGTCGAGGGGGTAGGCGGTCCGGTGCTCAGGTGAGGTTTCGTGGTCTGGGGTCCGACGCGGGCCAGGTGTCCCCAACGTGGCATTGGTGCCGTTCAGCGTCTCCAATGCCACATTGGGAGCACCGATCAAGCGACCGGCACGCCACCTCGCCAGAACCCGAAGTCCCTGCCAGGCGAAGGGGACTTTCACCGCATGAGACGCGGGAAAGCCCCCTTCGGGCCACCGCCGGTCCGATGCGCGGCGGCCCTGGCCTACTTGGTCAGGTTTCCCCAGGCGTATGTCTGTTTTGCCAGTTTCAGGTAGACCAGTGTTTCAGTGCTGACGACACCCGGGATGGGCCGGATGTCGTCGTTCAGCACACTCAAGAGGTGTTCGTCGTCCCGGCAGGCGACCTCGGCGAGCAGGTCGTAGCCTCCCGCGGTCAGCACGACGTAATGGACGTCCGGCAATCCGGAGAGCTGGTCGGAGACCGCCCGCGGATCGCCATGGACCTTGATCGCGACCATCGCCTGACGGCCGAGCCCGACGTTCGCCGGATCCGTGACCGCGACGATCTGCATCGTCTCGTCCCGCAGCAGCCGCTGGACGCGCTGCCGCACGGCACCCTCCGACAATCCGACGGCCTTGGCCAAGGCCGTGAACGAGGCCCGCCCGTCGACTTGCAGTAGAGCGATCAGAGTGCGATCGGTATTGTCCAAACCTCTAGGTGTGCGCTGCTCCATCTGCGCGCGTGGTTCGTCACCCATGCCGTCCCTCCCTTTGTTTCGGCATGCGATTCTTGTCGCGCAGCGTATCGATCAATGTCCAGAATGCTACCGCCGTTAAGTTGTTTGTCGCGATTCTCTTTCCCGGCGCCTTCGAGCCGAGGATTCTGTCGCGCGACAGGCCGGGTGTCGAGGTTTTCGGACGGCGCGTCAGCCCAGGTCGCGTTTCAGCAGGTCTTCCTCGGTTTCACGCCGGACGAGCAGGGTCGCCGTACCGCGGGAGACACCGACCACCGGCGGCCTGCCGACGAGGTTGTAATTCGACGCGAGCGAGTGGTGATAGGCCCCGGTGCACGGAACGGCGAGCAGATCGCCGGGGTGGACGTCGTCGGGGAGCGAGAGCCCGTCGGCGAGGACGTCACCCGATTCGCAGTGCCGTCCGACCACCGTCATCGGCCGCCGTGCGGCCCGGCTGCGCCTGCCGATCAGGCGCGCGGTGTACGCCGCCCCGTAGAGCGCGGGCCGCGCGTTGTCGCTCATCCCGCCGTCGACGGCGACGAAGGTGCGCGAACCGCGTTTCACGGCGCAGACCCGGTACACGGTGATCCCCGCCGGGCCGACGATCGCGCGGCCCGGTTCGATCGTCAGTTTCGGCAGCGGGAAACCGTGGGAAGCGCATTCGTAAGCGAGCGCGACACGCAGGCGGCGCACATAGCCGTCGATGTCGAAACCCGTGTCGCCGGGCAGATAACGCACGGCGTGCCCGCCGCCGAGATCCAGTTCGCGCAGGGTGACGCCGTGGGTTTCGCGGAGCGTGACCAGCACCGCGATCATCTTGCGGGCGGCCAGTTCGTAGAAATCGACCCGGGACACCTGCGAACCGATGTGGCAGTGCAGACCGGCCAGGCGGAGCCCGGGTTGCGCGAGTACCGCGGAGACGGCGCGGCCGAGGTTGTCGCGGACCTCCTCGCGCAGCGAGAAGCCGAACTTCTGGCCTTCGGTGCCGGTGGTGATCGCCGCGTGCGTCCCCGCCGCGACATCGGGTGTCACGCGGATCAGCACCTGCTGCGCGCCGGTGGCCAGCGCGCCGAGCTGCTCGATCTCGTCGAGCGAGTCCACCACGATCCGGCGGACGCCGTAGGACAGCGCCGCCTTGAGGTCTTCGGGGGTCTTCGCGTTGCCGTGCAGCAGGATCCGCTCGGCGGGAAAGCCGACCGACCGCGCCACCGCGATCTCGCCGGCCGAGCAGGTGTCGAGGGAAAGTCCTTCTTCGGCGATCCAGCGCAGGACGGCGCGGATGCACAGCGCCTTGCTCGCGTACGCCACCTCGGCGTCCGGCAGCGCCCGGCGGTACGCGCGGGCGTTCTGGCGGACCTCGTCCTCGTCGAGCAGGTACGCCGGTGTCCCGAACCTCGCTGCGAGGTGGGACACCGGCGTGCCGGCGAACAGCAGTTCCCCGCCGGCCCCGAGCCGGGTGCTCCGCGGCCAGACCCCGGGTTCGAGGTGGTCGGCGGCCTCACAGCCGAGGCTGGGCAGGAGCTCGCTGAGCGTCACGGTTACCTCCGCGTCGATCGGTCAGTGCTCTCCTCAGCACAACTCCGATCGACCCGGCACGGCCGCTTCGGCAACGTCTCCCTGACGCGTTCCGGGGGCTCGCTGACGCCTTGTTAACGGGCGGGTAACCGCGGCCACACTCGCCGTGTCCACGGTGAACCCGCGCTAGCGGACGGGCTCCGGAACGGTGTCGAGCGCCCGCACCATGTGCACGGCCAAGGCGAACGCGGCCTCGTTGCCGAGGTCGGTGTGTTCGTTGACGATCTTCTTCACGGTGTCGATCCGCATCTCGTAGCGGGAGACGGGGACGGTATCGGCGTTCATGGTGATCCTCTATTCGGTTTTTTCGGGTTTCGTGGCACAGGTGCAGCCTCGGCTGAACCCGCCGGCCGCGGTCGCGGTGCAGAAGCGGCGGGCGATCGCGTCGTGCGCGGACAGGGGATGCGGGCAGCTCGGGCAGCGGTCGTCGGCGGCGGGTTCGGCCACATCGCCGAGGGAGCGGATGGAGGAGGTCATCGCGCGGCCACCGGTTGAGTGCGCAACGGCGCCCCTACTTCGTGCAGATGCCGGAGCACGTAGCCGTACGAGGCCGCCCAGCCGCACTGGGCGTAGTCGATGCCGTGCTTCGCGCAGAACTCCCGCACGATCACCTGCGCGTGCTTGAGGTTCGGCCGCGCCATGCTCGGGAAGAGGTGGTGCTCGATCTGGTAGTTGAGCCCGCCGAGCGCGAAGACCTCGACCGGGCCGCCGCGCACGTTGCGCGAGGTGAGCACCTGCTTGCGCAGGAAGTCGAGCGTGTGCCCGGCCGACAGCGTCGGCATGCCCTTGTGGTTCGGGGCGAACGAGCAGCCCATGTACACACCCCAAAGGCACTGGTGCACGGCGATGAAGGCGAAGCCGACACCGGGCGAGAGGACCACGAACACCGCTGTCAGGTACGCGGCGATGTGGGCCAGCATCAGCGCCGATTCGAGCTTCCGCCGCTTGAAGCCGCGCTGGAAGATCGCCGTGATGCTCGAGACGTGCAGGTTCAGGCCTTCCAGCAGCAGCAGCGGGAAGAACAGGAACGCCTGGTATTTCGCCATCCAGCGCAGGAAACCGCGCCGTCCGGTGCCCTGGCCCTTGGTGAAGATGAGCGCGGCGAGGTTGACGTCCGGGTCCTCGTCCTCGTGGTTGGGGTTGGCGTGGTGGCGGGTGTGCGTGCCGACCCACCAGCCGTAGCTGAGTCCGGTCAGTCCGCCGTGGACGAAACCGGTGACGTCGTTCGCCTTGCGGCCGCGGAAGATCTGTTTGTGCCCCGCGTCGTGGCCGATGAAGGACAGTTGCGTGAACATCATCGCGAAGAACGCGGCGAGGAACAGCTGCCACCAGGAGTCCCCGAGATGTGCGAACGCGACCCAGCCGCCCGCGAAAGCGAGCAGGTTCAAGGCGATCTTCACCGCGTAGTACTTGCGCCGCCGATCGAGGAGCCCGGCGTCTTTGACCAATTTGGACAGTTCAGCGAAGTCGCTGCCCTGCCTCGTCTGTGTGGAGGTCATGGAAGAATCACACCGTTCTGGTTCGTGAAAGTGGACCATCCAGCAACGGGTTTCAGAACACCGAAAAGGTCTGGTTCGGCCGAGAAAAGGCACTGGTACCACAACACGCCACGGTCGCTCCGTGGCCTGCCTCCAGTGTCCCACGGCGGCGGAGCGGAAGCAATTCACCAGAACGGCACGATCCGGCGTACAGTCGAAGACATCGAGGGAAATTTCCCCCGGTTCCATCCGGTCGTGAGACTCGATCGGAGACAGGAGCACCGGCCAGACACATCGTTCTTCGCGCTCATGGTCCCGCCGGCTTTGTCCGGTGAGCAGCCGCCCGCCGCGCTACAGCGCGCCCCGAGGCGCCCATAAGGGCCACGCCGCGATCGTCGATGGCCACGACCTCTGACCTGTCGCCGTGTCCGCACCCGCCCCTGGCCGGTGCGGACACGGTCCGAAAAGCCGCTAGCGAAGGCCCCACTTCTCAAGCATCCCGGCGACTTTCCCGCGTTCGCCGTCGGTCAGCGCACGGCTCGGCGGCCGGATATCGGAGCGACACAAACCCAGCTGTGCCAACGCTTCCTTCACCACGCTCACGTTGTTGGCGTTGCCGTCGGCGGCCCGCAGCTCCTCGAACGGCCGGACGCGTTCCCAGCAGGCCATCGCGCCGCGGAAGTCACCGTCCCGCAGTGAGCGGAACATCTCCAGCGAGATCGACGGCACGACGTTCACCAGCCCCGACGTGAACCCGGTCGCGCCGACGGCGAAGTAGCCCGGCGCCGAGAGCTCCGCCAGTCCGGCGATCCACCCGAAGCGATCGATCCCCGCGTCCCGTGCCACCGAAGCGAAACGAACCGGATCCGGCACGGCGTACTTCACCCCGATGACGTTTTGCGCCGCGTCGGCGAGCCTGGCGAGCTGCCGTCCTTCGATCTTCGGATCACGCACGTACGGCACGACGCCCAGTTCCGGGACCGCGGCCGCGATGGCGCGGTGGTACTCGACCCAGCCCTCCGCCGAGACGTACGGATGCACCGGCTGATGGATCATGATCAGCTCCGCGCCCGCCTCGCGCGCGTGCCGCGCCGCCCCGATCGCCGTCCGGACGTCGTGCCCGACACCGGCGACCACAGTCGCCCGTCCCGCCGCGGCCCGGACCGCCAATTCGAGGCAGTGCCGCGTCTCGGCCTCGTCCAACGCGTAGAACTCACCGGTGTTCCCGTTCGGAGTCACGACGTCGACACCGCCGGTGATCAGCCGGTCCACCAAGTTCAGGTAGGACTCCGGAGCCACGGCGCCGTCGGCGTCGAACGGGGTCACCGGGATGGCCACCACCCCGGACAGCCGCCGTTTCAGCTCGTCGAACCGGGAGGAGGTCACTGGCATGTCCTATCTGATATATGATGTGACACCTCACGTTAGCAGGCCGGGTCTCGTGAACGGCAAGTCCGGCGTGTCGCGGAAGGCCCTTTCGGGAGGGCCTCTTCACGTACCTCAAGCGACCAGGGCGCCGGAAAGTGTGGGTCGTGAGTGGCGATTCGGGTTATGGGGGAAGGCATGGGTGGCAGGTTGCGAAAGCCACTTTGGCAACCTTCAACGTTGCGAAAGTGGCTTTCGCAACGTCGGGAGCAGGGGTGCGGTAGCGAAGAGGGGGCTTTCGCGACACGGTCGCCCCACGGCCGCGAGGTCTACTTAGGACAGTGTGGCGAGGAAGGTTTCCAGTTGCTCGACGACGAACGCGTGATCGTCGGCCTGGGGTAGTCCCGAGACGCCGACGGTGCCGACCGGTCCCACGTTCTCGACGAGCACCGGGAACACGCCGCCGTGCGCCGCGTACAGGTCCGGGTCGAGGCGGGAATCGGCTTCGAACGTCGTGCCCTTCGCGCGGAACTGTTCGCCGACGAGGAACGAGCTGTGCCCGTACCGGTCGACGACACGGCTCTTGCGGTCGATCCACGCGTCGTTGTCGGCCGACGTCCCCGGCAGGGCCGCGTGGAACAGCCGCTGGCCGCCGCGGCGCACGGAGACCGTCACGGGGAGGGCGCGGTCCCGTGCCGCCGCGAGGAGGTGGGCGCCCAGCTTCAGCGCGGTCTCGTTGTCGAACCGGCGGAAGACCAGGCGCTCCTCCTGTGCGGACAGGACGGCCAGGATGTCATCGCTCATGACATCCATTAAATCAACACTGTTGTGTAAAGGCTACCGAAGCGCGTCCAGCGCGAAGGCGGCGTACATCGCGACGCCGTTGGCCATCGCGTCCTCGTCGAAGACCACGCGGTTCGAGTGGTTCGCCTCCGCCTCGTCCGGGTCGACGCCCGCCGGGCGGGCGCCGAGGAACGCGAACGCGCCCGGAACCCGCTGCAGGACGTAGGAGAAGTCCTCCGCGCCCATCACCGGGTTCTCCATGACCTCGGTGTTGTCGGCCCCGAGCACCTCGGCCGCCAGCTCCAGCACGCGCTCCGCGACCAGCGGATCGTTCACGGTGACCGGGTAACCGGCGACGACTTCGGCGCTCACCCGGACGCCGTGCGCGGCGCCGACCGCTTCACAGACCTTCGGCAGTTCCTCGCGCACGTACGCCTGCGTCCGGTCGGACAGCGTGCGGATCGTGCCCTCCAGGAACGCCGTCTCCGGGATGATGTTCGTCGTGGTCCCGGCCTCGATGCGGGTGACCGAGACCACCGCGGGCTCGAACACGCTCACCTTGCGGGTCACCATCGTCTGCAGCGCGCTCACCATCGCGGCCGCGGCGGGCACCGGGTCGATCGCCTGATGCGGCGCCGAGCCGTGCCCGCCCCTGCCGGTGATCTTCACGTGGAAGCTGTTCGCCGACGCCATGATCGGGCCGGGTCGCGTCTGCACGACCCCGGACGCGGCCGAGGTGAAGATGTGCAGGCCGAACGCCTTCTCGACGCGCTCGCCCGCGGCTTCGAGCACGCCTTCGTGGATCATGTGGCGCGCGCCGTGCTCGCCTTCCTCGCCGGGCTGGAACATGAACACCACCGACCCGGCCAGTTCGTCGACGTGCTCGCTGAGCAGCCGCGCGGCCGACGCCAGCATCGCGACGTGGGTGTCGTGCCCGCAGGCGTGCATCACGCCGTCTTCCTCGGAGGTGAAGTCGACGCCGGTGTCCTCCTGCAGCGGCAACGCGTCCATGTCGCCGCGTAGCAGGATCGCCGGGCCCGGCTTCCCACCGCGGAGGACGGCGGTCAGCGAGGTGGTGGATTTGCCATCGGTGATCTCCAGCGGGAGGCCGTCGAGGGCGGTCTTGATCGAGGCCTGGGTTTTCGGCAGGTGGAGGCCGATCTCCGGATTCCGGTGGATCTCCCGGCGGAGCTCTACGGTTTTCGTCTGGAGCGCGCGGGCTTCCTCCAGCAATCCGGCGAAGCGCGCATCGGGGAGGGTGGGCAGGTCGGTCGGTCCGGTCATGTCTCGATAGTGGCGCATGCGGCGCTTCGGGCGCACCGTGCGTGCGTTCCGAAAGCGGGCGGAATACGGTGTGCGCATGGCGGTGCAAGAGCCGATCACGGGGTTCGCGGTGGCCGTGGTGCGGGAGGACGGTCGATGGCGGTGCAGCTCCCTTGATCCCGGGGCCCTGGCCGAACTCGACGCTGCGATCACTGAGCTCGGAAAACTTCGTTCGACAGGGGCCGCCTTCGGGCTGCTCGCGGTCGACGACGAGTTCTTCGTGATCGTCCGGCCGAGTCCGAGAGGGCCGTCGCTGCTGCTGTCCGACGCCGCCGCGGCGCTCGACTACGACATCGCCGCCGACGTCCTCGACGTGCTGAGAGTCGACCCGCCGGACGAGGACGACGACGCGGTCTGGCCGGAAGGCGATCTGGAGATCCTGTCCGATCTCGGACTGCCGGGGGCCGAACTCCAGGTGATCGTCGGCGAGGTCGACCTCTATCCGGACGAACAACTCCAGATGGTCGCGCAGCGGTGCGGATTCGCCCCCGAGTTCACCAAGATCCTGGACGAGATCTGAGCCCCGCCGCCTCCGCCGCCGACATCGCCGCCGTCCGGGCGGCGATCGGCGCGGCGCGAGGTGCGGGCGACGACGTGCCGATCGGCGCCGTCGTCTTCTCCCCGGACGGGACACCGCTCGCCTCGGCGCGCAACGCCCGCGAAGAACTGGGCGACCCGACGGCGCACGCGGAGATCCTCGCGCTGCGGGCCGCGTCCAAGCTCTACGGCGACGGCTGGCGGCTCGAAGGCTGCACGCTCGCCGTGACGCTGGAGCCGTGCACGATGTGCGCCGGCGCCCTCGTGATGGCCCGGGTCGCGAAGGTCGTCTTCGGCGCATGGGAGCCCAAGACCGGGGCCGTGGGGTCGCTGTGGGACGTCGTCCGCGACCGTCGGCTCAGCCACCGCGCGGAAGTCGTCGGCGGCGTCCTGGAGGCCGAATGCGCGGCCCTGCTCGAAGACTTCTTCCACGGGCAACGGGGTAACCGCACCGGGTGACAGATGTGTCGGATCCGGCGACCCGGGTAACCCTGAGGCAGGCGGCCGCAAACGGTGGCCGCAGTCGAAGGAGGAACACCCGCCATGAGCGTTTTCGACAAGGCGAAGGACAAGGCCGAGCAGGCCATCGGCGCCGCCAAGGAGAAGCTCGGCGAGAAGACCGACAACCAGGACCTCGCGAACTCGGGCCGGGCCGACCAGACCGAAGGCCAGGTCAAGGAGGCCGGCCACGACCTGCGCGACCGCGCCGAGGGTGGCGTGCAGGAACTCAAGGACAAGTTCAACAAGTAGTCCGGACGCAGAAGAGCCGGTCTCCGTGGAGACCGGCTCTTCGCTGCGGTGGCGGTGGGATTTGAACCCACGGACGGGTATTAACCGTCACACGATTTCGAGTCGTGCTCCTTCGGCCGCTCGGACACGCCACCGCCGAGAACAATACCGGAGGGCCTTCCGGGGCCTTCAGGGGGTCAAGAAAGCTGAGCGGTGATCTCGTCGATCGCCGCCGTCTGGTTCTCGACGATCTCCTGAGCGAGCGCCTTGGTCTCGCCGTGCTGTCCCGACGACAGCACGGTTTTGGCCATCTCGACGCCGTTGCGCAGGTGTTCGGCCATCAGCGGGAGCCACGTCCTGTCGAACTCGGCGCCGGTCAGGTTCTGCAGCGAGGCGACCTGTCCGGCGGTGATCATCCCCGGCATCGTGTGCCCGGCGTGACCCGCCGCGGGCAGCACGGCCGCGTTCCACGATTGCAGCCAGCCGGTCATCGTCTGGACCTCGGCCGACTCGGCCTTGACGATCTTGGCCGCGGTGGCCTTCACGTACTCGGACGCGGATCGTTCCGCGGCCAGGTTCGCGACCTGGATCGACTGCTGGTGATGCGGCACCATCTGCTGGGAGAAGGTGATGTCGGCCTGGTTGGCGCCCGGCGTCGCCGGTGCCGCGCCCGTGGCCGTCGAGCAGCCCGCGAGCACCCACACGACCAGCCCGAACAGTGCCATCGGCAGTCGCCGTCGCATCGATACCTCCGTAGTCAGGGGAAACCGGCCCCTCTCGTCCTGTGATACGGCTGTGACCTTCCGGCGGTTCAAAATCGGATTAGCCTTGGCAGGCATGACGGATCCGAAGACCGTGGTGACCGGTTTCCTTCAGGCCCTCGAAGAGTTCGACATCGACCGCGCGCTGGGCTTCGTCGCGATCGACATCGTCTACCAGAACGTCCCGCTGCCGCCTGCCCGTGGCCTTTCGGCGGTGGAGAAGCAGTTGCGCACCATGGCCCGCTACGGCAGCGGGTTCGAGGCGCGCACCCACCACATCGCCGCCGACGGCCCGATCGTGCTCACCGAACGCACCGACGTCCTGCGCCGCGGTTCGTGGGAGGCCGAGTTCTGGGTGTGCGGCACGTTCGAGGTGCGCGACGGCCGGATCGTGCTGTGGCGCGACTACTTCGACTGGACGACCTTCCTGGCCGCCGGCGCGAAGGGCGCGGGCAAGGCGGCGGTCGCCGGGGCGAAGTCGCTCATCGGGAAGTACAAGAGCAGGCAGGAACTCGCGAGCGGCAAGGACGGCTGAAATGACACACCGCCGGTGTACGGGCTCCGTCCTCCCCCGACGGGTCCCGTGCACCGGCGGTGCGCCCCCAGTTCCCCCTGCTCACCCTCCCCGGTGAGCGTTCCGGCGGATTTCGCGCGAGCCGCCGCGCCTCCGGTCGCGAAGATCGACGATCAGGGCGAAGGCCAGCAGCGATCCGACGACCATGCCTGCGATGAGCAATCCCATCCGACACACCCCCTCGGGTCACGTGAGCGGGAGAATGTGTCCTCGCTCACGTGATCCAAGGTAGCGCCGGAAATGGCCGGGTGTACCCGGACTTGAGGTTCATTTAAGGCAGGGAAACCCCAATGGGCTATTTGTGCGGGGTTCCCGCTACATAAATGTCACCGTCGGCCACGGACACGTCACGCGCACTGGACGCGCCGGTCGCCAGAATGCGCGCGGGGTCGCGGAAACCGGTGATCATTTCCACGCGCTGGACCGGTTTCGGTGTGGTGATCACGGTTTCTGGCTTCCACACGCGGCCGTTCTCCAGCAGGAACGTTTCGATGTTCGGTTGTCCGTCGCGGGTACCGTAAACGCGCCAAGTGCCGCCATTGAGCTGTTCGATCTCGCGCAAACGGAGTCCGTTCGCGACTTCGCGCACTTCCCAGTTCCGGCCGTTCCACGCGCCCGCGAAATCGCGCGGCGAACCCGCGGCGTCGAACTGGAACCACGTGACGAACGGTTTGCCGTCGCGTTGGGTGCCGACCTGCAGGATGTAATCCGGCGACTTGAGCCCGCCGGGGAGTTCGAGCGGGGTTTCGGCGACCTTGAGGTACCGCTCCTGCTCGGCGTCGTCGACCTGCGTGCCGAGGTCGCGGCCCGCCGCGGAGAAGAAGTGCAGGGTGCGGACGTCGAACGACAGGTAGTGGACGTTGCGGTGGTAGACGTCGTGCTTGTGCTGTGCCGGCCCGCCGCCCGCGAGGGTGTAGACGAACTGGATCCGCCCGGCGGACGGCAGGTACCGCAGCTGCCCGACGTAGACCTCGTCCATGTGGTCGGCCCTGCCCAGCGAGCCGAACGCCCACTGCTTTCCGGTCAGCTGCACGGAGTTCCTCCACGTCCGCCCGTTGTCGCGGGAGACGAGGTACTTCATCGGCCGGAAGTCCGTGTTCGCGCCCGGCGTGACCTGATTGGTCGTCTCGCGATAGAACAGGAACAGCGTGCCGTCGGCGGTCTTGACCGGCATCGGGTAGCTCGCCGCGTCACCCTCGGGGACCTCGGTGTCCGTCCAGGTGCCCTCGAGGGAATGGGCGCGCGGCGCGCGGCTGATCACGGTCCGCGTGTTGTGCATGCCGCGGAAGATCAGCAGGTGCCCGTCGCCCGCCAGGAGCATCGTCGGGTAGTTGTGCGGATCGGATTCGCCGTCGGCGATCTTCTTCGGCGCGGTCCAGGCGCCGGTCCGGTGGTCGTAGGCCTGGACGTAGGTGTCCGCCGCCTTACCGGACCACGAGATGAACGTCTTGCGCGCGACGGGGTCGAAGATCCCGCCCGCGTTCGGCCGCCGGTCGGTGCGGGACGCGACCGTGCTCGCCGGGGTCATCACCTCGAACGAGGTCTTCTCCGGTGGCTTGGCGGCCGCTTGGGGGATCGGGGTCACGAGACCTGCCGCGATGAGCACGCAAAGCAGTCTGCGCATGAGGACGCCTCCTGGTGTGACAGGCGGCGGAAGCCGATCATCTCACGCGAAACCGGCGCTGGGAACTACGAAAGTGTGGGTCCGAACGGACTAGTGTCGCGTGATCCTGCCGCAGCGGCGTAAGGCAAGCAGGGTCACGCGACACTAGCGGTGACGAATCGTTGTCTTGTCGTCTTCCTCATTTCACTTGTCCGGGGGAGTATTCCTCGACCGATCTTGCGAAAAGGGGACTCAGCGTGACCATATCCCGACGTGCCGCCCGGAGAAGGGCCCTGACCGTGGCCGTCGCTTCCGGGCTGGTCGTGAGCGGTGTATCCGCTCCGGCCGCGCTCGCCGCGCCCAGCGCCGACGCCGTGATCGCCGAGGTCTACGGCGGTGGCGGCAACTCGGGCGCCACGCTGACCAACGACTTCGTCGAACTCGCCAACCGCGGCGCGGCCGCCGTGAGCCTCGACGGCTTCAGCGTCCAGTACGCGCCCGCGTCGGGGAGCAGCTGGCAGGTCACGCCGCTGACCGGCGGTGTCGCGCCGGGCGCGCGGTACCTCGTGGCCCAGTCGAAGGGCGCGGGCGGCACCGTCGCGCTGCCGACGCCGGACGCCACCGGTTCGCTGGCCCTGTCCGCGACCGCCGGCACCATCGCGCTCGTCCAGGGCACCACGGCGCTGACCTGCAAGACGGCCGCCGACTGTGCGGCCGACACCCGGATCAAGGACCTGGTCGGTTTCGGCTCGACAGCCACCATCCGTGAGGGCGCGGCGGCGCCCGCGCCGTCCAACACCGCGTCCGTCGCCAGGGGGACGACGCTCGCGGACACCGACGACAACGCCGCCGACTTCACCTCCGGGGCGCCCACCCCGACGAACGGCAAGGGTGAGACGCCGGGCGAGACCGGCCCGCCGCCGGTGACCGCCAAGATCCACGAGATCCAGGGCACCACCCGGATCTCGCCGTTCAAGGACCGCAAGGTCGCCGGGGTCACCGGTGTGGTCACCGCGATCCGGAGCTTCGGCTCGGCCCGCGGGTTCTGGCTCACCGACACCGCGCCCGACGCCGACCCGCGCACCAGCGAGGGCCTGTTCGTCTTCACCGGCTCGACCACCCCCGCCGTGGCCGTCGGCGACGCGGTGACCGCCGCCGGCACCGTCCGCGAGTTCTACCCGGACGCGCCCGCGACCTCGCCGTACCAGTCGCTCACCGAACTGACGAGTGCACAGTGGACGGTCGATTCGAGCGGAAACGCTTTGCCCGCGGCGACCGTCGTCACGCCGGAAACGGTTCCGGACACCGTCGCCCCCGCTCCCGGCGGAACCATCGAGCCGTTGCCGCTGGAGCCGGCGAAGTACTCGCTGGACTTCTGGGAGACGCACGAGAGCGAGATCGTCAGCGTCTCCGACGCGCGCGTCGTCGGCCCGACGTCGTCGTTCAACGAGCTTTACGTGACCACCAAACCGAAGCAGAACCCGAGCGTCCGCGGTGGCGCGGTGTACCTTGACTACGACCGGCTCAACACCGGCGTGCTCAAGGTCGCTTCGCTGATCCCGTTCGCCGAACAGCCGTTCCCGAAGGTCAACACCGGCGACGTGCTCACCGGTGAGACCTCCGGACCGGTCGAGTACAGCAACTTCGGCGGTTACACGCTGTTCGCGACGAAGCTCGGCGCCGCCAAGGACAACGGGTTGCGGCGCGAGAGCACCCGCGCGCAGCGCGGTGGTGAGCTTTCGGTGGCCACCTACAACGTCGAGAATCTGTCCGCTTTGGACGGTGCGGAGAAGTTCGGCGAGCTGGCCAAGGCGATCGCCACCAACCTGGCGAAGCCGGACATCCTGAACCTGGAAGAGATCCAGGACAACAACGGGCCGGCGAACGACGGCACCGTCGCCGCCGATCAGACGTTGCGGAAGTTCGTCGACGCGATCGTCGCCGCCGGCGGACCGCGCTACGAATGGCGCCAGATCGACCCGGTGAACGGCAAGGACGGGGGCCAGCCGGGTGGCAACATCCGCGTCGGCTTCCTGTTCAACCCGGCGCGCGTGTCCTTTGTGGACCGCAAGGGCGGCGACGCGACCACCCCGGTCGACGTGGTCAAGGAACGCGGCAAGACCCACCTGACCGTCTCGCCCGGCCGCGTCGACCCGGCCAACGAAGCGTGGGAGGCCAGCCGCAAGCCCCTCGCCGGCGAGTTCGTCTTCCAGGGCCGCACCGTGTTCGTCATCGCGAACCACTTCAACTCCAAGGGCGGCGACCAGCCGACGCACGGCCGCAACCAGCCGCCGGTCCGGAGTTCCGAGGTGCAGCGCGTCAAGCAGGCGACCGTGCTCCGCGGCTTCGTCGACAAGCTGCTCGCGTCGGACAAGAACGCGAACATCGTGGTCGCCGGTGACATCAACGACTACCCGTTCTCGCCCGCGGTGCAGAAGCTGACCGCCGGTGGCGCGCTGAAGGACCTCATCGCTTCGCTGCCCGAGAACGAGCGGTACAGCTACGTTTTCGAGGGCCAGTCGCAGGTGCTGGACCACATCCTGGCGTCGAAGGCGCCGCGCGGGCTCGACTACGACGTCGTCCACCTGAACGCGGAGTTCGCGAAGCAGGCCAGCGACCACGACCCGCAGGTGCTGCGATTCCGGCCGAGCGCCGGCAACCCGGTCCTGGACGCGTTCCACGACCTGGCGGACTACCTGGAGCGCGTCTTCGGTCCTTACCTGCCGAAGCCGTAGTCCGGCGGCACCCGCGAGTTACGGCTCCAGTCACGCGAGTTACGACTGCAAGCACGCGAGTTACGGCTCCAGTCACGCGAGTTACGACCACCCGCACCGGCGCTCGACCCCGGTACGTGAAGGCCCTCTTTCGCGTACCTGCCCGGACGTAACTCGCGTGATTGGGGGCGTAACTCGCGTGATTGGGGGCGTGACTCGCGGGGTCAGGAGCGTTTCGCGCGCCAGCCCAGGGAAAGCACGGCCTGCACGAGTTCCTGGTAGCTCGGCTTGACCTCTTCCAGGTACTTCTCCAGGTAGCTGGGCCGCGCGTTCGGGACCGGCCTCGGGTCCTCGTCGTCGGGCAGCCACGAAAGTCCTTCGACGTTGTGCTGCGCCATTTTCCACCAGCGGGTGCACCGGTCGACGGCGCGCTGCTCGCGCTCGGCGGCGTCCGCGACGGCCTGCTGTGCCTCGGCGAGCCGGGCCTCCAGTTCGTCCGCGCGGCCGATCTCCCAGTTGCGGAGGTTCTCCGCCGAAGTCCGCGCGCGGCCGACGATCTCCTTGTACCGCATGGCCGCGGTGATGCCGTCATCCATCGAGAAGCCCTTCCGGACGCTGGAACGGGATGATCACCTCAGGGGCGCCGTGGGTGGTGCGGTCGAAGAACAGTGCCCGGCCCGCCCGCGGCGACCAGTGCACGACCTGTCCCGCGGCGAACGGCGACAGTTCGTTGCCCTGGACGTCCAAGGCCGCCCAGGTGCCGATGTCGTCGGTGCCCGCGAAACCGAGGGTGTCCTTCAGCCGGGCGATGCTGCGCCACCAGCCGATGGTGTGGACGCCGTGCGTCGGACCCTGCTTCAGCAGCACCCGCAGCTGATCCAAACCGCTCTTGAGCTGACCGGGCGCCTTCGCCTCCAGCGCGGGGATCGAGGCGTCGACGCCGTACAGCAGCAGCACCTGTGCTTTGTCCAAAGAGGACAGTTTCTCCGCGATATCGATTACCCGGGCGGGCAAATCGTCGACCAGGGTCGCCTCGTGTCCCTCCGCGCGCAGTCGCTCGGCCAGCTCGGCCACCGCGGGGACGGAGGCTTCGATGGGGCACGAGAGCACGAACTCCACCGACTCGAAGCGATACTGGCGGGCCAGCGATCGAGCGGCGGAGTCCATGATGGACAGTGCCTCCGCCGTGGCCGCGCCGAGGACGGCGACGTTCCGGCCCGGTGCTTTCGGCAGATCCACCCCGCAGGCGGCCTCGTCGACGTCGATCGACTGGCCGAGCAGCGCGCGCGGTTTGTCCGTCGGCTTCAGCTCGGCGAACGCCGGGAACTGTTCCAGCACCGGGGAATGCGCGCCGTCGAACAGCCGGGGCCGCTTGAACGACTCCGAGTACTGTTCCCAAAGCCGTTGCTGCAGCTTGTTGAAGACGTCCTTGCTGCTCGCGTCGGGCACGTGGGCGAGCTGATTCCCGTGTGCCACACCGGAATCGTGGTTGATCACCGCATGCCACTTCGGCGCCGAGACCGCCGCGTTGTTGGTCTCGGACAGCACGCGCCGCGCCTTCGGCATCGCGATCCGCAGCGTGCACTGCTCGAACACCGCCGGTTTGCCCCAGAAGGCCTCGATCCCGGCGACGTCCTGGCTCGCCAGCACCAGGTGGATGCCCTGGGACCGGCCTCGCCGCGCGATGTCCTCCAGCAGCTGGGTCGCGGTCGCCGTCACGCCGTCGCGGCCGGCGAACAGGTACTGGAATTCGTCGATGACGGCGACGATCCGCGGCCAGTGCCCGCCGGGATCCTGTTCGCGCAGGTCCGCGAGGTTGGTGACCTCGTGCAGTTTCGCCGCGGCGGACCGGCGGCGCAGCTCGTCGGCGAGGAACCGCAGCAGCGCCAGGCCGAACTCGCGGTCGGTGTTGACGTTGACCCCGATGAGTTTGGCGTGCGGCAGCCAGCTGGCGTCCCGCCGCCCCGGCGCGAGCCCGGCGAACGACACGCCTTCCTTGAAGTCCAGCAGGTAGAGCGCGAGTTCGTCCGGTGAGTACCGCGCCGCGAAGCTGCCGAGCAGCGAGTACAGGAAGTTCGTCTTCCCCGAACCGCTCGGCCCGCCGATGAGCACGTGCGGGCTGGCGTCACCGATGACGACCTCCACCGGCTCGCCCTCGAAGAACCCGACGGGCGCCCGGAGTTCCCGCGCCGAACTCTCCTTGCCCAGTTCGGTGGGCAGCAGGTCGGCGAACGCGCGGGGCCCGCCCTGTTTGGCGATCAGCGCCTCGGCGATCCGCCCGGCGGCCCGGATGACCTGCCCGGACGGCATCGGCGGGTCGAGGTCGACGATCAGGTCGGGGCCGGTCATGCTGCTCGTCGCGTGCCGGTCGTCGTGCAGGCTCAGCGATTCGACCGACGTCGACAGCATGGTCGGCACGTCGATCAGAATCAGGCAGATCCCGGCGGCCAGTGCCCCGGTGGCGACGCGTTTCAGCTCGCGGGCACGCTCCGGTTCGAGCGTCTCGCCGTTGCCGTAGAGCACCGCGACGCGGAACGGTTCGACGCGCTGGCCGCTCGCCCGCCGGATCTCCCGCAGCGACGTGTGCCCCGCCTGCATCCCGGTCGCGTGGATGCGGCGGATGTGCCCGGCCAGCTCGTCGAGGAGGTCTTCGAGCCGTCCGGGGTCGTACAGGGTGAGCGCGCTCGTGCGGCTCAGCGGATACAGGTCGGGCAGGATCGCGGTCAGCTGGCCGACGTCCCACAGGTGGACGCGCACCGCGCCGGGTTCGAACGTGCTCAGGATCCGCGTCAGCAGGTTCTGCACGATGCCGTCCACCGCGGCCCGGGTCTTCGGCGCCGATGTGATGGACAGATGCGACTCGTCGAGCAGCGGCAGCGCGACGTCGAACGTGCGCGGGACATCCCGGCCCGGCACGGTCGCCGAACCGATGCGCCACAACCCCGGCGCGGTGATGCCGGGATTCCCGCCGACGCGGCCGAGCCAGTTGCCCGGCTCCCGGCTCGCGGGGCCCGGCGCGTTGTTCGCGACTAGTTCGCGCAGCTCGTTCGGGCCCGCTTCCCAGTCCGCGTAGAACTGGCCACGCACGTTGCCGAGCAGGCCGAACACCTCGTTCGCGGCGGGGTGCCGCGACCATTCGGTGTACTGCTCCGAGGTGGAGTTGTTCATCCCCACCCGGACTATGTGCTGTTCCAGTCGAAGCTTGGCCAGTTCCGCTTCGGCGGACTGGCGGGCGCCGGCGGCGGCGCCGAGGACGAGCCCGATCTGGTGCCGGACCCGCTCCAGCGCCGTAACGACGCGATTGCGCTGTTCACTCGCTTTGCTGCCCATACCGGCTCGCCGATCTCAGAGGCGTGATTGGTAACCGCTGACCAGGTCGTCAGCGGCGGAAAGGCGCGTCAGGAGGTTTTCGATCCCCTCGTCGGCCTGCGCCAGCTGCGACGGCACCCATGGAACGGCTTGGGCCTGTGGTTCCACAAGAGCGCGCCTGGATTCCTCGAGCAGGCTTCTGGCCCGCTCGGCATGGGCACGTCCGTCGGCGAGGCCGGTTTGGACGGCCGTCAGCAGCTGGTGCAGCTCTTCGAGGTACATGCGCTAGAGGCGGGTCGAGTAGGACTCGGCCGACGAAATGCCCGCCTGGATGGTGCTCTGCATACCGGTGATGCCCTGCAGGGCCTCGGCGAGAAGCCCGTGCGCCTGGCTCACCTCGTGCTGGGTGCTGCCCTGGGTGGCCTGGGAAAGCGAAAGCTGGGCTTCTTCGAGAGACTGCGCTGCCTGCTGAAGTGCGGCGATGCTCGCGGATGCCTTCTCGTTCGCGAGCGCGATACCAGCGCGGATCTCTTCGACTCCGGCCATTTTGGCGGACTCCTTGGGACGTCGGGGGCTGGAACGACCACCATTGAACTTAGCGTGATCAACTGACTCTGTTAAGTGAAGGTCCTGCTAACTAATCAACAAGGCCCCGGACGTCGGAACGTCCGGGGCCTTGCTGACGGCGGAGGATACAGGATTCGAACCTGCGAGGGCGTGAACCCAACACGCTTTCCAAGCGTGCGCCTTAGGCCGCTCGGCCAATCCTCCGTGGGGAACTTTACCGGATGCCCTTTCGCCCCCTCGAAGGCGGGTCTGACCTGCGTTTGCGGCTTCCCGGGTTCAGGCGGGCGCGGGGGAGAGAACGTCGGCTACGACGCAGGTGATGTTGTCCGGTCCGCCGCCTTCGTTGGCCAGGTCGATCAGCCTCGGGACGGTCTCGGCGGGATCTTGGAACGCGCCGAGGACGTCCTTGATAACGGTTTCGACAACCGTTGCCGTTAACCCGTCCGAGCACAGCAGGAGACGGTCTCCGGGGGCGGCGTCGAAGGCCCAGATGTCCGCTTCGCCGCTCCCGGTGCTCAGGAGCGCCTTCATCAACAGCGAGCCACGAGGGTGCCCCTCGACCTCCGATGGGTCGATGCGGCCGTCGTCCGCGAGTGCCTGCGCGAGGGTGTGGTCGCGCGTGAAGCGCTGAAGTGTTCCTCCGCGGAGGAGATATCCCTTGGAGTCGCCGATGTGGGCGGCCGTGAAGTGCGAGCCGTCGAACAGCAACGCCGTCAGGGTGGTGCCCATGCCCCGCGTCTCGGGTTCCCGCTCGGCCGTCGCGGCGAGCCGGTCGTCGATGGTGCGCAGGCCGCCGGAGAGCACCTCGGCCAGGTCGACTTCCGCGAGGTCGAAACCGTGGAGGTCCGCGTCGAGCCGGGACAGGACGCCGACCGCCTCGGCGCTGGCCACCTCGCCGTGTGGCTGGCCGCCGATGCCGTCGGCGACCGCGAGCATCCTGGCGCTGGCGTAGACCGAGTCCTGGTTGACCTGGCGGCGCCGCCCGACGTCCGAGCCGGCCGCGTACCGAAGGGTGTACCTCATGGACCCCAGTAAAGCAGCTGTGTACTGAGTTCACAAACAAAGGGCTGGAATGCTCAGCTGTCGGTTACGATGCGCCGATGGAGGAGCAAGCCACCGTCAGTGCGGCGGACATCGCGCGGATCGCCGGCGTCGGCCGCGCCGCGGTGAGCAACTGGCGTCGACGGTACGGAGATTTTCCGCCGCCCGTCGGCGGGACGGCGTCGAGCCCCCTCTTTTCCCTGGTCCACGTCGAACACTGGCTGCGTGAGCGCGGCAAACCGGTCGAGATCTCGCTCGGGGACCGGATCTGGCAGCGGCTGCGGAACCTCGGCGACGACCTGTCGCTCGGCCTGCGGGTCGGCCGGGTGGGGTCGTACCTGTCGCGGCCCGGCGCGTGGACTTTCTCGCCCCGCTACGACGATGTCGAGCTGTTCGAACTGGTGGACCGCTTCGCCGACGAGCAGGGCCCGCGGGAGGCCTTCGAGTTCCTGTGCGAGCGCTACGTCGAGGCGCACTCCCGCCGGCTGTCCGTCACTCCCGAGCCGGTGGCCGCGCTGATGGCCCGGCTCATCGGTCCCGAACCCGGCGTCGTGCTCGACCCCGCGTGCGGGCTCGGGACCCTGCTGCTCGCCTCCGGCGGGACCCGGCTGCTCGGCCAGGTCGACGATCCGGCGACCTCGTGCATCGCCGCGCGTCGGCTGCTGCTCGCGGGGGCCGACATGGAGATGTACGGCGCGGACGCGCTGTCGATGGACTCCTACGAAGGGGTTCTCGCGGACGCCGTCGTCTGCGATCCGCCGTTCAACGAACGCGAATGGGGTTATGACGACCTGGTCGGCGACCCGCGCTGGGAGTACGGCCAGCCGCCGCGCGGCGAACCGGAACTGGCGTGGGTCCAGCACTGTCTCGCACATGTGAAGCCCGGCGGGCTGGTCGCGATCCGGATGCCGCCCGCCGCCGCCGGACGCCGCACCGGACGGCGGATCCGCGGGAACCTGCTGCGGGCCGGGGCTTTGCGCGCCGTGGTCACGGTCGGCGGGGCGGATCTCTGGCTGTTGCGGCGGCCGGAGCCCGGCGAGCGGCCGCCGTCCAGGGTGCTTCTGCTGGCCGATCCGTCCACTGTGGAGGAACAGTGGACGGCGCATCTGCGCGGCGTCGAGGTGCCGGGCGCGGTCCGGATCATCGACCTGCTCGACGAGGAGATCGACCTTTCTCCCTTGCGGTATCAGGCGCGGGACGAACACGCGGGTGAGGCGTTCCTGGAAGTCCGGAAGCGGTTCGACGGGATCCGGCCGGAACTGCCGTCGCTGGCGGTTTCCGACGAGAAGCCGGCGTTCACCACGATCGGCGAGCTGTTGAAGTCCGGCCTGCTCATCGTGCCGGAATCGGTGGAAGAGGGCGATGTCGTCGCGTCGCCCGCCGTACCCGCGTATGTCCACAGTGGAGAGACGGTCACGGTGGAGCCGACGATGTCCAAGTACCGCACCGATCCCGAACGGCTGGACGCCGCGTTCCTCGCCGGTTGCCTGCGCGCGGCCGGGCAGGTCGCACCGACCTCGTCGACCAGGATCGACCTCAAGCGCACCCGGATCCCGCGCCTGCCCATCGAGACGCAGCGGGCCTACGGGGCGGCGTTCACCCGGCTCGCCGCTTTCGAGGACGCCCTGCGCGAGGCGGCGGAATCGGGCCTGGAGCTGGTACGGCTAGGCTTGACCGGTCTGACGGAAGGTCAACTGAGGCCGGGGAATTAGGTGCTGATCGCGGACCGTTACGAACTCGACGAGCTGCCGCTCGGCCGGGGTGGGATGGGCGCGGTCTACGCGGGCCACGACCGGCATCTCGGCCGCCGCGTGGCGGTGAAGTTCCTCGGGCTTCCCGGCGGTCCGGACGCCGAACTCGAGCAGCGGTTCATCCGCGAGGCGCGGATCCTCGCGACCCTGGAACACGCGGGCGCGCCGACGCTATACGACTTCGGCACCTACGACGAGCGGCTGTACCAGGTCATGCAGTTCATCGAGGGCGTGACCGTCGCCGATCTCGCCGCCGAACACGGGCCGCTGCCGGTGCCGTGGGCGGCCGCGATCGCGGCGCAGGCCTGCGCCGTGCTGTCCGCCGCGCACGCGCTTTCCATCTGCCACCGCGATCTCAAGCCCACCAACCTGATGTTGTGTCCCGACGGCAGCGTGAAGGTGCTCGACTTCGGGCTCGCGATGCTGCGTGAGACCGACGTCGCCCAGTTCACCCGCGCCGGGCAGATCCTGGGCACCCCCGCGTACATGGCGCCCGAGCAGATCCAGCGCGGGATCGCCGGGCCACGCAGCGATCTGTACGCGCTGGGCTGCGTCCTGCACGAAATGCTGACCGGCAGGCAGCTCTTCACCGGCCCGACGGCGTACGCGGTCTTCGAGAAGCAGGTCAAGGAGAGCCCGGCCGAAGTGGACGGTGTCCCGGATGGACTGAGGGTGCTGCTCGCGGATCTCCTGGAGAAGGACCCGGAACGGCGTCCGTCCGACGCGGACGAACTGTTCGGGCGGCTGGCCGTGTTCGCGCGGGACCTGCCGCCGCTGCCCGGATACCTGGACGAAGGCGCCAATCCGGGCCGGATGTACGCGCGGGTCGTCGGCCGCGTGCCCTGAGACGCGATCGTGACCTTCCGATCAACAACCCCGGACGGGCGACCTCCGTCTTTACCCATGTCAGCGGGACTACGGGCAAACGGGGGTACGGGTCGTGAAGAAGTTCCTGGTGGGGGTGAGCGCGCTGGCCACGGCGCTGGTGCTGACCGCGTGTTCCGGCGACGCCGGCGGCAGCGCGCCCGGTGGCGGCGCCGTCGCGCAGGGCGACCCGGCGGGCGGGACCACGACCACGTCGGCGCCTGTCACGTCGGCGCCTGCCACGTCTTCGCAGACGCCTACGCCCAGTAGCTCCAGCTCCAAGCCGAAGCCGACGTCCTCGAAGCCCAAGCCGACGCCGAAACCCACGCCGAAACCGGCGGCCAAGCCCGCCGCCAACGCCGCCGCGGTCCCCTGCAAGGCCGCGCTGGCCTCGCCGGGCGTGAGCGCCTGCGTGGACCTTTCCGCGCTGAAGACGTGGCTGCTGCAGGACGGCAAGGTCATCTACGGCCCGGTCAAGCAGCTGCCCGGCAAGAAGGGCCACGCAACGCCGACCGGGGTCTTCCACGTTTCGGCCAAGGTCAAGAACTACCACTCGAAGCAGTTCGACGCGCCGATGCCGAACTCGGTGTTCTTCCTGCCGGGCATCGCGTTCCACACCGGCAGCCTCTCGGTGTACTCGCACGGCTGCATCCACCTGTCCGCGGCGGCTTCGCAGAAGTACTTCACGACACTGCAGAGCGGCGACGTGGTGCAGGTCGTGGCCTGAGGGTCGCGACGGCGAGTGGGCCAGGTGGGTCGTGAGTGGCGATTCGGGTTCTAACCCGAATCGCCACTCACGACCACCGTGAGGCAGCGCTCTCGTGCGGATCATTGCGGTTCGGTTGCGTTGAGCCGAAGGCCGCAATGACCCGGCCTTCCCCGGCGACGTGCCATGACACGCCGGAAGTGGGGAAGCGCCGATGAAGCTGAGCTGGGCACTCACTCGCATACTCGTGGCCTTGTCGGTTGCCATCCTGCTTCTCCCGGGATGGGTGGGCGCTCCGGAAGCGAGCGCGGCGCCCACCCTGCCGTCCGGCTTCGTGTTGCGTGATCAGCCGAGCGGTCAGGCCGCGTTCGACCTGACCGATTTCGCTTATCTGCCGGACGGTTCGGTGCTCAGCATCGGCAAGAGCGGCCAGGTCGCCTGGGTGCCCGTGGCCGGCCCGGCACGGACGGTCGCGTCCCTTCCCGTCCACGACATCGGAGATCTCGGTCTCGTCGGCCTCGCCGTCGCCCCGGATTTCGCCACGTCGCGCCGGATCTACCTCGCGTGGTCGTTCGACACGGGCGGTGGCGCGTTCACCATGCGGGTGGCGCGCTGGACGGTGACCGGCGCGGACGTCCCCACCGGCCTCGCGAACGAACGGGTGCTCGTCGACCTTCCCGGGTTCCACAACGTCCACGGAGTCTCCGGGCTCGTCGCGGCACCGGACGGGACGTTGTGGATCTCCATCGGTGACGCCGCCGACTTCACCAGGATGGATCCGGGCGCGTTGCGCGCACTCGACCTCGATCAGCTGTACGGCAAGATCCTGCACGTCACACCGGATGGCGCCGGTGTGCCCGGCAACCCTTACTACTCCACCGCGGCGCCGGATTCGAATCGCTCCAAGGTGTTCTCCAGCGGTTACCGCAGCCCGTTCCGGTTCTCCCTCGACCCGCGGCTCGGCCTGCCGGTCGTGGGCGACGTCGGCTGGAACACCTGGGAGGAGGTCGACATCGTGCGGCCGGGTGCGAACCACGGCTGGCCTTGCTGGGAAGGGAATTCCCCCACGCCCGGGTACGCAGGCCTCGCCGGTTGCGCGGGTGTGGTCAACACGCCGCCGATCACCGCCTACCACCACGGTTCCGGGATCGACGAGGGAAACAGCGTCACCGCCGGGATCGTCTACAGTGGATCGTCCTATCCGGACGAATACCGCGGCGCCTTCTTCTTCGGCGACTACGTCACGCAGAAGATCTGGACGATGACGTACGACAGTCAGGGTAGGCTCGTCCAAGCACCGCAACGGCCGCCGAAGTTCACCGGTGTCGGCGGTCCGGTCAAGTTCGCGGCGGCGGCCAACGGCGACATCGTGTACGCCGACATCCACACCGGGAACCTGCGGCGGCTCAGCTATCCGGGGACGAACGCGGAACCGGTCGCGGTGGCGACGTCGAGCACCGAGCCGTCGACGAGGACGGTGACCTTCGACGGCGCCGGGTCCTACGACTTCGACGGCGATCCGCTGACCTACCACTGGGATTTCGGCGACGGTACGAGCCAGACCGGGGTCCGGGTGACCCACGCCTACGGTGCCGGAATGACGAGTGCGACCGCGCGGCTCACCGTCACCGACCGGCTCGGTGCCTCCGGCGGCACCGATGTCGTCGTGGTGCCGGGAAACCATTCGCCGGATCCGGTGCTGACGGATCCCGGCGCGCGGACCTTCGCGGTCGGGGAACCGGTCGTCGTCGGGGTGACGGCGACCGACGCCGAGGACGGCGCGCTGCCGGTCGCCTGGACCACGCTGATCCGGCACTGCCCGGAGGAGGCGACCTGTCACGCGCATCCCGGTTCGCCGGGCGGCGGACCGGCTTTCACCGTGCCCTTCACCGATCACCAGGACTCCCGCGTCGAGATCACCGCGACGGTGACCGACGGTGCCGGGGTGGCGGCGAGCAGGACCTACGTCGCCATGCCGCGTGAGCACCGGCTGACGCTGACCGGCAGTGTTCCCGCGGCGTTGAGCATCCCGGCCGAGGGCGGGGTGAACACGGCGATGGTGACCGAGGGGGCGACGTTCGAGGTGGTGGCGGAGGAGGTCGCCGCGGACGGCGTTTCGACGTTCGTGAACTGGTCCGACGGGAGGACCTCGCGCACGGTGACCGTCACCGTCCCGGGGCACGACCTGACCATGACCGCGAACTACCTCACCCCGATCGACAAGCGCTATCAGGCGGAACCCGCGCTGCGGCAACGGCTCGGCGCGCCGACCGGGCCCGAGATCACCGACGGGACCGTGCGCTACCGGGCGTACGCGGGCGGCAGGCTCTACTGGAGCGCCGAGACCGGCGTGAAGCAGATCGAAGGCGAGATCCTCAAGAAGTACCTCGGGCTCGGCGGGCACCGGAAGTTCGGCCCGCCGGCGACGGACGAGACCGGCACTCCGGACGGCGTCGGCCGGTACAACCACTTCCCGAACTGGCCCGGCACTTCGCAGTCCTCGATCTACTGGACGCCGTCGACCGGCGCGCATCCGGTGTACGGGCGGATCCGGGTCAAATGGGCGGCACTGGGCTGGGAGAGGGGGCCGCTCGGCTACCCGGCGACGGACGAGCTGCCGACCCCCGACGGGATCGGCAGGTACAACCACTTCACGAAGGCGGGCTCGGTCTACTGGACGATGGCCACCGACTCGCACGCGATCTACGGGGCGATCCGGCAGCGCTGGGCGGCGCTCGGCTGGGAGCGGTCGTACCTGCGCTACCCGTCGACGGACGAGTTCGGCATCCCCATCGGACGGCAGAACAGCTTCCAAGGCGGCTACGTCACGTGGAACCGGAGCACGGGGCAGGTGATCGACCGAAGGTGGTGATCACAATTCGATAAAGGCACTCGAAAGTGTGAAATGCCCACCTGGGCCCCGTCGATGAGACGTTCGACTGGGGAAGGGGCCCTTGCATGCCTTCGAAATTCCGCGCGCTCTGTCACGCCGTCGTGACGTTGCTGATAGTGACCTTGCTGGTGCCGCTGACGTCGACTTCCGCGTCCGCCGCACCCGTTATGCCACCCGGCTTCGTCCTGCGTGACCAGCAGAGCGGGCAGGCTCCATACGACCTGACCGACTTCGCCTACCTGCCCGACGGCTCGATGCTCACCACCGGAAAGCAGGGCAACGTCGCCTGGGTGTCCACCACCGGACAGGCGCAGAGCATCGCGACCCTGCCCGTTCGCAGCACCGGTGACCTCGGGCTGGTCGGTATCGCGATCGCACCCGACTACGCCACCTCCCGCGTGATCTACACGGCCCGCGCGGTCGATGTCGCCGGCGGCGGGATCGCCCTGCGCGCCTCGCGCTGGACCGTCTCCGGCACCGACCGGCCGACCGGGCTGACCGGGGAGAAGGTGCTCATCGAGGGCGCCGCCAACACCGACATCCACGGCATCACCGGTGTCGTGGCCGCCCCCGACGGCACGGTGTGGGTCTCGACCGGCGACAGCTCCCGCTTCCAGGGCGCGGCCGACCCGTTCGCGCTCAACGTGTACGACCTCGACAAGATCTTCGGCAAGATCTTCCACATCACCGCGGACGGCGCCGGCGTGCCGGACAACCCCTACTACACCGCGGCGAACCCGAACTCGCTGCGTTCCAAGGTGTTCGCGAGCGGCTTCCGCAGCCCGTTCCGGTTCAGCCTCGACGCCAGCACCGGCCTGCCGGTGGTCGGCGACGTCGGCTGGGGCACCTGGGAAGAGATCAACTTCGTCCAGAAGGGCGCGAACCACGGCTGGCCGTGTTTCGAGGGCAACCAGCCCGCCGACGGCTTTTCCGCGATGCCGCAGTGCGCTTCGGCCGTGAACACCCCGCCGATGCTGGCGATCCGCCACGGACAGGGCGTCGACAACGGCAACAGCATCACCGCGGGCATTGTCTACAATGGAGAGTCGTACCCGGAGGAATACCGCGGCGCGTACTTCTTCGGCGACTACGCCACCCAGAAGCTCTGGACGGCCAAGTACGACACGCAGGGCCGCGTCGTCCGCCCGCAGGAGACGCCGCCGAAGTTCACCGGCATCGGCGGTCCGGTCAAGTTCCTCGCCGCGGCCAACGGCGACATCGTGTACGCCGACATCTACACCGGCATGCTGCGACGGCTCAGCTACACCACCGGGAACAAGGCGCCCGTCGCGGTGGCGACTTCGGAGACGAACCCCGAAACCCGCACGGTCTCCTTCGACGGCAGCGGTTCCTACGACTTCGACAACGACCCGCTGACCTACGAGTGGGACTTCGGCGACGGCACCACCGGCACCGGCGCGAAGGTCAGCCACACCTACGCGGCCGGGACCGAGAAGTTCACCGCGAAACTGACGGTGAAGGACGGCCTGCAGGCCTCCGGGAGCACGGACATCGCCGTGGCGCCCGGAAACCACTCGCCGAAGCTCGTCATGACCGACCCCGGTGACCGCCTGTTCGCGGTCGGCGAGGAGGTCAAGGTCGGCGCGACCATCACCGACACCGAGGACGGCGCCCTCCCGGTCACCTGGACCACGCTGGTCCGGCACTGCCCGGAGAACGCGGTCTGCCACGCGCATCCGGACCGCGGCGGCACCGGCCCCGAGTTCACCATGCCGTTCACCGACCACACGGACTCCAACCTGGAGTTCACCGCGACGGCGACCGACAGCGCCGGCGTCACGGTCTCGAAGACCTATGTCGCGAAGCCGCGCGAACACCGGCTGACCCTCACCAGCAACGTCGCCGCGGCGCTCGGCATCACGCCGGAAGGCGGCGCCACCTCGGCGATGGTGGTCGAAGGCGCGACCGTCGAGATCCAGGCGGCCGAGGTCGCTTCCGACGGTTCGTCGACCTTCACCGGCTGGTCCAACGGGGCCACCGGGCGGCTGACGAACATCACCATGGGCACCGTCGACCAGACGATCACGGCGAACTACATCACGCCGATCGACAAGCGCTACCGCGACGAACCCGCGCTGGCGCAACGACTCGGCGCCCCGACCGCACCCGAAGCCGTCGACGGCACGGTCCGCTTCCGCACCTACGAGCGTGGGCGGCTGTACTGGTCGAAGGACACGGGCGTCAAGCAGATCGAAGGCGAGATCCTCAAGAAGTACCTCGCCGCCGGTGGGCATGTGAAGTTCGGTCCGCCCGCCACCGATGAACAGGCCACTCCGGACGGTGTCGCCCGGTACAACCACTTCCCGGTCTGGCCCGGCGTTCTGCAGTCGTCGATCTACTACACCGTGAACACCGGAGCCCACCCGATCTACGGCAGGATCCGGCAGAAGTGGGCGTCGCTCGACTGGGAGCGGGGACCGCTGGGTTACCCGAGCACCGACGAGGCGGGCACTCCGGACGGGCTCGGCCGCTACAACCACTTCAGCAAGGCCGGTTCGATCTACTACACCGTCCAGACGGACGCGAGGGCGATCTACGGCCGGATCCGCGTCCGCTGGGCGGCGCTCGGCTGGGAAGCCGGGCCCATGGGATACCCGGCCACGGACGAGGCGGCGACCCCGGACGGCGTCGGCCGGTACACCCACTTCACCAAGGCCGGTTCCATCTACTGGTCGATGGCGACCGACGCGCACGGCGTGTGGGGCGAGATCCGCAAGCGCTGGGCGGCGCTCGGCTGGGAACGTTCTTACCTGCGTTACCCGACCACCGACGAAATGGTCGTCACCGGTGGAAGGCAGAACAACTTCCAGGGTGGCTACGTGTTCTGGAACGCCTCCAACGGTGCGGTGACCGACCGCCCCTGGTAGGCACTGATCGCGCGTGAAGGCCCCCTTCACGCGCTTGGGGGTCCGGAGTGAAGGGGGCCCGGGTGGGGCAGGCCGCGGTGACGTTGCGAAAGCCACTTTCGCAACGTCAGATGTCCCGAAAGTGGCTTTCGCGACGCGGCCGCTGGGTGGGTTGGTGAAGTACATGAAGGCCCCCATCCTTGCGCCTGGCGCAAGGATGGGGGCCTTCATGTACTGGGGAAGGTGTGAAGGTCGAGTTTCCTCGGCTGAGCCGAGGCAAGGAGTCCTTCACGGACTGGCCGCTACCCGGCCCACCCCAGGTATCTGAACCACTCTTGGCCAGAACGACCCCAAATACTCATGACCCACTCGACCCTCAGCGCTGGAGGTCGGCGGGGACGGTGCCCGTCGAGGCGAGCGGCAGGCCGAGCGCGACCCGTTCGGTCAGCCAGGCGCTCGGCCGGTAGCGCTGGTCGCCGGTGCTCGCGACGAGGCCGCGCAGGACCCGCAGCACGAGGTCCGCGCCCGCTTCGTCGCCCCAGGTCAGCGGGCCGCGCGGGTAACCGAGGCCGAGCCGGACGGCGGTGTCGATGTCCTCCGGTGTGGCGAGGCGCTGTCCGGCGATGAAGCAGGCGGTGTTGACGATCGACGCCAGCAGCCGCTGCGCGATCGGCGCGGGGCCGTCGCGGACCACGGTCACCGGCAGCCCGGTCGCGGCGAGCGCGCCCCAGGCGGTGCGGCCGGCGGCCGGGTCGAGTGCGGGGTGGACCGAAAGCGTCAGGCGTTTCCCGTAGCCGCCGAGAGGGTCGACGCCGACGACCCGTTCCGCCGGGAGGCCCGCGGCCAGTGCCGTGTCCACAGTGGACGAACCGATCGGGCTGACGATCAGGACCGTGTCCGGGTAGGCGGAGTGCACGACCTGGATTCCGGCCGCCGAGAGCAGCGTGCCGAGCCGTTCGTCGTCGACCCACACGGGAGTGGTGGGGGCCTCCGGCGCGGCAGGCTCCGGCTCCACCTGCTGTTGCCCGTCGACGTAACTGTAGAAGCCCTCGCCGTTCTTGCGTCCGAACAGCCCGGCGGCGACGCGGGGACGCGTCAGCCACGACGGCCGCAGTCGCGGTTCGCCGTGGAAGCCGCTCCAGATGCTTTCGAGCACGGCATGTGAGACGTCGAGGCCGGTGAGGTCCAGCAGTTCGAACGGGCCGAGTTTCAAGCCGAGCACGTCACGCGCGACGCGGTCCACCTCGGCCGGGGTCGCGATCCCTTCGGCGAGGATCTGCAGCGCCTCGGTGCCCAGCCCGCGGCCGGCGTGGTTGACCAGAAAGCCCGGCGCGTCGCGGGCGAGGACGGGTTCGTGTCCCCAGCCGCGGACGAGTTCGGTCACGGCGGGCGGCAGCCACGTGGCCGTCCGCGCGCCGGGCACGACCTCGACCAGCCGCATCAGCGGGACCGGATTGAAGAAGTGCAGGCCGAGCAGGCGGCCCGGATCGGTCAGCGCGGCACCGATCCCGGTGACCGAAAGCGAGCTGGTGTTGGTGGCGAACACGGTGTCCGGGCCGCAGACCCGTTCCAGTTCGGCGAACAGCGCGCGTTTGATCTCCAGGTCCTCGCGGACCGCTTCGATGACGAGGTCGACACCGTCGGCGGGGGCCAGCGGGTCTTCGGCCGCGATCAGCCTGCCTTTCGCGGCCGTGGCGGCCTCTTCGGTGATCCTGCCCTTCGAGGCGAGCTTGCCGAGCATCGCGCCGACGTGGTCGATGGCCTCGCCGACGGCGTCGGGCCGGGCGTCGGCGAGCTCGACCTCGAGCCCCGCCGTCACGGCGAGCTGGACGATGCCCCGGCCCATCACCCCGGTTCCGATGACCCGGATCCTGCCGACCTGCTCCGCCCACTTCTCCACCGCGAGCCGCCTTTCCCTCGATGTCATCCTCGGCGTGACGCTAGCCGCCACGCGGGTATCTCGCCCGGAAGGGTGATCCGTGCCCCGCTCGGCGTAAGGCCACCGACCCGGCGCGGTCCCCTCCGCGAAGACCGAGTGTTTCGCGCCCCACCCCGAAGGGAAAGCCCCCATGGTGACCGTCCCCGCCGCCACAGCCGTCCGGACCACGCCGTTGCTCCTCGTCGCCGTTCTCTTCGGCGCGGTCGCCGCGTTCTTGGCGAGCCAGGCCTTGTGGTCGCTCACCGCCGTGGCCGTCGTGGTCGCCGCAGCCGTTCTCGCGGGCGGGGTGTGGCTGACCGGCCGGGAGAACGGACGTTCTCCCGCTGAGAGCTGATTCGGCACAGCTCTAAGATCGCCGTGTGACGGCGAAGCGCTTGACGCGGGAAGAAAGCCGCGAGCAGACCAGACAGCGCCTGCTCGCGGCGGCCGCCGAGCTGTTCTCCGAACGCGGGGTCAACGGCACGTCCGTCGAGCAGATCGCCGAACGAGCCGGATTCACCCGAGGGGCCTTCTACGGCAACTTCGACGGCAAGCACGAGCTGGTCGTCGAACTGCTGCGCCGCCGGACCCAGCGCGAGGCCGAAGAGGTCTCCGCGCTGCGTGAGGGCGTCGGCTCCTTCGTGGAGATGATGGACCGCCTGCGCGCGTGGAACGTCGAACGCGCCGAACACCTCGCCGGCTGGCTGACCCTGCGCACCGAGTTGGCTCTTTACGCGCTGCGGAATCCCGACGCGCGCCCGCTCGTCGGCGAAGGCGAGAAGTCGACAAGGGCACTGCTGGAGACCTCGATCCGGACCGAGCTCGCCGCGCGGGGCGCGGAACCGCCCGCGGATCCGGCCTTCCTCGCGTTGATCCTGCACGCGCTCGAAGACGGTCTCCTGTTGCAGCGTTTCCTCAGTCCCGAGGGGACCGGCGACGAGGACGTGGTGGACGCCGTCCAGTTGCTGATGCGGTCTTGGACCGCGCTCAGCCGGTCATCTTGATCCCGGTGAACTCGGCCATCTGACGGATCCCGTGCGCGAAGAAGGCGTCCGAAGGGTCGACGGAGCCGACGTACTGGCCGAACAGCTCGAAGTTGATCATCCCGAACAGCTGGGTCCAGGCCATGAGCAGCCGGGAGGCCGTCTCGGGCGCCAGGTTGATCTTGAGGATCTCGGTGACGGCGTCGAGCTGGTGCAGTAGCTCGACAGGCATCTCGCCGACCTCGGTCTCGACCCGGAGATTCGCGTCGCGCAGGACCGCGACCAGCGCGAACGCCACCCGGCCCGCGGGTGCGACGGTGTCCTGCGGGGCCTGGTAGCCGGGGATCGGCGAGCCGTAGATCAGCGCGTACTCGTGCGGGTGCGCCTTCGCCCAGGTGTGGACCGCGTGCCAGATCGACTCCCACCTCGCCAGCGAGGACTTCTTGGGGTCGTCGGCCGCCTCCGCGGCCTCGCCGACGGCGTTGTAGGCGTCGACGATCAGCGCGGTCAGCAGCTGCTCACGGCTGGAGAAGTACCGGTAGAGCGCCGACGAGACCATGCCCAGCTCCCGCGCGACCGCGCGGAGCGAGAGGCCGAGCGCACCGACCTCGGCGAGCTGGCGGCGGGCTTCGTCCTTGATCTCACGGGTGAGCTCGGCTCGGGCGCGTTCGCGCGCGGTCTGGGTGGCAGCCATGCCCTCACCATAGAGCATCGCACCTAAACGAGAGCACTGCTCTTGACACGATGCACTGCTCTGGTGTTCACTGCTCTTAACAGAGAGCACTGCTCTCGCAGACTTCGAGGAGCCGAGATGACCGCCACTTCCCCCGCCGCTGACGCCGCCACCCCCAGCGTCACCGCCTCCAGCACCACTGCCGCCGGCACTACTGCCGCCGCCACTCGCTACGTCAAGCCGGCCAAGGCCACCAACGCGTTCAACGAGTTCGTGCTCAAGCTGACGAAGCTCGGCGTCTCGGTCCTGGGCAGCCGGGTGCTCTCGGTCCGGGGCCGGAAAAGCGGCGAACTGCGCTCGGTCCCGGTCAACCTGCTGAAACTGGACGGGGAGCGCTACCTGGTCGCGCCGCGCGGTGTCACGCAGTGGGTGCGCAACCTGCGCGTCGCGGGTGAGGGACAGCTGAGCGTCGGGCGCCGGACCGAGACGTTCACCTACACCGAACTCGCCGACCACGAGAAGCCGGTGATCCTGCGTGCGTACCTCAAGCGCTGGAAGTTCGAGGTCGGCGTGTTCTTCGACGGTGTCGACGCGAAGGCCTCCGACGAAGAACTGCTGGCGATCGCGCCCGGCTACCCGATCTTCAAGATCGCCTGATGTCGCGAGTTCCGTCTCCGATCACGCGAGTCGCACCTCTGGTCACGCGTGTCGCGCCCCTGATCACGTGAGTTCGCCGATCCCGCACAACAAGCTCGCGTGACCGACCCGGGCGACTCACGTGATCAGAAGCGGTACTCGCGTGATCGGGCGCGTAACTCACGTGATTGAAGGCGGGACTCGCGTGATCCGTCTCCGATCACGCATGCCGGCGGAGGTCCGAAAGCGTGAAAGGCCGCGGCTAGTCCTCGGTGGGGGCCCGCCGGGTGCGGCGGGCGGTGGCCGCCACCAGCACCACCCCGACCAGGAACGCGACGAGCCCGATCAGGAACCACAGTTTCTGCCCGGTCATGAAGCTGCCGGTCAGCACGCCGGCGCCCTGGAGCACCCAGACGCCGCCCACCAGCAGGAAGACCAGTCCGATCGTGAGCGTCACCCAGCGTTTCATCCACGGCTCCCCGCCTCGACGTGCCCTGCGGTGATTCTGGCACCGGGAGCCCCGTCCGGCGAACCGATCATCGTCTGCCGACGAGGCCGTTCCGGAACGCGTAGACGACGGCGTGCACCCGGTCGCGCAACCCCAGTTTGGCGAGGATACGGGAAACGTGGGTCTTCACCGTCTCTTCGCCCACGTGCAGATGCGCGGCGATTTCCGCGTTGCTGGAGGCGTCGGCGACGAGCATGAGGACTTCGCGTTCGCGTGAGGTGAGCCGTTCCAGTTCCGCCGGTTCGGCGGCCGCGGGTTCGATGCTGGTGGCGAAGGTCGACACGAGCCGCCGGGTCACCGTCGGGTCGATCAGCGCGTCTCCGCGTGCGGCGACACGCATGGCCGAGACGAGTTCCTCGGGCGCGAGGCTCTTCAACAGGAACCCGCTCGCACCGGCGCGCAGCGCGCGGTACACATACTCGTCGGAGTCGTAGGTCGTCAGCACGAGGACGCGGGTGTCGTTACCGGGCGCGGACATGATCGCCTCGGTCGCGGCCAGACCGTCCAATTTGGGCATCCGGACATCGAGCACGGCGACGTCCGGGCGCAGCGCGGCCGCCTGTGCGACGGCTTCGCGTCCGTCCGCTGCCTCGCCGGCGCATTCGAAGTCCGCCTGGGTGTCCAGCACCGCGCGCATCCCGGACCGGAACATCGCGTGGTCGTCCGCCAGCAGAACCCGGATCACTGTGCCTCCAAAGGAAAACCGACTCTAATCCGCCAGTGCCGCCCGTCGTCGAGCGGTCCGCATTCCGCCTGGCCGCCGAACAACGCGACCCGTTGCCGGATTCCGGCGAGACCGCGTTTCGTCGACTCGGCCGACGTGTTCGGGCGGCCCATCTCGTTCGTGATCGTGAGGACGACCTCCGTCCGCCGGTAGGCGAGGTCGATCTCGACGATCCCGCCGCGGCCGTGCCGGAGCGCGTTCGTCAGCGCCTCCTGCGCGATGCGGTACAGCGCGATGTCCACCGAACCCGGGAGTTCCCGCGGCCCGCCGTGGGTGGTCAGCCGCGCGGGCAGCCCGGCGGTGCGGAGGTTGTCGAGCAGCTCGTCGAGGTTGTCCAACCCCGGCTGCCGCTGCGCGTCGTCGTTCTCCTTGCCGTGCAAGAGATCCAGCAGACGCCGCAGATCGGCCATCGCGGCCCGGCCGGACGATTCGACGGCGGAGAGCGAACGCCGCACGGCGGGTTCTCCCTCCGGTAGCCCGAGCCGCGCGGCGCCGGCGTGCACGCCGATCGCGCTGACGTGGTGGGAGATCACGTCGTGCAGGTCGCGGGCGATCGTCGTGCGTTCTTCGGCGACGGCCCGGCGGACGGCCTCGGCTTCGTGTTGCCGCCGTTGTTCCTCCGCGCGCTGGAGATCGGCGATGTACGCGCGCCGCGCGGTCGTGTAGCGGCCGACCATCCACGGCAGCAGCCCGCTCACGCCGACGTCGATGATCAGCACGCGCCAGTCCCGATCGCCCCGGTCGACCGGGATGAGGTTGCAGGCGACGAGACCGGCGAGCATCGCGGCGAGTGCGGCCAGCGCGGGTCTGGTCGCGAGCCAGGCGCCGGCGCGGTAGCCCGCGATCAGCACGCCCGCGTTCGTGGCCTGCAGGTAGTGGTCGTACGGGTACAGCAGGATCGGCGCGGCGACGAGCAGGGCGGCGTGCGCGGCGGAAACCCAGCCTGAGTAACGCGAAGGCCCGGCGAGCGCGGCATTGGCGAGGATTCCACCTACCAGCAGCACCCACACCTGCCAGCCGAGCGAGAGCGGTGGTCCGCCGATGAGATACAGCCCGGCGTCGGCGGCCAGGCAGACGGCCGCGACCGCATACGCCTGTCTCGCCAGCGAACCACTGATGTCCCGCACGCGCCCAACTCTGCCCTATTTTCGCTGGACAGGGGTTCCTAAGATCGAAAGCCATGGGGATCACGAAGACTCCCGTGCTGTGGACGGCCGGAGCACCGGGAGCCGGGAAGTCCACCACCGCCTGGGGTTTGTACACGCGCATCGTGGAAGCGGGCGGCAACGTCGCGTACGTCGACATCGACCAGCTCGGGTTGATCGGCCCGCCTCCGGGCGGTGGCGAAGCCGCACACGCGATCAAGGCGGCCAATCTGCTGCGGGTGCTGGGGATCCTGCGCTCGCGGGGTACCAGGCAGCTCGTCGTGTCCGGGATCGTGGACCCCGAAAACGGTGTCGAGCCGCATTTCGGTGGCGGCGACTTCGACCTCACCCTCATCCGGCTGACGTGCGATCGCGACGAACTCCGGAGCCGGTTCCTCGGCCGAGGATCACCCGCCGCGGCGCTGCCCGGCCTGTACGCGGTGGCGGACGCCTATGACCGCACCGGTTTCGGCGAGGCGATGGACACGACCGGGCAGCGGCACGAGGAGACCGTGGTGACCGGACCGACGGCGGTCGGCAAATCGACGGCCGCCTTCAGCGCGCTGCGGGACCTCTGGGCACGCGAGATGCCCGTCGCCTACGTCGATCTAGCGCAACTCGGGTTCGCGAACCCCGGTCCGGATCCGGCACTGGAGGCGGCGAATCTCGCGGCCGTCTGGCGCGGCTACCGCGAAGCCGGAGCGAAGCGGCTGATCGTCGTCGCCAGGGAATTCCTTCCGGAGCACCGGCGGGTCTTCGAGGAGGTCACCGTCGTCCACCTCGACGCGGACGCCCCGACGCTCACCGAACGCGTCGGGCGCCGCGCCGAGGGCGAAAGCGCGCTGCTGGCGGGCGACGAACTACGTGGCGTGCCACCAGTCGTCCGTGACCGGGTGGCCGCCCGCGCGGTCACCGAGGCGGCCCGGATGCGGCAGGCCCGCACCGACCGCGTCGTCCTGGACACCACCGGGCAGGAGCCCGCCGAGACGGCCGCCGCGCTGCTCGCCGTCGTGGCTCAGTAGCGGCGCGGGCCGTCCTGCCCCTGCTGACCCTGTTGCCCCTGACCGGGTCCGCCGCGCTGGTTCTGCCCCGGTTTGCCGATGGTCGTCGCCGTCGCGGTGTCGCCGGTGACCGTGGCGTTCACCATCACCGTCTCGCCGGTCTTGGGATCGCCGGTCTTCCGTGTCGACGCGTCGATCGTGTAGACCTGCTTGTAGCCGTCCTTGCTGGTCAGGCTGATGGACGTCGCGCTGATCCCGGTGATCTCGCCGGTCTGCGTCCGTTCGGTGCGGTAGCCGCCCTTGCCGTCGGAGACGACGAAGTCGCCGTGCAGCGTGTCGCGCGGCATACCCCCGCCAGGGCCGACGAGCACCCGGCCGCCGCCGGGGCCGCCCATCATGCCGCCCTGTTCGGCGCCGTTCGCGGCGGTTCCGGCCCAGATCGCGGCTCCGCCGCCGGCGGCGATCACCACCGCCACCACGGCCGCGATCGCGGTCTTGCGGCCCGACCAGGTCTTCTTCGGTTCACCCGCCGGGGCAGGCGCGCCCCAGGTGGCGGTCTCGTCCGCCGGGGGTTCGGCGGGTTTGGTCGGTTCGGTCATCTGGTCGCCTCCGTGTGGTCGGTTGCGGCCATGGTCGGCGCCGTCGCTGTGCGGAAGCTGTGCCGTCGGTGGGCACGCGCTGTGTTTCGCTCCCCGGCAGGGTGATCGTTCACAGGAAACGCACAGGCGGGACACAGAGAAGCCTCATCGGGGCCGCCCACGATGGCAGCATGACCAGTGTGAACGTCCCTTCGTCCGGTTCCGGCAAGGCGGGCCTGCGCCGCGCCGACGGCAGCGCCGTGCGGGTGCTGGTCGTCGACGACGAGGCGACCCTGTCCGAGCTCGTGTCGATGGCGCTGCGCATGGAGGGCTGGGACATCCGTACCGCCGCCGACGGTATCGAGGCGGTCCGCGTCGCCAGGGAATTCCGGCCGGACGCGGTGGTGCTGGACGTCATGCTGCCGGATATGAGCGGCCTGGACGTGTTGCGGCGCCTGCGTTCCGAGGTGCCGAACCTGCCGGTGCTGTTCCTGACCGCGAAGGACGCGGTGGAGGACCGGATCGCCGGGCTCACCGCGGGCGGCGACGACTACGTCACCAAACCGTTCAGCCTGGAGGAGGTCGCGTTGCGGCTGCGCGCGCTGCTGCGGCGCGCGGGCGGGGTCGCCGGGCCGAGCGGTTCGACGCTCGTCGTCGGAGACCTGACCCTGGACGAGGACAGCCGCGAAGTGCACCGCGGCGGCGATTTGGCGCCGTTGACCGCGACCGAGTTCGAGCTGCTGCGTTACCTCATGCGGAATCCGAAGCGGGTGCTGTCGAAGGCGCAGATCCTCGACCGGGTGTGGAGCTACGACTTCGGCGGCCAGGCCAACATCGTCGAGCTGTACATTTCCTACCTCCGCAAGAAGATCGACGCCGACAGGGAACCGATGATCCACACGATGCGCGGCGCCGGGTATGTCCTCAAACCCGCGGGGTAGGCGGCCGTGGTCGCTGCGACGGCGGTTGATCGCGCAGGTCGCGGGGCTGCTCGCGCTCGTCTGCCTGGTGGTCGGCGTGGTGACCGAACTGGCGTTGCGCGACTTCCTGTTCGACCAGCTCGACGCCCGGCTCGCCGAGACGAGTGAACGCGCGAGCCGTCCGCCGCCACCGGGCCGTCCCGGCGGGGAACGGGTTCCCGAGGGCCTGCGCGCGTACGGGCAGAGCACCGGTTCGTTGTTCGTGAACATCCTCCCGGACGGGCGGGTGATCGCGGCGGTGCTGCGGTCCAGCTACGACGCGAAGATCGCCGATCCGTTCCCCCACGACCCGCTCGGCCCGGCCCAGATGTCCGTGCTCCTGCGGTCGACGCCGACCGACAAGCCCACCGACGTGGACCTCGGGGCACTCGGGGAGTACCGCGTGGTGGCCAAATCGGCGGCCAACGGCAGCGTCGCGATCACCGGACTGCCCACAAAGGACGTCACGGACACGTTGTGGAACCTGGGTTTCATCTTCGGCGGAGTGGCCATCGGCGGCATCGTGCTCGCGGGTGCGCTCGGCGCGGTGACCGTGCGGCGCACCATGAAACCTCTCGACCGCCTGGCCGCCACCGCGACCAGGGTCGCCGAACTCCCGTTGGATCGCGGCGAGGTCGCGCTGTCCGAGCGAGTGTCCGAAGTGGACACCGATCCGCGCACCGAGGTCGGCAAGGTCGGCTTCGCGCTCAACCGCATGCTCGGCCATATCGCGAGCGCCTTGTCCGCCCGGCAGGCCAGCGAGAGCCGGGTGCGCCGGTTCGTCGCGGACGCCAGCCACGAACTGCGGACCCCGCTCGCGGCCATCCGCGGCTACGCGGAACTCACCCGGCGGTCCGGTTCCGAGGTGCCGCCGGACATCGCGTTCGCGATGGGCAGGGTCGAGTCGGAATCGACGCGGATGACCGGCCTTGTCGAGGATCTGCTGCTGCTCGCGCGGCTCGACTCCGGCCGTCCGGTGGTGCACCAGCCGGTCGATCTGTCGCGGCTGGTCGCGGACGCCGTCGCCGACGCGCACGTCGCCGGGCCGGAGCACAAGTGGCTGCTGGAGGTGCCGCCGGAGCCGATCACCGTACTCGGCGACGCGGATCAACTGCACCAGGTGGTGATCAACCTGCTCGGCAACGCGCGCACGCACACCCCGACCGGCACCGAGGTCGCCACCTCTCTATCCATAGTGGACTCGGTGGTGACACTGTCCATTGCCGACAGTGGTCCGGGTATTCCGCCGTCGATCCTCCCGGACGTCTTCGAACGCTTCGCCCGCGGCGACGATTCGAGGTCACGGGCGGCGGGCAGCACCGGACTCGGGCTGGCCATCGTCGCGGCCGTCGTCTCCGCGCACGGTGGACAGGTCGGGGTCGCCAGCCGTCCGGGGCGGACAGAGTTCCGAGTCAGGCTCCGGGTGTCCAGTCACTGTTAGCGCCGCACAGGATCACGCAGGGCAGCTCGCCTTCGGTCCGTCCGGCCAGCCACGCGGCGAACGGGACGGCCGCGGCCGGTTCGACGGCGAGGCGGAACTCCTCCCAGAGCCGGTCCCGCGCGGCGAGCAGTTCCGCGTCGCTGACCAGCACGGAGGTCACCCGCTCGCGCAGCACGGCGAACGGGACGTTCCCGATCCTGGTCGCGCCCAGCGCCGACGCCGCCACCGAGTCGATCTCCACGTCCACCGGCTCGCCCGCCGCCAGCGCCGCGTCGAGCGCGCGGCACCGCTCCGGCTCGACGGCGTACGTCGGCAACCCGGCCAGCGACGTGCCCGCGACCAGTCCGCCACCGCCGACCGCGACCAAGAACGCGTCGACGTCCGGCGCGTCCTGGACCACTTCGGCCGCCACAGTGCCCTGACCGGCGACGACGGTGGGATCGTCGTACGCGTGCAGATACCGCGTACCCGGCTCAGAGGCGGCTTCGAGCGCCTTCGCGGCGGCCTCGGCGTACGTCGCTCCGTGACGGATGAGCTTCGCGCCCGCGGCCTCGATCCTGGCCGCCTTCGCCTGCGGAGCCGACTCCGGCACGTACACCGTCGCGGGCAGATTCAGCAGCGAAGCCGCCGTCGCCACGCCCAGCCCGTGGTTGCCGCCGGACGCCGTCAGCACCCGCTCCGGCAACGGCCCGCTCAGCAGCGCGTTCACCGCGCCCCGCAGTTTGAACGACCCGCTCCGCTGCAGATGCTCCAGCTTGAGCACCAGCGGCCGCCCGTCGACCTCGGCGCGCAGCAGCGGCGTGTGTCGCACGAACGGGTGGACGGCATCGGCGGCCTTGAGGACATCTACCCAGGTCGGAGTACTCATACCCCCCACTGTCCTCCATGCGTGGACGGGAGTGACTACACTGGTCCTCGGATCCCGCGCGGCGTCCATCTTGTGAACCTCCCCAGGGCCGGAAGGCAGCAAGGATAAGCAAGCTCTGACGGGTGCGCGGGATCCCCTCATTTTTGTGGGGTGCAACCCCACGCCCGCCCGGCGGGGCTTCGCCCCCCCGGACCCCCACGGTCGGTCGCTGGGGCGACCCGGAAGGCCATCACGAGCCTCAGCAGCGAACGGCGGCGCGTGAAGGACTCCTTGCCTCGGCTCAGCCGAGGGAACTCGACCTTCACACCTTCATGTACTGCACGCGAGCAAAGCCGCAAGCCACGCGCAGGTATCCAAGAGAGGGTTCTAACCCTCCCAAACACTCGCGACCCTCCGCAAAACGCTCGAATCGGGCACTGCCACCCCGGAACTGTCCCCTGTGGACAGTCGAGGAGGCGCCAGGTCACCGTGACAAGCCCGCCGCCGCCTCGCTGCCCGCTTGATCAGTGGTTATGCGACTCTTCCGGGGCCCTGCGCCAGGTGCGAGAAGGGGTCTTCGCGGCCCGGCGACTCCGGACTTGCCAGCCGCTCGAGCACTGCCGGCCAGTCCGCGAACACGACACGGTTGACCTTCACGTGCGTTCTAGAAGATCCCGAAGACGTCCTTCGGCGGCACAGGTGACGGCAGGGCGTCCGCGTCGGTGATGGGTTTCGCTTTGCCTTGCAGGTCGCGGAGGTCTTCACCAGCGACGCAGCGGGCCGGATAGGCGGACGACGCGGCCCGGCGGGTCATCTCGGTCACCGGCAGTTCGACGCGGGAAGCGGCGACGACGATGTTCCCGAACCGGCGGCCCCGCAGGACACCCGGCTCCGCGAGCAGCGCGAGGTGCGGGAACGACGTCGCCAGTGTCGCCAGGAACCGGCGGAGGAACGGCAGGTTCGGGCCGTCGGAGACGTTGGCGAGGTAGGTCCCGGCCGGCCGGAGGACGCGCGCGGCCTCGTTCGTGAACTCGACGGTCGCGAGTCCACCGGCCAGGACTCCGCGCTCGAAAGCGTCCACGATCACCAGGTCGGCCGAAGCGTCGTACCTGCTGGAGACGCCTTCGCGGCCGTCGCCGACTCGGACCTTCAGGCCCTTCAGACCCAGTTGCTCGCGGATGAGCGCGACGAGCTCGCCGTCGGCGTCGAAGACCAGCTGCCGCGAGCGCGCCCGCGCGGCGGCGATGTAGCGCGGAAGCGTGCAGGCCGCCCCGCCGACGTGCAGTACGTCGAGCGGGCCCTCGCCGAGGCAGTCGACGACGTCGGCGATACGGCGGATGTAGTCGAACTCGAGATCCGTGGGGTCGTCGAGGTTGACGTGCGACTGGGCGACGCCGTCGACCGAGATCATCCAGGCGTTCGGGCGGTCGGCGTCCCGGAGCAGCTCGGCCGTGCCGAAGCGGACCGGATACTTGCCGGGGGTCGGTGCCGGTCTCACCTGTCGTGCCCTCCCGGTAGTCTCGCCGCGTGGCTCTAGCTCTATACCGAAAGTACCGTCCGGCTACCTTCGCCGAGGTCGTCGGGCAGGAGCATGTGACCGATCCGCTGCGTACGGCGCTCGCCGCCGGGCGCATCAACCACGCCTACCTCTTCTCCGGCCCGCGCGGCTGCGGCAAGACGTCGAGCGCCCGCATCATGGCGCGTTCACTGAACTGCGCGAAGGGCCCGACGCCGGATCCGTGCGGCGAGTGCAACTCGTGCCGCAACCTCGCGCCCGAAGGCCCCGGCAGCGTCGACGTCACCGAACTCGACGCCGCCAGCCACGGTGGCGTCGACGACGCCCGCGAGCTGCGGGACAGGGCCTTCTACGCCCCGGCGGACTCGCGCTACCGCGTCTTCATCATCGACGAGGCGCACATGGTCACCACGCAGGGCTTCAACGCCCTGCTGAAGATCGTGGAAGAGCCGCCGGAGCACCTGATCTTCATCTTCGCGACCACCGAACCGGACAAGGTGCTGCCCACCATCCGGTCGCGGACGCACCACTACCCCTTCCGGCTGATCCCGCCCAGCTCCATGCGTGAACTGCTGGAACGCAACGTCGCCGCCGAGGGCGCGCAGGTCGAGCCCGCGGTGTATCCGCTGGTCATCCGCGCGGGCGGTGGTTCGGCGCGGGACACGCAATCGGTGCTGGACCAGCTGCTGGCGGGGGCCGGGCCGGACGGCGTCGACTACTCGCGCGCGGTGTCGCTGCTGGGTGTCACCGACGTCGCGCTCATCGACGGCATGGTCGACGCGCTGGCCGCGGACGACGCGGCGGCCGTGTTCGGCACGGTCGAGAGCCTCGCCGAGGCCGGGCACGATCCGCGCCGGTTCGCCACCGACCTGCTCGACCGCCTGCGCGATCTGGTGATGCTGCGCTCGGTGCCGGACGCGGGCGAGCGCGGGCTGGTCGCCGCGCCGGACGACGAACTCAAGAAGATGAAGGAGCAGGCGGGCAAACTGGAGCCCGCCACGCTCTCGCGCTACGCCGACATCGTCCACAATGGACTCTTGGAGATGCGGGGCGCGACCTCGCCGCGGCTGGTGCTGGAACTGCTGACGGCGCGGATGCTGCTGCCGTCGGTCGCCGAGGGCACCGACGCGCTGCTCGCCCGTCTCGAACGGCTCGAGCGGCGTGCCGCCTCGGCCCCGGCGCCCGTCGCCAGTGCTCCGGCACAGGCTGCTCCGGCCGCGCAAGCCCCTCAGGCTGCTCCGGTGGCGCAGTCCGCGCCCGTCCCGGCCGCGACTTCGGGTGAACCCGTCCGCGAGTTCCAACGGCCGTCGCAACGCCCCGCCGCACCCGCTCAGCAGCCCGCGCCGTCCCCGCAGGCCGCACCGGCATCCCAGCCCGTCACGCGGCCGGAACCGGTCGCCGAACGGCCGGCCCCGCAACGCCCGTCCGCGCCCACCCCGCCGCCGGCCGCGCCCGCGGCGGCGGCAGCGCCTTCGGGTGGCTCGACGGACGTGGACGGGATCCGCGCCCGGTGGCCGCAGGTGCAGGCCGCGATCCGCAAGATCCCGGGCGGCACCGTCACCGGCGCGATGCTCACGCAGGCGAGTGTGGTGAGTGTCGAAGGCAACGCCGTCACGCTCACGCACAACGCGGAACCGGTGGTCCGCAGGCTTTCCGAACCGCTGCACACGGAGCGCATCGCGGCCGCGTTCAAGGCGGTCTTCGAAGACGACTGGCAGATCCGGTGCGTCCACGGCGCCGCGCAGCCCAGGCAGGCCGCCGCTCCCAAGGCCGCGCCGCCGCCGTCCGCGCCTGAGCGCTCCTTCACCCGCCGGTCAGCCGAAGCGCCCTCCGCCGCTCCGGCGCCTTCCGTGCCGAAGCCGGAGCCCCAGCGGTCGAAGGTGGTCACGACCGAGCCCGACATCCCGCTCCCGCCCGAGCCGGCGGAGGAGGACGAGGACCTCTACAACGAGGACGCGAGCCCCGCGCCGCCGCCTCCGCCGCTCCCGCCGGAGAAGGATCCGGAAGAGATCGCCCGGAAACTCCTCGCCGACCACCTCAACGCCCGCCCCCTCGACGAACGCAAGTAGTCACCTGGATGCGGGGGTCAGCGGGTCAGGGTGACCCGCCAGGCCGGGTGATCGGTGCCGGGGATCGACGTCTTCCCGGAGCTGCCGAAGCCGAAGGCGCCCCCGGCGATGATGTGCTGCACGCTGCCGTCGCCCTTCCGGAACGACCCGGCGGGAACGCACGCCTGCGCGCTCGGATCACCCGGGTAGCGCAGGTTCAGGTCACCGCCGAACACGGTGCCGGTGCCGTACTTCGCCAGCAGCCCCTTCAGGTCCTGACACTGCTGTTCGACCGCGGGCCGCTTCGTCGACAGGTGCGTGGTGCACGCGTTGACCGTGCCGAACTTCGCGCACAGGTAGGCGCGCTGTTCCGCCCCGCCGTCCTGAGGCCCGTAGTAGCCGCCTTCGCGCGCCTTCACCGCGCCGAGGTCCTGTCTGGCCAGCACCGCGATGCCGTACTCGCCACGCCCTGACGTGCACGGATACGGCGTCGTCCGGCCGTTCTCCTTCTTGCCGACGGGCTGCCACACGACCGTGTAGACCCGGCCCGACCGCGCCTTGACGTCGGCGGCCAGCTTCGTCGTTTCCGACGAGCAGGCCTCGTTCACCGTCACGACGGCCGGGTTCACCGCGACGATCGTGCTCGCGGCCTTCGCCATCGGGTTCGTCCCGCCCTGGTCGAAGCATTTCGCGACGCCGCTGCGGCACAGGTTCATCTGCAACACCGGGAAGTCCGTCGCGGCGGCGGCGGGGGCGGCCGTGCCGAGGAGCAGTGCGACGACGGCGAGTACCGATTTCATGGAGAGGTCCCTTCGTGGAGTTCCCCGGTGAGCAGTGCCGTGCCGAGGCGGGTGAGGTGGTGCAGGATGGCGCCGCCCTGCCTGGCGCTGGAGACGAGCCCGGCCTCGCGCAGCACGGCGGCCTGTTTGCTGGCCGTGCCGATCGAGGTGCCGAGGCAGGTGGCCAGCTTGCTGGTCGTACGCGGTACGCGCAGCGCGCCGAGGCTCTCGGCACGGGTCCGGCCGAGGAGCGCCACCAGTTCGGGGGACGTGTCCGCCGGACGGGCACTCGTCACGCGGGCGGGGTAGAGCAGCACCGGCGGCAGCGCCGGATCGATGAAGGTGACCGGTGTGTTCGCGCAGAACCGGCTCGGGATCAAGGTCAGCCCCCGGCCGCCGAGGTGGACGGTCCGCTCCCGGGGGTACGCGATCTCCAGCACCTCGCCGTCCCAGCCGCGCACGCCTGGGATGCCCCGCATCATCGCTCCCGCCCCCTCGGTGGCCAACGTGCGGACGCGCCGGGCGCGATCGGCGGCGACGGTCTCGCGCATGCCGTGCCAGAACGGCGCGATCACCAGTTCGTAGGAGTCGCGCAGGGCGCCGACGACCCCGTGCACCTCCTCGCGATCGCCGTCGGCGAGCCGTTTCACCCAGTGCGGCGCGGCGCCGGTGAACACGGTCCGGAGATCGGCGCTCAACCGGCGGCGGGGTGTGCACGCCACCGCTTCGAGCCCGCTTTCGAACGATCCCGCCGAGCTGGGTGGGGTCAGGAAGTCGGGAAAGTTCCCCTTCGGCGGAACCAGCGTGAACAGCGTCTTCAGTGATCGTGCCGCTTCTTCGTTCTGCCGCGCGTTCAGCTGGACTCGCTGACGCCAGGCCGACGGGTGGTTCTCCCGCAGTTGATGTGAACCGAGAACCAGTTCCCACAACGGGTCGGGTGCTTCGGCGATCCGGATCCCTTGGAGATCCTCCCGGTCGAAGATCATGCGCAGTGTCATGCCATGTCCCCCTCAAGACGGCATTTCATTCCCCGGCGGTAACTCAAACGTGCCTGACGCCGCCCGGCAAGCGGTTCGCCTCGATCCGGGAGGGTGAGACGAAAACGCGGCGCTGACCTGCGGGAACGTGGACGCCTGAGACGTCTCTGGGACGGCAGGCGGCGGCAGGGTTTTCGCTGGGGCGAAAAGGTGTGTCCCCGTGCGCGGCCATCGGTGACGCTTCGTAGGCACCATTCGGGGAGGGTCCATGACAGCTGGAGAGCACGGCCGCGCCCTGGCGGAACTGCTCGTGGAGCTGAAACGGCGTAGTGGCCACAGCTACGAACGGATCGGCGCCAAGGCGCGGCTGAGCCGGTCGACGGTGCATCGCTACTGCAGCGGTGCCACCGTTCCGGTCGCCTTCGGTCCGCTGGAACGGATCGCGACGGTCTGCCGGGCCGGGCGCGACGAGCGGGCGAAGCTCTTCCGGTTGTGGGAAGGCGCGGACGCGGCAAGGGGGAGGGACGCCGCGTCCGCGCCTTCCGTTCCGGCGCCCGGGAAACGGAACCGGACGGGCTGGTGGCCTCGGCGCCTGCGGTGGAAGCGCCTAGCCGAGCCCTAGCCCGCTAGGTAGTCCTCGATGGCCTTCGCGATGACGGCCGCGTACTGCTGACGTCCTTCTTCGCTCGCCATCGCCGCCGCCTCGGCGGCGTTGCGCATGTTCCCGCATTCGACGAGCGCGGCCGGACGGGTCGAGAGGTTGAGACCACCGAGGTCACCGCGCGGGGCGAGCCCGTTCGAACCGAGGTACGTCGACGTCGGGAAGCCGCCCGCGCGGATGCCGTCCCGCAACGCCGTCGCGAGTTTCACCGAGGGCTCGCCCTGCTGGGCGTTCAGGGGCGGGGCGGAATAGGCGACATGGAAACCGTGCGCTCCGGCGGAATTCGAGCCGTCCGCGTGGATCGACACGACGGCGTCCGCCTCGGCGTCGTTCCCGATCGCGGCGCGTTCGTTCACGCACGGCCCGACCCCGGTGTCGTTCTGCCGGGTGAGGATGACGCGGATTCCCTTGGCCGCCAAGGCCTGCGAGATCCGCTGCGACACATCCCAGGTGAACGCGTGCTCGGAATAGCCGGAATTCGTCGAGGTTCCGGTGGTGTTGCACGGTTTCGTCTTGCCGCGTCCCGCCGGGACCTGCTTGTTGATCTCGCCGGGCTTGCCGGAGTTGCCGCCGTTGTGGCCGGGATCGAGCACGACGACCTTGCCCGTCTTCGGCTGCCGTGTGCTCGGAGGCGGCTGAGGCGCGCTCGAAGGCGGCGCGCTCGTCGTGGGACTCGGCCGCGGAAGCGTGGTGAAGACCGTGGTGGTCCCCGGAGCGGACGGACTCGACGGCGAGGACGCGGGGGTGTCCACCCCGCACGCCGTGAACAGCGTCAAGCCGATCGCCACCATGAGGCCCATCCGTCGTCGCACGGCGCCCACGGTGCCACACGGGTGACGGCTAGGCTGGTAGGCGGCACGGGATTTTCCAGGAGAGGACCGATCGGATCATGGTGCAACCCGGTGGCGGCTTCGACCTGTCGCAGATCATGCAGCAGGCACAGCAGATGCAGCAGAAGCTCGTCGAGGCCCAGGAAGAGCTGGCCAACACGGAGGTGACCGGCACTTCCGGCGGCGGCCTGGTCACCGCGACCGTGTCCGGCGACAGTCAGCTCAAAGCGCTGGCCATCGACCCCAAGGTGGTCGACCCCGACGACGTCGAGACCCTGTCCGACCTGGTCGTCGCGGCCGTGCGGGACGCCTCTGCCAACGCGCAGAAGCTCACCGAACAGAAACTCGGCCCGCTCGCCGGCGGCCTCGGCGGCGGAATGCCGGACCTCGGCGGCTTCCCCGGGCTCGGCGGCTAGCTTGTACGAGGGTGTCGTCCAGGATCTGATCGACGAGCTCGGGCGGCTGCCCGGCGTCGGCCCCAAGAGCGCGCAACGGATCGCCTTCCACCTGCTGGCGGCCGATCCCGCGGATATCTCGCGCTTGCAGGAAGTGCTCGGCAAGGTCAAGGAAGGCGTGCAGTTCTGCGAGGTCTGCGGCAACGTCTCGGAGCAGGAGACCTGCCGGATCTGCCGCGACACCCGCCGCGATCTCACGGTCATCTGCGTGGTCGAGGAGCCGAAGGATGTCCTCGCCGTCGAGCGGACGCGCGAGTTCAAGGGCCGCTACCACGTACTCGGCGGCGCGCTGGACCCGTTGTCCGGCATCGGGCCGGAGCAGTTGCGCATGCGTGAGCTGCTCGCGCGGATCGGCGGCGCGGAGATCAGCGAGATCATCATCGCGACCGACCCGAACACCGAAGGCGAGGCGACCGCGACGTACCTCGTGCGGATGCTTCGCGACTTCCCCGGCCTGACCGTGACGCGGCTGGCGTCGGGGCTGCCGATGGGCGGTGACCTGGAGTTCGCGGACGAGCTGACGCTGGGGCGGGCGCTCTCCGGCAGGCGGGCTCTCTAGCTTCTCTCTTGGGCTGCGGGATGCGGCCTGCGGTCCGTGAAGGCCTCCTTGAGGGACTCTGGGTCCCTCAAGGAGGCCTTCACGGACCGCCGCGGACGATCGCGACGGGCTGACGGGACGGCGGGCTCTCTAGCCTCCTTCAAGCGACATGAAAGGCCCCTTCATTGCAAAATTTGCAATGAAGGGGCCTTTCATGTCAGTCCGTGAAGGCCGCGCGAAGCGTCAGCAGTAGCCCAGACGGGCCAGGGTGTCGACGATGATCTCCGACGGGTGGAACTTGTCGACCCAGGACTCGCCGCGGCGGTTCTGGTAGGTGTCGAGGAAGTTCTGCAGCTTGTCCCCGCGCATCTCGGTCAGCACGACGGTCTCGCCGAGGTGCTGCGGCGTCTCGGTGCGCTCGCGGTGCACGGCGCACGGCAGGCCGAGGTAGTAGCACTCGGCCGACAGGCCGCCCGAGTCGGTGACGACGTATTCGGCGCGCGCGACCAGCGGCAGGAACTTCAGGTACCGCATCTTCGGCTGGAGGATGAAGTTCTTCTCGTCGAAGAGGTTCGCCAGGCCGAGCGAGCGGATCTTCTCGCGCTCGGGCGCGCCCGCCATGTAGAGGATCGGCATCTGCTTGCTCTGCTCGCGCAGGATCTCCAGCGCCTCGCGGTACTTGTCCGCGCGCGAGACCAGTTCGAACCGGTGCAGGGTGGCGAGGCCGAACTTCTCCGGCAGGCCCTCGACGTCGAGCGGGCCGTTGATGGCCATCCGCATCGCGTCGATCGCGGTGTTCGCCTCGGTGTCGACGACGACACCGCGCGCGTTGCGGAGGTTGTTCACCTCGCGCGCGCTCGGCGCGAAGTGCATGTCGACGATCTTCGCGGCGATCTTCCGGTTCAGCTCCTCCGGCAGCGGCGACATGATGCTGCCCGACCGCGCGCCCGCCTCGACGTGCCCGACCCGCGACTTGAGGATCCGCTTCCCGATGAGCGAGCCGTACGGCGTGGTGAACGTGTCGCCGTGCACCAGCACCAGCGGCGGACGGCCGTCCTCGACCAGCGCGGCCTTCAGTTCGGCGCGGCGGCTCCACGCGGTGCGCAGCACCTGCGCGGCCCAGCCCGGCACCTGCGCGGGCGACTCCAGGTTGTGCGCCTTCTCCTTCGGCACCAGCCAGACGTCGGGCTCGGGGAGGTTCAGATCGGCGAGAACGTCCGAGACCTCGTCGACGTGCTGGGCGGTGAACCAGATCTTCGGCCGGACCCCGCGTTCGAGGATGCCGTGGTAGACCGGCGCGATTTTGATCAGTTCCGCCGTGGTGCCGAGAATGAAGGAAATCACCGGAACAGCCATTCTGTCGGGGTCTGCGGTGCCCGAAGGATACTGGTGGGCCGCGCAAGGTAGCCTCGCCGGGGTGAGTGCGAATTCGCTCCTCCCGGCCCTGTCCGTGGTGATCCCGGTCTACAACGAGCAGAACTGGATCGACCGCAGTGTGGGGGCGCTGATCGCGTCGGCACAGGCGGCGAACTGGCCGGTCGAGGTCGTCGTGGTCGACGACGGCAGCACCGACGGCACCGGCGACAAGCTCGCCAAGCTGCAGGAGCTGTACGGCATCACCGTGCTCACCCAGCCGAACAGCGGCCGGTTCGAGGCACGCCGGGCGGGGATCGCGAAGGCGTCCGGGCGGCAGATCCTGCTGCTCGACAGCCGCGTGATCGTGGACTCCGGCTCGCTCACCTTCCTCCGCGACCAGCTCGTGGACCATCCCGAACGCACGGTGTGGAACGGTCACGTCAACGTCGCGTCCGAACACAATCCGTATGCGGGATTCATGGCCGGGCTGGTCAAGATCCCGTGGCGCCGTTATTGCGCGAACCCGCGGTTGATGTCCTTCGGTATCGAAGAGTTCGACGTCTTCCCTAAAGGCACGGGATTCTTTTCCGCGCCGAAGGACGTTCTCGAGGATTCGTCCAACGCGTTCGAGTCGCTCTTCGAAGACGTCCGTTTCGCCAGTGACGACACGGGTGTTCTGCGCTGGATCGCCGAACGTCACCGCATCTTCCTCGCGCCCGGCTTCTCCGCGACCTACCACGGCCGGGATTCGTTCAAGAAGTTCATCGGCCAGTCGTATTTCCGCGGCACCACGTTCGTCGATTCGTATCTCGCGTCGCCGGGGCCCGCGCGCAACGGACTGTTCGCCGCCATGGCCGTCGGAGTGCTCGGGCTCGGTGTCGCCGCGAAGCGCCCGAAGACCGCTGTCGCGCTGGCCGCCGCGGGTTCGACCGCCGCCGGCTTCGCGGTGACGAAGTTCGGCGCGACCAAGGCCGAGGCCAAGGCGGTCGCCCAGCTCACCCCGGTGTTCGCCGCCGGCTTCGGCGCCGGAGCGCTCCGAGGCCTCTTCATGGCGCTGCGGGCCCGGCTGCGGCGATGAGCAGCACGGTGAGCAGCGAAAAACTGGCGAAGGACACCGGGAAATCCGCCGGGCGGATCGGCGTCTACCTGCTGATCGCGATCGCGCTCGGCTACGTCCTCACCGTCGTCTGGGGCCGGACGCTGTCGAAGGCCGACAACGCCGTCCTGCTCTCCTTCTGGGGCATGTTGATGGGGCTGGGCGCCGCCCTGTCCCCGCTTGAGCAGGAGATCTCGCGCCAGTCCGCGCACGCCGCGCTCGAGGGGCGCAAGGCAGGGCGTCCGGCGGTGGTCGCGTTCGTCACCAGCGCGATCGCCGTGGCGATCGTCGGACTGGTCACGTTGCTTCCGCCGATCACCGACAAGGTCTACGGCGGCCAGTTCGCGCTCGCCGTGATCGTGCTCGCCGGCGGGCTTTCGTTCGCCTTCCAGTTCGCCGCGCGCGGGCTGCTGATCGGCCAGGACCACGTCCGGTCCTACTCCTGGCTGATCCTGGTCGAGGCGGCCGTGCGGATCCTGGTGGTCGCGGCCGTGGTGGTCGCCGGGCTCACCCAGGTCTACTGGTTCGCCATCGCCGCCGCGACCGGCTCGTTCGCCTGGCTGCTCTTCGCCCGTGGTGCCGCCAAGCTGGTCGATCCCAAGCTCGAAGCCGACGTGCCCGCGAAGCCGATCGTCAAGAACATGCTGATGCTCCTCGCGGGCGCCGGGCTCACCGCGAGCGTCATCACCGGGTACCCCGCGCTGGTCAGCCTGCTCGCCCCCGGTGGCGACAAGGACAAGCTCGGCGTGCTCTTCCTCGCCCTGTTCGTGGCCAGGACGCCGCTCACGCTGATGGCGCCGGTCCAGGCCCTCGCGGTGCCGACCGTGGTGCGTCTGTCCAGCACCGAGGAGGGCAAGCACCGGCTGCGGAAGCTGCTCGCGCTCGGTTCGGTGGGTGCGCTGGCGCTCGCGGCACTCGGTGCGCTGATCGGCTGGCTGATCGGCCCGTGGGTCGTGCGCCTGGTCTACGACGCCAAGAACAACCCCGAGGCCTGGTGGATGGCCGGGCTCGTCTGGTCCTCGGTGCTGCTGGCCGCGATGCAGCTGCTCGCCGCCGTCCTCGTCGCGCAGGCCAAGGCCACGAAGGTGTTGATCACCTGGGCGGCCGTCGTCGTCGCGACCGCGCTGGTCCTGCTGTTCTTCCCGGGCGACACCGTCGTGCGCGCCGTCGTCGGCCTCGCCGCCGGACCGACCGTCGGCCTGCTTGTCGTCATGGCGTTCGTGGTGCGCGGCACGCCCGGGCCGGGCAACGCGCGGCCTTCCGAAACGTCTCGATAGTGTGGCGGCGCCATCGCGCGCCGCGAACTTCGGTGGCGTTCCTGACGCCGAATAGGGTTGGACAGCGAATTCGATGAACGTTCTTTTGGTCTTGCTGGCGTTCTGGCTGCCGGGGCTCGTCTTCGGCGCCGCGATCAGGCTGCGCGGCTGGACCCTCGCCGCCGCGGCCCCGCTGCTGACCTTCGGCCTCGTCGCCATCGGCGTCCCGATCCTCGGCCGCTTCGGCATCCGCTGGACGATGCTGAACGTCGGCCTGTGGGTGTTGCTGCTGTCCCTCGTCGGCTTCGGCCTTTCGTTCCTCGTGCTCCGCTTCACCGCGAAGCGGCACCCAGAGTGGGCCGAGGACGAAGACGACGACGAGACGAAACGCTCTCTGCGCGATCACCTGCTGATCGGCGCCGGTGTCGTGGTGGGCCTCGGCGTCGGCCTGGTCACCTTCCTGCGTGGTTCGCACACCCTGGAGAACGTCCAGCAGGGCTGGGACGCCCCGTTCCACGGCAACCTGGTGCGCTGGATCGCCGAGCACGGCGACGCACGCGCGTCGACCGTCGGCACCATCGCGAACCTGCCGAACCAGCACGACTACTTCTACCCGGACACCTACCACGCGCTGCTCGCCCTGATCTTCGGCAAGGGCGGCCTGACGATGATGCCGACGCTGAACCTGGCGGCGCTCATGGTCGTGCTGACCGTCCCGGTCGGCGTCGCGGCGATGTGCCGCGCCTGGCGCATGCCGGTCCTCGCGACCGCCGCCGCCGCGGCCGTGTCCACCTGGTTCACCGCGTTCCCGTACGACTCGCTGTGGCGCGGTCCGCTGTGGCCGTACGTCGCCGGGGTGGCGCTCGTGCCCGCGATGCTCGCGCTCGCCCGCCTGCTGCTCAAGCCGAACGGCGTCGCCGGACCGGTCGCGATCGGCGTCGGCGTCGCCGGGCTGGCCGGCCTGCACACCAGCCTGATCTTCGTGATCATGGTCTACTTCCTGCTGATCCTGCTCGCGGTGCTGTTCCGCTTCGAGAAGATCGACTGGCGCCGCAGCGCGGCTTCCCTGGTGGCCACGATCGTGGTGGCGGTCGTACTCGGCGTGCCACAGGTCCTGCCCGCGCTCTACAACGCGGGCGGAGTGACGAGCGCGTTCTGGGCGTCGGAGACCAGCGTGTCCGGCGCGCTCGGGCAGACCATCACGTTCTCGCCGATGGCGTCGTTCCCGCAGTGGTGGATCGGCATCCCGGCGATCATCGGTGTGTTCTTCCTGGTCCGGCACCGGCGGATGCTCTGGATGGTCGGCGCGTACGTCGTACTCGGCGGCCTGTTCGCCGCGACGATCTCGCTGGAGACCCCGCTCATCCACACCCTGACCGGCGTGTTCTACAACGACCACTGGCGGATCGGCGCGCTCGTTCCGCTGGCGGGCGCCGTCGCGTTCGGCGAGTTCGTGCACACCACGTCGGGCAAGATCGCGGAGAAGCTCGGCGAGCGCAGGCCCGGCCTGAACCCGGTCACCGCCGCCATCGCGGGCGCGGTGGTGGTCGGCCTGGTCGTCACGGTGCTGAGCAAGGGCGGCTACATCGGCCGCAACTCCGCGCGGCTCGCGATGAACTACGGCGAGGGTCCCTCGGTCAGCAAGGGCGAGGAAGAGGCCTACGCCTGGCTCGGGAAGCACGTCGTGCCGGGCGAGCGCGTGATGAACGACAAGGCCGACGGCTCGGTGTGGATGTACGCCCTTTCGGGGGTTCAACCGGTCGAGTGGACCAACTACGGCGCCGAGTTCACCACCAAGGCGGGCTGGCTCAGCGTCTTCCTGAACGACATCAACCGCGAGCCGCGCGTGCGCGAGGCGCTCACCGACCTCAAGGTGCGTTACGTGCTCGTCGGCAAGGGCAAGGTGGCCTCCAACGCGCAGTCCGCGGTGGGTCTCCAGCGCCTCGACATCACTCCGGGTTTCAAACGCGTCTTCCACAACCTCGACGCGTCGGTTTACGAAATCGAAGGTCAGCAAGGTGTGGTCGCCGATGGCGCGCCCGCCGGGTCCGACACCGCTCACGGCCAGTAAGAAGATAGAGTGATCCAGTGTCCAGTACGTCCGTGACCACCCGCCGCGTACTCATCGTGATGCCCGCGTTGAACGAGCAGGCCAGTGTCGGCGCGGTCATTTCCCAGGTCAAGCAGTCCTTGCCGGGCATGGACGTGCTGGTCGTCGACGACGGCTCGTCCGACGACACGGCCAAACTCGCCCGCGCGGCGGGCGCGGAGGTGGCCCGCCTGGCGGTGAACCTCGGCGTCGGCGGGGCGATGCGCACCGGCTTCCGGTACGCCGCCGCCCGCGGCTACGACGTCGTCGTGCAGGTGGACGCGGACGGCCAGCACGATCCAGACGAGGTCGCCGCCCTGCTGGACGCGCTCGACGACGCCGACATCGCGATCGGCTCGCGGTTCGCCGGCAAGGGTTCGTACAAGGCGAGCGGCCCGCGGAAATACGCGATGGTCGCGCTCTCGCTCGTTTTCTCCCGGCTCGGGAAGACCAAGCTCACCGACGTGACCTCCGGGTTCAAGGCGATGGGCCCGCGCGCGATCAAACTGTTCGCCGCGTACTACCCGGCCGAATACCTCGGCGACACGGTCGAATCGCTCGTGATGGCGATCCGCGCCGAACTGAAGATCAAGGAAATCCCGGTGATCATGCGCGAACGGGCGGCCGGAACGCCGAGCCATTCGCCGGTGAAATCGGCCGTCTACCTCGGCCGCGCCGGACTCGCCCTGCTGCTGGCGCTGGTGCGCCGCCGCCCCGCCGTCGACTCGTCGGATTCGGCGTAAAAGGAGCTGATTATGGCTGGCTGGCGCATTCTCAGCATCGTCGTCGCCTGTCTCGTGCTGTTCGTCGTCCTCGAGATGATGCGACGGCGGAAACTGCGGGAAAAGTACGCGGGTGTCTGGCTCGTCCTCGCCGTCGGCGTGGTCGTGCTCGCCCTCGTTCCGCAGGCCGCCGACTTCCTGGCCCGGGTAACCGGCGTTCAGACGCCGTCGAACTTCGTATTCCTCTTGGCCGGTGTGGTGCTCGCACTGGTCGCGCTGCATCTGTCGACCGAGGTCGGGCATCTCGAAGAAGAGGTCCGGACCTCCGTCGAGGAGATCGCGCTGCTCCGCTGCGAACTCGCCGACGCCCAGCGTGACCTGGAAGAACGCGTCGCCGCGCTCGAAGCCAGGACGGCCGCGCCCGACAACGTCAAAGGGCTCCCCGAAGTGAGCCCCGCACGCGCACGCTGATCGACGCCCTTTTCGCGGCCCCGCCGAGGTTGGGCGCCGTCCGCGTGCTCGCCGTCGACGGCCCGTCCGGCTCCGGGAAGTCCACGCTGGCCGGGAAGATCGTGGCCGAACTCGCCGGCCGCGGCGTTCACGTCGCGCTGGTGAGCACCGACGAGTTCGCCACCTGGGACGAGCCCGTCTCGTGGTGGCCGCGCCTGGAAACCGGGGTACTGGAACCGTTGCGCGCGGGCAGGCCCGGCCGCTACCGGCGCGTGGACTGGACCAGCGGCACCCCTCGACCGGGTGAAGAAGTCGAGATCCCGGCCCCCGACGTCCTGGTGCTGGAAGGCGTTTCCAGTGGCCGCGCGCGGATCCGGCCGTCGTTGTCGCTGCTGACCTGGCTCGACGGCGGGAACGAGGCCGAACGCCTCGACCGTGCGACGGGCCGCGACGGCGAGGAATCCCGTGTGGACCTCCGGCGCTGGCAACTGTTCGAACGCGGGTGGTTCGCCGTGGACGGGACCCGTGCCGCGGCGGACCGGGTGCAGGTGGTCGTGAGTGGCGATTCGGGTTAGAACCCGAATCGCCACTCACGACCACCTGCACCGGCGCCGGCACGGCACCTTTGTGCAGGGAGGCCCTACCACTTGTGAGAGGGACCCGATACCCACGGATGTCCTGTTTTGTCAGTGACCCATTGGTAGTAGCGGTAAGCACCCATTTGAGTCAGTGACCCGGCACTCTGCGCGTTAGTGGTCCGGAATTGATTACACTCCGTCCAGAATTGCGGACACTTTGCGGTCGTATTGGCCGTCGTGTAGCGCGATCGTAACCTCGCGTGCTTAAGTGCGGGCTGAGTTCCCGCTAGTGTCGGCGAGCACACCGATCGTCCGCGGAGTTCGAGTTTCGACCGATCGACGCCGACGGTGCCTAAACACCGAATATCTCCTCAAGGGGTGCCAGATGCAGCAACTGCGGGTGACCCGAGCACGCCGTGTGGCCCTGATCGGGCTTGCCGGCGCACTCGCGGTCTCCATTTCCGCCTGTGCCGAATCGAAGCGTGAAGAAGGCGCAGGGGGTGGCTCGGGAGGCACCATGGTCTTCGGAGCCGCCGGTAACCCGAAGACGTTCGACCCGCTCTTCAACGACGACGGTGAAACCTTCCGCATCATCCGCCAGATGATGGACACGCTGATCATGAACAAGCCGGGGACAGCGGACCTCGAGCCTGGTCTCGCGGAGAAGTGGGAAGGCAGCAACGAAGGCAAGACCTGGACCTTCTCCCTGAAGAAGGGCGTGAAGTTCCACGACGGCACCCCGTTCAACGCCGAAGCGGTCTGCTTCAACTTCAACCGCATGTTCAACATGAAGGGCGCCGCCGCCCAGAGCCAGATGATCTACTACGGCGACGTCTTCGAGGGCTTCGCCAAGAACGAGGGCGACGCTTCCGGCGACCCGGTGTTCAAGGACTGCCAGGCCAAGGACGAGTCCACCGCCGTCCTGAACCTGAACAAGGCCAAGGGCGCCTTCCCGGCGGCCTTCACCCTTCCGTCGCTGTCCATCCAGAGCCCGGACGCGCTGAAGAAGTACAACGCCGACGCCGTCACCCAGAGCGGTGACTCGTTCTCCTACCCGGAGTACGCGCTGAAGCACCCGACCGGCACCGGCCCGTTCAAGTTCGAGAGCTGGGACCAGGCCAAGGGTGAGATCACGCTGGTCAAGGCCACCGACTCGCCGACCCAGACGGCCAAGCTCGACAAGCTGGTCTTCAAGGTCATCCCGGATGAGAACGCCCGCAAGCAGGCGCTCAAGGCCGGCGACATCCAGGGCTACGACTACCCGTCGCCCGCGGACTACGGCCTGCTGCGCAACGACGGTGAGCAGGTGCTCATCCGCCCGTCGTTCAACATCCTGTACCTGGGCATCAACCAGAAGAACAACCCGAAGCTGAAGGACCCCAACGTCCGCAAGGCGCTGGCGTACGGCCTCAACCGTGAGCAGTTCGTGAAGTCGAAGCTCCCCGAGGGCGCCGAGACCGCGACGCAGTTCGTGCCGAAGGCGATCGACGGCTACAACGAGAACGTCACCAAGTACGACTACAACCTTCAGAAGGCGAAAGACCTGCTGAAGGCGGCCGGCGCCGAGGGCATGACCCTCAAGTTCTACTACCCGACCGAGGTCACCCGGCCGTACATGCCGAACCCGGCCGACATCTTCACCTCGCTGTCCGAGGACATGAAGGCCATGGGCATCAAGGTCGAGCCGATCGCCAAGCCGTGGAACGGTGGCTACAAGGACGACGTCCAGAAGGCGGGCAAGCACGACGTGCACCTGCTCGGCTGGACCGGTGACTACAACGACGCCGGTAACTTCGTCGGCACCTTCTTCGGCCGCGAGAAGGCGGAGTTCGGTTTCAGCAACCCCGAGCTCTTCAACGCCCTCTCCGCCGCGGACGCCGCGCCCGCCGGCGAGGCGCACACCAAGGCGTACCAGGAAGTCAACAAGCAGATCATGGAATACCTGCCCGCCATCCCGATCTCCTACGGCCCCCCGGCGATCGTCGTCGGCCCGAAGGTGAAGGGCCTGGTCGCCAGCCCGCTGACCGACGAGCGCTTCTACACCGTCACGGTCAACTGATCCACCACCACTAAGCCACCAGGGGGTGGGCGCTACCGCGCCCGCCCCCTGTGGCCCATTCCCGGGCTGGCAACAAAGGAACGCACGTGCTCCGTTTTCTCGTGCGTCGGCTGCTACAAGCGATACCGACGCTCTTGATCCTGTCCATTTTGATCTTCGCCTGGCTCCGGTCCCTTCCCGGCGGCCCCGCCGGCGCCCTCCTGGGTGACAAGGCGACCCCGGAGAAGATCGCCGACCTGAACAAGCTCCTCGGCCTCGACGATCCGATCTTCGTCCAGTACTTCAAGTTCCTCGGCCGGGCGATCACCGGCGACTTCGGCAACTCGCTGGTCTCCGCCCAGCCGGTCATGTCGGAGATCGGGAACTTCCTGCCCGCCACCCTCGAGCTCGGCTTCTGCGCGATGCTCATCGCGGTGGGCTTCGGCATCCCGTTCGGCTACCTGTCCGCCCGCTTCCGCGGCGGGGCCGTCGACAACGTCATCATCGTGCTGAGCCTGGTCGGCGTCGCGGTGCCGGTGTTCTTCCTCGGCTACATGATGCAGGACCTGCTGGCCGCCCCGCTGGGACTTCCCTCGCAGGGCCGTCAGATGGCGGGCCTCGACGCCACCACCGTCACCGGGTTCGCCGTCCTCGACGGCATCATCACCCAGGAGTGGGACGCCGCCTGGGACGCGATCGCCCACCTGATCCTCCCGGCGTTCGCGCTGGCCACGATCCCGCTCGCGGTCATCGTGCGGATCACCCGGGCTTCGGTGCTGGACGTGCTGAACGAGGACTTCATCCGCACGGCCAACTCGAAGGGCCTGACCCAGCCGATCGTCCGGCGCCGTCACGTGCTCCGCAACGGCCTGCTGCCGGTGGTCACCGTCATCGGTCTCCAGACCGGTGCGCTGCTCGGTGGCGCCGTGCTGACCGAGCGGGTGTTCAACTTCCGCGGCCTCGGCTTCCTGCTCGCCGAAGGCATCGAACGGCGTGACTACCCGCGTCTGCAGGCGCTGCTGCTGTTCGGCGCGCTGGTCTACGTGCTGGTGAACATGCTGGTCGACGTCTCGTACGGGCTCATCGACCCGAGGGTGCGTGTCCGATGAACACTTTGCTGAACAAGAAGAAGGAGCCGATCGACAAGCTCGCGGCTTCGTCGGCGAAGGGGCACAGCCTCGGTGGCGAGGCGCTGCGCCGGATGATGCGGAGCCCGGTGGCCATCACCGGCGCCGTGATCACCGGCCTGTTCCTGCTGGTGGCCATCTTCGCGCCGCTTCTGGCGCCGAAGGATCCCTACGAGCGGTATCTGCAGAGCCAGGTCATCCTCGGCCAGGGCATCATTCCGGGCGCTCAGCCCGGTTTCCCGCTCGGTGTCGACGACTTCGGCCGCGACTACCTTTCGCGGCTGCTGGTCGGCGCGCAGAACACGCTGCTGGTCGGTGTGCTCGCGACGATCATCGGCGTCGTGGTCGGCATGATCATCGGTGGTCTCGCCGGTGCTTTCGGCGGCTGGGTCGACACCGTGCTGATGCGGCTCGTCGACGTCATGCTGTCCGTGCCGTCGCTGCTGCTGGCGATCTCGGTCGCCGCGCTGTTCCAGAAGCCGAGCCAGTGGACGGTGATCGTCGCGGTGTCGATGGTCAGCGTGCCGATCTTCGCGCGGTTGCTGCGTGGTTCGATGCTCGCGCAACGGAACAGCGACCATGTGCTCGCGGCGACGTCGCTCGGCGTCAAACGCAGGGCGGTCGTGTTGCGGCACATGCTGCCCAACTCGCTCGGCCCGGTCATCGTGCAGGCCACGCTGACCCTGGCGACCGCCATCCTCGAGGCGGCGGCGCTGTCGTTCCTCGGTCTCGGCGACCCGGACCCGAACCGGGCGGAATGGGGCATCATGCTGAGCCGCAGCGCTCGGCAGTTCCTCGACATCCGCCCCGAGCTGGCGTACTACCCGGCCATCGCGATCATCATCGTCGCGCTCGGGTTCACGCTGCTCGGCGAGTCCTTGCGGGAAGCCCTCGATCCGAAGAACAGGCGGTGATGTGACGATGGCACTCCTCGAAGTACGCGATCTCAAGGTCGTTTTCCAGCGGCGCGGTGAGAAGCCGTTCACCGCGGTGGACGAGGTCAGTTTCGACGTCGAACCCGGCCAGACGGTCGGCCTCGTCGGTGAGTCCGGTTGCGGCAAGTCCGTGACCTCGCTGGCGATCATGCGGCTGCTCGCGAAACGCGGCAACCACGTCAGCGGTTCGGTGTCGTTCGAAGGCACGGATCTGCTCAGCCTGTCGGACAAGGAAATGCGGGACCGCCGCGGCCGCGACCTCGGCATGGTGTTCCAGGATCCGCTGTCCTCGCTGAACCCGGTCATCCCGATCGGCCTTCAGATCACCGAGGTGCTGGAGCGGCATCGCGGGATGTCGCGCAAGGCGGCGTCGGTGGAGGCGGCGGAACTGCTGGACAAGGTCGGCATCCCCGACCCGGCACGGCGGCTTTCCGAGTACCCGCACCAGCTTTCCGGCGGGATGCGGCAGCGCGCGCTGATCGCGATCGCGCTCGCCTGCCGTCCCCGGCTGCTCATCGCCGATGAGCCGACCACCGCGCTCGACGTGACGATCCAGGCGCAGATCCTCGCGCTGCTGCGGGAACTGGTGCAGGACACCGGGACCGCGCTGATCATGATCACGCACGACCTCGGTGTCGTCGCCGGACTCTGCGACGAGGTCAACGTGCTCTACGGCGGCAAGATCGTCGAGCGGGCCGAGCGGCACTCGCTCTTCGCCGAGCCCCGGCACCCGTACACGCACGGCCTGCTCGCCTCGATCCCGCGGCTCGACGCGGGCCGCGGCGAGAAACTGATCCCCATCAAGGGATCCGTCTCCGACAACATCCCGTGGGACGGCGGCTGCGCCTTCGCGCCCCGCTGCCCGAACGCTCTCGGCGTGTGCCGGGAGGTTTCACCGCAGCTGACCCCCGATCGCGGTGGACTGCTGCGCTGCCACAACCCGGTGATCCCGGCCGTGGCCGCACGAGGAGGGGCCCGATGACGCACGCGGTACCGGAGCAGGAAGTACTGCTCGAGGTCAACGACCTCAAGGTGCACTTCCCGATCAAACGCGGCATCGTTTTCGACCGCACCGTCGGGTATGTGTACGCCGTGGACGGCGTCGATCTGGCCATCCGCAAGGGTGAAACCTACGGTCTGGTCGGGGAATCCGGCTGCGGGAAGTCCACTTTGGGCAGGGCGATCCTCCGGCTGACCGAGCTGACGAACGGCAACGTCGTCTTCGACGGCACCGACGTCGCGGGCCTCAAGGGCGAGGACCTGCGCAAGGCACGCCGCCGGATGCAGATGGTCTTCCAGGACCCGATGTCCTCTTTGGACCCTCGGCAGTCGGTGGAATCCATTCTGACCGAAGGAATGAGGGCGCACGGCCTCGCCAGCGACAAGGAGGCGACGGCCAAGCGGCTGCGCGAACTCCTGGCCGCCGTCGGTCTTCCGGAGTCCTCGCTGCGGAAGTACCCGCACGAGTTCTCGGGCGGCCAGCGTCAGCGCATCGGCATCGCGCGGGCGCTCGCGGTCGAGCCTGACCTGATCGTCGCCGACGAACCGGTGTCCGCGCTGGACGTCTCGGTGCAGGCTCAGGTGGTCAACCTCCTGGAGGATCTGCAGGAGAAGCTCGGGCTCACCTACCTGGTGATCGCGCACGACCTCGCGGTGGTGCGGCACATCTCCGACCGCATCGGCGTGATGTACCTCGGCTCGCTGGTCGAAGAGGCCGACGCCGACGCGCTCTACGAGAACCCGCTGCACCCGTACACGCGGGCGCTGCTCTCGGCGATCCCGGTGCCGGACCCGGTGGTGGAGGACAGCCGGGAGCAGATCCTGCTCGCCGGTGACCTGCCCTCGCCGGCGCGGCCGCCGTCCGGCTGCCGGTTCCACACGCGTTGTCCGTGGAAGCAGCAGAGCCTGTGCGACACCGACCGCCCGCAGCTGCGGGAGATCGGCGCCGGGCACCGGGTCGCCTGCCACTACGCGGAGGACATCCGCGATGGCCGGATCAAACCGCACGAGGTCAAGGCGGAACTCGTCGACGCCGGAGACCTGAACCCCGACGTCGGCGGACTGCCGGACGTCGGCTCGGCGGCGGAGATCCTCTAGCTCCAGCTGTGAAGCGCGTGAAGGCCCCCTTCCCTCGGCCGTGGTTTTGAGTGACCAGCCGAGGGAAGGGGGCCTTCACGCGCACCACAAGCAGGTGACTAATTGCGGCGGGCGCGTGACCGGACGCGTTGCGAAAGCCACTTTCGCAACGCTCAAGGTTGCGAAAGTGGCTTTCGCAACACGCGCGCCCCCGGTCGGAGAGGCGCCAAGCCCGCCGCGAGGCCAAGCCGCACCGCAAGCAGGTGACTAATTGCGGCGGGCGCGTGACCGGGCAAAAGCGGCGGTCTTCGGGCAGACTCGTGTAATGCGGGTCACAGTGCTGGGTGCGTCGGGGCGGACGGGGATCCACGTGGTCCGGCTTCTGCGGGGGCGGGGACATCAGGTGCGGGCGGGGTTGCGCAGCCGTCGCCGTGCGGAGGAGGTCGCCGGTCTCGGCGCCGAAACCGTGGTCGCGGACGTCACCGCCGACGCGGACGACCTCGTCGAGGCGCTCTCCGGTTCCGAGGTGGTGATCAGCGCGATCGGCGCGCCCGATCCGGATCAGGCCTCGGTCGATCTCGTCGACCGCGACGGCGTGATCACCGCGATCCGCGCGGCGGAGAAGGCGGGTGTCTCGCGGTTCGTGCAGCTTTCCGCGCAGTTCGCGGACGCGCCGGATCAGGGCGATCGGCTGGTGCGGTCGATCCTGATGGCGAAGCAGATCTCCGACAGCGTCCTCCGCCGTTCGAGCCTGAACTGGACGATCGTCCGCCCCGGCACCCTCACCGACGACCATCCCACCGGGCACGTCAAGGTCGCCGGTCATCTCGAACCGGGCCGCGTCTCCCGCGCGGACGTCGCCGCCGTCCTGGTCGGCACGCTGGAAGAGCCGCTCACCGAGAACCAGGGTTTCGACGTCATCGGCGGCGAGATCCCGATCCCGTCGGCGCTGGCCTCGTTCAGCTGAGCGCTTTCTTCCGTTCCCGCGCCGCCCGCAGGTTCGCGACGTTCCCGCAGGTCCGCACGTCGTGCCAGACTCCGCTGTTGTTGCGCGAGACGTCGTAGAAGGCCGAACGGCAGCCGTCGAGCCGGCACAGTTTCAGCCGAGGCCAGATTCCGGCCTGCTGCGCGAGCAGCGTTTCCGTCCAGAGCGCCGAAGTGAGCCACTGCCGTCCGGTGCCGGACGGGAACAGCCGGACGACGCCGTCCCGCAGGGCAAGATCCGCCTTGATCGGCTTCTCGACGGCCACGTCGACGCCGTCCAGGAGTGAAACGAACGACCCGCGAAGCTCTCGAAGCGCGCGAAGGTCGCCCGGACCCAACGTGATCTCGGGCACGTCGGCGTCCCGGGTCCGCGACCATTCCGCCAGTGCTTCGGTGGCCCAGGGGCGCGCCAGGTCGGCGTCGCTCAGCAGGTCGAGGCCGTGTGTCTTGATCGCCTTCGTGTTGAGGAAGTCCTGAACGAGCGCCAACCCCGACGGGGCGGTGCGTAACCGGTATCGGTCGGTCGCGGTCCATGACATAGGTCAAGCGTACTTGACTCTGTCGGCCCGCGTCTCCATTCTGACGACAGAGGCAAAAGCCGAACACTTCTGTCAAAGGAGCAAGTCATGACCTCCATCGAAGGCGCCGTCGTCCTGGTCACCGGCGGACAGCGCGGACTCGGCAAGGCGTTCGTCGCCGAACTGCTCGACCGCGGCGCCGCCAAGGTCTACGCGACCGCCAGGTCGCCGCGCGAGGAGACCGACCCGCGGATCGTGCCGCTCCCGCTCGACGTCACCGATCCGGAATCCGTCCGCGCGCTGGCCGGGCGGGCGAGTGACGCCACGATCGTCTTCAACAACGCCGGGGTCCTCGGTCTCGGCTCGCTGCTCACCGAAGACGTCGACGCGCACCGCCCGGTCTTCGAGACGAACGTCTTCGGTGCGCTCCGGATCGCGCAAGCGTTTGCGCCGCGAGTCAAAGACGGCGGAGCGCTGGTCAACGTGCATTCGATCCTGTCGTGGGCGGCGGGCTCGGGTTCCTACGGCGCGTCGAAGGCGGCCTTCTGGTCACTCACCAACTCGCTCCGGATCGAGTTCGCCGAGCAGGGCACCCACGTCGTCGGCGTCCACCTCGGCTACACCGACACCGACATGACCCAGGGCCTCGACATCCCCAAGAACGACCCGCGTGACGTCGCCCGCCAGGTCGTCGACGGGCTCGAAAAGGGCGAGACCGAAGTGCTCACCGACGACCTCACGCGCCGGGTCAAGGCCGCGCTGTCCGGGCCGGTCGAGCACCTCGGAACGAGCCGGATCGGCGCGTAAAACCGTTCGCGGGAGCACGCCGGCCCGAGGTAGTTTCGCCGCCATGTGTGCTTCCGCGTTCACCAGGACCCGCCGCGCCTAGCGGCGGATCCCCAGCGTCCAGCAAGGAACCGCCGCCCGAGCGAGTCATCGCCGGGCCCGCCTCGTGCTGCCCGGCTCACCTCGAAGCCGCGGAGATCTCTTGCGCACACAACGTCCTGGCCGTCATGAACTCGGCCAGAACTTCCTCATCGACCGGAACACCATCGAAACCGTGGTGCGGCTCGTCGCCGTCACCGACGGGCCGATCATCGAGATCGGCCCTGGCGACGGCGCGCTGACCCTGCCCCTGCAACGGCTGGGCAGGCGGTTGACCGGCGTCGAAGTCGACGACCGCCGCGCCGCGAGGCTGGCGGGCCGCGTCCAGCCGCCGACGGAGATCGTCACCGCGGACTTCCTGCGGTTCACCCCGCCGCCGACGCCGTACGTGCTGGTCGGCAATCTGCCGTTCCACCTGACCACCGCGCTGCTGCGCCGCGTCCTCACCGCTCCGATGTGGACGGACGCCGTGCTGCTCACGCAGTGGGAGGTGGCGCGCCGCCGCGCGGGTGTCGGCGGCGCGACCATGATGACCGCGCAGTGGTGGCCGTGGTTCGAGTTCCGGCTGGTCAGCAGGGTCCCGGCTACGGCGTTCCGGCCTCGGCCCGGCGTCGACGGCGGGCTGTTGACCATGACCCGCCGGGAGCGTCCGCTCGTCGAAGACCGCGAGCGCTATCAGGATTTCGTGCGGCGCGTGTTCACCGGCCGGGGCCGGGGGATCGCGGAGATGCTCGGCGCGTCCCGCGAGACCCGGCGCCGGCTTCAGGAGGAGCGGATCCCGCCGACGGCCCTGCCCAAAACCCTCACCGCACGCCAGTGGGCTGAGGTGTTTCGGCTTCAGGGAGGAAGTCCGGCTCGCGCACACGGCGTTTCGCCGAACCGAACAGGACCCCGCCGATGAACACGGCCGCCGCGACGATCTCCAGCGGCGACGGCCGCTCGTCCAGCACCAGGAACGCCATCGACAGCCCGACCACCGGCACCAGCAGGGAGAACGGCGCGACCACGCCCGCCGGATTGCGGCGCATCAGCGACGTCCAGATCCCGGAGCCGACGATCGTGCCGAACAGCACCACGTAGGCGAGCCCACCGAGGCCGATCAGGCCGGTCGGGGTACCCAGCGTGCTCAGCGAGTGCCCGATCTCGGCGGGGCCCTCCATGACCAGCGACAGCGCGAACATCGGCAGCGGCGGCACCACCGACATCCAGAGGACGAAGTTCAGCGGGTTGTCCGGTGCCGCCTGCCGGGTGCTCAGATTGCCGAACGCCCAGCTCAGCGCGCCGAGCAGGGTCAGGATCACCGGCAGCAGGGCGGCGTTCCCCGCCTGCTGCCAGGCGATCGTCGCCATTCCGGCGACGGCGAGCAGTATCCCGGCGAGCTGCCGTCCGGACACGCGTTCCCGCAGGAAGACGGCGCCGAGCAGGACGGTGAACGGGGCCGAAGCCTGCAGCACCAGCGACGCGAGACCGGTCGGCATGCCGGTGTCCATCGCGATGAAGAGGAACACGAACTGCCCGGTGCCGAACCCGAGCCCGTAGCCGAGCAAGTGGCGGATCTTCACCTTCGGCCACGGCACGAACAGGATCGTCGGGATGGCGATGACCGCGAAGCGCAGCCCGCCGGCGAAGACGGGCGGGAACTGGCCGAGGGTGGCGTGGATGGCGAGGAAGTTGCAGCCCCAGAGGACGGCGACGAGCAGGGCGAGCAGACGATCGCGGGCGGGCATGTCTTCACTCTTACGGGTAACGACCATTTAGGACCAGCGAGAATATTTGCAGCGATCGTTCAGTTCGGCTTCACATATGCTGGCGGCATGGACATCGGCCGGTTGCGGACCCTGCGGGAGTTCGCCGACCGCGGCAGCGTGACGGCGGCCGCGAAGGCGTTGCACTGCACCCCGTCCGCGGTTTCCCAGCAGTTGCGCGCCTTGCAGAGTGACGTCGGTCTCGCGCTCACGGAACCCGCCGGGAGAGGGTTGCGGCTGACCGACGCGGGCCGCGCGCTGGTCGCCCGCGCGGACGACGTGCTCGCCGCCCTCGAACGCGCGGAGTCCGAATTGGACACTTACCGCAGCGCTCCCCGCGGCCGCGTGCGGATGGCGATCTTCCAGTCGGCCGGGCTGATGCTGCTGCCCGGACTGCTGCACCGGACGGCGGAGTTCGACGGACTGGACGTCATCGTGCGCGACGTCGACATGACCCCGCCCGAGGTCCCCGGGCTCGTCGCGGATTACGACATCGTGGTGGCGCACCGGGACGAACACGCGCCGTCGCTCGGCTCGGACCGGCTGGAGACGCGGCATCTGCTGCGTGAACCGCTCGACGTCGCGCTCCCCGCGGGGCATCGGCTCGCGAAACGGCGCCGCATCGAGCTCGCCGAATTGGCCGACGAACGCTGGATCAGCGTCAACGCCGGCTTCCCGGTCGACGACATCCTCCAGTCGCTGATCATCCGCACCGGCGTGCGCCCGCAGGTCGTCCAGCGCATCAACGATTTCCGTATCACCGAGCGGCTCGTCGCCGCCGGGCACGGGATCGCGCTGCTGCCCCGGTACACAATGGACACTCGTCGCGGCAGTGGTCTCGTCTGCCGTCCGCTCGCCGGGATCAAGGCGGCGCGGCACGTGGAGGCGGTCTACCGGCTCGGTGCGTCTTCGCGGCCGGCGGTGGCGAAGGTGCTCGACGCGCTCGCCGTCGAGGTCGCGGCGCTCACGCGCGAGCGTGACTCTTCAGGTGGTCCAGCGCGATCCGGAGCGCGTCGGCGATCGGCGTGACGTCGTGCCGCACGTGTGCCATCAGGAGGCCGCCCTGGACGCAGGCCATCGCGGCCTGCGCGAGCCTGGCCGGGTCGGCGTCGTCGACGAGCTTTCCCTTCGCTTGCAAGGACTTCAGTCCGCGTTCGAGATGTGATTCCCATTCGCGGTAGGCCTTGTCGAGCAGGGGCGCCATCTTGGGGTCGTCGCCGAGTTCGCCGGTGAGGTTGCCGAGCGGGCAGGCGATCGGTCCCTTGGGGGTGGTCTGGATGGCCAGGATCTCGCTCGCCCACTGGTCGAAATCGGCCCAGTCGTGCAGCTCGAAGATGGTCGGCTGGTTGCCGAGGATCTTCTCGAGGAAGCGGGCGATGACCGCTTCGACGAGCTCGTCCTTGTTCTTGAAGTAGTGGTACATCTGCGATTTCCCGGCGCCGCTGGCCGCGAGCACCTTGTCGACGCTCGTCCCGGCCACGCCGTTGACGTACATCAGCTCGGCGGCCGCGTCGACGATCGCGTCCCGAGTCATCCGCCCTCGCGGGGTCTTCGCCGGTTGACCACTCATGTACCGGATAGTACAGTCGAGCACGCTGTACCGATCAGTACAACAGAAGGAGCTGACCATGGGGGATCTCAACACCGACCTCGCCGAGCTGCGGACCTCGGTCGCGAGCCACGTTCCGGCGGAGATCGCCGAGGTGCTCAAGGCCGACCGCGAGACGTTCGTCGGAGTGGTCGCCGAGGCGGCCGCGAAGCCGGGGACGGCGATGCCGGAGCTCACGCTGCCGGACGCCGGCGGCACTCGGGTCCGGGTCGCGGACGGGCCCGCGGTCGTCGTGTTCTATCGCGGCGCGTGGTGCCCGTACTGCAATCTGGCCTTGCGCACGTATCAGCAGGAACTGTTGCCGGAGCTGGAAAACCTGGGCGTGAAGCTGGTCGCGGTCAGCCCGCAGCTGCCGGACGATTCACTGTCCACAAAGGATTTGGAGTTCGCCGTGCTGTCCGATGTGGACAACGGGCTCGGGCGCGCACTCGGCATCACGTTCCGGCTGACGCCGGAGACGAAGCCGACTTTCGACACGCTCATCGGCGACGTCGAGAAGATCAATGGGGCGGCGGAATGGGAGCTGCCGTACCCGACCGTCCTGGTCGTGGACGGCGAAGGCGTCATCCGCTACATCGACGTGCACCCGGACTACACCACCCGCACCGACCCGGCCGACATCCTGGCCGCCGTGAAGGCCCTCTAGCACTCCCGTCCTCTCGCCGGATCACGCGAGTTACGGCTGTAATCACGCGAGTTACGCCTTCAGACACGCGTGATACGGCAAAGCTTCCGGGGTGAAGCGCGTGAAGGCCCCCTTCCCTCGGCTCAGCCGAGGGAAGGGGGCCTTCACGCGCGAAGCGAAAACTACCGGTGAGCCCGGTTCACGGCCGAGACGACGGCCCGCAGCGAAGCGGTCACGATCGACGGGTCGATCCCGATGCCCCAGTACACCCGGTCGGAGATCGCGCACTCGATGTACGACGCGGCGCGCGCGTCGTCGCCCGGCGAGAGCGTGTGCTCGCTGTAGTCCAGCAGCCGCAGGTCGAACCCGACGGTCGACAGCGCGTCGAAGAACGCCGCGATCGGGCCGTTCCCGCGGCCGGTGACCTCGTGTTCGTCGCCTTCGACCCGGACGGTGGCGGTGATGTCGTACTCACCGTCGCCGTTGTCCCTGACGTGCTGGCGGACCAGCTCCAGCGGCGTCTTCAGCTCCAGGTACTCGGCCGAGAACGCGTTCCACATCGTGGCCGGGTCGACCTCGCCGCCCTCGGTGTCGGTGTGGCGCTGGACGACCTTCGAGAACTCGATCTGCAGGCGCCGCGGCAGGTCGAGCTGGTGCTCGGCCTTCATGATGTAGGCGACGCCGCCCTTGCCGGACTGCGAGTTCACCCGGATGACGGCCTCGTAGTTGCGGCCGATGTCCTTCGGGTCGATCGGCAGGTACGGGACCTCCCACGGGTGCTCGTCGACCGGCGCCCCCGCCTTGTCGGCGGCGGCCTTCATCGCGTCGAGACCCTTGTTGATCGCGTCCTGGTGGCTGCCGGAGAACGCGGTGAACACCAGATCGCCGGCCCACGGGCTGCGTTCGTGCACCGGCAGCTGGTTGCAGTATTCGACGGTCCGTTTGATCTCGTCCATGTCGGAGAAGTCGATCTGCGGGTCGACGCCCTGGCTGTACAGGTTCATGCCCAGCGCGACCAGGTCGACGTTGCCGGTGCGCTCGCCGTTGCCGAACAGGCAGCCTTCGATCCGGTCCGCGCCTGCCTGGAAGCCCAGTTCGGCGGCGGCGATGCCGGTGCCGCGGTCGTTGTGCGGGTGCAGCGACAGGATCACCGAATCGCGGCGCTCCAGGTTGCGGTGCATCCACTCGATCGAGTCGGCGTAGACGTTCGGGGACGCCATCTCGACGGTGGCGGGCAGGTTCAGGATGGCGGGCTTCTCCGGCGTCGGCTGCCAGATCTCGGTGATCGTGTTGCAGACCTCGAGCGCGTACGACAGCTCGGTGCCCGTGTAGGACTCCGGCGAGTACTGGAAGCGGAAGTCGGTGTCCGGCTGCTTCGCGGCGTAGTCGACGACCAGCTCAGCGGCCTGCGAAGCGATCTTCGTGATGCCGATGCGCTCCTCGCGGAACACGACGCGACGCTGCAGGATCGAGGTCGAGTTGTAGATGTGGACGATCGCGCGCGGCGCGCCTTCGAGCGCCTTGAAGGTGCGCTCGATCAGTTCCGGGCGGCACTGGGTCAGCACCTGGATGCTGACGTCGTCCGGGATGGCGCCCTCGTCGATGATCTCGCGGACGAAGTCGAAGTCCGTCTGCGACGCCGCCGGGAAGCCGACCTCGATCTCCTTGTAGCCCATGCGGACCAGCAGGTCGAAGAACTTGCGCTTGCGCGCGGGCGACATCGGGTCGATCAGGGCCTGGTTGCCGTCGCGCAGGTCGACCGCGCACCACAGCGGCGCGGTGTCGATGCGCTTGTCCGGCCAGGTGCGGTCGGGCAGCGAGATGTCCTCGACCAGGTCGTACCAGGGGCGATAGCGGTGTACGGGCATCGAAGTGCCGCGCTGGGTGTTCCACGAAGCCTGCTCTGAAGGGGCCGGGCGCGTGGGCTTACGGATGCTCATGAGGGGAGGGTTCTCCTGAAGAATCGGGTGCGACGACCGGCACCACGAAGCCCCGCGACGGGGAGCCGGTCCGATCAGGCCCCGTCGCGGCAGCGAAGCAGGAGAGCTCGAGCCACGACGCCACCTTAACCGCGAGATCTCCCGAAAGGAAACCCGGGCCGCGATCGAACCGTGACCACGGTGGCGCCCATTCGGGTTACTCGCGGGTAGCAATCGGACCAGGAGGCGTGCCACACTGCCCGGCATGGGCGACCACGCTGAAGAGAAGGAAACCGCTGATCAGCCGACCAGACGCAAGGTCGACTGGCGGGCAGGCGGCGGGCGCGCGGCCGGGATACTGGCGAGCGTCGTCCGCTGGGTCGGCCTGGTCTTCGCGGCCATCCTGGTGCTGCACGTCGTCTTCGTGATCGGCGAGGCGAACCCCGACAACGGCATCGTGTCGTTCGTCCGCGGCTGGGCCGACGGGCTCCTGCTGGGCTTCAAGGACCTCTTCATGCCCGAAGACGCCAAGCTCCGCGTGCTGATCAACTACGGCATCGCCGCGATCTTCTGGATGGTCGTCACGGGCATCCTCGCGAAGATCATCCGGCGCGTAGGCGGTTCCGCCTAACCATTCGGAAGCGCGCTTCGTGGGGCCGGGGGCACTACGCTCGGAATATGCCCGGGCCCGGCCGCCACGAGGCGGCTTACGAGATCGTCGCCATCGCCTCCTCGGCGGGTGGGGTCAAGGCGCTGATCGAGGTGTTCGGCGCCCTGCCCGCGGACTTTCCCGTGCCCGTGGTCGTCGTCCAGCATCTCGACCCTCGCCGCGAAACGCTCCTCGCCGACATCCTCGACCGCCGGTCTTCGCTCAGCGTCAAGCTGGCCGAGGCCGGTGACGTCCTGAGGCCCGGTGTCGTCTATGTCGCGCCGCCGGACCGCCACCTGCTGGTGGAATCCGGCGACGTGGCCGGTCTGACGGTGACCGATCAGGTGAAGTTCGTGCGGCCGTCGGCCGATCTGCTCTTCGAGTCCGTCGCCGCCGTGCACGGTCCGGCGGCACTGGCCTGCGTCCTGACCGGGACGGGTTCCGACGGTGCGGCGGGCGCCGCGGCCATCAAGGCCGGTGGCGGTACCGTTGTCTCCCAAGATCCGGAGACCGCCGAATTCAAGGGAATGCCGCACGCGGTGGCGAAGGCCGTGCCGGTCGACCTGGTGCTGCCACTGGACGAAGTCGCCGGTGCGCTCGTCGGCCTGGTCAACGGAACGAGGACGGTATGACCGCGCCGGACGGCGAAATCGAAGACAGTCAGGAACTCGAAACCCTGCTGGCGTTCATCAGGGACTCCCGTGGTTTCGATTTCACCGGTTACAAACGCACTTCGCTGGCCCGCCGGATCCAGAAGCGGATGCAGACGGTGAAGATCGCCGGGTACGGCGAGTACCGCGATTTCCTGGAGACCAACGCCGACGAGTTCCCGGAACTGTTCAACACCATCCTGATCAACGTCACCAGTTTCCTCCGTGACGCCGAAGCCTGGAGCTATCTGCGGAAGACCGTCGTACCCGAACTCGTCGCGAAGGTCGGGGCCGACGAGGAGATCCGGATCTGGAGCGCCGGCTGTTCGAGCGGGGAAGAGGCGTATTCCCTCGCGATCATCTTCGCGGAAGAACTCGGTATCGAGGAAAGCACCAGACGGGTCAAGATCTACGGCACCGACGTCGATGAAGAAGCCTTACGCGAGGCGAGGACGGGGCTGTATCCGGCGAAGTCCTTGGAGCACCTTCCCGGCGAACTGAAGAAGAAGTACTTCGAGCCGACCGGCAACCTGTTCGCTTTCCGGCGCGATCTCCGCCGCCGGGTGATCTTCGGCAGGCACGACATCACGCGCGACGCCCCCATTTCCCGGGTCGATCTGCTCGCCTGCCGCAACACCCTGATGTATTTCAACGTCGAGGCGCAGGCGAAGATCATCGAACGGTTCCATTTCGCGCTCAACGAAGGCGGGCACCTGTTCCTCGGGAAGGCCGAAATGCTGCTTTCCGACGGCGTCCGCTTCGACGTCGCCAACATCCGGAACCGGGTGTTCAAGCTGCGATCGAGCGGTCCGGCGGTGAAGTCCGCGCGGTTCGACGCCCGGGCGGGCGCGGGGACGCGGGACGCCACCCGGCGGCGGCAGGTGTGCGAGCTCGCCTTGGCGTCCTCACCGGATTCCGTGCTGGGGCTCGACCGCGACGGCACGGTCGCCCTGATCAACGGTACGGCGAGGCTCCAATTCGGGCTCTCTCCGCACGACGTGGGCAGGCCTTTCCACGATCTGGAGGTGTCCTACCGGCCGATCGAGCTCCGGGCGGTGATCGACCAGGCGCACAGCGAGCGCCGCAGCATCCGGCTCGACTCCGTGTGGCGCCGGAGGGGCGCGAAAGAGGCGCAGTACTTCGACGTCATCGTCCGGCCACTGATCACCGTCGACGGCGAGGACATCGGTGCGGCGATCACGTTCGTCGACACCACCGAAGCCACCAGGCTGCAGCACGAGGTGAAACGCGTGCAGGAGGATCTGGCGACCGCCTACACCGAACTCCAGTCCACCAACGCGGAACTCGAGACGGTCAACGAGGAACTCCAGTCGAGCATCGAGGAACTCGAGACGACGAACGAGGAACTCCAGTCCACGAACGAAGAGCTGGAGACCACCAACGAAGAGCTCCAGTCGGGCAACGAAGAACTCGAAACGATGAACGAGGAGATGCGCATCCGGACCGCGGAGCTCGACGAGACGCGCATGTTCTTCGAAGGGGTGCTGGCCAGCGTCGAGGCGGGCGTGGTCGTACTCGACGGCGAACTCCAGATACGCAGCTGGAACCGCGGCGCGGAGGAACTGTGGGGCCTCCGTACCGGCGAGGTCTACCGGCAGGACTTCTTCGACCTGGACTTCGGCTTGCCCACGACCACGCTCCGCGGTGTCGTGGAGGCCTGCAACGAGACCGGGCACCGGGCGGATCCGGTCGAGATCGACGCGGTGGACAGGAAGGGCAGGTCACTCGTCGCGTCGGTCAGCTGTTCGCCGTTGCGGGGGCCGGGCGGCGGCGTCGTGCTGATGATCGAGAAGCGGCAGCCCAACTGAGTCAGGGGCGGCGGTTCGCCTTCATCACGTGCTCGTTGAGCGCCACCACCAGGTCGGCCGCGGTCGTGCGGCGGCCGACGAGGCTTTCGGAAACCTCGCCGATCCGCAGGTTGTGGCTGCGCGCGTAGCGGCGGATCAGGAGGAAAGCGTCGTCCGTGCCGATCTCCAGCCGGGCGGACACGAGTCCCTTGGCCTGCTCGATGATCACCCGGCTGCTGAGCGCCCCTTGCAGCTGTTCCGAGGTCGCGGTCAGCCCGGTGATCGCCCGGTGGTTGAGCATGCCGATCGTCGCGGCGTCGGCGAGCGCGACCGCGATGCGCACGTCGGCTTCCGGCAGCCGGGTGGTGTCCGTGGTCAGGATCGTCACCGCGCCGAGGACCTCTCCGTGGCGGCTGAACGGAAACGCGTGCACGGTGCGGAAACCGAGGGAAAGGGAGGCGGGCGCCAGCCGTTCCCAGCGTTCGGCCGCCTCGTCGAGCCGGACGCCGACGACCGGCCCCCGGCTTTCGCAGCAGTCGATTCCAGGGCCCTCTTCGGCGAGGATACCGCCGATCCCGGGTTCGTCGAGCCGCTCGTCCGTGTTCACCACGACGGGCAAGGCGTCGTGGACGCCGAAGGCGGCCAGCCGGATCGACGACGAGGGAATCAATTGGGCGTACCGATCCGCCACACAAAGCCAATAATTCACCGGGTCGAGGGCCGGGGCCAGCGTGTCGGCCAGTTCCAGCAAGGTATCGGCGACCCAGCTTTCGCGTTTTCGCATCAGAAGCGGCCTTCCTGCGGATTGCAGTTGTCAGAGGCGCTGTGCACTCAACGCTAGTCCTCCGCCGGAAGACCGAAAACCCCTGGGGCTCAGCCATTCGGGTCACTTCGGCCGGCCTGGTGCGGGCGTACGCTCAGCCCATGTGGGACGGCACTGGTGGCCGGTACGACCCGTCGGCATTGCGCGGACTGATCGAAACCGAGCGCGGGCGCGCGGATCGCGCGGCCGCCGTCGCCCGGCGGCATGAAGGCCTGCTGGGCACGGCCACCGAGGCCATGCGGCCGTTCCATCGCCGGATGGCGGAACTCCACCGGGCGACCGAGCGCAAACACCGTGCCGCGGCGACGCTGCACTCCGGCTACCTCGACGCCGTCGGGCGCTGGGCGGACCGGCCGGCGGAACCGGCCGTCGTTCCCCCGGCGTTCATGACGGCGGTGGCCGACGCGTCCGGCGTCGAGAGCCTGGTGGTGACCCTGTTCGGCCTCGCCGGGCGGGATTCGGCGGTCGTGGTGTCCGATCCCGTCGCCGCCCGCGTGCACGACCTCGAAGAAGTCCTCGGCGAAGGGCCGTCACGGGATACGCCGCTGAGAGCCGGTGTCTGCAGCGAACCGGAGCTCTCCTGGCGGTGGCCCCGGTTCGGCCCCGCCGCGCGGGAATTCGGGATCCACGCGGTGGTTTCGGCGCCGCTGGGCCTGCCGGAAGCCTTGTTGGGGACTTTCACCGCATATCGGTCCGAGGCCGAACCGGACGTCGGGGTGGCCCGGTCCGTGGGAGTGTTCGCCGAAGCGCTGACCGAAACCGCGTTGAACCCGGCCGTGCGGCTCGACCTCGCCGACGGACTTCCTGTGCACCCGTTGTTCGGCGACCTGGACCGCCGGGTCGTGGTGCATCAGGCCACCGGGATGGTGATGGCGGCCCACGACTGTTCGGTCTCGGACGCGCAGGCCATGCTCCGGGCGCACGCCTTCGCCCGGGAGGAGAGCGTCACCGAACTCGCTCAGGCCATCGTGGCCGGGACTTATCGCCTCACCTGAGCGCGAGCCGTTCGTAGGCCTCGATGGCGGCTTTCGGGTCGTCCGCCTGGAACTTCACGCCGCGGACGAGACTGTGTAAAGCCCCATGATCCGCGGTCTTGGGTATGTCGTGAAGGGTCCCTTTGAGACGATGAAGGTCTCAAAGGGACCCTTCACGACATAGGAGTCGCCACTCACGACTCCCGATCAAAATGCGTCAAGATCTTCAGCGCGTCGGCGGAACCCGGATCCTTCGGTGTGTAGATCTCCAGCCGGTGGTCGGGACTGTCCGGCTGGAGCCACACCTGGTAGTCGACGCTCACTGTGCCGACCGTCGGATGCTGGAGATGCATGGCGCCGACGGTGCAGTCGGCGACGTCGCCGGTCGCCCAAAGGGTCGCGAATTCGTCGCTGCGCATCGAGAGTTCGCCGATGAGCGCGGCCAGCCGGGCGTCGGTGGGGTGGCGGCCCGCGGTCAACCGCAGATAGGCGACGTGGACGCGGGCGAGTTCGGCCCGGTTCCGGTGCAGGTCGCGGGTGAGCGGGTCGAGGAAGAACATGCGCGGCAGCGAAGGCCGCCGTTCCGGATCCGACGGCGCGCCGAAATCGAGGTGTTCGGCCATGAGCACGTGCCCGGCGTGGTTCCACGCGAGCACGTCGCCGCGACGGCCGAAGACGAGCGCGGGTACGGCCTCGCCGAGGTTCTCCAGCAGCGCGAGGACCCGGGGATGCGGATCCTCCTGGCCGGGATCGGACAGCTTCGGGAGCGGGGACTGCCGGGCGAGGTTGTGCAGGTGGACGGTCTCGACGTCGTCGAGCCGGAGCGCGCGGGCGAGCGCGTCGAGCACCTGTCGTGAAGCGGTTTCGGCCAGGCCCTGCTCCAGCCGCGTGTAGTACCCGGCGCTCACTCCGGCGAGCTGGGCGAGTTCCTCGCGGCGCAGACCGGGCACGCGGCGGGAAGTGCCGTACGTGCGCAGGCCGATCTCGTCGGGCGTCACCCGGTCACGACGGCTCTTGAGGTACACGCCGAGGCTTTCCATGACTCCGAGCCTAAGTACTTCGCCAGCCTCGTGGGTGTACCTGCTGGGTGTACCCACGCCACGGGGATGGTTGCCGCGGCGGCGACCGCGCACCGTCGACGGCATGACACGACAGCATTCCCGGGCCTGGTTCGGCCTGCTGGTGATCCTTTGCCCGGTCTTCCTGGTCTCCATGGACGGCTCGATCCTGTTCCTCGCGATGCCCAGGATCAGCCAGGCGCTCACCCCGACGGCCGATCAGGCGTTGTGGATCCTGGACGTCTACGGGTTCGCGGTCGGCTCGCTGCTGGTCGCCTTCGGCACCATCGGCGACCGGTACGGCCGCCTGAAGCTGCTGATGATCGGCGCGGCCGTGTTCGGCATCGGTTCGGCGGGGGCGGCGTTCGCCCCGAGCCCGGAGCTGCTGATCGCGTTCCGGGCCCTGATGGGGCTGGCGGGTGCGACGCTGCTGCCGTCCGCGTTGGCGGTGCTGAGCGAACTCTTCACCGACCCTCGGCGACGGGCGCAGGCCATCGGCGTCTTCGCGGCCGCGTTCGCCGCCGGTTTCGCGATCGGCCCGGTCGTCGGCGGGATCCTGCTGGAGCGGTTCCCGTGGGGGTCGGTCTTCCTGGTCAACCTGCCGGTGATCGCGGTGTTCCTGGCGCTCGCGCCGGTGCTGCTGCGGGAGGTGCGGGCCACGGGACGGGGACGTGTCGACGTGCTCAGCGTGGTGCTCTCCGCCGCCGGTCTCCTGCTCGCGATCTACGGGATCAAACACGCGGCCGCCGACGGCCTGTCCGTGGTCGCGGTCTCCGCGGGGATCGCCGGAGCGGTGCTGCTGGTGTGGTTCGCCCGGCGTCAGCGGGGCCTCGACCACCCGCTGGTCGACTTCTCCCTGTTCCGCGACCGCGTCTTCACCATCGCGATCGTCACCGGGCTGCTGCCGCTGGCGGCGTGGTCGGCGGCCGCGTATCTGTCGGGGATCCACCTGCAGTCCGTGCTCGGCCTCCCCGTTCTGCACGCGGCGTTGCTCGCGCTGCCGGGGGCGGCCGTGCTCACGATCATGTGCGTCACCACACCCGCGCTGGTCGACCGCGTCGGCAAACGCGCGGCGCTGGCGGTCTGCCACTTCTCCATCGCCGCCGGGCTCGCCCTGCTGCTCATGACCGGTGTCACGGGTGGAGCGGGCTGGTACGTCGCGTCGACCGTGGTCGCCGGTGCCGGCTACGGCATCTCGTTCAGTGTGGTGGCTGACACGGCCGTCGCCGCGGTGCCCGCCGACCGGGCGGGAGCGGCGGGCGCGATCGCCGAAACGAGCAACGAGATCGGCAACGCGCTGGGCATCGCGCTCATGGGTTCGCTCGCCGCGCTGGTGTTCCGCCTGGCGGGCCCGGGCCTCGCGCCGACGCTCGGCGAAACCCTCCAGGTTCACGGCATCGCGTCCGCTGCCGTCGTTGACGCGAAGGAGGCGTTCGTCTCGGGTCTGCACATCGCCGTCGCCGTGCTGAGCCTGCTGCACGCCGGGCTGGGATCTCTCGCTCTGCGATGGCTTCCTCACTCGGAGAAAGCGCTTGTGCCCCAGGTGTCGGCGTAGGCGAATTCGGCCAGCGGGACTCGCTCACGCGGCGCCTTCTCGCGCTCGATTCGCCAGTCCTCTTCGAGCACCGAGGCGTCCGCGGGCGAGCCGACGGCGATGGCGACCTTCGGGACGACGTCGTCGGGGAGGCCGAAGAAGTCCCTCGCCGCTTCGGCGGAGAAGCCCGCCATCTGATGCGCGATCAGGCCGAGGTCGACGGCCTGGAGCACGAGGTTCTCGCTCGCCAGCCCCAGCCCGTATTCGGCGTATGGGACGTCACCCTTCTCGTTCGTGGTCACCATCACGCCGATCAGCAGCAGCCCGGCGCGCTGGGCCCACGCGCGGTTGCCCGAGTTGAGCGTCGAGAGGATGCGGTCGAACGACGGCGTGCCGCGCAGCCCGACCAGGTAACGGGCGGGCTGGGTGTTGCCGAACGACGGCGCCCAGCGGGCCGCTTCGAGCAGCGCGCGGAGCTGGTCTTCGGTGACGATCGCTGACTCGTCGTAGGCGCGCGGGCTCCAGCGGTGAGCCAGGATCGACGCGATCGGGGTACTTGTGTCGGCGGGTTTCTTCACGACGGGACGATAACAAGGGGTGCTCTCCGTCACTAAAGTGAAAGCCCTCCGACTATTTCGTTGGTGTTAAGGAAGATTTACTTCCAGGAGTCCTCGAAGTGGTGGTCAGGACCACTTACGAGGGTGGCGAGCGTGCGTCACCCCGGTAGGCTTTCGCCCAAATAAGGGACGCGGGGGCTCCTCGGTGCCCACCAGGAGCACGCCCGGCCCGTCGAGGAGGTTCGGGCGTGGCCCTCGTGGTCCAGAAGTACGGCGGTTCGTCGCTGGAAAGTGCCGACCGGATCAAACGCGTCGCGGAACGCATCGTCGCCACCAAGAAGGCGGGCAATGACGTGGTCGTCGTCTGCTCCGCCATGGGTGACACGACGGACGAGCTGCTCGACCTGGCTCAGCAGGTCAACCCGGCGCCGCCGGAACGCGAGATGGACATGCTGCTCACAGCGGGTGAGCGCATCTCCAACTCGCTGGTGGCGATGGCGATTTCGGCGCAGGGCGCGGAGGCGTGGTCGTTCACCGGCTCGCAGGCCGGCGTGGTGACGACGTCCGTGCACGGCAACGCGCGGATCATCGACGTCAGCCCCAGCCGCGTGACGGAAGCCCTCGACCAGGGCTACATCGCGCTGGTGGCGGGTTTCCAGGGCGTGTCGCAGGACACCAAGGACATCACCACCCTCGGCCGCGGCGGTTCGGACACCACCGCCGTCGCGCTGGCCGCCGCGCTGAACGCCGACGTCTGCGAGATCTATTCCGATGTGGACGGTGTGTACACCGCCGATCCGCGGGTCGTGCCCGATGCCCGCAAGCTGGACACCATCGCCTACGAGGAGATGCTGGAACTGGCCGCGAGCGGGTCGAAGATCCTGCACCTGCGCTCGGTGGAGTACGCGCGCCGCTACGGCGTCCCGATCCGAGTCCGTTCTTCCTACAGTGACAAGCCGGGCACCACGGTGACCGGTTCTATCGAGGAGATCCCCGTGGAACAAGCGTTGATCACCGGTGTGGCGCACGACCGCTCCGAAGCCAAGATCACGGTGACCGGAGTGCCGGACCACGCCGGTGCCGCCGCCAGGATCTTCCGGGTGATCGCCGACGACGAGATCGACATCGACATGGTGCTGCAGAACGTGTCCAGCACCGTCTCGGGCCGCACCGACATCACCTTCACGCTGTCGAAGGCCAACGGCGCCAAGGCCGTGCGGTCGCTGGAGAAGATCAAGGAGGAGATCGGCTTCGAGTCGGTCCTCTACGACGACCACGTCGGCAAGGTCTCGCTCGTCGGCGCGGGGATGCGTTCGCACCCCGGTGTCACGGCGACGTTCTGCGAGGCGCTCGCGCAGTCGGGCGTCAACATCGAAATCATCAACACCTCGGAGATCCGGATCTCGGTGCTGATCCGGGACGCGCAGCTCGACGACGCGGTGCGCGCGATCCACGAGGCATTCGAACTCGGCGGCGACGAAGAAGCCGTCGTCTACGCGGGGAGTGGTCGCTGATGTCGGAAGGTTTGCGGGTAGGAGTCGTCGGGGCGACCGGTCAGGTCGGCGGTGTCATGCGCCGTCTGCTGGCCGAACGGGGTTTCCCGGTCGCCGAAATGCGGTACTTCGCTTCGGCGCGGTCCGCCGGTTCGAAGCTTCCTTGGCGGGACGAGGAAATCGTCATCGAGGACGCGACGACCGCGGATCCGTCCGGTTTGGACATCGCGCTGTTCTCCGCCGGTGGCTCGACCTCCAAGGCGCAGGCGGAGCGGTTCGCCGCGGCCGGTGCCACGGTGATCGACAACTCGTCGGCGTGGCGCATGGACGCGGACGTCCCGCTGATCGTCAGCGAGGTCAACCCGGAGGCGATCAAGGAAGCGCGCAAGGGGATCATCGCGAACCCCAACTGCACCACGATGGCCGCGATGCCGGTGCTCAAGCCGCTGCACGCCGAAGCGGGCCTGGTGCGGCTGGTCGCGAGCACCTACCAGGCGGTGTCCGGCAGTGGGCTCGCCGGTGTCGAAGAGCTCGAAGGCCAGCTCGCCGCGGCGGCGTCGAACGCGGGCGCGCTGACCCACGACGGCGCGGCGGTGACCTTCCCCGAGCCGAAGAAGTACGCGCGGCCCATCGCGCACAACGTCCTCCCGCTGGCCGGGTCCATTGTGGACGACGGTGAGTTCGAGACGGACGAGGAGAAGAAGTTCCGCAACGAGAGCCGCAAGATCCTGAGCATCCCGGAGCTGCTGGTCTCCTGCACCTGCGTGCGGGTGCCGGTGTTCTCGGGGCACTCGATCTCGATCAACGCGGAGTTCTCGCAGCCGCTTTCGGTCGCCCGCGCGACCGAGCTGCTCACCGGCGCTCCCGGGGTGGAGCTGTCGGACATCCCGACGCCGCTGCAGGCCGCCGGCCAGGACCCGTCGTACGTCGGGCGCCTGCGGACGGACCCGGGTGTCGACGGCGGTCGCGGCCTTGTGCTGTTCCTGTCGAACGACAACCTGCGGAAGGGCGCGGCGCTCAACGCCGTCCAGATCGCGGAACTGGTCGCCGCGAACTCCTGACGCCACAACGCAATTAGTCACCTACTTGCCGGTACGCCCTCCGGCGCCTGATCGCGGTCGGGGGCAAGTAGGTGACTAATTGCGTTGTCGGGGGCCTTCGGCCGGTGCATGCTCTGTGGCGGCAAACGTTTCCACGAAGGGAAAATCATGTACACGGCGGTCGAAGGCTCGCGGGTTCCGATCCGGATGTGGGCGGACCCCACATCGGTCGAGGACCAGGCCATGCGACAGCTGCACAACGTCGCCAACCTGCCGTGGGTGCACGGCGTCGCGGTCATGCCCGACGTCCACTACGGCAAGGGCGCGACCGTCGGCAGCGTGATCGCGATGCGCGACGCGGTGTCCCCGGCCGCCGTCGGCGTGGACATCGGCTGCGGGATGAGCGCGGTACGGACCTCGCTCACCGCCGCCGATCTGCCCGACGACCTGCTGAAGCTCCGCCGCCGGATCGAATCGGCCGTCCCGGTCGGCTTCGGCCTGCACAAGACCCCGGTGAACCCGGCGAAGGTGCACGGTGTCGGTGGCTGGGACGCGTTCTGGAAGTCCTTCGGCGACCTGCATCCCGGCGTCCAGGACCTGCACGACCGCGCGTCGCGTCAGATCGGGAGCCTCGGTGGCGGCAACCACTTCATCGAGGTCTGCCTCGAACAGGGCGGCGACGACGAAGGCCGCGTATGGCTGATGCTGCACTCGGGTTCGCGCAACATCGGCAAGGAACTCGCGGAACGGCACATGGCCGTCGCGCGGAAGCTGCCGCACAACGCGGACCTGCCGGATCCGGACCTCGCCGTGTTCGTCGCCGGCACGCCGGAGATGCAGGCGTACCGGCGGGACCTGTTCTGGGCGCAGGACTACGCGGCGCGCAACCGCGCCACCATGGTCGCGCTCGTGAAGCAGGCGCTGAAGGACGTCGTGCCGCAGACGACCTTCGACGACGCGATCAGCTGTCACCACAACTATGTCGCCGAAGAGACCTACGACGGAGTCGATCTGCTGGTGACCCGCAAGGGCGCGATCCGCGCGGGTTCGGGTGACCTCGGGATCATTCCGGGCAGCATGGGCACCGGTTCGTACATCGTGCGCGGCCTCGGGAACGCGTCGTCCTTCCAGTCCGCGTCGCACGGCGCGGGCCGCCGGATGTCGCGGAACAAGGCCAAGAAGCTGTACACCGCCGAAGACCTCGCCGCGCAGACCGCCGGCGTCGAATGCCGCAAGGACTCCGGCGTGGTGGACGAGATCCCGGCCGCGTACAAGGACATCGAAACGGTGATCAAGGCTCAGACCGACCTCGTCGAGGTGGTCGCGCATCTGAAGCAGGTCGTCTGCGTCAAGGGGTGAAGCGGGGTGGTGTGCCGGGGGAACCCGACATACCACCCACGTTTCTCGCTACTGTGGTCGTCATGAAGAGGTTGGGAATCGCGGCGCTCCTGGCGGCCGCCGGACTCGCGCTGGCGGGCTGCAGCGAGGTCACGAACGCCGTCGATCAGACGAACAAGGCCGCGACGAAGGTCGGCGCGTGCGCCGAGGCACTCAGCCTCGTCGACCTCAACCCGGACCCGGCGACCATCAAGGAGCGGGCCGCGGACAAGGAAAAGCGCCTGCGTGAGCTGGCGAACAGCGTCGGCGAGCAGAACGTGGCGGGCGCGCTCACCGGCATGGCCGACTCGTATCTGCAGGTCCAGAAGGAGAACATCCAGGACGCGGGCAAGATCGCGGACTGGACCAAACGCAATATCGAGCGGGTCGACACCCTCCGCAAGGTCTGCGCCTAGCTCGTCTCCCGCAATTCGGCACCTGCTTGCGATGGATGCGTGCGCAACTATCGCAACCAGGTGCCGAATCGCGTCAGGAGGAGGTGAGCGCGGGCACCCGGGCGGGGGTGCGGGAGCGACGCCAGAACAGGCCGACCGCGGCGATCATCAGCGCGCCCAGCGCCGAGGCCGCGAATCCCCAGCCCGGGCTGGAATGGTCGATCACGAACCCGATGATCGGGCTCCCGATCGCCAGGCCGATCCGGCTGGCCGCGTCCAGCAGGCCCATCGCCTCGCCGCGCACCCGCGGCGGCGCCGCCGCGCTGACCGTCTCCGTGCTCGCCGCGAGTGTCGGCGCGCACAGCACGTTGCTCGGGAACAGCACGATCGCCAGCAGCCACCACGGCCCGGCGATCAGCCCGACCGGCAGGGTGAGCACCGCGAGCAGCAGCATCAGCGTGCCCTGCGAGAGCGACCGCCGGACCGCGCCGTGGATCGCGCCGCCGAGCACGGACGCGACGCACATCACCGTGATCAACAATCCGGACCAGGCGATGTCGCCGCTCGCGCGCAGCGTCGCCAAGGCGGCGAGTTCCATACCGACCAGGCAGAACAGCGCGCCGGCGGCGATGAACATCGCCATCACGAGCCGTCCGGTGAGCCAGCTTCGCACCGTCGGCCGCTCCCCGGTGAACACGCCGGCGTCGGCTTCGGCGCGGATCGGCGGGTTCTGCCGGTAGATCAGCGTCGCCGAAAGCGCGAAGCAGACTCCGATACCGGTGAGCGCGTAGACCGCGGGCAGTTGCGTGATCGCCATGATCCCGGCCGACGGCCCGATCATGAACGACGCCTCCACCAGGATCGTGTCCAGCGAGTAGGCCGCCCGCCGCTGCTCCAGCGGCACGAGCGCGGTGAGCACCAGCCGTGCGAGTGTTCCGGCGGGCACCGACAGCACACCCGCGGGGAGCGCGACCACCAGCAGCACCTGATACGGCAGATGCGGCGCGCTGATCCAGAACGTCGTCGAGGCCAGCCCGCAGATCGCGACCACCGGCCGCAGCCCGTAGCGGTCGACGTACCGGCCGACGAGCGGTGCCCCGATCGCGCTGCCGAGGGTGGTGGCGGCGCCGACCAGCCCGGCCGCGCCGTAGCCGCGGCCGAGGTCGTTGACCACGTACAGCGTCATCGTCACGCCCATGGCCGTCATCGGGAGCCGCGCCAGGAACATCAGCAGCATCGAGCTGGGAACTCCGGGCACGGCTAACACGCGACGGTACGGAGCGAGGGCCATACGTCCGATGAGAACGTAACTTGGTACGCGCGTGCAACTTTATTTCGCGGTGCCCGTCACCCGACCCGGGGTGTTTTCTTGACTGATTCCAGATTGAGCGGGAGGGTGGAGGCAGCTGACCGCTCCACCACCACGAACAAGGAGGCACTGCGTGAGCTTGCCGACCACGAACAACGTGGGCATCCCCGTCGCGAGCGACAACGACTCGCTGACGGTGGGCGCCAACGGCCCGATCCTGCTCCAGGACCACTACCTGATCGAGAAGAACGCCCAGTTCAACCGGGAGCGCGTGCCGGAACGCGTCGTGCACGCCAAGGGCGGTGGCGCGCACGGATTCCTCGAGGTCACCGAAGACGTCAGCCAGTTCACGAAGGCCGCCCTGTTCCAGCCGGGCGTGCGCACCGAGAGCCTGGTCCGCTTCTCGTCGGTCGCCGGTGAGAACGGCTCGCCCGACACGTGGCGCGACCCGCGCGGCTTCGCGGTGAAGTTCTACACCTCCGAGGGCAACTACGACCTCGTCGGCAACAACACCCCGGTGTTCTTCATCCGCGACCCGATCAAGTTCCCCGACTTCATCCACTCGCAGAAGCGCCGCGCCGACAACCACCTGCGCGACCACGACATCCAGTGGGACTTCTGGACGCTGCGGCCCGAGTCCGCGCACCAGGTCACCTGGCTGATGGGCGACCGCGGCATCCCGTCGAACTGGCGCGAGATGGACGGCTTCGGCTCGCACACCTATCTGTGGGAGAACGCCGGCGGCGAGAAGTTCTGGGTCAAGTACCACTTCAAGACCGACCAGGGCATCGGCTACCTGCCGCAGGCCGACGCCGACCGCATCGCGGGCGAGGACTCGGACTACTACATCCGCGACCTGTTCAAGAACATCAAGCAGGGCAACCACCCCAGCTGGACGCTGTACGTCCAGGTGATGCCGTACGCCGAAGCCGCGGACTACCGCTTCAACCCGTTCGACCTGACCAAGGTGTGGCCGAAGGGCGACTACCCGCTGATCAAGGTCGGCCGCTGGGTGCTCGACCGCAATCCGGCGAACTACTTCGCGGAGATCGAGCAGGCCGCGTTCGAGCCGTCCAACCTGGTGCCGGGCATCGGCCCGTCGCCGGACAAGATGCTGCAGGGCCGCCTGTTCGCGTACCCGGACGCCCACCGCTACCGGATCGGCGCGAACTACACGCAGCTGCCGGTCAACGCGCCGAAATCCCCGGTCAACAGCTACTCGCGCGACGGTGCGATGCGCTACAACAACCCGGGCGACCCGGTGTACGCGCCGAACTCCTACGGCGGCCCGCACGCCAGCGCGGAGATCGCTTCCGAGACCGCCTCGGGCTACGGGGTCGAGGACGAGGTCATCCGGTCGGCGTACAAGCTCCACGCCGAGGACGACGACTTCGGCCAGCCTGGCACGCTCGTCCGCGAGGTGATGGACGACGAGCAGCGTGAGCGGCTCGCGAACAACATCATCGGCCACGCCTCGAACGACGTCTCGCGTCCGGTGCTCGAGCGCGTCTTCGAGTACTGGCGAAACGTCGACAAGGACCTCGGCGACAAGGTCGCGGACGCCTTCCGCGAGTAGAAGACCTCCTTTGAGAGGCTGCTCCCACCACTGAACGCCCCCGGTGCCCGCACCGGGGGCGTTCCCATGTCCCCACTCGCATGTGAAACCAGAAGGTGGCGTGGCGTGCGTGGGGGACAACCCGAGTGGAGCAGCGCGACACGCCTGTCCGACGGAGTGATGAAGCGAAACGATCACCGTTTACACCGCTGTGGGTGAACGAACCGCACTACCGGGTCGATCGGTCACAGGTGGTCATAAAACGGCGGGAAAAGGATGATCTTCAGGGGGAAGCACAAGATTTCGACGTTAATCAATTGCGGGGGTCTTCCCCTGGAATGAATCCGGCACGTAAGGGTTAGAAAACTGTCCTAACCGGTGATCGGGTGGTGTTCGGCCGATACGGCGGGTATCGATTTACCTCGTCAGGTCCCAGAGGCCAGGAGGTAAGGGAATGAAAGGCAACATTGCCCGGACGATTGCCGCGGTCGCCGCAGGCAGTCTGTTGGCGGTGGCCTCAGCCGGCGCCGCGACGGCTAGCACCGATGGTGGAAAGGGTTCGTCGAACACACAGGCACTCGCCGCGCAGGTGCTGCAGATGCGAGACGGCCTCACCAAGGTGGCCTACGCCGGAGACGTCGCCAAGACGCGGGCGGACTTGGACAAGCTCAGCCCCGTCCTCGGCGACATCGCCGCGGGTAAGCGCTACCAGATCCAGACCGAGACCCAGAAGCTCGGCGACCTGGCACAGGGCCGTTCCGTCGAGTCCAGCAGGCTGCTGGCCGACCCGGCGGCCAAGGCCCGTCAGCTGCCGCCGTTGCCGGTGCCGATCCCGTCGCTTCCGGACCTGCCCGGACCGCTGAAGATCGTCAGTGACCTGGTGAAAGCCCTGCTCACGGCGGTGACCGGCATTCTCGCCGGGCTGCTCGGCGGCCTTCCTGTCCCGCCGCTGCCGGTCCCGCCCGTTCCGCTTCCCACGCCCTGATATTTCCGCGCGCTGACGCGCTACCGAGAGACAGGCGTAGTTCGGTCGAGAGTCGTCAGGGTTCGCCGTGCAGGGCGGCGGGCCACGATATGGGGGCCGGAGCCCGAGTGGGGACATTTCTCCTCACTCGGGCTCCGGCTTTCACTTCGGTGCGAGGCCCAGCCGCAGGGCTCCCGCCGCTTCGGCCGTCGCCTCGCGGAACCGCCGTCCGACGCCGAGGAAGTTGATGTACCCGTGGATCAGGTCCGGCTGGCGGCTGAGCGCCACCGGGACCCCTGCCTTCCGCAATTTCTCCGCGTAAGCCTCGCCCTCGTCGCGCAGCGGGTCGAAACCGGCCGTCGCGATATACGCGGGCGGCAATCCGGAAACGTCGCCGTGCAGCGGTGACAGTTTCGGGTTGTACAGATCGGTGCCTTTCGGCACGTAATGTCCTTCGAACCAGGTCATATCCGTATCGGTGAGGAACAGGTCCTCCGCGAACAATTCCCGGGAGCGGCGGCGCACGGTGAAATCGGTCGCCGGATAGAACAGCAGCTGGAACGCCGGGACTCCGCCGCCACGTTTCACCGCCTGCTGCGCCGTGACCGCCGCGAGGTTCCCGCCCGCGCTGTCACCGCCGACGGCGATGCGCGCCGGGTCGGCGCCCAGGTCGCGTGCCTTCGCGAAGGCGTACTCGAACGCCGCGATCGCGTCTTCGGTGGCGCCGGGGAACCGAGTCTCCGGCGCGAGCCGGTACTCCACCGAAAGAACCCGCACGCCCGCCTGTTTCGCCAGGTAGCGGACGGTGTTGTCGTGGGAGGCGCGGCTGCCGACCACCCAGCCGCCGCCGTGGAAGAACACCAGCAGCCCGGACGGATCCGGAAGCCCTGCCGGCGTGTAGAGCGTGGCGGGCACGTCGCCGTCACCCGTCGGGATGAGCAGTTCCCGGGTGGCGACCGGTTCGATCGTCGGCCCGCTGACCAGATGCCTGCTCGCCAGGAGCATGCTGCGCGACTCTTCGACGCTTCCCCGCACCAGCGAGGCCTTCGCAAGCTTCTGCAGGCGGAGCAGGAGCTGGGCGTCCAGCGCGAGTTCTTGGCCGTCGAGGCGGAGCGGCGGCCCGGCGATGGCCCTTCTGACCGGCTTCGGGAGCCAGAACGCCAGCTGCGAAAACGCGGCCTCGGCACGGATCTGGAGCGGTATCGCCATACTTCCTCCTGGGGGCTTCCGGTCAGGTTACTTTCGAGTAGGTATGCCGTCCAGCGGGAGCCGGCGCCGTTGCGGCGAACGGGTGTGACGCAGACCTCCGTTCCAGATCCTGGTCCTCCACTTAAGTAGAGGGGTTAGCCTCGAAAGCGTGACTTCGACGAACGCGGTGCATGTCCTCGGTATCGGCGGCTCTCTGCGGGAGGGCTCGCAATCCGAGCGCGCGCTGCGCATCGCGCTCGGTAGCGCGGCCGAAGCGGGAGTCACCACCGAACTGATCTCCGGTCCAGAACTGGTGTTGCCGTTCTACGACACCGCGTTGGAGGAACGGCACGAAAGGGCCGTGCGCCTCGTCGAGGCGATCCGCCGCGCCGACGGGATCATCGTGGTCTCGCCCGGCTACCACGGCGCGTTGTCCGGCCTGGTCAAGAACGCCCTGGACTACGTCGAAGACCTCCGTGACGACGCCCGTCCGTACCTCGACGGCCGCGCGGTCGGCCTCGCCGCCGTCGCGTTCGGCTGGCAGGCGGCGGTGACCACGCTGGAGCAGCTGCGCACGATCACGCACGCGCTGCGCGGCTGGGCCACCCCATTGGGTGGTTCCATCAACACCGCGGAGACCAAGTTCGACGAAGCGGGCGGCGCCTCGGACGAGAAGAGCGTCCGCACCCTTCGCCTGATCGGAACCCAGGTCGCCGAGTTCGCCTTGAGTCGCGCCGGTCACTAGCCGGTTTGCCTCCGTCGTCGTCCGGGTAATTCCCGGACGTGATGCCTGCCATGGGGTGGCAAGGTTTCGCGGTTGCGGGACGTTGACACCGAAGAGACGCTCAACGGGGCGTGTCTTGAGACCAGGAGGTAGGCGAAGAATGGCTGAGGCTCTGTACACCGCTGTTGCCACCGCTCGCGGCGACGGCCGCAACGGTGAGGTCACGTCCTCTGACGGCGTCATCGACGAGTCGTTGGCGGTCCCGAAGGAGATGGGCGGGCCGGGCGGGGACAAGACGAACCCCGAGCAGCTCTTCGCCGCCGGCTATTCCGCCTGCTTCCACTCCGCGTTGCAGCTCGTCGCGCGCCAGGCGAAGGTGACGCTGGACGGCTCCACCGTGACCGCCGAGGTCAGCGTGCTCAAGCAGGGCGAGGGCTTCGGTCTCGGGGTGGCGCTCAACGTTTCGCTGCCCGGCCTGGAGCAGGCGCAGGCCGATCAGCTCGTCGAGCAGGCGCACCAGGTGTGCCCCTACTCGAACGCGACCCGCGGCAACATCGAGGTCGCACTGTCCGCGACGGTCTGATCCCGACCGCGGCAGGTCCATTCCCGAACCGGCTAGTTTCTGAAAGGAAGACCGAATATGGGCAAGTCTCCGATCAAGAGTCCGCTGAGCGAAGCCGACAAGGAGATCACCGGTAACGCCTTGCAGGCCACGCTGGTCGATCTGGTGGACCTGTCGCTGATCGCGAAGCAGGCCCACTGGAACGTCGTCGGCGCGAACTTCCGCAGCGCGCACCTGCAGCTCGACGAGCTGGTCGCCACCGCGCGCCAGTACGTCGACGAGGTCGCCGAGCGCGCCAACGCCATCGGCATCTCGCCGAACGGCCAGGCGAAGGCCGTCGTGGAGAGCTCCGGCCTGCCGGACTACCCCGACAACTGGCAGTCCGTCGAGGCCACGGTCGCCGCGATCGTCGACATCCTCGCCACGCTGATCGAGCGGCTGCGCAAGCGCATCGACGAGACCGACAAGAGCGACCTGGTCACCCAGGACCTGCTCATCGAGATCACCCAGGAGCTCGAGAAGGCGCACTGGATGTGGCAGGCGCAGCAGGCCTGACCCGCCCTCTCGCGCCGCTCTAGCGTGCAATGAAGGGGCCTTTCATAGCAAAATTTGCTATGAAAGGCCCCTTCATTGCACTTGGCGGCGGGCGAGTCCGAGTGCCGGTTTCACGCTGCCGGGCTACGTTCGGTCCATGGTGCTGCACAAGGGGAAGGCGACCGATCCGGATCGCAAGGGCGGAGCCAACCCGCTGCACGCCGGCGCGTATCCCGCGCTCGCCGCGGGCATCCGCCTCCCGCACGACAACCTCGCCGAAGACCCGCTGCCTCCCGACACCGCGCTCCAGCTCGTGCGCGACGAGCTGATGCTCGACGGAAACGCCAGGCTGAATCTCGCCACGTTCGTCACCACGTGGATGGAGCCGCAGGCCCGCGAGCTGATGGCCGAATGCGTCGACAAGAACATGATCGACAAGGACGAGTACCCGCAGACCGCGGAACTCGAGCGGCGCTGCGTGAACATCCTCGCCGACCTGTGGCACGCGCCCGATCCCACCGCGATCATGGGCTGCTCCACGACCGGTTCGTCGGAAGCCTGCATGCTCGCCGGGATGGCGCTGAAACGCCGCTGGTCGAAACTGGGCCGCACCGGGAAGCCGAATCTGGTGATGGGCGCGAACGTCCAGGTCTGCTGGGAGAAGTTCTGCGAATACTGGGAGGTCGAGCCGCGGCTGGTGCCGATGGACGGCGACCGCTTCCACCTCACCGCGGACGAGGCGATCGCCCGGTGCGACGAGAACACCATCGGCGTCGTCGCGATCCTCGGGTCCACCTTCGACGGCAGTTACGAGCCCGTCGCCGAGATCGTGGCCGCGCTCGACGGACTGGCGGAACGCTCCGGCTGGGACATCCCGGTGCACGTCGACGGCGCTTCGGGCGCGATGATCGCGCCCTTCCTCGACCCCGAGCTGACCTGGGACTTCCGTCTGCCGAGGGTGGCGTCGATCAACACTTCCGGGCACAAGTACGGGCTGGTCTACCCCGGCGTCGGCTGGGTGGTGTGGCGTGACAAGGCCGCGCTGCCGGAGGAGCTCGTCTTCAACGTCAACTATCTCGGTGGCGACATGCCGACTTTCGCGCTGAACTTCTCGCGCCCCGGCGCCGAGGTGGCCGCGCAGTACTACACGTTCGTCCGGCTCGGCCGTGAAGGTTTCCGTGCCGTGCAACAGGCTTCGCGTGACGTGGCGACCCAGCTGGCGGACGGGATCGCCGAGCTGGGCCCGTTCGAACTGCTGACGCGAGGCGATCAGCTGCCCGTGTTCGCCTTCACGACGAAGGCGGACGTCGAGAGCTTCGACGTCTTCGACGTATCGCGGCGGCTTCGCGAGCGTGGCTGGCTTGTCCCGGCGTACACGTTCCCGGCGCACCGGACCGATCTCGCGGTGCTGAGGATCGTGGTGCGCAACGGTTTCACGCATGACCTCGCGGATCTGCTACTCGCCGACCTCCGGCGCCTGCTGCCCGAACTCGATCACGGCCCGCGACAGCGGACCGCGTTCCATCACTGAGCCGGGTGCCCTGCGTCACGCCGGATTTCCCCTGGCTCTACCGGCGCGTAACGTCGGGGTCTATGGGAGTCGCCGGAGACGAACGTCGTGCGTTGAGCGAGCTTTTCGAAGAGGTCGGCCCGGACGCGCCGACTCTGTGCGCGGGCTGGAAGACGCGGGATCTCGCGGCGCATCTGCTGGTCCGCGAGCGGCGGCCCGACGCGGCGCCCGGCATCCTGGTCCCGGCGCTGGCGTCGTACACGCAGCGGGTGCAGGACTCTTACGCCGCGCAGCCCTGGTCCGAGGTCGTCGGCAAGGTCCGGTCGGGCCCCGCCTGGTTCTGGCCGACGTCGATCGGCGCGCTCGACGAACTGGTGAACGGCCCGGAATTCCTGGTGCACCACGAGGACGTCCGCCGAGGGCAGTCCGGCTGGGAGCCGCGTCCGGCCGAACCCGCGCGGGACGCGGCGGCGTGGAAATCGGCGAAGCAGGCCTCGAAGCTGAACCTGCGGAAATCGCCGGTCGGCGTGATCTTGAAGACCCCCGAAGGTCGCGAAGCGCTGGTGAAGGAAGGTCCGGACACGGTGACCGTGATCGGCGCGCCGATCGAGCTGCTGCTGTTCGTCTTCGGCCGCGACGCCGTCCGCCTCACCTTCGAGGGCGACGCCTACGCGGTGGACAGGCTCCGGAAGCACGACCGCGGCCTTTAGAGTTCCGGCCATGCCGATGATCAGCGTTTCGATGTTCCCCGGCCGCACAGCCGAGCAGAAGCAAGCCCTCGTACGCGAGGTGACCGATGCCTTCGTCCGCACCTGCGGAGGCAAGCCCGAAGGCGTCTGGGTGACGATCAACGAGATTCCCACCGAACACTGGGCGGCGGGCGGGACGCTCTTCTCCGAGCGCTGACCCGCTCGCCGGGTGCCATGAAAGGTCCTTTCCTAGCAAAATTTGCAAGGAAAGGACCTTTCATGGCACGTCAGCGGAGCCCGACCGCCCGCAGCGCGAAGAACACCTCGATCGCGGTCTGCTTGACCGTCTCGGCGATCACCAGCGACCCGTGGCCCGCGTCGAACCGGTAGAACTCGAACGGGATCTCCCGCTTCGCGAGCCTGTCGAGGTAGTTCTCGACCTGCCGGATCGGGCAGCGCGGGTCGTTGTCCCCGGCGAGCACCAGCACCGGCGCCGTCACGGCCTCGACGTAGGTGATCGGCGAGCATTCCCGGTACACCGCAGGCACCGTCTCCGGCGAACCCCCGAACAGCGCCCGGTCGAAGGAGCGGAGCTGCTCCATCTCGTCCTCGTACGCGGCGACGTAATCCGCGACGGGAACTCCGGCGATGCCGGCCGCCCAGCGCGCCGGCTGGGTGCCCAGTGCCAGCAGGCTCAGGTAACCGCCCCACGAAGCGCCGTTCACCACGCATTTGGCCGGGTCCGCGAGTCCACTTTGGACCGCCCAGTCGTGGACGGCGGCGACGTCTTCGAGCTCGGTCAGGCCCGGACGTCCTTCGATGGCGTCACGCCAGGCCGAGCCGTAGCCGGTCGAGCCGCGGTAGTTGACCTCGACGACGGCGAATCCCGCGTCGAGCCAGACGGCGCGGTACGCGGAAAACCGGTCCTCGTCGGCTGAATGCGGCCCGCCGTGCAAGGAGAAGACCGTCGGAAGCGGACCCTCGGGCGCGTCGGCCGGACGTGAGACCAGTGCGTGGATCTGCCCGCCGATCCCTTCGACGAACGCGTCGGTGACCGGGGCCGATTCCGGAGCCCGATCGCCCGGCGGCTCGAGGAGTACCGAGTCGGCGCCATCGGCCGTCCGCGCGCGCACCGCCGTCGGCTGCGCGGCACTGGACCACGAGTACTCGACGGTGCCGTCGGGCCGCACGCCCGCGCCGCCGATCCTGCCCGGCGGTGTGTCCAAAGAGGACAATTCGCCGCTCGCGAGATCGTACCGGTGAAGGGAACTGCGGCCTTGGTGGAAGTGGACGACCAGCAACGCCCGCGCGTCCGGATACCAGCCCGCGACCACTTCGCCGGGCAGGTCGAGCTCGATCTCCCGCTCGGTGTCCGCGGCGGTGTCCCAGATCAGGAGTTCTTCGCGACCGCGCCGCTCGTGCAGCACCAGCAACCGCTGATCGCCCGCGACCGGCGAGAACTCGAGCGCGCCGAGGCCCTTGCCCTCGCCGTCCCACTTGTCGGCGACCGCGGTGAAGCCGTCGGTCGACAGGACGCGCAGCGCGGGGTGTCGTGAATCACCGTGCTCGGAATGGGAGATCGCGAGCAACGACTCGTCGCGGGACAGCGAGGCGATCCCCGCGTCGTCCTCGTGCTTGTAGAAACTGGCGGTCTTGCCGTCGATATGGGCGAAAAGTTCGCTTCCGTCGTCGGTGGAGACGCCGACGGCGACCACCTTGGTGCCGATCTCGAGCCCGGCGGGGTAGCCGTCGTGGACGTCCGGCACCGCGCGTTCGGCGGCGGCCCCCGGCGCGAACGGTTCGCGGACCCAGGAACCGAATTCGTCGCCGTCGGTGTCGTCGAACCACCAGATCCAGCGGCCGTCTGGGGACGGGGTGGCGTGCATGGTGCCGTTCGGCCGGTCGGTGACGCGGCGGTGCTCGCCGGTCGCCCGGTCCCAGGAGTAGACCTCCCAAACGCCGCTGGCGTTGGAGACGTAGATGTTCGCGTCGGGGGCGTCGATGGCCCACTCGGGGACCGAAATGCGCGGCGCTCGGAAGCGGGCCCGCCACCTGGCCTCGGCTTCGGCGTCGTCGAACAGGCGGTCCGGGACCGCCGCGGACGGATATTCAGTGCCTGGCTGCGTGCTCACCCCTCGATCCTGCCACTCCGGAGCCGTACTGTGTGCGGGGTGCTGGAGGGAAACCCGCCGCGCGCCGCGGTGTCCGCGCGGTTCGCGCGCCAGGCGGTCGAACGGGCCGTGTTCGCGCAACCGCTGTTCGGGCCGGGGATGGGATGCGTCGACGTCGGCTGCGGGCCAGGATCGATCACCCTCGGTATCGACAACGGGCACAGAAAGTCCACAGTGGACTTTGTGGTGGGCGACGCGTGCGCGTTGCCGTTCGCCGACGCTTCGGTGGATGTGGCCTTCGCGCACGCCGTCTTCGAGCACCTGCGTGAGCCGGGTGCCGCGCTGGCGGAGATCCGGCGGGTCCTCAAACCCGGCGGAACCCTCGCACTGTCCACATCGGACTGGAGTCGTGCGCGGCTGCGGCCGAAGACGGCGAACGTCGATGCCGCCCTTCGCGGACACTATCTGTTGTGCCGCCGCGCCGGCGGTGACCCGTTCGCCGGACGCTCGTTGCCCGCCGCGGTCACGGCCGCCGGTTTCACCGACGTGCGAACGAAAACCCGCTACCGCACGGACACGACGTACCGGGCGCTGGCGACGTACGTGGAGGGGCGTCTGGTGACGGCGCTGGAAACCGCGACGACCCCGGACCGCGACCAACTCGCTTCGGCCGCCCGCTCGGCCTGGTCCTGGGCGCGCTCCGGCGATGGGGACTTCGCGCAATGCTGGACCGAATTGGTGGCCACTCGCTGAGGCCTTTTCGGAGCCTCCCTCTCTGGTGCCCCCAATGTGGCACTGGGGACGTTGAGTGTCCCCAATGCCACATTGGGGACACTGAGCGTCTCAAATGAGGCATTGGGAAACCCCTTGGGCCTCGGCGCACCCCTCGGTTGTCCACACCCGCTCACCGTTGTGGACAACCACCTCCGCCGCCCCCGCTTTCACCCGGCCCCGGCGCCCCTCGACGATAGACTGGCCTCGGGGTCGCCCCCCTGGGAGTGGCGGGGGTTGGCCGGTGGTCGGCGCCTGTCGCGTGGGCCTTCTGGTGCGCCGGGGACGCGTGATCCTGAAGGGGGCCTTCAGGGCATGCGCGGCAAACGACAAGGTCCCGCAACGCGAAAGAGCCCTGCTCGCCGAAGCAAGCAAGGCTCTTTCGATCCAACGTCGGGGTGGCGGGATTCGAACCCACGACCTCCTCGACCCGAACGAGGCACGCTACCAAGCTGCGCCACACCCCGGATACTTCTTAGCGGGTCGAGGAGAAGTTTAGCGGACGGTGTTTCGGGCTTTGCGGGGGGCTGCTTTCCGGTGGTTCGCGCTGGTCGTGCCCCGTGGCACGAGGGTCAGCAGGCTCGCCTCGGGCGGGCACGCGAAGCGGGCGGGGGCGTACGGGGAGGTGCCCAGTCCGGCGGAGACGTGGAGCCACATCTGGGCGCCCCAGCGGGACGCGCCGCGGGCGCGGGTGCGGTCGAGTTCGCAGTTGGTGACGACCGCTCCGTAGCCCGGGATCCGGAGCTGGCCGCCGTGCGTGTGCCCGGCGAGGACGAGGTCGTAGCCGTCACCCGCGAACTCGTCGAGCACGCGGGGTTCCGGCGAGTGTGTGACGCCGATGCGGACGGCCGCCGCGGTGTCCACCGGGCCGGCGATGTCGGCGTAGCGGTCGCGGCGGAGGTGCGCGTCGTCGACGCCGGCGGTGAACACGTACTGGTCGGCGACCTCGATGGTGCGGCGGACGTGGGTGAGGTCGTGCCAGCCGTGCTCGACGAAGGCCGCGCGGAGGTCGCGCCACGGCAGGTGCTCGCCGTGGATCCGCTTCTTCTTGCCCTTCGGCATGAGGTAGCGGGCGGGGTTCTTCGGCTTCGGCGCGTAGTAGTCGTTGCTGCCGAAGATGAACACGCCGGGCCGGTCGAGCAGGGGGCCGAGTGCGCGCAGCACGGACGGCACGGCCTGCTGATGTGACAGGTTGTCACCGGTGTTGACGACGAGGTCCGGTTCGAGTTCGTCGAGCGCCGCTACCCAGCGTTGCTTGCTCACGTGGCCGGGAAGCATGTGCAGGTCCGAGATGTGGAGGATCGTGAAGGGCTTCGCCCCTGCCGCGAGGACCGGGAGCTCCGCGGTGCGAAGCGTCCACCGGCGCCTTTCGATTCCGACCGCGTAACCGAGGGTCGCGGCTCCCAGGGCGACGGTTCCCACGGCCAAGCGCCGTACCGTCGCCCCCGAAGTGCTTTCGTTACTGAGCGTGCTCACAATGTCCAGTTTACGTGCTCGTCGGTGGTGATCGTCCGCCCCCATTCCGGCGATCTCGGTAAATCGCTGGAATGGCCTCTTTTCTTCACCTTCCGTGGTCGGCGCGGGGCCTCGCGATCGGTCGACATGATCCCGTCGGCCGTTGTTCCCCGTTAAGCCGCCAGCCGCTCACTCAAAGTTAGATTCCTGTGACTCATCGTGATTTGCGCTGGTGAACATGGTCAGCGTCCGCCGCCCATGTACCTCGGGTCCGGCTGCGGCAGCGGCAGCGCCTCCTGGCCTTCGAGGATCTTCGACATCGCCCCGAACCAGGTCTGCGCCGGCGTCTTCCCGCCGAACATGTTTTCGCAGCCGCGAGTGGTCACGTTACCCGGGCCGAGGTAGCACAGGCCGCCGTTTCCACCCTTCGGGCGGAACACCATCGCCGCGCCCGCGAGCTGCGGAGTGGCCCCGAGGTACGTTCCCGAGCCGTTGCTCTGGGTGGTCCCGGTCTTGCCCATCACCGGCCGGTTCCACCGGGCGCCGCTCGCGGCGCCTGCCGATGTCCCGCCGGGCTGGCTGTCCCGGCTCATGCCGACCGCGAGGGTGTTGGCGAGGCCTTCGGGCACCACCTGCTCGCAAGCGGCCTCCTTGACGGGCACCGGCTTTCCGTCCCGGTCGGTGACACCGGCGAGGGGGGTCGGCGGGCACCAGACGCCACCGCTCATGATCGTCGCGCCGACGTTCGCCAGTTCCAGACCGCTCAGCGGGGCCGGGCCGAGGGTGAACGAGGCGTTCCCGGGCCAGCCGGGCCGCGGGCCGAAGGCCTGGAGCTGGCTGGCGTTGGCACCCGGATTGTCGGATTTCGGGTCGACGGCGCCACCGCCGAGGTTGCTGGCCATGGTGTCGCGCATGCCGAGCTTGCGCGCCATCTCCACGATCGGCCCCGTGCTCCCGACCTTTTCCTCGAGCGCCACGAACGCCGTGTTCGGCGAAGTCGCCAGCGCCTGCTGCATCGACATGGCGCCGCCCGCCGGGTTGTAGTCACCCGCGTTGCCGAGGCAGTACCAGCGGGAACGCATCGGCGGTCCGGTCGGGGCGCATCTGGGGCCACCACCGGCGAACACGTGGGAGGTGTAGAAGTCGGGCACGGGAAGGGGACTGTTGATCCCGGCCACGCCCGCTTCCAGCGCCGCGGCGGCGGTGAAGACCTTGTACGCCGACCCCGCGCCGCCCGTGTTGTAGACGCCGGAAGGCAACGCGAAGGTCGTCTGGCCCTGATCTTCGTGAAGTCCGTAGTCACGGTTCGCCGCCAGCGCCACGACTTCGTGTCGTTGCTTGCCCGGCTTCACCAGGGAGAGCGTGTTCGCGACGTTGTCCTGAGTCTTCTTGACCTGGGCTTCGGCCGACATCTTGGCTTCGTGGTTCGCCCGTTCGTCCAAAGTGGTCTTGATCTGGTAGCCGCCGGTGTAGAGATCGTCCTTCGTCATGCCGTTCTTGAGGAGATAGTCCTCGACGTACTGACAGAAGAAACCGTTTTCCGGGCCGGCGCCGGTGCAGTTCGACGCGGGCTTCTGCGGGCCGCCTTCGACGACGCCGAGCGGCTCGGCCTTGAAGCGTTCCGCGTCCGCCTTCGCGAGCTTCTGGTTGTCGACCATGCGGTCCAGCACCAGGTTGCGGCGCTCGGTCGCCTTCGCCGGGCTCTTCCACGGGTCGTTGACGACCGGGTTGTTCACCAGACCGGCCAGCAACGCCGCCTGCGGCACCGTGAGCTTCTCGACGGGCGTGTTGAAGTACGCGTTCGCGGCCGCGCCGACGCCGTAGATCTCGCGCGAGAATTCGACGACGTTCAGGTAGCCGGTCAGGATCTGCATCTTGTTCAGCTTGGTTTCCAGCTGGATCGCGATCCGGGCTTCCTTCAGTTTCCGGGCGACCGACTGTTCCTGTGCGCGCTTCTGTCCCGGCTTGTCGTCGCGGTAGACGACGTTGATCAGGTAGTTCTTGACGTACTGCTGGGTCAGCGTCGAGGCGCCCTGCGTGTCCCCGCCGGTGCTGTTGCTGACCGCGGCGCGCAGCGTGCCCTTCCAGTCCACCCCGTTGTGCTCGTAGAAGCGTTTGTCCTCGACCGAGATCAGCGCCCACTTCATGGCGTCGTTGATCTGGGTCTCGGTCGTCGGGATGCGGAACTGCTTGTACAGCGTCGCGATCTGCTTGCCGGTGTTGTCGGTGATCGTCGTCACCAGTGGCGGCGGAATGTCCGCGAGGTCCGATGACGTCTTGTCGACGGTCTCGCTCGCCTGGTTCGACAGCACCCCCGCGGCACCCGCCACCGGGAACAACATCCCCGCGACCAGCACCCCCGCGAGCACACAAAGGCCAATGAGCTTCAGCAGACCGTCCGTTTTGCGCACGCGGACCAGGGTACGCGGAACCCGTTAGCCCACCGTGACGTCGCCTCGCTGTGGGTGGGGAATTGATTACGAAATCGACCCCATGTGGTGACGGCTGGTAACGGGAGGCATTCTAGGGCTTGGCGGGGGGAACCGAGGGCCCCTACAGTCCGTCAACGTCTCACGTATGAAAAAGCCGACAGACGGGTGAGTGCGAGCGGCAGTCGCATTCGACCGAACGGAGGCACCGGCACCGGGGAGGTGTCGGCTCAACCGACGTGAGCACACAGGGAGACACGCTCATGGGGGCAGGAGCGCAGGCTTTTCGTCCTCCCGTGGTGTGTCGAACACCAGGGTAGGGAGCTGGGGGTATGGAAACCAACCAGTCGAGCTGGCGAGTCAATGCGTCGTGCCGCGACACCGATCCGGACGGCTTGTTCGTCCGGGGGGCGGAACAGAACCGGGCCAAGGCGGTCTGCCTCGGTTGCCCGGTCAGGACGGAATGCCTCGCCGAGGCGCTCGATGGCCGGATCAACTTCGGCATCTGGGGAGGTATGACCGAACGGGAACGGCGGGCGCTGCTGCGGCGGCGGCCGGACGTGACCAGCTGGGCGGACCTGCTTGAAGCGGCGAAGCGCAGTTTCACCGGGATCGACGAAGAGGAAGACGTACGCGTCCGAGTCTCGTGATCATGATTCCGTGAAGGATCTCTTCCCTGAGTCCAAGGTAGGGAAGGGGTCCTTCACGGAAACTCAGGACTGGGTGGCGAGGCGAACGCCGATGTCGCGCAGGCCTTCGAGATCGTGCACGTCACTGGGGAGCGCGGGCACCCGCACCAGCGGGACCTCGGGATGCGCCCGCGTGAACCTGGCGAGCAGCCGCGTCTCTCGATCGGCCAGCGCGACACGATCCGCGTGCAGGCGAAGGACGGCTTCGGCCAGCGGCGCGCCGGCCTCGCCCTTCGCGAGCTGCTCGGCGGCCGCGATGGCCTCCGCGCCGGACAACGGGGCCAGCACCGGATGCGTCCGGTTCGCGACCAGCCCGGCCAGCGGCATGCTCTCTTCCGAAAGCCGCTCCACGAAGTAGGACGCCTCGCGCAGCGCGTCCGGCTCCGGCGCGGCCACCACCAGGAACGACGTCCCGCCGGACCGCAGCAGTTCGGAGGTCTTGCGCGCGCGTTCGCGGAAGCCGCCGAACATGCTGTCGAAGGCCTGCATGAACGCCGAAGCGTCGGTCAGCAACTGGCCGCCGATGATCGTCGAGACGGCCTTCGCGAACATCGAGAACCCGGCGTTGACGACCTTGCGCAGGCCCCAGCCGCCGGCCTTCGCGGGCCCGGTGAGCAGCCGGATCATCCGGCCGTCGAGTGCGCTGGAAAGCCGTGTCGGCGCGTCGAGGAAGTCCAGCGCGGAGCGGCTCGGCGGCGTGTCGACGATGATCAGATCCCACTCGTCGGTGGCCGCGAGCTGCCCCAGTTTCTCCATCGCCATGTACTCCTGCGTGCCGGAGAAAGACGTGGAAATGGTCTGGTAGAAGGGGTTCTGCAGCAGCTGCTCGGCGCGTTCCGGGCCGGCGTGCACGCGCACCATGTCGTCGAAGGTGCGGCGCATGTCGAGCATCATCGCCCAGAGTTCGCCCTTGGGCTCGAAGCCCTCGACCTGCACCTGCTTCGGGTGATTGCCCAGTTCGCGCAGGCCGAGCGCCTGCGCCAGCCGCCGGGCGGGGTCGATGGTGAGCACCACCGTCTGCCGCCCGCGTTCGGCCGCGCGCAACGCCAGCGCCGCCGCGGTGGTCGTCTTGCCGACCCCGCCGGATCCGCAGCACACGATGACCCGGCTCTCCGGATCGTCGATGAGCTTGTCGATCTCCAGGACGTCCGACATCAGCGCACTCCCTGCTCGGTCAGCGCCTCGGCGAGGTCGTAGAGCGCCGCGACGTCCACCCCGTCGGTCAGGTCCGGCAGTTCGAGGCCCGGCAGATCGGCTTCGGCCAGTTGCTCGCGGGCGCGTTGTTCGGCCGCGACCCGCACGGCGTGCTCGACGGTCTCCTCGACCAACGCGTCGAGGGTGCTGTCGGGCAGGTTCAGCCCGGCCGACGCGAGCCCGGCGCGGACGCGCGAGGCGTCGACGCGGCCGTCCGCGGCGGCGGTCACCGAACGGGCGGGCAGCCGCGGCGGGCGGACCCGGTTGACCAGCACCGCGCCGGGGCGCAGATCCGCGCCGTCGAGTTCGGCGACCGCTTCGACGGTTTCCCGCACCGGCATCTCTTCGAGCAGCGTCACCAGGTGGATGGCGGTCTCGCCGGAATGCAGCAGCCGGACGACGCCGTCGGCCTGGCCGCGGATCGGGCCGGTCTTGGCGAGGTCGGTCAGCGCCTTGGTGACGTCGAGGAACTTCACGACCCGGCCGGTGGGCGGCGAGTCGACGACGACGGCGTCATAGGTGTGCCGGCCGTCCGATTCGGTCCGGCCGACGCATTCCTTGATCTTCCCGGTGAGCAGGACGTCACGCAGACCCGGCGCGAGCGTGGTCGCGAACTCGATCGCGCCCATCCGCCGCAGCGTCCGCCCCGCGAAGCCGAGGTTGTAGAACATCTCGAAGTATTCGAGGAGCGCGGCCTCGACGTCGATGTGCAGGGCGCGCAGCTCCCCGCCGCCGGGGACGGCAGCGATGCGTTGCTCGGCGTACGGCAGCGGCTCGGTGTCGAAGAGCTGGGCGATGCCCTGGCGGCCTTCGACCTCGATCAGCAGCACGCGGCGCCCGCCCTTGGCGAGGGCGAGGCCCAGCGAGGCGGCGAGCGTGGTCTTGCCCGTCCCGCCCTTACCGGTGACGAAATGCAGCCTGGCTCTCGCGAGTTCGTCGGTCCAGCCGGCAAGGGGTGTGCTCACCGGTCCCACCCTAATTGAGCCTTCAGCTCGCCAGCATCATGACGCCGAGCGCAGCCGCGACCAATCCCAGAAGACTCCAGGTCAAAGCTCCGGGCAGCACCGTGAGCATCACCACACCGAGCAGCAGGAGGACCACGAAGGCCACCGCGCCGGTGATCGCGACGCCTCCCGAGCTGTCCGTGCGGTCCCGTGCCTTCGCCATCAGGACCAGCACCAGCGGCAGCCCGGCGAGCGCCAGCAAGGAGGTCGCGATGATGCGCCAGGTCTCCATGGAGGTGACGGTAGCGGGGCGGTACAGGTGGTCGTGAGCGGCGATTCGGGTTCTAACCCGAATCGCCACTCACGACCCAGGTGACCGGGTCAGCTCCCGATGGGGGTCGCGGGCACGCAGGGGACCGGTTTCGCATGCGCCGGGTCCAGTGCGTTGAGGACGTGCCCGGCGGCGTTGCGGTCGGCGGCGACGCCGGCGTGCTCGGCCAGGTCCAGCAGGCAGCCGTCCTGCAGGACGATGTTCTTCACGTTCGGGCCCTTGCCCATGCCGCTCGTGTACGGGACGACGGCCTCGTCGTAGCGGGTCATGATGTTCGTGTAGGTCACACCCGGCTGGAAGACGCCGTTGCCCGACCGCAGGTTCGTGAGGAACTCCGAGCCGCGCAGGAACTGGCGGCAAGAGCCGCACAACGGGTCGAGGACGCCGTTGAACCCGGCCGCGAGCCCCAGCGCGCCCGCGAGCGCGTACAGCTGCGAGGCGCCGAACAAGGTCGTGCCCTCCCAGAGTGGCGTCAGGCTGACGTACTTGTCCACTTTGGACGCTCCGCCGAGGAACTTCACGTAATAGGAAGGCATCAGCGTTCCCTCGGAATGCCCGAGGAGGTCCACCTTGGACGCCCCGGTCGCGCCGAGCACCTTGTCGACGAACGACGAAAGTTCCTTCGCGCTCTGCTCCATCGGCAGGAGCCCGCCGGGCTGGTAGATCGGCAGCGGTTTCCCGGGAACGCCGTAGGTCAAGGAGAAGACGCAGTACCCGTTGTTCTTGAGCAGCGGGGCGAACGTCTGCCAGTTCACCGTCTGGTTGGCGCCGAGCCCGTGGGTGAGCACCACCGGATTCGGATGGGCCTCGCTCGGGCGGCAGCCGAAGTCGTTCGAGCCGGGTGGCGGGCCGCCGGGATTCGCCGCCTGCGCGGGCAGCGCCGCGGCGAGCGTCCACGGGACGGGGAGTTCCTCCTCCGCGATGGCCGGTGAAGAGCAGACCAGGGCAAGGGCGGCGGCCACGAAAGTGGCGGCGAGGGACTTCGTCGTCCGCATGTCGGCGTCCTATCTACTCCCGAGTAGGTGTGAAGTGAACCACATCGACGGGAATTCGGCGAACCGGTCGCGAGAGGGTTTTCCGCATGTGTGTCGGGCGCCCTTGCCGGTTTGGCTACGCTCCCGGGCATGAGCGCCACCAAGTGGGAGTACGCGACCGTCCCCCTGTTGATCCACGCCACCAAGCAGATCCTCGACCAGTGGGGCGAGGACGGCTGGGAGCTCGTCACCGTGCTCCCGAACCCGACCGGCGAACAGCACGTCGCCTACCTCAAACGAGCCAAGAACTGAGGGATTGAAGCCATGACCTGGAGCGATCGACTCGCCGAGCTCGGTATCGAACTGCCGGCCGTCGCCGCGCCGCTGGCGGCCTACGTGCCCGCCGTTCGCACCGGTTCGCACGTCTACACGTCCGGGCAGCTGCCCTTCGTCAAGGGTGAGCTCGAAGCGACCGGCAAGGTCGGCGCCGAGGTCAGTCCCGAAGAGGCGAAGCAGTACGCGCGGACGTCGATCCTGAACGCCCTCGCCGCGGTCGACTCGGTCGCCGGGATCGACAACGTGGTCCGGGTGGTCAAGGTCGTCGGGTTCGTGGCGTCCGCGGAGGGCTTCACCGGTCAGCCCGCGGTGATCAACGGGGCGTCCGAGCTGCTCGGCGAGATCTTCGGCGAGGCGGGCATCCACGCCCGTTCTGCCGTCGGCGTCGCCGAGTTGCCGATCGGGGCGCCGGTCGAGATCGAACTGATCGTGGAGGTGAAGTGATGGACCCGGACATCGAGAAGTCCTCGCACGAGCTCCTGCTCCGGCTGGCCGGACGGCTGCCGGACCAGCTCCTGTGGCGGTTCCGTGACTGGCTGGGCGAAGGCGCGATGGGGACGCTCGCGCGGACCCTGCCGAGGTCTTTGCTTAAGCACAGGATCGACCTCGATCAAACCGAATATCGCCTGCTAGTCGCCGGGCTCATTCCTCACGGCGCCGACTGGCATCAGGTGAGTTCCACCCTGGGGGTAGACGACGTCACCGAGACCAGGTACACATTCACGCAGAGTGCGCCCGAATGGGTGAACTCCGTCGACTCTGTGTCCGTATTGATCCACGCGACGTTGCGGGGACGGCCGGATGTGGGTGAAGTGCGGCAAAGCTGGCGACACCTCGGTGTGGTCGGCGAGGGTGGGGCGAAACGAGTCCTCCTGGTCACGGCGCTGAACGGGCTGCCGAGGCTGACCGGTGAACTGCAGCGCGTCCTGCGCGTGCTGGGTGACGAGGAGCCCGGCGTCGAGGTTCTCCCGCCGAGCATCGACCTCACCGGCTATCACCGCACCGCGCTCGCCAACTCCGAGCTCGTCTGTGTGGGTGCGGTGGACACCGGAAGTCGGCTGGTCGCCGCTTAACGCTCGCTCCACCAGGCGAGCCGGGAGGGAGCAGAGCAATGGTGGAGGTCCACGACGGCCCGCCCATGGACGGGTTCTCGGTGCCCCTGCGCCTGCACAACCTGTTACTGGCCCTGGCGGGTCGTATCGACGACAGTGCTTTGACCGAAGCGCGTGAGCTGATCGCGCGTGCGCACATCGACGAAGCGGTGGAGCTCACCACCGGCACCCTGATCGCGGGGAAGATCCCGGTGGGCTCGTCCGAACAACGTGAACTCGCCCTCGTCCTCGAGATGAGCCGGTCCGACGCCACCTTGGCGAACGACCTGCTGGTCGTCGAGGAGGACGAGCCGGTGCTCACCCACCGGTTCACCGGCGAGAACCAGCCCGAATTCGGCCTCGCCGAGGCGCTCGACCGCACCCTGCAGGTGCTGCCGGACGTCCGGTCGGTGCACGCGGTGTGGCGGAATACGCCCGCCGGCAGCGTGCCCGGTGCGTTGCCGCAGCGGGTCGTCCTGGTCGAGATCGGCCCGGAGGGCAATCCGCCCGCGGTCGCGTTCCGCGTGGACACCGCGCTTCGCCGCGCGGGCATCCGTTCGGTCGTCGAGGTCGCGGGACCCGGCGTCGCGCGGTCCGCGTACCACCAGGCCGCTTCGTCGGCCGCGAGTCCTGTCTGGGTCACCGGGAGTACCCATTCCAGTGACTTTCGGTCCGAGCCGGTGACTCCGCCGCCCGCTCCCGCCCCGGCTCCCGAGCCGGTCAAGGAGCAGCCGAGCAGGCATGGGCTGCGGCCGGTCAGCAGCAGTACGCACGAACCGGTCGAGCCGATCGCGCCGGTGGTGCCGATCGTGCAGCAGGCGCCCGCGCCGGCGACGCCCGCTCCGGAGACGGCGCCGCCGCGCAAATCGCGGGCGGAGACCCGCGCCGAGCGCACGGCCGACCTGACCCCGGCCGAAGTGGCGCAGCTGCGCCAGGCGCTCAAGGAGGACCCGGAAAAGGGCCGCGAGATCGCCACGGGCAAACCGAGCATGCACGAGGTCGTCGAGCTGCCCGCTCTCGACCTCGACGACCCCAGCCTGAGCGAGCGCGACCGCGCTCTCCTGCGCGAGCTGCACGCCGAGCTCGCCGAACGGGAGCGCGCCGAAGCGGCGAAGATCCGGCTGAACGGTGCTTCGCGCAGCAGCGGCTCGAGCTGGTCGTAGCAAGTCCCACGCAATTCGGCACCTGGTTGCGATAGTTGCACGCGCAACGATCGCAACCAGGTGCCGAATTGCGATGTTAGGTTGCTGGTGTGGCTGAAGAACTGACATTCGACATCCCGGTGGGGGCCGGGGTGGGCACCCGGGCCAACGCCGACGGCGAGCCGGTGACGCCCAAGGACGCGGCGACCGTGATCCTCCTCCGCGACGGCGCCGGCGGCGTCGAGGTCTTCCTGCAGCATCGGGTGAAGGGCATGCCGTTCGCGGGCGGGATGACCGTCTTCCCCGGCGGTGGCGTGGATTCCCGCGATGTCGACACCTCGGTGAGCTGGGCGGGCCCGGAGCCCGCTTGGTGGGCGGAACGCTTCGGTTGCGACGAATCGCTGGCCCGCGCCCTCGTGTGCGCGGCCGTGCGGGAGACGTTCGAGGAGTCGGGCGTGCTGCTCGCGAGCACCGGGGACACCGTCGTCACCGACACGACGCCGTACCACGACGCCCGCGAAAAGCTGGTCTCCCGAGAGCTCTCGCTCGCCGCGTTCCTCGAGGCGAACGGCCTGACGCTGCGCGCGGATCTCCTGCACCCGTGGGCGAACTGGGTCACCCCGCCGCAGGAACCGCGCCGCTACGACACCTGCTTCTTCGTCGCCGTGCTGCCCGAGGGGCAAGACGCGGACAGCGCCACTTCCGAGGCCGTCAGCTCCGGCTGGCAGCGGCCGGAAGAGGCCATCGCCGACGCCAAGGAGGGGCGACGCATGCTCATGCCCCCGACCTGGATCACGCTCGCGGAACTGGCCGAGCTCGACTCGGCGGCCGCGGCTCAGGCCGTCGAACGCGAGATCTCGAAGATCATGCCGACGCTGGTGCGCGACGGCGACAAGGTCCGCGTCATCCTGGACCTCGCGTGAGTGCCCCCGCGTACGGCGTGCTGCGCCAGGTGACGCCGACGGCTTCCGTGCTGCTGGAGCACAACCCGTCGTCGATGACGTTGGAGGGCACCAACTCCTGGGTGCTGCGCGGATCCGGCGCGTCCGGTTCCGTGGTCGTCGACCCCGGCCACGAGGACGTCGAGCACCTGACGCTGCTGGCGGAGACCGGCGCCGTCGAGCTGATCGTCCTGACCCACCACCACCCCGACCACGCCGAGGGCGCGCCATGGTTCGCCGACCGCGTCGGCGCGCCGGTGCGGGCCTTCGACGAGTCGCTCTGCGTCGGCGGGAAGTCCCTTGTGGACGGTGAAGTGATCGAGGCGGGCGGCGTCCGGCTGTCTGTGCTGCACACGCCAGGGCACACCGGCGACTCGATCTGCCTGGTGTCCGACGGGCAGATCCTCACCGGTGACACCATCCTCGGCCGCGGCACCACCGTGCTGCACGACCTCGGCGACTACCTGCGCTCGCTGCGGAAACTCATCGAGCTGCCCGGCGGCACCATCGGCCTGCCGGGCCACGGCCCGGAACTGCCCGATCTGGCCGCGACCGCGCGCGAATACCTGGCGCACCGGGAAGAACGGCTCGACCAGGTGCGTTCGGCCTTGGAGACGCTCGGCGCGGACGCCACCCCGCGTCAGGTCGTCGAGGTCGTCTACGCCGATGTCGACAAGGCTCTGTGGGCGCCCGCGGAGTGGAGTGTGCAGGCACAGTTGGACTACCTGAGGTCGGAGGACGGCGAATGAGTGACGTCGAGGTCGAGTTCTACTGGCGCCCCGGATGCGGGTTCTGCGCCGCGCTGGAGCGGCCGCTGTCGAAGAGCGGCTTCACCGTGAAGCGGGTCAACATCTGGGAGGACCCGGACGCCGCCGCGCGGGTGCGTTCGGTGGCGAACGGGAACGAGGTCGTGCCGACGGTCTTCGTGGGCTCGAAGGCGATGGTGAACCCTTCGTTCGGTGAGATCGAGGCCGCTGTGAAGGCCGCTTCCGCCTGAGTCGCCAAATGCCATGAAAGGTCCTTTCCTTGCAAAATTTGCAAGGAAAGGACCTTTCATAGCGTTCGGCAGGGGATGACCGCGTCGCGATTCAGCGCCGAGGTGGCGTCGCGAAAGCCACTTTGGGGACGTCAGGCGTCGCGAAAGTGGCTTTCGCGACATCCGCGGGAGGGCGAGGCCGTTGCGCTCCTCGGCACGCCTACGCCGCCATCGCCCCGTTGCGAAAGCCACTTTCGCAACCCTCAACGTTGCGAAAGTGGCTTTCGCAACACGACGTTCGCCCTCGGTAGGTCCTTTGTGGACAGTAGGGGCCGATGTCAGCGCGGAAGCATCGGCATCACGTAATACGTCAGCTCCACATCGCCCGGCTCCACCGCGCGGATGACGCAGGCCCGCATACCGGGCTGGATGTCGAGCCGCACCCGCTCCCCGGCGAAACCCTGCAGCGCGTCCAGCAGGTAGCGCGCCTGGAAGGAGGGCGACGTCCGGCCGCCCGAAACCTCGGCCTTCAAGGTCTCCTCGGCCTCACCGGTGTCCTGCTTCGAACTGGCGAGCCGCAGCTGCGAGTCGCCGACCTCCAGCGTCAGCACCCGGCGCTCGTCCGCGTACACGCCCACCCGGCGCACGGCGGCGGCCAGCGCGTCGGCGGCGACCTCGACCGTCGTGTCCACAGTGGACGACTCGATCAGCTTCTCCGAAAGGAATCCCGCGTCGAGGACGGCGGTGGTGACGGTGACTCCGGCCCAGCTCAGCCCGAACCTGGTCCGGTCGCCGTGCAGGCCGACGATGCCGCGAGCCTGCTTCGCCGTCTCGGCCAGCAGGCCCGCCGGGACGAGCGCGTCGATCGGCTCGCCCTCGGAACGCAAAGGGAGGGTGGCGACGGCCATCCGGTACCGGTCGGACGCCGTCAGCCGCAGCTCACGGCTGAAGCTCTGCACGCGGACGCCGGTGAACATCGGCAGCGCGTCGTCCTTGGCGGCCGTGCCCGCGACCGTGCGCAACGCGGTCACCAGCGCGTGACCGTCCACTTCGGACACCTTCGGCGGCAGGTCCGGGAGGTTCGGTTCGCGGCTCAGCAACGGAAGCGCGAACCGGCCGCCTTCCACGCGCACGGCCAGCCGTGATCCCTCGAGGACCAAGCGCACCAAGTCGCCGTCGAGCATCCGCAGCGTTTCCGCGAGCGGCCCGGCCGGGACGACGACCTCGCCATCGGTGTGGACCATGGCGTCGCTGGTCAGGCGGACCGCTCGTTCGCTGTCGCTGCCGCCGACGGTCAGGCCTTCCCGTCCGGCGCGCAGGAGCAGACCGGAGCGGGCCGACAGCAACCGTGCGGCGGCGGAAACGGCGGACGAGAGGGAACGGGTGTCGGCAGTCAGGTCCATGCCCGCAAGTTAGCGGGCGGCACCGACAAGTTCGGGGGCTTCGGCGACGGGCCCGGAAGGCCGCGGGCGGAAGGTGCCGCGCATCAGCCACACCACCGCGGCGAGCGCGAACCCGACGGCGCCGGCGGCGAGGAACGCCGCTTCGTGCCCGGCGTGCTCGACGAGGTAACCGCTGATCGACTGCCCGAACGCCAGCCCGAGGGTCACCGCGGTGAGCACCCAGCCGAACGCCTCGGCCGCCGTGCCCTTCGGCGCGGCGATCTCGATGGCCGCCGAATGCGTCGTCGACTGCGGCGTGATGAGCGCGCCCGCGGCGAGCATGGCGAGCGCGAGGCCCCAGAGCGAACCCGGCAGCGCGAGCAGCGCCACCAAAGCGCCGAAGCCCGCCAGCAGCACCGGCAGCCGCAGGCCCATCTGACGCGGCCACGGGCGCAGGCTGTACGCGACGCCGAACGCGACCGAGCTGACCGACCAGGCCGAAAGCAGCAGCCCGCCGATGGAGGTGTTCCCCGCTTCGGCGGCGGCCGCCGGGACGGCGACCTCGACGAAGCCGATCACGGCGCCGAAGCCCAGCGCGGCGATCGCGAGCGTGCGCATCCCGGGGCTGGCCAGCGCGCCGAGCAGTTTGCCGCCCGAAGACGGCGACGGTCCCCAGGCCCGCACGGTCGGGCTCAGCGCGAACAGCACCGCGCCCGCGATCATCGTCAGCGAGCCGGCCACGATGCCGGTGCCAGCCCACGGCGCGGCGATCAGCAGCCCGGCGAACCCGGGACCGAGGATGAAGAAGACCTCCATGCTGATCGCCTCATACGAGAACGCGGCGTTCCGCGTCGGCCCGGCGGGCAGCAGCCGTGTCCACAGTGCCCGGGAAGCCGAGCCGACCATCGGTTCCGTGATCCCGGTGCCGAAGGCGAGCGGGACCAGCACGAGGGTCGGCGCGTGCGCCTCGATCGCGAACACCAGCCCGGTCATCGCCAGCGCGAAGAACACCGTGGTGGTCAGCAGTGGCCGTGTCGGCCCGAAGCGGTCGATGAGCCGTCCCTGCACGACCGCGCCGACCGAGACGCCCACCAGCGACCCGGCCGAAACCAGCCCGGCCGAGGCGAAGGAGCCCGTCTCGCGCTGGACGTAGAGCAGCGCGGAGATGCCGATCATCGCGATCGGCAGGCGGGCGAGCAGGGACGCGATCACCGCCGCGCGGGATCCGGGCGCGGTCAGCGCGGCTCGGTAGTCGGCGAGGGAGGTGCGGTGGCTCTCGGCGGAGGCGGACACAGACTGGGACACGCGTACCAGTATGAACTACTTTGGTACGCGAGTACCAGTTCCGTGGCGGTAAGTTTGGTCACCACCGGATTCGGGTACTTCGGGCAATGAACCGGCCCGGTTCGTCACGATCGGGTAACAGTCGGACGATTCTGGGTCATTCGGGGCAACAAATCGACGCAGATGGCGTCCTTGAGAGTGAAAGAACTTGAGTTCACGGCCGATGGCCGTGGATGGTTGTACGACAACCACACAGTCTCCAGCTCCCTCCGGCGTACGGGTCGGGGCCTTGTTCCGGAGGGCGGGGAGCGCGGATCGTCGGGGGATGGTCCGCGCACAGCGAAGAGCCGGTGCGCCACGTCGGGGGTGGCGCCCGGCTCTTCGTTGTTTCTCCGGCGCTGGGTCACGCAGATGCAATGAAGGGGCCTTTCATCGCAAAATTTGCGATGAAAGGCCCCTTCATTGCGCGTGAAGCAAGGGACTAGCGGGCGCGGCGGGCCAGGCGCTCCGGGTCCAGGATCAGGACGCTCTTGCCTTCGAGTCGCAGCCAGCCACGGTGCGCGAAGTCGGCGAGAGCCTTGTTGACGGTCTCGCGCGAAGCGCCGACGTACTGGGCGATCTCTTCCTGCGTCAGGTCGTGGGTGACCCGCAGCAGACCGGCTTCCTGGCTGCCGAACCGCTGCGCGAGCTGCAGCAGCGCGCGCGCCACGCGTCCGGGGACGTCGGTGAAGATCAGCTCGGCGACCATGTTGTTCGTCCGGCGCAGCCTGCGGGCGACCACACGCAGTAACTGCTCGGCGATCTCCGGACGGGTGGAGATCCACTGCCGCAGCGCCGGGCGGTCCATCGTCACCGCGCGGACCTCGGTCACGGTCGTCGCGCTGGACGTCCGGGGGCCGGGGTCGAAAATGGACAGCTCGCCGAACATGTCGGACGGGCCGAAGATGCCAAGCAGGTTCTCGCGGCCGTCAGGTGACTTGCGGCCGATCTTCACCTTGCCGGACTGGATGATGTAAAGCTTGTCGCCGGGTTCACCCTCGTTGAAGATGACATGCCCGCGAGGGAACTCCACGGATTCCAAGGTCTGTGCCAGCGCCTCGGCGGCTGCCGGCTCAACACCCTGGAAAATGCCCGCTCGGGCCAGGGTTTCGTCCACCTCGGGTGCCTCCTCATCGAGATACGACGTCGATCCTCATCTGCCGAGGACCGTGTCGTCGATCACTTTTCGCGTCAGTCTAGGTCGTGCGCGCGAGATCGCTCGTCGGCACGCCGAACGTGCGCGCGTGCCTGGAACGATCTCGCTCGAACGTGGAGCCTAACTCCGCACGCGCCGCGCGCGAAGCCTGGCCGCCTTCCCGCCGAGCCTGCGCAGCCGGAAAAGCTCGAGCGCGCGCCCGATGCCGTGCCCGTAAAGGGCCCTGACCTCGTTGGGCTGTGCCTGCTCGAGGAACTCCTCGACTTCGTTCTCCTGCACCGCGACGTGCTTGAGCCGGGTCTCCACGCGTTCCATGAACAGCGCGAAGAACATGATCACCAAGGGAACGAGGATGACGAACCAGACGGTCATGCGCCCTGCCCCGGGAATTCCGAAAAGTTGTGCATTACTCCAGATCCTCGCTCATGGCGTCCTCGATCGAAGCGCCGAGGTGGTGTTCTGGCGTGTCGGCCGTCGACCGGCGGGTGCTCCCCACTGGCTCGTCCGATGGCGCCCGTAGGCTATCGGGGTGCCTCCTGCCCCCACCAATGCCCCCCGTGCGGGGGGTGCGGGTGAAAGCCGGCTCGCATTGGTGAGACGCGCCAGGCGGATGAAGCGTTGCCTCGACGACGAGTTCCCCGACGCGCACTGTGAGCTTGACTTCACCAACCCGCTCGAACTGCTGGTCGCGGTCGTGCTGTCGGCACAGACCACCGACGTCCGCGTGAATCAGGTCACGCCCGCGCTCTTCGCGCGCTATCGGACCGCCGCCGACTACGCCGGCGCCGATCGCGCCGAGCTCGAGGAGTACCTCCGGCCGACGGGGTTCTTCCGCGCCAAGGCGAACTCGGTGATGGGGCTGGGCGCCGCCCTGGTGGAGCGCTACGACGGCGAAGTGCCCGGCAAGCTGAAGGACCTCGTCACGTTGCCCGGTGTCGGCCGCAAGACGGCCAACGTCGTACTCGGCGACGCCTTCGGGGTCCCCGGGATCACCGTCGACACCCATTTCGGCCGCCTGGTCCGCCGCTGGGGCTGGACCGAGGAGGAGGACCCGGTCAAGGTCGAGCACGCCGTCGGCGAGCTGATCCCGCGCAAGGAGTGGACGCTCCTGTCGCACCGGACGATCTTCCACGGCCGTCGCGTCTGCCACGCCCGCAAACCCGCCTGTGGCGCCTGTCCGCTGGCCAAGATGTGCCCCTCGTACGGAACCGGCCCGACGGAGTTCGAAGAGGCCGCGAAGCTGGTCAAGGGCGAAGAGCGCGAACACATCCTCGACCTGGCGGCGCGCCGGTGACCAGGGTCACCAAACTGGCGCTCGGTGCCGCCGTGCTGGTGGTGGCCCTGATCGTCGCGTTGCTCACCACCCGTGACGGCCAGGAGCCCGCCAAGACGTCGGGGGATCTCACGGCAGCCCGTGCGAAGGCCGCGCTCGCTCCCTGCCCGCCGCCCGGGCCGGGCGAGGTGGCGAAGCTGCGCGGGGTCGACGTCGAATGTCTCGGCGACGGCTCCCGGGTCGACCTCGCCAAGGTGCTCTCGGGCGGTCCCGTGCTGGTCAACCTGTGGGCGTCGTGGTGCGAGCCGTGCCGCGCCGAACTGCCGTTGCTCCAGGAGTACGCCGCGTCGCCCGGCGCCGCCCGCGTGCTCCTCGTCCAGGTCGCGAGCTCCGGGGCCGACGGGCTGGCGATGCTGAGCGATCTGGGCGTCCGGCTGCCGTCGGTGTTCGACGGTGACGGACAGTCGGGCCCGGTGCGGACGGCACTAAAGGTCCCTTCCTCCCTCCCCGCGACGTACCTGGTCACGGCGGGTGGCGATGTCCGGCTCATCGAGAACCCACGTGTCTTCGTGAACACTGACCAGGTGCGCGCCGCTGTGGAAGGGAAACCATGACCGGCCCCCTCGTGGACACCGACGCCGTGCCCGCCTGGTTGCAGCCGCTGGTCAAGATCAGTGGGGACCTCGACGCGGCGACCTTCAGCCGGTTCAGCGTGCCACCGGACGCGAGCTACCGGTCCGCGTCCGTCCTGATGCTCTTCGGCGAGGGCCCGCAGGGGCCGGACGTGCTGCTCCAGCGCCGCGCCGACACCCTCGGCTCGCACGCGGGCCAGGTCTCCTTCCCCGGTGGGGGCGCCGAGCCGGACGACGACGGGCCGGTCGGCACCGCGTTGCGCGAGGCGGAGGAGGAGACCGGCGTCGAACCCGCGGGCGTGCTGCCGGTGGCGATCTTCCCGGAACTGTTCGTGCCGGTGTCCGCCTTCGCCGTGACGCCGGTGCTCGCCTACTGGCGGACACCGTCCCCGGTGCACGCCGTCGATCCCGGCGAGACGGCGGCGGTGGCGAGGGTGCCGGTCGCGGAACTCACCGACCCGGCCAACCGGTTCCAGGTGACGCGCAAGGGGTACGACTGGAAGGGGCCCGCGTTCGACGTGGGCGGGCTTTTCGTCTGGGGTTTCACGGGTGGCCTGCTGGCGATGACGTTGTCGCTCGGTGGCTGGGAACGGGACTGGGACCACGGCGACGTCCGGGACCTTGACGTAGCGTTGGCCGAACATCAGGCGCGGGTCGACGGGCGGCAAGTGCCGGAGAAGGAGTAGGCGCCGGTGAACTGGGTCGACGTACTGGTGATCCTCCTCGCGCTCCTGGCGGGCGTGTCCGGCGCGTTCCAGGGGGTGATCATCGCCCTTCCTTCGCTGGTCGGAGTGGTGCTCGGCGCGCTGGCGGGGATCAAGATCGCACCGCTGATCGTCGAACTCTTCGAACATCCGGCGGCGAAGGTCGCCTTCGCGGTGGCGACCGTGGTGTTCCTGGTCGCGCTCGGCGAGACCCTCGGGGTCTGGACCGGCCGGAAACTGCGGCAGAAGATCAACCCGGACAAGCTTTCCGGGGTCGACAAGACACTCGGCGCGGTGGTGCAGGCCGCCGTGGTGTTCGTGGTCGCGTGGCTGATCGCGACGCCGCTCACGGCCGTCTCGGGAGTGCCTGGGCTGGCGAAGTCGATCAACAGCTCGGTCGTGCTCGGCGAGGTCAACAACGTCATGCCGGACGCGGCGCAGGGCTTCCCGAGCGAACTGCGCAAACTGCTCGACGCGTCGGGCTTCCCGTCCATTGTGGACCCGTTCCAGAAGCCGAACGTCCAGGACACCAGCCCGCCGGACACCGCATTGCAGGCGAGCGCGATCGTCAAACAGGTGCACCGCAGCGTCGTGAAGATCCGCGGGAACGCGACTTCGTGCTCGCGGGCGCTGGAGGGCAGCGGATTCGTCGTCGCGCCGCAGCGCGTGATGACGAACGCGCACGTCGTCGCGGGGACCGACGAAGTCGCCATCGAGTCGACTTCGGGCAAGTTCCCGGCCAGGGTCGTCTACTTCGACCCCGAGGCCGACGTGGCCGTGCTCGCGGTGCCGAGGCTTCAGGCGCCGGTGCTCCCCTTCAAACAGCAGGTCGCGCGGGCGGGCGACGACGCGATCGTGCTCGGCTACCCGCTCGACGGCCCGTACACCGCGACGTCCGCCAGAGTGCGCGGCCGGATCAACCTGCGGGGGCCGGACATCTACGAGTCCAACACCGTGCAGCGGGACGTGTTCACCGTGCGCGGGCAGGTCCGCAGCGGCAACTCGGGCGGGCCGATGATCAATCCCGAGGGCGAGGTCATCGGGGTCGTCTTCGGCGCGGCCGTCGAAGACCCGGAGACCGGCTTCACGCTGACTTCGGAGCAGGTGCGGCCGGTGGTGGACACGGCACCGGCGTTGAGCGCGAACGCGTCGACCGGCCCCTGCGCGAACTGAGCCCGTGCGGAGGGTGAATCAGGAGCCTGACGAGAGGCCTTCGCGCCAGGAAGCGACGGTCTCCTCCACGTCCATCGGCCGTGCCCGCAACACCGGGCCGCCCGCCGGACGCCGGTGCTCGGCGCGGATCCGTTCGTTCAGGTCCTCGACGATCTCCCGCACCCGTGCCTCACGGCGCACCCGCGCCAGCGTGTCCGGCAGGTCGTCGAGTTCCTTCGCGATGGTCAGCGACGGCGGCAGCAGTGCCGAAACGTCGTGCCCTTCGGCGCGGACCTTGTTCACCACCCAGGCCAGAGCCGTGTCGTCGCCGTCGGTCTTCGGCAGCGGTTTCCCCGCGCCGGGAAGGTCGTCGAACTCGCCCTTCGCCTCCGCGGCGCGGACCTGCCGGTCCACCCAGGACTCGAACGACACGCCCGTCGGTTTGCGCTCGGTCATGCCTCCAAGATACGGAGGAAGTCCAGCAGTGCCGCCGATGTGCGCTCCGGGGCCTCCAGATGCGGGAAGTGCCCGATGCCGGGCCAACGCTCGAGACGGGCGTCCGGGGCCCAGCGCCGCGACGACGCCGCCGTCTCGGGTAGAACGCATCGGTCTTCCTCGCCGTGCAGTTGCAGCACGCGGGGAGCGAAGCGGCCTTGCAGTGCTTCGCTGAACCGGCGGCCTTCGCCGCGGAACTGCGCGCGGAACGCCCATCGGTAGTACTCGAGCGCGCTGTGCGGCACTCCCTGCACGAGCATCGCCTGCCGGAACGTCCGCACGGTCTCGATGAAGTCGGGCGTGTCCGTCCACTGTGGACCGGACCAGGCGCGGAACAGCTCTTCGACGGCGAGCGCTTCGTCCTTGACCAGCCATTTTTCCGGCGCCATCGGCAACTGGAAACGGAACAGATGTCCCGACGCGCGCAACTGTCCCGGCCGCCGGACGGCCCGGCGCAACGCCAGCGGATGCGCGCCGCCCAGCACGCTGACCGAAGACACCAGCCGGGGGTGCAGCGCGCCGACCGTCCACGCGAGCATGCCGCCCCAGGCATGTCCGACGAGATGGGCCTTGCGCGCGCCGAGCGACTTGATCAGCCCGCCGACGTCACCGGCCAAGGTCCACGCGTCGTAGCCGCGCGGGGGCTTGTCCGAGTCGCCGTAGCCGCGCAGATCGACCGCGATCGCGCGGAAACCGGCGTCGGCGAGTGCCGTCAGCTGGTGGTGCCAGGTCCACCAGAACTCGGCGAACCCGTGCAGCAGCAGGACCACCGGCCCGTCGCCGAGTTCGGCGACGTGCAGCCGGATGCCGTTCGCCGAGACGTCACGATGGGTCCACGGGCCGTCGATCCGGACGATCGACGGATCCGGTGTCGCCTGCACCGCTCGAAGACTCAGTCTTGGTCTTCGGCGCCGTGACGCGGCTTGAACGCGGCGGCGGTGTCCTTGAAGCTGTTGATCGTGCGCTCCGGCGCCTTGATCTTCTTCACCTTGCGGTAGCCGAGGAAGCCCGCGACCGCCGTCGAGACGAGCATCAGCCCGAACACGATCAGGAACGCCGCCCAGCGCTGCAGGAACTCCGACAGCAGTTCGCCGAGGAAGAAAAAGAAGAAGAACGAGCTGTACAGGCCGATGACCAGCGCGACAAGGAAGAAGATGGCGCCCTTGAGGCCCTTCTTCGCCTCCGCGACGACTTCGGACTTGGCCAGCTCGACCTCGGCGCGGATCAGCGTCGAAACGTGCTGTGTGGCATCGCCGACGAGTTTCCCGAGGGACTGCTCGCTCGCTACCACGTCGTCATCGCTCGACAGGGGGAGGTAGGGCACGGCCCCCACGCCGTCGGGGCCGGTACGTTCGTGCTTGGGGCTGCTCACACCGGTCATCGTGCCACGTGCCCCGATCACGGGCGCGGCGGACCGGCGAGTGTCGGGCTCTCAATCGTCCTTCGCGTGCACGCGGCTGCGGTGCACGAGCATCGCGGCGGCCGAAAGCGAGGCGATGGCCGAAGCGATCAGCACCGCCGCCTTCGCCAGTTCGACGGACTCCCCGTCGAGCGCGAGATCGGCGATCAGCAGGCTCACCGTGAACCCGACGCCGCCGAGCATCGACAGCGCGCCGATGTCCCGCCAGCCCATCCCCCTGGGTTTCTCCGCGAGTTTGAACTTCACCGCGAGCAGGCTGGCGCCGAAGATCCCGATCAGCTTCCCGCCGACCAGCCCGACCAGGATGGCCAGCGGCAACGCCGTGGTGAACACCTCGCCGAGCGATTCGGCGTCCACCTTGATCCCGGCCGCGAACAGCGCGAACAGCGGCACCGCGACCGCGGCCGACCACGGCTGCAACCGGTGTTCGAGCCGGATCGCGGGCGCGTGCTCCTCGCCTTCGTCGGCGCGGACGCGGGTGAGCAGGCCGAGCGCGACGCCGGCGATGGTGGCGTGGACGCCGGCCGAGTGCACCGCGACCCAGGTGATCAGGGCCAGCGGCACGTAGATCCAGGCGCTGCGGACGCGGCGCTTCTGCAGGTACGCGTACAACGCGAGCGCGACGACGGCGACGCCCGCGGCGACGAGGTCGAACTTCGCGGTGAACAGGATCGCGATGACGAGGATCGCGCCGAGGTCGTCGACCACCGCGAGCGAGCGCAGGAAGACCCTGGCGCTGCTCGGCAGGTTCGACGCGGTCAGGGCGAGGACGCCCAGCGCGAACGCGATGTCCGTGGCGACCGGGATGGCCCACGCGCGTTCGATGCCCGGCGTTCCCCAGCCGACGGCGAGCGCGACCAGCGCCGGGACGATCATGCCGCCGAACGCGGCGACCACCGGCAGGATCGCCTGTTTGAACCGGGAGAGCTCACCGACCACGAGTTCGCGTTTGAGTTCGAGCCCCGCGACGAAGAAGAACAGCGCGAGCAGGCCGTCTTTCGCCCAGTCGCCGATCGTCAGATTCAGGTGGAGGAATTCGGGGCCGAGCCGGAAATCGCGGATCGCGCGATAAACGTCGTCAATGGGCGAATTGGCCCAGAGCAGGGCGATCGCGGTGGCGCCGAGCAGGATCATCCCGCCGGTCGTCTCCGTGCGCAGGTAGCGGGCGAATTCGGCGACGGCTTTCGCGGGGCGGGTGGGTCCGGACAAAGCATCCTCCGGTTTTCGGCGACGACGAACACTGTTGCCGACCAGACTTCCCGGCGCACCTTGACGCGATTTTAATACCTCGAGCTGCGGAAATCTCGCTTTCATGACAGCTGCCACAGAGATCATGCGGACGTCGGTGTCCCGTCCACATGATGGGCTTCTAGCATGTCAATCGGAAACCGACAACGATGTCTTCACAAAGGACGGCATGGTGAGTACCTCTACCGAGGTCCAGCGAGACACGAGGTTTTTCGGGCACCCACGAGGGCTCGCGAACCTCTTCGGCGTCGAGATGTGGGAGCGTTTCTCGTTCTACGGGATGCTCGGCATCCTCCCGATCTACCTCTACTACGAAGTCAGCCAGGGCGGCCTGGCGCTGCCGAAGGCCTCCGCGCTCGGCATCGTCGGCGCGTACGGCGGCATGGTCTACCTGTCGGCGGTGATCGGCGCCTGGGTCGCGGACCGCGTGCTCGGCTCCGAACGGACGCTGTTCTACAGCGCGATCCTGATCATGATCGGGCACGTCAGCCTCGCCGTGCTGCCCGGTCTCGCGGGCATCGGCGTCGGCCTCGTCTGCGTGGCCGTCGGCAGCGGCGGGCTGAAGTCCAACGCCACCGCCATCGTCGGGACGCTGTACGCGCCAGGTGACGAGCGTCGTGACGGCGGTTTCACGATCTTCTACATGGGCGTGAACGTCGGTGGGTTCGTCGGGCCGCTGCTGACCGGGCTCGCGCAGAGCGAGATCGGTTTCCACGTCGGGTTCGGGCTCGCCGCGGTCGGCATGGCGCTCGGCCTGATCCAGTACACGATCGGCCGCAAGAACCTCGGCGAGAAGGCGAGCGAGATCCCCAACCCGCTGCCCGCCTCCCGGCGTCCGCTGGTCCTCGGCGGCACCGCGGTGGGTGTCGCGGCGATCGTCCTGCTGGTGGTCTTCGGTGTGATCAACCCGGCGAACCTGGTCGACATCGTCGTCGGGGCCGTCGCGGTCATCTCGGTCATCTACTTCGTGGTGATCATCAGCAGCAAGAAGATCACCTCCGACGAACGCACCAGGGTGTACTCGTTCATCCCGATGTTCATCGCGAGCGCGGCGTTCTTCTCGCTGTACCAGCAGCAGTTCACCGTCGTCGCCGCCTACACCGACGAGCGGTTGAACCGCACCATCTTCGGCTGGGAGATGCCGGTGGCGTGGGTCAACTCGATCAACCCGGTGTTCATCATCCTGTTCGCGCCGGTGATCGCGGCGATCTGGACGAAACTCGGCCCCAAGCAGCCGTCCTCGCCGATCAAGTTCGTCCTCGGCACCGTCACCATGGGCTTGGCGTTCCTGCTGTTCCTCCCGATGGTCGGCAGCGGCAAGAACGCGAGCCCGCTGCTCGCGCTGGCGGGCATCCTGTTCGTGTTCACCATGGCGGAACTGATGCTTTCGCCGGTCGGCCTTTCGCTGTCGACCAAACTCGCGCCGGAGGCGTTCCGGACGCAGATGGTGGCGCTGAACTTCCTGTCCATTTCGCTCGGTACGGCGATGTCCGGAAAACTCGCCGAGTACTACTCGGTGGAGAACGAAGCGCCGTACTTCAGCATCGTCGGCGGAGTGGCCATCGTGGTCGGTGTGGCGCTCCTGGTGGCGACGCCGATGATCCGCAAGCTGATGAAGGGCGTTCACTAGACGCTCCGATTCACCTGATGAAGGCCCTCTTCCGGCGCACAACGCGGGAAGGGGGCCTTCGTCCATTCCGGTCCGGGAACCCCACGGCGCCGAACTGCGTCAAAGCCGACGAACTGAGACGATCGCCATGGACGACGCAAAACGGACCATCAGGGTTGACGAAATGACCAGTCCCGAAAACGCACAGCCGGAAAGCAAGCCGATCCCGCGGGAATTCCCGCCGGTCGTGTACCTGCCCTGTATGGAAGCGGTGGCCGACGCCACTGAGGCGCGCGTCGCCATGCGCACGACGAGAGACGGCAGGGTCGCGCTCCTCGCCTATTCCGCGCTCGATCGCCTGCACGATTGCTGTGGTCCCCATCAGCCGTGGATCGTCATGCCGACACCCGGGCTCGATGCGTTGCAGAAGGCGCAGCCCTTTCAGCTGCTGCTGCTCGACGTCGTGATTCCCGAGGACAAACGGCAGGAGGGGGCGGCGTGACCGGGCCGAAGGTCGATCACGACGTCCTCGACGGCATCGCGAGCAAACTGCGCAACGCCAGTTCCGACGTCGACAAGCTGGGTAACTCGGTCCCCGGCACTCCCGACGCGGGAGTCGGTACGCCCGCGGTCGTCGGCATCCTCGCCCATTTCGTCGAGAACGCGAGTGCCCTGGTGCTCGGCGCGGCCGGTGCCGGCGACGACGTCGCTTCGGCGAACAAGGGCTACCGCGAGCAGGACCACGCCGCGGGAGAAGACGTCCGTAAAGCGGCCGGGGGGCGTTGACCATGGGGATCGACACGAAGATCGAGGGAAATCCCGAAAGCGTCCGCGGCGCGGGCCATTGGCTGCGCGACTCGCTGGCGAAAAGCGTTTCGGACGCGGCGACGCAGATCTACCACGCGAGGAACAGCGCGGACGCCGGATGGGGCGGCGAGGGCGGCCAGGCCTTCCGCGCCAAGATGACCACCGGTGCCGAAAAGACCGACCAGTTGTCCGCCGCGGCCAAGACGGCCGCGCAGAACTTCGACACTTACGCCGCGGACCTCCACCGCGCCCAGGAAGACATGCGCGGGGTCCGGAAACGCGCCGCCGCCGCCGGGCTCACGGTGAACGGCGACGTCATCGAGGATCCGGGCAAGGGCCCGTCCGCGCCCGGCGCGGCACCCACCGGCGAGGCCGCCACGCCGGACGCCGTGAAGGCGCACGACGACGCCGTCACCGCGTCGAACGCGCACGCGGCCAAGGTCAAGGCGTACAACACGGCCAAGACCGAGTCCGACGCCGCGAGCCACATCGCGAAACTCGCGGGTGACACGCTGAAGAACGTCTGGCAGGACGTCACGCAGAAGTGGTTCCTCGTGGTCGGCGACCTCACCAGCGGCGCCGCCGGGACACTCGCCGCCAAACATTCGTCGATTCTCGGCAAACAGGCGAAGTTCCTTTCCGAGGAATCCGCGAAGTTCCTGGAGCGGGCGCGAACCGCGCCGGCGGGGACCCCCGCGTCGCAGATCTATCGCGATGTCGACCTCGGACGGACCGCTGCCCAGCAGGCGGACGACGTCGCGGCCGCGGCGAAGAACACCGACGCCAACGCGGCCAAGTGGGGCCTTCGAGCGGGTGGCGCGCTCGCCGTCGCCGGGGTCGCCTACGACATCGCCAACGGCAAACCGGCCGCGCAGGCGATCGTTTCCGGTGGCGTCGGTTTCGGCGCCTCGGTGGCCGCCGGCGCGGCGATCGGCACCCTGATCCCGGTGCCCGTCGTCGGAACGGCGGTCGGTGCCATCGGCGGTGCTGTGGTAGGTGTATTCGCGTCGGGCATGGTCGATTCCCTGTGGACGAACGGGATCGGCGACGTTGGCGGAGCGATCGAGGACGGGGCCGAAGCTGTGGGCGATGCGGGCAAGGCCATCGGCGGACTCGCCAAGGACGCGTGGGATGCCATCTTCTGACCTCGGCGAGCGACCCGCGGAATGGCCGCCCGGTGACGGCGGGAAGTACAAGGCGGCGCTGGTCTTCGTGGTGCTCCTCGGGGTCGCTTGTGTGCCCGTCGGGTTCGGGTTCGTCGCGATCGGCAAGGCCGGGGCGCTGAAGTACGCCCTCCTGCTCGCGGCGTTGTTCCTGCTCACAGCGGTGTACGGGCTGGTGACGAGGATCCGTCCCGGGCATCGCCATGCCGACATCGCGATCACCACCTACGACGGGCACCCGGCCACCGAAATCCGCTACTCGCAAGCGGCCTTCACCGTCCTGACACTGCTGATGGTCTGCCTGACGGCCCTCTGCGCGCTGGGCGTCTGGGACTTCCTGTCGGCGGGCGAAGAGGTGCCGGCGGCACCGGTCGGAGCGGCGTTGATGGGGCTCGCCGCCTTGTTCTTCTCGAGTTTCCTCGTCTTCGTGGTGGCGGGCCGGTTGCAGCGCGGCCGGGTCGTCCTGGCTCGGCAGGGGATTTTCCAGCGCGGGAGGGCCTTTTCGTCGTTCCTGCCGTGGGAGGCGTTCGCCGGGGCGAAGGCCGCGTACAACGGAACGCCCGAAGTGCTGGTGATCGCCTACACCAACGCGCCATGGGACAAGCGGCGGCTCGGCGGGATCTGGCAGCTCGACAAGCTGCCGCCCGCGCCGATGATCGAGATCGACACGACGTCGTTCGCGCTCGACCCGACCGTGGTCTATCACCTGGTGCGGTTCTACGTGGAGAACCCGGCCGCCCGCGCGGAGCTGGGCACGGACGCCTCTCTGCGCCGGTTCAGCCCACGCTGACGCCGAACAGCACGCCGACGTAGTAGGTCACCAGCATCGTCAGCGCGCCGACGCCGACGTTCCGCGCGAGCGCGCGGCCGACGCGGGCGTCGCCGAGTTTCGCGCTGACGAACCCGGTCAGCGCCAGGCCGACCACCACCGCCGACGCGCACGCCCAGACCCGCGCCGAGGTCGGCGTCCACACGATCGACAGCAGCGGCAGGAGCGCGCCGACGGTGAACGCCACGAACGAGGCCCACGCCGCCTGCCAAGGGCTGGTCAGATTGTCCGGATCGATGCCGAGTTCGGCTTCGGCGTGCGCCTGGAGCGCGTCCTTTTCGGTCAGTTCGCGGGCGACCTCGGCGGCGAGTTCCGGAGAGAGCCCCTTCTCCTCGTAGATTTCCGCGAGTTCCCGTTCCTCGGCCTCCGGCATCTCTTTCAGTTCACGCTTTTCCAGCCGCAACTGGGCGCGTTCGGTGTCGCGCTGGGTGCTCACCGACACGTATTCGCCGCCCGCCATCGAAAGGGCGCCCGCGACCAGTCCGGCGATTCCCGCGGTCGCGATCACGGTGGAGTCGGTGGTCGCGCCCGCGACGCCGACCACGATGCCCGCCACCGAAACGATCCCGTCGTTCGCGCCGAGAACCCCGGCGCGAAGCCAGTTCAGCTTGCCGCCCAGATCCGCGTGCGGCTCGTGCGGATGTGCGGTCGATACGGTCTCGGTCACCTTTTCAGTGAAACACAAAGAACGGTATCCGGCGAGCGAAGGCCGTTTCGGTAAATAGAGGCAATCCTTATTGACTATTGCCTTACCTAACCCATCGGCTAGGTTCAGTCCGTGGCAGAGGTGGTGATCCTGATCGGGCTCCAGGCGTCCGGGAAGACGACGTTCTTCCGCCGGGAGTTCGCGAGCACACACGTCCATGTCAGCAAGGACACCTTCCCCAACGCCCGGCGTCCCCAGGTCCGGCAACTGCGGATGCTGGCCGAAGCGCTCGAGGACGGCCGTTCGGTGGTCGTGGACAACACCAACCCCTCGCCGGAGGAATGGGCGCCGCTGGTCGAGGTCGCCAGGCGGTACGGCGCGCGGGTGCGCGGCTACTGGTTCCCGCCCGACCTCGCCGGGTCCCACGGGCGCAATGCGCTCAGGAAAGGGAAAACCCGGGTGCCCGACGTCGGTCTGTATGCGACGCTGAAACGCCTCAGGCGACCTGGCGCCGAGGATGGTTTCGATGAGCTGTACACCGTCGGATTCGACGGTGAGGGTGGTTTCGTCGTGGAACGGGGGTGACCGTGGAATCCGGCGGTTTCGAGGCGCGGCAACGCGAACGCGAGTGGTTCCACGGCCTGACCGTCCCGCCGGGATCGTGGACTGTGCTCCGCGTGGACGGCCGCGGGTTCTCCAAGTTCACCGAAGCGCGGTTCGAGAAGCCCTTCGATCCCCGGTTCAGCGAGTGCATGGTCGAGGCGGCCAAGGCCTTGATGGCGGACTTCGCCGCGCCGTACGTCTACACCGAGAGCGACGAGATCTCGATCCTGCTCGATCCCGCCGCCGACCTGTTCGGAAGGGGTGTCGAGAAGCTCGTGTCGATCTCCGCCGGGATCGCGTCGGCGGCGTTCACGCACGCGGCCGGAGTGCCCGCGCATTTCGACGGCCGGGTTTGGCTCGGCACGACGGCGGACGACGTCGTCGACTATTTCTCATGGCGTCAAGCGGACGCGACACGCTGCGCGCTCAACGGCTGGTGCTACTGGATCTTGCGCAAGGCGGGGAAATCGGCGCGGGAAGCGGGAGACGTCTTGGACGGCGCGGGTATCCCCGAGAAGAACGAGCTGCTTTACGCGCATGGCGTCAACTTCACCGAAGTGCCCGCCTGGCAGCGACGCGGCGTCGGGCTGTACTGGGAATCCTACGAGCGCACCGGATTCGATCCGGTGCGCGAGATCGAGGTCCCCGCGACCCGCCGCCGCGTCCGCGTGGAGCGTGAGTTGCCGATGAAGGACGAGTACCGCGTCTTCGTCGGCGAACTGCTTCAGCCGATCGGTTCGGGCAGCCGCCGCACGGTGTAGGCGAGTTCGATCGTCTCGCCGGTCGCCGGGTCGCCCAGTTCCACCCGCCAGGAATCGGCGAACTGGTCGACGCCGTGCACCATCGGGATGGTCCCCGAGATCAGCACGGTGCCCGGGGCGTAGAGGTCACGCTCGCGCAGCACGTCCAGCCAGTACGACGGCGGCAGCAGCTCCGCGAGTTTTCCTTGCTGGATCAGGGTTTCCCCGGCCCAAGCCGAAAGCGTGAGGTCGTCGAGCCGGTCCTGGACGTCGACGAGGCGCCAGGCCTTGGCGGCGAGCACGTCGGGGCCGGCGTTCTTGCTCCACGCGACGCCGTGCGCTTCGAGCGCGCGGTCGGTGTGGTCGCAGGCGGCGGTCAGGAGGACGTCCTCGGGCGCGGGGCCGGTGATGACGATGGCCCATTCGGCCTCGCCGGAGGTCCGCTCGTGCTGCACCGGGACCTCGTCGGTCTGGCTCGCCAGGTACGGCGCGACCGGGTAGAGCGCCGGGATCACCGAAGGCGCGGGGACGCCGAGTTCGGCCAGTTCGGCCACATGGGCGGCGACGTCCTCCTGGCTGCGACCGGCGTATCCGGCGTTCAGCAGCGTGTGGACCTCGGTTCGCCGCTCCTCGCCGCCGGGAAGGGTGAAACGCAGCTCAGGCATCTGTCCTCCGAGATTGAGGGTTGCGCATACAGCTTGTATACAAGGAGTATATCCGCAATTCAACCCCTCCCGGCGGGGTTGCGGATCTCCTACGGACGGGATGTGGACATGACCTCACCAGCCGGTGACCGGCGTTCGCTGCACAAGGCCTTCGCGGCCAGCCTCTCGGGAACAGCGCTCGAGTGGTACGACTTCGCGGCCTACTCGGTGGCGGCCGCGACGATCTTCGGGCATCTCTTCTTCCCCTCGGAAGATCAGCTCGCGAGCACGATGGCGGCGTTCTCCACCTACGCCGTCGGCTACCTCGCCCGGCCGCTCGGCGGATTCCTCTTCGGCCGCCTCGGCGACGTGCTCGGCCGCAAGCGGATCCTGGTCATGACGCTCGTGCTCACCGGGGTGGCGACGTTCCTCATCGGTGTCCTGCCCACCTACGAGAACATCGGCGGCTTCGCGGCGGTGCTGCTCGTGGCGCTGCGGTTCGCGCAAGGTGTCGGCATCGGCGGCGAATGGGGTGGCGCCGTCCTGCTCTCCAGCGAGTTCGGCGATCCGGCCAAACGCGGTTTCTGGGCGTCCGCCGCCCAAATCGGCCCGCCCGCGGGCAACCTGCTCGCCAACGGTGTCCTCGCCGTACTGGCCGCGCTGCTCACCGAGGCCCAGTTCAACAGCTGGGGCTGGCGGATCGCGTTCCTGCTTTCCGGCGCGCTGGTCGGTTTCGGCCTGTGGATCCGGCTCAAGCTGGAGGAGACGCCGGTCTTCAAGCAGATCCAGGAGCGCGGCGAGCGTTCGTCGGCGCCGATCTCCGAGGTCTTCCGCACCGAACGCCGCGCGCTGGTCGCGGCCGTGCTGATCCGCGTCTGCCCGGACGTGTTGTACGCGCTGTTCACCGTCTTCGTCCTCACCTACGTCACCACGCACACCGACCTCTCCCGTGGCGCCGGGCTGGCCGCGGTGATGATCGGTTCGGCGTTCCAGCTGGTGCTGATGCCGTTGTTCGGCGCGCTCTCGGACCGTGTCTCGCGGCGCAAGATGTACCTGGTCGCGACCATCGCGGCCGGGATCTGGCCGTTCGTGTTCTTCCCGATGGTCAGCGGCGGTTCGTTCCTCATGCTGGCGCTCGGCATCGTGCTCGCGCTGGTCATCCACGCCGCGCTCTACGGCCCGCAGGCCGCGCTCGTCACCGAGCAGTTCTCGCCGCGCCTGCGCTACACCGGCAGCTCGCTGGCGTACACCCTCGCCGGCGTGATCGGCGGGGCGCCCGCGCCGCTGCTGTTCACGGCGCTGCTGGCCGGCTTCGACACCTGGGTCGCGATCGGCGTCTACCTGCTCGCGACCGCGGTGGTGAGCGTCATCGGTGTCGTGCTCGCCCGTGACCCGGACCGCGAGGAGGAGGCCGCGGCCATGGAGCCCGCGCGATGACCTGGTCGCCGATGTCCACAGTGGAGGGTCTGCCGCTGATCGGCGGACAGGGCCGGTTCCGGACGCTCGCCACGGCGGAAGGCGGGCTGGCGTACGAGATCGCCTACCCGGCGGGCGTCGCTTCTCCCGTGCACAGCCACGATCACGACAGCATCGTGTACCTGGTTTCGGGTTCGCTGCGCGGCACACTCGACGGCCGGGAAGTGACCCTCGAAGCCGGCGGCACGATCGTCCACCCGCGCGGTGTCCCGCACAGCGTCGAGGCCATCGTGGACAGTCAGTGGGTCGAGTTCAAGACGCCACTGCCTTCGCGGCCGCCGATCGCGGAATGAAAAACCGGGGCGGACACTGATATCCAGCGTCCGCCCCGGTCGGGAGGAAAGTCTTACGCGTCGAGCTCGGCCAGCGCCAGCTTCGCCTTCTCCAGCTCGGCTTCGAGCTGAGCGACCTTCGCGGCCTGCAGCTCGCGGGCGGCGTTGATGACCTCGTCGATCGGGCCCGAGAGGTCGGCGTGCAGTTCCTTGGCGGCGCGGGACACGGCCGCGGCCGGGATCTCCAGGCCCTTCGCGACCCACTTGGCGCCGTTCTTGAGCTCGGCCTGCCACTCGCCGTCGGCGGTGCCGGTGACCGTGAGGGTCAGCTCGACGGTGCGGGTCTTCTTCGCCGTCGTGGCGACCTTCGGGCGGCCACGCTTGGGCTTGGGGGATTCCACCGCGCCGTCGGTGGCGTCTTCGGTGGGGGTCTCCGGGGTTTCCGGAGTCTCGGTCTTGGCCTCGGCAGGGGCTTCGGCCGTCTCCGCCTGCGGCGTCGAGTCGACGGGCGCTTCGGTAGCCGCTTCTTCGGACACGGCGTCAGTGCGTGTCAAGGCATCCACGGTCATCGTCGGTGTCGTCTCCTTGCCCGGGTATGGGGTGGTACCCGGCACATCCTAGAACAGGCGTTCGAGTAGAGCGAACCGGGGTGTGGTAGGCGTGTCGAACGCCATGAAAGGTCCTTTCCTTGCGAAATTTGCAAGGAAAGGACCTTTCATGGCGCGTGCGGGGCGGTTACTCCTCCGACTTGCCGGTCTTCAGGCCCGAAGAGATCAGGTCCATCACCGACGAGTCGGCCAGCGTGGTCACGTCGCCGACCTGGCGGTTCTCGGCGACGTCGCGCAGCAGGCGGCGCATGATCTTGCCGGACCGCGTCTTCGGCAGCTCCTGCACGACCAGGATCTGCCGCGGCTTCGCGATCGGGCCGATCTCCTTGGCGACGTGGTTGCGCAGCTCCTGGACGGCCTTGTCGCCACCGTCCACCGCGTTGCCTCGGAGGATGACGAACGCGACGATGCCCTGCCCGGTGGTCGGGTCGGTCGCGCCGACGACGGCGGCCTCGGCGACCGTCGGATGCGAGACCAGCGCGGACTCGACCTCGGTGGTCGAGATGCGGTGCCCGGACACGTTCATCACGTCGTCGACCCGGCCCAGCAGCCAGACGTCACCGTCGGCGTCGTACTTCGCGCCGTCGCCGGCGAAGTAGTAGCCCTGGTCGGCGAAGCGGGACCAATAGGTCTCGCGGAAACGCTCCTCGTCGCCCCAGATGCCGCGCAGCATGCCCGGCCACGGCTTGTCGAGCACGAGGTAACCGCCGCCGCCCTTGCCGACCTCGACACCCTGGTCGTCGACGACCTTCGCCGAGATACCCGGCAGTGCCCTCTGCGCCGAGCCCGGCTTCGTGGCGGTGACGCCCGGCAGCGGCGAGATCATGATCCCGCCGGTCTCGGTCTGCCACCAGGTGTCGACGATCGGCGCCGAGTTCGCGCCGACGTTCTCGCGGTACCAGATCCACGCTTCGGGGTTGATCGGTTCGCCGACGCTGCCGAGCACGCGCAGCGACGAGAGATCGTACTTCTGCGGGATCTCGTTGCCCCACTTCATGAACGTACGGATCAGCGTGGGCGCGGTGTAGTAGATGGAGACCTTGTGCTGCTGGACGATCTCCCAGTGGCGGCCCTCGTGCGGGGTGTTCGGCGTGCCTTCGTAGACGACCTGCGTCGTCCGGTTCGCCAAGGGCCCGTACACGATGTACGTGTGCCCGGTGATCCAGCCGATGTCGGCGGTGCACCAGTAGACGTCTTCGCCGGCCTTGTGGTCGAAGACGTTGTGGTGCGTGTACGCCGCCTGGGTCAGGTAACCGCCGGAGGTGTGCAGGATGCCCTTCGGCTTCCCCGTGGTGCCGGAGGTGTAGAGGATGAAGAGCGGGTGCTCGGAGTCGAACGCCTGCGGCGCGTGCTCCGCGGACTGGCTGTCGACCAGTTCGTGCCACCAGAGGTCACGGCCTTCGGTGATCGGCACCTCTTCGCCGGTGCGGCGGACGACGATGACCTTCTCGACCGATTCGGCGCCTTCGAGCGCTTCGTCGACATTGGCCTTCATCGGGGCGGCCTTGCCGCGGCGGTACTGGCCGTCGGTCGTGATGACGATCCGCGCCGCCTGGTCGTCCACCCGGGATCGCAGTGCTGTCGGGGAAAAACCACCGAAGACGACACTGTGCAGGACGCCGATGCGGGCACACGCGAGCATCGCGACGATCGCTTCGGGCACCATCGGCATCTGGATGGCGACCCGGTCGCCCGCTGTGAGGCCGAGGGACTCGAAGGCGTTCGCGGCCTTGGAAACCTCGTCCTTCAGCTGCGCGTAGGTGATGTCACGGTTGTCACCGGGCTCGCCGACCCAGTGGATGGCGACCTGGTCGCCGTGCCCGGAATCGACATGGCGGTCGACGCAGTTGTACGCGACGTTGAGCTTCCCGCCCACGAACCACTTCGCAACCGGCGCATTGGTCCAGTCCAGTACCTGGGACCACTTCGTTTCCCAGTGGAGGCGCTCGGCCTGCTTGGCCCAGAACGCTTCGCGGTCGGCGTCGGCTTCGGCGTAGAAGTCGGCGGTGGCATTCGCTTGCGCGCTGAAAGCCTCACTCGGGGGGAAGGTCCTGCTCTCCGTGAGCAAATTGTCCAGCGCCGGCGACTGCTCGGTCATGGTGCGATGCCTCCTGTGATTCGCGTGTCTTCACGCCCGTTGGCACGCTATCGACGTTACGACGCGAAGTAAAAGGTTGCATCGTGGTTGCGCGCGGCATTCACACGCTTGAGGACAAAGCGGTACGGACCGCGGGCCATTCTGGTCCGGTGACGGAGTAGACGACGGTGTCACGGATGGTCCCGTCGGGCCGGACGCGATGCGCGCGCAGCACCCCTTCCCGTTGCGCGCCGAGACGTTCGATCGCCTTCTGGGACTGCAGGTTGCGGATGTCGGTCTCCCACGAGACGCGGTTCGCGCCGAGGTCGTCGAAAGCGTGGCGCAGCAACAGGAGTTTCGACTCGCGGTTGAGTCCGGTCCGCTGCCATTCGGAACCGATCCAGGTGTAGCCGAGGGAAACGATCTTGTGTCGCGCGTTCATCGCGTAGAACGAAGTCGTGCCCGCGACCTCGCCGGTGCGGGCGTCGATCTGGGCCCAGGCGCGGCGGTCCGGGTCGGCGAGGATGTCGTCGACCATGGTTTCGGCCGCGGCGAGGTCCCGCGGCTGCCGGAGGCTGAGCCAGGTCCAGATCGCCGGGTCGGAGCCCGCCGCGAACAAGCCCTTCGCGTGATCGCGGGTGAGCGGCTCGAGGCGGACGCGTTCGCCGCCCAGGGTGGCGTGGGTGTTCCAGTCGGTCACGGGCTCGACGCTACGGACGGCAATGGCCTTACTGGAGAGCCAGTTTCGAAGCATTCGAGAAGGCCACTGAGGCGTTGCCTATGCTCGCGGGAACGATCGAGAAGGCGAGGCAGCATGGCCGAGGAGCGGGAAGAGCTCACCTGGGAGTTGTTCGGGACGGCCAGCAGGGAGCTGGCGCAGGCCGTCGCCGACGACGGCTTCGAGCCGGACCTCATCCTGTCGATCGCGCGAGGCGGGCTGTTCGTCGCGGGCGCGCTCGGCTACGCGCTCGACGTGAAGAACCTGCACGTGATGAACGTCGAGTTCTACACCGGCGTCGATCAGCGTCTCGACCTGCCGGTGATGCTGCCGCCGGTGCCGAACGTCGTCGACCTGACGAAGAAGAAGGTGCTCGTCGCCGACGACGTCGCGGACACGGGTGCGACGTTGAAGCTGGTCCGCGACTTCTGCGCCGACCACGTCGCCGAGGTGCGCTGCGCGGTCGTCTACGAGAAGCCGCGCTCCGAGGTCAAATGCGAGTACGTCTGGAAGCACACGGACCGGTGGATCAACTTCCCGTGGTCGGTGCAGGCACCGGTCGTGCGCCGTGAGGGCCAGGTGCTGGACGCGTGACGGATCCGCTGAAGCCGCTGCTGGACCTCGAAGGGGTCGCCGCGGCCGCGAAATCGGCGCAGGACGCGGTGTTCGCCGTCCACCGGCTGCCCGCCAACCTGCGCGGCGGCGCGGAGACGGCCGCCGAAGCGTCCGTGCGGTCGGCGCGGGCGTCGGCCGGGATCGAAGGCGCCGCGCCCGAACTGCCCGAATCCGGTGAAGTGACCGATCCGGTGCTGGCCGGCGCGCTGCGGGTGGCGGAAGCGCTGGAAGGTCTGCTTCCGACGTGGCGTCGTGCGCCGTTGCAGGCGTTGGCGCGCTTGCACCTTCTCGCCGCGTCGGATCTGGTGACGGATCCCGACGCACTGGGACGGCCGCGGTCGTCCGGCGACGTCGGTCCGCGGCTGGAGATGCTGGCGCAACTGATCACCGGCGCGACGTCGGTGCCGGGGCCGGTGCTGACCGCCGTCGTGCACGGGGAACTGTTGGCGCTCAAGCCTTTCGGCTCCGCGGACGGTGTCGTCGCGAGGGCCGCGGCGCGGCTTTCCGCGGTGGCGACCGGGCTGGACCCGAAGGCGCTGACGGTGCCCGAGGTGGCGTACTTCCGGCGCGTGCCGAAGTACCTCGAAGCCGCTTCGGCGTTCTCCGGCGGAACTCCTGATGGCGTCCGGGCTTGGCTGCTCTTTTCGTGTGAAGCCTTCGAGACCGGCGCCCGCGAGGCGAAGTCGATCTCCGACGCCGCCGGCTGACCCCCGCAATTCGGCACCTGGTTGCGATGCTTGCACGCACAACCATCGCAACCAGGTGCCGAATTGCGGGGTGTGCGGAGCGCACACGGGATCTTGAGCAGGTGTAGGGCGTAACCACATGGCCTAAGCGGGCCGGGCGACCTAACGTCGTCCGGCATGAGTGGTGCGTATCACAGCGACCTTGCCGGTAAGTCCGCGCTGGTCACGGGCGCGGCGAGCGGGATCGGCCTGGCCTGCGCCGAAGCGCTCGCCGAGGCGGGGGCCAAGGTCCACTTCGCCGACATCGACGACGCCGTCGAGAAGGCGGCCGCCGACATCAACGGCATCGCGCACGTCGTCGACCTCACCGACGCGCAGGCCGTCGAGACCCTCCCGGCCGAGATCGACATCCTCGTCAACAACGCCGGTTTCCAGCACATCGCGCCGATCCACGAATTCCCGCCGGAGACGTTCACCCGCATCCAGGCGCTCATGGTCACCGCGCCGTTCCTGCTCATCCGCCGCGTGCTGCCGAACATGTACGACCGCGGCTGGGGGCGCGTGGTCAACATGTCCAGCGTCCACGGCCTCCGCGCGAGCCCGTTCAAATCCGCGTACGTCACCGCGAAACACGCGCTCGAAGGGCTCTCCAAGGTCACCGCGCTCGAAGGCGCGGAACACGGCGTGACCAGCAACTGCGTCAACCCCGGCTACGTCCGCACCCCGCTGGTCACCGGCCAGCTCCAGGCGCAGGCCGAAGAGCACGGGCTCGAACGCGACGCCGTCATCGAACAGGTCCTGCTCCGCCGGTCGGCGATCAAACGGCTCATCGAACCCGCCGACGTCGCCGCCTGCGTGCTCTGGCTGTCCGGTGACCACGCCGCCCACGTCACCGGCACGTCCATCCCCCTCGACGGCGGCTGGACCGCCGCGTGAACCCTCTCCCAGAAAGGACCTCCCCGGTGACCACGCAGAACCGCGGCTCGATCGCGAAGGTCGTCAGCGCCAGCCTGATCGGCACGACGATCGAGTGGTACGACTTCTTCCTCTACACCTCCGCCGCGGCGCTGGTGTTCGGCAAATTGTTCTTCCCCACCAACGATCCGCTCACCGGCACGCTGCTCGCGTTCCTGACCTACGCGGTCGGTTTCCTCGCACGGCCGATCGGCGGGCTGGTGTTCGGGCACTTCGGAGACCGCGTCGGGCGCAAGAAGCTGCTGGTGCTGAGCCTGCTGCTGATGGGCGGTTCGACCTGCGCGATGGGCATCCTCCCGACGTACGCCTCCGTCGGTGTCCTGGCGCCGGTCCTGCTGACGCTGCTGCGATTGGTACAGGGTTTCGCGCTCGGCGGCGAATGGGGCGGTGCGGTGCTGATCGTCTCCGAACACGGCGACGACAAACGCCGCGGGTTCTGGGCGTCTTGGCCGCAGTGCGGTGCTCCCGGCGGGAACCTGCTCGCGACGGCGGTCCTGGCGATCCTCGCCGGGACGCAGTCCGATGAGGCGTTCCTCAGCTGGGGTTGGCGGATCCCGTTCCTGCTTTCCGGTGTCCTCGTGGTGATCGGGCTGTGGATCCGGCTCGCGGTCAGCGAATCCCCGGTGTTCCTCGCCGCCCAGAAGAACAACGCGACCACACAGGCCCCGGTCGTCGAGGTGTTCCGCAAGAGCTGGCGCGCGGTGCTGATCACGATCGGCTCCCGCATGGCGGAGAACGTTTCGTACTACGTGATCACGGCGTTCATTCTCGTCTACGTCACCACCGGGCTGGGGTTGCCGAAATCGGCCGGACTGAACGCGGTGCTCATCGGCTCCGCCGTGCATTTCGTGACGATTCCCTTGTGGGGCATTCTTTCCGACCGGATCGGCCGCCGCCCGGTCTATCTGTTCGGCGCGGTCGGCATGGCGGCGTGGAGTTTCGCGTTCTTCGCGATGCTCGACACGAAGAATTCCGGTGTCATCATTCTCGCGGCGACCGTCGGGCTGGTGCTGCACGGCGCGATGTACGGGCCGCAGGCCGCGTTCTTCTCCGAGCAGTTCCCGACGCGGGTCCGCTACACCGGCCTTTCGGTCGGCGGGCAGCTGTCGTCGATCGCGGCGGGGGCGGTGGCGCCGCTCATCGCGGTCGCGCTGTTCAAGGAGTTCGGCAGCACGATCCCGGTCTCGCTCTACGTGGTCGCGATGTGCGTGCTGACCGTGATCGCGCTGCTCGCCGCCCGCGAGACCAAGGGCGAGTCCCTGCACTCCGAAGTTCTCACGGAGCGCGGTCACGTGCCAGCATGACCGTTGTGGACGGTGCTGAGACGGCGACGCGGTTGCGCCGGCTGCTCGAACTGCTCGCCTCCGGGGCGGGCAGCGAGCAGCTGGCGCAGGTCCCTGTCGATCCGAAGGCCACCGAGCTGGCGCTGCGGATCCGGGACACCGTCGCCGAGCACCGGCGGCGCGAGGCGGAGCTGGCCGCGCTGTTCGACACGGCCAGCGACCTCGCCCGGCTGGACGATCCGGACGCCGTCCTCCGGTCGATCGTGCGGCGGGCGCGGGCGTTGCTCGGCGTGGACGTCTCGTATCTCAGCCTCAACGACGAAACCGAAGGCAAGACCTACGTCCGCGTGACCGACGGCTCGGTTTCCGCGCTGTTCCAGGACATCGTGCTGGGTATGGGCGAGGGGCTCGGCGGGCTGGTCGCGCAGACCGCGCGGCCGTACGCGACGGCGGATTACTTCGACGACAAGCGGTTCCGCCATACGTCGTCGATCGACACCGGGGTGCTCGACGAGGGGCTGACCGCGATCCTCGGGGTGCCGCTGGCGATCGGCAGCAAGGTCATCGGGGTGCTGTTCGCCTCCGACCGCACCACGCGGGAGTTCTCGCCCGACGAGGTCGCGCTGCTGTCGTCGCTGGCCGACCACGCGGCGATCGCACTGGACAACGCCCATCTGCTCGACGAGACGCGCCGCGCGGTCGCCGAGCTGAACGCCGCCAACGCGACGATCAGCGCGCACAACGACGCGATGCGCCGCGCCGAAGACGCGCACGACCGGCTGATGGATCTCGTGCTGCGCGGCGGCGACCTTGCCGAGGTCGCCGCCGCGGTCGCGGACGTGCTCGGCGGCGCCATCGCCGTCTACGACGCGGAAGGCGTTGTCCTGGCCCGCACCGGTGCGGAGCTGAGTCTCTCGCGTGCGGCGGTGTCGGCGTCCCGGGCGAGCGGCCGGGCGGTGTCCACAGAGGACGGTTGGCTGTGCGCCGTCCAGGCTGGGCAGGAATTCCTCGGCAGTCTGGTGCTCGGCGGCGGGCCGTCGCTCGGCGAGGCCGATCGGCGGTTGTTCGAGCGGGCCGGCGTGGTCACCGCGGTGCTGCTGATGCAACGGCGTTCCGTCGCGCGCGCCGAGGACGAGGTGCGCGGGGAGCTGCTGTCGGACCTGCTCACCGCGCCGGGCCGCAACCCCTCCGCGCTACTGGCCCGCGGTCGCCGCCTGGGAGTCGATTTGTCGACACCGCACGCGGTGCTGGTCGCGCATTCCGACGACGTCTCCCGGCGACGGCTGGCCGCGGCGGCCGTGCGGCACGCGGATCTGGTCGGTGTCCACGCCGACGTGGTCGTCCTGCTGGTCCGCGGCGCGGAGCCCGGGGCGCTGGCCAGATCGGTCGCCGGTGAACTGACGTCCACAATGGACTGTCCGGTCACGGTGGGCGCGGCAGGCCCGGCTGCGTCGCCGCGGGAACTGGCCGTGGCGCACGCCGAAGCCGCGCGGTGCGTCGCATCGTTGCTGGCACTCGGGCGGGCGGGGGAAGGCGCGAGCATGGCAGATCTCGGGTTCGTCGGGCTGCTCCTCGGCGACCACGCCGACCTCGGCGCGTACGTGACCGCCACGATCGGCCCGGTGCTCGACTACGACGAACGCCGCGGCACGGATCTGATCGGCACCCTTCGCGCGTATTTCGCCTGCGGCGGCAACTTGACGCGGGCGAAGGAACTTCTCCACGTGCACGTCAACACCGTCGTGCAGCGGCTGGACCGCATCGCGTCACTGCTGGGCGAGCAGTGGCAGGCGCCCGAGCGCGCGCTGGAACTCCAGCTGGCGCTCAGGCTGCACCGCCTCACCAGTGACCGAAACGGATGACCTCGTCGAAGCCGCGGCGAGCGACTTTGGTCGCCGAAGAGCCGGGTGAAGGTCCGGGCTCGGCACCGTGCCCGAGCGCCACGACGCCGATCGGGTCGTGATCCGCGGGCACCCCGAACTCGCTGTGAAGCCGCTCCACGCTTTCCGGCGCGAGCCCGAAGAACACCGCGCCGAGGCCCTCGTCGACGGCCGTCTGAAGGATCAGCATCGTCGCCATCCCGGTGTCGACATCCCAGTACGGCACGCGCCACCACGAGTCGTCGCGGTCGGCGACTCCCTTGTCGGGCTTGGCATAGCGGTCGAGGTACGCGTTCTTGACCGAGAGCGGCACGATCGCGACAGGGGCCGTGGTCACGGTTTCCGGCGCCCAGCTCGCCCCGAACTCCCAGAACTTCGCCAATTCCTCGCCGGTGAGGACGAGAAATCCTTGTCCCTGTGAGAAACCGGCAGAAGGACCCTTCAGCGCGTTGCGCAGGATGCGCTGAAGGCTCGCCTCGGCGACGGGTTCATCGGTGAACTTCCGGACCATGCGACGGCGTCGTACGACGTCCTGGAATTCCATCCGATCAGCTTAGTGCGCAAGTGGCCGCCAGGTCACCGCCCGCGCGTGGGATCGTCGCCGAAGCGGGCGGGCGGACGCCGTCGAGCCAGCCTTCGAGCGCGGTGAACGCCGTGCGGAAACACGGGCCGATGGGCCGCAGCTTGTCCGGGTACGCGTCGTAAAGCCCGTCGACGTGGTTGCCGTCGACGATCCGGTAATAGCGCTGTAACCCGGCGCGGCCCTGTTCGGCGATCATGCGCTGGTAGACATCGGAATCGTGGGTGATCGGCAGGAGGGTGTCGAGGGTGCCGTGCAGGGTGATCAGCGGTTTGCCGATCCGGCCGGTCAGCGAAATCCGGTCGACCGCACGGTGCACCGACCGCGGGCGAGTGGCGTAGTCGTAGTCGGTTCCGGCGAACGCCGGGTCGAACTCGGCCTGGTAGATGCGTTGCGTCAGGCCCCAGTAGACGTCGTTGTGGTACTGCCAGAGGAATTCCGAGCCCGGTGCGAAACCGGCGTCGAGGATCTGCTGGTGGGCCTGCGCGGAACCGGCGGCGTACGCGGGGTAGGCCTTGATCGCGGGCGGCAGGAAGGTGAACAGGTTCGGCCCGTCTTCGTGCCAAAGCGTGCCCTCCCAATCGATGCCGCCGTCGTAGAGCCACGGCCGGTTCTCGAGTTGCCAGCGGACGAGGTAGCCGCCGTTCGACATCCCGGCCGCGAGCGTGCGGCTCGGCGGGCGTCCGTAGCGGTGCGCCACGGCGGCCTTCGCGGCGATGGTCAACTGGGTGACCCGCGAGTTCCACTCGGCGAGCGCGTCGCCGGGGCGACGTCCGTCGGTGTGGAAACCGGCGCCGGTGTTGCCCTTGTCGGTGGCGGCGAACGCGTAGCCGGCGGCGAGGACCTGGTCGCCGATCGCGCGATCGTTCGCGTACTGCCGCCGCACGCCGGGTGATCCCGAGACGACGAGGCCGCCGTTCCAGTGATCCGGCAGTCGGAGCACGAATTGCGCGTCGTGATTCCAGCCGTGCGTGGTGTTCGACGTCGAGGTGTCCGGGAAGTAGCCGTCGATCTGGACGCCGGGAACTCCGTTGGGCGCGGGGAAACCGGCCGAGGTCAGCCCGGCCCAGTCGGCCTGGACCGTATGACCGGTGGCCAGGGTCCCGGTGGTCGTCAGATCGTCCAAACAGGACAGTTGCTGTTTCGCGGCGCCGGGAACGCGCACGTTCCCGCAACCGCTTGCCGCCTGGGCGGGGGTGGCCAGGGCCAGCATCATCGCGAGGACCAGAATGAGCCGCATCGGCCGACGATAAGCGCGGTCTTCGGCGGCCGGTACCGGGCGCGGCCACACAAAACAGGTCGCGGCTGTGGTGGTCTGCCACGTGGAAACCCCGCGGGTGGCGGTTTTACCCTCGGGTGATGCGAAAACTCCTCATCGGCGCGGTGGTTTCGGCATTGACCCTTCTCTTTTCGACTCCTGCCCAGGCGGCGACGATCCGCCCGGTGACCGGGTTCGGGAGCAATCCCGGTGCTTTGCGGATGTTCGAATACGTGCCCGACGGGCTGCCGTCCGGACGTCCGGCGGTGGTCGTGCTGCACGGCTGCACCCAGGACGCGGCCGGCTACGCACGCGGCTCCGGCTGGGTCGGGCTCGCGGACAAGCTGCGCTTCAAACTCGTTCTGCCGCAACAGGTCTCGGCGAACAACTTCAGCAAGTGCTTCAACTGGTTCCAGACGGGCGACATCAAACGCGGGTCCGGGGAGGCCGAATCGATCGCGCAGATGACGCGGTACGCGGCTGGAAGCCGGACGTACGTGACCGGTCTGTCGGCGGGCGGCGCGATGACCTCGGTGCTGCTGGCGGCGTATCCGGAGCTGTTCGCGGGCGGCGGTGTCGTCGCGGGACTGCCTTACGGCTGCGCGGCTTCGATGATCGACGCGTACTCCTGTATGAACCCCGGCAAGGATCTGACCCCGGAACAGTGGGGTGACAAGGTGCGGGCCGCGGGCACGGGGCCGCGGTCGCCGGTGAGTGTCTGGCACGGGACGGCCGACTACACGGTCGCCCCGATGAACATGCGCGAGCTTGCCGAGCAGTGGACCGACGTCGGCGCCGCCGTCGACACGCACGCCGTCACCGGGATGGGGCACGGTCAGCCGATCGCGCCGGGATCCGGTTGCGGTCAGGCCGGGCCGTATCTGCTCGACGTCGGCGTGTGCGCCGCGGGAGAACTCGCGGCGAAGTGGCGGCTAGGCGAGGACGGCGTCCAGTAGTCCGGGGAACCGCGCGTGGATGTCCTCGGTCCGTAACTCGACCCAGCGGGTCCGGCCCTCGACGAACGTCGTCGTGAGGCCGGCTTCGCGTAAGACCTTCCAGTGATGGGAAAGCGTCGGCGCGCTGATCTCGACGTCGTACTCGGTGACGGCGCAGCTTCGCGGCGAAGGGTTGCTTCGCAGGGCGCGGATCAGCTCCAGGCGTACAGGATCCGCGAGCGCCTGGAGGACCGGCACGATCTCGATCTCCTCGGTCACCGGCTGCGGCAGCGTGGTGCTCACTTCGCTCCAACTGTTTGACAGTCATCGAATAGTCCGGCCACTATACCTCTCATGACGATTCGACGATCATCTAATGATCGGCTCGCTCTGGGGGCTCTGCTGGTACTCGCCGTCGGGACGTTCACCGTCGGCACCGACGGGTTCGTCCTGAACGGGCTGCTGCCCACCATTGCCGCCGACCTGCGCGTTTCCGAAGCCGCCGCGGGCCAGCTGACCACGGTCTTCGCGGTGACGTACGCGATCTCGTCGCCGCTCATCGCGGCGTTCACCGGCAAACTCGATCGGCGGTGGGTGCTCGGCGCGGGGATGGTGCTGTTCACGATCGGCATGGCCGGTCAGGCGCTCGGCGAGTCCTTCGCCGTGGTCGCCGTCGCGCGCGTGCTGGCCGCCCTCGGCGCCGCCGCGTTCCAATCCAACGCCTACGTCCTCGCCGGGGCACTGGCCTCGGACGAGCGCCGCGGCCGCGCGCTGGCCACCGTCTCCGCCGGGATGAGCGTCTCGATGGTGCTCGGCGTGCCGATCGGGGTGCTCGCCGGGAACTGGTTCGGCTGGCGCGCGGTCATGTGGGGGATCGGCGCGGTGGCGGTGGTGGTGACGCTGCTCGTGCCGCTGCTGCCCGGCGTCCGGATGCCGACGGTGACCCTGCGCGCCAGGCTCGCCGTCGTCGCGCGGCCGCCGATCGCGCGCGTGCTCGGCGTAAGCGTTCTCGGTACCGCTGCGGGCTTCGCGGCCTTCGTGTACCTGCCGGTGCTGGTGGCGCCCGTGGCGGCGGGCGCGATGATCTCGTGGCTGCTCGTCGGTTTCGGGATCGGGCAGATCGCGGGCAACGCCTTCGCGGGCCGCGCGACCGACTCCCTCGGCTCCGCGCGCGTCCGCTCGATCTCGCTCGTCGGCACGGTCGCGACGCTGGCGCTGCTGGACTTCGCCGTGCTGAGCCTGCCAGGTGCGCTGGTCTTCGCGCTGGCTTCGGGGGTGTTCGGCGGGATGCTGATGGTGCCGCAGCAGCACCGGCTGTTCTCGCTGGCGCCCGACGCGCCGACGGTCGCCCTGGGGCTCAACGGTTCCGCGATCTACGGCGGCGGTGCCCTCGGTGCCGCGCTGGGTGGCGTCGTCCTGTCGTCGGCGGGCGTCTGGTGGGTCGGCCCCGTTGCCGCCTTCGTCGCTCTGCTCGCCTTCGCGCTTTCGGTCCCTTCGCGGAGGCCGGTGGCCCAGCCCGCCTGACCGAAAGTGATAGCAAGGGACCCTTGCTATCGTTAGCGTGGGTACGCTAAATATCGCGCGGCCGCTCGACTTCCCCTGCTGTGGTGTCCCCAATGCGGCATTGGGGACACTCAGCGCCTCCAATGTGGCATCGGGGTCGGCGGGGGCACCGGGGTCACCACGGACACGCCTGCGGCGCCGAGCCCGTACTGGCGCGGCGCCACGAAAGCGTCAGGACCCCCAGCCGATGACGCCGAGCAGCGTCATCCCGGCGACGGACACCCGTTCGCGTCGCGTGAGCGCGAAGCGCCGGGATGAACGGGCCTGTCCGCCGGTGTTTCGGTCGCGAAGACCAGGGAGCCTGGGCGATCGGGTTCAGCTCGCGCGCACCCGCAGGGAGTCGAGAGCCTTGCGTACGTGGCCATCGTTGGCCGCCAGCGCCTTCGCCGCGTTCGCGACGTCCTCGCCGGACAGCAGATGGACCAGCGCGACCTTGAGGTCGCCGTCGGCCTCGGTGAGCGCGTCGGAGCAGTCCGCCATGCTCATCCCGGTGGCCTCGCGCAGGATCCGGATGGTCCGTCCGCGCAGCTTCGCGTTGGTCGCCCGCATGCTGACCATCAGGTTCGAGTAGGTGCGGCCGAGCTTGATCATCGTCGCGGTGGAGAACGCCGTGAGGATGATCTTCTGCGCCGTGCCCGCCTTCATCCGCGTCGACCCGGCGATCGCCTCGGGGCCGGTGTCCACCGCGATGAGGACATCGACCCCCGGCGGCGTCACCGCGGCCGGATTACCCGAGACCAAAGCGGTCCGGGCGCCGCGACGGCTGGCCGCGGCCAGCGCGCCGAGGACGTAGGGAGTCCGGCCGGAAGCCGTCAGCCCGAGCACGAAGTCGCCGGGGGCGACCGACTCGGTCACCTCGGCGGCTCCGGCCTTCGCGTCGTCCTCAGCGTCTTCGACGGCCTGGCGCAGCGCGCGTGCGCCGCCCGCGTGATGCGCGATGAACCAATCGGAGGGCACGTTGAACGTCGGCACGAGCTCCGCCGCGTCCAACGTCGCCAGCCTGCCGGAGGTGCCGGCCCCGAAGTAGTGCACGCGGTTTCCCGACCGCAGCGCTTCCACGGCGAAGTCGACCGCCCGTGCCACCTGCGGCAGCACCTCGGCGACGGCTTCGGGGACCCGGCGATCCTCGGCGTTGATCGCGCCGAGGATCCCCATGGTCGACATCAGGTCGATGTCGGTCGTCCGTGGATTGCGCTGTTCGGTTGGCGAATCGACGTGCACCACCTGGCGTGGGACGGTCATCATGCGCCTCACTTTTTCGCTCATTTGCCGGTTTCCCGCGGCCGCCGCCTGCCGTCGGGCCGGACGCCCAGACGGTGCGAGCCAACCGCGTCCCTGGTCGCGTCGAGCGCGTTGACCGACGCGTCCATGTGCCGCTGCGCGACACCGATGAACAGGCAGTCGATGACGGTCAGCTGCGCGATGCGACTGGCGGTCGCACCCGAGCGGAACGTCGTCTCCCGCGCGGCCGTGGTCAGTACGTGGTCGGAGACCTCGGTGATCGGCGAACGCGGGAAGTTCGTCACGGCGACGGTGATCGCGCCGTGCTCGCGGGCCACGCGCAGCGCCTCGACGGTGTCCGTGGTCGCGCCCGTGTGGGAGATACCGATCGCGACGTCTCCCGGGCTCAGCACGGCGGCCGAGGTGAGCATGATGTGCGTGTCCGACCAGGCGAAGCTGACCCGCCCGATGCGGTGCAGCTTCTGCTGCAGGTCCGCGGCCACGAACGCGCTCGCGCCCACGCCGTAGACGTCGACCCGGCCGGCGCCCGCCAAAACGTCGATCACCCGCTGTAGCGACGGGACGTCGAGCTGGTCGGCGGTCTCCTCCACGGCACGGGCGTCCGCGAAGCTCACCTTGCCGATCACCGCGGCCAGGTCGTCCTCCGGACCGATCTCGCCGCCGAGGTTCCGGCTCGACCGGGCCTCCGTGCGGGCGGTGTCGGCCGCCAAGGCGATCCTGAGCTGCGGATATCCGCCGACGCCGACGGCCTTGCAGAACCGCGTGACGGTGGTTTCGCTCGTGTTGGCCGCGAGCGCGACCTCGGTGATGCTGCGTCGTGCGACCGTCGCGGGGTCCTCGAGGACGACCTTCGCGACACGCTGTTCAGCCCGGGCGAGCCCGGGCAGGAGGGAGCGAATCCGGACAAGCGGGCTCGCGTCAGCGTCCCGTGTCGGCTGCGCCGGCACGGCCTCGGACGGTGCGGCCGCGATTACGGAATCGGTATCGCCCACCGTGGGAAAGTTACTAACCGTTGGCATCTGCGACAAGGCTACCCACACCCTTCGGGAAGATCGCAACCTATCCGTGTCTGCGGATTCGATTTGCGATTAATCGTTGACCAGAAAGTCGCTAACCAGGTCGAGGCCGTTAACGAGGTCGAGCTAACGACTTGGCAACTTAGTGTCGCGACGCAAGGGGCTGTGTCCCGGTCAACGGGGCGGTCAGGTCACCGCATCGGAACCGGCTGGTTACCTAGGGCTCAATTTCCAGCCGGTAGCGACGAAAGTAGGCGGATTATGCTCACTGTCCAGCAGTGTGCGGCCGCGTTCGGTGACTTTCACACCGTCCAAAGAAATTCCCCGGCCGGTGTAACGGGCATCGGTCGTGTAACGCCAGCGGAGGGTGATTTGTGAGCTTTGCGACACCTCGGCGGCGACCCGCCACCAAGCCCGATGGCCGTGCCCGCCGAGTCCGGGTTGGTCCCCGGCGGGAGCGCCTGGTCCGTTTGCACGCAGAGTAATCGTTTTCCAGGTGGCTCCGCCGTCGGTACTTGTTTCCAAGAAGAGCGAGTCCGAGGGACCTTCGGTGTCCACGAAGGTGGCGAAGGAGACCTTCAGCGGCCCGCCGCGCGTCTGTAGCGGCGGAGTCGTGAGCGTGGCCGTGGAGACGTCCCCGGCGCCGCTGAACCACGCCTCACGGCCGTGCGCCGGGCGGACGGCCATCGCCTTCGCGAGCGAGCTCGCCCACGCCTCCCTGGCGAGGTTGATCGAGCCCCAGCTCCGCGTCGGGTGCACGCGGTTGGTGAGCAGGATCGCGAACGACCTCGACAGCGGGTCGATCACCAGCGAGGTCCCGGTGAACCCGGTGTGGCCCGCCGTCGAGGGCGCCGACAGCGCGCCCATGTACCAGGGCTGGTCGAGTTCGAAGCCGAGCCCGTGGGAGTTGTCGGGGAACTTGTGGTTGTAGTTCGTCAGCATCGACTGGACGGTCTCCGGACGCAGGATCCGCTGACCGCGGTACGCGCCGCCGTTGAGGATCGTCTGCGCCAGCACGGCCATGTCCGGCGCGGTGGAGAAGACGCCCGCGTGCCCGGCGACGCCGCCCAGCGACCAGGCGTTCTCGTCGTGGACTTCGCCGCGCACGAGCCCCCGAGGCGGCTTCGCGGCGTACTCGGTCGCCGCGACCCTGGCGAGTTTCGACAGCGGCGGGTTGTATCCGGTGTCGGCCAGGCCCAGCGGGCCGGCGATGCGGTCCTGGACCACCTTGTCCAACGGTGCCCCGGCCAGCTTTTCGACCAGGAAGCCGAGCGTCAGCAGGTTGATGTCGGAGTACAGGTACGTACTGCCGGGCGCGTTCTTCAGCGGGCTGTCGAGGACGGCCTTCCGTCGCGACGGGATGTCCGGGTAGCCCTCCCACAGCGACGGGAGCGGTGTCGCGGCGAAGCCCGAGACGTGCGTGAGCAGCTGCTGGACGGTGACGGCCTCCTTGCCGTTCACCCCGAACTCCGGCAGGTACCGCACCACCGGGGCCGAGATGTCCAGCTTGCCCGTCTCGGCCAGCTGCATCACCGCGATGGAGGTGAACAGCTTCGAGATCGAGGCCATGTCGAAGATGGTGTCCGCGCGCATCGGCACCTGCTGCTCCGGTGGCAGCTCTGTGCCCTTCGCGTCGGCGTAGCGGACAGCGCCGCCGACGGCCTGGCGCTCGACGACCACGCCGTCGTGCGCGAGCAGGCCGACCGCTCCGGAGAAGTGGGGATGCCCGGTGGCGTCCGGCTTCGTCCAGCTCTCGATGAACTGCTCGGCCGCCTTGATCGGCGCCGGGTCGAGGCCGACCTCGGAGGGCGCGCCGTCGCGCAGGACGGTGGACGCGGGCGCGAAGCCCTCACGCGGCTTGTCGAACCGGCCCGCCGCGCGGTCTCCCTGTTCTCCGGTACCCGGAATCGCCTGTGCTCCCGCCGTCGACAGCGTGGTCGCCGCGACCAGGACGGAAACAGCCGCGATCAGGATCTTCCTAACACGCAAGGTCGTTCCCCTCAGCGCTTGTCGAGGAACCCGCCACCGCGATCGACGTCGCCACGGCGCGGACCTGGTCTTTCAGGTCAAGGTGGCGGATAAGGCGCCGTGGCACCGCGATAGCGGGGCCTTCGGCCGGGGCGGGTTCACACGTTCGGTTGCTTTTCGGATGCATCTTCGGCTCCGCCGTTCCCCTCAGCGATAGATGAGATGGCGACGGCGTTTCCGGTCGAACTCGGCCAGTTCGGCCTGCCAGGACCCGACGATCTCGTCCGGCGTGGCGCCCTTGTCGATCATCGCGCGCAGCCTGTCGGAACCCGAGAGCTTGTCGAGGAAGTTGTCGGGCCGCCACTTGAACTTGTCCGGGTGCACCTGTTTCGCGGTGACGAACATGGTGACCGCGGTACGGATGGCGTCGAACGCGCGCGGGTCCGTGATGGTCACCTGCACGCCGCCGCAAGGCTCGTTGACGAACTTGCCGAACGTCGGCACGAAGTACGCCTCACGGAACTTCACCCCGGGAAGCCGCAGTTCGCCGAGCTTTTCACGCCAGCGCCAGTCGAGGCCGGGCGCGCCGATGATCTCGAACGGCCTGGTGGTGCCGCGGCCTTCGGAGAACACGGTGCCTTCGAACATCCCGGTGCCAGGATAGACGAGCGCGGTGTCCGGCGTCGGCATGTTCGGGCTCGGGGGGACCCACGCCAGCCCGGTGCGGTCGAAGAGCTGATCACGCCGCCAGTCACGCACTTCGACGATCTCGAGCTTGCCCGGCGTGACGCCCTCGGCAGGCAGGAACTCGGCCGCGAAGAACCGCGCGAGTTCGCCGACGGTCATGCCGTGCTGCTGCACGATCGGCTTCCGGCCGACACCCGAGGCGAACGCCGGGTTCAGCATCGGTCCGGCGGCCCTGCCGCCCAGCGGATTCGGCCGGTCCAGCACGACGACCGCCGCGCCGACCTTCGCCGCCGCGACCATCGCCGTGTACAGGGACCAGATGTAGGTGTAGAACCGCGCGCCGACATCGGCGATGTCGAAGACGACGGTGTCCACACCCGCCTTCGTGAACATCCCGGCGAGCTTCGTCGCGTCGGCGCCGTACGCGTCGTACACCGGCACGCCGGTGCGCGGATCGGTGTAGTCGCCCTCCGAACCGCCAGCCTGCGCGCTGCCGCGGAAACCGTGCTCCGGCCCGAACGCGGCGAGCGGCCGGACGCCGGCGGCGACCATCGAGTCGACGATGTGGTCGCCGCTCGCCAGGACACCCGTCGGATTCGACAGCACTCCGAGCTTCCGGCCGGACAGCGGTGCCCAGCCCTTGGCGGCCAGCACGTCCGCTCCGGTGCGGGTGAGCGGGGGACCTTTGCTCTCGCTTTCCGGCTGCGCCCGCGCGACCGAGGACCCGGCCGTCAGCGCGGGGACCGCGAGCGCACCGGTGGCGAGGAAGTGGCGGCGGTTGAGGTTCACCAGGTCAGCCCATGGCCGAAGGGGTACTTCACCGTGCCGACGTCCTTGCCTGCGGGGACGTCCACCGGCAGCTTGCCCTGCGGCTTCACCTTCCCGAGGATCACCTTCGCCAGCGCTTCGAGCGAAGGCGAGATGTAGCCGTACGTGGCGAGCCACGTCTTGATCGGGTTCTCGTAACCGGCGTCGTAGGGGATCTGGGCGGCGACCGCGACGACGGGTTTCCCGGTGTCGGCCAGCGCCTGCAACAGCTTGCCCTGCAAGGGATACGTGCCGACGTTGTTGGTCAGCACGACGACGAGGTCGACGTTCTTCGCCGCCGCGACGGCCTGCGCGATCTGCGCGTCGGTCGGTGTCTGGCCGGTCTGCAACGCCGTCGCCTGCGTGCCGTGCGCGGTGAGCTTCGCGGCCAGTGACGTCGTCGTGCTCACGCCCCAGCCGGTCACGAGCGTCTTCGCGGGCTGCTGCTTGAGCGGCAGGACGCCGCCGTCGTTGCGGATCGCGGTGACCGACCGGTCGGCGATGCCCTGCGCGGTCGCGAGGTTGGCCGGGGTGCCGACCTTCGACATCACCTTGGCCGGGTCGACGAACGGCGAGGTCAGGATGCCCCGGTTCAGCTTGAGCTTGAGCACCCGGAGGACGCTCTCGTCGATGCGCTGTTCGGTCAGCTCACCCTTGCGGACGGCGTCGAGCACCGAGTTGATCGCGACTTCGAGGTTCACCGGCATGAGCAGCTGGTCGATGCCCGCCTTCAGCGCCAGCACCGGGATCTCCGCGTCGCTGTGCATCTCGCGCACGGCGTCCATCGAGAGCGAGTCGGTGACGACGACACCGCGGTAACCGAGCTCCTCGCGCAGCTTGCCGGTGAGGATCGGCTTCGACAGCGTCGCGGGCTCGCCCGACGGGTCGAGGCTGGGGAACTGGATGTGCGCGCTCATGATCGAGTCGATGCCTGCCTTGATCGCGGCCTTGAACGGCGGCACGTCGGTCTCGCGCCAGCTGGCCTCGCTCCGGTCGATCCTGGGCAGCTCGTGGTGACTGTCGGTGGCGGCGTCGCCGTGACCGGGGAAGTGCTTCGCGGCGGCGGACACCGTCTCGGAGCGCCGCCCGGAGTTCTGGAAGCCCTTGACCTGTGCCGCGACGAACTCGCTCGCCAGCTCCGGACGGCCGGAGAAGGAACGGACGCCGATCACCGGGTTCGCCGGGTTCGAGTTCACGTCGGCGTCGGGGGCGAAGTCCTGGTTGATGCCGACGGCGCGCAGTTCGTGCCCGAGGATCCGGGCGGCCTCCTGCGCGGCCTTGGTGTCACGGCCGGCCGAGATCGCCATCGCGTTCGGCAGCTCGGTGGCGGGGGCACCCATCCGGGTGACCGTGCCGCCTTCCTGGTCGGTCGCGATCTGCAGCGGGATGTGGGCGCCGCTGCGGAGGGCGGCCCGCTGGAGCCCGTTCGACAGCTTGGCGACCTGCACCGGATCGTCGAAGTTGTCGCGGCTGTCGTTGTTGAAGTAGATGACGCCGCCCAGGTGGTACTTCTCGATCACCTGCGCGGGGGTGTCCACGCCGAAGTCGGCCTTGTTCTTGGCGTTGACCTCGTCGGCGGACTTCCCGTTCACCCAGGTGACGAACAGCTGCCCGACCTTCTGCTCCAGGGTCAATCCGCGCAGCGTCCGCTGCGCCTCCACGTCCGCCGTCACCGGCTGCGCGGTCGCCGGAACGGCCGTGACGGCGAGGGTGAGCAGACCCGCGAGGGGCACGGCGAGCGCATGGATCCTCCGATGACGGGCGTGCGCGGTTCGGGTCGTCACCTCAAAGCCTCCCAGATTCGTGCCTGACTCTCAGGTGGAAAGAAGTCCACCTGGAAGCACTGATATCCGGAAGCTACCCACGAGCACTTTGCTTGTCCATCGGCCACCCCCGCGATCGGTCCGTTCATACACAAAGGGACGCGAACGGGCCTGTCACGCTTGAAAACAGGGGTAAAACACTGGCGGCGCCCGTCGGCCGAAGCCGGCGGGCGCCGCCAGTCAGTGCGGGCAACTCGGGCGACCAAGCGTGCAACTCTGGTCGTACCTTCATGGACTCGGCGTCCGGCGTCCCGGTACGCAGTCCCTAGACGACGAGCCTCCCGCGGCGCGCTGCGCGTGGGTACCCGGTGTCCGCACACGGAGATTCGCCGGGGTGGAACAGGCTTCTCTTCTACCTGTTCCCTGGCCGACCGAACGTCCGCACCTACTTTCTACGCCGTGAGCCGGGTCACTTCAAGTGCGCAGACGGGTGCACCGGTACAGAGGCTCGATCTAGTGACACGGGCACCCTCCGCGACGGACAATTCGCGACCCTGGCTGCGAAAACCGGTTCGGTGCCGCCGTGTGGGTGTGCGCTCAGCGGGTGCGTTTGCGCCGGTTGTAGCCGTACCAGGTGGCCCCCGCGGCGAAGGCGCCGAGCGCCACCAGCCCCGCCGATCGCGCCGGGATCCGGGTCCGCAGCGACATCGGGTGCTCGAAGGCGAGGATCTCCCAGCCCTGCTCGGTCGCGTGCTTGCGCAGGACGCGGTCGGGGTTGACCGCGTGCGGCCGTCCGACGACTTCGAGTAGCGGGATGTCGGTGCTCGAGTCCGTGTACGCGTGGCACCGGGTGAGGTCGTAGCCGTACGTCGCCGCGAGTTGCTTCGCGGCGACGGCCTTGTTCTCGCCGTAGCAGTAGAAATCGACTTCGCCCGAGTAACGACCGTCCACGATCTGCATCCGTGTGGCCACGCTGCGCGTCGCGCCGAGCATTTCGGCGACCGGGGCGACGACCTCCTCGCCGGTCGCCGACAACACGACGACGTCGTGCCCGTCCGCGCGATGCGAGGAGATCAGTTCCGCGGCTTCCGCGTAGACGAGCGGGTCGACGACGTCGTGCAGCGTCTCGCGGACGACCGCGGACACCTGGGCGACATCCCATCCGGCGCACAGCGCGGAAACCTCGGCCCGCATCCGCTCGGTCTTCGCCGCGTCCGCGCCCGCGAGGGAGAAGACGAGCTGGGCGTACGCGCTGCGAAGCGCGGCTCGGCGGTTGATCAGGCCTTCGCGCAGAAGAGGCTTGCTGAAGGCCAGCGCGCTCGAGGAGGCGATGATCGTCTTGTCGAGATCGAAGAACGCCGCGACCGTGCTGGGCGTCGTGCTGGGTCGGTCCACCCGCCAAGGATAGGAGAGCCGGACATCGGCCCGCCCGTTGGTCGACCACGGCCGGGATATCGCGGTGGAAAATTCACGACCGCGCACCGGATCCGGCGCGTCGTGCCGTTATCGAATTGTGGGTACCGGCGTCGCCCGCAACGGGCCGGTATCGGAGTTACAGTGAGATTGTCCGGTGTAGCACCGGGCCCTGGTTCAGTCCGACCCCCCGGGGCTGAACCCCAGGCGGCCCTCGTCCCTCCCCCCTGGCGAGGGCCGCCCTCTAACTTCCCGTCTTGCCAATGGTTCAGACCTTGTCGGTCGCGAAAATCCCTTCAGGGCAAGGCTGAATCGGTCGGAGTTCGTTAACTTTCTTTTCTCTCAAGGGTTTCCGTGCGCGGTTTCGTCGAGGAACAGGGCGGGCGGAAAGCCGGGAAGTGTGCCGGAAGGGACCGACAAAACCGCCGGGAAACCGATCTCCCGCCGCGGAGTTGTCCACAACACCCCGGTTGTCCACAGGCGGGACGGAACGGCGTTGTGCGCGGCCGGAAGTGGCGCGACCGTGGAGTCACAACCCGAATCCGACCGATCACTGGGGGAGCCATGACCGAAGAACATCCACTCGTCGTCGCCGGAGACGAAATCCTGCTCGACGAGATCCTGCGCGTGGCGGCGGCCGCGGGCTGCGAGGTCGAACGAGCACCGGATCTGGACGCCGCACGCGGGAGATGGGCCCGCGCGCCGCTAGTGGTGCTCGACGAGGAGGCCGCGAGCACACCGAATCGCCTGCTGCGACGGAACAAGGTCCTGCTCGTCTGCAAGGGCGCGCCGACCCCGGTGACGTGGGAGCGTGCCTTCAACACCGGTTCGGAGAAGGTCCTTTCGCTGCCGGACGAGGAAAGCGACCTCATCGGCGAGTTCGCCGACGTCGTCGACGGGCCCGCTCGGGACGACGGCGTCGTCATCGGGGTCATCGGCGGACGGGGCGGAGCGGGTGCTTCCGTACTGGCGGCCGCCGTCGCGTACCGGGCGGAGAAGTCCGGGAGCGGCGGCCTGCTCGTCGACTGCGACCCGCTCGGCGGCGGGGTCGACGTCCTCCTCGCCGCCGAACGCGATCGCGGGCCGCGCTGGCCGGAGCTCGACCTCGGCGGCAGGGTGTCGATGACCGCGCTGAGCGAAGCCTTGCCGCGAAAGAAATACGCGACCGGCTCACTGTCCTTTGTGTCCTACGGCAGGGAAGGACGCGGCCCCGGGCCCGACGCGATCGAGGGCGTGTTGTGCGCCGGGCGGCGAGCCGGCCGGACGGTCGTCTGCGATCTGCCGAGGTATTTCGGCACCGAAACGTCCGCCGTGATCGGGCTGGCCGATCTGGTCGTGGTCGTCGTCCCCGCGGAACTCCGTGCCTGCGCGGCGGCGAAACAGGTCATCGCCAGGCTCGAACCCCACGCGACCCGGATCGGGGTCGCGGTCCGCGGTCCGTCGCCCGCCGGGCTGATCCCGCAAGAGATCGCCGACGCCGTCGGCGTCCCGCTCATCACGTCGATGGGTCGCGAGCGATCCCTTTCGGCGGCCCTCGATCGCGGCGAGTTCCTTCTGAAGCCTCGCGGACACCTGGCAACGGCCGCCACCGAAGTCCTCGCGGCCGCACGCGGAAACCTGGCCGGTGCCTCGCGATGACCGACGATCTGGTCGAGCGGGTCCGGCGGCGGCTGGCCGGATCGGCCGTCCCGGCGGATCCGGTGAGCGTCGCGCGGGCGGTCCGCGCCGAAGCAGGCGGGGCGCTCGGTCAGGACGCCGTCCTCGGCGCGGTCCGGTTAGCGCGTGACGAGTTCGTCGGCGTCGGCCCGCTCGCGCCGCTTCTCGAAAAGCCTGGCGTCACCGACATTCTCGTCACCGCCCCCGATGAGGTCTGGGCCGACAACGGTGAAGGTCCCAAAGAGACGGAAGTTCGCTTCGCCGACGAGGAAGCGGTCCGCCGGCTGGCCCAGCGGCTCGCCCTCGCCGGTGGACGGCGGCTGGACGACGCGCAACCGTTCGCCGACTGCTGGCTGCCGGGGGCGGGACCGCGACGCCGGATCAGGATGCACGCGATCCTCCCGCCGATCGCGCCCGCCGGGACTTCCCTTTCGCTCCGCGTTCTCCGGCCCGCCAGTCATGATCTCGCCGAACTCCGGTTGCGCGGGGTGTTCGGCACCAGCGGTGCGGATCTGCTCGATTCGGTCATCCGGCGACGGCTCGCGTTCCTGGTGTCCGGCGGGACGGGGGCGGGCAAGACGACCCTGCTCTCCGCGCTGCTCGGCGCGGTGCCGCCGGGCGAACGCATCGTCTGCGTCGAGGACGCCGGCGAACTGCAACCGGATCATCCGCAGTTCGTCAGCCTGGTCGCCCGCCCTGCCAACGTCGAAGGCGCGGGAGAGGTCGGCCTCGGTGAGCTGGTCCGGCAGGCGTTGCGCATGCGCCCGGACCGCCTGGTCGTCGGCGAGGTGCGTGGCGCGGAGGTCTGCGCGCTGCTCAACGCGATGAACACCGGGCACGAGGGCGGGGGCTGCACCTTGCACGCCAATTCACCGATGGAGGTCCCGGCCCGGATGGAGGCGCTCGCCTCGCTCGGCGGGCTCAAACGGGACGCCCTGCACAGCCAGCTGACCGCTGCGGTGCGGGTGGTGCTCCACATGCGCCGCCTGCCGGGCGGGATCCGGCGGCTGGACGAGGTCGGCGTCCTCCGGTCGTTCCGTGGCGAGGCCAAGGTCGTCCCGATCTGGAGCAAGGGCAACTGGATCGGCGACGAGACTCCGTTCGAGGAGATGGCGGCATGACCCCCTGGTTCCTCCTCTCCTGCGGCTTGGGAGTGGCCTGCTGGCCGAGACCCGTGGCGGGCACACCGTTCGTCTGGCAGCCGCCCCGAGCCGTCCGCGCGGGCTGGTGGCCGCTGCCCGCGTTGCTCGTCCTGCCGGTCCTCGGGATCGGCTGGGCGGTGGCGACGCTCGTGGTGACCTTGACCGTCCGCCAGGAGCACCGATGGCGGGCACGGGCGAAGGCGGCGCTGGCCGAAGCCGAACTCACCGCCTCCGTGCTGCGGACGATGATCGGCGAGCTCCGGGCGGGTGCCCATCCGGTGGCGGCTCTCGAAGCCACCTCCGCGGCGGTGCCCGCGGCGTCCGAACGGCTGCGCGGGCTCAGCGCGGCCGCCCGGCTCGGCGGCGAGATCGCCGATCCGGACGCGCCACCGGCGCTGGTGAACGCCTGGACCCTCGCGAACCGGTTCGGGCTTCCGATGGCCGGCGTGCTCGACGCCGCGCGACGGGACGCCGAGGCGGAGATCGGCTTCCGGCGCCGTCTCAAAGCCAAGATGGCCGGTCCGCGGGCGAGCGCCGCCGTGCTCGCCGTCCTCCCGCTGGTGTGCCTGCCACTCGGCGAGGCGATGGGGGCGGGCCCGGTCGGCGTCCTCACGGGGACGGGTGCCGGTCAGTTCCTGCTCGTCGTCGGCAGCGGGCTCATCTGGGCGGGCACGGCCTGGTGCCGGGCACTCACCGGGCGGGTGGCGCCGTGCTGACCGGAGCGGCGTTGATCCTGCTGGGCGGTGCCGTCTTCTCCTGGCCGTATGTCGCCGCCCGGACCGTCGCGCGGCCGGGACGCCTCCTCACCTGGCTCCGGGAACGGTCATCCCAGGACAAAGGCGTCTCCGAACTCCTCCGGTCCGCCGCCACACTCGACCTGCTGGCCGCCTGCCTGGCGGGTGGGCTGCCGGTGCCCGTCGCGCTCGAGGCCGTCGTACCGGCCGCGTCACCGAAGACAGCGGCGGCGCTGCGTTCGGTGACGGCGCACCTCGCCGTGGGTATCGGACCGGCGGAAGCCTGGGCGCCGATCCGCGATCGGCCCGGCCTGACCGAACTGTCCGTCGCCGCCGTCCGCACGGCGAGAGCGGGCACCGCGCTCGCGACCCACGCGAAGGACCTCGCGCGAAGACTGCGCGAGTCGCTCTCCGCCGAGGCCGAGGAACGCGCCGAACGGGCCGGAGTGCTGCTCGCGGCCCCGATCGGCCTCTGCTTCCTCCCGGCGTTCCTCTGCCTCGGCGTCCTGCCCGTCGCGCTCGGCCTCGCCGGTCGTCTCGGCGGCCTCCTCTGACAACCGAAGGCCCCCGTTATCGCGGTGGCACGACGCCCTGTCGATCAACGTGACGTCGGAAGACCAGGCAGCGTCCTGCCGACGTCGATCGCGGTCGCGGGTTCACCGACACACTGAACCGAAAGGCGATTCCATGTACAAGCTCCCCATCTTCCGAGACGACGACGGCATGGCGACGATCGAATACGCCATCGCCACCTTGGCCGCCGCCGCGCTGGCCGCCGTCCTCTACCTGGTCGTCAGCAGCGAGGCCGTCGTCTCCGGGCTCACCGGGCTCATCGAGCGGGCCTTGTCGGTGAAGTTCTGATGCCCGACCGCGGATCCGTCACGGTGGAGGCCGCGCTCGGTATCGGCGCGCTGACCTTCGTCTCGGCGCTGCTGTTCGCCGGGATCGGGGTCGCCGCCGACCAGCTTCGCTGCACCGACGCGGCTCGCGAGGCGGCCCGGCTCCTCGCCCGCGGGCAACCCGCTCGTGCCGAGCAGGCGGTGCGGGAGATCGCGCCACCCGGCGCGCGGCTGGACATCGTCCGCGAAGGCGACGCCATCTCCGCCGGTGTCGAGGCCGAACCGGTGGCCGGACTCCTGCCGGGAATCCGGCTGAACTCCCGTGCCTTCGCCATCGCCGAGCCGGGGAGCGGGCCGTGACCGCGGACGATCGCGGCGTCGCGACCGCGTGGACCGCCTCGATCGTCGCCGTCCTGATCGGCGCGGCGGCGTTCGTCTTCTGGATCGGCGCCGCCGTCACGACCCGGCAACGCGCCGAGGCCGCCGCCGATCTGGCGGCGCTAGCGGCGGCCTCGCACGCGACGGACGGCCCCGGCGTGGCCTGCGAACGGGCGCTGCAGGTCGCCGTCCGGATGTCGGTCACGCTCCTGACCTGTCGGTGGGAACGCGGCGACGCCCTGGTCGAGGTGCGATCCGAGCCGTCGGGACATCTGGCGGCCATCGGACGGGCCGAGGCACGCGCCAGGGCCGGTCCGGTCGACCGGCCACCGTGACGGGCGTCGCACGGTGAACGGTCGCCGGGCGGTGACCGGCCGGTAGTACGCGCGAGTAACCGCTGGGCGCGGGCAGCGGTCGTTGACGCACGGCGAGCGGTCGAAACCATGATCAGCGCTCCGCCGAACGGTCGTCCGCCGCTCACCGTGAGCGCCGTCACGAGGGCTGGAAGCCCAGGTCGGCTGCGACGAACGGCCCAGGCCCGGTCGGAGACGGCGGTTAACCGGACGTCCGGCGTTCGGTCCGTCCGGTCGCACTACCGCGCGTTCATCGCTGCGTAACCGCCGGTTGCCGCGTGAGGTCTTCTCCCGATGTGCAACTTGCCGTTTATTGAGATGTGCGCCACTTCGAAAAGTTCGCCGAGGCCGGTGCGACAGAGACAGACACAGGACAGAGTTGACCTGAGGCAGGGACAGTAATGTTGGACGCGAATTGGCCGGACAGCTGGCGGGGCGCCTTCCGCATCGAAATGCGTGCGGAGGCGATCGGTCTCGCCTGGCGTGGCTGGCCGGTGCTCCCGGGTGCCGAGCCCGCGGCGCTCAACGCCGACGGTGACGACCTCACCTGGCGGCGTCCCGTCCCGGCCCAGGACAACTGGCGCGAACTGACCGAGACCCACCCGCACGAGGCCGCCACCTGGTTCGGCGACGAAACGCACAGCCTGCTCGTGGCCACCGGCACGGTGCTGGACGCCATCGAGGTCGACGACGAGCTCGGCAAGGCCGCTGCCCGCCTGCTGCGCGCCACCGGTCACCCGGCGCCGATCGTCGCGATGCCGAACGGTCGCTGGCTGTTCCTCACCACCGTCGCCACGACCATCCCGCGGGAACTGGCCGACGACGCTTCGATCCAGTGGCACGGCGCGAACGACTACATCCCGCTGCCCCCGTCGCCGTTCCAGCACGGTGTCGTGCACTGGCGGGTCAAACCCGAGGTCTGGGGCTGGCAGCTGCCCGAGGCCACCGAGGTGCACGACGTGCTCGTCCGTGCGCTGGCCGGTGACAAGGCCGCCACCCCCGTGGCGACCCTGAGCACCGCCGCCTGATCAACCCACAATTTCAAGCCAACAGGTGGCCGGACCGGGACCCGTGCTGACGCAACGCCCCGAGCACGGTGTCCAGAACAGCCACCGCCCCCGCCTTGTCCAGCGGATCGTTGCCGTTCCCGCACTTCGGCGACTGGACGCAGGACGGGCAGCCGGCCGGGCACTCGCAGGAAACGATCGCCTCCCGCGTTGCGGCCAGCCAAGGGACAATTGCGGCAAACCCGCGATCGGCGAATCCCGCACCCCCGGGATGGCCATCGTGCACGAACACCGTCGCCTCCCCGGTGTCTTCGTGCCACGCGGTCGACACCCCGCCGATGTCCCAGCGGTCGCACGTAGCGAACAGCGGTAGCAGGCCGATCGCCGCGTGCTCGGCGGCATGCAGGGCACCGGGGACGCGCGCCGGATCCAATCCGGCGCCCGTCCCCGGTGCTCCGCCAAGTTCCCCGGTCCCCACCCTGGAGCCTCCGGTCCCCACCGGCTCCAGAACCCCGGCCCCCGGCCGATGGCCCCCGGTCCCCGCCACGCCATCGGACAGACCGAGCAGTTCCGCCGAGATCGTGTACCAGACGGCGCGGGTGTGCAGGCTCTGCTCCGGCAGGTCGAGCGGGGTCTGGTCCAGCACCTCGCCCGACGGACGTCTCCGCAAGTAGCCGACCACTTGCGAACTCACCGACACCTCGCCGAGGTTCACCGTGATCCCGCCGTGCGTCCGCGTCTCCTCGGTGCGCAGCACGCTGATGTCGACGATCTCGCGCGGTGACGTGGTCCAGTCCGGATCCTCCGCGTGCACCAATGCGAGACCCGTCTCCAGATCCAGTTCGTCGACCACATAGGACGAACCCTGGTGCAGGTACACCGCGCCGGGATGCACCGCGTAGCAGGCGGAACCCGGGTCGACCGTGCCCAGCATCCGGCCGGAATCGGCTTCCACCACGGCGATCTGCTCGCCGCCGGAACCGCGGATGCCGACCTCGGAATGCGGCCGGTCGCGCGAAGTCCAGTACCAGCCGCTCGTGCGGCGCCGGATGATCTTCTCCTTGACCAGATCGGCGAGCACGGCACGCGCCGCGTCACCGCCGAAGGCCGCGACCTCCGGTTCCGTCAGCGGGAGTTCGGCGATGGCGCAGGCCAGTTGCGGCCCCAGCACATACGGATTCGACGGGTCGAGGACGGCGGCCTCCACCGGCCGGTCCAGGATCGCGGCCGGATGGTGCACGAGATAGGTGTCCAGCGGATCGTCGCGGGCCACGAACACGACAAGTGCCGCGTCACCCGCTCGCCCGGCCCGGCCGGCCTGCTGCCAGAAAGACGCGAGCGTCCCCGGGTAACCGGCCAGCACCACCGCGTCCAGCCCGGCGATGTCGACGCCGAGTTCGAGCGCGTTCGTCGTCGCGACACCGAGCAGCCGCCCGGAGAGCAACGCCGCTTCGAGGGCACGCCGCTCCTCCGGCAGGTACCCGGAGCGGTACGCGGCGACGGATTCCGCCAAAGAACCGTCCACTTCGGACAGAATCCGCCGGGCGCCGAGAGCGGTCAGCTCCGCTCCTCGCCGCGACCGGACGAACGCCAGCGAGCGGGCGCCCTCGATGACCAGTTCGGCCAGGATTCGGGACGCCTCGGCGCCGGCCGAGCGCCGCACCGGCGCCCCGTTCTCACCCGAAAGTTCCGACAGCAGCGGGGGTTCCCACAACGCGACCGTGCGGGCGCCGCGCGGCGAACCGTCCTCGGTGACCGGGACACAGTCCTGTCCGGAGAGCTTCGCGGCGAACGCCGCCGGATCCGCCGTGGTCGCGGACGCGAGGACGAAGACCGGCGAGGCGCCGTAGTACGCCGCGACCCTTCGCAGCCTGCGCAGCAGCAGCGCGACATGGGAACCGAAGACGCCGCGGTAGCTGTGGCATTCGTCGACGACGACGAACGAGAGCCGCCGGAAGAACCGTGACCAGCGCGCGTGCGACGAGAGGATCCCGCGGTGCAGCATGTCCGGGTTCGTGAACACCCAGTTCGCGTGCGCGCGGACCCAGTCCCGCTCTTCCAGTGGGGTGTCGCCGTCGAACGACGCCGCCCGTGCCTTCTTGATGTCCAAAGAGGACACGGCGCGCAACTGATCGGCGCCGAGTGCCTTGGTCGGGGACAGGTACAGCGCCGTGGCCCGCTCGTCCTCGACCAGTGCCGAGAGCACCGGCAACTGGTACGCGAGCGACTTGCCCGACGCGGTGCCAGTGGAGATCACGACGTGTTCGCCGTCGCGAGCCAGCGACGCGGCTTCCGCCTGATGCCGCCACGGCGCCTTGACGCCGTTCGCCCTCAGGGCCTCGACGACCGGAGCCGCCGCCCACTCCGGCCAGTCCACCGAATCCGCCGGGCGTGACGGCAGTTCGGCCACATGGGTGACCGGGTACAGCGAAGCCGGGATTCCCGCCGTCGCGCGGTCGAGAAGCCGCCGACCCTTACCGGATTCCGCCGTGCCGTTCACCTTCGGAAGCTTCGCACAGCGCACCGACGGAAACGGACCGCCGCCGGACGAAACGAGCACTGGAACGGGCCGCCGATGATCGATACAGTGACCAGCCTCACAAGATTACGGAACGTGCGGTGGCGGGGACGCCTTGCCGCCCTCCATCCCACTACCAATACACTCCCGCAATCCACACCGTCTGTGGCGAGCGTCATGTGAGACGTGCCTTGCAGTGCGACTAGCGTGACGTTCGGCTCGGATCCCCATGCCAGCGCACGAGCCGCCGGTTCCATCGGCGGATCGTCGTTGGCCAACGGCGACGTCTCCAGGAGGACGAATGTCCCGGCAGTTCCTCGCGGAGGGCGACCTCACGCTCTCCGGAGGTGGTTACACCATCGTCGGTGTGATCGCCGTGGTCGCCCTTGCCGCACTGGTCATCGGCTACGTTCTGCTCAAGGAGGTTCTGGCCGCTGGCCAGGGCACCTCCAAGATGCAGGACATCGCGAAGGCAGTGCAGGAAGGCGCGGCTGCCTATCTCAAACGGCAGCGCAACACCCTCGTGATCTTCGGGGGAATCGTGTTCGTGTTGCTCTTCGCTTTGCCGGCCGAAGACTGGAACGAGAAGATCGGCAGGTCCCTCTTCTTCCTGGTCGGCGCGGGGTTCTCCTTCGCGATCGGCTACCTCGGCATGTGGCTGGCGACGCAGGCGAACCTGCGTGTCGCGGCCGCTTCGCGTGAGCCCGGCGGTCGCGAAAAGGCGATGCGACTGGCGTTCCGCACCGGCGGCGTCGTCGGCATGATCACCGTCGGTCTCGGCCTCTTCGGCGCCGCGGTGGTCGTCCTGGTCTACACCGGACAGGCTCCGAAGGTGTTGGAGGGCTTCGGTTTCGGTGCCGCGCTGATCGCGATGTTCATGCGTGTCGGCGGCGGCATCTTCACGAAGGCCGCCGACGTCGGCGCCGACCTGGTCGGCAAGGTCGAGCAGGGCATCCCCGAGGACGACCCGCGCAACGCGGCCACCATCGCCGACAACGTCGGTGACAACGTGGGCGACTGCGCCGGGATGGCGGCGGACCTCTTCGAGTCGTACGCGGTCATGCTCGTGGCGGCGCTGATCCTGGGTAGCACCGCCTTCGGCGTGCACGGCCTGATCTTCCCGCTCATCGTTCCCGCCATCGGCGTGATCACCGCGGTCATCGGTGTCTACATCACCAAGGCCAAGGCGGGCGAAGGCGGTCTGGTCACGATCAACCGCTCGTTCTACATCTCCGCGGGGATTTCCGCGGTGCTTTCGACGATCGCGGCGTTCGTCTACCTGCCCGGTTCGTTCTCCGAGTTCGGCCAGGCGTTCGCGGGCAAGTCCGGCAACCCGGCGCTGATCGCGACCCTCTCGGTGATCATCGGCATCGTGCTCGCCGCGATCATCCTCAAGCTCACTGGCTACTACACCGGCACCGAGTACAAGCCGGTCAAGGAGGTCGGCAAGTCGTCGGAAACCGGTGCGGCGACGGTGATCCTGGCCGGTATCTCGGTCGGTTTCGAATCCGCCGTGTACACCGCGCTGGTCATCGGCGCGGCCGTTTTCGGAGCCTTCCTCGTCGGTGGCGGCGTCGCGCTGTTCGCCGTGGCGCTGGCCGGTACCGGTCTGCTCACCACCGTCGGTGTCATCGTCGCCATGGACACCTTCGGCCCGATTTCGGACAACGCGCAGGGCATCGCCGAGATGTCGGGTGACGTCGACGAGGACGCCGCGCAGATCCTGACCGAGCTCGACGCGGTCGGCAACACCACCAAGGCCATCACCAAGGGCATCGCGATCGCCACGGCGGTCCTCGCGGCGACGGCGCTGTTCGGGTCCTATCAGGACGCGATCACCAAGGCGATCGGCGATGGCAAGGAATTCGTCGCGAACATCGTCGGCCCGGAGACGCTCGTCGGTGTGATCATCGGCGCCGCGGTCGTGTTCCTGTTCTCCGGTCTCGCGGTCAACGCGGTGTCCCGTGCCGCCGGCGCGGTCGTCTACGAAGTGCGCCGCCAGTTCCGCGACATCCCGGGGATCATGGAGGGCACCACGCGGCCCGAGTACGGCCGTGTCGTCGACATCGTCACGCGCGACTCGCTGCGTGAGCTGACCACTCCCGGTCTGCTCGCGGTCTTCGCCCCGATCGCGGTCGGTTTCGGCCTCGGCACCGGCGCGCTCGCCGGTTACCTTGGCGGTGCGATCGCGACCGGCACCCTGATGGCGATCTTCCTCGCCAACTCCGGTGGTGCCTGGGACAACGCGAAGAAGCTCGTGGAGGACGGAAGTCACGGCGGCAAGGGTTCGGACGCGCACGAGGCCACCATCATCGGTGACACCGTCGGCGACCCGTTCAAGGACACCGCCGGTCCGGCGATCAACCCGCTGATCAAGGTGATGAACCTGGTGTCGGTGCTGATCGCCCCGGCGGTCGTGCAGTTCTCGATCGGCCCGGACGCCAACATCGGCGTCCGGATCGGGATCTCGCTGGTCGCCGTCGCGATCATCGTCGCCGCGATCGTCGTCTCCAAGCGCCGCGAGTCGGTCCTTTCCGACACGCCCGCGGAAGCGAAGGCGTAACGCCGAAAGTTCTGCTCCGCCGGGCCCGCCACGATTTCCGTGGCGGGCCCGGCGGCTTTCCGGCGCAGGCTAATCTCTGCGCGTCACGCCGAACCGATCCGGGGGAGTCCCTGCCATGAGGCGTTCGATCGTCCTGTTCGCCGCTGTTCTCCTGCTGGCGGGCTGCGGTGGCGCCGAGCAGGCGGCCGCCCCTTCTCCTTCTTCTCCCGGCCCCGTGGCCGGGGGTTCGTGGATGGACGGTTTCTGCGGTTCGCTGATCGACTTCGCCAAGATCGGTGACTTCACCATGCCCGACTTCGAGCAGGACGACGTCGCCAGCGCGCGGAGGGTGATGGACGAGGCCTTCGGGGTGTTCGCGCCCGGTTTCGACAACGCGGTCACGGGCCTGCGGAAGCTCGGCCAGGCACCGAGCGCGGAAGCGGACGCGGCACGAAAGAGCATCGTCGACGCGTTGACGCCGATCCGGGACGAGGTCCTCGCCGCGAAGGCCGCGCTGGACGCCGCGCCGAAGGACGACAAGAGGGCCGTGGCGGCCGCCGCGGCCGCTTTCCGGCAGATCGGCTCCGACATCAACGACATGCCCGACCCGTTCCAGCAGCTGGAAACGAACGCGTCGCTGAAAGCGCTGGCCGCACAGGCGCCGAACTGCAAGAAGCTGCCTTCCTGACCCTTCTTGCCGCCACGTTGATTTGCATTGCCCACCGGTATCGGTACCGTCGGGGGCCAATCGGGAAGTCGTCAGGTCGGGAGGTGTTTTCGTGCGGCCGCGGTTCACCGTCCTTGCCGCGCTAGCAACAGGTATCGGGCTCGGCCTCGCCGGGTGCGGGCAGCAGCCCGCGGTGACTTCCCACGCCAGACAAGAAGGTCTCGCGACGGTCAGCGCGTCGGAGGCCGACCCCGCCTCCGCTTGGGCGGAGGGATACTGCGGCGCGGCGGGCGGACTCGTCCGGACGCTGGCGACGTTGCCCAGCGTCGATCCGAGCTCGCCGCAGCAGGCTTCGCGTACCTCCAGCGAGCTGATGGCCTCGGTGGTCCGAGGGCTGGACCGCACCACCGCAGCGCTCGAGCACCTCGGCCCGGCCCCGGTCGCCGGCGGCGACACCTCGCGAACGGCCGCCGTCGTCCAGCTCGAAGGCATCCGCGCCCGCGCCGACGACGTCCGCCACCGTCTCGACTCCTCAGCCGACCCCGAAGCGACGAAAACCGCGCTTCGCGACGCGAGGACGTCGCTCGACGAACTAGACCGCCTCGACCTTCTCAGGGGCCTTAGCGACGTCCCTCAGCTCGCCGCGGCGAGCAGCCGGATCCCGATTTGCCAGGAATTGGTCAAACAACCTCGTTGAGTCACCGCCTCATCACTGGCCATGACTCGAACTTGTGTTCTATTCTGTGCGAGTGGACGGGACGATCTCGCTCTTCTCGGCGGAGGCGAGCGGGCCGGGGCTCGCCGACCTCGCCGGGGTGCTGTGCGGGCCCGGGCGGATGACGGGTTTCGGGCGAACGGCCGCGCGGCTGTCCGCCGTGGTCGACGAGCCGTGGCGGGCGGGTGCCCTCGCCAGGGAGTGCCGTCGGCGCGGCGCCGAAGCGCAGGTCTCGGCCGCCGAATGCGGGCGGCCGCTGGTGAGAACGCCGTTCCGGGTCGACCTGCTGCCGCTGGAGCGTGGCTGGAGCCGGGGTGAAGAGAAGGTCTTGCCGGACGGGTTCCGGCTCGACGGTGCGATGTTGAGGATGTGGGCATTGGCGGCGGGCAGCCCCCAGGGCAACGGCTACCTGCTCGCGCTCGACCCGGAGGCGCCGGAGACGCACGAGCGGCTGATCGCGGCGCTGGCCCAGCTGGGCGTGCCGGCGAAGGCGCAGCGTGGCGAGGAGGCGTTGTTGCGGGTCACCGGGCGGAGGCGGCTCGCGCATGTGCTGGAGCTGATCGGGGACGCGCCCGCCGGGGCGGAACCCGCTTGGCCGAGCCTGGTGCCCGTGGTCCGCGCTGGTTGATCCTCGCCCAAGTGCGATGACTCAAGTGCAGTGACCCGAGTCCAGTGACCCGAGTGCAATGAAAGGCCCCTTCATTGCAAATTTCGCTATGAAGGGCCTTTCATTGCACTTGGTGACGGGGTAGGTCAGGGTTTCGGAGCCCGGCAGTTCGGGTTCGACAGGTCCAGTTCACTGCGCGAAAGACAGGAGGTCAGCTGATAGGTCTGCTCCCCGTAGTTGATGCCCTTCCGCACGGTCACGTTCCCGGCGGCGTCGACCTCGCACGGGTTGTTCATCGTGCACCGCTGGCCGCTTTCGTTGCCGGTGTTGTTGACGCCGACGACCTTCCCGGTCGAGGTCTCGATGATCGGCGACCCCGAGGTCCCGCCGATCGTCTTGCACGCCGAGGTGTACCTGATCGAGTCCTTCCAGACCCAGTCCGCCTCGTGCAGCTCGTGGACGAAGCCGTCGATGTTGCAGGAGTAGATCTTCTTCCAGTATCCCGACACCACGTCCATCGCGATGCCCGCCGCCGGACGAGTCGGCGAAAGTGTCAGCGGGGCGATACCGTAGGTCGCCTTGATCTTGGCGTAGCTGGTGTTGAGCTGGTAGAGCGAGACGTCGGTGTCGGTCATCGTCGCGTAGAGCAGCTTCTTCGCCTTGAGGGTGCCCAGCGACGAACGGCCGTCCTTGGACAGCAGGCTGAAGGTCCTCGACGACGGCTGATTGACGATTACTTCTCCGGGGTCCGGGAAACCTTCTTGCAGGCAATGCCCGTTGGAAAGGACGAGGGCGGGGTCGTCGAGGCTCGCCTCGGGCGGTTTGACCACCGACCCGGAGCAGTTCGACAACGCCACGGTTCCGGCGAAAGTGGTCGTGGCTGCTTCGGCCTGTGCGGTCCCGACCAGCGCGGACGCGGTCAGCATGGCGAACAGTGTGCCGAGGAGTCGTCGGGTCACGTGGAGTCCTTTCGGGTCGGCGTGGACATCAAGTGAAGCGTTGGCGGGAGTGAGCCACCACCGTCGAACGGAGGGTGTTCGCGCCATCACGCGGGCCCCCGGGCCGACGTGTCGGACATCACGTGCTAGGTGTTGAAAGGAAACATCGACGAGGTCAGCGGCGATGCGCTGGACACACGATCGGCGGCGTGTTGCACCACCTAGCCGTGGTCCGGGCGGTGCGAGCGTGCACACTGACGGGTCGAGAGGCGGCGCGAAGGCGCCGAAGATGAGCGGAGAGCAGGACAGCGTGGCAGGAGCACGGACGAAGAAGACCTCGGCGTCGGACGACGGCGCGGGCCGTCGTCGGCTGGTGATCGTCGAGTCGCCGACCAAGGCCCGCAAGATCGCCCCGTACCTCGGCGCGAACTATGTCGTGGAGTCCTCCGTCGGACACATCCGTGACCTTCCCCGCGGCGCGGCCGACGTGCCCGCCCAGTACAAGGGCGAGTCGTGGGCACGGCTGGGTGTCGACGTAGACAACGACTTCAAGGCGCTCTACGTCGTCACGCCGGACAAGAAGTCCAAGGTCACCGAGCTGAAGAGCCTGCTGAAGGACGTCGACGAGCTCTACCTCGCCACGGACCCCGACCGCGAGGGCGAGGCCATCGCGTGGCATCTGCTGGAGACCCTCAAGCCGAAGGTCCCGGTCCGCCGGATGGTCTTCCACGAGGTCACCGAGCAGGCGATCCGCGCCGCGGCCGACAGCACCCGTGAGCTCGACGGCGACCTCGTCGACGCACAGGAGACCCGCCGCATCCTGGACCGGCTCTACGGCTACGAAGTCTCGCCCGTGCTGTGGAAGAAGGTCATGCCGAAGCTTTCGGCGGGCCGTGTGCAGTCCGTGGCGACCAGGATCGTGGTCGAGCGGGAACGTGAGCGCATGCGCTTCACGTCGGCGTCGTACTGGGACATCTCCGCCACGATGGACGCGGGCGCCGACGCGTCTCCGCGCAACTTCCCGGCCAGGATGATCGCCGTCGACGGCGCGCGTCTGGCCACCGGCCGCGACTTCGGCTCGGACGGGCAGCTCAAGGCTTCGAACAACGAGATCCGCGTGCTGGCCGAGGCCGACGCGGTCCGGCTGGCCGAGGCGCTGAAGAACCGTGACTTCAAGGTCGCGAGCGTCGAGGAGAAGCCGTACACGCGGAAGCCGTACGCGCCCTTCATGACCTCGACCCTGCAGCAGGAGGCGGGCCGCAAGCTGCGGTTCACCTCCGAGCGCACCATGCGGATCGCGCAGAAGCTGTACGAGAACGGTTACATCACTTATATGCGTACCGACTCCACGACGTTGTCGGAGTCGGCGATCTCGGCGGCGCGCAGCCAGGCGACGCAGCTGTACGGCAAGGAATACGTCTCGCCGTCGCCGCGCCAGTACACCCGCAAGGTGAAGAACGCGCAGGAAGCCCACGAGGCGATCCGTCCCTCGGGCGAGGTCTTCCGCACGCCGGGCCAGGTCGCGAAGGATCTGGACACCGACGAGTACCGCCTTTACGAGATGATCTGGCAGCGCACGATCGCGTCGCAGATGGCGGACGCGAAGGGCACCACGATGTCGGTGCGCATCGTCGGCACCGCCACCAGCGGCGAAGAGGTCACGTTCGCCTCATCGGGCCGCACGATCACCTTCGCCGGGTTCCTCAAGGCGTACGTCGAGGCCGTCGACACCGAGAGCGGTGGCGAGGCGGACGACAAGCAGAGCCGTCTCCCGCGGCTGGTCAAGGACCAGGCGCTGACCGCGACCGACCTGAGCCCGGACGGGCACACCACGTCGCCGCCGGCGCGGTACTCGGAGCCGAGCCTGGTCAGCAAGCTCGAAGAGCTGGGCATCGGCCGCCCGTCGACGTACGCGTCGATCATCAAGACCATCCAGGACCGCGGCTACGTGTGGAAGAAGGGTTCCGCGCTGGTGCCCTCCTGGGTCGCGTTCGCCGTGATCGGGCTGATGGAGCGGCATTTCGAGCGGCTGGTCGACTACGACTTCACCGCCGGCATGGAGGACGAACTCGACCGCATCGCCGCCGGTGACGAGCACCGCACGCAGTGGCTGTCGAAGTTCTACTTCGGCGGCGACATGGGCGTCGACGGTTCCGTCGGCCGCCTCGGCGGGCTGAAGAAGCTGGTCGGCTCCGGCGTCGAGGACATCGACGCCCGCGAGATCAACTCGATCCCGCTGTTCAGCGACCCCGACGGCCACACCGTCGTCGTGCGCGTCGGCCGCTACGGCCCGTACCTCGAGCGTGAGGTCGACGGCACGTCGCAGCGGGCGAACCTGCCCGAGGACCTGCCGCCGGACGAGCTGACCCTGGAACTCGCCGAGAAGCTGTTCGCGACGCCGCAGGAAGGCCGCGTGCTCGGCACGGACCCGGTCAGCGGACACGAGATCGTGGCGAAGGAAGGCCGCTTCGGCCCGTACGTCACCGAGCTCCTGCCCGAGCCGGAGCCGCTGCCCGAGGGCGCGACAGCCGCGCAGAAGAAGGCCGCGAAGGCGAAGCAGCCGAAGCCGCGGACGGGTTCGCTGTTCAAGTCGATGTCGATCGAGGCGATGACCCTCGAAGACGCGCTGAAGCTGCTCTCGCTGCCGCGCGTGGTCGGCAAGGACCCGGAATCCGGTGACGAGATCACCGCGCAGAACGGGCGCTACGGGCCGTACCTGAAGAAGGGCACGGACTCGCGTTCGCTCACGACCGAGGACCAGCTGTTCTCGATCACACTCGAAGAGGCGCTGAAGATCTACTCGGAGCCGAAGCAGCGTGGCCGGTCCGCGACCGCGAAGCCGCCGCTCAAGGAACTGGGCGACGACCCGGTGTCGGGTAAGCCGATGGTGGTCAAGGACGGCCGCTTCGGCCCGTACGTGACCGACGGCGAGTTCAACGCGACGCTGCGGAAGTCGGACAGCATCGAGGAGCTGACCGCCGAGCGCGGCGCCGAACTGCTGGCGGAGAAGCGCGCGAAGGGCCCCGCGCCCAAGCGCAAGGCTCCGGCACGGAAGCCGGCGGCCTCCAAGACTGCGGCCTCCAAGACGACCACGGCCAAGAAGACCACCGCGACCAAGTCGACGGCGGCGAAGACGACTACGGCGAAGAAGCCTTCGACGCGCTCGACGGCCGCGAAGACGAAGTAGCTCCCTTAGCGCGCTATGAAAGGACCTTTCCTTGCAAAATTTGCAAGGAAAGGTCCTTTCATAGCGCTTGGAGACAGGGTGCATCAGGAGCGAAGGCCCGCCCAGAAGCCGCACCGGTGATCGGCGTCGTGCGCGACAGGACGGATCGCGTCCGGCACGAGCGAAAGCACCGGCCCGGACGGGTCCCACCGGGGTGAGCCGGCCGCGTTCGGATCACCCGTGCGCATGAAGGTGGTCCAGTACGCGATCATCTGCTCCGAAAGGCGTTTCTGCGCCTCGTCCAGCGACTGTTCGACTCCGCTGAGCTCGAACAGATAGACCAGGTCGAGGGCGTGCGCCGCGCCGTGCGGCACGGTGGGCACGTCGTTGCCGTTGACGTTCGGCGCGTTCTTGTCGTCGAATTCGTAGGCGTGCACGGACGTCCGCCGGGACAGCAGCCGGTTTCCCTCAGCCGTCGGGCAGGCCCATGACCGGTCCGTGGTGACCGTCGCCCAGGCCAGGGCGGGCGAAAGGTAGTCCCGCGACGGGTATTCGGCCGCGACCTCGTCCGCGTGCTCGCCGAACGTCTTGCGCAGGAACTCCCGATAGCGCTCCTCGGTGATCGGCTTGAGCTTTTCGACACCGGCGATGAACGCGCGCATTTCGTCGTGCGTGCCGCCCGAAAGCATCGGTACCCGGTGGAAAGCGCCCTGCCGCAAAGCTTTCGCGGGGTCGAACGGGAGCAGCGGGGTCCCGTAGGTCAGGTGATTGCTGAACGACTGGTTGTCCTTCAGCAGATCCGCGGCAGGGAGCCGACGCAGGCAGCCGATCGTGTCCGGACCCGTGCAGCCGTGGCTCGCGGCCACCGCCGCACCGTCGGCTTCGGTCCTGGAGAGCGGCGAATACGGCGTTTGTGCTTCCTGATTCGGGATCAGGCCCCCGCGCGGCCAGTCCAGCAGGCAAGAGCCGGACATGATCGCGGCCTTGTCGAACAGCCCGGCCGCGGCGGGCGAAGTGAGCAGCGCGCAGGTGCTCATCCCTCCCGAGGACTGCCCGGCCAGTGTCACGTTCCGTGGGTCGCCGCCGAACGCGGAGATGTTGCGCTGGGTCCAGCGCAGCGCCGAAAGCTGGTCCATGAGCCCGAAATCGCCGGAACCATGGAGGCCGGGAAGACCGAAGTAGCCGAAGACGCCGAGCCGGTAGTTCGTCGTCACCACGACGACGTCGCCCTGGTCCGCCAGGCGCCGCGCGCCGTAAAGGCTTCCCGCGTCCATGGTGTAACCGCCGCCGTGCAGCCAGACCAGCACCGGCAGGCGACGGCTCCCCGCGTCGCGCGGCACGGTGACGTTCAGGAAGAGGCAGTCCTCGGCGCTGCCCGGCAGGTACTGGGTGCAGGCGGCACCCGGTTTCGTCGCATCGGCGACGCCCTTCCAGGGTTCGGGCGGTCGCGGAGGCTTCCAGCGATCCTCGCCGACGGGTGGTGCGGCGAACCTGATTCCGTTGAACGTCCGGGTCGGTCCGGAGTCCATACCGCGGACCGGGCCGGCGTCGGTGCGCACGACCAGCGGATCCGCGGGGGCGACGATCGTGAGAAGGCCGGTGACGATGGCCAGCAGGAGATGCATGACAGGTCCTTTCAGGAGTCCGCGAGACGGCGCCACAGCCCCACGCGGCGGAAATAGCGGTGTTGCAGAACCTGCACGGCGACGAACGTGACGCCGTACAGCGCGGTGCCGAGGGCGGGAACGGCGTCCACCGGCAGCGTGTACGCCAGCAGGACCCGCCCGGCGGCGTCGGCGAGCAGGCCGACACCCCACAGGACGGTCGCGACCCGCCACGCCCGCCGGAACCACGCGTGCCGCGGCCACAGCTCGTCCCATTCGGCCGCGCGCAGGGTGTCCGCGAAGCGGCTCTTCGCGACCATCGAGCGGGCCATGCCGAACACGAGCGGCCTGGCGAACAGCAACGAGACCAGGAAACCGGCGCCGATCGCCCCGGTCACCCAGCCCGCCTTCGCCAGCATGAACCGGGGACTGCCGGTGACGAACGAGGCGGCGGCGCTGATCGCGAAGATCGTCAGGACGAAGATCGCGAGCGTGTCGATCTTCCGCCACCGGATCGCCCGGTAGAGGACGAAGAGAACGGTCGGCAGGGCGCAGAGGGCGAGCGCGAACAGCGCGCTGACGCCGAAGCCGCGAAGCACGTAGTAGCCCACGACGGGCACGACGACCTCGAGCAGCACCACACCCCACTGCCTGAGCACGGGATCACTGCTTCCGGGTCGCGAGATCGAAGAGGGTCACGAGCTCGGCCGCGTAGGCGGTGAGGTCCGGCTCCGTCGTGCCGGCGAGCAGGAACACCGGACCCTCCACCGAACGCCGGATCGTCGTCGCCATCACGTGGACGTCGAACTCGCGGAACTCGCCCGACTCCTGGCCCCACCGCAGGATGCGTTCGACCGGTTCCAGCGCCGCCCGCTCGTTCGCCGGGTCGTAGTCGAGGGCGCCGCCGAGGAAGATGTTCAGCAACGCCCGCATCCGGGTCGGCCGCGCGGCGGCGAACTCGAGATTCGCCTCCAGATACGTCCGCAGCGCGGCGGTCGCGGACGGCGGATCGGCCATCCGCTCGGCCATGAACGCGCCGATCTCGCGGAAGACGTCTTCGAGGACCGTGCGGACGAGTTCCTCCTTGTTCGCGAAGTGGTACGAGATGAGCCCGGTGCTCGACAGATTCGCCTGTTTCGCGATGCGGGCGAACGACGCGCGGGTGTAGCCGAGCTCGGCGATCGTCTCGATGGCCGCGGCCACGATCTGTGCTCGTCTCGCACTCTCGGTGAACGTCTTCGCTTTTGCTTGCATGAGCAAAAAATAGCTCAGATGAGCAAATCTGTCGACCGGAAACCGCTCACCGACCGCTCGCCGACCGACCTCACCCGTTCGAACAAAAGTTCTAAAAATTGTCGGTACCAGGGTGTTCAATGGTCAGGTGAGCACTTCAACGACCGCTGTCTTCGACGTCATCGACGAGGTCATCGCCCCGCTGTCCGCCGAGGTTCCGGAGCGTCCCTCGGTGATGGAGTTCTACGACCCCGAGCTCGCCGTGCCGCCGGTGCTGGCCGACGAGGAGCCGACTCCAGGGCTCACCCTGGCCGAGGAGGTGGAGCAGTACACCCGGTTCGTGAGCGGGATGGCGACCATCGGGCTGGCCCCCGGCGGTGAGGTCACGCCCGAGGCCGTCGGGCTGTACCGGGCGCTGCGCGGCGGGTTCATCCGCGGCGTGGTGACCGGGGTGTTCCCGTCCCGCGCGGAGCCGTGGGAGGTCCGGTTCTTCGGCGACGAGGACTACACCACGGTGCTGAACAAGCTCGGCAGGCGAGCGCGGCTGCGGTCCGGTTTCCTCAGCGCGCTGCCCGGCTGGGTGTTCGACGGGCTGCCCGACCATCCGCCGGGCACCGGCGAGACCGTGCGCATCGAAACGGACGCGGGCGGGCTGATCCCGCTGCGGGCCCGCGAGGCCGTCGAGGTGATCCGTGCGGGTGCTTCGCGGCCGCGGCACGGCACGGTCCTCGTCGATCTCGCTGTGCGGAACTCCATCCTCGCCGAGTACCCGCACGGCGCGTTCGGCCTGGTGGACAACGACCTCGGCCGATACCAGTTCAGCGCGGCGATGGACGGTGACGGCCGCTGGACGCTCACCTGGGGCCCGGCCAGCCGGTCGACGGCCGAGCAATGGATCGTGAAGGCGGTGCAGAACCATGCGTGAACCGGCGACCGTGAAGGAACTGATGAAGCGTGCCGCCGAGCCGGTGCTGCGCGCGGTGCCCGAGCGACGGAGCGTGTACCTGGGCTACGACCCGGAGATCACCGACGACGAGATCCGCCGCCTGTGCCCGTCCTACGACGGGCCGGCGGATCTCGTCACCCAGGCCGAGCGGTACGCGGCCAAGGCGGCGATGCTCGAAGAGGCCGGGCTGATGGAGAACGGCGAGATCCATCCGGCCGCGGTCCAGATGCACGGCGTGATGCTGCGGGGTTCGGTACGAGGCGTCCTCACCGGCGTCTTCGCGTCCGCGCCCCGCTCGGTGCGGGTCGACTGCTACGGCGACGGGCATCAGGCGGTCGTCTGGCGGATGCGGTCGGAACGGCGGACCACGTTCAGCCTGAGCGATTTCGGCGAGCTGGGAGCCCGGGTGTTCGGCGGGCTCCCGCACGTCCCCGCCGGCGACACCGAGCTCATGCGCATCAGGATCGACGAGCACGGCGTGCCGCTGCCCGGCCAGGACGAGGAGGTCGGCCTGGTCGGAGACACGCTGAACCGGCCGCGGACCGGGACGGCGATCCTCGATCTGGTCGCCTTCGGCGGGCTGAACGCCGAGTACCCGGACTACGGCTTCGTGATCATCGACAACGATCTGGGGAGGTTCGTGTTGTACGCCGCCCCTTCCGAAGGGTGGCTGATGTTCGGTGGAATGGACCGCCGGGCACTGGCGGGCTGGCTGCACGAGGCGGTGGACTTGAGCCGGACGTAGCCATGGACGAGGGGGGCGGGTATGGACCTGGACCGGCGGGCGGCCGACGCGTGGTTCCGGCGGCGAGGGCTGCCGATGGTCATCCACCGGCGGAGGCGTGGAGCGGGCATGTTGCGCCGTTCGACGCCCGGACTGGTGTTCCTGAGCCTGCTCGACCTGTTGCTGGCCGGGCTGCTGAAGCTGCTCGACGTCCCCGAGGACGTGCTCGCGGCCCGGATGCGCGAGAGCGGTGTCGCGTACGTCCTCGGTGTGCTGGCGCTGACGTTCGCCGTGGTCGTCGTGCCGGTGATCGCCGGTCGCCTGATGGCGAAGCTGCTCCGGGCGCTGCACCGCACCCGGGTCCGGCTGGCCGTCATGGCGGCGACGATCGGCTTTTGGCTGCTCGTACTGCCGCTCGGCGAACGGCTCACCGGGCTGGTGTCGTGGGAGCACCCGCTCTGGGCGGCCGTCCTCGCCAATCTCGTCGCGCTGGCCGTGCTGATGCTGCTGGTCCGCATCGGCGTCGGCTCGATCCTGACCTGGGCGGCGCGGAGCGCGGTCGCGCAGGTCAGGGCCATCGGCACGCTGGCGTCGCGGGCGTTGCCGCTGCTTCTGCTGGTGGTGATGTTCAGCTTCTTCACCGCCGAGCTGTGGCAGGCCGTGGAACGGCTGACCCCCGGCCGGTTGTGGCTGGTGGTCGGCTTCCTCGTGCTGATCGGCGCGGTGTTCCTCGCGTCGATGCTGTCCGACGAGATCAAGGAGCTGAAGTCCTGGACCGTGGAACCCGGGGCGCCCGCCCTGCGCGGCACGCCGTTCGACGACGACACACCCCCGCCCGATCGGCGCGCGCTGACGAAGGTCGAGCGCTTGAACATCGCCTTGGTGCTGTTCTTCGCCCAAGCGGTGCAGATCGTGGCCTTCGGGGTGCTGGTGTTCGCGTTCTTCGTCGTGTTCGGGGTGCTGATCCTCCGGCCGGAGGTGGTGACCGAGTTCGCGGGCCGCGAATCGGCGCCCGGCACACTCCTGGGTGTCCCCCTTCCGGTGAGTTCCGCGCTCGTCAACGTCTCCGTCTTCCTCGCCGTTTTCTCCGGTCTGTACTTCGCCGCATCAACCGCGACAGATGCCCGGTACCGGCGTTCTTTCTTCGAACCGTTGTTGGAGGATGTGAAGATCAGCCTCGCGGCGCGTGACATTTATCTGGCCCATTGGGCGGATGTGCGACGAGCCGAGGTGGTTACCCTGGAAGCAGAGGACATTCCGTAGTGAGGTGGTCACCATGAGCGGGAAGGGCGGAACTCCCTTCTTCGATGCCCCCGACTTCGTGAAAGGCGATGGCACTCAGGCAGATCCTCCGGGCGACACGTTCGCCGACCCCCTGTCCGGGCTGGTCACGACCGGCACCGCGGCCCAAGCGAATCCGTCGGCCGGGGCCGACGACATCCACGTGCAGGTGCCGGGACCGGTCCAGCACGACCCCGAAGTCGTGAGCCGGATGGTCAACGCGGCCATGCTCGCGGACGAGCAGCCCGCCGGAAGCCCCGGCGGCGAACACACCGCCGTCCGTCCGTCCACCGAGATCGTCAGCACGGTCGGTGAGCAGGGCGCTGCGCCGATCGGGATCCTGCCCCAACAGCGAACCTGGCCGTCGAGGCCGTCTCAGCTGATCCGTCCACCGCGCCGGTTGAAGCAGGAAGAGCCGGTCGAGGTCGACGAAGAGGCCGAGGTCGAAGTACGGCGTGCCAAGCGTTCCATGCAGATGCCGAGGCTCGGCAAGCCGTCGTCGAACACCGCCGGCGTGATGATCGCGGTCGCCCTCATGATCGTCTTCGCGATCCTCGCCATCCAGCTGCTGGCCAGCCTGTTCAACAGCATCACGGGGATCTTCGGCTGACCCGCCCGGCGCTCGCGCCGGACGGGGCCGTCCGGACGGACCTCACCCATCGGGATACCCTGGCCATACGGTCGGGGGACCCGGCGTTGACCCGGGTCGCACCTCGGCGCCGCGTGACTAGTGGGGTGGGCGTATCAGCGAGGGCGTGCAGTCGGTGCCCGAAGCGGGCACTGGTTCTTCGGCGGGGCGTGACGCTTCCACGATGCACCGCGTGCGGCGGGTGCTGGCGATCAAGCCGTTCCGCCGGATCTGGGGTGTCTCGTACCTGTGCAGCGTCGCGGACTGGCTGAACCTGCTGACGCTGACCGGCCTGGTCACCAAACTGACCGACAACTACGCCGCGCAGAACTTCGCGTTCGTCGGTGTCGTGCTGACGTCGCTGCTGCCGGGGCTGCTGTTCGCCCCGCTCGGCGGGCTGCTCGCCGACCGGTTCGACCGGCGCAAGGTGATGGTGCTCTGCGACCTCGGCCGGTGCGGGTTCCTGTTGTCGATCGCGTTCGTCGGCACGCCGTGGTGGGTGTTCGTCGGGAACTTCCTGGTCGGCTGCTGCGCGATGATGTGGATCCCGTCGAAGGACGCGGCGGTGCCGAACCTGCTGCGCCGCCCGGACCAGGTCGAGACGGCCAACCAGCTCGGCATGGTGATGACCTACGGCCTCGCGGTGATCACCGCGGCCGGGGCGAACGCCGTGCTCACCGGTAGCAACACCACGTTCCACTTCTTCCAGGGCGACGCCCAGCTCGGCATCGCGAAGGTCGCCGTCGTCATCACCGGCCTGCTGTACCTGACCAGCGCGATCGTGATCGCCACCCGGATCCCCGAGCTCTCGCTGCGCAACGTCCACGCGGTCGAGAAACCCAAGGTCAAGGCCGCGGACGAGGAGAAATTCGGCTTCCGTCAGATGATCTCCGACGGTGCCCGGTTCGTGCGGACGACGCCGTTGGTGCGCGGGTTGATGATCGGCGCGTTCGGCGCGTTCGCCGCCGGTGGCGCGGTGATCGGTTCGGCCAAGCCGTACTCGTCGAGCCTGCTCGCCGGTGACGCGGCGTTCAACCTCCTCGTGCTGGCCGTCTTCCTCGGGCTCGCCACCGGGATGGCGGTGGCCCCGAAGCTCGCTCGGCGGCTCGCGCACGACCGGCTGTTCGGGATCTCGATCGTCGCCGCGGGCCTGTGCCTCGTCGTCGTCGCGCTGTCGCCGCATCTCGCCGTTTCGCTGGTCGCCGTCGCCGCCGTCGGGGTGTGGGCCGGGACGGCGTTCCTGACCGGTGTCACGATCATCGGTTCGCGGATCGAGGACTCCATCCGCGGCCGGATCAACGCGATCTACCAGTCGCTGATGAAGATCGTGCTGTTCGGCTCGACGATCCTGGTGCCGGTGCTGATCAGCGCGGTCCAGACGACCGAGGTCGAACTGTGGGGCGGCACGATCACGATCGACGGCACCCGGCCGGTGATGATCGGCGGCGGTGTCCTCGCGCTGATCGCCGGCATCGTCGCCTACCGGCAGATGGACGACAGGCGCGCCGAGCCGATCCTCGCCGACCTCCGCAACGCCTTGCGCCGCAGCCCGCGCCGGGTGAACGGGCTGCTGATCGCGCTCGAGGGGACGCGGGCGATCAACACCGAAACGCAGGCCGAGCGGCTGGCCGAATGGCTGCGCGGAGGCACGCGTCCGGTCGTACTGGCGGCCGACCCGGCGCTGGACGACCAACGGCTCGCGAAGCTCCTCGCCGGTGCTTCGCTGTCCGGCGCGCGGGCGCAGGCGCTGGCCGCCGCCGCGGTGCGGGCGGACATCGTCGAACGGGACATCCAGCCCGCGCTCGACGCCGGTTCGGTCGTGGTGATGGAACGGTTCGTGGACTCGCCGCTGGCGCATCTGTCCGCGGTCGCCGGGCTGGACAGCCAGGAACTCGAAGGGCTCGCCGACTGGGCGACCAACCGGCTGCGGCCGGACATCACGGTCCTGCTCGACGCCGATCCCGGCACGGTCATGCGGAAGTCGGACTCGCTGGACGCGCAGTGGCGGGTGCAGCATCTGCTCACGGAGATGGCCGCCGCCGACCCGGACCGGTACGTCGTGGTCGACGCGGAGGGCACCGAGGACGAGGTGAGTGACCGCGTGCGGACCGCGATCCGCGCGGTGCTCGTCGGCAGGCTCGCCGGGCTCGCGCCGTCGGAGGAAAAGGTCGAGGTGAGATGACGGAAGCCCCTGCGCTGATCGGTGTCTGGAAGCAGCTCGTCGGCCAGGAGCCCGCCGCGCGCACGCTTTCTTCGGCGTCGACGGCGGCCGCGCGGATCGTCGAGAACCAGCCTGTCGCGCCCGGCGCGATGACGCACGCCTGGCTGGTCACCGGTCCGCCCGGTTCGGGGCGCTCGACCGCCGCGCGGGTTTTCGCGGCGGCGTTGCAGTGCAGCACCGGCACCGGATGCGGAGAATGCCCTGGCTGCCGCACCGTGCTCGCCGGCACGCACGCCGACGTCAAGCTCGTCGCGCCGGAAGGCCTTTCGATCTCCGTCGCCGAAATGCGTTCACTGGTCCAGTCCGCCGCTCGCCGTCCGACCACCGGGCGATGGCAGGTGGTGGTCATCGAGGACGCCGACAGGCTGACCGAAGGCGCGTCGAACGCGTTGCTGAAGGCCGTCGAGGAGCCACCGGATCGCACGGTGTTCCTGCTGTGCGCGCCCTCCGATCACCCGGACGACGTGTCGGTGACGATCCGCTCGCGGTGCCGTCTGGTCACGTTGCGGACGCCGCCGCCCGAGGCGATCGCGCAGGTGCTGATCGAGCGGGACGGTATCGACCCCGAACGTGCGCGGTGGGCCGCGTCCGTCTCGAGTGGGCATGTCGGCCGCGCGCGACGGCTCGCCACCGACGAGGCCGCCCGGCAGCGACGGGCGACCGTGCTGCGGATCCCGCTCGGCCTGCGCCGTCCGTCCGATGTGTTCACCTGCGCCGATCAGCTGATCAGCGCGGCCGAGGCCGACGCGGGCGAAGAGAGCAAGGTCCGCGACGAGGCCGAACGTTCCGAACTTCGCACCGCGATGGGCGGCGACGGCATCGGGAAGGGCGTCGGCGGGGCGAAACGAGCCGCCGAAGCCGCTGTGAAACAACTCGAGAAGCGCCAGAAGTCACGCGCGACCCGTACGCAGCGGGACACCCTCGATCTCGCGCTGGTGGATCTCGCCGCGTTCTACCGGGACGTGCTCGTGACCGCGAGCGGCGCGGGCGCGACGCTGAACCATCCCGACCACGCCTCGGAAATCACGCAGGCCGCTTCCGCCTGGGCGCCGGACTCGATCCTGCGCCGGCTCGAAGCCGTCCTGGAATGCCGCGAGGCCATCGACCTGAACGTGAAACCACGAATCGCCGTCGAAGCCATGGTCACCACCCTGCGCCAAGGCTGACCCGGCTCTTCCTCTCGCGCCTACCCCAGCCCCCCGCCCGTCCCAGGGGGGCGTCCCCGAGTCCAGTTTACCGGGGGTGGAGGGGGAAAAGGGCTGGTCGTGGGAGTTGTCCACAGGTGGGGATGGTTGTGGACAAGTGCTGTGGGTAAGTGAAGGGGCTTCGGGTTCGGGGCGGTGCCGGCGCTGGTTCCGTGATGCCCCCAATGTGGCATTGGAGACGCTCAGTGACCCCAATGTGGCATTGGGGGCATCGCTCGCGGATGGGGAAGTGCGCGAAGGCGGCGAAGTGAGCGAAGCGGGACGTGCGCGAAGGCGGGCAAGCGCGCGAAGGCGGGGAAGCGCGCGAAGCAGGACGTGGGCGGAGGCGGGGAAGCGGCGAAGGCGGGGAAGCGGGATGTGAGCGGAGGCGGGGAAGGCGGGGCGAGCGGCGAAGTGAGCGAAGGCGCACGAAGCCGCGAAACGCAGCGAAGTGGTGAAGTGGGCGAAGGCGGCCGGAGCGGGGCGGTGAACCGGTGACTGTGTGGATTTCTGGTCATCCAACGCACCGAAATCCACACGGTCACGGGGAAGCGAAAGGGGCCTTCACCGCATCAAAGCGGCGAAGGCCCCTGACTACCGAAAGGCGGCTAAGAGGGAGGTACGAACGGACCTCTCACGCGGGGGCAAGGCGTGAAAGGACCGTTCATCACCCTCCTCGCCCCGTCTAGTCCCCCGAGCGCGGCCGCGGCGAAGGCTTGAATCCCGGCGATCCCAACCCCGGCGACCCCGACCCCGGCCCCGAGCCAGGCGTATCCGGCGAGTCTCCCGAGACGGTGACCACCGCGAGCCGGCGGCGTCCTGGCATGGCGGCCACCAGGACGACACCGATCAGCAGCATCGCGGTACCCGACCAGAACATCGGCACCGTGTCGTAGGCCGCGTTGGTGTAGGCCAGGTTCTTGACCGGCCCCTTCGGTGCCGCGCCGCCGTTGTTGCCCGCGGGCGGCGGGGTCACGGTGCCGCATTCGACACCGCCGGCCGGCGCGTACGCGCGGGCGATCTGCTCGCCGAGTGAGACCTGGGCCAGTGACGAAGGCAGCTTCTTCGCGGCGTCCGGCGGGAGTGCCTTCTGCAGTGCCGTCGTCGGCAGGATCTGCAGGTCCAGCAGCCGCGCCGAGGCACCCATCTGGAAGCCCTTGAACGGCGAGGTCATGTCGCTCGACTTCTGGTTCAGCCCGGCGATCGACAGCTTCAGCACGCCGAGGTCGAGGGTGAGCCCGTTCCCGGCCTCGCCACCGGGAAGCTGTTTGGTGGCACCGTTCATCATCTCGGCGAGCCCGCCGACGACCGGCACGTTCTTCAGCTGCTCGAAGCCGGGGGCCTGCTTGAGTGACGGCAGCGGGATGCCGATCGGGATGTCCTTGGTCGGGTTGTTCGCATCGAGAGTGAACAGGACCTTGTCGCCGCGGACGATCTGCAGCACCGGCGCGGTGTACTCGACCTTCGACGTCTTCTTGTCGCCGGTCGAGGTGACCCGCAGTGTCGGCTGGCTGGCGACCTTGATCGTCAGGCCGAGCGGTGTGCCCTTCAGCAGTTCGATGTTGGCCGCTTGCAGGGTCGACGTCGATTCGACGGCCTTGTTCTTCGAGCCGGGGATGTCGACCAGCCGCACGACCGACCGCGACGACAGCGTGTTCGGCAGGCTCAGCACGGCGCCCTTGCCGTCGGCGTTGGTGCTGGTGCCCGAAAGCAGGCCGCCGAGGTTCGCCAGCGGGCCGAGTGCGGACAGACCCGACTTGAGCTGTTCCGAAGCCTGGGTGAGCTGGTCGGCGCCCGGGATGTTCGGGATGGTCGGCAGCAGCGCGAGGTTCGCGATCGACGTGCTCGAGTCGGCGATCGTGCCGACGCACGGACCGAGCGTCGGGCTCCAGCGCGCATGCGCCTCACCGTTGAGCAGGCCGAGGTTGAACAGCGGGTTCTTCGGCGCGTTGAGGCCGCCGCTGATCGGCTTCGGGTTGTCCGGCAACGCCGTCTGCACGAGGCTGCCCGGCGTCTGCGGCGCGTTGCCCGCGGCGGACAGGCCGAACGGCGACGACTGCGCGATCGACTTTTCGTAGTTCAGGTAGGCCTCGGAGTTGGCCTGCGCGCTGGAAAGCCCCATCCCGGCTTCGAGCGCGGACTGCTTCGGCAGCATCTCGCCCGCCCCGGGGAGGATGGCGCTCGTCGGCACCGCGTTCGGCAGCAGCCGCAGCACGCCGAGGGCCGCTCCCGCGTCACCGACGGCCTTGCCCAGCGGCTGCGGCCCGATCGGCGCCGACATCGGCGGCTGCCCCGGATTCGCCGGATCGGGGATCGGCGTCGTCGGAATCGTCTGGGCGGTCGCCGGGGCCGCGGTCAGCAGAAGCAGGGCCGCGGCGGCCGGAAGCGCCAGCACACGGGGCAGTCGTTGCCGCATGAACAGGTCCTCCAGTGGGGATGGGCCGATCTTGGGGGACTGAGACCGGCGTCATAGGACCTTAACGACGGTGGCCCCGGAAGGTGACGTTCAAGCCTCCGCTACACTTGTCCCCGTCATCGGGTGCGAGCCCGATGTCCGCCGCCTTAGCTCAGTCGGCCAGAGCGATTCACTCGTAATGAATAGGTCAGGGGTTCGATTCCCCTAGGCGGCTCCGCAGGTCAGGGCCCCATTCGGACACTCCGGATGGGGCCCTGACCCGTTTCCGGGGCAGGCGGTGAGGCCCGCCCCGAAATTCACCCGTTGGTGTCACCCTTTGAGGAACATCCGCGACAGCGAAGTGCCCACTCCCGTGAGGTGGTCGACGAGCGTGTCCGCGTCCGCGTCGAGCAGGCCGGAGCGCCAAGCGAGCATGATCTCGACGAAGCCGCCGATGCCCAGCAGGACGTTGACGCGGAACTCCAGTCCGTCGACGTCCGGCTTCAGATGTGGCCGCGCGAGTTCGATCAGCAGGCCGGTGGTCTCCTGGACGGTCTGCCGCCGCAGTTGCTCCAGCACCGCGCTGCCCGCGTGGTCGCCGAACAGGATCTGCGCGCGGGACGGCTCTTCCCGCACGTGGTGCACGACGACGTCGACGGCGGCGCGGAGCTGGTCGAGGGCGGGTTGCTCGATCCGGGCGGCGACGGCGTCGAGGACCATCCGCAGGGTCTCGTCGCGGACCTGTTCCCAGGCGGTGGCGAGCAAGGCGTCGCGGTTCGCGAAGTTCTCGTAGAAGTACCGGTCCGTCAGGTTCGCCCGCGCGCAGACGCCGCGCATGGTGACCGCCGCCCAGCCTTGTTCCTGCCAGATGTCCAATGCGGCGCCGAGCAGCGCGAGCCGTCGTTCGGCGCGGCGTTCGTCGGCGGTCTTGCCGCTGTAGCGGCGGGACGCGGTCACCCGTCCATCTTGACAGCAGGTGCCCGCAGATTCATTCTGAGGGCATGCGACCGCAGAATGGCCTGCGACCCGGTTTGGCCGCCGCGCTGACGTCCGCCTTCGTGCGGCCGATCGCCAACGCGATCCCGGCCGGCCGGGCGGGCGTCGCGTTCTCCCGCGCTTTCATCGCGAGCAGTTTGTGGCTGGCTTCGCCGCCCTTGAAGGGAAGCCGCGTCGAGCCCGGCGTCGGCGGCGAGTGGGTCCGCGGTCCCGAAGTGACCGAAGGCGACGCGGTCGTCCTCTACATCCATGGCAGCGGCTACGCGCTCTGCTCGGCGCGCACGCATCGCGGGCTGACCACGCGGGTTTCCGACGGCACCGGGTTGCCGGTCTTCGCCTGCGAGTACCGGCTCGCGCCCCGGCATCGCTTCCCGAGCGCCGCCGACGACGTCCGCGCGGCCTACGAACGGCTCCTCGGCCAGGGATATCGGCGGATCCTCGTCGCGGGCGACTCGGCGGGCGGGCATCTCGCGGTCGATCTCGCCGCGCAGCTGATCCGGGAACGCAAGGATCCGCCTGCCGCGCTGGCCCTCTTCTCGCCGTTGTTCGACGTCACGTTCTCGTTGGCCGCCCAGAGAGAACGCATGAGCCCGGACCCGATGATCTCCGCCGCCGCGGCCGCCCGGCTCGTCGGTCTGTACACAGTGGACGCCGACCTGGCTTCGGCGCGGCTGCGGTTCGCCTTCGACGACATCAAGGGCTTCCCGCCGACGATCATCCAGGCCGGTGGGCTCGAAATGCTCGCCGCGGACGCCATCGAGCTGGCCAGGGCGCTGCGCCGCGCGGGCGCGGACTGTGAACTCGAGGTGGTCCCCGGTCAGATGCACGTGTTCCAGGCATTGACCCGCTTCGTCCCGGAGGCGCGGCCCGCGATGGAGCGTGCCTGCCGGTTCCTGACCGAAAATCTGACAGCGATCGAAAAGGCGGCCTAGTGAAACGGACCCACGGAGCGCACGCCGTCGTCACCGGGGCGGGCAGCGGGATCGGGAGGGCGATCGCGACCGAGCTCGTCCGGCGCGGCGGACGGGTCGTGTGCGCGGACATCGACCTCGAAGCGGCCGAGGAAACCGCCGCGAAGCTAGAGAACGCGGTCGCCATCGCCTGCGACGTGTCCAGTGTGGACGAGGTCGTCGAACTCGCGAAGCAGGCGCGGTCCTGGCTCGGCCGCGAGCCGGACCTCGTCATCAACAACGCCGGGATCGGCGCCGGCGGCAAACCCGTCGGGGAGAGCCCGCTGTCCGATTGGCAGCGCACCCTCGGCGTGAATCTCTGGGGCGTGATCCACGGCTGCCACACCTTCGTCCCCGCCATGCGGGCGGCGAAGGCGGGCGGCGTCATCAATGTCGCTTCGGCCGCCGGCTTCACCGCCGCGCCGAGGATGGCCGCCTACAACGTGAGCAAGGCCGGGGTCGTCAGTCTTTCGGAGACGCTGGCCGCGGAGCTGTCCGGCACAGGTGTCGCGGTCACCGTGCTGTGCCCGACTTTCGTGCGTACCAACATCTTCGGTGGGGAGCTCATCGACGACGAAGCACGCGGCCTCGCGCAGCGGGTTTCCGATCTGGTCGGGTTCTCGCCGGAACGCGTCGCCCGGATGACCCTCGACGCCCACGATCGCGGCCGCCTGTACGTGGTGCCGCAACCCGACGCTCAGCTTCTCTGGCACGCCAAGCGTTTCGTGCCCGTCCCGTACACGCGGATCGCCGGTCTGCTCGGCCGGTTCCTGCCCGCCGAAAAGGAGAAGTGATGGCCTACGACTTCGACGCGATGCTCCGGACCATCAAGGACAAGCAGTGGTCGCTGGCCGACATCGACTGGGACGCGCCCGGCGCGGAGACGATGACCGACGAACTCCGCGCAAAGATGCGGCCGTTCATGGCCGATCTCGTATGGATCGAGCACGTCGGCGCCCGCGGGTTCGCCTCGCTGGCCAAGAAGGCGCCGACACCGGTCATCCAGGAGATCTACCGCTACTTCCACGCCGAGGAACAGAAGCACGCCAACGCCGAACTGGCGTTGATGAAGCGCTGGGGCATGCTCGACCAGGACGGTTCGATGCCCGAGCCGAACATCAACGTCAAGCTCGCCATCAAGGTCCTCGACGACTACGGCGACACGTTGCCGCTGACGGCGCTGGCCACGCTCATCCCGCTGCTGGAATGCGCGCTGGACGGGGCACTGGTGAAGTTCCTGCTGGAAGAGGTCTCCGATCCGGTGTGCCACCAGGTGTTCCGGCATATCAACTCCGACGAGTCCCGGCACATCACGGCCGACTTCGAGGTCTTGGAGCTGATCGGCGCCGGCTCCACGACCAAGCTGCTCACCGAATCCGTCGGCTCGCTCAAACCCCAGATCGTCCTCGGCCTGATCGTGGTGTTCGTCCCGCTGATCAACAAGATGCGGGACAACATCGTCGCGATGGGCCTGCCGGAGAAGAAGCTGTACAACGCCGTGAAGCGGTTCTCCACGATCGGCGGCCGCGGCGAGTTCACGAAACGCATCCCGGCGTATCACGTGCTCAAGGCGCAGGCGGCGATGATCGTCGACCGCTCGCACGTCTACCACCGGCTGCTCGCCGACCCGATGGTGAGGATGACCCGCCTGATCCCCGCGCGGCTGCTGGGAAAGCCGCAGTCGTGGACCGAGGAGATCACCCACGAACCGGTCGCGTCATGAGCCTCGGCGAATTCCGGGGCGAGGTGCTGCGCGGCACCGAGTGGTTCGGGCGCGACTTCGCCGGGCAGCGTGTCGCCGTGGTCGCTCCCGGCCGTGAGGCGGCGCAGATCGTGCCCGAGGTGGCGGCCACCGCGCGGGTGGTGAAGGTGTTCCAGGAAGAACCCGACTGGGTGGTGCCGATGCCGGTCCCCGGGCCGGACCTCCTCGGCATCGCCGTCGCCAGGGTCTTCCTGCGCTGGCAGGTGAAAGACCCGTGGATCCGCAGGCTGCTGACCCCCGACCGCCGCTTCGGGTCGCGGCGGACGGCGCCCGGTCTCGGCTACTACGGCGCGCTCGAAAGGCCCGGCTGCAAACTCGTCACCTGGCCGGTCTACGCCTTCGTACCCCACGGAATCCGTACCGCCGAAGGTATCGAGCACCAGGTCGACGTCGTCGTGCTCGGCGCCAGTTCGCTTTTCGCCAAGGAAGGACTTCCCGCATGACGCCGGACCACGAGATCGCGATCATCGGCGGCGGTTTCTCCGGGATCGGTGCCGCGATCCTGCTTCGAAAAGCCGGCTTCGAGGACTTCCTGATGCTGGAGGAGGGCGACGGCGTCGGCGGCGCCTGGCACTGGAACACCTATCCCGGCGTCGCCGTCGACATCCCGTCGTTCAGCTACCAGTTCTCGTTCGAGCAGATCTCCGGCTGGTCGCGGGTCTACGCGCCGGGCCGCGAACTGAAGGCGTACGCCGACTACTGCGTCGACAAGTACGACATCCGCCGCCGCACCCGCCTCGGCAGCAAGGTCGTCTCCGCGACCTTCGACGACGAAACGCACCTGTGGTGCCTCGAAACCGCCGACGGCTGGTCGATGACGGCCCGGTTCGTCGTCGGCGCCACCGGCGTGCTCACCCAGCCGAAGCCGCCGGACATCGACGGGCTCGACGCCTTCCGGGGCACGGTCATGCACACCGCCCGCTGGGACCACGGCGTCGATCTGCGCGGCAAACGCGTCGCCGTCGTCGGGACCGGGGCCTCGGCCGTGCAGGTCATCCCGTCCATCGCGCCGGAAGCAGGCAGGCTGACGGTGTTCCAGCGCACGCCGATCTGGTGCCTGCCCAAACCCGACGCCGTCCTGCCGCGGGCGGCGCGGCTCGCGCTGCGGCGGCTGCCCGGCGCGAAACTGGTGTCCCGGCTGGCCAGCCAGGCGCTGGTCGAAGTGACCTTCCCGCTGGCCGCGCATTTCCACCGTCTCCTGCCGACCGCGGGCGCGGGGGAGCGGATCGGGCGCGCGCATCTGCGCCGCGCCGTGAAAGACCCGGTGACCCGCGAGAAGCTCACCCCGCGTTATGCCCTGGGCTGCAAGCGGCCGAGCTTCTCCAACGACTACCTGCAGACCTTCGACCGGGACAACGTCACGCTGGAGACCACGAGCATCGACGCGATCACCGGATCCGGGGTGCGCACCGTCGACGGCACCGAGCATCCGGTCGACGTCCTGGTGCTGGCGACCGGGTTCAAGGTGTTCGAGAAGGGCAACATGCCCGCCTTCACCGTGCGCGGATCCGGCGGCGCCGACCTGGAGAAGTTCTGGGAGGAGAACCGGTTCCAGGCCTACCAGGGCGTCAGCGTGCCCGGCTTCCCGAACCTGTTCACCATTCTCGGGCCCTACGGCTACAACGGTTCCTCGTACTTCAACCTCATCGAGACGCAGACCGCGCACATCGTCCGGTGCCTGCGCAACGCGCGTAAGACCGGCGCGACCCGCGTGGAGGTCACGAACGAGGCCAACGACCGGTACTTCCGGAGCATGCTGGAGCGGCGCAAGCATCAGGTGTTCTTCCAGGACAGCTGCGCACTGGCCAACAGCTACTACTTCGACGCGAACGGGGACGTGCCCTTCCGTGCCTCGCCCACGCTGGAAACGATGGTGACGAGCCGGTTCTTCGACCTCGACGACTACGCCTTCGCGGACGGCCGGTGAACACTGGCTGAAGTCCGCCGTCCCCGGCCGGGATGAGCCTTAGGTTCGATTCCCCGAACCTGGAGGCTGGTCTTGGAAGGCTTTCCCTGGGACGTCCTGCTCGCGGTGGTCGGGATCGCCGTCCCGGCCGTCGCGTTCCTGTGGGAGTTCGCGCTCGTCGGCCGCAAACGGCTCGGCTACCGCGTGCAGATGGACACTCCGACGGCGTCCGGACGCGGGTTCGCGCCCTCGGCCGACGCGCTGGCGCAACTCCAGCACGAGAACGGCGAGCGGCTCGTCGACCCGTCGTTCGTGCTGCTGCGCATCGAGAACAACGGCACCACCGACATCGACACCGACGACTACGCGGTCAACGAGAACGACCGGGTCGGCGTCCGCGTGAAGTTCCCCGGCCGCACCGTGGCCGGGATGGTGGTGACCGAGCTCAGCTCGCCGCATCTGCACGAATGTTTCGGCGACGACTCCGGTTTCGGCGCGCGTGACGAGAATCCCGAACGGCCGGCCGGGGTGATCGACCTGCCGAGGGTGCCGCTGAACCGCGGCGCGCACTACAAGATCCTCGCCGTACTCGACCGCATCCCCAACGGCTCGCCCGACGCCTTCGACGAACCGCAGGTCGTCGGCGAGATCAAGGGCGGCAGCCTCCGCGAGACCAAGAGCCGCACCGGGCCGACGACCTCGGTGCTCGCGCTGATCTGCTTCCTCGTGGTGCTCAGCATCGTCCAGCTGACCCGCTCGCTGGTCTTCGACGAGAAGCCGCCTCCGCTGGACTGCGCGTCCGGGAAGCTCACGATCACCGGATCGACGGCTTTCGCGCCGGTGCTGAAGGAGGCGACGGCTTCGTACACGAAGACGTGCCCGGGCGCGTCGTTCGCCTTCGACAGCAGGGGGAGCGCGGAAGGGCTCGGCAGCCTGAACCAGGCCGGGAACGACGGCACGCTGGCGTTCTCCGACGGCGCCAAGGGCGAGGGCTACCCGCGACTGCTGCCGCGACCGGTCGCGTTCTCGCTGTTCACGCTCGTGATCAACGCCGAAGCGGGCGTCCAGGACCTGTCGCTCGCGCAGATCCGCGACGTCTACGACGGCAAGATCGCGAACTGGAAGGAGATCGGCGGCAAGGACCGGCCGGTCCGGCTCGTCGACCGGCATTCCGACTCCGGCACGCGGCGGACGTTCGAGGGGCAGATCCTGGCGGGCAAGCGGGAGCCCGGCGACAACTCCGACGACTGCCTCAAACCGGCGCCGGGCGCCCAGCCGGGAGTGGTGCGCTGCGCGAAGCCGTCCACGAACGACGTCCTCGACGCCGTGTCACGCGTGCCGGGCGCGCTCGGCTACAGCGAACTCGGCGCTGCGACGAAACGCGAGGACGTGCTGCCGGTCCGCATCGACGGCCACCAGGCGACCCTGGAGGGCGCGATCCACGCGGCGTACCCGTTCTGGGAGACGGAGTACGCGTACACGTTCGGCGAGCCGAAGGCGGACTCGCTCGTCGCGAGCTTCCTGCGGTACCTGACCAACCAGGTCGGCAAGGACATCGTGCGGTCCCACGGGCACCGGCCGTGCGCCGAACTGGCGAATCCGGTGCTGTGCCGTCCTGGCGCGTGAGGGCCGCGGTGGCGAGTGGGGCACGTTGGTCGTGAGTGGCGTTTCGGGTTAGAACCCGAATCGCCACTCACGACCACCTGGACCGAGGTCAGGCAGGCGGCTTCAGGGTGACGACGGTGGCGCTGGTCTCGCCGCGCGGCGTCCGGTACTTGATCTCGTCGCCCTCCTTGGCACCCACGAGCGCCAGGCCGAGCGGGCTGTCCGAAGTGACCGTGGAGGCGTCGGCGTCCTCGCCGGGGATCGTGACGATGTGGAGCTCGTCTTCGTCGCCGTCGGAGAACTTGAGGGTGACGGTGGTGCCGTCGGGGAGCAGGCCCTTGCTGTTCCGGCCGCCGTGCTCGAGCTTCGCCGCGACGTCGGCGATGCGCCGGTCGAGGTAGGCGGCGGCCTCCGCGCGGTCCAGTACTTCCGCCTGATCGGCGGCGTCGCCGGTTCGTTCCTGCTCGCCGACGAGCGGCGCCATCGCGTCGCGCTGCGCACGCAGATCGGCGAGTTCCTTCTCCAGCTGCCGTCGTGCGGCCGGGCTGAACCCGTTGTCCCCTGAGGTCACCATGCCGCGCATTGTCCGCTACGGATCGGCCGCTAGCCACCTAGATTTTTCACCCGCTGTGACCGGCCAGGACGGTTGCCCTAAGCTTCAGGGCTCGTGTCCTGACTACTTGGTGTAAGGAACTTCGTGACCGCCGTTCCCGGCCGCAGCGCGCGGCTCTCCCCCAATCAGCTGCAGAAACAGGAACAGATCGTCGAAGCGGCGCGTGTCGTGCTCGCGAGGGACGGGCTCGCGGGTTGCACCGTCCGCGCGATCGCGGAGGCCGGGCCGCTCACGAAGAGTGCGATTCATTACTACTTCGCGGACATCGACGTCCTGATCGACCGCGCGATGGCGGCGCACATCACAACGTTCACGGCCGATTTGCGCAAAATTTCGGCGAAGCACGATCACCCGGATGAGCGGCTCTTCGCGGCGCTCGAAGCCTTCCTCGCCGAGTTCTCCGGCCGCCCGAACGCGGCCTTCCTCTGGTTCGAATACTGGATCGCGGCGGGCCGCGCGCAGCATCCGCAGGCCATCGACGTCATGCTGACGTCGATCACCGAACTGCTCGCGGAACTGCTCGCCCCGCTCGACGTCGAAGACCCGCGGGCGCGGGCACGGGCCCTGCTGTCCTACCTGCTCGGCGCGATCGTCCAGCAGCGCGTCCGGCGGCGGCCGTTCGCCGCACTGCGCGGCGACATCGAAGCGCTCTGTTTCGCGAACTACGGGTAGAAATACGCATTAGATCCGTACCGTTACGGATTGTTCTCTTCTTCCGGCTCCGGCCATGGTGAGGTTCCCCTTCCCTTGCCCAGAGCTAGGAGACGACGATGCGCATAAGACGGTGCATGGCCGTGGCGATCGCGGCCGTCGCGGCGTTCACCATCCCGGTCGCCGCGAGTCCGGCGACCGCCGACCAGCAGGCCGAAGACGCGCAGGTCCAGATCTACGAGGTCTTCGGCACCGCCACCGCGCAGCAGCGCACCCAGCTCTCGCGGCTGGGCATCGACGTCCTCGGCACCTCCGGCTCCACGACCACGGTGATCGGCGAAGCGCGTGACGCGGCGAAGATCCGCTCGCTCGGCTTCCGTGTCGAGCAGCGCGGCGTCGTCGACAGGTCGGAGACCCTCGGCACCAACGCGATCAACGACTTCCCGCCGTCGGACTCCGGCTACCACAACTACGCCGAGGTCACGACCGAACTGCGCAACGCCCAGTCGAACTTCGGCTCGATCGCGCGGCTGAGCAGCGTCGGCAACTCGTACCAGGGCCGCGCGCTGAACATGCTCAAGATCAGCGACAACGTCGCCACGGACGAGAACGAGCCCGAAGTCCTCTTCACCTGCAACCAGCACGCCCGCGAGCACCTCACCACCGAGATGTGCCTGCGGATCGTGAACCGGTTCACCCAGGGCTACGCCTCCGACCCGGCGATCAAACGCTTCGTCGACAGCACCGAGATCTACGTGATCCCGAACGTCAACCCGGACGGCTCGGAGTACGACATCTCCGGCGGCAGCTACAAGTACTGGCGCAAGAACCGCCAGGGCAACGGCACCGACCCCAACCGCAACTGGGCCTACAACTGGGGCTGCTGCGGCGGTTCGTCCGGCTCGACGACCAGCGAGACCTACCGCGGCCCGTCGGCGTTCTCCGCGCCGGAGACCAGGGCCGTGTCCAACTTCGTGAACTCGCGCAAGATCGGCGGCGTCCAGCAGATCAAGGCGAGCATCGACTTCCACACCTATTCGGAGCTCGTGCTGTGGCCGTTCGGCTTCACCTACAACGACACCGCGCCGGGGATGACCGCTGCCGAGGCGCAGCGTTTCCAGACGCTGGGCAGGCAGCTGGCGGCGACCAACGGCTACACGCCGCAGCAGTCGAGCGACCTGTACATCACGGACGGGACGATCGACGACTGGATGTGGGGCACCCACAAGATCCTGAGCTTCACCTTCGAGATGTACCCGCGGGGCTCCAACCCCGGTTTCTACCCGCCCGACGAGGTGATCGTCCGGGAGACCACGCGTAACGACCGCGCCGTGGACCTCCTGCTGAACACCGCCATCGGCTGATCTCTGTAGCGCGTGAAGGCCCCCTTCCCTCGGCTCAGCCGAGGGAAGGGGGCCTTCACGCGCTAGGGCGCATAGGGTGCGGGGCATGCCGATGTTCGAATTCGAGGGGCTCCGTCCCCAGGTGGATCCCGAAGCGTGGATCGCCCCCACCGCCACCTTGATCGGTGACGTCGTCGTCGAGAAGGGCGCTTCCGTCTGGTACGGCGCCGTGCTGCGCGCCGACTTCGGGAGGATCCTCATCCGTGAGGGCGCCAACATCCAGGACAACTCGGTCATCCACGTCAACGGCGGCGTGACCGAGGTCGGCAAGAACGTCACCGTCGGGCACCAGTGCCTCGTGCACGACTGCACGATCGGCGAGCAGGCGCTGATCGGGAACGGCTCCACCGTGCTCGACAAGGCGCAGATCGGGGCGAAGGCACTGGTCGCGGCCGGTGCCACGGTGACACCCGGGATGATCATCCCGCCGGAGACGGTCGCCATGGGCAGCCCGGCGAAGAAGCACGTCCCGCTCGACGGCACCGCCCGCGGCTGGGTCGAGCACAACGCGGCGATCTACCAGGAGCTGGCGCGCCGTCACGCGGAAGGCATCAAGCCGATCGATTGACTCTCCAGTAACTGGAGACCATAGCTTCGGCCGTATGGCACCGAAGTCGAAGAAGAAGACCCACCAGGCGACGCTCGAGTTGACCGCCGGCAACGCGCCGGTGGTCGACCTCGGGAAGACGCTCGGGCAGACCGGCGTGAACCTCGTCGAGGTCAAGAAGGCCTACGACGCGGCGACCGCCGCCCAGCGCGGAGACATCGTCCCGGTGGTCGTGTCGGTGTTCGAGGACCGCTCCTTCGAACTCCGGCTGAAGACCCCGCCCGCGTCGTTCCTCATCAAGAAAGCGTTGGGCGGCAAGGGATCCGGCCGTCCAGGGCATGAGGTGGCCGGGAAGCTGACCCAGGAACAGCTGCGCGGCATCGCGGAGCGGAAGCTGCCCGACCTCAACACCGGCGACATCGAGGCGGCCATGCGCACGATCGCGGGCACAGCCCGCTCGATGGGCGTCGCGATCGAAGAACCGTGACGCGCAAGCACGTGATCGTCCCGCCTTTCCGCGACCTCGACCCGGCCCTCGAGGTCGCGGAAAGGCTTTTGGCGCAAGGGAATCCGTGGCTCGCCGGAGTCGTCTCGGCGCTGCCCGACGAATACGCGGCCGCGAACCGGCTCAACCGGATCCTCGCCGGGACCGGTGCCGCGCCCCGGTTGGTCGAGGCCGGAAACGGCTGGCGTGTCGTGCAGGTGACGTCGTGGCCGGGCTGTGGTGACCTGGTCGCGGGTGCCTCCGGGCTGGCGGAACTCGTCGCGTTCGGCGGCTGGCGGCGGATCAAACGCTGTGCCGTCTGCGCACAGGCGTTCTGTGATCGCACGGCCGGATGCAGCCGCCGGTGGTGCGCCGGACATCGTCCGCACGCCGAGCCCCGGCCCGTGCTCTAGGCTTGTCCGCACCAGCGACTGGCGCCATTTGAGGTGGAGCACCACCGGGAAGCGACGACAAGGCCGGTACCGCGCGCCTGGGTCCGGCCGTCTCTGGCAGGAGTACGTCCGATGACACACCAGCCCGAACTTTCCGCGCTCGCCGCCGCCGACCCGCAGATCGCGGGGCTCGTCGAGGACGAGGCGAAACGCCAGCACGAGAAGATCCGCCTGATCGCGTCCGAGAACTACGTCTCCCAGGCCGTACTGGAGGCGACGGGCACCGTCCTCACCAACAAGTACTCCGAGGGCTACGCCGGCAAGCGGTACTACGAAGGCCAGCAACTCATCGACCAGGTCGAGAAACTCGCCATCGAGCGTGCGAAGGCCGTCTTCGGCACCGACCACGCGAACGTCCAGCCCTACTCCGGCTCCCCGGCGAACTTGGCGGTGTACCTCGCTTTCGCGCAGCCGGGCGACACCATCCTCGGCATGGCGCTGCCGGACGGCGGCCACCTCACGCACGGCTGGAGTGTGTCCGCGACCGGCAAGTGGTTCACCCCGGTCCGCTACGGCGTCCGCAAGGAGACCGGCCGCGTCGACCTCGACCAGGTCCGCGAACTCGCGTTGAAGCATCGGCCGAAGCTGATCTTCGCGGGCGGCACCGCGATCCCGCGCACCATCGACTTCCCGGCGTTCGCGGAGATCGCCCGCGAGGTCGACGCCGTCCTGGTCGCCGACATCGCGCATATCGCCGGGCTCGTCGCCGGCGGCGCGCACCCGTCGCCGGTCGGGCACGCTCAGGTCATCACCACGACCACGCACAAGACCCTGCGCGGTCCGCGCGGCGCGATGATCCTCTCCGACGCCGACCACGCGAAGGCCGTCGACAAGGCGGTGTTCCCCGGTCTGCAAGGCGGCCCGCACAACCACACGACCGCCGCGATCGCCGTCGCGCTGGGCGAGGCGCAGAAGCCGGAGTTCGCCGAGTACGCGCACACGATCGTCGCCAACGCCCGCGCGCTGGCGGAAGCGCTGGTGGAACGCGGCTACGACCTCGTGTCCGGCGGCACCGACAACCACCTGCTGCTCATCGACCTGACGAACAAGAACGTGCCGGGCAAACCGGCCGCGCAGGCGCTGGACCGCGCCGGGATCGAACTGAACTACAACACCGTGCCGTTCGACCCGCGCAAACCGTTCGACCCGTCCGGCATCCGGCTCGGCACCTCCGCGATCACCACGCGCGGGCTCAAACCGGAGCACCAGACGCAGGTCGCGAACTGGATCGACCGCACGATCACCGCGGCGGCGGGCGAGGAACAGTCCGCTTTGGACACCATCGCCGCCGAGATCCGCGAGTTCCTGGCGCCGTTCCCGATCCCGGGCTACTCGGCGTAGAAGGTTCTGCCCTGTCCGTGAAGGCCTCCTTGAGGGACCCAGAGTCCCTCAAGGAGGCCTTCACGGACTTCGAGCAAGACGCGAAGGGGCCCTTCACCGCACGCGATGCGGTGAAGGGCCCCTTCGGTGCTTAAGCGACTAGTGAGCCGCCGGACCGTCGACGGCCTCCTTGGCCAGCCGGTCGGTCTCGCGCTCGAACGAACGCTGGATCTCGGCCTCGGCCTCGGACCGCCCGACCCAGCTCGAACCCTCGACGCTCTTGCCCGGCTCCAGGTCCTTGTACACCTCGAAGAAGTGCTGGATCTCGAGCTTGTGGAACTCGTTGAGGTGGTGGATGTCGCGCAGGTGCTCCAGGCGCGGGTCGTTCGTCGGGACCGCGAGGACCTTGTCGTCCGGGCCCTTCTCGTCGGTCATCCGGAACATGCCGATCGCGCGGCAGCGGATCAGGCAGCCGGGGAAGGTCGGCTCCTGGACGAGCACCAGCACGTCGAGCGGGTCGCCGTCCTGGCCGAGGGTGTCGTCGATGAACCCGTAGTCGGCGGGGTACTGCGTGGCGGTGAACAGCGTCCGGTCGAGTTTGATCCGACCGGTCTTGTGGTCCACCTCGTACTTGTTGCGCTCCCCCTTGGGGATTTCGATAGTGACGTCGAATTCCACGCCGGCCTCGCTGCTCTCGTCTTTGGTACGCCCCGCCGTCGCGGACGGCTCACCGAGTTCATGGTCTTGTCTTCACTAGTGTGGACCACGGGGGCTCGGGCGGTCGCATCGATGTGGTCGTATGTGAGCTTGGCCCCTTCCCCGGACGGTGGATGAAGGAGCGTTGCGTGCCGGAAAACGATGTCCCGATGTGGCCGTCGGACGACAAGGACACCTCATCCGCCGAGCCCAAGGGTGCCAAGAGGGAGGGTGAGGTCACCGTCTGGCTGCCCATGTCGGGCTTGGCGAACGGCAAGACAGAAGAGTTGTCAGTGCCGAAGGTCACACCCGAAAGTGGCTCGTGGTTCCAGCCCGTGGTCGAGGTCAGCGACATCGACGAGGAACCGGACGTTCCGGAGACCCCGACACCGCAGTGGTCCGCCTTCGAGCCGGTGACGCCGGTCGAGCCGGAGCAGCACGAAGAGCCGAAGACGCTGTTCGTCAAGCCGATCCAGCCGCAGCACAAGGACGAACCGGACTGGGACCAGTTCGACCGGGGCGCCGCCACCCCGCCGCGTGACGCCGAACCCTCGAGACCCGAGCCGAGACAGGAACCCCAGAGCCAGGAACCCCAGAGCCAGGAACCCCCGAGGCAGGAACAGCCGCGTCAGGAGCCGCCGCGCCGTCCCGAGCAGAGCCGGGTCGAGCCGCCGCTTCCCGCGCCGGTCCCGTCCGCGACCATGCACGCGCGCCCGGTCCGCATCGAGCCGTCCGAAGAGCGCTTCGACTCCGAAGCCACCGTCGGGATCCAGCGGCCCGAGCCGCCGTCCCAGGAACCCCCGGCAGCCGAAACCGAGGCCGCGCCCGCGCCGAAGCCGAAGCGCAAGCGCAAGGCCCTGCTGATCACGACCCTGGTCGTCGTGCTGTTGCTCGCCGGGATGGGCGGCGCCGCCGCGATGCCGAAGGTGTCGAACCGGCTCGGCCTGCCCTGGGCGCCGAACGCGCCGAAGGGTGAGATCCCGAAGCCCGCCGGTGTCACCCGGGTCCTGCACGGGCCGGACGTCAACGGCGTCGCGCCGACGAAGGAAGCTCTCGCGGCCGCGCTGGCCGGCCCCGCCGGCGCCGCCGACCTCGGCACGCTCACCGGCACCGTCGTGGACGCGGCGACCGGTGACGTCCTCTGGGACAAGAACTCCGGCACCCCGCTGACCCCGGCGTCGACCACGAAGATCCTCGTCGTGGCGGCCGCGCTGCTGTCGATGGACCACGGGACGCAGTTCTCGACGAAGATCGTCCAGGGCGCCGAGCCGGGCACGGTGATCCTCGTCGCGGGCGGCGACCCCTCGCTGACGTCGCTGCCGCTGGGCACCGACTCGCCGCTGTACCCGGGCGCCGCGCACGTCGACGACCTCGTCGCCCAGGTCAAGAAGGCAGGCGGCGGCAAGATCTCCAAGGTCCAGCTGGACATCAGCCTGTTCAAGGGGCCGACGTCGGCGAAGGGCTGGGACCCGGAGGACACCGCCGCCGGGAACACCTACATGGCGCCGGTCCTCCCCGTGATGGCCGACGGCGGCCGCACCGATCCCAAGAACGACCATTCGCCCCGTATCGCGAACCCGGCGGCCGCGCTGACCCAGAAGATCGCGGGGAAGCTCGAAGCCCAACCCGGCGGTACGACGACGGCGCCGAAGGACGCGAAGGTGCTCGGCGAGGTCAAGTCGCAGCCGCTCGCGGAGTTCGCCAACTCGCTGCTGCAGCTTTCGGACAACCTGATGGCCGACGTCCTCGCCCGCCAGCTCGCGCTCACGAAGGGCGCCGAGCCGTCGTTCACCGGCGGCGCGGCCGCGACGATGGACGTGCTCAAGCAGGCCGGATTCGACCTCACCGGCGTCCAGATCAACGACGGCAGCGGACTGTCCGACCAGAACAAGATCCCGGCCAAGGCGCTCAGCGAGATCCTCGCGGTCGCGGCGGCGCCGGACGGCAAGGATCCGCGGACGGCCAAACTGCGGCCCCTGCTGGCGGGCCTTCCCGTCGCGGGCGGCAGCGGGACGCTCGAGAAGCGCTACGGCGATCCCGCGTCGGCCGCGGGCCGCGGCTGGGTGCGCGGCAAGACCGGCACGCTGTCCGGGGTGAACACCCTGGCGGGCGTGGTGCTGGACACCGATGGCCGGATGCTGGTCTTCGCGCTGATGTCGTCCGGTTCGGACCAGAACAAGGGCAGGGCCGCGCTCGACGTCGTCGCGGCGACGCTGCACAAGTGCGGCTGCCGGTGAGCGACCGGAATCGGAGCGTGAGGAAGTCGGGACGGAAACCGGTCTTTCAGCGGGTAGCGTCATAAGAGTGACTGAGGAAACGCCGACCAAGACACGTTCGATGGTCGACTGGTCCCTGGCCGCCTCGACGGGCGCCCTCCTGGTGCGTGGCGGTCCGGTGGTCGACCGCGAAGTGGCCGAAGAAGCCGTCGCTGATCTGCGTGAGCTGACCAGTGAGGCGGAGGGGCACGTCCGCGAGCTAACCGGGCTCGGCCTCGACCTGCCGCTGCTGCCCGCCGAAGTCGTCGACAGGCCCGGCTGGGTCCGTTCGGCGGCCGCGGGGCTCGACGCCCTCACCGGGCGCGCGCTGCCGGAGGCCCAAGGTGGCCCGCTGGCGCCCGTGCTCGCCGGTGGCGCCGGTGTCCAGACCGGTCTGGTGCTCGCCTTCCTGGCCTCCCGTGTGCTCGGCCAGTACGACCCGTTCGGCGGGCCGGAACGCCGTGGGCAGCTGGTGCTCGTCGCGCCGAACGTGGTCGCCGCCCAGCAGGCGATGGACGTGCCGGGGCACGATTTCCGGCTGTGGGTCTGCCTGCACGAATGCACCCACCGGTTGCAGTTCACCGCGGTCACCTGGCTGCGCGACTACTTCGCCGACGAGGTCGAGCGCCTGATCGGCGGGCTCGCCGGCCGTGACGCGGACGGGCTGAGCGACCTGGTCGGCCGTCTGCCGGACACCATCAAGCAGATCGGCAAGGGCAAGACGGGCGGCGCCGGACTCGCCGAACTCCTGCAGTCGCCGAGCGAACGCGCGGTGTTCGACCGGCTCCTCGCCCTCTCCACGCTGCTGGAGGGGCACGCCGATTTCGTGATGGACGCCGTCGGGCCGCAGGTCGTGCCGAGTGTCGAGCTGATCCGTTCGCGGTTTACCGCGCGGCGCAAGGGCGGCGGGCTGATCGACCGCGTGCTGCGCAGCCTGCTCGGCGTGGACGCGAAGCTGCGCCAGTACGAACAGGGCGCGAAGTTCACCAAGCACGTCGTCGACGCCGTCGGCATGGACGGCTTCAACGCGGTGTGGACTTCGCCGAACACGTTGCCGACCAGGGCCGAGATCACCGATCCGGCGGCCTGGGTGCGGCGCCTGCACGGGTGAGCGGACCGGATCCGGCGATCGCGGCCGTGCGGTCGGCCGTACGGGATTTCCTGGCGTCGGCGACCGTCGCCGACGAGGTGTGTGTCGCCGTCTCCGGTGGCGCGGACTCCCTGGCCTTGGCCGAAGCGGCGGCGTTCGCCGGCTCCCGCGCCGGGCTGAAGGTGCGGGCAATCGTCGTCGACCACGGCCTCCAGACCGGTTCCGCCGAGACCGCCGCCCAAGCCGCGAGCACGGCGCGAGAACTGGGCGCCGACACCGCCGAGGTCCTGAAAGTGCGGGTCGAGGGCGCGGGCGGGCCGGAAGCCGCGGCCCGCCGGGCCCGCTACGGCGCCTTGCGTTCGGCGCTGCCCGGCGGACACGGCCTCGTCCTGCTCGGCCACACCCTCGACGACCAGGCCGAAACCGTCCTGCTCGGCCTCGGCCGGGGCTCCGGACCGCGATCGGTGGCCGGGATGCGGCCGCACGACCCGCCATGGGGGCGGCCGCTGCTCGGCGTCACCCGCGCCACCACCCGGCAGGCGTGCCGGGCGCTCGGCGTCGACCCGTGGCAGGACCCGCACAACGACGACCCGCGGTTCACCCGTGTCCGGTTACGGACGGAAGTACTGCCCCTTCTGGAGGATGTGCTTTCCGGTGGTGTCGCGGCCTCGCTGGCCCGCACGGCGGCGCAGCTGCGCGAGGACACCGAGGCGTTGGACACACTCGCGGACGGGGTCCACCTGCGTGCCTTCACCGGGGAAGGGCTCGACGCCGCGGTGCTCGCCACCGAACCGCCCGCGCTGCGGCGGCGCGTCCTCCGCAGGTGGCTGCTGGACTCCGGGGTCCGCGAACTCACCGACGCCCACCTGCGTTCCGTCGACGCGCTGGTGGGGAACTGGCGGGGTCAAGGCGGGGTCTGGCTACCCGGCGAGTTGGTGGCCAAGCGGGCGCATGGCAGGCTCTTGCTCGAAGCACCCCATTCCACCACCTAGAGGGGATCGTCCCGTGTACGAAGGCGAGATCGCCTCCGTGCTCGTCACCGAGCAGCAGATCAACGACAAGATCGCCGAACTGGCCGCGCAGGTCGCCGCGGACTATCCGGCCGACGGCCCCGGCGCGGGGCGGGGAGACCTCCTGCTCGTCGGCGTGCTCAAGGGCGCGGTGATGTTCATGACCGACTTCGCCAGGGCACTCCCTCTTCCTTCGCAGCTCGAGTTCATGGCGGTCTCCTCCTACGGCTCGGCGACGTCGTCGTCCGGCGTGGTGCGGATCCTCAAGGACCTCGACCGCGACATCGCCGGCCGCGACGTGCTCATCGTCGAGGACATCGTCGACTCCGGGCTCACGCTGTCCTGGCTGTTGAAGAACCTCGCCAGCCGCAACCCGGCCTCGCTCGAGGTCGTCTCGCTCCTGCGCAAGCCCGAGGCGGTCAAGGTCGACGTACCGGTCAAGTACATCGGGTTCGACATTCCCAACGAATTCGTAGTCGGATACGGCCTGGACTACGCGGAGCGTTACCGGGACCTGCCCTACATCGGCACCCTGGATCCGCACGTTTACACGTCTTGAGAACCGCTTGCCCGCGTCCGGGGAAATGCGGAACCCTGAGCACCGAGAACGCGTCATAGGCTGCGATCAAGTGCGTTAACCTATGCGAAGACCAATGCCGACGAAGCCGTCGTGGCCTGGCCCGGGGGAAACGGAGAGAGCTCAGATGGGGAACAGCAGCTTGGCGGACGCGAACGCGTTCAAGAACGCCGCGGCCCAGGGCCAGGTCGGGATCGACCCGGACGCGGCCCAGACCGCCCTGAACAAGATCCGCACCGGCAAGGACGCCGTCGAGGCCCTGCTGCAGCGCGCGGGCGACCTCGGGCAGGCGCCGAAGCTGGGCAACAACCCGGTCGGCAACGCGATCGCCGCGAAGGTGGCGAACCGCGCCGACGGCGGCGGCGACTCCTACTCCGCGGCACTCCAGAACCTGTACCAGCAGTACGAGGCCGCGGAGTCCGGCATCGTGACCGCGATGGCCCGGTACCACGAGATCGACCAGGCCGCCGCCGAGCCGTTCCGTAACGTCTGAGGGGGAGTCAGAAAGCCATGCCACCGAAGCACAGCGCCGACTCTTACGGCGAGAGCAGCAGCAGCACCACGCCGGTCCAGCTCGGCGACAACTCGCACGCCGAGGGCATCGTGTCGTCCGCCCGCGGCCGTTCCGACGGGTTCGACATCGGCGCCGACCGCGCCATCACCAACCCGCCGAACTGGGAAAGCGCCGCGAGCAGCCAGGACCTGTGGAACCAGGCCAACCTCGGCAACGACCCGAGCACCGCGACCGGCATCAGCCAGTCCTGGGGTTCGCACGGCAGCAAGCTGAGCCAGGCCTCGAACGACCTCTACAACGCGATCTCCGAACTCGGCGCCGCCTGGATCGGACAGGGCGCGGCCGCCGCGCAGGGTTCGCTGGTCGCCATCGCGAACTCGGGTTCGCAGGCCTCCGAGGCCGCGCACACGATGTCGGACAGGCTGCAGAAGCAGGCAGACGCGGCCACCAAGGTCAAGCTCATGCCGAAGCCGACCGACTACAGCCCGGAGAAGGCGATGGCGCAGGCCCTCGCGGCCGGCCCGGTCGGCATGATCACCGACCAGAAGCCCCTCGCCGACCAGGACAAGGAAGTGCGGGCGGAGCAGGCCAGGTTCCTCGAGGCCTACACCAAGGAGATGAGCGAGGTCGACAGCTCGACCCCGAGCTTCGGCCCCGAATCCCTCGGCATGAAGCCGACCGCCACGCACAACAGCGCTTCGTTCAGCGGTGTCGGCAATGTCGGCGGCGCGGGCCTCAACTCGGGTGCGGTCTCCGGTACGCCGGTCCTCGCCGGCACGCACGGCTACGGCGGCGCGCACGGCGCCGTCGGGGCCCCGCTCCAGGCCGGTCCGGACGCGGGTTCGTTCTCGCAGGCCGGCTACACCCCCGCCGCGGGGAACCTGCCGGTTTCCGGTGTCGCGCCGGGTGCCGGCGTCGCCTCCGGCGCGGGTGCCCCGATGGCGACCCCGCACGCCCCGGCGAGCGGTGGCAACGGACTCGGCCAGGCCCTCACCGCGGCCGCGCTCGGCGGCGGCCTCGGCTTCGCCGGCGCCAAGGCGCTCGGACAGGGCAACAAGTCCGGCGCCAAGGACACCGACAGCACCGACGCGTCGGCCACCGAGAAGGCCCCCGCGCAGAGCGCCGCGTCCCAGGCCGTGCCGCAGCAGGGCATCGTGTCCTCCAGCGGCACCATCGGCGCCACCCCGCCGCCGATGCAGGGCATGGGCGGCGGCATGGGCATGGGCGCCCCCGGCGCGCAGGCCGAGCAGGAAGAGGAGCACACGCACGCGTCGTTCCTCATCGAGCCGGACCCGGACGACGCCTTCGGCGCCAACGAGGCGACCCCGCCGCCGGTCATCGGCGCCTGGACCGAAGACGACGAACGCTAGAGCGGTTTTCACCGGGCGCGCGGCCGATCCGGCCGCGCGCCCGCTGACTTGTTTGGGGGCGGAAGATGGCGAACGGTGACCTGCTCACCCCGGTCGAGCTGGACTTCCTGTGGGAGAGCGCGAACGCCGGTGAGCTGCCGTACCCGCTGCGACTCCGCTCGCACGGGGCGACCATGGACGAACGCGGCGCGCTGCGGACGCAGACGCTCCAGTCGCTGAACCAGCGTCGTCTCGCCGACGAACGCGGCCGCCCCGAGCCGCATATCGAGGACTACTTCGGTGTCCTCGCGCGGCCGGACCTGAGCCTGGACTGCGTCCAGCTCAACAATCCCAACACCGAACCGCTGCTCGCGGTCGCGTCGCTGGTCGGCGGGCAAGGCCTGCTGACGGTGCAGGACCCGCGCGGATTCCACTTCCACCCCATCGCCCCGGACGGCCTCGCGAGCGCGATCGTCTCCCTCCTGCCGCCGGGTTCGCGCGGCACGGAGAAGTCGATCACCCTCCCGCTGGACGGCCTGGTCGGCGCCTCCGGCGCGGACTTCCTCCAGCGTCGTCAGCCGCAGGTCGACGGCTCGGCGACGTCCGACGAAGACCGCAAGGCCCTGTCGCGGCTCCAGGCGCAGCCGCGGCTTCGCGGCGGCCAGTTCGGCGCCAACGCGCGCAGCAAACACGGCACGCGCACCCGGTCTTCGGTGCTGAGCTGGTTCGACACCCAGTCCGGCCGGTACTTCACCCAGGCCACGCGCGGTTCCGACGGACGGGACTGGATCACCATCGCGCCCGCGGACCCGGCGACGCTGCGGCACCGGCTCACGGAAATGCTGGGGAAGATCGCGGCGGACGCTTCGCCCGCACGCTGACCTCTCGGTTCCTTCGCGTGCAATGAAAGGCCCCTTCATTGCAAATTTTGCAATGAAGGGGCCTTTCATTGCACGCCCCGGCGCCGGAACACGGACGTTTCCCGGATCCGGCCGCCGACTGTCGTACCCCTTCGCTATCGTGAACCCCCTGGGTGTCCCGAGGCCCAGGAGCCAAGGTGCCGGGAGGGCACGGAGCATGCACCAAGAACACTTCACACCGATGGCGTTCGACTTCCTCTGGGAGTCCGCCGAGCTCGGCGACCTGCCTTATCCGCTGCGCGTCCGTTCGCACGGCGCGACGGAGGCCGAGCGCCGGGCGCTGCGCCAGCGCGCCGACGTCGAACTCCAAGCCCGCGGGATCCGCGACGCCCGGGGAAGGCTGGAGCGGAGGATCGAGGATTGGCTGTACCTCCTCGCCCGCGGTTCGCTGACCATCGACGCGCTGCACATCCCGGAGTTCCAGGCCCCGACGGTCGCCCTGCTCGGCGCCACCGACGGCCGCGACGGGGTGATCGCGATCCAGGACCAGTCCGGGATCTGGCTGCGGGAGGCACCCGCCGACGGCCTTCCGACAGCGGTCGTCGAGCTGCTGCCGCCGGGTCAGCGCGGCTCCGAGGCGTCCGTCACGCTGCCGATCGACGACGCCCGCCGCACCGAGCCGATCCGCGCCGCCGTCAACCCGACGAAGAAAGCCGAGGAGCCCGAAGCGGCGAAGGTCCGTCGCAAGGAGAAGTCCCGCGTCTCGCTCAGTGAACGCATCACCGCGGATCCGCGTGAGGCGTTCGGCAAGCTCACCGGCCAGCCGAGGCTGCGCGGCGGTCAGCTGGCAGCGAACAGCCGGTCCCACGTGGGCGCCAAGCAGCGGTCACGGGTCCTCGGCTGGTTCGACACCGCCAGCGGGCGCTACCTCAGCACGTCACAGGCAGGTCCGGACGGCCGCGAATGGGTCACCGTGTCACCCGCCGACATCAAGACACTGCGCACGCGACTGGGCGAAATGGCCGCTGGTGTGGCGGTTGACACACGTTAGGGTGGCCGCCCCGGTCACGCTCCGGGAACCCTCGCGCGGCGTCCGCCGTTTACGTCCGAGAGGCTCACCACCCTCGTCCGTCCAGGCGGGCGGTATCCTGAGGGGCGGGTGTCGGAGCACCATGGGTCGTCAAGATCGTGATGGCGGGTATCACAGGAGCCGCCCAACCAGGAAGGGTCGAGGCCACCAGGGCCGAGTCGTATGAACCGGAAGAGCGTGCTCAAGAACCCAGTGCTCTGGATTCTCGCGGCGGTACTGGCGTTTCTCGCATACAACACGATCTTCGACAGTGATCGTGGCTATACCCAGGTGCCGATCTCGATCGCGAACCAGCAGATCACCACGAACAACGTCAAGGAAGCCTCGCAAGAGGACAAGGAGCAGCAGATCAAGCTGCTGCTGAACAAGAAGATCGAGGTCGAAGGCCAGCAGGTCGACCAGATCATCGCGCAGTACCCGGCGAACGTCGCGGGCACCATCTACGGCCAGCTCATCGGCCTGAAGAGCGGTGACAACCCGGTCAAGTTCACCACCAAGGTCACCCAGCAGAACGTCCTCACCCAGATCCTGATCTTCGCCATCCCGCTGGCGCTGGTGCTCGGCCTGCTGATGTGGATGATGAACAACGCGCAGGGCGGCGGGAACCGCGTCCTCAACTTCGGCAAGTCGAAGGCCAAGCAGCTCAACAAGGACATGCCCAAGACGACCTTCGGGGACGTCGCGGGCGCCGACGAGGCCGTCGAAGAGCTGTACGAGATCAAGGACTTCCTACAGAACCCGGCGCGCTACCAGGCGCTCGGCGCGAAGATCCCCAAGGGCGTGCTGCTCTACGGGCCGCCCGGTACCGGTAAGACGCTGCTCGCGCGAGCCGTCGCCGGTGAGGCGGGCGTGCCGTTCTACACGATCTCCGGTTCCGACTTCGTCGAGATGTTCGTCGGTGTCGGCGCGTCCCGCGTCCGCGACCTGTTCGAGCAGGCCAAGCAGAACGCGCCCTGCATCATCTTCGTCGACGAGATCGACGCGGTCGGCCGCCAGCGCGGTGCCGGCCTCGGCGGCGGCCACGACGAACGTGAGCAGACGCTGAACCAGCTCCTCGTCGAGATGGACGGCTTCGACGCGCGCGGCGGCATCATCCTGATCGCCGCGACCAACCGTCCCGACATCCTCGACCCGGCGCTCCTGCGTCCCGGCCGCTTCGACCGCCAGATCCCGGTGTCCGCGCCGGACATGCGCGGCCGCAAGGCGATCCTCGAGGTGCACGCCAAGGGCAAGCCGATCGCGCAGGGCACCGACCTGAGCGGTCTCGCGAAGCGGACCGTCGGCATGTCCGGCGCCGACCTCGCGAACGTGCTCAACGAGGCCGCGCTGCTCACCGCCCGCGAGAACGGGCACGTGATCACCGACGCCGCGTTGGAGGAGTCGGTCGACCGCGTCGTCGGCGGCCCCGCCCGCAAGAGCCGGATCATCTCCGAGAAGGAGAAGAAGATCACGGCCTATCACGAGGGCGGGCACGCGCTCGCCGCGTGGGCGATGCCGGACATCGAACCGGTCTACAAGCTGACGATCCTGCCGCGCGGGCGCACCGGCGGCCACGCCCTGCTCGTCCCGGAGGACGACAAGGAGTTGATGACCCGTTCGGAGATGATCGGGCGCCTGGTCTTCGCGATGGGCGGCCGGACGGCGGAGGAGCTCGTCTTCCACGAGCCCACCACCGGTGCCTCCTCCGACATCGAGCAGGCGACCAAGATCGCCCGCGCCATGGTCACCGAATACGGCATGAGCGCCCGGCTCGGCGCGGTCAAGTACGGCCAGGAGCAGGGCGACCCGTTCCTCGGCCGCTCGGCGGGCCGCCAGGCCGACTACTCGCTCGAGGTCGCGCACGAGATCGACGAGGAGGTGCGCAAGCTCATCGAGACCGCGCACACCGAGGCGTGGCACGTGCTGAGCACCTACCGCGACGTGCTGGACGAGCTGGTCATCGAGCTCCTCGAAAAGGAGACGCTGACCCGCAAGGACCTCGAGCGGATCTTCGCGACCGTCGAGAAGCGCCCGCACATCACCATCTTCAACGAGTTCGGCGACCGCAAGCCGTCCGACAAGCCGCCGATCAAGACCCCCGGCGAGCTGGCGATGGAGCGCGGCGAGCCGTGGCCTCCGCCGGAGGAGAAGAAGGAGCAGCCGGCGCTGCAGCCGGCGCCGACCCCGGTCGGCACCGCGCAGGGCGGCGGCGACCTTCCCGGTGGCCCGCCGTACGCGCAGCCGGCTCCGCCGCCGGACCCGAACGCGAACCCGTACGCTCCGCCGCCGCCGGGCGCCTACCCCAACGGTGGTCGCCTCAACGGTGGGCCGAACGGCACCGGCCACTGGCCCCAGGCATATGGTGGGCAGCAGCCGGGTGGTCCGGCAGGCGGTTACCAGGGTGGGCCCGTTGGCGGCCCGCCGAACTACGGGGCTCCTCCTGGATGGACCCCGGCCACGCAGCCGGGCGGCCAGCCGAACCAGCCCTGGCGTCCCGCCGAAGACCGCCCGCGCGACGGCTGGTTCGCTGACCAGCCCGGCGGTCAGCAGGACGAAGGACAGCAACGGCGTGACGACGGACAGGACGACACCAAGCGGTAACGGCGCAAGCCCGGTCTTCGACCAGGACCGGGCCGAGAAAGCCGTACGCGAACTCCTGCTCGCCTGTGGTGAGGACCCGGACCGGGACGGTCTCCTTGAGACCCCGGCCCGGGTCGCTCGCGCTTACCGGGAAATGTTCGCCGGGCTCTACACCGAGCCGGACCACGTCCTGGACCGCACGTTCGACGAGGCACACGAAGAACTCGTGCTCGTGACGGACATCCCGATGTTTTCGGTATGTGAACATCACCTCGTGCCCTTCCACGGTGTCGCCCACGTCGGCTACATCCCGAACGGCCACGGCAAGGTCACCGGCCTGTCCAAACTGGCCCGCCTCGTCGATCTCTACGCCAAGCGCCCCCAGGTCCAGGAGCGGCTCACCTCCCAGGTCGCCGACGCGCTCATGCGCAAACTCGAGCCCCGCGGCGCGATCGTCGTGGTCGAGGCCGAACATCTCTGCATGGCCATGCGCGGTATCCGCAAGCCCGGCGCCAGGACGACGACGTCCGCCGTGCGCGGGCTGCTGCAGACTTCGGCGTCCTCGCGGGCGGAGGCGCTGGATCTGATCAAGGGCCGTCGATGACCGCCCTGCCCCGGCCCGGCCGGTGCGCGGTGATGGGCATTCTGAACGTCACCCCCGACTCCTTTTCGGACGGTGGGCGCTACCTGGGCGTCGAGCAGGCGCTGGAGCACGCGCACGAGATGTGGACGCGCGGGGCGGATCTGATCGACGTCGGTGGGGAGTCGACGCGGCCGGGAGCGTCCCGAGTGGACGCCGAGACCGAGATTTCCCGGATCATGCCGGTGATCCGTTCACTCGCCGCCGATGGTGTCGCGATGTCCGTGGACACCACGCGGGCCGAGGTCGCCCTCGCCGCGGTCGAGGCGGGCGCGTCCGTCATCAACGACGTCTCCGGCGGGCTGGCCGATCCGAACATGGCGAAGGTCGCCGCCGAGACCGGTGTCCCGTACGTACTGATGCACTGGCGCGGGCACAGCAAGGACATGAACGCGCTGGCGTCCTATGAGGACGTCGTCGCGGACGTGCGCGCCGAACTGCTGTCCCGAGTGGACGAAGCGGTCGCCGCGGGTGTCGACCAGAGTGCGATCGTGCTCGACCCCGGGCTCGGGTTCGCGAAGGACGCCGAACACGACTGGGCGCTGCTGAACAGGCTGGATTCCGTTCTGTCACTGGGTTTCCCGGTTCTCGTCGGCGCCTCGCGCAAACGGTTCCTCGGGCGTCTTTTGTCCGGAAAGGACGGAAAGCCCGCCCCGCCGGACGGCCGCGAGAACGCGACCGCGGCCGTGTCCGCGCTCGCCGCGGCGGCCGGTGCCTGGGGAGTGCGGGTGCACGAGGTCGGCGCGAGCATCGACGCCGTGACCGTCGCGGCGGCTTGGCGGAAGGGGAATCCCGTTGTCTGACCGGATCACGTTGACCGGATTGAGGGTCTTCGGCAGGCACGGGGTCTTCGACCACGAGAAGCGGGACGGGCAGGAGTTCGTCGTCGACATCGTGGTGTGGCTGGACCTCGGCCCGGCCGCCGCCTCCGACGACCTGACCAAGACGCTGCACTACGGCGAACTCGCGGAGCTCGCCGCCGGGATCGTCGCGGGCGAGCCGTACGACCTCATCGAGAGTGTCGCCGGGAAGATCGCCGACGAGGTGCTGCGCGACGAGCGGCTGAGCGCCGTCGAAGTGACGGTGCACAAACCGTCCGCGCCGATCCCGCTGAACTTCGACGACGTCGCCGTCACGGTGCGACGCGAACGATGAGCCGCGCGCTGCTTTCGCTCGGTTCCAACTTGGGGGACCGGCTCGCGTTCCTTCAGTCCGCCGTCGACGCCGTGCGGCCAGCGGTCGTCGCCGTTTCGAGTGTTTACGAGACGAAAGCGTGGGGCGTCGAGGACCAGCCGGACTTCCTCAACGCCGTCGTCCTGGTCGACGACCCGGCGCGTGACCATTGGGACTGGCTGAGCACCGGGCAGGCCGCCGAGCAGGCGGCGGAGCGCGTGCGCGAACTCCGCTGGGGGCCGCGCACGCTGGATGTCGACATAGTGACCGTGGACGGGGTGCGCTCCGACGACCCCCAGTTGCTGCTTCCTCATCCCGGCACGCCGGAGCGCGCGAGTGTGCTGATCCCCTGGCTGGAGATCGAGCCCGGCGCGGTGCTCCCCGGCCACGGTCCGGTCGCCGACCTTCTCGCCGCCCGCCCCGCTTCGGACCGCGACTCCGTGCGGCTGACGTCGCTCACCCTCGCCTGACCGATCCCCCTCCGCGTTCGCCACCTACTCGCGGAAGTTCGCGATGCCAACCACCGCAAGTAGATGACGAAACGCGCCTCCAGCGGCCCTCACGTTCGGTCACCTCCCGGTCGTGACCGGGCCGCTAGTGCGGGGACTGTGTGGATTTTGGGGCGTTGGATGACCAGAAATCCACACGGTCGCCGCCCGCCTCCGCAATTCGTCACCTACTTGCGGAAGTTCGCGATGCCAACCACCGCAAGTAGGTGACGAAATGCGGGCTATCCCAGCGCGGAGCGCAGGGCGGCGATGATCCACTCGGCCTCCCGCATCTGCGAGGGGAACGACGGCCAGCCGTTCATCTTCCCCAGCAGGTGCCAGTACCGCTCGGCGCGCGGGTCCATGCTGATCGCCATCCCGTCGGTCAGCCGCTTCCGCCAGGCGGGGTCGGCCGGGTCACGGCCGTTCCGCGAAGACTGGGTGAAGATCGTTTCCGCCAGCTCGCGGCCCTCGGCTGAGTCCGGCGCGAGGTCGGCTTCGAGCGCTTCGGTCGCCTTCGCGCTCCACGCTATCCACAGCTCCTGCTGCTTCGCGCCGAAGTCCGCTCCGTCCTGCTTCCGGAGCTGCGAGTGCCACTCGCTCATCCGGCGGATCGACGCGCGGAACTCCTCGTCCTGGACGAGTTCGGCGAACTCGATCCAGGCCTCCAGCTGCTCGGGCGTCGGGTCGTCGGGCAGTTCCGGTTTCGCCGAGCGCATCCGCTCGTAGAACTGCGGGTCCAGTTCGAGTCCTTCGACCATGTCCGCCCAGAACCCGTCGAGCAAACGTTTGCGGTCCTCGTCCGACATCGACGCGAGTTTGTTCATCAGTTCGACCTCCTCCAGTGGTGAATCCCGTTTGGCCACCGCTCGCAGGACCGCGCGGCGCAGTTCGAGCCGCCGGATCTGCTCGTCCAGGGCGGCGACGTGCTGGACCGCGAGGTCCCCGATGGTCGCTTCCCTGGTCAGCGCCCGCTCCACGTCCGCGAGGCCCAGTCCGAGTTCCCGCAGCGTCCGGACCAGCTCCAGGCGCGCCATCGCGGTGGCGTCGTAGAGGCGGTAGCCGGCGTCGGTGCGGTCGGTCGGTGGCAGTAGTCCTTCGTCGGAGTAGAAGCGGATGGTCTTCACCGGCAGGCCGGTCCGTTTGGCCAGCTCCCCGATGGTGAAAACCGCTGCGGTGCCCATATGCTTCATCGTCGACTCTCCAGTTGGTGGAGAGTCAAGCCTGCCAGGTAGCGTTGTTCCATGCACTTCACGCGGCCACGCGAGCTGGCGGTGGCCGGCCTCCTGGGTCTGGTCCTGGCCTATCTGGTCTTCCAGGTCGCCTACGGATCGATCCCCGCGCTTCCGCTCTTCGCCGGAATCACGTTGCTCGTCCTCGCGCTCTGCGAGGTCGTGCTCGCCTTCATCATCCGTTCGCGGATCAAGGAGGGCCGCGTGCTCGCCGCGATCTCCGTCGCTCGATCGGTGGCCCTGGCCAAGGCCTCGTCGCTCGCCGGATCCGCCATGACGGGGGTCTGGCTGGCGGCTTTCGCGTATCTTTTTCCGCGACGTGACGAACTCCTCGCGGCGGGCGGTGACCTCCGTTCGGCGACGGTCGGGATCGTCAGCTCGGTGGCCCTGGTAGCTGCGGCTTTGTGGCTCGAACACTGCTGCCGGACCCCCGAGGGCGGTGATCGGGACCCCGGTCCCGAGCCGACCGGTTAACGCTCGAGAGCCACCGCTCGAAGTACCGACTAGGTCTCGTTCGGATTACTAGAAGGTACGGTGTTGGGCATGACCGGGGTGGGTGACGACTCGCGCGGCCGCCTTGCGGGTAGGCCGTGGCTTGTCGTCGGCTTGGTTCTCGCCGTCGGCGCGACTCTCGCATTGGTGCTTTCCGACGACCTCCGCTACTTGCGGCTGGGCATCGTCGCGGCGCTGTGGGCCGCCCTGATCGGTGCGTTCCTGGCGGTCCGCTACCGCAAGCACGTGTCACAGAGCGAGGACGCCGTCGCCGAGGCGCAGGCCGTCTACGAGCTTGAGCTGGAACGCGAGATCGCCGCACGCCGCGAGTTCGAGCTGGAGATCGAAGCGGAGAGCCGGCAGGTCGCCGAGAACCGCTCCCATGACGAGCTCGAAGCGCTCAGAGCCGAGGTGAGCGCCCTGCGTGAAAGCCTCCAGTCGCTCTTCGGCGGCGGCGAGGTTCTCCTCGAACGTGTCGCGCTCACCGCGCAGGCCACCCGGATGCGGTCCCTCGACAACAAGCAGCTGATGAGCGCCGGATCCGAGAATGGCAACGGCAAACCCCAGCTGATGCCCGCCAAGAGCACCACCATCGACGTCGACGAGCGTGAGCGCGACCGCCCGACCGAGATGATCGACCGCGTCCTCGAACCCGCGTCCGCGCGGGCGGGGACGCCGCCGGCCGCTCGTCGCAAGCCGTCGAACGGCCAGGTCAACGGCACCAATGGCTACGGCCAGAGCAACCAGGTCCAGCGGCCGAAGCCGGTCGACGAATCCACTCGCCGCAGCATGCGCAAGGCGGACGCCCGCGCTTCGAAGGCGGCCGAGGCGCTCGCCGCCGAAGCCGCCCGCCGCGAGCGGATCGAGATGTCCAACCCCGGTATGTCGCCCGCCGAAGTTTCGCAGCCCCAGCGTCCAGAACCGCAGCGCAAGACCCCGCCGCCGGTGACGCCCGCCGAGGTGTCGCGCCCGTCCATGCCAGGCGTCTCCCGCGCCGAGGTCTCGCAGCCGTCGATGCCCACCGTCGCCCGGCAGCCCCAGCGCCCGGAACCCCAGCGCCCGGAACCCCAGCGCAACGAACCGCCTCGCCGTCCGCAGCAGCCTTCGTTGCAGCAGCGGCTCGACGCCGGCACCGTGCAGCGGCCGCCCGCGCCGCGCCCGGAGGAGCAGACCCGCAAGGAGACGCCGCCGGTGAAGCCCGCCGCGCAGGCGAAGCCGGTCAAGCGGGTCGAGCCGGACCGTCCGCGGCCGAACCGCGAGCTCGGCCTGACCCGTCCCGGGATGAAGCCGGTCGAACGGTCCCACCCGGCCGGTGGCACGCCGCCGCCCGCGAACAAACCCGCCGCACCGGAGCCGATGGAGGCCACCGGCGAGTGGAAGCCGTCGTGGACGCAGGAGCGCCCGGTGTCCGACCTGAGCGCGGCGTTCCCCAGGAAGGACGACTTCCAGGACCGGCTGCGCCCCACGCCGCCACCGAAACCGCAGCAGCAGCCCCAGCCGTCGGCGTCCCAGCCGCGGTCGGAACCGCGCCCCGAGCCGCGTCGTGATCCGGAGCCGCCGACCCCGCTGTCGATCCCCATGCCGATCCCGGTCGTGTCCGAGCCGCCTCGCCGGGCAGAGCCCGTGCGGCAGCCGGAGCCAGAACCGGTGCGCCGTCCGGCCGCCGAGGCGCCGTCGCGGCACGGCGGCGGCACCGAGGAGCCGCCCGCGGTCAACCCGACGCTTCCCGAAGAGGTCCGCCTGACGCAGAACGGCGGCGGACGCCGTCGCCGGGCGGCGGAGGACTCCTCGGTCTCGCTCACCCCGGCCCCGAACGTGCCGGAGCCCACCGGTGGCGGCCGTCGCCGCCGCCCGGACGGCGAGCCCCCGGCTTGGCAGAGCTCCGAGTCCTCCGGCGGTCGTCACGGCGGCAGGCGGGCGAAGCCGGACGACGAGGCGCCGTCGCGCAACGGGTCGTCACACAGCCGTCCGGAGACGCCCGCCGCGGGTTCCCACGCCTCCGGCCGGTCGGTGATGGACCTGCTCGCGGCGAACGGCGCGAACGAGTCCACCCCGCGGCGCAGGCGGCGTGCCGAGGACTGAGCATTTTCGAAGGTGAACCCGCGACCGCGATCGACGTCGGCAGGGCGCTCGCTGGTCGACCCGGGCGGGTTCACTTGCGGCCCGGTACCACCGCGTACTTCAGCTCCACGTACCGCTCGTATCCCGTACCGACGGTAGGGTGACCCGCTGTGAGCGAGCCTTCCTCCCCGGCGCCCGGTCCCGACCGGCCACGCCGGTCTCGGTCGATCACCGTGCTGCTGCCGGTGCTCGGGCTGATCGCCGTCGCGCTGTGCGGGTTGTTCGTGTTCGGCACGGTGACCGAGAAGGTCGGGTTGCCCGCGGTGACGATCGGTGTGCTCGCGGCGCTGGTCCCGGTCGCCGTGGTGGTCACGGCCTTCCTGTGGGTCGACCGCTGGGAACCGGAGCCACCGAAGCTCCTGCTGCTGTCCTTCGTCTGGGGCGCTTGTGTCGCGACGATCATCGCGCTGCTGCTCAACAGCGGCGCCGAGGCCGTCGGTGACCTGCTGCTCGGCACCGGCGTCGGAAGCAAGATCAGCGGACTGGTCTCCGCGCCGTTGGTCGAGGAAGCCGCGAAGGCCGCCTTCATCCTGCTCCTGTGGTGGCGCCGGCCGATCGAGTTCGACGGTGTCGTGGACGGCATCGTCTACGCCGGCTTCACCGCGGCCGGGTTCGCCTTCACCGAGAACATCTATTACTTCGGCCGCGCCTTCGCCGAACACGGCTTCGGTGACGGCACGAGCGCCGGCGTGCTCGCGGCGTTCTTCCTCCGCGGGGTGCTTTCGCCGTTCACCCATCCGCTGTTCGCCGTCATGACCGGGATCGGGCTCGGCGTCGCCGCGAGCAGCAAGGTGCGCTCGCTGCGGATCCTGGCGCCGATCGGCGGCTACGTCGTCGCGGTGCTGCTGCACGCGCTGTGGAACGGCGCCGCGCTGCTCGGCGGCGCCAAGACCTTCCTGAACGTCTACTTCCTGATCATGGTGCCGCTGTTCATCGGGGTCTTCTCGGTGGTGGTCATGCAGCGGCGCCGCGAGCAGCGGATCGTCGCGGCCGCGTTGCCGCTGATGGTCGACGCGCGCTGGATCGCGCCGTCCGAGGTGCCGCTGCTGGCCAGTCTGTCCGGACGGCGGTCGTGGCGGAAACAGGCGCGGAAGCAGTCGGGGCGGGAGGCGGCGAAGGCCGTCGGCCGCTACCAGGCCAGCGTGACCGAGCTCGCGTTCCTGCGGCGTGGACGGAAGCTCACCGACGAGGCCAAACAGCGGCAGCGCGAGCTGCTCCAGGTGCTCAAGACGTCGCGCGCCGAGGCCGTGCGGCTGGCCGACGGCGCGCCACGCGGGTGACCACGGTCAGGTGAAGCTGGTCACGAGGGCCGTTTCAGACACGGGCCGGAGGGTTACCCTCGCGCCGTCGTCTGGTACCCGCGCCCACCGAGCGGGACTGGAACGAGTTGAGGAGTTTTCGACCATGAGCGTCCACTGGCGCACGCCATGATGAGGCCCGCTCGCCTGGCCGTCGGCGTCGTTTCCGCGGGCCGGGTCGGCAGTGTCGTCGGTGCCGCGCTCTCCAGGGCCGGGCACACCGTCGTCGCCGCTTCGGGCCTTTCCAACGCTTCGGTTCGCCGGGCGGAGCAACTGCTCCCCGACGTACCCCTCCTGCCTCCCGACGAGGTGGCCCGCCGCGCCGACCTCGTCCTGCTGGCCCTGCCGGACGACGCGCTCGCGGGGATGGTGCGCGGCCTCGTCGCCACCGGCTCCCTGCGGCCCGGCCAGATCGTCGTGCACACCTCCGGGTCGCACGGCATCGACGTCCTCGCGCCCGCCGCCGAGGCCGGGGCGCTGCCGCTGGCCCTGCACCCCGTGATGACCTTCACCGGCCGCGCCGAAGACCTCGACAGGCTGGCCGCGTGCAGCATCGGCGTCACAGCCACAGAGGGTGACGAAGCGGCGTGGAACGTCGGTGAGGCGCTGACCGTGGAGATGGGCGCGGAGCCCGTCCGGGTCCCTGACGAAGCGCGAGCGCTCTATCACGCGGCGTTGGCACACGGTGCGAACCACCTGATGACCCTGGTCGCCGATTGCGCGGAATTGTTGCGGGAGGCGGGAATCGCCCAGCCCGAACGCCTGGTGGCTCCGTTGTTGTCGGCGGCGTTGGATAATGTTCTCCGACACGGGGACCGGGCGCTGACCGGGCCGGTGGCCCGTGGTGACCTCGGCACCGTGCGTAAGCATCTCGCGGTGCTGGCCGAACGCGGCCCCGACGTCGCCCCGAGCTATCGCGCGCTGGCCAGGCGCACGCTGGCGCGCGGCGACGCCGCCGGGCTACTGGATGCCTCGGCCGCCGCCGAGCTCACCGAACTCCTGAGTGATCCCGCAGATCCCGCCGAAGGGCAGCAAAACCAGTGACCACACCGAAATTCGCCCGAGGCACGCTGCACACCTTCCAGCCGCCCGAGCAGGTCAGCAAGGTGACGCGTGCCCTGCACGGCGTCGGCCGCAAGGTCGCGCTGGTGCCCACGATGGGCGCCCTGCACGCGGGGCACCGCGAGCTGATCCGCCGGGCGAAGCGGCTGCCGAACACGGTCGTCGCGACGTCGATCTTCGTGAATCCCCTGCAGTTCGGGGAGGGCGAGGACTTCGAGGCGTACCCGCGTCCGCTGGACAAGGACCTCGAGGTGCTGAAGGAGGACGGCGTCGAGCTGGGCTTCCTGCCCAAGGCGTCGGATCTGTATCCCGACGGGGCCACCGTCACGGTGCATCCCGGCGCGCTCGGCGACGAGCTGGAAGGCGCGGTGCGGCCGGGGCATTTCGCCGGCGTGCTGACCGTGGTGGCGAAACTGTTCAACATCGTGCGGCCGGACTACGCCTTCTTCGGGGAGAAGGACTACCAGCAGCTGGTGCTGATCAAGAAGATGGTGCGTGACCTGAACTTCGACACCCGTGTCATCGGGGTGCCGACGGTCCGGGAACGCGACGGGCTGGCGTTGTCCTCGCGCAACGTCTACCTGACTCCGGAACAACGCGAGGACGCGATCGTGTTGTCGGCGGCACTCACCGCGGGTGCCTTCGTCGGACGCGACGGTGCGGAAGCCGTGCTGGCGACCGCCAGGCAGACCCTCGCCGCGCGTCCCGCGGTCGAGGTCGACTATCTGGAGTTGAGGGGAACCGACCTCGGGCCCGCGCCCGCGGACGGTGAAGCGCGGTTGCTGATCGCGGCCAGGGTGGGGAGTACCCGGCTGATCGACAACGTCCCGGTGATGCTCGGCGCAGCCGTCGATCATCCGGAAAACGCGCTGGACGCAGGGGAATAAGGAGAGTCCACGATGTACCGCACGATGCTGAAATCGAAGATCCATAGGGCGACGGTCACCCAGGCCGATCTCCACTACGTCGGTTCGGTGACCGTCGACGAGGACCTGATGGACGCGGCGGATCTGCTGCCGGGCGAACAGGTGTCCATTGTGGACGTCACCAATGGCTCGCGGCTCGAGACCTACGTGATCGCGGGCGAACGCGGCAGCGGGGTGCTCGGCATCAACGGCGCCGCGGCGCATCTGGTGCACCCCGGGGATCTGGTGATCCTGATTTCGTACGCGCAGATGGAGAACGCCGAGGCGGCGTCGTTCCGGCCGCGGGTCGTCTTCGTCGACGCGGACAACCGGATCGTCGAGAAGGGCGCCAACCCCGGTCACGCGCCGGAGGGTTCCGGTCTGTTGAGCGGCACCGTGACGCTGGCCGACGACGACACGATGACCTTCCCGGTCGCCGAAACCGCCGACGCCCGCCGTCTCGACGCGCTTCTGCACGCCGAAAGCTGAGCCCTTGCTGCTCACGGTCGACGTCGGTAACACCAACATCGTGCTCGGCCTGTACTCCGGCCAAGAGCTGATCGGCGACTGGCGGATGCGCACCGACGCGCGGATGACCGCCGACGAACTGGCGTTGACCATGCGCGGCCTCCTCGGCTCGCACGCGGACGCGATCACCGGGATCAGCGCGCTGTCCACGGTTCCCGCCGTGCTGCGGGAACTGCGCGTCATGCTTTCGCGCTACTACGGGCGGTTGCCGAAGATCGTCATCGAGCCGGGGGTGCGCACCGGCGTGCCGCTCCTGGTCGACAATCCCAAGGAGGTGGGGGCGGACAGGCTGGTGAACACCCTGGCCGCGCACCATCTGCACCCGTCCACCGCTTGCGTGGTGGTGGATTTCGGGACTTCGACCAATGTGGACGCCATCTCCGCCAAGGGCGAGTTCCTCGGCGGCGCGTTCGCGCCCGGCATCGAGATCTCGGTCGACGCGCTGGCCGCACGGGCCGCGGCGCTGCGCAAGGTGGAACTGGTGCCGCCGCGGTCGGTGATCGGGAAGAACACCGTGGAATGCCTGCAATCCGGCATCCTCTACGGGTTCGCCGGCCAGGTCGACGGCCTGGTGAAGCGGATCAAACGCGAGCTCTCGCCCGGCGGGACCGATCCCGTCGCGGTGATCGCGACCGGTGGCCTGGCGCCCTTGGTGCTCGAGGAGTCCGAAACGATCACCGAGCACGCGCCGGATCTCACCCTGCTTGGCCTGCGCCTCGTCTACGAGCGCAACCACGCCTCCGCCCGCCCGTGATCAGACACGTAACTCACGTGATTGGAGGCGTAACTCGCGAGTTACGCCTCCAATCACGTGAGTTACGCCTCTGATCACGCGAGTTACGCCTTCGGTCACGGGCGTGAGGCGACGATCAGCACCCGCCGCGTCATCAGGTCCTGGTTCCGCAGCGTGAGCTCGATGCTCGCCCGCAGTTTCGCCGGATCCGCGCCGGATTCCGCCGCCAGTTCGGCCACGCGCTCCAGCGAGAGCTCCCCGGTCCGCCGCTGCCGCGCCCGCCAGTCCGTCGTCTCCTCGTAGGAATGGACGTCGAACCCGGCCGCTTCCAGTAACGGCCGGTGGTCGGGCACCTGCGGTGGCCGGTTCTCCGGCTGCCCGTCGAAGTCCCAGGTCGTGACGAGCAGGCGCCCGCCGGGCGCGAGGATCCGCGCGAACTCCTCGCAGGCGCGCCGTTTGTCGGGCGCGAACAGCAGCGCGTCGACGCTCATCACCGCGTCGAACGACGCGTCTTCCAGCCCCGTGTCCGAGAAACTGCCGATCTGGAAGTCGGTGGCTTCGACGTCCATCGCCTCCGCGCGGCGCCGCGCCGAAGCCAGCGCCGTCTCCGCGATGTCGACGCCGGTGAGCGTCGCGTAGGTGCGCGCGGCGACCCACAGGCCCGGCCCACCGCGCCCGCAGCCGATGTCGGCCAGCCGCCCGCCCGGTTCCAGTCGCGCCCCGGCCACGATGTCGCGCAGGTCGGTCCGGGTCACGAAGCTGTAGGTGTCGAGTTCGGCTGGGTACTCGTCGCCGTAGACGTCGGCCCAGATCCCCGCCGAGACCGCGGACGCGGGCGCGCCGAACGTCGTGGTGAACGCGGCCTTCCAGTCGGTCATCGTTTACCCGCCCGGAAGACCGTGGTGGTGAGCGGAAGGTCGAATTCCCCCGAGGCGGTTTCCGGGTTCCGGTCGAGGAATTCCCGCGCCGCGCGCAGTTTGGCGGCGCGTTCCGCTTCCGGCGCCACCAGCAGATGCGAATGGGTGGCGATCGTCTCCACCAGGCTTTCCGCCGTCCTGGGTTGTTTGTAGCTGAAGGTCTCCTTCTCGAACGGCTCGAAGGCCTCGTGTTCCGGCAGCGATTCGTAGTCGCTCAACCAGCGCCTGCTCATCGAGCTCTTGATCAGCGTGTTGAACTCCGCCAGCCAGCCCGTCGACTCGTCGTCGTGGTTCCACAGCGCCACAACGACTCCGCCCGGCCTGAGCACCCTGGCCATCTCCGGATAGGCCCGGTCGAGTTCGAACCAGTGGAACGCCTGCCCGACGACCACGGCGTCCACGGCCTCGTCCGGCAGCGGGATCCGCTCCGCGGTCCCGATGAGCGGGGTCACGGCCGGGAGCGCCTTGGCGAGCTCTTCGAGCATCTGCGCGTCCGGTTCGACCGCGGTGACCGCGACGTCCAGTGCGAGCAGGCCCTGGCTGACCTTGCCGGTGCCCGCGCCGAGGTCGAGGACCCGTTCCGGTGTTCCCCGGGCGCCTGCCAGCCCCCAGGCCAGTGCCTTTTCCGGATAGCCGGGCCGATGGGCGGCATAGGCGGCGGCCTTCGCGCCGAACGAAGCGGCGCGGCGGGCGTGCAGTTCGGGTTCGATGCCGGGAGTGGATGAGTTCACGCGAACCAGGTTAATGGAGAGAAAACCGGCCGGTCCGGACTCGGAAAAGGTAATCCGGTTGGCGTAGGGAAGCGGCGGGTTCGTACGCTGTGCGCCATGACTGAAATCCCCGCATCCGAGGGCGTGAGCCCCGACGAAGACCTGCCGGAACAGATGCGGGTGCGCCGGGACAAGCGCGACCGGATAATCGCGGAGGGTATCGATCCGTATCCGGTCGAGGTGCCCCGGACGCACTCGCTGGCCGAAGTGCGCGAGAAGCATTCCGGTCTTCCGGTCGACACCGCCACCGGCGAGATCGTCGGCGTCACCGGCCGGGTCATGTTCATGCGCAATACCGGCAAACTGTGTTTCGCGAGTCTCCGTGAAGGCGACGGCACCGAGTTGCAGGCGATGATCAGCCTCGCGAAGGTGGGCGCGGACGCGCTCGCGGCGTGGAAGTCCGATGTCGATCTCGGCGATCACGTATTCGTCGAGGGCGAGGTCATCACCTCCAAGCGCGGTGAGCTTTCCGTGATGGCCGACTCATGGCGGATCACGTCGAAAGCATTGCGCCCGTTGCCGGTGATGTACAAAGAGCTGGCCGAGGAAACGCGGATCCGGCAGCGTTATGTCGATCTGATCGTGCGTCCCAAGGCGCGGGACGTGGTCCGCACCCGGGCCGGTGTGCTGCGTTCCCTGCGTGACTCGTTTCACGGCCGGGGATTCCTCGAGGTCGAGACCCCGATGCTGCAAACGCTGCACGGCGGCGCGGCGGCGCGGCCATTCGTCACACATTCGAATGCCTTCGACCTCGACCTCTACTTGAGGATCGCACCGGAGCTGTACCTCAAGCGTTGCGTGGTCGGCGGTATCGAGAAGGTCTTCGAGATCAACCGGAACTTCCGGAACGAGGGCAGCGACTCGTCCCACTCGCCGGAGTTCGCGATGCTCGAGTACTACGAAGCGTATGCGACCTATGACTCCAATGCGGTGATGACGCGCCAGCTCATCCAGGAGGCGGCGCAGAACGTTCTCGGTACTCAGGTGGCTACTCTCGCCGACGGTTCGGAGTACGACCTGTCCGGCGAGTGGACCACGCTCGGAATGTACGAGTCGCTGTCCGGGGCGTTGTCGGAAGAGGTCACTCCCGAGACATCGGCGGACAAGCTGCGTTCCTATGCCGAAGCGCGAGAGCTGGAGCTCGACCCAAAGTTAGGCCACGGCAAACTCGTCGAAGAACTTTGGGAACATCTCGTCGGAGATCATCTTCACGAACCCACTTTTGTCCGTGATTTTCCGGTCGAGACATCCCCGCTGACCAGGCAACATCGCAGCAAGCCGGGGGTGGCCGAGAAGTGGGATCTGTACGTGCGCGGATTCGAACTGGCCACCGGATACTCCGAGCTCGTCGATCCCGTGGTGGAGCGTCAGCGTCTGGTGGAACAGGCTCGGCTGGGTGCGCAGGGTGATAGTGAGGCCATGAACCTGGATGAGGATTTCCTCCGTGCGCTGGAGTACGGAATGCCGCCGAGCGGTGGTGTCGGAATGGGGATCGACCGGTTGCTGATGGCGCTGACCGGCCTTGGTATCAGGGAGACCATCCTCTTCCCGCTCGTCCGACCCGAATAACCCGTCCGCGTGACAGATACCTCGATCGTTCTCGTAAACAAGATTTGCGTTATGTCTCGGTAGCGGGTATTAATGTCGCTAGACAAAGTCTTCTGTCCGGGGCATGCCCCGTACCAGATCATTCGTGTAAGCCCCCAGCAGGAGGAAACAGATGGCACAGAAGGTGCTCGTCTCTCTCGTCGACGACCTCGACGGCACTGAGGCGGAAGAGACCGTCGAGTTCGGTTTGGACGGTGTGAGCTACCAGATCGACCTTTCCGCGGAAAACGCGGAAGAGCTTCGTGACGCGCTGGCCCAGTATGTGGAGCACGCCCGTCGCGCGGGTGGCCGTAAGCGCACCGCCATTCGTCCGGTCGCCGGCGTGAAGGCCGCCGCCCGCCCCGCGACCGTGGACCGTGAGCAGAACCAGGCCATTCGCGCCTGGGCCCGCAAGAACGGCTTCCAGGTTTCCGACCGTGGACGTATCCCGTCCGAGGTCGTGGAGGCCTACCACAAGAAGAACTGAGGTCTTTCGGACTCACAAGCCGCCGGGAAACTGTTCCCGGCGGCTTTCTTGTTCTTGTACACGGTTCAAGCGGGCGTACTCGGTGGGCGCCCATCCGGTCACGGAGCGGAAATCCCGGATGAAGTGGGCTTGGTCGCTATAGCCCAGCGTGAACGCCAGTTCCGCGTAGTCCGGCCGATCCTCGGCGGCGATCCGTGCCGCCGCCTCGTTCAATCGGTACACCTGAATCGCCCATTTGGGGGTGGCGCCGACATGTTCGGCGAACAGGCGTTGCAGGCTTCGCTGAGACAGGCCCGTTCGGCTTGACAGCTCGCCGACTCTGGTAACGGCCGGATCGGCCGCGATTGTTTCGACGGCTTCGATGGCCGACCTGGCCGCGGCGGTGAGCACGGGATCTTTCGCGAGGAGCAGTTCCTCGCACCGGCGGACCATTTCGAAGTCGTTCGTCGCATTCCGTACCGATTCCGTCACCGGTCCGGCGCCGGGGAAGAGATCGGTGAGTGGAACGGAACCGCCGGAGATCATCGTGACCGGGCCGGTGAGGAATGCCCGGAATGCCCCCGGCCGGAATCGCACGCCGATACCGTGGCCGGCGCCGGCGACGGTGTGGCGGAAAGGTCGTTTCCCCGGTCCGAAGACACCTTCCGCGTGGCGGAAGAACGTGACGTTCACCGCGAGATTGGGCAGGACCACCTGTTCGTGGGGCGGACGGCCGCTCAGATCCCAGCGCAGCACCCAGTGGTGGTCGACGAACGGGCGCAGGCCCGGTGCGGGTGGATGCCGCACGAGGCTGAACTTCGCCTGCCGCGCGTTGACGATCCCCGCCGGGATCCGGTGCCCGCTCACCCCCTCAACCTAACCCTGTCGCGTTTCTTCAAGACGGTGCGCCGGTTTCCGTGAACTGATGCCCCCATGTCCGAACACGCTGCCCTGATCGCCCCCGCCGCCGCGGAATTCGCCGGAATCCTGCGCGGGATCGGCGAGTCCGACCTCGCCGCCCGCACCCCGTGTGCCGAATACGACGTCCGCGCCCTGCTGAACCACCTTCTCTACTGGGGACCCTGGCTCGAAGCAGCCGGGCGCAAGACACCGCCGCCCGAGGTGTCCTCCGGCGAGGAGGAGGCAGGGCTCGTCGGCGGCGGATGGCTCGGTGACATCGAGAAGCAGACCGCGCGGCTCGTGGACGTCTTCGGGACGCCCGAGGCGTGGCAGGGGCAGACCACCTTCGGTGGCAACCCGATGCCCGCGTCGATGGCCGGCTACATGGTGCTGGACGAGTTCGTCTTCCACGGCTGGGACCTCGCCAGGGCGACCGGTGCGGAGTTCACCGTTCTCCCCGAAGTCGCCGACGCCGTGTACGCCATCGCGCTGGAGATCGGTGATCAGGCGCGGGCGATGAAGGTGTACGGCGACGAAGTGACCGTCGCGGAAGGCGCGACGACGTTCGAGCGCGCGTTGGGCGCGACGGGCCGGAATCCCGCCTGGACCCCTTAACGGATTCGCGGACAGCCGCCGCATTCCGATTCCGCGGGCAGCAGATAGGAGAAACAGCAGCTTTCGCGGTTTCTCGCCCACTCGCGGCGGCCGTCGGCTCCCGGCGCCGACGTCAGCTTCGACGCCGACGTCAGTGGCGGGAACCGCGATTCGAGGACCAGCGCGCCGAACTCGTCCCCGGCGCCCTCGGCCTCCGGGGTCCCGCCCAGCCGTCCCGCCGACCACAGCGCGTTGTCGAGCGCGTCCGTGGCTGCCGCCCACAGCTGCCGCCGCCCGAGCCTCGTCAGCGGCCCGTAGACGTCGATGAACCGGCTCGCGTGCGCGACGAACCTGCCCCGCAGGACGGTCGCCAGCGCCCGCTCGTCCGGGACGACGACCGCCTCCGGGTGCGCCGAGCCCGGGTCCGTCGGCAGGCAGTGGAAACCGTCACCGAGGACGGCGACGGAGTCGGGGTGGGGCCGGTCGGCGCCGATCCGGAACGCCAGCGCGGACGGCGCCAGCGACGGGACGCGGCGTTCGTGGTGCAGCAGCATCGCGCCGGCGAAGGCCGGGACGTGCAGATACCAGGACAGGATCCAGCTCGCCGGGGTCCGCTCGGGGATCGCAGGGGCTTCCGAGTACGTCTCGGCCAGCCAGCCGGTGAGCCGCTCCCGCCAGCGCACGAGACGGGCCGGTTCGCCGAGCAGGTCGCCGCAGCGGACCCAGTCCGGCTCGCCCTCCGGCACGTCTCCGCGGAGCCGGGCGTCCCCGGGCATCCTGGCGAGGGAGGCCCGGAGCCCGTCCACGGGGGACGCGAGCGCGTAGTGTCGTGACACACCGGCCTCCCGTCATTAGGTACGCCTAACCTTACATACGATCCGTGACTACTCCGGACGGGTGTCCATCCACTGGGCGGACCCGTGTTCGCGCTCAGCGGACAACGCCCGTCCGGCGGAATCCGGACGCGTGTCCGCACGTTGTGCTTGACGTAAAGGTGCAGGGCAACCGGAAGATGAAAGAGCGCACGGCCGGAGAACGGGCCGGGCGCGAACGGGCCGCAATCAGCCGTAGTGGTACGCCAGCGCGACCGCGTGGCTACTAGAGTGGTCTCACGGTGCTGAATCCATCGCGGTGAAAGCACGATGGAAACGGGCCGCCGTCGCAGCAGTCGAGGGAGTGCACATGTTTGAGAGGTTCACCGACCGCGCGAGGCGGGTGGTCGTCCTGGCCCAAGAAGAAGCCAGGATGCTCAACCACAACTACATCGGCACCGAGCACATCCTCCTGGGTCTGATCCACGAGGGTGAAGGTGTCGCCGCCAAGGCGCTGGAATCGCTGGGCATCGCGCTGGAGGGCGTCCGCCAACAGGTCGAGGAGATCATCGGCCAGGGGCAGCAGGCCCCGAGCGGGCACATCCCCTTCACCCCGCGGGCCAAGAAGGTGCTTGAGCTGTCGCTGCGCGAAGCGCTGCAGCTCGGCCACAACTACATCGGCACCGAGCACATCCTGCTCGGTCTCATCCGCGAGGGCGAAGGCGTCGCCGCACAGGTGCTCGTCAAGCTCGGCGCGGACCTCAACCGGGTGCGTCAGCAGGTCCTGCAGCTGCTGTCGGGCTACCAGGGTGGCAAGGAGTCGACCGAGACCGGCTCCGGACGCGGTGAAGGCACCCCGTCGTCGTCGCTGGTGCTCGACCAGTTCGGCCGCAACCTGACCGTGCAGGCCCGCGAAGGCAAGCTCGACCCGGTCATCGGCCGCGGCAAGGAGATCGAGCGGGTCATGCAGGTGCTGTCGCGGCGCACCAAGAACAACCCGGTCCTGATCGGTGAGCCCGGCGTCGGCAAGACCGCCGTCGTCGAGGGGCTCGCGCAGAACATCGTCAAGGGCGAGGTGCCCGAGACGCTGAAGGACAAGCAGCTCTACACCCTCGACCTCGGCTCCCTGGTCGCCGGTTCCCGGTACCGCGGTGACTTCGAAGAGCGCCTCAAGAAGGTGCTCAAGGAGATCAAGACCCGCGGCGACATCATCCTGTTCATCGACGAGCTGCACACGCTCGTCGGCGCGGGTGCCGCCGAGGGTGCGATCGACGCCGCGTCGATCCTGAAGCCGATGCTGGCCCGTGGTGAGCTGCAGACGATCGGCGCGACCACCCTCGAGGAGTACCGCAAGTACATCGAGAAGGACGCCGCGCTGGAGCGCCGCTTCCAGCCGATCCAGGTCGGCGAGCCGTCGCTCGAGCACACGATCGAGATCCTGAAGGGTCTCCGCGACCGGTACGAGGCGCACCACCGCGTCTCCATCACCGACGGCGCGCTGGTGCAGGCGGCCACCCTCGCGGACCGCTACATCAACGACCGCTTCCTCCCGGACAAGGCGATCGACCTGATCGACGAGGCCGGCGCCCGGATGCGCATCCGCCGCATGACCGCGCCGCCGGACCTGCGCGAGTTCGACGAGAAGATCGCCGACGTGCGCAGGGACAAGGAGTCCGCGATAGACGCGCAGGACTTCGAGCGCGCCGCCCGCCTCCGTGACGAGGAGAAGACCCTCCTCGGCCAGAAGGGTGAGCGGGAGAAGCAGTGGAAGGACGGCGACCTCGACGTCGTCGCCGAGGTCGACGAGGAGCAGATCGCCGAGGTCCTCGCCAACTGGACCGGCATCCCGGTGTTCAAGCTCACCGAGGAGGAGACCACGCGTCTGCTCCGCATGGAGGACGAGCTGCACAAGCGGATCATCGGCCAGGAGGACGCCGTCAAGGCCGTCTCCCAGGCGATCCGCCGCACCCGCGCCGGCCTGAAGGACCCGAAGCGCCCCTCCGGCTCGTTCATCTTCGCCGGCCCGTCCGGTGTCGGTAAGACCGAGCTGTCCAAGGCGCTCGCGGCGTTCCTGTTCGGCGAGGACGACGCGCTCATCCAGATCGACATGGGCGAGTTCCACGACCGCTACACCGCTTCGCGGCTCTTCGGTGCCCCTCCGGGCTACGTCGGCTACGAAGAGGGCGGCCAGCTGACCGAGAAGGTGCGGCGCAAGCCGTTCTCGGTGGTGCTGTTCGACGAGATCGAGAAGGCCCACCAGGAGATCTACAACACGCTCCTGCAGGTCCTCGAAGACGGCCGCCTCACCGACGGCCAGGGTCGTACGGTCGACTTCAAGAACACCGTGCTCATCTTCACCTCGAACCTGGGTACCTCGGACATCTCCAAGTCCGTCTCGCTCGGGTTCTCGCAGGGAGGCGACACCGCCAACCGGTACGAGAAGATGAAGCAAAAGGTCAACGAGGAAATGAAGAAGCATTTCCGGCCTGAGTTCCTGAACCGGATCGACGACATCATCGTCTTCCACCAGCTGACCAAGGACCAGATCATCCAGATGGTCGATCTGATGGCCGCCCGGGTCGAGAAGCAGCTCAAGGCCAAGGACATGGAGCTCGAGCTCACGCCCAAGGCCAAGGCGCTGCTCGCCAAGCGTGGCTTCGACCCGGTGCTGGGCGCGCGGCCGCTGCGCCGCACGATCCAGCGCGAGATCGAGGACCAGCTGTCGGAGAAGATCCTGTTCGGCGAGATCCAGGCCGGTCAGATCATCCTGGTCGACGTCGAAGGCTGGAACGACGAAGAGGGCGAGAAGGACGACAAGGCGCACTTCGTCTTCCGCGGCGAAGCCCGGCCCTCGTCGGTCCCGGACGCCCCGCCGGTGACCATCGGTGCCGGCTCGACCGAAGAGAACGGTGAAGCCGAGGGCGAGTAAAGCCCAGTCGGTTCCGGAAGTGCCCGTCGTGGGTTTGCCGCGGCGGGCACTTTCGCGTTCGCGCCCCGATCACGCGTGTCGTCCGCTCAATCACGCGAGTCGTCCGTCTGATCACGCGAGTTACGCGCCTGATCACGTGAGTTCACCTTTCCGCGCAGAGGGCCTGCGTGCGTGGATGGGGAACTCACGTGATCAGGGACGTAACTCGCGTGATTGGACCCGGAACTCGCGTGATCAGACGGACGACTCGTGAGTGGCGAGGCATTGCATCTGCGGAACATTCAGTGGTGGAAGCGCACCTCCGTGGGAACTCTGGCCTTCGCGCCCTGATCGATATAAGGTCTACATTATGGTCGCCTGATGCAGTGGGAGATCGAACTTCACGACGAAGTGGATCGCTGGTTCGCGGCGTTGTGCCGGGAAGAACCGCGTACGGCCGACCGGGTCGAAGAGGCGATCGACATGCTGGCTCGTGAAGGACCGCGACTCGGACGGCCACTGGTCGACCGGATCAGTGGCTCGCGCAGGCACAACTTGAAAGAGCTGCGCCCGGCGTCGGCTGGGCACACCGAGATCAGGATCCTGTTCGTCTTCGATCCGTTGCGCAGGGCCGTGCTTCTGGTGGCCGGTGACAAGGCCGGAAACTGGAAACGGTGGTACGACGTCAACATCCCGATCGCGGAGGAGCGATACCGGCGGCATCTGGACGCGATGGAGGAATGCTGAAATGGGTCGGTCCTGGAAAGAGGTCAAGGCCGAAAAGCTCGCCGCGGATCGTGAGGCGGGCCGCGACGTCGAAGCCGCGCGGGCCGAGGCGCGAGAAGCCACTCAGGCGTACGTTCTCGGCTTTCGACTGTCGGAACTGCGCGAGGACGTGGGGCTGAGTCAGGCCGAGGTCGCCAAGCGGATGGGCGTGAGCCAGCCGCGGATCAGCCAGCTCGAGCAGGGCGATCCGAGCCAGATGGAACTGGACACGCTCCGCAGGTACATCGTCGCCTTGGGCGGCCGGATGCGGGTGGTCGCCGATTTCGACGATCACGACGTCACCATTTCGACCGCAGTCTGACGCGTTCCGGACTCCCGATCACGCGAGTTACGCGCCCAATCACGTGAGTTCGCCTTTCCGCGCAGAGGGCCTGCGTGCGTGGATGGGGAACTCACGTGATCAGACGGACGACACGCGTGATCAGGGACGTAACTCGCGTGATTGGGGACGTAACTCGCGTGATCAGAGGCGGAACTCGCGTGATCGGGGGACGTGAGACGATGCCTTCGGGTCCGGGAGGGGGTCAGGTGGACGTTCTGGCGATCGATTTCGGTACCTCCAGCACGGTGGGGGTGCTTTCGATCCACGGCAGGGGGACGCAGGTCGTCGAGATCGACGGGTCGGTGACGATGTCGTCCGCGATCTACGTCGACAAGGACGGCACCGTCTTCGTCGGCCGCGACGCCGAACGCCGGGCCCGGCTGGATCCGAGCCGGTTCGAGGCGAATCCGAAGCGGCGCATCGACGAGGGCGCTCTCCAGCTCGGTGAGGTCACGCTGCCGATCGCCGACGCCTTCGCCGCGGTCCTGCGCCGGGTCGGCGAAGAGGCCGAGCTGCTCCTCCAGCGCCTGCCCGCGCAGGTGCGGATCTCCCATCCCGCGGGCTGGGGCCCGGATCGCAAGCAGATCCTCCGCGACGCCGCGCTCAAGGCCGGTTTTCCCACGACGGTGCTCATTCCCGAGCCGGTCGCCGCGGCCGCGCATTACGCCTCCCTCAACCACGGTCAGCGGCCGCCCGGTCCGATCGCGGTGTACGACCTCGGGGCGGGCACCTTCGACTGCGCGGTCGTCGGTGTCAGTGCGCAGGGGTTCGCCGTGCTCGCCGAGGACGGCCTGCCCGATCTCGGCAGTCTCGACATCGACCAGGCGCTGCTGGTGCACATCGGCCGCGAGGTGTCGCATTCCGAACCCGCGCGGTGGCAACGGATCCTGCGCCCGCAGTCGGTCAGCGACCGCCGGACGCGCCGGTCGTTGCTGCAGGATGTCCGTGACGCCAAGGAAAGCCTGTCCCGGCACCAGCAGACCGAGATCCCGATGCCGGAGCCGTTCGGCGACGTGCGGGTGACGCGGACGGAGCTCGAAGCGCTCGTCCGGCCGAGTTTCCTGCGCAGCGCCGAGCTGCTGGCCACCACGATCCGCCGCGCCGGGCTGTCCCCGGACCGGCTCGGCGGCGTCTACCTCGTCGGCGGGCCGAGCCGGATGCCGTTGCTGGCGAGTCTGCTGGCGAATCAGCTCAGGATCGCGCCGACCACGCAGGATCAGCCGGAGACGGCGGTCGCGTTCGGGCTCCACCACGTGCCCGCGGGTGGCGAGGACTCCCAGCTGACCGTGCCCGCCTTCGCGCCGGTCGCGCCGCCGGTGCGGCAACAGCCAGTGCAGCAACAACAACCGCGGCGCCCGCAGCCGCCGCGCTGGACGCCGCCTCCGCCCCCGCCGGGCCGGAGCTGGCAGAAGCCCACGACGTACGGCGTCATCGTGCTCGCCCTCGCGGCGATCGTGACGACGATCGTCCTGCTCGGCGGCGGCGAGGAAGCGCCGGTCGCCGGACCGGCTCCGGCGAAACCGGTGAGCTGCGACCAGCCGGGGACGAAGGACGCGCAGGGGTTCACGGACTGCCTCCGCCGGATCGCCGCGGTCGTCCCGAAGGGGGACGACTGCCGGGAGGCGCCGGACGCGGCCGCCACGGTGGGGGCGTCGTCGGCGGTCACCTGTGTTTTCAAGGATGACAAGGCGTCGAACGCGATCAACTATTACCAGGGCGTCGCGATGACCGGTCTGGAGGACGGCGTCCGGCAGCGGATGACCAAGGGCAAGCCCGTGGAGGGCACTTGGGCGGCCGACGGGCTCCGTGGGCGGTACTTGGCGGGCGCGGGCAAGCGAAGCGGCATCGTGCTCTTCGGGACCGAAGACGCGCCGTTGAGCGCGATGCTCGTCTCGACCCGCAGCGACGGCACCTCGCGCACGACCGCGGAGATGGTCGAGTTCTTCACCGCACAGCTCAAGCCCTGATCAGTGCAGGGTGCCCGCCGGTGTCGAGAGATCCTCGGTCACCGAAAGCGCGGTGTCCACGATGATCTCCAGCGCCTCCGCCGCGCGGTGCACGGCCAGGCTCGGCGCGGTCGTCCGCGCGGCCTGCTCCGGGGTGTACGGCACGTGCACGAAACCGCCGCGTACGCCGGGAAAGTCGTTGTCCAGCAAGTGCATCAGCCCGTAGAAGACCTGGTTGCACACGTAAGTCCCGGCGGTGTGCGAGACCGACGCGGGAAGTCCCGCGTGCTCGATCGCCGCGACACACGCTTTCACCGGCAGAGTGGTGAAGTACGCGTTGGGCCCGCCGGGGATCACCGGGACGTCGACGGGTTGTGAGCCCGCGTTGTCCGGGATGCGGGCGTCGATCAGGTTGATCGCGACGCGTTCCGGGGTGACGCCGGGGCGGCCGCCCGCCTGTCCGACGCAGACCACCAGTTCCGGCCGGTACTCGTCGATCGCGTCGCGCAAGGTGACCAGCGAACGCGAGAACACGCACGGCAGTTCGACGGCAACGGCGTCGTGCCGCCGGCCGGTGAGCAGGGAAACCGCCTGCCACGACGGGTTCACCCGCTCACCGCCGAACGGTTCGAAACCGGTGAGGAGCACTGACGTCATGCCCTCACCCTAACGTGTGACGACGGTCAGGCAGCAGGCTTGAGGTCTCCCGGGTAGAGGAACTCGGGCGCCGGTTTGGCGTTGCCGTAGAACCACGCGTCGAAGAAGCCCTGGAGGTCCTTGTGCGCGACGCGTTCGGCGAACTTCTGGAACTCCGGCAGGCTCGCGTTGCCGTCGCGGTGGATGGCGGGCCACGTCTTCAGGACGCGGTCGAACGGCGCCGCGCCGATGTAGTTCTTCAGCGCGTGGAGTGCCACCGGGCCCTTCGAGTAGACGTACGTGAACTCGTTGCCGGGCCCCATGTCGTACAGCTTCCCTGCCCAGAACCGGTCCGTCGCCTTCTGCACGGCGGTCAGGTAGCGCGCCTTGAGGTCCTGCCCCGACTTCGCCTCGGACCAAAGCCATTCCGCGTACGAGGCGAAGCATTCGTTGAGGCAGACGTCCTTCCACTTGTCGACGGCGACCGAGTCGCCCCACCACTGGTGGGCGTTCTCGTGCACGATCGTCGGGACGTTGCCCGCCGCGCCCGAGTAGATCGGCCTGCTCAGCGTCTCCAGGGAGAAGCCGATCGGCTCGGCGAGGAAGATGCCGCCCGCCGCGTCCACCGGGTAGCGCCCGAACTTCGACGCCAGGAAGTCGATGATCTCCGGCAGCCGCGCCTCGGCCTCCTTCGTCGCCGCGGGGGTGCCGGGGGCGTAGGCGTTGACGACAGGGGTGCCGTCGGACAGCTTCGTCCGCTCGAACTCCCATTTGTCGATCGCGACCGTCGTCATGTACGGCACGGCCGGGGTCTCTTCTGCCCAGACGTACGTGGTGTTCTTCCCCGAAGCGAACTGCCCGCGCTCGCGGCCGTTCGAAATGACGCCCCATTCCGAGGGAACGGTGACCGCGAGGTGGAAGGTCGCCTTGTCCCGCGGGGTGTCGTTGACCGGGTACCAGGTGGTCGCGGATTTCGGCTCGCCCGCGACGAACGCGCCGCCGGATTTCGCGTACTGCCAGCCGTTCTCGCCCAGTGACGGATCCTCGATCGGCCGCGGGACGCCGTGGTAGGCGATCTCGGCGGTGAACCGCTCGTGGTTCCGCAGTGACCGCGCCGGGGTGATCACGAGTTCGTGGTCACCGGTACGGGTGAAGGCCGCCTTTCGGCCGTTGACCTTGACCGAGTCGACGGTCAGCCCGCGCAGGTCGAGATTGAACGAACTCAGCGCCTGGGAGGTCCGGCCGGTGATCGTCTGGAGGCCGGTGAGCTGTTTGGTGGCGGGCTCGTAGCCGATTTTCAGGTTGTAGTCGCCGACGTCGTAGCCGCCGTTGCCGTCCTGCGGGTAGTAGCTGTCGCCCGCGCCGTCGGCGCCGGGTTTCCCGGTGTCGGCGAGGGCGGTCCCGCCGCCGAGGACACTCGCGGCCAGAACGGCGGCGATGACGGCCGTACTCCGGTACCTCATTCACGCTCCCAGTCGATCGGCTGTGACTCGGTCACGAACACTTGGTCAGAAACGTAGCGCCGTGACCTCGGCCGTCCGCCCGGAAAGATCCTTCGTGCCCGGATAATCCCCACTTCCGTCGCCTGATCGGAGTCCGGAACCCCGACAGCCCGCTTTGAGAGACACAGCCTGATGGGGCTATCCGTTTGCGGCTTCTGGAAAGCTGGGGGCGTGCGTGTGACGCTGCTGGGCCCGGTCGGAGCGGAGGCCGGTGACGGCACCCCGGTCGACATCGGCGGTGCCCGCCTCCGCATGCTCTTGGCCAGGCTCGCGCTGGACGCCGGCCGCGCGGTCCCGGCGACGGCCCTCGTCGACGGTCTCTGGGGCGCGGAACCGCCTGCCGACGCGGCGAACGCGTTGCAGTCGCTGGTCTCGCGGTTGCGCAAGGTCCTGCGTGCCGATGGCGTCGCTCTCGACTCCGGCCCTGGCGGCTATCGGCTGGACGTCGCCCGCGAGGACGTCGACGTGTTTCGCTTCGAACGGCTGGCGGCGGAGGGCCGCGCGGAGTTGGCGGCGGGCCGGGACGCCGGTGCGGCCGCGGTCCTCGCCGAAGCGCTCGGGCTCTGGCGTGGTCAAGCGCTGTCCGACGTGCTCGAAGCCTCTTTCGCGCAGGCACCGGCGACCCGGTTGGAGGATCTGCGGATCGAAGCCGTCGAAGATCGCTTCGAAGCGGAGATCCGGCTCGGTGGGCACGGGCGGGTGCTGGCGGATCTGAAGGAGGCGGCCGCCCGGAATCCGCTGCGTGAACGGCTCGCCGGGCTGTGGATCCGGGCGTTGTGCGCGGCGGACCGGCAGTCCGACGCCCTCGCCGCCTACGAGGAGGTCCGCGCGGCGCTGGCCGACCAGCTCGGCGTCGACCCGTCGGCCGAACTCCAGGAGATCCATCTCGCCGCTTTGCGTGGTGAGCTCGGCCCGCCGCCCGCGGCCGTCGATCACCTTCCGGTCCGGCTGACCAGTTTCGTCGGCCGTGACGACGAGTTGAAGCTGGTCGCCGAGCTCCTCGCGGGCGCGCGGCTGGTGACGCTCGTCGGGTCCGGCGGCGTCGCGACGACCCGGCTGGCCACCGAGGTCGCGACGCGGCATCCGGCCCACGCGCGGGGACGCGTCTGGTTCGTGCCGCTCGCCGGCGTCCGCGACCCCGGCGACCTGCCCGGCGCGGTCTTCGCCGCCCTGGAGCTGTGGGATCTCGGCCTTTCGCACGGCGGCGATCCGATGCGGCGTCCGGTGGACGCGCTGGCCAGGGTCGTGGAGACGCTCGGCGCCGGCGAGTCGGTGCTGGTGCTGGACAACTGCGAGCATCTGGTCGACGCGGCCGCGGAGCTGGCGAACACCCTGCTGCGCCGCGTGCCGACGCTGCGCATCCTCGCGACGAGCCGCGAGGCGCTGGCCATCGACGGAGAGACGCTGTGCCCGCTCGGCCCGCTGTCCGTCCCGGACGGGACGCCGACCGTCCCGCAGGCGGCCGAGGCGGGCGCGATCCGGCTGTTCGTCGACAGGGCGGTGGCCGTGCGCCCGGACTTCCTCCTCGACGAGTCCACTGTGGACGCGGTCGCGCAGATCTGCCGACGGCTCGACGGCATGCCGCTGGCGCTGGAACTGGCCGCCGCGCGGCTGCGGTCGATGACCGTCGCGCAGATCTCGCAGCGTCTCGACGACCGGTTCCGCCTGCTGACCTCAGGCAGCCGGACGGCGTTGCCGAGGCAGCGCACACTGCGTGCCGTCGTCGAGTGGAGCTGGGATCTGCTCGACGACACCGAGCGCGTGCTCGCCAGGCGGCTTTCGGTATTCGGGGCGGGTGCCGAGGTCGAAGCCGTCGAAGGTGTCTGCGCCGGAGACGGCCTGGCCGCCGAAGACGTCCTGTACGTCCTCGGATCGCTCGTCGAGAAGTCCATTGTGGACGCGATCACCGGCGATCACGGCGAGCCGCGGTACCGCATGCTGGAGACCATCCGGGCGTACGCGGCGGAACGGCTCGACGAGGCCCAAGAGCGAGAACAGCTCACAAAGGCTTATCACCGCTACTACGCCCAGCTCGCCGAGCGGCTGGAGCCGATGCTGCGGACCGCGGATCAGCTCGTCGCCATCTCCCGCTACGACGCGGAACACGGCAACATCGTGACAGCGCTTCGCCAGGCCATCGACGCGGGCGACGCGGAAATGGCGACGCGCCTGTTCGGGAACACCTTCTGGTACTGGCTGGTGAAGGGCGACAGCGACCGAGTCGAGTCCTTCGTCGCCGAAGTGCTCGGTTTCGGCGACCGGCTGGAGGAGGACTTCGCCGCCGCGTTCCGGGCGATGGGCGAGATCACCTCGATGGTGCCGGGAGCCGGCGACCGCGAAGCCGTGCGGGAACTCATCGAAGACTGCGTGCGGACGAACGCGCACACCCGGTTCGCCGGGCTGGCCATCGGCCTGCCGATGCTGGCCTTCTTCAGCCAGAACAAGGAACTCGCGCATCGCGAGGTCGAGAGGGCGCTGGCGAGCCCGGACCCGTGGGCAAGGTCGGCGGGGTCGTGGGCGTGCAGCTTCATCCTCGCCGACGACGGCGACCCCGAGGGCGCGGACATGGCCAGGGACAGGGCCTACGAAGGGTTCACGGCCGTGGGCGACCGCTGGGGAACCGCGATGGCCGTGGGCATGAAGGCGAGCGACATCTCGATGTCGGGCGATCACGACGCCGCGCTCGCGCTGTACCGGCGAGGCCTCGACCTCGCGCTCGAACTGGGGTCGCAGGACGACGTGATCCAGCAGCGCTGGCGGCTCGCGACGGAGTACGCGCGGGCCGGTGACCTCGACACGGCGATGCGCGAGATGCGCGACGCGGAGCGCTACGCGATCGACACGGGCAACGACCAGCTCGCGGTGATGGTGCTGGTGGGGAAGGCCGATCTGCTCTGCCGCGCCGGACGCGTCGACGAGGCACGCGCGGTCGGCGCCCGGTTCCGGGAGCTGATGGAGACGGTGCCGATGCCGGGCATGTTCGGCGACGAGTACGGCGGGTACATCGACACGGAGATCGCGCTGGCCACCGGAGATCTGGACGGTGCCGAGCGCGGTGCCGCGATCGTCGTGAAGTCCACCGCGGAACGCGGCGACATGCCCGATCTCGGGCGGATCGTCGAGGTCTGCGGGCTGGTCCGGTTCCGGCAGGGGCGGCCTGAGGCGGCTGTCCGGCTGCTCGGCGCGGCGAAGCTCCTGCGCGGCAGGCAGGACCTCGGGGAACCCGGGATCCGGCAACTCATCGAAGACCTGAAGGAGCACTTCGGCGAGGAGCGCTACGAAGAGCTGCTCGTGCAGGACGCCGGACTGTCGCGTCCGGACCTGGTGGCCTGGATCAGCGCCGAGATGGGGTCGTGAGTGGCGTTTCGGGTTAGAACCCGAAACGCCACTCACGACCCACGCGCGCTCCCCCTGACCCCCGTCAGACGCGCTTCCGGTAAGCCCACGTGGCGAGCGGGAAGAAGACCGCGATCGCTGCCGCCATCCAGATCAGCGCCCCGGTCAGCGGCCCGGCGACCGGTCCGCCGTTCATCAGCCCGCGCAGGACGTCGGACATCTGCGTCACCGGGCTGATGTCGGCCCAGGCCTTCAGCCAGCCGGGCATGGTGCTCGTCCCCACGAACACGTTGCTGCCGAAGGTCAGCGGCATCAGCACCACGAACATCAGGCCCTGCACCGCGCCGGGGCTCTTCACCAGCATCCCGACGAACACCGAAGCCCAGCAGAACGCCAGCGCGAACGCGATCACGAGCACGATCGCCAGCGCGAACTCGGCCGGTCCGGTCTGGATCCGGTAACCCATGATCGTCGCCACGACCATCAGCACGGCGATGCACACCAGGTACCGCACGATGTCGGCCAGTACGGCGCCGATCAGCGGCGCGGACCGGGCGATCGGCATGGCCCGGAACCGGTCGAACACGCCCTTGGTGACGTCGGTGTTCAGCTGGACGCCGACGGTCATGCTGGCCTGCAGGATGTTGAACACCATGATGCCGGGCACGATGTTCTGGAGGTAGCTCTCCGTACTGCCCATGATCGCGCCACCGAACAGGTAGACGAACATGACCAGGAAGATGATCGGCGCGATGGTGACGTCGGCCAGCTGTTCCGGGTTCTTGCGGATCTTCAGGATCCCGCGCCAGGCAAGGGAAAGCCCGTGCCGCACACTGCTCGACGGTGAAACGTGCCGTGGTGGTGCGGGCATCGCGATGGTCGTCATACCAGGCTCCCTTCCGGAGTCGTGTCCTTTGTGGACTGGCCGGTCTTCTTGCCGGTCAGCGCGAGGAACACCTCGTCGAGGCTGGGCAGCCGCAGCGCCAGCTCGTCCGCGGTGATCCCGGCCTCGTCCAGCTTGCGGACCAAGGTGGACAGCAGGACGGGGTCGGCGACGGGCGCGGTGAGCAGCCCGGTGTCGTCGTCCCGGTTCGGCCGGGTCCCGGTGAGCCCGGCCAGGATGCGCTCGACGGCGTCGAGGTCGCCGAGCGCGCTCGGCCGGACCTGCAGCGTCTGGCCGCCGGTCCGCCGCTTGAGCTCGTCGGCCCGCCCGTTCGCCACGACCTGACCGTGGTCGAACACGGTGATCGTGTCGGCCAGCTGATCGGCCTCCTCCAGGTACTGCGTGGTGAGTAGCACCGTCGTGCCGTCCGCGACCAGCGTCCGGACCACGGCCCAGACCTCGTTGCGGGCGTGCGGGTCGAGCCCGGTGGTCGGCTCGTCCAGGTACAGCACCTTGGGACGGCCGACCAGGCTCGCGGCGAGGTCGAGCCGCCGCCGCATCCCGCCCGAGTAGGTCTTGATCGCGCGCCCGGCGGCGCCGGTCAGCTCGAACCGCTCCAGCAGCTCGGCCGCGCGCTTCTTCGCGTCCGCCCTCGAGAACTCCAGCAGCCTGCCGATCAGCACGAGGTTCTCCGTACCGGAAAGGTCCTCGTCGACCGACGCGTACTGCCCGGTCAGCCCGATCATGCTCCGGACCGCCATCGGGTTCTTGACGACGTCGTGGCCGAAGACGCTCGCGTGGCCGCGGTCCGGCCGGATCAAGGTGGCCAGGATCCGGACGGCGGTCGTCTTCCCCGCGCCGTTCGGCCCGAGCACCCCGACCACCTTGCCCGCCGGGACCTCCAGATCGACCCCGTCGAGCGCCTTCGTCTCCCCATAGTGTTTGACCAGGCCCTCGGCCCTGATCGCGTGAGTCATCGTTTCCTCCTGTGGATCTCGCCCCGTGGACAAAGGTGCACGCCGCGCCTGTCAGAGCGCGCACAAAGCGCTGGCAGGACCTGACAGGACCTGATACGCGCTGGTAGACGCGGCGTGAGGAGGTTGTGGAGGTGTTGTGGAGACCGCCGCCGAGACGCCGGTGATCGGCATACTCGACGTCATGGTGATCGAAGAACGGGTGGTCCGACCGGCGCGCCGGGGTACCGGGCGGAAGCTGGCCGGTGGGCTGCTCATCGCGGCGATCGTGCCGTTCGCGGTGCTGACGGCGCTGCGGCTGGTGGGCTACGACGGCAACACCTACACGATCGCGGCGCTCGCGCTGACGCCGTACGCCGGCATCGCGACGCTGGTGCTCGGGATCCTGGCGTTGGGACTTCGCCGCTGGTGGACCGCGGCCGTCGCGCTGGTACTGACCTGCACGATCGCGTCGATGGTGCTGCCTCGCGCGTTCGGAGGTGAGCAGAAGGCGCTGGGCGGGAAGCACGTCCGCGTACTGGCGTCGAACCTGCTCGGCGGCCAGGCGGATCCGGCCGTGATCGTCGGCTACGTGAAGGAACACCAGGTCGACGTCCTGAGCCTGACCGAGATGACGCCCGAGTCGATCACCGGGCTGGACCGGGCCGGGCTCTTCGACCTGCTGCCGTACCACGTGCTGCACCCGGCCGAGTGGGCGTACGGCTCCGGGCTGGTGTCGAAGTACCCGCTCACGCCGCTGAAACTGAGCGGCGATTCGGACGAGAAACAGCCCAGCGCGAGCGTGGACCTCGGCGACGGCGTGCGGATCGAGGTCGTCGCGGTCCATCCGTCGGCGCCGATGTGGGACAGGCACGCGTGGGTCGACGAGGCCAAGGACCTGCCGTATGCCGACGCCGAACACGACATCCGGATCCTGGCGGGCGACTTCAACGCCAGCCTCGACCACGCGCTCTTCCGTGAGCTGCTGACCAGGGGATACGTGGACGCGGCCGATCAGCTGGGGAAGGCGTTGCAGGGCACCTGGACGAACGGGATGGTGCCGCCGGTGCCGATCGACCACGTGCTGGCGGACAAGCGGACGGCCATCGCGGACTTCAAGGTGCTGGAGACGCCCGGTAGCGATCACGACGCCGTCTACGCGGAGGTCGTGCTGCCTTGAGGCTCGTGAGTGGCGATTCGGGTTAGAACCCGAATCGCCACTCACGAGGTGAGCAGCGCGTCCAGAGCCCTGAGTGTTTCGAGGCCGTTGCTCGCGAGCGAGACGCCGCGACCGTGCCGGACCTGCGGCTCGCGCGGGTTGATCCGGATCAGCGCACCGGTCGCGGCGCTGGCCAGTTCCGAATAGCGCCGCACCGTCGGCACGGCCTGTCCGGCGCCGAGTTCCACCACCACGAGGCCGCGATGCGTGCGACGCCACGCGGTCAGCTCGTCGAGTTGGGCCTGGCTACGCCTGCCGAGCCAGTCGTAGTCGCCGAACATCAGGATGTTGGGCCGGGCCAGGCCACCGCAGCGCGGGCAGGACGGCAACGGCTCCAGCGCGCGCATCGTGTCTTCTTCGATCGGGACGTCGAGGTCGTCGGCGGGCCAGATCTCGCCGGTGCATTCGGCAAGACACTGCAAGTGGTGGATGGACCCGTGCGCTTCGGCGACGTGCGGGTAGCCCGCCTTCTGGAACTGTCCGTCCACATTGGACGTGAAGGCGCGCGTGCCGCCGGGTTTGCGCGCTCCCCAGGACAGCAGGAGACCGAAGCCGTCGTGCGGGACGGTGGCGCGGTACAGCGCGAGCCGGTGCCCGTAGAAACCCCAGGCCAGTCCGGGATCTTCGGCGAAATGCCGTGGGTCGGCGAGTTCGACGAAGCTGATGCCCAGCCGCTCGTACGGCGGATACGCCTTCCAGAAACCCTCGTCACCCCGGAAATCGGGCAGGCCGGAGTCGACACCCATCCCGGCGCCGGCGCAGACGAGCAGCGCGCCGGCGCCGTCGATCAGTTCCGCGGCTCGTTCGAGCTCACTCACCCGGCTCAGAAGCCTGGACGACCTCGAATTCCAGCAGATTCGCGCCGCTGGAGACCGGCTTCGCGCGCTCGCCCGCGTGCGCCTCACGCGCCGGGCCGGACGCCCACGCCTGGTACGCCTCTTCGGACTCCCACTTGGTGTAGACGAAGTAGCGGGACTCGCCGGAGACCGGGCGGAGCAGCTCGAAGCCGAGGAAGCCCGGCTGGTTGTCGACGGCGTGCAGCCGCGCGGCGAACCGCTTCTCCAGCTCGGGGCCTGCGCCTTCGGGTACCTCGATCGCGTTGATCTTCACGACAGCCATGCCGCCAGCCTACGACGAAACTCTTTTGCGCCGCGATGTGATGCGTGGGACCTTCCCAGGGGATGGCTGACACCAAGATCCTCATCTCCGGAGCGAGTGTCGCCGGACCGGTGTCGGCCTTCTGGCTCACCCGGTACGGCTTCCAAGTGACCGTTGTGGAGCGCGCACCGACGCTGCGCCCCGGCGGCTAGGCCGTCGACCTGCGCGGAACGGCCAAAGAGGTCGTCCGAAGGATGGGCCTGGACGAACGCGTCCGCGCGGCGTGCACCGACACGAAGGGCGAGACACTCGTCGACGGGAAGAACCGCGCGAAGGCGACTCTCCGCGCCGACGACTTCGACGGTGACGGCGTCATCGCCGAGATCGAGATCCTGCGCGGCGACCTGACCGAAGTCCTGTACGAGGCGACCAAGGAGAAGACGGAGTACGTCTTCGGCGACCGGATCACCGCGCTGGACGAGCGGGCCGACGGCGTCGACGTCACCTTCGCCGTCGGGTCGCGGAGGACGTTCGACCTGGTCATCGGGGCCGACGGGCTGCATTCGGGAGTGCGGGCGCTGGCCTTCGGCGACGAGTCCCGGTTCGTCCGGCATCTGAGCTCGTACCTGGCGTTCTTCTCGGTGCCGAACCGGCTCGGCCTGCGAAACTGGGCGATCGGCTACGACGACGTCGGCCGGTCCGCCGGGATCCGTGGCATCCGCGACGGCGACGAGGCGATGGCCTACTTCGGGTTCGCGTCGGAGAAGGTGGATCACGACTATCGCGACGTCGAGGCGCAGAAGGCGCTGGTGCGCGAGTTCGCGGCAGGGATGGAGTGGGAAGCGCCCTGGCTGCTGGAGCAGCTGGACGAGGCTTCCGACTTCTACTTCGACTCGTGCGCCCAGGTGATCATGGACTCCTGGTCGCGCGGCCGGATCGGGCTAGTGGGCGACGCCGCGTTCTGCCCTTCGCCGCTCTCCGGGCAGGGCACGAGCCTGGCGTTCGTCGGCGCGTACGTCCTCGCCGGGGAACTCGCCGCGGGACTCGACACCGGGCTCAAACGCTACGAAGCGGTCATGCGCGAGTTCGTCGAGAAGACGCAGGAGATGGGGCGGGCCAACGCGGAGTCGATCTTCGCGAAGTCGCGGACGGCGTTGCGGATGCGCTACCTGGCGATGCGGGTGATGCGGCTCAAGCCGTTCGCCGCGCTGGCTTCGCGGAAGATGCGGGACGTGGTGAACGGCATCGACCTGCCGGACTACCCCGGTGCCTGACCCACACCGCAATTCGTCACCTGCTTGCGAGAGTGCGCGAGGAGCGTCTGCCGCAAGTAGATGACGAATTGCGGGGGCGTCAGCCTCGCAGGGTGCCCGGCAGCAGTTCGGCGTCCGGCGGGATCGTCGTGCCGTGGAACCAGGCGTCGAAGAAGGGCCGCAGGTCCTGCTCCGAAAGCTTGATCGTGAACGCCTCGAAATCCGCCCAGGAGGCGTTGGAGTTCCGGTACGCCGCCGGCCACTCCTTCAGCAGCCGCGCGAACGCTCCTTCGCCGATCTTCCGCCGCAGCGCGTGGATGGCCAGGATCCCCTTGTCGTAGACGCCGTGGAACTCCTGCCCTGCTCCCATGTCGACCAGTTTCGACGCCCAGAAGTCCTTGCTGCCACCCATGATCTCCAGGGCGGCGCGGTAGCGGTCGTCCAGGTTCTCGTTGTCCCGCGATTCCTGCCACAGCCATTGCGCGTACGAGGCGAGGCACTCGTTGAGGCAGATGTCGGACCACGAATTCAGCGTCACCGAATCGCCGAACCACTGGTGTGCGGTTTCGTGCACCACGGTGATCAGGTCGGCCCATTTCGCATAGGTGGGCCTGGTCTGGGTCTCCAGCGAGAAATGGATGTCCTCGTCGAGGTAGATGCCGCCGGCCGCGTCCACCGGGTACGGTCCGAACTTCGAGCTCAGGAAGCCGATGATCTCCGGCAGCCGCCTGCCGGTGTCGCGCCGGTCTTCGGCACCCGGCGCGTACGCGTTCACGACCGGTGTCCCGTCCGGCAGTGCCATCCGGTCGACGGTGAACTTGTCGATCGCCACCGTGGTCAGATAGGCCGCCACGGGCGTGCGTTCCTGCCAGGACGTCGTGCTCCAGCCGTTCGCCGAGGTCTTCTGGATCTCGCGCCCGTTCGAGATGACGGTCCAGCCGTCCGGCACCCGCGCGGTAAGGGTGAACATCGCCTTGTCGCGCGGGGTTTCGTTGACGGGATACCAGAACGACGCCGAATGCGGCTCGCCGACGATGAACGCGCCGCCGTCCTTCGACTTCTGCCAGCCGTTCTCGCTGCCCCCCGCCTTGGGGGTCGCCGACGGGTCGCCGCCGTAGAGGATCTTCGTGCGGAAGGTGGTCCCGTTCCGGATCGGCTCGGCGGGCGTCACCACCAGTTCGAATTCGCCTTCGCGCGCGAACTTCGCCGGTTTCCCCTCCACTTCAACGGATTGGACCGTCAAGCCGCGTAAGTCCAAGTTGTACCGATTGAGGTCTTGGGTCGCTTTCGCGATCACCGTGGTGTCGCCGTCGAGACGTCCTTTCGCGGGGTCGTAAGTGATCCCGACCTGGTATTCGGCCGCGTCGTAACCGCCGTTGCCGTCCATCGGGTAATACGGGTCGCCCGCGCCCGAAGCGCCGGGAGCCGGGTTCATCGGGGGCGGCGGTGGGGGCGTGGCAGGCGGAGGATCGGCGGTACAGCCGATAATCAGGGCGCAGACCAGCCCCAGGACCAGGCCGGCGGCGGGGACACGGCTGCGCATGGAGGGGAGCTTAGTGGTGATCCAGCGCGACGGGTTGATCACTTTCGGCGGCGACGGGCCGCCGATCGTCCTGCTGCACGGGCTCATGGGCAGGGCGACGACGTGGTGGCGGGTCGCGCGAAGGCTCGAACCGTACGGGCGTGTCCGCGGCCTCGACGCGCGTGGTCACGGACGGGGGCCGCGCGGCGGGCCCTGGCGCACCGAGCGGTTCGCCGACGACGTCGCCGCGGTGCTGCGGACCTTCGACGAGCCCGCCGTCCTGATCGGGCATTCGATGGGCGGCCTGCACGCCTGGGTCACCGCGGCGATCCATCCCGGCCTTGTCCGCGCCGTGGTCTGCGAGGATTTCGCGCCGGATCAGCGAGGCCGGACCGTGGACACCTGGCGCGGGTACTTCGAGTCGTGGCCGGTCCCGTTCCGGTCGCTGGCCCACGTGCGCGAGTTCTTCGGCGAAACCGGCGACTACTTCATCGAATGCGTCGAGGAACGTGAGGACGGCTACCACTTGATCGCGTCGCTCTCGGACCTGTACGAGATCGCGGCGGAATGGGGACGGCGCGATTTCTGGGAGTTCGTCGAACGCGTGAAATGCCCGCTGCTCGCGATCGAGGGCGAGCGGACCGCGATGCCGCACGGCCAGCAGGCCGAGCTGGCCGCCCGCGTGCCCGGCGGCCTCGGACGGCACATCGTCGTCCAAGGCGCCGGGCACGTGGTGCACGACGAAGCGCCGGAGACCTACCTCGGCGCCGTCGAAGCGTTTCTCTCCGACGTCATCGGTCAGCCCTTCGCCAGCTGAGCGTCGATCCAGGCGCGGCTCTGGTCGACGTCGACCTCGCCCAGCAGGAACCGGCCGCCGTATTCACCGGCGAGCCGTTCGATCACCGGCGTCATCTGGCGGCACGGCGGGCACCAGGTGGCGCCGTGGGGCACAACATGGCCTACACCTGCATCGGGCCGGTTCTCGCCGGGCTCGACGCGGCGATGCATCGTCCTGCTGGGGGTGAGCGACGGGGGCCACGGTCTGGCGCCGGCCGCCGCGAGCCTGTGGGGCCTGGGGTCCGGCGGCGCGCCGACCGCCTTCCAGGCCGTCACCGCCCTCATCGCGGGCCCTGCGGCCGACGCCGCCCAGTCGCTCACGATCGCGGCCTGGAACGGCGCCGTCGCAGGGGGAGCGCTCATCGGCGGATCGCCGCTGCCACTGGGAACGGGCCTGCTCCCTTGGTGCGCCGCCTTGGTCGTCCTCTCGCCACTGCTGTTCAGCCGGCGAGTCGTGCTTTCAGCGCCCGCGGATCGGTACCGGACCCGACGATGAGCGGCCAGACGTCGGAGCCGAGGAACCCGGTCTCGTCGGTCGCCGCGGTCGCGCCGCAGGTGTCGCGCTCCAGCCCGTGCCGCGCCGCCACCGCGACGACGGCGTCCTTTGTGGACTGTCCGAACAGGCCGTCGACGGGCACGGCGAAACCGCGTGCCCGCAGGAGTTCCTGTGCCGTCCGCACGCGCGGCCCGCTGTCACCGGGTTTCAGCAGCGGCCACTCCGGCAGGTCCACCTTGGGCGAAGCGGTGCCCAGCAGCTTCCCGACCTCGGTGCGCAGCTCCGGAAGCCGGTTGTACAGCACGGTTCCCGGGCATTCGGTCGAGTTGAAGTCGCGGTGTCCCTTGATGAACTCCGGCGAGATCCCGTACTGCGAAGCCATGTACGCGACCAGCTTCACCAGGGAGTCCCAGAGCGCCGGAGTGACGTCCTCTTTGCTGTAGAGGCCTTCGTTCTCGATCCCGATGCAGGTGCTGTTGTTGTTGCCCACGTTCGCGCCCAGCACGTGCTGGGTCCCGCCGCGCAGGATCTCCAGGCTGCGGTGCCTGCCTTCGGTGATGTGCCCGCCGCGGCTGTTCGTGAACTGCTGGCCGGTGTCGATCCAGCCGCGGGTGTCCATATGGAAATTCTGGATGGAACGTGACGCCCAGAAGGCGTGTTCGAGCGTGTAGTCGGTGACGTTCCCCGGGTCGACCGTGTGGTGCACGACGATGTACGTCGGCTTGTGGTTCTGCACCTCGATCGCGCCGTTCGGCGGCCGCGCGCTCCACGCGGACGTGCCGTAGATCTTCGGTTCTGCCACCCCGGACGCCGCGTTCGCGGCGGAAATCGTTGCTGTCCCCAGTAGCCCGACGGCGCTTACCGTCAGGCCGCCCTTGAGCGCGGTACGTCGGTCGAAGTCGGCCACGGGCGAAACTCCCATCATGCGCGTTGGCCGGAAAACTAACCCGCCATCGCGCCGATGACAACCATTGACCAACTTTTGTCGTAATGCGTTAGTGTTCGCCAGGGAGTGCGAACAGGCCGTCCCCGGTCTGTTCGAGCAGGCCGTCGACCAGTAGCGAGTCGAGGCAGCGGTCGCGCTGCCCGGATTCGCTCCAGACGAGATCGAGCCGCGCCTTCTCGACGGGACCTTCGCTGCCGCGCAGGACGTCGAGCAGCAACCCGCGCACCTGACGATCGGTCCCGGCGAACTTCTGGACCTGCTTCGCGGGCCCGGCGTAGGCGGGTCTGCCCGCGTGCTGCCAGGCGCAGTCTTCGTAGATGGGGCAGTCCGCGCACCGCGGTGACCGCGCGGTGCAGACGAGCGCGCCGAGTTCCATCAGCGCCGCCGAAAGCTTCGCGGCGGGCGCGTCCTCCGTCGGCAGCAGCGCTTCGACGTCGGCCATGTCGCGGGTGTTCGACGGCGGCCCGGCGTCACCCGCGCCGTGCACCGCCCTGGCCACCACGCGCCGGACGTTCGTGTCCACCACCGGCGCCCGCTTGCCGTAGGCGAAGGCCGCGACCGCGCGCGCCGTGTACGCGCCGATACCCGGCAACGCGAGCAGAGTGTCCACATCGGACGGAACAACGTCGCCGTGGTCGGCGGCGATGACGGCCGCCGCGGCGTGCAGCCGCAACGCGCGCCGCGGGTAGCCGAGTTTGCCCCAGGCACGTACGACCTCGCCCTGCGACGACGCCGCCAGCGCCGACGGCACCGGCCAGCGCGCCATCCATTCGAGCCAGATCGGCTGGACGCGCGCGACCGGCGTCTGCTGCAACATGATCTCGCTGACGAGTACGCCCCACGCGGTGCACTCCGGCTCGCGCCAGGGCAGGTCGCGGCCCACTTCGTCGAACCATTCGGTCAGCACATCCGCGTCGACGCCCACCGGGCCAAGCTTAAAGGTGCGACCCGCCAGGCCCGAAGGCGTCTCCCAAAGGGCGCTCCGCGCCCCTTCGGCGGGTTTCCGTCAGTACGCGACCTCGGTCAGGCGGCCCAGTTTCACGTCGTAGACGAAGCCGCGCACGTTGTCGGTGTGCGGCAGGAAGTCGCTGCGCCGGACGCGCTGCACCGACCGGCGCACGCTGTCCTCGACCTCACGGAACGCCTCGACCGACCAGGTCGGCCGGAGCCCGCTGGCGGCTTCGAGCTCGTCCTTGAAGTCGTCTTCGGTGACCATGGACAGGCCGCAGTCGGTGTGCTGGACGATCAGCACCTCGCGGGTGCCCAGTTTCCGCTGGCTCAGCGCGAGCGAACGGATCGTGTCGTCGGTGACGACGCCGCCCGCGTTACGCAGGATGTGCGACTCGCCCTGGATCAGGCCGAAGATCTCGAACACCCGGATACGGGCGTCCATGCAGGTCAAAATCGTCACGTGGAGCGATGGCCTCGGGGAAGAACGGTCACCAGGGGTGACATCGCCCAGCTCCTGATTGCGCTTGAGCAGTACGTCGATGGAGGTCACCGGCTCATTGGAACCGGGCGGGCCGGAGGAGGGCAACACTTCGGGGCTCATGTCACGGCCCGAACCAGCGCTCTTCGGCTGTCCGCGGCGGTGCCGACGTGCGGCCGACCCGCAGTTCCGTGGCCAGGGTGATCACCTTCGGCCCGACCCGGTCCGCCGAGCTGAGCAGCAGCTTGCCCGCCGCCTTGCCCTTCTCGAGCACCGGCTGGTGGACCGTGGTGAGCCCGGACCGTTCGGCCTCGGTGATGCCGTCGAAACCGGTGACCGTCAGATCCTGCGGCACGCGCAGCCCCCGGCGTTCGGCTTCGGCCAGCGCGCCGAGCGCGAGGATGTCCGAGGTGCAGATCACGGCGGTGACCTGCGGATACGCGTCGAGCAGCTGCCGTGCGGCCGAAGCGCCGTCGTCGACGGTGTGGTCGAAGCGCTCGACCACCGGCACGGTCGCCCAGTCGACCCCGGCCGCCGAGAACGCGGCGGCCAGCGCCTCCAGCCGGATCCGCTGGACGTGGAAATGCGCCGCGCTCTGCCGCTGGATGGAGACGAAGTCGTCGTTGCGCTCGCGGGCGAGCCGCATGCACAGCACGCCGATCTGCCGGTGCCCGAGAGAGATGAGGTGCTCGGCCATCGCGGTGACCGCGGCCGCGTCGTCCGGGCCGACCCGGTCGACCCCGTCCACGCGCGGCTGGTCGACGATCACCGTCGGCACCGGGCGCTCCAGGACGGCGCCGAGATGCGGGTCGTCGTCGGGGACCGAATAGACGACGAAACCGTCGACGCCGGCGCGGTGCACGGCCGCGACGTCCTCGCGGCCGGGGCTCGCCGGGACCAGGTGCAGGCCGACGCCCGCGTCCTCGCAGGCCAGCGCGAGCCCTTCGAGCACGCCGATCGCGGCGGGGTCGCGGAAGGCGTAGGAGAGGTTTTCGGTGAGTAAAAGACCGACAGCACCCGCCTTGCGCGTCCGCAGTGAACGGGCCACCGGGTCCGGGCCCGGGTAGCCGAGGCGGCGCGCGGTCTCGAGGACGCGACGGCGCAACTCGGGAGACAGCTGGTCTGGCCGGTTGTAGGCGTTCGAGACGGTGGTCCTCGACACACCGAGCTCTGCGGCCAACGACGCCAGTGTCGCCTGCCTCCTGGTGCGGATAGGACGGCCCATCCGCAAACCGTAACGGTTCAGAACGTTTTGCAGAAGCATCACCCGACGTGTGGCAGGTCTCGATTCAGAGTGACCCTGGGTACAGGTCATACCAGCGCGGAGGGACCTGTCAGCCGTATGGGGTACAGTTGAATCTGACAACGGTTTCCATTACCCGGCATTGGGGACACCTGGCCTGGGCTTCCGCAGGAGTGCAGTAAATGAATTCCCGCCGTACTAAGAGTGTTTTCGCGGCCGTGTCGGCCTTGGCCGTCCTCGCGCTCGGCGCGACGGCTTGCGCGTCCGGCGACAAGGCGTCGACGAGCTCCGGCTCGCAGAACGCGTCCGCCGCGAACCCGGGCGGCGGCGAGAAGATCAAGGTCGTCGCCTCGACCGACGTCTGGGGCAGCGTCGTGACCGCCGTCGGCGGCGACAAGGTCGAGGTCACCTCGATCATCCACGACCCCTCGGCCGACCCGCACTCCTACGAGACCACCGCGAGCGACGCCATCGCCGCGAAGAACGCGAAGCTGACGCTGTCCAACGGCGGCGGCTACGACGACTTCTTCTCGAAGCTCGCCGACCAGGCCACCGGCGCGCAGAAACTGGTCGCCGTCGACATCGCCGCGACCGGCAACGAGAACGAGCACGTCTGGTACAGCCTGCCCGGCGTCGAGAAGATCGCCGACCAGGTCGCCGCGAAGCTCGGCGAGATCCAGCCCGCCTCGAAGGACGCCTTCACCGCCAACGCGACCGCGTTCAAGGGCAAGACCCAGGAACTGCTGAAGAAGGTCTCGGGCCTGGGCGGCTCGAACGGCTCGAGTGTCAACGTCGTCGCGACAGAGCCCGTCGCGCACTACCTCCTCGACAGCGCGAAGGTCACGGACGCGACTCCGCCCGCCTTCGCCGAGGCCGTGGAAGCGGAGCAGGACGTGCCCGCCGCCGCGCTCAACGAGGTCAAGCAGCTGATCGCAGGCAAGCAGGTCAAGGCGCTGATCAACAACGCGCAGACCACCACCCCGGTCACCCAGCAGGTCGTCGGCGACGCCAAGAACGCCGGGATCGCCGTCGTCGACGTCACCGAAACGCTTCCCCAGGGTGTGACCGACTACATTGCATGGATGACCAAGGAAGTGGACTCGCTGGCGGGAGCGCTGAAGTAGTGAGTTCCGTACCTGCCGAGGCTCGCCCCGCGGTCCATGTCCGCGGGGCGAGCCTCGCGTTCGGCTCCAGGACCCTCTGGTCCGGGCTCGACCTCGACGTCGAACCCGGCGAGTTCCTCGCGATCCTCGGGCCGAACGGCTCCGGGAAGAGCAGCCTGCTCAAGGTCCTGCTCGGTCAGCAGGGGCTGCCGGAGGGCACGGTCGAGATCGCGGGGCGGCGTCCCGGCGGGACGAACCGGCGGATCGGCTACATCCCGCAGCAGCGCGCCCTCGACGAAGGCCTGACGATGCGCGGGGTGGACCTGGTCGGCCTCGGCCTGGACGGGCACCGGTGGGGCACCGGGCTCTTCGGGCTTTCGAAACGACGTCAACTGGTGTCGAGGGCCATCGAGTCCGTCGGCGCCCAGGCGTACGCGAAACAGCCGGTGGGGCGGCTTTCCGGCGGCGAGCAGCAGCGGCTCCGCGTCGCGCAGTCGCTGGTCGGCGACCCCGAAGTCCTGCTGTGCGACGAGCCGCTGCTCTCCCTCGACCTCGCGCACCAGCGCGCGGTCAGCGAGCTGATCGACGAGCGACGGCGTTCGGCGGACACCGCCGTCCTGTTCGTCACCCACGAGATCAACCCGATCCTGTCCTATGTGGACAGGGTGCTCTATCTGGTGAACGGCCAGTTCCGGGTCGGCAAGCCGGACGAGGTGATGAACTCGGAGACGCTGTCCGAGCTGTACGGCACGCGGATCGAGGTGCTCAAGGTCGGCGGTCAGATCCACGTCGCCGGGGCGCAGAGCGCGCTGTGCGAGGACGAACCCCACCACATCGACGAACGGGCCAGCTAGCACCGTGGACAAGATGTTCGACTTCGCGCTCACCGGTGAGCTGCTCGGCCTCGACTTCGTTCAGACGGCGTTGCTCGCCGCCGCCGTCCTCGGCCTGGTCGCGGGGGTGCTGGGGCCGCTGGTGGTCATGCGGCGGATGTCGTTCGCCGTGCACGGCACCGCCGAACTGGCCTTCACCGGCGCGGCGGGTGCTTTGCTGCTGGGGGTCGGCGTCGAACTCGGCGGCCTCGCGGGCGCCGTCATCGCCCCGCTGCTGATCGGGATCCTCGGCGGCCGTGAGTCCGAACGCGACTCCGTGATCGGCGTGATCCTCGCCTTCGGCCTCGGCATGGGCGTGCTGCTGCTGTCGTTCTACGAGGGCCGCAGCGCCAACAAGTTCGGCATCCTCGTCGGCCAGATCATCACGATCGACTCGACCAACCTGAACCTGCTCGTCGGCGCGTCGGTCGTCGTACTGGTGGTGCTCGCGGTGATCTACCGGCCGCTGCTGTTCGCCACGGTCGACCCGGCGGTCGCGACGGCGCGCGGCGTGCCGGTGCGGCTGCTGTCGCTGATCTTCGCGGTACTCGTCGGGATTTCGAGCGCGCTCGGCGTGCAGATCGTCGGCGCGCTGCTCGTGGTCTCGCTGATGGTGACCCCGGCCGCGGCGGCCGCGCGGGTCACGGCGAGCCCGTGGAAGGCGACAGTGCTGTCGATCGTCTTCGCGGAGATCGCGGCACTCGGCGGGATCATCCTCTCGCTCGCGCCCGGGAAGCCGGTGAGCGCGTTCGTCACGGCGATCTCGTTCGTGATCTACCTGGTCTGCCGCCTCATCGCGTGGCTGCGCGGCAGGAACTCGCGGATCCGCGTCGAGCCCGCCGATCCGGAACCGGCGCTCAGCGCACCGGGTGCTCGGCCAATGCCTTCTTGACCGCTTCGAGGAAGGCGGGGTCGATGAACGCGAGCTGACCGCCGGCCACGCTGCGCTCCACGGCCTCGATGACCACGACGTTCGCGTTCACGAAAGCGTCGACGGCCTCGGCCTGTGGCGTCTTCTGGGTGAAGTGCGCCAGCATCGTCAGGTTCGTGAACGCGCCCGAGAGATACCGCGAAGACGCCTTCGTGAACGAGTCGCCGTAGATCAGGATCTTGTCGTCCACGGTCCCGATCAGCGGGCTCGCGGTGCGGTACACCGGCCGGTCGATGTCGCCGTTCGGCTCGCCCGCGCGCTCGACGACGCCGTCCGGGCGGAGGCTGTACAGCGTGTTCGTCTTCGTGCCCTGCTTGCTGATCAGCGGCGGCAGATCGGCCACGGTGTCGTACTGGCCGACGGGAACGCTGACCCAGGTCTGCGTGACGCCCGGTTTGATCGCGTTCGCGATGGCGCGCGTCATCACCAGCGCGCCCTCGTCGGCCCAGTGCGTGTCGTTCGGCGGGTACACCGGCCGCTGCACCCGGCCCTCGGACGCGCGCAGCTCGGGCCGCAGGTCGATCGCGCGCGCGTCCTTGAGCATCCGGTGCCAGGTGGCCGCCTCGGCCGACCGCGAGCAGTCCTTGCCGGGATAGGTGCCGGGCAGGAACTGCGGGACCATCGTCGACTTGTCCGGCGCGACGACGAGCTCGAACCGCCGCCCGGACTGCTCGACCGCGCGCCGCAGCTCGTTGATCTTGGCGATCGTCTCGGTCAGCGGACGGGACGGATCGCATTTCGCGTCCGCGTCGTAGCCGTAGTACAGCCAGCCGTCGCGGCCCTGCACCACCCGGCGGTAACCGGACGCGGCGTTCGGCGTCGGCCCCTGCGTGGGCGCGGTTTTGGACGGTGCCGGCGCCGGCGGCGCGGGGATCGGGCCTGCCTGCTGCTGTGGCGGCGGCTGGTCCAGAGGGGCGCCCTCGCCGAAGACACCGCGGCTGATCGCGTCGGCGGCGGCGATCGCGCCCGGCCGGAACGACAGCTGGTCGATGGCCCAGGTCGGCAGATCGGTGAAGAACCCCCAGCCCTTGTCCAGGCCGGGGAAACTCGCGAGCTTGTGGTTCTCGATCTCACCAGGCCGCACGCCGAACACCCACAGCAACGCGGGGGTGGTGAAGAACAGGAGCGCGCTGATCAGCGCGGTCAGCTGCCTGCCACCGTGGCGGGGACGGTGCAACGCGTGTTCACGCGGAAGCCACGCCTCGTGGACGGCTGGCAGTTGCTGGGGTTCGGACGCCACCCCTCCACCGTAATCATCCCGTGTCTCCCGCACATGAGAACCGCCCCCAAAGCGCGTTCAGCGGGCTAAACGCGATCCGGCGTCAGTGGAGCATCAGGAGGACCTGCAGCTCACCGACCAGGAAGCCGATGAGCCCGCCGACCGCGATGAGCTTCCACTCGTCCTGCCGGAACGCCGGCCTCAACAGGCCCTCGAACTCCAGCGGCGTCAGCCCGAGCATCCGCCGCTCGACGATCTTCGCGACGTCCATCGCCTCGGTCAGGTAGCCCTCGGCGTGGCGGATCGTCGGCGGCAGCCGCTCCAGCGCCTTCCGCGCGGCCGCCTGTTTGATCTCGTTCAGCCGCTGCCCGCCGACGGCCATCGCGACCATCGGTTTCGCGACGCTCGCCTGCCGATCGACGGCCTGCGACACGAGCCGTTCCACCAGCGAGTACAGCCGGTCCGACCGCGGCCCGCGCAGGACGGCGTCGAGCAGGTTCGGCACGGTGAGGATCTCGTTCGCGATCATCTCGCCGTACTGATGCGCGACCTCCGCCCGCCGCCGCTGGAACTTGCCCTGCAGGATCACCCGGCCGACGCGCACCGGCTCGCGCGGCACGAAGATCAGCTTGATCGCCAGCCAGTCGGTGAACAGCCCGATGCAGCCGCCGAAGATCGGCAGCACCCACGGCTCCTTCGTCAGCGCCCAGACGAACGCCTGCACGATGCCGAGCCCGAAGCCGAAGTAGATCCCCGTGCGCGCGATGAACGCCATCTCCGGCCGCGACGTCTCGCGGATGAGCCGGACGAGCAGCTTCTTGTCCCTGGTGAGCCGCTGCACGGTCATATGCTGGAAGTCGAGCACCTCGTCGAGGTTCGCGGTCATTTCTTCCATGAACTCGCGCACCAGCCGCGGCGTCGCCGACTGGACCTGCTTGATCAGCAGTTCCTGCGCCATCGTCGGCATGACCTCCCAGAGCCTGGGATGGTGCTTTTCGAGCACTTCGCGGGCGACCTCGTCCACGGCCCGCAGGAGCGGCTGCTCGATCTCGCGCGTGATGATCGCCGGGTCGATCCGGCGGAAGACCTCTTTGACGTCCAGCAGGTTCGACGTCAGCAACTCGGTCGCGACGGCCGCCATCCGCCCGCCGTGTTTGGGCACCACGCCCTGCCAGCCGAGGAACGGCTTGATCCCGACGAACTCCAGCGGTTTGAACATCATCTCGATGGCGACGCGTTTGGTGACGTAGCCGATCAGCGCGGCGACGAACGGGATCGCGGCGTACAGCCACCAATGGCGGGCGAGATCGTCCAGGACGGCGTCCACACGACCTCCTCGCTTCGCTCAGGGAAGGGGGAAACGGTATCGGGTGGCCGTCAGTGGAGCAGCAGAAGCACCTGAAGTTCACCGACGAGGCCACCGATCACCGCGCCGACGGCGATCAGTTTCCACTCGTCCTGCCGGAACGCCGGGCGCAGCAACTGCTCGAATTCGAGCGGGTTCAGCCGCCGCATTCTGTCCACAATGGTGTTCCGGACGTCGAGCGCGTTGACGGCGTAGCTCTCGGCGTGCCGGATCGTCTCCGGGATCCGTGCCGCCGCCTTCGCCGCCGCCGTCTGCTTCATCTCCTGGAACCGCCTGCTCCCGACGGCCATCGCGACGAACGGCTTCACGACACTCGCCTGCGCGTCGATGGTCCGCTGCACCTCGCGGGTGATCATCGTGAACAGCTTGTCCGACTTCGGCCCGCTCAACACGGCTTCGAGCAGGTTCGGGATGGTGATGATCTCTCGCGCGATCATGTCGCCGTAGTCGGCGGCGACCTGGTCCTTGCGTTTCTGGAACACGCCTTGCCAGGTGTAGAAGCCGAAGAACCGTTTCGGTTCGCGCGGCAGGAAGATCATCTTCAAGGCGATCCAGTCGGTGAACCAGCCGATGCCGATACCGAACAGCGGCAGCACGATCGGCGACTTCGTCAGCGCCCACACGAGCAGCTGCACGCAGCCGAGGGAGAACCCGAACACGATCCCCGACCGGGCGATGAACCGCATCTCCGGCCGCGAGATGTCGCGGATCAGCCGGTTGAGCAAGGCCTTGTCGCGCACGAGGTTCGTCACGACCATGTGCTTGAGGTCGAGCACGTCCTCGATGTTCTCGGCGATCTCGCCCATGATCTTCGTGATCGCGCGCGGCGCCTCGGCCTGCACGCGTTTGAGCAGCAGGTGCTGGGCGGTGTTCGGCAGCACTTCCCACAGTCTGGGCTGGTACTGCTCCATGACCTCGCGGGTGACGTCCTCGACGACGCGGAGCAGCGGCTGTTCGATCTCCTTCGCCACCTGAGCCGGGTCGAGCCTGGCGAAGATCTCCTTCGGATCGACGAGGTTGCTCGTCAGCATCTCGGTGGCGGTGGCCGCCATCCGCTCGGCGTTCGCCGGCAGCACCCCCTGCCAGCCGAGGAACGGCTTGATCCCGACGAACTCCACCGGTTTGAACATCATCTCGATGGCGACGCGTTTGGTGACGTAACCGATCAGCGCCGCGATGAACGGCATGGTGACGTACACCGGCCAGTGCTCGCCGAGGTCGGCGATGACGGCGTCCACTTGAAGCCCCTCCCGCGTCTCGATTGAGGGGAACCTAGCCGCCTGTCCTCAATGGAGGAGTAGCAGGACCTGAAGTTCACCCACGAGCCCGCCGATCACCGCGCCGACCGCGATGAGCTTCCATTCGTCCTGCTGGAAGGCGGGTCGGAGGATCCCTTCGAACTCGAGCGGGGTCAGCTGCTGCATCTTCGTGACGATGGTGTTGCGGACGTCGAGCGCGTCAGTGGCGTAGCTCTCCACGTGTTTCACCGTTTCGGGGAGATACGCGATCGCCTTCTCGGCCGCCGCCTTCTTCATCTCCTGGTACTGCACGCCGCCGACGGTCAGCGCCACCAACGGTTTCGCGATGCTCGCCTGTGCGTCGATGGTCCGCTGCACCTCGCGGGTGATCATCGCGAACAGCTTGTCCGACTTGGGCCCGGTGAGCACGGCCTCCATCACGTTCCGCACGGTGAGGACCTCGTCCGCGATCAGCGCGCCGTAGTCCTTGGCGACCGCCTGGCGGCGTTTCTGGAACATGCCCTGCCAGCTGAAGAACAGGAACCGGCGCGGCTCACGCGGATAGAAGATCATCTTCAGGGCCAGCCAGTCCGTGACGAAGCCGGTGACGAAACCGAAGATCGGCATGATCAACGGCTGCTTCGTCAGCGCCCACGCGACGAACTGGATCAGGCCGATGACGAAGCCGAACCAGATGCCGGACCGGGCGATGAAGCGCAGCTCCGGGGTCGCGACCTCCTTGATCAGGCGGCAGGTCAGCGATTTGTCGCGGACCATCGCGTTGATCAGCATCTCGTTGACGTCGAGGACCTCGTCGATGTTCGTCGACACCTCGCGCATCAGCCGCGCGACGACCTTCGGCGCCTGCGCCCGCACCTGATCGACCAGCATGCGCTGCGCCCGGGTCGGCAGCAGTTCCCACAGTCTGGGCTGGTACTGCTCCATCACCTCGCGGGTGACGTCCTCGACGGCCTTGAGGAGCGGCTCTTCCAGTTCCTTGACGACCTCGTCGGGATCGAGCCGGGAGAAGATCTCCTGCGGATCGACGAGGTTGTTGGTCAGCAGGTCGACGGCGGTGGTCGCCATCCGGCGCGAGTTGGCCGGGATGACCCCCTGCCAGCCGAGGAAGGGTTTGATCCCGACGAACTCCAGCGGCCGGAACATCATCTCGATGGCGACGCGTTTCGTGATGTAGCCGATGAGCGCGGCGATGAAGGGCATCGTGGCGTAGATGTGCCAGTGCTCACGGATGTCTTCGAGGATCGCCGAGATGTCCAACCGGGCCTCCCCTGCTTACGACCTGTCAACAATGCAGGATGCCATGTGATCGCCCCGTCGCACTCCGAGTGCAGCCGTTTGGCGGTACTGCCTGACGGGCCCCTGCTCATTAAGGTGGCCGCCATGGTCGCTCCTGAGAAGACGGCGCCTCAGGCGCCCTCAGCGAAATCGCCCCAATTCGCGGGCTCCGTGCGTGGCTACGACAAGCGACAGGTGGACGAGCGGCTCGCCGAACTGTCGATCGAACTCAAGCAGCTCTCGCGCAACCGCGACGAGGCCGTCGCGACCGCCGCCGAACTCACCAAGGCGCTCGGCCACGCCCAGAAGGAACTGGACGAGACCAAGGCCGCACTCGTGCGGATGAGCGCGAGCCCGTCCGGCGCCGGCGCGATGGCCGAACGTGTCCGCATGATGATGCAGCTCGCCGAGGAGGAGATCGCCGACCTCAAGGCCGCCGCGGAAGCCGACGCCAAGTCGACACGGGCCGAAGCGGACAGGTACGCCCACGAGACGCAGCGCGCGAGCGACAAGGCGGCCAAGGACGCGCAGACGGAACGCGAGAAGCTGCTCGCGGACGCCAAGGCCGAGATCGAGCGGCTGAACGCCGAGGCGGCACAGAAGCGCAAGGAACTGGACATGGAGAGCGTCCGGAACCGCGCCGCCGCGGACAAGAAGGCCGAGGAGGCTTCGGCGGCTCGTCGCGCGGAGGCGGAGAAGGCGTCCGCGGACAAGATCGCGGAAGCCGACCGGGTGTCGGCGGAAAAGCGTGCCGAAGCCGAGCGGATCTCCGCCGAGAAGATCGCCAAGGCGGAGAAGTCTTCGGCGGAGGACATCGCCGCGAAGCAGGAGCAGGTCGCGGAGGCCCTCACCGACGCGAGGACCCAGCAGGCCGACGCTCAGCAGGCTCGGAAGCTCTCACTGGAACTCCGGTCGAAGGTCGCCGAGCGGCTTTCCGCCACGGACGTCGCCGTCCAGGAGGCCATCCGGCTGCTGTCTCCCGCTCCCGAGACCACTGCTGCGCCCGAGGTCGCGAAGCCGGAAGCCGCCAAACCTGCGGCGTCCACACCGAAGCCGACTCCCAACAAGACCAATGGACCACGTCCTTCCTGATGCCTCAACGCCGGACGACGGCGAACAGCTCGTCGTCGATCCAGCCCCTGGTGTGCAGTTCGGTGCAGAACCTCAGGTAGGACTCGGCGAGCGCGGCACTTTCGCGCTCGTCGGGTTCGACCAGTGTTCCCTGGCCGAGCCCTTCGGACGCCTCGGTGAGCCCACCCGGCAGGATTCCCGCCGCAGCGAGCAGGGCGGCGCCGTAACCCGTTTCGGCCTGCGGTGACACCCGCAGGCCGAGCCCGGTGACGGTCGCCCTGATTCGTGTCCACAAAGGACTCTTGCTGCCGCCGCCCGCCGCCAGCAGCGGTTCGGAGAGCGTGACGCCGAGACGGCGCAGATGGTCCAGCGCCAGCCGCTCGAGGAAGGCGACTCCCTCCAGCCTGGCGCGGTGCAGCTCCACCACGCCGACCTCGCCGCCCTTGCCGGTTACGAAACCCTCGGCGTCCGCACTGGCGAACGGGAAGCGCTCGCCCTTGCGCCGCAACGGATACGCGACCACCTTCGCCGGGCCCGCCGCGGCCGCCGCCGCGTCGAGTTCGGGTAGGCGGCCCTCGCGGGCGACGGCCTCACCGCCGGTGTTCGACGCGCCGCCGGGCAGCCACCAGCCGTCCGGATGACGGTGGCTGTACATCGCTCCCGTCGGATCCGGCACCAGGTTTTCGGTGACTCCCTTGAGCACGTACGTCGTGCCGAGGATCCCGACGAAACTCCCTGGCGTGACCGCGCCGGCCGCGAGCTGGCCCGCGCAGCCGTCCGTCATCCCGGCCACGACCGGGCAGCCTGCCGGGAGCCCGGCGACCGGACGGGCCACCGTGCCCAGCACGGTGGCCGGCGCGACCACCGGCGGGAGCAAGCTCTCCGGTACCCGCAAGGCATCGAAGACCTCGTTTGGCCATTCCAGGGCGAGCGGGTCGTAACCGCTTTTCAAGGCATGCGACCAGTCGCTCGCCACCGGCCCGCCGGTGAGTTCCCCGGCGATCAGATCGGGCGTGTGCCGGATCCCGGCGACGCCGGGGACGCGCTCGGCCAGCCAGGCGATGCGGCCGAGCGCGGCCGTGGCGGACACTCCGAAGCCGAGCCGCCGCCAGCGATCCGCGCCGAGTTCGGTGGCCTCGCGGTTGAGCTCGGCACCGCGCCTGTCGTCGTACATCAGCGCGGGCGTGACCGGCTCGCCCGAGGCGTCGACCCCGACGATCGTCCCCGACGTCGCGGCGACGGCCACCGCGGCGACCTCGCCGCCCCTGCCCGGCAGCTCGCCGGTGACCTTCGCCAGCACCGTCTTCACCGTGGGCCACCAGGACCGGGCGTCCTGCTCGCTGCGCCCGCGACCGTCGCGGACGGGCGCGGGCAGCGGCGCGGCGGCCGAAGCGAGAACGGTGCCGCCGCACACCGCGAGGGCACGGACCCCCGCGGTGGCGACGTCGATGCCGATCGTGACGGGTTGGTTCACGTGGTGACGACCTTCTCTCCGACTTCCTGCAGACTTTTGTCCTCTTCGATCGCCTTCGCCGTCTCCTCGGGCAATTTCAGGTAGCGCACCATGACCGCCGCGACCAGATACAGCGCGGCGAAGACGATCACCACGCCGGCCGCGCCCAGCGGGCCGAGGAACAGGCTGACGATCGCCGGCCCGACGAACGCCGCCGCGCCCGCGCCCAGGTTCAGCAGGGCCATCGCGCCGCCCTTGTTCTCCGGGGCGAGGGAGGGGAGCAGCGCCGAGATCGGCACGAACCCGGCGAGCGTGGCGCCGTACAGCGCGCCGACGAGCAGCGCGAGCCAGTAGTACTCCGCACCCATGGCGACCGGGACGAAGTAGAGCAGCAGGATCGAGATCGCACAGCCGATCGCGCCGAACCAGAAGATCGTGGTGCGCCAGCCGATCCGGTCGCTCAGCACGCCGAAGATCAGGTTGAAGAAGATGTTCGTGCCGTAGATGACCGAGACCAGCAGCAGCCAGCGGCTCTCCCCGAACCCGATGCCCTCGATGAAGATCGTCGGGAAGAACACCAGCATCCCGAATTCGGGGGCGGTGTTGATGACCCGGACGAGCATCCCGACGCCGACGCGGGGTTTCTTCCAGGCGATCGACACGCTGGAAACCAGGCTCTGCACCGGTTTCACGTCCGGCGGCGCGAGCCGCGTGTACCCCGTCCGCTGCCGGACGCCGAAGATCGCCAGCAAGCCGCCGAGCGCGAGCAGCACCACCGACACCCAAAGTGTGCCGTACTGGCCCAAAACCGGGTTCGTGAAGCTCGCGACCAGCGCGCCCAGCGTCGGCAACCCGCCGGTGAAGGCGAAGTAGAACCAGCCGACGGCCGCACCGAGCCTGGCGACCGGCGCCACCGCGGTGATCCAGACCAGGAAACCGAACGCGAACATCGGATAGCCGAAACCGCGGAGGCCGTAGAACACCAGCATCAACGGGTAGCTCTCACCGGAGACCGCGACCGCGAGGAACAGCACGTCGAACACCAGCCAGATGGCCAGGCCGATCATCATCACGCGACGCGGCCCCCAAAGGTCCGACAATGCGCCCGACAGCCACGACGCCAGCATCACGGCGACGCCGTACACCGTGATCACGTACGAGGCCTTGATCTCGGTGCCCGCGCCGTTGTCCGCCATGAACGGCGCGATGAAGCCCGACTCGACCCCGTCGCCGATCATGAACAGCAGCAGGCCGGCATAGCCGAGGAACAGCGGAGCGGGGAGACCCCAGCGGTTCAGTACGCGGGCGAACCCGCTCCCGGATCGCGATAACGGCGATGTTACCTGGTTCATGCACGCCTCCATGACGTCGTGTTCAGCGTATCATGGATCGTGTTAACTTAACTTTCAAGATGTTACATCGGCGGATTTTCGTGTTAGCCTCGCGCGCCCGGGTGGGGTTCCGGCGCTGACGATGGAGGAATCGGGACGTTGAGTGTCCCGGTTCCTCCATCGTCGCGGGTGCGCCTCGGGTTTGGTCCTTCGTCGTTCACCCTCGGATCAGTCGAGGGGGAGGGTTCAGGACGGTCAACGTCCCGAATCTTCCCCGCTCACCTCATGGAGCCCAGGCAATGCCGATGCCCGTGGGTGGGCACGACCACCCACCCCGCTCACGGGGCACGCCGGCGCTCGCCGCCGGCCCCGTGGACCGGCCGACCTGCAATGAGCCTTTTTCATCCTTGGTGTTCGAGGGTGAGGATGGCTTTGGCGTGGGTGGTGACGTGGTGGGTGCTGCAGCGGGCGCGGGTGAGGATGCGCCAGTTTTTGAGGGTGGCGAAGCCGCGT